>NZ_JAMOZL010000001.1 GCF_023667495.1 Dyadobacter sp. MSC1_007
ATGCATTAGCGGAACGGGTAAATGGCATCTTAAAGCAGGAATTCCTGCTGGACGCCACCTTTAAAAGCAAAAGTAGCTGCCTGCAATCAGTGAAAGAAGCAATTAAACTTTACAATGAGAAACGGCCGCATTGGTCACTAAACCTTAAAACACCAGCCCAAATACACACCATGAAAGTAGCTTAAATAAACATTCACAATCAGTCCACTTTTTTCAGGACAAGACAGGACGAAAAGAGGAGGAAAGGGAAGAAGGAGGAAGGGACGAAGGATAGAAAGTAAAAAGGGGACGAAAGGGTATTGTGAAAAATCCCCATTCGTCCCCTTTTTCATTATTTTCTTCCCTCATCCCTCCGTCCATGCTCCCTTCCTGCCTTCTCCATCCTCCCTTCGTCCTTCCTCCCTAACTAGGCCTTTTTCAAATTCTCCGCTACCTTATCCCAGTTCACCACATCCCAGAATGCCTTGATGTAGTCCGGGCGTTTGTTTTGGTAATGTAGGTAATAAGCGTGTTCCCACACGTCCAAGGCAAGAACAGGTGTTCCTTTGATATCGGACACGTCCATCAGCGGGTTATCCTGGTTGGGTGTTGAACCTACTGCAAGCTTGCCGCCTTTGGCTACAAGCCATGCCCAGCCGGAGCCGAAACGTGTGGTAGCAGCTTTGGTAAACTCTTCCTTGAACTTATCGAAAGAACCAAACTGACCATTAATAGCATCTGCGACAGCGCCGGTAGGGGCTGCGCTCTTTTTCGGGCCCATTACTTCCCAAAAGAATGTATGGTTCCAATGCCCGCCTCCGTTGTTACGGATCGCCATTGGTGCCTTGCTGATTGATTTAATGATTTCATCCAGCGATTTTTTCTCGAATTCAGTGCCTTTTACAGCGTCGTTGAGATTTTTAACATAAGCTGCATGGTGTTTTCCGTAATGGATCTCCATTGTCATTTTGTCAATACTCGGCTCCAATGCACCGAAGTCATAAGGTAGCGGTGCCTGCTTGAATGGCGCAGTTTCTGCAAGTATCGTGGTTGATGAACCTGCACCCGGCGCACCGGCAAAAGTCTGCTCAGTCAATGCTCCTGCGGTGATTGCGCCGCCGGCCAGTGTCCGCAAAAATTCTGTTCTATTCATAATTTCCTATTAAGTGTTTAGTTTCAATCGTAGGCCACCCGGCTTACGATACTTCTTCCGAGGGTGATTTCGTCCGCATATTCGAGATCACCGCCTATGGGGATGCCACGGGCGATGGTGCTCATTTTGACTCCGGTAGTTTTTAATTTCTTTTGCAGGTAAAAGGCAGTCGTGTCGCCCTCCATGGTGGGGCTGAGCGCCAGGATTATTTCCTGAACGGGCTCCGCTTCTCCGGTTTGCTCGACCCTGGACAGCAATGAATCGATTTCAAGATCCGACGGCCCGATCCCTTCCAGTGGCGAGATAATCCCTCCCAGCACATGGTAAAGCCCGCGGTATTGGTTCGTGGATTCAATGGCGAGCACGTCGCGCGTGTCCACTACGACACAAATTATCGTCTTGTCGCGTTTAGGATTGCTGCAAATATTGCAAAGTGCTTCGTCCGCAATATTATGGCATTGGGTGCAATAGGTGGTTTTGGTACGCATATTCACCAACGCTTCGGAGAGCGAACGGGTTTGTTCCTCCTCCCTTTTCAGCAAATGGAGTGCCAGGCGCAATGCTGTTTTCTTCCCGATTCCCGGAAGCCGGGAAATTTCGCTTACGGCATCCTCAATAAGGCGCGAGGGATAATTCATGTGAAAGATTAGGTGTTGGTTTTGATGGATTTATCAAAACCTGATTTGTTGATGCTGGAAACGAATGTTGCCCGGGCAAATGCAACTTAATGGATTTCGGCGGAAATACCTCTCCGGCAGATCTCGTTTCGCATGCCTGTCAGCTCTTCGAATGCACCTTCTTTCACAGCGCATTTTCCTTTGTAATGGATAATAATCGTGCACTGTTCCGCCTGTTCATTGGAATGGCCGCAAACCTGGATCAAAGTGTCGATAACCCAGTCGAAAGTATTCACGTCATCATTGTAGATTACGAGCTTCTTGATGTCGGTCTCTACGGTTTTATCCAGAATTTCCAGCTCTGTATCTGTGAGCGCTTGCATAACAACCAAATTTCTGTTTGATTAGCAAATCTAATTAAAAACGCAGATTATCGGAAGTTTTAAGCCCCTTTTAATGCGCTTCCGCTATTCATATAACCCCACTTGAATGAACCCTTACATCTCGCTGATCATCCTGGTCGTCTATTTCGGAATGCTTATTACGGTTTCGATATACACTTCCAAAGGTGCGGATACCAATACTTTTTTTACCGCAAACCGGCAATCGCCGTGGTATCTGGTGGCTTTCGGGATGATCGGGACGTCGCTGTCCGGAGTAACCTTCGTATCGGTGCCGGGCGCGGTGGCGAACATCCAGTTTTCGTATTTTCAGGTGGTCATCGGTTATATCCTGGGCTATTTTGTGATTGGTACAGTGCTGATGCCGTTATATTACAGGCTGAACCTGATTTCAATCTATTCCTATCTTGAACAACGCTTCGGCTTCTGGTCCTACAAAACCGGTTCCGGATTTTTCCTGCTTTCCCGGACAATAGGTTCTGCCGTGCGGCTTTACGTGGCTGCACAGGTGCTGCAACTTGCATTGTTTAAGCCATTGGGCGTGCCGTTTGAAGTGGCAGTAGCCATTACTATCTTCCTGATCTGGATCTATACTTTCAAGGGCGGCGTCAAAACGATTATCGTTACGGACACTTTGCAGACATTCTTTCTGATCACGGCAGTGGTACTGACGATTTTCCTGGTTTCTAATGAGCTGAATCTTGACGGATTCGGAGGCATTTGGAATGCAGTGCAGAAGAGTGGCTATTCAAAAATATTTTACTGGGAAATTAATGATCCCAAGAACTTCTTCAAGCAGTTTTTTGCTGGCGTTTTTATTGCGATTGTCATGACAGGCCTCGATCAGGACTTGATGCAGAAGAACCTTACCTGCAAGAATATAGGCGAGGCACAGAAGAACATGTTCTGGTTTGTAGTGGTGCTAGTGATCGTGAATTTCCTGTTTTTGTCATTGGGGGCATTGCTATACGTATATGCGGAAGCGCAGGGAATACCAGCACCAGCCAAAACGGACGAGTTCTATCCGATGCTCGCCTTGAACCATCTGGGAATCGTAGTGGGGATAACCTTTCTGCTTGGAATCACCGCTGCCACCTATGCAAGTTCCGATTCAGCGCTTACGGCGCTCACCACAGCATTTTGCATCGACTTCATGAATATCGAGAAAAGGCCGGAAGCAAAACGCTCTACGATCAAGTTCTGGGTCCACGTTGGATTTTCGGTAGTATTTTATATAGTAATACTGATTTTCAATCGTTTAAATAGTAAAGAAGTAATTACCGCTGTGTTCGATCTGGCGGGCTACACTTATGGTCCGCTTCTGGGGTTGTTCTCCTTCGGGGCTTTTCTTAAACGGCCGGTAATCGACAAATGGGTGCCATTCGTCTGCCTTCTGGCCCCGGTGTTGACCTACATTATCAACGACCATTCGGCAGAGTGGTTCGGTGGTTACAAATTCGGGTTTGAGAGGCTGATCATCAATGGTTTAATCACATTCGCGGGCCTTTGGTTACTCCACGACCGAAAAGCCAAAAGATACGTTCCGTACTCGTCGTAGGCCACTATTCAGCATATTTCTAAATTATCGTTTTGCAGCGATACGGTTACTTATTTCTGTATATTATTCTTGCATTTATCCAAAAAAATGTTAACTTTCTGATAAATCAGCCATCGTAAAGATGCCACCTGATGGATGTTGAAATTGAAAGATTGAGTTGAGTTATTTTATGTAACAAACTAAACTTTTGCAATATGAAAACACTGTCAGTCATTTTATTAGGAGTTGTACTCTGCCTTTCGTGCAAAGACAAATCCGGCGAAGAGGAAGCTTCCCGTCAAGCCAATCTTGCAAAAGAAAAGCAAGCCATCATAGCAGTTATAGAAAATGAAACCAGGTCATTTTTCGCCAGGGATTACAATGCCTGGAAGGCGAATTACGCGCAGACTGACTACGCTTTTCAAGCATGGAGCAACGACGACGGTACCTTTGATTCCAACGTAGGTTGGACGGATATTAACAAGCAGGTCGGCAAGTATATCACCGATAACCCCGAACCTGTTTCCAGCCACCCGATCGTCGAACGAAAGAATATGATCTTTAAGTTTTATGATGATAATGTGGCTTACCTTACCTGGGATCAGTTCAATAGTGATAAGACCAAGAAGAATTTCCATCACAGCAAAGAAGTGAGGCTACTGGAAAAAATCAATGGCGAATGGAAGATCGTTTGTGTGTCGGCATTCTGGGATTACCGGCACCCAATCCCCGCGAGCAGGTTACCGATGATTCAGAAAATTGCCAATGAAAGCAGAGGGAAAATTTGAACCCGTGCAACCTTTAATGCGTTCGCTTTCAAATGGTAATGTTCGGTTCCGAACATCACTTATTCGAGGCACGGAAAGATTTGAAATTTGAGAAATTGTTTTTAAGTAGTTGATAGATAGTTGGTTGTGATAGTGATGTGCCGGGTTTGTATCCTATGGATTCGAACCTGGCACATCCTTTTTTTATTTAGAGTCAACTGTGCATTTGTACAGAACCAACTTTTAATAACATTAGCCATGAAAATCTCAATTGTTTCAAACATGATCTGCGCCTTAGCGCTCACTTTGTCTCTTGCCTCATTTACAACAGACAAAAAGAAAGACAAAAAAGAAGAAACTGCCAGCGTGACGTTCGATGCGGCCATTTACAAGGTCGGCGACAGTAACAAAGTGAAATTGTCGGTCAATAAGAATGCCAATGAAAGGCTGCGGGTGGTTGTGAAAGACAAGGCCGGAAAACTATACTATTCCGAAGTGTTCAATCAGAGAGATTCGAAATACCGTCGGATATTCGACCTGGCTGAAATGGGCGATGGTACTTATTATTTCGAACTATTTCATAAAAAAGAAAAACTGGTGAAGGAAGTGAATATTGAGAGCACCAATTCCAAATTGATCTCCCTGCAATAAGCTTATTAAACGAAAAATCCCGGTCACTATGGCCGGGATTTTTTCGTTTAATGCAATTCTTTTTCGGGGTCCCAGAAGCATTGCTCCCAGTTCTGGATCTTTCCGTTCCTGACTTTTACACCTTCACTTTCGAGCCGTTCCTGCATAGTGGTGGGAGTTTCGAACAAGCGTGCGGCGGTGAGCTCGCCCTGCTTGTTGACAACCCGGTGAGCAGGGAGGTCCTTTTGATTATAGCTGCTACCCATTGCCCATCCTACGACCCTGGCGCCTCTTTTCTCGCCCAGGTAAGCGGCAATGGCGCCGTAAGAAGTAGCCCGCCCTTTCGGAATCTGCCTTACCACATCGTATACATCATTGAAAAAGTCGTTTCCCTGCTTCATTTTTCGTTTGCACGTGTTTCCTGGCGCTCGTCGATCTCTGCGGAGAGCTGGCGGTACCAATCTTCTCCGTAAGCGCGGATCAACGGTTCTTTCAGGAATTTATATACGGGTACTTTCAGTTCCTGACCGAGGCTACATGCGGGGCTGCATATTTCCCAACGGTCATAATTGAGGGCGTGATATTGTTCATATTTGGTGACCCTGATCGGGTAGAGATGGCAGGAGATCGGTTTTTTATAGGTGATCTTACCGTCGTTATAAGCTTCTTCGATGCCACATTTCAAGATGCCTCTCTTATCGTAAATGGCATAAGCGCACTCTTTGCCATTGATAATAGGCGTCACGTAGTCGCCGTCCCAATCTTTGGTGTAAGTTCCTTCCTTTGCGATGACAGCCTTGCCGGCTTCTGTCAGATAAGGCGCTACTTGTGGGTAAATTTCATCGAGAATAGCCAGTTCACCTTCGTCCAACGGCGCTCCCGAATCTCCTTCCACACAACACGCGCCTTTGCATTTATCGAGGTTACAGACAAATTGCTGGTCTTCGATATCGTCGCTGATACAGGTATTTTCAATGAGGATCATAATGTTAACAACCTACTGCTGAGGTATTTTTAGTTTTTGTCCAACCATAACACTATTTCCCGACATATTGTTTAATTTCTTGATGTCGTCGATACTGATATGGTAATTCTGCGCAATCCTGAACAGTGTTTCGCCAGGCGCAACTGTATGGGTCTGGCTACCCGAAGGCTGGCTTTCTGGTTCAGACTCGCCATCGGCCTTCCTGACGCGCAATTTTTGGCCCGATTTCAGACGATCAGATTCAGTCAGGTTATTAAGAGTCAGTAATTCTTTAATGCTGATGCCGTATGCTTTTGAAACACTATAATAGGTCTGTCCGCCCTGAACAACATGGAATTCGTTGCCTGGATTGGCGGTGAGCCTTGTTTCCTCTTTGATTTCTTCCGGAGTTTTGAAAGTTTCAGCAGGGGCGGGACGGCTCACAGCTACTTTCGCAGGTTCTGCTTTCTCGGCAACTTCTTCTGGATGAGTAGCGCCTTCGCCCGCTTTGGAAACCAGCAGTTTCTGGCCGGTTACGAGCCTGCTCTGAGCGGAACGGTTGTTAATTGTCAGCAGCTCACGCAGTGACAAATTGTATTTGCCTGCAATGCCAAAATAGGTGTCCCCCGGTTCAACAATATGGTAACCAGTCGATGCCGATGCCGAAACCTCAGTTTCCCGGTTGGGTGATTTACCTTGTCTTTTAGCTTCTGCTTCGCGCGCTGCTTTTTCGGCAGCGGCAGCACGTTGTTGGCGGGCGTATACCGAACCTGCTATTGCGGTGGTGCTCCGCGTATCATTTGGTGTTACAACTTTGGAAGGCGTTTCGGATTTGGCTGCCTTTTCTTCCTCTGCGGTTTTAAATGAAGAACTGGTATCGTCCTGCGTGATGATCACCACGCGGTCGTTGGCATTAGCTGCCGGGGCGGAAGGCTTGTAAAGGCCGGCCTGATTTGTTGTTTTCGGTGTGGTAGTTGTTGTTGCTGGTGCAGAAGCTGCCACAGGAGCGGTTGTTTCGACGCTTTGATTCTCTTTTGGAGCACTACTGTCACTTTTCTCAACAAGTACTGGTGTATATTTTTTACGGCCTGATGGTTTCTCCGGGATAGTGTTCGTCGGTGCGCTGGCTGTCGTGGCTGCAGGTGTTTTTTGAGGGACAACTGCAATCACAGAATCCTTCATAACCGGACTTGTTTGCTGTGGCGGTGCGATGATTTCAATAGGCTGCTTGCGAGGCCGCTTTTTGTTCAAAAACAACACCTGGCCAGTCTGGATAGGATAATTGCGGCTGGTTGTCCGGTTAAATTTCAGCAAGCTTACCAATCTCACACCATATTGATGTGAAACGCTCAGCCAGGTATCGCCCGGCCGTGCGGTGTGGAATGGCGTCGATGCTTTTTTATGTTTGCGTGCGAGATAATAAACCTGGCCGGGGATCAATGGCATATCAGCCAGGAGATCGTTGTAGCGCATGAACTTCGGTGCGCGGATACCAGCTGCTTTTGCCAGCGTCCTCGGTTTATCGCCTGCGCGGGCTTCAATACCAGGCAGCCCATTGATCTCGTATAAAGTCGGGGCATTTGGTTCTTTGAGCTGCACTGCCGACTTTTTAAGCACCGGGAATCCGGTGTCTTCATAAACAGAGGCTACTGCGGACTGTTTAGGCGGCAAAGACAATTTTTCACGTACAGAAGCAACCTGGTTCAGCGGAACCGGTAATGTGACAAGGTACTCGCGGTCGTTCGGGATTTTGTCGTCGTTCAGCCATTTGTTGAAGCTTTTGAGATCCGCAGAAGCAATGCCCAATGAACCGGCAATCTGATCGAAGCTCTGGCCTTTACCATAATCCGACTCCATCAGCACAAATGTATTAGGAGACTTATACCGCTCGATCCCCGATTCCAATGCGATTTTGTGAGCAAAAAAGCGGAGCATATAGCGATCAGTCTTTGCAGTAAGCGTAACTTCCCTGGCATACGCCCAACTCGCAGGCACTACTTTTTTCACGCCGCCTGCACCCTGGTAATAAGAGTATAGCGTAGTTACCCAGTTGTTGAACTGCTGGTTATTCTTTTTGAGATACCAGGCAGCGGCATGGGTGGACGCGCTGATATTTTTTCTTTCATCCACATCGCCATCCACACGCAGGTTCAGCTCACGGGCCGTTTCCGGTTTGAACTGCCAATAACCCACGGCGTTCGAGCTAGATACGACGTCAGGCCGGAAGGAGCTTTCCTGTACAGCCAGGTATTTGAAATCAATGGGAACCTCTTCATCCATCAAAATACCTTCCACAATAGGGAAATGCAGGATCGCACGATCCATTTTTTCTTCCCAGAATTTCCTGTTGGACATCAGGCTTTTTACGTCTTCCTCGATGATATTCTGGGCGCCCCGATCAAATTTGACAGTGATACCTCCGAACGATACACTCGCCGGGATCTCGGGCAATGCTTGGGCACGAAGTGAACCGCTCGTCAATAATACGAAGAGGGTGATAGCAAATGAGGTGATGTTTTGAATGCAAATTCTGGCCATAAGTAGTAAAATGCTCGGCTAACTTTTGAGTACTATAATTTCTGAAGAACCATCAATCCGTCGCGGATCGGCAGAAGGATATTTGAAACGCGGCTATCCTCATGGACCATCCTGTTGAAATCCAGTAATGCCTGCGTGTCCTTGTCATTTTTTGCAAGTGGCTGAACCACCTTGCCGCTCCAAAGCACATTATCGGCGATTATGAAACCCCCGGTCCGGACTTTGTCGAGGCAGAGGTTAAAATAAGAAGAATAATTGATTTTATCAGCATCAATAAACACCAGATCGAACGTGTCGCTGATCAACGGGATAATGTCAACAGCATTACCGATACGGTAATCGATCTGGTCTTTGTACGGAGTTTGGTTGAAGTAGTTCCGCGTAAATGCTTCCAGTTCCTCGTTAATATCGATGGTGATCAGCTTACCGCCCGGATTAAGCCCTTCGCAGAGGCATAATGCGGAGTAGCCGGTGTAGGTCCCGATTTCCAGGATCCGGTCGGGCCGGATCATCCTCGAAATCATAGATAAAAACCTGCCCTGCAAATGTCCGGACAGCATGCGCGGGCTAAGCACGTTGGCGTGGGTCTCCCGGTTTAAAGACTTCAGCAACGCGCTCTCATTTTCCGTATGTGCAACGGAATACTCCTCAATTTCCTCTGCCAAAAACTTCATCAGACTATAATATGTGCTTGATCCTACATCAATGCCGGTCAGGCGTTGGCTATAATGCGTTCGAGATAAGTGCCGTAGCCGCTTTTTACCAACGGTCTGGCGATCTCACGTAATTGTTCTGCATTAATAAAGCCCATTCGGTAGGCGATCTCCTCAATGCAACCCACTTTCAATCCTTGCCTTTCTTCGATCACCTGAACAAACTGTCCGGCTTGCATGAGCGATTGGAAAGTACCGGTGTCGAGCCAGGCGGTTCCGCGGTTCAATACGCCCACTTTCAGTTTACCACGTTCGAGATATACCCGGTTCACATCCGTGATTTCGAGCTCGCCGCGGGGCGAAGGAGGGATATTTCTAGCTATTTCTACCACATCATTGTCATAGAAATACAAGCCTGGCACCGCGTAGTTGGATTTCGGATTATCCGGCTTTTCTTCGATTGAAAGTACATTATTCGATTTATCAAACTCTACTACCCCATATCGCTCGGGATCGTGTACCTGGTAGGCGAATATCACGCCGCCCTCGGGATCGTTGTTGGATTGCAGCAATTGCGAGAGCCCGGATCCGTAGAATATATTGTCGCCGAGGATGAGGGCAACTTTATCATCACCGATAAATTCTTCGCCGATGATAAATGCCTGCGCCAGTCCATCCGGACTCGGCTGCACCGCATAGCTGAATTCGCAACCCAGACGGCTTCCGTCGCCCAGTAGCTTTTCAAAATGCGGCAGATCGTGTGGTGTCGAGATAATGAGAATTTCACGGATGCCCGCCAGCATGAGAATGGATAGCGGGTAATAGATCATTGGCTTATCATAAACAGGCATAAGTTGCTTGCTCACTGCCAACGTAAGTGGGTGTAACCTCGTACCGGACCCACCGGCCAAAATAATGCCTTTCATAATTAGAGTTTCAATTGAGTAAATCGGTATGACTGAATGCCCTGACTACGCGTCCCGGACTACCTGTCCGAATACATTTCGGCGTAATATTTCTGGTAATTACCGGATGTGACATTGTCAAGCCAATCCTGGTTGTTCAGATACCAGTCAACCGTTCTTTCCAGACCTTCCTCGAACTGAAGTGATGGTTTCCAGCCCAGTTCTTCCGAAAGTTTGGTAGCGTCGATCGCATAACGCAGGTCATGCCCGGCGCGATCTGTAACATAAGTAATCAGTTTTTCCGTTTCTCCCTGCTCACGGCCCAATTTGCGGTCCATAATGCTGCAAAGCAACAAAACGAGATCGATATTTTTCCACTCGTTGTGACCCCCGATATTGTACGTTTCGCCGTTGGCCCCGCGGTGGAATATCACGTCGATCGCAATGGCGTGGTCTTCTACGAACAGCCAGTCGCGAATATTTTCGCCTTTTCCGTACACCGGCAGCGGTTTTTTCTGAATGATATTGTGGATCATCAGCGGGATCAGCTTTTCGGGGAAATGGTTAGGGCCGTAGTTGTTCGAGCAGTTCGAGATCACAACCGGCAACTTGTAAGTATTGTGATAAGCCCTTACAAAATGGTCCGAAGACGCTTTGGAGGCCGAATAGGGCGATCTCGGGTCATAGCTTGTTGTTTCTACAAAGAAAGTACCCGGGTCGTGGAGCTCGCCGTACACCTCGTCGGTTGAAACGTGGTAGAAGCGACGGTCGGTGAAATCGTCCTTCCAGGCTTTTTTCGCTGCATTAAGAAGATTAACAGTTCCTACTACATTGGTCATCACAAACGACATCGGGTCGGTGATCGACCTGTCGACATGGCTTTCCGCCGCAAGATGGACTATGCCGTGAAAATCGTTTTCACCGACGAGTTTATCAATGAATTCGGCATCGACGATATCGCCTTTTACAAAAGTGTAATTGGGCGCATTTTCGACGTCACGCAGATTTTCGAGGTTACCTGCATACGTAAGCGCATCCAGGTTATAGATATGGTATTCAGGATGAAAGTTTACAAAACGGCGTACTACATGGGAGCCGATAAAGCCTGCTCCTCCTGTTATCAATATTTTTTTCATTTTTCAGCTTTTAATTTAAGTTGCCAGTTCCACGCATCGCGAAGTGCATCTGCCATGGATTTTTCGGCACGCCATTTCATGATATTGTTCACCTTGTCGGACTGCGCATAGATTTGCTCCACATCTCCTTCCCTGCGGGGCCCGATGGTATAGTTGAGTTTTACGCCATTTACTTCTTCAAATGTCTTGATCAGCTGCAATACGGTATATCCTTCGCCAGTACCGACATTAAATACATCGTAATAATCTGATTCGGTCTGTGAATCAAGTAGTTCCAGTGCTCTTACGTGTGCTTTTGCGAGGTCCACCACGTGGATAAAGTCGCGGATACAGGTGCCGTCGGGGGTATTGTAGTCACTCCCGAAAACAGTAAGCGATTTACGGAGGCCAGCGGCTGTCTGCGTAATAAACGGCACCAGATTACTGGGAACGCCATTAGGCAGTTCTCCGATCAATGAGGTTTCGTGCGCGCCGATTGGATTGAAATAACGCAGTGAAATCGCTTTAATGCCTGGTTTTGAATGGACATGGTCGCGGATAATGTCTTCTGCAATGGCCTTGGTGTTGCCATAAGGCGAATTCGCCGGGAGGCGGGGAGTGCTTTCTGTTACCGGTAGTTTTTCGGGCTGGCCGTAAACGGTGCAGGATGATGAAAATACGAATTTGTCAACTTTGAACTCGTCCATTGCCCTCAGCAGCACAAGGAGTGAAATAAGGTTGTTTTCGTAATAGTTTAAAGGTTTTTCAACCGATTCACCTACCGCTTTGTAAGCAGCAAAGTGAATAACCCCGTCAAACTTCTCTTTTTCAAATAGCGCCCTTACTTTCTCAGCGTCGTTGCAATCAATTTCGTAAAACGGAAAATCCTTGCCGGTAATTTGTTTGATGCGTTCCAGGACGCCGCGGTTCGAATTGTAGAGATTATCGACGATGACCGGCTGGAATCCTGCTTTGTCCAACTCAACAACGGTATGGGAACCGATAAATCCGGCCCCTCCGGTAACGAGAATTTTCATGCGTTATGAGCTTAAAATTTTAAAAATATGGTGGTATAGATGGTAGTTGAAAATGTGGCCAAATGCTGCTTTCAAGTGCAATTTTGCAATACTTTTCAGCGAATTTGATCCCTTCGACCGGCATTTTTTTCCGGGCAAAAGTAGAAAATTTGACGTCCATAAAAAAAAAATGTTTTTATTTATCCGTTGGTTGTTAAATGAAGATTTGAGGAAAATGAACCAGAAAGAAATCAAGGCACTGATATCCTTGCTTGATGACGAAGATCATGAAGTGAGTCAGCATGTTGAAGGGAAGATATTGTCGTTGGGAGGAACTGTGATACCTTTTCTTGAGACTGAATGGGAAGAAAGTTTCAGCCCGATCGTGCAGCGTAAAATTGAGGAACTGATCCATGAGCTGCAACTAAGTATAATGATCGAACGGTTGCAAGCCTGGAAAAACGGAGGCGGCCTGGACTTGCTGGAAGGTATGTGGATCATCGCAACCTACCATTATCCCGATCTATCGATGGAAAAGCTGAAAACCAGCATTGAACAGCTCTATTATGATATCTGGATCCAGTTTCAGGAGGAAATGAATGCGGTGGACCAGGTCAAAAGGATCAACAGCATATTTTTTGGAGTGATGAATTTTGCGGCTAATACCAAGAACTTCCATTCTCCAACCAACTCAATGATCAATGCCGTATTGGAAAGCCGCCGTGGTAACCCGATCACTTTATGCGTGATCTATCTGCTGATTGCCCGGAAGCTGGGCTTGCCCGTCTACGGCGTCAACCTGCCAAACCTGTTTGTATTGACCTATAAAAACGATAAGACCCAGTTTTATATCAATGTATTCAACCGGGGGATTATCTTTTCCAAAACAGATATCGACCATTATATCGCCCAATTGAACATTAAGTCGAAGGAGATTTTTTATCAGCCTTGTACCAATCTTGAAATCGTGCAGAGAGTGTTGCGAAACCTGATCTTATCTTACGAGAAAACGAGCGAGCAGGACAAGATTAAGGAGATTGAAAAGATACTGAAATCGACCCTCGACGATATGGTGGATAACTGATCTCAAAGTGAGATTGCAAGACAATGACTGTCAAACCACCGTACATATATATTAGAGCGGACTTCAAGCTCCTCGTCTGTCAGCTTTCCTTTAAGAATGATATCGGCTTCCTCGAAAGGCTCGATAAAAATAGAATCCTTGAAGCTGATTTTTTTCTTGCCGTACAACTTATATAAAGCTTCCTTTGCACACCAGTACATGCACAGGCGTGACATTTGGTCATTTGCGTGCATAAACTCGGGCGGAGAAAGGTATTTGCCGGACGTGCGTTGCAATTTCGGATCTACTTTCTCCATATCGATGCCGACTGCCGCGGCCGGGTTAATCGCTACTGCTACAAAGTCGAAAGTATGGGTAATGGAAATGTGGGAGTCGTTATCGATCAGGAACGCCTTGCCATGTTGGTCTTTGTGAATGCCTACGTAGTTGATCCCGAACTGCTCCGCCAGCGTTTTGATAAGCATGCGGCTGGCAAGCCATTCGCGCTTTTTTTGGGGATGCGATATTTTGCCGAGCTCCTGCTGGTTAAATCCGTTTCCCAGGTTATACTGCAGTTCGGCTTCGGTTTCCGTCAGTTTCCAAACCAGCAATGTGCTGGTTTCTTCAATCTTTTCGGAATGAACGAGGGGCATGGGAATGATGTTTCGATACAAAAATAACAGATGAATATTCGCAAAGTAGATACTTTTTCCGGTCATAGAGACAGTGTTTATACAATTATTTCTGACGATACGGGTCACGGCTTTTATTCCGCGGGCGGGGACGGTTTTGTAATTCAATGGGACCTGAATAAGCCGGATCTGGGAAAACTCGTTGCGCGTGCCGGGACTTCGGTTTACGCCATGGCATTGAATACCAACGATCAAACGCTCTGGATCGGACAGAATTACGAAGGCGTTCAGTTGCTTGATATCGGAAACAACACGATCGCGAAAACGTCGAAAATAACGAATGCGGCTATTTTTGATATTAAATTTTTTGACGATAAGGCGCTCGTCGCTCTGGGCGATGGCGTGGTGGTAGTGATGGATGTGCCCACGTTCGCTGTACAGAAGCATATCAAGATTTCAGAAAAAAGCGTCCGGAGCATTGCCGTGAATATTGGCACGAACGAGTTTGCAACCGGCGACAGCGATTGCAATGTGCATATCTTCGATCTCGACGGCTTCAAATTAAAAAAGACAATCCAGGCGCATACAAACTCGGTTTTTTCCGTTAAGTATTCACCGGACGGCAAATACCTGTTCACTACCGGGCGGGATGCACACCTGAAAGTCTGGGATGTAAATGATGCATATGGCATTGTCACAGACATCCCTGCGCATATGTACGCGGTCAACGATATTGCATTCAGTCCCGACCGCTCCCTCTTCGCTACCTGCAGCATGGACAAATCGATAAAAGTCTGGGATGCGGCGACCTTTAAACTGAAAAAAATAATCGATCGGGCACGTCATGCCGGGCATGGGACGTCGGTCAATAAGCTGCTTTGGACGGGCTTTGAAAATCAGCTCATTTCGTGCAGTGACGACCGCATGATCTCCGTTTGGGAAGTGGCGTGACCGAATACTTATAATATGGTAATATTGGTAAATACTTTGAAAAATGAATCATATATCTTTAACTTACACGACCGTTTTTAACTAGGCATCAAAGCATTTAATGCATCATGAAAATATCCGCTATAGACATACGCAAGCATACTTTTGAGAAGATTTTCAGAGGTTACGATCCGGACGAAGTAGATGCTTTCCTGAATTCTTTGTCTCAGGAATGGGAGCGGTTTTCAAGCGAAAATAGCTTGCTGAAGATGCAGCTGGAATATGCGGAAAAGGAACTGAGCAAGCTGAAAGATATCGAATCAACTTTATTCAGGACCTTAAAAGCAGCGGAAGATACCAGTAAGTTAATAGAGAAAGAAGCACACGAAGAAGCGGAAAAAAGGATCGAAGAGTCAAGGTCGACAGCCAATGATCTTGTGTCTGAAGCGGAAGCAAGGACGAACCAGATCATCCGCCAGACGGAGGAGCGACTGGCTAAGTTTAAAGAGGAATTTGCAGCCGAAGTGAAGATACAGGAGCGTGACTTCCGTGCGATCGAAAACTTCCGTGATAACCTGATTGTGCAGCTCAGTTCGTTAGCCAATAACACCATTGAAACGGTAGAGCGTTTTGAGCAGAAATATGATAGGGAGTCGGTACTGAATAAGATGGAGGAGATCAAAAAGCATGTCGCTGAGATCGAAATCCCTAAAAAGTTGGTGTTCCAGGCACCACCTAAAGTAGAGGAAGAAGAGCCGGAAGCCGAAGCAGAAGTGAGTGTGGTGCTAGCCGATGATAAGCCGGAAGTCGCATTTGAAGTGGTGGATACGGACGAAGAGGCGGTTGAGGAAATAATTGAAGAAGAAGATCAATTTGTGCCTGAGGCGGCAATTGAAGTCGAGGAAGCGCAACCGGTCGCGGAAGAAGAGCCGGTTGTTATTTCCGAGCCTGAACCCGAGCCAGTGCAGGAAGAACCCGTTCGTTTTAACCGCCTGCGTGAGACGGCCAAAAGCGCTGCTGACGAGGCGAGTGAAGCATTGGCAGAAATGCATAAGTCCGCAGAAAAGGCGCGTGACGCTTCTCCATCTATCAACAGGCCGAAGGAAAACAGCCAGCCCAAGAAAACGGGGGGCGGCGGTTCATTTTTCGATCAAATCTAATTATCACTATTGGGAACCATCAGCCTCGAAGGACTCGAATTTTTTGCCTACCACGGATATTACCCCGAAGAACAGCGAATCGGTAATAAATATGCCCTGGATATCACTATTACCACCGACTTTTTTAAGGCTGCACAGCACGATAAGCTGAGTGAAACGGTGAACTACGAGACGATTTACAAGCTGACAGCGAAAGTCATGCAGGAACCGGCCAAGCTGCTGGAACACATTGGCTTCAACGTCATAGAAAATATAAGAGAGCATTATCCTTCCGTGGAGAAAGTCACCGTAAAGGTTTCCAAGTTCAACCCCCCGATAGGCGGGGTCTGCACCCGGGCAGTGATTACGATGGAAGGGTAACAAAAAAGGGGCGGTTTTAAACCGCCCCTTTTTTGTTAATATTCGTGAGGAAGAGTGACATTCACTAACTCATTCCATGGTAACCCGTGCTGATTGAGCAGATCCATGAATGGATCGGGGTTCAATTCTTCTACATTAAAGACGCCTGGTTTCATCCATTCGGCATTAGTCAGCATCAGCATGGCACCGATCATGGCCGGTACACCGGTTGTATAACTCACAGCCTGAGCGCGTACTTCACGATAGCAAGCTGCATGGTCGCAGTTATTCCACACATAATAGGTCTTTTCCTCACCGTCCTTAATGCCTTTGATCTGGCAGCCTATCGACGTCTGTCCCGAATAGTTTTCACCCAATGAATCAGGCGCAGGAAGCACCGCTTTCAGGAATTCGAGGGGAACGATATCCATTCCATTGAACTTGATCGGCTTAATGCTGGTCATACCCACATTTTCAAGCACATTCAAATGGGTGATATAAGCCTGTCCGAAAGTCATCCAGAAACGCGCGCGTTTCAAGGTAGGGAAGTTTTTTACCAATGATTCCAGTTCTTCGTGGTAAAGGACATAGCTTTCTTTTGGTCCGATGCCGGGATAATCGATCGGTTTATGAATTGACATGGCGGGAATCTCTATCCATTCGCCATTTTCCCAATAGCGGCCTGGCTGAGTGATCTCGCGAATATTGATCTCGGGATTGAAATTAGTAGCAAATGCTTTGCCATGGTCGCCGGCGTTGCAGTCGATGATATCGAGGTAATGCAGCTCGTCGAAATGATGCTTGGCTGCATATGCAGTGAAAACCTGGGTCACACCCGGGTCGAACCCGCAACCGAGCACTGCCATCAGGCCGGCCTCTTTAAACCGTTCCTGATAAGCCCATTGCCAGCTGTATTCAAATTTGGCAACATCTTTCGGTTCGTAATTGGCGGTATCAAGGTAATGTACGCCCGTTTCGAGGCAAGCGTCCATAATGGTAAGGTCCTGGTAAGGCAACGCCACGTTGATCAGCACTTTGGGCTGGAAACGCTTGATGAGCAAGACGGTTTCTGCTACGATATCCGCATCAACTTGGGCGGTTTGGATGGTAACACCGTGCATTTCCTTGATTTCTGCGGCAATTTTATCGCATTTCGCTTTAGTGCGGCTTGCAAGCAGGATCTCGGTGAAAACTTGGCTGTTCAATGCGCATTTGTGTGCCACAACACTTCCGACACCTCCGGCACCAATGATAAGAACCTTGGACATTTTATTTAGTTTGAGCGGTTAAAGACTTACCGGTCTTAACGTATTGGTAAGTCTGGAAAATTTCCGGCAAAGATAGGACGACCGCTCAATTTTTCAATTTAAATTTCCGTTAACCAGCTTCATGACCTTGCCCTCGCCATAATTGAGGTAATATACTTCACCACTGATATCCTGACCAAAAGAAGAGATCGCGCCTTTGTTTTCCATTAAAAGGGTATTGTTCTTTTTCGCATTGCCATCCGTTTCCAGCGCCCAGATCCGCCCGCTTACGTAATCGCCGTAAATGTATTTACCTGCAAGGCTTGGAATGGAGCGGCCGCGGTAAATATAACCGCCGGTAATCGACCTGTCGCCGTTGCTCTGGCTGTAATCATGGACAGGATCAATAAGGCCCTGCGCATTGCAATTGGAAGATGGGTTATAACAATCGACGCCTTCCTTCATGCGCCAGCCATAGTTTCCTCCTTTGGTAATGATATCGATTTCTTCCCTTTCATTTTGGCCGACATCCCCGGCAAATAATCTGTCGCTAGTCATATCGAAGCTGATGCGCCATGGGTTACGAAGGCCATATGCATAAATTTCAGGCAAAAAACCGGCGGTGCTGGTGGCGTAAGGATTGTCGGTTGGGATACCGTAGTTGCCTTTACCAGTTCCGTTCACATCTACCCGCAATATTTTGCCAAGATGGCTTTTCAGGTTTTGCGCATTGTTTTGCGGATCGCCGCCACTGCCGCCGTCGCCCGTTGCTATATAAAGAAAGCCATCTTTACCGAACTGTATGGAGCCGCCATTGTGGTTGTCGTAAGGTTGGTTAAATGTAAAAAGGATAGTCTCACTAGCCGCATCAACGCGATCGGATGTGCCTGCCTTGTAGCGGGCTATGACGGTTTTTAGGGGATTTCCTGAGGTATAATTGATGAAAAAGTAGCCGTTGGTCTTGAAATCGGGATGAAATGCAAGTCCCAGCAAGCCACGCTCACCTCCCGACCGGACTTTACTCTTAATGTCAAGAAAAGTATTGCTGGTTTGTACATCTGCCGTATTTGAAAATACTTTGATCACGCCACCCTGCTCCACGATAAAAAAGCGGCTGCTATCGCCAGGCGCCTGCTTCATATCCACCGGCAAACTGAATGTTAGTGAAGGAAAAACATCTTTCGAACCGATGGTATTTTCAGCTTTTCCGGGCTCATCAGGGCTTTTCGGATCGGAGGAGGAGGAGCATGCAATGGCCATCACGACCATTGTTAGAGGAAAGAGTATGTGCAGTGATATAGCTCTCATGACGTTGAAGTTTTTCTAAATCAACGTCATGAGGGCCTATTTGTTTTCGCGAAAGTCTTTTTAAATCAGATGGTTCCAGATCACATCGTACACATCGACTGCTTCAAGCTCCGTTTTTTCGGAAGCCTGCTCGGTAATGCAGATCGGATAATATTCTTTTGAGGTATTGATTCCTCCGTGAGAACCTTTCACCAGCGTAGCGTCGAGAGGAATCACATCCATTAGATACCGGAATCCTAATAGCTTTCGAGCCAGTTTATAGCCTGCTCGGAGCTTAATGAGCGGGTTTTTGGGATCCATAAACATTTCCACAGGATCATATCCAGGCTTGCGATGGATGTCGACCAAATGTGCATAATCCGGTGCTTTTGCGTCATCCAGCCAGTAGTAGTAAGTAAACCAGCTATCAGGTTTGGCAACAATAACAATGTCGCCGGAGCGCTCGTGGTCGATATGGTATTCTTTTTGTGCTTCTTTGTCCAGAATAAGGTCAATTCCAGGTGTTTTTTTCAAAACCTGCATCACCCGCTCTTTAACCGACATGTCGTTCAGGTAAATATGGGCGATCTGGTGGTCGGCGACGGCAAATGCTTTGGAAATACCAGCATCCAGCAGTTCATACCAGCGCTCCGTCCGGACGGAGATCAGACCTTCATTTCTTAAAATTCGATTGATATGGATCGGATTGTTGACTGGATTGATGCCATATTCAGATAGCAGGATAACTTTCGCATTTCTGGCCTCGTAAAACCGAACGAGTTCTGCCACAACTGTGTCAATCTCATTCAGCTCCTGACTGATCTTCGAAAAATCAGGCCCGAACTTTTGCAGACAATAGTCGAGGTGCGGCAGGTAGATCAGCGTGAGGGTAGGGTTGTGTTTTTTCTCCACCCACATCGACGAGTCCGCGATCCATTTGGTTGACTTGATATTTGCATTAGGCCCCCAAAAGTTAAAAAGAGGGAACTGGCCCAGATCCGCTTGCAGTTCATCGCGTAGTTCGGGCGGATAGGAATAACAATCCGGCGCTTTAACACCGTCGGCGTGGTATTGTGGACGCGGCGTAACCGAAAAATCGGCTGATGAATACATATTATACCACCAGAACATTTTAGCGCAGGTAAAAGAAGGATCGAGCTTTTTGGCTGCATCCCATATCTTTTCGCCTTTAACGAGCTTGTTGGATTGCTTCCAGAACTTCACTTCCGAATCTTCGCGGTCGTACCAGCCATTACCGACAATGCCATTCTCGGAAGGCCATTTACCCGTTACATAAGTGCTTTGAGACGTAGTGGTAACAGCAGGAAGCACTGGCTTAATGGGCGTGAGGTGCCTGGTTTTCAGGTATTCTGCCAAAAAGGGCGTGTGTTCACCGATCAGGTTCGCACTGAGCCCGACAATATCTATTACAACAGTTTTATTCATAATTGAGGACTTTCTTCACCCATTCAAGTTCGCGGACGATAGATTCGCCGATGGGTTTTTGCATATCTTCCGGCAGCACGCCCCAGGTGTAGGTCTCCACTTCCAGAAATGAGGAAAAAGGGGCATCACGGTGAATACCGAGTGTTTTGACAATATCACCCTGTGTAGAATCCAGCACACCATAAGTATTGACGAATAGGGGGACGTGGAAATGTACCCGCCATTCCTCATGGCTTTCATTCCAATCCAAAAGTGCTTCTTTGAGATCGGGATAATGCGTTTTGTTGCCATCGGCATGCCTGGCTACAACCTGGTGGAGGTAAACCGGCTCATCGAAGGTTTCAATGGCTTTGACTTTGATCTCTCTTTCACTCGTAAAATTGACTTTCAAAGCCGAACTCACCTGAATGCGTCCAACTTTGATGCCCACTTCGTTCAGGGAATCGAGGATATCTTCCGGGTTTTCAAAACCCACCGCGGCGTGGCAAATGTCATAGCAAAGCTGAATGTGCCTTAAAATCAATTCCTGAGCCGCTGCACCATCGATATTGTATTTTTCGACAAGATAAATAATGCCTTTTGGAAGCAGCATATTGGCATACCAGGTCACAAAATCATCTGTGTTGTCGAGCAGGCCGTCCGGCTCAGGCTCGATGTCCAGATGAAGCAGCTTTCCAGTTGTTTTTTCAATGTGGATCAATTCATCCAGTAATTCCAGCACATGATCCGTGGCCTTTTCGGTGGCCTGCTGTTTTTCGGATTCTGTTTTCCACCATAATCGGTATGAAAGCGGTGGAGTTGAAACCCCGCCGTGCATTTCGGCCGGAAGAAGTCCTGCAAGGATATTGAAAAGTCGTTTGGTGTAGGCCAATCTGTCCCCGGTCGTCCAATCGGGCGTGTGAACATTGTCTTTCACGACTGTGTTATGAAATCCGCCGTAGGGAAAGCCATTGATGACAAAAACATAAATATCGTTTTCGCTCAGCCATTGCTTGAACGCACCGATCACTTCCGGTTTGCTCAGCTCAATCGAAGCCTCATTCGCGACACGGAGCCCTAATCCAAAAGGTTGGCCTGGTGCAAGTTGCTGGCGTATAAATGGCAGATTGTCCCGCAATGCCTGAAAATGGTCGGCCCATTTTTCGCCGGGATGAATATTGCTGCAATAGGTTAAATGTCCGTAAGGCGTGATCATGCGTGGAGTATTTTTGAACTTTCAAGATAATCCACGGATTGCGCGATAACGTCGGCATCCAGTTCGTGGACTTCTACGCCTAAGCCAATCTTTTCGAGCAGCATAATGGTCAGCCGACCGCCCAAATGCTCGCGAAATTCCTGTAAGCCGTTGCGCAGGTTCACTTTATCGTTTTCGGATAATTTCGGATGATATAGTTCAAATCCGAGCTTGTTCAGGACGTCGATGATACGGAGCAGGTCGTTTTCGGGCAGTTTGCCGATCTTGGCTGCATATACACAATCCAATGCAATCCCGATTGCCACCGCTTCTCCATGGCGCACCTGAAAACCGGTCAGATATTCCAGCTTATGGGCCGCCCAGTGCCCGAAATCGAGCGGTCGTGACGATCCGAATTCGAATGGGTCACCGCCTGCGATATGGTCGGTATGCATTTCGGCGCAACGGTGAATGAGGTAAGCCATTGCGTCCTCGTCGCGGTTAGCCAGCGCGGTCGCATGTTCTTCAATCCACTCAAAAAAGGTAACATCTTTAATCAAAGCTACTTTAATGGCCTCCGCAATGCCGCCACGCCAGTCACGATCGTCGAGTGTGCGCAGGTAAGTAAGGTCATTGAATACGGCAACGGGTGGTGCAAATGTGCCGAGGAAGTTCTTCTTTCCGCGGAAATTGATACTGTTCTTGACACCAACGCCAGAGTCGTTTTGCGCCAGAACGGTCGTAGGAATGCGGATTAGCTTGATGCCGCGGTGCGATACGGCGGCGGCATAACCCACGAGGTCAAGCACCGCGCCTCCACCGATACCGATAACGAAAGAATGCCTGTCGATACCGAAATGGTCCACCGCTTCCACAAGTCTTTCGAACAATGCGGGATTATTTTTACAGGCTTCGCCGCCGGGAACGGTGATTATCTCCGGCGCAAGCTGAATATGCGAAACCGAAGTTTCGAAATACGCTTTGATCCGGGCGCCAAGTTCAGTATGAAATTGTTCAAAACCCTCATCCACGATCACAAGGGCTTTACGTTGAAAGCCCTGTTCGGTATATTCTTGAAAAAAATCTTTCAGTATAGGGTTGTTGGTATTAAATAAATCCTGGGTGAAATACACAGCGTAGTTGTATTCCACCTTGAAACGTTGTTGTATGGTTTGCATCGAAATCGGCATTGAACACTCGAAAATGGGTATTTACTATAAAACGTTTGAAAGCACGATCCGTTCAAACGCACTCAAAAATCATCATTTAAAAGACTAAAATACAGCCTTTTCCCCTTCCTCCACATTTCTTTTTTTACGTTACCGCGAACGCTTTGGCTAAAAACAGGGAAAGAGGCAACAAGGCGAGGACAGCAAGGGCGACTGGCAACAAGCCGAAAGCCGCGCACCAGGAGGCATTCATGACGATCAACGAAATCACGCCGGCCTTCACTGCTTTGCCGATCAGCGGGCCGACCGGGTTTTGTACCGCGTTCCAAAGTGGCCTGAAAATGAGCCAGGCATGCAGCAACACGAATGGTATAGTGAAAAGCAGGTTGGCTTGCTGTCCGGCGATCGTCAGCTGCGCGGCTAACACGATAATGTAAAGCAGGGCCGCAATATATAAGGTCCGCTTTTTCCCGCCATGAACCTCATCCTGACTGATGAGCGTAATGGCGCCGATGTACATGATCGGAAATACTGCAATGAAGATCCAGTTTTGGAATGATTCGGGCAAAACGCTCATGCCGAGGATCAGGTTGCCGCCGCGGCACATGCCCATTGTAAGTGGGCCAAAAAATACGTGATATTTGGCGAAACGGTTATACAATACGGTGAGCATGGCGATGATAATGGCAATCATCCCGCTCTGAAAGCTGAATGTTGCAGCCGCCAATATTCCCAGGAACAGCAGCGAAATGCCTAGCATGGTAGCCGATTGCAGCGAAACCTTTCCGCTTGGAATGGGTCGTTCGGGGCGTTCAAAGCTGTCGAGCTTAGCGTCGAAAACGTCGTTCATTACTACACCGCCGCCATACAGGCCCAGTGTGGAAAGCACCAGCAATGCAGGCGAAAAGTCAGAAAACGTAAACTGGGCAATGGCCATCCCCGCCAGAATGTCGGCAATGGCGGTTACGAGGTTGGCAGGACGGGTTAACTGCAGATAGGGTTTGAGGCTGCTCACTTTATTTGATCACTAAAAAATCTTTCACAGGAGCGGGTTGCTGGCCGCCTCGCAAAATACTGTTACCATGGAACTTTTCGGTTTGGTCAACAGCATAAGCCGCTTCGAAATCCGTTACATCGATCTGTCCGCTCTTGCCGAATGCATCGATCGCATTCTGGTAGGTTACCAGCCGGATAGCCTCATCCGAAATGCCGCGCATTTTCATCAATGCGGCTGTTTTGGGGATCGCTAATGGATCAGAAATACCCCAGTCAGCAGCGGAATTAATCATAATGCGTTCAGGGCCATATTGTTCGACCACTTTAACCATCCGCTCATTACCCATTTTGGTAAAAGGATAAATCGTAAATGCCGCCCAGAAACCCTGGTCGAGCACGCTTTTCACCGTTTCTTCATTATTATGGTCCACAATCACCCATGAAGGGTCGATGCCATGTTCCAGTGCAATCGCCATACTGCGCTCCGTACCTTTCTTTTTGTCGCGATGTGGCGTATGGACTTGAACGGGCAACTTCGCGTCTTTCGCCAGTTCCAGTTGCAATCGGTAGTATTTCTCTTCTGCGGGCGTCTGGTCATCGAATCCGATTTCGCCGACGCCTACCACGCCTTCTTTATATATGTACAAAGGAAGTATTTCCATGACCTGTTCGGCCAAAGGCTCGTTGTTGGCCTCCCGGGAGTTGAGGCCCATCGTGCAATAATGCTTAATGCCAAACTGGGAGGAACGGAACCGCTCCCAGCCAACCAGACTGCTGTAATAATCCTTAAAGCTCGACAGCCCCGTACGTGGCTGACCTACCCAAAACGCGGGTTCGATGAGCGCGACGATGCCAGCCTGGTTCATGGCCTGGTAATCGTCGGTTGTCCGAGAAACCATGTGGATATGCGGGTCAAAAAATCGCATTCCCTTGATCAAGTCTTTGTAGTCGTTCCAGGCAATGTCGCGGTGCGCGGGGGCATTGAGTGCTTCCTCACTTTGTTCAAAATGGGAAGGGTTTGCGGTATCGTTATGATTTAGGCACATGGTGTAAATATCAGTGTTCGAGATCGGCCCATGTCAGTGCGCCGGATTTTACTGTTTTTTCAAGATCGGTATATTTTGCAAGCAAATAGTTTGCCGAAGGAAAGCCGGATTCCGCGCAAGCGAGTGCGGCCGCCTTGCGATCGTCTTCATTAGCCGAATCGAATAAATGCTGCATATCGTTCAACAGTGAGGCATTCATGTGCTTGCCTACCAGTCGCCATACCTGTGCGGGAACGCTACGTCCTGCCGACCAGCGCTCGTGCGCGAAGTCGGATAGTGTCATGGCGAGCTTTTCGTTCATGCGGTTTTCCAGTCCTTCTATGAAATGGATCGGTTTGTCGTTGAATATCGTCTTCAAAACCAGCTGGTTCCAGGCGAGTTCACTGAAATATTTTTCAGGGTAAGGATTATGTAAAGCGATGGCGTCGAAAACAAAGCCCATATTGGACCTTACGGCGTCGGTAGCACGAAACAGCCACTGGTCTGGATAGGATAGGAGAGGCAATGCGGAATAAAGCGCTACCAGCTCATTCATTTCAGCCGTATCGAACAATGTTTCGATGTTTTTGACATATTCCTCTTTGTCAGATGGATCGAGCTGGGTGAGCAGCCACACGCGGCTCAATCTCACGAGTGACCATCCATTTACTGAAAAACCAGGTATTTCGAGGTTTAATGCGGCTTGCGCCTGTTCGTCCGCGGTAACAATTTTCTTGGTCAGGAACCTTGGTGCGGCAACGAAGGCGGTCATCAGCTCCAGCGGCGTTGAGGAACCTTTCTGCCTGAGCCATTCCGCCTCATTGTCAGATGTATGATGGGCGATGATGTCCCAAAGTTTTTGTTTTATAATATCGGACATAACGATTGTCTATAATCCGGTTTGCGGGTTGTTGCCTCGCGAACCATTCTTGGTGCTGGGTTATTCTTATTAATGCCTGTTTGCTTCTATAAAGTTTCCACGAGGCTAATTATAACGTTTTAATGCCCGTTTTAAACTCAATCCAAGGCATGATTGACATCAGTTTTAATAAAAAACTAATCCTATTGAGTGCTTGTCAGCTAGAAATCAAATTCGAGGATATCCGTATCGTTGAGCAGGCGATGCGTCAGTTTTTCGTGTTTCTTTTCCGAGCCTTGTAAGGTCCAGTTGCCGGTAATGTGGTTACCTGATCGGCTTTGCTCTCCACGTAGGATTTTTAGGTCAAATTCCTTGAATAGCTCCTCGTACAGTTTCAATGTCTTTTTTTGGTACACACACATCATTCGGTAGTTCCGGATCTGGCTTTTCTTGCGTATGAATCGTTGGACCGGCGACAGGATGACCAGCGACATACCCGAGATCACAAAACAGGCGATGGTCACTTCATAAAACCCGGCTCCAATCCCCATTCCGACCGCAGCGGTAACCCACACAATGGCGGCCGTCGTGATCCCGACAACCCGGTTATTCTCCCGAAAAATGATACCGGCACCGATAAAGCCGATACCCGTCACAATATTTGCTGCAATACGCCCAGCATCCGAACTGATTTTAATGGATAAAATCGTAAAAAGCGTTGACCCGACTGCAATCAGTATCATCGTTCTCAGTCCTGCCGATTTACTTCGATACTCCCGTTCCGCGCCGATAACCGCACCGAGGAAGAAGGATATCAACAGCTTATATAAGTCTTCGGGAAGTAATTCCATTATTACTGATGTGTTCACAAGCAAAAGCCGGGAAGTTGTTGAATCTCCCGGCTTGTTATTACTGGAATGTTACATACAACGGAATCTTGCTAGGCTGCCGTACGCGTTTCGACCCAATCAATAATCCTTTCTGCCTCTTGCATTCCGACTTTCACCATATCTTCATTCCCGGCACCGTCGTAAGTCATGACGAGGTGCAAAAGCTCGTAGACTGTAACGAATGAATTAAGCATTTTTCGATCCTGTTTCGATAGGTTTTGTTTATACCAATCTGCATCTTTTCGTCCTTTGGTCTTTTTGCCAAAATAGCGGTCCAATGCGAAGAGAACGCCTGTGTAGGCTGTATGTCCCGCCATCTTCACGTATTTAGCGTCCTGATAATAGCCGTCTTCTTTTTTCGCTTTCTCGCGCAGGATTTCCTTCGCATTATCGAGATAGCGCTTTGCTTCGAGAAGAGAGTCTTGCATGGAGAGTTCCTGCTTTGCCATATTAAGTGTATGTTTAGTGATGTCCTGTATTACTGTTTATAAGTGCGGTCAAATCTTGCGATGAAATATTCTCGATTTCTGATTTGTCATAAATGGATAGTAACATGACGGTTTCCGTTACAACAATCACACAACTGATCACTCTCGCGCCGCCACTTTTCCCCTTTCCTTTACTCTTAATAGCCAGCCGGATCTTGAAACAATTTCGCCCAAGCGCGGTTCCTTGCAAGGGATCGACACTGAGACCGTGCAAAAGTTCTGACACGTCGTTTTTTAGTGAAAGATATTTCTTCGCCAGCCGTTTCAACTCTCGTGCAAAGTTTTCAGATGCCTCTACTTTAAAGCTCATCCAAAATGTCTTTTAATGGGCGAGTCTTTAATGTTCCATTATTTAATGCAATCAGATCGTTGCCCAAATCCGCCAGTATCTTTTCCTTTGAAGGCTCATCAGACGTATCAATGTCATCTTTTAAAACCGACACCAGCTCTTCACGTTCTTGGTAGGATAATTGCCGAACTAGCGCCAGCAATTGCTCAAAAGACAACGGGATGTTCAAATTCACTGATTTTTCCATTCCATATAGCGTTTAACCTAACAAATTTACAAAATTCTTACCCATTCATCCACTCCTCAATCTCCTCCGCTTCCAATGGGATATGCGCCATGAGGTCGACATTTCCGTTCTCTGTGATCAGTATGTCGTTTTCAAGGCGAATACCTAATCCTTCTTCACGAATATAGATGCCCGGCTCGCAGGTAAACACCATGCCGGGCTCAAAACGGCGGTATTTGTTGCCGACGTCATGGATGTCGAGGCCGAGGAAATGGGAGGTGCCGTGGGGGAAATATTTCTTGTAGGCAGGAAGGTCTGGGTCTTGATTTTCAATGTCCTGCTTCGTAATCAGGCCCAACCCGATAAGCTCGCTTTCCATGATCTTACCAATTTCCTGATGATATTCATCCCATATGTTGCCGGTAACCAGCATCCCTTTCGCTGCTTTGAAAACGCGCAAAACTGCATCATAAACGTCCCGCTGGCGTTTGGTAAACCTGCCATTCACTGGAACGCTGCGGGTTAGGTCGGCACCGTAGTTGGCATATTCAGCGGCGACATCGAGGAGAAGAACGTCCCCGTCTTTGCAAATCTGGTTGTTTTGAATGTAATGCAGCACACAGGCATTGGCGCCGGAAGCAATAATAGGTTGGTAGGCAAAACCTTTGGAGCGGTTTCTAACAAATTCATGCAATAATTCCGCTTCTATTTCAAACTCGTGTACACCTGGTTTTACGAATTTTAAAAGCCTTTCGAAACCCAGTTTCGTAATATCGCATGCCTTTTGAAGTAATTCAATTTCGAGGGGCTGCTTAATGGCCCGGAGCTGGTGCATGAGCGGAGCGAGCCTGGATAGCGTATGAAGCGGATACCTTTCTTTGAAATCAGCTATAAACCGCGCCTCGCGGGTTTGCACCTGTGAATCACTTCTGGTGTGTTCATTGGTATTCAGATAAACCTTTTCCGCTTCGAAAACAATAGCCTGAAGAACCGTTTCGTATTGGTGCGTCCAGTAAATGCTTTGAATGCCGCTTACCTCCCTGGCCTGTTCTTTCGTCAGTTTTTCGCCTTCCCATACTGCGATCAACTCATTGGTTTCCCTCACAAAAAGCACCTCACGGAACTTTGGATCGGGGTGATCGGGCGAAATCAGCAGGACCGTTTCCTCCTGGTCCACCCCGGTAAGATAAAACAAATCACTGCTTTGTTTAAAACCCATCGTCCCATCCGCATTGGTGGGCATAGTGTCATTAGAATTAAGGATTACCAATGATTTAGGTTGAAGTAATTCCGTTAAACGGCGTCTGTTTTCAATAAATAGTATTTTGTCGATGGGGAAATATCGCATATGGGTATTTTTCTTGACTGGTAATTTAATTTGTAAAATTACGTTTATCTTGTTCAAAAATTATACAGAATAATGTGCCTGAAAAGGCCTTTCGTTTGACAAATCAAAAGGAATACTAATTAAATTAAGAGTGCCTAACTAATATGCTATTGATGAGAAGACTGCTTTTGCTTGCATTCGCATTCGTGCCTTACGTCCTGCTTGCAAGTCCCAAATATTGGATTTATCTGAAAAATAAAGATTTGAATGCAAGTCCGGCGGTGTCGGCACTTACGCTCGAGAACCGTCAGAAATTGGGACTTGTGTTTTCGGACGAAACCGATTTGCCGATCAAAAAAGAATACGAAGCGGTGCTTCGTGGCGAGTCTGTCAACATCATCAACCGTTCGAAATGGCTCAATGCGGTGTCGGCGATGCTTACGAGCGAGCAGGCTATGAAGATCCGCCAGCTCGATTTTGTGCAGGAGGTTGTGATGATCGATCCGGGCTTCTACGTCGCAAAGACGCAACCGATTGAAAAAGCACAGATGGCGCCCGTGATGTCGCAGGTCCAGGCCAATGCATTTTTGAAGGAGGGGATTAATGCCAAAGATGTTACGATCGGTGTGATCGACGCAGGTTTCTATGGTGCGGATTCCTCTCTTTCGCTTTCGCAGATTTTCTCAAACAAGCGGATTTTGGGCATTCGGGATTATGTGAAGCCGGGCCGGCCGGGCGATTTGCTGTTTAGTACAGCGGAGTCGTTTTCAGATATGCATGGGACCGAGGTACTCGCTGCCATTTCAGGCATCGATTACCAGGATCAAATGCAGTATGGCATGGCCACCAATGCGAAATTCTACCTCGCCCGCACGGACTATTCCATGCGTGAATACAGGGGGGAAGAGGATAACTGGATTGCCGCAATGGAATGGATGGACAGTCTTGGTGTAAGGTTAATCAACACTTCGCTCGGTTATGCGAAAGGTTTTTCTGACCCAAGAGAAAACTACATTCCTGCCCAAATGGACGGCAAAACGAGTGCTATCTCCAAAGCCGCACAGATCGCTTCCGACAAAAAAGGCATTATGCTGATCGTTTCGGCTGGTAACGAAGGAGATGATAAAAGCTGGGGCATTGTGTCGGCACCGGCAGACGCAAGAGGTGTACTTTCGGTAGGTGCGACGAATGGAAAGCTCTGGAACCGAATCGGTTACAGCAGTATCGGGCCGGAGTTTTTATCCTATGTAAAACCCAATGTGTCGTGTTTCTCATTGTATGGAACGTCACTTTCTGCGCCGGTTATCACGGGTTTTGCGGCTTGCCTGTTACAGGCCAATCCGCACCTGTCCAATAAGGAATTGATTTCATTGATTGAAAAATCTTCCCATTTATATCCTTATGGAAATAATTACGTGGGTTATGGTGTGCCCCAGGCATCACGGGCGCTTGCTCTCGCAAAGGCGCCTTATCTGCCCAATAACTCCAAGCTTGTTACAGCCCGCGGCCGTTCGGTTGAAGTGGACGTGACGAGCCAGGATTCGCTGGTGGCTATTTACCGTAAAAAGAACGAGAAAGACGTCATCGCGCAGCAGGTAGGCAAGATCCAAAACGGTAAAATCTCCCTGAAACGCCAGAATAACGAGAAGTTCACCACCATTGACCTTCGGGATTATGTAGTTGAAGTGGAGTGGGACTGATATCACCCCACTTTACGGTGATTTCCTGAGCCTTGCTTCTTCCAGATCAAGTTCATATTCTTTAGTTTTGATCAGCCGGTCGGAGCAAGCCCTTTCATGTCTTAGTTTTTGAATTTCCTCTCTTTTTACTTCAATGATTTCCAAAAGCATCGCGCGGTATTTCCGGACATGATCGATAGACGTATTATGCTCGGGATGCAGCATTTTGTAGTCGGCCATTTCGATGATCTTTTCATAGCGCTCTTTCAATAGTCCAAACGGGGGGAAATTCTGTATCTCCTCATCGTAGTTGGATTTCATATAATCCAGGCTGACAGTCGCCAATCTTGAATTGATCATCGCATTCTGTTCTGCTGCATTATCCCCATCATCCTCAATTTTGAGCCATTTGATAAGCAAGGGAAGACTGAGACCTTGAAAGACTAATGTAAAAAGGATCACCACAAATGTAATGAAAAGGAAAAGGTTGCGATGCGGGTACGGATTTCCATTCAACATTAATGGAACGGCGAGCGCAGAAGCCAGCGAAACCACGCCGCGCATTCCGCTCCATGCGACGATAAAAACAGGCCGCCAACTGGGCCTTACCTCTTTTTCCCGGATCGACTTGAATAATATTCTTGGCAAATAGGTGCTCGGGAAAACCCATATGATCCGAATGAGAATGGTGACAATGCTGATGATCACCGCGTAGGTTATGACCTCTGTCACAGTATATTCGTTCAGGCCCGTCATCACTTCCGGTAATTGCAGGCCGATCAGGATAAATACAATTCCATTCAGCAAAAAAACGACTGTTTGCCACACATAGGTGGTTTGCATCCGCGACTGGTATGTAAACAGTTCGTGGGACCGGAAGCTCAAGAACAGGCCACCGCTTACCACAGCCAAAACGCCCGAATAATGGAAATGCTCCGCGGCGATATACATTAAATAGGGCGAAATGAACGTAAGCGCGGTGTCAATGCTGGGTGTTGTGGGAAAGAAACGATGCACAACGTACAGCACATGCGCGATCACCAATCCAATGAGAACGCCCATAAAGGCAACCGTCAGAAAGTCGACGCCGGCTTTCCAGAGCACAAAATTACCCGTTGCCACCGTGGCCAATGCCACCCGGAACACGATCAGCGATGAAGCGTCGTTGACCAGGCTTTCTCCTTCAAGGATCGTAACCACACGTTTCGGTACTTTCAGTCCATGCAGCACCGAAGTAGCGGCGATGGCGTCGGGCGGGGAGATGATACCACCCAGGACGAAGCCCATTGCGAGGGTGAACCCCGGGATCATCGCATTCGAAATATAAGCCACTGCGGTCGCTGTAAACACCACCAATCCGATCGATAGCAGACCGATAGGCCTGCGGTGTGCCCAGAAATCTTTCCAGGAGGTATTCCACGCCGCTTCATAAAGCAAAGGCGGTAAAAAGATCAGGAAAACCCAGTCCGGTTCGAGTTCGAAATGAGGCATTCCAGGGATAAAACTGATCAGCAGACCTGCGATTACGAGGAAAATAGGATAGGAAACACCGACTTTTTCGCTGAGCATCGTAAGCATTGATACTACAAAAAGCAGCGAGATAATCAGCAACAGGTTTTCAAGGATCATATTTGCAATGGGGAGATTCGAAGGTATAAAAGTATATAAATTGTAAAATTAACATCTAATAACTTTTGTGTGTGGTCGAGCACGCAAATGGAAATTTTGGTTTATATTAGCAGAAAAAATAGCAGGTTTAGTTATCTTTAATGCTTTCAAGATCCTGAATCACTGGTAGTATAGTTAAAAAATAACGAAAAATTAGTCATTCCATCACCTAATCCTTAATTGACGATGAGTACTTCTCGGAGAGATGTTCTGAAAATGGCGGGCATTGCATTGGCAGGGAGCACGTTACCAACTGTGGCAATTCTTAACCCTAATCGCGCCTATGCAGGTGTGAACAGCGATACCCTGAAAATCGGTTTGATCGGTTGCGGCGGACGCGGCTCCGGTGCAGCTAACCAGGCTTTGAAAGCTGATCCTAACGTTGTCCTATGGGCAATGGGAGATATTTTCAAGGACAAAATGGATGCTTCACTTGAAAACCTGACCAAAATTCACGGACCAAAAGTGAAGGTGGATGAAGGCCATAAGTTTATAGGATTCGACGCTTACAAAAAAGTCTTGGAATCGGGTGTGGATGTAGTGCTTTTGGCAACTCCTCCCCATTTCCGTCCCGAACACTTGACGGCGGCTATCAATGCCGGCAAACACGTGTTCTGCGAAAAACCTGTGGCAGTAGATGCTCCGGGCGTACGTAAGGTTTTGGACGCTGCTAAACTTGCAAAGCAAAAGAACTTGTCTTTAATGTCCGGTTTCTGCTGGAGATATCACGAGCCTAAACGCGCGAGCTTTGCGAGGATCCTTGACGGCGCAGTAGGCGACATTACGGCTATTTACAATACTTATGATACCGGTACATTGTGGTCGTTCCCACGGGTGCAGGGCTGGACAGACGCGGAATATGTGTTGCGTAACTGGACTTACTATACCTGGCTTGCAGGCGATCACATTGTAGAGCAGGCTGTACACAGCATCGATATGATGGCATGGGCAATGGGCGGTAAACTGCCTGTTTCGGCTGTCGGAACCGGCGGACGTCAGGTGCGTACCGACTCTCTGTTCGGAAACATCTTTGATCACTTCGCCGTAACCTACGATTACGATAACGGTGTGAAAGGTTTCCACCATTCGAGACAACAGGCAAACTGCGAAAACAGTTACCTCGTGCAAACATTAGGAACAAAAGGCAGCGCGATGGTGAACTGTGCACGCAACGTGCATGAGATTACAGGCGCTAATCCTTGGAAATACGAAGGCGCGCAAAACGATATGTACCAGACGGAACACAACGAACTGTTTGCGTCCATTCGCAGTGGCAAGCTGATCAACGACGGTGAATTTATGGCACACAGCACATTGACTGCCATTATGGGCAGAATGGCGGCCTATACCGGCAAGCGCATTACCTGGGAAGATGCCATGAACTCTTCTGAAAAGCTGGGGCCAGACGCTTATAGCTTTGACATGAAGCCTCCTGTTGTGGAGGTGGCTAAGCCTGGTATCACTGCGTTTTCTTAAGATCATATGCAAAGAAGAGATTTCATTAAAAACACGGTATCCACCGCGGCAGCTTTCGCGGCTACGGGTGCCACAGTGGGAACTGCCGCAGTGGGAGCTGCCGCAGTGGAAACTGCCGCACTTTCTAATGCTTCGGCAAATGGTATCATCTCCAAAACAGCTGATCTGAGTAGTCCATTGGCGCGACCGATGGTGAAAAAGAGCCTGATGTGGGGAATGGTAAAGGAGGATTTATCAGTAATGGACAAGTTTAAGTTACTGAAAGATTTGGGTTATGACGGTGTGGAGCTCGATTCTCCCGACAAGCTGGACATGAAAGAGGTCCTAGCGGCCAGAGATAAAACCGGTTTGCTGATTCCCGGAACAGTAAATTCAATGCACTGGAAACTGCCATTGTCTGACCCCGATCCAAAGAAGCGGGAAGAATGCGCCAAATCTATTGAAAAAGCATTGTGGGACACCAAAGAATATGGCGGCAGCACGGTACTGGTAGTGCCAGGCGTAGTGAATGCCACTGTGACCTATGGTGAAGCATATGAACGTTCTCAGGCAGAGATCCGTAAGTTGCTTCCGATTGCTGAAAAAACAGGGGTCAAAATAGCTATTGAAAACGTTTGGAACCAATTTCTGCTGAGTCCATTGGAAGCAGCCAAATTTGTTGACGACTTTAAGCATCCAATGGTTGGCTGGTACCTGGATATCGGAAATGTACTACGTTACAGCTGGCCGGTTTCCTGGATTGAGGCGCTGAACAAGCGTATTTTGAAACTCCATTTGAAGGAATTTAGCTTCAAAAAACAAAATGACCTAGGTCTTTGGAAAGGGTTTGACGTAGAGTTTATGGAAGGAGATAATAATTGGCCCGAAGTGAATAAAGCGCTGCAAAAAGTCGGTTATTCGGGTTGGGCTTCAGCGGAAGTTTCCGGTGGCGACCGCAAGCGTTTATTGACCATCCGTGAGAAGATGGATGAGGTTTTCAAGGCCTGATTACAGTTACTGCTAATAGAATCAAAAACCCGGTTATCCACCGGGTTTTTTTGTGCATTTGAATGTACAAACGGTCATAAATGTAGTATAGAAAACCGCTGTAAAATATCCATCTTGCAGCCGTTGAACTATATCGCACTATGTCAATATGTATGATGAATTTATCTCCTCTTTAACAACCGTCGCGCCGATCAGCGATTGCATTCTGGTTGATTTTTTGCAACAATTGAAGATAATCAGAATCCCCAAAGGAAAGCTACTGCTGGCCGAAGGTGAAATCTGCGACAAACTGTGGTTTGTCAATTCCGGTCTCATACGGGGCTGCCATATGGCGGACAATGGCCATGGCGGTTTTGATGATATTACCGGATGGTTTGCCAAGGAACACGACTTTTTCTATGCTGCCGACAGCTTTGTAAATCAGGTGCCTTCGAGAGAATGCATTGAAGCATTAGAACCGTCGATGCTTATCTACATTACCAGGCAGGACCTGTACCAGCTTTACCGGCAGCATCCCGAAGTCTGTTGCATTGGCAGGATCATTGCCGAACGCTTCTGGCTGACCCATCAGGAGCTGCTTCGCGATATGCGCGTACTATCCGCGTCGAAAAAGCTGGAATCGTTTCGTATAAGGTCCAGAGAACTGTTCGCCCGCGTTCCTCAGAAGCACATTGCCTCCTACCTTGGCATTTCAGAAAACTATGTAAGTAAGCTAAAAGCAAAGTACTGAATTTCCTTCCTTTTTGCAGGTCCAATCCTTCCTTATCCCAGAATGGGTGTGATTTATCCTGTTGTTATTTGTACAAAAAATACAAATAATCTTTTAACTAAAAAGTCACACTATTATGAGGAAGAATTTAAAAAAGGGAGCATTGATCCTTACATTGGTTCTCGCATTTCTGGCTTGCGATAAAGAAAATAACCTGGATGTGGCAAATCAGTCGTCAAGTTTTCTGCAAAAGAAATTTTTTGTTAGCAAAAGTGAAGCGCTCGCATTGGTTGAAACTTTGCAGCGGAATAGGAGGACCACAGGGACAAGCGGTAAAGAAGTAGGCGACATAGTAACTTTTGCCGATCGAGCAGGAGCAGCAATTTTTTACGTCATTAATTTCAAAGACAATAAGGGACATCTGCTTCTCTCAGCCGACAAGCGTATGAAACCTGTATTGGCGTTTTCGGATACGGGAATCTTTGATTTGGAAACTGACAATCCAGGAATTCAGTTGTGGAAGGATTTTATCGCCGAACATGCAGCAGGCATTCGGGGTAAAACCGAAGCCAGCATCGATGTCATCAATGAATGGAGGCAGTTTGAAATCGGTCAGGGGCCAGGTTTTAAGACAACGGATCAGCCGGTCTGGACACCAGAGGCAAGCTGTGAGTATTTCGTAACACATCCGATTCCAGCTAATGTGACTATTGCCCATTTGACACATAATGTGGCTCAATGGGGGCAGGGGAAGGGTTACAATGCGCATTGTCCAAACGGCATTGTTGTTCCCAACTGCACGAAGTCGGGCGCATTCCCATGCAGCAAGGCGCTCGTTGGATGTGGACCGCTGGCGATAGGGGAAGTTTTGAAGTACCATCATCGTGCTGTGACTATTGAAGGTACTAATTACACGGCTGCCATGCTAAATGGGTTGCCTTTAAAGCAATCGGACGACTGCGCACCCCTGGACAATACCGTTAACGGAAACTTAGCACACCTGGTTAGGGATATAGGCAAAGCTACCGGCGCGATTTACAATACGGTCGTACCGGCTTTGGGCGTACCGATGTCGGGTTCGGGTTGCCAGACATGGATGGAACCTGGCAAGACTGATGACTTCTTCGCAGCGCGTGGCTTCACATCTTATGATCTGGATTTTTTTAATCCGGCTAACCAAACAACAATTAAAAGTCAGTTACTAGCGCAGCGACCGGTCATTGTTTATGGGTCGAATTGTAGTGTTTGCTTAGCCAATATGCATGTATGGGTGATTGATGGCATACAGGATTTGCATACTATTTTCCAGGATCAGAACGGATATTGCTATGAGTATGCCAGCTACTATTATCAAATGAACTGGGGGTGGGATGGAGGCTTGCAAAATAACACCTGGTTTACTTATAACAACATTGTAGGAGATGGCATACTCTACAACAGTTCTAATATGAAGGCTTATATAGTAATACCCAATTGATCCAAAATTGGAAGCCAGGCTGTGTTGCCCGGCTTCCGAAAATTACTTACTCACCCGATATCGCGTCCTCGCGTAATACTTCAAAGTTTTAATTTTCAGCTGCTTGTCTTTCAAAGCAACCAGCTTGTATTCTTTGAATTCCCCTTTCTTATCCAGAAAGCCGACAATGCAGGATTCCTTTTCCGGGCCTTTCCGCACTTCTACTTTGGGCATAATGCCGAAATTTGGGATAGTTAATGTATCCTCGGCTTCCTGCACCATGTACTCGATCTTCATCAGGAATTTGAAAGTCTCCTTGGTCTCGTAGATGTCTACCGCGAGCCGCCAGTCATTCAAATCATCTTTTACTTTTTCACTGTAACTCGCGACCGGGCTCTTTTCCACTTTTTCGCGGATAAGCGGGATTGTGTCGTTGATGGCTCTCTCCGGTTCGTCACTGTTGGTTGTGTTTTCGCTGCTTTTTTCTGGTTTATTGCAGCACAATAATGCTAAAAGAAGTAAAAAGCTATAATGCTTCATGGAAAATCGTTGAGGTTTGTTGATAGGGCTACCTGTTTGCAATATACTTTTGTTATTTGCATTAAAAGAAATATTTTACTCAAAGGATTATAAACAAATTATTACCTAACCGACCTCTTTGCACCCCTTAACCCAATATGGCTTTAAATTATATTTTCGTTTCGTTTTTCGTCATTGCCTTTCTGATAGCTTTTTTGCAATTCGTTGTCACAGGCGATGTACAGACATTTAAAGCCATCACCGAGGGAATGCTGGAAATGGCCAAAGTGGCCGTAATGGACATTGCGTTGCCGTTAACTGGCGTGATGACTTTCTTCCTGGGAATTCTGAATGTCGGCGAAAAGGCGGGTATTATTCACGTCATCGCTCGATTTATAGGACCATTCTTCAATAAATTATTCCCCGAAGTCCCCAAAGATCACCCAGCCAACGGGCAGATGATCATGAACTTTTCGGCTAATTTCCTTGGCCTCGATAACGCTGCAACACCATTCGGCCTGAAAGCAATGCAAAGTCTTCAGGAGTTGAACCCCAGTAAAGACACCGCTTCCAATGCGCAGATCATGTTCCTGGTTTTACATACCTCTGGTTTACAGATTATTCCACTATCCATTATTGCGCAACGGGCCATATTAGGTGCCGAGAGCCCTTCCGATATATTTATCCCCTGCGTGGTCGGCACTTACGTGACAACGGTGGTCAGCATGATTATCACGGCGGCATGGCAGAAGATCAATTTGTTTAACAGGACGGTCATGCTCGGTTTGGGAAGCGTGACGGCAATGATCGCATTGATCCTTTTTTATCTCTCCGGCCTGCCGAAAGAGCAGATTGAAACGATTTCGATTTTCGTGGGAAACTCAGTGCTGCTGTTTGTGGTAGCCGGGTTCCTGGCCTGGGGGATGGTTAAGAAAGTCAATGTATTTGAAGCATTTATCGAGGGCGCAAAGGGTGGGTTTACAACTTCGGTGACGATCATACCTTATCTGGTTGGCTTACTGGTGGCGATCAGCGCATTCAGGAGCTGCGGTGCCATGGATTATCTGATCGATGGGTTGAAATGGCTTTTCGCTTCGACTGGCGTTAATACTGACTTTACGGACGCATTACCGGTCGCATTAATGAAGCCCCTGAGCGGCAGTGGAGCCCGGGCTTTGATGATCGATGCGATGAAGGAATTCGGGCCCGACTCGTTTATAGGCAGGCTTGTTTGCATATTTCAAGGATCGGCGGATACCACGCTTTACATTGTTGCACTGTACTTTGGATCGGTTGGAATTAAAAACACCAGATATGCGATTGTGGCAGGATTGATCGCCGATCTTGTCGGTGTAGTCGCTGGAATCTGGCTTGGCTACTTGTTTTTCCACTGATTTTAATAGCCGATATAAATCGCCCTTTACCCGGAAATGCAACCGTCCGTACTAAATGGATGGTCGCATTTCTACGTAAACGTTAATATTGATCATCTAACTCTGAACCGCTTATGTTTAAATCGTTACGCCATCCCGCGCTGGTTTTAGTGTTTTTTTGCGGAATTACGGCATCAGGACCCGTTTTCGCGCAGAAGGATGTCAGCCAGCCCTCGAACACCTTTTCGCTCGAAGATTGCATCAGGATAGCGCTGGAAACCAACCCGCAGATCAAGCAATCAGAAATAACAGTGCAGACTAATGGTAATACCTACGCCCAATCCAAATGGCAGCGGTGGCCGAGCGTGAATTTCAGCGCAAGCCAGGGTTTCCGGTCAGGTCGTAACATCGATCCGTTTACGAACCAGTTTGTCCAGCAGAATGTCAGTTCAAATAACTACCAGTTGGGCGGACAGGTGACCCTGTTCAGCGGCTTCCAGATCAGCAATAATATTAAATTCAATAATGCGAATTACCAGGCAAGCGCCAGGGACCTGGAAGCAACCCGCAACGACATTATGCTCAATGTTGCATTGTCTTATTTGCAGGTGATCACTAATGAGGAATTGATCGAAGTAGCACGGCGACAAGTAGAAGCTTCGCAATTGCAGGTAGACCGGACGGCCAAGCTGGTAGAGGCCGGAACGCTAGCAGAAAGCAATTTGCTGGATCTCAAAGCCCAGCTTGCCAATGACGAACTTACGCTGGTGAATGCTGAAAATAACCTGGAAACGGCGAAGTTGAATCTCAAACAATATATGAATATGCCCGGAAGTGAGGTGATCAACGTGGTGAAAATCCCAGTGAAAGACCCGACTTTGCAGGCATACGACGCGACAATCCAGGAAATCTATGAAACGGCCTTGAGTAACTTGCCTCAAATGAAAGCTGCCAATCTGCGTATCGAAGCATCGAAAATCAATGTCGATCTGGCTAAGGGTGCGGGAATGCCTACGCTTACTTTAAATGGCGGCATTTACACCGCATTTTCAAGCGCGGCGCCGAAGCAGCGTTTCGTTGGTGACGGATCTGGAAGTTCTACAATAGATGTGATTTCTCAAACGGACTATGTGATGGTGAACAATCAGAAATTGCCGTTGGTGCAGCGGGTCACCACGCCAAACGGGACGTTACAAAATTTCCGGTATTTCAACCAGCTTGACTTTAACCGTAACTCAGCGATCAACCTGAACCTGTCCGTTCCGATATTTTCCAATTTCAGGACAAAATACAATGTGGCCAACGCGAAGTTGCAGCAGAAGACTTACGAATACCAGGCCCAGCAGGTGCAACTTACCATCCGCAAGAACGTGGAGCAGGCGTACATCGATATGACGAATGCCGCGAAACGGTATTCCGCGACGGCTAACCAGGTGCGTGCATTGCAGGAAACTTTCCGCGTGTCGCAAGTGCGGTTTGATGTAGGGGCGATCAATTCCGTTGAATACAATATCGCCAAGGCTAATTTGGACCGTGCTAACGGAAACCTCGTACAAACGAAATATGATTACGTTTTCCGAACAAAAATCCTGGACTTTTACATGAACCGTCCGCTTTCGGATTTCTAAACCACCAGAATCTGCATATCCTTTCAATCAGCAAAATATTTCATCGTAATCAAAAACTTATATGGCACGTAAATCTTCGAAACGGATCTGGTGGATCGCAGCAGTAATTGTAGTGCTTCTCGTTGCCGGGTTATTTGGGGCCAAGCAAGCCGGTTATATCGGCAAACCCAAAACAACGGAGGTTGAATACACTATTGTAAAAACATCGGATATCATCGAGCGGGTAACGGCTTCTGGCAAGGTCCAGCCGGAGGTAGAGGTGAAACTTAGCCCGGATGTTTCCGGCGAGATCATTAGCCTCAATGTAGCTGAAGGCGATTCGGTGGTGAAGGGTCAATTGCTGTTGAAAATCCGGCCCGATAACTATGAATCACTGATGGCACGTGCGCAGGCGGCCGTCAATTCAAGCAAAGCTAACTATGAGCAGACCAAAGCAATGGTAGCCCAGGCAGAGGCGCGACTACTTCAGGCCAAGGCAAACTTTGAAAGAAATAAAAAGTTATACAGTGATAAAGTCATCTCAGCAGCGGATTTCGAGCAATTCTCATCCACCTATGGTGTGGCCCAGCAAGATGTAGAATCGGCAAAAGCCAACGTGGCCGCTGCGCTTTTTAATATTAAGAGTGCGGAGGCGAGCATGCGGGATGCGGCTGAAAACCTTCGGAAAACAAGCATTTTCGCGCCGGTGAGCGGTATTGTCTCCTTGCTGAATGTAGAAGCAGGCGAGCGCGTGGTAGGAACGTCGCAAATGGCTGGTACCGAAATGATGCGGATCGCGAACTTGGCCAACATGGAGGTGCGCGTGAACGTGAATGAAAACGACATTGTCCGCGTGTCGCTCGGCGATACAGCTGAAATCGACGTGGATGCTTACAGTTCGTCGGGAAGGAAGTTCAGAGGTGTGGTGAAAGAGATTGCCAATACGGCAGCCGGACTAGCTTCGTCGACCGCGTCTTCGAGCGCAGTATCCAGTGCATCAGCGGATGCGGTTACAGAATTCGAGGTGAAAGTGAAAATACTGAATGAGTCTTTCAAGGACCTCATGACATCGCGCAGCAAAAAATCTTATCCTTTCAAACCCGGTATGACAGCTTCGGTGGAAATTATCACCGAGCGTAAAAACGGCGTGGTATCCGTTCCGATAGCGGCGGTAACCACCCGTGGCGGCACCCCTCAGGCGATACCAGGCTCTGGGCCAGGAACCGACAATGGTGCTACTTCGGACGAGGAAGAGAAAAAACCTAAGAAAGTGGAAGTGGTGAAAGAAGTTGTTTTTACCGATGTAAATGGCAAGGCAACGATGAAGGAAGTGAAGACCGGTATCAGTGATTTTGAGAATATCGAAATCCTCTCAGGGCTTAAACCTGGCGACAAAATTATTTCGGGGCCATATATTGCAGTGTCTAAAAACCTGAATAATGGCGATCTGGTCGAAAAAAAGAAAGAAGAAGTGAAAAAAGATGATAAAAAATCAAATGAAAACCCGAACTGATGCGTTGTAAAAGCGTAATAAGTTCGATTTAGTTTAGGTTAAAAAGGAAAATCCTTGCGGCTTTGCTGCAAGGATTTTTTATTTTTTATGCCTTAAACCTACAATTAACCGCACATTTTGATCAAAAACTTCTCATTTTTGGAGGAAAACCAAAGCAGGCAGGTTACCAAACCCCGACTGTTGGGACAACGAATATTTTTTCCGGATGAGTTTTTTAAACAATATCAAAATCGCGGTGATAGGCGGGGGGAGTTGGGCAACCGCGCTGATCAAGATCCTGTGCGAACAAAACAATGTCCAGATCCGCTGGTGGCTTCGTAACCAGAAGGACATCGACCATATCCGCAAATTCAATCACAATCCAAGTTATCTCAGTGACGTCGTGCTTTCTCCCAAAAAGGTGAAAGTGTATGAAAAAACGACCGACGCAGTCAAAGGAGCAGATTATGTGATCCTGGCCGTGCCTGCTGCATTCATTCAGGAGTCGTTACAGCACTTAACCGGAAAGCATTTGCAAGGGAAACGCATTGTGTCGGCGATTAAAGGGATGGTGCCGCATCAAAATATGCTCGTCACGGACTGGGTTGCCGAAGCTTTTGGTATTGAAATGAGCGAAACCTGCGTGATCGCAGGCCCGTGCCACGCTGAGGAAGTGGCCCTCGAAAAGCAATCTTATCTTTCCATTGCATCCACAGAACGCCCGACGGCAGAAGATTTTGCGAAACTGATGACTTGCCGCTATGTAACAGCCAATGCACTCGATGATCTGTACGGCGTCGAATATGCAGCGGTTATGAAAAACATTGTCGCGCTGGCGTGCGGCGTCACCCATGGGCTCGGGTATGGCGATAATTTTCAAGCGGTGCTAGTTTCCAACGCCATGCAGGAAATCGGGACTTTTGTGACCGCATTGGATCCTCGGGAGCGGAATATGAGCTCGTCGGCCTACCTGGGCGACCTTCTCGTGACGGCCTATTCGCAGTTCAGCCGCAACCGCCTTTTTGGCAATATGATCGGAAGAGGTTATAGTGTAAAAGCTGCTCAGCTGGAAATGAAGATGATCGCCGAAGGTTATTACGCTACCAGGAGTATCCACGAACTGAATAAGACTTATCACGTTAATTTGCCCATCACCACTGCCGTTCATAGTATTCTTTACGAAGACCAGCCGCCTGCCGCGGTGATGAATGAATTAAAGAAGTTGCTCAGGTAATAGCCTGTTTGTGCTCAGGCGGGGTATTTTCAAAACATCTTAATACATATTATCCATGTTCATTTTCAAAAAGCAATCCCTTCGGCTCGCGGCTACGTTGCTGGCCGGTTCCATTGCAATGAGTTCATGCGGGTCCAAAACAACGGAGACTGCGGAAGATAAAAAACTCGACTCGCTCGCCAACGAGAAGGAATTTGTATTCGGCGACCAGCGCCCATTCGCGCAATGCCACGCGTCTACACTGGTGCGGTTGGACGACGGGCAGTTCCTGATTGCCTGGTTCGGCGGAACCGAAGAGAAAAACCCGGATGTGGGCATATGGTTGTCGAAAGGGCGGCCAGGTAACTGGAGTGCGCCGGTGGAGGTTGCCAAAATCCGCGAAGATGCGCACTGGAACCCGGTTTTGCAGAAAACTGAGGATGGTAAGGTGATTTTGTATTTCAAAGTAGGAAAAGAAATCTCCCACTGGGAAACTTGGGTAAAAACATCTTCTGATAATGGCCAGACCTGGTCGGAGGCGTACGAACTGGTGAAGAGTGATAAAGGCGGAAGAGGGCCGGTGAAGGACAAGTTGATCGAATTATCCAATGGCGATTGGCTTGCGGGGGCATCCAATGAGGTTAACCGCTGGGAGGTTTTCGTGGACAGAAGCGCGGACAAAGGCAAAACCTGGACGGCAAGCCCCTATTTCAAAATAGATACGACCGAAATCAAAGGTAAGGGCGCTATTCAACCTACATTGTGGGAGTCGGAGCCAGGTAATGTGCATATGCTCGTGCGTACAACAGGCGGTGTGATCGGCAGAAGTGATTCCAAGGATTACGGTAAAACGTGGTCAACCATCAAAAAAACGAGCCTTTCAAATCCTAACAGTGGTATCGACCTGGCCAAACTGGCCGACGGCACGCTGGTGCTGGCCTATAATCCGGATGGTGAAAACTGGGGTTCGAGATCGCCGCTTTCACTGATATTGTCCTATGACAATGGCCAGAATTGGACCGACAAGATCGATATCGCGACCGGCAAGAAAGAAGACGAATATTCTTATCCGGCAGTGATAAGCTGGGGAGATTCGGTGGCGGTTACCTACACTTATAACCGCCGTAAAATCGCATTCTGGACAGGTAGCAAGAAAGATATCGTCGATCTGGCTGCCAAAAAGAAATAAGATCCTAGAAGCCCTGTAACTCAATATCGTACGACTCCATCATTTCAACGCGCTTACCCATTTTTTTCTGGATAATGTTGAAATGATGGACGTCTTCGGGACAAATCAGGGATAAAGCTTCCCCCGGGTTTTCGGCCCGGCCCGTCCGTCCGATGCGGTGTACATAGTCCTTCGGCGACCGCGGAAGTTCAAAATTGATCACAAATGGCAGAAACTGGATGTCGATTCCCCTGGAAGCGAGATCGGTAGCCACGAGTACATTGAGCTTTCCTGTTTTAAATTTATTCAAAGCCTCGGTGCGCGCGCCCTGGCTTTTTTTGCTGTGCATAGCCATGGCCTGAATGCCGTTTTTATTCAATTTCTCAACCAGATTATCTGCCGTGCGCGTCGCGGATACGAACACAAGCACCTGTTTCATTTCCCGCGTTTTGATCAGGTAACGCAGCAGCGGGCCCCGACGGTCAGGATCAACGAAATATGCCGTTTGTTTGATTAGATCCAGGTTTTGTTCTTCTTCCTCAATTTCAATCTTTATCGGGTTGCGAAGCTGGTTTTTATTGATTTCATCCACCTCGTCGCCTAATGTCGCAGAGAATAGAATGCTCTGACGGTTTTTGGGAAGCAGGAAAAAGATGTCCCGCATTTCGTCGGCAAAACCCATGCTGAGCATTTTATCGGCTTCATCCAGCACCAGAATGCGCGTTTCAGAAAGACTAAGCGCTTTGAAAGAAAGTAGTTCGATCAGCCGTCCCGGTGTTGCTACCAATATCTCCACATTTTGCATGGAGATCATTTGCGGATTGATCGATACACCACCAAAAACTGCCAGCGTTTTAACTTTCCGGGGTAGCCGTTCTGCAAATGTCTGAAAAACAGCCCCGATCTGCACGGCGAGCTCCCGGGTAGGAACCAATACGAGTGCCGTAATATGCCGGTTTTTAGCGGCTGGTTTGTTTTGAAATGATTCTAATATGGGTAATACAAAGCTTGCCGTTTTGCCGGAGCCGGTCTTGGCAATGCCCAGAATATCATTTCCTTTCAGAATAGCCGGAATGGCCGCCTGCTGAATTGGGTAAGGTTGAGTATAATTTTGTTCAGCAATGGTTTTTAGTAATGGTTCGGACAAACCAAGGGATTGAAAGGAGGCGATATCGTGATCGGGCATTTGGTCAATAGTTATATGATTGGTGCAAAGATAAGGTTACCCTTTTAAAATCAGCCTCTCCGGATTTATTGACGCCTGCATTCAATCATCAGCCTATCCATATCATGTCTTACAACAGAAGGGAGTTTTTACAGCATTTAGGGCTCGGAGCCTTGCAGCTGGGCGTAGTCAGTGCTATTCCGGCCTCCACATGGGCGGCATCCATCAGTTATGGCCAGTTACCGCGCAGTTCGCCCGAATCGCAGGGAATGTCGGCAAAAGGTATCCTCGATTTCGCTAATGCCGTTGAAACTGACCGGCTTAATCTTCATAGTCTGATGATACTTCGTCAGGGAAAAGTGGTGGCGGAAGGCTGGTGGGCTCCTTACGCGCCAGATTTGAAACACACACTATACTCGCTGAGCAAAAGCTTCACCTCGACGGCGATCGGGTTGGCAGTTGCGGAAGGAAAATTGAAAGTTGAAGATAAGGTGATATCCTTTTTCCCAGCCGATAAACCTGAAACGATAAGCACAAATCTCGCAGCCATGCGTGTGAAAGATCTGCTGTCGATGTCCACCGGGCATGATAAGGACACAACTGGCAAGATACGCGAATCCGGTAGCAGCAATTGGGTGAAATCGTTTCTGGCTCAACCCGTCGAACATGAGCCGGGGACTTTTTTTGTGTATAATAGTGGCGCAACTTACATGCTTTCGGCCATTATCCAGAAACTTACAGGTCAGACGCTGCTTGAATATCTGAAACCGAGATTATTCCAGCCATTGATGATCGAGGATGTGGACTGGGAAGTCGATCCGAATGGTATCAACACGGGAGGCTGGGGCCTGCGGGTGAAAACAGAAGATATTGCGAAGTTCGGGCAGCTTTACCTGCAAAAAGGAGAGTATAATGGAAAGCGTATCCTGCCTGCGGCCTGGGTAGAGGAAGCTACTCGGTCGCACATTATGTCCAAAGGCAGCAACCGTAAACCCGAAGACGACGACTGGCAACAAGGTTATGGTTATCAGTTCTGGCGTTGCCGGAATGGCGCATATCGCGGTGATGGCGCATTCGGGCAATATTGCATTGTAATGCCCAAAGAGGACATGGTAGTAGCCATTACGAGTGAAACGGGTGATATGCAGGCTATTCTTAACCACGTTTGGAACCATATTCTTCCGACCGTCAAAGCGACCGGCGTGCCTGCCGACAAAGAAGTGCTCGCGCAGATGCAAAAGAAATTGGGAGCCCTCGCATTACCACTTACCCCTGGCAAACCTGCCTCGGAACTTGCTCAGAAGATGACGGGTAAGAGTTTTAAGATGGTTGATAATGATCTAAAAATCAATAAAGTATCGTTTGAATTTGATAAGGGCTGGTGCTTGTTCAGGGTAACGGATGACAAGGGCGAACATTTAGTAGTGAATGGACTGGGTAACTGGAAAATCGGGCTCACGGACCTTTCCACCTTGCCGTTGAAACTCGTGTTGACGCCCGTTCCCGGCGAAAAGAAAACAAAAATTGCAGGTAATGGCGCCTGGATCGACGACAGCACATTCGAAATGACCTGGCGGTTCATCGAAACGGCACATTACGAGACCGTTCGCTGCAAGCTTGAAGGGGACAATGTCAGCGTTGAATTTAAAAGAAGCCTGGCAATTATTGGAAATACCAAAGATCCGCGGCCGGTGCTGACTGGTAAGATGATTGGGTAGGATTGCAATATTTCAGTTTTAAATCAATTTTAACAAACTCTTATGAAGAAGAACATTTTCCTGGGCCTTTTGCTGACAATTATTGCATTCGGTGCGAATGCGCAAAAATTCCGTGGTTTGGACAAAAGCCCGCGCGACATCGCTTATTTTCCGGACCATTTCGCTCATGACAGAAAGGATGGCGAAAAGGCTTTGGTAAAAGTATCTTACAGCCGCCCCTATCTGCAGGGCCGCGAGATTTTTGGCAAAAAGGAGCCATATGGCAAAGTGTGGCGCCTGGGTGCCGACGAGTCTACTGAAATTAAGTTTTACCAGGACGCGACTTTCGGTGGGAAAAAAGTGAAAGCAGGCACTTACTCGATGTTTGCGATTCCGAACGAAAAAGAATGGACCATCATCCTCAGCTCCGACCTGGACTATTGGGGTGCTTACAAATACAAGGAAGCCAACGACGTAGTTCGCGTGACAGCATATGTGAAAAAGGCCGAAGCGCCGATCGAGAACTTCTCTATCGTATTTGAGAAAATTTCGGACAACTCCGCCAAAATGTTCATGGGCTGGGAAAATTCGGTAGTAGAAGTACCAGTTAGCTTTTGATTGTAGTTCAGCAGAACCTGTCCGATTTGGCATTATTATTTTAAAAAGCAGTTCCTGGGTATTGTAACCCGCGAACTGCTTTTTTAGTAAACACCGATCGATATGAACCGCAACTATCTTGTAATAACCTGCATGGTAGCGCTCACGGCCATGACGGACTGCAGAAACAAAGAGAAGGAAGAAAATGAAGCCGCCACAAGCGGGCCTGACTCCGTGGCGACTGCAATCGACAGCCTGGTTCTGCCTGCTCCCTTTGCTACCAAATCCGTGGAAAACCGGCCCAACGAAACCGGGTGGCCGACAGGAAAAATGCCCGTTGCGCCCGAAGGATTTACTGTGACCAAATTCGCGGACAAGCTCGATAACCCGCGCTGGACTTACATTGCCCCCAATGGCGATGTCCTGGTGGCAGAAGCCAACAAAAAAAAGAGCGCCGACCGAATTACACTTCTGCGTGATGTAAACAAGGACGGCACGCCGGAAATGAGGGAGATTTTTCTGGAAAAGTTGAACAAACCGTTTGGTATGCTGATTCTCAAAGACCATTTCTATGTAGCCAATACCAACGGACTTTATCGATATCCTTACAAAACCGGCGAAACCAAGATTACTGGGAAAGGCGAGAAAATCCTCGACCTGCCTGCGGGAGGATACAATAACCACTGGACCAGAAACTTACTGGCAAATGCGGATGGATCGAAGATCTACATTTCGGTAGGCTCGGCCAGCAACGTCGCAGATCACGGAATGGATGAGGAGAAACGTCGGGCTAATATCCTGGAAATTAATCCGGATGGCACAGGCGAACGTGTATTTGCGAGCGGGCTTAGAAACCCTGTCGGAATGGACTGGGCGCCTACCACAAATGAGCTTTGGACAGCTGTAAACGAAAGGGACAAGTTAGGTGACGATCTGGTGCCGGATTACATCACAAGTGTAAAAGAAGGTGGTTTTTACGGGTGGCCTTATGCTTATTTCGGTAAGAACGAAGACCCGCGCCGAAAAGGTGAACGCCCCGACTTGGTGGCGAAAACCATCGTTCCGGATGTTCCGGTAGGCTCCCATACTTCTTCGCTGGGCCTGGCATTCTATAACAAAACCCAGTTTCCTGCAAAGTACCATCAGGGAGTGTTTGTAGGCCAGCGTGGCTCATGGAACCGTTCAGAACTGTCGGGGTACAAAGTGCTGTTCGTGCCTTTCAAAAACGGTAAGCCTGCGGGCAAGCCCGAAGATTTCCTGACGGGCTTCATAGCAAATGATAAACAAGTGTATGGAAGGCCGGTTGATGTTACCGTAATGGACGACGGTTCGTTGCTCGTCAACGACGATTCGGGCAATACGATCTGGCGGGTAAGTGCCAAATAAAAGTATTTTTGAAAAAGCTTGCAAAAATGTACCGATTGGTATATTTTTGCATAGTCAAAACAGGAAAACGCGCTGAGACGTGACAAACGCACTTTCCTGTTTTATTTTAATCATAAAAATACCGATTGGTATATTATTGTCAGGGTTTAATCAAACAGAAAAATGAAAACTTCAGGAAATACCATTTTGATCACTGGTGGAAGCGCCGGTATTGGTTTTGAAATTGCAAAAGCTTTTTCGGAAAGAGATAACCATGTGATTATCACAGGACGTAACGAAGAGAGATTGCTGAATGCAGCTGCCAAATTGAAAAATGTTACGCCTATCGTGTTTGATGTTACGGATAAGCAAGACATCGAAACCCTTGCGACCAGGCTGGAAACCGAGTTTCCGGAGCTTAATGTGGTGATCAACAATGCTGGAAAGGCGTTTTATTACCAACTGAATGGAGAAGAGGATGCGGCAGCATTGGCTGAAGAGGAAATCGTTACGAATTACTTGTCGATCATCCGTCTTAACCAACGGCTCACACCGCTGCTTGAAAATGCAGGTGAAGCGGCGATTGTGACGGTATCCAGCATTGCGGGCCTTGTCCCGAACCATATTTTGCCTACTTACGCTGCCAGCAAAGCGGCATTGCATTCCTACACGCAGTCGTTGCGCATTACGCTCGGAAAATCGACCGGTATAAAGGTTTATGAATTGTTACCTCCACTTGTCAACACTGAATTTTCTACTGTAATAGGCGGCCAGAACGGTATTCCACCAAAGCAAGTTGCCGACGATCTGATCAATGCATTCGAAACGGACACTTATGAAGTGCTGACTGGTAAAACAGCCGATGTATTCAATCTGTTTTTAAGCTCACCGACCGATGCGCTGCAAGCTATGAACCCAGGTGTAGACTTGAAGCAACTCGCCGCAAACCACGCCTGATATGTTACCGAAAATTGCATTTGCCGCCATTATGGGAATCATCACGACAGGTATAATTTCCTTTACTTTGATATCCCTAAATATTGGATTTGTTGCCAATTTTTTGGTGATTTGGCTGAAATCTTGGAGCATAGCCTACCTGATCGTCATCCCGGCAATACTACTTATTGGTCCGAAGGTGCAGAAAATGGTCGACGATATGTTCAAAGATACACTGACTCAGGAGATTGACTAAAAATCTCCCGACGTCCTGGATCAAATAATAAAACCGTATGAAAAGAGTAGTTGTTACCGGTCTGGGGGTGATTTCCCCGCTGGGGAACTCTGTGGATGAGTTCTGGCAAAATATTGTAAATGGTAAAAGCGGTGCTGCCACCATTACGAAAATGGATGTTTCCAAATTCAAAACACAGTTCGGCTGCGAAGTGAAAAACTTCAACCCCGAAGAGTATATCGAGAAGAAGGAACTCAAAAAGTTCGACTTGCATACCCAATATGCGATTGCAGCATCGGACACTGCAATCAAAGATGCTGGATTGGACTTTGCAAATATCGATATTGAAGACCGGTATGATATGGGCGTGATCTGGGCAACCGGCAACGGCGGAATGGGAACATTCGAAGATCAGTTGCTCGAATTCCACGCTTCCAACGGAGTGCCGCGTTTCAGCCCTTTCTTTATTCCTAAGATGATCGTGGATATCGCTGCCGGTGTAATCTCTATTCGTCACAAGCTCCATGGGCCTAATTACTGTACCGTTTCGGCCTGCGCGTCGTCCAACACAGCGTTGATCAGCGCATTCGACACCATTCGGATGGGTAAGGCTAAGCTGATGGTGGCCGGCGGTTCGGAAGCTGCGATCATTTATTCTGCATTAGGCGGTTTCAGTGCGGCACAGGCACTTTCGAAAAGAAATGACTCTCCCGAAACAGCGTCGCGGCCGTTTGATAAAGATCGTGATGGTTTTGTGATGGGAGAAGGTGCGGCGGCATTGATCCTGGAAGACCTGGAATATGCCAAAGCAAGAGGTGCTAAAATTTATGCAGAAATCGTGGGCGGCGGTATGGCGGCGGACGCTTACCACCTTACCGGAACGCCTCCGGATGGAATGGGCGCTGCATTGGGTATGACCAAGGCGTTGAAAGAAGCCGGCATTACACCCGACCAGATTGACTACGTGAATGCACATGCCACATCCACAGGATTGGGCGATATGAGCGAATTGCATGGAATGAAGACCGTATTCGGCGACCATCCGGTAGCGATCAGCGCCACCAAATCGATGACAGGTCACTTGCTCGGTGCGGCGGGGGCCATTGAAAGTATCGTTTGTGCTTTGGCTGTTCAGAACGACATCATTCCGGGCACGATCAATACCGAAAATCTCGATGAGGCAATTCCCGAAGGTATGAATATCGTGTTGGGTAAGTCACTCAACCAGACTGTAAATTATGCGCTGAACAACACCTTCGGATTCGGTGGCCATACAGCCACTTCGATCTTCAAAAAATATACTGAGTAAGGGAATTTTTACTCGGTAATTTCTGAAAGGATTTCAACTACCCCGTTTTCATCGTTGCTTTTAGCGATGAAACGGGCTATTTTTTTGATGTCCGGATGCGCATTGGCCATTGCGTAAGAGTAATGCGCCTTTCCGAGCATTTCAAGGTCATTCAAATAGTCGCCGAACACCATTGTCTGGTCGCGGGTAACATTGAATTTTTCCTGCAAAACCTCCATTGCGCGGCCTTTGTTGGCTTTTTTATGGGAAATGTCCAGCCATATCGGTCCTGAAACCTTCACCTGCAGATCAGCCTCATACTTTTTATAATGCGGATAACTGTTCACTTCTGAGCCGGCCAAATCGCAAAGCGTGAACTTTAAAAACTGATCGTCCCGAATTTCCAGAAGATCTTCCACGATCTCATAGCGTTCAAAATAGAGTTTCAGGTGGTTGATAAACTCGGGTTCATCGTTTTCCACATAAGCTTTTTTCTTTCCGCAAATAATAGGGTAAGTGTCGGCGATATTTCTTGAAATCGATATTAGCTCACGCGCAATGTCCTGATCCATAGCTTGAACATGGATTTCTTCATCCCGAAAAACGACGTAACTGCCGTTTTCAGCTGCAAAAATCACTTCATCCTTTACTGCATCGAGGGTTTTGGCAAGATTAAAATACTGACGTCCGCTGGCTGCCACGAAGATGATGCCATGGTCTTTTAATTTCTTAAAAACAGGAAAAAACGATTCATGGATTTCGTGTTTGGAATTGAGAAGCGTACCGTCCATATCGGTAGCCACCAGCCGAATGTCAGAAAAAGTCATACTTGATTAAATATTGCCTTATTAAGCAAGTGAAATAAGCCTGGTAAGGTTCCGGTTTATCCGATTTTTTAGAATAACTGATGCAGCGCCCTTCGTCGCGAACCCGGTTGCATTTTTTGCTGTTTCAAAATCAGGTTCCTTCGACATCACAATCACTCCAGTCTGATGAAGTTTTCTAAATACTACCTTACCGCATTCATTTCATTCGTCATCTGGGGCTTTTTCAGTTTAGCCCTCAAACCATTGAAAGCATACCCTTCGCTGGATATTCTTTTTTACCGCGTGTTTATGTGTGCGGCCGTCATGGGCGTGATCAGCCTTTTGGTGCGGGTTAAAGTGTTGAAGGAAAGCATTGCGACATTCAAAGCAATGCCGCCGGCTCGGAAACGGCAGGTTGCATTGCTGACATTAAGCGGCGGTGTGCTGCTCACGGCCAACTGGTTTTTCTTCATTTACGTGATGAACCACATCAGCGTTAAAGCTGCATCGTTCGCCTATCTCGTTTGCCCGATCATGACGACGGTGATCGCGTTTTTTGTATTGAATGAGAAGCTTAGCAAATGGCAATGGAGCGCAGTGTTGTTGAGTGTTGTCAGTTGTATTCTCCTTTCATTCAATAATATAGCTGATATTTTGTACAGCCTCATTGTTGCGGCTTCGTATGCATTCTATCTTGTGAGCCAGCGGAAAAACACGGGGATCGACAAGTTTTTCGTACTTACGATCCAGATCATATTTTCGGCATTGCTGCTCCTGCCGTTTTATCCAAAATACAGTGCTGCCCTGCCCACTGAGCTTTCATTTTACGTCCTGATAACTCTGATCGCCGTCGTGTTCACGATAATCCCGCTTTTTATGAACCTCTATGCATTGCAGGGTGTCACGTCGTCGACGATGGGTATTTTATTGTATATCAATCCATTGATGAATTTTGCGATCGCATTGTTTTACTTCCATGAACCGATTAACGCGATCCAGGTCATTGCCTATTCGCTGATCCTCCTATCGATCATCGTCTTCAACGAACGGTTTATCTTCGGCAGGGGACGCGCCGCCGTGGCCTGACCTGCGGTAGGCTGCCGAGTAGATGAAGCGACCGAAAAAGTAGCTTTCCGATGCTGGTTCGAAGTTATGTTTGCTAAAAAGTTGCTGCATATCAGGTAATCGATCGGCTTCCACATCGCTGATATTTTTGAAAAACACATACATGGACCGAAGCAATGCTTTTTGCCAAAAACGGTTGATGCCTTCGTCAATGTGAAAATCCGTAAAAAGCCATAGTCCTTGTCGTGAGAGCATCGCATTCAGTTTTTGAAATACCTGGATGGTGCGCTTCCGACTGAAGTTATCGAAAAGGAATGGCGTCATAATCGCGTCATATTCGGCTGGCGCATTGTAATCTTCAATGGCGGTGTGCATAAATGTGACCCGGTTGGCCTTGCAATCTTTTTTCCGTGCGAGATCGAGCATATTTGAAGAAATTTCCACGTAATCAATGTTTAGACCGGTTGGGTAAACCCTTGCTATTTCTTCCAGTATCCAGCCCGTTCCACCTCCCACGATGAGCATACGTGCGGGCGTTGTTATGAACGGCAGAATCGACTGCTGCGCACGGACAATCGATTTGCCGAAGACCATTCGGCTCAGCTTATCGTAAATTCTGGCGATGCGGTCATAGTTGTTCAGCATAGCTCAATGCAGTAATGCGGAATGATGTACAAAAACGCTCCCTGCTATTCCGCAAAGCGCTTTCACCAGCAAAAGTCCGTCGATCACAATGAGATAAAATAAAATGCTTTGCCGCCTTTGCAGTGAAAAAGCCACTATCAGCAAACAAACGAACGGTATCATATTCAGAGCGATGGTTGTAATACCAAAACCCCTGTAACTGGCAAACGTGAGCAACGAAATCAGCCCGACCACCAGAAGCGGCACCAGTACGTAATAGATTGTGTTTCGCAACCCCATTCGAACGGCGAAAGTTTTCAATTGAATGTTCGCATCGTCGTCATAATCCTTCATATCGAACATAATGGCGTTGACAGTGCAGAACATCCAGTTTTTGGCAAAAAGCCACAGCATCATAATGGGTTCGGTCACAGTCACGCCCTGCTCGATCCGTAATGCTGCTATCGGGAAAAGGTTCACGCAGCCCGCCCACACATACCCGATCACAAACGCTTTCAGCCAGCCCGTTCGTCTCAGGTTTAACGAGATAATGGATTTTGGTAGTAAACCATAATATAAAATCGCCGCGAGCGGAATAGTAATAAGCAATAGCCAGTAGTAAAACGGCAAATGCAGGATCGAATGAAAGTTTTCAAGCAAATACCAGCTGGCCAGCGCTGTACAAAAGATGAATAGAAGTAACTGGCTCAATCGTACAAAACGATAATGAAGCCTATACCATTCTGTCCTCGGATTGGTCGAAACCTTCGGGGCCACGGGCCCGGAGTACGCAAAGGTGTAATAGAAAACGGTGGTGCAAAAAAGGAGCGCATAATATACCGGCGAATTGAGCGGAACATTCAGCTGAAAAGCGGTTTCGAGGGATAGTGCCACCGCCAGCAGACCGACGAAATAGTTGGCAAAAAATATAAATGCGATAATCCTGTTCAGCATATCTGCCTGTTAGCCAGCGCCCGGTAGGATCGGTATGCCGGAATAATATAATTAAAATATCAATTTAGAATTTTTTAAGAGCGTAAGAAAACCATCATCGCTATTTCCTACATTAGAAATCAATACTTCTTAAACCACCAATTTCATGAAAAAAATCTATTTGATCCTGAGCCTTTATCTTTCTTGCCAGGCCGGCTTTGTATTTGCACAAAGTAGAGACCTTGTCGGGAAAGACCCTATTGTGGAGAACATAGTCAAAGAGGCGACGGAAAATTCACAACTTGAAAAACTGGCGCATGAATTAATGGACGTGATCGGCCCCAGGCTCGTCGGTTCACCACAAATGCAGCAGGCGCACGAGTGGGCTGTTGCCAAATACAAGGGCTGGAATATCACTGCAAAAAACGAAAAATGGGGCGAATGGCGCGGCTGGGAACGCGGCGTGTCGCATATTGACATGGTAGCGCCGCGCGTGAAGTCACTCGAAGGAATGCAACTGGCATGGAGCCCGGGAACAGGCGGAAAGACGGTTACCGGGGACGTAGTTATCCTGCCCGATGTTGCGGATTCCGTTGCTTTTCAAAAATGGCTACCTTCTGCAAAAGGTAAATTTGTGATGATCAGCATGAACCAGCCAACCGGGCGGCCTGACTATAACTGGCAGGAGTTCGGGACAAAAGAGTCATTTGAAAAAATGAAAAAAGAACGTGATGCGCAGACAGAAGCCTGGACGAACCGTTTGAAAAAGAGTGGTTATACATCGCGTACGTTGCCAGTCGCATTGGAAAAAGCTGGTGCGGCGGGCGTAGTAATGTCCTATTGGTCAAAGGGTTTTGGTGCGAATAAAATATTTGGGGCTTATACCAAAACGGTCCCTACCGTTGATATTTCGCTGGAAGATTATGGCCTGCTTTACCGTTTGGCCGAATCGGGTCATACGCCCAAAATCAGTCTGCGCGCCGACGCCAGGGAAACAGGCGTGAGCCAGACTTTTAACACAATTGGCGAAATCAGAGGCACAGAAAAACCAAACGAATATGTGATCCTTTCCGCGCATTTCGACTCTTGGGATGGCGGCAGCGGGGCAACCGACAATGGTACCGGCACGCTGGTAATGATGGAAGCCATGCGGATCCTGAAAAAAGTCTATCCAAATCCAAAGAGGACCATTTTAGTCGGGCACTGGGGAAGTGAGGAACAAGGTCTGAATGGCTCCCGCGCATTTGTGGAAGACCATCCGGAAATCATTCAGAATATACAGGCTGTTTTTAACCAGGATAACGGCACGGGACGGGTGGTTAACCTTTCCGGCCAGGGATTTTTGAATTCCTACGAATACCTGACCCGCTGGCTGGCCAAAGTTCCGGAGGCGATCAAGACGCCGATTGAAACCCGTTTTCCGGGAGCACCAGGTGCTGGTGGATCGGATTTCGCCTCTTTTGTAGCGGCGGGAGCTCCTGCGTTTTCATTGAGCTCGCTGAACTGGTCATACGGGACTTATACCTGGCATACCAATCGCGATACGTACGACAAAATTGTTTTCGACGATGTGCGCAGTAATGCGATCCTGGCCGCGATAATGGCTTATCAGGCTAGCGAAGATCCTGCAAAAACATCCCGCGAGAAAAGCATATTACCTATAGACGCAAAAGGCAATCCGGCTGCCTGGCCGGAACCGCGTAAACCGACCCGAAGAGGCGGACTGGATTAATATCTCGATTAACCCCATTATTGAAAGCAAAGGCATATATTGTCTTTGCTTTTTTTGTTGAACCGAATTCTGAATACAATGCAAATAGAAATCATACAAGAGCCTGACGAGGAGATTTTAATCATCAGACCATTCGAACAAGGTTCCGAGCCTGGCAACCAGGAAATGTTTAAAGCTGAAAAGGGTGAATTGTGGTGGTATTCGTCGAAAGAGCTCTGGTTGGGATTAGGGAAAACGCCGAAGTTACCCGCTGTTACCAAAATTTTCCGGTCGCTGTTTTTCAAAAGAAAAGACCGCTGGCCAGGGCACATTACGCTCGACGCTCGCGGTCGCACGGCCGAATGGGTCGGCAATGCCGTGAATGGCGTTGTTTTGGGCGGTTATGACCTCCAATTATATAAGACCGAGCCAAAGCCTGTCAGTGATTTCTTCAAAACGGGCACCCTAAGTATTGTGGCCGATACAGCTTCGGAAGTCGGGCAGTCTGCTGAAACGGCTCAAAAAACGGCCGGGGTACAAATGCGGATCATGGATCTGATGAATGCACCTTCCAATTATAAAACGCCGGAAATATTGGGAGAATGGGCAAAGTCTTCTTCGCTCGAAAATGGTTATTCGGTGGAGGTACTTCATAAGGAAGAGCTGGAAAAACAGGGTATGCATGCATTGCTGGCGGTCAGCAAAGGAAGTGAAGCTCCGCCGGTGATGATTATTTCAGAATATAAACCCGAAAAATATACTAAGACTGTTGCATTGGTAGGGAAGGGCGTCACATTTGATACGGGAGGTATTTCCATCAAGACTTCGGCGAATATGCATTTGATGAAAAGCGATATGGGCGGAGCTGCGGCAGTATTAGGAGCTATCGAACTGGCCGCACAGCTTCAAATTCCGGTGCGGATCGTCGGTATTATTCCTTCGACAGAAAACAGTGTCGACGGAGCAGCTATGAAACCCGGCGACGTAATAGGATCGTATTCAGGCAAAACCATTGAAGTGATCGATACCGACGCCGAGGGGAGGCTCATTCTGGCCGATGGTCTGCATTATGCGGTGAAGCATTTTCAGCCGGATGTCCTTATCGACCTGGCTACGTTGACCGGCAGCGTCATCCAGACGCTTGGTTACGAAGCCGCGGGCCTTTTTACCCCCAATGACGACCTGGCTCATGAACTGATCAATGCTGCCGACCAAACGGGTGAGCGGCTGTGGCGTTTACCCGTTTGGGATGAATATAAGGAGGAGATCAGTTCGGATATTGCCGATGTGAAAAACTACCACGGAAAGCCGCTGGCAGGGGCCATTGTCGCTGCCAAGTTTCTGGAATTCTTTACTGAAAACCATCCTGCCTGGGCACATCTCGATATCGCCGGAACGGCCTTCGGTGACACGGAATTCGCTCCTGGCAGGGCGGGGACAGCTTATGGCGTACGCTTGCTTGTCAAATATCTGACGGTGCTTTCGCAATCGTCATAGTATTCATTATTAAATAAATGTAAATGGAGGGGCCTAAATTTAACCTGGGCTTTTCTTGCTAAACTGGTAGTATTTGCTAGATTTGAGAAGCTACTTTCCACCAAATCTTTTTTTATGTCCCGAACTCTAACTTTTCTCTGCATTTCGACATACTTCAAAGGCAACGATTTTCTCAGGGCATTGAAAGACGCCGGTAACCGTGTGTTTTTGATTACAGCCAAAAAACTGGAAAACAAACCGTGGGCCCGGGAAGCCGTGGACGAATTTTTCTATGTGGAGGAAGATGAGGATGGAATCTATAATATGAATGAGATCATAACCGGTCTCGCATATGTAATGCGTACACGCCCGATCGACCGCGTGGTGGCGCTCGATGATTTTGATGTTGAAAAAGCGGCACATATCCGCGAATATTTCCGGATTCCCGGGATGGGACAAACCACCGGAAGGTATTTCAGGGACAAACTGGCCATGCGCACCAAGGCACAGGAATCCGGCATTTTAGTGCCTGGTTTTTCAGGCCTGTTCAATGACGACGAAATTAACCGCTTTATCGAAAAATATCCGGGCCCGTGGATGATCAAACCGCGCTCTGAAGCCTCGGCGACCGGCATACAAAAATTGGCTACCGCGGAAGAGCTTTGGAATACGATTCACGAGCTCGGTGACAAGCGCCACGCCTATCTGGTAGAACAATACAAACCGGGCGACGTTTATCACGTGGATTCTATTTCTTATAACGGAATAGTGATATTCTCCTGGAATAGCAAATACCTAGCGCCGCCTTTCGACGTGGCGCACGGAGGGGGTATATTCCGATCGGTCACTGTTCCTTTCGACTCTTCAGAAGAACATGCATTGCAGACATTAGCGGTGGATTTGCTGAAAGCTTTCGGGCTGAAACACAGCGCGTCTCATACGGAGGTGATCCGCTGCCACGACGACGGTAAATACTACTTTCTGGAGACTTCTTCACGTGTTGGCGGTGCAAACTTGTCGGAAATGGTGGAAGCGTCGTCCGGCATCAATTTATGGAAGGAATGGGCTAAAATGGAAACAGCAGAGGCAAAAGGCAACAACTATAAGTTGCCGCCTGTAAGAAAGGAATATTCCGGCATTATCATATCGCTTGCCCGCCAGGAATGGCCTGATTTATCTGTTTTTGATGATCCCGAGATTGTCTGGAGAATGGAGGAGCCACACCATGTCGGATTGGTTGTCAGATCCAAATCACGCGAACGGGTATTGGAACTGATGGATAAATACGCCGCTATCGTACAGAAGAAATACCACGCGTCCGCACCGGCCCCCAAAAGGCCTGCGCACTGACATACAGGTTTTTATTTATTGAAAGCATTCAGGTTGTATTGATTGAAGTACAGTCTGAATGCTTTTTTCCTACGGGCCTTACAAAGCCAGCACCTTTTTTTACTCCTATGCTGTTTTCGACGAAATATTCTCTGAACCACGATTCGAAAAAATTTATGAAGCCGTGGAAGGAAAAGTAACCATAAAGCGAAAAGACAAAGAATACCTTATCACATTCGATTGCGAGGAAAAAGGTGGCAAACATATTACCGGGTTTTTCAAAGGGCCACTCAAACTGTATGACGAAAAGTAGTTGGTCATTGGTGTGTGACACTTTTGCTGAGAATTTTTATTAAAGTTTTAAAAATATGTGACCAATAGAAGGGCGGAACGTCTAAATGAGCATGACAGTGATTTACACTTAAAGGAATTTAGACATGCAGACAATTCTCAAAAACTCCGAGCTTTTTCAATCCGTTGAAAAGCTCATCCGTGACAACAGACAGAAAATTGCGATCTCGGTTAACGCAACAATGAGCATGCTTTACTGGCAGATCGGCAGGACCGTCGGTCAGGAAGTGTTGAATGAAAAACGAGGTGATTACGGAAAAAGAATTGTCGTATCACTGGCGCGACAATTAATGGACGTGTATGGGGATTCTTATAGCGAGAAGAATTTGCATCGGATGATCCAGTTTGCTTCGGCTTTTCCGGATGAAGCAATTGTCGTATCACTGATACGACAATTGAGTTGGACCCACATTATCGCATTGCTACCCATTCAGGACCCGATAAAAAGGGAATTTTATGTTCAAATGTGCGTCCATGAAAAGTGGAGTGTGAGGTTTTTCGGGAGCGTATCCAATCGATGCTTTACGAGCGCACTGCGATTAGCAAAAGGCCCGAGGATGTCATTGCGAATGATCTGAAACTTCTCAAAAATGAGCAGAAACTGAACCCTGATCTTATCTTTAAGGACCCTTACTTTCTTGATTTTCTAGGTTTAAAAGATGCTTATTCCGAAAAAGATCTTGAAGCGTCGATCATTGTCGAGTTGCAACGGTTTATTATTGAAATGGGCAGTGATTTTGCATTTATGGCCCGACAAAAGCGCATTACGATCGATAGCCGCGACTATTTCATCGACTTGCTTTTTTACCATCGCCGACTTAAATGCCTGGTAATCATCGATCTTAAAATGGGGCAGTTTGAAGCTGGCTTCAAAGGTCAGATGGAGTTATATCTGAGGTATCTTGAAAAATATGAAAAGATAGATGGCGAAAATGACCCGATAGGGCTGATTCTTTGCTCAGGGAAAAGCAGCGAACATGTGGAGCTTATGCAACTGTACAAGAGCAACATCCGTGTTGCCGATTATTTGACTGCATTACCGTCGCAAAAATTATTGCAGGAGAAACTGCATCAGGCAATTGAGATCGCCCGGCATAAAATGGAGAGTCAATGATATTTATAACAAAACAGGCCTGCCATCGTCGGATAGCAAGCCTGTTTTGTTATCAAGAGTAACAGCTTTCAGACCAGCTTGAATGCCTGTCTTCCGAGCAATACCCAGTTTCCTTTTACTTTTTGGAATACCATCAAAACACCCAGTTTTACCTGAGCGGGGTCTTTTCCCTTGTTATGCGTATCGCCGAAAAGCTTGTGACGAACCAGCGCCACATCACCTGAAATAGCTATCGTTTGATCAGTAAGCTCGATTTTCGTGAACTTCGATTCCTGACTCACCAGCGCCCGGATAAACTCTTTCTGATCTTCCATAAGACCATTGGAATGACCATAGGACAGCGACGTGGAAGTGAGCTTTTTCAATTCAGCCTCGTTGGCATCGATAATCGCAACGCGAAGTTTTTCAACGGTTGCAGCGAGTGCTTTTTCATCAGCGCTTTGTGCAGAGGCTACTAAATTTCCAATCAGAAGGAACGCAAAGAGTAAGAGTGTTTTTTTCATTGTGATGGTTTAGAATGTGGTTTGCGGCCGGATTCGGTTAAATATCCACCCTTTCCATTTTGGGTGAAAAGAAATGCATTACTACCCACGCGAGCAGGTAAGCACACCCGCAAAGGATAAAGATAATGTTATAACCCCCACCGATATTGCCCGCCGCCTTGTAATTGTCCAGGATTATACCAACCAAAAGCGGAAACAGAATTCCTCCTACTGATCCTGCCATCCCGCCAATGCCGACAACCGAACTCACTGCCTTCTTTGGAAACATATCAGAAGCCGTGGTGAAAATGTTTGCGCTCCACGCTTGATGTGCAGCTGCGGCGAGACTAATTAGTACAACAGCCTGCCAGATATTGGTGGTGTATTGAGCAAGCATGATCGGTGTAACCAGAAAAGCGAAAATAAGCATGGAGGTCTTGCGGGCGCGGAAAACTGCCCATCCTTTCTTGATAAAATATCCTGAAAGATAGCCTCCGCCGATACTGCCGATCGTAGTCGCAGTGTACACGATCACGAGTTCGGGACTTGGCTTGGAAAGGTTGAGTTTAAATGCTTCTGCAAAATAGGAGGGAAGCCAGTACAGGAAGAACCACCAGATTGGGTCTGTAAGCATCTTGCCAAAAACAAATGCCCAGGTTTGCCTTACCTTGAAGAGGTCCAGCCATTTGACGGGTGCTTCCTTGCTGGTATCGGGTTCGTTGTCACTATGGATGTAGTCGAATTCGGCCTGATTGATGCTTCTCTGTTTAGAAGGGATTTCATAATAACGGAACCAGAATATGAGCCACACGAAACCGAGCGCACCTGTGATCAGGAACGCTTCTTCCCAACCGTAAGACCCCAGGATCCAAGGAACCATGATAGGTGCCACCACGGCACCGATATTGGCACCAGAATTAAATATGCCCGTTGCTAATGCGCGCTCTTTCTTGGGAAACCATTCCGCTGTCGCTTTGATGGCCACGGGGAAGTTACCTGCCTCGCCCAATCCCAGTAACGCCCGCATGAAAGCAAAGCTCAATGTGCCGGTTGCTACCGCATGGAGCATCGCCGCGATACTCCACACGACCACCGAGATGGTATAGCCCAGTTTGGTGCCAATCTTATCGATAATCGCACCGAAACCGATGAGAGAGATGGCGTAAGCAGTTTGGAAAGCCATGACAATGTGGCTAAAATCAGACTCCGACCAGCCGAAGTCGGCTTCCAGGGTGGGTTTGAGTAACCCGAGCACCTGTCGGTCGAGGTAGTTGATGGTGGTGGCGCAGAATAGCAATGCCACCACCCGCCAGCGATAGCCTGTCAATTTGTTTTCCATGCGAGATAATCCAGGGTTAGTTATAAAAGGGATTGTGGTCAGGCGTACACCGTTTTTTCGAGTAGCGCTTTAAGTGATTCGAGTGCGCCGTTCTGTCTGATCGACTGGATATGTGATATAACAGCCGGTATGGCCTGGTCCATTTTGGTAAGGTCCTTGCCCCAGATCGACTGGTCTTTCAAAATGGTTCGGACCATTTCCGGCAGTGAGGTCATTTGCCACTTTTGATGAAAATAAGCGGCTTGTGGATCCTGGATCAAGTATAGCCCGTCGTCAGTTGATCCATAATATTGATCACCTTCCTTTCTGGCGGTTTTCATGTAGCAGATATAAACTGCCAACCCAAACGTCATATATTCGGGTAAGCTGCCGTTTTGTTTTTCGTAATTCAAATAAGTAGGCATTACTCTTGACAATATCTTGGCAGAGTAATTCTGTGTGATATTGAGCCACTTATGCCGGATATGCGGGTTTTTAAACCGCTCGGCAACCTGCCTGCTGAATGTAAGTGCAACCTGCGGATCTATTTCGTAAGGGATAGCGGGTGCAATTTCATTTTCCATGAGATAGGTCATGAAAGTGGCAAAGAACGGGTTGTTCATCGCTTCTACCACCGTAGCGAAGCCGCACAAATGCGCCAGTCCGCCGCCAAGTGTATGTGCGCCATTCAAAAGCCGCAGTTTTAGTTCACGATAAAGCTCGATATCCGGTTCGATGACCAATCCATTATCCACCCCATAAAAAGCGACCTTTTTCCGGATGGTTTCATCCCCTTCAATGGCCCACAAATGATAATGTTCCGTGGTGATGAGTAACTCATCTTTATAACCCAGTTCCTCTTCCAGTTCTTTCAGAATAGCGTCCTCCGGTTTGCCGGGTACGATCCTGTCGACGAGTGAGTTGCAGAAGGAATTGCTTTGCTCGATCCAGTCTATAAATGCGCTTTCCAGGCCGTTACGATGCGCAAGTTCAAGTACGATTGATTCCAGCTTTTTGCCATTATTAGCAATAAGTTCGGTGGGGATGATGACCATGCCGTGCTCCGGACTGCCCTGGAATGCAACATAGCGCGCATAAAGAAATGCTAGCAGTTTCCCCGGAAACGAGACCGGCGGCCACTGGTAAATATCGTCCTGAACAAGCTGAATGCCGGTTTCGGTCGTGTTCGAAATCACAATGCCAACAGCCGGGTTTTTCGCCAGATCCAACACAAGTGACCACTGCGTTTTAGCAGATAATACCCTGCTGATCGCCGAGGAGATAATGTTTTCCTCCTTCACTTCGCCATCCTGAATGCCGCGTGAACAGATGGTGTACAGGTTATCCTGTCGCTCAAATGCTTTGGTATCGCCTTGCTCGGTAGATTTTACAACCACAATGCGGCCGTTAAAGACACCCTGTCGATTGGCTTTATCAACAAAATAGTCCGCAAGTCCGCGCAGAAACGCGCCCGTTCCGAACTGCAATACTTTTTCAGGTAAATGAAAAACGGAATCGTCGGCCACAACCACTGCTGGCTGATTCCTTAGCTGGCGAAGGTTTTCCCGGAAGAGATAGCCCATAGCAATTAGATTTACTTTTTTACAACCTGTTTCAACAACCAACCGGCGAGGTCTTTTCCTGCCTCGAAATTCTCGAAACTGGTATCTATCCTGCGTCCGTCAACATATTCATTATAAAGCCACGGGTCGCCGACGGCGAACACCATGCCTTTACCATATTTCGATATCCCAAAGATCACATCGCCCCCTTCAGTTAGGAAAGGCTTGGCGGGAGGGGTAATGCTCAGCGGCGAAAGCTCTTTAATGTAAATTTTTTGTGCAGTTTTGAATATAGACGTTGCTTCTGCAGGAATCACGAGTTTGCCTTGCTCAAACTGCGTCCCCTGGACCATATTCCTGTTTTTGTTGGTAAACTGTATCCCAAATGTCTTGGCCAGCTGGTTAAAATGCGGTATTTCGCAGTTGGCTGTGTCATTGGCCATCAATACCAGTACACCGCCCGCCTTCACCCATTTTTCGATCGCAGCGATATCTTCTTGCCCGACAAAATGCGGATCAGGTGTCTCCTTCTTTGTATCCGGGTCGACGATGATGTAAACGTCGATGTTTTTCAGACTGGCGGCAGTGGGTTTCGAAGGAATTGAGACAGTTTTTGCGCCTAGTTCACGGTATGTATTTCCCCAAAGCCAGAAACCCGAATGCATCCGGTCTTGCCAGGTATAATGGAACTGCTCCGTTCCGCCGTTCAAACCTTTCCGGCTTTCATGGTTGAAATAATAATCCAGCCCGACGGTTTTATGTTTGCCAACAGCGTTTTCCTTCGCGATTTCTATTTCGATACTCGCGAAAATGAACGGCCCGATTCCTTTCAAATCGTTTTTTCGGATCGGTTCACTGAGATAATAGGCATAGGTGCCATCGCGGTAGGGCGTGCCACCGAGTCCGCCCACGCTCACAGTTTTGTTCAGGCTCAACAAGCCGTCAGCTTCTTTTTCGACAAAGTTTTTAACGATCCCCTCATATCCTTTTTTAGCATTCTCCGCAAAATGTTCCGGGATATATCCGAGCCGGGAGGCTTTCGCAAGCGCATATACGAACATGCACGAGGCCGATGCCTCGAGGTAGTTGCCCTCGCGGCTTCCCTGGTCGATCACCTGGTACCACGCGCCGGAAGTTTTGTCCTGGTATTTGGCAAGAACAGGCGCCAGTCGTGAAATATAACCGATCAGTTGAGGCCTGCCAGGATGTTCCGCGGGCAGGTAGTCGAGCACATCCACGAGTGCGATGGCATACCAGCCTATCGCCCGCGCCCAGAAACTCGGTGATCGGCCTGTTTTCTTGTCAGCCCACGGTTGCTCGCGACTTTCGTCATAAGCATGGTAGACCAGTCCGGTTTTCTCGTCAACCGCATATTTTTCTATCAATGCAAACTGTTTGACAATATCGTCGAAATGTTCGGGATGATTGAAAAGAAGGCTGTATTCCGCAGCGAAAGGCTCGCCCATGAACAGCCCGTCGAGCCACATTTGGTAGGGATAGCGTTTTTTATGCCAGTAACCGCCTTCTTTGGTGCGTGGTTGCTGTTCGAGTTGCTTCCAGAGCAGGTCTGCTGCTTTTTTGTATGTCTCTTTATCCGGCAACGACTGCTGGTAAATAGTCAGCAATGCCCGGCCCGGAGGTATATTGTCTATATTAAACTCGTCCTGACGGTAGGTGCGAATACTGCCATCTGCACGCACATACTGGTCGATGTCCTTTTTGATATACTCAAAATATTTGCCTTCCCCGGTCCTGTTCCACACTTTTTCGATGGCTTTGAGCATCAGTCCCTGCTCGTAGTCCCATTTGGTCTGCGTGTTTTTGCCAACCAGAATAGAATCCTTGTGACGGGCCATGAATGAATCCGCCATTTGCCTCGACAATGGCATTTCCTGTGCAAATGATAAGGCAGTTGATAGCCAGAAAATGAATGCGGTTATGCGGATGCTGCGGAGTAAAGAGTGGGTCATGCCGGGTGAATTAAGACTGCTGAACATTTACGAAGTCGCCGCGCATCGGGTTGAAAACGTCGACGAGCATGCCGTCCGAAAGGCATAATGCGCCGTGCACGATGTGAGGCGGGATGTAATAGACGTCACCTTTTCGCAACACTTTCTTCTCTTCACCAATCGTAATTTCAAATTCCCCGCTTTCGACATAACTCATTTGAGTATGGAAATGGCTGTGCAGCGCGCCGATACCGCCCTTTTCAAATGCTACTTTCACGAGCATCAGGTTGTCGTCGTAGGCCATGATTTTACGTTTCAGGCCGCCACCCAGGTCTTCCCAACTGAGCGTATCGTCCGCGACAAACTCCCTGCCTTTCAAATCTTCCATTCCGTTGCTCATTTAAGGTCGCCGATCAGAACCGGGTCCATGTCTGTGTAATCTTTATTTTCTCCGGCCATACCCCAAATAAATGAGTAGTTGGCTGTTCCGCAACCCGAATGCACCGACCACGGTGGCGAAATAACCGCCTGCCGGTTGGCCACCCATAGATGACGTGTTTCCGATGGTTCTCCCATTAAGTGCAATACCCTTTGATTTTCAGGAACATCAAAATAGCAGTACGCTTCCATGCGGCGGTCGTGCACGTGAGCAGGCATGGTATTCCAAACGCTCCCTGTTTGCAGCACGGTAAGCCCCATTACGAGCTGTGAACTTTGGATTCCGCCCAGGTGAATGTATTTATAGATTGTCCGGTGATTGGAAGTTTCGCTGGCGCCTACGGTTGCCGGTGTGGCGTCTTCTTTGGTGTAAAGTGTATTCGGGTAAGTGTGATGTGCTGGTGCCGATAGAAGATAAAATGCGGCCGGATTGGCAGGATCAATACTTTCAAAGGCAACCTCACGGGTGCCTTTCCCGAGATAAACACAACCCAGTTTGCTTATTTCAAAGCTTTGTCCGTCGGCGGTAACTTTTCCTTCGCCGCCGATATTGATAATGCCGATCTCCCGTCGTTCGAGGAAAAAATCGGCTTTTAGACTGTCGTAAACAGGAAGACTGACCGGGCCCGCGGTTGGAATAACTCCGCCGATGATGACGCGGTCATAATGGCTGTAAACGAACCGGATCTCTCCGTCCACGAATATATTTTCCACCAGGAAGTTGTCCCGTAATGTGCGGGTATCCATTTGTGCTACTTCCTTGCGGCTACTTTCAAATCTGATCTGCATTGGTTTTTTAAATTAGGGTTATCGGCCCATCCAGCCGCCGTCGACGGTCAGGATTGTGCCATTGACATAACTGGATGCGTCCGAGGCCAAAAACAGCGCCGGGCCTTTGAAATCTTCTGGTAATCCCCATCTTCCGGCCGGGATACGGTCGAGGATGGATTTACTTCGAACCGGGTCGTTTCGCAGGGCTTCTGTATTATCTGTATTGATATAGCCAGGCGCAATGCCGTTGACGTTCACGCCTTTGCCTGCCCATTCGTTCGCCAATGCTTTAACCAGGCCGCCTATCGCGCTTTTGGAAGCTGTATAGCCCGGCACATTGATGCCGCCCTGGAAAGTTAGCAGCGAAGCAGTAAATATGATCTTGCCCGATCCGCGCGCGATCATCTCCTTTCCTAACTCTCTTGATAAGATGAACGGAGCGTCGAGATTGATGCTTAAAACCTGGTCCCAGTAAGCGTCGGAATGCTCCGCGGCGGGCTCTCTCAAAATAATCCCTGCGTTATTGATAAGTATGTCGATGACCGGATGCTCCTTTTTGACTAAGGTGATGAACCCATGAAGGCTGTCGCGGTTACCGAGGTCGACCTGGTATGGGTAAAATTTTCTTCCTGTTTGAAGAATTGATCGCTGGATTTCGTTTCCTTCCTTGAATTCGGAAGAAGCAACGCCGATGATGTCAGCGCCAGCTTCGGCAAGCGCTTCTGCCATTGCCTTTCCGATTCCCCGGTTGCATCCGGTTACCAATGCGGTTTTTCCGGTAAGGTCAAATAAATTAACGGTGTTCATTAAGTGGAATTCTGATTTGTCTTATTCGGGGTATCCGATAATTTTAGCGTCGGGATTTATAGGATCCCAGGCGAACGAGTTTAGATTGAATAATCAGAAAAATCAAATAACGAATTGTCTTTTTTTGTGCAATCGTTATCGGGAACGTTGTCAGTTAGCTCCGGTGGTAGCGCATTTGTCGATTTAACGTAACTTACGCCTGCCGTTTTAGAGGTAATATGATATTTTTTATCAAATATAAAGTTGGATTAAACCAATTTTTCCATTGGAAGCAATCACGATTAAGGATATTGCCAAAGCACTAAACCTCTCCACTTCGACCGTATCGCGAGCGTTGCGAAACAGCTACGAGATCAATCCGGAGACCAAGAAGCTGGTCATGGAGTACGCCGAGCGGATGAATTACCGGCCCAATCCTATCGCATTAAGCTTGAAGGATAGTAAAAGCAAGTCGATCGGCGTCATTATTCCTGAAATAGCGAACCACTTTTTCTCCCAGCTTATTAACGGAATCGAATCCATTGCCTATAACCTGGGTTATCATGTGGTTATTTTCCAAAGCCATGATTCGTACGAGAGAGAAGTAGCGAATACTAATTACCTGGTTTCAAGAAAGGTGGATGGCCTATTAGTATCACTTGCAAGCCTGACCACCAATCTGGTCCATTTTCAGGAATTGATGGGAAAAGGTCTGCCCATTGTCTTCCTGGACCGTGTTCCTAATGATATTGAAACCCATAAGGTTGTGGCAGACAATTACCGGGGAAGTTACGAGGCTACCGAGCACCTGATCCTTTCGGGAAGAAAGCGGATCGCCCATCTTACGAGCCCTATCTATCTGTCTATCACCACCGAACGACTTGCAGGTTACAAACAAGCGCTTGAAGATTACGGTATTCCGTTTGATGAATCCTACGTGAAGTATTGCCTTTATGGAGGCAAGATTGAAAGTGAGAATGAGGCTGCCATTGAGGAAATGCTGAATTTGCCCGAACCTCCCGACGCCATATTTACAGCCAGCGACCGCCTTACGACAGGCTGTATGGCAGTATTCCAAAGGAAAAACATCAGAGTGCCCGAAGAGATAGCGATTGTTGGTTTTACGAATATCAGTGTAGCCGAATTGCTGAATCCACCATTAACCACCGTGGTTCAGCCCGCTTTGGAAATGGGGCAACAAGCTGTCGAATTGCTGATCAGGCTGATTGAGCATCCGCAGAAAGATGAAAAATTTGAAACGCGCTCTTTGAAAACGGCATTGACCATACGAGCATCTTCTGTGGGAAAAACCGTAGTTTAGCTTTTTCACTAAATCGGTTTGGAATGATCAGTTTACCGATCGACGGCGCATTGTTCAATTATCGGGTTGCGGGTGTGGCGGTCGTAAATGGAAAGGTGCTTTTACATAAAACGTCGTCAGACAACTTCTGGAGTCTGCCGGGTGGAAGAGCTGAACTATTCGAATTCTCTCGGGATACCCTGGCACGCGAAATGATCGAGGAGACAGGGCTTCGCATTGAAGTCGGCGAAATGCTCTGGACTTCCGAAAACTTCTTTTATTATGATGGGATACGTCATCATGAAATAGGCTTCTATTTTGCAATGGACATTCCTTCCCTCACCGATCAGGAAGATTTCTCGGGTGCAGAAGGCCAGGAAGAGCTGCTTTTCAAATGGCACAACGTGACGGATCTTGGCGAGCGTGTACCCATTTATCCTGCGTTTCTTGTGGAAGAACTAAAAACACCTTCGCTCCGGCCCGGGCATTTCACCTCGGGCTTTTCGGATCTGAATGCTCCCTGATCATTCCGTCATAAATCGCCACGTTACATTGCCGACCGTGCTTGGTTTGCCGTTTTCTCCGGTACTGATTGTGCCTTTCAGTTTTCCGTTTGCATCGCGTTCCACATTGATATGCCGCCAGGAGAATGCACCTTTTTCATAGGCAAATGACTCGCCGTCATCATCATACAGTTTATAATTGCCATTTTTCTGACCATAATGGCGGATTTCGAGGTCTGTTTTCTCTCCGGACAGCGGCGCATGCAGTGCAGCGGGCATCATCGGAATAATGCCCCCATCCTTTACAAATACAGGGATTTGGTCCATTCCGGGACTAATGGTGATTACTTCTCCGTCGCCTGCGAGCTTGCCTGTGTAGAAGTCATACCATTTTCCTTTTGGTAAAATTACCCTACGCGTGGTCTGACCAGTAAACAGCGGTGCCACCAACAGATATTCACCCGCCATATACTGGTCCTTCACTTCTTTTGTAACGGCTTCCTCGTAAGGATTTTCTTCCAGGTTGGTAGGCGTTTTTTCTTTTTTCAGGTCAGCACCAAAACCTTCTTCCAGGTTCATTCCACGGAAAGGAGGTGTTCCATTGTAATGATATTTCGCGAATTCGGTGTACCAATAGGGCATCATTCGCATTCTTAGCTCGGCCAGAGCCTTAATTTGCGGCGCTACTTCCGGAAAGGTCCAGGGCTGCATCCCGCTCGACCATGCATTGATCATCGCCATTGGTGAAAAACATACGGTTTGGAACCGTCGCAGCCACTCTTCGGCAGTTTTGGAAGCGCGAACTTCAGGCGTCCACAACACGCCGGCATAACCGCTATTGATAAGGGCGGTTATGAAGTCCTCGTGGCTGTAATTGTCGTTGTAAATGACGTAGGGAAAGGAGGCGCCGCCTGCGTTTGATGCCCGTACGAGGCCATAAGTACGTGCATTGTTTCTACGGAACACCTCAAAGCTGTGTTTTTGCACGAGCAGGCCGTAAGTCTGCCGGATTTGTTCGGACGTGTGGCCGGAAGGAAATGTGGCTACATCTGGCCAGAGGTAAGAGTCAAAACCGTCTACCTCATCAATCTTGTAACCGCTCACACCAATTTTGACATGGTCTTTTTCAAATTGGTCGAATAATATTTTTCTGGCCTGTGGCATAGACAAGTCGGGAACGAGGCCATTCCATACCGTGTGCGAGCCGGTAAAGGGCGCTATTTTCTTATAAATGGATGCGTCAGGCGAAACATACGGGTTAGTCCACAGGTTGACTTTCACCTTCATCTGATCCATTTCTTTCACAAAACTCGCCGGATCGGGGAACCGCGACTTGTCCCATTCAAATGTACAGGGATAGGATTTGCTCTGCCAGCCCGGTTCGAGGCCGATGAAGTCGAGGGGATAGCCTTTTTCTTCAAATGCCTTCGCTTCTTCCTTCACCTGGGCGGCCGTGTGCAGGCGATGGACGCGTTGCGTGAAGCCGAGCCCCCAACGCGGGGGCAGGCAACCACCGCCGCTAAGCAAGTTAAACCGCTCGATTGCATTGATCGGCTTGGGGCCGGCAAATACATATATCTCGATTCCTTCCGCCGGTATCAGCATTTCAACGGCGTCCGAATAGGGGTGGGCGCTCCAATTTTTGTCAGTATTGCGGTCCATCACCTTCGGCGGGTTCTTAGAGTCTTTTCTCACCCCAGAACCTGCATAGACATCGATATATTTGGCTGAATTGACAAACACGCCATAACCCAGCGAGGATACATAAAACGGCACCGGCGCATGCGTGCGGCCATTGTCCGACTTTCCATAATGGTCGGCGTGGAGCTGCATAATCCGGCCGCGTTGGTGTATGGTCTGGAAATTCAGTCCAAAGCCGTAGAGTTGTTCAGCCTTTTCAAGCGGAAAGCGAAGATAGGTTTTACCTTGCTGAACCCGGAATACGATCTCTTCTTTCGGGATTGGAAACGCCTGTTCGGGCAGCTTGCTCAGTGCCGGGGAAGGCGGCGTTTCTGCGGCTTTGAGCAGGTCATAAGCATCCGGCTTTCCGGCTGTCCCTTTCCAGACACCCGGGAATATCTCTTTCCAGTTGATCGGCTGAGCGTTAAGCAGCGCCGGGGCCAGCGTTATAAACAGCAAGAAAAAGGAACGAAATGGGCTGCGCATCGTGGGAATAGGCTTATAGTTCAGTCTTAATAAGAAAAGGGGCCGATTTTATACTAATAGGATAGATATAAAAAATAAGTCTATTAAATTTGTAGGATAAATAGATTAATAATAAATTTGAGTCCTATTAATCTCCCCTGGCAATGATGTATTACGAAATTGAAGATGAATCGGGCAATGTTTCAACGTTTAGGTTGAGGCAACGTGTCGCGGACGAACAGGTCGAGCCGCCACAAAAAGGCGAGCTGGCGCCATTGTTCTATCTTAAAAACGACGAAGGTTTTCCTGTTACCTCGCTGAGCAATGTATCGTATGGCAACGACTCGGGATCGATCATCGAATTAGTGCGTTTCAGGCCGTTGGTACTCAGTTTCTATTGCAATTGCTGGGGTAGTTATGCGCCCAAACATCTGGATTCTATCAGGAGGCTTGCACCGCAGGTGGAGGCGCTTGGCGGCCAGTTGCTCATTCTGACCAATGAACCGCAAAAGGAAATCGGTCGCATTTCAAAAAAACTGTACTCGGATGTCCCTATTTACCATGACAAGAATTTCAATGTAGCCCGCTCTTATGGCGTGTTTTCTGAAACTTCGCCAGTGTGGGACAGGATCGCTGGCATTTCCGAGGACGTATTTACACCGGCGTTGTTTGTGATCGGTGCCGACAGGCGCATTGCTTATTCGTTCGTAGATGAAAACTTTGATCATACCCCGGACGTGAAAGCGATATTAAAAGCAATTTTCGACGGGAAAAGGTCGAAATAGAACAGTTTATCAGGCATTACCGTATCAGCTTGGCAGCCATACATTATATTTGGTTCTGCCACTGCTGATACTTTTTGTTTTAAGACTAATGGACATGTTATTGAAGAACGGGACCCGGTCCAAACTTCCCCGTGTAGGGACCACTATTTTTACAAGAATGTCGGCACTTGCCGAGGCTCATAAGGCCATTAATTTGGCTCAGGGCTTTCCCGAATTCGACTGCGCGCCGGATTTGCGGCGACTGGTGGACAAATATGTACGATCAGGCAAGAACCAATATGCACCCATGCCCGGAGTGCTGCCCTTACGTGAGGTGATCTCACAAAAAGTTTATGAGGCATCGGGTCATGAATATCATCCCGCAGACGAGATTACGATCACCAGCGGTGCCACGGAAGCTTTGTTTGTGGCCATTAGCACTATTGTTCATCCGGGCGACGAAGTGATTGTTTTTGAACCCGCCTACGACAGCTATGTTCCCGCGATCGAACTCAATGGAGGCGTGCCGGTATTTGTAACGCTCGATCCGCAATATGAGTCTATTGACTGGGAGCTTGTAGCGTCGCTTGTTACGTCCAAAACACGCGCAATTATCATTAATACACCTCATAACCCAACAGGAAATGTCTGGAAAGTGGGTGATCTGCGGCAATTGGCGGTGCTCGCCGAAGCGCATGACTTGCTAGTAATCAGCGATGAAGTGTATGAGCATATTGTTTTCGACGATCGTGAGCATGTATCTGCCGCGTCATTTCCTTCATTGGCCGAACGGACTTTTCTGTGTGGTTCCTTTGGAAAGACTTTCCATACAACCGGCTGGAAGCTAGGCTATTGTCTGGCGCCGTCCTACCTTACCGCTGAGTTCCGGAAAATCCACCAGTTCCTCGTTTTCAGCGTCGTTACCCCGTTTCAATGGGCTGTTGCCGAATATCTCGCTGAGCCGGAGCATTATCTCCAACTTTCGGAATTTTATCAGCAAAAGCGGGACCTTTTCCTTGATGCGATCAGCGGAATCAATTTCATCCTGAGGCCTTCGGAGGGCAGTTTTTTTCAAAATGTCTCTTTTGCAAATCTTTCTGATGAAAATGACCTGGTTTTAGCGGAACGGCTGACCAGGGAAGCGGGCGTGGCATCCATACCAGTCTCCGCTTTTTATCACAGAGAAACCGACTTTAAGACACTCCGCTTTTGCTTCGCCAAGCACGATGATACCCTTTTGAAAGCCGCAGGATTGCTGAACAATGTAGTTTGGTAAAAGGTAGGGATATTGGAGGAAGGAATACGAAAAAAGTCGTATCTTAGTGTGACAAAATGCAGCACACATGAAAGAGATCAAATACAAAATGCCTGAGGAAATCAATCCGTTGCGGATTGCCTCAGAGCCGGAGGTTTTATATGTAGCCAGGAAGAGGATAGATCTGTTTGCGGGTAGCCATTTCCATGAGCTCGCGGCGAAGCTACTCTTCACGCAGGCTGAATGGGCTGATATTTTACACATCAGTGACAGGACTTTGCAGCGCTATCTGAAAGAAGAAAAGCCGTTTGAAGGGCTGTACGCGGAGCACCTCCATCAACTGGACAACATGGCCGATCTTGGCCTGGCGATATTTCCGTCGGCCAAAGCCTTCGACGAGTGGCTTCGCACTCCCAGGATGGTGTTGGGGCAAATGCAGGATTTTTCAACGCTCCGGTCTTTTTGGGGAGTGAAGCTGATCAGCAATGAGCTTGGCAGGATGGAACACGGGGTGTACATATGATGGTGTACCGCCTGGCCTCGAAAGCCTATATTGACGATTTTACGGGCACGGGTGCCAAGCTTTTCGGCGGTAGATGGAATCCGGTTGGTTACCCCTGCATTTATACTAGCGAACATTTATCACTCGCACTTCTTGAAAAATATGTGCACGCCAACCACAAGGAGAATATGAAGCGCATTGCTTTGCTACGCATTCATGTGCCGGATGATAAAAATCTGGTTTTCGCTACCGATGAAAAACTTCTCAAAAAGGGCTGGGAAGCTGATATCGGATATTCCCAATGGCTTGGAGAGCAAATATTGTCCGATTTATCGGTGGCAGCATTTACAGTGCCGTCGGCCATTATCCCTTCCGAAAGAAATGTAATCCTGAATCCGGCGAGCCGTCATTTCGCAAAAATTGAATTTCTGCCAGCCGTCGACTTTGCTACTGACCTGCGGTTGCTCGACAAGCTTCTTTCTTAATATTCCTTACTTTTTGAAAAGCAATGCCTTAATCGGTTGAATCCTGGTGATAATGAGGGTCGGGATAAGTAGGATGAGCGCTGCGATGACGATTGTAACGACATTGACCATCAAAAATATCGGCCAGTCGAACACAATGGGTACGGTATCCATATAATAATTGACAGGATCGAGGGGAATGAGCTTGAACTGGTATTGAAGCCAGCAAAGCGACAGTCCGACAATGTTTCCAATGATGATGCCCTGTCGTACCAGATAAAGTCCCACTCGGAAGAACACCATTCTGATCTGCCTGTTTGGGCTGCCAAGCGTCTTAAGAAGACCAATTAGCGGAGTGCGTTCCATGATCATGACCAGCAAAATCGAGATCATATTGAAACACGCCACAAAAAGAATGAGCGTTAGGAAAACGGCGGTGTTGCGGTCGAGAAGGATGAGCCAATCGAATATTTGGGGGAAAATACTGGTGACTTTTTGAAGATAAATTCCTGGCGGCAACGTGCGGCGGAGCTTGTTGGTGACCACATCGAGGTTTTGAAAATCTTTCAGATAAATCTCATAGGTCCCTACCGAATCCGGCCCCCAGCCATTGAGTCGTTGCACCAGACCGATGTCGCCGATAATAAGGTTATTATCGAACTCTTCCATTTCCGTTTCGTAAATACCATTAACGATCAGTTTCCTTGGCCGGGGTGGGTTTTGAAGCGAATACATGATCACTTCGTCACCGGTTTTTAGTCGAAGCTGCGTTGCGATTTTACGGCTGATCAGGATTTCGGAAGAGTAGCCATATTTGATCGACGATGAGTCTTTCCGCTCGATGAGCTTGCCTTCGATCAGGCTTTTGCGGAGGGTCTGCCAGTCATAATCTTTACCTACACCCTTCAATATCACTCCCTTAATCTCCTCCGGCGTTTTTAATATGCCGGACTTATGCGCCACAGCCTGCCAGCGCTGGATTTCAGGAATGGTCGGTAATGCGTCCGAAACGGGGTTTTTGATGGGTAGCGGCGCTTCTTCGTATGTGTTACCCTGAGAAAATGCATTTACATTGATATGGGCGCCGAAGAGGAATATTTTCTGCTGAATGGTTTGTTTGAAGCCGAGCAGCACTGCAAAAGCAATGATCCCTACAGCGATCCCGATTGCAATACTGGCAACGCCGATCCGCGAGACCGTGGCAGAAAATGATCCCGCTTCATTATGGCGTATCCGTTTGGCGATGAAAGAGGGAAATTGCAAGAGGAATCTGTTGGTTAATTTATATGTTGACAAAAATAGGAAAAAACCTTACCGGTACGAAAAAGGCATTTTTTTATTAAGTTGCCGGCCAGGTTCTTTTGTAGGTTGCAGAGGGATTTATCAATATACCGTTTTCCATGCCGTTAATCAAAGTAGCTTCCGGAGTTGTAAACCAGACCCCCATGGCCTGGGATGCGAATACTAAAAATATCATCAATGCCATTGAAGAGGCAAAAAGGCAGCAAGTGAGCCTGCTTTGCCTGCCCGAACTTTGTATTTCGGGCTATGGCTGTGAGGATTACTTCTTCGCGCCCGATATGGTGGAGCAAGCGCAGCGTGCATTGCTCGAAATTGTAAGTGAAACCGCGGGGATTATCTTGGCAGTCGGTTTGCCGGTGCGGCACAATGGCAGTTTATACAATGCAGCCTGTCTGATCGCTAACAAGCAGATTGCAGGTTTTTACTGCAAGCAAAATCTGGCCAATAACGGCATACATTATGAAGCTCGATGGTTTCGGCCGTGGCAGCCGGGCGTGGTGGAAAGCATTGAGATTAACCAGATGTTTTACCCGATCGGCGATCTTATTTTTGATCTTGCGAGCGGACCGATACAAGGCGGGTCGCACGGTATTAAGGTCGCATTTGAAATTTGTGAGGACGGCTGGGTTTCGAACCGTCCCGCACGCAGGCATTATGAGCGTGGGGTCGATATTATTCTTAACCCGAGTGCGAGCCATTTTGCATTTAACAAATTCCTGACAAGAGAAAAGCTGGTTATAGATGCTTCAAGGGCATTTTCATGCAGTTATATTTATACTAATTTATTGGGTAATGAAGCGGGTAGGGCTATTTATGATGGTGATGCGATGATCGCTTCTAATGGCGATCTGCTTGCTTCCAGCCCGAGGTTCAGCTATGAAGATTACCTGATCACGACCGCGGTCATCGATACAGAATATACGCGGCTTAGCCAGGTACAAAGTAAGATTGCGATCCCGCCCAAGGAACGGACCTGGCGTGTGCCCGCGCGGTTTGATTTCCCGGAAATAGAGCCGGTATTGCCACAGATACCCGAAATAGAGCCTTTTGAAAAAGGAGGTGCGTTAAAAGAAGAGGAATTTGCCAGGGCGGAATGTCTTGCTTTGTTCGATTATCTGCGAAAAAGCAGGTCGAACGGTTTTACGATCTCGCTCTCGGGTGGTGCGGATTCATGTGCGTGCACGGCCTTGTGCGGGTTGATGATCAGGCTGGCCGATGAAAGCATCGGAATGGAACGGTTCAAGCAGAAGCTGTCTTATATTAAAGATATTCAGGATGCGAAAACGGAGGAAGACCTTGCATTGGTTTTAATCCATAATATTTACCAGGGAACGGAAAACAGCTCAAACGACACCCTCGAATCGGCGCAGTCTCTTGCTGAATCCATTGGTTCGACTTTCTATAATATCAATATCAATGGTCTGGTAGAAACTTACAAAGGTTTGATTGAAGATCAGATTGGCCGGAAGCTTACGTGGGAGCAGGATGATATTGCCTTGCAGAACATTCAGGCGAGGGTCCGGGCCCCGGGCGTTTGGTTATTGACCAACTTATCCAACCATTTGTTGCTCGCGACTTCCAACAGGTCCGAGGCAGCTGTGGGTTACGCGACGATGGATGGCGATACTTCGGGCAGCATCAGCCCGCTGGCTGGAATCGATAAGCATTATTTGCGGCAATGGCTCCGCTGGCTGGAAACAGTGGGTTGCGAGGTCAAAGGAAAGCATATCCGCATTGAAGGGCTGAAAAAAGTGAACAGCCTGCAACCGACGGCGGAGCTCCGGCCGCTCGCGCAAACGCAAACCGATGAAGCCGACCTGATGCCTTACGAGTTCCTGAATCATCTGGAAAGTTTGGCGATCCGCGATAAAAAATCGCCGCTGGAATCGTACCGGCATTTGTTTGTCCGATATAAAGATGTTTATACTTCGGAGCAGCTGCTTGGCTGGACAGAGCGGTTTTTCAAGCTTTGGAGCCGTAATCAATGGAAACGTGAGCGGTATGCGCCTTCGTTTCATCTCGACGACCATAATCTGGATCCGCGGTCATGGTGCAGGTTCCCAATCCTGTCCGGAGGTTTTGAGAAAGAGTTGGCGGAATTGAAAGCTTATGTGAACGGCGCTGCTATGCAGAATGGACGAAAAAGGATCGGGTTTTAGTTACAAAACCTGATCCCGGCCTGGCCGCCTACCCATCCGTAAACTTTGCTGCTGCTATCCGGCTTTTTCCCCAGCCAGATATGAGAAATGCCTTTATTTTCATTCACATTGATAAGACCAGAATCGTCGGCGGCAAACACATTCAAGGACGGTCCGGCAAACAATGCAAACTTCCGGGTCAATTTTTTCTCTATTCCCAAAGAAAATTTGAAGAGCCCTTGTCCCAGACCGTCGGATTTCTGGTCGTGTAAAACGACTAATGCACCAGTCAGGTCCGCATTGACCATCCAACCTCTGCCGAGATTTTGGGCTGTGCCAAATCCGTAACCGATCGTCATAATGGGCTTATTCCTTGCAATCGCGTTGAATCCGAGATTGAAAATATTATAAAACCTGCTCACACCGGTTTTGAATGCGGTATTGAAGTAATTGAACTCGTCGGAGGAAAATTCATAACGCCGGTAACCATTGCTATGCACCCAGCTGAACAATCCGAATGGAACAGTGGCTGTGGAATCCACATAATTGACAAAACCGATCTGATGACCCTTCCGAACGGTGTGCGCGTAATTATATCCTGCCGAAAACTGATAACCGTCTAATACGCCAACGACCACATTTCCTACACCAGCCACCTGAAATCCTCTGAAATTCCGGCCTGTATAATTGATGAAGTTGGTACCCTGGAACCCGACGAAGTTTCCGAGGGTAAGGTTAAGAAAATTGGCATATTGAAAGCCCGTAACGTCATGCCCGACTATGTTACCAACTCCGGCAAGCTGGAAACCCGTGACATTACCGCGCACGACATTGAAAATGCTTCCTACCTCCATTTTATTGACGCCAAGCGAGTAGCCGGCAATCAGGTTGATGGAATAATCGTTGACTATATTCCCGCTGAGATGATGGTTGGTTCCCAGGAAAGGCAGGATAGACGCCTGGAACTGCCGGTGTAAAGTGTCTTCGATATTTCGGGTGTGAACTGCTTGTTTAGCTGACGCGAATGCATCTATAAATTTATTCTGCACGTTCCGGTAAGTCTGCCTGAACCTTTCATTGGCCCTGAACTCCGCTAACCGCTGACTCACCGTGCTATCGACGATAATCGTGTCGTCGGGAACATAAGGTGCGCTGGCAACCTGGAATTGCGGTACTGCAACTTTACGATGGAGTGAATCTACCTGAATGGCATTCCGGGTGGCCAGCTTGCTTCCAAGCGGTTTAAGGGTATCCGGCGTGAGGGAGATCTGAAGGTAGGTATCCTTGCGGGCCGGAACAGATATCGATTTGCCGATATAGTCTTCTTTCCGAACCTCCAAACGTATCGACGGGCGTGAGGCCGGCAACCGGATTTTGTAATAACCATATTGATTACTTACTGCCGAAGCCAGCGTGGCCGATTCGTAAATACTGGCATTGGCCAGTTTCTTGCCGGTTTTATTATCGATAATATAACCATTCAGATCAAAATCTTCTGGCTTTTCCGGCTCGTCCGGCTTGGTGTTTTTTTGGAGGATAATGTATTTCCGCCGCTCGCGGAAGGTAACCTTATCCTTGAAAAGCGCGTTGAGGATTTCCCTGACGCTCAGGTTCGTGGCTTGCAGGGATACTTTCGCTTTGATGTCGATCATATCCGGGCTGTAAGAGAAGCTGAACCCACCCAAGTCGCCGATTTTCTGCAAAGTTTCGTCGAGAGGCTGGTTAGTAACCCGGATGCTGATCCGCTTTTCCAGCAAATCCTGTGCCTTTACACCGCATACCAGCAGCAAAAAGCAAATGCAGAAAATGCCTGATCTGTAAAGATTTAGTTTCAAACCGAAGTAGTATTATGGATTAATTATTGACAGCCATTGCCTTCCAGCCAATATACTTTCCCTTCTTTTCTGAGGCTGAGATCGAGCGTTTCCGCGATAACCGAAAGCGTAGCATCCAGCGGCTCTTTTTCGAAGCGGATTGTGAGCCTGCATTGGGCGATCTTGTCGCTGGAAAGCCTTACATCCACGTGGTAGCCTTCACGGATAGAGGTAACGACATCACTCAGGTCGGCAGCATTGAAATCGTACACCTGCGTACGGTAACCCATCACATTCATGTTGGCTTGCAGGCTGCGGATGGAATCGGACAGCACTTCGGCACCTTCACCCTTAACCAGTTCTATTTTCCGCGCGTTTTTGCTTACCAGTACCTTTCCCGTAGCAACATCTACCCTCACTGGTGCTTCCTTGTAAGCTTTTACATTGAATGATGTTCCCAAAACCCTAATCTCAGTTCCATTAGCATCGATCACGAACGGACGCGATGCATCGGGTTTTACATCGAAGAATGCTTCGCCTTGCAGGGATACCGTCCTCAAATCGCCACTGAAATTTTCGGGATAGGAGAGGGATGAATTGTAATTGAGGAAGACCTTTGTTCCATCCGGCAGCACTTTTTCAGTTGTATTGTCGGTTGTGGCAACGCGCATTGTCTCAGGCTGTTTCTCTGAAAGCAGGAAAAACCACGCGAATGCCATAACGAGCACTGCTACTGCCGCAGCTGCCCACATGGTTACCGGTAATCTCCGCCGGGAAGCGGGTTTAAAATCTACCTCTATGGGTTGCTGCGTTTGCTGAGGAGGGATATTTTCCACAGAAACTTTGCCCATTTTGGATTTCATCTTGTTCCACGCCGCGTCAGTATCGACAGCCTTCTGCGTCTTGTGAAGCGAACCGGCATGGTCCCATATAAGCCTGTAAGCGGCCAGTTCATGTACATGCACGTCGGATTCTGCCAGCCAGGCGTCGACTTCATTTCTTTCTGCCTCAGTGGCGGTATCGGCCAGGTAACGTGCTAACAGTTCCTCCGATATGTTTGCATGAGATGAGTTCATGATAACGGTGTGATTAACTGTTCAACAATCGTACAACACAGCCAAAGCGTCACAGGCAGGTAATCAGCCAGTTCCGCCCGCAAAATTTTCAACGCTTTCCCGATCTGGTTTTCCACTGTTTTAATGGAAATTCCTAGCTGATCTGCTATTTCCTGATATTTCAACTCCTCAAAACGGCTTAATCTGAATGCTTTCTGACACTGTTCAGGTAATGTACTCACGGCTTTTTCAATGCGATCTTCCAGCTCATTAGCATGGATCACCTCGGTGACCGATTCATACGAATGGCTGGTGAAATTCAATGTGTGTTCTCTATGGACTTCACGTACGGTAGCATGCTTGAAGCGGTTCAGGCAGTGGTTATGCACGGCCCGGTACAGGTAGGACTTTAATGAGAGCGTTATTTCGAGATCTTCCCGTTTTTCCCAGATGGTCAGGAAAACCGTTTGCACCACTTCCTCGGCTTCTTCTTCTTCTTTGAGCATCGAGCAGGCATAGTTGCAGAGGCGCGGGTAGTACGTGCGGAAAGTCTGCTCAAAAGCCTTTTCATCGCCCCGCCTTATCGCGTTGACTATTTCTGGGTCGGAAGAGTGCACCGTTATCTGTTTTTGATTTTCGGTCAAAAATAGATAATCTCTTTCGATTAGCGGTTTGTGATATAGAAGAGCGGTCATTTTAAATGTCCTTTGGAATGTGACAACTTGCCCCCTTGATCCCCCTACGCCTAAAAAAATATTTTTTTGAATAGGGGGAATGAGGGGGGCAATTGTCATAAACTAAAAAATCACCTGTTAGCCATGAAACAATTTTTTCTCAATCTATCTCTTGCATTCAGCATTGCGCCGGTTTTTCAATCGTGTGTTTATATTAATTCGGACGATGATATTCCGCCGCGCGGAGAGGCGACCCGGACTTTCGATTTTCGCGATTTTGATGAGCTGGAAATAGGTAATGCATTCCATGTGAACGTCACGGCAGGCACCTCGTTTGCTGTTTCTGCCACCGGCGAGCGCAACGACCTGGACGATCTCAATATCTTTGTTCAGGACGGCAGGTTGGTGGCCCGTTACAACAATTCGTGGAAAAACCGTCGTCGGATGGATATCGAGATTACGATGCCTGATCTCGAATCAGCTGAGTTTTCCGGTGCGGTTGAAGCCATGGTCGAGGGTTTTGAGAACTTGCCGAGCATTGAGTTTGATCTGTCAGGAGCTTCCAAATGTGATTTTGACGGAGCGGGGACTACTTTGAAATTCGAATTGTCGGGCGCGTCGGAGCTTAATCTGCAGGGGAAAATGAAATACCTTGATGGGGAGCTTGAAGGGGCATCGGACCTGAATGCATTCGATCTGGAAGCAGAGGAGTCGAAATTGCGGGTGTCGGGCGCGAGCGATGCCAAAGTGTGGGTGACCAGGCTTTTGGATGTGAAGGCAAATGGTGCCAGCAATGTGAGATATCGTGGTAATCCTAAGGTGGAAAAGGATGTTTCCGGCGGGAGTTCGGTCCGCCCTGACTAGCCTTGTTATTTAATCATCCCATATTTAGCCCTAGCCTGTGCTTTCGACATGCCGTCGAAATGCCACCATTCCGTGGTATTGGCTTTGAAACCGGCCTGGGTCATAACTTTCCTGAGCAACTGACGGTTTTCCACTTGGACAATCTTCAGTTTGCCTTTTTTAAGCATTTCCTGTTCGGCGCGGGGATAAGCCAGCGGGCCGAAAAAATCAAACGAAGTGCCCATATCCAACGGCTTGCCGTTTTCATCGGCGATGGTGAGGTCTACCGCACAACCGAAATTGTGGTTCGAACCTATTTTTGGATCGGCGACGTATTGTGTTTTGCTCTTGGCTGGAATTTTCAGGTCGTCCAGCGCATTCCAAAGGTCGTATTGGGCGGAATTCGGGCGGGCAGCGTCGTAAACCAGCAGTTTATATTTTGGTTTGTATTGGATTAACAATGCATTGGCCTTCGCAAGACGCCTGGCCATTTCCGGCTGCAAATAGGCTCGGTTAAGTTCTCCATACACATCCCGGCCGATAAAGTTGTCGGTGGTTGAGTATTTCAGCTCGACGCGTATAGTAGGGTCTACTTTTTGTACATCCACCAGCCCACAGTCGATCATTCGCTGTTCAATGGCAGGAATTGAGTTTTTAGATTGGGCAAATGTTTGAAAAAAACCGAAAAACGAAGCAGTGAAAAGACAAACGATTACTTTGAGCATAAAAAAATGAATATCCTTGCAAGAGGTGCAAAGATATTCATTTTCGGTTCTTCTGGCTGCTGACGGCTTTACCCGCTCTCCGTGATGGGATTAATAGCGCTTGATATTGATGCTGGTGAGCCCGCCTTCGTAATGCACGATTATTTTTTTAGCTGCGGTGGCGAAGTTGGCGGAACGATATAATCCGTTATCGACTTTGTCGAGGCCTCCCATATTCTTGGCATTTAATGCGCCATCCATATGCATTTCACAACCAACCGACTCGGGAATTTCCAGCGTGACAGACGCAACTCCTGCTTCGATATCGACATTGGAAGTCGGTAATTTGTCGCCCAGTCTGATATCCATATCAGCGACGCCGGTGCTTACTTTCAGTTTTTCAACCTTATAATTACTGAAATCGAAATCGCCCTTGCCAGCTCCGATACCCAGGTCGATACTCCAGATCGGCTTCTCATTGAGCTGGATCTTGGCCTGATTAGACATTTCGCCGTCCTTAATTTTTACATTCCCTTCCTCCATTTTGAGGCTGACAGTAGCCGAATTGTCCAGTTTGTTTATCGAAGTGTTGGATAAAAAACCGACAATGGTGCTTTTTGTACTTGCTTCAAAGAGCTTGGGTGTATTGCCATCAAGCGAAAACGATCCGGCACCGCCTTCGAGATTGAAATTAGCTTTCTGGATAAAATCCTCCATCTCATGGTTGTAGACGCCGTTGATGGGACGATCACCGTTTTTCCATTGCTTGTCGTCATTATCCCCGTCATTGTCGTCGTGGTTATCCCCATCGTCGTCATGGAAGCCGTAATCGTGGTCGTCATCATCGTCATGATCATCCCATCCGAAATTCCAGTCGTTGGCGTGGTGGTCGAATGCCCGGTTGGTCCGGTTCATGATCCCGCCGAACACGGCTAATGTGATAAGCAAGCCAACCACGCCGCCATATACACCTCTCTCCCGGCCCGCAGCGAGCAGCAGTGCGCCTGCAATGATGAGCAGCACCGGCCAGTAAGGAAGTACGGCGTCCCAGTCGATGTTGAGAAGATTCATGTTCCGGAGGAGCCAAATCATCCCGAAAATAACCAGCAATCCACCCCAAATGATACCGCGTGAATTTTTCATGATCTATATGTTTGATCGGTTAGCATTGTCGGAATTGAGAAAATTACGCAATAGGAGCAATCCCCCTGTGACGATGAGGATAATCGGCCAGAAAAAGCGCCCGAAATCAAAATCAGTCAGTTCTTCGACCAGGAACAGCGACCCGGTGATGATGAGGATGACGCCCCAGAAAATGTTTCTAAAGTTCATGGCTATGTTTAGTTAAATGTGAAATACAGGAAGGCAATGCACACTAGTTTACCCGGATCACCTGATCGTCCTCGTCATCGGGCTTTTTTAGCTCGGGATCCTCGGGGAAATGCGTTTCCGTTGTTGAGGACGGTGTGAATGGAGTATAAGGCTGTGGATCAGGGCCTGGGTCAACCGGTTCGGTTGGCGGAGGTGTCGTCGGATACACTGTCGCTTTGTTTTCGCTTTCCTTGTCGCGTTGACGAAGGATCAGGAATGCACCGATGGCCATGAGCACGATCGGCCAGAAATATTTTTTGAACTGATACCACACTGGAAAATCATCAATCAACATTACCGCTCCAAAAAAGATCAGCACACCACCGAGGATCATGACCGTCTGATCGGATCTCTTTTTGTCGAAAATCGGATCGGATGGTTTGGACGGTTCGGAACCGAATGCGGTGTGAGTGGTGTAAAACTCTCCGGCGGGGCCAGTTGGCAGCACAGCCCATAGGATAATATAGATCAAACCAGTCATCCCGAAGCCGGGAGGCAACAGGGGCAGCGCCATTACAACGAACACGACGCGGACGATTACCACGTCAATATGCAGATACTGAGCTATTCCCGCTGATACTCCTCCGAAAACTGCCTGGTCTGGTATGCGGTGCAATTTCTTTTCCATGATTAGTTTAGTGTTTATTTGTAATCAAAGGTAGTAGGTAATGCAAGATACTGTAAACCGGAAAATTATTATCGGCGGAAGAGCGTGTTGAGCGGATATTTTTAGGGAGAATGTAAATTAAAGGGATGAAAAAGGGCTCTTATTGCTCTTCAAGCGCTTCAAGAATGTCCATCATGCTACCGAAATCCTTATAACCTGGCCGGATTTCGTCACTTCCGCGCAAGGCTATGCCGATATTTGGAAGAAGTTCGGTAAGAGCGCTTACGGTAAATTCATTGTCGAGCCCGAATCCGACGAGTATGGGATATTCGGCCTCGATATTACCCAATACCTGCATCCAGGATTCCGACAATTCGGCTTCCTGGTCGCTTTCGAGCAGGAAATGACTGACTTCGCTTTCATAACGGCTTAAAATCGGGACAATCTCGCCCGAATCGTAGAGATCGACGCTCACACGCAGGAGGAGCGGAAGGTCAAGCTCGGCACGCAGGTAATTGAGCAAACCAGGATCATTCACTTGTACCGCGTGAACCGGATAGTCTGCTATTGTGGCCAGAATGACGTTGGCATCCGTTTTGCCCGTTTCTGCGACTAATGTTACGCCAGCAAGCCAGGAGCAGATATCTTCGAATTTTTTAGGAGATATATAGTTGGGAGAGTCTTCATCAATTGAAAAACCAAGCATTTCAACCCCCATTCCCGCACAATAACGGGCGTCAGAAAGATTGGTAACATTGCTGATTTTTACGGTTTTAGTAAGCATTGTGGTGTTGATATGGTAATGTAATCTTTAAGCGTCACTCTATTTCCCCTTTGTACAGCTGTTCCACCGGAAAAATCAAATCCCAATCGCTACCCCAAACGATGTTGCCATGTTCAATTTTGAACTTTTTGAAATGGGTAAACTTTTTGTATTTGTCATGCTGGGGATGTGGATTTTGAGTCAGGAAATTTTCAAAATCAACTGTTTGCGAGGTTTGGTCAGAAAAGTTAATCAGGATTTTATAATCTGATAGATATCTGGCCCCGGTTATCTGCACAGTAGGCGTCATAGTCTTTGGGTGATTTTTACGCTTTCTACTTTTTTCTTGAGAACAAAGAAATCAGTCCAGCGATTCACAATGTCTTCTGCGTACAACTCGATAACTTTTTTAGCTTCCTTTAACTGCTGCGCAGGCAGTTGGTCTTTACCCCCGGATTTTCGAACATTTACCCGTTTCAGTTCTCCTTTATCGAAAAATATTTCAAAAATACTTTCACAGCCATTATACGAAACGTGCACGTGAATGGGTAGATGTTCATTGGAATAAAATAAAATATCATTCCAAAGTATTCCAGAATTTTAGGCATAGTCTGCGTGATAGCGTATCCCAAAACTAGGAAAAAGATTGCAAAAAATAAGGGCAGGATATGTTCGGCGAATAGAGGCCTGCATATCCTGCCCGCTAAGAGCGTGCAATTATTTCCGTTACTTCGCTGAGAAGCGGTACTTCGTTGTCGTCTTGTAAGTCTCTCCCGGGTTCAAAGTCGTGGTCGGGAATTGTGGCTGATTTGGAGAATCAGGGTAATGCTCGGTTTCGAGGCAAAGTCCGAAACGTTTTGAATAGGTTGCGCCTTTGCCTGTCAGTTTACCATCCAGGAAGTTGCCAGTGTAGAATTGAACAGCCGGTTCGGTGGTGAAAACCTCCATAAATCTGCCGCTTTCAGGATCTTTAACCGTTGCAAACAGCATTAACCCCGGCTCGGAGCGCTTGATCACCCAGCAATGGTCATAACCGCCGCCGTTTTTGATCTGCTCGTCTTCTGTTTTATCAATTCCGGCAGCGATTTTTGTCGGTTTACGAAAATCGAAAGGAGTTCCTTCCACTGCACGCAGCCTTCCTGTTGGGATCAAAGTAGTGTCGACAGGCACGATGCTGTCCGAAACGATAGATACTTCGTGATCGAGAATATCCCTTTTCAAGCCGGTAAGGTTGAAATACGAGTGGTTCGTGAGGTTAACGACTGTTGGCTTGTCGGTCGTGGCGGTATAATCAATCGTCAGCGCATTGTCGTTGTCGAGCGTGTATATCACTTTCACAGTCAGGTTTCCGGGATAGCCTTCTTCCATATCCTTGCTGGTGTATTCCAGTTGAAGGCCGACGATTGAGTCCTGTTTGATCTCAGTAGCTTTCCAGATCACCTTGTCGAACCCTTTTGTGCCGCCGTGCAATGCATTAGGGCCATTATTGATCGCCAGACTGTATTCTTGCCCATTCAATTTAAACTTACCCTTGGCAATGCGGTTGCCATATCGCCCAACCAGCGCACCAAAGAACGGATGGCCTTTCAGATAAGGCGGCAGCGAGTCGAAACCGAGCACTACATCCGCCCATTCACCTTTTTTATCCGGCGCTGTAAGTTTGGTGATAATGCCGCCATAGTTGGTAATGTTGACGGTCATGCCATTGGCGTTGGTCAGTGTGTAAAGGTCCGCCTTCTGGCCGTCGGGAAGTTCGCCGAATGTCTCTTTGGAAATGGTGCTGATCATTTTTTCTTCATTCTTGGTTTTTGAGCAACTGAAAAGGAACAGTCCGGTCAGCGCAGTGAGTAAAAAAGGTATTCTTCTCATAGTCAAAGGTTAAGAGTTTGTTTAAATGTCAGAGTTAAGGTTTTAAGCTAAAATTTCTCCGGTGCCGTCGGTGATTTTTACCTTATAGCAGGGGAGGTCTATCGCGTATTTTTCAAGATATGCTTTCTTCATTTTCTCTTCAAATGCATCAACCGCTTCCTTTTTAACCAGATTGATCGTGCAGCCACCGAACCCGCCGCCCATCATACGCGCACCCAGCACGGAAGGATCGTTCAGGGTTTGGTCTACCAGAAAATCCAGCTCCGGACAGCTTACTTCATATTCATGCTGCAAACCGAAATGCGTATCGTACATTTTCTTACCAAAATCGGGAAGATTACCTTGCACCAGCAGGTTGCAGGCATCCTGGACGCGTTGTATTTCTTCTGTAATAAACTTGCAACGCCGATAAACCGCATCACCCAACTCTTCCTTATGCGCTTCTACCAGCGCCGGAGAGGCGTCGCGGAGGCTAAGGACATTAGGATCATATTTTTGCAGGATGGATGTGCCCTTTTCGCATTCCAACCGCCGTGTATTGTATTCCGAGCTCGCCAGAGAGTGTTTTACGCTGGTATCGCAAAGAACGATGAGATAATCGTCCATCGGGAAAGGAAAGTATTCGTATTCCAACGAACGGCAGTCGAGCCGGATCACCGATTCTTCTTTGCCGAACGCCGAAGCAAACTGGTCCATAATCCCGCATTGAACGCCCACATATTCATTTTCAGCTTTTTGGGACATTTTCACAATGCCGAAACGGTCGAGGTTCAACCCGTACATTTCATTCAAAGCAAACAGTAAACAACATTCCAATGCAGCGGAAGACGACAATCCAGCGCCCACAGGCACATTCCCACCGAATGCAGTCTGGAAACCGCCAATGTTCAGCCCTTTTTTCTGTATTTGTTCAACAATTCCTAACTGGTAATGCGCCCAGGATTGAGCAGGTTTGGAAAGATCATCGAGTGAAAACGAATAGGTCTGGTCGAGATCGGCCGCATATAAAACCACCTGATCGTCTTCCCGGGGCGCTATTACGAAATAAACGGCCTTGTCGACGCTTGCAGGTAGCACAAAGCCATTGTTGTAATCAGTATGTTCGCCGATGAGGTTGATCCGTCCGGGCGACCGGAAAGTCCTTATTCCATCATTATTCCCAAATTTTGAAAAGTATTTTTCCCTGATTGATGCTGCAATATCTGCTTCTGTTACTAACATTTCGGTTTGGATCATCGATTAATATCCTTTAACAAGGTTCACTTCATTGGCAATATTGCCGCCGTTTTCAATGGCAAAAATGTTGTTGAGAAACAAATCTACTTTGCCCATATGCTCATTTTTATGTCCGCCGCCTGTGTGCTGCGTCAGAACCACGTTATCCATTTTCCAGAGCGGGCTTTCGGTCGGGAGCGGCTCGATTTCGGTGACGTCGAGTACTGCGCCATCTAGCTTTCCAGAGTTTAGGGTTTCTATCAATGCATTTTCATCAGTAGTACTCCCCCTTCCTACGCTCGCATACACGCTTCCTGATTTCATCGCAGCAAAAAACGCGCTATCAACAAAGTGCTGTGCTGTGCCCGGCAATGTATTGATGACGAGATCGGCATGCGGCAGTTCATTAAACAGGTCTTCCCGGCTGCGCAGGTCCGCTTCCTGCGAAGTTCGCGCCATCAGGTGCGTTGAGCAGCCGAGGCCTTTCAATATCGCATTAACCGACAGGCCGATCGTCCCCGCGCCGAGTACGACAACATTTTGCTTGTACAATATCTTTAACTCCGCGCGAAGCGGTGCGCCTATCCATTCAGATTTTTGTTTCAGCAATGTCAGCTTGTCGAGGCCGCGATACAATGCCAGCACGCCACCCACAATGGATTCAGCGCAGGGCCGGGCAAACCAGTCACCCATATTCGCTGTTTTTACATGGTCGGGAATAGCCACGGAAGCATATTGATCGAAACCGGCGGAATCCAGCTGCCAGAATTTGAGATTTGCCGGGAATTGCTCGAACCATACGACGGGCGGATTGCCGAGAATATATTCAGCATCTGCAAACCATGTTTTCAGTTCATGATCACTGGCTGCTTCTGTCCGAAAATGGATCTGATGTTGGGGATATAGCGCATTACCCAGCTTGTCATTGAGCGACCCGTCGAGTAAGGAATGGCAGTATATGATCATGGAGTGTTTTTTGTTTTAAAGGAGCAAGGTAAAGCGATTTACCTGTATTATTCTCTCCTGCTTTGTTTTTAAAACCTTTCAAAAATGACTAACGAGGGCCTTTTTAGATTTTAGCCAGGATCTTTTTAGCCCGGGACCTGAACGCAGGCTTTTCATAATCCATCGATTCCTCAATGATGACCCGGAGCTCTTTTCGGATTTCGGGATATACTGCCGCCAGATTAAAGAGTGACGTTAAACTGAACACCCGGATGGCGATCGGTATCGACCTGTTTTGGATCAATGTAAAACAGGCATCCATTAACTCACCGTGGAATTCATCCGGAATAGTAACATTTTGAAGAATACGCGCGCTGTTGCGGACTACCGCGTCATGTACATCGGTCCGTTTGAGCTGGCTTACAAGTACACCTATATATGGTGCGATCAGCGCCGTATTGCTGGAAGACGCGATGCTCACACTATATGCAGCGCGCTGCGCCAGCCGGTAATGGTCTGCCAGAAAGCAATGCATGAGTTCTTTAAAATTCGCTGCCGACAGAGCTGCATGCGCTGCTATAACGGAGGCTTTGTATTTGGAGAACTTCGGATCTGCAAGTAATTCATCCCTGATATTCATTTCGGAAAATGGCTAAAAGCAAATGCTCCACCGGTTAAGCGGAGCATTCACATATGCTATATCGATTCCCGGACCAACTATTTGTTGTCACCCACCATATCTTCGGGCTTCACCCATGCATCGAACTCTTCGGGCGTAAGGTAACCCAGTGCCACGGCCGTTTCTTTTAGTGTAGAACCATTTTTATGTGCCGTTTGTGCAATTTCAGCGGCTTTGTAATAACCGATTTTGGTATTAAGCGCCGTCACCAGCATCAATGAGTTGTTGACGTGCTTTTTGATGTTTTCATGCAAAGGCTCGATACCTACCGCGCAATTGTCGTTGAATGACACGCAGACATCACCGATCAACCTTGCCGAATGCAGGAAGTTATATGCCATCAGCGGTTTAAAAACGTTCAGCTCGAAGTGACCATTTGATCCGCCGATGCTGATCGCCACATCATTGCCCATTACCTGAGCAGCTACCATCGTCATCGCTTCGCATTGTGTAGGGTTTACTTTTCCTGGCATAATGGAGCTTCCGGGCTCATTGTCAGGAATATGGATCTCGCCAATCCCCGAGCGCGGGCCCGACGACAACATGCGAATGTCATTACCTATTTTCATCAGGCTCACCGCCACAGTTTTCAGTGCACCGTGAGCTTCCACGATCGCGTCGTGTGCTGCCAGGGCTTCGAATTTATTCTCGGCAGTGATAAATGGCAGGCCGGTTAGTGTTGCAATGTGCTTCGCTACGTTTTCTGAATATCCGGGAGGTGTGTTAATGCCGGTACCCACAGCCGTTCCGCCCAATGCGAGTTCGGAAAGATGGGCAAGGGAGTTGTTAATGGCTTTCAAGCCATGGTCAAGCTGGGACGCATATCCTGAAAACTCCTGGCCTAATGTAAGCGGAGTAGCATCCATAAAGTGCGTGCGACCGATTTTTACCACATTCCGGAATGCTTCGGATTTGGCTCTCAATGTATCGCGCAGCTTGGTAATGCCCGGGATCGTAACGTCCACAAGGATTTTGTAAGCTGCAATGTGCATCGCCGTCGGATAAGTATCGTTGGATGACTGCGATTTGTTGACATCATCATTCGGGTGCAGGAATTTCGATTTGTCGGCCAGGTCACCGCCTTGCAACACGTGTCCGCGGTAAGCGATCACCTCGTTACAGTTCATGTTCGACTGCGTTCCTGAGCCTGTTTGCCATACCACGAGCGGGAACTGGTCGTCGAGCGAGCCGGTCAGCACCTCGTCACACACCCGGCCGATCAGGTCGCTTTTTTCCTGGGGAAGGACGCCTGCTTCATAATTAGTGATCGCCGCTGCTTTTTTCAGGTATGCGAATGCCTTGATAATTTCCTTCGGCATTTTATTGATATCCTGGGCAATCGGGAAGTTCTGGATCGAGCGTTGCGTCTGGGCGCCCCAGTACACATGGGCCGGAACCTGTACTTCGCCCATGGTGTCTTTTTCTATGCGGTATTCCATTTTTGGTAGAATGATAATGTAAAATGAACAATGCGGATTATGCGGTAAAGTTAGGATCGGACTTGCAGTTTTCGGTGTTTTTTGAGGACAAATGTTTACTCCCCTGAAAAGAATGTTTAGATTGGCGCGCTCACTTCCTAAACACCACTTGCCATTATGACTCCGAAAATCAGCACTTACCCGGATTATAGCACGATGAGTATTGCCGCCGCGGAACGTGTCATCACATTGCTCAACCACAAACCGGATGCAATCCTGTGTTTTCCTTCGGGAAGTACGCCGCTCGGTATGTTCCAGGCGCTTGTAGCCGCTAACCAGGCCGGAAAGGTCGATTTCTCTAAATGCATATTCGTTGGACTCGATGAATGGGTGGGGCTGGGGGCTGGTGATGACGGCAGCTGCCGCGACCTGCTGGATCGCGACTTTCTGAAACCAATTGGCTTACGCGACAACCAGATCGTTTTTTTCGACGGGAAGGCCATCGATCCCCAAGCGGAATGCGACCGCATTAATCATATTGTGGAGGGATTAGGCGGACTTGACCTAATCGTGTTGGGAGTAGGTATGAACGGACATCTTGCATTGAATGAGCCTGGGACTCCGTGGGATACCTATGCCCATATTTCGGAGTTGGACCCGGTCACAAAAGAAGTTGGACAAAAGTATTTCAATCAACCCACCACATTGACTCAGGGTATCACCGTTGGTATCAGGCATATTCTTGAATCCAAAACAGCTATTTTACTGGCATCCGGCAAATCCAAAGCGCCGGTTATCCAAAGAGCGCTGGCCTTCCCCGTTTCAAAGGATTTTCCAGCAACCGTCCTGCAAAATCATTTGAATGCAGAAATTATCCTGGATGCGGAAGCAGCGGAATTGATTGCTTGAAATCAATAAATTCAGCTAAATTTATATTGTATTTAATACTTAATGTCAAAGCATATGGCGGCCTCATTGAAAGACAAACAGAGAATGCTTCTGGACGTTTCTGTAACACCCGTGCAGAAGGATGCATTGTTAACAATCCTGAAAGCGCTTGAAATTGAAGTCGAGGAGCGGCAGTTATCCGAGGACGAAGAGGATGAAGCATTTGGGATAGCTATGATGGAGGGTATTAAGGAAGGGATTGCCGATGATACTCAAAGAAAAGAATTCGAATCGTTCCTTTTTGGTAAGGGACTATGAAATATCAGTACGCTAATTCATTTATCAAAGACTCCCAAAGATTACCTGAGAGCGTCAGATCGCACATCGGAAAACTGGTGCAGGATATTCAGGCGGCCAACCACTTTCAAGAAATACAGCATGTGAAGAAAATGAAAGGTGCTCCTAATGCATACAGGATTAGAATAGGTGATTACCGGGTCGGAATTTTTCTGTTAGAAGGAGAGGTGGTTTTTACAAGAGTTCTGCACAGAAGGGAGATATACAGGTATTTTCCTTAAAAATCACCCCGTTAAATTTTACTTTTACCAACGCCTGATTGCTGCCAAAAAAGATATTTTATCGCATTGCTACTCGAATATCGTTTCGCTTCACTTAAATCGATACTCGACTTCCAGGTCAACTATTTTTCATTTTAAATTTGAAACGTTCTTTGTGAACACCCGTCAATCGGGATAATGGTTTTTGCCTTTGGTGCCCTCAGCCAAAGTATAGCAAAATAAAAAGGAACCGTGTGCAAATCACGGGCAGTCGTGCTACTGTAAGTGTCGGCTCTGAACAGCAGAGCGGATTTTTACCCTCGCGTCCCATTGTTGCAGGCTCTTCCCCGGGGTGGGCCAGGTCGACGAGAAGGGCGGTAAAAATGACACAAGCCAGGAGACTTGCCATTACCCTCAATGGTTACTCCCTCACGGATGGGGAGCAGTCAAGTATTGATTTACCTCATATTATTCCAGCATTGTGCACCTGTGACTTTTCGCGGGTAAGGGATGTATCATGTACTGACGAAGGTTTAACAGCAGCCGCAAGTCAGGATGGGTGGGTGTTTTCACAGGGTTTTTATTAACTCTTTAAACACAAAACGTTATGTTGTCACACAATCTGGGCTATCCACGCGTTGGAAGCCACCGTGAGCTGAAAAAAGCAGACGAACAATTCTGGGCAGGCACTATCGGTAAGGATGCGTTGCAAAAAGTAGCCCGCCAAATCCGCCATCAAAACTGGGAAACGCAGCGGGAAGCCGGTATTGAACTGATTCCTTCCAATGATTTCTCATTGTACGACCACGTTCTGGACACGTCGCTGATGGTCGGGGCCATTCCCGAGCGCTATCACCAGTTGCTCGACGGCAAGTCCAACAAAGAACTTGATCTTTACTTTGCCATGGCGAGAGGAATCCAGGTGGGTAATCTCGATATCAAAGCCATGGAAATGACCAAATGGTTTGATACCAACTACCATTACCTGGTCCCTGAATTTGTAAAAAATCAAAAATTCAGCCGCTATTCAGATAAAGTCCTGCTTGAATTCGAAGATGCCCTGCAAAAAGGCATTCTGACAAAGCCGGTTCTCCTTGGGCCGGTTACTTATCTTCTTTTGGGTAAAGAGAAAGACGAAGGATTTGTAAAAACGGACCTGATCGATAATCTGCTACCTGTTTATATTTCTGTTTTGAAAGAACTGGCTTCCCGCGGTGCGGACTGGGTACAGCTGGATGAGCCCGGCTTGGTCCTTGACCTTAACGACAATGAGCGGCTGGCATTTCAGAGTGCATATCAACAGATCAGGGAAGCAGTTCCGAAGATCAGGATCCTGGTAACGGCCTATTTCGGCGCGTTGGAAGATAACCTCGCTGTTGCTACAAGTTTGCCCGTCGATGCGCTACATATTGATATTACCAGAGGGCCGGAAGGGCTGGCTGCCATTTTGGAAGACCGTGCTTTCGTCGAATCAACCAAAAAACTGTCGCTTGGTGTCGTAGATGGTCGGAATATCTGGAAAAACGACTATAAAAAGTCATTGGAAACAATAGAAAAGGCAGCTAACATACTCGGCACCGACCGGTTGATGATCGCGCCTTCGTGCTCGCTCCTGCACAGCCCCCACGACCTCGATCTTGAAAAAGACGAAGCGGTATTAACACCAGAAATAAAGAACTGGATGGCCTTTGCCAAACAGAAACTGGGTGAAGTGGCGGCATTAAGTAAACTGACCGGGACAGATTGGTGCTCTGATGAGGCCTATCTTGCTAACCAGGAAGCGATTGCAAGTCGGCATGTTTCAACATTGATCCATAAGCCGACGGTAAAAGAACGTGCGGCGCGCATTACGGAAAAGGACTTTGAAAGGCTCAATGCGTTTCCATTCAGGCAAAAAATCCAGCTGGAAAAATTGAAGCTGCCGCTTTTTCCGTCGACAACAATCGGGTCATTCCCGCAAACCGATGACATTCGCCAGCTGCGTGCGCGGCTGAAAAAGGGTACTTTAACTTTGGAGGATTACGAAAAGCGGATCCGGGAGGAAATTATCAGCTCATTGCGGTGGCAGGAAGATCTCGGTATCGACGTGCTGGTACACGGTGAGTTCGAAAGGAATGACATGGTGGAGTATTTTGGAGAAAAGTTATCAGGATTTGTATTCACCCAAAACGGCTGGGTACAAAGCTATGGCAGTCGGTGTGTGAAGCCGCCCGTGATTTACGGCGATGTGGAACGCCCGGAGCCGATGACGGTCAAATGGTCGGCTTTTGCACAGGCCAATTCAGAAAAGCTGGTGAAAGGAATGTTAACCGGCCCGGTTACGATCTTACAATGGTCGTTTGTGAGAGATGACCAGCCGAGAAAGGATACCACTTTCCAGATTGCGCTGGCTATCCGTGATGAAGTTATTGATCTTGAAAAAGCGGGGATTAAGGTGATACAGATCGACGAACCGGCAATCCGGGAAGGTTTGCCGCTCAGGAAGCGTGCCTGGGGCAATTATGTGAAATGGGCAGTCGATGCATTTCGCCTGAGCGCAGCGGGTGTGGCCGACCGCACGCAGATACACACGCACATGTGCTATTCGGAGTTCAATGATATTATCGACTCCATTGCCGCGATGGATGCCGATGTGATCACAATCGAGACTTCGCGCTCGCAAATGGAGCTGCTGGATGCATTTGCCAGGTTTAATTATCCCAATGAAATAGGGCCGGGCGTTTATGATATCCATTCGCCACGAGTGCCAACCGTAGATGAAATGATCCTGTTGCTCGAAAAGGCATTGAAAGTCATTCCCGCAAGGAATCTCTGGGTAAATCCAGACTGCGGATTAAAGACGCGGAAATGGCCGGAAACCGAAGCCGCTTTGCGTAACATGATTTCTGCCGCTAACTTGCTGCGCGAATCAGTCGAAGTGACCAGCTAGCGATCAGGAATGGTCGGGGACACCCGACCATTCCCCAAATTACCATTACCACCAATCCGTTCTTGTTTTGACATTAGAAGAAAAAATTACCGCCTCGGAAACCCGCGTGTTTAAGACCGTTTTTCCAAACAATACAAACCATTATGATACGCTTTTCGGCGGAACGGCGCTGTCAATGATGGACGAAGTCGCCTTTATCGCCGCGACACGTTTCTCACGTCTTCGGTGTGTGACGGTTTCTTCGGACCGGATCGACTTTACCCATCCCATTCCGGCAGGGACGATTATTGAGCTTGTAGGAAGGGTGGAAACAGTTGGAAATACCAGTATGAAAGTCCGTGTGGATATATTTGTCGAGAAAATGTATGAGGAAAGCCGGGAAAAGGCGGTGATCGGCATTTTTACTTTTGTAGCACTCGACGAAAACCATAAGCCGACAAAAATTCTGTAAACGACCGAAGGGGAATCCTTGCCAGCCAGAAGATAATTTGAAAATATAGGAAATTTTCGGGCTGGTATATTTAAGTATCACGTATACATACTTAATGCACTCCACCCGAATGAAATCCCGTCATCTGCTCTTCTCTGGTATTTTTGTCCTCACATTGCTGTGCTTTACCGAAGTGCTGCTACGTATCGGCCTTGTATTCTTTGGTTATTCTTTTTTTCAACCATCAGACTATATCTTTACCGGGTTCTATGACAACCTGAAAAAGGTGCAAGCAAAGGAAATACGGCGGGGCGGGGAGGTGAAAAACGTTCTTATCCTGGGAGGATCGGTGGTTAGTACGCCATGGTCACACCTTGAAAGCAGACTCGACACGATGCTGCAAAAACGCTACGGCGAAAAAGTGCGCTATGCGTTCTATAATATTGCAGGAGCGGGCCATACTTCCCGCGACAATGCGTTGAAATACAGTTTGCTTTCAGACCAGCGTTTCGACCTGGTGATTTATTACGAGGCGGTCAACGAAAACAGAGCTAACAACATTCCCCCTGCCGACTTTCGTAGCGATTATACGCATATGCGCTGGTACCGCGACATTTATCTTTTGCAGGCGCACCCGGAAATCAATTTTACCGTCATCCCATACCTGGCACACAAACTCGCCAGCCGGATCAGCGACCGTCTCGGGCACAGGATTTATATTAGTCAGGAGAATGTAGACCCTCAATTCGCACGTTTTGGAGCTGATATCAAAACAGGAGCATCATATCGCCAGAATATCGAACAGATCATCCAGACTGCGAAATCGCGGGGTGACAAGTTGCTGCTGATGAGCTATGCGAGTTATTTCCCCGAGAATGTCGTGCTTACCGGCAAACAGAATGACATGAAGCATTTCGCCGGGTGTAATTACGCGTCACCAGTAGTGATCTGGGGAAGGCCGGAAAATGTAAAAAAGGGAATAGGCGTGCACAATCAAATGCTAAGGGGCCTTGTTCGTAAACACCCCGTGGCCTTTTTGGATATGGAAAACAGGATGCCAAAAGATTCGACGCTCTTTTGTGATGTATGCCATGTGAGCGAGCTGGGGGCTCAGCGCTTTTCTCACGAAATTGTCGAATTTATCGTACGGCAAAAGCTACTTGATTATTGATTGTCCAAAATGCTTAACTTGCACGCCTTTTGAACGGTGTAGGTCCGCAACTATACATATTATTTAAACACTTTTTAATGAAAATTTTAGGTATCTCGGCTTTCTATCACGATTCCGCCGCGGCTCTTATAGATAACGGTGAAATCGTAGCTGCTGCACAGGAAGAGCGCTTTACAAGAAAAAAACACGATCCGGGTTTTCCCTCCAATGCAGTTGCATTTTGCCTTGAATACGGCGGTTTGACACTGAATGAGCTGGATGCGATCGTCTTCTACGACAAGCCCTTATTGAAATTCGAAAGATTGCTGGAGACCTATTATGCATTCGCGCCGAAAGGCGTGCGGTCGTTTTTGACAGCCATGCCGGTGTGGATTAAAGAAAAGATGTTCCTGAAACGTCTGATCAATGAAGAGCTGGAAAAGCTGGGTTACGACAAGAAGAAAAAGAAGGTGAAAATGCTGTTTCCTGAGCACCACCTGTCCCACGCCGCCAGCGCCTATTATCCTTCACCTTTTGAAAAATCTGCAATATTAACCATCGACGGTGTAGGTGAATGGGCTACCGCTTCCATCTGCCTCGGCGAGGGTAAGGACATCAGCATTTTGAAAGAGCTGAGATTCCCACATTCATTAGGATTGCTTTACTCCGCATTTACTTACTTCCTGGGTTTTCGCGTGAATTCGGGCGAATACAAGCTCATGGGGCTTGCACCTTATGGTAACCCGGATTCACCGGATATCAAGAAGTATGAAGATATTATCCTGAAAGAACTTATTGATCTTAAAGAAGACGGCTCGGTTTGGCTTGATCAGGAATATTTTGATTATGCGACGGGTTTGAAAATGGTGAATGAGCACAAATGGGAGGCACTTTTCGGGTTCAAGACCAGACGGCCCGAGGATGCGCTGGAAGCTGTTCATTGTAACCTCGGCCTGGCGATCCAGAATATCACCGAAGAAGCGGTGATCCGGATGGCCAAGGAAGCGAAAAGGCTGACTGGCGCAGATTACCTGTGTATGGCGGGCGGTGTTGCATTGAACTGCGTGTCGAACGGAAAACTTCAGAAAGCTAGTATTTTCAAAGATATATTCATTCAGCCAGCTGCCGGTGATGCAGGAGGGGCGCTCGGTGCGGCGCAGGCTGCCTACCACATTTATTTCGGTCAGGAAAGAAACATTACCTGGAAAGCCGATGCCATGCGGGGCTCATATCTTGGACCTACTTTCTCTGATCTTGATGTGGCATTGACAGCCAAAAAATACAAAGCTGTTCACACTTACTACGAAAATTTCAAAGACCTCTCCCAAGAGGCAGCCAGACTATTGGCCGAAGGCAATGTGGTTGGATGGGTGCAGGGACGCATGGAGTTTGGGCCGCGTGCGCTGGGGGGCAGAAGTATCCTGGGCGATCCGCGCAATGCAGAAATGCAGAAAAAATTAAACCTGAAAATCAAATACCGCGAGTCGTTCCGGCCGTTTGCACCGTCGGTGCTGGCGGAAGATTGCGGTGATTACTTTGATTACGACGGTATTTCACCTTATATGTTGCTGGTACATCCGGTTGCCGAGAGCCGCCGCAAGCCAGTTCCGGCCGACTATGGTTCACTCGATCTTCGCGAAAAACTGTATTTCGAGCGTTCGGACCTGCCTTCTATTACCCATATCGATTATTCGGCCAGGATTCAGACGGTGCATAAGGATACTAATCCGCGTTACTACGAACTGATCGATTCCTTCAAAGCATTGACGGGTTATGCTGTGATCGTCAATACCAGTTTCAATGTTCGCGGGGAGCCTATAGTATGTACGCCTAATGATGCTTACCGTTGTTTTATGCGGACTGAAATGGATTACCTCGTGGTAGGGAATTATATTTTTGATAAAAAACAACAGCCCGAGTGGCTTGAAAAAGATAATTGGAAGGAAGAGTTTGTATTGGATTAACCCTCATTACACTGAGCACCCCTTATAATGGCATCTAAAATAGTAACCAGTATCATCCGGATCATTTTTCTGGGTCTACTTTTCGTTTTTCTTTTTTACCCCGACAAGTTTCACATCAAGTTCGACTACCCTGGTTATCCGCAAAGCGATAGCTGGCATATCCGGTTGGCGAAATTTGCCTTCTGGACCCTGCTGACGATCGAGATTCTGCGCATATTCTATTATGGAGTAGTTAAAAGCAAAGCAAAAGGGATCCTGGCCAACATTGTAACGATCGTTACACCGCTGATCGTCACGCTGATCTTTCTTGAAATAATCTTCATGAATGTGCCGCAAAGCCACGAAGGCGTGCTTTCAAAGGCGTCGCAGATCTGGTGGGAAAAGTATTGGAACCCGGTCAATGCGCTTGGCTACCATGATAAGGAAGTTAAAAGCGAGACAGGTAAGAAGAAAGTACTCGTAATAGGCGATTCGTTCGCTGCCGGTCATGGCCTGAAAGATGTGAACGAAAGATTCTCCAACATACTCGAAGCGAAGCTGGGCACCGACCAATACACGGTTTATAATCTTGGAATGTCGGGTGCGGATACGCGGGACGAGGTAAAAAGGTTAAAAGAATTTCCTGTAAAGCCGGACATTATCATTCTGGAGTATTTTCCGAACGATATTGAAAAAGTAGGAAGAGAAAAGGGTTTAAAGCTGACCGGCGCGGAACCTTACGCGGATTTGAAAGGGCCAATGGCGACCATCGTGAAGCGGTTTTACCTGCCTAATTTTATCTACTGGCAATTGCCCCACACAGGTTTCAGCACATTTGAGAAGTTCGTGCAGACGGCCTATACAGATACCACGATACTGAATGCGCATTTACGCGACCTTTCCGGCATGACTGCCTACCGCGACAGTACTGGTGCCAAAATGTACGCCGTTTTTATCCCATTCCTGTTCCAGATCGAAAAGAGTGCAGGCTATACCAAGCCGGTGGAAGATTTTCTACGGGCGAAAGGAGTGACGGTTGTGGGTATTAACGACGGTATTGTTAAGATACCTGAAAAAGAACGTGTTGTTGGCAAAAATGATGGCCATGGCAGTGCCGCATTGAACCAACTCATTGCAGACAGGCTCTACAATGCAATGGACAAACGTTAACTCAGAATTAATTTGTTAGAAGTGAATAAAAAAGTAATTAAGTTTTACATTTGAGTTTTTAAAAACGAGAGAGAAATGGATTTTTTAACAGATTTATTTGCATTTATGAAGGAGCGCAAGAAATGGTGGCTCGCTCCTGTGATCATCGTATTGCTGTTGATTGGCGTACTGATCGTAATCGGTGGTGGCTCTGCTGTTGCACCATTCATCTACACTTTGTTCTGATTTTTTCGGATTACAGCAAATCAATCCTTTACATTGAACCCCACACCGGTAGCATCCGGCACTTGCCAGGTGCTACCGGTTGAAATATTTTATTATCAAAATGAGTGAATCAGACAAAGCCAAAGCCCAGCTTGTGATCGTAACAGGTCTGGTGATATTATCCTTTATTTTTAAATTTCAGCATCCTTATTTCCTGATAGCTGCCGCCGTAATCGGGGTGGGTAGCATTGCAATCCCTGCTTTCGGTGACCTGATTGTGAAAGGTTGGTATAAACTGGCAGAGATTTTAGGTGCGATCAATGGAAAGATCCTGTTATCAGCCGTGTTTTTCATCGTGCTGTTTCCCGTGGCGTTGCTTGCCAAATTGGGCAAGAAAAACCCGCTTCATCTTAAAAAGGAAGAAGGGGATTCAGTCTTCATCGAACGGAACCATAAATATTCCGCAAAAGACCTCGAACAGGTTTGGTAAGAAGAAAATAACAAGAAGATTTCAAAAGGCCTGTTTTTAGGCCTTTTTTTTGCGGCATGCCCTGTCGTAAAGCAGTTGCAGCATTCCGTCTTTCAAGCCTACGTCCGGCACATGGATAACCTCTGCACCCGCCCAACGCATGGCAGATGTGTAAATGTCGGCTGCTGGTACGATTACGTCCGCGCGGTCGGGGTTTAATTGAAGTTTATTGATACGGTCGACTAGGGAGAACTGGTCGATGTAATCGCGCATTCGCTGAATTTCTTCAAGACTTGTTGAGCTTTCGGTCAGTTTCGATGAAAGATCGAAAAGCTTGTTAATGTTACCGCCAGTTCCTACCGCCTGAATAGGCTGATTGTAATCGACATTCTGGTTGATCCACTCTTTGATCTTCATCCAAGAATTTTTAGACTCTTTTCCTTCCAAAAGTCTAACGGAACCAAGTTTGAATGATTTTGCTTTGATTTTCTGACGGTCCTGGTACAAGTTCAGTTCCGTGCTGCCGCCACCTACGTCAATGTGGATGTACTGGCCTTCCCCAAGTGATTTTACAACCACATTGTTGACGAGTTCAGCTTCTTTTTGACCGTCGATAATTTGAATATGAATGCCTGTACGCTGCTCAATGTGGTCCCTAACTTCAAATCCGTTGCTTGCTTCCCGCATGGCAGAGGTGGAGCAAGCCATGAAATCTTCGACTTCATGCAGTTCCATCAGCAACTGATAGGCAAGCATCAGCTTCATCAACCGGTCTTCGCTCTGCGGGCTAATTATTCCCTCTGTGAACACATCATGGCCCAACCGAAGCGGAAACCGGACATATTCAACCTTTTTAAAACGGGAGATACCCTCATCCTGCAATACCGAGGATATTTGCATACGGGCACCATTGGATCCGATGTCTATTGCTGCGAATTTCAAAGCTCGTCAAATAGGGGATTAATAATGGCCAAAAATAGGACATTCACGGACAAGTTTCTATTTATTGTCCGTGAATGTTAGGCGCAAGAAATTACAATTGGCGTCCTATCTGGTAAAGCAGCTTTACTCTTACGCCTGGTCCGGCGCTGTGGCTCAGCGGGGTGAGTGGTTTGAAGTAGGTAACCAGGTAACCTTCCGCCTGCACGACGATCGGGTACCACATTTTCTCAACTCCCAAGGAGAAATTCATCGAAGTCACCGGTGGAGTGTCTTTTTTGATCGTGAAGGTCTCATTGAAAAACTCGTTGTTCGGTGTCCGGCAGTCGTAGGAGATTTCTTCTTTGCCAGAGACTTTTATATTGGTGCCCATACTTGCGTAATAAGCCCAGTCTTTTTTCAAAGTATTGCGGAATGCCAATGTCAAGGGAATCTGAACAATGCTCGGGCTTACTTTGATATTATATAGTTGAAATATCATCGGAATCTCACCGGGATGGGAAGTTTTAAAGTCACGGCGGTTCTTCTCTCTAAACATTTTCTCTGTAAAAAACTCCATTGGTTTTACTTTCAGCCAGGTGATACCCGCGGAAAGGGAGAATTTCTTGTTCACAATCACCTCTCCGAGAATGGTTCTACCCTGGCCGCCACTTTCCACCTGAAAGCCTCCGCCAAAACGGTAAGGTACTTTCAGATTAAGCTTCGGTATCACATTCTCAGCCTGTGCGGTTTGTTGTGTCTTTTTGGTTGAATTTACATTGGTAGCAGAAACGGCTGGTGCATAAGCCAGCAATGCGCGCTGTACCTGTCTGCCTGAAACGCGGTTGGCAAGTTCGTAATGCATCTTCCGGGAAAGTGTACTTCCGCTGTTCATTTGAACCTGTGCGGCAATGTTCGCTACATTGAAGCCGCTATCGAAAGTCTTCATGCCTGCATGCATACCACCAGTGCCAGACGAGGAGCCAGCCGCATCAACAGGTTGCAATGCGCCGGGCGTTACAGACGATGCTTCAGCCAGTTGTTTAGGGACGTTCGCCGCTGGTTCAACAGTTTTTTCTGCAATTATTGAAGGTGCATCGATATTTAAGTCAACCGATTCTGTAACAGCATTTTGCGCAGGTTCACCGTGCTGTTCCGGCGCTTCGGCAAAGGACTCCTGTTTCAATTCGCTATGTTCCGTATTTTGCTGTGCATAACTGTATTGCTCCGTTTCGGGAGCTTTTTGCAACACATAGATGGTGTCCGGTTTGGATGCCGGTGTCGAAAGGTTTTTGATGACTTCAATCTGGCTTTGCAGGCTTTTCACATCTTTGATCAGATGATTATTCTGCGAAAGCTGGTTGGTGTACATGAAAGCCATCACCGTCGTCACCGAAGCGGCGGCGGCGTACCCGATCCAGGAACCGTATTGTTGCAGGAACGACGGAGGGTTATGGGTATGCATATATTGCTGCATGCGGGCCCAGTCGTGCTCTTGAAAGTCCGGTTCAATACTCTCTAGTTTTCGGCGTATAGTATTCTCAAATTTATTAGTTTTCATTGCCTCTGAATGACTTAACAGCCCAATCACTTGGGAAGAGATGTGGGTAATATTGTTTGATTAAATGCTGCAAACGCGCTCGGGCACGAACATAATGCGATCGTACCGTCGCCTCGTTGAGTTGCAGCAAGTCTGCTATTTCTCGATGATTGTATCCATCCACCACGTATAATAAAAACACATTCTTGTAAACCGGTTTGATCTTCTGGATCAGTTCCAGTATTTCGTCGGCGGTGATCTGACTGATTACATCTTCATCAAATTTGGGGTACGGGGCATCTTCGAGCGCTATTGTGTCCTCGGTGTGCTTTTTGTGCTTCCGGTAATAGCTAATGGCCGTATTCACCATAATCGTCCTTAACCATGCCTTGAAAGGATGGTTCGAATCATACCTCCCCAGGTTATTAAACACTTTTAAAAACCCCTCATTCAACACTTCCTCTGCTTCCTCGGTCGAAGCGGTATACCGCAGGCATATACTTTTCGAATATCCGAAGAATTGTTTATATAAATGCCTCTGCGCCTGATGGTTCCCTGCAATGCATGCAGCTACGACAGACGCAAAGTCGTTCTCATTAAAAGATATTTTTCTTCCAAATAGCAAAGTCAGGGTATCAAGTTGTCAGGGATAGAATTTCTTACTAACCGAGTACGTCCCTGCCCGGTAATATGTTGCAAAAATTTACGAAATCTTTTCCGGATCAGGAATGTGCCGGGGTGCGAAAAAAAGCAAATAAATCGCGTAGTCATGCAACACAGGCTTTCCATGGGGCGTAAAGGCAGAAAAAGCAGTTCGATACTTTCACAAAAACCCGTGGGTATATCATGAAAAAAGTTTCACTTTTATTGGTTATGTTGGCAGGGATCTGGCTAGGGGCCTGTCAGAAGAATGAAGGAACGTTGGATCCTCAGACAGAGGTAGGCGATTTTGAAAGTGTTGTAGAGTCGGCGGCGAGATATGGCGTTCTGACGGACTCAGTTACGATCGGTAAATGTAAAGGCAAACTTACGGAGGTCGCAACGGCCGACTTGCCTGCCGCGGTAACGGATTATATTAACACGACTTACGCAGGCTCGGAAATCAAGTATGCGGCGAAAGACCAGTCAGGCAAAATTTTAGTAGCGCTGACGCTGGCCGACGGGACTGCGAAAGGACTGCTGTTCAATGCCGACGGTACATTCAAAGAAGAATTAAAGCAGCATAAGCACAAAGCGAAACTGACGAAAATTGAAATAAGCGTATTGCCTTCGGCGATAACCACTTATATTCCTGCTAACTATGCTGGCGCGGAAATCAAGCTGGCGGCGACCAATGAAGCGGGAGAATATTTTGTTGGAATTACAGTCGATAATGCGGTTAAAGTATTACTCTTCAATGCCGACGGTACATTCAATAAGGAACTTGAAAAGCCTTTACAACGTCATAAGAGACATTAAAATATTTTGTTAGGGGTGAGTTGGAATACGGTGCTGGATTTTCCGGCGCCGTATTTATTTTTTGAACGGTACGAGTTCCAACGCCGATGAATTTTTGATTTCACCCATCACGAACAGGCTGTGGGTACTGCCGATATTTTCCAGCGAACCCAGTTTTTGCATTAAAAACTGCTGGTACTGCGACATGTCATCCACCACCACTTTCAGGAGAAAATCATAATCGCCTGATATATTGAAGCATTCCATTACTTCCGACATCGCGGATACAGCCTTCACAAATTTTTCTCCCATTACCTTCGAATGCTCTTTTAGGGCAATATTGCAAAAGGCCATCAGCTTCTTGCCTACTTTTTCGCGGTCGACGAGCGCCACGTATTTTTTGATAATACCTTCCTTTTCCAGGCGCCGCACGCGTTCATACACGGGCGTGTAGGAGAGATTTAACTTTTCCGACAATTCGCGTGTTTTCAGAGTTGCGTCCTGTTGCAGCAAATGCAGGATTTTGGCATCAATATCATCCAGATTATGCATAGATAGAATATCTTTATTCACTTTGAGATTGCTTCGAATATAGATAAATAATTTAGAATGATTAAATAAGCCAGACTATTAGTCTAAATTTTTTGATTTTATTGAACAAAACATCTATTGACTTAAATTTGCTAATTCAAGAGGTATGTACTTTTCCGGCGAAATAATAATCAGTTATTCAAAACACATATGGTAGCAACTCAAAAAGCAGATATCCGCGAAATTCTCAAAAACCGTATTCTGGTACTGGATGGCGCTATGGGTACGATGATCCAACGGTACAAGTTGGAGGATCACGACTACCGGGGAGAACGGTTCAAGGACTGGGCACATGATGTAAAAGGGAACAACGATTTGCTTTCCCTGACTCGCCCCGACATTATTAAAGCAATACACGCCGCCTATTTCGAGGCAGGTGCAGATATAGCCGAGACCAACACATTCTCGGGCACTACCATTGCCATGGCCGATTACGGCATGGAGGAACTGGTTTACGAATTCAATTTTGAGTCGGCACGTCTTGCGAGGGAAGTCGCCGACGATTTCACGGAACGTGAGCCTGAAAAGCCGCGGTTTGTTGCGGGCTCTATCGGACCTACCAACCGTACTGCTTCACTTTCGCCCGATGTCAATAACCCGGGTTACCGCGCAATCAGCTTTGATCAGCTGGTGGAGGCATATTATGAGCAAATAAAAGGTTTGACGGACGGTGGCTGCGATGTCTTGCTCGTGGAAACCATTTTTGACACATTAAATGCGAAAGCCGCCCTTTTTGCGATCGATAAGTTCTTTACGGATGCAAGAAACGGACTGGTAGAACATTTGCCATCATGGCGGATTGAGCCAGGACAGGCATTGCCGATCATGATTTCCGGAACGATTACGGATGCTTCGGGAAGGACCTTATCCGGTCAAACAACCGAAGCGTTTCTGACCTCGGTGTCGCATTTGCCTTTACTTTCAGTGGGTTTGAACTGTGCATTGGGTGCGGACCTGATGCGCCCATACGTGCAGATACTTGCAAAAGAATCACCGTTTTTCACCTCCGCGCACCCGAATGCGGGCTTGCCGAATGAGATGGGGGAATACGACGAGTCGCCGGAGCAAATGGGCGAGGTGATCGACGGGTTTTTGAAGGACAATCTGGTAAATATCATCGGTGGATGCTGCGGAACTACGCCGGACCACATTCGTGTGATTGCAGAAACCGCCAAGAAATATAGTCCAAGACCGCTTCCGGGGTCGGAAATAGTAATGAAGCTGTCGGGTTTGGAACCGGTGAAAATCAACTCATTGACCAACTTCGTAAATATCGGAGAGCGCTGTAATGTGACCGGTTCGAAGAAATTTGCCCGGCTGATCCGTGAAAGTAAATACGACGAGGCATTGACGATCGCACGCGAGCAGGTTGAGAGCGGCGCGCAGGTGATCGACGTCAACCTCGACGAAGGTATGATCGATGGCGTGGAGGCTATGAAGACATTCGTGAACCTCATTGCTTCCGAACCAGATATTTCGAAAGTGCCATTGATGATCGACTCTTCAAAATGGGAAGTTATCGAATCGGGATTGAAATGTGTGCAGGGAAAATCTATTGTAAACTCTATTTCACTCAAAGAAGGCGAAGAGAAATTTAAAGAATCAGCCAGGACCGTGTTGCGCTATGGCGCCGCGACGGTTGTAATGGCATTTGATGAAAAAGGCCAGGCCGATAACTACGAGCGCCGGATCGAGATTTGCGAGCGCGCATACCGTATTCTCGTGGATGAAGTTGGATTTCCACCTCAGGACATCATTTTTGACCCCAATATCCTGACCGTTGCGACGGGAATGGAAGAACATAACAACTACGCCGTTGATTTTATCAATGCCGTTCGCTGGATCAAAGCAAACCTTCCACATGCAAAAGTGTCGGGCGGGGTATCCAACGTGTCATTCAGTTTCAGAGGGAACGAACCGGTTCGTGAGGCAATCCACACGGCGTTTTTATATCACGCGATCAAGGCAGGAATGGATATGGGTATCGTGAATGCCGCGCAGATCGGTATTTATGATGAAATTCCAAAAGATGTTTTAGAGCTTGTAGAAGATGTACTGCTCAACCGCCGAGATGATGCAACCGAGCGGTTGGTAACTTATGCGGAAACGGTTAAGGATAAAGGTAAAACACAAAGCGGCCCCGATCTTTCTTGGAGGCTGTTGCCGATCAAAGAGCGTATTTCGCATGCCCTGGTAAAAGGCTTGGCTGATTACATTGATGAGGATATAGAAGAATGCCGTCATTTATTCAGCCGGCCCCTGGAAGTAATCGAAGGCCCACTGATGGATGGAATGAGCATTGTGGGTGATTTATTTGGCGAAGGGAAGATGTTTTTGCCACAGGTTGTGAAGTCCGCGCGGGTGATGAAAAAGGCTGTTGCTTATTTGCAGCCGTTTATCGAAGCTGAAAAACAGGACGGCGGAAGTTCAGCAGGCCGTATACTGATGGCGACCGTAAAAGGTGATGTGCACGATATCGGTAAGAACATCGTAGGTGTGGTATTGGGCTGTAATAACTATGAAATCATCGACCTTGGTGTAATGGTGCCCACGGATAAGATCCTTGCTGCAGCGGAGGAACATAATGTCGATATCATCGGGCTTTCAGGGTTGATTACCCCGTCGCTGGATGAAATGGTGGGCGTGGCGAAGGAAATGGAGCGCCGGAAGCTTAAAATACCGTTGCTGATCGGGGGGGCGACAACCTCGCGGATACATACGGCCGTGAAAATTGACCCTAACTATTCAGGACCGGTTATTCACGTACTCGACGCATCACGCTCGGTTCCTGTCGCTGGCAAGCTTATCCAAAGTGCGGAAAGTCAGGCAACCGTGCTGGCGGATATCAAGGCAGAATACGCTAAACTTCGTGAAGATCATGCGAAAAGAGGCGGGGAGAAGGCCCATATCAGCCTGGAAGCTGCGCGGAAAAATAAAGCGAAGATCGACTGGAGTAATTTCACCGCCGTGAAGCCACAGTTTTTGGGCACAAGAGTGTACGATGACTATGACCTGGCCGATATTGCCAAATACATCGACTGGACGCCGTTTTTCCAGACCTGGCAATTGCATGGTAAGTATCCAAAGATTTTTGAAGACAAAGTCGTGGGGCAGGAAGCAACAAAGCTTTTTGAAGATGCTGCGGTGCTTTTGGGTGAAATTATACGTGACAAAACATTGAAAGCAAGGGCCGTAGTAGGTTTCTGGCCGGCGAATTCGATTCAGGATGATATTGTGTTGCATCATTTCGAGGAGGAGACACGCGAAGTTCCTTGTGAACGCCACGGGTCGCACCAACATATTGAGTATAAAATCAGTCGGAATACTGCCGAAAGTGTTCAAGCGGGCGAATTGGTGGCCGATACTGCGACGGTATTGCACCATTTGCGTCAGCAGAGCCAAAAGGCTTCTAATCTTGCCAACTATTGTCTTTCTGATTTTGTAGCGCCGCTGGAATCTGGTCATACGGATTATATCGGCGGATTCGCAGTAACTGCAGGCGTGGGTATTGAAGCATTATTGGATAAATATGAAAAGGACCATGATGACTACAACAGCATTATGGTGAAGGCCCTGGCCGACCGCCTGGTGGAAGCACTGGCGGAACTGATGCACGAAAGGGTGCGGAAGGAATTGTGGGGTTATGATAAATCTGAAAATCTCACTAATGAAGAGCTGATTAAAGAAGAGTATAAGGGTATACGTCCGGCGCCAGGCTACCCGGCCTGCCCCGATCATACCGAAAAGCGGGCTTTATTTGAGTTGCTGGATGCCGAAAAGTTAGGGATTACCCTCACAGAAAGCTTTGCGATGTATCCTGCGAGCAGCGTCAGCGGATGGTATTTCTCTCATCCGGATAGCCGGTATTTCCCTGTGGGCAAGATATTTAAAGATCAGGTAGAGGATTACGCGCGCCGTAAGAACATGCCATTGGAAGAGATTGAAAGGTGGCTATCGCCAGTGTTGGGATATTAAGCCGGTTCATTAAAAAGTGCAAAAGGAGATTGGGTGAGTCCCAATCTCCTTTTTTTGTGCCCGAAACATACTTTTTTTAACAAAATGGCGTAATTAGGTGGTATACCGCACTTTAATCAGGTATTTATACGCTATTATCTTAGCATTTAACGCCTGATATTTGTAACCCATTTAAGTGAAAACTTAATAGTTTATTAGCCATGAAAAGAAATATCTCAGTCTTTATTTTGTTGATCCTCCTTGCATCTTCATTTAAGTACAGGACCAAAACAAGACAAACTACTCAACCCCTTATCACCGCCGGGTATAATCACAATAACCCGGCGCCTGTTAATCCCGTATCATCTTTTGACGCAGCCGTCGCGGACCTTCAAAAAGCGAACCGTGAAATGGTAAAGGGGAATCCCGACCTCTTTAAGTCACTATGGTCGCGTCAGGATGATGTAACTTCATTTGGAACCGGCAATACCGATTCAAAGGGGTGGAAGGCCGTCGAAGCAAATCTAGACCTCATTCAAAATCCGTCGCCGGGAGCTGTGGCTTACACATTTGAGAAAATTGCTTCGGAAGAAAGTGGGACACAGGGATATTTACTTCAAAAAGAACACTATCGTTTTCCTGACGGTGGCAAAGCAGATTTATATGTCACAGTGCTTTTCCGGAAAGAAAACAACATCTGGAAAATCGTTCACCGCCACGCCGATCACATTTCGCCGGCCGAACAATCAGACAAAACTTCTAAATAATTGCCTCGTTCCCTGATATCCTGAGGCAATTGCCACTTACAACTAATTTGTTGTTACTTTGCACCTTTGCGCAAAAAGTGACATCAAATTTTTTATGGAGAGATTTACGGGATTGCTAGGTATTATTTTGATCCTGGGCATTGCATTCGCAATGTCAAACAATAGAAAGGCAATCAATTATCGAACCGTATTTGTAGGTTTAGGCTTACAGTTCGGTTTGGCAGTATTCATCCTCCGGACCGACATCGGGCAAAGTATCTTCCAGTGGCTGGGAGAAAAAGTACAAAAACTCCTCTCTTTCTCGGATAAAGGCGCAGATTTCGTATTTGGCACGTTGGTCCGTCCGGAGCTCATGCAACGTGCGTTCGGGCCGGGCAACGATTTCGTATTCTTCTTCAAAGTAATCCCAACCATCATATTTGTGGCCGTTCTGGTCAATATGCTTTACCACCTTGGCATTATGCAGCGCGTGGTATCGGTGATCGCCCGTGCCGTTTACTGGCTGATGGGTGTGAGCGGTGCGGAGGCATTATCTAACGTAGCGAGCACATTTGTAGGGCAGGTCGAAGCACAGATCATGATCAAGCCCTATCTGAAAAACATGACGAATTCGGAGCTAATGGCTTCCATGACAGGGAGTTTTGCCTGCATTGCGGGTGGTGTAATGGCTGTTTACATTTCTCTTGGCGTGCCTGCTCCATACCTGATCGCCGCCAGCCTTATGGCAGCGCCCGGTGCGTTGGTCATTTCCAAAATTGTATTTCCGGAGACCGACAAGTCTGATACCAAAGGAATGGTGAAGCTTGAAATACAGAAAACCCACGCGAACCTGCTCGACGCCATTGCTGCCGGTGCGGGGGAAGGATTAAAGGTTGGATTTAATGTAATCGCAATGCTGATCGGCTTCATAGCTCTTGTTGCGCTTCTGGATTACTTGTTGGGTTACATTGGCGGCTTATTTTCGTTCCCGCAGCTAAGCTTCAACTTTGTGCTGGGAAAGGTGTTTTCAATCTTCGCGTGGGCAATGGGCGTCCCGGCGAAAGACATTGAGGTGGCCGGGTCGCTGATGGGCACCAAAATGGTCATCAACGAGTTCGTAGCTTATCTGGATATGGTTAAACTTAAAGACACATTGGACCATAAAACCATTGTGATTACCAGTTTTGCATTATGTGGTTTTGCTAATTTCAGCTCAATTGCCATCCAGGTGGGAGGGATTGGAGAACTGGCGCCATCGCGGCGCTCGGATCTGGCCCGACTTGGCTTCAAGGCATTAATATGCGGAACGCTTGCATCCTATATGTCGGCCACACTAGCTGGGTTGCTCTTGTAGATATTATAGGTAAAGATTATTTCAGCCGGATTGCGCCTTCTGTCAGCGATCCGGCTTTGTTATGTTTGTACTAATGGTTTCAGTGGAGGATCCGAGGCAGAAACCTTTGGCATGGATATTGTTTTGGGCTGCATTATCATTTCAGTACCCATTTCAGTTGATGTATGAAACATGTTAAGCTATACTTTTCTTTACTTAAAGAGAGTTTTGGAGAATTTATGAACGATAACGGCTTGAAATTAAGTGCCGCTCTTTCATATTATACCATTTTTTCGCTGGCACCAATGCTGTTGGTGATCATCTCTGTATTCAGTATTTTCTTCGGAAGAGATGCGATCCAGGGGCAGCTTTTCGACCAGATCAGTGGCCTCGTGGGGGCATCGGCCGCCTCGCAATTGCAGGAGATTATTAAAAATGCAGAGTTGTCGAATAAATCAGGTGTGGCCGCTGCGGTAGGCATAGGGACGCTGCTGATCGGTGCCACCGGGGTTTTTGCCGAAATGCAGGATTCGATCAACTACATATGGTCTATCAAATCCAAACCTAAAAAAGGATGGATTCAATACCTTAAAACCAGACTGATCTCTTTTTCGCTGATCCTGACACTCGGGTTTCTGCTGGTAGTTTCGCTAGGTGCCAGCGCATTGGTCGATTTGCTGAGCAACCGCCTGGAAGCGCTGTTTTCCGAGGCATCGGTGGTCCTTTTCTACATTGTGAACCTGGTGCTGGTACTCACGGTCATCACTTCATTGTTCACAGTAATTTTCAAAGTGTTGCCCGATGGAGAGTTGCGATGGAAGGAATGTATCGTCGGGGCCGCATTCACAGCAATATTGTTCCTGATCGGGAAGTTCCTGATCAGCTTTTATCTGGGTCAATCTGACCTTGGTGCGACTTATGGAACTTCGGCGTCCATTGTTATTCTGCTGACTTGGATCTACTATTCGTCCATCATCCTCTATTTCGGTGCCGAGTTTACAAAAGTTTATGCCCGACAGGATGGAGTTGCCATTGCACCGAATAAACACGCCGTATTGATCGTAAGACAGGAACTGGACAAGAAAACGGGTGTGGAAAACTGAAACGAAAAATCCCTGCCGTGAGGGGCAAGGATTTCGTTGCTATTTTTTAAAGGGTACTATTTGATAACCAGCTCGAAAGGCATTCTGGTTTGCGTTCCACCCATGTTCATCAGCTTTTTATACATCTTGACGTAAGGGGCCAGGTCACCCAGCGTTTTAGCCGTCGCTTTTTCTTCCTGATCGCCGAAAACCTTTGCGATAAGCTCATCCAGCGGCTTTTTCTTTTCAGGATAATATCTGACGCGGTATTCGCTTTCTTTCAGTTTAGCGGCTTTGGCAGCAATCTTGATAGCATCGTCTACGCCACCCAGCACGTCAACCAATCCATTTTCTTTGGCTTCGACGCCTGACCATACCCGGCCCTGTGCCAGGCTTTTCAGTTTTTCGACTGGCATTTTCCTGCCTTCCGCCGCTTTTTTAGTGAAAGTCTCGTAGCCTTCGTTCACGCTTTTCTGGATCATTGCCTTTTCGAATTCCGTCATTTCACGGGTGGCAGTCGGCCAATCAGCATGCGGACTGGTGCCCACACCGTCGAAAGTAATACCCAGTTTGTTGTTCATGAAGTCGGTCACATTGAATATCAATCCAAAAATACCGATGGAACCGGTAATGGTATTGGGCTGTGCTACGATGGTGTCGCAACCCATAGCCATATAGTAGCCACCCGAAGCTGCCACGTCTGACATGGATGCGATTACAGGTTTCTTTTTAGCGGTAATCTGGATTTCACGCCACATGACGTCCGATGCCAATGCGCTGCCTCCCGGAGAATTGATCCGGATTACAATCGCCTTGATCTTATCGTTGTCGCGGATCTCTTTGAGTTCTTTTACAAATTTTTCGGAGCCGATGTTATCATCGCCACCGTCACCGCTTGTAATCTCACCCTCAGCGACAAGCACGGCAATGCGTTTGTTGAAATCGCCTTCTTCGATCTTGTTATCCCCTTTTAAATATCGATCTACACCCACATATTCAATGTCTTTTTTCTCCTCCACCTTCAATTCTTTTTTCAGCACCGTTTCCAGCTCATCCTGGTAGCCCAGATTGGTTACGAATTTGTATTTCAAGGCCGATTTAGGATTATCGACCGCCAGCGAATCGGCCAGGTTCTTCAATTCGCCGACAGGAATATTACGGGAAGCTGATATGTTTTTAAGGAAGTTATTATTGATGGCGCTAATCAATTCTATGGATTGCTTTTTGCTCGCCTCGCTCATATCCTGGCGTGAGAACATCTCGATTGCACTCTTGAATTCACCTACACGGAAAACAAGCGGCTTTATTTCTAATTTATCGAATGTGCCTTTGAAAAAGCTGTATTCCGCGGAGAGGCCGTTCCATTCGATGCCGCCCGCTGGATTAAGGTAGATTTTATCAGCTACCGAAGCGATGTAATATCCTTTCTCGGAGTAACTTTCGCCGTAAGTAACAACGAATTTCTTCGATTTTTTGAATTCTACAAGTTGGTTACGGATTTCTTCCAGGGTTGCCCAACCGGCCTCAGGGCCTTCGGTTTTTAAATAAATGCCCTTGATCTTATCGTCGACCTGCGCGTTTTTCAAAGCATCAAGAATGTCTTTCAAGCCGATCACATTTTCGCCGCCGCTAAACGGCCCGCCGATATCTGAAAAGGGATTTTCTACACCTACTTCCTGAATGGGCTGATTAAGGTCCAGTCGCAACACCGATTTGTCATCGATAGTGACTTTGTCGTCGGATGAAAACATCGCCCCGATGCCGGCGAGGAGAAAAAAGGAAAGAAATAAGAAGAGGATAATGCCTACGAACGTCGCGAGTACATATTTCAGGAATTGTAACATAATCTATCTGGTAACGGATTTTATCTCATAAGTTAATGAAGGAACAAAATTACGTATTAAATGTCGTGGTTTCGGGAAGAAATAATGTCAAAAGGTCGTTTGGCAGCATTAAGTGGTTGAATAAGTGTTCAAATTTTTTCGGTGCCGCCCGGCAGTTTCACAGGATCAGATTATTTACTTTTGAGAAAAAAATCAGCAAATGAAAAAGACCCTCATTCTAGTGCGGCATGCCACTGCCGAAGACCAAAGTTTCAGAATTAAAGATTTTGACAGGGATCTCAACAGTAAAGGATTGTCAGAGTCTTTGGCAATGGGCAAATGGATGGTTCAGGAAGGTGTGAAACCCGATCTCTTCGTGTCGAGCCCGGCTTCCAGGGCATTCAAAACAGCGGAAATCATCGCGAGGCAATTTGGCGTGTCGATCGATGCCATTCAGACGCAGGCTGGTATATATGATGGCGGTCCGCGGGCGTACCTTCAGGCGGTAAATACCACGTCTGAGTCGCACACGACATTGATGCTCTTCGGACATAATCCCGACATTACTTACTTCGCTGAATATCTTTCAGGCGCTAGCATCGGCTCCATGAAAAAGGGCAGCGTGGCATTTATCGAATTTAAAGATCAGAAATGGGAGGAAATATCTGGAAAAACCGGTGACCTTGTGCTATACAAAACTCCAAAGCAGGTAAGGGACGAAGATGAGTGAAATGAACAACCAGCCCAATAAGAACCGCAAGATATTTATTGTCGTATTCATCGCATTTGTAGCACTGTTCGCCTATATATCCTACGATATGTCGAGCCGCACGACCGCCCCGTGGAACAAACCCAAACAACTCAAAAGGGCATTGCCGGGGGCAACTCCGGATGCTGATTCGCTCAAACTCGATTCGTTATTGAAAGAAGTAGAATAGACCGTAGTCAACTTCTCGGGTGAAATTCGGTGATAACCTGCCTCAGGTAATCGCGGTCCAGGTGCGTGTAAATTTCTGTGGTGGTGATCGATTCGTGACCCAGCATTTCCTGGACTGCCCGCAAACTCGCCCCCCCTTCTATCAGGTGGGTTGCAAATGAGTGGCGGAAAGTGTGCGGGCTGACATTCTTGTGAATGCCCGCCAGTTCAGCTGCATTTTTAATCACCAGAAACACCATCACCCTCGATAGCTGGCCGCCTCTGCGGTTGAGGAACACAATATCTTCACTGCCTTTTTGTGGGGCTATTTCGCCTCTTACATGGTCCAGGTAAATCTGAGTGTATTTAATCGCCTCTTTTCCGATAGGTACAAGCCGCATTTTGTCCCCTTTCCCAATTATCCGTAAAAAGCCGATATCAAAGTGGCAATTGGTCAGTTGTAGCCCCGTTAATTCCGAAACCCGCAATCCCGAACTGTACAATACTTCCATAATAGCCCTGTTGCGCGTGCCTTCCGGTGTGGAATGGTCAATAGCGCCGAGCATGGACTCAATTTCTTCATAAGAAAGCACATCGGGTAATTTGCGGGGCAACCGCGGCGATTCGAGCAGCTCAGTAGGGTCTTCGGTTATTTCGTTTTCAAGAAGCAGATATTTAAAAAACGCCTTGATCCCGGAAAGCATTCGGGCCTGTGAATGCGCTGCAAGGCCCAGTTCGCCAATATATTTCAGAAAAGCAGAAAGATGAGCTTCTTCAACACGGGCAGGCGCTACCTCGATTTTGCTTAACTCAAGAAATTCTTCCAGCTTCTCGACGTCCCTGATATAGGCATCCACCGAATTGCCGGAAAGCGAGCGTTCCAGGCGCAGATAATTTTTAAAATGTTTGATGTAGCTTTGCCACATAGAAGAGCAACGGAATTTATTAGACTATACAAAGCAAATGAAAAAGATACTGATCCTGAACGGCCCGAATCTAAATCTTTTAGGTAAGCGCGAACCTGGCGTGTACGGAAACCAGTCGTTTGAGGATTACTTTGAAACTTTGAAAGCCCTGTTCCCTGATGTGGAATTGCACTATTTCCAATCCAACCACGAAGGTGCGATGATCGATAAGATCCATGAAATTGGATTCTCTTTCGATGGCATCGTGATCAATGCGGGAGGATATACCCACACTTCCATTGCCCTCGCCGACGCATTATCTGCAGTAACTACACCCGCAGTAGAAGTTCACATCTCCAATATCCACGCCCGCGAACCATTTCGGCACCATAGTTACCTCACAGCCCGGTGCAAAGGCATGATATGCGGATTGGGGCTTAGGGGGTACGAGTTGGCGGTGCGGTATTTAATTTTGAATGACTGAATGAGTGAATGTGTCGCTTTGGAACAGGGAATTAGTGAATAAATGGAATGCGATTCCGTCATTTGATCATGAGGTTATCGAGTCATTAGCTCATTTTTTCATTCCAGTTCCACTGTAGCTCATTCAAACATTCACTCATTCGAAATTCACTCATTCACTCATTGGACTAGGCTCATTCAAAATTGACGAAAGACCGCATTGCTAAACAGTATCTTGCCATTGTAGAGCATGGCGCGGAAGATAGGGTCGTCCATGAGGTAGATCACGCGGCCGCGGCCCATATCCTGAACACCCATGATGAGGGTGTTTTTTAATTTCCCGGTCATTTTTGTTCCTACGAACCCGGCTTTGTGGTTGTCTTCTTTCAAATAACCTACATTCCACCCTTCTTTCAGATAATCCCGCTCATAGGCATCACGCACGATGGCGAAATACTCTTTGCTGCAACCGAAAGCCAACGGGTGGGTGGCGTCCATGTTGATCTCGAACATGCTGCCTGGTGACGAATCACTCGCTTCCTCCCGCTGCTGCTGGCCGTATTTCTTGAAAACGTCGTCGTCTTTCTTTTTATCTGAGAATTTTTTAGTGAGTGAAAAACCTGGTTTGTTTACGAAAGCGTCCGTGGCGTGTTCCATAGCAATGAGCTTACCGCCATTTCGCACCCAGTTCTGAATGGATTCCAGGTGTTTCTCGGTAATAATATCACCATATCGACCGTCGGGTAGGATGAGGACGTCTATTTCGTTCCAGGGCAGGTTGCCAAGCTTCGTAGCGTTCACAATCGTGACCGGATATTTGATCTGTTGCTCGAAGTAATGCCATATTGCACCAAATGCAGGCGGAGAGACGCCATCGCCAGCCACAGCTACGATTTTCGGTGCATTAATCGCAACCACATTATCGTTTCCGAAGTCGGGCCCGGAGCTTACGTAGCCTGTTTTGGCAGGAACCAGCTGAATATGGTGTTGCGTAGCGAGGGAAGTGACGAGTTTATCAAAATTTAGACCTTCATTTCCTTTTTTAGTAATGATCAGCGTCCCGGCCGGATAACTAACCTTTTCCATCTCAAACGGCGTATTCGAAGTCTTAACCAACAGACCGTTTTTCAACAAACCTGCGAGAAATGCGGCATCTTCCACTTCGGACCAGCGCGCAATGTAAGCATAGGGCGAGGATGCTGGTAGGGGATTGTCGATTTTTGGCTGCTGGTAAGGCACCGGCACCAGTTTTTCTTTTAATCCATAAGCCTTTAACCCGAAAATATAAGCAAGGCCCCAACTCGTAACGTCATAAGTCACAGAATCTTCGAGCATAGGTTTCGGATCAAAAAGGACGCGTAAAAGATTCGACTTTGGTTGAAATGCGCTGATCAACAGGTCATTATTGTCTATTTTAAGAGACTGTTCGTCAGCCGTAGTAAGCTCTGTGCCGCGAGTGGATATTGATTTTCCGGACGAACCGTAGACAAGACCTTGCTTGTCGAGCCAGCCGGTGAATGACCGGACGCGCTCCTCATTGCCTTTGGCTTTGATAACATACGTTTTGAAGTTCCCCACGGGCGCATTGGCTGCATCCTGATGGAACTTGATAAACTCGGAAACGACTTTATCTTTTTGCGACATTACCGCTTCCAGCGTAGCTAGCGTGCTCGCATAGTGGTGAGCCATACGGTTCTGGAGCGTGAGTGTATCATGTTCCGCCTCGCGTGCGAGTGCCAGGCCCGCACGTCCGCTACCTGCCTGTTCATAGGTTACGCCAATGGCCCCGTTGGCTGACGGCCAGGTGTCCCCATAGCTTGGATAAAACAGGTCGTAGTCATTTTTAGTAAAGTACGCCCAATTGTTTTTATCGAAATACTTCCTACAATACTCTCCAATTAATTCATTGAATTCGCGCTGCCACGTAGTAATGTCCTTGTTGTATGGTTTGGCTGCCGGTGGGAAATAGTAGCTTCTGGCGGCGCCCATTTCGTGAAAGTCGGCGTGAAAGTGGGGCATCCATTGGTTATATAATGCAATCCGCTCCCTGGTTTCTTTTTGGGTTTGCCAGGCCCAGTCGCGGTTGAGGTCAAACAAATAATGGTTAAACCTGCCGCCCGGCCACGGTTCTTCGTGCTCCAACGCAAAAGGTGTGACATCGGGAGTAACGCTTTGGACGCGGTTGTACCAATGCGTGTAGCGTTCGTATCCATCCGGGTTAATGCACGGATCGATCATTACGACCATGTTTTTCAGGAATTCCTGTGTCAATACATTCTCCTTGTTGAGCAGCTCATAAATCACTTTCATGCTGGTATTCGAAGAAGCCGCCTCATTGCCATGCACATTATAGCTCAGCCACACGATCGGTGGCACACTCGCATCGGGTTTGCCGGGTAACAGGCCAATGCTTTTAAGGTGATTGGTACGGATCGTTTCCAGGCGGGCCATGTTTTCGGGAGAAGAAACAAAAGCCAGCATTAATGGTCGCCCTTCGTTCGAACTTCCGTATTGGACCAGTTTCATCCGGTCTGAATTCAGAGATTGAATGTCTTTAAAGTAGTCGACGACCAGATGGTGATAGGCAAACTTCGAACCCAGCGGATAACCCAGAAACTGGTCGGGTGTTTTGGTTTGAGCAAGAGCTGGTGAGAAGGATAGCACGAGCAGGAGGCAACTGATCAGTCTGGTCATGGAGGTGAATGGGAAAGTCGGTAGACCCAAATTTAGAAAGTTACCTGAATTTACTGCGATGCGGAGGGTGATTAAAAAAACTTTCAATTTGAATGAACTGAAAATGAGTCTAGTAAAAAATAATTGCATTTTATTTACTGTCTGAGGTTGCTTTTTAAAATTCAACCCTGCATCTTTGCACCACGTTTTCGGAAAAGGGAAACGAAAAGTGAAAGAAAGTGCTAGTAAAACGCGCGAAGTAGGAGACCAGTCGGCCCATTCGTCTAGCGGTTAGGACACGACCCTTTCACGGTTGAAACAGGGGTTCGATTCCCCTATGGGTCACAAACCGTGCGAAAAAGCACTTTCAATCATTGCAGAGACCGCTCCATTTTTGGGGCGGTTTTTTTGTTAAACGAACGCTTTTTAATATCTCCCCCGGCCATGCCGAAATTCCCCTTTTTTACGCTCCTGCGTAGTGTTTTAATGCAATTGTGAACCTTTCAGCAAGAAAAAAGCAATATTATTCTACTTACAATAAAAATCTTTCTATTGGTTTGTAGTATATTTGACAAGGAGGATGACCTGACCCTAACTGCTTTAGGACCAGTTACATCGTCTGTATCGCCCACAAATTTTTTACGATCTATGAATTTTTTACTGAAACTTGTTTTTGCGGGAGGAGTTATGAGCTCAGTTGCAGCAGCTCCGTACGAAGACGCCGGAAGTGTGGTTAGCCATGCGGATAGCGTAAATGTGGAAAGCAGTATTGAACGGGATTTGGACGGTTCTTACACGATCAGGAACCCCTACGCCGAGTCTGCGGACAAACCTTTTGAGATTGCAAGCCGCACAGCGGCGGCGGCCCCCGCTGCGACCCAGGTTTCGTGTGGTGGCCGCATCTGGACGCACGATGAATACCTCGGTAGAACTCAGGACGACAAGCAAGTGCGGGTCCGGTTACAGGACAACAGAATTTACCTGAACTGGGGCGGCACAGTCGCTGCTAACATTTGGATCCTGTACCATTTGAAAGAAGGTACGTTTCCTGATAACCCTGCGAACGGGACTATGATCGACGGCTGCGTGAACCCTGTCGATCCAAGCACATCCGGCGCCAACATGCTGGGAACTTCGGGAGGGCAGATCACCTGTCAGGGTGTGCCGATGCCCGACGGCGACTGGCTTGGAAATTTCGTTGCTTCATGGGGTGAGACACGTCAATACATCAAAGTTGTGAACGGGATGTTGCGCGTATTGATCCAGCAGGGGCCAAATGACAACAACACCACGAACCTGAACATGAGCTTGCTCGGTTTCACGGTACAAGGTGCGGATGGAAGTTACCTGGCCCCGAAATGGAGAGGAGTTTTGACAACTGCGATGGTGGATGGCTGTTTCTGGCCAATTGCGCCGAAAAGTGCAACACCTGTAGTGTCAAATAACTGTGCTGCCGGACCGACGTCGACCAACGTTACCAACATCACCCAAACCGGACTTACATTCAGTTATACCGGCTCGGGCATCAGCACTATTAAGTGGCGGATCAAATTGAGCGGCACAGAGGTACGCTCGGGCACAACGGCTGACCTTGGTGGTAATACCAATGTGAACCTGACTTACGCCTCGCTTGCACCAGGAAATTACACCCTGGAAATCGAAGGTGCCAATTGTACGTCAGCAGTAAGCACCCGCGCATTCACCATTAACCAGCCGGTAGTAACCACGCCGGATTGCGTTGGTGGACCGAGCGTGAGTACGATCACTAACATTACACCGAGCAGTGCGACGATTACCTATGGTGGAAGCAACCTGCATATGTTCTCATGGCGCATTCTGCAAGGTAGTTATGCAGTCGCTACCGGAAAGACGGGGACTCTTGCAACCAACTCCACAAACCTGACATTTAACTACCTGCAAAACGGAACGTACACATTCGAACTGAAGGCGGAAGATTGTAAGGCTGCGGCCGTTGCTACACAGAATTTTAGTGTTTCGGCAACCGATACCCGTACCGCTTGCACGAGAGGACCAATTGTTCAATCCATAGTGTCATCCGGGGAAACGGCACTTTCGTTTCTTTTCGATGGTGATAATGTGTTCGCGATCGACTGGAAAATTAAGAAGGACGGTGTAACACTTCGTCAAAACCGTGTGGCGCCGCAGGATAATCATCCCGTAGTGCAGTATCCGACATTACCAACAGGTACTTACATGCTGGAAATCCAGGGTGGTAACTGTAAGTCGAGTACAACGTCAATACCATTTGGGGTGAACGAGGCACTGCCGATCTATATTGCTAATTTCCAGGGCAAATCTGTTGAAAAAGGAATTGAACTAACCTGGGAAGTGGTTGCCGAAAAGGATGGAAAAGAGTTTGAAATCCTGCGTTATGGTGATAAAATGAAGGATGGGGATGTCATCGGCAAGGTTTCGTTGACCGATCAAAAGACTGGCACATACCGTTTTGTGGATGAAAGCCCCAGACTTGGTGTCAATTATTATCAGTTGAAGCAGATCGATATTGACGGTAGCTTCACAAAAAGCAAGATTATCGCTATTAACTCCGGCGTGATTACCGGCACTGTCATCGCTCCGAACCCGGCGCAGGACTATGTGGATGTACAATTCTCCTCGCGTACAGCAGGTACGTCGGATGTTGTGATTTACAACCTGGCAGGTGTGCAAGTAGGATCGTCTGTGATCGGGATCAAGGAAGGAAAAAACACTCACCGCATCAATGTTAAAAAACTGGGCGGCGGACATTACTTCATGAAAATCTCTCACAGCGGCGAAGCAACAAAAATGCGCTTCATCAAAGGAGAATAATCATCGAAGAATAGCAGTTTCACTAGCTGGCTGAACGACAGATTTGCATATCAAATCGTTGTTCAGCCAGTTTTTTATTTAGAGCTGATTGCCGGTTCAGGCTGCAAAGCATCAAGCTTCCACCACTCTGAAAATTCCTGATCTCCATTGAGGTCAACCTTTTGCCCGATCAATGGGGTTACCAGTTCCATTTGTTGCTTTTTAGCTTCAATGGAAGCCCTTTCGATAGGCTCGTTCCAGTCGTGGATCGATAGTGCGAATTTGGCCCAATGGACAGGCATAAGACGTTTGGCACCAAGTTCTTTCGCCGCAGTTACGGTTTCTTCCGGCATCATGTGAATGTACTTCCAGGCTTCATTATACTGTCCGCATTCAAGTAATGCGAGGTCAAATGGCCCGAATTGTTCGCCGATTTTCTTAAAATGATGGTCATAGCCCGAATCACCGCCGACAAATATCTTTTTTGTTGGTGTTTGAAGTACAAAAGAAACCCACAAAGCTTTGTTCCTGCTAAAACCGCGCCCTGAAAAATGTCTTCCCGGCGTAATGTTAATTTTAAAGCCTTCACCAAGGTCGGCGCCTTCGTTCCAGTCTTTTTCAATAACAATAGACTGGTCGTAACCCCAAAGTTCGAGATGCTCGCCCGTGCCAAGCCCGGTAACAACTTTTTTAACCTTCGATTTTAGTTTCAAAATGGTCTCATAATCGAGATGGTCCCAGTGATCGTGTGAAATCAGCAAATAATCGATAGCAGGGAAATCTTCAACCTTATAAATATCACTTCCCTTAAAGCTCGGTGTTGTGAAGCTGATCGGCGAAGCGCTTCCGCTGAAAACCGGATCAACCAGGAAAGTCTTGCCATCGATCTGCATGAAATAGGAGGAGTGGCCAAACCATACCAATACATTTTCCTCCGGTTTGAGACGCAGGAGATCCGTTTTTTGCGAAGGTAAAATAGCCCCGGGAATGTTGAATTTGCTTTTTCCAAAGAAAAATTTCGTGATCACTTTCACGTAACTGTTCCCTTCGGCCAAGTCCGGGGTGTGGCTCTCATTTTGAAACTGGCCGTCGCGGAAGTTCGGTGATTGTTTGATCCTTTCGAGACGTGCGCCGGAAGGCTGCCTTCCAAACTGTGGTTGCTGCATAAAAACAACTATGGCAATGACGAGCAAAGCCAGTGTAACAAAGAAAATCATGAGGGAATATTTTACGATTCGTTTCGTCATAGCATGTGCGGAGAGTTGCTGATTATATTTGGTGAAACTAATGTACGCTATGTATTTTTGAAAATACTTACTTTCAGTGAATTTGTCCTGCCATGAAAAAACTTGTATTCTGTTGCTTCCTCGTAATTGTCTCATTGGCTGCATTCAGCCAAAACCCTGCTCAGGATACGAGTTGGATCAAAGCCAATTATACCAAAACCGAACAATACATCGCCATGCGTGATGGCGTGAAGCTTTTCACAGCCATTTATACACCCAAAGACAATTCACAGACTTATCCCATCCTCATGCAGCGTACGCCATATTCTGTGAGGCCTTACGGGGAGGCGAACTACCGGAAGACGCTTGGTCCAAATGCTCATTTAATGCGCGAGAAGTACATTTTTGTATATCAGGATGCCCGTGGCCGGTACAAAAGCGAGGGTGCTTTCAGGGAAATGACGCCGGCCATTGCGAATAAGAAGAGTAACAAGGACGTCGACGAGTCCAGTGACACTTATGATACGATTGAGTGGCTGCTGAAAAACACAAGGAACAATGGGAAGGTAGGTCAATCCGGCATCTCATTCCCGGGCTATTATTCTTCCGCAGCACTGCCCGACGCTCACCCCGCGCTTGTGGCCGTTTCGCCGCAGGCGCCTATGTCCGATGAATTTATTGGCGACGACTGCTATCACAATGGGGCGTTCTTCCTGATGGACAACTTCGGATTTTATAGTGGTTTCGATGGTCCTAAGAGCAAAGACGGCACGAATTATCAGGGGCATTTCAATGTGGAATTTAAAGATGCCTACCAATATTTCCTAGATTTTGGTCCACTAAAAAAAGCAAATGCAGCACCCTATTTTGCCAATCCCAACAGCATATGGCGACAAACGGTTGCTCATCCGGTTTACGACGAGTTTTGGCAATCGAGAAATATCAGGCAGCATTTGAAAAACATAAAGCCGGCTGTATTGGTCGTTGGAGGTTGGTTTGACGCAGAAGATCTTTACGGTGCATTAAAAACCTATGCGGCTATTGAAAAACAAAGTCCAGGCAACAACAACCGCCTGGTAATGGGCCCGTGGACGCACGGAGGATGGGCCGCGCCGACCTGGAAGTCATTCGCGCAATACCAGTTTGGGGGAGATGTGAACAAATTCTATCAGGAAGAGATCGAAACGAAGTTTTTCAATTATCACCTGAAAGGCAAGGGAACGCTCGATCTGCCGGAGGTTACTGTTTTTGAAACCGGCACGAACCAATGGAGGCAATATGACGCCTGGCCGCCCAAAAACTGCCAGCCAACAACTTACTATTTTGGTGGAAATGGAAAACTGTCGGCAGCACGCCTGACCTCGGAGAAAAGCTCGACCAGCTATGAAAGCGATCCTGCCAAACCTGTCCCTTATACCAACGTAATCGGCGGTCACCGGAACAACGAGTACATGGCCGAAGACCAGCGTTTCGCCTCCCGCCGTCCGGATGTGGTGAGTTTTCAAACTGATTCATTGACGGAAGATATAACATTGACCGGCGAGATCGCAGCTTATCTGATGGTGTCGATGACTGGTTCGGATGCCGATTTCATTGTGAAAGTGATCGATGTATGGCCGATAGGAGCGACATTACCCGCTTTACAGGAAGGTGGGAAGCCGGTGGTTATGGATGGTTACCAGCAAATGGTGCGTGCCGAAGTGCTGCGCGGCAAGTTCAGGAACAGCTTTTCCAAGCCGGAGCCATTTGTAAAGGATAGGATCGAAAAAGTGACCGTGAGATTGAATGAAGTGGCGCATACCTTTAAAAAAGGCCACCGTATTATGGTGCAGGTGCAGAGCAGCTGGTTCCCGCTTGTGGATCGCAACCCGCAGAAATTCATGAATATTTTCGAGGCTAACGAAGCCGATTTTCAAAAGTCAACGATCACTATCCACCACGATACCAAAAACAGCAGCAGCATCACGTTGCCCGTCATGCGTTGACCCAATAATCAATACCCTATTAACCTAAATCCAATGAATAATATTTTCGGGAAGGTCCCGGTTTGCTTGCTGGTTCTCTGGTTCTCGGCATGGCACTTTACAGCCTCCGGGCAAGCGCCGAAGCCCCGGTTCCGCGTGCTGGCTATGGCCGAGCCCGGTGGCCATCATATTGCCTATTCGAAAGCTGCGCGCATATGGCTCGACTCGCTTGCCGCCCGTGAGTATTTCGCGATCGATTATATTGATAAGACTGATCTTATTAATGACGCTTATCTTTCGAATTACCAGTTGATCATCCAGCTCGATTACGTTCCTTATGCCTGGAAGCCCGAGGCGGTCACTGCATTTGAAAAATATATTAATGAAGGAAAAGGCGGCTGGATCGGTTTTCACCATGCCACTTTGCTTGGAGAGTTCGACGGTTATAAAATATGGCCCTGGTTTTCAGATTTTATGGGCGGGATCCGCTATAAAAACTATATCGCCAGTTTCGCAGCGGCTACGGTAAATATCGAAGACCGCCGACATCCCGTTATGAAGGGTGTACCAGCCTCATTCCCTGTTAAAAAAGAGGAATGGTATATCTATGACAAAAGCCCGCGGCCCAATATTGATGTGATCGCCAGCGTGGACGAAGCGACTTATTCACCGGATTCTCAAATCAAGATGGGAGATCACCCGGTGATATGGTCGAACCCGAAAATGAAAGCCAGGAATGTCTACATTTTTATGGGACATTCACCGGTCTTGTTTGAGAGCGACGTTTACAAAACCATTTTTAAAAACGCCATTTTCTGGGCGGTAAAGGAATAGTCAGGATATGATGAATAGAATTTTAATGTTTGCACTGATGATTTTGGTGCAACAGTTTTGTTTTGCGCAAAATAAAAAACAGGTCGTCAAGACAACCCAAAGCACATCGTTTTACCAGACGAAATTGCACGATGGCGATGCAACCTATTTCACTTCCGAAAACTTCAAAATAACCAATGATGGCAAAACCGACGTTTCAGACGAGCTGCAACGGGCTATTAATGAGGTTAAAACCAACTATAATTTCGGGATCGTATTCATACCTGAGGGCATTTACCGGATCAGCAGGACGATTTATGTTCCAACGGCGGTCCGGGTGATCGGTTATGGGCTTAAAAGACCAGTTATTGTTCTTGCGGACAATGCGCCCGGTTTCCAGCAAGCGTATCCTGACGACAAGGGCAATGCGAAATACATGTTCTGGTTCACATCTTCTATCCCTAAGGAAGGCCAGCCGGTCCCGGACGCCGGTGCAAGCACATTTTACAGCGCCATGTCGAATGTGGACTTGCGCATTGGTAAGGGTAACCCTTCGGCGGTCGCATTAAGGACTCATTTCGCACAGCACAGCTTTATATCGCACGTCGATATTGATGCGGGTGACGGAAAAGCCGGCATGTTTGATGTGGGGAATGAAATGGAAGATGTGCGCTTTTTTGGCGGTGATTATGGCATTTACACTTTCAAGCCATCACCTGGGTGGCAGTTTATGATGGTGGATACCTATTTTGAAGGCCAGCGCAAGGCGGCGATCAGGTCACAGGAATCGGGGCTCACCATCGTGAGGATGACTGTCAAAAACGTTCCGACGGTCTTGGAAGTGAATCCGGATTTCTATGAAAAGTTGTTCATCGAAGACAGTCGCTTCGAAAACGTAGTCGGGCCCGCATTGGTCATCAGTAATGAAAATAATGCTTACACTCAGGTTAGCCTGCGGAACGTTGATTGCCGGAATGTGCCCATCTTGACCCGATTTCGCGGTAGCGGAAGGCAGATAAAGGGAGCCGGGAGTATATACAGGGTTAAAACGTTCAATCATGGCTTGCAGATGGATAGCCTGAATGCGAAGCCCATCCATGCTACCAATCATGAAATAGAAGTACTTAAATCGTTGCCTACGCCCGCACACAAAGACATTCCCTACTTTCCACATATTAAAAGCTGGGCGAATCTCAGATCATGCGGAGCGAAAGGCGACGGTGTCACCGACGATACGGAGGCCATTCAGAAAGCAATAGACAGATATGATGCTATTTATGTTCCACAAGGTTGGTACCGGATTACAGGGACATTGAAATTGAAAGAAAAAACAGCGCTCATCGGCCTAAACCCGATTTCGACGCAGTTTATTTTACAGGATAATACGGAAAGTTTTGGCAGTTTCGGACCGCCGAAACCTATGATAGAATCCTCTCAGGGTGGTGCTAACATTCTTACAGGCATCGGTATTTCTACTGCCGCCTCCAATTCACGTGCGGTGGGCTTGAAATGGATAGCCGGTGCCAATTCGTACGTCAATGATGTGAAATTCCTCGGTGGCCATGGCAATATTGCCCGTAAACGTCCCGGGCAGGAAGTATTAAGCAATGCGTCTCATACCGGAAACGAGCTGCATTGGGACACGCAATATTGGAGCCTATGGATAACCAACGGTGGCGGAGGTACATTTAAGAACATTTGGACTGCGAATACCTTTGCCTCTGCCGGTACCTACATTTCGAATACATCTACGCCCGGGCGCATTTACGCAATGTCAGTGGAGCACCATGTTCGCAATGAAGTGCGCTTCAAGAATGTCTCAAACTGGAAAGTATATGCATTGCAGTTGGAGGAAGAAAGTAAGGAAAGCTCGAACTGCCAGCCGCTGGAAATAGAATCCAGTGAAAATCTGGTATTTGCAAACCTGTACATGTTCCGGGTGATCCGCGTCAGTACTCCATATCCGCATTCAATCCGCTCGTGGAATAACAGGAAGCTGGAATTTCTGAATGTGCACAATTACAGCCAGACGAAATATCCTGCGACTGTTCCGCTCTTTGATGTGAATTCCGGGATGGAAGTCCGCCCGTGGGAGTTTAACAGGCTTGTTATCGACAATCCCAAGCCCCGTTCCATAGAATTGCTGCCTGGAAAGGTCGTTCAACTTGCAAAAGGTTTCGAATTCGCTGACGGCATTTGCCAGGATAGCAAGGGTAATGTGTATTTCAGCGAGTCGCGTGCAAGGCGGATTTATAAATGGTCCATGGAAGCGAATGCATTAAGCCTTGTAGCAGATTTTCCCTGGGAGCCGCTTTCGTTGGGTGTCGATACTAAAGACACTTTGCTGGTAGTGTTTAAATATGTTCCAAAGCCAGGATACATACGAAACGGCAGACACGAGACATTTCCCAACCCGCCTGATGCAGCAGGGACTTCTTTCAGTGGCTGGGGTAATAGTGGTTTTACTACAAAAGTATACTCCATTAATGTGGACCGGCCGGAAGAGACGATCAGGTACCTGCTATGGCTGCCACTTGGAAAGATGAAGGATATTGCTAAAACTCTTAACCCGTCAAACCGACGCAGGGATTCAGGAGATTTTTTGAAAGTGAGTATCAACCAGTTCAACACGTGTTGGATAGCACCTGATTTGGTGACCATAGTGCCCCAGGTGTATGACCTGGCCCGCTCCAATGCATTGATCGAAGGTTATCCCGGAAAAGTGGTTTACGGTGCGGATGAATACCTAAAAAGGACCTTCAGGTTCACAGTCGGGCCGAAGGGACATTTGTCCGAGCCGGAGCTTTTCGCCGAAAAAGGAGAGTTTAGTTCGGCCGTGGACGATCAGGGAAACGTGTATATAGCCGACGGTCAAATTTATGTGTTCGATCCATCGGGTAAGGAAATCAATGTGATCGAAATGCCGGAGCGGCCTGCTACCATTGTTTTTGGAGGAAAAAACAATGACACGCTTTTTATTACAGGCCGCACCGGGCTTTATGCGCTCAAAGTGAAATAGACTATTTAATGCCCTTCCGCTTCTTATATTCCTGATACCGCTGGTTGTATTCTTTCAATTCTTCCTCTTTGAAACTTTTCAGATACCTGCCCGGCAATTCAAGCCGCTCCTTAGTTTTAAGTGTATTGGAGAGTTCGACCAGCGTATTGACGCCGTTTTTATCCTTATTAAGGTCAAATGCGTCGTATAAATCGCCGTTCACGGTAAATGCCTTGAAGGATAATTTGTTCTGATCGACCGTAATTGCCTGATATAGCTGTGTGTTGGAAGCGGCGCGGTCCATCCAGTTTTGCAGACCGATATCGTACATTTTCGGTCCGCTTACTGACACGACATAAATAGGCCCGTTTGGCTTTTTGCGGCTCTGTCCCACGGGAATATTGATCCCGCGCCCATATGTATGATCGTGCCCTTGGAGAACAATGTCAACCTTGTATTTTTTGTAAAGTGGCTCCATTTTCGCGCGCCATTCGTCATTATCCCTGCCGCTTTTGGTGGAATATATCGGATGGTGATGAACCACGACTGTCCAGCGGTTCGGGTTGTTTTGGGTTAGTTTTTCAAACCAGGCGGCTTGTTTGTCCAGGATTGTAGAGTCGAGTATTGCAGCCTGTGAATCCATCGCAATGAAGCGTACACCTTGGTAATCAAGATAATATGCGGTTTCGGAGAGGCCGTCCGGGCCGTTTTCGGGCAATGCAAATTGCGGTTTCCAATGCATGGATACCAGCGGTTTTTTGTTCGCATCGCGGTAATATTCGTGGTTGCCCGGCGTGGCGAGGTTTGGCACCATGCCGTTGATCCAGCCGCCCGCTTCAAACCATTCCCCCCATTGAAAGTCTGCATTGGAATTATTGATGAGGTCACCGGCATGGATCATCAGGTTTGCCTTGGGCAAAGTAGCAAATGCGCCGCGTACAGCACGCGACCATAGCGAACGGATGTCGTTTTGCGCATCACCAAAATATAGGAAAGATACTGGTTCGGGTTTGTCGGATGCAGTTTTAAAATGAAACCATTCACTCCATTGCGTGCCATTTCCTACGCGATAAGCATATTGTGTCCCAGGTTTTAGTTCACTGAAATTCGCCTCATGATAATTCACAGTCTGTCCATCGACCACCAATCGATGTGTTGCCGCTTTGATGGTCCGGGCATTAGGCGGGAAATCGGGTGACGGATCAGCCTCATGAATGGCGGCAATAGCATCGGTTACTGTTGAATCGGTACGCCAGTTAACAGCCTGTGAAGTAGCTGGATCACCCTTATAGCCCAGAATAACCCGGTCTGGAAACGAAGATGCCGGGTAAGTTTTGTTTGCTTGAGAGAATGCTGGCTCAGAAAAAACGGCTAGTAGAATTGCCGCAAAAACGGATTTGAAGTATAAATGGGTGTACTGCATAGCACTGATAGAATGATCGTTACAATAATACCGGTTTGGACGACAATCGGGCTAGTAGTTACCTCCATTTTACATTTTATTAATATTGCAAGCCATGAAAACCCTTTTGACCTCTATTTCGATCTTTTTCGCCGCATTGGTGCTTGTTGTGGGCTGTAAAAAAGATAAGGACCCGGTACCGGTCCCCGAAGATCCTGCCAAGCGCTTCGTGCAGGTATTGGATGACTCTCTCAAAAGCCGCGGGTTCGGTTATAGTTTTGTTGTTTACAAAAACAATGAAATTCTAGGTTCGGCAAGTGGCGGTTTACAAGCCACCACGGTGGAAGCTGACAAGGATTTTCCGATCACGCTCGACTCGAAAATGCAGATTGCCAGCATGACTAAAACGCTTACAGCCGCCGCATTTTTAAAACTGGCTCAGGAAAAAGGCATTAAAACAACCGATAAGATCATCGATCACCTTCCCAAAACGTGGACAAAAGGGCCCAATATCGATCTTATCACTTTCAAGGATCTGCTTACCCACACCAGTGGTATCATCGGGCTTGGGGAATACTGCCAGAATGGGGCTTACTCGGAGAATAACTGGTATGGATTAAAGGCACTGATTGAGAAAGGTGTTAAGACTGAAAACCGCCAGGTAAGCTGCTACCAGAATGCAAACTTTGGCCTTTTCAGAGTCTTGATCCCGTCTATTTTGGGATACCAGTTTTCCGGCCACGATATCAATGATGGCCTTGCTACCGCCACGCAATATGAAGAATATGTAAGCAAGAATATTCTGGAAAAGGCGGGTGTCGTGACAAGCAATTTTCTTAACAACAGCTTTCCGGTCGCGACTTTCGGCTACGACTTCCCTTATACAAAAGAATTGGGTTTTAATCCCGGCGATTTCAGCCAGACCACCGGTGGCTATGGTGTTTATCTTTCAGCTAACGAGGCTGTTAAGGTATATTCAAGTCTTTTCGAGACGGATAATAATGCGATCCTCACCGCGGAAATGCGGGAGCAGATCCTGACGTCAGGCTTGGGCAGTTACTGCACCGTGACGCCGGAGGGGAAGTTTAGCTACCACGACGGCTGGTGGTACCTCAATTACGGAAATGGTAAATGGAAGGGATTCAGGAGCATCTGGATGAAATGTCCCGAGAATATGACGGTCGTTTTGTTCACAAATGCATTACGGAATGGCGACGGCCTTTTTCCGATCAGTTCAGGCATCTATTCCGATATTACTTCCTACGTGCTCTGGGCATTTTCCAAGTACAAAGATCCGGGCCGGGGCAAGAGGACCGCGCCGGTTAATTTTCACGACTATCTCGAACACCCGGAGCCGCATTGATGAGCTCACTGCCTAAGGTAATAGTTAGTTTGCCAGGTTCTATTGTCATTGTAAAATTCTCGCCGGTATCAAAGCCGATTTCTTCAAGCCACTTGCCGCCAAATCGTATTTCTGGAACCTGCTGGTACGTTTCGGACAAATAATCATTTCTTTGAGAAACATAATGCTTATACACCACTTTAAAAGTTCGTGTCTTTTTCATTGTATAATGTCGTATAGTTGTATGACAAAAATAGACAAAACATGCTATTTGTCAAATTATAGTATGACATTTTTAAAAAACTCTTGATTGACTTTTATGTCGTGGAAAAAGAAGAACTTCAAAAGAAAATCGGGAAGCGGATCATCGAACTGCGCACATTGAAAGGTTGGAGTCAGTCTCAATTAGCGCGCGCGTGCGAAAAGGACCGTCAGGCAATTGAGAAGCTAGAAAATGGGAAGGTCAATCCCACTGCTTTCTCACTATATGAGGTGTCGATAGCATTAGAAGTGCCGCTCGTTGCTTTGTTTGACTTTGAGAAGGAGTAAATTAGGAAGTATGCTTTCGTAAGTCTTTGATTGCAAGCAGATCAGCTCTTTTTTGAGCATTAATCCACTCACTAATCTGTCTGAACTCTTCTGCTGACGGATATCTTCCAGTAGTTGTAAAATCGATATGTTTCAGTTTTTCCCGCATAACATAAAGATACCAATTTTGAGGTAAACATTAAACGACGAGCCTCATTTCCTGCCCCGAATTTTGAATATTCAACTTACCCCACCAACGCATTCGGCAGCATCATCAAAAATCGCTCTGCCTTACTAAAATCCAGCTTTTCGTAAAACATTCCCAGCCGGTTCAAATTCAGATAATAGTCGTTTACATGCTGGTAGTAATGCTTTTCAGACTGAATATACCAGGCGACGGTGCCGAGCTTTTCGGATAGAAACCACTTTTCCAGCAATCTTCCGGCGCGTCCGTTGCCGTCATCGAATGGGTGAATGCTCACGAATACCAAATGGAGCATAGATGCATAGAAAAAGATCTCTTCCACAGACAAGTTTTCACGGAGTAAAGCATCTGCATCATTCCAAAGCTTTGCCATTTCATCGACAACAATGCTCGCTGGCGCTGCCTCGAACTGAATCCGCCCGGTGTTATGTTCCATGACGACCATTTCATTACGGCGATAGACACCACGACGGTTTTCGGGTAGCAGATGTTCCGAAATAAGCCAGTGTGCTTGCAGGAATTTTGTCTCATCGAGTCTGTTTTCTTTGCCAAAAACGTATGCCCTGAAAAGATCATTGGGTTTTTGAGTGAGTTCAGGAAGATACTCGATATGCTGTATTTTATGTTTTAAATAGGAATCGACCTCCATTGGCTCTCCCTCTATCCTGGACGAAGTAATGACAGCAACTGACGTGTAAAAGTTGAATTCCTCGGGTTGAAAACGCTGTTGGGGGAAATTGCGCAATGCTTCACGCAAGTCTGTCGGAAGCTGTGTCAGGTAGGAGGGGAATAAATCAGGGCGAAGAATTTTCATGTTGTTGTGTGTCATTAAGATAGCTGGTCGTAAAGCTACAAATTAATGTCCTCTGATACATTTCCCGTACCTTTGCAGCGAAGAAAACATCGATCCGTGCAAAAGAAGACGCTACTTATTACCCCGCCATTTACCCAGCTGAACACTCCTTATCCGGCCACTGCTTACCTGAAAGGGTTTTTAAACACGCTCGGCAGAGAGTCATATCAAGCGGATCTGGGGATCGATGTGATCCTTGAACTATTTTCTTCAAAAGGCCTCAAAAAACTTTTCGCGATACTCGAAGCGTCGGATATCGCGTTGACGGACAATAGTTTCCGCATTTATTCATTGCGTGACGACTATATCGGTACCATCGACCCGGTGATCCGTTTTCTGAAAAATATAAATCCAACCCTCGCACATAGCATTTGCGACCGTAGTTACCTGCCTGAAGCCAGCCGGTTTCAGCAACTGGAAGATATGGATTGGGCGTTCGGGACGATGGGTATCCATGATAAGGCTCGCCACCTGGCGACTTTGTACCTGGAAGACCTCGGTGACCTGATCCAGGAGGCTATTGACCCACATTTCGGGTTCAGTCGCTATGCTGAGCGGCTTGGGCGGTCGGCGACGGGTTTCAATGAAATGGAGGCTGCGCTGGAAATGCCGGACACACTGCTTTCCCAGACATTGAAGGATGTTTTGGAAAGAAAGATCCGGCAATATACCCCGGATATCGTATGCATATCAGTGCCGTTTCCAGGGAATTTGTATGGTGGGTTTAAATGCGGACAATATCTTAAAACGCATTATCCCGACATTAAAATCGTAATGGGCGGCGGCTATGCCAATACAGAACTACGGTCGCTGAAAGAGCTGCGCGTGTTCAATTATATCGATTTTGTTTGTCTGGACGACGGGGAAGCGCCTTTGCAGTCGCTTTTGGAGCATCTTGACGGGAAGCGGGATGCCGCTCAACTCAAAAGAGTGTTTTCGCGGGTTGACGGACAAGTGGTTTACCATAATGGCGCAACCGAAAAAGACGTCCCGCAACGCGATACCGGCACGCCCGATTACAGTGACCTGCCGCTAAATGACTACTTGTCTGTAATCGAGATAGTGAACCCGATGCACAGGCTGTGGAGTGATGGGCGGTGGAACAAGCTCACGCTCGCGCACGGTTGCTACTGGGGTAAATGTTCGTTCTGTGACATTTCGCTCGATTATATCCGGCGTTATGAGCCTATGACCGCAGCATTACTTTGCGATCGTATTGAGGAAATCATCGCACAAACGCAGCAGAATGGGTTTCATTTTGTAGATGAAGCGGCTCCGCCTGCATTGCTGCGCGACCTTGCATTGGAGATCATCCGCAGGAAGCTGACCGTCGTTTGGTGGACCAATATCCGTTTTGAGAAGAACTTTACCTACGATCTCTGCCTGCTGCTGAAAGCCTCGGGCTGCATTGCGATTTCAGGCGGGTTGGAAGTGGCTTCCGACCGGTTGTTGGAACGTATGAAAAAGGGTGTGACCGTCGCGCAGGTAGCGCGCGTTGCGGACGCATTCACGCAGGCGGGTATTATGGTCCACGCATACCTGATGTATGGTTTTCCGACCCAAACCGCTCAGGAAACGATTGATTCGCTTGAAATGGTGCGCCAGTTGTTTGAATTGGGCATTGTTCAGTCCGGATTCTGGCACCGGTTTGCGATGACGGCCCACAGCCCGGTTGGTCTCCATCCCGAAGAATTCGACGTCATGCGGCTGGGTCCGGACACCGGCACATTCGCCAACAACGACTTGGAACACCGCGATCCGCTGGGCACTGATCATGATCTGTATGCCGAAGGATTACGAAAATCGCTGTTTAACTATATGCACGGCGTTTGTCTGGATTTTCCATTGTCTAAATGGTTCGATTTTAAAGTCCCTCCAACTTCCATTCCGCCTAATTATCTTGAAAAGGCTGTGCGCGACCTTGCGGAGACAGCGGCCAGGCCCAATGCGATTGTGGTATGGACCGGCAGTTTGCCCGAAATGTCAATCTTTGAAGAACAACGGGGCAAGAAGTTTTTCGAAGTCGCTGAACTGGTTTTCTATAATAAAAAGAAAGAATGGGCCATTGAAACCGAAGCTGCGTTGGGTGAATGGCTTACCAATATCTTCCCTAAGTTGCTGATCGCGAATGAGGAGCCTTATGCTTTTGAGCTTTTTAAAAATGAGTTTGAAAAGGCTGGTTTGGGTAGTTTCGACGCTTTTAGCTCCTCGCAAACGTGGCAGGAACTGAAAGACGGTGGATTACTCGTGCTTTGATATCAGCATACCAGCACTTCAAATTGGTCCAAATGATCATCGAAAGTGGTGAATACAGCCGGATAACCTGCTGCAATGCTGCCGATATGGCCATCGATCCTTAATGCTTTTGCGGGCCTGATCGTTGCCATTTCGATAGCTTCCTGCAAAGGGATACCAACTATTTGTACCGCATTGCGCACCGCGTCGCCGAGTGATATGGTGGCGCCTGCGAGGTTGCCGTCCGAATTCGTGTAGCGGCCATCTTTAAGGTAGGCATCAAATTCGCCCCATTTAAACTGTGTCACCTTTTCACCAAGGAACAATGCATCCGAGATCAGGAATAACTTGTCTTTTTTGATCTTATAAGCCACGCTGGCGGCACCGAAGTCGCAATGCACGCCGTCGATGATAATAGGCGCGTAAACCGACTCCGTGTCAAATGTAGCACCGACGAGCCCCGGCGCGCGGTGGCCAAATGCCGACATGGCATTGTAAAGGTGCGTTACCAGATGGATCCCGTGCGCAAATGCGTGCGCGGCTTGTTCATAAGTAGCATTGGAATGACCTGCGGAAACAACCATGTCGGATTCGAGCAGCATCGCCAGTTGCTCGTCGGTAAACATTTCGGGAGCGATGGTAATGAGGCGGATAACGCCTTTTCCGTAGCGGATAATTTCTTCGAGTTCGGCATTGGTTGGTTTGCGGACATACTCGGTTAAATGTGCGCCGCGTTTGATGGGATTCAGGTATGGGCCTTCCAAATGCATCCCTAATACGCCCGATTGCGGGTTTTGGGCCATATAACTTCGCGTCGCCTCGATCCCTTTGAGAATATTTTCATGTGGGGAAGTGATCAGCGTGGGAAGGACGTAGGCGGCTCCTGTTTTTACACTTGCCTGATATATGTCGTCGATCGTTTCTTCGTCGGCCCGTTCGGTAAAATAGAATTTTTCACCTCCGTTGATATGGCTGTCGAAAAGGCCCGGTGCCAGGTTAGCCACATGCTGGATGCCCGTGCGCGCGGTACCGCTTTCAATACCGGTAATGCGGCCGTTTTCGGTGATGATGATCTGATTATAAAGAACTTCCGTACCTGTGAAAACCTTTTCTGCAAACAATTGACTTGACATGAGCCGACTGGTAAAATTTGAGGTGTCAAGAAACAAAAAATGGTCAGGCAGTCAAAGTACTATTTGATAATAATATCGAATTTGGTTAATAAACCGGCGAGGTCCGAGGAGAGGAACTTGGCTTTGCGGATATTGTTATTGGTAGGATCGATCGTGAAGTTTTTGCTTGTCGAGAAATCGACTCCTGTAAGCACAGTGTTCTTAAAGACAGCATCCCAGAAATCGCAATTGTGGATTTTGCATTTGGAAAGATCGCTTTGTGTAAAGTCCGCTCCATGGATTTTACAGCTGCTAAAGACGGTTTTGTTTAGTTTTTTTCTCTCAAAAATAGCATAGTCAAGAATGCAGCTTTCAAAAATCGCAGCAAATGCAAAGTCTTTGCTTTCCGAGAAGTTAATGCCCGTTAGTTTACAGCTGACAAATTCAACGTCAGAAATTTTGCAGTTTTTAACAGACGCATTGCTGAGGTTACATTCCTGAAATACGCAGTCGATGAAGTCGATGCCAGAAAGGTCCGAAAACGTGCATTGAATAAACTTAACCTGCTCAAAACTATCCCCGATCAGCGGCTCAATACTAAAATCTTTGTCTTTGACTATATCAAAATTATTACTCTTAAGCATTGCGCAAATTGGTCAGGGAAGGGTTTTCAGGTTAAATATATTTCTGGATAATGGATTTCAGCTGGTCCGCCTGAACGACGCCGGATTGTCTCCACATCGGTTTGCCGTGCTTGAAAACGATCAGCGTCGGTACACCCTGAATGCGGTAAGCATTGGCCGCCGATTGATTTTTGTCCACATCGACCTTGATGATCGTCGCAGAATCGCCCAGTTCAGCCTTCACCTTTTCGAGGATAGGCTTCATCATTTTACATGGGCCGCACCATTCGGCGGAAAAGTCGACCAATACAGGCTTGTTGCTGTTGATAAGTTCTGAGAATGTTGCCATGATTCAAACATCTATACTGATTGATAACCAATCCGTGCTATGAAAGGTTTATTCAAAACCGGATAGTCGCAGGAGGTAAAGATCATGCCAGTTACTTCCAGTTGTCCCTCAAAAACTTACCGACCCCCTTCTCAATGTATTCGTAGGTGAAATTAGAATACAAAATCGTGAGCGAAATGGAGGTAAGTAATGAAATTCCGAACATCACCTCGGTTTCGGGAGATTTCAGGATACGGAAAAGAACGATGTTTACAAAAATGAGCACAATCGCGTGGTTGAGATAAATGGAGTAGGAGATTTTTCCCAGATATTGAAAAGGCCTGCTGCTCAGCATTTGTGTTACAATGCCGGTTGAACTGGTGAAAATGACGATCCCGATGGAGAATATGAGGGGGAAAACCAATTTCCACAGGTTCAGCTCCCAGCGATGCACCAGGTACATCGATAGTATCATTAAGATCAGAAATGGAATTTCGAATGCAGACAAATGGAACGTCTTTGTACTCAGGAGCCTATGCGTGAAAATGCCCAGCGAAAAACAAAGCAGGGCACGTACAAAACCATAGTCATAGGCAAGAAGATAGTCGCCTCTTGACACAATGAATAATCCGGAAAGTACCGCAATAATGGCAAATGAGAGGTATTTGATCTTGGGTAACAGGAGTACAACGAGCCCAAATACTATATAGGAGATCATTTCAGCAGAAATAGACCAGGAAGGATAGTTATTGCTCACCCAAGCCCCGAACACCGTGCTCGATCCCATGAAAGTGAGGGTATCGAAAGAAGTATAGAGATAATAGCTCAGTTCCAAACCGCCTACATTCTTCATGGGGCTGTGTTCGCCCAGAAGGTTGGCGATAACAAAGACTATTTCGGTATAAAACAGAAGTGGGTAGAGTCGGATAAACCGCTTTTTCAGGAAAGTCAAAAAATCGCCGGTGCTGTTGATGCGGCCGACGTAGTTTAATGCAATTACGAAACCACTGAGGACGAAGAAGAAATCCACAAACAAGCTCGCATTGATGACGAAAAAGTTGTTGTAAAAAAGCGAATCTTTAAATGCGTTGTGATGATGGGCTATTACCAGGACAGCAAATATGCCCCTTAACCCATCCAGTTGTTCAACTCTGTTCTTCATGCGTAAGTTAGGGCGACCTGCGCGGCAAGGTTGCCCGGTCAGGTAACGGTGTCAGGTGGTTACGGGACTCAACGGTTGCGGCCGGTGCCGACGCACTTTTCTTCTTGGTATATAATCCAGGTATTTGATTCCCAAAAAGCGGATCATGACCGAATACGGGAACCAGAAGGCAATATCGTAGGGCCGTCCTCCGGTTACAAGCAGCACCGACATCGATAAGAAGAAGTAAGCAAGAAACGTGGTCAGCGGATTGGTATGGCGGCGCACTTCACGAATTACGTAGACGATCAGGAAGAAGTTGAATGCTGCAAAAAATACAAATCCGAAAAAGCCGTGATTAACCCAGGATTCGAGTATTGGAACGTCGAGATAATCTGCTTTATAGCCTCTTCCCAGAAATACGTCCCATGAGAACAAGGTTTCCATGAACTCGCCAAAGCCGCTCACACGTCCCATTGCCGAATAATCGACATCTGCTTCCTCTGAAAGCCTCACACCGGTGGACGTGAAAATCACATTCATAATGCGGTCTTCAAATATATCCCAATAACCGAGCAAGAGGTTAAGAACATCCCCGTAGCGGCTAAGGAAATAGTTGATGCCTATGAGAATCAGGAAAATAAAGATCACGTTCCTGAATTTGAATGCACTGCCGATCGCGCTACCCAGGTCGGCAAGCTTGAAACGAAAGAGAAAAAAGGCCCCGAATGCAATTCCAAGTCCCAGGTAGCTGGATTTTGCCAGTGAAATCACAACTACGCCCAACCCAAAAAGCACCGAGAAGAATAAGAATAGTCTGGTAAGGAGGTGTTTCGTGCCGGGAAGCATTACCAGCGCGGACAGCAGGCATATAATGCCGTTACGGGCAGTAATGTGCGGGTTTCCGCCAGGTTGCGCACCTTCGTTGGCAAAGTTCACTGCCGCCCGCATACCCGGGGTCCAGTTAGGGTCGGTGACCAGGGAGTGAACGAGGGTTATATTGGTAAAAAATGCAAACGCGAAAATGACCTGAATCAGCGTGTCCTTCACATCGTTAGGAACGTGGATCAGCAGGATCAGGAAGCCGAATGTAAATACGAAGTTCCCGATGTCGGCAACTGATTTGCCTACCGAATTTATGAAAAGGAAGTAATAGAGCGTTAGTGCCAGAAAAGCAACCCCGAGGTTGATCAGCACCACATTAGGTTTGAAAAGGCGCTTGAAAGGCTTCTCAGGGATCATGAGAACCAATGCCAATGAAAAGAAGATCGCGGTAAAGACACTGCTTGCCGGACCTATTTTCAACGTATCCCGTATAAAAAATATCATCGGAAATCCATTGAACATCATCGCGATGCCCACGGAATACCGGAGATAAGTAAAATTGTTGATTACATTAAATAAGCTCCAATTCATCGGGACAGCCTGAATCTGATGTATTGAATATCCAATCGCAGGATGAAATAGGCGATTTTACGAACACGGCACCAAAGATACTTGATTTTGTTGACTAGCGGGGATGTGTTCGTTGAAATGTACAATTTTTGTACCCTCGCATGTTCTTCTCGGCCGACGGTCGTGGCAATAGTGGATGACTTCGCTTCCGCATGTACACGCAATGCGCCGCCGAGCCCGTCGATCTTTTTCGTGGTTGTCGATTTATGAGCCGTGTACCGTGTAATGAAGTCATAGTCGAATGCAAAACGGAACGACTCGTCAAACATGCCGTATTTCTCAACCAGTGAACGCTTGAAAAATAATGACTGGTTGTGGATCTGCATGCCTTCCAGAACCTGGCAATCGAAGCTGTATGAAGTTGTTTTTAGAATTTCGGTCACCTCGTCGTCGGTTGTGATCATGTACAGGTCGCCGTAGAGGATATCTACCGGATATTGCAGCGCTGCCTCTCCAAAACGAGTGAATGTGCCCGGGAAATATACATCGTCCGAATTTTGGAAGCTAATATAGTCGCCTGTGGCCCGTTGCAGGGCTTTGTTGATGGCATGTACTTGTCCGCGATCCTTTTCTGAAACCCACCAGGAAAGGTATTTTTCATATTTTTTGATCACTGCTACACTTTCATCCGTAGATCCCCCGTCGACGATCATGTATTCCAGGTTAGGATAGTTCTGGTTCAGCACGCTCAGGATCGTGCGTTCCAGAAATGAAGCCTGGTTGTATGAAGGCGTTATGATGGTTAGTTTGGGATATTTACCCGCATTGCCCGTGTTTTGCGGCGCGGGTTTTAATTCTGAAAGGAAGTTCCGCAGGTCCTGCGTGGTTTTTTCTAAAAAATGCATAGAATCCTGTTTCGCTGTATTAAAACTGATCAATAAACGTGGTCAGGGATTTTAAGCCTGATGCCATTTTGTTCCTCAACATCCTGTTTGCACTGATCGTCACCGGCTTACCAAATCCAGGCTGTCCACCGATGCCGAATTGCGCTTTCTTTTGTTTGATAACAGACTTGTATTCGTGAAACAATGCTTTAAAAGTCTGATTACGATGTAACAATGCAGCATGATCGGACCAAATCGGGTCAAAAAAGTCAAGCCCGGCGAAATCGACCGAGATCAAAGGTTCTCCATTTACACGGTAGTCACCATTTTGGCCGACAAGTTTTCTGTTTAAAACGGAATTTAAGCCATAGTGCCAGCCCGCGTGGTGTAATATGCTGGCCTGCGGGACCCACACCGGTACATAATTAAGCCAGAGCTGGTCGGTGTTCATGCCACTGCAGAGATCGAAGTTAGCCCGATCCGCGGTACGGCTTGCCCACCAGCGCAGCATTGCCAATGTCGTTTCATTTGGTTTCAATATCCAACTCCCCGAATGGAACATGCCTGCATTCAGGATACGCTTGTCGTCCAATACTGAGGAAGGCTCCAATGGCGCTGATATATTAGGTGTCAGCAACATATCCTGACTGTTTCCGAGTATTCCGTCGATGGGTTGCTTTAAAAGCACCGTTGGGGCCAGGAAAGCAAGTTGTTCGCAATCGGGATGCTTTGCTAGTATTTCTAATGCAGACCAGGGACGGCATGCAGGAAGCAGCTCAAAATCAAAATATTGCTCCTGCATTGCTTTCCAACTGGGGATTGCAGGTTCAGTGACGGGAAACAAGCGGATATTTGCAGGCAGATTGTTAACAGGCATTGAATCCACCCAACCCAGATAAAAAACAGAATCGGGCTGGTATTGTAACACAGAATCCGCCAGAGCCAGTGCGTGCGCCAGGTTGGTTCGGTTACAAACTGTGTAAATGATATTCATGAACGATTATTCCGTTTCCGGCAGAGTTTTAAAGTATGGCAGGTCCTGGATATTATCCTTTGAAATGCCGGTGAGTGCAAAAGGCGACGTTTTATTGTTTTTATATTGAACACCGTCTTGCGCAAAATGGCTGCGCACAATGTCAGTTGGTTTTCTGAGATGAGGCCAGAAACGGTTGGCTTCTATGTCCCAGAATATGGAATCGGGGTTAGGTAAGCTGTCATCGTGCCGGTATTGATGGGCTGTTTTTTTCTTGCCTTTCAATGTAGCAGTCATGCGCTCTATGCGGCAAAGGTAAAGTCCATTATCCGTATAACCTTCCCCGTATACTCGTTTTTCCGGTTCGGATAGTCCCATTAGTCTCTTAACTGTGCTATACGGAGCCATTGAAGACGGAAATACCGGGCCGGATTTAATGTAATCGTATCCTTGCTTGCACCAGTAATGCAATTCATCTTTGATCACCCAGCTATTTAATTCGTGGATCAGTAAAAAGTCGCACCAGTTGAAGCGGTCATAGAAATCTTCCATCAGCAACAACTTTCCGAAATGTTGCCGGGATTCAAAAAAGCGCTTCGGAAAAGTGACGACATCGATATTTTCGCTGTGTTCCTTCACAATCGAAAGGTCCGCATGCTCGTAGGTCGTGAAAATGATCGGGTAACCGGATAGCATTTCCAGCGCGTGTTGCAGTAACTTCTCTTCCGTCGGGTTGATCTGCGGGTCCAGGATAGGAATAATAACGGATACCAGCTCTTTCATCAGATCGTTTCCAGCTTGCCGATCAGGTATTTGACAGGCATTTTAAAAAGTTTCCTTACCCGCTGATAACGACGGACTGGCGCCGGTTTAATGTATGCGCATTGGAATTGGCGGTAATATGCATTTCCATTGCTAATGAGGCTGTTTTTATAAAGCGCAAAAAGGGCAGTCAGATCGGGACGTTCGCTCAATTCGAACCGGTCCTGGTATTTGGATAAAATTTCCGGTTTTGCAGGATCGTAGCCGCTGTAATGGAAGAATATCAATGGATTATCGCCATTGACAAAATAAGTATCGTCCCGGAACGAAAAAGTACGCTCATGCAGGTTCCAGTATGCGGCATTGTAACCAGGATTTCTTTCAATGTGCGTTCCCGAAACGAAAACCGGAAGAAAGTTCATCCAGTTTTGGTCCACAAAAAGCCCATTGCAAAGGTCGATTAGACATTCGTAACGCAATTTTTCTTCCCACCAGGAAATAAACCTATCATTCTCCTCCGAACGGCTGAATGCGACAAACCCCAGATTGTAAACACCCGTGTTCAAATGGTGCAGTTCATTCGGAGTGAGCCTGTCCTCGATGGGGGTATTAATATGCGGAGTAAGTACCGCAGGATGCTTTTCCAGCGAAGAAAGTAAGCCGGTTAATGGCTGAAAAACAATGATATCCGGGTCAAAATAGATGACATTTTTGGCCTCGGGATAATGTTTGAAAAAATAGGTGAAGTAAAATGGCTTGACGGCAGTATTGAGCTCCGTAATGTTATAGCGATCGGCCATTTCCTGAAAGTCCCTGATCTCGATCTTATCAATCTCGATCATCGGGAAAGTTGGCGCATAGGAGTCTTCGAACGCTATGCCCTGAAGAGAATCAACCAAACCTACAAAAAAAAGGACATCCGGATTGGTAGCTTTCAGGGAATCCCCCAACGTCCTGGCCTGGGCCAGATAGTTAATGGAGCAAATAGTAAAGGCAATCGTCATTGATTATGCTGTTCCGAAACCTGCAAAGGTAAATACTTTTGAATAATGGCTTCGATCCTGGCGACGCTTTTGTCGGTGTTATGCCTTTCCAATACTTTTTTTCGCGCATTCTGTCCTAGCGTATTCCGCAGCGAAGGATCGAGGATAAGCTGGATAATTGCATCCGAAGCCGCTGAAATGTCCATATAAGGCACCACGAACCCGGCGTCTGTCTCGATAAGCTCGGGCGCGCCGCCCGCGTCTTCAAAACAAACAACCGGAATTTCCTGCAATGCGGCTTCCATTACCACCAGCGGGTAAGGATCTTCGCGGGAGCTGAGCAACAAAACGTCGAAGCGGTTAATGTAATCGAGCGCGTATGGGGTAGGGGGAATCAAGATGATCTTTTCACTAAGCCCCATCAGCCGTATATCGCTTTCGATCAGCTCGTAAATTTCATGCTGCGGACCTGCGCCTACCCACACGAAATACACCGGCAGAGGCTGAGTTTTATGAATTACCCTTTTGGCGATCCAATTGAATATGTCGTTTCCTTTCCGCCATTCGGCATTGCCGCAACCGCCTATTACAATCGCATCTTCCGGTACTTTGTAAGTTTTTTCCAGAATATCGTATTGCAGCGTTTGCAGCTTTTGATCGATATGTTCGTGATCAATGAGGGTAAATGTGCTGACGTGCTTTTCGGGGAAATCGTATTTGCGGATGTAATAATCGGCTACTGCATTGGAAACCGCGATAAGATGATCGGTTTTTCTGAGCAGGTAGTTCAAATGCTTCTCGTGCGTGTATATTTTTACCGACATGGCCAACTCATGTACGAACAGTACCAGTGGCAGGTGGTGCAGGAATTTCAGGAAATCATAATAAACTTCCGCATTGGCGATCGAATTGATGAATACCAGCCCGATCTTCTGTTGTTCGAGTTCCGCGACGATCTTTTCGTTGTCCCGCTGCACGGCTCTTTCCTGATAGAGTTTCAGCAAATGGGTCTTTTCAAGCAGCTTGCCGGTGAATGGCAGGGTAGAAACTTTGTGAGTTTTATAAAGTCTTGTAATACTGACCACCTCCGCGAACTCTTTTTCCAACTCGCCGCCATTGCAAAGCAACAGGTGCATCGGAACGCCTCGTTCTTTTAATAGCCTTAATAGCTGCAACAGCAGCAACTGACTTCCTGCCCTGTTCGCATCATGACTTACAAAAAGTATTTTCTTCTGCTCCATTACCAATAATTGCTAGCTCAAACTTCGGATCAGCGGATCAATCTCAATTAATAAGCTTCGAAACTCTTTTTTCCGGGCACTTTTTTCGCGGGATTGCCAATATAAATGCCCCATTCTTCGGTTTCTTTTGTAATAGCAGAAGCCATGCCTACCAATGTGCCCTGGGCAATTGCCGTATAATCACGGATCGTGCAGTTAACACCGAAGAAAGAGTAGGATTCTACCACACAATGTCCCGACAGCACCACATGTGATGTAAAAAACACATGGTCCTTAATCTGTCCGTGATGGCCAATATGGTTCCCGCTCCACATGACGACGTTGTTGCCTATCGTAGTAAATGGCTGTATGGTGTTGTCTTCGAGAATGAAACAATTCTCGCCGATCACACTTTTGTCAAATATCGTTGCCCGGGAACTAATATACGAAATGAACTGATAGCCCTTTGCTTTGGCGTGATTGTAGATCGCCTCGCGGTTACGGTTCATGTTGCGCCCCGTCATGGGCGCAAAGAATTGGTATTCCGACGGTGGAAAGACGTTTTCAACATCCTCGAATGCTACGACCGGCAGGCCTTTAAAGGACTCCTGTTCGAGATACTGGCGATTGATGGTAAATGCAACTACCTCATGATCAGAGTCATGTGTGAGGTAATAGTGCGCTAGTTCTGCTGTGTCGAGTACTCCAAAAACAATAATCTTCGCCATTCTCAAATTAGTTCGTATGCCTCTAACTGTTTTTTGATATCTTCTGACCGGTTAAACATCAGAACGTCAATTACAGACAACCAAGGTACGAAAGCATTTTTAAATTGGGGATAGGGGCATGATATACTTTTTATGAAGTTCAGCTTTACTCCCTCATTTTCAAATTTGCCTCGATCGTACAATTCCATCCCTCCGATCGGATTGATGTAATGGTTGGCCTTTTCTTGTTTACAGATATCCAGGATCCGGTCTTGTCCTTTGAGGTGTGTGTTGTGGTAAATAGTCGAAGAGGGAACAATTTCGGTGCCAATGTCCATGAAGTCACAGGTTTTCTGTAATGCATGAATAGCCAGCTCGTTGATCGATCCAACTTCTAAATTTACAATTTCTTCGATCAGATCAAAAACCTTTTGATAACACGGAGCCTTCTGGTATGACTGCTGAATCGTTTTCAGGAGCTTTTTTTGCCATGGATCCTGTTTCGCAAGCGCTACTTCATGAATGAGCTTGTTTTGGCTGGCGTCTTGCAGTGGGATCGTAAACAGATGCGCCTTACCACCAACCAGTATATTATTCCGGTTGATCCAGCCTTTGTTGATGAAATTGACGTCATCATAGATCACAAACTTGTCCACGGCATTGATCAGCTGGAAATAACCTATATATGGAAAAATATAGGGTTGCATGATGGCAATCGTCATGGGCTGTGCTATTTAAGTTTTCGCAGATAATAATCTTCCCCTTTTTCGAGAAGATGGTGCATGGTGGTATCGGATCCGAGACGGATGTCGGTAGGCAGCGCTTTGATCTCCGTGGTGTCGTTAATGACCTTCCGGGCGTAAAAAAGATAATCTGCCTCTTTCGGAATTGGCCGGAGGCCTTCTTCAAAAGGATTGATCGAAATGAGCTTGCGCGTGAGTTTGGCGCCGTAAAGCGGATATTCAAAATCGCTGTTGACGGTTGCAAGAGCAACGGTCGCGTCGGCAGGTACAATCGAATCGAACCGCTGGTAAGCCTTGGTAATATCAGGGCGTGCGAATGTCTGGTAAGCAATCCGGTCCATCGTCAATGCGGATTCCTGGCCAAATGCTGGCAGTGGAAGGCAACGGATATTCAGGAACACAGCCATAATTGCTGAAATGCAAGCCAAACCAACCACAACCAGAATATAACCCTTCCAGACATTGCGGCGGGGTTTTATAATGGATAGGCGATGGTGCGAGAACAGCAGCAACAGGAAAAGGACTCCGAAAAGACCGGATTCCATAAAATACCGCCCTTTAAATGGGTCGTAAGCGGCAGAATAGGAGATCGCTGCCAAATGCAGACAGAACGCAATGGCCAGGAAAAGATGGACACGCGATCTGAAAAGCCTGATTAATACCAGGAACATAAGTGGCAGGATCAGCGCGAAGCCGAAAACGCCCCAATATGGATTAGCATTGTAGTAATCAAAACGGCGCTGGAATGAAAACGGGACGATTGTGAAATCCTTTTCATCATCGAGCCGCATGTGCATTTTGTCTTCAAGGACCACAAGTGGCTTTCGAACGGTGGTATTGAGATTGTAACCCCACTGCGCATTCCTGATGCCGTCGAGGTTGGCAAAATCGTAAATATAGCGCACCGCATTACGGCTTCCCTGTTCAAAAAGGTTGGACAGCTTGCCTGCCCGCTCGTATGATTGGTGGTAACGAGCAGTAGGTGGGCCTATCGGATGCCCGAAGACCTGTATATTCCGGACATATCCGGTGGGTAAGGTGTATATCAATGCAAAAACAGCAATGGCTATTCCTAGTCTCAATGTTCTTTCAAAAAACGTCTTGAAGCCGGGTGCCAGGAACACGGTATAAAGCATGATCACAAAAACCGAGGGAAGTAGCAATGCAAATGTGGCCTTATGTCCTGTGACAATGGCAAATGCCATCCCGGCAAGATATAAATAGCGGTTATCCCGGCTGCTGTAAAAAGCAAAAAGGAAATAGAGTAGGCAGCTCAGGTACGCAGTCAGTACGATGTCGGTTTCCGTGGTGACCGCCTGCATGAGGAAGTCGAGGAACATGCTGTACGCCAATGCGCAGAAGAAACTGGCCGAAAGATTGCGCCCTATCCGCTGTGCAATGCCAAAAACCGACGCCAGCGCCACATAATAGGAGAGGTGGTGGATCAGCTTGAATGCGTTTTCCACTTTTCCGGTGATCAGGTAGGAATAGATCTGGATCGTGGTTACACTTTTGGGATAAGTATCCATATTCCAGTTCGTCCCACCGAAATGTTCCATGGTACCGCGCTGGATGTACCGGATCGCGCGGTTCAGATGGCCTGTCATGCTGTCCCATTCGTTTGGGACTGTAAACAGGACGAGGATCAGATTGGTCACTGCAATTACACCCAATGTCAGGAACATGGCTCCGAAAACGACCTTCAGATAGGGGGATAGTTCCCTGGCCCAAAGCCTGAAAGTTCCAATGCGGTTCGCAACAAGTCCGCGGATGGTGTAGCGCTCGCCCGCCGTCGCCAGTCGCGACCAAAGCAGATATTGTAGCCCAAGCACGACATAATTTCCGACGATCCATGCGAATACGTTCGCGGTAAGATCAAGCGCCGACAGCACAAATCCGGTAGGAATGATGCTACCCGCAAAAAGGATAAAAAAAGTAATGATCAGCTCTGTCAGAGAGGGTTGGGCAATTCGTTTTGCAACAAAGCTGATACCGTATAAAAACAGGAAAAAAGTTAGCCAATAAAGAATGACCATGCGACTATGGTGATAGATGACCGTTGATAATATGGGATATCCGTGCGATATCTTCGTACGGGAGCCCAACATATAAAGGCAAACTTAACACTCTTAATGCGATATCCTCAGAAACGGGACACGCAATTTGTTTCGGCATAAAGGAAAGGGTATTCAGGGAAGGATAAAAATACCTGCGAGGTATAATGTCTTCCTGTTTCAAAGCTTCCATTACATCAAACATAACAGCCTCCGACGGAAACACCACCGGATAGTAGGCATAGTTGTATTCAATGTCGCTGCTCAGCGTTGGTTTATAAAGGATATCCCAGTTGAGCAGGCTGTCGTACGCTTCAAAAACTTCCCTTCTTGCTTCGATAATAGAAGGCACGTGCGGTAGGTTAACTAGACCCATTGCAGCGTGGAACTCGGAATTTTTCCCGTTGATCCCTGCGAACAGGTAATGCTCATCGCCCTGATGTCCGAATGCGCGCAGCAAATGCAGTTTTCGGTCCAGTTCGGGGTGGTTGGAAATTAGCGCGCCTCCTTCAATGGTATGAAACACTTTGGTGGCGTGGAAGCTGCATGTGCTGAGGTCACCATACGAAAGCAGCGATTTGCCTTTGTAAGTTACCCCGAATGCGTGGGCAGCGTCATATATAACTTTCAGGTTGTGTTTTTTAGCAATTGCCTCGATCGCCTCCACATCACAGGGATTACCATAAACGTGTGTGGCGAGGATAGCGCTGGTTGCCGGGGTGATCGATGCCTCGATCAGCTCCGCATTGATATTGAAAGTTTTGGCATCAATATCAACAAATACAGGTGTACAATTTTCCCACAGGATCGCATTCGATGTAGCGCAGTAAGAGAATGGCGTGGTAATGATCTCGCCTTTCAGTTCCAGTGCTTTGATCGCGATCTGAAGAACGATCGTTCCATTTCCGCAGAAATACAGGTGGTCAACGTTCAGGTATTCTTTTAACTGCGTTTCAAGTTTTTGTAAAACCGGCCCGTTATTGGTCAGGTAACCCCTATCCCAAATTTCACGGACGTATTGCAGATATTCTTCCTGATCTGGTAAAAAGGTTTTAGTGACGTTAATCATTCACTACGTGTTCAGTTTGGCGAATGGAAAAATTAAGTTGAGGGCGAATATATCCAGGCCATTTGCCATACCAGGTAACATTTTCACGGTAGTCCTCAATGTCAAAAATAAGGGCTTCCTCCATATTGTAAAGCACCGTGCTCGTGTCCTTGACAATCATCATCGAAACCACATACGAACCATCGTTCAGGAAGTTGCCGGGCAGCTCGCAAGTACCAGTTACGATACCTTTCGAAAAACTCTCGGCCTGTGTCCCGACATTGAAGATGCATTCGCCGGTGAATGTGTACAAATGCATGCTCAGGTTCAGCATCGCGCCTTCCACCAGGTTCCAGAATTCGAAATGGAAATTAACAGGCGTACGAACGTCGATATGGTTCAGGTCATCCTGATATTCCGGGAAGAGCTTAAAGCTTTTAACGCGCACCTGATCGTTGCCGGGGGCATTTTCGATATTATCCCAATGTTTTTCAAGCGATTTATGGGATACTTTGCTTAGGTAATTCGTAACAATATGTGTGGTTTCGCCCTGGTCAATCAGCCTGCCTTTTTCGAAATAGAAAGACTTATTGCAAAGCGCCTGAATAGCAGTGAGATTGTGGCTTACGAAAAGCAGCGTCCTGCCGCTTTCCGAAACGTCACGCATTTTGCCGAGACATTTCTTCTGGAATTCGGTATCACCAACCGCCAGTACTTCATCTACAATCAGGATTTCAGGGTTAAGGTGCGCGGCAATCGCGAACCCGAGCCTTACGTACATACCTGAGGAGTATCTTTTGACAGGTGTATCGAGGAATTTTTCAACCCCGGCAAAATCCACAATAGCATCAAAGGATTCGCGGATTTCGGATTTCGACATTCCGAGAATGGCACCGTTTAGAAAAATGTTCTCGCGGCCTGTAAGTTCGGGGTGGAAACCGGTTCCAACTTCAAGCAAGCTGGCAATGCGCCCGTCGATCTTGATCTGGCCGGTTGTAGGTTCGGTGATGCGGCTCAGGATCTTCAAGAGGGTGGATTTACCTGCGCCGTTATGGCCCACGATACCGATCCGGTCTCCTTTGTCAATGCTGAAATTGACATCCTGTAATGCCCAGAACTCTTCTTTCTCCGCAAATCCGGAGTGATCGTGCTTGCGCGAAAACCATTTATCGACCGTATCGGAAACGATGTCGCGTAAACTGGATGAACCGGTTTTACGCTGGTGATCGATGATATATTTTTTGCTGATGTTTTCAGCTACAATTACAGACATGCCCAAGAGTGATTATATCAGATATGGTCCACGAAAGTATTCTCTTTTTTGCGGAAATAAATCAGCGCAATGATCAGTATCAGTGATGATGTTATGACCGTCGAATACAAACTCTGCGGGTTGAAATAGGACTTGTCGCCCAGCAGGCACCAGCGAAAACCGTCGATGATCCCCACCAATGGATTCAGGTTGTAATATTTTTCATACCACATACCTTCAACCTGGCGACTGGAGTAAGCAACAGGGCATACGTACATTCCCACTTGGACTAAAAATGGAATTAACTGGCCGATATCCCGAAAGCGCACATTCAATACCGCAAAGAACAGGCCGAAACCCATCGAAGTGATAAATGTAAGTAAAATGAAGCAAGGAAGAAACACGATCTGCCAGCTTATTGGGTAGCGGAAGAAAGCGGTAACGACCACATAGATACCGAATGTGATCAGAAAATCCACAAATCCCACGGCAACCGAGCTCAGCGGCATCAGTAGTCTGGGGAAGTAAACTTTCGAAACAAGATTGGAATTGATCAGGATGCTGTTGCTGATCTGGGTAAATGTATTCGCAAAAAAGGTCCAAATCGTCAGACCGACCAGGACCATCAGGGCATAGGGAACACCGGGATCCGGTTTTAGTTTAGCCACATAGCTGTACACGAACACCATTACGAGCATCGTCATCAATGGCCGCAATACACTCCATGCGACCCCGAGGAGCGTTTGTTTGTAGCGCACCGAGATGTCCCTTTTCGAGAGTATCCACAATAATTGCCTGTTCAGCCAGAGGTCCTTCCAGTAGTCCTTTTCAGATCCACCGGCTTTAATTGTAATAGAGTGTTGAGTCGCCATTGTTATGCCTTTACTACTTCCTTGCTCACAACGGTTGTTGTAAATACTGTCCTGAAATAGGTGAAAATTAATGCAATCAGCAAACCTGCCAACGCTCCGATTTTTGCGTTTCTTTTATCTTCATACTTCACATCCAAAGGCACTTTGATACCTTCGATCTCTGTAAAAAGTGGTGCCTCCCTAACCAGCGAGACCCTCATTTTTTCAGCATTGGCCATTGCTTCGTAGTACAGCTGTTGCAGGAAAGACGATTTGCGCTCCATGCTTTTTGCAGACACTTTTGCTTCCGGCATCATGATCTGTTCACTGTAATCCATTTGCCTGGCCAGCTTATGTTCAGCGATTCCCAGCACAGCGGCGAGGGAATCGGCGCGGTGTTGCAGCAGGCGCAACGTTTTCCGTGTCTTCTGCGTCTGGTTTTCGGTATACATTTCCTCCACTGTTTTAAGAAGGTTTGTAACCCAAAGCCCTGCCAGTCTTTCATTTTCCATTTTAGTTGTAATGGAGGTAAAAGAAGACTTTCTATCAAGTGAAGCAATTTCGGTAGCTTCGGCGGTTCTTTTCACGATCGCATTCAGGACAATCCTTGAATTCAGGTCCATCTTGCTAATATCGGCGTCCTTGAATTTAAATTTCTGTAAATCCGGACGGTCTTCCCAATCCGAGGTCTTAATGCCGCTTGAATCGATATAGAAGTTGGCAAGGAGCTCTTTCTTCCCGTTTACTTCTACTTCCTTCATCAGGTTCCGTTCCAGAACGGGACGGGACTTCACGAAATAGAAGAAGTTTTCCCCTGTGAAAATATTCGCATCCGGGGCCGAGCCAAGGCCTAACAAGCCGGCAACGTCACCAAATCCCGAACTCTGGCCACCGGCTCCGAGGTTAAACACTACATTGGCTTCGTAGGTCGGTGGTTTTTTTATGTAAGTATCCATGGCATATCCTATGCCGAATCCTAGTACAGGCAGCAGCAAAAGCATCTTCCAGTTACGGATGATGGCCGTTTTGACTACGAGAATTTTCTCGACAACCTCCGTGGGAGATAATTCGTCTTCGGGAACTTGTTGTGTGGTCGCTGTTGACATTGTTATTTAAGTGAGCGGAAGGCCAATACTGTTACAATTAATCCCATGATAGAACTTAGCAAAGTCGTAGCCGTGGATATTGTCTGTTGCGTATTCAATACCGGTGCAGCTCTTAGCGGAACGAATATCTCAGATCCAGGCTCAACTTTCGGATAAACGTTGAAGAACAGGAATCTCCGCGTGCGGTCAATGTTTCCGTTAGGATATTTGATGTAAGAGCTCTTTTTAAGTGATTGAACCGTAAACCCTCCGGACTGTGAAATGTAATCCGTGAACGACATTCCTTTTCCGTATTTTACTGTAGTCGGATAAAGTACCGAGCCCGTCACCTGCACCGTTTCGAGGCGTTTCGGGATGCGGATAATATCTCCTTCCTGAACCACCAGATCTTCAAACGATCCCGGATTTTTCAGGATATTCTTTAACACGATACCAATCTTTTCTTCCTTTACGTTGGGCAGGTCGCCTACGATAGTACCTTGCTTGATGCTTCTTTCCGTTGCTTCAATCTGATTGAAATCAGTCGGTTCTTCCAGGTTTTTTACGATCGTTCTCCGGAGTAATGTTGCTCCCTCGGGATATGCCAACTCGGTGAGGCCGCCTGCTCTTTTGATGATGTCGCTGATCTTATCGTTTTTGTTAACGATCGTATAAGGACCTGTTACGAGCACTTCGCCTTCTACAAATACGGTCTGCTGCTCCACATAGTTAGGAGATTTGCGGACAATTACCTGATCAAATGGGAAAAGCACGAAGTTGGTCGCTTTGCTGTTCAGCGAAAGGTCCCTGTTTACATTGAACTTATAGACCTCCGAAATCTGTGCATTCGCTGCACCGGCAACCGAATTTCTTTTTCTTCTTACGACCTCAATCTCCGAAGTATAAGCTGATTCTTTCAAACCACCGGCTTGTACCAACACATCTTCAAGCGTCATATCGACAGTGTAAGGGAACTTGCCCTCGTTTTCGCCCACTTTGGTATTGTTTACTTCTCCCTCCACGCTCACAAATGCAGTTTCCGCCATTTCGAACTTGGAAGGAACGATAATCTGGTCGAGACGGGTGAGGATAAGGTCCGGCGTCACACCGTTCAGAACGTCGGTAAAGTTAATGGGGATATTTTGAATGGTGAGGTCTTCGCGGGTGCGCAGTACGTTCAGACGTCCTACGAATGCGTCTTCTCGCAAGCCTTGTGCATTTTCGATCAGTTTTTTCAGGGATGGGCTGTTGTCAAGTGAGTATTCGCCTGGCCTCATCACCGCTCCTTCAATGGTAACGATATTTTCGTAGCGGTCAAGGACAGTTTCGACGTTGATCGAATCACCTGTTGCGACTTCAAATGAATCGTAATCAGCCTCGGCCACGTCTAGTATTTTTCTCTCCTTGGAAGTAATGCGCTGGATTTTAAGTCGGGCACGGTAAGCCTTGTCGCTGAATCCTCCTGAATAGCGGATCATATCGCCAAGCTTTTCCTCTGGTTTCAATTCGTAGATGCCCGGACGTTTTATCATACCGGTTATCTCAGCGCGTTTCAGGTAATATCCAACTACCACATTGTCGTTTTCCTGTACGCGAAGGTCGCCATCGATCTTGCCATTGGTCAGGTAGTCATAAATGTCCATATGGGCCACTACCTTACCCTGGCGAACAACCCTTACATCGCGGAAAGATCCAATTTCGTTTGGACCACCTGCCTGATACAGCGCATTAAACGCCGACGAAAGCGATGACACTGTGTAAGTTCCGGGGTTAACAACTTCGCCTGAAACAAACACTTTGATGGAACGTATATCGCCTAGTGTGACCATCAATTTCGTCTTTGCAGTTTCACCACCGGACCCTATCATGCCGGGGACGAATTTGGCAAACTTGTCGATCAGTATCTTCCTAATTTCCTCAATGGTACGTCCGGCTACGAGCACGTTTCCTACGCGGGGAATGCTGATAAAGCCGTCCTTGTTGACGACCGTTTCATAGGTGCTTTCGGCGTAGTTGTACAGATATATTTTCAACTCATCACCTGGTCCTACGATGAAATTGGTAGGCGTAGCGATCTGCAGATCAGGAATGAGGTCCATATTTTTGTCCGCAAAAATCGAATAACCATAGATTTTTTTACGGAATGCCTCCTTTTCCTGCTCCTCAGGCGACAAAGTGGACGTGGTGTTTTTATTAACCTTACCCTGGTCGCCCTCGGCGTTTTGTCCGTTTTGGTTGGCAGCGTTCTTTCCCTTGTCATTCCCCTGGCCTTCGCCCTGCTGCTGGTTGTTCCCCTGCTGGTTACCGCCTTGCTGGTTACCTCCTTGTTGATTACCACCTGGTTGGTTACCGCCTTGCTGGTTGCCGCCTTGCTGGTTGCCGGTTCCGGAAGGTGCATTGCCAGTACCCCTTGGTGCGCCAGACTGAGAATTCCCCTGATTGCCCGATGATGCGGGTGCCTGAGTGCCGGAAGGCGCCGGAGCAGTAACCTGGGAGAAAGCGGGAAGAGAAATGATTAAACTGAGAAAATAGGGAAGTAGAGATTTATAACTTTTAGCCAATGTGGATCTGTTCATATGAAGAATTATTGTACTATTGAAAGTCTGGAAATTCATTAAAACTATGTATAAGACTAGTATTTTTGAATTTGGGATTCGAGTACACTCAATATTTGGATGTGCATATCATGGCAAAGTAAATTAGATTTTTCCTATTTTTAAAGAATTTCTATTAATCGGCCCCCTAATTCCGGAGACGGGCAAAGTTATAACAGGGTAACGACAAAAGATTAAAAATATTAAAATACTGTATTCAAAATCGGGATTACTCCTAAAAGAATAGTTATAAATATGGAAAGTACAAATGTTCAATACGACGAGAGCAGTATCAGGTCCCTCGACTGGAAAGAGCACATCCGTCTGAGGCCCGGAATGTATATCGGAAAGCTCGGCGATGGCTCGTCTGTTGATGATGGAATTTACGTCCTCGTGAAGGAGATAGTGGATAACTGCATCGATGAGCATATGATGGGGAATGGCAAAACAATTGAGATCAAGATATCCGAGCACAGGGTAGAGGTAAGGGATTATGGCCGCGGTATCCCGCTTGGCAAGGTGGTGGATTGTGTTTCCAAGATCAATACCGGTGGAAAATACGATTCCGGCGCTTTTCAGAAATCTGTCGGTCTGAATGGTGTCGGTACAAAGGCCGTCAATGCGCTGTCCAGTCATTTCAGGGTGCAGTCGTTCCGGGAAGGGAAAACTAAAAACGCAGAGTTTCACCAGGGTGCACTCGTTCATGAGTCCGGGGAAGATACCACGAGCCAGCGGAATGGTACGCATATCGCATTTGAACCGGACGGCACCATTTTTAAGAATTTCAGATATATCCCGCAGTACCTGGATAATATGATCTGGAATTACTGCTACCTGAATGCAGGACTGACGATCAATTTCAATGGTCAAAAATATATCTCGCAAAACGGTCTGCTCGACCTGCTGCGAAGTAAGTCGGACGCGGAGTCACTGCGTTACCCGATCATCCATTTGAAAGGGGAGGACATTGAGTTCGCAATGACGCACGGAAATCAATACGGTGAAGAATACTATTCGTTCGTAAACGGGCAGTATACCACGCAGGGCGGAACGCATTTGGCCGCTTTTCGTGAAGCCGTTGTGAAGGCTGTCCGCGAGCATTTTGGCAAGGATTATGCGCCTGAGGACGTCCGTTCGTCCATTATCGCTGCTGTTGCGATCCGGGTGCAGGAGCCGGTTTTTGAATCTCAAACCAAAACAAAACTCGGTTCGAATACCATTACACCAGATCCTAACAGCACCACTGTGCGGACATTCGTAAATGATTTCGTAAAAGAACGGCTTGACAACTACCTCCACATGAACCCCGAATCGCGTGATGCTTTGAAGAAGCGGATCGAGCAGTCGGAAAGGGAGCGGAAGGAGTTGGCCGGGATCAAGAAACTGGCGAATGACCGTGCCAAAAAAGCCAATTTACACAATAAGAAACTGCGCGATTGCAGATTACACCTGACAGACTTGAAAAGCGACCAACGTTACGAGACGACGCTTTTCATTACAGAAGGGGATTCGGCGAGCGGTTCCATCACCAAATCGAGGGATATTCAGACGCAGGCGGTATTCAGCTTGCGGGGTAAGCCGCTTAATTGTTTTGGTCTGACGAAGAAGATCGTTTATGAAAACGAAGAATTCAATCTGCTCCAACATGCGCTGGATGTGGAGAATGGTGTGGAAAACCTCCGTTTTAACCGCATTGTGATCGCTACCGATGCAGATGTCGACGGAATGCATATCCGGTTGCTGCTGATGACTTTCTTTCTGCAATTTTTCCCCGACCTGGTCCGGAACGGGCATTTATTTGTTCTTGAAACACCATTATTCCGGGTCCGTAACAAGAAGGAGACCATTTATTGTTACAGCGAAGAAGAAAAACAAGCGGCGATCGACAAGCTGGGCAACAAGCCTGAGATCACGCGATTTAAGGGATTGGGAGAGATTTCACCGGACGAATTCGGCAAGTTCATCGGCGAGGATATGAAAGTGGAGCCGGTCATTCTTCAGAAAGAGACTTCGATACAGAAACTGCTGAGTTATTTTATGGGTAAAAACACGCCTGAAAGACAACGTTTTATCATCGATAATCTCAAAGTAGAGAAGAATGTGGAAGAACTGGCGTTGGCGGGATAGCAGCAGCTTTGATTACCTTTGAGGCCGTCAAGTAATATCGGCTTCGGGGAGTCTTTACCTTTCGACGTGGAAACGCACCCCCGAATTAGATCATCATATTTAAAGTTTCTTTGTGGAATTACAGGATTTAAGAAATAGAATCGATGGATTAGACGACGAGCTGTTGAAGATTTTGAATGAGCGCATGGAGCTCGTGAAAAAAGTCGGAGAGCTGAAGCGATCGTCGCAATCCATTATTTACCGGCCTGAAAGGGAAAAACAGATCCTCGACCGGTTGGAAAAACATAATACCGGGTTGCTTACCCGTCAGGCGATTGACGCGATCTTTTTCGAGATTTTTGCGGTTTCCCGCAACCTCGAACTACCGGAAAGAGTTTCTTACCTCGGCCCGGAGGGCAGCTTTACCCACCAGGCCGCCGAAGGACGTTTTGGGGCTATGAGTGAATACCTCGTTTTGCCAACCATCCATTCCGTTTTTGAAAGCGTGGAAACAGGTCGTGCGAAATTCGGGGTGGTGCCGATTGAAAATAACCAGGAAGGCATTGTGATCGAAACTGTGGATTTTCTGAGAGAGAAAAACCTGTCGATCGTAGCTGAAATGCTTTTGAAAGTGCATTTCACATTTGCTTCCCAATCAGATAGTCTCAGAGATATCAAACGCATTTACTCTAAAGACATCGCTTTCAGACAATGCGGGAAGTTTATCAACGAATACCTGGAAGGAATGGGCGTGGAGCTGATCCCCGTGGATTCAACCTCCAAAGCCGCCAAGCTTGCTTCGGAAGAGCCTGATGCTGCCGCGATCTGCTCATCCATTTCGGCACGCCTCTTTGGTGTCCCGATCCTGTTTGACAATATCGAAGACAGTGACCAGAACCAGACCCGCTTCCTGATCCTGGCTAAGGATTTTACAAATGTGAAAAGCAATGAGGACAAAACGACGATCATTGCCAATCTGCCGAATACCAACCGCCCGGGCGTACTTTACGAGTTTTTGAAAGATTTCAACGACCGCGGCATTAACCTGACCAAGATCGAAAGCAGGCCTTTGCGTGGTGAAGCTGCATTTCGCGCCTGGTTCCTGGTCGAATTTCTCGGACATATGGATGACCCGCCAGTGCAGGAGATAATGCATAAATACGGCACACACCTGAAATGGCTCGGAAGCTATGTGAAGGTCTCATAAAGTAAAAAGCTCACGGCGCCGTGAGCTTTTTACTTATATAGTGTTTTGCATGCATTACTTCTTCAAAGTGCCCCGGTACAGGGATGGCCAGTTGCCATATAGTTCGATTTCCGTCTCCATACCATCCGGAAGCCGCACTTTGAACTTACGGGTTGCCTGAGGCTGCTGAAATGAGTCGACGGCCAGTACGGCAATCTGATTTCCTTTCACGATAGAGGTAACAAAAGGTTGCTTTTTTTCGATAGCAAGCAAGGCCTGTTCCTTTTTGGGTTCCTGCCATTGGCCGTCCAGCTGGAATGCCAGGTCCTGGTTTTTGCCTCCGGACAGGATATCCTCGATCTGTTTAGCCATCCAGTTGCCCAGCACATAATATTCGGTCGGGAAATCCCAGTAGGTCGCTGCTGTACCTCCGCTGGTATTTCTACCTACCTCCGTTTCGGGCGTCTTGCCGTCGGCCGGGTACCATTCGTAACCCCAGCCCCACATGTTTTTCGACAATTTGTACGCGTTCGGATTTTTGGCGCTCGGCCCGGCATCGTTCCATAGATAATAGCCGTCAAAGAGGGCCAAAGAAAACAGCGAGAAGCTCAATGCCTGGCTGGCTGGCATCATTTCAAGCTGATTCATGATCAACTCGCCTTTCGGATCGGTGAGCTGGTAGTTCCAGGGCACAATGGGATCCTTATAAAGCGGCATATACCGGTTCCAGCCATAGAAAATGAACTTGTTGTCCTTCTGGTAAGGAAGCAACTTGTTGATCCGCAATGAATGGATGGCCGAAAGTAGGACAAAGTTATTGGGGGAATTGCCTGCCTTGTCGACGCCGAACATCGGTTTAGGATACACATCGATGGGCGTGGTATTGAATACTTCCCGAAAGCTGTCGCCGTTGGGTAATGGCTCGAAGTTGGGGTTATTGGCTTTGGGATCGGTGTAATCTTTATAAAAGTCCTTTGGATTGGCCCCGCCGACAGTATTAATATGTGGATTAGTATAAGCGCCGCCGCCCCAATAATCCATCAAATGCATTTGGGGATGGTTTTTTCTCACAACCCTCGAAAACCAGATTAGTCGCTGGATTACTTCTTTCGGATAATGCTGATTCCAGAACTCGTAATCATAGGCATACACACCGAAGCCGGGTACGCCTGCCAAAGCTTCCACCTGCTCTTTGCTGAGCTGTGCAAACCACTTTTCGTCTTTGTCGTTGAAAAAATTAGGAGTTGCCGTGTAATGTAAGCGCTCAGGCGGAAGGTCTTTTCCTGCATTCCAGAGATACTTGATGCCTCTTTTATAGTAATTTTCTGCCGGGACGTAGTTGTTAAGCCTGTATTGCATGACGAGTTTACCAGCAATTGGCTCGAATTCGGGGAAGCGGGTGTCGAAATCAACATTGATGCCACGGGAAGGTGAAAACCATCCGGGAATATCTACTCGGGTCAGTGTCGTCGAAGGCTTTTCCTTTTGCAGACCGGCTATCCATATATTTTGCTGACGGACCGACCGGTTTCTGGCTGAATTCCACCAGTCATTATAAGGTGCGTCAATCCAGCGGGCGGTTACGGAATAGAGGTAGCCAGGTTTCACCTCGATACCATTTTCCAGTCCATTGACCGCAATACCGTCGATCATCACGACCTTTGTACGGCTGTCGTTATAGTTGGCGAAATCTTTTAGATAGATTTTGCCGTTTTTGTTAACTGGCCTAACATCCAGCCAGTTGTCTTTACTTCCCTGGCGTATCCAGTCTTTTGCTTCGAGCACTTCGTTGGAAATAGCCGCGTCGAAGTCGAATGCAGCGGCGGTTTGGCAACCGGGCTGCCCGAGGCTGCTGAATTTAATATGTGCCTCACCTCCATTCAGGTTTGTTTCCGGAAGCGTGAGCCAGGTGCCATACCGGTGAGGGACGGAATCAAAGGTTTGCTTTTTGCCGTTCTGGTCTATTTCGACACGGTATGGAGAAAGCCCACCAGCATTGGCAGCGAGTTCGAACTGCATTTCCTTTCCAATTTGCCGGTAACGACGCACAACCAGGTCGCAGGCATTGGAAGAAGAATCGATAGTCCGTGCGACGGGGAAGCCTGTGCTGACCTGAGCATATGATTTGTGACTGGTAGGGCCGAATCGGTTCCAGGCCCAAAGCCCGGAACCGACTGCGAAGACCAGGAATCCGCTGATCCAGATAAGTGATGTTTTTGACAAAAGCTTTTTTTTATGTACCACGATTTGAAAATTACCACCAGCGATAGAACAGACCGATAGAGCCATTCACAGAGGAAACGCCTTTCTCGATATATTCGTGCTTGAAGGAAGTCCCATCGTATTTGACCCGTACGTCGGCACCGAATTTACCATCTTTTTTAAAGAGAAACTTCGATCCGAGGCCGATGCCGTATTTAGGCCTTACTTTTTGCTCCTGGCTGGCCAAACTTCCGTAATATAAGGTATAATCCAGAATGCTCACACCCCCGCTCAGCTGAACGTAAGGTTGTACAGTGGATGTCCTGGGTAAAAAGTGGTAGTTACCAAAAAGCTCAACAGGATATTGCGATAACGTGCGCGTTTGTACCGCAGAGATCGCTCCTTCTTCCCCTTCATAAACCGCCCTGGGAATCCGTTTTTCGAAATAAGTAGAACCAATTTCCCCACCGATCGAAAGCGGAGAGTTCCTCAAAACCCATTCAATGGAAAGTGAAAAATTTTGGAAAGACGATTTATCAATATAATTATCCTTGAAAGACCCGAGCGGCACGGCACCCATAAAGCGGGCGGTAGCCAGATAATGCGTGTATCTTTCAAAAGGGGAAGCCAGGGTATAAAGCTTGGGTTTGTCCTGCGCGAATGCAGGCGCGATACCGGCGAGAAATAGGGCGACAATGATTATTTTTTTCATTTCAATTATTTGATTTTCAGGTAACCGGATTGGCCGAAGATGGAATCCGCCATTTTGTCGATGAGGTTAAGGTCTCCGATGCCCGAGCCGCGGATCTGCGCATCCCAGAGCACATCGAAAGTTTTGCCGGTAGGCGAGGTCTTCGGATTCTTGAAATCCAGCATGGAAATCAACCACGAACTTTCGCTGGTTTCATAGTAGGAGTAATAGCTGGGATAACCAAATCCGCCACCCCAGTAGCCGCCGTAGTAGGAAGAGATGGGCTGGGAGTAAACATTCAGATAAGTGTTTGTGACCCAGGTTACATTGATACCGACATCAGGCTTCTTATCCGGTCGCACGTAGGTGTAGCCAAGACTTTCCATATTGGTCGTAATGCGTTCGATAATGGCTTTATCGATGTCATCCAGGGATGTGCCGGTACGGTTGTTCTCTACAATAAGCACCGAATCGACGATGCTGAACGTTTTGTACTGACTGAAATTGGCCGATTTATCGTGGTTTGTAATGTATACCAACGATTCCTCGTTAGAAAGGTCACTGATCGGGTCCTTCGAGCAGGACAGCAGGCCGAGGGTGGCCACCAGTAACAATAATGAAGCTTTTTGGAACATTTGAGTTGTATTTTAAAATTTGCTAAATAAACGAAAATTGATTTTGAACATTTTATCATACCCTGTTCGTGGTTCAATTTTTTCGTCCGGAATAAAATCCTGTGAAGAAGACTTTGCGAGTAGCGGATTAGTTGTAAACTTCCTTTAAATTGTAAATGCGGACCCAACCGGCCAGGCACTCACCGGTATCCAACGATTTGACATTCACAGGATTTTTGAAAGAGTATGGTTTTTCAAAAATTGACTCTTTAAGAATGAGAACGTTTTTAAGTAATCTTTGATGCTATTCGACGTAAATTTGCGGCTGTTTAATTAAAAGATATGGAGACAAAAGAAGAATTATTAAGAATAATAGATGTACTCAACGACACCTACGAAAGCGAGGAAGCATGGTATGGGCCGTCGGTTGTTGAAGCTTTAAGGGACGTAACGCCAAAAATGGCGGAAGCGAGGCTCAGCACGAACACCCACTCGATCGCCGAGATCGTTTACCACATGACTACCTGGCGCATTTTCGCCGTGCGCAAATTGCAGGGCGATGCCGAATTTGATATCAAGACGCAGGATAAGGACTGGAAGAAGTTCCCGGTTGTAGATGAGTTTGAATGGGAGGCGATCCAGATGGAGCTCAGCCTTTCCCAGGAAGAGCTGGTATCGGAGCTTGAAAAAATTGCCGATGACAGCTTCCTGGAAGAGTTTGTGCCGGGCCGCGACTACTCCTATTATACATTGATCCACGGCGTGATCCAGCACGATGTGTACCATGCCGGACAGATAGGACTCATTAAAAAAGCAGTGAAGGGAATGCGGCTGGAAGAGGACGACGATTATGGCGCTTTCGACGATCGTGCAGATTTCGACAATTCGGCAGATTATTACTGATGCTTGTATGAAATTTTGTGGACTTGTAGAAATACCTATTGTTTATAACATAATTTTTCTATTTTGCATAATAATAGAACGTTGTATGTTGAGAAATGCCGGCGTTCTAATGGTGTGGATATAGACAAAAAGGCTGTCCGATATTTCGGGCAGCCTTTTTTTAAGCAAAATTCTGTGCAACATTTGGCACTTTAAACCCCTTGCTCATTCCTATGAAAATACTTATCGTTGAAGACGAACCCAAGCTGGCCGGCTTCCTGAAAAGAGGCCTCGAAGAACAGTCATGGGAAGTCGAGCTGGCTTATGATGGACAGGTTGGTAAAAAAATCGCGTCCAACTACCGTTTCGATGTGATCATCCTGGACGTGAACCTGCCGCTGCTCAATGGATATGACCTCGCCAGGCAGCTCCGAAATGACGGTCTTTCAACTCCAATCCTCTTTCTAACTGCCCTCGGAACCATCGACGACAAGCTCGACGGTTTTGAAGCCGGTGGCGATGATTATCTCGTAAAACCATTTGAATTCAGGGAGCTGATCGCTCGGATTAAAGTGCTTTCGCAGCGCAATAGTGCACGCGAACAGTCCAGCCAGGTACTTTCATTGGCAGATCTGGAACTGAACCTCGACGAAAAAGTAGCACGCCGTGCCGGAAACCGGATCGACCTGACGGCAAAAGAATTTGCATTGCTCGAATACCTCATGCGCAACCGCGGACGTGTAGTGTCACGCGTGGATATTGCCGAGCAGGTCTGGGACATTCGTTTTGATACCGGAACCAATGTTATCGACGTCTATATTAACTTTTTAAGAAAGAAAGTAGACAAAGATTACCCTACCAAACTAATCCATACCGTTGTGGGCATGGGCTACATTTTTAAGGAGGAATGAATATCAAGTCCCGCCTGACTTTGCTTTTTACATTGCTGGTGGGATCCATCATGGCCCTTTTTTGCCTTTCCATTTACTTTTTCTACGACCAGTACCGCGAAAAGCAGTTCTACTCCTTTCTGAACGAACGGGGGCAAACGGTCGCGCAGATTGTGGAAGCGAGTAACGGGATCAGTAAGGCTGATATTGAAAAAATTGAAAAGGAAAACAAAACTATCCTGCTCGACGAGGAGATCACCATTTACGATGGCTCCGATTCGGTCATATTTCTGAGTGGAAAAGAAGGTTTCCAACTTACCAAAGCGACGCTGGCAGAAGCGCGTGGCGGCAAGGAAATCCATACTAAATACAAAAAACGGGAGGTGATCATTATTCGCCACATTCTTCAGGACCATCGCAAACCCTGGGTGGTGGCGGTGATAGCGGATGACTTTCTCGGAATGAACCAACTGAACCGGCTCCGCGAGATCCTGGTGATAGGCTGGCTGTTGTCGCTGGTGCTGGTAGGAGTAGCGGGATGGCAGTTTTCGAACGATGCGATCAAACCGGTGTCGGACATTATCGACCAGGTGAATAATATTTCGGCAGGTAACCTGCACGAGAAAGTGACCGTAGGCCGTGAAAAGGACGAACTCGCATTGCTTGCGGAAACGTTCAACCAAATGCTGGCGCGACTGGAAATCGCATTTGTAGCACAGAAGAACTTTGTTTCGCATGCCTCGCACGAGCTCCGCACGCCGCTGGCGCTGATCATGAGTGAAGCGGAACTGGGCTTGATGAAGGAGCGGACTACCGCAGAATATCAGGATGCCCTCAAAGGAATATGGGCCGAAGCGCGGGAAATGAACGAGCTGGTAAGTCGGCTGCTCGAACTGGCGCGAACGGAGGAAAACGCATTCAAAGTGACATTCTCGAAAATCCGGGTGGATGAAGTTTTGTGGCAGGCAAAAGCATCCATCCAGCAAAAACACCCCGGTTACCAGGTCCATATCCATTATGACAAAGTGCCGGAGGACGAGGAACAGCTGAAACGCTACGGCGACGAGAGCCTGTTGCGGACTGCATTTATGAACCTTATGGACAATGCATGCAAATATTCCGACAATACGACCTGCAATGTCTTTCTCGAGATCAAAAACAACCTGATCACCATTTACTTCCGGGATATGGGAATCGGCATTCCGCGCGATGAACTTCCTTACATTTTCGACACCTTTTACCGGAGCGCGACTACGATCAGCAAAGCAGGGTACGGGATCGGCCTTGCCCTGACGAAGCGGATCATTAACATGCAGGGTGCCACCATTGAAGTAGAGTCGGCATTGGGTTCCGGTACAACCTTTATCCTCAAATTCCCACCTTTTTAATTGCCTTTTAATTCTGCATTAATGCCCGTTTAACGACGCCTGGCCTCTTTTGTAGCATCAATCAAACGCCTTGATTTGTAGGGTGCTATCAAGCATTCCTATTGGATTTTCCCCACAGTTTTAGTGTCGACAAATGACAGGGAGTTGATGGTGCAATTCAGGCCAGATATCGGATTATGAAAGCAGCGAGATGGAAGCCTGCCACGGGTTTCAAAGGGTTTACGGAAAACTGGAAGGATGATTTGATGTCCGGTTTCCTGGTATCCCTCATCGCATTGCCGCTTAGCCTGGGGATCGCAGGCGCGAGTAATTTTCCGCCGATGATGGGTGTCATGACGGCAATCGTAGGTGGTGTGCTGGCTTCTTTCCTGACGAATTCGGAATTGACGATCAAAGGTCCGGCGGCGGGATTGATCGTAGTCGTGGCAAGTGCCGTAAATGAGCTTGGCAGAGGTGATATGGTTCGCGGGTGGCACCTTACCTTGGGAGCCATTGTGTTAGCCGGTGTAATCCAGGTTGTGACGGGGCTGCTCAAATTGCCCAGATTTGCCGACTTTTTCCCGCTTTCGGTCATTCATGGGATGCTGGCGGCGATCGGGATCATCATTATGTCGAAGCAGATACACCTCGCGGTGGGGATTGCGCCTTCGGAACTGAATGGGAAAGGGCCGCTGGAATTGCTTGAAATGGTCCCGCACAGCATTATGCACATGGAATACCATATTGCGATCATCGGTTTGGTAGGTTTGATGATCATGTTCGGGTGGAAATTCCTTTCTTTTTCCTTCCTGAAAAAAATACCACCAGCTTTTGTCGCGTTGGTACTCGCCATTTTGCTCGGCCAGTTTTTTCACCTGTCCGAACCGCTGTATGACGATTTCAAACCGCTAATCAATCCCGGCAACTTTTCATTGGGTTATCACCTCGATTTTAGTGGCATATCTGGCGACCTGCTGCCTGTTTTTATCAAATATATCGTGATGTTGGCCATAATAGGAAGCCTGGAATCGCTGATGACGGTAAAGGCATTTGATTTACTGGACCCTTACAAACGTAAATCAGACCTGAGTCGGGACGTTACTGCGGTGGGCGTGGGCAATGTTGTGGCTGGCATTTTGGGCGGCTTGCCAATGATCTCGGAGGTTGCGCGGAGTTCGGCTAATATGGGCAATGGAGCTAAAACGCGCTGGGCCAACTTTTTCCATGGTGTGTTTCTGCTGATTCTGGTGTCGCTTTTGGCACCCGTTATGAAAATGGTACCAGTGGCGGTCCTGGCAGCAATGCTGATTTTCGTCGGTTTCCGTCTGGCGTCGCCGTCAGAGTTCACGCATATTTACCACATTGGAAAAGAACAACTCGTGATTTTCCTGGTGACAATCGTTGCCGCCATTAGCATCGACTTATTGGTTGGAATCGCTTGTGGTATCGTCACAAAAGTGATTATTCAACTGCTATATGGTGTAAAACCATCTGAAATCTTCAATCCTAAGGTCGAAGTAAAGGTGGATAAAGAAATATACTTCATCAACGTCCGACATGCGGCTGTTTTTACAAATTACCTCGGCTTGAAAAGTAAGCTCGAAAACATTCCGCAGGGACAAGTCGTGCAGATCGATTTTTCAAATGCTCCTTATGTGGACCACACGGTAATGGAGAATCTGACAAGATTTAAAGAAGACTATGAGGAGGCCGGAGGGCAAATGGAGCTGATCGGGTTCGGATACCATTTGTCATTATCGGACCACCCGCTGGCAGCCAGAAAAAATCAAAGGCAAACTGTATTGAGTTAAATTGAGTTAGGTGAGTAGTAAGGAGAGACTGGCCTCTGGATTTTCCGGAGGCCAATTTGTTTTTCAAGACTCCGGTTCGGGCATTTTAAAAGGCGGGAAATCCTTGCTTTCAATGCGGGTAGAAGGTAATGCTTCGGGATACTCTTTTGTAATGAATTCGATCATCTTTTCCCGGACAATGCATCTCAGGTCAAACGTTTCGGCAGAGTTCCGGGCGGACATCAACGCGCGGACGACCATCATCTGCCCCTGCGTGTCAGTAACCTGCAAAGCCCACGAGCGACCGTCCCACAGCGGGCTTTGGTCCAGTATTTCTTTTAGTTTTTCCCTCAGGCGCGGCACGGGCGCGTGGTAGTTCAGCTGAAAGAACGCGGAACCGATCAATGCGCTTTCATTTCTGGTCCAGTTCTGAAAAGGTGTTTCGATGAAATAGGTAATGGGCAGGACGATCCTCCGTAAATCCCAGATATTGACTACAACATAGGTCAGGTTGATTTCTTCAATGCGGCCCCATTCGCCTTCCACAATCACCACATCATCGATCTTAATAGGTTGGGTAAATGCGATCTGAATGCCCGCCATCAGGTTCGCAAGTGACTTTTGCGCCGCAAAACCGATGATCACACTGGCAATACCCGCCGAAGTAAGGATCCCGACGCCATATTGTCTGACGCTTTCAAAACTAAGCAGCAAAATAGACACGCCGATCGTGACGACCATGATCACCACAATGCGCTTCACGAATTTGATCTTGGTAAAAAGGCGCCTCGCCTGGTTGTTGTCCGGAGAATTGAAATCCAGCTTATCGATCAGGATTTTTTCGATGACGATTACCACCCGCGCCATCAGCCAGGTAGTGACAGCGATCAATGCTGTTTTGCTTAATGCAAATACCCAATCATATTCCGGATTGGAATAAGAATAGGTTTTGGCAGCCGCTGTGATCAACATCAGCGGGATGAAGAAATGCAGAACGTTTGTCAGGCTTTCGCGGATGGCCCTTACTGCCCGCCAATCCTTCCGGGAAGCCGTCACTTTAATGAGACTAACAATAATAAGGCTGATGACAAGGCCTGCAACGCCGGTCAGTAAGAGAAGCAGCCAGGGGGAATTGCGGTAATTAATTAGGTCGAACAAATTCATTCATTTTCAGATATCGTTGAGCCGCGCCACGATCATGCCCGTATGTTTGGGCACAGACGCCACATATTCGGCCAGGGGCACGTTGGACATGATCACTTTTTTGCCCGAAAGTGACGCATGTATCAGGTATGCACGGCTGCCTACTTTCGAGATAATGCCCATATGGTTTACATCCAGCCCTTCCACCGACGAGGTGAATGCGACAATATCGCCGTCGTGAAGCATAGGCTCCGCTTTCTGAATGCTGGCTTTTGGAATATAGCTGTGCTCGCGTGAATTGATTACATTTTCCTGTTGTTTCAGTTTTTCATAAACTTCACTTTCAGCCAGAGAAGGATAAAGGTTGGCATGTGTGCTCATGAAGTTGATTTCCTTGGTATAAGGCACCCCGCCGACTTTCGCGGTAATGTCTTCCAGGCGTCCGCGTTTCTGGTTTTCGTACATCCAGTCAAGGATGTAATGCAGCCGGGAAGGATATCCGTCGATAATGCCGTCGCGGTAGCGGAGCCTGGTCAGTTCTGTTTTATAATCTTCAAAGCTAGAATTTGCGGTTTTGGCAACGGCCAGGGCTATTACGCTTTCTACCAATGTAGTACAATCCAAGCCGTCGAATTTGCAGACGAGCCTTTCGGTAGGGTTGCCTTCCAGCGTGCCCGCTACATAAGGCGTGCCCAGGAACGATTCGCTGATGCGGAGCACCTGCGTGCCGATGTCCGGGCTGTCCGGCAATTCCATTTTTTGCGTAAAAACTTTCTGCAGACCCGTTTGCGCATACAATGCATGCGATGCCAGAAAAAAAATGGAAAGAATTACAACTCTGATCATACTTTGAATTTCTTTTAGGACCGGGTACGTTTATTTTTTTGAGGATTTTCTTTCCAGCGAAATAAGTCACAAAATCGGGAATAATGTAAAAATAGTGATCAAAAGCCCTTTTTGCAATCTTATATCTGTTTGTCGGCAAGCTCTTCCTGCAATTCTTCGCGCGTTTCACCTGCGCGCCGCACGGGAAAGAAAAATGCAGGTGCATGGTGAAAGAACTGCCATGAAAGGTTTCCCAACAGACTTTTCACCTCACTCATAGGCGCATTGCGGGACTTCAGAGCGAATGCGATCGACAGACCGAAGCTGACCAGCACGTTCATAACCCCGATACTGGCAATACCAATAATAGAATTCAGCCAGAGCTCCGTCGAAACATGGTTTTCCAGCCCGGAAACAGCCAATCCGAAGTTGCCCGACGCGAATGTAATGTGGCGGATGTCCAGCGGCAGGCCTAATGTAAATCCAACAGCGCTGGTGGAACCGAGAAAAACACCTAGTGCAAAATTTCCTGCCAGCCCGCCAAAATTCCTTTCAAAATACCCTGCAATGCGGTCCAGCTTACGTTGCCCGAAAAATCGGATGAGCCTGGGATGCTTCCGTATCCGCAACGAATATTTGTTGTAGATCCATTTATTCTCATAATATCCTGATATCAGTCCGGAAATCATGAGGTAAAAGCCGGCGAGCGCTGCGTGGGGCAATGCGAGACTTTGCCAGGCATTCAGTTCTGTGATCATCCTGATTGCTTTGGCAGGGTCGGCGATATGATATTCATTGACCCGGAAATAGAGCCAGTCCAGGCCGTAGGCTACCGGAAACGCAAGGCTCGCATTCCCAACCAGCGAAATAAACTGGCTCCGTATGAGCCGGATCAGTAGTTGCGTGGTTGAATGAAGCCAGTTCGGATTTTCGCCGTTGTTGCTCAGGTTGGCAGCAATCGTCGAAGCCGTCATGGCCGGCTGTTTTGTCGCGATGGTAAATCCGAGGATATGGATCAACATAAACCCCAATGAATAATTGAGGCTATAAAAGAAAGCTTCCCAGAAAATCGGAAGGTGCTGAAAATACAGGCGCGTCTTGTTGGCACACATAAATGCCACAATAATCCCGCCCCCTGCCGCCTTACCAAACAATTTCCAGTAAGCCGATTTATCCGACGCTATGTAATGCTCGCCGGTTTTGGAAGTATTCTCAATGACCTTGAATGCAAGAAGTTGCAGATTGACCGAAAAGTGCTTTCTGAGACTGTACCTGGTATTTTCAGCGTAAACAAATTCTTTCAGTAGCTGCGCAGTGACCACCCACCGGCGCCGCGGGTCTTCCGTTTGCAAAAGTTCCAGCAATTGGGTCAGCCGTTTCAGGTATTGCTCGATCTGCCGTACCAGATAGGTCAGTTGGAGGCTGATACCGAAAATGTCCTTGTGTTTGTAGATGTAGCTGATCTGGCTCTTGCATTGGTTGATCATCACCAGGATATGCTTGTAATCGTTGTGGCGGCCAGCCTCGTCGTAATTACCTGCATTCAGGACTTTTTCGACATACAGCATTACTTCCCGATTAAGTCCCAGAAAAGGCGAATCGAGGTCATCGACTTTCGGGATTTTGGAAACCACTTCCGGGTCCACGCCAAGGGTCGCCGCCCGCTGTGCAAGGATCACGATCGAATTCAGTACTTCCTTTTCAATGTAAGCACCAATGGCAGGGTCGATGGCTGAAAAGAGGTCTTCCAGAAAGAACGCCCATTCATCGTCCGGAATGGCCTGGACCCATTGATAGTCTTTTTTATGGCAAAACAGCCGGTCGAAATGTGTCCGAAGCTCGTCGGGCTCGTCGATCGGCGGCAAAAACTTGAAGCTTAACCTGGAAGAAGCGTCGGAAAAGAAGCCTTTATTAGCGCCGATTTCGGATTCAGTCAGCAGCGAAACGAATTTGGTCGTGTACAGCGTGGAAAGGACCTGCTCGGCCAAAAGCGCCTTTTCACGCGGGTCCTGTAATATTCTACCCAGTACATTTTCAAAATATGACCTCTTTCCTGACTTCGCAGCCCATTTCGCCCGGATAATCTCTACCAGTTTGGCTGCGTAGTTAATTCGCTCGGGTAATAAAGTACTATCCATATCCACAAATCCATCTTATTTCTCCACGATTTCAAATACAAAAGAGGAAGTAGGGGGTAGTTCCAGGGCAACGCCCGTTGAAGTAATTTCGGCTGTTTTGAGGCTGATCATCGCTACCGACACCGGAAATACAGGCCTTAACTTGTATTGCAGCGTATTGCCCAGTTTCAAAACATTGGTCCAGGCATCCTGCGGGATCTTAACAGCTGTTTCGACCGTATGCGAAGTATGAAAGTTATAAACAAAAAGCAGTTTTTGGTTATCGGTATAGCGCAGATAGCTGTAAATGTACGTTTTATCATAATTGTACGACTGTCCATCGCCGTTTACATATTGCAAATCATAAAAAGCCCCCGCATAAACCGCCTCGTTTTCGAGTACGAAATGGTTCATATTTCGGTAGAAGTTACGGAGTGTTTTTTGCTCTGTCGTCAGATGTTCTTCGTTGAACTTACCGCCATTGACCCATTGCTGAAACTCCGGCACGCCCCAGTAATCGAATATCGTCGTGCGGCCGTCCTCGCTTTGAAAACCCTCGGCTTCGTCGGGGTCGACACCCAGTTCCTGACCAAAATAGATCATCACCGGGCCGGTGTGCAATGTTGCGCTTAATACCATCGCTGGTAATGCTGTCCACGGGTTACCGGCAAAATAGCGGGAAGCAATACGTTGCTCATCGTGATTTTCAAGAAAACGGAGCATGTGCTGGCTGATATCGCCCGATTCGTGCTGCCAGATCCGGGTAATGTCCTCCGCGGTGCCATTTCCTTCGATCACTCGCCGCAGCGAGTTGTAAAGCCCTACTTTGTCATACAGATAATCGAACTTACCGATATTGATGTAATTGCGGTACTCGAACGGGTTATAGATCTCGGCAATGAAAATCACCGCAGGACTGGCTTTTTTAACTTCCGGGATCACCCAGCCCCAGAACTCGACAGGCACCATTTCGGCCATATCGCACCGGAACCCATCGACTCCTTTTTTTGCCCAGAAAATCAATATATCACGCATTTTCAGCCACGTGGACGGGATAGGATCGAAATGCTTGGTCCTTCCATTCAGATAATCGACACCATAGTTGAGTTTGATAGTCTCATACCAGTCGTACTGGCTTGGCTGCGCCTGAAAAACGTCGTTTCCAGTAGCTTTGGCGGGTCGTTCGTGATAAGGTTCGGTGACAGGCACCGGCGGCGTATGCCCTTCCGGCACTATAAAGTCATGATTGGGGATATAATAGAAATTGTTCGAAGGGTTGAATGCGACAGTATTGTCATCGTCTTCCCCAAAATCCTTCGTCCCGACAGGCATCACATCCGAATGATATTGCCTGGCTACATGATTAGGGATAAAATCGATAATGGCCTTCAAACCGTGCGCATGCGTCCGGGCGATCAGATTGTCGAATTCCTGCATGCGGTTGGGCACATCTACGGCCAGGTCGGGATCTACATCGTAATAATCCTTGACGGCATAAGGCGATCCTGCGATGCCTTTTACGATCAGCGGATGGTCGGGTTTGATCCCGAACTGCGAGTAATCCGTGAGCGTCGCATGTTCGAGCACGCCGGTGTACCACATATGTGTAATCCCGAAATCCTTCAATGCCAAAAGCGCGGTATCGTCGATATCGTTGAATTTGCCGCAGCCATTCTCTTCAATGGTACCGTAAAATTTATTCGTAGTATTCTGGTTGCCAAAAAGGCGGGTAAAGACCTGGTAAATAACGAATTTATCTTGGTTGACAACAGTCATAGGAGTTTTGATTTTGGTATTTTGATGCAGATCAGTCGGGAATTCTGGTGGTGGCGAAACCGCGCATTTTGGCCCTGACGCAGCAAAACGGGATTTTTTACTATTTTGCAAGATATTAAATTTGAAACGATATGCCCTCAATACAAGCGTGCCTTTTTGATCTCGACGGTGTGATCGTGGACACAGCCCAATACCATTACATTGCCTGGCGCGAACTCGCCAATGGCCTTGGCTTTGATTTATCCATTGAACAAAATGAGCTGTTAAAAGGTGTGAGCAGGATGGAATCGCTGGAAATTATCCTGGGGATTGGAGGCGTACAAATGCCGGAAGAAGAGAAGCTTACGCGCGCGGCAATCAAGAATGCCCGGTACCTCGAACTTTGCATGCAAATGACACCAGCCGACACGCTGCCCGGCGTGCGCAATTTCCTCGACGAACTGAAACAGAACTCCATTCGGATCGGTCTGGGCTCGGCGAGTAAAAATGCTAGGGCTATCCTCGAAAGAATTGATATGCTGGCCTATTTTGAAACTATTGTGGATGGCAACCGTATCACAAAAGGCAAACCCGATCCGCAGGTGTTTCTGCTCGGCGCCGAAGATCTGAATACTCCGCCGGTATCTTGTGCTGTGTTTGAAGATGCGGTAGCGGGCATCCAGTCGGCTAAGGCTGCTGGCATGTTGGCTGTCGGCATTGGTCAGGCATCTGTTCTCACGGAAGCGGATGTGGTGGTGCCCGGCTTTACAAATTTCAGCCTGAGCCACCTCGAAGAACTTGCCGCAAGCTTATAAAGGGCATGGCGCATGCCACTCACTTTCCTATTGCTATTAATGATCTGAAAAATGAAGAATTACATCACCCATGATGAATGGTGCATAGTTGAAGACGGTTTTCATCCTCAACACAACGAAATAACGGAAAGCTTGATGAGCCTTGGCAACGGCCGGATGGGGCAGCGGGGAAATTTGGAAGAAGGTTATTCAGGAAAAACGCTGCTTGGTAACTATGTGGCAGGCGTATATTTTCCGGATAAAACGCGGGTAGGCTGGTGGAAGAACGGTTATCCCAACTATTTCGCCAAAGTGCTCAATGCCTGCAACTGGATCGGGATCGATATCCGGATCGGAACGGAGATCCTTGATTTGAATACCTGTAAGATTGAGGAATTCAGGCGGGTGCTCAACATGAAGGAAGGTATTCTCGAACGCACTGCGACAGTAACATTGTCGGGCGGAAGGAAACTGCGGATTCATTCGAAGCGCTTTTGCAGCATGGCCGACGACGAGGCAGGCGCGATCAGCTACACCATGATCCCGTTGAATTTTACAGACCATTTTACCATAAAACCTTATCTGGACGGCAATATCCGCAACCGGGATTCGAATTATGACGAGTCGTTCTGGAATGAAATCCAGGCCGAAGCCGCGGGTGCAGAAGGTTACCTGATCCTGGAAACCAAAGAAAATCCTTACCAGGTACAGCAGTTCAGGGTGGCTACCGGAATGTATTTCGACGTTAAAATCGACGGCGCCAAAGTAGAAAACACGGTCGAAAATCGGGTCGAGGGTAAATATGTGTCCGGTTCGGTCTGCGTGGAAGGCCGGGAAGGACAGGCGATAACCATTTATAAATATGCTGTAAACCTTTCATCGGAAAACTACGCGAAGAATGAGCTCCTGGCGAATGCGAAATCGTACATTTCGCGTATTGTTTCCAAAGGCTTCGACTGCATGTACGCCGAGCATATCCAGGCCTGGGCGGATAAGTGGGCGAAAAACGACATCACCATCGCTGGTGACGTGGCAGCCCAGCAAGGCATTCGGTTTAATATATTTCACCTCGGACAGACCTACACCGGCGAAGACGAGCGACTGAACATAGGTCCGAAAGGCTTTACCGGAGAGAAATATGGCGGTAGCACTTACTGGGATACCGAGGCCTATTGCATTCCATTTTATCTGTCCACCGCCGATCAGAAAGTAGCGCGTAACCTGCTTGTATACCGGCATAAGCAGCTCCAAAAAGCCATTGAAAATGCTGCCAAGCTCGGTTTTACGGACGGTGCTGCATTATATCCGATGGTAACCATGAACGGAGAGGAATGTCACAACGAATGGGAGATTACCTTCGAAGAAATTCACCGTAATGGGGCCATTGCCTACGCTATTTACGATTACGTTCGGTATACCGGCGATGAAAGCTATCTGACGGAATTTGGCCTGGAAGTACTGATCGGTATCTCACGGTTCTGGAAACAGCGCGTCAACTGGTCGGCGGATAAAAAACAATATGTAATGCTCGGCGTTACCGGGCCCAATGAATACGAAAACAACGTCAACAACAACTGGTACACCAACTACATCGCCTGCTGGACGCTGCGGTACACGCTCGAAGTGATCGACCGGCTGTGGAAAGACGATTCGAGAACGCTGAACGAGATCATTTTCAAAACGGATTTACAGCTGAATTCGGAGCTGGCGGCGTGGAAGCACATTGTTGAAAATATGCATTACCCGTACGACGAAACACGGCAGGTGTACTTGCAGCAGCAGGGCTTTCTGGATAAGGAATTATTGACCGTCGATGACATTGCCGCACACAGGCCGATTAATCAAAAATGGTCGTGGGACCGCATTCTGAGGTCGTGTTTTATCAAGCAGGCCGATGTTTTGCAGGGATTGTATTTCTTCGAGCACGAATTCGATGCGCAGGTGATCCGTCGGAATTTTGAGTTTTACGAACCGATGACCGTGCACGAATCGTCGCTGTCGCCTTGTGTGCACGCCATTCTCGCGGCGGGACTTGGCTTGAAACAAAAGGCATATGAAATGTACGTACGGACTGCGCGCCTCGATCTTGACGATTACAACAACGATACCGAAGACGGATTGCACATCACTTCCATGGCTGGCACCTGGATGAGCATCGTAAAAGGATTTGCCGGACAGCGGGTTGTGAATGGTATGCTGGCCCTGAAACCTTATTTGCCGCAGGAGTGGGAGGGCTATTCGTTCCGGATCGGGTTCCGCGGGAGCTTGTTGCGTGTATCCGTTTCAAGACAGTCGGTTTCGATTGAGAATACATCGGAAACGCCTCTTTCTCTATTGGTTAATGACCAGAAGATATTTGTGGACGGACGTGCTTCTGTGCAACTCTAATTACTACTGGTTACTTAGAATGATGTTATTTACCTAAAAAGTTATATTTTGAGCAGAAATTAGCAAACGGTTAAAGCAATTATTGTAATTCTCCGACATTCCTTGTAGGTTAGTAGCTTTTGAGCCATTCAATTGACTATGGTACAGAAAATCTGCTTACTTGTTGTGACAGGTATGTTGTTGATGCTGACGGTTTTATATCCAGAACAAGCGTCAGCTCAGGATTTTAGTGAGTGTCAGAGAATTGTAAAAGATCTTCTACCTGTCTTCAACCGTTCCTTCGAAGAGAATAATCCTGCGTTGCTTCGTGACGAAGCATATCAGCGTGGAATCCGCAATCTTCAGGCCGCCTACGCTTTGTATCACAAACAGGCATTTCAACCGTCCGATTCGGTGCAGCGGATGAATAATGAAGCTGTGGTACTCGCATTATCCGGCAATTACCAGAAGGCGTTACATATCATGGAAAGCCTGGATTTGTCGACCCAGGACCCGCACTTACGTTATAACCGCGGATTGTTCGCGTTACTGTCAGGCAGGTTTGCAGCAGCGCGGAATGATTTCGCCGACGGGCCGGGCGGGTCGCATGCTGTGCTGAACACCCTGGTATCGTTTGGGAAGGAAAAAAAATATAGCGACGCCAGCAGTTTTGCCGAAGGCAATTCGGCCAAGAACACCGATGGTAAGTGGAATTACAATGTCGGGATGGCGCATAAGTATAATAAAAGGATGGAAGAAGCGGTCGACGAGATCACCGCGGCGATCCGCCAGAAGGATGAGATGGCTTACCGGTTGCAGCGCGGTGATATATTAATGCGGACCGGCAACGAAAAAAAGGCCGTCAAGGATTTTGAAAAAGTAGCGCGTACGCACTCGAAAGCACAGATTCGCTACGCTAACGCATTGCTATCGCTCAATCAGTTTGGAGCGGCCAAAGCGGTTTTTGAAAAATATCTGGAAACCGACGATCGTACCTTTCGCGGTGATGCTTACCTGGGTATGGCGCATTCGTGCTACGGCCTCAACCAAACCAGCGAGGCGCAGCGCTATTATAGACTGGCGTCGACGCTCAAACGCGAAACGCCCGCATTACAATCGGGAATTGCGAATACGCACCTTAGCAAACACGAATACCAGACTGCATTTACGCTTTTCGACCGTGTCATCAAAAAAGACTCGACCTATCTGCCCGCTTATCTGGGACGCGCAGTGGCTTATTACGGGCAGAAGAAATACGATCTGGCGCTCCGTGATTTCAAGAAAGGGGAGAAGGCTATGAACGAGGATAACAAGTTTTTCGCCGACTTGTTCGTAACCAAAGCATTTTCGGAATACTATTTAAAAAAGGGCGCAGCTGCCCAGGAAGATTTTCAGAAAGCCATCAAGCTTGATCCTGCCCGGTATGAGGCGCTCGCCGGGCTGAGCAGCATTATGATCGACCAGAAAAGGTTCTCGGAAGCAGGGCAGTATCTGGCAAAAGCATTGCAATATGAGCAGGGATATGACCTCATGTGGAGCAATTACGGTAACCTGCTGATGCATTTCGATATGTATAAAAAAGCGTATCAGGTTTTCAAACGTGCAGTAGGCCTCAATCCCGCAAACGTGAATGCTCAGAACGGATGGGGAATCGTGCTGCTAGAAAACGATCAGCTCGACAAATCAATGGCTGTCTTCGATAGTCTTGTGCGCGAGAAGCCGGAGCTTCCGTTCCTGCATAATAACCACGGGATCGTGCAGGCGTACATCGGTAACCGGCATGGTCAGAAACACCAGGTAAATGAGGCTAATGCGCGTTATGATGGTGCATTTGAGGATTTTAAGCTTGCTATGGCCGCGGCTCCTTCCCGTAAATTCTACAATGTGAACCAGGGAAATGTGTACCGCTATCTTGAAAAATACGACGAGGCGAAGCTCAGTTATCAGACGTATCAGGACAAGAGTGCATTGAATAATACTGCCGTGATGTACGCAGGTCAAGACCGGTTAAGAGACGCGAAGTATTATCTCGGCATTGCGATCCAGATCGATTCTCTTCACCGCGTGTTTCAGTACAATATGGCAGTACTTGCCAAGGGTAAGCAGAAGGAGATGATGCGACTTGTCGCTTCCTCCGATGAAAACAGTCCTTTCTCCGATATCGGCATCAAATACAGCACCGATGGTTTCGTGACGATTTATCTCTATGATTACGAATATGACGTGCTTTCCTTTCCGGGCAGACATTACATGCCGTTACCGGTTGCGGAATATAAGGAAGACTATTTCATTCCGGAATACGATTTCAAACTGATAGCTTACGAAAAAAAGAAGGGCTCATCCCCCAAGAAAAAGCGGCCACATTACCGTAGCCAGAAAGTAAAAATGCCGGGAGCAAAAGCAAGATCCGGTACAAAGTGTCCGGTACTGTTTTGACAGGTTAACCACCGCTAAACATCCGACTTCTGCATTTTGAGCAAAAAATTCCACGTCTCATTGTGAACAAATCCACATATGAAGCAAGTTTTTCCACTGATATCGGTTCATTAAGGCTTCTCAGAGCGCTGAGAGGGTGTCCGGATTTGTGAAGATATTCTTGACTTCCACGAAACTGATGGGTTTGTCGAGGAAATAGTCGGCGCCGTTGCGGAAAGCTTCTTCTTTCAGGTTGGTCATGGCACTCATCATAACCACTTTCATCTTTCTATCCGTATACACTTCTTTAATCTGTCTGATTGCGTTTATCCCCTTTCCGTCAGGTAAGTTGTTGTCAATGAATATCCAATCGGGACTCATTTCTCTGATACAATCTAATCCTTCTATCAGCGAAGCAACTACTTTAATTGCCGCTTCCGGTGTTTTAATATTTAACTGCCTAACTAGAAAATTGCGCATCAACACTCCCAAATCCCTTTCATCTTCGATAATAACAATTTTCATAGCGTTGTGTTAGAAATAGAATTTTCAGTCATTTGATGGCGGAGGTATGCTTGAAGCAAATTGTTAAATAAATTTGATTGTGGGGTAACTTGTCGATGAACTTAGGCAATAATCCTGCCATTTGTCAAGTAGGGTTGTAACGTCAAAGCCATAGCCTGAATGCACGTCCATCGTGTTTGTGGAAAGATTGACGCTGTTTGTAACCTTTTAGGGTGTAAATTTTACAGTCATGACCTCACATCTGCAAAGTGTTGTTTGTCTTAATACATTAATTATCAATAGATTAAATGTGGTGTTTTAATAGATAGAGAGGCTGGTACAGGATTTGGACAAACGCTCACAGGTTCGAATAATTCACATTAACCATAGTGTATTATGTCAGGTAATAAAATCATTGTAGGAATTGTAACGGCGGCTATCGCTGGTCTGGCTATCGGGTTGCTGATTGCACCTGACGATGGTAAAAAGACCATCAAGAAGATTAAAAAGAAAACCAACAGTCTGGCTGGCGAGCTGATCGACGCGCTGGAAAAAAGCAAAACCAAAGCAGGAGAAAAAGCTTCAGACCTGGCAGAGGAAGGAAAAACTTACGGGCAAGATATTGCAGACAAGGCAGAAGGGTATAGCGACACCGTAAAGGAGGAAGTAAATAAGTTCTAAACGCAAACTGTCCGGCCTGACCGGATGCCCATTGTATGGAAACTGAGTCGACAACCTTAGAGCAAAGCAAAGTCAAATCTTCTATTGTAGGTTCATTTAATTACTTGAAAGACCTGATGACTGCCGGTCCGGAAGGGCCCGCAGGGCGTGGTGTAGAAATGGGACTCAGCGCAGTTCTTGCGCGCACAGCTCTGAAAAGGCTGCCACCGCCATTCAACCTGGTCGCTCCGCTTTTGGTGGAACGCGTACTGATGAAGCATGGAGTGGAAGAGGGTAGGGAGCTCTTGTTAAAAGGCCTGCGTTGGGTTAAGAAGGCAACCGACGAGAAGCCGGCCACCGCATCCTGATTTCCAAGCCATTTTTTGAAACCCTTCGCATTCGCGAGGGGTTTTGTTATTGTTGCCGGGCAACGGTTGCCGAACAACGGTTGCCGAACAACGGTTGCCGCGCAACGTTTGCCGGGCAAGCGTTTTGTTTGCTAATACGTATACACCGCACGAAGACTACACACACTAAGGCTCGATGAAATCTGCGAGCTGTTACGGCGGATCTGAGAATCTGCTGCGTGATCGTTTTGATTATCAAACAGATAAAACATCCTCGAGTGAATTGCAGTATCATAAAGCTTGCCGTTTATGATCGGGAGTAGGTGTCCGGTCACCTATTGAAAAACGCGGCTGATGCCGTAAAACGCGGCTTTTGAAATGTGGATTAGCTCTACATTCTGAATTATAATACTCAGTCTGTGGAAATAACTACGCAATCTTCGGTTACACGGTTATCCTGTGTGGATAGATAGATAAAGAGTCGTAAATTTAAAGCATCAAGAGAATTACCATTTTACCCTTAGTTGCTATATGCAAAGACAGACGCAGACGCAAAGACAGACTTTGAAATACTCTCCCTTGCAAATTCAGATGCTGAATTTATTGCATCTGACCACAATGGAGCTTGAACAGAGGATTAAAGAGGAACTTGAAGAGAACCCTATACTAGAGGAAGGGAAAGAGGAGAATGCGGCGGAAGAAACCGCAGAAGAATTTGACGACAGTGAACTATCGTCGGGTGGGGAAGATAACTCCGTCCAGGACTATTATGACTGGGACGAGTTTCGTGATGATGACATTCCAGACTATAAGACTTATGCAAACAACCAGTCGGCGGACAATGAGCTTTACACCCGTCCGATGGTTGAAACGGTGTCGTTCCGGGACGATCTGAAACAGCAGGTACACTTTCTGCAATTGGATGAGCGGCAACAGCTTATCGCTGACTTTATTCTGGACTCCCTGGATGAAGATGGTTTTCTGAGGCGGGAAAGCGATGTGATTGCCGATGATATTTCATTTGCAAACAGCATGTTTATCGACACAGATGAGGTGAATACCATGTTGAAGATCATCCAGCAACTGGATCCCCCGGGGATAGCGGCCAATGACCTCAGAGAATGTCTCCTGATCCAGCTCAACAGGATGGAGAACCAGAATGAGGTATGGAAATGGGCTTACAAAATAGTTTCGGACGCGTTCGATGAACTCGGGTCGAGAAACTACGATAAGATTATGCGTGTCACCGGACTGGATGAAGAGTCTTTAAAAAAGGCAATCCAGCTGATCACCGCACTAAACCCGAAACCCGCTTCGGGGCTTCGCAATGACTCGATCGTTAATGAAAGTATCAAACCCGATTTCATGCTTTGGTATACCGAAGATGGTGAAATTGAAGTGCAGCTTACCTGGGGTAACAGCCCGGCGTTGAAGTTGAGCAAGGTTTTTACCAAAATGGCAGAACAAAAGATCGATAAAGCGACGAATCAGTTCCTCAAAAATAAAATGAACTCGGCCAAATGGTTCATTGACGCGATCAAACAGCGGGAAAATACCATGTTGAGCACGCTCAAAGCCATTGTCCGGCTTCAATACGATTATTTTCAGACAGGCGATATTAAGAAACTGCGGCCGATGATCCTGAAAGATGTTGCGGAAATCATCGATATGGACATTTCCACCGTATCTCGTGTGACGACCAATAAATATGTGCAGACGCCATTCGGCATTGTATTGCTGAAAGACCTGTTCACAGAGGGCGTTACCAACGAGGACGGGACCGAAGTATCGAACCGCGAGATCCAGGAAGCGATCCGGGAGATCGTCGGGGAGGAAGACAAAAGACATCCGTACAATGATCAGCAGATAACAGATATGCTGGCGGAAAAAGGCTACTCGGTAGCCAGGAGAACGGTTGCCAAGTACCGTGAGCAGTTGAATATACCTACCGCAAGACTAAGAGTAACGATTTGAACAAACTAAGTTAAGCCCTAAAGCCTGGCATGAAAAAAATAGTTGTTGTTGACGATGAAGCGGATATTTGCTTCCTTTTGAAGCGTTTTTTATCAAAGAATGATTTTATAGTAGAAACTGCACAAAATGGCAAAGATGGCCTTGCGTTGATAGAATCCATTTCGCCCGATCTGGTGATGACCGATTTTCGGCTTGGAGATATTACAGGTACAGAATTGCTGATGACGATCAAAGCCAAAAGACCGAATGTACCCGTCCTGATCATTACGGGGTATTCGGATATCAAGGTGGCGGTCAATGTGATGAAGCTTGGGGCATACGACTATATCACCAAACCATTGTTCCCGGACGAGATCCTGGTAACGGTCAAAAAGGCGATTGCCGATGCAGAATCTTCCCAAAACGAAGAGCTGGAATACAGCGCGCCGGTAGCAGCCGACTCCACAGAGCCAACCAAGCCGACCCGTAAAATGCATTCCCGCACAAAGGCAGGCTATGTAATGGGCAATAGCGAAGTTTCCGACAATCTTTTCCGGCAGGTCGACCTGGTTGCACCTACTAATTTCAGCGTGATCATTTACGGTGAAAGCGGTTCAGGTAAGGAGGCGATTGCACAGGAAATACACAACCGGTCGAGAAGAAAAGATATGCCTTTCGTCGCAATGGACTGTGGGGCGATATCAAAGGAACTTGCCGGAAGCGAATTGTTTGGTCACGAAAAAGGATCCTTTACCGGCGCCCTTCAGACGAAAATAGGACATTTTGAACTGGCAAACGGAGGGACATTGTTCCTTGACGAGGTTTCCAACCTTTCATATGAAATCCAGGTAGCATTGCTGCGCGTGGTACAGGAGCGTAAGATGCGCCGGATCGGCGGGTCGAAAGAAATAGACCTTGATGTGCGGATACTTGTCGCCAGCAACGAAAAATTGCTCGACTCGGCCCGCAACGGTAAGTTCCGCGAAGACCTTTATTACCGCTTCAATGAATTCACCATCGAAGTCCCTGCATTGCGAAACCGGAAAGACGACATGATGCTGTTCGCCAATGCATTCCTCGAATCTACCAATGCGGAGTTGAACAAAAATGTGTCCGGTTTTTCAGAAGAAGTGAAAAATGACTTTTTGAACTACTCGTGGCCAGGTAACCTTCGTGAGCTTAAAAATGTGATCAAGCGCGCCACCCTGTTGTCGGACGGCGACCTGATCGAAGAAAAAGCACTTCCGTTTGAAATCGTCAACTACAAAAAGCTGAAAGACCTGGATGACGAACCGGCTCCATCAGTCGCTGCTGCGTCGGTTTTCTCAGAATCGGCCGATGGGGAAGACTCCAAACCGAGCCTCAAAACGGTAGCCAATGAAGCGGAGTACGACATGATCATGCAGGTACTGAGGGATGTGAACTTTAACAAAAGCAAAGCCGCCCGTCTGCTGAACATCGACCGGAAGACGTTATATAACAAAATGAAGCAATTTGATATCTGATCCCTGACCGGGAAGATTATTGGCGGATGAATAGCAAGCTTATCAGGGTTCTTTTGGTTGATGATGACGAGGACGATTACTTCCTGACCAGAGAATATTTTCAAGACCTTGTAAACTGGAAATTTGATATTACCTGGTGTGCAACTTTCAAGGATGCCGAATATCAGATCAGGAACAACAAATATGATCTGTACCTGTTCGACTACCTGTTGGGAGAAAGCACGGGTATTGACCTGATCGACCTCGCCTGCAGTTTCGAATGCGAGGAGCCTATCATTCTGCTTACCGGAAAAGGCGACACCAAGATCGCCGTCGAGGCGCTCCGTCTCGGAGCGGCCGATTACCTCATTAAAAGTGAACTAGATGCAGAGAAGCTCGAAAGAAGCATTCGTTATGCGTTGGAAAGAACATCGGTGCTGAAAGCATTGAGACACAGCGAAAGAAGGTACCGTCGCATTTTCGAAGAATCCAACGACTTTCTGTTTATCAGCGACCTCACAGGCAATATCATCGATTTCAATGCATCGGCGACGGTATTGACCGGTCTCAGCGAGGAAGAATTGAAAGAGAAGAATATCCTGGACCTGATCGAAGACCCGCTTTTTGACGTATTCTGGAAAAATATAGCCGATCATCCCGTTCATGATCATGAAGTAAGGCTGCTTACCAAAGATGGCGACAAAAAATATTGCCTTTTCTCGGCCTCTGTCGAAGTAGACGATGTCCATCCGTATATTCAGGGTAAGCTGCACGATATGACAGCCCGTAAACAATCGGAGAGAGAACGTCTTTTTTCGGAAAAAATGGCTGTAACGGGCCGCCTCGTACGGATGCTCGCGCATGAGGTGCGCAACCCGCTTACAAACGTGAACCTGTCTGCCGAACAGCTTGAAATGGAGCTGGCCGATGAGGACCAGAAATTCTATACGCAAATTATCAAGAGGAACTGCACGCGGATCAATGACCTGATCACGCAGCTGCTGCAACCTTCCACCTCAGAGGATATTGAACTGGTCGAAAACTCGGTACATACCGTGTTGAGTCAGGCGATCAACGCCGCTCTGGACCGCGTGCAACTGAAAAGAATCCAGATCGTCAGCGAGTTTGCAGAAGAAGAGTTCGCATTGCCGCTGGACATGGTTTCTCTCGAAATGGCCTTTCTGAACCTGATTACCAACGCCATTGAAGCAATGGAAGAAGACATCGGCATTTTGAAGATCGCGACGAAAAGCCACGGGGACATGATGCAGGTTATTTTTGCAGATAATGGATCTGGCATCAGTGAAGAGCACATGGACAAGATTTTCGAGCCGTATTTCACTGGAAAAAACAATGGAATGGGGATAGGGTTATCTACAACCATGAGCATTATCCACGCCCACCATGGCCGGATCGACGTCCAGTCGGAGCTTGGGAAAGGCACCACTTTTACTATCAGTTTTCAGGCCAGCAAACAATAGCTTTTCACTTAGTTTAAGAATCATTTGGCTGCAACGCCCTGGCTCATGTACGCGTAATCGTAAAAAAGCCCGTGCGTACTTATGAAACCCATCTTTACCATCTTCATCATTGCTGCTACTTTTTTAAAAGCCTCCGCCCAGGAGGATGCCGATTATTTTCGCAAACTATATGCAAGGCCGCTTGGCGCCAAGCCCTATAACACCGAATCGCTGCTCAAAAAGTACGGCAATGTAAAAGTGCTCAACCGCTGGTATATGGGAGCAAGCGGATTTATCCGGACAGACAAAAATGTGATCAGCAATGATTTTGATGGCCTGATAGGAACTGAATCGCCTGCGGTATCATCGTGGGGCGCAGCAGTCGGCTGGGTATATCGCGAACAATGGTCGGTAGAAGCAGAATATAACCGGTCGGCGATCCACAATGTACTGCTGATTTATGGAGATAATCCTTTGAAATATACGATGGAGAATGATAAAAACAGCCTCATTCTTCGCGGCAAAATGCGTTTGCTGTTTGGTAAACCTGCAATCCGAAAGTCGGCGTTCTGGCTTGGTGCGGCAATAGGTTGTGTACCTAACTCGGGCCGTGACAAAGAATTCATGGAATTTTCGGGATACCAGCAGCGCGGCCGCGGACAGGGCGTGGACACGCTGTATATGTCGAGCGATACGCGGATCAGTTCTGCTATGACGGGCCTCGTCGAAGCGTCGGCGGAGTATGTCATTAAAGTAGCTAGATCCATCGATTTGGGCCTTTTTGCACGCAAGCAATGGGGCCTCGGTAATTCCATTACTACGGATTTGGTTTATAAGGTCAATCGAGTGGAAACCGAACGGGCGCGGATTGAAGGGGACGGGTCGGGCTGGAACTTTGGGGTATCGCTTCGCTATGTGTTCCATATCGGTTATGATTTTTCCCCATTAAATCACGTCGGCGGCAAAATATAAAGGCCACCCGGTTTCCCGGGCAGCCTTTATGCGCGTTGGCAGCAATAGCTCTGACTCGCGCGAAGGCATTATCTGCGCAGGTTGCCGGTGACAACACCGGCAACGGCATCTTGACACCGGCAGCTTCACATCAATTATGCATATGCATCTACACATCAATTATGCATATTTACACGTCCTGATCTTACGGTTGAAAAAGCCGTAGATAATCGGGAAAATGAGCAAGGTCAAGACCGTCGCAGTGATCAACCCGCCGATCACGACAATCGCAAGCGGCTTTTGGGTCTCAGAGCCGATCCCGGTCGATACAGCGGCAGGTAGCAGACCGATAGCAGCCATCAATGCAGTCATAATCACCGGCCTGATCCGCGACTTCACACCTTCCCGGATCGCATCGTCGAGCGACATTCTCGCTGCGAGATTTTTGTTGAAGACCGATATCAGGATCACCCCGTTTTGAACACATAATCCAAACAATGCGATAAAACCGACGCCTGCCGAAATCCCGAAGTTCATATGCGTAATGTGCAGCGCAAGGATGCCGCCTATCAATGCAAAAGGAACATTAATCAATACCAGACCGGCATCTTTTGCATTGCTGAACATGATGAACAACAGGATGAATATCCCGATAAGGCTGATCGGCACCACTTGTCCCAGTCGCGCCGTAGCCCGAACCTGATTCTCAAATTCTCCCGACCAGTTCACAGAATAACCTTTTGGCAGCGATTTGAGCAGCGGTTTCACCCGGCTTTGCGCATCCGCAATTGTGCTTCCCAAATCGCGTTCGCGGACGGAAAACTTCACGCCAATGAAACGCTTGTTATTATCTCTATACACGAATGCTGGCCCTGTCACCGTTTTGATCGTCGAGATCTCCTTCAAAGGTATTTTGCCGCCGGTCAATGTTGGTACCATCAGCTGCTGAATATCATCGACGGTACGGCGGTATTGCTGCTCATAACGCAGCCGAATGTCGAATTTGCGTTCGCCCTCATACAGTATGGAGGCCGTTTTTCCCCCGATCGCCATTTCGATCACTGCTTGTGCATCGGCGGTACTCACGCCGTATTGTGCCATTTTATGGTCGTGTAGGATCACACTCACCTCTGGCTGACCGATGTTGCGAAGAATACCCACATCTTTGATGCCCGGCACATCCTTGATTGCTTCGAGCACTTCGTTGGCCTTCGTATTTAATGTTTCCAGATCATCTCCATATATTTTTACCGCATTACTCGCATTCATTCCCGCGACTGCCTCGGCCACATTGTCGATAATGGGTTGCGAATAATTGTAGTTGATGCCCTGGAACTGTTTCAGCTTTTTATCCATCTCCTCGATCAGCTGATCCTGCGTGATCTTCCGTTTCCATTCGTCCTTGGGTTTGAGATTCACCTGCATTTGAACATAATAGAATCCTGACGGGTCGGTGCCATCATTCGAGCGGCCTGTTTGCGACAGTACCCCATTCACTTCGGGGAATTCATTCAGTTTGGAGCGCAGGATGGTTACCATTTTGATGGTTTCCGCCAGGGAGCTGCTCATCGGCATTTTGGCTTCTACCCATAATGCGCCTTCATTCAGTGTAGGTAGGAATTCGGTGCCCAGGAACTTCGCCGAAAACAAACTAAGCCCGAGAAATGCGGTTGCGAAAATGACACTCAGCTTTTTCCGTGCATAGCACCATCCAAAGCCCTTTGTGACGATGTTGTCAAAGAACCGCACGACCGGGTTGCTCTTTTCCCGCACGTTCTTATTCAATAGGATCGAACAGAGTACCGGCACCAGCGTAAGCGTGTACAGCAATGCGCCCAGCAATGCGAAACCAAGTGTATAGGCCAGCGGGGTGAACATTTTTCCCTCCACCTTTTGGAAACTGAAAATGGGGATCAATGCGGTGATGATGATCAGTTTGGAGAAGAAAATAGCCTTGCCCAGTTCCCCGCCGGTACGTTTGATGAGCCCGAGCTTGGACAACTTATTGTAACGGTCCATTCCGTTCCGGTGAGCAAGATGGTCGAGCGTGACAAATATCCCTTCCACCATCACCACGGCCCCATCGATGATGATACCGAAGTCTATCGCCCCCATCGATAGCAGGTTTGCCGACATGCCTTTTAATTTGAGGCACATAAATGCGAATAGCAATGCCAACGGAATGATGATCGAAACGATGACCGTCGTCCGCCAGTCGGCCATGAACACGAATACGATCACCGTCACGAGCACGATCCCTTCCAGAAGGTTGTGTTTCACAGTATGCGCGCAAAATTCGATGAGGTTGTCGCGATCATAAAAAGTGACCATTTTGACGTCTGGCGGGAGGATTTTGGTATTCAATTCATCGATTTTGTCCTTGATGCGCGCCAGCACCTCACTCGGGTTCTCACCTTTACGCTGTACCACAATCCCTTCCACCACATCGTCGTTTCCATCTAGCCCGACCTGTCCCACACGCGGCATATCCGATTCCTTCACGTCCGCTACATCCTTCACCAGCACCGGGTTATCCTTCACGAATTCGACGATAATGTTCTCGATGTCAGGTATGGAGTTCAAAAGCCCTATTCCACGCACCACATAGGCCTGCCCGTTCTTTTCTATCACATCCCCACCGACATTCACATTGCTTTTGGTTACGGCTTGATATACTTCAAGAGGGGTAATATTATATTTAACCAGCTTGGTAGGGTTTACCTGCACCTCGTAGATTTTTTGTCTGCCTCCGAATGCAACCACATCGGCCACGCCCGGAATGCTTCGTAACTGGCGGTCGATGACCCAGTTGTGCAACGTGAGGAGCTCGCGGCTGTCGCGGTCTTTGCTGGTTAATGTAAACCTGAAAATTTCCCCGGTAGGGCCATATGGCGGCTGAACATCCGGCTCGACGCCCTCGGGAAGCGATATGTTCCGAAGCTGGTTATTGACCTGCTGCCGGGCAAAAAAATCTTCCACCCCATCATCGAAAATGATCTTAATAATGCTCAATCCGAACATCGTGGTGCTTCGGACATTGGACTTTTGCTGCACCGAGTTCATCGCGACCTCGATAGGAACCGTCACAAACCGCTCGATCTCCTCTGCGCTCCGCCCATTCCATTGCGTTACGATGATGATCTGTGTATTAGTCACATCCGGAAACGCTTCCAGAGGCGTATTTTGATAACTGACCACCCCCGCCACAATCAGCAAGCCGGTCATAAAGAATATGAAGAACCGGTTTTTCAAAGAAAACCCGACGATCCCCCGGATGAATTTGTTCATGTGTCAATTAGTCGTTAAGCGCGTCGTAAACGAGCAGTTGGTTTTTGGAGATGATGGTTTCGCCGGGTTGGAGGCCGCCTTTGATGTAGGTGCGGTTGGCGAGGGAACGGTACACTTCTACTGGTCTCGTTTCGATTTTGCTTCGACTGTGATAGACCATTACCCAGTTTTTACTGCGGTCGAAAATGACGGCCTGGGACGGGATTGCCTGCATTTCGTTGCCTTCTTCGAAGTTCAGGCTAACGGTGGCGTGCATTTCCGGTTTTAGTTTAAATCCTACATTTTGGAGTTGAATGCGGATTTTCATGGCCTTGGTGTCCGGATCGAGCACATTGTAGATCTTGTCGACCTTACCTTTAAAAACTTCATCCGAAAAACTGATCGTGCGCACGTCCGCGGGCATTCCAAGCTTGATGCGCGGGATATCGCTCTCGTTTACATTCGCCATTACCCACACATCGGCGATCTGGCCGACTGTAAACAGGCTTTCGGAGTTATCGGAACGCAGCTGCATGCCGCGGTTCACATTCTTGTCGATGATGAAACCATTGATCGGCGATTTGACCGTGTAGTTGGTTGATTTTCCAAGACCATATATCGAAAATACTTCCTTCACCCGGCTCAGTTCGGCCTGCGCTTTATCTACGATCTGCCGGGCTGTAATGACATCCCGCTCGGGGACAAGCTTGCTTTCGAAAAGGTCTTCGGTAGACGACAGGTTCTTTTTCGCGATCAGTAAGTCGGATTGGGCTTCGATGAGTTGCCGCTCAAAATCAGCCACTTCACCCGACCGGATGGTCGCCAGTTTTTGGCCTTTGCGCACATTATCACCCAATTCCACATTCACTTCTTCCACATTGCCGCCGACCAGTGGGTACACTTTAATCACCTGGTTCTCATCAGGAATCACTTTCCCGACCAAGGTGAGTTCGTTCCGCACGGGCTCCGTTTTGACCGTGTCGAGCTTAATGCGGCTCATCATGGTGTCGGACAGCATAAATGCCTTGGACTCGTCGTTGTCCTCTTTCTTTTTATCGCAGGAGGTCAGCCAAACGCCAACGGAAGCAATGATGACAACAATCAGGGAATTTTTCATTGTTAGGATATTTAAGGCAGTGCCGTGATAAGTTTGTTTTTAGCCTGTTAATTGAAGAGTTCTTCGCCGACCACGTAATTCAGCTCCTCGTAGACCTTGATACGGTCGGCTTGCAGGCGGTTATATTCTTTGATGCTTTCGTTGTAGGTTTCGATGAAATCGATGAATTCGAGCAGGGAGATATTGCGCTTCTGAAAATTGTCATAAATGCCATTGCTCAGGAGCTGGAACTGGTCGGTAAACTGGCTTTCCACGCTCTGGTATGCCTTATCGGCGATACCTACCTTCTGCACGGCGGCGTCTACCTCGTTGCTTACGCTATTTTGTTTGGCGTTTTCGGCTGTTTTATGATAGCTGATACTGCTTTTAGCCGCCCGGATATTGCCCTGGTTACGGTTGAAGAAGGGAAGTGCGATGGATGCATTCACGCCAAAGTAGTTGCTGACATAATTACTAGCCTGGTCATAAACGGCACCCACCTGAATGTCCGGGACTGCCAACGCTTTTTGCAGGGTGTAGTTCAGTTCAGCCTGTTTGGTTTCTGACTGTGCTATTTTCAGATCGGCGCGGCTCTGTAATGCTTTTTCCTTTAATGCCACCGAAGTGTAAAGGCTGAGCTGATAACGCCGGATATCGGTGCTGTTGACGTTAGATTTAATGGGCCGATCGGTGTTAAGCAATGTGCGCAGGTCACGCTGGTTTTCCTGTAATTCGAAGAGGATATTGGCCCGCTCATTAGTAAGCTCGAACAACAGCGCTTTCAGACGGACAACCTCTTTCAACGAAATATTCTTGCGGTTATATTCTTTGTCAAATGCAGTGACGGTCGTATTCAGCGTCGAAATCTGATTGTCGTAAAGCGATATGGTTTGTTCGAGATAAAAAGATTCAAAGAAAATCTGGCGAAGCTCGAATTTCAACGTACGAATGAGGTCGTAAAATTGATATTCACTCTTCCGGGTCGATTCCATATCGAGGGCAACCTGCTTGTTGCGTTTCCCGGCCCGAGTGATAAGCTGTTGGACTGTAAATGCTTTTTGACCGTTTCGGCCAACGTCCAATGCCCCACGCGAAGGATTATAAGCACTTATTTCAACACCGAAAGTGGGATTGTTCCATAACTTATCCTGCACCTCGATGGATTTCGCAATGTCGATCTGGTATTTTTCGGCGAGGATTTCGAGGTTGTTTTGTAAAAAGAGGCTGTCGGCCTGTCGGATGGAAAGCCGGAGTGTGTCCTGTGCGTGCAGACTGGCTGCTACAAGAATTAAAAGCCCGGTGAGATAGATTCGCATATGTTCTGATTTAGAATGATGCGATATTCCGACACCGGTATTACAGGAGCCTTAAAATAAGGTTAGAAAAAAATTAGAAAGTCAGGAAAGGGGCTTAAATGTGGTTTAAATGCACTTGGAATTCGCTTCCCTTGCCCATTTCGCTCGTCACCGAAATGCTTCCATGATGCAGTTCCACAATGCGCTGGCAAATGGAGAGGCCTATTCCAAAGCCGGGGAGCTCGGTAGCATTGGTCGACCTGAAGAACGGGTTGAAAATATGGGGAATATCTTCCGGACTGATGCCAATGCCCTGATCGCGAACCTTTACGGTGCATGATTTAGAATCAGAGGAAATCAATATCTGCGCGCTATGGTCTGGCGAATACTTACACGCATTATCGAGCAGATTGGAGAAAACCCGCTTCAAAAGCTCTTCGTTACCCTGGATAACGGTCTCATTTTCGTCGTCCGGAATAGTTTCGTAGTCAATCGAGACGTTGTAGCCGGGGTGGGACGACAGCAGTTCTTCCTTGGCCAGGAACGCGAGGTCCTCGATATGCACCGGTGCCATTTTCATCGACCCTATATTTTCATAGGAGCGGGCAAGAAACAACAGGTTATTCGTAATGCTGATAAGGCGCTCGGTGTCCGAAAAAAGGTTAGCGAAAACCTCGTCGATCTCCGGATTATTTTTATTAAAACGTTGCCCCAACTGAATTTCCGATTTCAACGCGGCCAGGGGCGTGCGAAGCTCGTGTGAGGCGTGGGAAACGAAGCTTTTTTGTTGTTCAAATGCCTTATTGAGCCGATAAAGGACCGTATTGAAATTAATGGCCAGCTGCGCGATCTCATCTTTCCGGTTGCCTTCATCGAGCTTTTGCGAGAGATTTTGAGCAGTAATGAGAGAAACCTGCGCATTAATGCGGCTGATCGGCCTTAATGCATTGCCCGCAAAGTAAATCCCTAGACCGACGGTTACAGCAATACCAGCGAGCAGGCCCCAGCCGAGCGTGCTTCTCAGATTATCCAGCTTGCTGTGGCCAAATGTGTCGTACGCGGACGCCAGAACTACGAGCGGCTCGTCGCCTTCCTTGTAAAGCAGCCCTATTACCTCGTTTTCGCCCTGGTGAAACTCCATATACTGCTTTTCCCGCACTTCATTCAGCAGCGTAGCATGGTAAGTAATGAGTTTATCATCGACGCTGGAATAGGTCAGTTCGTTATGGGTATCGAAAATCAATACCTTTTCATCCAACATTTCAGATAACGTATTCTGATCGATGGCTTTTAGCAGATCTTTATCAATCCCCTTCACTTTGACAAGTAACCGGCACGTTGTCCTCGCGCGGCTTTTGAGGCGGTCGAAAAACTCCTCCTGCCGGTAATGTTCGGAAACGCTGTAAATCGCGATGGAGAATACAAGCAGGATCGCCGCTACCAGTAGCGTGAATTGCAGGGCGATGCGGTTTTTGATCTTCATGGAGGGCTATTCTTCTTTCATAATATAACCCATTCCCGGACGTGTATGGATCAGTTTGGTAGGGAAGTCCCTGTCCACTTTTTTACGCAAATAATTGATGTACACCTCCACTACATTCGTTCCCGGATCGAAATTGAGGTGCCAAACGTGCTCGGCAAGATCCATTTTGGACACTACCCGGCCGCGGTGAAGCAGGAAATATTCAAGCAATGCAAACTCCTTCGCCGTGAGGTCAATGACATTTCCGGCACGCTTTACCTGCTTGGTGCCCAGGTTCATTTCGAGGTCGGCGATGGACAGTATTTTATCGGAAGTTTCGGGGTTCATCAGTTCCGATACGCGCAAGGCAGCATGAATGCGGGCCAGCAACTCCCGGAAATCGAACGGTTTTACAATATAATCGTCTGCACCACTGTTCAGGCCCTCTACCTTATCTTCAATTTCTCCAAAAGCCGTGAGCATGATAATGGGCAGCGACGGCTTGTAAATCCTGATCTGCTGGCACACATCATACCCTTTCATTCCTGGCAGGTTAACATCCAGCAATATGAGGTCAAATTTTTTGTCGAGCGCCATTTGCTTGCCTGTAATGCCGTCATAAGCAATTTCGGCTTCAAGATTTTCGGCGGCCAGTCCGCGAAAAATGTTCTGGGCAATGCGGCGGTCATCCTCGACGATCAGGATTTTTTTCATCAGTAATCAGTAGGGTTCATGCAAAAGTACATCAGGATATCGCTTTTGAAACAATTTCCTTTACCTCCTCAGCCACGGCAGGTTCGGCGGGCGTCTGGAAGACGAGGCCATGCTCAAGAGAGTGGAGAATGGCTTTGTTACTATGTGCAAAATAGCAGGTTTCGATGCCCATGTCCTGTATTTGTTTAAGCAAGATCGTCGTGTGCGGCTTGTTTCGTTTCCTGGTCTGTCGCATATAAACGGCCCGTATGTTGCCGGTGAAGGTGCGACAAATTTCTTCATAGATTTCCGGGTCCTTCTGTGAATCGTCGCCGAGCAGTATGAATTGAAGTTCGGGATAAAAATTGATGATATTATGGATCTTGCGCAGCTTGTGTTCGTGTGAACCGCCGCCTGTCATAACAAAATCGTCGAGACCGGACTTGATTTTTTTCAGTTTCATCACCGCCTTGGGCAAGCCATTTAGTTGCGAAAACCGCACGATCATATCATAGAGGTTCCATTCGCTGCTTGATACGTAAAAGAAAACGTTGCTGTCTTTCTGCGGATGCGTGCGGCTGGCAAAGGAAAGCAGCTGATAATGCTTCACGACGTCGTCGAACGGCTTCCTCGCCTGCACATTTTTAGATAACAGTAAGAATAATTTTTTAAACGATCTCCGGCTGTGTGAGATCAGGAAAGTGTCGTCGATATCGGAAATGAGGCCATAAGAGGTTTTATAGGGAAGAAAAAACTCTTCTGTGCTTTGTGCGTGGTACTTTTTGCCATTCCATTCATCGTCAACCGTCACTTCGTAGGTGTGCCAGCCGCTAGCCATTGCTTCCTGAAACGGCACCTGAAACCGGAAGTAGCCGTCGGCCTCCGCGCGGGTTTCGTACGTTGCATTGCCTACATGCAGTGTCACTTTCAGAAACGGAATGGTTTTAATAGAGAACAGCTCGATGATCGTTCTGGCGTAGCGAAAGCCGCTGCGCGTGTATTTGCGATCACCGGAAGGGTACTTTTTTACGACGTGGCCAAATACGACAAGCTCGTTTTTATTGGCATAACCGCGGTACAATTTTAAGTCACAACGTTTCATAACTATCTTTATCCCCATTGACTTCAAGTCCCTAATTTATAGAATATGTTGTCGGAACGGAAAGTTTTGCTGGTAGTAAATCCCATATCCGGGGATGTAAATAAGGATGTAATTTTTGAAAGAACGATTGAAAAAACCGGTGCAGAGGGTTACGATCTCCGCATTTATTCCACTACCGGTAAGAATGACCTGGAAACGATCAGGGAAATGGTAGAAAATATCAGGCCTGAACGTATTCTGGTCGCAGGAGGTGACGGGACCATTTCGATGGTGGCCGAAGCTATCCATAAAACGGACATTATCATGGGGATTATTCCCGCAGGTTCTGCCAATGGCCTCTCGGCAGATTTCGGGCTTTCGGGATCGATCGACGAGGCATTGGAAGTGGCGTTCTCTGATAATGTGACCGCCATCGACGCGGTTTGTATTAATGGGGAAGTAAGTCTGCACCTCAGCGATATTGGTTTGAATGCATTGCTTGTTAAAAATTATGAGGATAGTGACACGCGCGGCAAGCTGGGGTATGCCCGTGAAATGCTTCGTACGCTCAGCGAGCATGAAAACTTCCAGGTAAAGATTACTACTGAAAACGAAGTGCTTGAAACCGAAGCGCTCATCGTGATCATTGCCAATGCTAAAAAGTATGGTACGGGCGTCAGTATCAATCCCATAGGCGATATGTGTGACGGCTTTTTTGAGCTGGTGATCGCAAAAAGGCTTGATTTTATTGAGACAGCTAAGATTTTGGCCGGCAGTACAGATTTCAACCCGGAGATTATGCAGGTAATCTCGGTCAAAAAGGCTAAGATCGAATGTGTCGATAAAGCGGCCCATTTCCAGATCGATGGAGAATACAAGGGGCTTGTGAAGGAGTTGGACGCTGATATTCTGGCAGGATACGTGCGGGTAGCGATACCATGGGGCACTGTCCCCGGGCAGTAGCAGGCCACAATAAGCATTGCAGTAACAGTATTACCCTTCTGTGATGTGCTTTTTGTGACAAATAGCTTCACTAATACCCCATGAAAATCGCATTTACCATCTTTTTGGGCATAATGGGCCTTGCGTCCGCATCTTTCGCCCAGCAGCCCGAGCTTTGCCAGGGCGCTTACTTCACCGAAGAACAAGGCAAAGCTTTTCTCGAAAAACATACACCTGCTTCCAGATTAGAATGGGAAGCACGCGCGACGCAGATCCGTAAACAGATCCGTGAAGGAATGGATTTGCAAACTTTACCCGCCAAGCCCACTTCAAAAGCCATTATCCACAGCAGGAAGGAAATGGATGGTTACTCTATCGAAAATGTAGCATTCGAGAGCATGCCGGGCATTTATGTGACGGGGAATTTGTATAAACCTTTGAAAAAACAAAAATCCTACGCCGGTATCCTCGCTCCGCATGGGCACGGCGAAAACCCGCACGGGCGCTTCCGCGAGCAGACGCAGAAGCGTTGCGCGACGCTCGCACGTATGGGAGCGATCGTTTTTGTGTGGGATATGGTAGGGCAAGGTGATTCGAAGCAATGCGAGCATAAAATGGCGAAGGCTTTGAAATTGCAAACCATCAATGGCATCCGCTCACTGGATTTTTTGCTGTCGATTCCTGGCATCGACCTGAACAGGATTGCCGTTTCGGGCGAGTCGGGTGGGGGAACGCAGACTTTCCTTCTGGCTGCATTGGATGACCGTGTAAAAGTATCGGTGCCAGTAGTGATGGTGTCATCGTATTTCTTTGGAGGCTGTGTGTGTGAAAGCGGACTTCCGATTCATAAGAAAGGCGATTACCAGACTAACAATGTCGAAATAGCAGCCCTTGCCGCACCCCGTCCGATGATTATGATCTCCGACGGCGGCGATTGGACCAAAAACACGCCGGAAGTAGAATATCCGTTTATGCAGAAGGTTTATGGTTTGTATAATAAAAAAGACAACCTGGAAGCGGTGCATTTGGCAGATGAAAAACATGATTTCGGACCCTCCAAAAGAAAGGCGATGTATCCTTTTATGGCTAAACACCTGGGTCTCGATCTGAAAGCAGTAACCGACGCCAGTGGGCAAATCGATGAAGGACCGGCCAGAGTTCTTGATCAAAAAGACCTCGCAGTATTTGACGCCGCTCATCCGCGTCCGGCCAATGCGGTAATGGGCGACGAGGCGGTTCTCAAACTTTTATAACCCATCGAATGATCATCGTCATAGTTCTGGCCGCCATTGCATTCATTATCCTGAGTTCTACTGTTTTAAAAATGCATCCGCTGATCGGCCTGTTACTGGCTGCGATCGGAGTGGGTGTGTTTGCCGGGCTGCCGATTGACAAACTGGCCGAAACTATTGGGAAAGGTTTTGGTGAACTGATGTCCAAGATCGGCCTGATGGTAATCCTGGGCTGCGTTATTGGTGCTATTCTGGATAAATCGGGCGCTGCGATCAAGGTCGCGGATGTGATCCTGAGATTATTCGGAGAAAAGAGGCCTGCATTTGCCATGTCGGTGATCGGTGGCATTGTGGGGATACCGGTGTTCTGCGACTCCGGTTTTATTATTTTACACAAACTAAATCAGATAGTCGCCAAAAGAACCGGCAAGCCACTTGGTACCATTGCACTATCGCTTTCGGGAGGGCTTTTTGCGACGCATACGCTTGTTCCGCCAACGCCAGGCCCATTGTCAGCTGCTGGCAACCTGGGCATTCCGGATTCTATTGGGCTTGTGATTTTGCTGGGGCTCATTGTGTCACTCCCGAGTCTTTTCCTATCCACATGGTTTGCCGGGAAGTTCGCCGCAAAAGTCGAGTTGACTGAGCATGCGACTGTTGAGGAGCCTGTCATGGTTTCAGAACAGTTGTTGCCGCCAGCCTGGAAAGCATTCATGCCTATTTTACTTCCCATTTTGCTGATCACCCTCGCCTCTTTTGCCAAGATCCTGCATTTTCCGGAGGTATGGACCAAATGGCTGGGCTTTTTCGGTAGTCCGCTTGTATCGTTTTTATTGGCGATCTTTTTCAGCTATTCGCTATTCCCGGAACGAGCTTCTGAGAAAATGATGGCCTGCTTTAAAAGCGGGATCGAGCATTGCGGGACCACACTTGTGCTCGTAGGCGCGGGAGGTGCTTTCGGTGCAATTTTGAAGGAGACGGAATTAAAGGGAATGGTCAGCGAATGGCTGCTGCATAACGAAATGTCGGGAGGTTACCTGCTTGTCATTGCATTCCTGATCGCTGCTTTTTTCAAAACCGCGCAGGGGTCTACGACTTCCGCGATGGTTTTAACGACGAGTATCCTCGCGCCATTGCTGGCTTCACTGGGTTTTGTAACGCCCGTTCAAATAACGCTGGTGGTAATGGCAGTAGGAAGCGGAGCCATGATCGTGTCGCATACGAACGACGCCTGGTTTTGGGTGGTATCGCAGTTCACCGGCATTTCAGCGAAGGATACCTATCGCACGCATACCATTCTTACAGGATTACAGGGTGTGGTGAGTTTTATGACGGTGATGGTGTTGTATTTTTTGTTGGGGTAAAAAACGAATGTCACCCTGAAAACGAATGTCATCACCCTGAATAAAACGAATGTCACCCTGAGCGCAGTCGAAGGGCATCACGCATGTTCCCTTCGACTGCGCTCAGGGTGACATTAACGTTTTTTTACATTATGTCAGCCTGAGGCTTCCTAAACTCCCAGCTCAGCCAGAACTTCTGAAACTTTCGCAGCTGCTTCTTTGAACTCGATTGCAGACGACACTTTCAGGCCTGATTCGTTGATAATGCGGGCACCTTCTTCTGCGTTTGTTCCTTGCAGACGAACGATGATCGGTACGGGAATCTCGCCAATGGCTTTGTAAGCTTCCACTACACCAGCCGCAACACGGTCGCAACGAACGATACCTCCGAAGATATTGATCAGGATCGCTTTAACGTTCGGGTCTTTCAGGATGATACGGAAACCAGCTTCTACGGTGCGTGCGTTCGCGCCACCTCCAACATCCAGGAAGTTAGCCGGTTCACCGCCTGAAAGCTTGATAAGATCCATCGTTGCCATCGCAAGTCCGGCGCCATTTACCATACATCCTACGTTTCCATCGAGTTTTACATAGTTCAGGTTGTTAGCACCTGCTTCTACTTCCAAAGGATCTTCTTCGTTGGTGTCGCGCATTTCGGCCAGCTCAGGATGACGGAACAATGCATTATCGTCCAGATCAACTTTGGCATCAACGGCAAGAATTTTATTATCAGATGTTTTCAAAACCGGGTTGATCTCAAACATCGAAGAGTCACTTTCAACGTATGCCTTGTAAAGTGCTGTGATGAATTTCACCATTTCTTTGAAGGCATCTCCTTCAAGTCCAAGAGCGAATGCCACTTTACGGGCCTGGAATGGCTGCAATCCAACTTTTGGATCAATCCATTCCTTCATGATTTTTTCAGGAGTATGTTCTGCCACTTCCTCAATGTCCATTCCACCTTCGGTGCTGGCCATGATCACGTTGCAGTTCTTTGCGCGGTCCAAAAGGATCGACAGGTAATATTCTTTCGGTTCGCTTGGTCCCGGATAATATACGTCCTCGGCAATAAGGACTTTGTTTACACGCTTTCCATCAGGGCCGGTCTGGTGCGTTACCAATACTTTGCCCAAAATATTGTTGGAGATAGTCCTTACATCTTCGACAGACTTAGCCAATGCTACACCACGTTGTTCGGTGCCTACTATACGGCCTTTTCCGCGGCCACCTGCGTGGATCTGCGATTTAACAACATACCATTTGGTGCCTGTTTGCTGGCTCAGCTCACGTGCAACTTCCACCGCTTTGTCGGGGGTATCGGCCACGAGCCCTTCCTGAATACGCACACCGTATTTTTTAAGAACGCTTTTGCCTTGATATTCGTGAATATTCATGAGTATAAAAGTAAATTGGTATTTTCACGGCAAATTAAGGAATTAATCAAAACGGGCGTAGGTTTTCGCCCAATTATCTTTTCATCATGGACTTACTTCAGGCGACCGGAATCAGGCGTACTTATGGTTCTTTACAGGTTTTGAAGGGTATTGATCTGGAAGTAAAAAAAAGTGAGGTAGTAGCGATCGTGGGGCCGTCGGGCGCTGGTAAGAGCACGTTCTTGCATATTCTTGGCACACTCGACAAACCTGAGTCAGGGCAGGTTTTTATTGAGGGGATTGATGTGTTTACTCAGCGTGACAAAGACCTTGCACGGTTCAGAAATGAGAAGATCGGGTTCATCTTTCAATTCCACAATCTGCTGGCCGAATTTACCGCATTGGAGAACGTTTGCATGCCGGGCTATATCAGTGGCCAGGGCGATGAGAAAGACATTCAGAAAAGGGCTAAGGAGCTGCTCGAAATGCTGGGCCTGTCCAGTCGGATGGAGCATTTACCTTCGCAGCTTTCTGGCGGGGAGCAGCAGCGCGTCGCGGTGGCCAGGGCATTGTTGAACAAGCCCGCTATCGTGCTCGCCGACGAACCCAGCGGTAACCTCGATTCTCACAATGCATTGGATCTTCACCAGCTGTTTTTCAAACTGCGGGACGAAACCGGGCAAACGTTTGTCATCGTTACCCATAATGAAGAACTAGCCGAAATGGCCGATCGAAGATTGGTCATGCAGGATGGGTTAATGGTTCAGCATCTGAGTTGACTCCGCATTAGCAAAAAAACCGGCTGCCAGTTACCTGACAGCCGGTTTTATATATTTTCCGAAGAAACGGAGGCTTGATTACATCATGCCGCCCATTCCGCCGCCGTGGCTGTGGCCGCCGCCAGCAGGAGCTTCTTCTGGCTCGTCAGCGATCACACATTCTGTTGTAAGCAACAGACCAGCGATAGATGCTGCGTTTTCCAGAGCAAGACGTGATACTTTCTTAGGATCGATGATACCAGCTTCCAAAAGGTCTGTGTAAACATTGTCCTTCGCGTTGTATCCGTAAGCGCCGGTTCCTTCTTTCACTTTCTGAACAACCACAGATGGTTCCTGACCTGAGTTAGAAACGATGGTTCTCAAAGGAGCTTCCAAAGCAACACGGATGATATTGATACCGGTTTTTTCGTCTTCGTTTGAACCTTCAACGCCTTCAAGAGCAGCAGTTGCACGGATGTAAGCTACACCACCACCAGCAACAATACCTTCTTCAACAGCAGCGCGGGTTGCGTGCAATGCATCGTCAACGCGGTCTTTTTTCTCTTTCATTTCAACCTCAGTTGCAGCTCCGATATAAAGGATAGCTACACCACCTGACAATTTAGCCAGACGCTCCTGAAGTTTTTCGCGATCGTAGTCAGATGTAGTATTTTCGATCTGAGCTTTGATCTGGTTAACACGGCCCTGGATATCTTCAGAGTTTCCTGATCCGTTAACCAATGTAGTGTTGTCTTTGTCGATAATCGCTTTTTCGCAAGTACCAAGGTATTCCAAAGTAGCGTTTTCCAATTTGAAACCACGCTCTTCGCTGATAACGGTACCACCAGTGATGATAGCGATATCTTCAAGCATTGCTTTACGACGGTCACCGAAACCAGGAGCTTTAACGGCTGCTACTTTCAATGCACCACGGATTTTGTTTACTACCAAAGTAGCAAGTGCTTCTCCGTCAACATCTTCTGCAAGAATAAGCAAAGGACGGCCGGTTTGAGCTACTGCTTCCAATACAGGAAGAAGTTCTTTCATGGAAGAAACTTTCTTCTCAGAGATCAAGATATATGGACGCTCAAGATCAGCTTCCATTTTCTCAGTGTTGGTTACGAAGTATGGAGACAGGTAACCACGGTCGAACTGCATACCTTCCACAGTTTTAACTTCTGTTTCGGTTCCGCGAGCTTCTTCAACAGTGATAACACCTTCTTTACCTACTTTCTCCATTGCCTCAGCGATCATGTTACCGATCTCTTCGTCATGGTTTGCAGAGATAGTAGCAACCTGAGCGATCTCTTTTGAAGTAGAGATATTTTTTTTCTGTTTTTCCAGATCTTTCACGATGATTGAAACCGCTTTGTCGATACCGCGTTTCAAATCCATCGGGTTAGCACCGGCAGCTACGTTTTTCACACCGATCGAGTAAATCGCCTGTGCAAGAACGGTAGCAGTAGTAGTACCATCACCAGCTGAATCAGCAGTTTTAGATGCTACTTCTTTCACCAGCTGAGCTCCCATGTTTTCGATAGGATCTTTCAGGTCAATTTCTTTGGCAACAGTAACACCATCTTTTGTGATGCTTGGAGAACCGAATTTCTTGTCAATTACAACATTACGACCGCGAGGCCCCAATGTAACTTTAACGGCGTCAGCCAATGTGTCCACGCCCTTCTTGATCTTGTCGCGTGCTTCTGTGTCAAAAAATATTTTCTTAGACATAACAATTAATAATTTAAAGAAACTTTAAGAGAAACTATGAATTTGATGATCGGACTATTAACCGATTACGGCGTAGATGTCCGATTCACGCATGATCAGGACATCTTTTCCTTCATACGCCAATTCAGTGCCTGAATACTTACCGTACAATACGGTATCTCCAACTTTTACTGTAAGCGGCTCGTCTTTTTTACCTGGACCGACAGCAAGTACGGTTCCACGTTGAGGCTTTTCTTTTGCAGTATCAGGGATAATGATACCAAATGCTGTTTTTTCTTCGGCTGGGGCTGGTTCGATAAGAACGCGGTCAGCTAGCGGTTGTACATTCACTTGTATTTCTGCTAAAGTTGACATAAATATTAAACGTTTATTTTTGATTGTCAGTAAAGATTAGACTGACATGCCAGTAGCACAATCTATGCCAGCGCATCCGCTCTGACATTTTTTCCGGGAAGTGTGACAAATTTGTACCTAATCATGTCGTTATAGGAATATTAGAGCATTCATGTGTCAGAGAAACTGAAATTTTTGCATCCCGTTTTGGAATTGAGTAAATTTTATCGGAACCAAATCTGAAAACGTATGACAGCCCTCGATCAAAATTGGTTAACCCAGGGAATTTTCGATTTTGAATACAAAAAATATGTGCTGATGTCCTACTTTCAGCACATTCACAGCGAATTCACACACAACCGGCTACATCCCTATTTGCCCGAGTTGAAGTGGCATTTCAACGCCTGTGTCGATCTTCAGAATAATAAAAGCCAGATCCGGACAGCGCTGCCTAAGAATGTGACGGGTATCGACGTCAACAATTGGAAACTGACTTACGAGGAGATTGATCCCGACGATGCTTACATGTCGGACCTGAACTACATTCTCGACTTCGCCATTCCCCGCTTTTCCAAGTCTATCGACGAAGGGATCGAACGGTTTACGGAGGTGGAGGAAAATATCCGGATTTCGCCGGTCGGCATCGTGCCGCTTAGGTTGCAGGAAGGTTATCTGCTCTTTTTGCACACTTTCCAGCCGCTAGTGACAATTTTTCAGTATCAGCTTGCGCTTTACAATGAAATGCGGGAAAGGTATCTGAAAACTACTTTCGTGGATACGATGAGGATTGGGATCGGAAACACGGTTTCGCAGATTAAAGTGGATCTGACGAAGAAAAATAAATCGCTTCCTAATCCGGCCACCTATATAGTGGAGTCGAAATACGAATATCCGCTGCATGAAACGCTGCTGCCGGTTACTGAAAAGTTGATGCTCAGGGAAATCAACATTGCCTGAACATCAGTAAACACAAAAAATCCGTGATCACCGACCACGGATTTTTTACGATATCTCAATAAAATAGATTATTTCTTCGCTGTGTCGGTTGGCGTCGCTGCTGGTGCAGTTGTTCCCGCTGGTGCTGCTTCCTGCTGCTGGCCTGCTGCTGGAGCAATTTTGCCGCCTGGTACGACTGCATTCTGAGCTCTTTCTACATTCACGCTGTTAATGCCAGCTCCTGTGTTGCTGCCGCCAACGAGAATATAAGATGCCAGAGAGATCAATATTACTGCACTGGCCAATCCCCATGTGATTTGTTCCAGCAAATCGGTCGTTTTCTTTACACCGAACATTTGGGTCGTTCCTGCGCCGCTAAACTCGCTTGAAAGTCCTCCTCCTTTTGAATTTTGGACCAATACTACCAAAATCAACAATACTGCTACGATAGCAACCAAAATAATCAAACCCAAATACATGCCCTGTTAATTAATGAATGAATGATTGAATGACCCGCCGTGGAACGGGGAATGTGTGAATAAGTTACTACTTTACTGAACGCGATACAATTCGCTCAATTTTTTCGCAAAGTAATTCCTTTTTTCTGGTTTTTTCAAAATCAATTTTTGATAGACGTCAATGGCCTTTTCAATTTTGCCCTGGCGGATCAGGATATTAGCGAATGCTTCTGTTTCAATAGGGCCCGGCGGTGGGCCTGCAATCCTCGCGCTGAGATCTATTTCAATCGGGGGCAGGTTGTTGTCCTGACGTACCATTCGCGGGTTCTTTTTCATAAAACCCTGAATGATCTGCTGTTGGCGTCGCTGCTCTTCCGAACGTTGCAATTGTTCGGTCGTTTGCTGCTCCACAGTACTGATCAGGATATCGTCGCCGTCCTGAGGCTCCTGGGCCAGGGTAGGTTCCAGAATTTCATCCACATCGACCGTAGCGTCATAGCGTTCGTTGTCGCTTTCAACGAGTTGCTGCAATGCAACCCGGCTCAGTGCGTAAGCTGCTGCGCGTGGCCTTGTTTCATCAAGTTTTTCGCTTCCTTCCAGACTGGAAGCCTTCGCCAGCATGGAATAGGGGATCTGACAATATGGAAATGCACGGATCACGGCCTCCAGATGAGGGATAACATCGGGAGTGATCATATTGGGATTTTTAACCAACTGATCAAATGCTTCCTTTTCAATGATGGCCATATTCTGTGGTGTTAGTAGGGGTATTGAGTAGTTGAAATTAAAGAAAAATGGAGGCGTTTCCTACCAGTCGGCAGCGGATTTGTTGAAGATCTGCTGTACTATGTTTTCACGGATTGTAGGCAAGAGCCTTGCTTCATTCTGATTAAGGGTCTGATCCTGAGGGAAATCAGCGTAATAGGAAAATGATTGATCGAAATTTTTTGTCTCGTCCTTTGCATTGGTATACCGGACCTGAACCGTAACATTCAACCGGTTCAATCCTGCCTGGTCGTTTGCCGTAGGCGCGGCCGGAACTACATCATAGCCCGTAATCGATCCTTCCAAAACCAGGTCTCCGCCGCCGGGCTGACTTACGAGACTGGTATTTCGCTGGAAATATTCTTTCAAGTCCTCGGTCAATCGTTGCGGGAGATCGCTGGGGCCGCCCGCTGTTCCCATTGTAAAATTCAGGATGCTGAATGTTTTGATATCAGGGGAAAGATTGGTCCCTGTAAAAGAATACACCCCGCAGCCTGACATGAAAACGGGACATTGGATGATCAGCAATGCCAGCAAAAATCCTTTAAAACTGGCGGTTAAACGAGATTTGTTATACTTGTTATTCTTCAATGTCGTACTGTTTAATCTTCCTGTATAACGTCCTCTCGGATATGCCCAATGCATTGGCCGCATATTTTCGTTTGTTATTGTTCTTGCGGAGCGCTTTAATGATCATTTCTTTCTCTTTGTCTTCGAGGGACAGCGATTCTTCCTCGGCAGTTACGTGCACAACATCCTCAATTTCGTCCCGCTCACCGGAATACCTGTCCAGATCGACCGTCCTGGATGGCGGAGGCGTCAGCAGGCGCGATGGTTCAAGTGTAGGCGTTGTGATAACCGGTTCCGAGTTGTTCAGCGAACTGAAAAGCTCCTGATGATCTTTGAGGATATCCCCACCGTATTTTTCGTTTTCCAGCACATTTCTAACCAGCTTTTTAAGCTCGGTCATATCGCGGCGCATATCGAAAAGTACCTTATAAAGCAGTTCGCGCTCCGAGAAAGAGTTGGACGAATCGTCACCCGAGCGTAACGGGACCAGGGCCTTGCGGCTCGATGGCTGCACAGGATTCAGGTAATGGTTGAGCCTGTCGATACTAATCGGTAAATCCTTGTCTGTTTCCAGAATGGTGATCTGCTCGGCGATATTTTTAAGTTGCCGGATATTGCCGGGAAACGTGTATTGCATTAAAAGGTCCCGTGCCTCATTGTCCAAACGGACTGGCTTAGTGCGGTAGCGCTCCGAAAAATCGTTGGTGAATTTCCTGAATAACAACAAGATATCTTCCCCACGGTCACGCAGTGGTGGCACGTAAATGGGTACGGTGTTGAGGCGATAATAAAGGTCTTCCCTGAACTTACCATGGTTCACTGCGTCGAGCAGATTAACATTTGTGGCAGCTACTACGCGGACATTTGTCTTCAAAACTTTGGACGAGCCTACGCGAATGTATTCCCCATTTTCAAGCACACGAAGCAGGCGAGCCTGGGTTCCGAGTGGCATTTCACCTACTTCATCCAGAAAGATCGTTCCGCTGTTGGTGGTCTCAAAATAGCCTTTCCGGGCGTCGAGTGCGCCTGTGAATGCTCCTTTTTCATGTCCGAAAAGTTCCGAATCGATGGTTCCTTCGGGAATAGCACCGCAGTTAATGGCAATGAAAGGGCCGTGTTTGCGTGAGCTCAGGCTGTGGATGATCTTTGAAAACGACTCTTTACCGCTTCCGCTTTCACCGGTAATTAAAACCGTAAGATCGGTCGCCGCAACCTGTACGGCCACATTGATCGCATGGTTCAGTCCCGGTGAGGTTCCTATGATGCCGAAGCGGTTTTTTATAGCTTGTATTTCCGATGAATTCATTCAAATGGCGATTGGCTACAGCACCTGGCTGTCAGCTTTTGTAGATCTATTTGTTGGGTTGATTACGTTCCATCGCAGAATGGCTGACTAAACCGCCACTTCGCTCACTGCCTTTCCTTTTAAGGTGGCCGGAGAGCATTCTGTAATCAAAACGTCCACATATTCCCCTTTGCGGAAGTTTTCTCTTGGAAAAACCACCACTTTGTTATTGTCGCTTCTTCCGGAAAGATCATTGTCCGACCGTTTGGAAGGCCCTTCAACAAGCACTTTTTGTATAGTCCCGATCATTCGCTGATTACGGATGAGCGAAATGCGCTGCTGTACTTCGATGATCTCGGCCAGCCTTCTCTTCTTCACATCCTCGGGAATGTCATCCTTGAATTTCTTAGCGGCGAGCGTGCCCGGCCGTTCGGAATAGGCAAACATATAGCCAAAGTCGAAATTGGCATAGGTCATCAGCGACATTGAATCCTGGTGCTCTTCCTCGGTTTCAGTACAAAATCCGGCGATCATATCATGCGAAACACCGCAATCCTCCCCTAATATCCGGCGAATGCTATCGATCCTTTCCATATACCATTCGCGGGTATAGGTGCGGTTCATCAGTTCGAGCACGCGACTGTTGCCGCTTTGGGCGGGTAAATGGATATACTTACAGATATTGTCATACTTTTTAATCGTATACAAAACCTCGTCTGTAATGTCTTTGGGATGCGATGTACTAAACCGCACACGCAGCTCAGGACTTACCTGTGCGACCAATTCAAGAAGCCTGGCAAAATTGACGATGCCTTCGTTCGATCCTGTTCCGGCTTCGGGCTGCCATTTATAGCTGTCGACATTCTGGCCGAGCAGGGTTACTTCGCGATAGCCTTCTTTAAAAAGGTCTTCCGCTTCCTTTATAATAGAATATGGATCGCGGCTGCGTTCGCGGCCACGTGTGAATGGTACTACGCAGAAACTGCACATATTGTCACAGCCCCTCATAATGGAGATCAAAGCGGTTACGCCGTTGGAATTTAAGCGGATAGGGGAAATGTCGGCATAGGTTTCTTCCCGTGACAAGAACACATTCACACCTTTCTGGCCCGTTTCGGCTTCATCCACCAACCTTGGCAGGTCACGGTATGCATCCGGGCCCGTTACGATGTCGACCATTTTTTCCTCGTCCAGCAACTGGGCTTTCACGCGCTCAGCCATGCATCCCAGAATGCCTATCAATGTGCCGGGCCTTTGTTTTTTTAAGAGATTAAGTTGTTTGAGCCTTTTTCTCACTTTCTGCTCCGCATTGTCACGAATGGCGCAGGTATTGAGGAATATCAGGTCTGCATTGTTTACATCCGACGTGGTCGCGAAGCCTGCGTCACGCATGACGGACGCGACGATTTCGCTGTCAGAATAATTCATCTGACATCCATAACTTTCTATAAATAGTCTTTTTTTACCTGAAAGCGGTTCATTTTCGGAAATACGCACGGTTTCGCAAGCTTCCTTATCCGCCTCAGTCAAAATTTTTAATGAATCTGCAATTCTGTGTTCCATTGTAGGAAAATCTTATGACGCTCAAATAAATCATCGTAGCCAACCAACCTAAAATCGACGGCCCGGCTCGACGAAGGATTGCAAATATAGCAAAAACTGACAAACTGTCATACTGTACAACGGTTGGATTTTGCCTTAGAAAGGATAGCCAACACCAAGGTTGATATTCAGGAAATTGGATTGCGTACGGTTGAAAAGTTTGTTAAATTTCAACTCATCGAGGACAAAGCGTTGCGTGGCAGGGTCGTAAACCTTAACACCGAAATCGAACCGGAGTATAAAAAAGGAGAGGTCATACCGGATCCCGAACCCGGTCCCTACTGCAATTTCGCTTAGCAATTTGTTTGGTTTGAATTTTTGCTCTTCCGTAGCGGTGCTGCCCAGGTTCCAGACATTTCCAACGTCGATAAAAAGCGCGTAATTAATATCGCCGAAGAATTTGGCCAGAAATCCCCGCCATTCCAGATTGCCCTCGAGCAGGAATTCGCCAGGCGATTCAATGGACAGGCTGTCTTTAGTCAGCCTCGGTGCGGCAGAACCAGGGCCAAGCCGCCGTGGCAGCCAGGCGCGCAAGCTATTTGAGCCACCGGCGAAGAAATACTTTTCATACGGTGGGACCTTATTGCTGCCGTAGCTGTAAATCGCCCCCGAATTGATCCGCGCTACAAAAGCCGTTCTCCGTCCGGTCGGCCAGTATCGCCGGTAGTCTGCATTCCAACGGAGGTACTTGTAAAATTGGAGGTCCGGAGAATTAAAAATGTTCCGGATCAAATCCTGTTGCCTCGGAAGGATATTCAATGTCGTCCCCCCCGATTCCAGCGCAATCCGGAAATACTGTGCTTTTTTCTGAGGACCGATCAGCGAGTTGGTATTGTACACAAAATTTGCCGCTATGTCAGAAACAAATGCACCTTTCTGGAAGCTGTAAATCAGGTTATTACCTTGCAGAAAAAGATCATCGAGCAGTTCCTGAAAGTCACCGCGGATATAGGGCGTCCGCAGAATGTTCATGTCGACAAGCGATACATTGAACAGCGTTTTGGTAGTAGGTTGCCATGAATAGGTGGTATTCACTTTCACGTTCGTGCGTGTGTACTCGGGGCGGTTCACATAGTTATAACCAACGCTCAGTTGGGTGCGTGGGTTGTAGTTCGCCGTTTGTCTTTTAAAAAGATCCTTTGGGGTAAGCAATCGCGGGAAGGTCAGTGAGGCATTCACACCAATTTCCTCACTCCGGTAAATCTGCTGATTTCCGACAAAATTTGGTACTAATTCGATACCCGCCCTTACATTGGTTTCAAAGTTTTCCATCCCGTTGAAGACATTCCGGATCTTGTAGGAAAGGTTTGCAAATGGCCCTGGTGTTCCCTGAAGCTGGATTACATTGAGCCCGACATCCGTAGAGATCTGGTATTTTTCAAGCGGTATCACCCTGAAAGAACTATTGATGCGTTTGCCGGTAGAATCAAGCGTGTAGCTGTAATTGACGAACCGGAACTGGTCGGTCAGGGAAAGCTGCTGCTGGGTGTCCCGCTCTTTTTTCTGACTGTAAATGGCGCCCGGGCGCACTTGTATTTTGCTATCCAGGATTTTAGTAGAGAAACGCTTATCGGCAAATACATATTTAATGCCTTCAAAATAGGTGGTATCTTTTCTAAATAGCGAGTCGGAGGTGCCATAGGGCGGGAGCACTTCAAAACTGACCGAATTGACGCCATAGCGGACCGACTTGTTCCCCTCATTAGGCATATCCACGCGCACTTTTACATCCACCGATTTGAAAAGACTGTCCGTTGCCGGATTATGGATCGTATCATTGACGAGGTACGAGACATTCTGCCTTGAAAAACCCATATATCCCTGGTCTCTCAGCAATGTTTCAATCCGGACCCGCTCTTCTTCGAATGTATCTCCGTCGTATCGTTTCTTGGGAACCAGCGCCACATTTTTTTCGTCGGCAGTGATGATACTGTCCGCAATACGGTTGTAGACCTGATATTGGACGTCCCGGATCATAGTAGGCCGGTTTTCTGTCACATTATAGTATACTCTTATCCTGTTAAAAATAGTGTCGGGCTCGAAACCGACTTTTGCATCGAAAAAACCATTGTTGTAAAGGTATTTCTGCATTTTCTCCGCATTCTGTTCTGCCTCGGCGCGAATGTAGTACACGGGTGCTTCGCCCAATACGCGCATCCAGAAGTTGCCCTGCTCGGCCCGGATCTGAGCTTTTTCCAGCTTTTTGGCGTACCTGCGCTGGATCTTTTCAAGCTTTCGGGGAGAATTTGCGTATTCCTGGGATTCTTTCTGATAATTTTGCGTGACCTCGATAACCTTGCGTTGCTTTTCTTCGCGATTATAGAAAAGCTCGCCGAACTGGTAAAGCCCTACCCACGGAAAAATGGGCAAACCGAGTAGCCGGCGATTTGGTTTTTGAGGGATTAATGCATCCAGTTCGGAGTCGCTGATGACGCGATTGCCTTTAATAGAAGAGTTACCGAGGAAATAGCCTTTTGAAGCGGGTTTGGGTGCGCAGGAAAATAGTCCTGTCGAAACAAGGAGCATTAACCAGCCGTATATAATCCTACAATTAATATTCAATGTTGTCGAAAAATCGTATAAAATACATCAACTCCCTTAAAATCAAGAAGTACCGGCAGCTACACCAATCGTTTATGGTTGAGGGGGGTAAAAGCGTGCTTGAATTGCTGGATTCTGATTTTAGTACCGAGTTTGTACTCGTCACACAGGAATTTCAGCAAAAATACTCAAGTATTTTAACCCGGCATAACGTCGACATCGAAACGGTGACTATTCAGGAACTGGAAAGCCTGGGTTCATTCCAAACCAATGACTCCTGCCTGGCTGTCGCTAAAACGAAGGAAAATGTTTTTTTGTCTCCCGCCGAATCGGAATATGTACTCATTCTGGACGATGTGCGTGATCCGGGCAACCTCGGCACGATCATCCGCGTTGCCGATTGGTATGGCATTACCAAGATCGTATGCTCAAACGACACCACCGATATTTATAACCCCAAAGTAATAGCGGCTAGTAAAGGCTCATTCACCAGGGTTAATCTCTTTTATACTGATTTAAATATATATTTAGCTGAACATAGCGCAGGACTTGGCGTTATCGGTGCATTTCTCGGCGGGGCGTCGCTCTATGACTTTAAGTTTCCTCAAAAAGGCGGTTTTATCGTCATGGGCAACGAATCTAATGGCATTGGAGACGAAGTGACCGGATTTGTAACTGATAAAATAACGATCCCGCGGGTAGGCGATGCAGAGTCGTTGAACGTTGGCATTGCAACGGCCGTCATGCTGGATAATATGAGGAGACAGATGGCGAATTAATGCCCACAGCTACTCGTGCGCAGCTTTGTGAGAAAGCTCTTCCGCGTATTCTTTACCCAGGTAACTATCGATGAAATAGTGGGCTACGTACAACAGCGGTGTAAGCAATATGGCTACGATCCCCTTATAGAGATAATTGATAGTGCCAACTGAAAATACCAGTTTCAGGTCCCAGTTTCCAAAGACATAGAATGCAATGCCAATCACAACGAAGCTGTCGACCAACTGAGAGAACATTGTAGAACCGGTTGCCCTAAGCCAGATGAACCTGCTGCCCGTTTTTCTGCGCAGCCATGAAAACACCAGTACATCCAGCAGCTGTCCCAGTAAGAACGCGGTAATCGAGCCGATCATAATGCCTAGCCCCTGGTTGAAGATCTTGGAAAACGCATCATTGATATTGAACACATTTCCCTGAGAGTCGGTATTATTCAATTCCAACCAGAATTGGGCGGGCGGTAGCTTGGTGGAGACAAGTATGGTAATGAATGCGTAAGCGATGAAACAAGCCGTGAGGTAGGAAATCCTTTTCACGCCTTTGCGTCCGAAATATTCGTTGATAATATCGGAAGTGATAAAAACAATTGGCCAGTTGATAACCCCGGCGGTCATGTTGAAATCCAGCCGTTGGCCGCCGATGAGCAGCTGAGCGGGCGGAATGCCCAAAAGGGTCTCTACTGAAAATATTTTCCCGCCAATGATTTCCGCGATCAACGCGTTGGTCAGAAAGATGCCGCAAAGCAATAAGAAAAGGCGCTGTCTTTTAGCTTCCTGCGTGGTGGTATCCGGTATGGTCATTGGCAGTAGTTACTGTCAGTAGAGAAAAGGGTTTCAAATATCGGTCAGGCAATCACATCTTCAACGGTACGGGTTGATAACACGCGGCGGTTTGTCAGGAAAAATTCCAGTTTGTCCATCGCCTGGTTAAGTTCATCCACTGTGGGAAGGAACACGATCCGGAAATGCGGTTCCAAATGGTAGTTAAAGCCGGTTCCAGCCACCACAAGCACTTTTTGATCAGCGAGCAATTGGTACACAAACTGGTCGTCAGCCTTAAACCCGAACTTCTTCAAGTCGATTTTCGGGAAAACGTACAAAGAGCCTTTTGGCCTGACGCACGTAATGCCGTCGATAGCGGTCAGCCTGTCGTAAACCAGGTTCATCTGCTTGTAAAGTCTGCCTGTTGGGACTACATGCTCCTTAATACTCTGATATCCACCAAGCGCGGTCTGGATCGCATATTGCGTGGGCACATTGGCGCACAAACGCATGCTCGCGAGCAGGAGAAGCCCTTCCGCATAAGATTTGGCTTTTTGTTTGGCCCCGCTGAGGATCATCCATCCGCCACGGAAACCTGCCGAGCGGTAGTTTTTAGACAAACCGCCATAAGAAACGCAAAGCGTATCGGTCACAAAAGAGCCCATTGGATGATGTACAGCCCCGTCGTAAAGGATTTTGTCGTAAATCTCATCGGAGAAAATGATCAGCCCGTGCTCTTCCGCCATTTTCGCGATGCGGCTCAGCACTTCTTTATCGTAAACAGCGCCAGTAGGGTTGTTAGGATTGATAATCACGATCCCTTTGGTGCGGGAAGTGATTTTCTTTTCAAGATCGTCGAGATCGGGGTTCCAGTCGGCCTGCTCATCACATATATAATGTACCGGTGTGCCGCCGCTTAGTGAAATAGCGGCCGTCCACAAAGGATAGTCGGGTGAGGGCACCAGCACTTCGTCGCCTGGATTGAGCAACGCTTGCATCGAGAGCAAGATCAGTTCACTAACACCATTACCTATAAAAATATCATTGATTTCAACATCTTGAATCCCGATTGTCTGCGTGTAATGCATGATCGCCTTACGCGCCGCGAACAAACCGCGTGAATCTGAATACCCTTGCGCATTGCGGATATTCATGATGATATCGTGGACAATCTCATCTGGCGAATCAAAACCGAAAGGAGCGGGATTGCCGATGTTCAGATTATGGATTTTGTAGCCCTGACCTTCCAGTTCCAGCGCTTTCTGATAAGTAGCACCGCGGATCTCGTATTTAAGATGATTCAGGCGGTCGCTTTTTAAGAATTCCATTTTTTCAAGAGTTGGATAACGCTCAAAGTTAAATAAAATCAATTATGGATTTACTGAAAACCCGCGTTTTGCAAAGATTTGGGTATAAATGCAGAAAGGCGGACATCTCGCCCGCCTTTCTGCTTATTAAGAATTGGTATCAGAACTTGTCCCACCAAAGTTTGGTAGTCACCAGATCGCCGCCGATAGCGCCGGCTGCTGCTTCGCGGTTTGCACCGTTCAATGTCTGTTCTACAATCGGGTAGATCATACGTGAAGGTATTGCGAGTCCGGCTGGAGCGTTTCCGCCTGTCGGAGGAAGGAGTTTGGGGAAGTCAAGCCTTCTCCATTCAACCCATGCTTCCCAACCGCGGTTGTAAAGTGCAAGCCATTTTTGGAAACCAATCTTCTCTTTCCAGTTTCCGGTTGCAGTTGCATATGCAACTTTCGGTTGAGCCAGATATTTAGCTGCATCTGCCGCATCTGCTCCCCAGTAGGTAATGGATGCAGTTACGCCTTTATTATAGTGGTCAGCCGCCGAGCCGGTGATGAAACCTCTTTCTGTCGCCTCTGCCAACAGGAATTCCACTTCCGAGTAATCCAATAGCAAACCTTCCAGCGTAGGAGCGATGATTTTCTCGCTTACGTGCGAAAAGTTTGCATAAGTGTTAAGGAAACCATATTTACCTCCAACGAATTTACCGTCAACGGTTGTGAAGAACTGGCCTCTTCGTGGATCGTTCAGTTCATTCATCGGGTTGATGATCGTTTCTGCTGCTACGAAATCCTGACGGCTTGAATACAGCGGGTTCAGGTCTTTCGAGATCACATTGTTGTTGGGCGGCGTCGAAATGTACGGGAACGCAGCTTTATCAGCATTGGAAGTAAATACTTTGGGCGCTGCCTCGGCTACCATTTTCTTCGCCTTTGCTGCATCGCTGTCTGCGATGATCATCGCCAGTTTCAGTTTAAGCGAGTTTCCGAACTTAACCCATTTGGCCATATCGCCTTTGTAAAGCAAGTCGCCTGCACCGAAGGGCGTTCCTTTTGCTTCCAGTTTTGGAAGTGCAGCGTCCAGGCGGCCCAGAATGGCGTCGTAGATCGTTTTCGCGTCGTCGTATTTAGGCAGCGGGTTTTCCGGGTTCATTGCTTCCGTGTAAGGAAGGTTTCCGTAGGTATTCACCAATACGGCCCATGCCATCACTTCAACCACCTCGATCTGCGCAAGCTGTACATCCTTGGTCTCCTGAGTCAGGAACGCGTCTGCATTGACCAGCTTTTTAGCTTCATTCAAATCTGAAATAACCCCTTTATAGATTCCCTGCCAGAAGTTCTGGGGGATCGCGCGAGCTGTGACATTGTAACGTGGTTCGTCCAGGTAAGTGGTAGTGGACCATTGCTGTACATACAAACGGTAATTGTTCACATTGACGTTCGGACTGGTGAGCGTATCGGCCAGACCTTTCAATGCATTGGAGAACAGGGTTACAGGCGGAACCACCGATGGGCGTTTGGTATCCACATTGTAATCGTCCAGGCTGTCAACACATGCAGTGAGCAGCAGGAAGGGGAGAAAAAGAATGATTAATTTTTTCATATCGCTTAGAAACGGAATTTAACATTGAAACCATAGCTTCTTACAGCAGGGTATGCACCACTTTGGTAGCCACCCGCTCCATTCAACAAGCCTGAACCAAGACCTTCTTCAGGATCCTGATATGGCATGTTTTTGTGGATAACCCATAGGTTGCGGCCGATCAAGGAAAGATCGATCGATTTGAAAGCGCGCATTTTGCTTACGATCACTTGTGGCAAACTGTAAGTAAGTGCAACTTCTCTCAGCTTGATATAGCTTCCGTCGTAGACGTACATTGCTCTTGGCGGGTTGCCAGGGTAGCCATATGCTGTTGCACCATTTCCGTCGATGTTTTCCGCACGGACAGTGTTAGGCGATCCGTCGGCCTGTACACCCGGGAAAAGCACGCCACCCTGATTCGGTGCATTGCCTGTTTTGTTCCCTTTTGCATCATACAGGTAGGCAGGGTTCCGTTTTGGGTTACCCAGTTCGTTCAAACCAGCAGTAATCGGATAAAGACCTGTTCCTTCGCCATACCATTGATCCAGTGACCATACATCTCCACCTTTGCGGATGTCCAGCAGGAAGCTCAATGCAACGGTTTTGTATTTCAATGTATTGCTTACGCCACCGATCCAATCCGGGTTAGGGTTACCGATGATTTCAGCGGAGCTTGATGTAGCAGCATAAATACCATTAGCTTTTACAACTTTTTGACCGTTGTCTTTGTGATACACAAAGTTGGTACCTCTGATCACACCAAATGGTTGTCCTTCGGCGGCATTCAGTGTAACACCTCCCTGTGGAGCGGCAATTTGTACGTTCGTTACTTTCGTAGCACCTTCTCCATACAGGCTGATTACCTCGTTCCTGTTTCTTGCAAAGTTGACATTCAATGTCCAGGAGAAGTCCTGAACTTTAATTGGAGTCACATAAGCGGAGATTTCAATACCCTTGTTTTGCACTTCACCGGAGTTAATGTAGCGGAATGCATAACCTGTTGCCGCGGTGATAGTAACCGGAAGGATTTGATCCAGCGTCTGTGAGCGATAATAAGTCAGGTTCAAACCTACACGGTCATTCAGGAATGCAGTTTCCAATCCGAATTCATAACTCTTGGTCCTTTCGGATTTCAGGTCTGGATTGTTTTTGGTGTTCCTTAATGTGAAGTAGGGGATCGAACCGATACCGGTTGGCTTGTCATACACGTCGCGCGTACTTCCCCACGGTGCGTCGTTACCCACTTCTGCATAGTTGGCGCTCAGTTTCGCCATCGTCAGCCAGTTGAACTTCATTATTTCAAGGTTATTGAGGTTGAAGTTCGCACCGATTGCCGGGTAGAAATAAGTATTGTTGTTCAGAGGCAATGTAGTCGATTTGTCTTGTCTGGCTGTCAAATCCAGGTTAACAAGATCTTTGTAGCCGAAAGAAGCCTGTGCATAAAGGCCGTCTACACCAATTCTTCTGTAAGCTTCTGCTGGCGCCTCGATCGGATTGGCAGAATTTGAAAGCGAGAACAAGCCAGGTACAACCATACCGCCGTTGGTTTGTGCACGGACCGAGTTTTCAGTCGAGCGGCGCATGCTTCCACCAGCCAAACCTGAGAAATTAATATTCTTCGTGATGGCCTTGCGGAATGTGAAGATCACATCGAGGTTAGTTTCGTTGAATCCTCTGTTGAACCTTTTATATTGAGCGGGATCGGCACTGCCGAAGGCAATGCGCTCTTCCTGCATATCCTGGGTTCCATTGTAAGCGAAACGGGTAGTGAGGTCGACCCAGGGAGCTATTTTGTAAACAGCCTGCGCATATCCGAAGAAATTGTCGCGTGAATCGTTTGAGAAGTTTTCATATCGTGAGAAATAGGGGTTTTCCGAGTAGATCGGACCATTGTCTGCAAATGCGTCGGTAGGGCTGGCCCAGTTCCAGGTTACATCCTGTTTGTTTCTGAAATATGCTGCTTTCTGTTCCAAAAGATCCACGTTGGTCTGGAACCATTGTCTGAACTGCTGGTTAGGGTTTTTGCCGTCATAACCAGTTCCGTACCGGCCAACACCTTTCACTTGTGAGTAGTTTGCATTGGCAGAGATGGTCAATTTCTTGGTCAGGTCAAATGAAGCCGAGAAGTTGAAAAGGTTTTTGCCAAGCTTGCTGTTCGGAAGCACACCTTTTTCGTCGCTGCGGGTGTAGCCCACTTTGAATGTGGAATTGTCGCCACCGCCGAGGATGCTTACACTTTGATTGGATGTTACCGCAGTTTGGAAGAATGCGTCCGGACCGTTTTTCGCAGCAACCCAGGGAGTCATTTTACCAAAGGTCGGAGAAGTAGGATCGAAAGCATCCCATTGATAAACCATACGGGAAGGGTCGAATTTAGGTCCGAAAGATGCATCGGCGTCAAAAACGGCGATGTCGCCTTCCCCTGAACCAAGGTCGCCACGGTAGAACTGGTCCGCGGCACCGTCGCCGCCGTAACCCGCACCATATTCTTTTTGATACTTAACATATGTGCTCTTGTCGATCTTACCCCAGGTTACCCCGCTGTTTACAGTTACATCGAAGCTGTTTTTGCGTCCCTGCTTGGTAGTGATCAGGATCACACCGTTGGATGCGCGTGAACCGTAAAGGGCAGTTGCCGCAGCACCTTTCAATACGTTAATGGAAGCAATGTTGTCCGGGTTAATGTCGGAAGCTGCATTACCATAATCAGTTCCGGCACGTCCCGTCTGCTGATCGGACGTGTTGTTGTTGGCATTCGACACGGGCACCCCGTCGATTACCCATAGGGCCTGGTTGTTACCGGTAATGGATTTGTATCCCCTGATAATCGCGCTGGTCGAACCACCGAGGTTATTGTTGGTCTTGATATCCAAACCCGCAATCTTGCCCGCGAGTGCATTCATCACGTTCGGGTTACGAGCTTGTACAATCTGCTCGCTGCTTACCTGTTGTGCTGCATATACTAGCTCGTTCCGCTTTCTCTCCTGGCCAAGTGCCGTCACCACGACCTCCTGCAACTGACTGACGTCGCTTTTCAGGGAAACGTTGATAACAGACTGCGTTCCGACAACGGCCTCCAATGTTTGAAAACCGATAAAACTAAATACCAGGGTAGCACCTGTTGTGGTGGTGATTGTGTACTGTCCCTGACTGTCGGTCGTGGTACCGCGATTAGTACCTTTCAAAGAAATGTTGACGCCCGGAAGTACTGAGCCGTCGTCCGCTGTAACCTTGCCGGTTACGGCGAGATCCTGGGCGTGAAGCTGCGTAAATAATAGCAGCAAACACCCCAAAATGGAGAATAGAGTCTTCCTCATAAATTAATTAAAGTTAGGTTTGTTATGTTAACATAATGTTGCAAAATTAACTATTAGTTTAACCATTACAACCCCTTATTTGCGAAATTTCAAAATTTGCTTTGGTTGATCGGCTACATTCGGCGAATTTTATATGTATAACCGGCAATATTTTGCAATTTTTATAAATATACAGATTTTAGGAAAAATGACTTGATATTATGTAAATATTAAAAATGATGCGCCTTTTTTGAGTTTTTTGCATTGATAGCATAAAAACAGCTTTCGCATGATCAAAATGTCCGCTCCGGTAACGGTGGTCGTATACGCAATCTTTGTTGAGAATCGATCTAAATTATTGCCGGAGGATAATTGGTGACGCGGATTAACGGTGCTGCGGGGATTTTTTTAAGTATTTGATAGGATTATTTTAATATTGTTAATCTGCTGAAATATATTTTTTCAAGGCGAAATAGGGTTACTTTTTGATGAAAAACCCGATTATTTGCGAGCGCCTTATTTTACAGAATCAGGGATTTGTTTGCGAAATATTTAATGAAATACGAGCGCAGTTACAATTTTGATTGCGATTGGGGCAAAATTCAACAACTTCCATGATATACGTTTATGGAAGTATTTTTAGCATTATCGCTAATAAATTGACAATGAAAATTGAATTCTGCCAAATTATATTTTGGAGGGAGCTGTTCGGGCATTGTAATTGATCGAAACAACATTTAATTTTGTAACTCTGACGCAATTAATTATCCATTTTAAACAAACTTTAAATCCCTTGTATGAGAAAGTCTCTACTGTTTCTATTCTTAGGGTGCTTATTGATTCCTGGCTGGCAGGCGTTTGCCCAGGATAAACAAGTATCGGGAGTTGTGACTGCCGACGATGGCAGTACCCTCCCCGGTGTAAACATCACCCTCAAAGGAACTACCCGCGGTATCACCACTGATGCTGATGGTAAGTATTCCATTTCGGTCCCCTCTTCAGGAACTCTGGTGTTCTCTTTTGTAGGTTATCTAAGCCAAAACATACCAGTTGGTTCGAAAACGACGATCAATGTGACCCTCGTTTCGGATACACAGCAACTCGGGGAAGTCGTTGTGACGGCCCTTGGTATTTCGCGGGAGCGCAAATCGCTCGGTTATAGTACCGCAACCATCTCCAATACTTCCATCACGGAAGCAAGGAATACAAGTCCGCTGGATGCGCTTAATGCGCGGGTGCCCGGATTGTCAGTGAACACCGCATCAGGAGCTCCGGGAGCGTCGACCGTCCTGAACATCCGCGGATTCAACTCTGTCACCGGAAACAACCAGCCTTTGTATGTGATTGACGGCGTTCCGATGAACAACCGCGGAAATACTTCGTCAACCAATGCAGCGAACGGTAACGATGACTTTAACCGGTCAATGGACTTCGGTAACCAGATGAACGACATCAACCCGAACGAAATCGAAAGCATTACCGTACTGAAAGGTATTTCTGCATCTGCATTGTATGGTAGCCGGGCTGCCAACGGAGCGATCCTGATCACAACCAAGAGAGGAAAGTCCGGCAAAACTGCTGTTGATTTCTCTTCTTCTTTCGCGCAATCACAGGTTTTGAGAGTGCCTCACCTGCAAAACAGCTATGGACAAGGATGGAGCGGATTGTTCGACCGAATTGAAAATGGTTCATGGGGCCCGAAACTAGACGGTCAGACCCGTCTGTGGGGTAATGTGGTTGACAATTCTCAAATGTTGAAACCGTACTCCGGACAAGAAGACAATATCAAGGACTTCTTTAATAAAGGATACGAGTGGAACAACAGCATCGCTGTTTCAGGTGGTACCGAAAACGCAAACTATCGCGTTTCTTACTCGAATGCAACGGCTGACGGTGTTGTCCCAACCAATGCGGATTCTTATAAAAGAAATACATTAAGTCTGAACGGCGGTTTGAAACTGGACAAGTTCTCGGTTAATTCTAACCTGAATTATGTACACAAAAACCAAAAGGCCGTAGCTACCGGACAAGGTGACGATGCAGGCGGTGGTAAAGTGGTATGGCAGGAGCTGATCCAAATCCCGAGAGACCATTCTATCGTGGATTCCAAAGCGCTGTTGAACCCGGACGATCCGTTCTACAAGTTCATGACATTGGACAACTATTTTACTCCTTACGCACAAAACCCTTACTGGACACTTTACAACCAGGGTAACAACTACGACGAAGACCGTATTTTCGGTAACATCGAGTTTGGATACCAGTTGTTCAAAAGCCTGGGCGTGCAATGGAGAGTGGGTGGTGACTACTCCGACGCATTCCAGAAAGACTGGGGAAATGTTGGCCGTATCACACCAGGTACACCAAACAGCACTGCTAACAACGTATTTGGTAGCGTATCTCAAATCGCAAGAGGAAACCGTCAGTTCAACAGCGACCTGATCTTTAACTTCAAGCACAACTTCGGTTCACGTTTCGACGTACAGGCATTCCTGGGACATAACCTTAACGAAAGAACTGCGCAGACACAGTTTGCAAAAGTTACCAACCTGGATTTGCCAGGGTTTTATAACCTGTCAAACAGCTCGGTAACCCCAACAACATTTGCAACAAGCAGCAAACGTCGCCTCGTGGGTGTTTACGGTTCGGCTACATTCGGCTTTGATAGCTGGTTGTATCTGACAGTTGGTGCAAGAAATGACTGGAGTAGCACGCTTCCAGCGGGTAAAAACTCCTATTTCTATCCAAGTGCCAGCGTCAGTGCGGTACTTTCTGAAGTGTTCAAGCTGCCGGCAGAGATTCCTTTCGTAAAAGTACGCTTCGCTGCGGCTTCTGCGGGTAACGATGCTGATCCCTATCAGGTATATTCGGTATATGTGCCGGGTAGTGCGAGAGCGGGTGGATTTGGTAATATCAACTTCCCGTTTGGCGGTGTAAATGCATACGAAGTTTCCAACAACCCGGGTAACCTTGCCCTGAAACCGGAAATCTCAAACGAATATGAGGGTGGTCTTGAACTTGGTTTCTTTGGAAGAAGAGTTGGCGTAGATTTGAGCTACTACAACAAGGTTACTAAAAACCAGATCATCAGCCTGAACCTGGAGCCTGCAACCGGTGCCACTGCACAAACAGTTAACCTGGGTAGCGTTCGCAATAAAGGGGTTGAATTGGCATTGACCTTGATCCCTGTCCGTACAGAGGACTTCGAATGGGGATTGACGTTCAACTACAACAAGATCAATAACAAAGTTGAATCACTTGGTTTGGAAGGCGGTTCAGGAAATATTCTTTTGAACAGCAGCTATAATGTGAACCTTCGGGCGAAAGTAGGCTTGCCACTCGGCGCTATTTTCTCGCCTGACGTGCAGCGTGACCCGCAGGGTAACATCATCGTGAACCCGGAAAACGGTCTTCCGTTGGTGAGCTCGGAGGAAACTTACAGAGGTTCGATCAACCCGAACTACACATTAGGCTTGTCAACTTATCTGACCTACAAAGGTTTCAGATTGAGCGCTAATGGCGATTACCGGAATGGTGGTGTGATGTATTCTTATACAGCGCGTCTTAACTACTTCACAGGTAACGCTTATAATACTCAATTCAATGACCGGGAGCCATGGGTTGTGCCAGGTTCGGTTGTGAAGACGGACGACGGTAGTTTCGTGACCAACACAACGCCTGTTTCAAGAGCAGATGTATTCACTTATTATGGTGGTTCAACCTCTGCAAATGAATACAACCACGTGCTTCCAAAGACCTTCTTCAAACTGAGAAACGTGTCGCTTACTTACTCCGTACCTAAGAGCTTCCTGGCGAAATTGCCGATCCGTGTAGCTTCTGTCGGTGTATTTGGCAGAAACCTGATCCTGTGGACTCCGAAAGGCAACCATTTTGTTGATCCGGAAGCCAACACGTTCGGAACCAGCCTGAAAAACCTTTACGGTGAATTTGCGGCAGGACCATCTACTGCGACCTATGGTGCTCAGTTAAATCTATCATTCTAATTCGGTTTCAAATGAAAAGTATCATAAAGAATAGTGTATTGCTGCTTGCTGCTCTTTCACTGGGCTCATGCAACGATTGGCTTGATGTAAACGAAGACCCTAACAACCCTACCAATGTCGCGCCGGAGTTTGTACTTCCCGCAGCACAGATATCGGTAGCTGGTGTGGTTGGCGGTGACTTTGCGATCATTGGCGGACTTTGGGCTCAGCACTGGACACAGTCTAATGCAAGTTCCCAATATAGAAATATCGACTCTTACGATCTTACCCCATCGGATTATGATATCGCGTGGACGGAATTGTATGCGGGTGGTCTGAACGACTTTGAAGATGTTAAAATCAAAGCGACGGCAACTGGCAATAACAATATGGTATTGCAGGCAGTGGCTGTGCAGACCTATGGCTTTCAGATGTTAGCCGACTGGTTCGACAAAATTCCTTTGACGGAAGCATTGCAGGTTGAAACCATCAAGGCGCCTAAATACGACGAAGGTCCTGCGGTATATGCTGAGTTGTTGAAAAGATTGGATGCCGCTTTGGCACTGGATTTCGGCAACGGCAAATCAACTGCCGTTTCTTCTGACCTTGTTTATGGCGGATTGAGTGCAGATCAGCAGATCGATCAGTGGAAGCGTTTTGTGAATACACTGAAGCTGAAAATGTACCTGCGTCAGACGGCCAGTGCTAATTCTGCACAGGCGATCGCAGCTATTAAAGCGATGCTCGATGCTAATACCCCGCTGCTCGAAGGTCACGCAGCGATTACGAAGTTCGTGGATGAGCCAAACAGGAGCAATCCATTGTATGAAAACAATGTGCGTCAGCTCAACACAAGTACCAACCTGCGATTGAGCCGCACTTTGCAGTCGTACCTGCAGGCTAACAATGACGATGCAAGACTTGCTGCTTACTTTACACCAGGGGCAACAGGCCAAAGCGGACTTGCACAAGGTGACTTCAACAGCACTGCTGCACCGACAACGCCAAGTGTTGCGAAAATGACGGCTACTGATCCATTCTACTTCTTTAGTATCGATGAAGTGTATTTCATGCTTTCAGAATCATACCTGCGCATTGGAAACGATGCAAAAGCGAAGGAGTTTTATGACAAAGCCGTTGCGGCTGCTTATGCCAAATTCAACATTGCTTTCGATCCTAAAATGATCGCTACGGGTGGAGTGTATGCATATCCATCAGCAGGCAATATGGAAGCAAAGTTGAAAGCGATTATCTACCAGAAATGGGTTGCGATGTTCCGTCAGGGACATGAGGCATTCTGGGATCAGGCGCGTACCGGCTACCCAGAGAAATCGCCGGTTGCAGTAACTGATACCAAGTATGTTCCCGGCCAATGGACGTCGTCTGTTACCGCTGTGACACAAGGAAGGGCGTTGCCAAAACGTGTTCCTTATACTGCTGCATCAAAGGATGTTAACCCTAACATTCCAGCGGCAGCGTCTGTTACAGACAAGATCTGGTGGATGAAATAATCATAGCTCATTGATAACTAATATTATGAAACGAGGAATAAAGTTAATAATGATAGCCCTGACCTTGTTTGCGGCAATGTCCTGCGAAGAAGACAAGGTAACAGAAGGTCTTTCAACCATTACCTACTATCCCATCATCACCTTGAAGGGAGAACAATGGAATGTGGTGAAGGTGGGCGGAACATTTGCCGATGCGGGTGCAACAGCGAAGGAAGGCGATAAGGATATCGAAGTAAAAGTTTCCGGAACTGTGGATACAAAAACGCCTGGCGTGTATGTCATTCAGTACGATGCTGTAAACAAGGATGGTTATTCATCTACGGAATACAGATACGTAGGTGTGATCTCTGCTGCGGCATACGGCGTGGATATTTCCGGTTCATATAAAAGGAACGCGGGAGCACTTGGTGTTTCGAAGGTGACCAAAGTTGCCGAGAACCTGTATAAAAGCGATAATATCGGCGGAGTGGCGGTGCCGTCACCGGGAGATGCGGTTTTCTTCTATTATTACGACAAAGGCAAGCTGGGCGTTCCCTACCAACTAACACCGGGAAATGCATTTGAAGCTACCAATGCGACAATTAAGGAAGGTGTCTCTTATAGCTGGGTGGTTATCAATCCGGGCTTTGGAACAGCACTTCGTACTTTTGTAAAACAATAAAATCGACATTATGAAATATATAAAGTATTCTCTGATATTATTGGTGTTCGGGCTGGTATCCTGCGATTTGGGAAGTGAGCCGGATATCGAAGGCACCAAGCTGCAGGCAATGTGCGGCGAGTGGTGGGTGCAGGTATATGACGCTGCTGGTAAGGACCAGGATTTAGGCTATCACCTCCTTACCACAGCGAACACAGCTGATAACAATGACACCGATCTGATCACGGATGATCATGGGCTGCTTACGCCTTATGACTACCCGCCGATCAAAGTAATTTCGAAGGTTAATCTTGGTGGATTGTTATTCAACAATACGCCAGATCTTCCTAATTTGAATGCGGGAGAAAGTGCAGTATCGATCCTGGAAGGAAAGATCATCAAAGGTGTGGCGACCACTCCGGGTGGAAACAAAACGGATTCTATTTATGTGAAATTTGAATTCAAGACAGTTCCGGGGGAACAATACGTATACGCAGGTTACCGTCGTACCGGTTTCCGGGAGGATGAGCATTGATCCATTGCTGAAAGTAATATGAAGGCCCTGTTCATTACGGATAGGGCCTTTTTTTGTTTAAATGGGTTTTTGTATAAAAATATCCAACTCCTTAACTGAAAGCAGAGCCTGTTTTTGGAAGCCAGCATAATGTTTACGATCTTGGGTTTACAGGCAAATCTGATAAAGCACCACGCAAATGACGACTCCCTTTACCCTTTCCGCCAGGAGGCTCCTGGGCGGCTCCCTATTAACTTTCGCAGTGCTTTTTTCCGGACACACGGCTGTTTCCCAATCCGCGGCGGCCGCTAAAATCGATCAGAACGCAAAAAGTATCGAAAAAAAACTAGTCGATTGGCGGCGTGATTTCCATCAGAATCCCGAGCTGGGAAACAGGGAATTCAAAACTTCTGAAAAAGTTGCTAACCACTTGAAGCAACTCGGCATTGAAGTCCAGATAGGCATTGCCCATACGGGTGTAGTAGGTTTGCTGAAAGGCGGCAAACCAGGTCCTGTCGTAGCATTGCGGGCGGATATGGACGGCCTGCCTGTCGTTGAACGGGTGGATGTCCCATTTAAATCAGTGGTAACAACTGACTACAACGGCCAAAAGACAGGTGTAATGCATGCCTGCGGCCATGATACGCACATTGCGATACTCATGGGCGTGGCGGAAGTGCTCGCATCCATGAAGGACGACATACACGGAACAGTCAAATTCATTTTTCAGCCAGCAGAGGAAGGGGCGCCGGAAGGTGAGGAGGGAGGCGCAGAACTGATGGTGAAGGAAGGTGTTCTGGAAAACCCCAAGGTTGAGGCGATATTCGGGCTGCATATAGACTCCCAGCTGGAAGTTGGCAAGATTTCGTACCGGCCCGGCGCGACAATGGCAGCGGTCGATTTTTTTAGTATCGATGTCAAAGGCAAGCAAACGCATGGTGCTTACCCCTGGTCCGGCGTAGACCCGATCGTCACCTCATCTCAAATTGTGATGGCATTGCAAACCATAGTAAGCCGTAACCTGAATCTCACTCAGGCACCGGCGGTAGTGACAATCGGGGCGATCAATGGCGGTGTTAGACAGAATATCATACCCGAGTCGGTGAAGATGATCGGCACCATCCGCACGTTCGATGAAAAAATGCATACGTATGTGCACAAGCGGCTTAACGAGATTTCTACGAACATCGCGGAGAGTGCGGGAGCTACGGCAACCGTCGATATCAATATCATGTACCCGGTGACCTTCAATGACATTGCATTGACCGAAAAAATGATTGGAACGCTCGAAAATGTCGCGGGAAAGGAAAATGTAGGAGTAATACCTGCGAAAACAGGTGCAGAAGATTTCTCTTACTACCAGCAAAAAGTGCCTGGGTTTTTCTTCTTTCTAGGAGGAATGCCAAAAGGCAAAAATGTTGCAGAAGCAGCGCCCCATCACACACCCGATTTTTACGTCGACGAAGGCAGTCTGGTTTTGGGAGTAAGATCCATTGCCCGGCTGGCGACAGATTATCTTGAAAAGAACAAAGTCAAGACGAAATAGCTGTTACGTTGGAATATTCTTCCTGACCTGATCAAAAAGCAGGTTCGGGAAGAATCTTTTCACGTAAATGGCCGCAACCTCTTTAAAGCCGCCGACATATATTTCTTTCTTATCCTTTCTGACAGCTTCCAGGATTCTCCGCGCACATTCGTCTGCCGGAATGCCATGCTCCTGATTGCTATCCATTTTACCAAATTTCGAACCGGACGCGTTGAGCGCATTCACCGAAATATTGGTACGGATATAACCTGGACAGATTGTCGTCACTTTGATATTGTGCGGATAACCTTCCGCGCGAAGCGAATCGTAAAAGCCATGCAAAGCATGTTTGGCCGCATTATAACCCGATCGCATAATAGTCCCTATCTTCCCTGCGACACTGCTCATCACAATAAAATGTCCGCCCTGCTGTTCGATCATATAAGGCAATATCGCCTTGGTAATGGCCACAGTGCTGAAAAAATTGACATTCATCAGACTTTGATAAACTTCCAGATCAGTGTCGTTGATGTACGATCGCTGACTGACACCTGCATTGTGCACCATGATGTCGATGCGCTTAAAGTGGGCGATTACTGTTTCAGCAGCAGGTTTAGCCTGTTCCAATTGGGTAACATCCATGGGCAGGACAAGCACGGAATCGTTGGGCAGGCTTGTCTGTTTTTTGACGCGTTCCAGTTCTTCCTGGCGGCGAGCTGTCAATACAAGTTTGGCGCCTTCCTTCGCGAATGCCATAGCCAGCGCTTCCCCAATGCCGGAAGACGCGCCAGTGATCCAGACGACTTTATCTTTGAAATTGTCCATATTGAATTAAATGCCTGAATGCGGTTCTATAAATCTAAAATTAACAAAACCGGGATTCACTTGCATGACAGCCGTCATTCCGACGCCCATTGCACGGTTGTCACCCACATGCCCAACCGGAAAATCAAAACATACAGGGTAGTCAAATTCAGCGACATGCTCCTTAATGATCTCGTAAGAGTCTTTACCGAAAGAGGGATTGCTATTGTCCTTCATGTCGGTAAACTGCCCTACCACAAGGCCAGCGAGCCCGGCCAATTTCCCCGAACGTTTCAGCTGGATCATCATCCGGTCCAGATTATAAAGGTATTCGTTGATATCTTCAATAAAAAGAATTTTACCATCGGTATTCACCTCCGTTTCCGACCCGATCAGGTGAGCTAGCAAACAAAGATTTCCTCCGACTACCGGTGCGGTAGCTTCGCCTTTGCGGTTTAGCGGGTGGGACGGAACTGAATAGGCCGGCAGTTCGCCGAAAAGCATTTGCCGGAGTGATTCGGCAGCCGTTTCTGCACCTTCGGCGGTAATGGATTTTGCCATCGGCGCATGCACGCTTGCATAACCGAGCTGGTACGTTCTCGAAAGAAATGCAGTAAGATCGCTGAAACCAACGATCCATTTCGGGTATTTCAAGAATTGATCAAAATTGAGTCCGTCCACGATTCTGGAACAACCATACCCGCCACGGGCGGCGATAATCGCTTTGATAGAAGGATCGTCCAGCATCGTCTGCACATCGGCGAGCCGCGCTTCGTCGGACGCTGAAAATTGATTGAATGCGGTTTTTAGCGTCGCTCCCTCAACGACTTCGAGCCCCCATTGATCTTTGAAAAGATTGATCCCCGGAACAACATCCTCGTATTTCACAATACTCGCAGGCGCAACAATGCCTATTTTATCACCAGGTTTTAAAAAAGCAGGAAATTGGATTGGATTCATTCAAATAATTGTGGAAAGTCACACTTGTCACAAATTCTTTGACAACGTAACTGGAAAATGGGATTTTTTGGAATGGAAAAGTCAGTAATGATCTTTAAGGGAATGAATAATAATTACATCTTTAACGACCTCATAGACTATTCGATGCTCGTGATTGATTCTTCTCGACCAGCATCCAGCAAGATTGTACCTTAATAATTCCGGTTTTCCAATTCCAGTGTAGGGATTTTTAGAAATCGATTCAAGTAGTCCCTTCAATTTTTTAAGAATCGCTACATTATTGGTTTTCTTCCAATGTGCTAGATCTTCTTGTGCCTGAATGGAATATTCTATTTCCATATATCGTCAAGATCGATCTTAACGGTTTTTCCTTCTCTAACTTGTTGTCTGCTTTTCTCTATTTTGGCAACAAACTCAGGATCATACGGTGACTTCTCTTCAAAAGGAACCTTGAATCCTTTCAGAAGAGCCCTGACGGCATTCATCACTTCCTGGTTTTCAGTTTTTATGGTTAGCGTAGTCATGTCTTTTATATTATTTCAGACTTGAATTTACATCTTTTTCAGCAAAAAACTGCCCTGACAATACCTGACCATCCTTGACCAAAAACCACACGCCCCAAGCTCAGCCTTCAGATAAACACCACTTCCTGGACCAACGAACTACCCATTTCGCGGTTGATGAGTTCGATGATCTTGCCTTTGGCGCGGAATAATTCGTTGCGCAACGGTGCTGATTCAATCTGCAAAAAGAGCGTGCCGTCTTTGATATACACCTTTTTAGTCCGGGTGGCAATGGCCGAACCCATGATCTTGTCCCAATGGGCAACTACGTAAGACTGATCAAAACGGTTACGCAGTTTATAGCGGTCCAGCATCTGGTCAATAGCATCTTTCAGCGGGGTAATACCCGGCTTTCGCGACGCTTTTTCCTTGTCAAACCGATAGAATTGTGCCATAACTGTGTTAAATGAATCTCACAAAGGTAACAAGATCAAAGGTCGGTGCCAGTAATCCATCTACTTTTTTAATAGCTGCTCATAAACGACATCCATAATGGAGGTACGGATATTCATCGTCGAAATTTTGTTATTTTCGCGGGTCGGGTACACGCGGTTTGATAGAAATACATAGTTCAGTTTCCAGGCTGGATCAGCCCAGGTCATAATGCCCGTATAGCCCGTGTGCCCGAAGCTGGAAGGGCTTGCATACCGCGGCGCATTGCCCGAATATTTGAAGGTAGGCTTGTCGAACCCGATCCCGCGACGGCTGCCCATTTCAGGATATTGGTAGCGCGTAAATTCAATCAATGCATCTTTGCTAAGCAATTGCTCACCACCATAATAGCCCTGTTGGAGGTACATTTGCCAAACTTTCATGACATCGTTGGCATCACCAAAAAGCCCGGCATGACCGCTCAATCCGCCCAGCATGGCCGCAGCTTCATCATGCACCTGGCCGTGCAGCTGCGTCATCCGGAAAAACGTATCCCGCTCAGTAGGGACGATATCTTCCAGCTTATAGAACCGTTTCGGATTGAAAGTCAGTGTGTTGGCGCCCAGCTTGTGGTAATAATGGTTTTTGACGTAATCTTCGAAATTCTCGCCCGATAGCGTTTTGACGATTTGTGGATAGAGAATAAATGAAAGATCGCTATAAACGTAACCTTCTTTTTCATTCAGAGGCGAATCACGAATGGATTTGAAGATGGTTTTGTCATAGTTTTTAAAGATAAACAGACTGTCGCCAACCACAGATATCGGATATCGTTTGGATTGTTTCGTGCTGAAAGTCTTCTTTTTCCAACTGCCGTTGGGTTTTTGCGCTTCTTTCCAAAGCACGATAAATGCTTTCAGCCTCGCGCTGTGCGTCAAAACCCGCCGCCATTGCAGATCAGCCTTGTTTGATTTTTCAAAATCCGGCAGATAATCCTTCATGGTGGCATCGAGATCAAATTTTTTCTGATCCCAGAGACTCATTAAGGCCAGTGTTGAAGCGGTGATTTTGGTAACCGAAGCGAGGTCATACAAATCGGTCAGCTTGACGGCCTCCTTACCTTCATAAGTATGCTTGCCATAAGCTTTCCTGAAAAACACTTTACCATCTTTCGCGAGTTGCACCACGCATCCGGGAGTAGCTTTTTGGTTGACCGCCGCATTGGCGATCGAGTCGATTTTAAAGGTAATTACCTTCGAATCCAGCCCGAGCTCTTCCGGAATGGTGTATTTAAGCCGACCAATGGCCGGTGTTTGAATGCCTGCGTTGTAAGGGAATTGGGCATTAACGGTCACCGGCAGCTTGCCCAGGGCCGGGATAGCCCCGAAAATGAGTTGCGCCGATAAATCCTGCGTGTAAGGGGTCAGTTGATAAGCCATTACCAATGCACGCGCCTCATTCACCTTCGCTATTTTATTCAATGCATAAGGATTTCCAAAAACCGATACCACAGCTTTTTTTGTTTCGATCAATTCCTGCAAAACCGCATTCATTGGTTCTGTAAGCCCATAGTTGCTCCTGGGCGATATACTGCTCAAATGCACACCTACCAGCAGCAGATTGTAGGATGGTAGCTTGGCACGCAATGCGGCGATCTGCTCAGCCGTGGCCTTTGCGGGAATATTATAATGGTCTACCGTGGTGTACAGGCTCAGCGTCTTCTGGAATGTCGTTGCAGTGTCGGCCCCTACGGATATAGATGCGATTTTAAGCGTGTCGAGCGCGCGCAATGGCAGCAGGTCGCCGTCATTTTTTAAAACGGTGAGCGCCTTTTCGGTCAGCAGGCGGTTGGTGAGTTCTGCGGCTTTGGGATTCAGGTCTTCATATAAATTATTGAGATCAACCGGTTTGTAACGGTTCAGCCCCGCCCATGCTTTGGCTTCGAGGACTTTGCGGCAACGGTAATCGATCTCGGCCTGCGTTATCTTCCCTTCGGCAATGCTCTTTTTGATTTCGGCAATGGATTTGGAAACATCTTCTGTGAATTCAAGCAAATCCATTCCTGCTTCGAGTCCCATTGCGTCTGCTTTTCCATCAGGAAAATATTTGGTAACCCCCTTCATATTCATCGCATCGGAGTAGATCAACCCTTCAAATCCCAGTTCGCTTCTGAGCAGATTGGTCACGATGGGTTTGGATAGGGTAGAAGGCAGGTTAGGCGTTTTGTCCAATGCTGGAATGCTCAAATGCGCGATCATTATACCGCTGATCCCATTGTTAATCAATGCGCGGAATGGGTACAGTTCGAGTGAATCGATCCTTTTAATGTCGTGGGAAATGAGCGGAAGATCATAATGCGAGTCGGTACCGGTATCGCCATGGCCCGGGAAATGCTTGGCGCTGGTCAACAGGCCATTATCCTGCATTCCTCTCATGTACGCGACGGCCTTGTCGGCCACCTTGTATTTGTTTTCCCCAAACGACCGGAAACTGATCACCGGGTTATTCGGATTATTATTGACGTCAGCGACGGGTGCGAAATTGATATGCATTCCCAGTCTTCTGGCCTGCCGCGCCAGCTGCGCCCCCATTTCGTAGATCAGGTCATTATTTCCCTGGATCGCGCCCAAAGTCATTTGATAGGGATAGCGCACCGTGCTGTCTATCCGCATCGCGAGGCCAAATTCGGCATCCATAGCTACCAGCAGCGGGACTTTTGAAATGGATTGATAGTAGTTTGTCAGCCGCGCCTGTGGTACCGGACCGCCCTGGAAAAACACGATCCCACCGATTTTATTTTCGCGGATCAGTTTTTCAACTACCGTTGGATTACTCGTTTTTGGATCGATAAGTGCCCGTTTTACATCCGAAACAGCAGCAACCATAATCAGCTGTGCAATGCGTTCATCAGGTGTTAACGTCGCAAATACCGAGTCGACCCATTGTTTGTTTTTATGAAGAAAGCCCGGAGGAGTGCTGATCTGGGCTTGGGAAGTGAATGAATGAAGGGCTATGACTAAAAAAATCAGAAAGGAGCAATGTTTCATCAGGTTTAGGATTGTATTCTTAAATATGGTGATAAGGTAAAGATACGCACAGAAAATTAGTTCTTCCAGAAAAACGGGAGATCAAAACGCCAATCCCAGCAGCAGGCCGGCCATGATGATGACATAAGAGGGGATTTTGCCAAATGAGAGGACAACCAATGTGCAAAGCACCGTGATCAATGGCTGGGAATTGGTCATCATGGGTTGGAAGAGGGAGATCGCCGCGGCTATCGTCAGCCCGCAACTGGCGGCGTGAATGCCTTCGAGCGATGCGCGAATGCCCCGGTAGCGTTTGAGCTGGTCCCAGAATGGATAGGCGAAGAAGATGAAGAACGTGCCGGGAAGGAATATGCCCGCGGTTGCCACAAACCCGCCGATCACCTGGCCGAACCAGCCATGCGACTGCAACGACACGCTTCCTACAAAGGTAGCTATCGAAAATACAGGTCCGGGTACGATCTGGGTGAGCGCCATTCCGGCGAGGAACTCCTGCTCGGTGAGGTAATGCTTAAATTCGACAAACTCATTGTAAAGAATGGGTATCAGCACTTGCCCGCCCCCGAAAACGAGGCTGCCGTTACGATAAAAGTTTTCAAAAAGCCTTACTGGAAGCGAATTGGTGATCTTACCGATAATCGCAGCAACCACCAACACCGAAATCCAGAAGATAATAGGCCGCCATTTAATGCGGATTGGCCCTTTTTCCATCTTTTCATGCTTCTTGAAATTGAGCGCTGCGGCCAATCCCCCGCATAAGAGGAGCACAGGCGTCATGTAAGGCGACGGGTACAAGTACGCGAGGATCGTAGCGATGATCAGAAAAGTCCAGCCTTGCGTATTATGGATGACCTTTCGGGCAATTGTCGACGCCCCGTACATCAGGAAAGCGACGGCCATAGGCCCTACAAAACGGGTGAATTCAAGCGAGATAGAATGTCGTTCCAGGTAGTGGATACCAATGGCCGCCAGGATCATCAGGATCATCGCCGGCAATGACCACACGATCAGGCTGAGGTATGCGAGCGGCTGGCCACCGATTTTAAGACCAATTGCCGTAACAGTCTGGGTAGAACTCGGGCCGGGCAAAATCTGACATAATGCCTGTAATTCAAGTAGTTCCTCTTCGGAAATGTAGCGTCGCTTCCGCACCAGCCGCTCGATCATCATCATCAAGTGTACCTGTGGCCCCCCGAATGCCGTGAGCGACAGCAACAGGATGTCCATCAGGTAAATGATGTAACGAAAGCGGCGGATCGGTGGGTAAGTCAAACTGTTGGTATTGATTATTTTTTCAATCCCAGCTCACGGAGCCGTTCGTCGAGAAACTCCCCGGCAGTCATGTCGGTATAAAGCTTAGGATATTCCGGTGTAATGCAGCTTTCCAGGCTTTTCAGATTCATATCCGCACGCGGGTGCATGAAAAATGGAATGGAATAGCGGGAAGTGCCCATTTTTTCGCGCGGCGGGTTCACAACACGGTGAATGGTCGATTTCAGTTTGTGATTCGTGAGCCTGTCGAGCATGTCGCCTACATTGACTACGATCTGGTCGGGCAATGCAGTAATGGCGATCCATTGTCCGTCCCTTCTCAAAACTTCCAAACCTTCCGCGCTGGCGCCCATGAGTAATGTAATCAGGTTGATATCACCATGCGCCGCAGCCCTTACCGCACCTTCGGGCACGAGTTCCGGATTGGGGATCGGGAAGTAATGCAGTGCGCGCAGCAAGCTGTCGCCGCTTTTTACCTTGTCTTCAAAATAGTCTTCGGGGAGGTCGAGGTAAATGGCGATGGCCCGCAGCAGGGTTTTGCCGGCATTTTCAAATGTTTGATAAACTTCGAGCGTGTATTTTTTGAAGTCCGGAAATTCATCAGGGAAAATATTCGACGGCATTTGTCCGATCGGTTCCGGCTGCCCCACGTGGTAAAACTCTTTGAGATCGGCTACTTTGAACCCTTTCGCAGTTTCTTTTCCTTTCCCTACATATCCGCGCTGCCCGAACAGTTCCGGAAACTCATATTTCTTCTTTACTTCGTCCGGCTGGGAGAAAAATTCTTTGACAGCATCATAAAGTTTGTTGCGCAGGTCGTCACTTAACCCGTGGTTCTTGATGGCAACGAAGCCGATATTGGTAAAAGCCGCACCGAGGTCGGCAACGAATTTTTCTTTTTGCCTGTTATCTCCCGAAGTAAAATCCGCCAAATCGAGCGAAGGGACTTGGTTCAGTAGTGCTGGTTCCATGTTGATTCCTTTTTTCTGCAAAGTAAAAACTATACCGAGACTTGCCAAAGCTTCCCATTCAGCTTATCTAAACTAGGAACGTTTCGGGAATTTAGATAGAACAATGGAGAGATAATTTATAACTTTAATTGATACTGATTACATTTAAACCCGATTTTGGGAATAATGCCTTGCACGCAACAATATGATGGAACCAGGACCGGAAAATGAGATATGGATGCGCTTCATTTCCGGTGATCATCAGGCATTCAGTGAGCTTTATGATCAGTATGCAGACGTCCTTTATGCTTTTGGAAGACGTTACACACCGGACCACGGTCTGGTAAGGGATTGCATTCACGACCTTTTTATCGATCTGCATAATTACCGCCAAAGCCTCGCGGAGCATGTCAACGTGAAGTTTTATTTGTTGAAATCGTTTCGGCGGAAGCTGTACGCGGCACACCGCAAGGCTACAATCCTCCATATGGATCGCTGGACTTCTGATGACTCGTTTGGAATGAATGCATTCGTTTTTAGTATCGAGCACGACATTATTGTCGATGAAAAACAACGGGAGATATTGCAGCACCTCTCCGCCGAAATCAATCTGCTGCCTGACCGCCAGCGGGAAATCCTTTACCTGCGTTTTAATGAGGACCTGGATTACGAGGAAATAGCTTCGATGATGCAGATATCGGTCCCTACCTGCCGCACTTTTATTTACCGTGCCCTCAAACAGCTTCGCGGCAAGCTCGAATTTGGTGCTATGTTGCTGATAATCTGCTGGTCATAATTTTTTTTCTTTTTTTAGTTAAAATAAATCATTTCAGAAGTCTATATCGATCCACTTTTCTTCTCTTGCAGGTAAAATCACCCTTACATGAAAAGAAAACGAGATAAGCAGCTTCCAGGAGATGCGCTGACCGATGGGGACAAACTTGCTGCGGATGGGGCAAGAAAGTTGTTCACGATGCTTCGCAGCGAAGCGATGCTGCCGTCGGATAAGGAAGAACTCTGGAACGACATTGGCGCGACGATAGACCGACGCAAGCAACGGACGTTTAATACAACATGGATGGCAGTCGCGGCGTCCGTCACATTGTTTTTGCTGGCCGGCGTGGGCTACATTGTTTTTCACAAAGATCCAGCCAGGATCATGCAAGAAGCTGCGTCAAGAGTGTTGGCTGATACGGGCGATACACAGCTGATCCTCGGAGGCCAGCGGCTGATCAACCTGCGGCAGGACAATGCAAACCTGATTTACGGTAAGGACGGGTCATCCATTCAAATCGACTCGACTTCGGTGGTGGAACAGGTGGTCTCGGCTGATCAGCAGTTTAATACCCTTATCGTGCCTTACGGAAAGCGTTCATCGCTTACATTGTCGGACGGCACCAGGATATGGCTCAATTCCGGCTCCAAACTGGTATATCCTGCCAAATTTGCTGGCAGCGAGCGGGAGGTTTATCTGGAAGGCCAGGCGTATTTCTCCGTTTCGCATTCCGATGATGTGCCGTTTTACGTGCATACACGAGAGATGAAGGTGAAAGTACTGGGTACCGAGTTCGATATCAGCGCTTATGAAGATGATCATTTTACTTCCGCAGTGCTGGCGAGCGGAAGCATCGAACTTAGCCTTCCGCAACAATCTTTATTTGGGGTGAAAAAAACAAAAATAACGCCTGGTACCAGGGCAGTATTCCAGTCGGAGCAATCTGCATTGAGAACGGAACAGGTAGACGTCAGTGAATTCATTTCGTGGAAAGACGGCTATTTGATGCTGAACAAAGCGCCGCTCGGGGAAATTCTTAAAAAGCTCTCGCGCTACTACCGGGTCGATATTACATTGAAGGAAGAGGATCTGGCGAAAGTGACTTTTTCGGGGAGACTCGATCTTCTGGACGATATTCAGCAGCTACTGGACATCGTTGCAACCGGCACATCACTCAATTATAAACAACAATCAAAAGAAAGGAGGTATGTATTAGAGAAGAGCGCTATCAGACCATAAAAAAAACGGAAGACGCGGCAACGTCTCCCGATCTTTCACACTTGCCGGCAAGCAAGTGATCTTTAAACCATTGTATCAACAAAAGTCGACTCAAATTTATGAAAAAATTTGACCATTCAGGGTATTGCCCTTTGGGAGAATTGCACCCACGGAAACTGCTGAGAATTATGAAAGTGACGGTTCTATTACTATGGATCGGAATGATGAGCGTGCATGCGACGGGGTATTCTCAGAAAAGCAGGATGGATGTGAAAATCCGGAATGGCAATCTGGAAACGCTGTTCAGGCAAATTCAGGAAAAAACCAATTACCGCATATTTTACAGGGATGACCTCTTTTCGGGGAAGGAAACGATTAATGTCAATCTCAACCTGAAAAACGAAACCGTGCCGGCCATTTTGAACACGGCACTCAAAGGCACTGACCTGACGTATAAGGTAATCGGTAAGCAAATCGCGATCTACAAAAAGGAAGAGGAGAGCGGGTCGGGCCCCGCTGGGACGAGCCCCGTAAAAAGTAACGCAATGCCGGTGATGCCCGAAGCAATCATCCGGCAGATTTCGGGGACGATCCAGGACATCAAAGGCGCTCCATTACCGGGTGCGACGGTGATAGTAAAAGGTACGGACAAAGGAACTTCGACTGATGCCAGCGGAAAGTTTACCATCGAGGCCGAGCAGGGCGATATTCTGGTGATTTCTTTTATTGGTTATCTAAAAAAAGAGCAGCCTGTCGGTGTACAGACCACGATCGACATTCAGTTGGAAGAGGATTTGGGTGGCCTGGAAGAGATTGTGATCGTGGGTTACGGCGCGCAGCGAAAGGCTACTATTACAGGGTCTATCGCCACCATTACCACCGAGGATTTGAAACAGAGCCCGACGGCCAGCATTACCAATGCATTGGCGGGCCGGTTACCCGGACTTTTTGCAAATCAGTTCAGCGGCGGTGAGCCGGGTGTGGACCGGAGCGATATTTTTATTCGGGGAACCGCGACGTACGGTAATAAGGCGCCCATTGTGATCATCGACGGCCTGGAAAGAAGCATGGATTATCTGGCACCTTCCGAAATCGAAACGTTTACGATTCTGAAAGATGCATCCGCCACAGCACCTTACGGGGTGCGCGGCGCCAATGGGGTAATCCTGATCACGACCCGGCGCGGTAAGGTGCAGGATAAAGCAACGGTGAATTTCAAGGCTTCGGTCGGGATTAATAAGCCTGTCAAATTCCCTACTTATCTGGGATCAGCGGATTATGCGATGCTCTACAATGAGGCGCGGCGCAATGATAACCCGGATGCAGATCCGGCAACGCTGAACCTCTTTTCAGAATCCGCAATTGCAGATTTCAGAAGGGCCAAAGGCGATAATTCGGATGGACTGGGCTATAACTGGAATTACTTTGATTATGCATTCAAACCCGGCGTGCAGCACGATTACAGTTTATCTATTAGCGGTGGATCGGTAAGGGCCAGGTATTTTGTCCTGGCCAATTACTTCCAGCAGGATGGAAACTACCGCCATACTAATCTGAGCACGAACAATACCCAGGCGATCTTCAAACGCTACAACTTCCGCTCAAACATCGATATCGATATTACGGACAACTTTTACGCCAAACTCGATATCGGTGCCCGCATTACCGACCGTAATGCGCCGGGAACGACAGCAAACCGGATCGTGGAGCTTGCTAATACCCAGCCATCGTATCTGCCGATCATCGTAGAGCCGAATGACAACCCGGCAAACAGGGTTTTTCAGGCCAATAATCCGCTGGGAATGCTTTACGGCGATCAGATATACCGTTTCAATATCCTTGGAGAGTTGAGCCGTACCGGGTTTCTGAATGATAAGAACACTTATCTGAACGGGTCTTTTTCGCTCGGTCACAAGTTGAATTTTATCACCCAGGGACTTTCGATCGACGGCATGTTTTCCTATGATGCGAACGAAGGCGGCTGGATCAACAGGGAGGTTGATACTTATTCGGAAGGTTACCGCGAGTATCCGGGGTATGCGACTTTCGTGCCTGAGGCGGGCAGTGATGTGTATCGTACACCCGGGCATTACAGGGGCGCCTACAAGTCGGGCAACAAGTACGATATCGATCAGACGATCGGTAATGGGTATTCCAATAAAGACAATGAGAGCAGGTCCTACACGCAGGTGAAGCTAGATTACATGCGCAATTTCGGCATGCATGATGTGACAGGTATGGTGCTTTTAAACCGTTCCAAACGCATTGTAAACAACCAGGTGCCATTCAGCTACCAGGGCGTGACGGCCCGCGCGACTTATGGATATGATGATCGCTATCTGTTTGAGTTTAATGCGGCTTACAATGGGTCAGAGAACTTTGCCAAGGGAAAACGGTATGGTTTCTTTCCGTCCGTGGCGGCCGGCTGGGTACTAACGAAGGAGAAGTTTATGGCTGGTACGCAAAACTGGCTGAACAGCTTCAAAATCAGGGGATCGTACGGACTGGTAGGAAGTGATAAAATCCCGGACGACAAGCGGTTTATCTATCTGCAATACTTTGGCAGAAGGGACGGTGACTACAATTTCGGGACGGATAATTTCGGCTCGGGTGCAGGAGGCTTTCTTCAGGAGGGCGATTTGGCTAACCCGGACCTCACCTGGGAAAAGGCCCGCAAGACGAATATCGGTATCGATGCGACATTCCTGAAACACCTTACCCTGACGCTGGATGTATTCCGCGAGCATCGTTATGACATCATTACCAACATGGGCGGCGGGAACAAACTGGGCTTTCCGGACATCGTAGGTAAGGATGCGCCGTTCCTCAACTCGGGTATCGTGAACAACAAGGGTTTCGATTTTGAAATAGGATGGTCGGGCACAGCCGGGAAGCATTTCAGCTATTTTATCCGTCCAAACCTCACATTCGCGCGGAACAAGATCATTTTTATGAATGAGATCCCTTACGCGTCGCCGGGACGAGCAAATACAGGCAAGCGTATCGACGAGCATTTCGACTACATCTTCGACCATTTCGTGGCGAACCAGGAAGAGGCCAACCAGCTGAATGCGATGAATAGTGGCAGCGGATTCCAATCGTTCGGTACGTTAAGACCGGGTGATGTGGTTTATAAGGACCTGAATGGGGATGGAAAGATCGACGACCTCGGCGATCGGACAGCTGTTGGTAATCCCCGTAATCCCGAGATTATGTTTGGCTTACCGGTTGGCGGTCGTTACCGGAATTTCGATTTCAGTTTGCTCTTTCAAGGCGCTGCCAGGGCTTCGGTACAGCTTTCGGGTGCTGCTGTGTACGATTTTCCGCTTTTTAGTCAGGATAAATATGGAAAGGTCAAACCAATGCACCTGAACCGGTGGACGCCAGAAACGGCCTCGACTGCTACTTATCCCGCATTGCATTTCGGAGATCATAGTAACAACAAGAACAACAACAGCAGCCTGTTTTTGTATAATTCCAAATATGTGCGGCTGAAAACCGTGGAGGTAGGATATAATCTACCAAAAACGGTTATCAAAAAGATCGGGATCGACCAGTTCAGGATTTATGTGCAGGGCATGAACCTGCTGACCTGGGACGGACTAAGCGAAGCGGATATGGACCCTGAAACAAGAGAGGGGACGGGCGACTGGTACCCGATCCAGAAGGTAGTGAATTTTGGTGTCGACATTTCATTCTGATTAAACCTGACCATTTATGAATAGCAATAAAATATACACGACCATTATTTTGGGTGTGACAATCTGGTTCGCAGGCTGTAAAGAGGATTTCCTGGATAGAAAGCCGGATGACCAGGTGGATGCCGAACAGGTATTTACCCGATATAACAAAACGAACCAACTGGTAACAGACCTGTACGACAATGCAAAGGGATCAAACAGTCCGCTGGTGTTTTTCTCCCACTTTTCATCCTCTCCGGTAACCGACGAAGCGGAGGGTTCGACTGCGGAGGGAAGCTTAACCAATAAATTCAATACCGGAGACTGGAATCCGAATGCGATGCCCGACAGAAGCAGCAGAGGGCAATATTGGGGGGACTTATATGCGCGGATCCGGAAGGCGAATGTGATCCTTGAAGGTGTACGGACATACAAAACACCTGATAATCCGCTGCAAGCAGGCGATTTGTCGAAAAGGCTCGGTGAGACTTATTTCCTGCGTGCCTATTTCCATTATCTGGCGGCAAGGATGTATGGGGAGGTCGTTTATGTGACGAAAACAATTCAGGCGACCGATCCGATGGATTTCAAGCAGGAATCGTTTCATGCGATAGCTGCCAAGATCAGCCAGGACTGTGATTCGGCAATGGCGCTGGTGCCAGCCAGTTGGGGTGGGGCTGATTTTGGAAGGGTTGATAAAGGAGCTTGCCTTGGTTTAAAAGCAATGGTAGCCTGGATGGCAGCAACACCGATGTGGAATGGTGGCAGCTTTCCGAACGACACCCGGCAATTTGCGGCTGAATATACCTTCAATGCGGACCGTTGGGTGAAAGCGAAAGATGCTGCCAGGGCTGTGATCGACTTTAAGGCCGATGGCAGACAGCGGTATTCGCTCTACCAGGGACATGATGCGTCCGATTTCAGGGACGATGCGGGTGTCAATAACAATAACTCGAAAGTACCGGCCCGGCTTTGGGATATGTACCACAGTATGGAAGCATTTCAGAATGAGGCTGTCTTTTTCGTAACCCGAGACAAGGATAATAACTGGCAGGGTGACATCTACCCACCGAGCTGGGGTGGGAGCTCACGACAAATGCCCGTGCAAGAGCAAGTGGATGAATATGAATACATTGCGCCGAATGGATACGGTTATCCCGTGTATGGTTCCCGCGCGAAAACGGATGGTTATGACGATGGTAACCCCTACGAAAGCGTGAAACGCGATCCACGCTTTTACCGCGATATTGTTTACCACGGCTCCACATTCAAAGGCAAGGTGATCAACACGGCAAGCGGAGCGGATAAAATCGGTGCTACGAACTCTACCACGACCGGCTATTTTCTGCGTAAGATATTAAGAGAGTCGTGGAACCGCGATAAAAGCTTTTCCATCAGCGGCCCGCCGGTATGGCGCTTGCCTGAGTTTATGTACATCTACGCGGAAGCTGTGAACGAAACTTCTGGCCCTAATGCGGAGATTTACGATATGCTGAACGACATCCGAAAGCGTTCGTTCATGGCCCCAATCCCGCCGGAAGCGAAAGCAAGCAAGGCTCTCATGGAAGAGTATATCAAACGCGAAAGAAGGGTGGAATTGTTTTATGAAAACAATCGTATCTGGTCGTCGAGACTCTACATGGAACCTAGCTCTCCAAAGGAAACGGCCAGGGAACAAGCCTGGCAAAGTGCCGGTGCGACCAACGATCAGCGTGCACAAGCTTACTGGCCATATCCAAAGTCGCAACGGATGATCAACGGCATGAAACCGGTAGAAGATCCAAACGGCAAGATCGTAATCGATGGTAAAAAGTACAGAATGCAGCGTTATTTCGTAGAAAGCCGCGTATTCGTAGCGCCAAGGCATTACCTGTTCCCTATTATGCAAGACGAGTTGCAGCGCACACCAACGTTGAAGCAGAATCCGGGGTGGTAAGTTTTTAGGGAGGAAGGAGGAAGGGAGTAGGAAGGAAGGGAGTATGGAGGAAGGGAGGAAGGGAGTAGGAAGGAAGGGAGTATGGAGGAAGGGAGGAAGGGAGTAGGAAGGAAGGGAGTATGGAGGAAGGGAGGAAGGGAGGAAGGGAGGAAGGGAGGAAGGATGTCAGTCTGAGCGCAGCCGAAGACAGTCAATACGGTGATTCTTAACGTACTGCAATTGCTTAGACTGCGCTCAGCATGACATTTCCTTCCATGCTCCTTTCTCCCCTTCTCCCTTCTCCCTTCTCCCTTCCTCCTTTCTTCCCTTCCTCCCTTTCCCCCTTATTCCTTAATCCCCTTAATATAAGCGATCGTAACCGGGATCTGCTTCAAGTAGGACGGACTTTCATCCTCGATGAAGTAGTGCTTGATGCCTACTTTTTTTGCGGCTTTCAATGTAGCCGGAATGTCGATCTGGCCGGTTCCTAATGCTACGTCGTTCGTGGTGGGTGTGCCGCCGGATAAGTCTCCTTTTACTCCCTTTTTCAGGTCTTTCAAGTGCATTAGCTTCCAGCGGGTTGGGTATTTGAGGAGCAGTTTCGCTGGGTTCTGGCCGGGGAATGCGGTCCATAATACATCCATTTCGAAGTTGACGTATTCGGGATTGGTGTTTTTAACGATGTAATCAAACAGCGTTCCGTCTTCGTAAGGCACAAATTCGTAACCGTGATTGTGGTAGGTCAATGAAATACCTGCCTCTTTGAGTTCCTTGCCGGCTTTGTTGAAATCAGCTACTGCTTTCTTAGCTGTTTCAAGATTAAAATTGCCTTTTTCGTGAGGAATCCAGGCGACCATTACGTAATTGGCGCCGAGGATTTTCGCGTTTTTGATGGTTTCGGCAGTGCTTTCGCTCAGTTTTTTGTAGTCCGCGCCGATCGACACCATTTTGATGCCGCGTTTGTCGAGCTGTTTGCGGAGTTCCTCGGTCGTCATCCCCGCAATAGGGCCACCTTCCATTTCGGTTACGCCGAGGGATTTGATGGTATCCAAAGTGGCTTCGATGCCTTTGCCCCAGCTGCCGCGGAAAGTATATGCTTGCAAGCCGATAGGAGCAGTGTACACGTTGCCCTGTGCGAAAACGTCGCCTTCGCCTGCCAGCAATGCAGCAGCCAGAAAGCCAAGGCCAAAAAATTTCTTAATTGTCATAATCTGATGATTGTTTAAGATAGGTTAATCAGCATTCCACGGAAACTGTTAACATTTAAAGCGGGACGACGCATTGATATACTAAAATCCGTCAGCCTTGATTTGCTTTTCGGTGACCTCGCCATATTTTTTAACCTGGTCGCGGATCTCGGCTGCCTTTCCGACCAAAACAAACTGCAACTTGTCTTTCGGAAAGTAGGTGGCAATGATGTTTTTGGCTTGGGCGGTAGTCAGTCCATCGACTTTCGTTTGAAACGTATTGATATAGTTTTCATCGAAATTGTAGGTGAACATATCGGTTAGCAGCCGGGCGAGGGCTCCGGCAGACTCATAATCCGGTGGGAAATCGCCTTTCACATAGGCTTTCGCCGAAGCCAGTATCTCTTCATTGATACCGTTCTTATGCAGGCTATCGAGCACAGACAGCGCCATATCGATCGCCGGGACGGTTGTGGCGTTTTTGGTAAATGTGCTGATCCCGAAAGTGCCTGCATATTTATAGCGAGTAAAGCGGCTTGACGCGCCATAGGTAAGTCCCGAGTTGACGCGCAATGCATCATTAAGCCAGGAAGTGAACCGGCCTCCGAGAATGGTATTGATCACCAAAACAGGTACGTAATCCGGGGAATTATAGTCAACGCCCTTGCCACCGATCATGAATGTAGTTTCCCGGGCGTCGTCCTTATTCACGAGCAATACGCGGGCTTTGTCGAATTCCAGATTGGGTGCTACGCGTTTCACCATTCTTGCAGGCGCTGTTTTCCACTCGCCGAACAATGAGGTCACCTTTTTCTTCATATCCGCCGCTTTAAAGTCGCCGACAATGGAAATCGCGCCCTTCGCAGTGGTGTAATTACTTTGGTAAAATGCTTTCACCGCCGCCACGTCGATTTTTTCAACCGTCGATTTGCTGCCGGTCGTGGGCGTTGCGTACGGGAAGTTATTGAACAGGAATGCATTATAATAGTTTCCAATCACAGAGCGGGGGCTTTCTTTTGCCTGCGCGAGTTCGAGCAGTGTCCGTTGTTTATGTTTATCAAATTCTGTCGCATCGAAAACCGGGTAGATGAGCACTTGCTGGATCAGTTCGAAAAGCTTTTCCTGATCTTTTACGGCAAATGAGGCTGCCAGCCCCGCATTGTCCTTTGAAGCATATGTGGAAAGGCTCGCGCCAACGTAATCGGTCATTTCCTCGATCTGCGCTTTGGTATATTTCTGCGTGCCGAAAAGCAATGCATCGGCGGTCAGGCTGGCCAGACCATAGCGCTCACCGTCGTTGATCGAACCGGCATCGAATACGGCGGAAACGTTGATAAGTGGTACCTCATGCTGCTCCATGATGTACACGGTCAGCCCGTTTTTGAGTTTGAACGTCTCGTAAGGTGGTACTTTGAAATTATTCTGGGCCTTTGCCACGAATGCACATAGGGCCAGTGCTAAAAACATGATATTTTTCATTCCTATTTTATTTTGAATGGCTGTTATTTCGATTTTTCAGGAAGCAGGTAGCCTACTGTGCGATTGCGCTCCGTAAAGTATTGGGCTGCTACTCGTTTGATGTCATCCACAGTGACCTTTTTGTAGTTATCCGGCGCTTCGAACATCTTTTTATAATCACCAAAAAACACATCGTACGTCCCGAGGCTATTGGCTTTTCCGTTGATGGTTTCGAGCGTATGGTAGAACTCCATGAGCTTCTGGTTCTTCACTTTCTGCAATTCGGCGTCGGTTACGCCATTCTGAATGACCATATCAATCTGTTTCTCAATGTTTTTTTCGAGATCCGGGGCTGAAACGTTGTCGCCAGCTACGGCAAAAACGGCAAACAGGGTAGGATCAAAACCGTTATCGAGCCCTGTGGATACGCTGGATGCGATGGTCGTGTCCATGACCAGTGATTTTACCAGCCGCGAAGAGTTGCCCGAACTCAGGAGACTGCTGAACAAGTCGAGCGCGTAGTAATCGGCATGGGCGGTTTCGGGGACGTGATATGCGAGGATTATATTCGGTGTGGTAATGTCCTTGTAGGTGGTCACACGGCGCTCGCCGTTCTGAGGCGGCTCCACAGTCCGGATCTTGGGCGGTAGGCCACGTGCGGGAAGCGGCGCCATGTATTGATCTGCCAGTTTTTCTACTTCGTCAAATTTAATATCACCTACCACCACAACCGTCGCATTGTTGGGCGAATAGTAGGTTTTGAAATAATTTTCCAGATCCGCCTGTGTCCAGCTTTTGATGTCCGACTCAAAACCGATGACCGGGAACATATAAGGATGCTCCTGGAATGCGACCGACTGGACGAGTTCGCCCAGCAGCCTGTAATTGCTATTTTCAAGCCCTGTACTTCGCTCCGAAAGCACCACGCCGCGCTCACTTTCTACCATTTTGGGGTCAATAGAAAGGTGGCCGATGCGATCAGATTCCAGTTTAAATATCGTTTCCAGTGCATCTTTTTGGAACCAGTCCGTGTAGACGGTCACGTTTTCGCTGGTATAAGCATTGTTGGATCCGCCGTTGGCTTCCATCACCCGGTCGAACTGCTTGGGGCCATAATTTTTGGCACCATTAAACATCATGTGTTCGAAAAAATGAGAGAGGCCGGTGATGCCATGTACTTCGTTTCTGGAACCTACTTTCCAGAACAGATACATATTGGCAGTGGGGATAGAATGGTCTTCCAGCACGAGAAACTTCATTCCGTTGGTTAATGTAAAGCTTTTTACATCTTCCGGCTTGTTTTGTGCATGCGCAAAGACGAGGCCGCTCAGTGCGGCGGCCGTCAGCAGTATTTTTCTAAGCTTCATGAAGCGAGGATTGTTAATGAATATGTAATGATAAGGATTTCAGGCGCTATTTTTGATGCATTATCAACCTTAATCTTCGTACCACCGATGAAAAAGTATTTCTTTCCTTTGTTCATTCTCTTATCAATCAACGTACTAGCTGGTACGTTACCCGATCAGCCTGCCAAAAAGCAGCGTTTCAAGGTCATGACCTATAATATCCACCATTGTAACCCGCCTTCCGCAGGCGACAAAATCGACGTGGAAGCCATCGCGAAAGTGATCAATGCAGCAAAGCCTGATTTTGTGGCTTTACAAGAAGTGGATGTGAACACCGAACGTTCCGGAAAAGGAAAGAACCAGGCACAGCAGCTTGCGGAACTGACCGGGATGAAGTTCTATTTTTCCAAAGCGATCGATCACCAGGGTGGGGATTATGGTGTAGCCGTGCTGACGAAGTTTCCGATTGTTGATTCAGCGAAATATGCCCTGCCGATCCGGCCGGAATTGAAGGAAGAGGACCGGACGATCGCTGCGGTAACCGTCACATTGCCCGACAAGCGCAAGCTGATTTTTGCCAGCACGCACCTTGGTTTAAAAGAACCCAACCGCCTTTTGCAAGCCGAAACCATTATGTCGCATTTTGGCAAGACAGACCTGCCTATGATCCTGGCTGGGGATTTCAATGCGGTACCTGAAAGCCCGGTGATTGCTTACTTTGATAAATATTTTACAAGGAGCTGTACGGATTGCAAACCGACGATCCCGGTGGAAAAGCCGAACAAGACGATCGACTTTATCATGCATAAGCAGGGCAGCAAATTGAAAAGCGCCGATACGGAGGTGATCGATGAAAAATATGCTTCGGACCACCTGCCCGTGACGGCGGAGTTTACATTGGATTAACAGGCAGATCTTTGATCCAGTTTACCCGCACAATCCGGCTTTGGACGTCATGTTCGGCGAAGAAATGCTGCCAATGCAGCTGCCTCGACGAAAGATGGTCGGTAGGTGACTTGATCTCGATAAATGCGTATTCATTTTCGTTCCAAACCAGTAAGTCGGGAAAACCTCGTGTGTTTTCCCGCAGGTTTAGGGCCATTTCAAGCATGATCGCATGGATTTTGGCCGGGCTCAGCAGCGATGTGAGGGTCAGTACTTTTTCCAATGCACCGTCATACCACGGCACCAGCACATTAGTGATTCCATATTTATCCGCATAGGTACGGCTCACGAGCTCGTCGATAATTTCCTTTGAATGCGCGGCTTGCAGGCGTTCTTTCAGCTGTTCCGACCTTTTGAAATAGAAATCAGGCAGGAAAAAGTCGGACGGGATACGCTGCAACGGGTTATGGATCGTCTGCACATTGGTATCATAAATAATATCCCAGAATAGAAGCCCGAAAAGTGCCCTCCACGGCTCGTTTTCGCTAAAAAATGCCTGATAACCCTGCTCCCGGTAATAGGTGATAGCCCCAAACTCGACCTGGTAGCGGAAGGATACCGGCACTTCTATGGCTTCGGCAGCTTTAAGCGCCTGCGTCGTCCGCTTAACGGCCCGGCTCTTTTTGTTCTTAATCTTTTCGTGAAAATCCTGACTGAAATAGCGTTCATCCGCATTCTGAGGATTTTCGGCCATTTCTTCGCAAAGCGCCAGAGCTTCGTCTATTTCGCCGAGATTGAAAAGCAACCGCACGCGTCGTTCGCGGGCAGGAGCGTCGTTGGTCAGTTGGTAAATGCTGAGTGCCTGCGACAGCATTTTCTTCCGTTCGAGCCAGGCGCTCACTCTTAATATGAATGTGTTGAAAGATGGTAATGCCTTAGTGCTGAGTCCGGTGCCGCTGGTAACCTGCCAGTTCATAAACCAGTCGAAGATTTCTTCCGGCGGCAAATCCTGCTTGATGACGTCGAAAGTTTCTTTCATCAGCGACACCATTAAGGTATCGTCGGCATCCTTCCGGGTATCGAATTGAATGGATAAATACTGTTCGTCAAATGATTGAAACCGCACATGGCCGAGGTCGCGGACGACAAATTCGGTCATATCGGCATAGCGGTTGCCAAAAAAGAGAAACTTCATCAGCATCACTTCCGCCTCAAACGAGACCTTAACCACCGGTTCCATCTCGCCTATTACCTCGCATAACACCGCAAAATCATACTCATGCAGCAGCCAGCGGACCAAGTCGGGTTTTTTGATGCTTTTAGAGGGCATTATCTCCGGCGCCAGCAGCCGGGTTACTTCCAGCAATTCCGGTTTGGTAAACAATTCGATCACTTCCCCAAACCGACTTTCATGCGCCTCACAAAGCGTTTCGATGAATGCACGGTCGAGCAATTCTGTGAGCACGGCATCCATGTCCCCGATTTCAGAATAGGAAACACTATTGGTCCTGAAGAACGATTTTCGCCGGTTGCTGAACCGGATAAACAGGCATTGCGCATCTTCGGACAGCGACTCATAGTCATCCAGGAATGCCAGCTCGCTTTCGTGCAGGATGTGCGCATAGCGCCTGCGTACGAAGGCAAGCACGTAATTGAAATAGTCGAGATAGTACTTGGGAGGTAAATCCGTAGGAAACACCTGTTCCTGGGCGAACGGATCGGATAATTCGGCAGACAAAACGGGTAATTTTTAGTTGATGAAGAAATAAAGTTACCAAAAATATTTGTTTTGGGACTGCAAAAAAGAGCGCACTTTTCCGGGCTGGGATGAAACGCACGACGATCATTGGCCGACAAAGGATGATTTATATTAATATTTGGTTAAATCCTGATTATATAGAAAAATTGAAAGCAAAAATTGGACTATACCTATTATGAATGCTGCCTTTTCAGAAATGCATAGTATATAATTAAGAAATTGGATTACATTTGTTACCTATGGAAAACAATTTTACCTGCCCATGACAACATTAGATTCTTATGATTTTTCAGGGAAAAAGGCCCTGGTTCGCGTGGACTTTAACGTCCCGCTTAATGACAAATTTGAGATCACGGACGACACCAGAATCCGTGCGACCATTCCTACAATCAGCAAGATTCTCAATGACGGCGGCTCCGTCATTTTAATGTCACATCTGGGGCGTCCCAAGGACGGACCTACTGAAAAATATTCGCTGAAACACCTTGTAAACCCGCTGTCCCTGATTCTTGGGAAAACAGTGAAGTTTGCAGACGATTGCATTGGAGATAGCGCAAAGGACCTTGCCGCGGCATTGCAGCCTGGTGAAGTGCTTCTGCTTGAAAACCTGCGTTTTTATAAGGAAGAAGAAAAAGGCAACGAAGAATTCGCTGAGAAACTTTCCAAACTGGGCGATGTGTGGGTAATGGACGCATTTGGAACAGCCCACCGTGCACATGCTTCTACGGCTGTGATCGGTAAGTTCTTTACTGATAAAGTTTGCGGATATGTCATGCAGGCTGAACTTGATAATGCAGAAAGACTTTTGGAGCATTCTGAGAGACCTTTCACTGCGATCATGGGCGGCGCGAAAATCTCCGACAAAATATTAATCATCGAGCGCCTGCTGGATAAAGTGGATAACCTCATTATCGGCGGTGGAATGTCATATACATTCTCCAAAGCACAGGGAGGCAGCATCGGACAGTCGCTTCTTGAAGCTGACAAGCAGGATCTGACGCTGGAACTGGTTCGCAAAGCGAAGGAAAAAGGAGTAAACCTGGTCCTGCCGGTGGACTCTGTGATCGCTGACAAATTTAGCAATGATGCAGAACGTAAAGTGGTAACTGCGGGCCAGATTCCCGACGACTGGCAAGGACTGGATATCGGCCCTGAAACGGCTAAGATATTCTCAGAAATCATCAAAAACTCCAAAACAGTACTTTGGAATGGCCCGATGGGTGTTTTTGAATTCCCGAACTTTGCAAGCGGCACCAATACCATTGCGGAATCTGTGGTTGCGGTGACGGAAGAAAACGATGCATTTTCGCTGATCGGCGGTGGTGACTCTGCTTCTGCAATCAACAACGCAGGTTATGGTGATCGCGTGAGCTATGTCTCAACAGGCGGTGGCGCATTGCTCGAATATATGGAAGGAAAGGTACTTCCAGGTGTAGCAGCGCTTCAAAGCTAAGCGGGCAAAATTTTTTAGGTTTATATTAAAAAGAAATCCATCCCGCACATCGCGGGATGGATTTTCTGCATAACAAACCTAACTAATTTATGAACACTGGCCACGTTAGGCCGGAATTCCACTTCTAATTTCCGCCTGCACGTTTTTGCAGATCATCCGATCCGGTTGTGCGCTGGCGGGCGCCCTTCACATTCTGGTTGCCAAAATTGTAAGTGAAGGTGAGTCTGAACTGACGGCTTGGCCATTCCGATTTAACTTTGAAATCGATGTCCTTGTAAACCGCCGTCCCGTTGAAACGATTGGTCCAGAAAATGTCATTGACATTCAGGCGGATCGTTCCTTTTTTATTCATAATCGTTTTCTGTAAACCGGCATTAAGCATTCCCATCGGGTTGGCACGGTACAATCCGTAGAACGCCTTGCTGTTATACCAGCCTGAGATCTCCGCTGACCATCCGTTTTTGATCGTAAACTGGTTGCTCGCATACATATTCCACGACGTTTGCTTGATTTCCAGCTGTTGTTCCAGGTAGATTGACTTATAATGGTTGTAAACTCCCGTAAAGTTGGTCTGCACATTCCACCACTTTGCGATGCGGATTGGGAATGAAACCGTCAGGCTCACATTATCCTGGTTGTCCAGGTTTTCGGAGGTTACGAAAGTTTTGTTTTCCGAAGCGATCTGTTGCGGCAGCTCATCAGCGATCATGTCTTTAATGCGGCTGTATGCTATGGTCGTATTCAGGAAGTTTTTGTAAACGTGTACAAGTTGGAATGAGTTGGTATACTGTGGTCTAAGATTCGGGTTACCTCTTTGAAAAGTATATGGGTCGAGGTAAAATTCAAATGGGTTTAATGATTGATAATTCGGGCGGTCGATCCGGCGACTGTACGACAGGTTGAGGACGTTGTTGGTGTCCAGTTGGTTGGAAAGAAACACGCTCGGGAACAGGTTTACATAATTTCTGTCGCGTTTCTGGTTCAGTGTCACAGAGTTACCGATCGAATGCGTATGTTCACCGCGAAGGCCAAGCTGGTATTTGATTTTCTTGGAAATGCTGCCACTGTAATTCAAATAGGCCGCATTTACATTTTCGGTGTATTTGAAGCGGTTCGAGCGGGTAGGGTCAAGCACCCAGTCGTCTGTTTTAGTTTCAAACACCATGTCGTTGTCCGAAGTAACAAAGCTGGATTTTAGGCCCGTTTCAAATTTACCTTTACCGAGCGGCTGCGCGTAATCCAACTTAGCCATAGCGATGTTGATGTCCGACGGCATATTGTTTCGCACCGCTTCGGTGGCGGCTTCGTCGGGAGTGCCATTTGCAAAGAAATAGCGTGTATCCAGATTGCTCTTCTTTTTTCCTCCGTAATGCACATAATCCACATCGAAAGTCAGCTCTTTGCCCTTATCGTTGAATTGGTGTTTAAAATTGAGGTTGGTGCTGATATTATTCATTTTACCACCATTGAAAACATTGGTGCGGAATGTTCTCTGAAGGCTTAGATCCTCGTTCAAAATCCGCGTGTTGGTTTGGCCGAAAGGGTTACTCCAATCGTTGTAAAAACCTGAAACCAGCACACCGACCGTGGTTTTGTCTGTTGCAAAATAATCTGCACCAGCCCGCACATTATAGTATTCCGATTCATTGATCCGCTCCGTGCGCTGGTCAAAAATCGTCACTTTGTTTTCGTAAGGGATCTTACGGTAAATGTCGTTGTTGTTGAATCCTTTGTTATAGAATGCGCCGGCGCTGATGAACGAACTCACTTTTCCCGCGCGGTGATTGACCGTTCCGTTCACGTTTCCGCGGCCGTATTTGGCCCAGGCAGCACCCAGGTTAATATTACCGTTCGTTCCGTAATTCTTATTACGTTTCATTTTGATATTGATGATCCCTGAATTGCCAGCCGCGTCGTATTTCGCGGAAGGATTGGTGATCAGCTCGATCTTTTCAATATTGTCGCTGGGCGTATTGCGCAGGAGCGTGATGAGTTCCTGTTGGGAAAGAAATGTCTGTTTACCATCGATCTGAACGATAACTCCTTCTTTACCACGTAGTTTCAGCTGTTCGTTTTGCTGGTCGACGGTCACGCCCGGAGCTCTTTCGAGTACTTCCAGGGCAGTTGCGCCTGCAGACACGATGCTGTTTTCCACATTCACGACGGTTCGGTCGATCTGTTGTTCGATAAATGGCTTTTTAGCGACAACCGTTACTTCATTGAGGGACTTAATGTCGGTTTTTAAAGTGAAAGTGGGAAGGTTTACGGGGCTGTCGCCAACAGTGAAAGGTTCACTGTAAATTTTCTGATATCCTACTGTGGAAATCAGCGTCAGATATTTTCCGGCAGCTACCTGGTCGAATGCGAACTTGCCATTATCGTCGGCGGCGAGGCCTTTGACAAGTACGGAGTCTTTGGCGTGCAGGAGAAGCACATTCACGAACGGGAACGGCTGCGACTTTTCGTCCAGGACCGATCCTGTTATCTTTCCGTTAAGATTTTGAGTGGCTTGTGCAGATACAATGCCGCCGCCCAGTAGCAGCGCTACAGTTAGGTTGATCAGAAATTTCATGGCTAATAGTTAAATGGTCAACGTACCGGGTGCGAAAACAGTAGGTACATTGCAAAGATAAGTACTTTGTATAACATAGAACCTTTGATTACATAAATGGCTCCAGTATTACATAAGTGGCGTGTGTGGCTATCTTTCGGCTTATAGATACAAAGTGACAAAACAAAGTTGCATGGCTGCCGAAAAAAAGTTTAAGTGGCAAAATGCATGTATGAATGTGCCGGTATGGCAACAAAAAAGCCGTTTCGGGCAGAAACGGCTTTGCGAGATCTATTGGTAGTGTTTGTCAGAGAAGCTTGACATTAACTGCGTTAAGTCCCTTACGTCCCTCCTGAAGGTCAAATGTTACGTCGTCGTTTTCGCGAATCTCGTCAACAAGACCAGACATGTGTACGAAATAATCCTGCCCTGTTGCTGTGTCTTTAATGAACCCGTAACCTTTCGAGTCATTATAGAATTTAACTGTTCCTTGATTCATATAGATGATATATTGAAAATATTTGGGCGAAGATAATGATATTTTGAAGAGTGTGCAATTTTGTCTTTGAAAAGTAAAAATGGGGAGACTTCTTGTCGAACTACTGCGCTAAGTTCGAACTTCGTTTTTTGGTTTGGGCCAATCTGCCTACCTTTGCGTTTTAGATAGCATATATATATGACTGAACAAATTCTTATTTTAGATTTTGGCTCACAGTATACTCAATTAATCGCACGCAGAGTCCGTGAACTTAATGTTTATTGTGAAATCCACCCTTACAATAATTTCCCCGAACTCACTCCCAATATCAAAGGTGTAATCCTCTCCGGAAGCCCCTGTTCGGTGCGGGATGAAGATTCTCCGAGAATAGACCTCGACAAATTTCGCAAAGTAATACCCGTTTTGGGCGTATGCTATGGTGCCCAAATGCTGGCTCAGGAGCTGGGCGGCGATGTGAAACCCTCGCAGCACCGTGAATACGGCCGCGCACGCCTTCAGATTGACGATACCGACTCCTCTTTACTGGCCGGACTGTCCGAATCTTCACAGGTATGGATGTCGCACGGGGACACGATTGTTCGCGCTCCGGAGAATTTTCATGTGATCGCTTCGACGGAATCCGTGAAGGTGGCTGCATTTAAAATAGAAGATGAACTTACCTATGGTATCCAGTTCCACCCCGAGGTGACGCATACTACGGAAGGTAAGAAATTGATATACAACTTCGTAGCCAAAATATGCGGCTGCAAACAAGACTGGACTTCCGAATCGTTCGTAGAACAGACTATCGACCATTTGCGGCAAAAACTCGGCGATGACCGCGTTGTAATGGCATTATCGGGAGGGGTTGACTCAACCGTAGCTGCCACGCTCGTGCATCAGGCGATCGGGAAGAATTTGTACTGTATTTTCGTCGATAACGGACTGCTTCGTAAGGATGAATTTGAGCAGGTGCTCCATTCTTATGAAGATATGGGCCTTAATATCAAGGGTGTAGACGCAAGGTCGCACTTTTACGAAGGACTATCGGGATTGAGCGAGCCTGAGGCTAAACGCAAGTCGATCGGGAAATCCTTTATCGATATTTTTGACCAGGAAGCCCATTTGATCGAAGACGTGAAATGGCTTGGACAGGGTACAATTTATCCTGACGTGATCGAATCGGTATCGATCAAAGGACCCTCGGCGACGATCAAATCTCACCATAATGTTGGGGGCTTGCCTGATTTCATGAAACTGAAAGTGGTAGAGCCGCTGAATACGCTGTTCAAAGATGAGGTGAGGGCTGTTGGACGCACATTGGGAATCGACGATAAGATATTAAGCCGTCACCCGTTTCCCGGACCAGGGCTTGCTATCCGCATTTTGGGCGAGATTACACCAGAAAAAGTGGCGATCCTTCAGGAAGTGGATGCGATCTTTATCGGCGGCCTCAGAAAGTGGGATCTATATAAAGAAGTTTGGCAAGCTGGCGCGATGTTGCTCCCGGTTCAGAGTGTGGGAGTAATGGGCGATGAACGTACATACGAAAGTGTGGTCGCACTTCGCGCGGTAACGTCTGTGGATGGGATGACAGCCGACTGGGCGCATTTGCCATATGAATTCCTTGCAGAAGTTTCCAATGACATTATCAATAGGGTGAAAGGTGTTAATAGGGTTGTTTACGACATCTCCTCTAAGCCGCCCGCAACGATTGAATGGGAATAAATTTCCGGATATAAACGAAAAAAGCGGACATCAGTCCGCTTTTTTCGTTTATAATCCTTTCAGCCAGCGTCAGGATCGCCCGACACCACGGCTCAACAAACTCAACACAAATAGTACGAGGAATACGAAGAAAAGTATTTTAGCAATTCCGGCTGCGCCTGCTGCTATACCACCGAAACCTAGAATTCCGGCAACGATAGCAACGATCAGAAAAATTATGGTCCATCTAAGCATGATTGACAAGTATTTAGGTTTTTAATTATTGATTTCTGATCAACTAATTACCAAATATATGCCAGAAGCGGATGTGGCTCATATGGCCTTTAAACCGTTGCAATTGCCTTAAATTGAGGTTTTTTGTAGAGAATGATGCCCAGTTTTCGGGCTTTTAGGCCATTTGTAAGTATTACTTACCAGGGACATATGGAGAAATTTTTTCCAGGAAAAAGCGTGTAATTCCGTTATTTTGCATTTTAGATTTTAATTATTCAACTCACTTAATAAAGAATGAAGTTTCAATTAGGTGTGCTATTGCTGATCGCTTCGGCGTTCAACGTTTCAGCACAAAGTGACCGTTGGCAGCAGCGTGCGAAATACGAGATGGAGATTGATTTTGACGCTGCCAATCACCAGTATAAAGGCACTCAGAAGCTGGTTTATACCAACAATTCCCCGGATACACTCCATAAAGTATTTTATCACCTTTACCTGAACGCTTTCCAACCCGGCAGCCAGATGGACGTGCGCTCACGCTCCATCAGTGACCCCGATCCGCGTGTGAAAGACCGCATTTCCAAACTGTCACCGACGGAAATCGGATACGAAAAGGTGCTATCCCTCAAACAGAACGGAAAAGCATTGAAATACCAGGTGGTAGGGACCATCCTCGAAGTTACGCTGAACGAAAAGATTCTTCCCAAAACGCAGCATACCTTCGAAATGCAGTTCGAAGCGCAGGTGCCTGTGCAGATCCGCCGGACCGGCCGCAACAATTCGGAAGGTATCGACTACTCGATGGCCCAGTGGTATCCCAAAATGTGCGAATACGATTACGAAGGCTGGCATTCCAACCCGTACATCGGGCGCGAGTTTTACGGGATTTGGGGCGATTTCGACGTAAAAATCACGATTGACGCTTCCTATGTGGTGGCCGGAACCGGCTATTTACAGAATCCGGATAAGATCGGACATGGCTATTCCACTAAAACCGTCACTCACAAACCCGGAGAGCGGCTTACCTGGCATTTTGTAGCGCCGGAAGTCCACGATTTCATGTGGGCAGCCGACCCCGACTACAAACATGATGTTGTAAAAGTAGATGACAATCTGGACTTACACTTCTTCTATCAGACCGACACGCTGGCTCATGTATGGAAAGAAATGGAGCCATTGGCCGTCCGTTCTTTTAAAATCATGAATGAGCGGTTTGGCCGGTACCCGTACAAACAATATTCAATTATTCAAGGTGGAGATGGCGGCATGGAATATCCCATGGCGACATTGATAACGGGTCGCCTGAACCTAAACAGCCTCGTAAGTGTGGCCGTACACGAATCGATTCACAGCTGGTTTCAAATGATATTGGGCACCAATGAAGCCAAATATCCGTGGATGGACGAAGGTTTTACGACTTACGCGCAGAATATCGTGATGGCCGAACTTTTCAACACCAAAGGCGACGCCCAGCGGACCACGACGAACAGTTATCGTGGCCTGGTGAAGTCTGGACTTGAAGAGCCACTTACGACGCACGCCGACCATTATAACACCAATCGTGCATACAGCATAGCAAGCTATTCCAAGGGTTCGGTGTTTCTGAACCAGCTGGCGTACATTGTAGGTAAGGATAAGTTTGAAAGAGGAATGAAGCGGTATTTCAATGAATGGAAGTTCAAGCATCCGAATCCAACCGACCTGAAACGCATTATGGAAAAGGAGTCAGGCCTGGAACTGGACTGGTACTGGGAGGATTTTGTCGGAACTACTAAAACGATCGATTTCAGTATCAGGGAAGTGTCCCCCAATGGCTCCAAAACCAATGTTGTGCTAGAAAGGATAGGGCAGATGCCGATGCCGTTGGATGTAGTCGTGACTTATAAAGACGGCAGTCAGGAGAATTTCTATATTCCGTTGGAAATCATGCGGGGTGAGAAGGAAGAGAAAATGTATGCTCAAACGACGCTGATGGCCGATTGGGGCTGGACTTATCCGAAATATACATTTTCAATCGATCGCAATCTGGCCGAAATCGTACGCATCGTCATTGACCCGAGCCAGCGAATGGCAGATATGGACATTGATAACAATTTCTATCCAACGATAATCAGCGAGGTTCCCAGTTTCAAGGCCGCCAGGGCTCAATAATTATCTTCCGAATTTAATGGAGGTCCCGACGCGCCATCCCATGCCTTTAAAATGGGTCCCATGGAATTGCGCAACGGCCTCCAGACGGATGACCCGCAGGATATTATCAATCCCATAAACGACTTCGGAATAATTTCGGATCGTTGGTGCACGCAGGTAATGCAGTTGCAGCGTTTCGGACATACCCGTCACGCGCAGCGCCTGTATGCGTGTGAGCGCAAAATGTTGCATGGTCCAGATCGCGTGCGCCTGAAAAAACCATTTATTGGTGCTGTACCGGTAATATGGCAGCATCCTGAACTGGTCGGGCGGGTAGGCATATTGGAAAAAGAACTCATTGCCCATGAAATGCCTGTAATCCGGGAAGTGCATTTGTTTTTTACTCAAAAAGCCACCTCCGCCCACAAAGTATTCCAGACTGCTTCTTGGCCCGAGGTTCATATCCTGGCGCATGGAGCCTTGTAATATGGAATAGTCGACATCACTGATAAAGCCTAACCCCCTTTTGTAATTGACACTGAATGACGGCCCGCGGCTTCGGAGATATCGTTTCTCGCCATTCCGGATCAGATAACGGCGCCATGGGCGTAACGTTGCTGTCAGGTCGAGGAGCATGGCATTGTGTTCCGGAAAACCTGTATCACTCAACTCGCGGTTGACCGGTCGGTTGGGTGTGAAGCCAAACCTGCTCCAAAAGAAGATCGGTCGGGCGCTTTCCTGATTGAAAAGCTCTTTCCGATGCTCGTATTCCAGGCTTGCATTCAGGCTCAATATATCCGCAATGTTGCGCAAAGTATATTCGGCACGGCCATATTGTTTTTGATAGAGCTTCATGAAATTTCGATCGAAAAAACGAGCGCCGAGACTGTTCGGAAGCGGTGGTATAGGATCGCGGTTGTTGATCTGGCTCGCCATTTCACCTCCCGAAAGCGAAAAGCCCCAATTATTGTTGCCAATCGTCGCTTCGACATTGCCATATAGCTTTTTTCTCCCGAATGAATACCGGATAAGCGGCTTGACACTCAAATAGGATGATTTGCCCCACTTTTTCTGCCATTCGGTAAGGATATTGATCGCATTGCCCTCTACCGTATTATATGTAATTGAAAGCAGCGGGCTTTTGAAATAAAATGTGTTCCTGTTGCCGAGCGAATAGGTATTTCCGGTAACAATGTGGATTGGTTTGAAATACAGGGAATCAGGTTTAGCATTGATCTTAAGTGAATCTTTGATCACCTTAATACTGTCCTGCATCACATAACTCGACGCTTCTGATTTAGTTAGCGGGATGGGCCGTAATGCCTGCCAATAGATGGTGTCACGCTTATTCGCCATCGAATCGATCACAATGGAGTCCTGCCTTACCAGTCGGCTGTCCGCCAAATCGCCTTTGCGCTCTTTTTTCTGCTGCTTTTCGTATTCCTTGGTCAGTTTGCGGAAGTTCTTTGTAGAAAACGCTTTCTGATCTTTGATCAGGTCCTGCAATTCAGTTTTGCGGCCGACTTTTGGCGCCTCTTCTTTTTTATGGTCACTGATCACAATATCCTCACGCAATGCAGGATCTACATCGAGTTTTTCATAAGTAAGAGAAACCAGGTACTTGAACTCGCCTGCAAAACCAAGGTAACTGCCATTGATCCTGAACTGTTGATTGACCGGTATCCACACGTTCTGCACAGGACTGAAAAGCTGCTTTGCCGAGATATTCAGGCCGCTTGTAGTGGTTTGGAGATCGTAACTATGGATCGACCAGCGGTCTTCAAGAATAAACAGACTTCCTTTGAAAACGCCCTCGCCATACGCTTTGGGAATGACCTTGATTTTGTTGACGAGCTGACCGCGTTCTTCAAAAAAACCTTCATACTCAAATTTATAATATGCAAATGCCTTGGGTGACAGCGGAGAAATTGTTCCGGCAATTTCAGGACTGTATAAGCTGGCGAGAATGTATTCGTTGGGTGAGGGAATGCTGTTGTCGAGGCTGTTACGTGTAGAAACGATCTTTTGGCTGTAACTATTGGGCCGCCGGTATTTGATTTCAGCCACACTTTCATTGATAATGGCTTTCCCTTCCTGCACGCCTTCTTTTTTGAGTCTTTTCTCAACCAAATAAGGGATCTTAGTAGGCAATGCCGTGCTTCTCGAATAAACTTTTGCCGTGTATCCTCTTACCTGTAGCTGGTGAAAACGCGCTTTGGCGATCGCCCTGCGCATAATGCTGTATGCCGGATCTTCCTTGCCCTTTCCAATTTTCGCCTCCTGAAGATTCAGTGCCTGCTCTTCGAGGACAACGTTGAGTTCTGTAAAACCGGCGCCTGTTGTAACAGTTTTAGAAATACTTTTGAAGCCCAAATATTGAAAAATGATCTCGTGCGTGCCCGCCGGCAATGTGAACTCATATTCACCTTCCTCATTGGCCATGGTGCCATTGCTCGTGCCCTTCACCGCTATGCCCGCGTAGGGGAGAGCTTCCCCGTTTTTGGTAGTGACGCGTCCCCTGATACCCCCGGCCTGGGAGATATTTTGCATAGCAAGAAAAAGGATCAGGCAAACAAAAATGCGCATAAAGTAGGGTATAAGGGCTGAAAGAGGGAAAATGTAACCTGTAATTTGTACAATCAGTTACCGCAATTAGCACAAAATACACGACATTACAGATCCCCCTTTTTAGTTTACTTACATAACCATACCAGTGATGCGGAAGTACAATAAAAAAGCGATACACCCCTGAAATGGCATATCGCTTCATATGTGTGAGATATATTAATTCTTAATCACATTCCCCATCAACGGAACAGGCAGCACCGTCGGCAAGGCTTACAAGCGGTTGCGGGTTGGCCTTCTCCCATTCACCGAATGACTGTTGCAATGCGTTAAGGAAGGTTTCGGTATGCTGTGCGCCGGAAACCGCATATTTACGGTCGAGCACAAAAAACGGAACACCTCGTGCGCCCACCTGCTGCGCTTCATAAATATCCCGGCGAACATCTTCCCTGAAACGCGTTCCTGCCAGCACTTCCCTCAGCTCATCGGCATCCAGCCCTATTGCGGTACCGAGTTCGACAAGCGTTTCGTGGTCAGCGGTGTTTTTACCATCTGTGAAATAAGCCTTGAACAATTGTTCCTCGGCGGCGTCACCCAGTTGTTTTGTTTTGGCAAACTGTAAAAAGCGGTGTGCATCGAATGAATTGGCGAGCACAGCTTTATCCATATTGTATTCCAAACCCGCTTCGGCGGCCATATTCGTAACATGGTCATTCATTTGCTGCGCGTAGTCTGGCGTCCAGCCTTTGGTTTCAGCCAGGTACTCGTTAATGCTCTTGCCAGGCTCCGTCTTCATCTGCGGGTTCAGCTGGAAGCTTTTCCATTCCACCTGAATCTTGTCGCGGTCTGGAAACTCCGCCAATGCATGCTCAAACCTCCGCTTGCCGATATAGCAAAACGGGCACATTACATCACTCCATATTTCAACTTTCATAACATTCGTGTCTTTCGTGAATTCGGGGCATCAAAAGCCCGTAATTAAAAATGTCAAATAGATATAAAAAGTTCTTCGTGCGCCCTTCTGACCTTTTTGGCATTCATCAACGGATCCTGCTGACCATCACGGTAACCGAGAGCCAGGATCACCACACTGCGCAACCCTTTTTCTCTCAGGCCGAGTATTTCATCCAGTTTTGCTGCGTCGAACCCTTCCATTGGCGTGGCATCCACGTCTTCTGTTGCGGCGGCTACCACAGCATGTCCCAATGCGATATAAGCCTGGCGCGCGGCCCAGTCGAAGTTCACATCTTCGCTCCGGCTAAGGATACCATTATTGATATTGCTTTGAAATCCCGCCAGTGATTCCAACGGTACATTCCGTGTAGAGGCGATCAGGTTCATGTATTTGTCGACCTGCTCGGCGGTTATCTTTTCCCAGGCTGCGAACACGAGCAAATGGGAAGAGTTCGGAATCTGTGGTTGTTTGGCGGCCGACTGATATATCTTTTCTTTAAGTTCCTTGTTTTCAATTACTACCACATTGTAAGGTTGGAGGCCTGCCGACGAAGGCGCCAGTTTAATGGCTTCCAGGATGTTTTCCAGCTTTTCTTGTGGTACAGACTGGCCATTCATCCGTTTTGTAGCGTATCGCCAGTTCAGTTTTTCTATTAACTCGCTCATTTTATATAAGTTTGGAGTGTTATCTTGATTAATCGATATGCAAACTTAAATAAATTTACTATACATTTGTAAGTAGTATACAAAAGGATAGTGGATTAAGCTATGGAAAATACAAAAGAAATTAAGCCTCACAGTTTGGATGAATGCACAAAAAGCATCCTGCCGGTGCGGGATGCATTGGAAGTGCTTAGCGGCAAATGGAAATTGCCTATTATCATTTCCCTCATGTTCGGGAACAAGCGCTTTTCACAGATCGCGAAGGAAATACCGGGCATTACAGACAAGATGTTGTCCAAAGAATTGCGCGAACTGGAATCCAACGACCTGGTAAAACGGACCGTGTACGACTCGATACCTGTCGTGGTCGAATACTCGCTGACAGAATACGGGCATTCGCTGAAAATCGTGATCAAAACGCTGAGGGACTGGGGAGTGGCGCACCGGAAGCGGATGATGGCCCCCGTCGAGTGACGCCCCTTACAGATCCTGACCGCTTTACTAAGCGATTCGCCTTAACCAATCTCTAAAAAAATGTTTAGCAGGTAATTCAAAACCCTGATAGGTTAAGTAGGAAAACGCATACGTGATCAGAACAAAAATGACCAGTGTTCCGCCATTTATTGGATTCAATAATCCATACAGGTGAAAGAGGCCATGAAATACTATTTGGAGTGGGAAATGCAACAGGTAGGAACTATAAGTCAAATCTCCTGTCGTTTTCCATGATTTGCCACAGTTTGGAAAACGAATTTGAAGCCATGCCAGAAAGTATACTGTGGCGGGCAAAATGCTCATGGAAGCTAAGTAAACTTTGGGATGGTGATGTTGTATAAATGTTGATGGATAAAAGGCGATGCCAGCTACGCAAACACCAATCGCAGGAAACTTGTTGGCGGCAAAAGTGGAATTCGTACTTTGATATTCAAATAACAGATACAATAAACCGCCGATAAAATAACAGAAAATACCTGCACCGACGTGTATTCCGCCAACAGCAAGGCCCAGCAAACTCATTATGGCCAAGTATTTGGGACGCAATGGTACGTATCTGCAAAAGACGAAAAATAGCGCGTATAAGAGAGCTTCAACTGATACTGACCATATTGGGCCGTTAAATGAGTGTCCGTCTTGCAGACCCCAATAAGAGGCGAGCCCCAGTTGGAGTATGAAATGTTTAAGGTCGTTATGTTCATACACAAAGTATGAGTTAAAAAGCTGATGATAACCGAATTGAAGAGAGGCAGTAAGTAACAGCGTCAGCAGATGCAATGGATAGAGGCGTGAGAATCGATTCAATACGAATGTTTTCAAGGATATAGACCGACGCGCGACACCGTCAGAATAAACAGAAAAGAAAACAAATCCAGACAGAATAAAGAAAAGGTAAACGGCTAGATCTCCATATTCATAAAAAGGCTTTAAGATGAAGTAGCCCGGTTGCTCACCTCTGTTGAAGCCGGGATGAAGTTTATACTTATCGAAAAAGAAATGTTGGTAATGCCAGATCAGAACGGCAAACGAAGCAAAGCCACGGAGAATGTCAAGCAAGTAAAAGTGGTGGATTTGATTTTGGGGTCTGCGTGTGTCCATGTTGCCCCAAAATAATCGTCCCTTCGTCCCGAACGAATTCGCGTGATCGACAGGCTAGCCGGAAATGTCCGAACGGTAGAAACAGGCAATTTTTTGCTGGCATCTAAGCCGATGTTTTTCAGCATTGGGCAACAAAAAAAGCAACCCTCGCAGGTTGCTTTTTTACATTTCAATAAAATCCGCAGATTAACCCAGCTGATTGATGCAGTTCAAATCTTCGAATGCAAGTTTCAGGCGTTGGATCATGCTTTCTTCGCCTTTGCGTAGCCATACGCGTGGGTCGTAGTATTTTTTGTTTGGGGAATCTGGTCCTTCGGGGTTGCCGAGTTGTGATTGCAGATATCCTTCTTTGTCTTTGTAATATTTCAAAACACCTTCCCAAGTCGACCATTGCATATCAGTATCGATGTTCATTTTGATCGCACCGTACTCGATAGCCTCGCGGATTTCTTCGCGGGAAGATCCTGATCCTCCGTGGAATACGAAGTTGACAGGCAATTCACCCGTTCCGAATTTCTCCTGGATGTAATTTTGTGAGTTACGAAGGATTTTCGGCTCCAATTTCACATTACCTGGCTTGTATACACCATGAACGTTACCAAATGCAGCAGCAATGGTGAAGTTAGGAGAGATTTTAGAAAGCTCTTCGTAAGCAAATGCCACTTCCTCAGGCTGCGTGTACAGTTTCGAACTGTCTACATCGCTGTTGTCCACACCGTCTTCCTCGCCACCGGTTACACCGAGTTCGATTTCGAGGGTCATGCCCAATTTCGCCATACGCTCGAAATATTTAGCGCAGATCTCGATGTTTTCCTCGATAGGCTCTTCTGAAAGGTCGAGCATGTGCGAGCTGTACAAAGGCTTGCCATATTGGTCGAAATAACGTTCGCCAGCGTCGAGTAGACCGTCGATCCAGGGAAGCAATTTTTTAGCACAATGGTCTGTATGCAGGATTACGGGAATGTCGTAAAGTGCAGCCATTTGGTGTACGTGCATCGCACCTGAAATACCACCGGCGATAGCGGCCTGCTGATTGGCATTCGAAAGGCTTTTTCCTGCGTAAAATATAGCACCGCCATTAGAAAACTGAACAATGACAGGGCTGTTAACTGCTTTGGCAGTTTCTAGTACTGCATTCACTGAGTTGGTACCTACCACGTTAACTGCCGGAAGGGCGTAGTTATTTTCGTTGGCATGGCGGAAAATTTCGCTAACTCCATCGCCGGTTACAACACCGGGTGCAAAGCGTTTTGTAGTCTCGCTCATAGTAATAAAGGATATTTTTTCAAGAAATAATTTTACAATTCAGGTAACAAAAATGAATTGTACGGCAATCCCTGCAAGTTAGGTATTTTAGGCAAAATGGCGGAGATCTGAGAGGTTTATTATGCATTGAAACGAAGATTAATCCATCGATAACCGTTTTAACGCAATCTGTGTATCTTTGAAAATGAATGAAAAATGAGGTGCTTCCCGCCTCGCTGTTTTACTAATTGCTCCATTGAATGAATTCCAAACTGGTCCGGACTATATTGATAGCGCTTGCGCTCGGATTTTTAGTAGTATGGGTACTCGAATTCCGGCGTGCCGGCCTTTTTGAAAGCTACTGGCTTTTATTATTAAGCATTATTTCTCTGTTGGGCTTCCAGTTCAGCAGGTTAAAAGCTGCCACAACGGCGAAGAAAGAGTCCAAAGAAGTGCCTGTCGCGACGAGGCAGAAATCCGCTAAATCCCACAAGAAATGAATGCGCTGCTGCTGGCTGTTACGATTCTGTTCTTTATCCTGGCCGGCTATTATGGGGCTGTGAGATCGGTGCTGCTCGACGTCTGGATCGATCGTTATTCATTAAGACATGAGAAGTCGGACGAGGTGGCGCAAACACTCTATTGGCGCCGAATCCTGCGCATGATACGCCTGCTTACGGTTGCATTGGGCAGTTTAATGGCAGTTTTGACTGTATTTCCATTGCTCACGCTGGACTCCGGCGCACTCAACTGGCTGGTGCTTTTTGCGCTTTTCGGCGGTTTGGCCGTTTTGTGGATGGCGTCGTATAGCAGCTGGGTGAAGGTCGGCCGAAACTTTCCGAAAATACTGGATCTGAAAGCATTCCCCGTAAGGTTTGGCGAGTGGCTGATGACACCGCTTTACTGGGTGATAGAGCCATTTGTGAAGGAGAATATCCTGAATCCCTCGCTGCGTGACGATATTATCTCTGCCGACGACCCCGACTTCGACGATCACAGCATCGAAGAGCGGATGTTTATCAACGCATTGGATTTCAAAGATTTAAGGATCAGGGACTGCATGATTCCCCGGACAGAAATATCGGCGGTCAACGTCAATGCCACCATCGAGGATTTGCGAACTGCATTTATGTCGAGCGGGCACTCCAAAATCATCGTGCATAAGGAATCGGTCGATGAAGTGCTCGGATATTGCCATGCGTTATCGCTTTTCAAAAAGCCGAAAGAAATAAGCAACATTATTACACCGATCCTTATCGTACCTGAGGCAATGCCTGCACGAGACCTGATGTTGCGTTTTTTGGAAGAAAGAAGAAGTATCGCCCTGGTTGTGGACGAATTTGGAGGGACTTCCGGACTTGTCAGCGTGGAGGACGTGGTAGAGCAGATTTTCGGGGAGATACAGGATGAATATGACACGACCGAGGATTGGACGGAAAGGAAGCTCGACGATCACAATTACATGCTCAGTGCGCGCCACGAATTGGATTATCTGAACGAAAAATACGGATGGGAGCTGCCGGAAGGAGATTATGACACGTTAGCCGGAATGCTGATCCATTTTTATGGCGATTTGCCAGATGAAAATGAAATTGTCGACATTCCACCCTATTCGTTTCAAATTGTGTCTGTACAAGATACCCGCATTGAATTAGTAAAACTGACATTGGAAGACAGGGAACGCAAAAGTGAGCGCCCCGGTCATAACTAACCTTTAACCAAAATACCACCATAACTCCTATGACCGCGCTTTTCCGGATTCTGTTTGTCCTTTTTTTAATACAAAATATGGCCTTCGCACAGCAGACGAAGCTGAAATTTGAAATAGAAACCATTAGTAAGCAAGCTAAGGGTATTGTCGGAGTAGGAGTAATGGATTTGAAAACCGGGGAGACGCTGCTGATCAATCAGGATCACAAATTCCCGATGCAGAGTACGTTCAAATTTCCTCTGGCAATTGCCATTCTGGATTTGGTGGATAAAGGGAAATACAAACTTGACCAGTCCATTCACGTCACCCAAGCAAAACTGGATCAGGACACGCATAGCCCGATGCGCGACAAACACGCGAAAAAGGATTTCGATATTACCATAGGCGAACTGCTGGCCTATTCGGTGTCCGAAAGTGATAACAATGCCTGCGATATCCTTTTCGAACTTGCAGGAGGAACCGGGAAAGTGAATGACTATATTCATTCGCTGGGTGTTAAAGACATTGCGATTGTGGCGACGGAGAAAGAAATGGCAGCCGGCTGGGAGGTTCAGTACGGCAACTATGCCCGACCTTCGGCATTTCTGCAACTGTTGCAAATCGCTTATGAGCGCAAGAACTTGTCCAAAACCAGTCACGATTACCTTTGGAAGACTTTGATTGAAGGGCCTACGGGATTAAAAAGGATAAAAGGGTTACTTCCAAAAGGCACAGAAGTGGCGCACAAAACGGGCACTTCCAGCACTAATGACAAGGGAATATCCGCCGCAACCAACGATGCGGGCATTATCAGACTACCTAACGGAAAAGATATAGCGGTTGTGGTGTTCGTCTCCGATGCCACCGCAAACATGGAAACGCGTGAACTGGTGATAGCACAGATCGCAAAAGCCGCGTGGGACTACTATGGCGGTCGCCAGTAAATAGCATTAACTAACAGGAACCAGTGCGCATTACAGTCGATAAAATAGGTAAGAAGTTTATCAAGGAATGGATCGTCAGGAATGCGAGCTTCGAGCTTGCGGCGGGCGGGAAATATGTATTTGTAGGGCCAAATGGAAGTGGGAAATCGACTTTATTGCAATTACTGACCGGCATAATTCCGGTTTCAGAAGGGACGATCCGCTACACCGGAACCGACGAAAAGGATATTGAAACAGACCATTGGTACAAACACCTGGTGATCGCCGCTCCCTATCTTGAATTGATTGAAGAATTTACATTACGTGAGCAGATCGAGTTTCATAGCAAGTTCAAACCTTTCAAAAAAGGGATGTCTGCAAGCGATTTTGAGGACTTTATCCAGCTTTCCCATGCCAGCGGGAAAACCATCCGGCATTTCTCGTCGGGTATGAAACAGCGGGTGAAACTGGGGCTTGCATTCCTTTCGGATGTGCCAGTGGTTTTTCTGGATGAGCCAACGACTAATTTGGATGTGCAAGGGATCAAATGGTACCTCGATCACGTCATAGATCATACTCAGGACCAGCTTGTTCTGCTCGGTTCCAATGTAGAACAGGAATACGGATTTTGTGAAAATATCATCTCGGTTTCTGCGTTCAAATAGAAAAACCCGCAGTACGGACTATGCAGAAAACTCTACGACTACTGCTTCTATCATGCGTCATTCTTCTCTGTAAAGCCGGTATTTCGCTGGCTGGCGGAATGCATTTTATCGAAAACCGCGGACAGTGGGACAAAGACATTTTGTTCAGGGCCGAGATTCCCGGCGGTTTTCTCTTTCTCAAAAATCAATCCCTCGTATATGTGCTTTATGACGCAGCAAAAGTTGCGCGAATGCACGCGGGCAAGGGTGGCGCATCGGCCATTGCCAAAGAATCGGGCAGTCTGGATGGCATTCCGGCGCACGGGGTAGAGGTGATGTTTCAAAATGCTTCCAATGTAGTAAAACTTGTTCCTGCGAAGGCAATTGGAACACGGTACAGCTATTTTTTGGGCCAAAATGCTGGGGGCTGGGCGGGTGACGTTGGTGGATATCAGGAAGTGATTTACCAGAATATTTATCCGGGCATTAACCTGCGCATTTACCTCAATCAGTTCAAATTAAAATACGAATTTATCGTCAGCGCCGGTGCCGATCCTTCCCGGATCAGTATCAAATACAATGGGGCGGACAAAGTTGTTTTGAATGAAGCCGGTCAAATCGTTATCAAAACCTCGGTAGGAGAATTCCGGGAGGCTGAGCCCTATTCTTTTCAAGAGGTCAATGCACGGACAACCGACGTTGCATCCGCATTTGAGCTTGCCTCCGACAATACCGCGCGTTTTGTCCTTCCAAAAGGCTACGATAAAAACGCACCGCTGACGATTGATCCTGAACTGATTTTTTCAACTTATTCTGGCTCAGCAGCAGACAATTGGGGCCACACGGCGACCTACGACAGCGAAGGGAACCTGTATTCAGGGGGCACTACTTTTGGTGCCAATTTCCCGGCTACGGTTGGGGCATTTCAGGTTAAGTTTGAAGGGTTGGTTGATGTTGCTTTAATGAAATTTACGCCAGATGGCAGCAAGTTGGTTTATGCCACATTCCTGGGCGGGAGCAGTACCGATCTGCCTACGAGTCTGATTGTTAACAGCAAAAAAGAATTACTGATCCTGGGCACGACTGCTTCCAAGAACTTTCCCGTGCGTACAAACGCCTTTCAAACTGTATTTGGCGGTGGAATAAGGACAGTGCCGATTGCGGGATTGGATATGACCAACGGCAGCGACATTTTTATATCCAAACTTAGTGCTGACGGTAAGCAACTCACCGCATCCACATTTGCTGGCGGCAGCGGGAACGACGGTGTGAGCGTGTCGGATATTGCTGTCATAAGGAATTACGGGGACAGTTTTCGCGGAGAAATAGGAGTGGACAATGCGGATAATGTGTATGTGGTTTCATCCACCAATTCACCCAATTTCCCAACGAAAAATGCACCTCAAAGCAAATTGGCGGGTGATCAGGATGGGGTTGTGCTGAAACTTGCACCCGAACTGAATAACCTGATATGGTCTACATATTTGGGTGGAGATAAATGGGACGCAGCTTATTCGCTGAAATTGTCTTCAAATGGCGAAATCTACGTAGCTGGTATCTCGCAAAGTGCCACATTACCAACCAAGACGGGCACTTATCAGCAGCAGTTGAAAGGGTCGGAGGATGGGTTTGTTGCCAGATATGCCAACGATCAGCTGTCGGCATTGACTTATCTTGGCACTGATAAGGAAGATGGCGCGTACCTCCTCGACCTCGACCCAGGTAACAATGTGTATGTTTACGGACTCACAACCGGTAATTATCCGGTAAGTCAGGGAGTTTACCAGAATGCAAAAAGCAGCCAGTTTATTCACGCGCTGGACGCCAATTTATCCAAAACCATATTTTCAACCGTGATAGGCTCGGGTAGGGGGACGCCGGACATTTCACCGACGGCGTTTCTGGTCAGTGAATGCGGCAATATTTACATTGCTGGCTGGGGCGGAAATGTGAACCAGGGAACCGGTAATAATGAAGAAAGCAGCACATTCGATCTCGTGGTGACGGAAGATGCCATTCAGCCAACCACAAACGGAAATAACTTTTACATTGCTATTCTGGAACAAGGCGCAAAGTCGCTGTTGTATGCCACGTTTTTCGGCAGCCTGAGCAGGGATACCGGCATCCAGGGCGACCATGTCGACGGCGGTACGAGTCGTTTTGACAAAAATGGGACGATTTATCACGCTACCTGCGCATGCGGAGGCAGTCATTTCCCAGCCACACCACAGGCCTGGTCGAAAACCAATAACAGCGACAATTGTAACAATGCCGCGTTCAAGATTGATATCGACCGGTTAAAGGCCGATTTTGATGTTTATGCTGGTCAAACAAAAGACGTGCTGCGCGGTTGTGCGCCACTGGAACTAACATTCATGAATACCAGTGAGGGCGGTGTGGACTATATCTGGGAAGTGGCCGGAAACACTATTTCCCGTGAAGACGATCAGGCAGAATACACTTTTACAAAACCCGGCGAATATATCGTCACATTAAAAGCTTACAACCGGCTGAGCTGCAAGCGCGTGGACGTGGCCGAGAAGAAAATCATCGTCGAGACGCTGAATACAAAAATTATGGGCGACACCGCTGTTTGCGAAAATAGTTCGGTGAAACTGATGGCTGGGGGTGGAACACAGTACAAATGGTCTCCGGCGGTTGGTCTGGATAACCCTTCCAGCGCGACGCCTATCGCTGTGATAAAAGAAACTACCGAATATTCTGTCGAGATCAGTAGCAATGCAGGTTGTAAAGTCACTGAAAAGGTGAAGGTTGCAGTGCAAAAGAAAACGGATTTCGTGGATATGCCTGATACCGAGGTATGTCAGGGCGCAACAGTAACTTTGACGGTTTCCGGTGAAGCGCCGCAATACAAATGGCATGCGACCACAGGACTGGAAGAGACGATCGGCAAATCGGTAACGGTGAAGCCCTCCAAAACGACTACTTATGTCATTGAGGGGCTTTATACGGACGGTTGCCGCCCGCTCCGGGAGATCACCGTGAAAGTAGACGAATCCTATGCGCCCGATTTCGAGATAGTACAATCCGACGGAGCTTGTAACGAGCCTTTTACCTACGCGATGAATAACAAAACGCCCAATGCGCAGCGTTACGAATGGAATCTGGGCACCGGCAATCCCGTTACTGACCCCAATGTGAAAGAATATGTTTACGAAACGCCCGGAGAGTATACCATTACTTTAACCGCGTACAATGCAGCTGGATGCGCATTAACGGCTTCCAAAAAGATCACCGCAGCTCCTGCATTTACATTAAGCAATGTGATCACCCCAAATGGTGATGGCAAGAATGACTTTTTCATCGTCCCGGCATCGCCTTCATCGCTGGAAATTTTTAACCGCTGGGGAAAGTCTGTTTTTAAGACTACTGATTACAAAAACGACTGGGGAAAAGGCATTTCCAACGGAACCTATTTGTATGTTGTAGACACGCCACAAGGAAATCACTGCAAAGGCTGGGTTGAAGTTTTGGAATGACGGTGTATTTTGATAAAGTGATTTTAGGTGCTAATTTTAAGTAAATCAGTTATCAGAGGAAGAGATGGAACGCATTGTCCTGGAAGTGAACGAAGAAGTGGCCAAAGCCTGGCGAAATTCCCCCGTGCAATTTCGCGAGCGTGTAGAAAAGGATCTGGAATTTCAAATTGCGGAGAAAATCCGGCAAGCTGAAAGAAATAATTTTTTTCAACTTTTAGACGAAGTACAGCAACGTGCGGAGACTAAAGGTCTGACTCCTGAAAAACTAGCGAACCTTCTAAATGATGAATGAAAGGTTCATCATTGATACTAATACATTAATTAGCGCATTCCTGATCGGCAGCAGCACAACAAGCCGCGCATTCAGGCTAGCATTGGAAAAAGGAGAGTTAGTCACGACACATGCTATAAAGAGGGAGATTGCTGATGTCTTCATGCGTAGAAAATTCGATCGCTATATTGTCATGGAAGATCGCATAAAAATTCTTTCATATATGGAAAGTCAGTTTGTGGAGTGGACGGGGCCAATTGAAAAAATTACTTTATGCAGAGATGCAAAGGACGATAAGTTTTTGGAGCTGGCTGCCGCATGTAATGCATCATGTATTATTACAGGAGATAAAGACTTACTGGATCTTCACCCCTTTAGAAAAACGTTAATATTAAATTCCGCGGACTTTTTGGAACACTTCAAAACCAGTATACTATGAAAACACTATTAGCGATTTTAGTAACTGTTCTAGCATTTTCAGCCACACATGCGCAGCATTTTGGTAAGGAAATAAATGATGAGAAGGCGATTGAGGCTAATGCACTTCCTGCCAAAATGGGAGATAAAAGTGAAATGCAGGCCAAAGTGAGTGGTACGGTGGAATCTGTGTGCCAGGCGAAGGGCTGCTGGATGAAAGTGAAGCTCGATAACGGTGAAACAATGCGCGTGATGTTTAAGGATTACGCCTTTTTTGTTCCGAAAGACATTGCAGGCAAAACGGTAGTTTTTGAAGGCGAAGCGCAAAAGAAAACGGTGCCTGTTGAACACCTCCAGCATTATGCGAAAGATGCAGGCCAAAGCAAGGAGGAAATCGCCAAAATCACCGAGCCGAAGGACGAGCTCACATTCATTGCCGATGGTGTGATCGTGAAATAATCAGGCTTTCCAAAGTAAGAAATAGAATCGTGGACACTTTTGTAGCAATACACCGGTGTCCATTTTTTTGTTTCCTATGCAATCCAGGATCTTCCTTCGCCTCCTTCTTTTTGTTTTTGTAACAACACATTCATTTGCGCAAACCGCCAAGTATAGCTGGTGGAACCCTCAGTCATCGGCGTTTGCTGTGGTGGAAGGCCAGTCTTGGCCGAAGGAACTTAAGAGTTACTATGACCGCCTGCCTGCACGTGCAGAAAAGTCTGTTCGCGAACAGGTATGGGGCTTATCCAATCAATCTGCTGGGTTAATGATCCGTTTCCGGGCCAATTCGTCAGAAATAAGGATACGTTACGCGGTCGGTGGCAAGCATGCGCTCCCACATATGCCTGCGACGGGCGTGAGCGGTGTGGATTTGTACGCCGTGAGCAGTGACGGTGACCTGCGTTGGTGCTCCGGCAAGTATGCATTCGGCGACACCATCACCTATGACTTTAAAAACCTGGCTCCCAACGACAATTACCATAAAAAAGGGCGCGAATACCGTTTGTATTTGCCTCTTTATAATAGTGTCAAATGGCTGGAAATAGGCACGCCGGAAGGTACAGAGTTTACGCCACTAGCCGTAAGGCCCGAAAAGCCGATCGTCATTTACGGCACTTCCATCGCACAAGGTGCTTGCGCTTCTCGTCCCGGAATGGCCTGGACAGCAATCTTGGGCCGGAAAATGGACAGACCACTGATCAACCTCGGCTTCTCAGGAAACGGGCGGCTCGAACCGGAAGTCGTGGACTTGGTAGGGGAAATCGATGCAAAAGTTTATGTGCTGGATTGCTTGCCAAACTTCACCATCAGGCCTGATTCAAAACTCGGACTGACTGTGGAAGAAATCAAGAACCGCGTTTTGAAGACGGTGACGACATTGCGTCGAAAGCGGCCTGAAGTGCCCATTGTACTCGCAGAGCACGCCGGATACACCGATGAAGCCATTAATCCTCAAAGCAAACATTTTTATGTCGAGGTGAATGAGGTTTTGAAAGACGCATTTGCAACACTGAAATCACAGGGCATTCAAAATATTTATTTGATCCCCAAAGATGATTTTGGCCAAACCTACGAATCCACTGTCGATGGTACGCACCCTACCGACGTTGGGATGCAGCAATATGCGGACGGTTACGAAAAACATCTCCGCGCCATTCTGCATGAAACATCGGGCACGGTTGCGACTACGCGACCGGTTACGCAAATGCGGGAGCTCAATAATTATGACTGGGAGAAACGGCATTCAGAAATTCTGGAATTGAATAAAAAAATGGCACCGTCAACAGTCGTGATCGGCAATTCCATCACGCATTTCTGGGGTGGGTTACCCAAAGGACCACGGGCAACAGGCGAAGATTCCTGGACAAGTACATTCGGGAAAAATGCAGTCAATTTGGGTTACGGCTGGGACCGCATTGAAAATGTGCTCTGGCGGATTTACCATGGCGAATTGGATGGCTTTTCAGCCCGGCAGATCTTCATCAACATAGGAACGAATAATCTTGGTTTGAGTTCGGACGATGAAATTGTCGAAGGTTGGAAGGTGTTGGTTGACGCTTTGAAATACCGTCAACCTGCCGCGCAGATCTACATGATGGGGATTTATCCGCGCAGACAGCAGGAAGCGCGCGTTGCTGCGCTTAATCAACGCTTATTACAGCTTACCGGAGAAGCTAACGTGAATTTTATCAACCCTGGGAAGGTGTTCCTGAATGCTGAGGGTAAGATTGATGAGTCGCTGTTTTCGGACGGCCTGCACCCTAATGCGAAGGGCTATTCGCTTTTAGGCAATGCGATTAAGCCCTTTGTAAAATGAGTTGTGTTGATTACAGAACCACTCCCAAACCGAACAAGATCACAAAAAGCAGTGTAGAAAGCGCCATTTGTTTCAGATATGGGTCGAGATCGCTGGCTTTGGTCAGTTTTGAAATAGCCAGTCCATTCCGGATGAACAGGGGAAAGCTCAGCAGGAAAATAAAGCTGGTGTATCCAGAAAAGTGCTCGGCGGTATAAACCAGCACGCAAAACATGCCGATCAGGAGAATGCTCCAATGATATATTACCGCCTTATCGCGTCCCAGCCGCACGGGGATAGAATTTTTGCCGGTCGCACGGTCAGATTCGATATCGCGGATATTATTGATATTCAGCACACCAACAGCAAAAAGGCCGCAGCTAGTGGCAGGCAGCAATATACCCCAGTCCCATATATGCGTGTGTAAAAAGTTGCTACCCAGCACGCCGACCCATCCGAAAAAGATCAGAACGGAAAGATCGCCCAGGCCCACATAACCATAGGGCCGTTTGCCCGCAGTGTACGTAATGGCGGCAATAATGCACGCAACACCGATTCCCAAAAACACCCAGAAAGTATTGGCAGGAGCACCTTTCAATGCAATGGTTAACAATGCAATTCCAGAAATCAGTGCAAGAATGGAAAACAGGATAATGGCGCGAAGCATTCTGGCAGCCGTAATGTGTCCTGAATGCACGGCGCGACGTGGTCCTTCGCGCAACTCGGTATCCTTGCCATTCACGGCGTCGCCGTAATCGTTGGCGAAATTGGAAAGTACTTGTAGTAAAATGGTGGTCAGTACGCTCAACCCTGCCACAGGCCAGCTGAAATGACCGGAAGCGGCGGCCAGAAAACAGCCCATTAAAATACAGGAGAGTGCAAGAGGTAGCGTACGGGGCCGCGCGGCTTCAATCCAGGGATTCATGGAGGTATTTTTAATTCGGGAAATTTCAGGCCGCCGTTTTCCGCTCGGCCCAATTGATAATTATTTCGGCAAGATCAAGGCCTTCTCGGGAAATGCCGGCAACAAGGTTTCCATCGTAACTCATAGCCAGATGGAGCGTGTCGTAAGCCCCAACAAATGCCGAAAGAATCTTCTTGTCAATTTGGGACAACTCTTCCTTGTACCACTCTACGCTTTTCCTCCCCTTTTTCTTATCCCCAAAAACTGCGTCTAAGGCAACCAACACCCCGGAATAGGCGGTATGGCCTGTCATTTTTACATACTTTCTGTCTTTGTAAAATCCATCTTCCTTAATTGCCTTTTCGCTCAGGATTTCTTTGGCGTTGGAGAGGTAGCGGCGGGCTTCGTTAATATCTTTCATAGTTGCGTATAGTTAATTGTTTGATAGAAAGTGCCGGAGATAACTCCGGCACTTAAAATACTTAAATTCCGACAGCCTTCATGAACTCAGGATCGGTCGGTAATATTTTGGAAGCGAAGAAATTGGTCAGTTCGCCTTTTTCATTGATAACGTATTTGCAGAAATTCCAGGTTGGTACTTTGTCATTCCAGCCATTCAGTTCCTTGGTGCTCAGCCATTTGTAGATCGGAGCCTGGTCTTCGCCCAATACGGATACTTTCTCAAACATCGGGAAAGTTACGCCGTAAGTCGCTGAGCAGAATGTGGCGATCTCTTCGCTGGTACCTGGTTCCTGTCCGCCAAAATTGTTGGCAGGAAAGCCCAATACAACTACTTTGCTACCGTGTTCCTTGTTAAACTTCTCCCAATCAGCATATTGCTTGGTATAGCCGCATTTGGAAGCCACGTTGAGGATAACCACTTTTTTGCCTTTGTATTTGCTCAGATCGACAGTTTTGCCGCCAACAAGCGATTTTACCTTGAAATCGTAAAGAGTTTGTGTCGCAGCAGCTGCGTCGGCCGGTCTGTTCGCTATTTCGGATTTATCCATGAACAACCCGGTAATCAAAGAAGTAATCATAATGAAAAGTGTCTTAATAAGGCTCATAATAGTCTTGGTTATGGTTAGTACATATATATTAATAAAAGATTCGCATGCACGTGATTAGGTTACCATATCCAAAACGCGCTGATCAGCAGATTTTGGTAACTTTTTTTCTACATTCTCTCCGGAACGTCTATTCCCATTAACCCCAAAGACTTGCGAATCGTTTCCGAAACTACACCCGATAATGCAACCCGCAAACGCACTGCCACAGGGTCGGGATCTGAAAAGATCGAAACCTCGGCATAGAACTGGTTATACACTTTGGCCAGCTCAAATGCATATTGCGAAATCAGCGAAGGGGCGAATTCATTGGCTGCGGCTACAACCTTCACCGGAAACTGCGAAAGAGTAAATATCAATTCGCGTTCTGCCTGGTGCATGCTGTAAGAACTGCCCGGAACTTCGGACGAAATCCCAGCCTGCTCCGCCTTGCGCATAATAGACCGGATACGCGCATAGGTATATTGGATAAATGGCCCTGTGTGTCCCTGGAAGTCAATCGACTCTTCCGGATTGAAGAGCATTCGTTTCTTAGGGTCTACTTTCAGAAGGAAATATTTTAATGCGCCTAATGCAAGCTGGTTGTAAAGCAACTTGGCTTCTTCGCTGTTAAAATCATCGATTTTGCCTAGTTCTTGCGTACGGTCAGAGGCTGTTTGCACCATTTGGGCCACCAGATCGTCGGCGTCCACGACGGTACCCTCGCGTGATTTCATTTTTCCCGATGGCAAATCCACCATGCCGTAGCTGATGTGGTAACAGCCGTCGGCATAAGTGCGTCCAAGCCGTTTCAGGATCGCAAAAAGCACCTTAAAATGGTAATCCTGCTCATTTCCTACTACCCACAAGTAACGGTCGTTGCCGAAATCACTGTTTTTAAGTTCCGTAGTTCCCAGGTCCTGCGTGATATAAACCGATGTGCCGTCACCACGCAACACGAGTTTTTCATCAAGTCCTTCGGTAGTAAGATCGATCCACACAGAGCCGTCAGCTTTCTTGAAGAATACCCCTTTTTGCAAACCTTCTTCGATAATGTCCTTGCCAAGCAAGTACGTATCCGACTCATAGTAAGTCTTATCGAAACCTACACCGATCTTATTGTAAGTCTGGCTGAAACCCTCGTACACCCAGCTGTTCATTTTCTGCCACAATGCAACTGTTTCAGGGTCATTGTTTTCCCAAAGCAAAAGCAATTTTTGCGCTTCAAGGATCCACGGCGCCTTTTTCGCAGCTTCTTCGTCGCTCATGCCCTGCTCAACAAGCGCTTTGATCTGCTTTTTGTATTCAACATCAAACAGGACATAATATTTTCCCGCCAAATGGTCGCCTTTGATCCCGCTCGATTCGGGAGTTTCGCCATTGCCCAACTCACGGTAGGCAAGCATGGATTTGCAGATATGGATGCCGCGGTCGTTGACCAGACACGTTTTGACCACATTATAGCCGCTCGCCTTCAATATCCTGGAAAGGGAATCGCCCAGGAAATTATTGCGTAAATGGCCGAGGTGAAGCGGTTTATTAGTATTGGGAGAAGAAAACTCCACCATGACCGACTGACCGTTAGAAGGCAGCGAGCCGAAGGAACCGTCGGCCAGGATCGTGCCGAACAGGTCGAGCCAGGTGCTGTCTTTCAGGCTGATATTCAAGAAGCCCTGGACTACATTGAACCCGGAAACGACCGAAGAATTGGCAGCGAGTTCTTCCCCGATGATCTGTCCGATCTCGGCAGGCGATTTTCTGGCTGTTTTGGTTAAAGGAAAAGTAACGAAAGTGTAAAATCCTTCAAATTCTTTCTTGGTCGGTTGGAGGAGGATGTCATCAGCAGCAATATCGAAATGTTTTTGGACCGCTTTTTGAATATCTTCCTTGAGTATTGCTTCAATCGTCATGAAAAATGGTGTAAGCCAGAGATGAACTTTCGAAATCGAAGATACATCCCCGCAAGTTTTTATTTAAGTGAAATTATTTCTAATATTAATAGCAATGTTGTGCGCATTTGATGCAAAATTAGGCTAATTATTGAAGAGAGTCACACCCCAGCAGGAAGAAGTTATGCATAAGCGATCTATAAATTATTCCGGGTTGAAAATAATGCTGTTACTGGTCTTTGCGCCGCTCTGGGGTGCGTGGGCGCAATTGCAGCAATCCGACAGGCTTGAAATCCCGACAAGCTCTTCTTCATCCGAACAATTCGAAGTTTTCAGTCTCGGCGAGCAAGGCATTTTAGCCGTCGTAAGGGGCAGTGAATACAGCAACAGGAACGAGCAGTGGCAGTTTGTGAAATATGATACCACGCTAAAAGCCGTCTGGCGGTCTGCCTATAAACTGGACTACAGGTATATCCCCGTAATGGCCTACAAAGGCGAGGAAAGCGGGTTCTGGCTATTTGCCGAGCCGGATACTGACAAATTCCTCTTCATGCAGCTCAACTTTCACGACGGTTCTATTGATACTTACAAAGGAAACCTGCTTTCGGGTGTCGATGTGCAGCATTTCAAGGTGATCGGGAGCAAAGCATTGGTGTCGGGTTATTACCGGTCGAGGCCCATTGTGATCGTGCATTCATTTTTTGACCACACTACCCGCGTATTACCCGGACTTTTCGAGAAAAATACTGAGCTTAACAATGTCGATATCAATGAAGTAGACGGCTACATTAATGTTATTACTTACGCCTACCGGAAGAAAAACTGCGTTTTTGAGATTAAAACTTATAATTACGACGGTAAGCTGCTAAAAAGAACTTCACTCAGCGATCCCAGGTACAGCTTTATTTCAGGGCAGATCGTTCCCCTTAATCCGGACGATTCATACCTGATCGGTAATTATTCGGTGGGATGTACACAATATTCACAAGGCTTGTATGTGACGCACGTCGCGGACGACACGCCCGAGGAGCCTCAGTTCATAGAATTTTCGGAGCTGCAAAACTTCTTTAATTACATGAAGCCCAAGCGCAAGCAGCGGGTTTTGGAAAAGATAGGAAAACGGAAAAGCCTTGGTAAGGAAAACCGGTTCCGCTATCGCTTGTTAGTGCATCAGCTGATTCAGACTGACAATGAGATTGTGCTGGTTGCGGAGGTATATTATCCTAACCAGCGATCGTCGAGCCCTGTTATTTCCGGTGGAATGTCGCGCCCTTATGTAACACGTGCCCTCGAAGGTTACCGTTACACGCACGCCATCGTGTGCGGATTCGACAAGAGCGGGAAGCTTATCTGGGACAATTGCATTACCATTAAGGACTTGACTAGTTTTGATTTGCAGGAAATGGTGCAAATTACCCCCGTGGACGACTATTTCGTGCTAGCTTATCCTCAGGAAGGCGAGATCCACACCGAGGTTATCAGCCGCAATAAAGTGGTGGTAGAAAGCGAAAAATTTAAAATCAATCCCAAATCAGAGAAAGAGAAGGTGCTGAACAATGAAGACGGCTATCTTTCGCCCTGGTACGGCCAATATTTCCTCGCTTATGGAATGCAGCGAATCGGCACTTCGTCGATCGGGCAGGGCCGTGAGGTATTTTATGTCAATAAATTGACTTACAAAACTGATGAAATTGGCAAAGTACAGGACAAAGAGGAGGCATCGCGGCCCAGGCAGCAGCCTTAAAGGCTAATCTACGAGCCAGATATGATCGGCGTCAAAACCCTGTTCTTTCCATTCTACCTGCACGCGTTGCGTTTCCACAGTGCTTACCTGCATGCCGACGTAATTGGGGTCGATCGGCAACTCTCGGTTGTAGCGACGGTCAATTAATACCAATAACTCCACAGTTTTAGGGCGCCCAAAAGCCGTCATAGCGTCCAGTGCAGCACGAACCATTCTGCCGCTGGCTAGCACGTCGTCGATCAGGATCACTTTTTTGCCTTCTATGAGAAAAGGGACGTTGGTTTTGTTAGGCACCAGCGGAGATTCCCTTCTTCTGAAATCGTCGCGATAAAACGTAGCATCCAGATGGCCGACCATGATGTTCACGCCGGACTTTTCGCGGAGTTCGGTCACAATGCGTTCGGCGAAATGGATTCCCCTGGGCTGCAAACCCATGACCACCGTGTTGGAAAAGTCCTGGTGATTCTCAATCAGTTGCTGGCAAAGCCGACTGATCATAATTTCCAGAAGGGGACTGCTAAGTATTAATCGTTTTTGGGGTATCATGAAATTTCCCTGAATTTTAGCCTAAATTAAAGTCCTCTTAGACGAAATTAAAAACTTTTACCAAATGAAATATCTTATTGCCGGATTAGGGAATATTGGTCCGGAGTATGCATTTACCAGACATAATGTGGGATTTATGGTGCTGGACCGTCTGGCTGCACAGCATGACTTCAAATTTTCTTTTGAAAAACTCGCCTTCGTTGCTGAATGGAAGCACAAGGGCAGGCACATTTATTTTATAAAACCCACGACGTACATGAATTTGAGCGGTAAAGCCGTCCGATATTACATGGACCAATATAAAGTAACCGCCGAAAATACACTGGTGATCGTGGATGAGCTGCAATTGCCGTACGGAACCTTGCGTATCAAGCCGAAAGGAAGTCACGGCGGGCACAATGGACTCAAAAATATTGAAGAGCTGCTTGGTAATTCTGATTATCCCAGGCTGCGCTTTGGGATCGGAAATAATTTTCCGCGGGGCAGGCAAGTAGATTATGTGCTAAAACCATTTTCCAATGAGGAAATGGCGGAACTGCCAATCTTTTTGGACAAAGCCGGGGATATGGTTCTTTCGTTTTGTACTTTGGGGATACAATCGACAATGAATAATTATAACCAATGATTGTACTATTTTAAGAAAATATAAATATTTCAAGATTTGTATTTCTTTGGTTTTTGGCACTCAAATCGAAATTATCTTAAACTTATTTATTGATCGTCAATAGAAAATAATTTTTGAAGTGCGGAAATTGCGATTTAATTCCAAATATAATTTCGATGATAGGTTTGGATGCAATTTGTAATTTCAAAATTAATACTGACATTTGTATCGCAGTTAGCCGCGGGAAGAATTGAATAAATCCATGAAGGCTAATTTAAATAGTATTATCTTTGCATAAATTATACTATTTGTCGTTTTCACTCTGTCTCAGACCACTAGGTGAACGAAGCGTGAAAGAGGGGAAAGGACGGAGGACAGGTTCTTCCGGGATTTTGTTAAGAAAGAAAATTGGAGTATTATTGATAGTATAGTTGCTTTAAATAATGCCTGCTAATCGACACTACGCCAGATACGGCACCGAGCGAAAGGCAATCAGGCAAAAAAGATATAAAAGATAAGAAAAGGTTAAGGGTTTAGGAATAGTCAGTATAAAGCCATCTCAATGAGATGGCTTTATCTTTTTATAGGCTCGGCCCAAACTTCCACTCTTCTGTTCGACTTCTTCAAAGCTTCCGTCTGGTTCATGCGCTGAGGCTGCGCAGAGCCGTATCCACTTCCTTCAATGCGGTTCGAGGCAATGCCCTTCCCGATCAGATACGTTTTTACGGTTTCGACGCGCTTGTTAGACAGATCAAGGTTTTTAGTGAAATCACCAGTGTTATCGGTGTGGCCTTTCAACACTATTTTTAGATCCTGCCGTTTCTGAAAATAGGAAACGATCGAATCGAGTGCAGGAAGCGCGTCATCCTCCAAAACCTCATTGCTCTGGCTGAAATACAGGGTCGATAGGGGCGCGGAATAGGTTTCTGGTGACAGGCTGATCAGCGATTTGATTTCCTCGTGCCGGTTGTTTGTGCGCACGGTGATATTCCTCGATTGAAAGCCGTCTGCCTGTGCCGAAACGCGATAGGTTTCAAACGGTGGAAGTTCTACGGAATAAATGCCGTCGACGGTTTTGGTATGGGCTACAAGCGAATCGCTGTCCGACTTCCTGACTACCACTTCGGCATCGTTGACAGGCTTTAAATTGCGACCGTCATACACACGGCCAGTAACCAATGACAGATTCTTATTGCGGGTTGAGGCTGGTGCGGCCGGGGCAGCTGGCTCAGGGGCTGGTTCTTCCTCCTCTTTGGCAACAGGCTCCTGGAACGTTTTCTTGATTGTCTGGTAGCTTCTTCTTACAAAAACCGGTGTCATTACCCGGTCGTAGAGCCGTATGAGGGCAACTGTGCCAGCGCTTGCTTCGTGATTGGCGATTAGATCGTCCTGAAAGAGGTTAAGCACCTGGTCGACGTCGAGCATACCTTCGATGCCCGGATCTTTGAACTCGACTTTCGAGAGACCGTTGATGTACATCTTGATCGTCTTAGTCTCAAAGTCTCTCGAATACACATAATGCACATATTGATTGGCCCTCACCGGTGCTTTCTCACTTATCGCATAGTCGTAAAAATTCAGTTTACCGCTGTAAATGTAACTTCCGTAGTCGCTTTTGCGGTTTTTAAAGTCGAGGACGCGCTTCCAGCTATCGAGCTCGTCGAGTTTGAAATAGATTTCGACGGTGAAGGATTTGTTCAGAAAGCCTTTGGTTTCGGCATTGTTGAATTGAAGGCCGCTATTTTTCTCAAAAACATAAATCGACCGGAAGAGGTAATCCGAACCCGGCACTTTTTCCTTGACAAATTGTCCCGGCGTGCCCAGTACCTTCAATGCAGGCCCGCCGCTTTCGATCGGATTGAGGCCGTTATTAAAGTCGTATGTCCATTGATTTTGTGAGTAGGAATGGAAAGCCAGTGTGCTCAGCAAGATCGCAGCCAACATCCGCGTCGCAATTTTTTTACTAATCATACCCAAAAATATAAAAACCGGGGCCGGAAGCCGAATTACAACTTGTAATTTTGGACGATCATTCTTTTTGTGCGTGAAAAATCTGGGTATCGGTCTTCTCTTTTCCATCCTTTGGTCTTCGGCTTCTGTGGCAACCAAGTTTGGTGTACAATCTGCGCCTCCTTTGATACTGGCAAACGTTCGGTTCTTTATAGCTGGTATATTGCTCCTTTGTTTTTCCTACATTTTTGCCAAAGATAAATCCTACCGGCTACCCCGGAAGAATGAGTGGCAACAATTGGCACTTTTCGGGTTCCTGAATACAACGTTGTACCTGGGGCTGTACGTGTGCGCGATGAAGTACACCGCTGCTGGCATTGGTAGCCTGGCCGTGTCCACAAATCCGCTCATTATCGTGTTGCTTTCTTCCTGGTGGCTAAGTCGCAAGCCGAAAGCGGAGGAATGGGTAGGAATCACACTTGGAATGGCTGGCGTTGCCTTGGCGACCTATCCGCTGCTGGCCGATAGCTACACCACGGTGGGAGGCGTAACATTGCTGCTGATCAGCATGGTGGCAGTCTCAGCGGCGAGTGTGTATTATGCTACTGTGAAATGGGAGCTGCCGAATCTGCTGATTAATGGCTGGCAGGTATTTCTGGGAGGAATTTTTCTGTTGCCCGCAACATTCATACTTAGCGATTTCAAAGCGACGGTTTGGGACGATACTTTCTGGTTTTCAGTCCTGTGGCTGAGTCTCGCGGTTTCTATTCTCGGGCTGATCTGCTGGTTTTATCTTCTTCGGATCGATACCGTTAAGGCGTCGCTATGGCTGTTCCTATGTCCGTTATTCGGCTTCTTTTTTGCATGGTGGCTTATGGATGAGCCGGTTACAGGCTACACCATCGCGGGCACAGTACTGGTTATCGGCGGCCTTTATGCAGGGCAGCGGACCAAACTGGCAAAAACGCCAAAGGTTTGAGGATGTCAGTCGACCAGGATTTCGCCTTTGAGATATAACTTAGCTTGTCCGCCGATGTACACGCGATCGCCGACGAGTTCACATTTCAGAAACCCGCCTCTTTTTGAAAGTTGCCTGGCGGTCAGCTTGGTTTTGGACAGCTTGTCAGCCCAATAGGGGATCAGCGTTGTGTGGGCTGAACCTGTTACAGGATCTTCGTCAATGCCCGATTGCGGCGCGAAAAAGCGGGAAACAAAATCAACCTCGTCGCCGGCAGCTGTAACGATAATTCCCCTGGCGGGAATGGTAGAAAGGACAATAATGTCAAAATCAAGATCTTTGACCACTTCTTCTGATTCCACAACCACCAGATAATCGGTTTTGCCCTTGTACACTTCGACCAGCGTCGTGTTTTTAAGGCTTTCAACTAGGCCGGGAGGCGGCACGGCTATGTGGAACTGGTCTACCGGGAAGTTCAGGGTCAGCCAGTCTTCCTTGCAATCGACGGTCAGTACGCCACTTCTGGATTCAAAATCAATCGATTTTCCCTCGTAGTTCTGAATATTGAAAATAACATAAGCAGCAGCGAGCGTGGCGTGGCCGCATAGATCCACCTCCACCATCGGTGTAAACCAGCGAATATGAAAGCCAGACTCGGTTGGGACGAAGAATGCGGTTTCAGCGAGATTGTTTTCGGCGGCAATGGCAAGCATGGTTTCGTCGGGCAACCATTGTTCCAGTGGGACAACGGCCGCGGGATTTCCTCCGAACAACTTGTCTGTAAAAGCGTCGATCTGATATATGGGTAGTTTCATGAAGTCGAATGGGATTGGTAACAGCAAGGTATTAAAAATATTTTCTACTTAGGAGAAGATGCTGCGGGAAATTTTTAATATAATTTATTGGAAATGGATAAAAAGATCAAGCCCGCGATCTGCAAATTTACTACCGTTTCCTGTTTTTCATGCGTAAATACACGCCGTTTGTCCAGCCGAACCCTTCCTGGATTTCGTATTCGCCGCCACTGGCAATGAGGTTGGTGTCAGACACATTGTATTTTTCCAGCATTTTGCCGGAATGCCTGAATTCCTTATCGATCAGGCCCAGCCATTCATCGCTGAGCTCGTTGGCTGTTCGATGGAAATTGTAGTTTCGAAGCCCCTTATACACGATCCATTGTAGCGGCGCCCAGCCATTGGGCGCATCCCATTGCTGGCCTGTCCGGATCATGGTAGTCAGCAATCCGCCCGATTTGAGAAAATTGAGGCGGATATAAGCTCTCATATAATGGGAATGCGGTTTGGGGGCAAGCTTAAAGAAAAGGGGATAAGCCCCTGCAATGGTGATAGCGTTGGTGAAATCCCGCTTTTTGAAATCATAATCCATATAATAATGCCGCGATTCGTCCCAAAAATAGGTCTGAATTGCCATTGCCCGCTGTCGGGCTTTTTCCTCATATAACAAATGCATTCTCCGATTGTCGCTGAGCAAATAGGCCTCGGCAATCGCTTTTTCGAGGTGATGGAGCAAACAATTAAGATCGATAGGCAGAATATCAGTGGTGTGGATCGAAGCAAAATCATCGGGGTTTTCAAACCACCGACTGCTAAAATCCCAGCCAGATTCGGCCGCTGCTCGAATGTCCCTGAAAATAGTATCGGCTTGTGTCCCGTATTTCTCGGCGGCTTCTGCTGCCAATGCCACGTCCTCGCCGTACGATTCCGGTCTGGGTGTTGCTTTGTCGTCCCAATAACGGTTGAGAACGGCTCCGTTCGGTAAGTGGACGAGCCTGCGGTATGCTGTAAAAGGTTCAGGGCCGTCAGGGCCGCTATCCATCCAATAGTCATATTCCCGCTGCATTTGAGGCAGATACTTTTTTAGCGCTTTTTTTCCTATCATTTCACTATATAACCTTACCATCAGCGAGAAAAATGGCGGCTGGGAGCGGCTGAGGTAATAAGTGCGGTTGGCGGTGGGGATAAAGCCGAGGGTATCGATGAGGTAAGCAAAATTATTCAGCATGCCCTCGATCAGATCCACTCGGCCCGATTCCTTCAATCCCAACATTGTAAAATAGCTGTCCCAGTAATAGATCTCGCGGAAACGTCCGCCCGGGACCACATAAGGGAAGGGCAGGGGAATAAGCGATCCACCCCGTTCCTGGTTCTCAGGATATCTCGTGAGCACCGACCATAATCTGCCAATATGCTCAGAAGTCGGCTGGCTGGTATCCGAATGGAAATCGGACGTGATATGCGTCGGCATCCTGAAATACCGGAGGACGAAATCTGACATCACAAACGCCGGATCATCTTTTTCCCGGTGATATTGTTCGATGATTAATACAGGATCTTCCAGCGGAATTGCGTCTGCAAATGTCTTGGAGTCTGCGAAAATGTGGCTGGATTGCACATCACGGAATAGCGTCCCATACAACTCCTCCGGGGAGATGTGGGGCTGGCCATAAGTAAATGAAGGAGCAACAAAACCGTACAAAACAAACCGACTTTAAAGGGTTACGCGAGGTAAACGCAAGATTATTTAACTTCTGTAAATTTGAGTTTGGATAAAATCATAGCATTCTCTATGATTTTAATCTGGATGCCGAGGATTCCTGCTTCCGCTTCTGCGTTGATCTTTTCGGCATCATCGGTAGGCTTATGGTAATCATCGTGCCCGCCGGTATGGAAAAAGAGCACCGGAATCTGTTTGGCATAAAAAGAACCATGATCTGAACCGCCGCTTCCCGCATTATCGGTAAAAAACTTCGTATCGCTTTTGACATCTTTGAAGATCGCGGGCCATTCGGCGCTGGTGCCATATCCGCCGATCCCTACGCCGCGGTTCGGGTCATACCTGCCGATCATGTCCATATTAGACATAAAATTGATCTGGCTGAGTGGTAATGTCGGGTTATTGGTGAAATATCGGGAACCTACTAACCCAAGTTCTTCCGCGCCGAAAGCGATAAAAAGGAAGTTATAAGGCTCTTTTACGTCGTTTCCGGAAAAATATCGCGCCAATTCAAGCAATCCGGCCACGCCTGACGCATTGTCGTCGGCACCATTATGGATCTGTCCTTCGGGTTTATCGGCTTTCGAGCTTCCTTGTTTTCCGAGGCCAAGGTGGTCAAAATGAGCGCCTATGATGATGGTATATTGGGCTCCGTTGTCCAGAAAGCCGATCACATTTCTAGTTTCACGAATGCTGTCCGGCACTACAATCCTTCTGATTTTGGCAGTGAAAGGCTGGTAAAAACCATTGGTGCCTTTGGGTAAAAGTCGGTACTTTTTGAATTGTTTCGCCACATATTTGGCTGCCTTCGCATTCTCTTTGCTGCCTGTTCCACGGCCTTTCATTTTGTCGGAAGCCAGATAGGCGATGTGCTTTCGGATGTTTTCGGGTGAAGGGGCTTGTCCAAAGGCTTGTAATGTAGCAAAAGCGAGGAGGAAGCTGCAAAAAAGTATTCTCATTTTAAAAAATAGTTAGGTGGCAAAGATAAGGGCAGCAAACGCTCCCGAAGTAGCCCGCGGGACAGAATTTTTGCTTTTGTTTGTATTTTCAGGCATCCGGCCTTAATATTGCAGCATCAATCAATTGCTCCACATAACAGCGGTTGATTTATAAAGAAGAGGCGAGAGAATGGGCTCAATGAACCTCTGGCAACCTGCTACCGCGATGGAGAAAGGTGCTAATTCCCACCTAAGTTATTAGGAGATATAAAATCAATTCGTGTGAACTTACAGTTAGAAATTTCCGTAAGCCGAATGGCTTTAGTCTCGCAGCTGCAACCGAAAACCTCTGGTCCGGTTGTTCAGTCGCCTTTTTTTGCTTTGGCAAAACGGGCGGAGTTTGATTAATAATTGAATTTAACCATGTGCTGTGGCACTTATGCAAGCGGAACAAAAGACTTTTAAATACCCTTATCCTTACGCGCTCGAAATGGGCGGTGAACTTCCGGGTTTTGAACTCGCATACACTACTTATGGGGAAAGAAATGCCAATGACAGCAATATCATCTGGATTTGCCACGCATTAACCGGCAGTTCCAATGCCGCCGAATGGTGGGATGGGCTAGTAGGAGAGGAAAAATATTTCGATCCGGCCAAATACTTCATCATTTGCGTCAATGTGCTGGGATCGGCATATGGTTCAACAGGGCCGATATCTGTTAATCCTAAAACCAACCAACCTTACTACCGCGACTTTCCGACTGTTACTGTCCGGGATGTGGTGGGAACGATGGAGCTTTTGCGGCAGGAACTCGCCATCCGAAAGATCCGCCTCTGTATTGGAGGGTCGCTCGGAGGCCAGCAGGCGCTGGAATGGGCAGTTGAAAAGCCGGATCTTTGTGAAGAGCTGATCCTGATCGCTTCCAATGCACTGCATTCTCCCTGGGGCATCGCATTCAACGAATCACAGCGTATGGCTATTGAGGCTGACCCTACCTTTAAGGAAAACGATCCGGAGGCAGGCGGAATGGGCATGAGGGCGGCGAGATCGATCGCTTTGCTGTCGTACCGTAACTATGACACTTACAATTTTACGCAGGCCAGGGACAATCCCGATCAGATCGATGATTTCCGGGCTTCTTCTTACCAGAAATACCAGGGCGATAAGTTTGTGAAGCGTTTCAATGCGTTTTCATATTGGGTATTGTCCAAAATCATGGATTCGCACAATGTAGGGCGCAACCGCGGTGGTATTGTACATGCTTTGGGGCTTGTGAAGGCCAAGACACTCGTATTGGGGATTAAATCAGACTTGCTGTTCCCGCTGTCGGAACAGCAGTTTCTGGCAAGACATATTCCCGATGCCGTATTTCAGGAAATCGATTCGCTGTACGGTCACGATGGCTTTTTGATCGAATATAAGCAGCTTACCCAGGTGATCAGGGCGTGGCAGGAGACCAACGGGCAACTGCAAATGGCCCGGATCAGCTAAAAAAATAACCAATGCGGCCGCCGCATCGGTTATTTTTTTAGGTCTTCTAGTATTATTTTGAAATGCTCAGCAGCAACTCAGGCTCGTTCGTAGTGATGAAATCCACATCCTTTTCGAGGAAGTATTTCAAACTCGCTTCGTCATTGACGGTCCAAACATTGGTTGTCAATTTCTTCTGACGCATTGCTGGAATGTAATCTTCGTTCTTTTTAAAAACATTGAAATGATAGTCGATGCCGTCCAGTCCGGCAGCAGCGATTTCGTCAGGTGTCTTGTCGCCCTTTAAATATTCAACGTGAGCTTTGGGAGCAAGTTGTTTTACTTTAAGGCAAACGTCGAAATCAAACGAAATGTAATCAGTGATCTTTTCAACCTTCATTTTCTTCACCAGTTCAACGCATTTGGTAGCCAATGCCAGTGACCGTTCCTTGTTCACCGACGAAGGTTTGATTTCAAGGATCAGACGCGTTTTTTTCTGTTTTGAACCCGCTTTTAGATAAGCTTCCAGCGTTGGCAGCGATTCTCCGTTTTCCAGTTTGATCTGCAAAAGCTCCTGCGAATTGGTTTTTTCAATATGGGTACCCTTAATGGAATGATCATGGAGCACGAACAACACCGAGTCGGCCGACATATGTACATCGAATTCGCTGCCGTAGCAACCCAATTTGATCGCATGTTCGAGCGCGCCGATGGAGTTTTCGGTAGCCCCGGTGTTTTTCCAGGCGCCGCGGTGTGCGATTACCTTATTTTTGTTTTGAGACATACCTTCAAAAGTGGTCAGGCTGAGCAATCCCACTGCGATCGCTAAAAATACTTTTTTCATGTTATTTAATTTAAACTACCTCGAAAAGACAAATTTTGATACCATTTACCCCCCATTTAAGAAGACTGGGGCGAAATTACGTCAAGTTCAGGCAGGTTGTGTTAGGTCAATATTAAGTTTGAAGCGCCTATTCCTGATGTTTTGTCACTGTTAGAATCACCATTTTGGAGGTCGGCGTATTGCTTTTTTCGGCGACGCTCGTAATAGGGACCAGCACATTGGTTTCTGGGAAATAGGTAGCCGCACATTTTTCCGGAATCGGATATTCAACCACGATAAATTTACGAGCGATTCGGTGGACGTCGTCGTGATCGTTGTACAAATCCACCAGGTCGCCGTTTGTCAGGTTACGCTTGCTGATATCCTTTTCATTCATCAGGATCACCCTTCTCTCGTTGTAAATGCCCCTATACCGGTCGTTCAGCCCATAAATGGTAGTATTAAACTGATCGTGGCTACGGATGGTCATCATCATCAGTTGGTCTTCCCGGAGCGCAATGCTTGCAGGTCTCGCAACATTGAAATGCGCCTTTTGGGAAGCCGTGTCAAACGTCCCATTGCGGTTGCTGTTGGGTAGGTAAAAGCCGCCCGGCTGGCGGACGCGCTCGTTATAGTCAGCGAACCCGGAAATGGTGCGCTCGATATCGGCGCGGATGACGTCATAATCTTCGATGTATCTGTCCCAGTTGATCTGGCTACGCCTGCCGAGTGTGGCATTGGCAAGCCGGCAAACGATCTCTGGCTCGCTGAGCAAATGCTCCGAAACCGGTGGCAAAACACCCCTCGAAAGCTGCACCACGCCCATTGAATTTTCGCAGGAAACAAACCGGTTTTCGCCATTCCGCATATCCATATCGCTTCTTCCCAGACACGGCAGGATCAGCGCTTCTTCTCCGTGGACGAGGTGGCTGCGGTTCAATTTGGTCGAAACATGCACGGTAAGGCGGCATTTTTTCAATGCTTCCGCGGTAAACCTGGTGTCGGGTGTAGCAGAAAGGAAATTTCCACCCATGGCAATGAACACTTTCGCTTGCCCTTCGTGCATGGCTTTAATGCATTCAACGACATCATAGCCGTGTTTCCGCGGAGGTGAAAAATGAAAGTTTCTTTCAATGGAGCTGAGGAATTTTTCAGAAGGTCTTTCAAAAATACCCATGGTCCGGTCGCCCTGCACATTGCTGTGCCCGCGTACGGGACACGTGCCTGCGCCTGGTTTTCCAATGCTTCCTTTAAGTAACAGGAGGTTCACCACTTCCTTGATGGTATCAACGGCATTCTTGTGCTGGGTAAGCCCCATCGCCCAACAGGCAATGATCCTGCTTTTGCCTGCGAGCACACGCGCGGCCTCCTGCACGAGCGGTAACCCGACTCCGGCCAACCCGGCCAGTTCTTCAGCGTTGTATGTGTTCAAGTCTTCGAGGAAGTCGTTGAAACCTTCGGTGTTTTTGCTGATAAATGCCTGGTCAAACACCATTCCTGGATTCCTGGCTTCTTCTTGTGCCAGCAATACTTCGATCGCTTTGAGTAATGCAAGGTCTCCATTAATCTTGACTTGCAAAAAAAGGTCGGTCAGACCCGGATTCATTCCGAATACACCAGCTACCTTTTGCGGATTATTGAAGCCCATCAGTCCGGTTTCGGGCAACGGGTTAATGGAGATGATGGTTGCGCCGTTCGCTTTTGCCTTTTGAAGGGCCGTTAGCATTCTGGGATGGTTAGTGCCAGGGTTTTGGCCAAGGATGATGATCACTTCGGCAGCATAAAAATCATTCAGCGTAACCGAACCTTTGCCGATACCAAGCGATTCACCAAGCGCAGTACCGCTACTTTCGTGGCACATATTGCTGCAATCGGGCAGGTTATTGGTGCCATATTCCCTTACAAAAAGCTGGTAAAGGAACGCAGCCTCATTGCTCGTCCGTCCGGAAGTATAGAAAACAGCCTCATCGGGCGACGCCAGACGATTCAGTTCCATCCCTATTTTCTCAAAAGCCGCTTTCCACGTAATGGGCTGGTAATGCGTACCGCCAGCGGGCAGGAACATGGGTTGCGCCACGCGACCTTTTCCACCAATTTCATAATCCGAAAGCTTCCCGAGATCGTGTACTGAGTTTTGAGAGAAAAAATCAGCCGTGAGTTTTTTAGCTGTCGCTTCTTCCGCTACCGCCCTCGCGCCATTCTCGCAATATTCGGCAATGCCGGAACGCTCATCGTCCGGGTCGGGCCAGGCGCAACTCGGGCAGTCGAAGCCGCCTTTTTTATTGAGATGGAAAAGTGCTTTTAAACCACGCTGTAACCCCGCTTCGCCGATAGTCTTTTCAAGGCTGGAAACCACAGCAGGGATGCCCGCAGCCACTTTTTTGATTTTGCCCTTTTTTAATCCCGTCAGTTTTTCGGGGTTTTCAGAACCAGGGACGGGAAGTGGGTGCTCGGCCATGACTAGCAGGTTTTGGGGTTCTCGTAGTTATCGGACTGGTCTTCGTCGACATTATCCAGGCATTTGAAATCTTTTTCAATCAAAAGATATAACGAACCACCGTCCGGCAAAGGCATATGAGCATCCGTGCCGACAATGCTGTTGACGGTCCAGTTTTGCAGAAATGCAGATGGTACAAAAAGGGTAATCTTATTATTTTCAAAACTGGCAGTCAGCTCAGAATGCTCATGCTGACTTGCTGCATATATAAATTTAGCATTCGGGAATGCCGTCGATTCTTCCAGATAACCTGTGGTTTTAAGCTTTTCCACTTCCGATTTGGACAACCTGAAACGGACTGAGTTTTGATGAATGCGTATTTTCATGGTCAATGGATCCTGGCGGACCCGGTATAAACGTTGAATTTGTCTTTTTTGAGAAAGCCAACCAATGTGATGCCGCTTTCTTCCGCAAGCTGCACGGCAAGACTGGATGGTGCGCCTATCGCGGCCACAAAACGGATTCCGGCCATAGCGGCTTTCTGGATCAGCTCAAAACTGGCGCGGCCGCTAAGCAGGAGAATGCGATCTTTCAACGGCACCTCTCCGGCCATAAATGCAGCGCCTATGAGCTTGTCAAGCGCATTATGCCGTCCGACATCCTCGCGCAATGCAAGGAAATTTCCCGTTAGATCAAACAAAGCAGAGGCGTGTAAGCCGCCCGTAGTTTCAAATGTATGCTGGTGCCGGGCGATCTGTGCTGGTAGTTTAAAAAGAGTATTTCTATCTAAAACAAAATCATCAGAAATACAGCTATATGCTGACTTCGTTTTAATCGCTTCGATACTAGCCTTTCCGCAGACGCCACAGCTTGAAGTAGTATAGAAACTCCTTTCCAATGAGCCGAGTTGCGGCTCGAAAGTAGTGGATAGCGCTACAGCAATGCGGTTTTCGTCGAGAACGGAGGACGAAATGTCTTCAATCTGATCTTGTGAATCAATAATTCCCTCAGTAAATAAAAAACCCGCAGCCAACTCACGGTCCTGACCCGGCGTGCGCATGGTTACCGAGATGCTTTTCTTAATTTTTTGTCCTGATGAATGGTAAACCAGCTGAATTTCAAGTGGTTCTTCCACAGCAAGATAATCATCCAGCTCTTCCGTTTCTTCTCTACCAATCTTTTGAATCTTCCGATATGCAATCGGGCTGACTTCTATATTATCTTTTATCATGACTGTCAAGCAGTTTTTTAATGGCCTGAAAATCTTCGTAAGTGTCTATGCTCTTCATTATTTGATCCGATTCAGGAGTATATTTTAATGCATTGATGTCCCTCAGGAAATGTTGGAGGGAATGATTTCCCGCATTGAAATCTGATAGTAATGCGGCGTGTGCATTTTCGGAATACCAACCGAGCAATGGCTCATAGAAGCCTTGCTCGTTGTAAAAGGCAGCGGCGGGTAAATCCTTATCAATACTTTGCAGAAAACTGGAAAGTTCATCCGAGGTAAGAAATGGATAATCACATCCTGCGACGAGAAAATAGTGTCCGGGAAAGGTTTTAAATGCAGTTAGCAACGCAGCAATAGGGCCGGAGTCTGCAAATGCAGCATCATCGGCGAGTTTGTCATAATCGCTTTGTAAAACATTAAACTGCTCTGTGTTACAGGAAAGAAATACTTTTTCGCAAAGCGGGGAAAGAAGGTCTGCTACATGCTCGTGCTGGGGCTTTTGGTAGTAAACCACCGTACTTTTGTCGAAGCCCATGCGGGAACTCTTGCCACCACATACAACCAATCCGTATAAGCTCATAACATCAGGCGTTTAGCGTTCTTTGGAAGCCTTTTTTACCTTATTAATCTTAAAACGGCCTCAAACAATCTCTCAAATATGCGTAACTTCCTTGTATGGAACAGGGCGATGTTAAAATTTTGAATAAAAAACCGATCTATCCGGTCAGTCCGGAACTTCGGAAATACCTCCGTTTTTATCAGCGTGATGCAAGGCTTCCTGTGACCTACCATGATTTGTTGAGTTTTTATGAGTCATTTCCGGTGACGGACAAGAATGGTAAGGACACGCTTTGGGAGAGTCCGCTTTATCCGAGTCATGAATTGGATCGCTTGCACGCAGGTCTGAAAAAAGTTTATGCAATGCTCAAAGCGTCGGGTAACCTGCGTATTGTGGAACACAAATACATTGACCGGATCGACTATTGCAAGTTCGGTAATTCCAACCCGTTCCGGATCAAGATCGTGAACAGGCTCAACGACATTTACGATTATTTTTATGTAAAAAAAGCCGATTCCTCGCGGATTTACGGGCTCGAACTGGAAGAGATATTTTCTCCCAATCAGGTCAATTACCTCGTCGATGGCGAAACGCTGATCGAAGAGCACATTGCCGGCATTCCTGGCGACGAGTTTGCCAAAACGCGCCTGCGCCACACCGATTATAACCCAATCCGCATTGCCAAAGAGTTTGTGAAATTCAATGAGCGCTGTATGATCACGTTGCTGGGAGATATGCGGTCCTACAATTTCGTCATGCAGATTACACCGGATTTCGACGATTTCCAGTTCCGGTTGCGAGCTATTGACTTCGATCAGCAATTTTATGAGGGTAATATAAAAGTGTACATGCCCCAATTTTTCAAGGAAAACCGGCCATATGTGGAACTGGCGATGGAATACTTGACCGACAAAACAGTCTTGCAATACCAGCAGGAAGAGCAGTCGTCGATCATGTACCAGGCCCGAAGCGAACGGCACCGGTTACGGGAGCTGCGCGATGTTTGTATGGCGGATAAAATATCCACCATCGATAACATTCATCAACTGCGGGAGGGCCTGGCCAAACATTATTCCGATGAGCATTACTACAAATGCGAGACCATGACCGAGATCATCGAGCTCAATATCAAGAATGTGATCCGGCAGGTGATTGCTTAAACACAAAAATGTTCCAATGTGATATGATTTTTGTAACTTGGAGTATTGATGTAAGTGTCTAATCCCCTTCGAGTTATGAAAAAATGTATACTTACTGCATTGCTGGCGCTGTTATCGGCTTTTTCGCTACATGCCCAGCCTTGTGGCTACCCGGGAATCACTCTAACGTCTCAGGCAGATGTAGATAACCTGGCGGCGAATTATCCAGGATGCACTGAATTATTCGCCTTAGATATACACGGAACGAATATTACAAATCTGAACGGGCTTTCACATATTACGTATATAGGACGCATTTCCCTGTCGAATAACCCGCTGCTGCAAGACTTCGCGAGTTTGGGTGCGTTGAAAAAAGTCGGGTCGTTGATGGTGACGGACAATGGCGTGAAGAGTCTGGAGGGCCTGATTTCGCTGGATTCCATAGTTAATACGCTATATATCAGGACTCCCCTCCATAATTTTAAAGGACTGGAGTCCGTGAAATGGATCAACAAGATCTTCATGCAGGGAAGTTATGTATCGCCTTATGCGTTTAATACGTCATTCGAGGGTTTCGACTCACTGGAAGGTATCGGTACCATAGAACTGAATACTCCTTCTGTTGAGAGTTTTGAGGGCTTGGAAAACGTCAAAACACTTGGCTCCCTGAACTTGCTTTATATGTGGGCGTTGACAAGCCTCGAAGGACTTGAAAATGTACAAATTACTGGCTCCATTTCCATGGTCGGTGTGGGAGTGGTGGACAATTGCGGAGTGACGAGTATTTGCACGAGGTTAATGGGAGACGGGTTTGTGAAACTGCAGGAAAACCTCGCCGGTTGCAACAGCAGGGCGGAAGTCTTAGCATCTCCGGGATGCCTGGCCGTTTTTCCTGTTGAATTGATTTTCTTCGGGGGCGCCAGTTCACCAGAGGGCAATAAGCTGATCTGGCAAACAAGCTCGGAAACGAACAATAAGGGCTTCGCAGTCGAACGCAGTTTCAATGCTTTCTCTTTCGAAGAAATCGGCTTTGTGGCGGGTGCTGATGACTCGAATGTTAATAGGGAATATGCATTCACAGACCGGCTTATAAACGGGTCGGCGTATTACAGGCTCAAACAGCTCGACTGGGATGGTACTTCCACCTATTCCAAAATTGTGGTGGTTAAGCCGGGCCCGGGGATGACCAAGGTGTATCCCAACCCGGCAAGGGGACAGATTTATATAGAACAAAAGAATGCGGCTTCGGGATATAGCCTGCTGGACCGTCAGGGATTTACAGTCATGGAATCGAAGGTTTTGCCGGTCGGGAAATTAGACGTGAGCGCTTTGCCAGATGATCTGTACATGCTGAAAGTCGGTCAGGAAACCTTTAAAGTGGTTGTCAAAAACAATTAATGCCGATGAGCAAAGTTTAAGTTGTACCTTTGCGGCCCGGGAACCGACAATCTTGAAAAGCTGTTCCCCATTTTCAACCAATCAAAATCGGAAGGCATTCAACCTTCGGCGGATTACTGCAATGAGTAAACACGGACGCATCCTGGTCGCCATGAGTGGCGGCATCGACAGCTCGCTCGCAGCTGTAATGTTACACGAACAAGGTTATGAGGTCATTGGAATGACCATGAAAACCTGGGACTATGCCAGTAGTGGCGGTACCAAAAAGGAGACAGGCTGCTGTTCCCTCGATTCGATCAACGACGCGCGTAACATCGCCGTCGAACTGGGTTTTCCTCACTATATATTAGATATCCGCGCCGAATTCGGGGATTATGTGATCGACCATTTCACAGGCGAATACCTGGAAGGCCGCACGCCAAACCCGTGTGTGCTCTGTAATACGCATATCAAATGGGACGCACTGCTGAGGCGGGCAGACAGGCTGGATTGTGAATTTATTGCAACCGGACATTATGCCAATATGCAGTTCAACAATGGCCGTCATTACGTTTCCAAAGGTATCGACGCCTGGAAAGATCAAAGCTATGTGCTCTGGGGAGTTTCGCAGGAAAGCCTTGCGCGTACAAAGCTGCCATTGGGATATTTGCATAAATCAGAAATCCGTGAAATGGCCCGCGAAAGAGGTTTTATCGACTTGGTCAACAAATCGGAAAGCTATGAAATCTGTTTTGTGCCGGATAACGATTATCGCGGGTTCCTGAAAAGACGTATTCCTGGGTTGGAAGCGGAAGTAGCCGGAGGGAATTTCGTTTATGAAGACGGCACTGTCGTTGGGAAGCACGAAGGCTATCCTTTTTATACGGTCGGTCAACGTAAAGGCCTCGGTATAGCATTGGGACGGCCTGTCTTCGTGACCGAGATCAGGAAAGATACCAATGAAGTGGTACTAGGCGATATGCCCGACCTCTTCCGCGACGGCATGTATGTGAGTAAGCTGAATTTACAGAAATACGCCTCTCTGGACCAACCACTAGAAACGGTTACGAAAGTGAGATATAAACATGACGGGACTCCGGCATTAATCGAGCAAATCGAGCCGGACCGGATCGTAGCACGCTTTCATGATGGTGTAAATGGCATTGCGCCGGGCCAGGCCGCTGTCTTCTACGAAGGCGACGATGTCGTCGGTGGCGGCTGGATTATGAAGAGTTTCCGGCAGGAGTAGAAAAAGAAAAACACCTGACGTGCTTAGAGGAGATGCAATCCAATGCCGGTTCAGGTGTTTTTCAAATATAACAGATTTCTGTTATATTAATATTGTTACAGTTTAATCCGCTGCCTCACAGCCTCATAAAGCACAATCGAACTCGCGACAGATACATTCAGCGACTCTACTTGTCCATTTAATGGAATTCTCGCTCCACTATCTGCGAGATGGATAAATTCCTTCGAAATACCATCTTCCTCTGATCCCAAAATAATTACGGTGGGGACAGTAAAATCAATATCGTAAAGCGATTTTTCTGTCTTTTCAGTACATGCTACGATTTGTAATCCGCTGTTTCTGAGGTAAGTGAGCGTTTCGTAGAGATTAGGCTCGCGGCACACTGGCAGGAAGTTCAATGCACCTGAGGAGGTCTTCATTGCATCTGCGTTGATCTGTGCACCGCCTTTCGTAGGCACGATAATCGCCTGAACTCCAGCGCACTCTGCTGTACGAGCGATGGCGCCGAAATTTCGAACATCGGTAATCCTGTCGAGCAAAAGCAGCAAAGGTGTTTTTCCTTCCTCGTATACTTGCGTCAGCACATTGTGCAATGGCATGTATTGGATCTGAGAAACAAATGCAATAACTCCCTGGTGATTTTTGCGGGTTACGCGGTTCAGTTTTTCAACCGGTACGCGCTGATAGGGGACGCCAAGTTCTTTGGCGAGTTTTTCAATTTCTGAAAGCCCTAGCTCTCTCTGAATAAATAACCGTTCGATTTCTTTGCCCGAACGAAGGGTTTCCAATACTGACTGCGTACCAAAAACCATATCGGCCTGGGACTGTCTTGGGGCTGGTTGTCTTACCGTATACTTCCGTTTCTCCATGCTTCTACTACTGGATACCAAATCGGCTGATATTCGGCATACCGAACCAGTTCATAATGATCATCCACAAATTGATTGTTTCTTCTGTTAAATGTAAAATTGACGTTCTGTGCGTTACCGCGTTGGTCGTACGTCCAAACCTCGCGGTCTTTACTTCTCTGAACCTTATCCGGCGGGCCAAGAACGATATAGATCATGCCTTTATCCGTCTTCCAGCCTTCCTTGTAAGTGGTAAAAAGCTGATTGGCTTCTTCCACGCGTCCGTAGAACGAGCGGATAGATTGTTGAGCCAGCGGCGCATTGCCGTTCATTAACGTGAGCCAGTATTTATCCAGCGCTTTTTTATAATCTTCCGCTTTCTTGATCTCGTTAATCTCGTTGTTCGTGCTCATGTAAAGCAGTGGTCCCAGCAGCATTTGCGGGCGTGTTACTTTCGGAAAGCGCTCGTTTACCACCAATATTCCGAGACCTTCCGACTGAGTAGTATCGGCAAAAACATTGTAAAGGCCTTCCTTGGTGAATTGGAGCGGCTGGTTGGTGCTGATCGTAAATGTGCTGTCCACTTCCAGTGATTTGTTGACCGGTTTGGCTGCCACATTCATGGGCGATCCGGCTGCTTCGAAATCGTGGTTGTAGTAATAAACATGCAGTTGATCACTGCCTTCGCCAGCCTTTTTTAGTGTAAACTGCTCGTTTACATTGACATAATGCCGCTGTAATGGCTGGCTGGAATTGCCGACATATACGCCATACGTCTGATTTACTGATGTTTTCTTAAACCGGATGGTCAGGTCGTTGAGGACTTTTTTCAGTGTTCCGGTCTGACTTATTTCGCTGAGCAGAACCCCGTAATCGCGATTTGGGCTTTTGAGATCGTAAGCGATCACGATTTTCTCGCCGATCTGCGAAACATTAGTTGAATCGAGCTTTACATTGCCGTAACCAAGTCTTTCCCGCGTTCCGTAGTCGGAATAGATGACGTAGTTAAGGTTGTATATTTTGATAAAATCCTGTGGAGAAATGGCGTTTTTACCTTTGAAAGCATCCACATACAGGTATACTTTCACCTGCGTCGTGTCTTTCAATAAGTATTTGCTTTGGATCGCTACCAATGTCAGCTCCTCGTTAACCGGCGCCGACATTTGTTGCTGCTGCTGTTCCGTTGGCCTTACCTGCGCTTCGGGTAATTGCTTCATTGACTTATTGGATGAGGCGCAACCGGCCATCACCAAAACGGACATTATATAGATGCAAAAGCTAAAATTTGTTCTCATGTACGTGTTTTCATCATTTGTCAAATAACGAAGTAACGGGCAAAATTACCCAATAAAACGGTAATAAAATTTTTATTCTGCGGTCTTGCCTCCCCGTGCATTATTCCTGACCTGTTCTTCAATCACATCCCATTGATCGTCAGTTACTTCTTTCAGGAAATTGAACTGCCCGGCGGCAAGGACTTCGCCACCATCCAGGGTAATTACCTCTCCCGTCATATACGCAGAAAAATCGGACATTAGATAAGCTGCCAGGTTGGTTAATTCCTGATGCTCACCGGTACGGGCGAGGGGAATGCGGTTTTCAAATGAAAACTTTTTAGTAAGCTCTTTCGGAAAAAGCCTGTCCCAGGCACCTTTGGTCGGAAATGGCCCGGGAGCGATCGCATTAAGACGTATACCGTGCCGCGCCCATTCGAATGCGAGCGATTTGGTCATAGCCAGCACGCCTGCCTTCGCCATAGCCGAGGGAACTACCCAGCCCGAGCCTGTCCAGGCATAAGTGGTGGAGATATTGAGTACGGTTCCTTTGATATTGTTTTCGATCCAGTACTTGCCCAGCGCAAGTGTGAAGTAATAGGTGCCGCGGAGAACGATATCGACAACGGTATCCACTGCCTTGTACGATAGCCGTTCGGTAGGGCTGATAAAGTTGCCAGCGGAGTTATTCGCGAGGCCATCAACCCTTCCGAATTTTTCAACGGTTTTTTGGATGACGTTTTCAATTTGCTCTGGCTTGCGGACGTCGCATGTGACATAAAAGATATTTCCGCCCGTACTTTCAGTCAGTTCTTTGGCGGCTTGTTCCAGCACATCCTGTTTCCGGCTGCATATGACGACATTTGCGCCCAATTTCATGAAATAGGCCGACATGGACTTCCCAAGCCCTGTTCCGCCGCCCGTTACGATGATCGTCTTGCCATTAAGCGCTCCTTCGCGCAGCATTCCTTCGTTGTATGTCATGGGAATTGATTTACTGATCTGACAAAAGTGAAAACTGTTCTAAAAATGTTATATTTTGAAAGTAAAACAAATCATTCACAAATGAGCGAGGTTAAGGAAATAATGAACCAGCTGGCGGCGCTTGGAAGCGAGCAGACGTTGAAAACTTTCAGGAACCACGGGGCTGTGGAGCCATTGTATGGTGTAAAAGTGGGGGACATGAAGCAGATTTTGAAAAAACATAAAAACGACCATCAACTGGCCCTGGATCTTTTCAAAACCGGAAATTCGGATGCAATGTACCTGGCGGGACTAATGTCTAAACCCGCATTGATGACGCCTGCGATTCTTGACGAATGGATCGAAGGTGCAAGCTGGTACATGATCAGCGAATATACCGTGGCCTGGAATGCAGCTGAAAGTCCTTATAAATTTGAAATGGCGCGAAAATGGATCGAGTCAGAAGACGAACTGACAGCGGATGCCGGTTGGGCTACCTGGGGCTGCATTCTGGCTCTTACTCCTGACGACGAACTTGACAAAGCTGAAATAGAACAGTTGCTCGACCGTGTCGAACGAGAAGTACATAGCGCCCAAAACCGTGTGCGCTATGTAATGAATGGCTTTGTGATTGCCGTGGGATCCTATTATGCGCCGCTGGCCGAAAAGGCGATGAAAGTAGGCAAAAGGATCGGTAAGGTGTCTGTCAATATGGGTGATACTGCCTGCAAAGTCCCGTTTGCACCGGATTATATCCAGAAAGTCTGGGATTTGGGAAAACTTGGGCAGAAGCGTAAACAAGTGAGGTGCTAGTTATCTTACTGCTGTGCAAGGAGATACAATACCGCCATCCTTACCGCCACACCGTTTTCAACCTGGTTCAGGATAATGGAGTGACTCGAATCGGCAGCGTCGGATGAAAGCTCGACTCCCCGGTTTATAGGTCCCGGGTGCATCAGTACGATTTCTTTGTCCAATTCATCCAGCATGGCTTTGTTAATGCCATAATACAGCGAATACTCTCTTAGCGACGGAAAATATTTGATCTGCTGCCTTTCGAGTTGTATACGCAGCACATTGGCCACATCGCACCATTGCAGCGCTTCCCTCACATTATGTCCGATCTTCACACCCAATTCGCCGAGATGTTTCGGGATCAGGGTCGAAGGGCCGCATACCATCACTTCTGCGCCTAGCTTTTGCAGACAAAAAATATTGGATAATGCAACCCGCGAATGTGTAATATCGCCGATAATGGCAATTTTCTTACCTGTGAGGTCTCCCAGCTTTTCGCGCATCGAGAATGCATCCAGAAGCGCTTGTGTGGGGTGCTCGTGTGTACCGTCGCCGGCATTGACCACATTGGCGGGTATGCGGGTAGAAAGGTAATGCGGTGCACCGGGACTGCTGTGGCGCATCACGATCATATCCACCTTCATCGCCAGGATGTTGTTGACTGTATCGAGTAACGTCTCGCCCTTTTTTACTGAACTTCCTGATGCCGAGAAATTTACAACGTCGGCTGAAAGCCTTTTTTCGGCAAGTTCGAACGAGAGCCGGGTACGGGTGGAATTTTCAAAAAAAACATTGGCAATGGTAATGTCGCGAAGCGAAGGGACTTTCTTGATAGGCCGGTTAATGACTTCTTTGAATTGAGTCGCGGTATCTAAAATGGTTTGAATATCGTTCTCGTTCAGGTTTTTGATTCCAAGTAAGTGCCGGACCGAAAGTTGTGTCATTGGTTATATTCAAGAAAGTTTGGCAAAGATAATAAGGAAGCCGCCAACGAGAAAATGCATTTCTGTTTTTCGGGGCGTTGCCTGCTGTGTATTGTGTTAAAAAATTGAAACTGAGCGGGCAAAATCGCACGAATTTTATCTGCCTACTTCTTTATATTTGCAGCCTTTTATAGAAAAAACGCAATTTCGGTCGAAAAAACAGCAATTTAAAATATGAATAAATCCGCACTGATCCTCCATTTAAAGACATTGCTCGAAGAGCGCATGCAGGAAGCCTGGGGCGCCATGGAGGCCGCACAGGAGTCGGCGAATGATCAGGGTAAGAGCTCCATGGGCGACAAGTACGAAACATCGCGCTCCATGGGCCAGCTCGACAGGAATATGCACGCCCGCCAATACGAAGTGGCCAGGCAGGAGCGGATAATTTTGGAGAAAATCGGCGAGAGCGAGGTCTCGACTCGCACGGCAGTGGGCTCGCTTTTGCAGACAACCGCAGGATGGGTTTTTATCGCTGTGAGCCTGGGGGCCATAAAAATAGAAAATGAGACCGTTTTAGCAGTCTCATCTTCATCACCAGTTGGTGCTTCTTTATTGGGGAAAGAAGCTGGCGCTTATTTTGAATTTATGAAAAAGCAGCACAAAATACTGGCCTTGCATTAAGCCATGTTATGGTACACGCGCTGTACGTCATCGTCTTCCTCAATTCTTTCGATCAGTTTTTCCACTTCGGCAACCTCTTCCTCGCTTAGCGTCTTGGTATCGTTAGGGATACGCTCAAAGTCTGCTTCTACGATCTCGTAGCCATTTTCTTCGAGGTAATGCTGCAATGTGCCAAATGCAGTGAATTCGCCGTATATGTTGATCAGGTTGGTTTCTTCGTCAAGGAAAATCTCTTCTCCGCCAACGTCGATCAGTTCAAATTCGAGTTCTTCGAGGTCCTTACCGGTATTTTTAATCTTGAATATACATTTCCGGTCGAAGATAAAATCGAGCATACCCATTGTGCCGAGACTTCCGCCAAGTTTATTGAAATAGCTCCTGACGTTGGCGACTGTGCGGGTAGGGTTGTCCGTGGTGCTTTCTACCAGGATGGCGATCCCGTGGGGGCCATATCCTTCATAAACCATTTCCTTGTAATCTTCCTGATCTTTGGAAGAAGCCCTCTTAATCGCCCGCTCAACCGTTTCCTTGGGCATATTTACTGCCTTTGCATTCTGTAAAAGAACACGGAGCTTCGAATTCGTGGCCGGGTCGGCCGTGCCGCTTTTCACCGCGAGGACGATATCCTTGCCGATCCGGGTGAAAGTTTTGGCCATCTTGTCCCACCGCTTGAACATCCGCGCCTTTCTGTATTCAAAAGCCCTTCCCATACTTATAATGTATTAGTAGTTATTTTTAATGTTGGTACCTTGGTATTGTCAATTGTGCCGCAAATTTATAAAAACGGTCAATATCAGGTAAAATAAATTCTTTCAACTCATATTTTAATGGATTTGCAATTAAACTGGCGCTTTCAAACGTTCGGAGAGCTGACCAATGACGAGCTGTATGCGATACTCAGGCTGAGAAGTGAGGTTTTTGTACTCGAACAGCGATGCTGCTTTCTGGATATGGACAATAAGGACCAGCTCTGTTATCATCTTTCAGGATATCTCGGTGACAAGATTATGGCTTTCTCCCGGATCGTACCGGCCGGCATTTCTTACGAATATCCTTCGATAGGCAGGATCGCCGTTTCTAACCAGGGCCGCGGACAAGGGTTCGGGATAGAGCTGCTTCATGTTTCGATTGAAAAACTGGAATCGCTTTACGGCAAGACCCCAATTCGGATCGGTGCGCAATTGTATCTCAAAAAGTTTTATGAATCATTCGGATTCCGGCAGTCCGGGGACGTTTATCTGGAAGACGAGATCGAACATATCGAAATGACCCGGCCAGAATAGCACAAAATACAAAAAATGTAGCCTTTTGGGGAATGATTTCCCATAAGTGGTGAATTAAGAAACACTGCTTGTAACCGATGAACTGGTTAATAGGGTCAAAAAACAGGATCTTTTGCTAGAATTGTAGTAACTAATCTACATTTCTCTAAAAAAAGTTTGATATAAATTGCTCGATAACGCTTTCTTTAATAATTTGGCACAGAATTTTAGTTATTAGTATTCAGTCAAGCAAATTGTTGCTTTGGGACTGACGCCCTGTCAGAAACCCAATTAACATTTTTGACGAACACTGATAGAGGAGGGTTTACGTGGAATGGCCTACTGTAATGCGGTAGGCCATTTTTTTGTGCCTTCTAATTGGTTTGAAGGGTGAAATCGTGTTCATTTGTAAACAATTGCGACACACCACACCATCCAGTTCATGACCAAAGTTACCGAGTTCATCCGCCGCGCGGAAGGAAAGACATTATTCTCGATCGAGATCATCCCCCCTCTGAAAGGACAGAATATCAACGAATTGCTGAATTCCATCGAACCACTGATGGAATTTAAACCTCCATTTGTAGACGTTACCTATCACCGCGAGGAGCTCATCGACAGAGTAGGGCCGGACGGGACCATCGAACGCATTCCTATCAGGAAGAGGCCGGGCACTGTTGGCATTTGCGCGAGGATAATGGAGCGCTTCCATGTCGATGCCGTGCCTCATGTGATTTGCGGAGGTTTTACAAAAGATGAAACAGAGGACGTGCTCATTGATCTGCATTATCTCGGGATCGACAATGTCCTGGTGTTGCGGGGAGATCCAGAAAAATCAGCGGGTATATTTAAACCGAAAGCGGGCGGCCATACTTATGCGTCGGAGCTGGTGACGCAGGTCGACAATATGAACAAAGGGATTTTGCTGAATGCCGAAACCGAAATGTCGCCCACCAATTTCTGCATTGGAGTGGCGGGTTATCCGGAAAAGCATTTCGACGCAACTTCTTTCGATACTGACTATGCGCATTTGCGCAGAAAGATCGAGCTAGGCGCTAACTATATTGTAACACAGATGTTTTTTGACAATCAGAAATATTTCCGGTTTGTGGAAAGATGTCGTGCAGAAGGCATTACCGTTCCGATCATTCCGGGATTGAAACCTCTATCAACTAAAAAACAATTGACTGTACTAGCCGATATTTTCCATCTGGAGTTTCCGGAAGAGCTGGTAAAAGAGGTGCAGAAATGTGATTCCGACAAGGAAGTTCGGCAGGTAGGCATTGAGTGGGGCATTCAGCAATGCAAAGAGCTGATGAGTTATGGCGTGCCGGTTTTGCATTTTTATACAATGGGTAAATCCGACAACGTAGCGCAGATAGCCCGCGGCGTATTTTAAGGATCGCGATCGGGTATTGCAGCGAGCGGTGTGTCACTCATAGCACACCGCAGTACCATTAGCGCTTACCATCAGCATAGAGCTGCCGTTTCCAATCGTTTCCAGGTCGATATCGACGCCGATCACCGCATTGGCACCGAGGCGTTGCGCCTGTTCCATCATTTCGCGTATTGCAATGCTTTTGGCCTCGCGCAATCCCTGCTCGTAGGAGCCGGAGCGTCCGCCCACCACGTCGCGTATGCCTGCGAGGAAGTCCTTTACAAAATTGGCACCGATGATGGCCTCACCATTCACCAGGCCGATGTACTTGATGATTTTTTTACCTTCGATATTCGGGGTAGTAGTAACAAGCATGCGCTTTCAGGTTTGAATTGGTGTTAAAAAGACGGGGCAAATTAAGGCATTTGAAAAAGGAGAGGCTGAAAATAATTGTTTAGCGGCAAAGTAGCACACGTTCCGGGTAAATTTTGCTTATAATCGTTAGTTTTGCCCTTTATCAAAAATCAGAATAGCAAATTTTATTAGAATGAAACAATCCGTAGAAGTCGTTAACCATATTATTCGCAGTCGCCGCAGCATTTTCCCGCCGAGTTATATAGCCAAAGAAATTCCGCAAGAAATCATCAACAATATCCTCGAAAACGCGAACTACGCCCCAACGCACAAGCGTACGGAGCCGTGGCGGTTTATCGTTTTCAGAGGTGAAAAATTGCAGCACCTTGCCAGCTTTTTCATGGAAAGATACCGCAATAATACCCCTGCGGAATCCTTCTCGCAAGCACGCTATGAAGCGGCCGGGGAGAAGATCCTGAAATCGGCCTGTGTGATCGTAGTCAATGCGCAGTTGCACCCGAACGACCTGCCCGAGTGGGAAGAAACTGCTGCTGTCGCCTGCGCAGTACAGAATATGTGGCTTACCGCAACCGCCTATGGAATAGGGGCTTATTGGAGTAGTCCAGGCGTTTTGAAAGAATTGGGTGAATATCTGGGGCTGGAAGAAAACCGTAAATGCCTCGGTTTGTATTATATGGGCTATCACGAGGCACCCGAGGTTCCTGCACGCCGCACGCCCATCGAAGAAAAAATCACCTGGGCCTGATTATGAAGCAAGCCCGACCCACCTTACGCGCCCAAAATATCTCCAAAAGTTTTGGTACCAACCCGGTGCTTACCGGCATCGATATTGACTTGTATCCAGGCGAGTGGCTGGGTATTCTGGGCGAAAGCGGGTCGGGTAAAAGCACCTTGCTGCGCATTCTGGGGCGTTTCCTGGACGCGGAGCAAGGTGATGTTATTTTCAAAGGCAATGCATTGAAGCCGGTCAGCGGAGAGCTCATGCCCGGGCATGATGCGATCAAACTCATCCACCAGGAGTTCGAGCTGTTTCCTAATCAGACAGTTGCGGAGAATATCGCTTACTCGCTCCGGTTTTATGAAGAAGCTTATCGAACCGAAAAGGTGGCCGAGCTGTTGGATATGACCGCATTGCATTATGTGAGCGGTCAAAAGGCGAAACTGCTGTCCGGAGGCGAAAAACAGCGTACGGCAATCGCAAAGGCATTAGCCGAACTGCCGGAAGTACTGCTGCTCGACGAGCCGTTTGCCCATCTTGACAATCATAACCGCCGCGTTCTGGCCGATGCAATTGAGAAACTACGCCATCAGCAAAAAACGGGGTGCATTTTTGTAACCCATGAAGCTGCGGACGCACTGGCCTGGTCGGACCGCATTGCCGTGCTCCGAAATGGCGAAATTATTCAAATAGGAACTCCTCAGGAAGTTTATAACAATCCCATCAACAGTTATGTAGCCGAACTTACGGGCGACATCAACTGGCTTCCGGGTGATAAAGGGAGTAAACAGTTTTATATCAGACCAGAGAAAATCAAACCCACCAAAAATCCTGAAAAATCCAAGTGGCAGGGTAAAGTGGAGGCGATCCGGTTTCACGGTAATCACTGGGAAATCCGCTGCACGAAAGGGAAGGAACAACTATCGTTCTACCGGAATAAGCCTGATCTCGAAATAGGCCAGCAGGTAATGTTGACGTATCCTGCCAAGGATTTAAAAAGTATTTGAAATTCTACAATTTAAACCAGAAGGAGATTTTTACCGCAAACGGCGTCACATTCGGGTTGTCCAGGTAACTGAGCCGGTGCACGAAATCGACCCGGCCGGTTTTGAAAATATTATCCACGCCATAGCCAAGTTCGATGTATGGCTTGTCCTTCAATTTGCTGAAAGTCTGTATTTCGTTTCCGGATTCGTCGGTAGTAGTGGTCAATGCGAGGTTTGCGTCGCTGATACTGCCATAAAAGAGCTTTCCGGTCGCCAGCATGCGCAGTTTCAGTTTCTTTATCGCAGGGATTCGGTTCAATAAAAGGCCCTCAAAATTGTGCTCCATGCGCAAAGCAATGTAGCGGTCGCTGATAAACTCGAAATACCGCATCAGGTTATAGGCATTATCGACGTAAAAAAGCGATTCGTTGCCCAATGGCGTGTAGAGCAGCGGATAGGGCAAGGTGGAAGGGATATAGCCGAAAGTCAAATTGTAATAGGTGCGGCCGATCACACCGGCACGAAAGCTTTGCTTGACATTGAAAGACAGCTTATTGTAATTGAAATCACCCCCAAAAACATTTTTAATCCCCAATGTGTATCTTAATGTAAATGCAGGGGAATTGCCATTACCCATGCTGATCCGCTCGTTGTCATTTTGCAGGAACGTTTCTTTGTTGGCAAGCCGCGTTTCGAAATTGATTTCAGTAATCTCGAATGCGCTTTTTACCGGCGAATCTATTCCAGCCGCCGGACTGGTCCGGTAACTGAACGGAAACAGCGGTTCGAAGTTCCTATGGCGGACCTGCACACTTCCGGTAAGCCCTTTCACTAGCTCCCGTTTGAAATAGGCCGAAATATCTTCCTGCCAATAAGGCCTCCGAAACGCACCAAACCGGGAAAATGCACCAAATATTGTATTAGGTCCTATGGTTTCAGCTGATACACCCAGCCGTTCAAGGTCTTTGGAATAGGAAATACCTGCAATCGTCCACGGCTTGCGGCTGACGATATAGTCCATCGCTGCGCCATATTTGAAATCATGGTCACGCGTACCGTAAGCGCCATAACCGCTGAAAATCCATTTGCGGCTGAAACCGGGATCCGTCCTGAAGCCCAGCCTGAAACGATGCCCTTCCACCGCATTATTGGCATATAAAAACAAATAAGGCCCGATATCGATGTTCCACTTGTCGATCTTTTTATACCCATTCACCAAAATGTTGAGAATTTCGGTATACGTTTTTACAACCGGCAATGCTTTTAAGGAATCAACCAATTGGAATGTAAGTTTTTCTGTCGGGCTTAATACCTCCGGACGGGCCTTGATCCAGAAAGTGGAATCATGGTCGCGGTAATCCTCTTTCAGCTCGATAGCCGTGTCATAAAATTTCGGATCACGCGGCACGCCCAGCTTATGGCCGGAGTTGGCAGAATAGAATTTCAGCAGCATTCCCGCGGTTTGCGGCGTAGGTTCATCCACATCGATCAAAACACGTGTTTTAAGCGGTAACCACACTTTCTCGTCTTCCGACAGGTCGTAGGATTGTTGTATTTTGATTTTGTCGATAAAGTTGAGATTGGCTTCTCTACCAACGCTGACGTCGATTTGCGTGAGGGCAAATGAAGCGCCGTCTACCCAAAAGGACCCATTAAATGCAAGGTCCTGTTTTTGCCTTGGCTCGAATTCAATATGATAATCATAACCTGTGCCGTTATAGACGCTGTCGGCGAGGTAATACTCGTAGTAGAGCTTCCAGTTGTCCGAAATGGGCGACACGAAGTCTTTTTCGAGGATATTCAGCCAATTGTTGTAAAAATTATATTGCTGAAACGACGAGCCGACCAGTTGGGACACAAAACTGCCATCGGTAAGGCCTACACCCGAAACTTTTGTCTTACTGATAACTTCTTTTTTCTTCTTGGGATTTTGTCTCCAAAAGACATCGGACACAGATTCTGAAATGAAAATCGGGATGATCGTCTCACCATTTTCCCCGCGCACCTCATCGTATTTGTCGACAATGTGCGTCATTTTCTTAACCGATTTGCGGTTCCGGAATTTCGTCGAGAGGTTATCTATATCGATCTGGATCTTGTTGTAGCTCTGATATTCCAGGGCGCTAAGCTCCTCGGTGTTGTTGCTTTTTTTTGCTGCGATGATCTTGCGCATAATCGCATAAGCCGGGTTCTCGCCTGCGAATATCTTAACCTCTTTGAGCTGTAATGCTTCGGGCGATAACTGTATATCAATGGTTTGTTCCGCGACATTCGGTGCAATGGCCTTGCTTTTGGTTGCATAGCCGACGTAGGTGATCAGCAGGGAGTCGGCGGGTGGCGTAAAAGTGAGCTGGTAGAAGCCGTCGAAATTGGTGGTTGTGCCTGATAATGTAGCTTTTACCGCAATGTTTGCAAATGGGATAGGGTCGCCGGTGGTTGCATCGGTGACTTTACCTTTAATTGTAAACGTCGCTTGTGAATAGCTTTTGTGACCAATCCAGAGGACGGACAAAAGCATCAGCATTATGAAACGAAGCCGTCTCATTCGTCCACACCATTTTTTCCGATCTCTCTGTTGGAAGTAACATCTGCAGCAGGACGCAGGATGTGGACATCCAGTACGGCTTTCGGGCGTGCCAGGTATTCGCGCACAAGCGTGCGTAGCGAATAGCCGTTGGGTACATCCTGGGCTGCGAAGGATATTGCATTGATGCCCTCATTATGAGCAATGTACAATGCGCGCGCATTGTGAAAATTCTGAGAGATGATAGTGAAATTGTCCTGATTGAAAACTTCCTTGCAACGAACGACGGAATCGAAAGTCCTGAAACCGGCGTAATCCAGGGTCATGACGTTTTCGGGAATGCCCAGGTTCAGCAAGGCCCGCTGCATATCGAGTGGCTCGTTATAATATTGCGAATCGTTATTTCCGCTCAGGATAATGTATTTGATCTTTCCCTCCTTGAATAGCCGGGCGGTAGCTTCCATCCGGTATTTGAAGAAAAGGTTTTCCGAGCCCCGTTCCGATTTTTTACTGGTCCCGAGCACTAGCGCCACATCGTTGGATGGCAGGCTTTCTATTGAAAAATAGTTGTATTGACGTGTACAATACACTACCCAGAAATTACAAAGCAGGATGAAAACCATGCAGGCAAATAATAAGGCTAATATGATTTTGATCAGTTTCTTCACCTGTACACGTGTTGCCTTCTGAATTTGTCAACTCCTGGTAAACCTGCCGGCCTGCGTACATCGTGATCACTGTTCTGACAGACTGTACGCAAAGACCGGCTCTTTTCGTTGCTGTTGCCTTTCTTATTTCATTGTTTTATTCAAACAGTCCCAGCTGGCTTTTGGAATCCGGGCCTTTTTTGTTATCCTTTTTTGTTTTCTGATCACTTTTTGCGTCCTCGTCGGAGACGTCTGAGTTATCCTCCGGCTCGTCATCCTCTGTTATGCTAACAGCATTTTCGGGCGAACCATTCGTTTCGTCGTCCGGTACTTCGTTTTCGTCGTTCTCTTCGGCGGCGACGTCTTCAACGGCTTCTGCTTCCGGCATCTCTTCTATTGGCTCCGGCAGCGGTTCCAACCAGCGAATATCCTTGAATTTGTCGTTGGCGATCTTATTGCCTTGTGCGCGCCAGCCGCGGATGTCCACCATTTCTTCCACAATATACTCCTCGGAGTGCTGTTCTTTCTGAGGTGTTTTGGGATAAATTATTTCAAGGCGCGGGCGGGTATCCGTACTTGCGAGGATCAGCCTGCTGTTTTTTGAGTCACTGATAAACAGGAATTTCTTGTCCAGAGAAGACGTCTCGATATTGAAGCGCTTGATGAAATGCTGCTTATGGCCGCCGTCGTAGTAAAGAGCGGTAATCGGCAGCTTGGGATCGAATTTCTTGACCAGCAGTACATCATTCTGTACATAATGATTGGTCAGATCGAAATTTGTGAGTTCGTAACTGCCGTCTTTATAAATCACCACAATGCTGTCGGCAGGGCCGAAATTGCCTAGATATTCGCCGCGTTCGTCGCGGTTCAGGCGGCCCATAATGGGGTCGTACCACATATCCACGCCGCCGAGTGTTGATCGGCCGGCCTGCTTCATAGTAATTTTACGGACCGGATATTTGGTCAGGATATTACCCATCGCACTCCGGTTTTTGATCAGCAGGTCGGCGAAATTGAAGTCGAACTGCTTCACCTTGGCCTTGCTTTGGGCTGTGAGGTTCACCGTGATGATCTCCGCCTCGCCATTATCATTGGCGGTGAAATAGGTGATTTTTGATTTCGGTGTGCCTTGGGTAAGGTCATATTCACGATCGCGGGTTACGGCAGTGATCTGGCAGCGTTTGATGTAGGAAACACCGGTTTTGCCATCCACATACACCACGTTATAGACTTTTCTTTCATCGTTCTTGACAAAAACCGCACAGTGAATAATGTCTTTGCCAACAAAAACTTTGTCCTGAACCTTCGTGACCAGGCATCGCCCGTCGGATTTGAATACGATAATGTCGTCGATATCCGAGCAATCCATTACATATTCATCCTTTTTAAGGCCGTAACCGATAAAACCTTCGGCACGGTTCACGTAAAGCTTCTGGTTGTTGGCGGCTACGATATTCGCTGCAATCTGGTTGAATGCGCGGATCTCGGTTTTTCTGCCGCGTCCTTTGCCATATTTTTTTAGCAGATCCCTGAAATACTCGATCGCAAAACGGGTGATATGAGCCAGGTTATCCTCGGTTTCAGCGAGATCTTCCTGCCATTTTCGCATCAGTTCGTCCGCTTTGAAACCGTCATATTTTGAAATACGCTTGATACGGATCTCGGTCAGCTCAACGATATCGTCGTCCGTGATTTCGCGGTAAAACTGTGCTTTGTAAGGTTCCAGTCCTTTATCGATCGTACGGATCACCGCCTCAAAAGTCTCGCATTCCTCGATATCGCGATAAATGCGGTTTTCGATGAAGATTTTTTCCAGCGAACCATAGAGAATCTTTTCCAGCAATGCAAGCCTTTTGATTTCCAGCTCGCGCTGTAACAAATGGACCGTTTGCTGGGTATTGTATTTTAAAATCTCGGTAACACCCACAAAATGAGGCTTGTCCTCGATGATAATACAGGCATTAGGAGAGATCGACACTTCGCATTCCGTGAATGCATACAACGCATCGATCGTGATATCGGGAGAAACGCCCGGCGCCAGATGCACCTGCACCTCGACCTCCGCAGCGGTGTTGTCCACCACTTTCTTGATCTTGATTTTGCCCCCGTCGTTAGCCTTAACGATCGAGTCGATAAGAGAAGTGGTCGTGGTACCGAACGGAATGTCGCGGATAACCAACATTTTCTTGTCCTCTTCCTCTATTCTGGCACGTACCCGAACCTTGCCGCCACGATGGCCATCGTTGTAATTGGAAATATCGACAAGCCCGCCGGTGAGGAAATCGGGGTAAATGGTGACGTCCTTGCCCTGCAATACGCTGATCGAAGCTTCAATCAGCTCACAGAAGTTGTGAGGAAGTATTTTGGTCGATAAGCCTACCGCAATGCCTTCTACGCCTAATGAAAGCAGCAAAGGAAATTTGACCGGCAATGTAACCGGCTCACGCTTCCGACCGTCGTATGAAAGCTGCCATTCGGTGGTATCGTCATTGAAAACGATCTCTTTGGCGAAACGTGAAAGACGGACTTCAATGTAACGTGCCGCCGCCGCGCTGTCGCCGGTACGGATATCGCCCCAGTTTCCCTGCGTATCAAAAAGCAGTTCTTTCTGGCCAATATTAACAATGGCGTCATAAATAGAGGCATCGCCGTGCGGGTGGTATTGCATGGAAGAGCCCACCACGTTGGCAACCTTATTGAACCGGCCGTCGTCCATTTCGTTCAGCGCGTGCATAATGCGGCGCTGAACGGGTTTCAGACCGTCTTCGATCGCCGGAACGGCCCGTTCCAGAATTACATAAGAAGCATAATCAAGAAACCAGTTTTCATATAAACCCGAAATGGGCAGTTTATCATGCAATCCGCTATCTTCTACGTCGGGCGTAGCTCCGTTTTCGTCCATAAATGCAGGAGGAACCAGGTTTTAAGTATTCAGTAAATTTTGTAAGGTATCAATGCTCACCGGTCTTCATTGGAGGACTGGCTCATTCCAAAAGGAAAGGACAGGGTGAAGTTTACCGGAAGATCTATTTGAATTACCTGCTAATATAGCAAATAAAGCGATAAATCTCAGTTTTCCGAATGGGGGCTATGGGCATTAAGCACAGCCAGCAGTTCGCTGATCATCATAGCTGTTGCGCCCCATATTTTGTATCCCTGCACCATATAATGCGGCGCATGTACCTGTTCGCCACGCACTTGTATGTCACTTGAACCGATAATGTCAGAATTCGAAATTTCTTCCAGCTTGATCTCGAAAATGTCCTCTACCTCCCTTGGATCGGGGTAAAAATCAGGGCGGTAGGGCATGGCGGCTATGACAGGAAGTACGTAAAAGTTGCTGGCCGGTATGAACAATTCTGTCAATATGCCCAGTATTTTAACGTCGGTTAATCTTAATCCGATTTCCTCCTGGGCCTCGCGCAGGGCTGTGCGTATAAGGTCTTCGTCGCTAGGCTCGAAGCGGCCGCCGGGGAATGCCACCTGGCCTGAATGCACACCGTCGTAGGCAGGGCGCAGGATCAGCGGAAAGTAAATATCGTTTTGGTGAGGATAAAAAAGGACCAGTACGGCACTTTTCCGGGTCCGGGCATTGGGTTTGAATGTCAGGCGTAATTTGGTGGAGGCCTGCATGACCTGGTGGGCCGTTTCGCCGGGCAGCGGGAACTTCAGCTTTTCAGTAAGTTGTGTTGTAAAAGATGAAAACGAGTCCAGTGCAGCCATATCAGGCAAAATATTGATCGGTCTAAGTGAGTAACATTGTAAGTTGATAGTTATCTGTTAACTATATTTTTGCATAATTCAATTCCCTCTTGAAGTCGAAGAAACTTTCGAGACTCAGGTCTTCATCCAGCTCTTCCCAATGAATGCTGTCTCCCAGCGGCCCTATCTCATAACGGTTACGCTGTTCGGAGGTCGCATTCTTTAATCTTGCAAACCAATCCAAAGGATTTCCGATCGTGTGACCGCTGGTCAACACAATGTATAAATTGGTTTCATCAAACCATACCTTGCTGATTTTCATAATGCTAACCTTGAAATTTACTACTAGCTATTCCCATGAAACTCCTGCCACTTGGTAACAATATGTTCGCTGTTCTCGTTTACCAGCGCCTCTGCAAGAACCAGGTCTTTAGGTTTTATACCGTGACTTTCAATCAGTCTTACCGGATTAAATTCGAATTTGCAGTCCCATCCGCATTACGGACGTGGATATGAATGGGTAAATGTTCAAGACTATAGAAGAAAAACTTCATTCCAAACATTCTGAATATCTCCGGCATGTTATAGTGTGTGTTGAATTAATAAATCAATATATGCAAATATAGCAATTCCAACTATGGATCGGAGGGGGGATTCAGACGGCAGCGTACAACTTCACGAGCTGTTCCGCGCAGCGTTCGCCATCCATTGCGGCGGACATGATTCCTCCTGCATATCCTGCACCTTCTCCGCATGGAAACAAACCTTTCACTTGTGGATGCTCGCAGGTCTCGCGTTCCCGTGGAATGCGCACTGGCGAAGAAGTACGGCTTTCAACCCCGATCAATTGGGCGTCGCCGGATAGATAACCCCGCATTTTTCGCCCGAAACCTGAAAGCGCGTCCCGCAGCGGAAATGCAATGTGTGCCGGAAGGACTTCATAAAGATCGACTGACTGTAATCCCGGCTGGTAGGAGGTATCCCTAAGCTGCGCGGAAGTCTTGCTTTTTACAAAATCGGCAGCGAGCTGGGCTGGGGCGGTTTGCGTGGCGCCCGCTAGCTTACAAGCGGCTTGTTCCAGTTCTTTCTGAAGTTGCAACCCCGCCATCGGACCAAAATCTTTATATGGGGCCAGGTCGGCTTCTTCAATAGTAACCACCATTCCGGAATTGGCGTAAGGTGAGTCGCGGCGCGAGGGCGACATGCCGTTCACGACCACCTCGCCCGAGGCCGTGGCAGCTGGTACAATAAATCCACCCGGACACATGCAAAACGAAAAAACACCGCGCTGGACGCCTTTGTAACGGGTTTGCGTAACAAGGCTATAAGATGCCGCGGGCAGATAAGGGCCACGGTCCGTTTCGCAATGGTACTGGATTTTATCGATCGTATTTTGCGGATGCTCAATGCGGACACCCATTGCAAACGACTTGCTCTCGATCAGGATATTGTTTTCGTGGAGCAACTCGTAGATATCCCGGGCCGAATGCCCTGTGGCGACAATTACGCCTATTCCGGTGTGTTCGGTGTTGTCATTGGTTACGACGCCTTTGATCTGGTTGTCCTGAATAATCAGGTTGGTGACCTTTGCATCGAAATGGATTTCACCGCCTGCTTTTAGGATGCTTTCGCGCATTTCGGAAACGACTACCGGCAACTTGTTGGTGCCGATGTGCGGATGTGTATCGATCAGGATCTGCTCGCTTGCGCCGTGTTTTACAAATATTTCGAGCACGCGCCGGATATCGCCGCGCTTGTTGGAACGGGTATAGAGCTTACCGTCCGAGTAAGTGCCGGCGCCGCCTTCGCCGAAGCAATAGTTGGATTCGGGGTTTACAAAATGGTCTTTGTTAATGGCAGCCAGGTCGCGTCTCCTGGCGCGTACGTCTTTGCCTCTTTCGAATAGTATGGGCTTGATACCCAGCTCAATCAGGCGCAATGCGGCAAACATGCCCGCAGGTCCACACCCAACGATGAGCGCCTGTGGACGTTGGCTAACATCCTGATAAGCAATGGGTGATCCGGTTAGCGCAGGAGGCGTTTCACCAATATAGACTTCGGCTTGTACATTGATTTTTACCTGCCTGCTCCGCGCGTCGATGGACTGGCGTGTTTTGCGTATAAAAGGCTCATCACCTTCCCGCAGACGAAGTTTTTGAATGATATGGCGACGAAAGTTCTCGTCGTCCAGCGCGATTTCCGGCGCCAGTGTCAGTTGAAGCGTATGTTGCATTGGAAAGGGATTTATCCTTTAATGCTGCAAAGGTAACCAGAGTTTCGAAAGTCTTCAAGATCCCACACGTTGGTGGCGGGCTTCCGGGTAGCATTTCGACATTTTTTTCTTTCATAACAAGAAAAGGAATCTTCATTTAATCGTAAAGATATGTCCCAAAGCCGTCGTCAATTCCTGAATTCACTGGCAGTTTCGGCTGGTGCTGCCGCATTGTCTGAAATCGCATGGGCAGAAAGCAATGCAGCGGCTTACCCACTTTCGTGCAATCAATATTCGTGGATTACATTTTATGCCAGGGATGGCAGGGATTGGGGAAAGGACCCGGATGCGTCGCTGACTGAGTTTGCTTCGACAGGTTTGAAAGCATACGAACCTGCATTCAACCATGTTGAGGAAGTGCCCAAGCTCTTGCCGTTGCTCAAAAAGCACGGACTCGTTATGCCTTCGGTATATGTGAATACTTTGCTGCATCAAAGCGGGGAAGCAACCAAGTCGATTGAATCAGTGCTGGCGATAGCGGATGCATTGAAGCCGGCCGATACCGAAATTATCGTCACAAATCCCAATCCTCTTCAATGGGGAGGTGACAAAAATAAATCGGATGAGGAGCTGGTAGAGCAGGCCAAAAACCTTGATAAACTGGGTGCCGAGCTCAAAAAGCGGGGAATGATACTTGCCTATCACACGCACGACGTGGAGCTGCGGGCTGCCGCGCGGGAATTTCACCATATGCTGCTTTCCACCGATCCGAAGCATGTTTCTCTTTGTTTGGATGTGCATTGGGTCTATCGCGGCTCGGGTAATTCGCAGGTAGCACTTTTTGATATTGTGAAATTATATGGAAAGAGGATTACTGAACTGCATTTACGTCAGTCGAAGGGTGGGATCTGGCAGGAGACTTTTACTGAGGGAGATATTGACTATTCACGCCTTGTGAATGAGTTGAATGCTTTAAATGTGAAACCACATCTGGTTCTCGAACAATGCCTGGAAAAAACATCGCCCAAAACCATGGACGCTGTCCGCGCGCACAAGGAGGATATGGTGTATGTGAAAAAGGTTTTTGGGGTTTAATGGCTGGTTAATTTTTATGGGTAAATTAAGGCATTGATCGATTACAGGCATGTCAAAAACCGACTTCTTTAGCATCTCCGACCTCATTACTCCTGAACAGCGCATGGTTCAGCAGGCTGTGCGTGACTTTTCGGACAGGGAGATTAAGCCCATTATTGAGGACTTTGCGCAAAAGGCGGAATTCCCGCTGCAGCTGATCCAAAAGTTCGGGGCTTTGGGCGTTTTTGGGCCGACTATCCCGCAGGAATATGGCGGAGGCGGGCTGGATTACATCAGTTACGGTCTCATGTGCCAGGAGATCGAGCGGGGCGATTCCGGAATGCGTTCGACAGTTTCGGTACAAAGCTCGTTGGTGATGTGGCCTATTTACCAATTTGGCTCGGAAGAACAAAAGCAACGATATCTGCCCCGGTTGGCGACCGGTGAATGGCTGGGCTGTTTCGGTCTGACGGAGCCGGACCACGGCTCTAATCCTGCCGGAATGACTACGAACCTGATTCGAACAGAGGGTGGCTACCTTCTTAATGGCTCCAAAATGTGGATTTCGAATGCACCTTTTGCAGACTTGGCAGTCGTTTGGGCAAAGGGGGAGGATGGCAAGGTCCGCGGTGTGATCGTGGAACGCGGAATGAAAGGTTTCTCTACTCCTGAAATACATCATAAATGGTCGCTGCGGGCAAGTGCAACGGGCGAGCTGGTTTTTGATCAGGTATTTATTCCTGAAAGCCATGTGTTTCCAAACGCAACTGGGCTTCGTGCGCCATTACAATGTCTGGATAAGGCAAGATACGGTATTGCTTGGGGCGCTATTGGCGCGGCAATGGATTGTTACGAAACAGCCGTTAAATATGCCGGTGAAAGGATCCAGTTCGAAAAACCGATCGCTTCTTTCCAGCTAGTCCAAAAGAAATTGGCTGAAATGCTGACTGAAATTACAAAAGCACAGTTGCTTGCATGGCGGCTGGGGACTTTAATGGACGCCGACATGGCTACGACAACTCAGATTTCAATGGCCAAGCGGAACAATGTGGCAATGGCGCTCGACGTCGCGCGAGAGTCGCGGCAAATACTTGGGGCTATGGGCATTACCGGCGAATATCCGATCATGCGGCACATGATGAACCTCGAATCCGTGATCACCTACGAGGGTACACATGATATTCATTTACTGATATTAGGGCAGGAGATCACCGGGATCGGGGCATTTAAGTAGCTTTCCCTGCAACTCCTTACTCGTTTCCCGCGAGCCGTCGGGGGACCAGCCTGGTGCTTTTAAAAGGTATTTGAGTTTTGTTTTGAAGTCCACGGGCTGCCTGAAATCCTTTCCTATCTCATGCCATTCGTGGAAAACAGTTTGAACGAGTCCCTCTTGTCCAACCGGTTTGGTAAGTCCGTAGCGCGGCGGCACGGTGGGTAATTCCTCCTGAAACGTACCAAAAATACGGTCCCAGATGATGAGGCACATACCCATATTTTTATCCAGATACTGCACATTGCTCGCATGATGTACGCGATGGTGCGACGGCGTCACGAATATTAATTCCAGCCAGCCCAGTTTGCCAACATATTCGGTGTGTACGATGATCCCGTAAATCTGGGTAATGGAGTACATCACGATGATATCAGCCGGATTGAAGCCAACAATGGCAAGCGGGATAAAGTAAATGAAACGGTAAAGAGGCTGAAAAACCGATGAACGGAAGCCCGTCGTGAGATTGAAATGCTGGGATGAATGGTGGGTAACGTGCACTGCCCAAAACAACCTGCAATGGTGATCGACGTAATGCAGGGTATAAAATGCGAGATCTTCGAGCAAAAACAGCGCAAACCAATACAGGTAGGGATTGGCAATGGGCTCAACGAAAGCGAAATTGTAGAACCAGATCAATACACCCACATAAGCAGCGCGACAAATCAGATCGATGCCGCCATTGAGCAGCATCAGCAGGGCATTAGTGAAACTGTCTTTGAAAGAGTAGGCCGGGCGAACGCCAGGTCCTTCATGCGGTTGCCGGGAGGTCAAGAAAATCTCTATGCCAATCAGGCATATATAGAACGGTGTGGACAACTTTAAAATCAGATCCTCAAAGTCATAAGTGCCGTGCATAGTCGTTTTTTCAAATAATAAACAAAGATAGCTGCGTAGGGAAATGTACAATTTGCCTGGCCCATTTCTAAGAATTTTTTAATAGGCCGACAAGTTACTTATCAGACATTCATGTTACAGGAAACCCCCATTGAAGGTTCAAAATTTCCCAGGGTTACGTGGTTATTGTTTTATATGAGTATTTGAAAATAATTAGTTTATCATTCTCCGGAGTGCTTTTCTTAGCTCCTCGTTCTTATGCTTTTTCTGCAAGATTACCGGCGCGGCAATGCGTTCACGGCAGTCGAACAGCGAACAGCGCTCACAGGTTTGGTTCACTTCTCTGGATGGCAGGCCCGGATCTTCCAGAAATGCAAGTTTTTCCCTGGTCTGGTCGTCCAGGTAAATGCCCATCGACACGCTCACATTCAGGTTCGGAGTAGGCGACATTGGTTGCGCAAAACTGATCACCAGGTATTTGTCCTGCGTATCAATGTAGGTCGATTTCTGCGCTTTGCATAATATCCGCGGTTGTTCCTTGTTCAATATCAGTTCGCCCAGGTCGTTCAGGATCGTCAATGCGACCCAGCGACGGCAATAATGTTCGTCTTTAACGGTATGCGGGTAATGTTTCCGTGAAATGTGCATTTCCTTCGTCATGTCGAAAAGGTTCTGGCCGACGAAGTTATTGAACCTCGAAAAGAAGATTTGGTTGATCCCGAAGTAGCGCGGCAGCACATTGCTCAGCCGGTAGCAAAACGATTCAGGTGTGGTGTTGAAATCGTGGATCAGCTGAATGAGTTTTTCCGGTTGCCAGGTTTTCTCTGCAAAAAAACCGGCAATGGCAGGCACCAGCAGGCTTCTTTTGATGATGATCGCGCTGGCAAAATAGGACGCTTTGAAGTTGTTGAGCAGTTGCTCGAATGATTCAGCCTCTACCAATGCTGTGGTATGCAGCCTGTTTTTTAAGTTTAAATATAAATACCCTATTTCTCTGCCATAAATGAATGCTCGCTGTACCGATGACAAGTGCGCATTGATCAGCAGTCGGTTCCCATTGGCATTGGTGATGGTAAGGGAGCGGACGCTGGCAAATTCGGGGTTAGTCCGCTCATTAATGGGTTCAATGGAGTATTGGAACCTGCTTTTCAGCACGTCGGCCAGGTAAGCCTCATCGAGTAGCTGGTTGTCGCCCACTTGCTGTTCTGCCAAAAAACGCTCGGCTTCCAGTTCGATATCCTCGAAATAGTTATCATGCATTTCCTGGTAAGTCCGGAGTGCCGAGAAATAAAACTTCTCGATCGACATATTATAATTCCGTGCGATCTCAATGAGCGTGCCTACAAATGCGCTGATCTTGGTAGGAGCGTCGGAGAGTATTTCGAGCAAATTAGCTGGGTCTATCCCGAACAGTTCCAGAGGTAGCTCGGTCAGCACATTGGAGCTGAGGAGGTCGGAGATCGGCTCGAGCCGTTTACTGAGCTTTAAGGAAACGAGCGTGTCATAATCCACGTCCATAGCGGCCGCCAACGCAATTATCTTGTCGGATTTAGGGTATTTTTTACCTTTTTCAATCTCGTTGATATAGGAAATGGACAATCCGGATTTTTGGGAAAGATCACTGAGCGACATGCCCTTGTCGAGCCGGAGCTGTTTGAGTTTGAGCCCGAAAACCAGTCTTACATTATCTGTATTGATTGCCACTGCGCTGATAGATGAGCCTGGGGTTGTACGAATTCGCTTACAGGCAATTTAATTAAAGTAACACAAAAGTAGAAATCGCGGCGGATATGCGGGTATCGCAAGAGTAAAATCCACTACCGGAATCCGATCAAAAAAAGCTATTTTTGCGGTTTATTTAAGCATAACAACAAATAGTCGCAGCTTTATCCTCTGAAAATCAGCTAACTGGCAAAATGAAAATGCAAGGAATTGCCGGTAAATCGCATAACAACTAACAGATATGAGTGAGTATAGTCATCGGGAAATAGAAAAAAAATGGCAGGATTTTTGGCAGTCCAACGGTACTTTTAAGGTATCGAATGAGTCGGAATTGCCCAAGTATTATGTGTTGGATATGTTTCCCTATCCTTCGGGCGCAGGGTTGCATGTGGGCCATCCGCTGGGGTATATCGCCTCGGACATCTATTCCCGTTATAAAAGACTGAAAGGTTTCAACGTATTGCACCCGATGGGCTTCGACAGTTTCGGGCTTCCAGCCGAGCAATATGCGATCCAGACCGGCCAGCACCCTGCTATCACGACCGAGCAGAACATCACACGCTACATCGAGCAGTTGAAGAACCTGGGCCTCAGCTACGACTGGAGCCGCGAAGTAAGGACCTCCGATCCTGAGTATTACAAATGGACGCAATGGATCTTCACAGAGCTTTTTAACAGCTGGTATAACAACGATACCGACAAAGCGGAGCCCATTTCAACACTGACCGAACGGTTCAGCAAGGAGGGTAATGCCAAAGTAAATGCACCTTCCGACGAGGATACGCCCGTTTTTACAGCAGAAGAATGGAATGCGTGGTCGGACGAGGCGCAATATAAAATGACCTTGAAATACCGCCTGACCTATGTAGCCGACGCCACCGTAAACTGGTGCCCGGGATTAGGATCGGTATTATCTAATGATGAAGTAAAAGACGGCGTTTCCGAGCGCGGAGGTTTCCCCGTGATCCAGAAACTCATGCGTCAATGGATGATGCGCATCACGGCATATGCCCAACGCCTGATCGACGGCCTCGATACAGTGGATTGGACAGAGTCATTGAAAGAGCAGCAGCGGAATTGGATCGGCCGTTCCGTCGGAGCGCTTGTTAAGTTTCAAATATGGGAAGAAGGGGAGGAAGGGGAGGATGGAGGAAAGGAGAGTGGAGAAGAGGGAGAAAGGGAGAATGGAGAGGAGGGAGGAAAGGGAGAAGGTAGTGTTACTTCACCCCTTTCTCCTTCGTCCCTTTCCCCCTCCTCCCTTAGTCCTTCCTCCCTTCCTCCCAACATCGAAGTCTTCACAACAAGGGTAGACACGATCTACGGCGTTACCTTCATGGTGATCGCGCCGGAGCATGAGCTGGTGGATGTGATCACGACGCCGGAACAGCGGGGGGAGATCGATGCATACATTGCGATGACGCAAAAGAAATCGGAGCGCGACCGGATGTCGGATGTAAAAACCGTTTCGGGCGCATTTACAGGTGCGTATGTGATCAATCCTTTTAATGGGGAGAAAGTCCCGGTTTACATTGCCGACTACGTTTTGGCAGGTTATGGGACCGGTGCGGTAATGGCGGTGCCGTCGGGCGATCAGCGCGACTGGAACTTTGCAAAGCACTTCAATTTGCCCATTATCCCGATCTTAGACGCTCAAAAAGACATTGAAACACAGGCCGACGCGACGAAGGAAGGCCATTATATCAATTCGGGAATCATCAATGGTTTGACATTCCACGAAGCGAACAAAGTATTGATCCAGTTTCTGGAAGAAAAAGGAATTGGAAAAGGCAAAATCAACTACCGCCTGCGCGACGCGGTTTTCAGTCGCCAGCGCTATTGGGGAGAGCCCGTGCCTGTTTATTATAAAAATGATAGCCAGGGACAGCCTGTTCCATATTTGCTGGAAAACGACGAATTGCCATTGAACCTGCCCGATGTGGATAAATACCTGCCCACCGAAACCGGCGAACCGCCATTGGGACGCGCGCAAGGCTGGGAACATGGCTCAGGCAATGCTTATGAATTGAGCACAATGCCTGGATGGGCAGGCAGCAGTTGGTATTGGTACCGTTATATGGACCCCAAAAACCAGAACGAATTTGCTTCCAACGAAGCGATTGAATATTGGAAAGATGTGGATTTGTACATCGGCGGCACCGAGCACGCGACGGGGCATTTGCTGTACAGCCGTTTTTGGAACAAGTTCATGAAAGACCGTGGCTTTGTGCCGGAAGAAGAGCCATTCAAAAAGCTGATCAACCAGGGAATGATCCAGGGACGCAGCAATTTTGTGTACCGTGTAAAAGGAGAAGATTTTAGCAAACCAGTGTTTGTAAGTGCCGGATTGAAATCAGAGTATGAAGTATCTGCATTGCATGTGGATGTCAATATTGTAGAAAATGATGTATTGGATGTGGAGAAATTCAAAGCGACACGTCTTGACATAGCCGGTGAAAACGCCACATTCATCTTGGAAGACGGCAAATATATTTGCGGCGTGGAAGTGGAGAAAATGTCGAAATCTAAGTTCAATGTCGTGAATCCGGATGACATTGTGGAGCGCTACGGAGCGGATACATTGCGCTTGTACGAAATGTTTCTCGGCCCTTTGGATCAGGCAAAACCATGGAATACCAACGGAATTGACGGTACTTACCGCTTTATCAGGAAATTGTGGCGCTTGTTTTATACCGAAACTGGCCAGTGGCAGGTGAAAGACGTTCCCGCGAAGCCGGAAGAGTTGAAGACCTTGCATAAAACGATCAAAAAGATCGGCGAGGATATCGAAAATTTCTCGTTCAACACGGCCGTAAGTGCATTTATGGTGTGTGTCAACGAGTTGGGCGGCCAGAAATGCCAGAGCAAGGAAGTTCTGCAACAACTGGTAATCCTGCTTTCGCCGTATGCGCCGCATATTTCTGAGGAATTGTGGGCTGCATTGGGTAACGAAGCCGGAATGGTGTCCAAAGCCGCGTTCCCGGTATTTGAGGCGAAATATGTGCAGGAATCTGTATTCGAATACCCGGTACAGATCAATGGGAAAGTCCGGGCGTCGCTTACTTTCCCGTTGGATACGCTTGCTGCCGACATCGAGAAAGAGGTTTTGGCGGATGCTACTGTTCAGAAATGGATGGAAGGGAAGCCGGCCAAGAAGGTCGTGGTAGTGCCTAAGCGCATCGTGAACGTGGTGATCTGATTAAACTGATCTTCGCATATAAAAGCCAAACGGCCGGGTCAGGTTAGCTGATCCGGCCGTTTGGCTTTCGGGGTGGGTTGTTACTTTACGGAAATCTGACGTTCAGTGTGGATTTCAGCTACTTCGAACTGCTTTTCGCTTCTCTGGCCATCGGCAAAAACCTCGATCGTGTACTTTCCTGCGGGCAATGCTTTTACGTCAAGTGCCTTTCTGAATTTGTCGGTGTTTTTGCCGATCACTTCACGATAGATGGTCTCTCCCTTGTTGTTGGTTATCAATACAATAGCTTTTTCAGCCGTGTATTTGTCAACGTTCACATGGATCTTACCGGTGTTGGAGGCGAAAATGCCGGTTCCGAATGCAGTGACTTTTTTGCTATCCTTGTCTTCTGCAAATGCATTGAATGTAGATACAGCGGCAAAAATAACGGCAAATGCGATGGTCTTAATTGAAGGTTTCATGGCTATGTTGTTTAAAAGTTGGCTAATAGATCTTGTTTGTTGATTCAAATATATAGGCTATACTAGGTACTATGTATTGCAAAGTACATGAGTGGTGATTATTGAAAATGAATGGCGGTGGAGTGGGAATAACGATCTTTCGTATTTTTGCGCAGTATGGTAAAAAAGAAGAGCCGCTCCTCGGCAGTAAAAAGAAATTATCTCAAACCGTTACCTCCCAAGGGCTGGGCTATCATTGGGCTGGCCATCGCATTAATCGCGGGAATAATATGGTGGAGGGACAAGAATGACGAAAACCAATGGGAGTTCATGAGCAAGTTCGGGATCAAGCTGCCGCTCAGGTATGCTGTCCACGGCATTGATATTTCCCATCATAATGCGAAAATCAATTGGGATAAGCTCAAAAACGCCCGTTCGGAAGATGTGGGGATCGATTTTGTGTATATCAAAGCAACTGAGGGCGCTACTCACCTCGACAGGCAATTTAAACGCAACTGGAGTGAGGCCAAAAGGGTAGGGATGAAGCGTGGCGCATATCATTTCTACAATCCGCGCGTAATGTCCGACCGCCAGGTGCAGAACTTCATCGGGCAGGTGCGTATGGAGCCTGGCGATTTGCCGCCCGTGCTCGACCTGGAAGTGAATGGCGGCAAGCCAGACGATATCATCGTGAAGGGCGTCAGGAACTGGCTCGAACTCATAGAGCGCCATTACGGCGTGAAGCCTATCATATATGTGAACGAGCATTATTATAAGAAATATATCGCCGGGAATTTTGACGAATATCCATTATGGCTCGCAGGTTACTCGCGCACGCACCTGAACGACCTCGCTGCCGACGCACACGTATTGTTCTGGCAGCATAGCGAAAAGGGCTGGGCAGACGGTATCCGGGGTTTTGTGGACTATAATGTGTTCCTGCACGAGCGGACGGAATGGGAGGCATTGGGGGAGCAGTAGTAACCGACCGAATAATCATGCAGGTATATTTACGCTGAAAATCAGGATTTTGGAATCCTACATTTGAGCCTCACAAAACTCAATGAACCATGAAAAGATTTCAAATCATCCTGTTTCCCTTGTTGATCGGTGCAACTATCATGTCCTGCAAAACAAGTGCGATCCTTACCTCCAATTTCGAAAGTGAAACAATAGGCAACTTGCCCGCCAAGAACATCCCCGGCGATCCCTCAGGCGATGCCATCGATTATAGCAGCGAGCTCGAACCGCGCATTAAAGTGACTGCTTCCGCATCTGCGGGAGAAAAGGCACTTACATTTAGTGAAATATCAACTCCGGGGCTGACGGCGCATAATCAGTTTTTGACCTTCAAAGGCATTTCCACCGATTTTACCCAGCCCATGTGGTTCCTTTTCACTGCAACGCATTCCGGTACCGGTGAGAGAATTATGATCGATATTACAGATGGCTCTGCGGCATTGATCAGTCGCATGTATATTGACCAGAGTGGAAACCTGAGTTTGGTAACCGCATTGCCGGGAACAGAGCAGGCGGTTGGAAATATCGGCGCGGGCATTTTACACACAATTATCGTCAGCCTGAACCTGACCCAGAAGAAATACAACGTGACAGTCTTAAAATCAGGCGGAAACATTACGCTGACTGACAAACCGGTACTGGTCGACAATATTCTGGCCTATGCCAATCCGGCCCGGCCTTCGCTCCATTTCCGGTTTGAATCCGGGGCGTCGCCCGATAGGAAATATGTGCTGGAATCTGTCAGCATTACCAAGAAAAGACCTTAGTCAATCGAGGCGGCTCCCGGGAGTCGCCTTTTTTGTTTTAATACACCTTCATTAAATTTCCGGTGAATTATAATTAAGAATCAGTTACATACGATTTCCAATACAAACTTAAACCAGCGGCTCCTGCTGGCTGAGGCAATGGAAACTTCCCTGGCCCCATATAATTTCGGTGGCCTCCAATGGGATGATCTTCCGGTCGACGAATGCTTTTTCAAGAATGTCGATCGCGATCTGGTCATTCGGGTTGTTAAATACCGGCACGATCACGCCTGCATTGCAGATCAGGAAGTTGGCATAAGAGCCCGGCGTCCTGAAACCGTCGATAATGACCGCTTTGGGCATTGGCAATTCGATGATATCGAGCTGTTTTCCATTTAATAACCTCATTTTTTTAAGCATATCGAGATTGGTATTCAGAACCTCAAAGTTGCCATCCGAGGGGTCGGTTTCCACACAAGCCACTATTGTATTTTCATTCACGAAACGGGTGGTATCGTCGATATGGCCGTCGGTATCGTCTCCCACAATGCCATCTTCCACCCATAAAACCTGCCCGATACCATAATACTGGCACAGGAATTCTTCAATCTGGCCCTGGTTTAGGTGTGGATTGCGGTTTGGGTTCAATAGGCACGATTTGCTCGTGAGCAGGCTGCCCGCTCCGTTGAATTCCACAGAACCTCCTTCCATGATAATACCCGGGTGGAATACGGGGATATTCAGATATTCGGCGACGGCTTGTGGGGTGCGGTTATCGTCGTCGTAAGGAGGATATTTGCCGCCCCACGCATTATGCCCCCAATCGACGATCATTTTTTCGCCGGTTTTAGGGTTAATGACAAATGAAGGACCGTGATCCCGGCACCAGGCGTCGTTGGTAGGTTTTACAATGAATTCAATTTTGGCTAGATCAACCCCGGTCCTGACCAGTTCGGTAATGATAAATTGCTTCAAGGCTTCGTCATTGGCAATAATCCCAACATTTTCACCCTGACTGATCGCTTTGATAAAAGCCAGGTACTGAGGCCGCATTTTTTCAAGCCTGTCGCCCTGCCACGACGCGTCATTATGCGGGAATGTAAGCCACGTGGCACGATGCGGGTGCCATTCGGCCGGAAATGTGAAACCTAGCTCTTTGGGGGTTGACGAAGCGGTATTTGCAGTCACGGTATTGCGTTTTTTTGTTCAAATCGAACTGCAAATGTCGTAAAAGGTTTTGAAGTCAGCGCGCGTCGAGATAAGATTCGTAGGACGGGGGCGTAAAAAAGCCAAAGCCCCGAAACGAGACTTTGGCGGAACGTGAGTAAATAATGAATCAGTTGTTGGCGACCATCACATTGTCGATCAGGTAAGTGCCTTCCTCGGTTTCGAGGTTATAGGCCCTGCTAACGCGTCGCGCATTTTCCTTGACGGCACCTACTTTCCAGGATGAGACAATGCCGGTTGCTGGTTCATAATGGTACAGAATGTCGTTCTTCGACAATTTTTTCATCCGCTTTCTGCCACGGTTGGTTTGAACCATGTGATGCGGCGTCGCTTCGAGTAGCAATGCAGGCACGATCGGCGTTTCACCGGTTTTGCTTTCTTCCACAGGACGCAGGTAAACGGCCGTAAGAGAGGAATTAGGCTGATTGTAAACGTCGATCTGCTTCACTTGCGTCACCGCACTTCTGCCGTCCTTACAAGTTTTCACATGCTCGCCCACGCGAACCTCCGCAATCGATTTGACGCTGCCGTCGGCCATGGTCACTGGGGCACTGGCCGAAAAGTACTTGCAACGTCTTTTGTTTTTCGAGATTTTAATCGTCGCCTCGGACTGAATGCTGCTTACTGCAGCAATTTCAGTCTGGGCAAAAGCATTCAGTGACAGGAGTGAAACAAAAGTTGTGACCAGGATTTTTTGCATAAGTCAGGTGTTAGGACGACGCCTTGGACATTTTTACAAATACTTTGCTCAAAGCATTGGGCACTGCACCCAGGCTGATTAGGACAAGTCCGACGGTGATCAGCGTAGAAGTATGTGCAAAGAAAGTGCCAGAGGACAAAATTGCTAAAATTAATATCGTTGAGAATGGTAATGAAAATGCAAGTAACAATACAGCCAGTTCCAGATCAAATGTCCGCTTTTCTTTGGGCATCGATTTGGCATCTTCCCGAAGGTTGAAAGCCGAAATGTGAGCAAGCGGCCAAAAGCTGGCAGCGCTCAGAGGAATTACAATGGCAAGTAATACCATGTTCTGATCAGTGATATTCAGTACATAAATCATCCCCGCGCTGATCAGCATCGTAATGCCTGCGCGAAAGAAGAGTATACTTGCAACGATACGCTTCTTGCCTTCCTTAAGTTGCACGGCAAGGCCAATAAACAGCAGCACCAACGGCGTCATCATGGCACTGGTTTTGTCAAAAATATCGGCTATTATCGGTGGCAATGTATTATAGTTAATGCCGAGGCTCAGCAGAATGATCGCAGTGATAATGAGTAGGTTAATAGGTTCCTGAAACATGCTTGCGAACAGGCTTTTGAGCTTGCCGCCCATTTTGGTTTCCTTATCGTCGCTGTTTTTAAGGAACATGTTCATTGCGAGAATGTACAATGAGATAAGGACGAAGAATTTGTTTCCGACGTCTGCCAATGCGGCGATCGCGAGGCTCTTTTCTCCCAAAAATTCGGCAATAAAAGGAAAACAGGATAATCCCGGTGCCAGTGAAGGTATAAGCATCATCAGGGTCCGTCCGGTCGGGCTGTTTTTTTCTATTCCAAACAATGCGAATGCAAGCGGCGCGGAAAAAAACATCAGGAAGTTGAAAACAAGCGTAACCAGGGGAATGATGAACATCGACGAGTCAATATCGATCTTCATCAGGGAAATAAAAATAGTCGACGGTAACGCCACAGACAGGATGATCTCCTTGATCCCGTTGGTCTGGTCCTTGTTTTTAAATTTGCTTTTGAGGAGTAAACCCAAAGCAATTAATAACAATAGCGTAATGGTTTTCTGTAATGCGTCACTCATAATCGAAATATTTGAATGGTCAACAGGAATATCGAAGGTTAGAGAGGGTATTGCTTTCGAGACGTGTTGTGAAAAGTATTATAATAGGAGTAAAAATCTTTGGGATTAAATGGCATTTGCGCCCCTCACTTCGACTGCGCTCAGTGTGACAATGCATGAGTGTCATCCTGAGCGCACGGGGCCGCCCGGCGGTCGAAGGATTAGCGTGCTCGCTCTCACTTCGGCTGCGATCAGTGTGACAACGTGTCACTGTCATCCTGAGCGCAGCCGAAGGATAATGCGAGATGTTAACTCAACTGCCCGAGCGCACCTACAAAGGCCTTCATTTCATCCATTGTTCCGATGCTTACGCGGCACCAGGGTTTGTTCTGGATGTCGAATGAGCGGACGGCGATGCCTTTGGCGGTCATCTTGGTGAGAAGTTCCTTGCCGGAAATGCTGATCGGGAAGAGTACAAAGTTGGTATAGGACGGAATGTATTTGTATCCCATTTTATCCAGGTTTTCATACAGGTATGTTTTTGCTTCGTGGTTCAGTTTACGGGTGTTTCCCTGGAAGTCCTTGTCGTCAAGGCTCGCGGATGCGGCGAAGATCGAAGTATAGGAAATACCCATTCCACCACGTGTGATTTTGTTAATAGTTTCCAGGAATGCAGGCTGCGCAGCAATGTAACCCACGCGGATACCGGCCATTCCCATGATTTTCGAGAACGTACGGGCGACGATCACATTTTTCTTTTGCGTCAGGAGTGACACCATGCTTTGTGTATCTGCGCCAACTGCCAGCTCGATATAAGCTTCGTCAACAAATACAGGTACTTTTTCCGAAACGCGTGAGCAGAAATCAAGCAGGTCCTGGCCTTTGGTGATGGCACCGGTCGGGTTGTTTGGGTTACAAACGTAAACCAGTTTCGTGTCTTTATCGATGGCTGCTTCCATTGCTTTCAGGTCGTGTGACCAGTCAGCGGTACATGGAACGGGTTTCCAGGTAGCTCCAACGGATTTGGCAACGCTAACTAGCGACATATAGCAAGGGTCGGCGGAAACGATATTACCACCTTTCATGAATGTAACCAGCGCCACTTTTTCCAAAAGATCGGATGAGCCTGGTCCCATCATAATATGGTCCGCAGTTACACCTTCTTTTTTAGCAATTTTATCGATCAGGTCGTACATCTCCTTCCATGCATAGCGGTTTCCGTTTTTCACGGATTCTGCTACTGCTTTCTGTGCAGACATAGGTGGCCCGTATGGATTTTCGTTTGCGCTTAGCCTCGCTGTGATCTTTGGAGCTTTGAAATCGGCCGGCAAGAAATTCTCTCTTACCATTGGGCTACGGTAAATGCGGCTCTCGGGATCCAGTGACAACGGTGTGCGTTCGAATGCACCTGCGGTCAGGTGGGGGGCGATAGCCATTCCTCCGATTGCCATTAAACCGGATTTTAACAGGTTCCGACGGTCAATTGTTTGATTCATTGTTCTAATGTTTAGTAAGTACGTGACGATTAATATGAGATGGTGAAGCCGTAATACAATTTACAAATTAACAAGCGAAATATGGTATAACTGAGCTTGTTTTCAATCACTTAGCTTGTACTTGTGAAAATCTGGTAAAGGCAATTCCCTTATAGCTGCCGGTCCAGGATATCTTGGTGATCTCGCCCGCTTTCGGGGTTTTTATACCAAGGTCTGCCCAAGTCTTTTCAAGCGTTACAAGGCCCTGCGCATTGGAGGTAACTTCCCCCAAAACAGCCCCGGTCCGAAGGGTGATTTTGATCTGTACATTCGGGACCGGTATCGAATCGATCCCTTTTGTGTGGTCCAGAATATTTGTCTTGTCGAGTTCGAGCAGCCTGGCTGAAAGGACGATCTTCTGATCGGCCATAGCATAGGCGACCGTGGGTTCACTGGCGATCGGTGCCCCGAACGGTGCCCCAACGATGTCAACCAGTACTGGTGCCACATCTCTGTCGAGGAACGGATCCTCTTCTTTGCAGGAAATGAAACCCAATGCCATCGCAGCCAAAAGGCAAATTGCTGGGAAGTATGTTTTGATATTTTTCATAATCTCGGAATCTTGAAATGATTGAAAATGAATGTGGTCTTACCTACTTTTCTGCCCACCACAACTTGGTTTTCATATCGTTGGCACCGCCGTTCAACGCTTCTCCTGCTTTAACAGCCGCTGCATTCAGCGAATACTCGGAGTTAGGATAGGGGAAACGGGTTGGAAGGATACCGCCATTTTGTACGACTGCGCGCGGGTCAAGCGCCGGAAACACGGGTAACCCGGTCCTGCGCCATTCGATCCATGCTTCCACACCTTGTCCGAACAGGGAGATCCATTTTTGCTCCAACACCTTTTCACGGGTTACAGCGCCCACTTTCGTGAAGTAAGTAGCTGATGGAGTCAGACCGTATTGCGCAAATGAAGCAGTGATGCCGGTTTCGAAATAGGTTTTAGCGCTGCCCGTGATCTCGCCGTCCAATGCAGCCTCAGCGAGGATGAAATTGAGTTCGGCAAAAGTCATGATCACTTCCGGCGCATCGGCCTTGGTAAATGCGTTACCGATTGTAGAGCTGGTCGACAGGTAAGAAGTCGCAATCGCATCGGGAAGGCCGTTCGGGTGACCCTGGTATTTGCCGTCCTTGTTGGGGTTGGCGAATACGGTAATGCGGGCGTCATCGAGTTCGTTCATTTTATCAGCCAGTGTTTTGCTGATGTTCCAGTCCGTACGACCGTCCTGTTTCATCACCTGGTTCCACTCGTTGTTGCTCGGCAATGTCGTCGTACAGTTCAGCTGGGCATTATCGGCGTTACTTGCGAAGATGGGGAATTTGGTCGCGTCGGCCAGGATTTCAGCCATAATGGCCTTGGATTCTGCCGGTTTCTTCGCGGCCTGGCGGTTAGCCAGACGAAGACGAAGGGAGTTTGCGAATTTCTTCCACTTCATAATATCGCCTCCGTACATAATGTCACCCGCAATGGCCGGGCCGCCTACTGTCAGCTTCTCGTTTGCCATTTTCAGGTCGTTCAGCAAACCGGCATACACTACGTCCATCGGATCGTATTTGGGGGTGTAATTTGGCACATCGCCCGTTCCTTTGATCGCATCCGTGTAGGGTATCGCACCATACATGTCGGTCAGCAACGAGAATACCCATGAACGCATCACGAGCGCAACACCTTCGTAATTTTTGTTAGGGGCCGTCCCCGTCTCTCCGGTTTGCAGGATAATGCGTTGGAAATTGAGCTGGGAATCATTGTAGAAACCTTTCCAGTTATTGGCTACCAAAGCGGGCGATACCGTGTAATCGTCGCCTTCATTGGAATAAATATTACGGGTCAAATGCTGCACGTACAACTCCGCGGCGTCGATGTTGATGCGCTCGAAACGGGTGCGGTGTCCCCAGTAACGGTCGATAGCGGTTTCAATCCCGGTTGGAAGGAGGTACTGTGCTCCAATAGCCGTTGGGCTGTTGGGGTTGGCATTCATTTTATCAAAATCGTCGGTACAGCTGGTGGCGGTAAGAATACCTGCCAGGGTCGTAATCCAGATGCTTTTATGATTCAATATATTTTTCATCTTTCAAATGCTTTAAGGTCCGTAATCAGATAGTCTGGATCAGAATGACAGCGACAGGTTCATTCCAAGGCTGCGTGAGCTTGGCAGTTCGCCGTAGCCGAAACCTTGTGAGTTACCGCCTTTCGCATCAATTTCAGGATCGATATGCGGAGTGTTCTTGAAGATCATCCACACGTTGCGTCCCACCACCGAAATCTTGGCAGACTGGATCTTAATTCTTTTCAGGAATGCAGGACTAATGCTGTAACCCAGCGACAATTCGCGAAGCTTCACATAACTAGCATCAAAAATGGCCGACTCGTGGTAGTTTCTTGGATTGTTGTATCCGTAAAGCTGGTTGGCTGTAACGATAATGTCGTTAGGAACGAAAGATTTGGTCCCGTCGGCAGCTGTCACTTCACGCACGCCTTTGCCGATCACACCTTCTTCGCGGCCCAGTGCTGTTTCGGCGTATTGGCCGGTCCAGCGGGCAGTTCCTGTGCCTTCGTCGTAGATATCGCCGCCAATGCGAACGTCAACCAATGCTGTCAATGAGAAGCCTTTGTAGTTGAACGTGTTCAGCATCCCGCCGATCCAGTCTGGCTGTACATTGCCGAGTTTCTGGTTGGAGGCAGTTACTGGCAAACCGTTGGCGCCATAAACCACTTGTCCGTCTGGTGATTTCTGAAAACCTACGCCGTAAAATGTACCGTAAGCTTCACCCACACGTGCTTCCGACGACATACCTCTTTGCGTAGCCAATGTGTAGGTGGTTAGGCCTTCTGCCAGTTCCACTACTTTGTTACGGTTACGCGCATAGTTCAAAGAAACATCCCAGCTGAAACCATTTGAAAGCTTGACAGGTGTTCCCGAAATCGTTACCTCAACGCCTTTGTTGGTGATCTTACCTGCATTCAGGATGCGGGTATTGTAACCGCTGGCTTTGGAGATTTCCACACCCAGGATCTGGTCTTTGGTAGTCTGGTTGTAGTAAGTTACGTCCAATGCGATTTTGCCTTTCAGGAAGCGGAGGTCAGCACCGAGTTCCAATCCTGTTGTGATCTCTGGTTTCAGGTTAGAATTCGCGATCTGGATATTCTCTGCGAATTTGGCAACCGAACCGTTCCAGGAGCCGCTGGATGTGAATGTCTGGGCCAACTGGTAAGGCGTAGCGTCGTTTCCAACCTGTGCATAGCTCGCGCGGATCTTGCCGAATGACAATACATTGCTTTTGAGATCCATTAGCTCAGTGATCACCGCACTTACCGAAGCAGAAGGGTAGAAGTACGAGCGTGCGTTGGAAGGCAGCGTGCTCGACCAGTCGTTTCTCGCTGTCAGGTCCAGGAACAATGCGTTTCTCCAGGAGAGGTTAGCGGTTCCGAACAAGCTCTGCGTCTCCGATTTGCGGATTTCGCTTTCGATGGTGTTCTGGCTGGGCACCGAGTTTCCTGCGTTGTAAAGCCCGTCCACGATCAGTTCATTTACATTGAAGTAATTTCTTTTATAGTAGTTTTTGCGCTGGATACCTCCGAATTGAACATTCAGTCCAAAATCCGTTGACAGGTTTTTATTATAAGTCAACATGAAATCGGAGTTTGTTTCCTGGCTGCGCAGTACTTCTTCGTTATAGCGACCTGGTGTGCGAACGCCGTTACGAACCCGCAGGAAGTTGGTCACGTTGATTCGCGTATCGCTCCAATAATCTGTTCCGGTGCGTAGCATGAGGCTCAGCGAAGGCAATATTTTATAGTTCAAAGCGATGTTACCGAGCAAGCGGTCCTTTTGGTTACCAGACGGCAGATTCTTTTGTGAGAAATAAGGGTTGGTAAAGAAAGTGTGCTGCCAGTTTGGTGGATCGCTGTCGCCGGTTTTCTGATTGTGTACACCGATATAGCTCTCGTAGTCACGCAACTGGTCCCATGAGACACTGCGGTGCGACCAGATGAATTCCTGACCGCCTGCATAACTGCGGTTGTCGGAACCGGATTTGATGTATTCGCCGGACATTGTGATGCTGATATTCTTGGTTAGATTATAACCCGAGTTGATCCGGAAGTTATTTCTGTGGAAATCATTGTAATACATAATACCCTTCTGATCCACACGGCTCAATCCAAGGCGGAAGAAGCCTTTGTCGTTTCCACCGGACAATGCCACGCTGTTTGTGATCGTGCGGCCGGTCTGCCAGTACTCCTCCCAGTTGTTTGGCTGGGGAGTCAGTGGTGCAACATCGTCACCAGTCCACCACTGTCTCACCAGGCGCCCATCCATCGGAGCTCCCCAGCTTTCATCCGTCCCTTCTGATCCAGCTAGCGGATATTTTGAGTCGTAAACGGCACGATACTGGGCTATTTCGGCCGGATCGGTGATATTGCCACTCCATCCGTCGGTGTACCAGGTGCGATAACCGTTTCCTCCACCATAAGTATTCTGAAAATCAGGCTTGATCCACGGGCGCTCGAATGTGATGTTGGAATTAACCTCCACACCAAGTCCTTTGGTGCCCTGTCCGTTTTTAGTAGTGATCAGGATTACGCCGTTTGCTGCCCGGGAGCCGTACAATGCAGCTGCATTAGGTCCCTTAAGCACCGACATTTCCTTGATATTATCCGGGTTAACTTCCGAAATACCGCCGCCCAGCGTTTTGCTGGCAGTTTGTTCCATCGGCACACCGTCGATTACGATCAACGGCTGGTTGTTACCCGAAACAGAAGAAGAACCCCTGATCTGGATCGTGGAGCTGCTGCCCGGGCCTCCGTTGGCCTGAACCCGCACACCGGCAATCTTTCCGGACAGTGCGTTCGCCACGTTCGTTGAACGGGACTCTGTCAATGCACTTCCTTTGACTTCCTGCACCGTATATCCTAATGCCTTTTTCTCACGCTCGATACCAAAGGCAGTAACCACTACCTCTGCAAGTTGTCGCGTGTCGGCGTCTAATTTGATGTCGAATTTCGTTTGGTTTCCGATCGCTATTTCCTTAATCAGAAAACCCACATATGAAACAACCAGGGTTCCGTCGCCTGGAACTGAAAAGCTGAAATTTCCGTCAGCATCGGCGTTTGTACCCACATTGGTACCCTTGTAAATGATAGACGCTCCTGCGAGGCCGAGACCATCGTCGGCTGCCGATATTTTGCCGCTCAGCAGACGCACTTGTGCAAATGCGTGAGGAGAAAGCAGGCAAACCCATATAAAAAAGAGTAGAACTTTACGCATGGGGAATCTGAGTTAAATTGTTGTTAGGTGCTCGTAGTAGTAGGAGGGAAAAAAGTTATGGCTGTGTGTCGTCCACGCTGCCATGCGCCGCACACACTTTCACGCGGACAGAACAACACAGCCATAAGCTTGCAACACTGCTTTTCCGGAAAGCAATACCCTCTTTAATCGAGGACAAACAATGATAACGGTTTCGGCAAGGCCATGAAAAACCCGGACGCCGAACAGTTGTTTGTCCACGGTAATCAAGAAATACGTATTAAAAAAATTATATTGTGTTAGAGCGTAACTTACCTGGCGGTCGTAATTTGATCCTGCCAATTCCCGGTAAGCCCCTCTCAACACGTTCAGATATATTCATGTGCGGCTGGAATATATCTTCGGTTTAGAAGTTCTGTCATCCGTATGATGACTTTTCAAATATACTGACAAAGTCAAAAAATGCAAGAGAATAAATTTAAATATTGAAGTTTTTTGCAATAAAAATTGGTCATTTAAAATCAATATAAAATGTTATTGGAATATATCGATAAATAATTTTAATAAACCGATTTTTAAGATTTCCTACCAGATGTGTAGATTAAGTGTTCGTCTGATGGTTGCTAATTGCTTAATATTAAGCTAATTAACTATGATGGATTGTAGTTATAATGTACTATTGAGTGACTAAGCGGCCGCTAAGGCCTATTTGTGGCGAAATGTTGTCGAAACGAAAAAAGAGCGCCTCTTGCATAGAGGCGCTCTTTTTTCGTGTATTGAAATAATTATATTCTGCTCAAATCGGCTGGTCGATAAATCTTTTAAGTATCGGTTTATAAGAATCCACGCGGCGATCACGTAGGAACGGCCAGGTAGTGCGGTAATGGTCGAGCTTACCGAGGTCAAGTTCCTGTACATACGTCACTTCTTCGTCATGCGGGGCCAGGTACAAGAGCCTGCCATGCGGATTGGCCACAAACGATCCACCCCAGAACTGCTGGTCTGCTTCCCTTCCGACGCGGTTAACGGACACCACATATACTCCGTTCGCGACCGCATGTCCGCGCTGGATTGTCTGCCAGGCACCATATTGCTCTTCGTTGGTCTGCGGATCGGTTTCGTTGGTGTCCCAGCCGATGGCGGTGGGATAAAAAAGTATCTCTGCACCCATGAGGCTTGTAATGCGGGCAGCTTCGGGATACCACTGGTCCCAGCAGATCAACACGCCTATCCGGGCAAATTTGGTTTCAAATATCCGGTATCCGTCGGTATCCTGTTCGGTAACCGGCGCGTCCCCGGGAGTGAAGTAGAATTTCTCGTAATAACCCGGATCGTCGGGAATGTGCATTTTTCGGTATTTGCCTAAATATGTACCGTCGGCGTCGAGTACAGCCGTGGTGTTGTGGTACAGGCCGTGCGCACGCTTTTCGAAGAGCGAAGCGATGATCACCACACCCAATTCCTTCGCCAAAGCACCCAATGCGGTGGTAGATGGGCCGGGAATGGCTTCGGCAAGGCTAAAATTGCCATGGTCTTCTATATCGCAGAAATACAATGACTTGAAAAGCTCCTGAAGACAGATGATCTGTGCGCCTTTTTGCGAAGCTTCACGGATTTTGATGGTTGCTTTTTGAAAATTCGCATCAACATCAGCCGTACAACTCATTTGTACCAGCCCTATGTTTACTTTTTTGTTCATCGACGGTCGTTTGTGATTAACTCAATGGTCGCAAATGCAACACTATTTTGCTTGTGGTAGTTCTTTGATCGGGAAATCGAAGGCAATGTCATTCATGCATTTGAAATGTTTTTTCGGACATTGGCTATATCCGATCTTCGAGCAGGGACGACATTCCAGGCCTTTCGTTTCCAGCACTTCGAATGCCGTTTTGTATGGATACATCCCGAATGCGGGCACAGTATTTCCCCAGATCGAATATACTTTCTTTCTGAATGCGGCCGCTACGTGCATGAGGCCCGTATCATGCGAGAACACGATCAGTGCTTTTTCGATCAGCGACGCCGATTGATTAAAATTGTATTTTCCGCAGGCATTGAAAATTGGGTCATCGCCAATTGCCTGCCTCACGGCCTCGCCGGCTTCGAAATCTTCTTTGCCGCCTAACAGGATAACAGGGAAATTGATTTTTTTGCATAGCTCGATCATCCGCGGTACAGGCAGCTTTTTGGTGAAATGCTGACCGCCGATCGCATAAGCGACGTAACCTTGCTGATGTGTCGCCGGTAGCCAGCTCAGCTCGACCTGGTCTTTGTAGGGAATAAAGTAATCCAGTCCTTTGTCGTCGTTGACGATATTGAATGACTTCAAAGTATCCAGGCACCGATCCACAATATGCACATCGGGCAAGTAGTTGACCTTGAATTGCGTCATCAGCCATTTTTGCACATTGAGCTTTTCAAAGCTGAATGATGGCACGCCGAGTGTCCATTTGATCCGTAAAGTCCGGATATTACGGTGCAGGTCTATAATGTAGTCAAAATTCTCTTTTTTGAGTAGTGACAAGATGCCCGCCGTATCTTTTTCGAGCAGCCATACCTTATCTATATAAGGATTGTCTTGCAACAGGAATTCGAATTTACTTTTGGTAAAATAATGGATCTCCGCCTGTGGCATCTGCTGTTTCAGACAACGCACAACCGGCGTGGTGAGCACGATGTCTCCGATCGACGAAAAACGCAGAATGAGGAATTTGACCGGTTTATTCACTTTTGATTTCCTGAAGTAACTGTGATGGCGGAAGATTTTCGGGCTTTTTGTGTTTCCAGCGCTTGTGCGACCAGAGCCAGTTGTCTGGTTGCTGTATGATATCCTGTTCCAGAAAGCCGATCTGGGCTTGCAGAATGCTGTTGTTGGGCTCCTGTTTGGGTGTTTCCGTGATCAGCCTGAAATAACCTTTGTAAAATCCCCTTTTTGCCTCATTTTTCAATACGGCCATGTATAAAACGGGAGAATTGAGCCGGCGCGCTATCAACTCCACACCACGAAACACGCCGGTATCCTGGTTCAGAAATTTCGTCCAGAACGCCTTTTCCGGCACAGGCGACTGGTCGTTGATCAGTATAAATATAAAAGGCCTGTCCCGCGGTTGCATGGCTTTGGAAATGGCCTCCTTCATCGTCACCATTTCGGTCCCAAACCGCGTCCTCACATTTTTAAACCAATCTTCAAATACATCGTTTTGAAGTTCATGGTACACGACAACCATTTGGTGCGACAGTCGGGCGGAGCCGAAAAGGTTCAGCATTTCCCAGTTTCCCAAATGTCCTGCTACCACCACTAAATTTTGGTTCTTTTCAAAATAGTGGTCTAAAATGTGCATATCCAGGTCGATCCGGCCCAGCAGATCCTCTCTGGAAATGGATTTCAGTTTGATTGTTTCGAAAATGATATCGGTGAAATTGCGGTAAAACTTGCCAGCGATTTCGTGTATCTTTTTGTCATTGTAGGTTGGAAAGCTGTTCCGGAGGTTACTCAAAACCACCTTTTTCCTGTATTGGCCAATATCAAAGATGAGAAAACGTAGGATGTCGGAAAGCCTGTAAAGTTTGCCCCAGGAAAGCCTTGAAATCGCATCGAGGAGTTTCAGGAAGAGCTGGGTAAAAAACGCATTCATTGGTGAGTACTTCTTTTGCAAATCGAATTTTCGGTTGGCAAAGGTAGCACATCCGATCAATTTTTTTTCTTATATTCACTGTTTCAAACCGTAGAAGTAATGCTATGCTTGAAGGGTTATTTGACATCAGAAACGATCGCAGGCTGAGCGTTTACCTGTACCGGATGGGATTCGGAATGTGGCTTTTGTATCTCGTGCTCGGTGCGCCTGCATTGCACGCTTACGCGCATTACCGGCAGGATTGCGGCGTACTTTCTTTTGCAATGATGATTTTCGGTTTCAGCGCGTCAATGGTGTATGACTATTTTCACCACCACGATCAGTATGAAATGAAGAAGAAATGGCTGTTTATCAGCTATGTAGTGCTCGCCGGAGTGATCTATTTCCTCGAATTCCGTGGCAAAATCGATTTAAACTGGCTTATCAGCCTGCTTTAATCAGCCAATCCGCTTACAGACTGTCCTTTTTGCATCAGTTCCTGAACCTTTTGATAGGAAAGATCGGGAAGCGCTGCTACCTGGCCTATTACAATAATTGCAGGCGAAGCCAATTCGCTTACCCGGGCAAGCGGAACGATATTGCTGATTTTGCCCGTAACGACCTTCTGTTCTTCCAAAGTGCCGTTTTGAATAATCGAAATAGATTCATCCGCCCTGCCCAGGCCCGAGTACATGGCCACAATCTCTTCCAATTTATGAAGGCCCATTAAAATAACCACCGTTGCTGTGGATTGAGCAGCCAAATGTAGGTCTTTCGAAAGCGCATGTGCTTTGGTAGTGCCGGTGATGACCCAGAAACTTTCGCTTACACCTCGTGAGGTTAACGGGATGCCGGCAAGGGCTGGTACTGCATAGCTGCTTGAAATGCCTGGTATCACTTCGGATTCAATGCCGTGTTCGGCGGCATACATGATCTCCTCGTAACCACGCCCGAAAATGAACGAATCGCCGCCTTTCAGCCGGACAACCTCGCCATATTGACGTGCCTTCTCCACGATCAGGTCATTGATCTCGTCCTGTGCGCAGCTTGTTTTACCAAAGCGCTTCCCGACGAGTATTTTGACGCAATCTTCGGGACAGTAATCCAGCAATGAGGGGTGGGCGAGGGAATCGTAGAGTACAACCCGTGCTTTCCGCAGGGCTTTGACCCCCTTCATGGTGATCAGGTCGGGATCGCCCGGCCCGGCACCTATCAGTGTCAGTTTCATAGAGGCTATCGGCTTTCAGCTTTCGGCCATCGATAATCGGCTCTCCAAATGCTGAAAGCCGACTGTCGATAGCCGATTGCCGTTTAGCTATCTTTTCCGAATGAGAGTTCCTGCAATGCGGGTTCTCCCGTTTCAAGTAGTTGCGATTCGCGTGTTGCTCTTACGAAATCAAGGAACTGCTCGGCAGCGTCGATGAAGTAAGTAGCGAATGCTTCGCTTGGTTCAAATTTATTAATACTGAATACCAATGATTTGAATGGCGTTTCAGCTTTGTCAGCCAATGCAAATTCAGCTGGTGTTTCATATTTGAACTCTTGACCGAAATGTGTTTCGAAATCGTTGATGATACCATACTGTGTGTTGGTAGTCACATCTTTCGACATCAAAAGGCCTTTGGCACCAGTGATAAACACATTATAGGCATGATAAATCGCATCCGCCCAAATGCCTGATTCGAAGTTTTCTTTCGCAAGGTTCAGCTTTTCCTGACCTTCAACAATCGTCGTTGCAACCAAATCCACAAGCACACTCGCGCATTCACCTACACCGATCTCAGTTTTGAACAGTTCATCGTGGTCCCAGTCGCGGTAATCGTCATCCTGCAAGGTCGACAGATCGGCAAGCGGTTTCAGCAATTGGAAGAAGTAATTTTTGGTCTGACGAAGATAATACTGGTTGTAATATTCACCTTCCAGTGCATTGGTTTCATAGTCGTCGAACAACGTACGCAACACTTCCGGCCCGCGCTTGGTAGGCACTTTGATCACTTTATCGCCAATCAAACCGATGCCATCACTTGAAAAACCGCCGCCAAGCAATACCTGCAATGCAGGCAAAACCAGCTTGCCATTTTTGATCGAGCTTCCGTGGAAACCGATATTGGAAGCATTATGCTGGCCGCAACCGTTCATACAACCGCTGATCTTGATTTTGATGTCCTGGTTGTAGATCATTTCCGGATATTCTTCTTTCATCACATCTTCCAACACACGGGTAATGCCGTAGCTGCTGGAAATTGCCAGGTTACAAGTATCTGTTCCAGGACAGGTGGTAATGTCCATGGTGCTGTCGAAACCAGGAGCTGCGAGTCCGAGCTTAGCCAGTTCGTGGTAAATAGCTACCAGGTCTTCACCTTTTACAAAACGCAGGATATAGCCCTGGTTTACCGTTACGCGAATATCGTCAGCTGCATATTGGCGCACTACATCAGCAAGCGCACGTGCAGTATCTGAGCTCATATCGCCCAGCAACACACGCAGCTGAACCGCATACCAGCCCTTTTGTTTTTGCTCAAATGTATTGGTCCTCAACCATTTCGTGAAAGTATCCAGCTGAGAAGCGTCGATGCTTTCCGCTGCTATTTTCAAGATTTCGGCCTCGCTCAATGAAGGGCGTGGTGCATGGTTGATGGATTCGGCTTCGTTAGTTCCGAAAAGGTCTTCCGGAATGTAAAATACCTTGTTTTTAACTGCTGTGCGTTCCTCCTCTACCTTCTCCATCATCGCTTCCAGGCCCAGGTCGTTCAAAAGGAACTTCATACGTGCCTTGTGACGACGTACACGCTCACCATAGCGGTCGAATACGCGAAGCATCGCTTCGATGAAAGGAATTACTTTTTCTTCTTCCAGGAATTCAAAGGCAGTTTGTGCTGAAAAAGGCTGGGCACCAAGGCCGCCACCGATCAGTACTTTGTAGCCTCTCACCATTTCTCCCGCTGCATTCACGCCCATTTTGGCGATCAGTCCCACGTCGTGGATAAATGCCAGCGCGGAGTCTTTTTCTGACGAAGAAACAGCGATTTTGAACTTCCGGCCCATATCCTGGTTGATCGGATTACGGAGGAAGTAAGCGAATATCGAATGAGTCATCGGTGTTACATCGAAAGGCTCATCCGGGTCAATACCCGCGACAGACGACGCCGTAACGTTGCGGATCGTATTACCACAAGCCTCTTTTAATGTAATTCCGGCATCTTCGAGGTCAGCCCAGAGCTGGGGTGAATCGGCAAGCTTTACAAAGTGCAGCTGAATATCCTGGCGCGTAGTGGCGTGCAGGTTTCCGGTCGCATATTTGTCTGAAGTATCTGCAATGCGGACTAACTGGTCGGCGGTAATGCGTCCGTAAGGTAATTTGATACGGATCATTTGCACACCAGGCTGACGCTGACCATACACACCGCGGGTAAGGCGGAATTTACGGAACGCTTCTTCGGGTGTTTCGCCTGAGTAGAAGGCACCGATTTTTTGTTGTAGGTCAACGATATCGCGCTTTGCAACGGCGGATACTTTGTCAGAAATGATTAATTCGCTCATGGTGATATTCTAATCGTCTATCGGGATAGTATATTTTTTAATCCTAGTGTGCGCTTTTTGCCTTGTAGGCTCGGCTTCGACTGCGCTCAGCCTGACATTATTAAGTCAAAGCCTGTATGCGAATGTCACCCTGAGCGCACCGGGCCGCCGAAGGGTCACTCAATCATGCAAGCACCCACTGTTACATTCGATGTTTCGTCGATCAGGATCGCCGCACCGTTTGCACGGTTTTGCTGATATGGGTCGTATGCAATCGGCTGGGCCGTTCTCAGAACGATCCTTGCGACGTCGTTCAATTTCAGGCTTTCCACTTCGTCCAGTTTCTCGTATGAATTGATGTCGATCTGGTATTCAATATCGCGTACCGAGCAGCGTGAACGGGCTGTTCCGTGCTGCAAGATGTATTTGTTACCCGGTTTCAGTGTTTTTTTGTCGTCCATCCAGCAAACAAGCGCCTCGATATCCTGACTCACAATCGGCGAATTGTTTACAGAAACAATCGTATCGCCGCGGCTGATGTCGATATCGTCTTCAAGCAATATCGTTACAGACTCAAGAACAGAGGCCTCTTCGATTTCGTTTCCGCCGAACTCGATTTTAGCGATTTTTGACTCTCTTTCCGAAGGCAAAACTTTGATCAGTTCGCCCTTTTTGAAGCTTCCGCTTTGTACCCGGCCGGCATAGCCGCGGTAGTCGTGCAGATCGTCTGTCTGAGGGCGGATCACATATTGTACCGCGAAACGGCCGTCTTCCAGATTCTGATCTTTCAGCACATTCACTTTTTCAAGAACAGAAAGCAACGTTTCGCCAGTGTACCAGCTCATGCTCTGAGACCTTTCTACGATGTTATCGCCGTTCAATGCGCTTACCGGAATGATTGTAAGGTCTTTAATGGAAAGCTTTTCAGCGAGCTCCGTGTAGGATTTTGCTATTTCCAGGAAGGCGTCTTCTGAGTTTCCAACCAGGTCCATTTTGTTGATGGCAACGATCACGTGGGGGATACCCAGCATCGAAGCGATCAGCGAGTGGCGGCGTGTTTGCTCCACTACACCGTGGCGTGCATCCACCAAAATGATCGCCAGGTCCGCATTGGAAGCACCGGTAACCATGTTGCGCGTGTACTGGATGTGGCCGGGAGCATCAATGCTGATGAACTTGCGGTTGGGAGTTTGGAAATACTTGTAGGCCACGTCGATAGTAATGCCTTGCTCGCGTTCCGAGCGTAGACCGTCCGTCAATAATGCCAGGTCGATTTCGCCTGCATTACGTGTTTTACTGGCCCTTTCGATGGCTTCCATCTGATCGGCCAGGATATTCTTTGTATCGTAAAGCAGTCGCCCGATCAATGTGCTTTTGCCATCATCGACAGAACCTGCTGTTATAAATCTTAATAAATCCACTGGTAATAGTTTAAAGTCTATGAGTTGAGAGTCTATGAGTTATAGTTTATGAGTATTTTAAAACTTCACTCATAAACTCATGAACTTTGAACTCGTTAAAAATACCCTCCCTTTTTCCGATCTTCCATTGCAGCCTCGGTTTGCTGGTCGTCGATGCGGGTTTCGCCGCGTTCGCTGATCCTTGAAATCGTGATTTCTGCGATCACCTCGTCCAATGTCGCTGCGCTGGATTCCACTGCTGCGGTACAGGTCATATCGCCTACCGTACGGAAACGAACCTGGCGGGTTACGATCTGGTCTTCGGGATCTTTTTCAATCACCGGCGTATTGTTCAGCAGCTTGCCGTCCCGCAGGATCAGTTCACGCTGGTGAGCGAAATAAATAGAAGGCAGGTCAATCTTTTCTCTTTTCAGGTAAGCCCATACATCGAGCTCCGTCCAGTTGGAAATAGGGAAAACGCGTACGTTTTCGCCCTTTTGGATGCGTCCGTTGAACAGGTTCCAAAGTTCAGGGCGCTGACGTTTCGGGTCCCATTGGCCGAATTCGTCACGGAATGAAAAGATGCGTTCTTTCGCACGTGCCTTTTCTTCATCACGGCGCGCGCCGCCTATACAAGCGTCAAATTCAAATTCTTCAATAGTGTCCAGCAAAGTGAAGGTTTGCAGCCAGTTACGGCTTGCATTTTTGCCTGTTTGTTCTTTAAGGCCCTTCGCTTTAATGGTATCCTCTACATATCTGACGATCAGTTTTGCATTGGTTTTTTCTGCCAGCGCGTCGCGGTATTCGATCGCCTCAATGAAGTTATGGCCTGTGTCAATATGCACGAGCGGGAAAGGGATTTTTCCGGGAGCAAATGCTTTTTGAGCCAAACGAACCAATGTAATAGAGTCTTTTCCTCCTGAAAACAGCAAGGCAGGGCGCTCAAACTGGCCGGCTACTTCACGCATGATGTAAATGGCCTCTGCTTCGAGCTGATCCAGATAATCCGGAGCTCTGCGTTCACTGATCTCGCGATTAATTTCGGAGGCCTCTTTCACTGAAATTGACATATTTGTAATTATTGTTTTAAAATGTTTGAATGGCTGTAAGCTTCATGCTCTAGGCTATATGCTTTGGGCTGTATGCTGAAACATAACTCGCAGTCATCGCTTAAAGCATATAGCTTAATGCCTATTTCGCATGCAACCCGCATTCCTTTTTCGACTCGTCTTCCCACCACCAGCGACCGGCGCGGAAATCTTCGCCTTCCTGGATCGCACGTGTACATGGCGCGCAACCGATGCTTACAAACCCTTTGTCGTGCAGCGGATTGTAAGGTATGCCATTCGATTTCACATAAGTTTTTACCTCATCAAACGACCAGTGAAGGATTGGGTGAAATTTCACCAGCTGGTGCGCCTCGTCCCATTCCAGCTTAGGCATATCATGACGATTTCCCGATTGCTCTGCCCGGATACCTGTTACCCAGATTTTCGCACCTTTCAATGCACGGTTCAATGGCTCAACCTTGCGGATAAAGCAGCATTCTTTCCGGTTTTCAATGGATTCGTAAAAACTAAGCGGGCCTTTCGTGCTCACCATTTCTTCCACCGCGTTTGTCTGCGGATAATATACTTTGATCTTCGTGTCGTACCGGTTGTTGGTCTTTTGCAGCGTCATGTAGGTCTCTGCGAAAAGTCGGCCGGTATCCAGCGTGAAGATTGTGATGTTAAGATTATTCTTTAAAATGAAGTCGGTAATAACCTGGTCTTCGTAACCGAGACTGGTTGAAAAGACAACTTCACCGGGAAACAGATCAGCCAGTATTGCCAGCGATTCCGTTTCACTTTTGCCCTCAATGGCAGCGTGCAAAGACTCTAATGTTTCGTTCATGGTGTAAATTTTTTCAAATCAAATCGGGCGACATTGAGATAGTGACTATGTAAATGGTCAAAATCTCTGTCCGTGGTAATGAGCGTTGCATTTAATACACTCGCGGCAGCTGCAATCCACAAATCATTCTTGCCCATGTTTCTTGCCGAGCAATCCAGTTTCTTACCTTCCAACCTGCCCTGACTGAATGCGTCAATTTCGGCATAGCGGTCTATTACTATATTTTCAAGAGTACTCGTGATGAGGATGAATTCTTCGAGTTCATCAATTGCATCCAATCTCTTTATACCCCAACTATTTTGAATTCCGATTGATTTCAGCTCTCCAATACAAATCGCCGATGTGAAAATCCGGTGGGGAGCGGTCTCCAATTCAAAATAATCTTGTAAAGTTCTAACCAGTGCGTGCTGTCTTAAATAGGCAAGCAATATGTTGGTGTCAAGAAAGAAATTCATTTAGTCAACTGAGAAAGCAGAAGCTCCAAAGGTTCCTGAATGTCCAGTTTCTCTATCAATTTATTCAGTTTATCTCTATCTAGTCCCTTATAGTTATGCTGCGCTTTCAAATCCTCTAACCATTCTTCGTTAGAATTATATTTTTTAGTAGGTTTTATAAATTTTCTTAACGGACCATTATCAGGTAAAACAGCAAGTAGGAACTCGTTAAGTGGCATACCTGCCAAATCAGCTCCCTGTCTCTCGGTAAGTACCCCTTTGGAATAAAGCTGTCCTGCAATAGAAAGTAGCATTTCCTCCTTTTCAAATTTCTCCGGTATTTCAATTGTCAACGTGTGCATATATAGTTGTGTTTAAATGAAAATGCTTACTCTAATATATCACTTTTCACCGACACCTCTACGGCGTTTGTGAAATCCTCGATCAGGTCTTCGATGTCTTCCAATCCTACTGAAATGCGGATCAAACCTTCTGTAATGCCTAATGCCGCTTTTTCTTCGGGCTTCAATCTGGCGTGGGTGGTTGTATTTGGGTTCGTTACGATCGTCCGGGTATCGCCCAGGTTCGACGAAAGTGATGCAATTTCCAATGCATCCATGAATGCAGCCACACGTTCAAAACCACCTTCCAGTTCGATCGTCACGATCGCACCACCAGCTTTCATCTGCTGTTTGGCAAGATGATTCTGTGGATGTGATTCAAGGAATGGATATTTAACTGATTTTACGTCCGGGTGTTTTTCCAGCGCAGTAGCCAGTGCCAGTGCGTTGGAAGAATGTTTCTCCATTCTCAGATTAAGCGTTTCAAGACTTTTGCTCAAAACCCATGCATTGAATGGCGACATCGATGGCCCCGTCTGACGACAGAAAAACCGTAACTCTTTGATATATTCTTTTTTACCCACAACCACACCACCCAACACGCGTCCCTGGCCATCCATGAACTTCGTAGCTGAATGCAAAACAAGGTCGGCGCCGTACTCAGCAGGTGTTTGCAATGCAGGCGAAGCAAAGCAGTTGTCTACGTTGAAAATGATATTGTGTTTTTTGCAAATACGACCGATCATCGCCAGGTCTACCAGGTCCAATCCGGGATTGGAAGGTGTTTCGAGGTAGATCATTCGGGTATTAGGTTGCACGGCCGCTTCCCAGTCCGCTTCGCTGGCGTCTGCATCCAGGTAAGTATGCGTAATGCCCCATTTGCTGAGGATCTGCGTAATCACCTGATGCGCCGAACCGAACAATGCACGGCAAGCCAGAATGTGGTCACCCGTTTTTAGCAACGCCGCCATGCTCGCGAAAACCGCCGCCATACCCGTCGCAGTAGCCACGCCATCCTCACAATCTTCGAGGATACAAACCTTGTCTACAAACTCCTGCACACTTGGGTTGGAGAACCGGCTGTAAATGTTGCCTTCTTCGGTTTCCTCAAAAAGTGCTTTTCCCTGCTCCGCACTTTCAAAAGTGAAGCTGCTGGTCAGGAAAAGGGGAGTGGAATGCTCACGATATTTCGTTTTGCCTGTCTGCGTACGGATTGCCTTGGTTTGTTTTTTCATTTTGGAAATGCAATAGGCTGTATGCTTTAAGCTATATGCCTGTTAATATTTATAATAATTCAATTTTTATCCTGTAATCTTCCTGCTGCCTACCGCTTAAAGCATATAGCCTAAAGCATATTCAAAGCGCACTCACTACCATATAGATAATCCTTAAACTCACAATGACAACGATCGTTCCTACCATGATCATCATGGTTTTGATCGGTAACCTGCGTGACAATGTGGCTGCGATGGGTGCGGATACCATACCACCGAGGATGAGCCCGAGGACTACCTGCCAGTGTGAAAAACCGATGATGCTGATGAATGTAACCGAGCTTGCCAGCGATACGAAAAATTCTGCCAGGTTGACCGACCCGATGGTGTATTTGGGATGCCTGCCTCTCGCGATCAATGTTGATGTCACGATTGGTCCCCAGCCTCCGCCACCAATAGAATCCAGCGTCCCGCCTGCCATCGCCAGCCAGCCGATTTTCGTGATCGGCTTCTTTTCAACTCGTTTCTTTAACGCTTTCTGAATGATAAGAATTCCCAGTATCAGCGTATAAACTGCCACTATCGGCTTAATTACATAGATATATTGTTCCAGGTTTGAAAGCAAGTAAGCGCCGGTAATGGCACCCAGCACGCCGGGGAACAGGATTTTCTTAAATAGCTTACTGTTAACATTGCCGAACTTCAAATGCATGTAGCCCGAAACCCCACTCGTGAAGATCTCCGAAGTGTGAACGCTGGCACTCACCGCAGAAGGAGGAACACCAAGCGTCAGTAGAAAAGTAGCTGCCGTTACCCCATATGCCATGCCCAGCGCGCCGTCGATCATTTGCGCGACAAAGCCACCCAGCACATAATAGAAGAAATTCTCATTCAGTTCGAGGTCATTCCAGAGAACCGTGAGGCGGTCGTAGGTGAAAAATGTGAAAATGAGATGACCAATGACCATCAACGCAATGGCCGAAAAGACATTGACGGCAATTTCGGTACGACTTCTTTTGCGTACCGTGGCTGCCCAAAGCTTTTGCTGAATGGTTTCCCAGGTCAGCGGAGTTTTTGTATTATTCTTGGAAACATATCCGGAAGGCGTAGCGCTGGGATCGACCGGAAATGCAGGCTGAAAAGGCAGATCCGACTCTTCGGGCAGGTCGCGCAAATAAACCACCTGACCTTTTTCACGGGCAAGCGCAGCTAAACGCCGATCTTCCTCAGGATCACCACTCGCAATATATGCTACGTGAAGAGATTCCCAGTTCGTTTCGCTTGGTTCAGTTGAGGGTTTAAAATCCGCCGCTTCCTTCAAAGTCTATGTAGTATACTATTATTGTAGAGTAAACTTCCAACAAAATAGCAAACAAATGTTTGCTATTCAGGACGGCAAATTTAAGATCAAATTATTAGTTTTCAAAGAATAAAGTGGGAAGTCGCATTAATAGCAGCGGACTTCCATGAGTGACACCGGCACGTTGGGATTGGCGTTGCGTAACTTAATTTTCAGGGAGTTGACGGTCACGGACTTCGGTAATATAATGCTTCGTTTGGTCAGATGGTTGCCGGTGATAGTCCCGATAAGCTGACCCTGGCCATCGCAAACCTCAACCTCACTTACACAGAAGGGCATTTCGGTTTCCGGATGCACGTAAATAACGTTCTCCATTGGGTGATCAAAATCAGTATCAAATACAAATTCCAGCCTGGTGATGCGTTGCGGCGCCGCCCAGTTGATGAACAAAGACGGGGACGGGTCTTCTGTATCTGCAACCCATGCATTAGGGCCAGCAATCGGCCGGTGAAGACAATTCAAGAGGTTTTTAGTACCAAAAAGGTCAATCGGTTTGCTCAGCTCAAATGCAATATTACGGCCTTCCGGTCTTCGTTGCGGGCACCAGAATTCAAAAGTATCCACCCCAAGATCCTCCGTGGGTTCCTGCTTGCCATAATTTGAAACGGCCGGGTTAGTTGCATTGAAAACCGTCAGCAAGCCGGTAATGCGTTTTTCACTGTATTGAATTTTAATATTTTCATTTTTCAAGAAACACACAAAAGCATAACACTCCTGCTCGAAACCGGCATTCCAGTCGAGCACGACCTGGTGCTTACCCTTGGTCAGATGGTAGGACTTCGTTTCCAAAGTGACATCCGGCGTATGATTGAAAACCTTACTGCTTTTCCGAAGTTCGACGGTCAGGTCGGTATCCTGCAATGCTTCCATCCAAACGCTGACCGTGGGCATTGTACCACTAACGGGCAGCATCTGGGCGACAGAATGTTCAATCGTTTTCCAATGGTTTGAGCCAGTTAGACCGGTCAATTTCAGTACGGACGACGCGGATACCGATGCTTTTGTAATGAGGTTTTCCTGGTCAAAAATGTCAGTTTGAGGCAAATATTGGCCGGAACGCCATAATTTAAGTTGTAATTCTTTCAAATGCTTTTCACCAACTTCCCGGGGCGAGCAATTGTGCTTTTTTGCAACCGCAGCCGCAATCGCAACCGCCTGTCCACCCGTTGCGCTGGTCGCCATGACCCGTGTAGACGCGAATGCAACGTGCGTGGCGCTGATGATGCGGCCAGCGATGAAGAGATTATCGATATTTCTGCTGTAAAAACACCGGTAGGGGATCGGATACACGCCTTTGCTATGCCATTGATTACAGCCGTCCTGATCGCTGTACACGCCGTCGGCAGGGTGGAGATCGAGGCTCCATCCGCCGAAAGCGACAGTATCTTCAAACTTTCGCTGCTCAACGATATCCTGCTGTTTGATCAGATAATCCCCCTCAAAACGGCGGCTTTCGCGCTTGCCAGGGATCGTGCCGACCCATTCCAGTGTCATGTTTTCAGACTCGGGAAATGCGCCTGAATTTTTAATGTAATTCCAGGCGCCATAAACCACCTTCCAAAGCTCCCATTTGATCTTTTCAGTGTCATGGACCGTGTCGAGGCGGCCACCATATTCGAGCCACCATAACCGGCAGCCAAAATCTTTGGGATTGAATGTCTTATAGCGCGGAATTTCGGTGATATCCTGCAATGCAAATGAAGGCGGCACGAACTTCACAGGCCTGCCCGCATCTTTGGAATAGAAATACATGGAATGCCCCAAAAGCTCACCGTAAGCCTTATCCGGCGCAAATTTTTCACCAAACTCTTCCATTGATTCAGCTCCCATTCGGAAAGCAGCACCCGCAAGAAAACCTACAATGCCGTCGCCCGAGGAATCGCAGAAAAGTGGCGCGGTTAGTGCGTATCTCGTGCTGTTTTGGCTGCAAAATGCATGTACAGCTACAATTTCGTCGGTATTGGTATTTTGTTTTTTATCAAGATCAAAAACGGCGGTATTCAAAAGCAGCGTAATGTTTTCCTCCTGGACCACTTTTTCCAGTAAAACTGTATCGAAAATGAGTGGGTTACCGTCGGGATTGCGGTGAATGTTTTCCAGCATAATCTCGTCGATCACACCGCCCTCGCGCGCCCAGCGATTGTTGTTGCCCATATGGGAGGTGGCGCCCAGGATCCAGAGCCTTACTTCGCTGGAACAGTTTCCGCCCAGCACCGGCCTGTCTTGTACTAATATCACGCTCAGTCCCGCCCTGGCAGCGGTAATGGCACCGCAAGTACCGGTTAATCCTCCGCCTACAATTACCAGATCAGCGTTGAGTGAAATGGTTTTTGGTTCTCTTTTGTGTGTTGAATCTGCTATTATCATCGTGTTAGGCTTAATATGTCATGATTTGCCAGCCTTCTGCCGGTGGCATTATTTAAGGTCAATGTCAGTTTGGGTGGTGATAAATCCGGTTGGTTTTGTGACGGTCAGATGTATGCTTTTGTCAAAACCGTGGATCGGGACTATAATGTCTTTGCTTTCACCGGGGTTGAGGTCAGGTAATGCGATGTTGGCGTCACCGGCTTTCAGCATATACCCTTTAATTGGATGTGCCGGAAAATCTCCGCGGCATGTCACTTTCACAACCAGTTGATGAACTCCCTGTTCACCGGTTTTGAAGCTTGCTTTTTCCAGCGTCACAGGCGACATTTCGCGCTGATGGACGGGATAGGCAGCTCTTGGCGAGCGTTCGGGGCCAACAATTCCCCACGGCCGGAAACCGTTCGGATTCGTGCCAAAGAGCTTGCTGCGATAATCATTATAAGTCCACCAGGATGCGCCGACTACAAACGGCCGCTTGCGGATTTCAGCCATTACATCCATTAAATGCTGTGCCTGGCCAGCCTCACCGCCTTTTCCGTCCGAACGCGTACCCCATTCGCTGATGAAAACCGGCTTGTTGGGATAAAGCTTGTGAATATGATCCAGCGCCTTCGCGTGGCCGCCGTAGGTATTGGTAGAAACAAAATCGACATACTGGCTGGCTTCGTCTTCCGGCTTTTCAGGCAGCGAATTCAGGAGCATGCTTGCGAAGGTGTACAGGCGTGTGGGGTCGAGCTCGCGGGCGTAGGCGATCATATCTTTGGTCCAGCGCTGGCCGCCAGGCTTGGTGGACAGGTATTCATTACCGACGCTGTAAGCGATCACGCTTGGGTGGTTCCAATCGCGTTCGACCATTTCACGGAACTGCGCCCGGAATTTGACCCGCATCGAGTCATTATCCATTTGCTTGGGTGTAAGCTGCCAGTTACCGGCCTCGGTGATGATCAGCATGCCATAGCGATCGGCGAGATCGTAAAAGTATTCAGAAGGCGTATAATGCGTCAGGCGCTGGAATTCCATACCGGCCTCTTTCATCAACCTAAAATCCTTTTCTATGAGCCAATCAGGCTCCAATGAGCCAAGACCCGGATAATCGATCACGCGGTTGCCGCCACCAACTTTCACCGGTTTACCATTTAGGAGAATCTGCGTGTTGCTGACCTCGATTTTTCTAATCCCGAAATTGGATGAAAGCGTATCAGCGCCGATAATAGTTTTTAGTTCATAGAGGTTCGGCTGATCCAAATCCCACAGTTTCACCTGGGCAGCTGTCAATGCCGCTTCCGCTTCAATGACAGCCGTTTGTCCTGAGGCAATGCTTTCCGTCTTCGTTTTCCAGCGTAGCGTTAGTGGTTTTTTGTCTTGCAAAACTGTCATTTCAAGTTTTGGCGTTGCCGCATTTGCAGAAGCATTCCGCACCCTCACTTTGGCTTTTACCACGGAAGTTCCTTTTGCAAGATCAGGCAGGGTTTCGATTTTTACATTCTCAGTATAAACTTCCGGCTCAATGGTAAGGTAAACCGGCCGGATCAGGCCCCCATAATTCACCCAACCCACAAATCCATCGTTTATATCTCCATTATCTTTAATGCCGGGAATCGTATTGGTTTTCCAGGTATCATTATTGACTGCTACCACCAGCAGGTTATCGCCGTCTTTCAACAGGTCGGTCACGTCAAAATTGAATGGCGTGTAACCGCCCTCATGCTCCCCGACTTTCTGACCATTAAGCCAGACATTTGTTTTATAGTAGGCCGCATCGAAATGCAGTACCACCCGTTTGCCGGTCGTGCGTTTCCAGGCGAAAGTCTTGCGATACCAGGCCGTACCAGTATAAAACTCATAGCGCCGATCGATCGAAAAGCAATGCGGTACAGTAACCTTGTCCTGGCGGTTTTCCTGCGCAATTCCTTCGCGGTACCACTGATTCGCCATGCCAAGTCCGGCAGGGTCCAGCAGAAACCACCATTCCCCATTCAGCGGAATTGCATTCGGTTGCCGGATATGGTATCGGGCCGCGTTCGGCTGCGCAGCAAGCAGCGTGCAGGTTAGAGATAAGAGGATTATGGAGGCTAAAAGGGTTAGGCGTCTCATTGATATGTTGTTTGTTACCGATATTGCGTCCCTACCGGGACGGTTGATTGTTGTATGTTTTTTACCAAGATTGCGTCCCTGCCGGGACGTTTGCTTATCCTGCTGCGACCTGCTTCTCATTTGGTGCCGCCAAAACCACCTTCCTGGCCGCCGAAAACGGAATCCAGCTTGATAGCAGCACCACCGTTGCAACGCTCGCTGTGATCACAGTGCCAGCGGTTGTCAGAAAACTCAATATGTAAAGCATGACCGCAGTAAACAGCAGTGCGCCTGCGATTACCTGTAAGCCGAAGCGGTTTTGTTTCTTGATCTCAATGGTTTCTTCTTGTTCGGCCACGGTAGCAGCGTCTCTCCGTTGGTCTCTCGATAGCTGGTAAATCGTATATTCCGGTGCAATCACATTCCGGGATCTTGCCCATAGTTCGTAGGCTAGCAATAGCAGCAGCGGAAGCCCAACACCGACGATGGTTTCCATGCCACGAGAAAGTTTGAAATCGAGCAGGAGCGGGGCGAGTGTTTTGAAAAACAAATTAACACACAGCCCGATACCAGTCACCCATAGCGTTGTTCGACCGTTGAGCCTTTTTGAAAACAATGCCCAAAGCGGCGGAGCGAGCAATGGACCTCCGGAAATGGCCGAAATACTCAGAACTACTTCCACAATGCCGCCAGCTGCCGGTACCAGCAATGCAATGCCGATCATGCCTAGTCCAAAGAACCACGACGACCCTCTCGCGACACGTATCAGCTGCCGGTCAGATGCGCGGGGGTTGACCATTCCTTTGTATATATCATTCGTAAAAACCGCAGAAACGACATTCAATGCGGTATTAGCGCTTGCAGAAGTAGAGAAATACATACCGGTAAGCATCAGGCCGAGCAGACCGGGAGGTAATACCAGCTTGCAGATCATCAGATAGGCATTCTCGGTGTCCAGACCGGTCAATGCAGGATTAATAGCCTTGTAAATCATTGGCGGAAACATCCAGATCACCGGGCTGATCAAATACAGCCCTGCAAACAGGAAAGCCACTTTTTTGGCCGATTTCTCGCTGTCAACACTTGTGTAGCGCTGCACCATCGTCCAGTTACCGCCGATGTAGCAGATATGGTAGATCACAAATGCGGCGACAAAACCGATGGTATATTCACCGTTGAGGAGATTGAAAAAATCGTCAGGCACATTGTTAGTAAATCCTTTCCACCCGCCGACTTTGTCAAACGAAAGCGGTAAAAGGATGAAGACGGCGGCAGATAGCACCACAAATTGCAGAATATCGGTCACCATCACGGCCCAAAGTCCGCCGACTGCGGTATAGGCGATCATAAAAAGGCCTAACCCGATGGTACAAGGCACAAGCGGAAGATCCAGGGACGCACTTACGAGCTTAGCGACAGGGTATAATACAGAGCCTTTGATGAACACCGAAACCAGCGTAAATATGAAAATGTAGGTCTTCTGAACAGACAATCCGAGCCGTTCGCGGATAAATTCCGCCGCAGTCAGCGCACCCGTTCTTTTCCAGCGCGGTGCCAGATAAAGCGCAGTCACCAGCGCTCCAATGCACATTGTCCATTGAATCGTGATCGCCACCCAGCCGTGCTTGTAGGCAATGGAACCCCAGGCCACAAAAGTGCCTGCTGAGAAGAAACTCATAAAAAGTGACAACCCGCCGATAAACCACGGCACGGCCTCGCCCCCCGCGAAAAAGGATTTAAGGTTCCGGCCGGTCCGGGCAAACAACATTCCAATGCCCATCACGAATGCGGAAAAGACGAGAATGACAATGGTATCGATGGAATTATTCATAGGCTTTCGGCTTTCAGCGATCAGCTGTCGGCTTTTTTAATTATAGTTAAGTTGAAGCGTCCTGATCCCAAATGCAGGAAGTTTGATATTGCTAATAGCTGCTTTTTGATTCGTTTCGGCCCATTTTAAAGTTACAGTTGCGTTTTCGGCAATTTTGCCGTTGTCTATTTTGAGGTTGAAAGTCGTGGGTTGCGGGCTGTTGTTGAGCAGCGTCACATAGTAAATGTTCTTTGTTTCTGATTTCGAAATGATAGGGTCAATGGATGGGTTGTCGGCTGTGGCAAGCCCTTCAACCATGACGAGATTCGCTTTGTCGCCATATACCGAGCCCGGAGCGAAGCCGTACGTTTGGTGCGGGCCGACTTTGGGGGTTACAAAACCGCGCGGGAATGTGATTTTACCGTTGGAGCGGAAAGTTGCTTCGGAAAGGAGGTAATCGGTGATCCAGCCGACCTGCCACCATGCGTGGTGCGGGTAGGGGCCGGCGCCGCGGTTCATTGCATTCCAATAGTAGGAGGCAACGCTCGTTTTGCTGTCCACAAATGCATCCCTGCCGATTGCCGACGACCGTGCCATGTCGGCAAACAGCTGCTCACCGGTTAGCTGGTACATTCGGATAAACATCCCCGCGTGACTTGCCAGCTGAATAGGGCCGTGGCGTGTAGCCGAACCAAATATGCCGCCGTGTTCGAAACTAAGGCCGGTCTGGCTGATTTCCCAATCCTCACGGGCGGCACCGTTCACCGTTTTCGGGTTGTGGTTCGCAATAGGATGTGTGTAAATGGAAGAAGTGTAGACTTTGGCGCAGGTAATGGCCGCGTCCTGGTATTTTTTGTTTTGGGTAAAATCATAAAGATCCAGTAATGCCTGCGCCGATTGTCCTGTTGCGAAATCCGGAGCATAACGCGCATCCCCGCAAACGCCCAGGAAAGCGCCCGTGTTGACGGCGTTCTGAATAAACCATTCGGCTCCTTTTTCTGCTGCTTTCAGGTATTTTTCATCTTTAAGAAGCCGGTAGGCGACGATCATACCATAAAAAGTAGGGCGTACATCCTTGATATCCTGGAAGATCTCCTTTTCAGTTTTGCGGTCATAGGCTACTGCCCAGCTGCCGTCATTCCGTTGCCAGCTCAGTAGTCGGTCGGCGCCGAGTTTCAGGCGGTTTCTCAATTCTGCATTATCGGGCTCGAAAAGGAGCATGTTGCCTACATCCAGCATCACATAATAGGTCACGGCAATGGGTTCCACCACTTCACCCCATTCTTCGACAAACTTTTTCTTTTTGGCTAAATAATACTGACCCTCCACGGCTCCTTTGAAGTAACCTTCCTCGGTTTGCTGCTGGCCGAGTTTGAAGTTTTCGGCCGGGGGAAGCACTTTTTGGGTCAATTCGGGATCCTTTGTCGCATTGGCAAGCATCCACATTGCGCCGTAATCCGAGTTTTTCATCGCGTCTTTATCCGAGCCGACAACGCCGCCCAAATAGGATTGTGCACCGATTTTCCTGCCTTTGAACTCCTCAATATTCCAGAGCGAAGTCGCCGGATCGGTGAGGTAATGGTGCATTTTCTCGATTCGGTCGGTCAGGGATTGTTTGCTTTGACGTAGAGCGAGGGTTTCTTTGAATTTGTAAATATCATTGGCAGCATGTTTTGTAGCCTGGAACCAGTCTCCGGCGATGAGGCTGTACCGGAACGAGTAGCTAAGTGTCTCACCCGCATTTCGCTCCGATTTATCCTCCCCCAAAACCGGGTAATACAATGTCGGGGAAAGTTGCGCTTTGCGGTCCATATGGGAGAGGCCGATAAACCAGTCGGTCTGCGTGATTTTGTCCTTTGCCCACGGATCGCGCGCCAAGCCAGGTTCAGGGATTACCGACAATGTAATGCCGTCCTTATTGGTCACGAGCGGGCATAATGTGGACGCGCAACGCTCGCGATACACAACCGGACGCGCGGGAACGCCGTGACCGTATGCATAGGCCAGGGCGAAATTCTTTTGTATAAAATTTCCCTGAAAATAACCTGGTACAGAGACCCAAGCCATTTGATCAACCTGTACCGATGCCAGGGTAGGGGTTGCAAGTGAGAAAAAGCCTTTCTTTTTCGGTGTCAAAGTCATTGTCACCTGGATGTCATTCGGAAAGCGGGGATCCAGTTTCCAGAGGGCGGTAACGGTGGCAACATCTGTTTCGGCCTTAAATTCCAGTCCATTATCCGTTACACTCGCGGTTTGCGGCTGAAAATGGATTGCCTGACCGGCTGTATTAAGCGACACGCCAGTCGTGCTTTCCTTCCATTGCGTTTGCTGATAATGGTACTCGTCTTCGGGAAATTTTCCTCCGGTTATTTTTTCAAACGTTTCGGCCGCCTCTACTGACGGTTTGGTGTCAGAGTACAGCAAAGTGTATTCTCCCGACGGCACGAATGCATCGATCCATTTGCCGTCTTTTTTAACCTGAACCTTATCAACTTTTAACACGCCGCCTGTTTCCTGCCACTGGACCTGAATATTATTGTTGAACAAAGCCTTGACGGACTTGTGCTGGGCGAAAGCAAAATTGCCTGTCAGGATGTACAAAATAATGGGTAATGCTATTCTCAAATTTTTCATTTTTCCTGTATAAAATCTTTGATACCGTCGGTCATGAAGGACAATAATTGGCCCTCCTCATTGGTGTAAAGCATATAGACGTCGATATCTTTCCGGTTTTTTAAAAAGGTTTTGGTCGGTTCCAGGCCCATTACAAAGAATGCAGTGTCGTAGCCATCGGCCGTCATTGCGTCGCGGGCGAACACGGTGACACTTAACAGGTCTGTCTGTTCCATCGAACCTGTTCTGGGGTCGATAATGTGGTTGAAAGTCTGGCCGTTTTTGGTGAAATGGTTATGATAGTTGCCCGCAGTGGTCATCGCACGGTCCGACAATTTGACTGTGGCAACCAGTGCATTAGGTTTCATCGGATTTTCGATGCCCGTGACCCAGTGGTTGCCGCCGATTTTCTGCCCTGCGCAAAGCACCTCACCGCCAATCTCGACCATATATCGCGCAATGGCATTGTCACGAAGGAATTTGCCGATAATGTCAACAGAGTAACCCTGGGCAATGCCGTTGAAATCCAGTTTTACGCCCGGTTTTGTTTTTCGGACTGAAATTGAATCGAAGCGAATGTTTTTAAAACTCACGAGGGCTAATAGCGAATCGAGGTTTAGGTTTTCCGGGTCAAAAGTCTTGTTAGCTCCAAAACCATAAGCCTCCGCGAGCGGCATAATTGTCGGGTCAAATGCGCCACCAGTTGCATTGTAAATCTCTTCTGATCTTTTCAAAACCTGATAAAACCATCGCTGCCGTATTGTATGCGCATTGCCACTATTGAATGCTGATAATTCGGAATCGGGGCGGTAAAGGGAAAGGCATTTGTCAAATTCGGTCAGGATGGAATCGATGGCTGGTTTGAAATTGCGGTTTTTTGGATCGTAATATTTAATGTGATAAGTAGTGCCTTGGGCCTCGCCGCTGATCGAGATCATAGCGGTTTCCCTCTCCGATACTGCCACTGATGTCAGCGGCAGCACGGATAAGAAGAGGAAAGAAAACACTCCGGCAATTCTAAATATCATGATCGCGTTTCAAGGTTGTGGTGCGAGGGTTTCTCCTTTGAGTATGCCCACGAGTTCGGGCAGGTGGCTTTGGTAAACCCCACGTGGTGTAGTTTTATATTTTCTGGCTATTGACGCCGCAAAACCTACTACTTCGCCCATCATTCCGCAGGTACGCATTACCCGCGTGCTCCCGAATGCCACGTGTGTGGTGCTGATATTCCGGCCAGCCATAAACAGGTTTTGAATGTTTTTGGAATACAAACAGCGATATGGAATGGTATAGGGCGCTACTTTGATGTGTTTTGTTCCTGCAAAAAACTCCTGGCCTTCGAAATACTTGCTATTCTTCGCATCCGGGAAATGCAGGTCGATCGTCCAGGTAGCAGTCACCGAGCCATCGGGATAGAATTTGCCTTCCTGAATGTCCATCTGATTGAGGATATGGTCGCCAACCAGCCTGCGCGACTCCCGCTTTCCGCCGATGTAAGCTACCCAGGCCAGTTCTTTCTTGCCATATTTGGCCGCTTTATTCTTTTTGAGGTACGACCAGTTGCCGTAAATGGCCCTTAGATTGTGGTCGCGGATCTTTTCTGCTTCGGTAATGGTGTTGAAATTCCCGAAACCGGTTTCCCATTGCCAGTCGGCTTTTGGCTCGTCGATATGGTATTCATCCGAAAACTGGATCGCCCAGGGTGTTTCAGGGAAGGAAGAAATCGTATCCCGGTCGACAGACGTCCACAAATTGGAAGTGCCCAATGTAAAGTCATCGGCCTTTTCAGCGGCAAGCGATTCTCCGGTTTCGACTTTGCTCTCACGTCCCATCCGAAATTCCGCACCGGCCAGGAACCCGATGGTGCCATCGCCCGTGCAGTCCGAAAAGAACGAGCCTGCAAACCGCATTTCCTTGTTGGTAGCAATGTCACGGCCTACAACGGCGGTAATGATGTCATTTTCCTTTTCAACCTTGTATACATGGGTGTTGAGAAATAGCGAAATGTTCTTTTCGTCTTTTACGATAGCTATTTTTCGTGCATCGCCATATTCCTTGGCATCGGGATTGCCATTGCCCGGGTCGCCATTGTCCATTTCGCGGACAATGCGGCCCAGTTTGGGATAATGGTTTTTATCCACATCGCCCATCAAATGCACGCGTATTTCGGAACTGTTATTGCCGCCAAGTACCGGCCTATCCTGGATAAGCGCCACGGTAAGGCCCATTCTGGAAGCGGAAATAGCCGCGCAAGTCCCCGCAATGCCTCCGCCAACAACGACCAGATCAAAACGCCCGGCTTCGGCTGGTTTTTCGGTAAGGTTTAATAGTTTTTTGCGAAAAGCGGTCAGTTCTTCGGATTTATTTGGTGGTGTAAATTCAAGATCGTCGGAGAAGAGAATGGCGTCGCAGCGACCGTTGAAGCCGGTAAGGTCCTTCAATGCGAGCTTCGTTTCCTGCCCTTTCACTTCGATCACGCCGCCATCATACCAGCGCCATTCATCTGAACCGCTTTCGCCAAAAACCTGGTTAACGGCCTTACCATCCAATATCACCTGAAATTTGCCCGGACCTTTTGGAAATGGCGCCCAGTCCTTCGTGCGCACCCACATATGGTATTTGCCGGTTTTTGGGAATTTGACTGTCGTGACGGCATCTTTCACAGGTCGGCCCATGCCGTGCGCCATGAGATAGGATGATCCCATGATCACGAAAGATTGCTGATCGATCACCCAGCCTCCTTTGTTTTCGAAGGATTCTGTTTCGACAAAAACATGATTCTGAGCAAATCCAGAAAAACTTAAAAACATCAGCATCATCAAAAAATATCTCCATTTGTCCCCGGGCTGATGCCCGGGGCAAGTGAATGAGATCGCCTTTGGCGATGCTTTTCGCATGGTGCTGGGGCTCATGTCTCGCGCCGCATCCCGGCCCATACCTCGGGCGACGTCTCGCGGGGCATCCGGCATGGCGCCCCGGGTGGCATCCCGCGATGCGTCCTGGGCGACGTCGCGGCCCCAAGGCTGAAGCCTTGGGTTGGCTAATTCCATTGCCCCGGGCTTCAGCCCGGGGATATTTGGTGATATCATCATTTTTTTAGCAGGTTTTGGATTAGTTGGGATTGTTCCTGGTTGGCTGAGGCCAGGGTGGTTTGCAGGTTTGTGGCCAGTTGTGTCGAGAGTGGTATGCCAGTCAATTTTTTCAGGATTGCCACTTGCAAGGCATAGGGTGATTTTTGGTAAGTTTCCCAAAGCCAATTTTGTCGCTTTGCGCCTTGCAGAAACCCGTTGGCAACATGCTGCAAAGTGTATTTAGCGATAAAGACATTCTTGCCCGCTATAACCGACTCGATATCCGGCTCAAAATCCCTTTTGACAGCACCATTCTTATCCATCACTTTGGCCATAGCCCAATATTGGTAATGATGATTGGGACTGGTAAGAAACCGGTGCAGCAATGCGTCGCTGGCATGGCTTTCGGTGATCTTTTGCATTTCCGGGACGGCTTTCCCGTAGGCAATGCGCCAGAGTGTGTAACAGGTGTAAACCGCGCCGTCGATCACCTGATTTTTAATGGTTTTTAAAGTCGCGCCCGCTTTTGCATCTACGGAATCCGTCAGGTTATCGGTGCCTTTCGTGATGAGGTCTTCCATTTCAAGATCTGCGAAAATGGAGTTCGGTTGAGCGAGAATGTCCTGCAACTTTTGATAATCTGCTTCTTTGAACTCGTCATGGTCGACCTTAGTGAGCACCTTGCCTTCCGGGAGATCGTACCGCTGGTAATTGCCCAGCAAGTCCCAGTAGAAGTTGATATACACCGGTTTGCATTCATTGGTGTAGCAAACCGGTGTGAAAATGTTCCTGAAAAAATGTTGTGGCTGTCCTTTTTCGTCAAGCGCAAGTTTCAGGGTGTAGGTCAAAGTGTCGTTCTCTGTGATACTAAACTCACGGACACTTCCTTCCCGGTTTGGGGATGGTTGAAGCAGCGAGAAGAGCAACAGGAGTTCGGTCATCGTCATACAGTATTACTTCCAGTCCGGGTTTTGTTCCAGTTTGAGATTCGCATTGATCTCATCCTGCGGAATCGGGAAATATTTGTTTCTGGCAGTTACATTACGGACGGGATAGACATTGTTGACTGCTTTGGGAATAACCGTCAGGAATTTGCCCGTGCGGGTAAGGTCATACCAGCGGTCGCCTTCCGCAAAAAACTCCCAGGCACGTTCCTGCAAAACAGCATCGATAAATGCTTCTTTGCCGAGACCAGTTTTGAGATCAGGCAAACCTGCACGTTTCCTGACCGGATTGATATAGTCATAAGCTGCGGCCGACGCGCCATTTAGACGCGCCTCTGCTTCTGCCGCGATCAGGTACACATCGGGCAACCTGAAAATTGGTATGTTCGGGATCATCCCGATCGTCGACACGGGATCCTGGTATTTTTTAATCAGAACCCCTTGCGTGGTAATAGGGGTAATACTTTTTTGAGGCACCGTTTTGCCGGTTTTGTCGACGTAATTGGTGTCTAGCAACGTCCTGCGCTTGTCTTTCGGATCGAATGAGTTAAAAAACGACTGGTAGGCGAACATGGAGCCAAAAGAAGTCCGTGCGAAAGCAGGCCCGGCACTTCCCGGAGGGCCGCAAAGGCCTACTAACTGGTGACCGATGCCCGGCGATACGGGGTCGGCCTCATAAGCCCACATATTTTCTGCCCGGGCGGCATCTTCTTTATCATATTTATACACATCCTGCACTTCGGCCATCAGCGAATATTTCCCAGAAGCGATTACTTCTTTCGCTTTTTCAAGCGCTTTGGCCCAATCTTCGTTGTACAATGCGGCTTTCGCGTACAATGCAGCAACTACTTCTTTTGAAGGACGCCCTTTGTCGACCGTTGGGAAAGATGCAAGGCCCGCGGCTTGTGCCTGGTCGAGATCGCTGTAAATCTGTTTGTACACGTCAGCCTTTGGGCTTTTAGCTGTGAGCGCATCCGCTTCGGTGTAGCTGGGAGTGATTTTAACAGGAATATCTCCAAAATTTTTAGTCAGGAACCAGTGGAAAAACGCCCTGAGGAAATAGGCCTCGCCAACGATCTGCTTTTTGCGCGTTTCGTCCATATTGGCATCCGGCACTTTGGCAATCACCCAGTTGGCCTTTTCGATACCACCATAGCAGGATGTCCAGATATGCTGCGGAGATTCATTGATCCGGCTGTTGCTTTTCTGGGTCGTGTAGTTGACGTCGTAGGTGAACATTGTGAGCGTGTTACGGCCCACCACTCCGCGCGGGTAAGTTTGATCGTCGCTGAAATCCGCGATGAGGGTTAATGCAGGGCCACCACCGAGACTGGCAAGCGCCCCGTATGCGGCGATAAGGCTTTTTTCGGCGTCGGCAGCAGTCTTGTAAAATTCTTCCGTATAAATGGAAGAGTACACGGTTTCGTTCAGGTCACAGGAAGGCAGCAGGAGTGATGATCCCAGGATTCCTATGTATGCGGCTATTTTGGATGTTTTGCTCATTTGATTTTAGAATATGTCGCAGTGAGGGATAGCATTGCTGTTAGAAATTAACCTGTATCCCGCCAAGGAATGACCTGGATTGAGGATACACGAAGTTGTCGACTCCGATCACTGTATTGGATCCGGCGTAAGTGTTTACTTCCGGATCATACCCGCTGTATTTGGTGATCGTGAACAGGTTGTTGGCACTCACATAGATCCGGATGCCTTGCACAGGCCCGAACCTTGGGACAGTGTAGCCTAACGTTAGATTCTTGCAGCGCAGGTAGGAACCATCTTCAACCACATAATTGGTGATAGGCAAACGTCCACCCTGGAAGCCGCTGACATACTGGTTGCTAGGATTGGTCGGCGACCAGCGGTTCACCACGCCTTTCAGCAAATTGCGCTGGCCAAGCGGGTTTTCGAACGATAGCCGGCTTGCATTATAAATATCATTGCCTTGCGAACCGGACATGAATAGCCCTAAATCAAAGCCTTTGAACGACAGGTTTGTGGAAAATCCGTAGATGAACTTGGGATTGGGGTTACCCACCAGCACCTGATCAGCTGCGCTGATCACGCCGTCTCCTGTTACATCTTTCACCTTGTGGCCACCCACACGGCCATCGTAGCCTGGAAGAATAGCATCGCCGGTCTGGTTAACCCCATCGAATACGTACGTTTTGAAGAGTCCCAGCGGCTCGCCCACTTTCAGGACGGTGTAGGTTGTGACGAACCTCTCGTTCGTTACCCCGCCATCGAGATTGAGTACTTTGTTGCGGTTAATCGTTGCATTGGCCGATACGTCCCATTTCAATGCGCCGTTCAAGATGCGTGCATTCAGTGCCAGTTCAAGGCCTTTATTTTCCAGAGATGCATAATTCCCTGTAATGCTGCCATAGCCTGAGCTCAAAGGTAAGGTCTTGACATACAGTAAGTCATCTGTTTTCTTGTGATAGATGTCGGCGATGAAGCTCACGCGGTTGTTGAGCAGACTAATGTCTACTCCGAAGTTCATTTGCGTCGATTTCTCCCAGCGAAGATCAGGGTTGGCGATGCCGGTCGGGCTGATCCCCGTTACGTAGGTATGATTGATCATGTAGTCGCTACCTGTTGCCGCTACCGTTGGCAGCGACTGGTATGGGTCTATACCACCTGCATTACCGGTAATACCAAAGCTACCGCGAACTTTGAAGTCGGAAAGCCAGGTCAGGTCTTTCATAAATGGCTCTTCAATCAAACGATAAGCAGCTGAAACCGCCGGGAACAGGCCGTATTTATGGTTAGCGCCGAATTTGCTGGAACCGTCAATACGGGCTGTCAGGTCGAGGAAGAATTTGTCTTTGAAACCATAATTAACCCTTCCCATGTACGAATCGAGGCGCTGGCTGTTGCGGAAGCTGAAAATCGTGCGGGTTAGGGCAAGCTGCATGGCCTCGTTTTGAGTAGCATCGTTGGGGAAACCTGTCGCATTCATTGTGTTGGAGTTCGCTTGCTCGATTTGCGTTCCAAACACAGCTGTGGCTTTTAGCGTATGGTTTTTTGCAATGGCGGTCGAATAGGTCAAAATGCTTTCGTGAAGCAGGGCCAGGTAGTTTGAGTTGCTTTTGCTGCCTGAGCCTGAATTATCATTCAAATCGCTTTTATTGACAATGGAGCGTGGCGAATAACCGTCGTACAGTTCGCTTTTCTGGTCCATATTAAATGAAGCCCGATAAGTTAGCCCTTTGGCCAGCGTTGCTTCGCCATATAGGTTTACAAGCGTCCGCTTGATATTCCTGTTGTTCAATGCAGCCGAGAAGTTCAAGGGGTTTACTACCTCGCGATACTGGCCTCCTGCCTGCTCGCCGAATGGAAAAATAGAACCATCGGGGCGGTAGGCTTGCAAAGTAGGAGGTGCGCCGATCGCGGCTCCTAGAACCGATGACAACACAGCGCCACCGTCACCGATGTTGGTGCCACCTGTTTGAATGCCGTCCGAGTTCGAGAAAGTTCCGAGGATACTGGTCCCAACCTTTATGTTTTTGCCAATGCGGTGATCAAGGTTCAGGCGGTAGGAGTAGCGTTTGAATTCCGAACCAATGAGTGTGCCGTCCTGGTCAAAGTAGTTGAGTGAAAGAGCGAGCTGCGTTTTTTCGCTTCCACCATTGATCGACAGCTGATGATTTTGAATTGCTGCTTTGCGGAAGATCAGTTTTTGCCAGTTCACACCTTCGCCAAGTGAAGCCGGGTCGGGATAGTAGTTGTTTTTAAAGACTTCATTTTCAACCTGCGCGAATTCAGACGCATTCAGGACGTCCAGCATTTTGTTCACTTTCTGAGAGCCATAATACCCGTCGTAAGTAACACGCGTGGCTCCACTTTTACCACGTTTGGTTGTAATAAGGATTACCCCGTTGGCTGCGCGTGCACCATAAATAGCGGAAGCAGAAGCGTCTTTCAAAACCTCCACTGATTCAATGTCGTTCGGGTTGATGGTCGACAGCGGGCTCACATCGGTAATGCCGCCGCCATTGGAAACCTGGATGCCGTCGATCACATAAAGTGGCTCCGACGATCCGTTGATAGAGTTCGTACCGCGTATCCTGACGCTGATATTACCGCCAGGAGAGCCCGAGTTCTGGTTGATCTGCACACCCGCGACCCGGGCCTGCAAGCCCTGCGCGATGTTGGCAACGGGCGTCTGTACGAGGTCGGCTGCCTTCACCGATGCGATGGAGCCGGTAGTTTCCACTTTGCGCTGCGTTCCGTATCCAACGACAATTACTTCTTCAAGCGCCTTCGTGTCTGTTTTCAGCGAAACGTCGACGGTCGAGCGGTTATTGATCTCTACTTCTTCTTTGAGATAACCCAAAAAAGAGAAGACAAGCGTCGCATTGGCCGGGGCCTGGATTGAATATACGCCTTCTGCATCGGAAAGCGTCCCTTGTTGCGTTCCCTTCACCGTAATACTGACGCCGGGAATAAACTCGCCTTTGTCATCGGTAACCTTGCCTTTCACCGTGCCGCTCTGGGCGAATAGTGATTGTGTAATGCTCAGGCCGACAACCAGGAGCATAAACAAGCCGAGTATTTTTTTCTTCATTTAAATAGATATTAGGGTTGATTAAATAGGGCTAAACTGGAATAATGCAATTTTTAATGGGTGTTGAGTTAGTCTGCGGACTGATATTGAATGTAAGGTTGTAAGCTAATCGGGCTGTGCAATGCTGTTTTTACATAAATATAGATGCGGAACGGGGCGGTCGCAAGGCGGTTTTAAGCCTACTAAAACTATAATTAGCACAAAAAATATCGGTAACGTTTGCGGAGACGTTGCCGATATATGGTTTTATGTATTTAATATATGAGAATTTTATATTTTTGTATCAAAAGGCAGTTTTGACCCTGAATAGGGCGTGAAAGACGTCCGGTATTTAAAAAGTACAATAGTATGATCCAATGTGTGAAGTGTTCGCAGGTAGACGGCATTATGAAAGCGGGCTATGTCCGCAACAAGCAGCGTTACTTGTGCAAATGGTGTAATTACTATTTCACGCACTCGGAAAAAGACCCTACCATTGAGTCGTTGGTGAAACGGAAGCGGCACCAGACGACCATCATCGACATTGCCAAATCGCTGGGCGTTTCCAATTCGACCGTTTCGCGGGCATTGCACGGACATGCGGATATCAGTCCGGAAACCCGGCAAGCAGTGCTCGACAAGGCCGCTCAGCTCGATTATCAACCTAATCAGTTAGCTTACAGTCTGGTGAAGAGCCGCACGAATACCATCGGAATGATCGTGCCTGAGTTTCATAACCCCTTTTTTCCCAATGTGATCATAGGCGCGCACGAGGTGCTTACGAGGGCAGGTTACAACCTCACTATCATGCAAAGCAATGAGTCTTACCAGGTGGAGATTTCCAATACCAGGGCCATGCTCGCCAACCGGATCGACGGCCTGTTGATCTCATTGACGCAGGAAACCAACAATTTTGACCATCTGGGCATATTTCAGAAGCGGGGCATACCGCTCGTTCTTTTCAACCGTGTATGTGAGCAGATTGATGTTCCCAAAGTGGTGGTCAATGACTTCGAGGCCTCGTTTCAGGCTGTGGAGCATCTGATTATGAACGGTTATCAGCGCATTGCACACCTTGGCGGGCCATTGACGTTGCAGGTAAGCCAGGAACGTCTCCGGGGCTACAAGGCCGCGATGGAGAAATATGACAAGCCGATCGAAGACCATATGGTGATCCAAGGCATGCTTACCCAGCAGAAAGCGCGTATTTACGGACAATATCTCCTCGATCTCGCCGACCGGCCAGACGCTATTTTTGCGGTCAACGATTCGTCGGCCATCGAAATCATGTTGATGGCAAAAGAAAAGGGCATTTCGATTCCCGACGATCTCGGCGTGGTAGGATTCAGCGATAACCCGGAATCGGCCTACATTGGCCCCGGCCTCACGACCGTCCGGCAACCTACACTCGAAATAGGGCGCACCACAGCGGAATGGGTACTGCAACTCGTAGACGCCGATGAACCCGACATTCCCGAGCGCAAAGTGCTAAGTACCGAGCTGATCGTGAGGGGTTCGTCGGTGCGGAATACTGGTTAAAACAAAAAAAGTGCGCCCCCAGGAGAGACGCACTTTATTAACTACAGAATATAATTATGAACCTTCGGGAAGATCTAACTGAATACTTCCCTGAATAATTTTAGGCTTTTGGGAACTGCAACGGCCGGATCTTCTTTTCCTTCCATTTCCAGCGATATATAACCTTTGAAATTGGCCTTTCTCAAAATCCCGGCAATGCGTTTGTAATCCAGGTCGAGGTCATAATAGTGACCGCCGCCATAGTATGTTTTGGCCTGCACGATTGTGGCGTAGGGTGCTAACCGTTCAAACTGAGGGTAGGGATCTCCGACAAAATTGCCTGTATCCACATTCATTCCCATTGCCGGCGACGATGCCAGCGGTTTGTAAATTTCGAGCAGGTAATCGATGTTGGAAGAGAGGCCCCAGTGATTTTCAATGGCCAGGACGATCCCCGCTTTCTCTGCCGCAACAAGACATTCACCCATGGAATCAATACACCATTTGATCGCATCCTGATCCGTGTAACCCTCGATCGGCGGCTCTTTGCCGTCCTTGTAATAGTTAGCATCGCGCTTCACCGTCCGCCAGCTTCCGGTGTTCATCCGGATGGCCGGAATGCCCATTTGGGTTGCAAGGTTAATGCATTTAATGGTATGCTCGATGTCTTTTTTGCGGTCTTCGGGCTTGGGCTGTACAAAACTCTGGTGGATCGAGAGCAACGGAAGCGAAAGGCCATTGTCGAATGCAAGCCTTTTGAGCTTGTTCATATAAGGCACGGTTTCATTATCCATTTGCCTGTGCAGGATCTCCACCCCGTCGAATCCCAGCCTGGCGGCATCTTCTATCACTTTTTCAACCGGATATTTCTGCTCCTGGAAGTGCCAGTAGGAATAGGTCGAAACGGCGATGGGAATCCGCCTTGCGGCTGGTGCGGCAGCAGGTTCGATGTCCTTGGCCTGCGAAATGTGGCCTGTCATCACGGCTGCACCACCTAATGCAATGGTTTTCAGCCAGTCGCGGCGTGATGCTTTTTCCTGTTCGTTATTGTCCATAAACCAATAATAGGATAATAATATTATTTATTTGACAATTTTATGGATTTTGTTTTAAAATACTCGCACCCATGATGTCGATCTGAGCCTGCGGTATCGGGAAATATTCACTTTTCCCTTTTACGAAGGTTGCTCCGTTCAGATAAGTGCGCTTCTTGCTTTCTTTGGCCAGGTACGCGTTCAACACCACATCAGCATTGCCCCAGCGCACCAGGTCGAAGTGACGGTGACCTTCCATGGCCAGTTCAAGCCGGCGTTCGAAACGGACCGCTTTTCTTGCATAATCCTGACTGGCAAATGCAGGATAGGTTTTGACCAGATAATTAGCGGCAGGTTTGCCCGAGGCGTCGAGCACCACCACATTACCCGCACGTGTACGGACCTGGTTCACGATTTTTAATGCGGTAGCAAGGTCGTTTTCTTCAACAGCCACCTCCGCGCGCATCAGGAGCACATCTGCAAAGCGAATAGCCCGATAGTTATTCGAGTTAGCCCGGGGAGACTCAGCACCGGCATTTTCACCACTGTAAGCGAAGAATTTCTTGAAAGTATATGGTCCACCAAAGCTTTGATCACGGATCCAGTTCTTACCCGGGTGTGTTCCCCAGTTCAGGAAGGGAAGTCCGCGGCGGCCAACCGTCCAGTCGAGGCGCGGGTCAAGTGTTCCCGTGTAGGGAGTGAAAGCGTCGGATGATGAAAGGCCCTCATCGTTTTTCACATCCACATCATTGAAGGTATCGAGCAGTGGTAAGCCGTTTGCATCGGTTTTGAATGCATTGACAAGGTTTTGCGAAGGCTGGTAAAATCCGCAGCATCCACCCGGCGCCGAGCCATAAGGGAAGTTGTAGTTATCGCCCCAGCTGCCGTTCTGTCCACTACCGCCATCGCCTACTGACATTTGTACTTCAAATATCGATTCAGCATTGTTTTCAGTCGTGATGCGGAAGTTATCGTGAAAACTATTTACAAGCGAAAACGGGCCGTTGTTGATCACATCGTCGAGCAGCGGTTTGGCAGTCTTATAATCTTGCTGATACATGTGGATTTTGGCTAAAAGGGCTTTCGCAGTCCATTTGCTAGCCCGGCCTACCTGCGCTTTCGTGTTGGAGATGTTATCGATCGCAAACTGTGCGTCGGCTTCGATGTTGGGCCAGATGTCCTTGTCGTTGGGCAGATTGATGAAATCCGTTACTTTTTCATCGACATAAGGCACCATATTCCACATTTTCTTGGCTTCGAAATGATACCAGGCACGTAAAAAACGCGCTTCTCCGATTGCCTGCGCTTTTTCGGCGTCGGTCATATCTGTGGCTTTCCCGACCAGGTTGATCACATTGTTAGTTCGGGAAACACCGTCGTAAACGGCGATCCATTTGTCGTTATATGCACCAATATCGGCCTGCGGAATGTACCTTTCAATGGTCGTGATCTGTGCCTGGTCACCTACGTCGCTGCCCTTATAAGCATCGTCGGATGCGATGGAGCCATATATCCAGTTGCTGACCGAGGAAGTGTTGACCGGCCCGGCACCGACGCCGTCGAGCAAGCTATACGCTCCGATCAATACCGCATCGACTCCCGGTTTATTGGACAACATCTCCTCATTTCCGACACCCAGCGGCGTGTTTTCGAGGAACTCTTCCCCGCACGACGTCAACATGCCCATGCAGACCAATGCTGTTAATGCTAATATTCTCTTTTTCATATCGATAGATAGTAATATCGTGTTAAAGATTTTTGTTAAACGTCCTGATCAAAATCCGAAATTGATACCGATCTGATACATTTTAGAATTCGGATAATTACCCTGATCCACGCCCAGAACCGTGCTGCCCGGCGTTGAGCCTACTGATGTAACTTCCGGATCGATGCCGCTGTATTTAGTGATGGTAAACAGGTTTTGCGCCTGCAAATACACTCTTGCACTTTCGAAGCCTATTTTAGACAATACACCTGCTGGTAATGTGTATCCCAGCGTCAGGTTTTTCATGCGGAAATACGAACCGTCTTCGATGAAATAGCTGGAAGGTTGCTGGCTGCGGCTGTCGTTGGCATCCAGGATAGGAAGTACCGCGTCCGGATTCTGGGGAGTCCACGAATCATTCAGCATGCGGAGGCTGCGGTTACCGGCCTGATTGTTAAAATCAACCCAGCGTTTCACCATATTGATGATCTCGTTGCCTTTTACACCCTGGAAGAACGCCGACAAATCGAAGTTTTTGTAACCTACGTTCAGGTTAATGCCATACGTGAAATCGGGATGCGGATTGCCGAGGAACTTGCGGTCGTTATCCGTAATGGTGCCGTTGCCATCGGTGTCGTGGTATTTGTATTTACCCACAGCTGCGTAACCTGGATATTTCGGGCCATTGTCCACTTCTCCCTGGTTCTGATAGATCCCATCGATCTGCAAACCATAAAATGAATAGAGCGGCATACCTGCTACCGAGCGCGTCCAGGTGTAGCTGCGGATCGCTGGCCCAAGAAGCACAGCTGTTGCACTGTTGTTCAATTTCTTTACCTCATTTTTGTAGGTAGAAAAATTAACACCCACCGAATAGGTCAGATCGCCGTTCAATGCTTTATTGTGAAAGTCAAGGCCCAGATCGATCCCTTTGTTGTTCATTTCACCCACATTCACAAAAGGTATCGTTGCTACACCCTGGGTAGCAGGTAATGCAACCTGGTAGAGCATGTCTGACGTGGTCCTGTTGTACAAATCAAGGTTAAGCCCAAACATGCCTTTCAGGAAAGTTGCGTCGACACCGATGTTCGTCTGCGTTGTAGTTTCCCATTTGGCATTCTGATTACCAAATGCTTCGGTGTCGAATCCTGGCTGCACAGCATTGTTGGAGCCGTCGATAGGATAGGAAGAAAGGCTCAGGCTTGAACGGTACGTGCTGAAACCGTTATAGTTACCAATTTCCTGGTTACCGGTTTGTCCCCAACCCGCACGGAGTTTAAGGTCATCCAGCCACGTAATGCTTTTCATGAAACTCTCCTCGGAAAGACGCCATCCCGCGCTGAATGCAGGGAATGTTCCATAACGGTTGTTTTGTCCGAAACGGGAGGAGCCGTCGCGCCTTACCGTTGCTTCGAGCAGATAGCGGTCTTTCAGCGAATAATTGACTTTTCCGAAAATCGAGAACAGTTCCCATTCGTAGCCGCCGCCGGTGTTGTTAATGCCCGCGGTACCAGAGTTAAGGAACATGTATAATGGGCTTTCAGAGAAGAAAGTCGTACGTGTTCCCGAAAAATCGCGGCCTGTTCCCTTAATAGCCTCGGTTCCGAGGAGGACATTGAGCTTATGGTCTGTACCTATGTTCTTGTTGTAATTCAGGGTGTTCGACCATGTCCAGTTGATATCATAAGCATTTGCATTCGTCAGTGCATTGGCCGATTCAATTTCAGCTTCTTCCAGATCGAGCAAAGTATAGGCTACACGGTTAGCGTTCGTGAGGTCAATACCGATGCTGGATTTGGCAGTAAGGTCTTTGAGAATATCCACTTCCAGGTATGCATTACCAAATGCGCGCAAAGTGTTGGTCTGGTTATTCCGTGATCTCCATAGTTGCGCAACGGGGTTGGTAGCAGGCCCAAGACCAGCAGCGCGCGTAGCAGCAAAGTTTCCTCTGATATCATAAACCGGGATAATGGAAGGGATCCGATAACCGTTCCCGATCGGGTTGCCATCCTGGTTATTCGCCGAACTTCCGGTGCCGTTATTGTTATAGTAACCTTTGTTTTCGGTATAACTCAATTCAAGATTTTCACCCAGGCGGATCCTTTTCTTGAACGAGAATTCTGTATTGGAACGCAATGAATAGCGATTGAACGAAGTGTGGATCAGCACACCATCCTGTTTGAAGTAGTTTAATGCAATGGCATAACGCCCGTTTTCAGTTCCACCTGTTGCTCCGACGTTGTATTCCTGAATGGCAGCCGGACGAAGGATTTCTTTGTGCCAATCGGTGCCTTCCTTATTGGCTTTCACAATCTGATAAAAACCGGCCTTATTGTAGTTGTACAACGATGGATTGGTTTTAGGATCGCCCTCGAAAAGCCCATAGCTTGATCCCGCGAGAATGTAATCGGGAACGACGGCGGTAGGGCCGTTTCCGTATTGCTGGTGCGAAGGATTACCGTTCGTGAGCACGCCCGCATTCCTGCGCTGCGTCCATAACAGGTCACCGAATTGCTGCGGATCCTTTATCAGGTCGAGATCCACTTTGCCGGTCTGCAAGCCAGCCCTTGAATTAAATGTAAAACGCGGGGCACCGGCTTTCCCCTTTTTGGTGGTAATGATAATCACCCCGTTAGCCGCACGTGAACCATAAATAGACGCTGAGGAAGCATCCTTAAGCACCTGCATCGACTCAATATTATTGGGATTGATGCTATTGAGGCCGCCTTTGGTAGGAACACCGTCGATCACGTACAATGGGTCGTTGTTGTTAATAGTACCAAAGCCACGAATGCGCACGGTGGCTTCACCGCCTGGCGTGTTGTTGGACGTCACTGTAACCCCCGCAACGCGTCCCTGCAATTGCTGGGCGACGTTTGGCGCGGCTACTTTGGTCAATTCCGTTGCATCCACTGTTGATACAGCGCCGGTAATGTCCCTTTTGGATTGGGATGAATAGCCGGTAACGACCACTTCGCTCAGTGATTTAATATCAGATTGAAGCGTTACCTCGATCATCGTCTTGTTGGCAATGTCGATTTCCTGTGTGAGGAAGCCGATTGAAGACACGACGAGTGTCGTGCTGCCGTCGGGCACATTCAATGCAAAAGCGCCGTCCGCATCGGTCGTAGTCCCTATTGAAGAGCTTCCTTTGAGTACGACGGTAGCGCCGGGGATGGTTCCGCCAGTCGGGTCTTTGACTTTACCTTTGATCTGAAAATCAATGGACTGGATGGTCTTGACGGATGTTCCGGCTCCCTCGGGAAGATTGATGACCGGTTTAACTGCCCTTTTCAAAAGAATCTGCTTGCCCGAAACCTCGTATGAAACCTGCAATGGCGTCAGGAAACTATCGAGAATGGTTTCCAGCTTTTCCTCTTTGGCGCTGAAAGTGACTTTCCGTTGCGAGCGGATGAGCTCCGGGCTGTACATGAAGTGCACGCCCGAAATCTTGCTGATTTGTTCCAGCGCGGCACCTACTTTTTGTTCCCTGATATTGACCGTCAGGCGGCGGCTGAGAATCTCCTGCCCGAAGCCGTCGAAGGCAAAGGTGAGCCCGGAAAACTCGATGACGATAAACAATTGTATGAGGCTGATTCTCATAATTTTGAGCAGGTAACTCTGCCGGTAAAAGGTTTTTTTCATACTTTTGTCTGTTTTGTAGGTTTAAAAAAAATCGGCAAAATAATTCCCAGGTCCCTTTTGGATTTCCAGTCCGGGGGATCTTCTTAGCGCCAGCATAGAGAGGGGATTTATACGAGGTGAATGATGTTGACGCATCGTTCACCTTTTTAGTTTTTATTCAAATGGTCAGGTTTAGGTGAATAATTATCTGCATGGATTTCCGTGGATGGTTATCTTATCATTGGTGATCACATATTCGGCTTCCAGGATCGTACACAGCCATTTTAGCTTATTTTCCAGCGGTTCGTCTCCCAGCGTTGCGGTAATGCTGCAATGCGCCATTGCCTCGCGGTTGAAATCGATGGACACACCATATGCGGCCGCTAATGCATCGAACACCTGCGCGGCAGGAGTCTCCGAATAGGTAAATTCTTGATTTTCAATAGGGATATTGAGCAATACCGGACTATTGAGCGTCGATCGGACGAGCGTCGCATGCGCACGCTCGAAAGTTGCCTGCTGATTGCTGGTCAACACCAAAGCCGTCAGTTCTCTTTCATTTTTGTATTCATTGGCGCGGGTATCCGTTTGTTTGAATACCGACACTTTTCCTGTCTTTACCGCTACAAGTACTTGCTTTCCATCCGCCATCGCCTTTATACTGAAACTCGTCCCATGTACCTTGGCAACCAGGTCGCCGGCATAGACGAAAAACGGCTGATCCGGATTTTTGGTCACTTCAAAGAATGCTTCGCCTGTAAGAAGAACCTCGCGTTTTGAAGCGGAAAAATGCGACGGATATTTGAGACTGCTGTTTTTATGCAATACCACCGAACTGCCATCCGGTAGTTGCACATATTTGAACGAGCGTTCTGAATTGGTCACTTCGCGAAGCACATTCTGCTCTTCGGTGCCTGCGACGGGCGACTGCTTGCTTTGTAATCTATTGTTTTGGTATATTCTAAAAACTGCAAAACCAAGCCCCGCAATAATGAGCAAGCTGGCGGCGACGTTCCAGCCGGATAAGATCATCGGAAAAACGGAGCGGCTGCGGCGAGTCTCAATTTCCTTTGCTATGCTTAATGCATTGCCTATTTTGTGATTGATATATTCATCCGAAAAAATGGCACTGTTGTGCACATCGCTGACGAGTTCACGCGCTTTTGAAAGTATCTGATGGCCGGATTCACGGCTTGCTGCCCATCGCTCCCAATGGCCGTCGTCCACAGGCCTGTTACCTGTCGCCCATTCAACGAATGCGGGATCGTCGAGAAGTTCTTGCAGGCTCAGGTTGAATGTTTCGGGCGTCATGCGGGTGAATGCTTTTCATACATTATCCGTTTCCATCGCCTGACTACTCACTTGCAACCGATTATTTTTGATATACCTGAAAAAACTAAGACAATGTTTGGCAAAAAGAGTAGAAGAGTATAGTAAATGACGGAATGGACTGCCAGAGTCCACGCAGGTTTGTAAGCGCCCGTTGAATGATATTACTCACCGACTGCGGATTGATCGATAGCAGTAGCGCGATCTCCTCGGGCATCAGATTTTGGAAGAAACGCAGATAAATTACTTCCTGCTGACGTGAAGGAAGTTGTTCAAGTGCATTCCTGACTTGCTTTTTTAACGCAAGATCGCTTTCTCCCTGTATCCAGATCTCTTCACGGGATGATTCCAGGCTCAGGTGATTGCATTGGTCGGTCAGCTCAATCTCGTCGTGCATCGGTTTGATCGTCTTGATCATCCTGTGCCGGAATGATTTGATCAGATAAAATTTAACAGAAGGTGTGTCATTGATCGTGGCGCGGTGCAGCCACAAATGAACGAGCAGGTCCTGGATCGTATCCTCGATCACCTGCATATTGGGGGTGAACCGCTGGCCGTATTGTACCAGCGTTCGATAATAGCGCCGGGCGAGCTCGGTATATGCGTGCTCGTCCCCGCTCCGGAAGCGGTTCCAAAGTAAGGCATCGTCGATATGTTTGGTAAACTCAGCCAATTGGAATAGTCAGGTGTCTCGGATCTAACCAAAAATAGGTAATGGTTATCAGTTATAAAATGGTATTTTGTATATTATTGGAATAACAAAATTTTATTGTTTTATTTTACCAAATGACAGTTTAAGTTGTGTTCGGCGCTCCGGGTACGTAGCAAAAATTATTCAGTAGAGAACAGCGCGGAAGCGGCTTCTATCTAAATAATAGCAACGGCATAAATCATGAAATCAACCCAAAGAATAATAGTGTTCCTTCTTTGTTTTGTGTTGGGAGGGGTAGTGAAATCGCAACCTTCACCGGACTATAAAGCCAGGCGCGGGCAGATTATTTACAATATAGAAGGCGTGTTTTACGAGTCATCTACTGGTTTGTTCATCGAAACAAACGGAAAGAATGACAAGCCGCATTCCTATTTGTGGCCGCTGTGCGCCCTATTACAGGCGGCAACCGAGGCGGAATCGGTGACGCCGGGGAAGCAGTATATGAAGCCGATCCTGGAAGCTATCAAGCAATATTATAACACCAATGCACCGGCGCCCGGTTACCAGGCCTATGTCACCAAAGAGCAAAGTGACTCCCGGTTTTACGATGATAATCAATGGATTGCAATCGCTTGTCTGGATGCTTACAACAGGACAAAAGACAAGGAATATCTGAGCATCGCCGAGGAGATTTATAAATTTATGATGACGGGCTACGACACGAAAGCGGGCGGTGGCCTTTACTGGAAAGAGGATGAGAAAAATACTAAGAATACCTGTTCCAACGGGCCGGGGATCCTGGTTGCATTGCAACTCTTCAAAGTGACCGGTCAAAAAGATTACCTGACCACGGCCACGCAGCTTTACGACTGGACCCGCAAAAACCTGCGTTCACCAGAGGGAATATATTACGACGCTGTGAAGATTCCGTCGTTAAAAATTGATTCCGCCACTTACACTTATAATACCGGTACAATGCTGCAATCGGCCGTGCTGCTTTATAACCTGACGGGTGAAAAGCAATATCTGGATGAAGCAAAAACAGTAGCAGATGCAGCACGAAAACGGTTTTACAAAAACAACCAGTTACCAGACAACTATTGGTTCAATGTGGTATTGCTGCGTGGATTTGAAGAACTTTATCAGGTAGATCCAAAAGCGGGAGATTACCAATTCTTCGTCGCCGATGCCGAGCGCATCTGGAAGGAGGAGCGCGACGCCAAAGGTTTGCTTGGCAGAAAGCCGGTCAAAACCCTTATTGATCAGGGAGCTATGCTGGAAATGTATGCGCGGCTGGAAAGGCTGGTGGCCTCACATTAATTAATATTAATCGTTATTTTTGTTAATCACATATAAAACGAGATATCATGCACACAACTTTTGAAATAGGACCGGAGGAATGGACTGAGGGGTTTTGGAGGAAAATAATGACGCTATTTGACAAAAAGAAAGTAAGAGTTACAGTGGAAGAGATCGACACTGTGAACACAAAAACTCAATATGACATCTATCTCGAAATGAAACGTATTCAAAGTCAATACCCACCGATAAAAGTAGATCCGGCCGTCGATATTTCGCGCTTGGCCGACGAGTCGAACGCGCCAAATTTGTTGTAGTTATGGTGTATCTCGATACAGATGTGCTCATTCATTTTCTTGTTGAGCAAAGCGAGGAAAAGCATATTCAGTCAGACAAAATTTATCAGGAGGTTTCGAGAAGCGGGTCACTATTTATGTCGTTTCTCGTTTTGCAGGAAGCTTCTTTCGTATTGAGTAAGCTTAATGTACCGGTCAACGAGATTCAATTAAATTTGAATCCCATGCTATCTTTCAACCCTTATTCATATCGTTTGGAGGATTATCGCCGGGCGATAGTTCTGGCAGAAAAGATGGGATATCAACATTTCAATGACTGCCTGCATACCGCGATTGCAGAACGGTATTGCGATGAGCTTATTACTTACAATAAAGCTGATTTTACAAAGATTCGTGGTTTAACAACATTAAAAATAACCTTGTTATAAAACAGAGCGGCGTTGATCCATTTGGAACCAACGCCGCTCTGTTTATAACAAAATGCCCTATTCGGAATCCTTATAGACGCCGAATTCACTAATGGCGGTGCTTACGGGGGATTTGGTGATCCTTAACCGCACTTTCTGAGTCGTTACAGGAACATCAAGCTTAGCAATGCGTTTCGCCCCGACGCTGGTACCCTTGTAAACTTCCTTCCACTCATTTCCTTGCCATGCGTCGACAGCAAATTCCTCAATGCGTTGACCGAGTTTGATGTTTTCCTGCAAAGAAATCACATCGAAAACGATCGGCTGGCTCAGTTCAACGGTAACGTCCGGCGTTTTGAAATCATCGTCTGTGGCCCAGTAAGTATCTTTTTTCCCGTCCAGAATGTTCTTGGCGCTGTAAACAGAATTGTAACCTCTTACATTGATAGCTTTTGCAGATCCACGCGAAAGGAGATTCATTGCGAAAGTCTTTTTCACGTGATCCCCGAACGATTTCAATGCAGCTACGTCTTCATCATGCAACTGTCCGCGCGTGTCGGGTGCAAGGCCAAGGTCCAGTGCGGCGCCCCGTCCCACACTTTTAAGATAAAGATCGAATAGCTTTTCGGGAGTTTTTGGCTTTTCGTTGGCATGGTAAAACCAGCCTTTGCGAAGCGGAACGTCACATTCAGCAGGGATCCAGAACTTGCCTCCGCGTGTACCGCCGGGGTTTTCTGTTGCATTAGCCTGGCCGGGAACTGCCACATTCTGGCCTTCGGATGGTTTCGGCGTCAGTGTTGCCCATGAAGTTGGATCTACGCTTCCATCCTCATTGCCTGCCCAGCGCACATCCCAGCCGATATCACTGAAAATATTGGCATTCGGCTGCAACTTGCGGGTATAGTTTGTCCAGGTGGAATCCCATTGGTAGTAAGTTGTATTGTCGATCGAGCGCTTCTCCCTTGCACCGCCGTAATAGCCATCGCCGCCGTTGGCACCATCGTGCCACGACATAAATAATTCGCCATAATTGGTATATAGCTCACGAAGCTGCTCGCGATAAATATTAATGTATTCAGGAGTGCCGTATTTGGCATTATTGCGGTCCCAGGGCGAGCAATACACCCCGAATTTCAATCCATGCTTTCTGGCAGCGTCGGCCACTTCTTTCACCAGATCGCCCTTGCCGTCGCGGAACGGGCTTTTCGAAATGTTATATTCGGTTGTTTTAGTAGGCCATAGTGCGAACCCGTCGTGGTGCTTGGCCACGAGCACGATACCGCGCAAGCCGCCTGCTTTGGCTGCTAATACGATTTGTTCTGCATTGAAGTCGCTTGGATTGAACACTTTTGGGTCAGCGTCGCCATATCCCCACTCCTTATTTTCGAAAGTAGTCGGGGTGAAATGGATGAGTCCGTAAACTTCTGTTTCATGCCAGGCGATCTGCCTTGGTGCAGGTAGGGCGCCAAATGGTTTCGGAGGAGTCTGGGCAAAGGCTACGGATGCCGTCAGGCAGAGGAGACCTGTTATTTGTTTGATCATTTTGAAAAGGGGTTTCTTAGGAAACAGATTGGGGTTGTTCGTTAGCGAATTCAAATATGTAGTGAAGATCGTTTTTTTTGCTACACATCACTAATTTTTTTTAGTGATGGTGAGTCAAATAGGTTTTTGAGATTTTGTTGAAAATTTATCTCATAGAAATTTGAATAACATAACAAAAACATTAATTTTAATTAATCGAAACGGAATAGCTATTTAAGCACTCAACCTCATGCTGAACATTGTAGAAAACTATATCACTTTGAAAAAAAACATGGCGGTTCTGATTAATAAGTCGGGCTATAAAAATTCATATTTGGCGGAGCAGATCGGCATTCCTGCTCCCACGTTCAGCGTGAAAAAGCAGCGGGGAAATTGGAGTGAGGCCGAAATGCTGCAAATCCTTTCGATTATCGACAACGAGAAGCTTCATGATTTCTTTATGCTCGAACTCATGAGGGCTGAAAAGGATGAACCGAAATTTCCCGTCTCAGACCTGAAAAAGGAAATGGGATGGTAGTACTGTATGTAAACGGATTCAAAAAGGATTTAAAAAGCGCCCACAAAAACATTCAAAGAAAGGTCTTCGAGGTGATCGACAAGCTGGAAGCTGCGGACAGACTGGAAACTTCGGGCCTTGATTGCAAAAAAATGGAAGGCCAGAAGAGCAGAGAAAGCTATTACAGAATCCGCATAGGTGATTGGCGGATCGGATTGGAATATATTCACCCCAACATCACTTTATTAAGAGTGCTAAGCCAGGGTGAAATATATAAGTCGTTTCCGCCAAAATCTTAATCAATCACAAACAAATACGCCGGCTGCTGCCCAGCTTCCGCTGCAATTTTTGCAGGAACTTCAATCGCCCCGTCTTTCAATTTCAACGTTTTCTTGTTGCCTGCGAGCGTGATTTTTGCTTTGGCAGGAATATCCAATCCTTCCGGTTTCAGGCTGGCCGGCAGTTTTTCGCCTGCTTCTGCCAGGTAGAATGCATAGGTGGTCGTGCCTTTTTTAGTATACCCCCATTTGCCTTTGCGGTACGGTGCAAGCGGCTTGGTTTCGTAAATGCCGACGCCGTTCACATTTATCCATTTACCGATTTCTTCCAGGCGCTGATAAGCTTCTTGGTGCCATTCGCCGTCGGGACCGGGCGCTACATTCAGAAGCAGGTTACCGCCTTTGGCTACGATATCAACCAAAGTATGAACGAGTTTTTGAGTCGATTTGAAATTCTCCTTTGGAATATACGACCATGAATCGCCCATTGTCATACATGATTCCCAGGGAATAGACATATAATGGTCGGGGATCGATTGCTCAGGTGTTACGTAGTTTTCGAATTCGCCCGTGACCGTGCGGTCTACCACAAGCAGGCCCGGTTGATGTGACCTCGCCATTTTGGCGATCCGAGCCATATCGATATCCTGATCGTAAGGGATCGTTTTTTGCCAGCTGATATTCGGGTCGATGGTGCTGAATGGCCTCACCCAGCCGCCGTCCAGCCACAGGATATCCACAGAGCCGTAATCCGACATTAATTCCTCGATCTGATTGTAAGTAAAGTCCTTGAACTTGTTCCAGATTTCCGGCCGTTTTTTAGGGTCATAGGAAACATTTCGGTCTTTTGGCGGGAAATAGGGCCACCAGTAAGAGTCGGTATGCCAATCTGGTTTAGAGAAGTAGGTGCCGGTCATGAAACCCTGGTTGCGGAATGCTGCCAGTACTTCCTTGGTCACATTAGCCTTTGGATTTGTCTTAAAAGGCGTGTTAGTGATCTTATAATCCGTGTATTTCGAATCAAACATCGAAAAACCATCATGGTGCTTGGTCGTGAAAACGACATATTTCATTCCGGCATTTTTGGCAGCAAGCGCCCATCTTTCAGGATTAAACTTGACGGGATTGAACGTCTTGGCAATATCCTCATAAGCCTTTTTGTATTCAAACCAGTCGTGTGAATGCGGGCCACGTCTTTCGCACCAACCCTCGTCCTCGGGGCAAAGTGACCATGATTCTACGATTCCCCACTGGCTATACGTACCCCAATGCATGAGCAGACCGAATTTTACATTCTGCCATTTACTCAGTTTTTGCTGTACCAACGGATCGGTAGGGGCAATGTATTTGGAATGGTCCTGCTCCGAATGCTGCTGGGCCTGACTACTGGTCGCAAAAAGCAGCCCAGCCAACACGAGCGCTGTTGATTTAATATTCATTGTTTTACTTAAGTGTTTATTCAATTTTTCTTTTCTGTCCTTTTTCAGGAAAAATAGCTCTTCGATTCCACCACTTTTCCTTTGCCATCGCCGGTCGTTAGCGTGTATGCGAAGCCTTTCTGAACAGAATAAGCTCCAACCTGGCCGAGCTTGTTTACTGCGATAAATCCGACCTGGAATGTCTTGGCGCGTTCGGGATTTGGCTTAATAATGCGTTCGATTGCCTTTTTACAAGCCTCTTCCGGAGACAGTCCCGAGCGCATAAACTCAACAACGAGGTGCGTACCACAAACACGGATCACCTCTTCGCCCTGACCGGATGACGTTGCCGCGCCAACCTCATTATCCACAAACAACCCGGCACCGATAATCGGCGAATCGCCTACACGACCGCGCATTTTGAAGCCCATACCACTGGTGGTGCACATTCCGGAAAGGTTGCCTTGCGCGTCCAGCGCCAACGTACCCATTGTATCATGGTTGAACGAGCCATCGTCCAGCCGAGCAGGCGCAAACGGCCCGTGGCCTTTGGTTTTTGACTGCTTATGCTCGATATTGATCACAGGCTTGTATTCGGCTTTTTTGAGCCATTTTTTATATTCTTCGGCCGCGTCCGGAGAAAGTCTGCCCGATTCCAGCTTGAAGCCATTGGCCAATGCAAATTGCTGTGCGCCTTCACCGGCGAGAAAAACGTGCGGCGTCGTTTCCATAATTTTCCGCGCAACCGAAATAGGATGTTTGATCCTTTCCAGAAAAGCAACCGCCCCGCAGTTTGATTTTTCGTCCATAATGCAGGCGTCGAGCGTAACATGACCGTCACGGTCGGGGTTACCGCCAAGCCCTACGCAGCAGTTGATGTCGTTTTCGATCGCAATAGCAGCTTGCTCAACCGCGTCCAGCGCCCGTCCTCCTTTTTCGAGCACAGGCCAGGCAGCTGCATTGGAGATCTGCCCGCTATCCCAGGTGGAGATAACCAGCGGTTTAATTGCGAGGGGTGTTTTGGCGAATAATTGGTTTATTCCAGAAAATGGTAATGCAAAGGCCGATAAGCGGAGGAAAGAACGGCGGTTTGTGCTCATGGTAAATGGTGAATTAGCGTGAGAGAAAGGATTTAGGTTGGTATTCGTAAAATTTTGAAAATATTTACCGAGGTTATTTAAAATTTTTTCAAATATACATTTCCCCGAATTACGATCAATGAAAATATGAAATTTCATTCTAACGGTAATGCAAACACTCTTATTCTGAAATATTTGTGTTTTAATACTATATAAGAAATATTAGGGGCGGGGTTTCAATGCAAGCCCAACATTTTATTCCTTTTTTATGGTCCTTCAAATCAATAACCTGCATCAGCGGTATGGAAGCCGGGAGATCCTTTCGATTCCTTCATTTGGCATTGAACACGGCATTTATTGGATACAAGGTGAAAACGGAGCAGGAAAATCGACGTTATTCCGTACGCTTGCGGGAATGCTTCCGTACGAGGGCGAAGTAAAGCTCAGCGATAAATATGATCTTAAGAAAGATCCTGTGGAATATCGTTTGCGCCTTAATCTCGGGGAAGCAGAGCCATTATACCCGTCATTCCTCACCCCGGCCGATCTCATTGCCTTCGTTGCAGAGGCACAACGCGCTCCCAGAGAGCAGGCCGATATGCTAACCGAAGCTTTCGGCATTAATTATCTTGATAACCCATTCGGCAGTTGTTCCAGCGGGATGGTCAAAAAAGTATCCCTGTTACTTGCCTTCCTGGGTGATCCTTCGGTCATTATCCTTGATGAGCCGCTCATTACCATTGACTGGGAGGCAAGGGAGGTATTGTTTGGGTTGATTAATACCTATTTCGACCGCGGTGTAACGTTTCTGCTGTCGTCTCATCAGCTTTTCGAGCAGGAAGGAATGCATGTTTCTGCAAGCTTTCGCATTCAGGATAAAACCCTCGTCAGAATGCCTCAACTATGAAAATGCTGCTGTTATCAACGGTTTTTGTCTTTTTCAGACAGCGGGCCGGGACATTCTTTGTATTGCTTGGTATCCTTTTCGGCTTTCTCAGTTCGGTTGAACACCATGCATTCGCCGTCTTTTTTCTAACCGGCTCCAACGGGATGGCTTACCTGTTCGCCATCTGGCTATTGTATGCATTGTTGTGCGCACAATTTGTGGTCACAATATGGAAACAGCCGGAATATACTTTTATTTATCGGGCAAGAATGTGGCCCTCGCTCATGAGGCTCCGCAGGTTTGTACTGATGGCATTCGGACTTTTGCAACCGCTGTTGTATTACGGCATCTACTTGCTTACTATCGCTGTTCAGGATGATATACTGCAACGTTTGTGGCCTATTTTCCCGTTTTACCTGATCCTTTCGGTGATTATAATATTGAGCGCTGAATGGCGTATCCGGAATCCGGTATTATATGTGCCGGTAAAAAGCCGCGCCTACATTCGATGGCCGTTCCGTCGTCCGGTATCCTGGATTTACTGGTCGTTCGAATGGCTGTTTCGGGAGCGGGGCGTTACTTTGCTGGCAGGAAAGCTTGGAGCGATGTTGGTGGCTGCGGGGACGATGTTATATTATTCGACAGATATTTATGATATCCGTCTTCCGGCGGTCGGGTTATCACTGGCTTATTTGCTGAATGTGGGCCTGTCGCTGGAACTATACCAATGGGAAAGTCAGGTTTGGTTGTGGGGGAGATCGCTTCCGGTGCCTGCCCGTGTGCGGTTTGGCAGGATGATCGTGCTTCATGCGCTGCTCATTGTGCCGGAAACGCTCGTGGCGGTACGTAATGCGCCTTTGAGTTTTTTTGAGGTAATGCAGCTCTACTTTTTGGGGCTCGGGATCCTGGTTACTTCCCATTTATATTTTTATAAAGCCGGTGGACTACCGGAAAGCGGAATGCAGGTCTTTTTATTTGGATTTGCGGCATTGACGGTGGTTATTTTATATAAAGTACCGCTGCTCGTCATTGCAGGGTGTTTTCTACTAGTATCGGTTTATTTTTATCCAAGATGGTATAAACAATAAAGCCGGTCACCCCGGCTTTATTGTGATATGCTATTTACCCGGAACTGAGGGCCTTACTTCAATCTTACTTGGAAGAGTCCTGGCTGGCATTTTAATGAGGTCGGAAACGATCTGGCCGATGTCCTCCGGCTGAATTTTCCAGGCATCTTTATCAGAAGGCTGATGGTCATTGAATTCCGTCGCTACCGAGCCCGGCATGATGGTGCTCACCTTGATCCCTGCATTCCGTACATCCATCATCATGGCCTGCGTGAAGCCTACCAAACCGAACTTACTCGCGTTGTATGCGGTGCCGTTGGCGAAAAAGTTGGTTCCCGCGAGACTGGCAATCGTGATAAAATAGCCTTTGGACTCGCTCAAAGGCGCAATGGCGGCTTTGGCGCTGAAAAACACGCCTGTAAGGTTGATATCGATAGTCTCTTGCCATTGTTCAGCGGTCAATTCCTGAATAGGGGCGAAATGTCCTACGCCGGCGTTGGCGATGAAGTAATCGAGTCGGCCCCACTGGTCGAGCACGGTCTGCACCGCCTTTTCCTGAGAAGCCAGGTTCCTTACATCCGATTCCAGTCCGAGCGCAAACCCGTCACGGATCGCATTGAGTTTTGCGGCCGCCTGGTCCGCATTCTTTTGGGAGCGACTTGTGATGGCAACCCGGATACCTTCTTTGATAAGCACTTCGGCAATACCGTAGCCAATTCCTTTCGAACCGCCCGTTATGAGCGCTGTTTTGATTGTTTCTGCCATTACCTGATATTTCTATTTAAAAAATTACGTAACGGCTTAACAGCATCAAAGGTCAGAAGGTTTGGAAAAATTGCCTCCTGGCTCAAAAATCTGCATATCGCGGGTGTTTTTCTGAACCGCGATGGCGCCGAAAATGCCCAAAAGATAGGCAAATGCATAAAACCCTTTTTCGCTGGGTAAAAGCGTTGCATTCCAAAGTCCGACAATCAGCAACACGATGGCAAGGATGGTCGAGAACCAGCTGATGCCGTAGTAAATAGCGGTTACGGGAATGCCTTCAAGCCGGTCACGGACGCTTTTTTGCACCGATACCGCGGCGAAAAGCCCGTACATCAAAACAGTAAAATAATACCCTTTTTCACTTAGTAACATTTCGGACCTCCATAGCCCTATGATAAAGCCAAGCATCCCGGTCCCAAGTGCGATCCAGGAAGCTGCGATGAAGGCTCCGGAGGTTTTCTGCGCATTCATAGTGTTCATGTTAGTGTAAGTTTTAATGGTGGAGAAGGTTTTTTGACTGAATATTACATCATTTTACGATAAAGTACCATACTTTGTTTATTTGCCGGTCTCTGGCCAATGTCCTATTTTTGCCGGCAGTATACATTTTGACAGAATTTTACCCCCGTTTATGAAAATAGTAGCGAATAAGGTAGCATTGGTAACAGGTGCTTCGCGTGGTATCGGCCGGTCGATCGCCCTGCGCCTGGCTCAGGAAGGTGCTGATATTGCATTTACATATTTATCCAGCGTTGAAAAAGGAGAAGCCCTGGCCAGGGAACTGGAAGCATTTGGTGTACGTGCCAAAGGTTACCGCTCCGATGCATCGGATTTTCAGGCAGCGGACCAGCTCGTTACCGACGTTCTGGCCGACTTCGGAAAGCTGGATATCCTGATCAACAATGCGGGCGTGACGCGTGACGGATTGTTGATGCGTATGAGCGAGGAGCAATGGGATACTGTTATCAACATCAACCTGAAATCTGTTTTCAACCTTACTAAGGCAGCTACTAAAAGCATGATCCGGGCAAAAAGCGGATCGATCATCAATATCACCTCGGTAGTTGGGATCAGCGGTAATGCAGGCCAGTCCAATTATGCGGCCTCGAAAGCCGGTATTATCGGATTCACCAAATCTATCGCACTGGAGCTGGGTTCAAGGAATATCCGTTCCAATGCAGTCGCTCCCGGTTTTATAGAAACGGAAATGACCGGCGCAGTGGACGCGAAAGCAGTAGAGGAATGGAAGCAATCCATCCCGATGAAACGTGGCGGGCAGCCCGAAGAAGTGGCCGACGCTTGCGTATTCCTCGCTTCTGACATGTCGCGCTACATTACCGGCCAGGTGATCCAGGTCGACGGTGGTATGTTAACATAGAGACTTTCTTCGTTAGTAAATAGCTGGCAGTTTCGTTGTATATTGTAACGTTGCCAGCTATTTGATTTTCAACACATGCGGTCCGAACTCATTTTTCAAACTCCTTACTGGTTCATAATCTTCTGCGTGCTGGCGGGACTTGGCTATGCCTTTCTCCTTTATCAACCGGAGGCTTCCTGGGGTAAAAAACTGAACTATGTTCTGGCCGCTTTTCGTGGTATTACCGTTGCCCTTATTTGCTTTTTGCTGCTGAGCCCGCTGGTCCGCCGGACGGAAACGTCTGTCGATAAAGCCAAAATTGTTTTTGCGATTGATAATTCAGAATCGGTGGGTAAACATGGCGAGGCGGTGATGGCACAGGTGAAGCAGGCTGCGGGAGAACTGGCTGCATCGGGGTTCGAAGTCGCATTTGAAACACTGGATGGCGCGGGCGATGGTAATGCAGATTCCGTCCGTTTTGATCAACATAAAACAGACCTGGCCGGAATGCTTCAGACGATCAGGAGCAATTTTGAGGGCAGGAATCTGACCGACGTTGTTTTGTTGTCTGACGGTATCGTCAACCAGGGCATTTCCCCTGCGTACAGCCGTTTTCCGTTCCGTGTAAGCACGCTGGCAGTCGGGGATTCGGTTCCAAAACTGGATATCAGGATTAAAGATGTGGTCAGTAACCGCATCGCATATCTTGGCAATGAGTTTCCGCTTCGGGCCGAGGTAGTCGCGAACGGTTTGCAAGGCAAGGCCACGACGGTCAGCCTGAAACAGAATGGTCGTGTTATCCAAAGCCAGCAAGTCATTATCGACCGTCCCGATTTTTTCAAGGCATTTGATTTCAAAGCTTCTTCTGCTCAAAAGGGCGTTCAGCATTATACGATCGAGCTCGGGTCAGTTTCCGGTGAAACATCTGGCAGAAATAATAGGAAAGATGTTTATATCGATATTATAGATGGCAGGCAAAAGATATTGCTGATGGCCCTTGCGCCGCATCCCGACATTAAGAGTATCAGGAGCGTCATTGAAGCTAATGATAATTATGAGATGGATATCAATATATTATCCATCTCAAATACGCCTCTGCCAGCCGGTACGAAGCCCTATGACCTGGTGATCCTGCATCAGATACCCAATGTGCTCGGGCTGGGAAATACGCAAGTCCGCAAGTTTATCGATTCAAAAATTCCGCTGTTTTTTATACTCGGAAACCAGTCGGCGGTATCCCTCGCAAACACGTTGAACCGGTCGCTGTTCATCAATGCGGCTGCCAATAACCAGGTTGACAAGGTCACAGCCCGCTATAATACCTCATTTCAGCAATTGAACCTCGATGCGGAGAGTCTCAAACTTTTGGAACGTCTGCCGCCCCTTTCTGTTCCGTTTGGAGAATACAATATATCTTCCGGCACCGAAACGATCCTTTATCAGAAAGTAGGGACATTGAACACCAACAAGCCGCTGCTGGTGCTGAATACTACAGGCGAGCAAAAAACCGCCGTGCTTGCGGGTGAGGGACTTTGGCAATGGAGGCAGGAAGAGTTTGCGCAGACGAACAAGCAGGAAGTGGTGGACAACCTTTTCCAAAAGCTGATACAAGTGCTGTCAGTCAAAGAAGACAGGCGTAAATTCCGGGTGTACCCGATCCGTGCGGAGTTCGATGCGGGCGAACAGGTTTCTTTCCAGACAGAAATTTATAATGATATTTATGAACCCATATTCGGACAGGAAGTGAAGCTTGACCTGATCGACGAGAAGGGTAAGACCAAACAATTTACCTACACCCACACCCAGGAATCGCCCAGGTTTAATGTAAGCGGGCTGGATGACGGCGTATATCGTTACTCGGCCACGACGACATTAAAAGGTAGGCAGGAAAAGGTCTCTGGCCAGTTCGTGATCAGGAATGCGGACCTGGAACTGAACAATACCACCGCGGATTTTGGCATGCTGCGTGACTTGGCGGGCCGCTCAGGCGGGACATTCATTGCTCCGGCTGCATTAAATAATTTTATACAAAAACTAAAAAGTGACCGCCCGGCCGACAGGCTCGATAGCAGCGAGGATATGGTAGAGCTGATCTACATGAAGTGGCTGTTTTTCCTGATTGTACTATTGCTGGGTGCCGAATGGGGTTTGAGAAAATACCATGGCGGTTACTAGTATCAGGCCGCAGGGCGATCGAATGCGTTTTATTTATATCCTCTTTATCTTTTTGTACTTGCTGATGCCTGTTGCAGGCAATGCACAAGAAGACAGCTTGTCCATCATTAAAGCAGATACGCTGTCAAAAGACTCCATGCGGAGTGAAAGGCCGAATTATGCATTGCTTCGGGGGATTTTTGCTGCTCAATCGGGGCTGTACCTTGGCACAATTTACGGCCTCAGCAGGTCCTGGTACAAAAATCCCCTTACCCATTTCACTGTAAAAGACGATACAGGCGAGTGGTTACAAATGGACAAAATGGGGCACCTTTACACATCGTACCAGATTGCCCGTCACACCGCCGAATTGTATAAAAAGACGGGTATTTCGAAAAGACAAATGCTGGTCTACGGCGCCATTTCAGGCATTATTTTCCAAACTCCTATCGAAATATTAGACGGTTTTTCACCCGATTATGGCTTTTCGCCGGGGGATATGGTGGCTAATATCAGTGGATCAGTGCTTTACCTCGGGCAGATCGCATTATGGGACGAGGTGCGGATACAACCCAAGTTCTCTTTTCACTACACTTCGCTCTCCAGAGTACGGCCGGAGTTGCTTGGTAGTAACCGCTATGAAAGCTGGTTGAAAGATTACAATGGACAGACCTACTGGTTTTCCGCGAGCCCAAAGTCGTTTTTCAGGGGAATGAACTGGCCTGCATGGTTGTGTTTTTCAGTCGGTTATGGGATTCACGACATGATATCGGCGGAGCGCGAAACAAGTATCGAAAGGGGATATCGGCCCTACCGGCAGTATTATTTTTCGCTGGATATTGATTTAACCAAGATCAAAACAAAAAGTAAGTTTGTCCGCACGCTGGGATTTTTTGCGAATTCTATCAAGATACCAGCGCCTGCATTACAGTTTAGCAAAAAGGGGATCGATTTTAAACCATTTTATTTTTAGAATATTTGTTTGGCTAAAAAGGCTGAATACCATTAATGTAAATACATCATGAATATAGGAGATAAAGTAAGGCTGGTGCATGGGAGGGAAGAAGGGGTGATTTATGCTTTCTTACCTGGAAATGTCGTTGAGGTTGAAATAGAAGACGGATTCCGGATACCAGTCCTTCGAAATGAGATCGTTACCATTTCGCCAGTGGAATCGCAGCGTATGGTGAAAGCGAGCGAGCCGCAGAAAGTAAACCCGCGCAATGATGTGATCGTGCCGAGAAACGCACCTTTTGCTGAGAAAGGTATTTATCTGGCTTTCATTTCGGTCAATGATAAAGCGCTGACGGTGCATATCATTAATAATACCGATTGGATACTTCCTTTTACTGCCGTGGCACCGGCGGAACAAACGGATACTGGCCTCGCTGGCGGCGTATTGCAGCCGCGTTCATCTCAAAAGCTGACCGAAGTCCAGATGAAGGACTTCGAAACGTGGCCGGTTTTTGATTTCAAGTTCCTGTATTTCAGGGATGGAAATCACCAGCTTCCATTACCTCTGACCAAAAGGATCAAATGCCGGGCGCAGTCTTTTTATAAGAACAAAAGCAAAGTACCCGTGCTGGGAAAAGATGGGTTTGTTTATCAGATCGATGAAGAAAGCTTGAAAAAGGAGGCTCCGGCGCCCGAAAACCTGGCCGCAGAATTGAAAGAGCGCATGTTGGGACAGACTGCACCCGAGCAAAACCAGGTTGCAAAACCGGAGCAGGTGGTCGACCTCCATATCGAGAAATTGGGAGTTAGCATCAACGGGCTTTCAAACGACGCTATTTTGCGCAAACAACTCGATGCATTCGAAAGCAACCTCGAACTGGCCATTGCGAACGGGATGGAAGAGATTACCTTTATACACGGCGCTGGCAGCGGTTCGTTGAAAAACGAGCTTCATCGTCGGCTGGGTAAAAACCAGCATGTGAAATATTTTAAAGATGCATTAAAAGAGAAATTCGGATACGGTGCAACCCTCGTCAAAATCAAATAGCCGGTTCGTATACCCGGTGTACGTTCTTGTTTTAACCATTATTGCTTGCGGGCAATGGCAATGCCGTTCCAAAACTACCTCCCCTAAGGCCCCTATGGAAGAATATAAATATTCGGAGAAGGAGATCCAGAATGAAAAGCATCTGTCGGTACTGAATGTGCCGGTGGAAATCCCGGTTTCAGAGATCGAGAATCAACTGAATGCAAAGATCCGCGGACTGATTTACGAAGACAATAGCTATGAGGATGAGGACAATGACAACCTCAAAGCCAAGGTTTGGAAGATTAGCCCAATCAAGGTCGTTGCGATTGATTCTTCGTTCCTTTTGGAAGTTCCCTTAAAGATTTGGGTGAGCGCGGGCTACAAGGTGAGCCCGCTGGGCGTGACGATGTCGGGATATAAGGATACGGAGTTTTCGATCAGGATCCGGTTAATATCCAAGATCGGCATCACACCGACGTGGCAGATCAAATCGGAGACCTATGTCGATAGCTACGACTGGATCAGTGAGCCGAACATCAGAGTTGCAGGGCTTAGCATTCCTATTAAAGGTATGGTAAGCAGGCTTCTGAATAAGAACTTTGACAAAATCACAGAAGCGATCGACGAGCAGGTGGCTTTGAACCTGGAACTGAAAAAGAATGCCGAACTGGCCTGGAACATCGCCCGGCAACCGGTTATGCTTGCCAAAGAGTATGATACCTGGCTTGTAATTGTGCCTACCTCGGTGGTGATGACACCTCTCCTTGCGAAAAACAATATCCTCCGTTCGGTAATTGGTATTAAGGGGTATACGCAGACCATCACTTCGGCTGTAAAGCCGGTTGTTCCGCCGTTGCAGAAGTTGCCGAACCTGCAAATCGTCGATAAGGTTTCCGAAGATTTTAAGATCGGGTTAATCAGTCTGGTGTCTTATGAAGACGCGGCGAGGCTGGCGGCCGCGAAGTTTGCAGGTGAGAAATTCCCGTTTCTTGGAGGGAAATACCATGTGGAGATCACTTCGGTAGAAATGTACGGGCAAAACGACCGGCTCGTTATCAAGGCAGGATTGAAAGGGAGCATCAACGGGGATATTTATCTTAAAGGAACACCATATTACAATCCTGATACACAGCAATTGTCACTGAAAGGGCTGGATTATGACCTTGATACAAAAAATTCGATCATCAAGACAGCGGGCTGGTTGTTGCAGGGGCAGTTTAGCAGGATGATGGAAAAACGAATGGTTTTTCCGGTGGGTGACCAGATTGCTGAGGCAAAAAAAACAATACAAAAAGCACTGTCCAACTATAAAGTAACCGAAGGTGTCATCGTGAAAGGAAACCTTTCGGATATTCTACCCGATAAAGTTTACCTGACTCCGAAACATCTTTATTCTGTTGTATTTGCGAGTGGAAAAGTCAATTTGAAAGTAGAAGGACTTAAGGGAATTTGAGCGAAAATTTGTACAATAATCAGTACAACTGCCATTTTTTTTTACTTTTTATGGTATATTGACTGCTGATCGAAAGAAAGTATTTGTTAGCTTTGTGGTCAGAGGAAAGGATTAAGCTGTCCTGCCGCTGCGGTTTCAAATACCGGAGAGGAAAGTCCGGGCAGCACAGAGTGCCGTACTTCCTAACGGGAAGGCAGCAAGTTGGAGACGATTTGCTGACAGCAAGTGCCACAGAAAAAATACCGCCCTGGCATATTTTTTGTATGCCGAGGTAAGGGTGAAAAGGTGAGGTAAGAGCCCACCGCTTTCCGGGTGACCGGGAGGGCATGGTAAACCTTACGGGCTGAAAGATCAAATAGGTGTCAGTTAGCGGGGCTACTCGTCCCCGTCTCTCCGGAGCGCTGGCACGGGTAGATCGTTAGAGGTTCCGGGTGACCGGAATCCTGGATAAATGGCAGGAGCAGATATCAGGCAACTGATTGAAGTTACAGAACCCGGCTTACAGGCTTAACTTTCTTTCTGATTTAGAGTTAATTAAATAGTGAATATTGAATCACATAACGCGTGTTTCCCATGAAGAAAAAGAATCTTTACGTTGCTTTACTTTGTTCTACCCTCCTGAGTTTCAATACGTTCGCGCAGAACCGCACGTATGACGGACCAAACAAAATGAATACGTGGTCGATCACAGGATACGGGGGAATAACAAAGTTCTTCGGAGATATCAAGGAGTACGACTTCAAGCGTGGCAGCAATGAGAAGCTTACCGGAGGATGGGGGCTATCAATTAACAAGCAGCTTTCGCCACTCTTTGGGATTCAGATCACAGGCTTTAATGGTCAGCTTCAGGGTTCTAAAAAAGGACACATGAGTGTTTTGTCCGGCGATAGCTATGACGTGTTTTTCAATAGCCCGTCGTTCGTTCAGGCGACAGTTGATGGAACGTTGAATGTTAACCGTCTTCTTTTTGGATTTAAAAAATTGAGAAGGTGGAAAGTAGATGCTCACCTTGGAGCCGGTATTATTTACTATCACACAGACCTTACTGCTACAAACACCAATCCGAGTAGCGAGTATTTCGGCATTACCTACCCAATTTCTACGAACACTTCTGCCAGTTCGAAAACAGCAGGAAAGTGGGAGCGAAACGGTTCTACGTATACCAGGGAATGGGTAATTCCAACCGGTCTCGCAGTGCATTATGAGTTGACCCCACGTTTTGATATCGGTGTTGACTTCACATATAACTATGTGAACACCGAGAAAATGGATGCGACCGTTGGAGATTATACCGACTACCAGTCGCAGCAGGGATTGTGGACGTTTGCAGCCGGTGAATCTAAAAAAGACGGATGGGGAATGGCTTCGATCGCGTTGACTTACAAGCTTGGTAAAAATGCAGTGATGTCGAAAGATGGTAAATATGATGCATCAAAAGGACGTTACCACCTGCGTTGGGCAAATCCAATGGACTTGATCCCGGTGCCTTACAACCCGACAATGAACGACGCGGATTCTATCGCAAAAGCGAATATGCCGAAGCCTGTTGATCCACGTCTTTACACTGACTCAGATGGCGACGGTGTTGCTGACCTTTTCGACAAAGAAGCAAATACTCCTGCTGGTAGCGTAGTGTCAGGTGGTGGTGTTGCAATGGATCTTGATAAAATCATCCGCGACGCGATCAAAAACAACTTGCCAAAAGACGAATGCGAAGCGTTGTTCAGCAACATTGAATTTGATACTGACAAGGCGATCATCCGTAACGCATCCAAAGAAACACTTAGCAAAGTGGTAGAACTCCTGAACATGCGCACAAACTGCCGCATCGTGCTCGTAGGACACACAGATGCACGTGCTTCGGACAGCTACAACGTTTCACTGTCACGCCGCCGTGTTGATGCAGCGAAAAGATTCCTGGTTCGTGCCGGTTTAACCGATCCTAGCCGTATCATCGCTGAGTACTACGGTGAGTATCGCCCGATCGCAGAAAATACATCAGTGGAAGGTCTTCAGTCTAACCGTCGTGTTGAGATCAAGATCTTACCAAATAACACAATCCGCTCTACTTACCCGGCAGGTTTCCGCCGCTAGTAGCCGGAAGGCATTTGAAAAGGAAGACAAGCGATTGTCTTCCTTTTTTTGTTTTCAGAGTTTAGAAATAGAGAAATTATAGTACCTTTGCACCCTGTTTAATTACGGGACGAGCTCCCAACCATAACAAATTCACAAATGGCAGTTAAAATCAGGTTAGCGCGTCGCGGACGCAAGAAGAAAGCGATCTATGATATCGTAGTCGCAGATGCCAGAGCACCACGTGATGGTCGCTTCATCGAAAAATTGGGTATTTACAACCCGGGAACAAATCCTGCTTCCATCGTTTTGGAATCAGACAAAGCAGTTGACTGGCTTTTGAAAGGTGCACAGCCAACAGACACAGCACGTTCTATTTTGCAACACGAAGGTGTATTGCTGCGCAAGCACTTGCAGGTTGGTGTTTTGAAAGGTGCGATCACTCAGGAAGTGGCGGATTCACGTTTCGAAGAATGGAAAGGTTCGAAAACAGATCGCAAAACTACTGCTGCTGATACATTGTCACAACAGAAAGACGCTGATAAGAAAGCGAAACTTGATGCTGAGCGTAAGGTTAACGAAGCTCGTGCAGAAGCAATTGCTAAGAAAAACACTCCTCCTGCTGAAGAAGTACCAGCAGTTGAAGAAGTTACTGACGAAGTTGCAGAAGTAACTGAGGCTACGGAAGCACCAGAGGCAACTGAAGTTGCGGAAGCAACAGCAGAAGCTCCGGAAGCACCCGAGGCTCCGGAAGCATCATCAGAAACACCAGCGGAGAAATCAGCTGAATAGTTTGAATGTTCATAACATGCATAATGGGTCTGTCGGTTTTTCCGTACAGACTCATGTTGTTTTATAATAAACCTTAAATTCATCCCTCAAATGACACAGGATAACTGTTATTTATTGGGTTATATCGTAAGGACTCACGGTACGGCCGGTAATGTCGTAATTTTTATGGATGTTGACTATCCGGACGATTACGAAGACCTGGAATCGGTATATGTGGAGATAAAAGGCGAACTGGTACCTTACTTTATCGAAGACATCAATTTACAGAAGCAAAACAATGCGATCGTTAGCTTCGAGGATGTAAATACCATTGAAAAGGCGCAGGCGCTTGTGGGAACCTCACTTTACCTGCCACTGGAAGATTTGGAAGAACTTGGAGATGAAGAGTTCTATTACCACGAAATAAAAGGCTTTAAAGTAATCGACGAAGCAAAAGGTGAGCTCGGTCTAGTGCGCGAAGTTTATTCGCTGAACGGCCAGGACCTGATCGCAATGGATTACCAGGGAGCGGAAGTGCTGATACCGACTGCCAACGACATTGTTTTAAAGGCCGATAAAGTCAACAAAACATTGCTCGTGAACCTTCCGGAAGGACTTTTGGAAGTATACCTCGACGATTCCTCAGAAAACGTTCCGGATGATGCGGATTGATATATTAACCTGCGTTCCCAACTTGCTGGATAGTTTCTTCGCACATTCTATTTTGAAACGGGCCCAGCAAGGCAACCACGTTGAGGTCGTTGTCCATGATATCAGGGATTACTCGACTAATAAACACCGTACGATCGACGATTACGCATTTGGCGGCGGGGCAGGAATGGTGTTGCAGATAGAGCCTATCGCAAAATGCATCCGGACTTTGCAAAGTGAGCGCACCTATGACGAAGTGATTTACCTCACGCCCGATGGTGAGCTGATGGAGCAGAAAATGGTCAACCAATTGTCTTTGAAGGGCAACCTGATCATGCTTTGCGGGCATTATAAAGGTGTAGATCAACGCGTGCGCGACCTTTTCGTAACCAAAGAAGTCAGTATTGGTGATTATGTGCTTTCTGGCGGGGAACTTGCAGCAGCTGTTCTCGCGGATGCTATTATCCGATTGATACCGGGTGTGCTCAACGATGAAACTTCGGCATTAACGGATTCATTTCAGGACAATTTGCTGGCACCGCCTGTTTACACCCGTCCGGCGGATTACGAGGGACACAAAGTGCCTGATATTCTGATGTCGGGGCATGAAGCGAAAATTGAAGAGTGGCGTTATGAGCAGTCGCTCAAAAGAACAAAGGAGAGAAGGCCTGATTTGTTGAAATAATAAAACAAAAGGCCTTCGCGAACTTTATCGATGGTGCTGACTAAAAATCCAGGCTGCAATTAATCCATTCGTTGTCGAAATTAGTGCCGTACTTACGGTAGAACCCAACCGCCGAAGTATTCCAATCCAATACCTGCCAAAGCATTCCAGTGCAGCCCGTTTGCTTTGCAGCGGCCACTGTGGCGTCGAAAAGGATCTTCCCGATCCCATTACCCCTCATATCTTCGGTAACGATGATGTCTTCCATATATAGCCGCTTTCCTTTCCAGGTCGAATACCTGAAATAGTAGAGGGAAAGCCCGATAATCTTCGAATCGACTTCCGCTACGAAAAAATCAAACAGCTTCTCGTTATAATCACGGGTCATCTTTTCAATATTATTGGTCACCTGGTTTAATGCCCTTTCATAAATGGCGAGCTCTTTCACCAATTCAAATATTGCCGGTATATCTTCTATTGCTCCCTGCCTGGTCGAGATATTCATCATGTTAATAGATTGTTAATAAGTCTAAGAAACGTAGAATTTATTACTTCCTACTGATAGTTAACATAGTTTTCCCATTTTTCTAAGATAGCTTGAAAATTAGTAGGAAGGTCGGTGTCGAACTGTATCCATTGCCTTGTAGTAGGATGTATGAACCCGAGTGATTTTGCATGTAAAGCCTGCCCTGGAAGGTAATTGAATGCGTTTTCGACCATCGACTTATAGCTGCCGCTTGAAACGCCCCGGAGAATCTTATCTCCTCCATACATCGTATCATTAAAAATCGGATGGCCGATGTGCTTCATATGCGCGCGTATCTGATGCGTGCGGCCCGTTTCCAGGTTGCATTTGACGAGCGACACATATCGCATTGGTTTGATCACCTCATAATGCGTGACTGCATGTTTTCCGTGGCTGCCGTCCGGAAACACATCCATTACCCGGCGGTCACGTATGCTTCTGCCTACGTGGCCCGTAATGGTGCCTTTCTCCTGCTTAGGTTCTCCCCAGATCAATGTGTGATAGGTCCTTTCAATGCTGTGGTCAGAAAATTGTTTCGCCAGAAATGTCATCGCAAATTCGGTTTTGGCAATAACCAGCAAGCCGGAGGTATCTTTATCAATTCGGTGTACGAGGCCGGGCCTTCCTTCACCATTACGGCCGGTAGGAAGTTGCTGGAAATGGTACACCAGTCCATTGATAAGCGTTCCTGTCCAGTTGCCATAGGCGGGATGTACCACCATTCCCGCGGGTTTATTCACGATCAACAGTACGTTATCCTCATAAACTATATTCAATGGGATGTCCTCGGGCAGTATTTCCGTGTCGCGCGGAGGTTCAGGCAGCGAAAGGGTGATGACGTCAAGCGGCTTGACCTTGTAACTTGCTTTTGTCGGTTGCCCATTCACTTTTACCGCCTCAGCCTCGATGCCGTTTTGTATTTTTGTCCTGGAAGCGTTGGCGACGTGAAGATTCAGGTATTTGTCGAGCCTGATCAGGCCTTGCCCCTTATCGGCGACAATGCGGTAATGTTCAAACAAATCATCTTCTTCGGTGGTAATTTCAGCGGGATCTTCGGACATTCCATTATTGATTGACTAAGAACAAAATTATCAAAATAAGTGGATTTACTAAGCGCGACATTGCCAACCCCCTTGCAGGAGCTTTCCAATGCAGAGATCGAAGGCGCTGGCATACGGCTATATATCAAACGCGACGACTTGATCCACCCGACGGTTTCCGGTAATAAATGGAGAAAGCTGAAATACAGCTTGCTTGAAGCCAAAGCGACAAATAAACAAGTGATCCTGACGTTTGGCGGAGCATATTCCAATCATTTGTACGCAACCGCCGCGGCTGGGAATGCATTAGGCATCCGGACGATCGGAGTGGTGCGGGGCCTCGATTTTGCTGAAAGAGAAACACCGACTTTGCAATTTTGCAGGGAACAGGGAATGCAACTGCATTTTGTTTCCAGGGAAATATACCGGCTGCGACATTCAGAAGAATATCTTGCCGACATAGCAAGTGAATTTGGCGATCCCTTTATGATTCCCGAAGGCGGCACAACAGCACTAGCATTAAAGGGCATATCCGAAATGGTAGATGAGGTGTCCGGACAATTAGGCCAAATGCCTCACTATTTTGCCACCGCTGCGGGAACAGGTGGCACCGCAGCCGGTATACTCTCTGCCAAAGCTGATGTACTGGCCTTTTCCGCATTAAAGGGTGGAGAGTTTTTGAATGATGATATCAAAAATCTATTGGCCGGCGAAACTCAACCGGGCAAGCTTACACTTTTTACAGAATACCATTTTGGAGGATATGCCAAATGGAACGAAGAGTTGCTCCGCTTTATGGAGTCGTTCAAAAATCAATTCGAAATACAGCTAGAACAGGTTTATACGGCCAAAATGTTCTTCGGTCTCTTTGACTTGATCCGTAAAGGTTATTTTGCCAAAGGTTCGGTAGTTGTAGCTGTCCACACCGGTGGTCTGCAGGGCCTGCTCAGGAATTAATCGCTTCCACCTCTTCTTCATTGTTGGCAGTTTTGCTCGTCATATATTCCCTGATCAAGTCCTTGTCCCCAGCGATCCAAAGCACGTCCTGGTTTTCGATCACCATGGAAGAATCCGGATTGAGGATGCGTTCGCCATTTCTTTCAAGCCCAACGATCATACCGTGCGTTTTTTCACGGATCTGGCTGTTACGGATCGTTTTGCCGCGAATGTTATATTCATTTTTCACCTCTACACGTTCGAGGATGATGCTGTCTTCGTGTGCCATATAAACGTCACCATTGGTACTCACTTCGACGTGGCTCCTGAATACATCCAGCTGATCATCAGTGCCTATTACCTCAATTCTGTCGCAAGGGTAAAGTACCTCGGTGGGGCGCGGCAGGTGAATGGTCTTGCTACCCCTTTCGATCAGCACGACATTAATGCCGAACGTTTCCCTGATCTTTAATTCCTGAAGACTCTTGCCTATTAGCGACGAATCGGCGCTTACTTCAAGAAAAGCGAAATGCGCATCCCACGGCAATAATATCTTTTTGGATTTGCCGCTTCCTTCGAGTTGCCGGGCATTCAGGTTTTGCAGAAAACGGTCTTCTATCTTGTGGTAGAAGTTTTGAAGTCTCTGATAAAATATTGCAAAACCCAGGATCATGATGCCACTGGCGACTATAAATGCAGTTTGCGTAGAGAAAAACGAATTAAGCAGGAATGCCATCAATAATATTGCAATCACGACGCGCGACAGTTCCAGCAGCAGCAACGGCCCGCGGCTGAATTTTCGGCTCAGCCAGATCGCCGAATAGGCCTTTCTGTTGCCTCTTTTGAAAACGAGTGCCCATAAGAAAGGCGAGACCAGCAGGAAGGTAATGGCAAACAATACCGAGTTGGTCACAAACGTCTCGGGAACACGCGTATGCAGTTGCTCGGCGAGCTGCCGAGAGGAGGCGAGCGTAATGCCCACCACCACCACAGCGTTGAGGCCGACCGTCTGTGCATAGGATTTCAGGATCTGGTTCCAGTGTGTTGTCTGAACGATGGTTTCAGTACTGGTGCTGTAACGGTTCAGATAGAGTCGCCATTTTTCAGGCAGGCGTTTGTCCAGCCATTCGTAAAGCGGCTCCGACGCCTTCATCATATAAGGCGTCGCAAATGTGGTGATAACCGAAACTCCAACCGCAATAGGATAGAGGAATCCGCTGGTTACCTTCAGCGCAAGGCCCAGATTGGCGATAATGAACGAAAATTCACCGATTTGGGATAAACTCATTCCCGATTGCAGCGATTTCTTCAAAGGTTGGCCTGAAATGACAGCACCCAGCGTTACGAAAGTCGTTTTACCCAATATTACTACCAGCACGAGAATAGCAGTCGGTACTGCATAATCCAGCAGTAATCCCGGATTAATAAGCATACCTACAGAAATAAAGAACACAGCCCCGAACAGATCTTTCACCGGTTTCAGCAAATGCTCAATTTTTTCGGCATGTGTGGTTTCAGCAAGAATAGAGCCCATTATAAATGCCCCTAATGCCGCTGAAAATCCTGCCTGCGTTACCAAAAACACCATTCCGAAGCATAGCGCTACAGAGGTGATCAGCACGCTTTCGTCGTTCATCAGATGTCGGTAGCGACGCAACAGGGTAGGGAATATGAATATCCCGCCCAGGAACCATAATGTGAGGAAAAAGAACAGTTTAAGGCTCGATTGCATCAATTCATAACCCGCGAACTGCTGGCTGAGTGACAATGTCGACAGCAATACCATCAGCAACACGGCTGTCAGGTCCTCGATGACCAGTATACCCATTACGACGCGGGTGAATTTCTGGGTTTTTAAGCCCAATTCGTCAAATGCACGGAAGATGATCGTGGTCGATGAAATCGCAATGATCCCGCCGAGAAACAAACTGTCTATCTTGCTCCAACCCAGCAATTGCCCCGTAATGAAGCCGGTTGCCAGCATCATTGATACCTCGAAAAGACCGGTTATCGCGGCAGTATTGCCAACTTTTACAAGCTTTTTGAAACTAAATTCCAGACCCAGATTGAATAGCAGGAAGATAACACCGATCTCGGCCCAGATCTCGATGGTTTTAATGTCGGTAATGGTCGGGAACAGATGAAAATTAGGACCAACAAGTAACCCGGCCAATATGTAACCCAACACGATAGGCTGCTTCAATTTCTTGAAGATAAGGGTAATGATACCCGCCATCGTGAGTATTAAAGAAAGGTCAATGATTAGTTGTGGAACGTGAGTCATGAAAGTTTAGCGTTGATGGGAAATAAACCTGGATCAATAAAATACAAAAAGCCTTCGACGAATCAAAGGCTTTTTGCATTTTATCTCAGAAAAAATCTTAACCTACACTTCCTTCTAGGCTGATTTCCAGTAGCTTCTGTGCCTCTACTGCAAATTCCATCGGAAGTTGGTTCAGTACTTCTTTAGCATAACCATTTACGATCAATGCAACTGCCTGCTCGGTAGGGATACCGCGCTGGTTGCAATAGAAAAGTATGTCCTCGCCGATTTTGGAAGTCGTCGCTTCGTGTTCTACTGTGGCCGACGGGTTGTTCACTTCAATGTAAGGGAATGTATGCGCGCCGCACTTATCACCAAGCAGTAATGAGTCGCATTGGGAGAAGTTACGGGCCTTTTCAGCCTTTTTGAATACCTGTACCAATCCGCGGTAGGAGTTTTGGCTCTTTCCTGCCGAAATACCTTTTGAAACGATCCGGCTTTTGGTGTTTTTACCGATATGGATCATTTTCGTTCCCGTATCAGCCTGTTGCATATTATTGGTAACAGCGACGGAATAGAATTCTCCGATCGAATTATCGCCTTTCAGGATTACCGATGGGTATTTCCACGTGATTGCAGAACCGGTTTCTACCTGGGTCCAGGAAATTTTGGAATTGGCCCCGTCACAAATACCCCGTTTGGTAACGAAGTTATAAATGCCGCCTTTGCCATCCTTGTCGCCGGGATACCAGTTCTGAACGGTCGAATATTTGACATTGGCATTGGAATGCGCGAATATTTCTACTACCGCTGCGTGCAACTGATTTTCATCACGCATTGGCGCTGTACAACCTTCGAGGTAGCTAACGTGGCTGTCGTCGTCGCCAATGATCAGCGTGCGTTCAAACTGGCCAGTTCCTGCTGCATTGATCCGGAAATAAGTCGAAAGTTCCATTGGGCAACGTACGCCTTTTGGAATATATACAAATGAGCCATCGGAAAAAACAGCCGAATTAAGAGCGGCGTAGTAATTGTCCTTTGGAGGAACAACCGATCCCAAATATTTCTTAACCAGATCAGGATGCTCGCGGATCGCCTCGCTGATTGAACAGAATATAATGCCTTTTTCTTTAAGTGTACCTTTAAATGTCGTGAAAACAGATTCAGAATCCATTACCGCATCCACCGCAATTCCCGAAATTCTCTTTTGCTCGTTCAGAGAAATCCCTAGTCTTTCGAATGTATTGCGCAATTCAGGATCGATGTCGTCAATGCTTTCTACCGCCTTCTTTTTCTTGGGGGCAGAATAATATTTGATCGCCTGGAAGTCAATCTTTGGATAATGCACGTTTGGCCACTTGGGTTCCTCCATTGTCAACCACAAATGGTATGCCTTAAGACGCCATTGCAGCATCCATTCCGGCTCATTTTTTTTGGCTGAGATAAACCTGACGATATCGTCATTCAGCCCCATAGGAGCTTCATCTGCTTCAATATCAGTTACAAAGCCGTATTTGTATTCCGAACTGGTGATTTCCTCCAACAATTCTTCTTCTTTGCTCATAGTCGTATAATGTCACACTGTGTTTGGTATGTACCTAACACAGCGTCGTGGGATTGAGTTTAATCAGAGGGTCAAAAATACGGAAAATTTGGGAATTTTCCCCTAAAACCCTTGAAGGGGATTTAGGGGAATGGGGTTACAGATATGCCCCGGAAGAAAGGTAGTTCTTTACATAATCATCGATTCCGTCTTCCAAACTGGTAAACGGACGCGTGAAGCCGATCGAGCGGAGTTTGCTCATGTTGGCTTGGGTAAAATACTGGTATTTGTCACGGATGTCTTCCGGCGTATCGATATACGAAATATCCGGCGTCTTGCCCATGGCAAGGAACGTGTTGGTAACCAGGTCTTTGAATGTACGGGCGCGGCCGCTGCCAAGATTGTAGATGCCTGAGTTTTTGCGATGGTGCATGAAGAAAATGCAGACATCGATCAGATCTTTTACATAAATAAAGTCCCGCATTTGCTCGCCGTCCTTGAAATCTGGGTTGTGCGAGCGGAACAGCCTCATTTTCTCTGTGGCTTTGATCTGATTGTAAGCATGGAAAATCACCGATGCCATCCGTCCCTTATGGTATTCATTTGGGCCATATACATTGAAGAATTTAAGTCCAGCCCAGAAGAACGGCTTCTTTTCCTGTTGTAATGCCCAAATATCAAACTCGTTTTTGGAATCACCGTAAGGATTAAGCGGTTTCAGCTGCGAAAGCGTCGACTCATTGTCGTCATATCCAAGCTCGCCCAAGCCATAGGTTGCGGCCGATGATGCATACACGAGGGGAATCTGGTAGGCAACGCATTTTTCCCAGATGCCTTTGGAGTAATTTACATTCAGTTCGTCAAAGATCGCTTTGTCAAACTCGGTTGTGTCCGTTCGTGCGCCGATGTGGAAAATAAATTCGACGTCACGGTTATTTTGGTCCAGCCATTCAAAAAGCGCATTTCTTTCTACTTTTTCCTTGATGGTCTTTCCTTCCAGATTTTCCGCCTTCTCGATCTTGGAAAAATCATCTACTGCAATAATGTTTTTGAAGCCGTCCTGGTTGAGGCGACTAATAAGCCCGCTGCCAATAAAACCGGCTGCACCTGTTACGATAATCATGGGAGAGATTATATGTTTAATAGAGTTAAACTGTAAAAAGAATGCCAGATAAGAGTACGCCACTACACCGATCTACTCTTAATTTTTATTCTGAAATAGGATTTTTTTTAGTTATCCCCTTGTTAAACACCAAAACTACGGATACAAGCTGTAATTTTGTACCCTAATTATCAAGTGGCAGGAAGTTTTATGATTTACGTAACAAGAAAAGAGCATTTTAATGCGGCACACCGGCTGTTCAATCCGGCGTGGTCAGATGAGAAAAACCAGGAAGTGTTTGGCCCATGCGCCAACAACAACTGGCACGGACATAATTTTGAGTTGATTGTTACAGTAAAAGGCAAGCCCGACCCGGATACCGGTTTTGTGATCGACCTGAAAGTGCTGGGCGATATCATGAAACAGGAGATCGTGGACAAAGTGGATCACAAGAACCTGAACCTCGATGTGGATTTCATGCAGGGTAAGATGGCTTCGTGTGAAATTTTTGTATTGGAAATCTGGAATATCCTTGCGCCAGCCATCACACAGGCCGCTCCCAATGCGAAACTGCATTATATCAAACTGGTAGAAACGCCTAAAAACTTTGTCGAATATTATGGCGAATAGTCGCTGACAGCTGATGAAATACTATCTCATTGCCGGCGAGCGCTCGGGCGACCTGCATGGTTCTAACCTGATCAAGGGAATTAAGGAAAATGATCCGGACGCGGAATTCCGGGGGTGGGGTGGCGATATGATGGAAGCGGAAGGAATGCAACTGGTTACCCATTACAAGGATACCGCATTCATGGGTTTTCTGGAAGTGGCGATGAACCTGCGTAAAATCAGCCGTTTTCTTAAAAAATGTAAAGCGGATATTATTGATTACCAACCGGATGCATTGATACTGATCGATTATCCCGGATTCAATCTGCGCATTGCTTCTTTTGCCAAATCCAAAGGCTTAAAGGTGTTTTACTACATATCACCGAAAGTGTGGGCATGGAACCAGAAACGGGCCTGGAAGATCAAAAAGAACGTCGATCACATGTTCGTGATCTTCCCTTTTGAGGTCGATTTCTATAAAAAATACGACTATACAGTCCATTACGTAGGCAACCCGCTGATGGACGCGATCACAGCATTCCAGCCGGACCCTAATTTCCGTGAAACGCATGGACTCGACGAACGGCCTATTATCGCATTGTTGCCCGGAAGCAGAAAGCAGGAGATTACCGGTATGCTGGACGTGATGCTGACCACTCAGAAACACTTTCCAAATTACCAATTTGTTATCGCCGGGGTGAAAAATCTGCCTTCATCACTTTATGACACCTATCTTACATCGCAGCGCGCCTCTATCGTGTACGAGCGTACCTATGATCTGTTGTCGATCGCAGAAGCTGCACTGGTAACCTCCGGCACGGCTACGCTGGAAACGGCGCTATTTAAGGTGCCTGAGGTTGTATGTTACAAAACAAGCGGCTTTTCGTACGCCGTTGCCAAACGGCTCATCCGCGTGCCATTTATTTCGCTTGTCAACCTGATTTTGGAAAAAGAAGCTGTGCGTGAGCTCATTCAGGACCATCTGAACGAAAAGCTCCTAACCGAAGAACTTAGGAAAATCCTTCCCGGAGGCATTGGCCATATCCAGCAAATGAAGGATTATGGTATCCTTGCTGAGATGGTTGGCGGAGCGGGGGCATCCTTCCGGACTGGAAAACTTATTACAGGTTATTTGAAATAATCACTTACCAGATTCGAGAAAATCCGGTTTGGTTAAAATAGGGATCCAAATTGTCGTCGCCACTTAGCAAATCGAGCTGCTCGTACAGCGCCTGGGATACAATCATTCTATCAAAGGGATCTTTATGAACTAATGGCAACTTGTTAACGCCTACGGTATGATTAAATTCTATCGGCAGAATTTTGATATGAGCGTTTGTAACATCATCAAGCACAGACTCGTAGGAGCCTGCAATCTCCAATTTCTTCAGCGCAACTTTTATAGATATTTCCCAAAGACTGGCAATGCTGATATAAATTTCATTATTGGGATTTTCTATAAGCTGCCGGGCCACTTTGCTCAATTGTGTGTTGCCCTCATTAAACCAAATAAAAGTGTGTGTATCAATAAGATATTTCATTTACATATAGTCTTTAAAATCTTCTAATGGTTTATCGAAGTCCGGTGCCATCTTGTATTTTCCTCTGGTTCTTCCAAAAATTCTGGGCTGCTGGCCGTCATTACCACTTTTTTCGACGTATTCCTTCTTTAAAAAAGCGATGAAGTGCAGCACTTCATGTTGCAAGTTTTCGGGAAGATTGTCGATGTCTGTCAAAATTGCTTCTTTGTCCATAGCCTTTGTCAATATTCCCAAATATAAGGAATAAACGAATTTTTCAGTTCAGACTATCAAGAGATTATCGCCATTACTTTTATTTAAGTAGTTACCTACGTATATTTGAACTAAAATTTAATACTGCCAATATGAACATGTTCGATGACCTCGGGGCGCTGGCTATCTCAACGCGTTTGCAGCGGTTGAGTGATCAGTTCCGGCGGGATGGCGTACTCATTTATCAGCACAATGGGATCAGTTTCGAACCCAAATGGTTTCCGGTCATTTATGCGTTGCATGTCAAGGAGGCTTTGGGGATTATGGAACTTTCGGAGGAAATCGGTTACGCACATCCTTCAACAATTAGCTTGCTCAAAGAGTTGGAAAAGGAAGGGCTCGTCGAGTCATTTAAGGATGAACGGGACGAGCGCAAACGGATGGTCCGGCTTTCCAAGAGAGCAAAAGAACTGGTAACCGAAATGCAACCTGTTTGGGACAAGATTAAGAGAACAGCAGAACAGATCATCGATAATGCAAACAACTTGTTACAAGCCATGGACGAAACCGAATATCAATTGAAAAAAGAAGGGTTCTTTGAACGTTATAAACGAATGGAAATGGAAGAAACAAGCGCTGCTATCCGGATTGTGGATTACAAACCGGAGCACGCAAAGGCATTTTACGATCTGAATTATGCCTGGATATCCGACACTTACGAAGTTGAACCGGAGGATGAGAAAACACTTTCGGACCCGGAAACATATTACCTGAAAGACGGCGGCGCGATCCTTATAGCACTGTACGGTGAGGAACCGATTGGTACCTGCGCATTAAAACGGAACGGCGATGTAGTTGAAATGAGCAAAATGACAGTTTCATCCAGCATGCGGGGAAAGAAAATCGGGGATTTGCTTGGTAATGCAGTACTCGAAAAGGCGCGGGAGCTGGGCGCCAGGAAAGTTATCCTTTATTCAAACCGCAAAGGATCGGCGGCAGGTATCAACCTTTATAAAAAGCTGGGTTTTGAAGAAGTACCGCTTATCGGGCACAATTTCAAGCGAGCGGATATTAAGATGGAATTGGAACTGAACTAGTTGAAAATTTCTCTGAGATTGATTGAAAGTCCGGGGAATATGACGGAATGTAGTTCTTCGGTGGCTGGTTTGAGGCCAATAAAGACACCGGAGTCGCTGAGCGTGAAAATGAATATATTTTGATCGAGAGGCTGAACGATCCAATATTCCCTGACGCCACTTTCCTGATACAAGTCGAATTTGTCGTCTACTTCTTTCTTTGAATTGCCGGGAGATAGTATTTCGATGACCAGGTCAGGAGCACCGAGGCAGCCTTTTTCATCCAATTTCGTTTTATCGCAAACAACACATAAGTCTGGCTGCACAACTGTGTAGATGTCTCTATTCGCGAAAGTAGATTTTTTTGCGTTGAACAGCCTCACGTCGAATGGTGCACTGAACAAATAGCAGGATTTATCATTCAAATGCATGAAAAGATTGCCTTGCAATTTTGATGATATGAGCTGATGCGACGTATTCGGCGCAGGCGACATTTTGAATATCTTCCCTTTAATCAATTCCAGCCGCTCCTCAAACTGCCAAAGCAAATAATCGGCATAGGTGTAAGTGCCGTTCGGGTCGAGTTCGTTGATGTCGGTGATGATTGCAGGCATAGCGCGTTGTTTTGAGTAAATCTACCCAAAATACTGTTCGAAGTCAATCATCGATTACCGGGCAGTTTAGAGACTATTTGAATATCTTTTCGAGATCGATTGTCAGGTCCGGGAAAATGGTCGAACGGAGCGTATCGGTGGCTGGTTTTAATCCAATGTAAACGCCTTCGCTGTTAAGAACATAGATAAACACAGTATTCTCAGCGGGCTCGACAAGCCAATACTCTCTAACGCCGCATTCCTCATAGAGGTCAAATTTATTATCCATTTCCTTCTTCGAATTGCCGGGGGAAAGAATTTCGACTATAAGATCGGGAGCGCCAAGACAACCCTTGTCGTCCAGTTTCAATTCATCGCAAATTACACACAAGTCGGGCTGAACCACCGTATATATCTTTTGATCTGTGGCACTTTGGTTCATTTTCGAAAGTCGCACATCGAATGGAGCGTAAAACACCTGGCAATAGTGATTCTCGAAAAAGCCGCCTATTTCTAAATGCAGCTTGGCTGAGATTTTCTGGTGCCTGACGCTTGGGGCTGGCGACATCTTGAAAATCTTCCCCTTAATCAACTCCAGCCGCTCCTCGAATTGCCAAAGCAAATAATCCGCATAGGTGTAAGTGCCGTTCGGGTCGAGTTCGTTGATGTCGGTGATGATTGCAGGCATAGCGCGTTGTTTTTGAGTAAATCTACCCAAAATACTGTCCGCAGTCAATAATCGATTACAGTATGCCCCGGTCGAATGATCAGGTCTTCCGTTTCTTCTTTCTGGCAGATGGAAACAGTACATTATTCAGTATCAACCGGTAACCGGGGGAATTTGGATATAAATTGAGGTCGGTAGGCATTCTGCGGCCGCCTCCGCCGCGGCCTTCAGGGTCGTGGCCGCCGTAAAACGTCCATTGCCCGCGGCCAAGCTCGCCATAAATATAGCGGTCGGCGCTGCTGCTGGTGCCCATTACAAGCACACTTGGTTTTACAGTGTATTTCGAGAATGCCGTGGTTTGTCCGAAAAATTCGCGTATCAGGTGTTCGTGATTTTGCACGAGCATTGCGGGGATCACGTCCCATTTGGCCGAAAAGTCGAAAAGGGAAAAGTAGGCATCGTTTTCACCCCAACCGCGATATCGCCCCGCGGCCGAATTGATATCGGAAAAATTCATCCCCTCGTACTCATCGAGTTGTAATTTGAAATTATAAAAGGCAAACGTCTTTTCGAAATCCAGTTTGGACTGAGCTTCGGGATCAATGCCGTCGCCGTCGAGGTTATCAACGATGTCAATGCCTTCGGCGGCGAGTGCGATGTCAAATGTCTCGGCGCCGGAGCACATGGCAAACAGGAAACCGCCGCCTGCGCAAAACTCTTTAATGGCCTTGGCTACGGCCAGTTTCATTTTGGGTACTTTGGAATATCCATAGCGGCTCGCGATGGCTTCCTGCGCTTTAATATCGGCCTCGCTGGTGCGGCGCAGGTTTTTGCCAAACTGACCCGTGAAATCTTCATGATGCAAATGTAGCCAGTCATATTTGGGTAAATCGCCCCGCAGTATCTCCTCATCATAAATCACTTCGAAAGGGATTTCGGCATATTTCAAAACCAATAACACCGCATCCGTATTCTCAAACTCGGCCGGACTGATCTTGATGGGCGAATAAACCGCGATTTTGGCAGCTTTGAATAATTTTACCACATCCATATTCACATCAGGGTTCCCGATTTGCCCGACGATCTGCGCGCTGGCCGCTTCGGAAAGCACTTCATAGGAAATCGCCCGAAGCTTGCATTCATTTTCGATAGATTTGCTGTACTGGACTTTAAAACTCCCGCCCCGGTAATTGAGCAGCCAGTCAACCTCAATATCCCCTTTGAGCAAAATATAAGCCAGTCCGTAAGCTTTCAAATGGTTCGTTTGGGTCTGGTCCATTGGGATCAGTATCTGGTTCGCGAGGCAAAGCCGCGAAACAAGGACCAGTACAAGCAGTAGAGTCTTTCTCAGCATAGCAAGAAACGTTTGAGATCCAAAGCTGCATCGTCAGGGGAGGTGTATCAAATTTAACGAATAAATACCGTATTATGAGACTGGTTATGAGCATTTTGAGGGAGGAAGGCGGAAAAGACGCATTTGCTGGTTATTTTTGGTATATACGTTTTCAAACTCCTAAATCATGAACGAAAATCAGATCCTGCATTATGCATTGAACAGTTTTGCCGGGATCGATCCGGCTGCATTTGAATTATCGCTTCCCTATTGGCAAAAACGGCAGTATGGCAAAGGTGAATTTTACAACGAATACAAAAACGTTTGCAAATACCTCGGTTTCATTCTCGACGGGGTTTTCAGGACTTATTACATCGATGATGTGACTGCTGACGAGAAAAACGTGTTTTTCTTTTCCAAAAATCAGGTAGTGGTGGCCTATAAAAGCTTCGTTACACAAACGCCCTGTAATTATTACACCGAGTCGATGACGGACGCGACGGTTTTGTACATCCATATAAACCACCTTACGCAACTTTACCAGCAATCACACCAATGGGAGCGCTTCGGGAGGCTTGTAGCTGAAACTGCATTCGATCTCGCCATGACCCGCGCGGAGGACCTCATGTTCCTTTCACCCGAGCAACGCTACCTCGACCTGATCCAGAAACATCCGGACATTTTCAACAACGTCCCGCTCTACCATATCGCCTCCTATCTGGGCATTCAGGCGCCTTCGCTGAGCCGCATCCGAAAAAGAATGATCGGTAAATGACGATCTTAACTTGGGTTAAGATTATACTCCTGGTTACTAGTGACCTTTGTCGTGTTCAAAGATTTAAACGAAACAGAAATCAACTTTTAACCGATAGAAATCATGAAAACCAATAACTCGAAAACCATCGTATTTGTAACAGGTGCATTTGTTAGCCACAACGGCTGGAATGAATGGAAAACCTATTTTGAAAGCAAAGGATATACCACTTACAATCCCGCATGGCCATTTAAAGATGCCTCTCCCGCCGAATTGCGCGACAGACAACCCAACGATACCGACCTCGCAGCACTTACCTTGAATGAAGTTGTCGACCATTACGCCAATTTTGTAAAGTCCCTTCCTGAAAAACCCATTATCATCGGCCACTCGTTGGGCGGGCTCATCACCCAAATCCTGGTAAACAGGGACCTGGCAGCTGCGGGCGTAGCCATTCACTCGGTGCCTCCGCAAGGCGTTATCCCTTACGAATTCTCGTTTCTCAAAGCTGGGTACAAAGTGCTGGGGATATTCAGTTCGCTGAAAAAAACTTACCTAATGTCGCTTTCCGATTGGCAATATGCGTTCACCAACGGAATGACGCTCGAAGAACAGAAAAAAACCTGGGAAGAAAACACCATTCCGGAATCCAAAACAGTAGGTCGTGGGGGATTGAGCTCGGCTGCAAGAGTGGATTTTAAAAAATCACACGCTCCGCTTTTACTCACTTCCGGCGACAAGGACAATATCATCCCCGCTTCATTGAACGTTCGCAATTTCAAAGCGTATAAAAACAACGGTTCAGTGCTGGAATACAAAGAGTTTCCGGGACGTAACCACTTCGTTCTTGGCCTGTCTACCTGGAAAGAAGATGCCGATTACATTCTCGAATGGCTCGACAGAAATTGAGGTAACAGCATATATTTTAACACTAAACGCGCTGCATTCATACTCGAATGCAGCGCGTTTAGTGTTAGGAGAACCTAATGACGTGTTTGAATGGAGTAGAGCCAGTGAGGTAAACCGTCGGAGCTTCCATCGCTGGCAATGCACCGCGTAATGCGATATTCTTATGCAAGGCGATACCCGGCCCGAATGTGATCGTATCATCACCCATCTGGTAAGTGCCATTCCCCTCTTTCAACAGCCACGAATCTTTGCTGTTTTCAATCTTGACAACACCTGTTAAAACACCACCGGGCCTAAAAATAAGCTCCAATGCAGCCGGAACGCGCTCCGTACCATTTGTTTTTACTTCGATTTCCATCCCATCTGTCGTTTCCCTGATCGCGATAGTGGTTTCCAAAACCTGGATCTCGCTTTGAGGCCGGAAATTTTTCGGCATTTTTTCCCAGTCGCCGTCGGGAGCGATGGATTCTTTGGGATAGGGCTGGAAATAAGGGCCGTCTAGTTTTTGGGTTAATATCCACTGGTTGCCTTCCTGCACCACTTTTTCGGATTGAAACTGGCCTTTGCCGAAAAAGGAAGAAGCAAAACGTACACCTTGCAACACGGCATTACCCTTCATAAATGTAAACCAGACCGGATTATTGGCGATCAATGTGCAGTCGCGCTGGTTCCTGCGTATGCGTACGAGACCGGAGTTGGGGAAAGTTTTGACATAATCGACAGGTAGCGGCTTGTCGGCGGGAAGCTCGACCCAGAGCGTAGGATCGGTCAGGAAGTAATCGAGGAAAGCGCCGGTTTTGGCTGATGCGGTTTTTTCGATTAGTCTGCACATTGCTGCATATTCGCCATTCTGGTCTTTGATTGCCAGATAACGGTAGGGATAATAGTAATTTTCCATTGTTCCGACGACCGCCTTGTCCTGCCTTCCCGAAGCGTCGGTCACGACTTCGCCGTTGGGATGCACGTAAAACATCGTCATATTCAGGTTTTTACGCGCATAATCGAAGATTTCGGGTTTTTTCAGGCCTTTGGCAATGGTGATGAGGAGCCGGTCACTCAGGGACGAGTATATGAATGTGCTTTTTTCATTGTACTGTCCGTCGTGGTCGATGTCAATGTGTTCCGCGAGCCATTGCTCTGCACGCGCCACATATTTGGGGTTCGGCCAGAGCTCGTTCAGTTTCGTCAATGCAGCTGACACGACCCAGCGGTGATTGGGTGTATGAATGCCGCCAACGCTCAATGTGTCGCCCGCACGCAGGAGGAAGGTTTTCAGGTTGGGAAGCATTTTGTCCACACCGGGCGTCCCCGACTTTTCGAGTAAAACATAAGCCATAGTAAGCCGTTTGACGAGAAATCCGGTGTCAGGGGTGGAGTGGAAGTTGGTCGAAAGTAAATCGATCGTGCCGTCGGAATGCTGGGTTTTGACCAGGTATAATGTTGCCAGGTTCATCTCGGCAAGCAATTCTGCCGACCTGTAAAACTTCGAAGCTGGCGATGATATTCCGCAGGCACCCCATTGGATCAATGCAGCCGTGCTATGCGGGTTAAGCAGGTCGAAAACGTCTTTGAGTCCGCCCAGAGCAACATCGTCCGGGTTTTTTACCTGGTAGCTTTTTAGCGTTTCGATGGTTTTATCATTCTGTATCACGAGGGCCGTCAGCCACTGAGGCATATTTTCAGCTCTGGCTTTTATGGGTTTAAAGCCTGACAATGGCAGGGAGGGTAATGTACAGAATGCTAATGCACTGTTTTTGACGAAATGTCTTCTGTCCATGAAGGTAGGTTTAGAGCTTTCATGGAAAAGAATAGGAGAGAGGAAGGTTACTTGAATGGTATGCGGATATTACCAATAATAGTTGGAATACCGCCAGCTAAGTTCTTGGCCGGAAGGTATATTTTGGATAAATTTATATAGGAATAAGATTTAAGTTGCAACGATTATAAATACAAAACTGTCTTGAATTTTGTAACCGTTAATCTGCTAGTTTTGCGGCGCCCAAATACTTACAAGGAGAACAACTGAATGAAAACAACTTTACTGCGCAATTTAAGTCTTGGCTATTTACTCCTTCCGAACCTGATTTTCTCGCTCGGTTGGTTCAGAATGCCTTTTTCCGTGTTGCTGGTGGCCGGGCTGATCTTTATGTACGTGCAGAGTTATCAGCGGGAAAAAGAACTCAAAACCGACCTGGCAACACGCCATATGATCGAAATAGCGTTCATTTCGCTTGCGATTATTGCTTTTTCCGGAATAGGCGGGTTTTGCTTCCAGGCGTTTGATTACTGGGCGCATAATTCCAAATATTATACACTGTATAACCAGTCGTGGCCGGTGCTCTTTAAGGAAAACGGCCGGTATGCCTGTCATTATTTTGGATTCTTTCTCGTTCCGGCGCTCATTTCCAAGGGCTTAGGTGAATTGTCGGGGATTGCATTGTATCTGTGGGCGTCGCTGGGCTTATTTATAGGTATTTGCTGGATATTTATATTTACCCAAAAAAGTCATCTTTCACTCGTATTTTTCCTCTCGCTGGGAGGCATAGGGCACCTTGCAAAAGTGCTTCTGTTGCGTGCAATCGGACTTAATTACCATGTACCACCGTTTTTTACGGAAATATGGCCGGTATTATACCAAACCCAATGGGCCCCCAACCAGCTGATTCCCATCATCATCGTTTCGTGCATCATATTTAATGATTATGTGTATACCAAAAAGCCTGAAAAGAGCTTTTTAGCTGTTATATCGATCTTTATCTGGGGTATCTTCCCTTCCATCGTCTTCGTGATCATATTCGGTGTCCTGATTTTACTTCGGTATTACAAAGAGCCAAAGTATTTTCTCAAACCGCGACCAATGCTCGACCTTTTTGTGCCTGGACTGCTTTTTATTCCTACCTTCTTTTTCTTCCTGCAAGGCAAAAATTCAGTTGTTTCAGGATTTATCTGGCAGTTCAATCCATTGAATGAAATCGCATTCCATTATTTTTTCGGCGTCGTAGTAGATCTGGCCGTTTTGTACGGCATTGTCGTGATCCTGAACCTCCACAGAAGTGCATACGCCAATGCGATACATGCACTTTTCTTGCTGTTGATCATGATTTCGCTTGTCAGGATGGGGAAATGGAACGACTGGTTTTTACGTGGCAGCACGCCAGTGCTCACATTGCTTTCACTCTTCATTCTGTACCGTTTTTCCGAATGGATGCGCGAACGGCCTGATTGGTACAAGTTGAAAATAGCCTATCCGATCATCGTTTGCATTTTACTCGGTTTAGTCGTCCCGGTTTCGCATATCAATCGCGCACTGCGTGAAAATGTCATCACGCATATCCTATTCCCGGACAAGGTGAAATTCACGCCTTACCCTTACAATCAATACGAGGATTTTTACCAGATGGGCAAATCGGTCTATTCCGAACAGGAGGCCAATCAGTTCCTCGGGCAGAAAGGGTCATTTTATGAAATGTACCTTGCCAGATAATCTGGTTAGCCCAGGTCAACGGTTTTTTTGAAACCCGGTTTCACGCGGTTTTTCGAAGCCTGCTCATATGCGTAGGCAATGCGGATTAGTTCGGGTTCACCATAAGCCTTGCCGAGGAACGAAATACCTGCGGGAAGGCCGTCCAGCATACCCATTGGAAGCGTAATGGATGGGAAACCCGATATCGCGGCAGGACCATAGGAGCCATATCCCGTCCAGTGATCGCCATTCACAGGGTCGATGCACCACGACGGGCCTGTCGAGGGGCCGCACAATGCATCCAGTTTGTGTTTTTCAAAAATATCAATCAATCCGCCGGCCACACTGTTGATCTTTTCAAGTGCATCACGATATTCTTTGGAATCGAGATCACCCTTTGCCTGAGAGCTATCGAACAACTCCTGCCGGTAATAGGGCATCGTTTTGGTTGCATTTGCATTGTTGAAAGCGATCAATCCTTCCAGTGACTTGATCCTTGCGTTCGACTGACTTAGATAGCGATTAATGCCATCCTTGAACTCATATTGCAGCAACAGAGATTCCGCACCCGGCAAGTTCTGCGTTTTCATATACTCTACTTCAACGATTTCGGCACCCTGTGCTTTGATCTGGTCCAGCGCTTTTTGCAATAACAGATCAATTCCTTCATGCTTTTTTAAAAGGCTTTTTTCGACACCAATCCTTTTGCCTTTCAACCCGGCAGGATCCAGGAATGCGGTGTAATCGGAGGGCAGGGAGGTAGTGGTCAGCCGTGGCGGGTCGGCGGGATCGGGGCCTGCTATGACGCCGAGCAATGCGGCCGCATCGGCGACTGTCCGGCCAAATGGACCGGCCGTGTCCTGCGTTTTTGAAATGGGGATGATACCCACCCGGCTTACGAGTCCGACTGTCGGCTTAATGCCCACAACGCCATTCATCGATGCCGGGCAGGCAATGGACCCATTGGTTTCGGTGCCGATCGCCACGGCGCAAAGGTCTGCTGCTACCGCCACGCCCGAGCCTGAACTGGATCCGCATGGCGAACGGTCGAGGACGTAAGGATTGTGCGTCTGCCCTCCGCGGCTGCTCCATCCGCTCGACGATCGTGTGGAGCGGAAATTAGCCCATTCACTCAAATTTGTTTTACCCAAAATCACAGCCCCGGCCTCCCTAAGCTTTTTGACGATAAAGGCATCGCGTGTCGCGATATTATCCAGCAATGCCAGCGAACCGGCCGTGGTCTTCATCTTGTCGGCGGTATCGATGTTATCTTTTATCAGAACTGGAATACCGTGCATAGGGCCGCGGATCTTCCCGTTTTTTCTTTCCTTGTCCATGTCGGCGGCAATCTGCAAAGCATCGGGGTTAAGCTCGATCACCGAGTTGAGTTTCGGGCCGTTCCGATCAATCTTTTCGATGCGACCGAGATAATAGCGGGTTAAACTTAAGGCTGTAAGTTGACCACTTCGCATTTTCTGCTGCATTTGGGCAACGGTCATGTCAGCCAGGTCGGCCGCAGTGCGTTTTTCTTCTATTGGATTTAGATTGAATGGGAGTCCGGCAGGCACAATGGCGCAAAATCCGGCAGCGGAGATTCTTTGAATGAAATTTCGTCTTCTCATGGATGAACTGGTTAAGCCATCCGCAATATAGCAAGTCTGTATGGTCAAATCACTTAGGTGGTTTCCCGGTCAGATTCTTCAATATCCACATGACCAGGATAAAAGGCGACAACGCGATGGTAGTAACGATGGTCGCGACACCCAAAATGGTGGCAAAAATAATCCGCAAAATCGTCGACAGGAAGTTGTTCATCAAGAAAGAAAAAGTGTGTTTTTGAAAACATTTTCACCAGCAGTTACAAATGGTAGAAAAGCGACTACTTTTTGTAGAATAAATGCTACCATAACGATTTTTGCGTGTAGCTAGAATTCTCAGAATGATTAAAAATTATCACAAAATAACAACATTTTTGTTGCCTGGCACAGTTATTTGCTTAACTTTGTTTTATTAAATTTATCAAATAAATAATTGCATTTATGAACTTCTTATCAAGCGTAGTGTGGTATTCCGGGAAGTTATTTTTTGCAACTATTTTGTTTATCGCAATGATTATTTCGACCATAGTTTCCCTGCCTTTCATTGGAGCAGGAATGATTAAAGACGCTATTAACGCGGATCATCATCATCACGCTGAACAAGATAAACTGATTGACCATTACAGCGACTATTAACCAGCGCGCATAATTTCCGGAAGCATAAGGGGTATAAGCCAGGGGTTTGTACCCCTTATGTCTGCAGGTGACTGTCATCCATGACGAACCGCCGATATTTCGTCAAAATCCGGTATTTTCGAGTCTCATTTTCGATGCCGTTTGATGAATACTAGACCCACTGCATTTAAACCCTTCATTTTCAGCTTTGTCCTGTTAGTAAGTCCTTTTCTGCATGCTCAGGAGACGCGGTATGTCTTTGAAAAAGGAATGATGGGTTCGCCCTTCAAGCTCGTTTTTTATGCGGCCAATGACTCGATTGCCGGCATGGCTGCGGAAAATGCATTCAAGAGGGTAGAGGAGCTTAACGTGATCATGAGCGACTACCGCGACGGCAGCGAAATTAACCGGCTCTCAGCGCGCTCGGGAAGCGGTGAGTGGGTGAAGGTGAGTAAAGATCTGTTTGATATCTTGGCTATTTCTCAGGACATAAGCGCCAAAACAGGCGGCGCGTTCGATGCGACACTCGGTCCGGTTGTGCAAATGTGGCGTCATGCGACGCGTAAAGGTGTTTTCCCCACTAATGAGGAAATTAGCGATGCCAAAGTAAGGACCGGTTATAGAAAAATGAAGCTGGATCGCAAAACCCGCAGTATCATGCTGACTCAAAAGGGAATGCGGCTAGACATCGGTGGGCTCGGAAAAGGATATGCAGCAGAAGAGGCTATCAAAGAACTCAAAAAACTGGGTATTACTTCCGCCATGATGGATGCCGGTGGCAAAATTGTCCTTACCAACCCGCCACCGGGGTCGAAAGGCTGGAATATCAACGTCTCCAACGGTAGCGACTCACTAAAAAGCATGCGACTCTCCAATGTAGCATTGGCCACTTCCGGCCCAACTTACCGTTATATGGAACACAAAGGGGTCCGCTATTCGCATATTGTAGATCCTCAAACCGGGATTGGGCTACTTTTCCACGTCCGGACGACGGTAATCTCACCCGACGGGACGGTAGCAGACGCGCTGGCCACGGCATTCAGTGTTGCCGGCATCGCCAAAAGCAAGCGTTACATGAAGCATTTCAAGGGCAGTAAGGTTTGGCTGGTAGAAAAACAGGGCGAAAACGTCGCTGACTGGAATACACTCGAGTAATCCGTTGCGCTGGTTTGTTTTTTGCATTCATGCCTGAAACGAACTGACACCAATGGAAACGCTATCAATACTTTTCGGAGAAGGGGAAAATCAGACAACCCTGCAAATGTCGATGCGTGCGGTGGTGATATTTATCATCACTTTGCTATTATTGAGGATCGCAGGAAGGCGGTCTTTCGGTATGAAATCCCCTTTTGACAACATTATCGTGATTTTGCTGGGTGCGATCCTGAGCCGCGCGGTGGTTGGGGCCTCAGAGTTTGTGCCCACCGTTACTGCGGCTACGGTCATCGCCGTTTTACATCGCGCCGGTGCCTGGCTTGGTGCTCTCAATACGAAATTCGGGGCGCTCATTAAGGGTCAAAAAATACCATTAGTCGAGAACGGGCAGCTGATACGCGAAAATATGAAGCGCGCATTGATCAGTGAATCAGACCTTTATACGAGTCTCCGAAACAACATGCATGTAGAAGATTTTGATAGCATCAACGGGGCCTATATGGAAAATAACGGGCAGATCAGTTTTGTGGAGAAGAAAGAAAAATAGTACAAAATCTATAAATTTTAGTTTCAAATGAATATTTTAAATGAATGTTTAAATTAATCATTTAAAACATTTGCAATTTCGATTTCCATTCCAGACCTTTGAAATGTTGATTCAATAAAGCAGCTGTTTGTAATAAGACCTAACGATAAAAGAAGTGAAGTGTATTCCGGAAAAAAGTGAGGACAGGATCAGGGAAGCGGCGAAAAGGGTTTTTCTGAAAAAAGGGTTCGACGGGACTACCTCTCGCGATATCGCGAAAGAGGCGGATATGAACATTGCATTGACCAACTACTATTTCAGAAGCAAGGAGAAGTTGTTCCTTGAAATATTCCGCGATCTGCTGGAAGTCTATTTTCAAAGCACGATCGATATACTGAACAAGGATATCGACATCAAAGCGAAGATTTCGGAGATTATTGAAAATGACTTTAGCATGATGAAAAGGGAGCCGGACCTCGTGATTTTCATCATGAATGAGGTGCATAAGGCGCCTGGCAGGCTTTTTCCTGATATGTCCATTTTCAAGCAACTCAGGTCGACCTATATTAAAAAGCAGCTGGAAGAGGGTGTGGCGAACGGCACGGTAAGGCCAATGCAGATTGAAAACTTGCTCCCGCTGATCAAATGCAGCATTGAGTTCATTTTTTTAGGCAAGGAAATCCATAAGGAATTGTTCGCCCTCACCGATGAAGAGTTTGAGAAATATGCAGAAGAGCAAAAAGAACATATCAAAGAAATGGTTTGTAATTACCTGGTGATAGGACCTTAAATTTTTTTGCCCCTCCGTTAAACAAACATTTAAAATAAACATTTATTCAAATAGAATGTTATGAAATTTATATTTCATTTCGCGGGAGTATTGTGCCTTTTGGTGGCCCAGCGAGCGTATGCACAGGAGCATGATCTGAAACAGCTACTGGATCTGGCCATGAAAAATGATTTCAGTATTCAGTCGGCGCAACTCGAAGAATTAAAGACTAATGCGAGAATCTCAGAGGTGAAATCGGCGCTTTTGCCAAGTCTGAATGTCTCGGGAGATTACAAGCGCTACTTTAAGATCCCCGGCCAGGTGGTGCCCGCAAGTGCTTTCGGCGGACCGGAAGGCCAATACAGCACGCTGGCATTCGGTCTACCCTATAATCTGTCTACAACCGCACAAGTGACTCAGGCACTGTATAATCCGTCGGTAAAATATGCTTTGAAAGCGGCTAATCTGAACCGCGAACTGACGTCGCTCAGCACGGTAAAAACCAAAGAGGATGTGGCATATAACGTAACAGACGCTTATTACAACCTCGTCACGGTGGTTCAGCAGATGAGTTTTCTCGACAGTAACCTCATTTCATTGGACCGTTTGCTTAAAGTATCCAATCTGCTTTATCAGAATAAACTCGGGCAACGGGTGGATGTGGACCGCATTTTAATCAATAAAACAACAACGGAAACGCAGCTGGCGACGCTGAAAGACAATTATAATCAGCTGGTTAACCTCCTCAAATACTACACCGGTACGCCTCAATCAGACTCAATGCGTATACTAGTAAACGTTCGTGGTGTGACATTGCCGGGAGGGGCCGATTGGGACCGGACCAGGCGCACAGATGTGGCTTTACTGCAAAAGCAGAAGGACATTAACGAATTGCAGGATAAGAATATACGCTCCGGGTTGATACCGACAGTGAATGCTTATGGCGTGGCAAATATGGCTTTTTATGCCAAGGCCGGAGAGAATTCCACATTCCAGGATGTGCCCGGGTACTGGGCCGGTTTGCAGCTCAACTGGAATGTTTTCGACGGAATGGCCCGCAAGGCAAAACGCAGCCAGAATCAGATAGACAGGGAAAAGCTCGATGTGCAGCTCAGGCAGGTTAAAGAGTCGATCCTGATGGAAGAATCCAATGCGAGGAACAAATTTGGGGTCGAGCAAAAGAACATCAATGCAAAAAAAGACCAGGTAGCGCTGGCCGAAAAGGTTTACAAACAGATCCAGCTGCAATTCAAGGAAGGCACGGTGTCATTGACAGACGTAATCCAGGCGGAAAACAGCCTTCTGGATGCACAAAGCAATTATCTCACTTCATTAGTACAACTACTCAAAGCCGAGCTCGAATGGAAGAAGGCAACGGGGCAGCTGATTAATGAGTGAATGATTGAATGACTGAATGAGTGAATAGGTCAAATTGAAAATACACTCATCAACGTCAAATCATTCACTCATTCACTCATCGCTCCGGCGACCCGGTCAAAATTGAACATTCACTTCATCAACATTCACTCATTCACTCATTCAAAATTGAAAATTAACTCCATGAAACGTTTATTTATTTTTCTCGGCATTATCGCGATTTTGGGGCTTACGGCGGCTAAGTTGCTTAGTAACAAAGAAACAACTGCGAAGAAAGTATATGTTCCGGACCCAAACCCAAAGGTAGGGGTGAAGGTTGCCGTAGCGGAGATCCGCGATCTGTCACAGGAGTCGGGATTTCTTGGATCGTTTAATGCTAACCGGAAGGCGGAAATACGTCCCCAGGCAGGCGGCGAGATCGTCAGGCTGAATATCGAAGTGGGACAATATGTTTCGGCAGGTCAGTTGGTCGCAAAGTTGGACGACGAGCAGCTGCATTACCAGGTGGAAGCTTTGCAGGTTACTTTGGAAGGTCACCAGAACGACTTGAAACGTTATGAAGCGCTTGTAAAAGGCGACGCCGTGCCAGCAGTAAACCTGGAAAGGACCGAGCTCAGCATCCGCAGCACGCAGGCGCAGATCAAACAACTCAACAAGCAGATCAAAAATACCAGTATTGTAGCACCCTTCGGAGGCATTATTACGGCTAAAATGGTTGAAAAAGGCTCTGTGGTGAGCCTGGGCACGCCGATCGCGGAGATCACCGACATTTCCTCATTGAAACTGGTAGTGAATGTTCCTGAGAAATCGGTCAATGAGTTTAAAACCGGCAAAGCGATCGCTGTGAAAACGGACGTGTATCCGACGACTAAATTCAACGGCCGCGTAACAATGGTAGCTGCGCAGGGTGACGATGCACATAACTATCCAGTGGAGATCACGGTGCAGAATACCGGCGCCAATCCATTGAAAGCGGGAATGTATGGCTCCATAGCCAGTTCCGCGAGTGTAAAAGGCGAAGCATTGGCCGTGCCGAGACAAGCGATAATGGGCTCAGCGAAGCAGCCGCAGCTATATGTGGTGGAAGGCGGAAGGGCGATATTAAGGGATGTCACGATCGGAGCGACGACCAACGACTATTACGAGATTACCAAAGGACTGAATGCGGGGGATAAAGTGGTAACGAGCGGTCAGATCAACTTGCAGAGCGGGACTTCGGTTGTGGCGCAATAAACATTCCAACGATTGAAATTATGAAATTCATTGAAACCATATTGAAGCGCCCCTCGATGATCATCGTGCTTTTCGCGATCCTTTTCATCGGCGGCCTCGTTTCCTACACGCAGTTGAGCTACGTGTTGTTGCCAGAGTTCTCGGTTCCGACCATAACTATTACTACATTATATCCAGGCGCGGCTCCGACGGAAGTAGAAGCCGAAGTAAGCAAAAAGATCGAGGATGCGGTGTCCGGCCTGGATAACATTGAAGATGTAACTTCGAAATCCCTTGAAAGTGCATCTCTCGTGATCGTACAATTCAAAGCTGGCACGGATATCGACAAAGCGCTCGAAGATGCGCAGCGCGATGTCAATAATATGCTCAGCGACCTGCCCGACGATGCTGAAACGCCATCATTATCCAAAATTTCGCCGAGTGACCAGCCCATTATGCAGCTGCTGGCGACGTCTAACCTTCCTAACGAGGTTTTTTACCAACAGGTCGAAGACAAATATTTGCCGGTTTTACAGCAGATCGAAGGCGTGGCTGAGATCAATATGACCGGTGGTGACCAAAGGGAGATCCGTGTAAATGTCAACAACGACAAACTGAATTTTTACGGATTATCATTATTACAGGTCACGCAGGCGATTAATCAGGCTAACCTCGACTTCCCGACAGGAAAAGTAAAAAGCAGTGCCGAGAATATGACGCTGCGGCTGGCTGGCAAGTTTTCTTCTCTGGACGACATACGAAACCTCGTCATTGCCTCACCCGTGAGCGGAAGTACGATCCGCGTGGGTGACGTGGCTGAGATCACCGACGGGCTTACCGATCCGGAAAGCATCAGCCGGTACAATGGCGTGAACGGTATTGGTTTATTTATCAAGAAACAATCCGACGCCAATGCTGTCGAAATCAGTAAATCGGTGCAGACCAAGCTGGCTGCCATCGAAAAAGCCAATGCAAAAGACAATATCAAGTTTGCTATCGCTTACGACAGCTCCATTTTTACGCTGGAATCGGTTGAAGCTGTAACCCATGATTTGATTATCGCGGTGATCCTGGTGGCGGCAGTTATGCTATTGTTCCTGCACAGCTTCCGGAATGCATTTATCGTGATGGTATCGGTGCCCGCATCGCTTATTGCCGCATTCCTTTTTATGTACCTGATGGGCTATTCGCTTAACCTGATGACGTTGCTTGCATTGTCCCTGGTGATCGGTATCCTGGTCGATGACTCGATTGTAATCCTGGAAAACATCCAGCGCCACCTCGAAATGGGAAAAAATCGCTGGGATGCGACGATAGATGGTGTCACGGAGATTGGCTTTGCCGCGGTAGCGATCACATTGGTTATTGTAGTGGTTTTTGTACCGATCACAATGGTGAATTCGGTAATAGCGGACCTCTTGCGGCAGTTTTCTTTGACGGTTGCATTTGCTACACTGGTCAGTTTGCTTGTGAGTTTCACATTAACTCCCTGGATGACGTCCAAAATGGCGCGCATTGAACACCTTAATCCTAACAACCCTGCGCAGGCATTCCTGATCTGGTTTGAAAAAGGGCTTACCGCGTTGACAAAATGGTATCACGGCAGTCTGGAATGGGTGCTTGGACATAAACTGGCATTCTCGGGCATACTCGTAGCCATATTCGCAATGACTGCATGGGTGATGAGCCTTGGCATTATCGGGTCTGAGTTTGTGGCTGAGGGAGATCAGGGTAAATTTTTGCTCACGATGAAGCTCGATAAAAGTGCCTCGTTGCAACAAAACAACCTGACAGCCCGAAGTATAGAAGACTACCTCAGGAAAAAACCGGAAGTGAAAACGATTTTTGCCAACGTTGGCGGGGCCAGCACAGGATTGAATAGCTCCGGACAGGGTGAAACCAACCGTACCGAACTGACCGTAGAGCTAATTCCGGTTAGCGAACGGACGAATGCACAGCCAACCGAAGATTATATGCTTAGCGTACGAAAAGAGCTGGAACAAAAGTTTGCCGGTGTAGAATTCAACTCGGCAGCCGTCGGGATAGTGAATTCCGGTACTGCACCGATCGAGATATTCCTGAGGGGGGAGAATCTGGATAAGATCCTGGCTTCGGCCAATGATCTGGCCAACCGTTTGAGAAAAACTCCTGGCGCGAATGACGTTAACATCTCGGTGGAAGCCGGTAACCCCGAAGTAAGGGTTGATATTGATCGTGAAAAAATGGCGAAACTGGGATTGGACATCCAGACCGTCGGCGCGACGATGCAAAATGCATTTGCCGGTAACGACGATTCCAAGTTCCGTGACGGGGGCGAGGATTACGATATCCGCGTGATGCTCGACGCATTCGACCGTAGGGATCCTGAGAATGTGAAGGCCATCCGTTTTTACAGTCCGGCTGCCAAAAGATCGGTGCAACTTTCGGAGTTCGCGAATGTATCGCTGAGCACCGGCCCAAGCATTGTGGAAAGAAAAAACCGTCGTTCATCCGTCACTGTAACCGCCAATACATTAGGGATTGGATCGGGAACACTCGTGAGCAATATTCAGCAAAGTTTAATACAAAATCCACTTCCTGACGATGTAACACTGAGCTGGGGAGGGGATGCGAAAAACCAGAGCGAAGGGTTCGGGTCGCTGGGACTGGCCATGCTGGCGGGGTTGATGCTCGTGTACTTTATCATGGTATTGCTTTACGACAGCTTCATTTATCCGTTCGTGGTGTTGTTTTCGATACCGGTTGCCGTGATCGGGGCGTTGCTGGCGCTGGCTTTATCCTCTTCGAATATCGGGATATTTGCCATGCTGGGAATGCTGATGCTCATCGGGCTGGTGGTGAAGAATGCGATCCTGATCGTGGATTTTGCCAATCAGCAGAAAGCACTAGGTGTACCGTTCAGGAAAGCCATCCTGATTGCGGGTGAAGAAAGGCTCCGGCCAATCCTCATGACGACCATTGCGATGGTCATTGGAATGATCCCGATCGCTACTGCGTCTGGTGCAGGTGCCGAGTGGAAAAATTCACTGGCGTGGGTTTTGATAGGAGGCCTGACCAGTTCAATGCTGCTTACCATCTACCTGGTGCCGATGGCATATTATCTGGTGGACAGGGCCGGTGAAAAGTGGCGTACGTTCAGGTCTGGGTCCCGAAGTGTGCAGGAAAGCGTTGTAGTGGAGGAAATTTAGTAAACCGGAGTCTCGTAACATGAAAAAATTCCTGTTTTGTCCGGTTAAAACAAATCCATCCATAAAGCGCAAAGTTGGTCAGAGCTTGGTGGTTACAGGTCTGGAGAGTGAAACAGGACAAAACATTTTTTTTCTTTTTACCGGTAAAATACAAAATGAATGGGTGTTTTAGTGAACTACTGGCCCCCTAATTGGGTTTACCTCTTAACCCGAATTGTTCCCTGTCGGCGCTGACCGTTTCAACCGGTTTTTAAGAGTAGCTGAAAAGGTAGCCAAGGAAGGGCTCAACAAGCAAAGAAATCATTTTTCGAGACTCACGATTCTAACAGGACTTAACATGGGAAAGAAAAGCTACAATACCAATTGACTGCCTGATGTCATCTTATCAGGCCGCAGCCTGATGCCGGTCGGCACCCCCACTAAAACAAGCTGTTGATTCTGACATTAATTATCTATGGGTAAAATCTTAAATAACCGCATCGCCGAATTCAAAGATCCAGCGATTGCACGAGCAAAAGGCGTATATCCTTTCTTCAGACCAATCGAGTCGGGTCAGGACACCGAAGTAATCATCAACGGAAAGCCCGTGCTGATGTTTGGGTCAAACTCCTATCTGGGATTAACATCGCATCCCTACATTATTGAAGCCTCGCAAAAGGCAGCACAAAAATACGGCACCGGATGTGCAGGCTCCCGTTTCCTCAATGGAACGCTGGACATTCACGAAGAACTGGAACGCAGGCTTGCAAAGTACGTAGGCAAAGAAGGTGCAGTTCTTTTTAGTACGGGCTATCAGGCCAACCTGGGAGCACTATCCTGTCTGACAGGTCGTAACGATTACCTGATCCTGGACGAAAGCGACCACGCTTCCATTATAGACGGAAGCCGTTTGTCCTTCTCCAAAGTGATCAAGTATGCGCACAATGACATGAAAGACCTACGCAAAAAGCTTAGCCTTCTTCCCGAAGAAGCAGTGAAGCTGATCGCGACAGACGGGATTTTCAGCATGGAAGGGGATATTGTAAAACTCCCCGAACTGAGCGCGATCGCAACGGAATTTGATGCGACCGTTCTGGTGGACGACGCGCATAGTCTTGGCGTTATCGGTGAAAAAGGAGCAGGAACAGCTTCCTTCTTTGGTTTAACAGAAACAACAGACCTGATTATGGGAACATTCAGCAAGTCGCTGGCTTCCCTGGGAGGTTTTATCGCCGGAGACGCCGCTACTATCGACTATCTGAAACACCGCGCACGCTCACTCATGTTCAGCGCGAGCATGACGCCTGCATCCGTAGGCAGCACGCTGGCTGCATTGGACATCATCGAATCGGAGCCGCACCATATGGAGCGCCTCTGGGCTAATACAAGATACGCGAAAGAGTTGCTGCTGGTTAATGGTTTTGATCTTGGAGCAACAGAAAGCCCTATCCTGCCGCTGTACATCCGCGACAACGAGAAGACTTTCATTATGACGAGAAGATTGCAGGACGAAGGCGTATTTGTGAATCCGGTAGTTTCGCCGGGAGTGCGCCCTGAACAATCACTGATCCGTTTCTCGCTGATGGCTACACATACATTCAGCCAGATCGAGGAAGCAGTTGATAAAATGTCCCGCATCTACCGTGAGGTTTGTCCTGACGCTATAATAGAAAGAGAAAGACTATGACCCGCATAAGCCCCGTAAGCACCTCCAAGGAACTAGGTAAGTTTATTGATTTTCCACATGACCTTTATCAGAACGATAAAAATTATGTTCCGGAATTATTCATAGCTCAGAAAGATATGCTCACCCCGGGTAAGCATCCATTTCATGAACACTCGGAGGTGAAACTGTTCCTTTCCTACGACGGGGACAAAGTGAACGGAAGGATTGCGGCGATTTATAATACGAACCACAATGCTTTTACAAATAGAAAAGACGGGTTTTTCGGTTTTTTCGACACTGTAAATGACCAGAAGGTAGTGGACGCCTTATTAGAGGAAGCCACTGCCTGGGTAAAGCAAAAAGGAGCAGACACGATTGTTGGGCCCGTCAATTTGTCGACCAACGAGACCTGTGGTCTTTTGGTTGACGGCTTCGACAGGCCACCGATGGCGATGATGCCTTACAATGCACCCTACTACCAGTCATTGCTGGAAAGTAACGGGTTGAAGAAGAAAACGGACTTGCTGGCGTACGAAATCAACGTCGCCGATTCCAACGACCGTTCGGTGAAGATGATCGATGCATTGGAAAACAGGTTGAAACGAAGCGGAATAACCATCCGCCAGGTCAACCTGAAAGATTTCAAGAACGAGGTCGTCAAGATCCGCGAAGTGTATAACAAAGCCTGGGACAAGAACCTGGGATTTGTACCGACCACGGAGGCAGAATTTGAATATCTGGCAAAAGATCTGAAAATGATCCTGGATCCCAGGTATTGTTTGGTAGCTGAAAAAGACAACGAACTGGTAGCATTTATACTTGGAATACCGGATATCAACCAGATACTGATCAAAATCAAGCGGGGACGTTTGTTGCCTACCGGGATTTTTAAGTTGTTGTTTGGTAAAAAAGACATTACCCGTATCCGCGTGCTCACATTGGGCGTCATCGACGGTTACCGGAAAATGGGTATCGAAGCATGTTTGTATGGCAGGATCATCAAAAACACCTACGGCACCAAAGTAACAGGCGGCGAATGCTCCTGGATGCTGGAAGATAATTACCTGATGAACCACGCCATCGAACAGATTAACGGAAGGCTGTACAAGCGGTACAGGCTGTACGAAAAACCGATATGAAGGGAAAAGTATTCATTACCGGGGCCAGCGGTTTCATAGGCTATCACCTGGTAGCTGCGGCGCTCAATGCAGGCATGGAAATACATGCCGCGGTGCGCCCAAGCAGCGACCTGAGTTTTCTGAAACAGTTGAATGCAAATGCAAACGACCTCGTGTATGTGAATACGGATTTCAGTTCGAAGGACAAACTGAAAAAGCTGCTGGAAGAAGGGGGTTATACCTACATTATCCACGCAGCGGGTGTGACGAAGGCGAAAACGGCGGCGGCCTACAATCTGGTGAATGCCGAATATTCGCTGAACCTGGCTCAGGCCGCAATGTCCGCTGATATTCCACTGAGGCGGTTTGTGTTCCTGAGTAGTCTGGCAGCACTCGGTCCGGCAGCTTATAATCAGGAGCAGCCGATCACGGAAGATACTTTGCCGGCACCGGTAACGGACTATGGGAAAAGTAAGCTGCTGGCAGAGCAATATTTGAAAGAAGTAAGTGGCTTGCCGCTAAGCATTATCCGCCCGACGGCGGTATATGGCCCCGGCGAAAAGGATCTTTTTGTCCTTTTTAAAACACTCAGCAAAGGCCTGGACGCCTACATCGGCAAAGGCCCGCAAAGGTTGAGTTTTGTGTATGTCAAAGACCTCGTTGCGGCAACAATGGCTGCATTGCAGGAAAACGGAAAGGAAGTTACGGTTTATAACATTTCGGACGGAAAAGCTTACGACCGTTATGCATTGGCCGATCAGTTCAGGGAGATCAGTGGAAGAAATGTATTTCGAACCCATTTGCCTGTCGCATTGGTCGGAATGGTAGCAGGACTTCTTGATTTTATTTATTCATATTCATCAACAACACCGGTTTTGAACAAAGAAAAACTCAAAGAACTTACAGCCCCTAACTGGATCTGTAGTATAGATGCGGCCCGAAATCATCTGCATTACCAACCTCAATACGACCTGCACCAAGGCCTTGCAGAGACATTGACCTGGTACAAAGAGAATAAGTGGCTTTAATTAAATACGTACCCGCTTGATCATAAGCCGGGACCGGTACGGGCAGGGAAACCTGGCCGACCTGCATCCGGTAGCTGATGTTTCAGCGTACATGATACACCCCAAGCATAGGGCGGCCAAAACACGTTACGAACGTTCTACAATGAAAGCAATCAACAAGTCGATATGGATTAAACTTTTCCTGATCATCAGCGTCATGCAGATCGGTACAGGAATGGCCATAGCGCAAAATACGACTATAAAAGGAACCGTTACCGATGCCAGGACAGGTGAAACCCTGCCTTACGTATCGATCCTGATCCCGGGAACAACAATGGGGACGGCTTCCGATGCGGAAGGCCGGTATGCAATGACGCTGCGCGAAAACCACGCGACCATCAAGTTCACGTACGTAGGTTATGTGAGTGTGGAAAAACCGATCACACCAGGCATAAGTCAGACGATCAATGTGAAAATGGAGGTGGATGCATCAATGCTGAAAGAGGTGACGATTAAGAGCAAAGGGCGTTATCGGAATAAGGACAATCCAGCTGTACAACTGATCCGCGAGGTAATCGCACATAAGGATCAGAACAAAATGGCCAGTAACGACTATGTCGAATACGAGCAATACGAAAAGATTTCGCTCGCATTGAGCAACCTGTCGGACGAGTTCAAGGACAAGCGTATTTTCAGGAATTACCAGTTTTTGTTTAAAAGTCAGGATTCTTCTTCCATGGGAGGCAAGAATATCCTGCCCGCTTATATTCAGGAAAAACTTTCAAAAGTCTATTTCCGCAAAAGCCCCTACAACAAGAAACAGCTCGTGTTGGCGAACCGCCGGGCGGAATTCGATGCAAAGTTCGTGGATAACGACGGTTTGAGCGCTTATTTCAACCGTTTGTATGAAGATATCAACATTTATGACAATGATATTTCCATTGCGACTAACCTGTTGTTAAGCCCGATCGCGAACACGGCACCGACATTCTATAAATTCTTTATTCGCGATACGATCAAAACAAGCACGCCCTGGCTGGTAGAGTTGGGATTTGTGCCAAGAAACAAAACGGATATGCTTTTCGAAGGAAAGCTTTACGTGACGCTTGATGGCAACTATGGCGTTCAGAATGCTTATCTGACAGTTAACAAAGACATTAACCTCAACTTCATGCGCGACCTCGAAGCGCGGCTGGAATTTGAGAAAAGCCCCGACGGACGTTATCATATGAATAAGTCCACGCTGGCTATGGAATTCGCATTGGGTGATAAAAACGGCGGGCTTTATGGGCAACGGACAGTCAATTTTAAAGATTATACCCTTAACCAGCCGAGGCCGGACAGTGTTTACCGCGGGCCTGGTGAAGAGATAGTTTACAATCCTGAGATCAAGACAGCGGATTCTTTCTGGGAAAGTGCACGGCATATCCCGCTGGAAAAGTCGGAGCTGGACATTTATAGAAATATAGATACCCTGCAAACTATTCCGTCATTTAAACGGACGATGGATATTGCGACGCTATTCCTGTCAGGCTACAAGTCGTTTGGTAAAGTGGAAATCGGGCCTGTGAATACGTTTTACAGCTTCAACCCGGTCGAAGGTTTCCGTCTGCGCTTTGGCGGCCGTACCACCACGGACATGAGCAAGCGGGTGTATTTCGAAACTTACGCGGCTTATGGTTTCAAAGACAAGAAATGGAAGTACTTTTTGAGCGGCACTTATTCATTCAATAATAAGTCGGTATACCATTTCCCATTGCATTATATCCGCGCCAGCTTCCAGCGCGACACCAAGATTCCCGGCCAGGAATTGCAGTTCGTGCAGGAGGATAACTTCCTGTTGTCTTTCAAAAGGGGTGATAACAACCGCTGGCTGTACAATGATATTTACAAACTGGAATACGTCCGCGAATTTGAAAGCCGGTTCTCATATAAAATTGGATTTACCCAATGGAGACAAACCCCGGCTGGTGTGCTCCGGTACGAAAGTCTGGACGAGGAAGGTGTATTGAAGAACGCAGGTGTATTGAACAACACCGAAGCGAATATCGAGCTGCGCTATGCCCCGCACGAGCAATATTATCAGGGTAAGCTATACCGGACGCCGATCATCAACAAATACCCGATTTTCACCATGCGCTATAATGCAGGTTTGAAAGGCGTATTTGAAGGACAGAACAACTACCATAATGTAGCCCTCAACATTCAGAAACGCTTTTACTTCTCGCAATTTGGTTACGCGGACGTGACGACGGAAGGCGGTTATATTTTGGGAAAACAGATACAATTCCCGTTGCTGACCATCCACCGCGCCAACCAGACATATGCTTATCAGCTCAATTCATATAACCTGATGAACTTCCTGGAATTCGCGAGCGACCATTACGCGAGCCTGGATGTGCAGTATTACCTGAACGGATTTTTATTCAATAAAATACCATTGTTGAAAAGGCTGAAACTGCGTGAAGTAGTGAGTTTTAAAGGATTGGTTGGCGGATTGCGGGATGAGAACAACCCTGCATTCAACCCGTCGCTGTACCGCTTTGCGACCGATGCAGATGGCAAGCCGATCACTTATACTTTGTCACGCGAGCCTTATATTGAGGGTAGCGTAGGTATTGCCAACATTTTCAAGCTGTTACGTGTGGATTTGGTTAAAAGGTTTACCTACCTCAACAACCCGAATGTTTCGGAATGGGGTATCCGCGCGAGGTTCAGGCTTGATTTTTAAGGCAGAGATTTAAAAGAGATTATTATGAATTACGCAATCATAGCAGCGGGAGAAGGATCACGGTTGGCGAAGGAAGGTTTCACACTTCCCAAACCCATGGTGACCCTGCACGGCGAAATGCTGATCGATCGGCTGATAGGGATTTTCATGCGGAACAATGCGGAGAAAATTCTGGTCATTATCAACGAGGAATCGCCGCTGCTGGAAACGCATTTGATGGGCATCAGCGAAAGCCTGCCTATCGTGATGGTGAAGAAATCCACGCCTAGCTCGCTGCATAGTGTTTATGAACTGTTCAAAAGTAACCCGGGCCTTGGCGAGGTTTGCCTGACCACCACTGATACTGTCTTCCGGGAAGAAGAATTCAGTGCATTTATAGCCGAATTTGAAGAAAACAAAGAACTGGAAGGTCAAATGGCTGTGACCGCATTCATTGACGATGAAAGTCCTTTGTATGTGGCGGTTGACGACGACGACCGCATTACCGCTTTCACAGATGACAATAGTACCGATACCCCGTTTGTTTCAGGCGGGATTTATTGTCTCCGGAGGAAAGCTATCGAAACTGTAAATGTAGCGGTGGAAAATGGCGTAAGCAGGATGCGGAATTTTCAGAGGCAACTGGTGGAAGAGGGTCTGCATTTGAAAGCTTACCCATTTACCAAAATTGTTGACGTGGATCACGTGAGCGACATCCAGACGGCCGAATTGTTCCTGAGTGGCGAAATGGCCATTTGAAAATAATATTAAAACACACACAGAACTGACACCAATTTATTTTAACAGGCCGGGGCGTTTTGCCGGTCAACAGCGTACATGAATGAATTAGAAATTTTAGGCGTGCACCGTAACAGGAAGTTTTCGCCTAACCACATTGGTAACGACGATGCGATTTTTTCGCAGACAGCGAAAGAGCTCGAAAAACTGGGATGCAGCATCACTATTTGTTGCGAAGACGAGTTCCTGGCCATGGAAACAGTGAATTACAGTAAGATTTTCACCATGGCCCGCCAGAAACAAGTGGTGGCCAGACTGCAAGAACTGGAAAAAAGCGGTACGCAGGTTTTGAACTCGGCATTCGGGATTGAAAACTGCTTTCGCACGAACCTGACCAATACATTGAATATCAATAATATCCCCGTGGCAGAAAGTTATATCGTGCCCACGGATTACAATGAGGAAGAAGTTTTTGATAAGATAAAAGGGAAGGGTTACTGGATCAAACGAGGTGATTTTCATGCTATCCACAAGGAAGATGTGTCGTTTGCAGGATCACGGGCTGAGGCGAAGGAAATACTGCGTGAATATGCATTGCGTGAAATTCCGGATGCGGTGATTTCGGAGCATTTGATCGGTGACCTGGTGAAGTTTTACGGCGTGAGGGGGACAGACTTTTTCTTCTGGTTTTATCCGTACGACAATAACCACCATAAATACGCGGAGTACCAGAATATCAACGGCAACTCGGTGTATTATCCGTTCAGCGCGGAAGGTTTGCAGCAAACGGCGAACGAGGCGGCGGGAGTTGTGGGGATCGATATTTACGGCGGCGATGCCATTGTAGGGAAAGAAGGTGATTTCAGGATCATCGACCTAAACGACTGGCCAAGTTTTGCACCTTGCCGCGAACAAGCGGCTGGCAAAATAGCCGGAATGCTTTACCAGAAATTCTTAACACACAACTAAATGGAGACAACCACCACCCCAAAGCAAGAAACGGAAGAAGTTAAAAAGGATATTTCAGCATTCGAAAACTCGCTCAAATCCAACGATACGGAGGAGCAGATCGACATATGGTTTTACAGACCCATCGGCTATCAGATTGCATTGTTTTGTGCCAGGGTAGGGATCAGGCCTAATCCGGTGACGATCATCAGCATCTTTTTCGGGGTTGCGGCTGGGATATTGTTTTACTTCCAGGACTTGTGGATCAATGTGATCGGGATGTTGTCGCTGATGTTTGCCAATTCGCTTGATAGCGCCGACGGTCAGCTTGCGCGGATGACCAACGACAAGAGCCGACTAGGGAGAATACTCGATGGCGTCGCGGGTGACTTTTGGTTTATCGCCATTCACATTGCGCTCTGTTTGCGACTTATGGATGAAGGATGGAGCGCGTGGATCTGGGTGCCGGGTGTCGTAGCAGGCTTTTCGCATATGATCCAGTCGGCAATGGCGGATTACTACCGGAATGTGCATTTGTTCTTTATCAAAGGCACATCAGGAAGCGAGCTCGACAACAGCCGTGACCTTCAAAAGGAATACGACGCAATGAGCTGGACTTCGCAGTTCGGTATGAAGTTGATCGCACGGCTGTATTTGAATTATACCAAAGAGCAGGAATTCTTCTCGCCTAAGCTGCAAAAATTGCTGAAAGTGGTGAAGGAAAAATATAGGAACGGACTTCCGGGCAGACTTGTTACCGATTTCCGTGCGCAGAATAAGCCGTTGATGAAATACACGAATATTGTTCAGTTCAACACACGGGTCATATTCCTGTTTGTGTGGCTGTTCCTGGATCAGTCGTGGATCTATTTCCTTTTCGACATTTTTGTACTTAACCCTATCCTTATTTACATGATCGTAAAACAGGAAAAGGTAAGCGGACATTTTTATAAAGAGATTACAGCTGGAAATTATAATGGGTAGCAAGGCATACAAAGCCCTTTTCATGGCAATCGGCATTATTTCACTGGGCTATATGATCTATGGCACAGGGCTGATCGTGATTTGGGAAAACATTCACAGGACGGGGATCTGGTTTGTGCCGGTGATCGGCAGCTGGCTGCTGATCTACATCCTGAATGCCGTCGCTTTCCGGGCCATCATCCGCGAACCGCAGTTGCCTGAAACAAATATGTCGTTTTTGGCTGTGCTGAGGCTGACGATTTCGGGTTATGCAATCAATTACATTACGCCGTTTGTGGCGCTGGGGGGGGAGCCATATCGCATTATGGAGCTAAAACCGACCTTGGGCATTCAAAAAGCGACATCTTCGGTATTGTTGTACAGCCTGATGCACATGTTTTCGCATGTGATCTTCTGGCTGGCATCGATCTTACTGATCGTAGCGGTGGTACCATTGAGCAACATCATGCTGGTTGGTTGCGGATTGTTGCTCATTACCGGGCTGGTTTTAGGGTATTGGTTTATTAATGTGTATAAAAAAGGGTTCACCGTAAGCACATTCCGCTTGCTTGAAAGAGTACCTTTTATCAAACATAAAGCAAGGGAGTTTGCATTAAAGAATGCAGAAAACCTGTATGAAGTCGACGAGCAGATCCGGGTTTTGTATTCCGACCGTCAGGGCGCATTTTATACATCGCTGTTCTTCGAATTTGCCGCCAGGGTTATAGGCTGTCTTGAAATTTATTTCACAGCACATGCCATCGGCATGGAGATGACGCTGGCACAGTCGCTGATTGTCAGTTCAGGATCGTCGCTTTTTGCTAACCTGATATTCTTCTTCCCGATGCAGCTCGGCACCCGCGAGGGCGGATTAGCGCTTGCATTAAGGAGTGTAGGATTGCCTGCCGCCCAGGGGATTTTCATAGGGGTCGTGTTAAGAATAAGAGAAATAGTCTGGATCATGATCGGATTAGCCCTGATCAATAAAAAAACAAAAAACAAACAAACAGCCAGCACAGACACAGAACTGGAACCAATTCCAGTCAGAGCCAATAATTAACTATATAGATAATTCCATCCCCGGGTTGAAACCCAGGGCAATTGATACAAGCGCCTTCGGCGCGAAAACAAAACCAACAACCAGGGATTTCAATCCCTGGATCCAGAGCAAGTGATATAGAGATACAAGCGCCTTCGGTGCGAAAACAAAACCAACAACCAGGGATTTCAATCCCTGGATCCAGAGCAAGTGATATAGAGATACAAGCGCCTTCGGCGCGAAAACAAAACCAACAACCAGGGATTTCAATCCCTGGATCCAAGAGCAAGTGATATAGAGATACAAGCGCCTTCGGCGCGAAAAACAAAAACCAACAACCCGGGATTTCAGTCCCTGGATCCAAGAGCAAGTGATATAGAGATACAAGCGCCTTCGGCGCGAAAAACAAAAACCAACAACCAGGGATTTCAATCCCTGGAGAGAGAAAAAAATGATAAAAGGAATACTGTTTGATTATGGAGGTACGATTGATACAAATGGCTTGCATTGGGCCAATGTTTTGTGGGGAGCATATCAAAATAATCAGGTAAAGATTGACAAGGAAGCATTTGCGAGTGCATATAAGTTTGGCGAAAGGGCGTTAGCCATTCATCCGATCATCGAGCCGCATCATGTGTTTTATGATGTGTTGTTTCTGAAAGTAGAGCAGCAGTTTGGCTACCTCCGGGAAAACGGATATGAGCCGGACAGCCAGGCGATCGAAGCCATCGCACGTGAATGTGACCGTGTAGCACGCACTAATGTTGAAAAGGCAGCGCCTATCCTCGAAGCATTGGCACAAAACTACCCTCTGGTGATGGTTTCCAACTTTTATGGAAACCTGAATAGCGTTTTAAAGGAATTTGGCATTGCGCATTATTTCCAGTCTGTCGTAGAATCGGCAGTGGTCGGCGTCCGGAAGCCTGACCCTGCGATCTGGCAACTGGGTGTGGAGGCGCAGGGCTTACTTCCGCATGAATGCGCGGCAGTAGGTGATTCCTATTCCAAAGACATTCTGCCTGCCAAGGCCACCGGTTGCAAGGTGATCTGGCTGAATGTTCAGGGGTTTGAAGACACTACGGAAACGCAGGTATCGGTCGCCGATGCCGAGATTACAGATTTTGCCCAGGTGGCCGACATCATTGCCGGTCTGGGCTAACAGGCATCATCCACAAACCCAGGCTTTCAAGCCTGGGACAGAAAAAGAGTATCATGTACGACATTTGCACCATCGGGCACATCACACTGGATAAGGTGGTTACTGCCCAGTCAGTCAAATACATGCCAGGAGGCACTTCGTTTTATTTTTCGAAGGCGCTAAGGCAGTTTGACATCAATTATATGCTGGTAACGGCCCTGGCCGAGAAGGAGAACCACATTGTGGCTGGCCTGAGGGAAGAGAATATTGAGGTTTTCTCACAGAACAGCCCTTACACCGTCTATTTCGAGAACATTTACAGTGCCAACCAGGACCATCGTGAACAGAATGTGCTGCATAAAGCCGCGCCGTTCACGGTAGCACAAATGCCCGCCATCGACGCCAGGATATTCCACCTCGGGCCATTGCTTTCGGATGATATTTCTGTGGACCTTGTGAAAATGCTGGCTGCTAAGGGAATCGTTTCACTGGATATTCAGGGATATCTCCGTTATGTCAAAGACAAGAAGGTTTTGTACAAAGACTGGGAGGACAAAAAAGAGGCCCTTGCACATGTATCTATCCTGAAAGCAAACGAGTTTGAAATGGAGGTCGTGACCGGCACGAGCGATGTGCGGGAAGGAGCACAATACCTGGCCGACCTGGGAGTGAAGGAAGTGATCATTACCCTTGGAAGCAAAGGATCATTGATTTATACAGATAATCAATTTTTCCAGATCCCGGCATACAGGCCCACAGCAGTGGTGGATGCAACCGGCTGTGGGGACACTTATATGGCTGGTTACCTGAGCAAAAAAGTGCGTGGGGCCGGAGTACAGGAGGCAGGCGAGTTCGGTGCGGCCATGGCTACATTGAAAATCCAGTCATCCGGACCGTTCTCCGGCGATGAAGCAATGGTGGAAGAAGTGCTGCGTTACGGCGAGTGCGACCGGGAAGTAATAGCGCAGGCAATTTATTTATAGTAGATTAAAACGAGTTATGAAATACGCAATCAGCATTCTAATGGCATTGGGCCTGCTGCTTGTTTCGTATTCAGGAGGCTATTCCGAAAACAAAAAGGCCGCGAGGGATGTGGCTGAACCGGACGAATTTCCGGTGCCGAAAAATGTCCCCGGCTTACTTTTCTATATTCAGCGTGATCCGAATACGAATACAATTTGTTATCAGCTCAATATCGACAAACAAGGCAGGTTAAGCGAGAAAAACCCTGTCAATATGTTCTGGATCCGTTACCCGGAGGGAGGGGTCATAAAAGAACTCAACTATCTGCAACGGAAGTTTGCCTATGGCATTAATTCGAAGCAAACCGGCAATTCAAGTTACGAATTGCGTTCAGTAGCTTATTCGAAACTGCCGCTGTACCTGAGAAAAGACAACAAGAATGAATACCATGTTTATACCAGCATCGACAAAAAGGAATGTATACTCAGCAGGGTATTTATCCGGATCGACGGCGGTAGTTTCTGGTCACCCAATGTGCTTTATATTGAACTGAAGGGAACCGAAACGGCTACCGGTAAAACTATTATTCAGCGTTTAAAACCATCCTGACATGCCTAAGAATTATGTCTCCAACTCCCCGGAATCTTCAAGGATGTTTAAGAGCGATCTGTTTGAGTCGCTTTCCAAGGTACATTACAGCGTGCCGCTTTTCATTTTTGTGCCGGTGATCATCTATTTTTCGTGGAAATCACTCTCAGAGGGCGGGTTGCCCTGGCACACCTTTGTGCTGACTGTAATCGGCGGTCTGTTTTTCTGGACCTTCACCGAATACTTCATGCACCGGTTCGTCTTTCATTTCACGCCACGCGGCAAGTTCATGGAAAGGATCCATTTTATTTTCCATGGCGTGCACCATGATTACCCGAATGACGCCAGAAGATTGGTCATGCCGCCGTCTGTAAGCATTCCGCTGGCAACCGGATTTTACTTTTTGTTCACGATTTTTTTGAGTGAATATTATGTTGCCGCGTTCTTTTCGGGGTTTATGACCGGCTATCTGTTTTATGATATGAGCCATTATGCTTTACACCATGCCAATTTCAAATCGCCATTCTGGAAGAAGCTAAAAAAGCATCATATGCAACATCATTATTCAGATGCTAGTAAAGGTTACGGAGTAAGTTCAGATATTTGGGACAGAGTTTTCGGCTCTAACGAAAAACGACCCCAAAAATCCACTTAAAATTTAACCGTAACCTTATGAAGAAACTTGGAAATGTGAACCAGGATCAGGTCTTCAAGGATGAAATCACCAAAGTGTCCGACTTCAAGTTCGGAACTACGGTGGTCAATGTCTTTGACGACATGGTCAGCAGATCGGTACCGTTTTACAACGAAACACAACGGATGCTCGCCGAAATAGCGGCCGACCATGTAAAAGAAGGATCATTTGTATACGATCTTGGCTGTTCTACCGGAACGACGCTCATAGGTCTGGACCAACTTATTCCTTCCGACATCCGTTTTATTGGCATCGATGAGTCGCAGGAAATGCTCGATAAGTGCGACCTGAAACTCAAAGAAGCCGGTTTTGTAAGACCTTACGACCTCGTTACGGGGGATTTGCACCAGAAGCTTCCCATTTCCAATGCTTCGGTAGTGATACTTTGCCTGACGTTGCAGTTTGTCCGCCCGCTGTACCGTGAGAGACTTTTAAAGAACATTTACGATGGCCTGAACCCAGGCGGAGTATTGTTGCTGGTGGAGAAAGTGCTGACCGAGAGCAGCGTTTTTAATCGTGATTTTATCAAATATTATTACAACTATAAGCGGCGCAACCATTACAGCGAGCTCGAAATTTCCCAGAAACGGGAAGCGCTCGAAAATGTGCTGATCCCTTACAAGTTGTCTGAAAACATGCTTCTGCTCAAAGAGGCCGGTTTCGCGGACTGCGAAATATTCTTTAAGTGGTACAATTTTTCAGGAATGATAGCTCACAAAAAATCATGATCTCGATCGGTAATTTCTTTTTTAAATACAGGAACAACCTGTTCATTGTGTTGTACCTGCTGCTTTTTGTACCATCGCCGATGATTTTTACACCGGAAGCGTTGGGTAGTAACTATTATCTGTACCCGGTGATACTCGGGCTGCTGGTAACATTTGCCGGAGAGATCATACGTGGCGTTACCATCGGACTTGCCTATATCATCCGCGGGGGCAAGGACAAGAAGGTTTACGCAGAAGAGCTGGTGACCGAAGGCATTTTCCGGCATTGCCGCAATCCGCTTTATGTAGGCAATATTTTGATGTTGCTCGGAGTAGGAATTTTATCCAATTCCCTGATCTATGTAGGAATCGTAATGCCATTGTTTTTGTTCATATATCAGGCGATTGTACTGGCGGAGGAGAATTTTCTGAGGAACAAGTTCGGGGCGCAGTTTGATGCCTATTGCAGCAGGGTGCACCGCTGGCTGATCAATTTCCGGGGCATTTCAGAAACAATGAGCGGCATGCGGTTCAACTACAAACGTTGGCTTTTAAAAGAATACAATACGCTGCTGGTGTGGCTGATAGGCATTGTGGCCATTCTGCTGTTCAAATACCCGACTATTGTTCCCAACCCCGATACCAGGATTATACTCTTTGCCGTCATCGTGCTGATCCTTGGGGCAGCTTACGGATATGTGCGGTATCTGAAGAAATCCGGTAAAATGACGGATAGTCCCGCCTGATAATCGGGTGGCGTCGCGGGGAATGTAAATCAAAATGGTAAGCTGGTGCGTGCCATGGCACACTATTGGATGTTAATCCCAAATTCCCTGTTTAATTTAAGCAACCATGAATATCGTAATAATCGGAGGAGGATTTGCCGGCGTCAATCTGGCGCTGGACCTTGCAAAAAGCAAAAGATTTGAAGTAACCCTGGTGGACAAGAACAATTATAATTTCTTTCCGCCGCTCATCTACCAGGTGGCGACAGCTTACCTGGAACCATCGAGCATCAGTTACCCGTTCCGAAAGCTTTTTGCGGGTAAGGAAAATGTTCACTTCCGGTTGGGCGAATTGCAGCGGGTTGTGCCGACAGAGAATAAGATCATCCTCGATAACGGTGAAATGGATTACGACTTCCTGGTATTCGCGACCGGGGCGGAAACCAATTTCTTCGGGATGGAAAACGTGAAGCGGAATGCGACGCCGATGAAAACGCTCGAAGATGCGATCGGAATGCGGAATAAGCTGTTGCTCCAAATGGAGAAAGCTACGCTCAGTGATGATCCCGAGGAAGTTAAGAAATTGCTTACAGTTGTGATTGCCGGCGGCGGGCCCACCGGAGTGGAAATATCCGGAATGTTTGCCGAAATGCGAAATGGTATCCTGCGCAGGGAATATCCTGAACTGGCTGGAAAAGGCAGCGAAATTTACCTCGTCGATGGTGGCGAAGCATTGCTGTCACCGATGAGCGTGCAGTCGCAAAAGGATACCTACAATGATCTCAGGAAGCTGGGTGTGAAGATCCGCCTCAATAGCCACGTCGCCGACTTTGTGGATGACAAGGTTTTCTTCTCGGAAGGCGATAGTATCGATGCCAAAACGCTCATTTGGGCGGCGGGCGTCACAGGGAAAGTGTTCGAGGGCATACCCGCGGAAGCTTACGGTCGCGGACGCCGCATGACGGTTGATGCCTATAACAAGCTCACCGGTGCCTATAATATATATGCGATCGGGGACTGCTGTCTCCAGTTAACGGACGCCAACTTCCCGAACGGACACCCTCAGGTAGCGCAGGTGGCGATCCAGCAGGGTAAAAACCTGGCCAGGAATTTTAATCTGATCGCTGACCACAAGCCTTTACGCCCATTTGCATACAATGACAAAGGGTCGATGGCCATCATCGGCCGCGCCAAGGCCGTGGTAGACCTTCCTTCTCCAAAATGGCATTTCAATGGCGTGATTGCCTGGCTTGCATGGTTGTTCATTCACCTTATTTCGCTGATCAATCATCGCAACCGGATGAAGACGCTATACAATTGGATGATAGCCTATTTTACCAAAGATCAGTCCCTGCGAATGATTATTAAGCCCTCGGTAACGCAGGAAAAAGTCGAATCGGTTTAAAGAAACCGTAATTCAACGTTTATCGTTGGCAGTTTGACAAAAAACGCTGAATTTTAGGCACTGGAAGCCAATCTGGCGCCACTCAGCGTGTAAAAAACCAAATAATGGAACCGATCACTATTGATGTAACACAAAACACACCATACGGTCTCCAGAAACTCGATGCTTCCATTTCTTTCAGGAGCTTTATCAGCTACCTGGAAAGCAAGATCGATCAGGAAGAAACGGTTAAAAAAACATTTTTCTCGCTTGTTTTAGACAAACTGACGGCCAACCCGGCTTTCAGCATGGATATTCCTCTTGAGGAAGTCTCCAAATACAGGGAAGAACTCAGTTTGATCTACGGCATGCTGATGCCGCCTATCGCTAACGAAAAGGAAGTTTTCTGGGCCATGAGTGCCCCTGTCAGCCCTATCGTATTTTACGGAACATCCGGTTTTTACGATCTGGTCATCGAAAATGACACGGGAAGTGTCAAATGCGACCTCATTGCAGACCATGGGGTTAGCTATAAGCAGAAAATGCAGACGCTGTATTCCTTCATTCTGGAAAAGCTCTATCATTTTCCGCCTCTTCATCATCCCGACATGATCCTGACTTTGAAGGATGATAAATCGGGGCTTCAAAAGTTTTACCGCGCGCATATCGACAACCGGTTTTGCGAGGTTTATGCCAAAGGCAGCCTGCCCGAGCTGGACCTGGATACGATCCGGACCGAATTGCAGGAGGCTTTCGACGTCAATGTATTTAACACGATACTGCCGCATAGCCTGTTCCGTTTCGAAGGATTTTCAGTCATTACCCTGACTGACGTGACGGCCGAGCATGCCGTGGAGAACATCAAGAACGTCATCCTCGACCGTGCCACCTACGACCCGAAAACATACTTCAATTATGTGGCCGGATCGCTGAAAATGCTGGTTGAAAACCCGCGGATCGACTTCGGTCTGATGGCTGTGTTGCGCGTAAACGACAAATTGGTATTCGACAGAAGTTCGGTGCTTTTCAGCAAACTGATGACCGCCGCCACGGAAAACGATTCGGCCGAGCAGACTTATCTGGAAATGGCCAACCAGTATTTTCAGTCGCCTAAAACATTGTTGCTCAGGAACCTGGTTGTGGAAGATGAGCATAAGGAGGATTTTATCCGGATATTGAGAAACGATGGGGTGGAAGCCTATGCCTTGCAGCCCGTTTATTACGATAATAAGGTAGTAGGTGTTCTGGAGGTGTATTCCAAAGAGCAGAAATCGATCGACGAAAAAGTGCTTGCCAAGCTTGACCTGGCATTACCCTGGATCGCGCAGATCATGAAGAATTACATTGACGAGTTCAATGTGGAGATAGACAACGTGATACGCGACAAGTTTACGTCGTTGCAACCGGCTGTCCAATGGAGGTTTAGGGAAACTGCGTGGCATTACCTCAGGGATAAAGCACTCAATCCGCAGAATGCGACCATCGAGGACATTCAGTTCCGGGACGTATACCCGCTGTACGGAGCGATAGATATCCGTAATTCGACCATTGAAAGAAACATTGCATTAAGAGAAGACCTTCGCCTTCAGTTCAACGTATTGATAGAAACCTTTACTGTCCTTAAACAAAAGCTAGGCTTCGGACTGGCTGATGAAATGATCTATAAATGCCGTAAATGGATCGACGAGATCATCGACGACAGTACGGATAACGACGAAATGAAGGTGAGGGATTTCCTGGAAAACGAGGCGCATCCGTTTTTGCGGCATTTCCAGGAAGACAGTCTGCAACGTTACGGCACAGGTCCGGCTGATCCGGGCGAGCTGGTGCTGAGGAACAGGATTGATCAGTATTTTGAAATGATCAACGAGGATAATGGAGCTGCATTTGCTAACCGGCGTGAACTGGAAGCATCCATGCAGACGATCAACTCGTCGGTGAACCTCTATCTCGACCTTTTCAGAAGTGAAATACAGCAGGCATATCCGTGCTATTTCGAGAAATTCCGGACGGATGGGATTGAATATGATATTTACATTGGTCAGTCCATTGAGCCGGAAAAGCGGTTCAGCGAGCTTTATCTCAAAAACATCCGCCTGTGGCAGCTTACCACCATGGCGGCCATTGCCCGCATTACCAATTCGCTGATCCCGCAACTGGAAAAGCCGTTGGAAACCACGCAGCTGATTTTCATCAACTCAGGCAGCATCGATATCAGTTTCAGGGACGATGAAAGGCGTTTTGACGTCGAGGGCGCTTACAATATCCGTTACCAGGTCATTAAGAAGAGGATTGACAAAGTGCATGTTAAAGGCACAGGTGAAAGACTGACGCAGCCGGGTAAAATTGCCCTGGTGTATTTCAATAGCAAGTCTGCCGAAGAATATGTAGGTTACATCCGTTATTTACAGGAAAAAAATACTTTATTGAATGATCTGGAATTCCTGGATCTTGAAGAATTGCAGGGAGTTACCGGTTTGAAAGCTTTGCGGATCGGGGTTAACCTAAGTTCGGACTGGAGTTGACAGGCAAAAAGCAAGCGGTTTCAATATAAAAGCAACGTTTCATGAACTATAACCATCGGCTCGACAAAGTCAGGCAGCATGTCCACCATTTTTTCGGCACCAAAGCATTAGCACAGCTCAGTTACCATAATCTTATTCATACCGAAGCTGTTGTAGCGAATGCCGTCAAGATTGCCAACCATTACCGGTTGGAGGACAAAGAGACTTTCATTGTCGTGACTTCCGCGTGGTTTCATGACGCCGGTTACAGCACCGGCGAGGCTGTTGGCCACGAAAAGCGTGGTGCAGAGCTCGCGGCCGAGTTTCTTCGTAGTGAGGGAATTGACGAAGATGTGATAGAGGAAGTGGAGGGCTGCATTCTGGCGACGGTTTGGCCGCAAAAGCCCACCACTTTCCTGCAACAGATCGTCTGCGATGCGGACCTGTTCCATTTGGGCACACCCGAATTTGGCGACTGGAACAAGCTTGTCCGCAAAGAAGCCGAACAGCGTCTCGGGAAGAAAATAGACAAAGCCGAATGGCGGAAAAGCACGATCAGATTGCTGGAAAGCCATACTTACCAGACAGACTATTGCCGCGATCTGCTCGACAAACAGAAAAAGAAGAATCTTGAAAAGTTAAGGGAAAAAGACCGGGAAGCCGAAGAAATAAGCGCGGAAGTGGACCCAATTCCTGTGTCAGTGCAGATTGAAGAGAAAGTGGCTTTCCCGGAAATAGCTGAGGGCAAAAAACAGAAGAACGACCGGCCCGATAAGGGCATCGAAACGATGTTCCGGATCAGTTCCAATAACCACCAGCGCCTGAGCGATATGGCCGACAACAAGGCCCATATCATGATTACCACCACGTCGATCATCATTTCTGTCCTGCTGAGTGTACTCGTCCGCAAGCTGGAAGACAATACTTACCTGATCGTTCCGACGATGATGCTGCTGACAGTCTGTATGGTTACGATGGTGTTTTCCATCTTGTCGACACGCCCGACGATCCCAAGCGGGACATTCACGCAGGAGGATATCGATTCCAAAAGTGTAAACCTGCTGTTCTTTGGCAATTTTTACAGAATGTCCTTCAATGAATATTCGAGCGGGATGCAAACGATGATGAACGACCGCGAGTTTCTGTATGGAAGTCTTACCAAAGACGTTTATTCGCAAGGTGTAGTGCTTGGCAGGAAATACCGCCTTTTGAGGGTTGGTTACAACGTGTTTATGTTCGGGATTGTAGCTTCCGTGGTTGCGTTTGTGATTGCATCGGTCCTCTTTGAACATTGACAGCACACGATATGGACGCATTGCGTTATTTTAACCGGGATATCAGCTGGCTTTCTTTCAATGAGCGGGTTTTGATGGAGGCAGGTAACGAGGCTGTTCCGCTGATGGAACGCATCCGTTTTCTCTCCATTTATTCGTCCAATCTTGATGAGTTTTACCGTGTCCGGATGCCTTACCTGCAAAAGATTTCCATGCAGGACGCTTCCAACAATGCTTATCAGCAAGCGGAAGAGATAGTCGACCGCCAACAGAACGAATATGGCCGTATCCTCGGGCAATCGATTGTGCCGGCGCTTTCGCGGCTGGGTTACCATTTTTGTTACAAAGAAGGCATTCCTGCACCGCTCAGGACATTTGCAACGCATTATTTCTATACCCGGATCGCAGGCTTTTTGCAGCCTGTTTATCTCAACGAAAAAAATATTTTCTTTCCTGAAAACAACCAGATCTATCTCGTAGTCATTCTGCAACTGCCACAGGACCGTGAAAAAATCGCATTGGTAAATATCCCTACGCCCAATCTCGACAGGTTTGTGAAGACCAAACAGCCTGACGGCGAGTACATTGTGTTTCTGGAAGATATTATCCGGTACAACCTCGACCATATTTTCCCGGACGCACTAAACATTGCTTCATATAGCATTAAAGTGACCCGCGACGCCGAGCTGGATCTTTTGGATGACGATGGCGAAGAAGTGACGGACCAAATGGAAAAGCAGCTTAGCAAGCGTGATTATGGTTTCGCCAGTCGGTTACTCCATGAGCCTGGCCTTTCGTTGCGCCATTTGCAATACATTATTAATTTACTGGAACTCAAAAAAGCGTCGGTCGTTGAGGGCGGACGCTATCATAACCTTAAAGATTTGTCGTCGCTGCCTGTTGCATCTCCATCCATTTCTTATCCGGATTGGCCGGCGGTGCAGCATCTGGATGGCATGGATGAGCAAACGACATTGTTTCAGGCATTGACTAAGAAGGATATGATGGTCCATGCGCCTTACCAGACTTATGACACTATCCTGAGGTTTTTCAACGAAGCAGCCATTGACCGTTCGGTGCAGGAAATTTTTACGACCATGTACCGGGTGGCGCACGACTCAAAAATAGCCCACGCGCTGATCAGCGCTGCCAAAAATGGTAAAAAAGTAACTGTTCTGGTTGAGTTGAAGGCCCGTTTCGATGAGGCGAACAATATCCGGTGGGCCAAAAAAATGAAGTCGGCCGGGGTTAAGATCATACACAGCGTCAATGCATTGAAAGTACATGCGAAGCTCGCGCTGGTGAAGCGGAAGCACGAGACACATGCATACCTGGGCTTGCTCGCGACCGGCAATCTCAACGAGGGAACGGCGCGTTTTTATACCGACCATATCCTGCTGACGGCACATCCACAAATGCTCGGGGAAACGGAGTTGCTTTTCGGGTTTTTAAGTAAAAAGAAGAAGCCTGAAAAGACAGACGCACTTTCTTTTGAACATCTGCTTGTAGCCCAGTTTAACCTGCAAAAGAAGTTTATCGAACTCATAGATCGCGAAATTGACAACGCGCGGAAGGGCTTACGGACAGGCATCACGATCAAACTGAACAACCTGGAAGAGGAGGTATTGATCGACAAACTTTACGAAGCATCCAATGCAGGTATTGAAATAAATCTGATTGTCCGAAGCATTTGCAGGCTGGTACCGGGCGTGCCGGGGCAGAGCGAGAACATCAGGATCAAACGCATTGTGGACAGATACCTGGAACACGGCCGCGTTTTTATATTTCATAACAACGGCCAGCCCGAGGTTTTCATGGGTTCTGCCGACTGGATGAACCGCAACATTTACCGGCGGATCGAAGTTTGTTTCCCGATCTACGACGAACAGTTGAAAAAGCAGCTGACCGACATTATTGCACTGCAATGGGATGATACTGTCCAGGCAGTGTGGATCGATAGCGAACTCCGTAATGTACCGGTTACGACCCTGCCAGGCGGTATCCGGTCGCAGGAAGCCATTTACCAACACCTCTCAGGAACGGTTGAAAAATTTAAAAGGCATTCTGAAAAATGAAAAATAAAACTTCTTTCACCACAGCATTAGTGGTCATTCTCATGACTGGCTGGTTGCTCACAGGCTGTAATTCGACTCAAAAGGAAGCGGAACTGTTTATGGGTTATGATTTTAATAAACCCGAGAAGTTCAATATGCCGGAAAGCCTCTTTGAAGTATCGGGCATTACATTTAACAAAGGCAATGCAGACACACTTTACGCGATCCAGGATGAGGAAGGTAAGCTTTTCAGGCTCGCGTGGGATATTCCAAAACAGTTGCATGCCAAATTCGGTAAAAAAGGGGACTATGAAGATGTTTCCATAATGGATAACGAAGTTTATGTGCTGAAAAGCAATGGGTCAATATATGCGTTTCCGCTCTCTGAGGCGGTCTTTGAAGAACCTGAACGGATCAGAGAAATAAAAGGGACATTGCCTAAGGGCGAATATGAAGGTATGTTTGGCGACGTATCCACAGGTCAGCTGTATGTCATCTGTAAAAATTGTGTGGACGACGATTCCAAGAGCAGTGTGTCGGGCTATATCCTTAAACCTGGGCCGGATTCGACAATGGCACAGGCGGGCAGGTTTGCGATCGACGTGGACCAGATCAAAGCCATTACTGGAAAGGTTTCGAGGGGTTTTCGCCCGTCCGGACTGGCGCGGAACCCGCTTACCAACGAATGGTACATTATCTCGGCCGTCAACAAGCTGATCGTAGTGACCGATGCGCAATGGAAAGTGAAAGGCGCATTTACATTGAACGGCAACATGTTTATCCAGCCGGAGGGCATCGCATTCGATAAGGAGGGTAACCTGTATATTTCCAACGAGGGGGACGACCTGTTTGCGGGAAATGTTCTTAAATTCAGAAAATCGGGCCAGTAAGGCCAGTAATCACTTCCTATGACCAGAAATTTACTCCGTTTACTTGCATTAAGTATAGCGTTGGGAGGGGTTTCTTCCTGCGCGAGTTATAAAACGCATTTCTCAAAAGAGGGGGCTACCTGGGAGTCCGCTTCACCGGATCCTTCCCTCGAACTGAAACACACGATGTACCTCATCGGGGATGCCGGTAATGATTCCCCGGCAAGCCGTGCTCCGGTTTTGGAATACCTCAAAACAAAACTGGCTACTGAAACCAAGAACAGTTCTGCATTATTTCTCGGCGACAATATCTACGAATACGGAATGCCGCCATCGGAAGATTCGGTGGACCGCGAAACGGCTGAGTTTCGCATTAATTCACAATTGGAAACGTTGGAAGAATTCAAAGGCCGGCCGTTTTTCCTGCCCGGAAACCATGATTGGCGCGGATGGGGCGTAAAGGGTTTAAAACGTCAGGAAAAGTACATTCAGAAATACCTCAATGAGCGGCGGGGAGTAAAGGATAAGGATGATTACGAGCATTACTTTCTGCCACTCGACGGATGTTCGGGCCCGGAAGTGATCGAACTGAACGATAACGTGGTCGTGATCGTCGCCGATTCGCAATGGTGGCTCACCGACTGGGACCGCGACCAGAAAATCAACGATGGCTGTGAGATCAAAAACCGGGAGCAGTTCCGGTTTGTGTGGGAGAATGTGGTGAGGAAATACCGTAACAAGAATGTCGTGATCGCGATGCACCATCCGCCCTACACTTACGGGCCACATGGCGGCCGGTTCACGATCAAACAGCATATTTTTCCGCTTACCGAGCTCAATCCAAAGCTTTACATTCCATTGCCGGTGCTAGGCAGTCTGAGCGCATTATTCCGTGCCACGATCGGCTCGCGCCAGGATGTGGCTAACAAGCACTACAAAGAGTTGCGGACGGCTGTGCTGGCCGGCGCTAAGAAAAACGGAAAGTTCATTTTCGCCAGCGGACACGAGCATGCTTTGCAATTTATTGAAAACGACGGCCAGGAATTTATCGTCAGCGGAAGCGGCTCCAAAAACAGCCCGGTAAGCCTGGGTAAGGGCTCGTTATACGCGTCATCCCGGCTCGGTTTTTCGACATTAAGCTTTTTTGAAGGCGGTGAAACGTGGGTGAAATTCTGGGAAGTAACACCCGACGGAAAGGATGCTAAGCTCGTTTTTCAACGAAAAGTGAAAGACAAGCAGGTAGCAGAACAGCCCGATCCGACGATAGCATTTACAGAATACAACCAGCACGTCGATTCCGTTTCGAAATTCATTACAAGCAATGACGTGAAACCCATCGGCGCAGTGCATAAAGTGATGCTGGGAGAGCATTATCGCCCGCTTTACCGAGAGCAATACCGCTTTCCAGTCCTGGACCTGGCCACTTACCGGGGCGGCGTGGTGCCTACTAAGCAGGGCGGTGGTAACCAAACCAACTCCCTGCGCCTGCGCGACGCCGGTGGGAAAGAATATGCCATGCGCGGATTGACGAAGGATGTAAGCCGTTTCCTGCCATTTCCATTCAACCAGATGGTTGCTGCCAAATACCTGGTGGAAGATAATTTCTTGTCTACGAACCCTTTCGCTCCGCTGAATATGCCTAAACTAGCGGGGGCCATTAACGTCTATCATACCAATCCAAAACTATATTACGTGCCTGCGCAGCCCGGGCTGGCAACGTTTAACAGCCTTTTCGGAGGGACGATGAACCTTGTAGAGGAGCGGCCCGATGGCAAAAGGTGGAAGGATGCTGATTTTTTTGGTAGCCCCGACAAGATCGTGAGCACGCCCGAGCTGGTTGAAGCTATTCTTGAAAACAGTAAAAACAAAGTCGATGAACCCTGGGCTATCCGCACAAGGTTGCTCGATTTCGTGATCGGTGACTGGGACCGCCATGACGATCAATGGGCGTGGGCTTCCATCAAACAAAAAGACGGCACCATCCTGTACCGGCCTATCCCGCGCGACCGCGACCAGGCGTTCTCCAGGTACGACGGGGCTCTGACGGGAGTTGCCAGACTCACATTGCCATTTCTGAGACAGCTGCAAACATTCGGTCCCGAAATCCAAAGTATGAAATGGACGACATGGAGTGCACGCCTGTTCGACAGAACATTTTTGAATGAACTGAGTTGGGAGCAATGGGAGGAGCAGGTGAAATTCATCCAGAAAAACCTGACCGATGAAGCAATTGTTACTTCTTTCGAAGACTGGCCTGCCAAAGCAAAGGAAATGGCATCTCCGAATATGATCGAAGGACTGAAAGCTCGTCGGGCCGACCTGATGAAAATTGCCCGTGCGCATTACGAGTTTGTGAGCGAGTCGGTGAATGTGATTGGTAGCGAAGAAGAAGAGCGGTTCGTGATCGAGCGTCTGGACGACGGACATACGCGTGTAACGGTTTCTGAAATTGATAAAAACGGGAAAATCAAGCACCAGAATTACCAGCGTGTTTTTGAAAATGACGTTACCCACACGATCAATATTTACGGTAACGGGGATGACGATGAATTTGTGGTGAAGGGAGATGTCAGAAAGGGGATCAAATTGAGATTGATAGGAGGGCTGGGCAAAGACGTTTTTGCTGACAGCGCGAACGTCGGCTCGGGAGGAAAGAAAACTTTGGTTTATGATGATTTGAGCAATAATACCGTCATTCCAGGGCCAGATACGCGGGATAAACGCACGAGTCTGTACCGCTTTAATGTGTATGACCGCCGGAGCGCCGATAGTAATTACGATATCGCATTGCCGCTGCCGATCCTGGGCGCTAATCCCGACGATGGTTTTTTCCTGGGTGGTGCAGTGAACATTACGAAATATGGTTTCAAGAAAGAGCCGTATGCTTCTGTGCAATCGTTTGGAGGCAGTTTTGCGGTGCGGACGCAGGGCTTGAAAGTTAATTACACCGGTGATTTTATCAATGCATTCAAAAAATTCGACTTTTACCTGGATTCCTATTATCGCGGGCCGAGGTATGCATTTAACTATGCAGGATTCGGAAACAAGTCGGTGCGGCCGGTGGAGGACGCGAATTTTTATAGAGTAAGACAAAGTGCCTTTTATGTGTACCCGGCATTGAAAAAGCGCTTTGCCGGGCATAATGGCTTTGTGACGTTAGGCCCGTTCTTCGAACTGTCCGATATTCAGGCTACGGCCGGCCGGTACATTACGAGTACCGAGAATGGCCTGCCAGATGATATTTTCAAAACAAAATATTACAGCGGTGCAAAGTTTACCTTCAATTTCAGCAGCGTAGATAATATCTTCTCGCCGCATTCAGGGATACGTTTTAATGCCGGATTGAACTGGACGACGGACCTTAAAAGCGATAAGAATTTTACCGGTCTGCGGGCCCAGTTTGCATTCTACACCAGTCTTGACCAAAAAGAAAATTTCGTGATCGCCTCGCAGGTTGGTACCGGCGTCAATTTTAGTAACGGTTACCAATTTTTTCAAATGCCGACCATTGGAGGAAAACAGGGGCTGCGCGGCTATCGCACGGAGCGGTTTTACGGGAAAAGCAGCATCTGGCATGATACCGATCTGCGGATCAGGCTGGGTAGCAGCTATAACCCTACATTACCGCTCACCTATGGCATATTTGCCGGCTTCGACTATGGCCGCGTCTGGCTGGATGGAGAATCTTCAAAAAACTGGCATTACAACTACGGAGGCGGAATTTGGCTGGCGCCGGTTGATGTGCTTACGATCGCGGCAGGCGCATTTATCCCGAAAGAAAAAAATGAAGAAAAACCACGAATTGCAGTGCAGCTGGGTTTCTGGTTTTAATCCCCGACTCGTCGCTTATTTTCGTTTCGCTAATCCAGGGAATCTTTTAAGGCCCTGGCTTGCTCGGCGTGCGCACGGATAACGGGGAGGCGTTCGGCCGCCCAGGATTTTACTTCAATGTCTTTTCCTGCGGAAGCCTCCGTCTCGAAAAGTCGGATCAGGCGGCTGTGGGAGACATTCATCTGGTCAATATACAACGTATCGAACTGCGCGCCGGTGAACATGGAAAGACTGTCGAGCTGCTGTTGCCGTTCATCTGACAAGGTGGTCGAAGTCTCCACTTTTTTATCCGCCGCTATCTTTTGGAGTTCCTGGTTAGCTTTGGTAAAATCGTCTACCATAAGCTGCCCGTAGTCCTGTAATCTCTCAAAAGACGCATTAGCGCTGGCGACCTGCCCCGCATTGATCTGCAAAAGCCCCTCATCTGCCGCCGATTTGATAAATACGCGGTCAACTTCCCCGATAAGGTCGTCGGAAACTTTGTCGTTGTCGTCGCAGGCAGCAAAAGAAATCAGCGACACAGCCAGAAATATATAAATTAAGGTGGTTTTCATGCAAAGCGATTTTGTGGTGAATTCATGGAGTAGATAATTATTGTGCCAATCTTGATGTGTATATTCGTAGTAATACTTCTAGGGAACAGATAGCCCATATCGAAAAAATAATTGAATGAGTACAGGTAAGCAAGAGGGATCATGGAACGGCACACAACCCGCGTCGGAGATTATGTACCATGATTTGTTTGAGCTCAACCCACAGCCCATGTGGGTTTATGATCTGGAGACTTACCAGATATTGGATGTAAATGAATCGGCTGTGCGGCATTACGGGTATAGCAAACAAGAGTTTATGTCAATGACGATCCTTGCACTGCGGCCGGAAATCGACATTCCCAGGTTGGTGGAGGCCGTGGAAAAGGTGAAGAAGCATGACAAGCTGTATTCGTCGGGCCTTTACCGGCACCGTAAAAAGAACGGTGAAATCATCGATGTTCGGATACAGAGCAATATTGTTCAGGTTGGTGGGCGTAAGGCTGAACTCGTATTGTCCGCCGACGTTACCACGATGATTGCCGCAGAACGCGAGAAAAGGAAATCGGACGATAAGTTCAAGGCGATTTTCGATAATACCACCGACGCCATCCTGCTGAGCGATAACGACGGGGTATGCATCGATCTCAACAATGCTACCCTTGAAATGCTGGGTTACAAACAGGATGAATTCCAGCATTGCAGCATCGGGCAATTTTTGGAACTGCCCGAAGAAACGCCCTTTAGTGTGGTATGGAAGAACTTCCTCAATGGTGAAATTCTCAACGGAACGATGAAAGTCCGGCGGAGAGATGGCTCCTTTATGATCGGCAGCTTTAATGCCAAACCAAATATCCTTCCCGGTGTACACATGTGCGTGATCACCGACATTACCGACCGGATCGAAAAACAACAGGAGCTGCTGGCAAGCGAAAGACGGTTCAAAGCATTGGTACAGGAAGGCGCAGACCTCATTTCCATCGTCGATGAGGGGGGAAACTATAAGTTTGTCAGCGAAAGCTGTTACCCTATACTTGGCATCCGGCCCGAAGACCTGGTTGGTAAAAATGCATTTGATTTCATCCATCCCGACGACCGTGAGGCTGTGCTGGCACTATTTTTAGAAATTCTCACTAAGCGGCAGATCAAAACAGAACCTTTCCGCTTCACCGACGGGTACGGCGAGTACCGCTGGATCACCACCACAGCGACCAATATGACCGACGACCCGGCAGTGGGAGGGGTCGTGACGAACTCCCGGGATATTACCGAAGCAATGCTCAAAGCACACGATCTTCGGATCAGCAATGAGCGTTACCGGCAGCAGAACGAAAAATTGAGGGATATAGCCTGGACGCAGTCGCATGTGGTGAGGGCGCCGCTGGTGAGGTTAATGGGCCTGGTGGACTTGCTGGATACAGGAGAATGCGGTGGCCTGGGCATGGAGACGGTACTGGAACATATCCGGTCGTCGGCCGGGGAGCTGGACGAGGTGATCAGGGAAATTGTAAGGAAGGCGGACAAAGTTCAGAACGATGATGAATGACGGGCTCAAAATTTTACTGGTAGACGACGACAAGATCATGCTGTTCCTGCACGATACTTTCCTGAAACGAAGCGGCATCGTTTGCGACACCGTGTTATGCGGAAACGGAAAGGAGGCGCTCGACTACCTGGACAATTACGAGAGGCCGGAAACCACTTTTCTGGTGTTACTGGACATCAATATGCCCGTTATGAACGGGTGGGAATTTCTGAAAACAATCCGCAGCAGGCCCTATCTCGCGCGTGTGCTAATCGTGATGGTGAGCTCCGCAACTGAGGAGACCGAGAAGGCGAGGGCATTCACATTCGCTCAGGTGATCGACTACCAGCAAAAACCATTGAACATAGAGAGTTGTAAACGGATCATCAACCTGGACAGGCTGCGCGGTTTCTTCGACGTATGCAGGTGAGGTAGGCGAAAGTGGCCTGACGGTCGGGAATTGAACAAAAAAAGCGAAAGTCTGCGTACAATATCGTCCAGCCTTTCTATTTTTAGTCGTATCTTAGACTTTCAACGTTCAAAAATAGCCCTCTTGTTTGAAAAATATTCAGTACTCGGAATCTTTTGAGCAGCTGTGGCGGCAAGAGTCGGAAGCCCGTACCAGCTTTTCCAATAAGCTTTTTTGTATTACTTTTCTGATCTGCAATCCGCTGTCTTCGGTTGCATTTTACCTCGCGGGTGATCCTTTTTTCGCTACATTAATCTACACACACAGTTTGTCGGGGATTATCATCCTGACCTATATGTACCTCAGTCACAAAAAAGTGATTACCGGGCAGCAAATGAGCTTCTTCACGCTGGTGACACTCATTATCTTTTATAGTTACCTGCTTTCGCTTCCGCACCTTTCGTACGTACAGTCCTGCCTCAACCTCTCGCTTGCGATTATATTTGCGGGCCTGGTGTTGCGATGGCCTTTGAGATATGGTGTAATCGTATCTGTGCTCGGTGCCCTGCTGTATCCGGCCTCGATACATTTTTTTAGCAATGTTACTTTGGGCCGGTTTTTTGAAGAAGGTGGGGTATTTGTGATTATAGCACATATCTTGTTTCCGCTTGTCGTGAAACTAAGCTACAATAAGGATAAGCGTGCGTTTTTCTTCCGGCATACGTTGCAGCAACAAAATGAGGCTTTGGAAAAACAAAAAACCATCGCGGAAAATGCGATGAAGGCGAAAACAGACTTTCTATCGATGATGAGCCATGAGATCCGTACACCGCTTAACGGCATTGTAGGTATGGTGCATTTGATGATGCAGGAAGAAAACAAACAAGGCAGGCCCGACGAGTTGCTGCAAACCCTTAAATTTTCCGCTGACCATCTGATGGCTGTCGTGAACGATGTCCTGGATTTCAATAAGATCAACTCGAACCACGTCGTGCTGGATTCCAAGCCATTTAATACGTTTGAATACTTCGAGAATCTAAGGAATAGTTTCGCACCACGGGCTGCGGAGAAGGGCATCGACCTGCTGTTCGAAATTGACCCGAAACTTCCGCCTCAGCTCACTGCAGACAAAGTGCGATTGAACCAGGTGATTACCAACCTGGTCCATAACGCTGTTAAATTTACTGACAAGGGCTTCGTGAGATTGCGCGTGACTGAGCTGGAAAGGTCTGCTGAACTCATAACGCTCGGTTTCGAGGTAGCCGACACCGGTATTGGCATCCCAAAGGAACAACAACGCGATATATTCGAGATATTTACGCAGGTAAGGAGCGAAAGCCACTCGAATAATGTAACTGGAACAGGCTTGGGGCTGGCGATATCAAAAGAATTGCTTCGCTTGTTCGACAGCGCCATTTCCCTGGAAAGCGAAGAAGGGAAAGGGGCTGCTTTTTCTTTCAAATTAAAACTACCATATTCTGTCGAGGCTATGAGCAACCCGTTACCGGAAAGAAAACCATCCACAACGACATACCCGGGTCTGAGGGTGCTTGTGGCGGACGATAACAAGACCAACCTCGTTCTGGCGACACAATTGCTGAAACGGAAACAAATCATGTTTGATACTGCCGGGAACGGTCAGGAAGCCTACGATTTGTTTTTGAAAAATGATTATGATCTGGTGCTGATGGACCTCCGAATGCCCGTCATGGACGGTTTCGAGAGTACGACGCTGATCCGGCAGGTCAATGCAGAAGTGCCTGTCATCGCGCTGACAGCTTCTGCATTTGAAAATGAAAAGGAACGTGCTATGGCAAATGGATTTTCCGGCTACCTGATCAAACCATTTATCCCTCAGGAGTTTTACGACTATATATTTCCGTTTTTGGGAATCAGTGCGTCGGGTGCCGGCCGTTAGGTTTGCCTATGCGAAATTGCATTTAGAATTGTTTGAGCAGGGACACTTTTTTCGACAATTCAATTGAATCGACGACATCCAGCTTAGTGAATATGCGCCGTTTGTAAGTGCTCACGGTATTTTCTTTGACATTCATGATCGCCGCAATTTCTTTCGTCCACTTGCCCTCAGTGAGTAATTGCATTACCCGCATTTCATTAGGTGAAAGGCTGGTGATCGGGTTCATTACTTTCCCGAAGTTGTTTTCCCGGATTGTGTTCAGCAAAATCTGCTGGACGTGGTAGCTCACATATTTTCCTTTGCCCATCACGGCTTTCAATGCGGTTTTAAATTCCTCGTGGGAAGCTTGTTTTGAAAGAAAGCCGTTGGCTCCTGCTTTGATGTACGGCAATGCATAGATTTGCTCGTCGTAACCTGAATGGATGAGAATGACGATGTCCGGTTGCTTGTTGCGGATCATAGTCATCATCTTGATGTTTTCACCACCGGGAATATCGATGTCCAGAATCAGCAGATCAAACTTCTCCTGGTCGAGTAGTCTCATACCTTCCGGGAATGAATCGCATTGTACAACTGTCGCCTTGGATTCCGATTCGGAAATGAGGAGTTTGAGTCCCATCTGAATCAGCGGATGAGACTCGACAATCAATATTTTCATAAATAAACGATCAAGGAGTATTCGTGGGTAAACATGCAAATCTAAAGATTTAATTATCGTTTTTGATGTAGAAATTTATCTACACGCTCACAATCAAATTCTACCTCTTTACGCCAATCGCTTACCATTATACGACAGCCGCTTTTACTGCTTTCCGGCTAGTTATATATTTAGGGCATGAACGACCAGCAAAAGCAATTCATCCTCGCATTCCTCGCCTATGCAGCCCAGCGCGAGCTCCCTATTGAGAAACTCTGCAGTTTATCAGGCCTATCCCTGGAATCACTTTCAGCCGGCCGGCCTCCCGTCCCCGGCCCGAAGCAGCTCAACGACTTATGGCTGAACGCATGCCACCTGAGTAGCGACCCTCTCTTTGGGATGCATTTCGGTGAATCGTTGCAGCTTGCGGCGCTGGGTATTGTTGGCGAGATCGTCAAAAGCAGTACGACAGTCGGGCAAGCGGTAGAACATGCTGTCGCCCTGGTTCCGCTTATCACTGATCTGTTTGTAATGGAAGTGGAAACCGACAAGAAAATCTTAACGCTAGGCATTGTACCGAACGAGCGAAAACGGGCTGAATCGCCATTTGCATTCCAGCAAATGATCCATTTTTTCATGGTTTTTGCCATCCACGAGCTCGACGGCCTGATACTCGCCCGGATAAAACCCGAAAGCGTAACCCTGCCGCACGAGCCCGCCCATTCAGCGGAACTTGAACGCGTGCTCAGGTACCGCCCAGTCCATTCACAAGACACTTATGCCATCACATTTGATAATAAATACCTGGACCTTCCTATTCTGACGGCCAATTATGAGTTACAACGATCATTATTGGAAAAAATAGCCTCAGACACGGTATCCGGAGAAAGGAAAGGCATGTTTCAAAAGAAAGTGCAGGATTATCTGATGAAAAATGCCTACCTGGGCATTGTGTCGCTGGAAGAAATGGCATCCAATTTTAATGTAAGTCCAAGAAGCCTTCAGCGCAAACTGAAAGAAGAAGACGTAACCTACCAGGAACTCGCCGACGAAGTCCGTAAATCGCTCGCATTACATTACCTCAGTTCGGGAAGTTATTACGTCAAAGAGGTTTCCTATATGCTGGGATACAACGAACTAAGCGCATTCTCCCGGGCCTTCAAACGCTGGACAGGAAAGGCGCCAGGGGAGTGGAAGGGGGCTGTTCAGTGAGTGAGTGAGCCGCAGTGGAACGGAGAATGATTGAATGAGTGAATGAGTGAATGCGCCGCTGTGGAACGGGGAATTTTGAATTTTGAATGAGTGAATGAGTGAATGACTGAATAGTTAAGTTAGTTATTAGATAGCTTGCCAATGAATTTAAAGGTAGCTAGTCAACGAGTATGACTTAATATATTTAAAAACGTTCGCTCATTCCCCGTTCCGCGGCTCATTCAGTCATTGGGTCATTCAAAATTGATATATTCACACATTCACACATTCACTCATTCACACATTTACTCATTCTCGTCCGGTCCGTCCCTATGAAATGCAGGCCCATTATAGTTTTTCTTTCCATTTTTCTGCTGACCGGAGCTGTAAACGCAGTATTGGGTCAATCGTACGGCCTTGGTTTTAATAGCTTTGAAGAAGTACAGGACAAGCGGACCGGTCTTGACCTCAGTCCGGACCAGCAACTGTGTTTCGATTCAGATTTTGAACTGTCGTTTGAGCTTTCCTTTCTTCGCAATAAAAAGACCTATTTCGGATACATTGTACGGATTATCGGGAACGACCGGCAGAACATCGACCTCATTTATGACAACAGTTCCGTCAACCGCGACCATTTTAAACTGATCATCGGCGAGCAGTTTTCACCTAATGCATTCGATTTCGAAGGTGACGATCTGTTTTCCAAATGGAACCGCCTTACTTTGAAGTTCAGTATCGCCAACCAGCGTATTACGGTCGTGCATGGCTCCAAAAGTTTTTCGCAACCTCTGAAAATACCTCCCAAAGCATGCTATAAAATCCTTTTCGGGGCAAATCAATACAAAGAGTTCAGAACAACTGACGTGCCGCCGATGAAAATACGGCATGTGACGATGAGGGAAGGCGGCAAGCTGGTTTACAACTGGCCGCTGAACGAAACCGACGGCGTGAAAGCCTCGGAGGAAGTGAGGGGCAAACCGGGCATAGCTTCCAACCCGGTGTGGATCAAAAAACTGCATTATGACTGGCAATTGCTGCAATCCGTGACGCTGAAAGGCTATGTCCGGATTGGTTTTGATGAAAAAGGGAGCAATGTGTTTGTCGTCGGGCAGGATTCGCTCGTGAGGGTAAGTCTTGCACGTAACCAGATGGTGGCTATACGATATGCTTCGGGCAAACAGCCGGTTTTTGTGGACAACCAGGTGTTATTCGATCCGGTTAGAAACAGGCTTTATAATATTTTCCCGGACGAACGGCAGGTTTCGGCATTCGATACGACCAGCCGCAGCTGGGACAAAAGTGGCATTGTGCCTCAATCCAAGACATATTACCTCCATGCGAACAAGTTTTTCTCGCCCACCGATTCGTCGTTATACATTTTGGGAGGGTACGGACATTTGGCATATAAGAAGGAAGTGCACCGGTATCACCTTCCCAGCGGCATTTGGGAACAGATCAACGTTGCGGATTCAGTGTTTGTGCCACGGTATCTGGCCGCATTGGGCGCTGCACGCGGAGGCGCGTACGTGATCGGAGGATATGGCAGTACCACAGGCCAGCAAATGCTTAGTCCCCGGAATTTGTATGATCTTTTGTTTTTTGATGCTAAAAAAAGGACGTTCAAAAAGATATATGAATTGGCCGTGCCGAAGGAAGACTTCGTATTTGGTAATTCGATGGTCGTGAATGAGGAGGATAGCTCTTTTTATGCATTGGTCTTTCCCAAACATCGATTCAGTTCGGAGCTGCAACTCATCCGCGGTTCGCTGAGTCGGCCTGAGTTCGCCAAGGTAGGATCGACGATACCTTACCAGTTTATCGACATCGAGTCATTTGCAGATCTGTTTTATGACAAAGCCAACGAACGTTTTGTGGCCGTAACGCTTTACCGCGACGGAAACCAGCGGACGAAAGTATCGATCTATTCTCTTTACGCCCCACCACTTGAAACGATCGCTGATGAACCGGCCACCGCAGATATCGAGGGCAGCAGGGCTTTATGGATCGCCGCTGCATTGATGGTTGTCGTTTTGCTGGTCTTTCTGGGGTACAAATACAGGTGGTTTTCCAGGAAAGCGCTGGTTAAGGGACCTGTCGCCACACCCGACACACCGCTTCCCGTGCGTAACGACAATATGGATCCGAAAGAGACTTCGGTTGAGATAACAGCAGATGAAAAACCGATTCCGCACCGGCAATGCATTCTGCTGTTCGGAAACCTTCAACTATATGATGAGGATGGAAATGATATTACCAAACATTTCAGTCCGCTGGTCAAGGAGCTTTTTCTGGTGATCCTGCTGTATTCGATCCGGTGGGATGGGATCAGTTCAGAAAAACTGAAAGAGCTTTTGTGGTTTGACAAACCTTCGGAAAGTGCCCGCAACAATCGCTCCGTCAACATCGCGAAGCTGAAAGGGATCCTGGACAAGATGAAATACTGCCAGGTATCCAAGGAAACTGGATACTGGAAGATCAAAATCGATGATGACAAAATCCATGTGGATTACATGCATTATCTCAATTTAATCGGCAATAAGAGATTGCTGAGTAAGCAGAATATCAGTGAGTTGGCCGAGATTACAAAGCGCGGAAATTTCCTATCCAACGTGGAATATGAATGGCTGGATTCATTCAAATCAGACATTTCCAACGAGATAGTCGACGCTTATCTGCGCTATGCCGCATCAGTGAAGATCGCCGACGATCCCGAATTCCTCGTGAAGTTGGCTAACTACGTTTTCTATTTCGATCCCGTCAACGAGGAAGCGATGATCCTCAAATGCAAGGCGCTTGCACATTTGGGTAAGCATTCACTGGCAAAAACCACCTTCGAAAACTTCGCCCGCGAGTATAACCGCATTTACGGGGAGGATTTCAGAAAGGATATGCCTGAGGTTTTGCATTCGTGAGATAAGACGGCGTGAAACACAAAACGGAGGCAGCTAAAATAGCGACCTCCGTCTACCTTCAAGTTAACCTTCATTATTGATAAACCAGCTTTACTGCTTTGTTGCCGACCGGCGTTTCAATTCCAATTGTAAATACACCCTTGTAAGGGAGCGAGATTGTTTCCTCGGTTGCTGGCTGGTCCAATTCGCTTACCAACCGGCCCATCGCATCGTAAATGAAAAGCTTTACCGTCTTCTCGGGCGTCCTTACTTTTAACTTGCTTTCGTGTGACGGATTAGGATAAACGTAGAGTCGTTCGAGGCTTTCTTTTTCGGGGATCACGCTTACGATTTTGCTGTATGTGAATGAGTCGTCCATATCTACCTGACGAAGCCTGTAATAGCTGGTTGTGTTGAAATCCTGGTCGATGAATTTATAGGAATGTTCTTTCTGACTGTTAACAGCCCCATCCACCCAGCCGATCAGGTCCCACGCTTTGCCATCCGGCGATTTCTGAATTTCAAAACCGAGGTTATTAACCTCTTCCGCTGTTTTCCAATGCAACTCTGCAAGGTCGGCAGCATTGAGCTTGCCCTCGAAGCTGATCAAACGGACTGGTAATGCGGATATATCGGAAAATGTATTCAGACTGCCTAATACCCAATTGACACTCACCCCGTTGCCTGATCCCAAGCCACTGGCGGCGTAAAGCGCCCCGGGCGAAATTTGCTGTGCGTGTGTATGATATGCGCATAAAGCGATAGTGGTGACGGTAAAAATCAATCTTTTCATTTTGTATGGGGTTTACCGATGGCCGATGTATTTCCAGTGAGCAATGTTTTCAGGCTGGCCTCCATTTCAGTCATCCGTTTGTTCAGTTGTTTCACTTCTGTCAACTCCTTTTTTAACTCAGCGATTTCGGAAGTTTTCTGATCGAGTTCTTTAACGGCTTCGATGAGGTGAGGGATGAGGCCGATGTAGTTGACGGCTTTGTAGCCTTCTTTGTCTGTATTTACTAATTCCGGAAAATAAGCCTCAACCTCTTGGGCAATAAGGCCAGTTTGTAATTTTGCGCTGTTTTTAGGGTCCTTCCAGTTATAAGTGTAACCTCTTAGCCGAGCAATATTGGGAAGACTGCTATCGAGAGGTTGGATATTCGTTTTTAGGCGTTTGTCCGAGGTGGAGAAGAAGGTATTTGCTGAAACTATTCCGTCGCTGCCGACTACCAACCGCCAAGCGTTTCCTCTGTAAAACCCTATTGCATTGTCGTGGACCATTCCAACAAAGCCTTCAGGATCGTTTTGGGAATTGTTGAAATAGATTCCTGCGGTAGCACCATTATAGCGTACTCTTGTTCTGCCGCCAAAATCCATAACGAATTCTGGATCAAGTGCAGTATTGCCAATGCCGATATTGCCATTTTTTAAAATCGTCATAGCGTTTGACCGACTTGCACTACTGCCATTTCCTATTTGAAATATTCTGTCTGTGGCCGAGCCATTTGGGAAGTCAGATGAGCTATTATAAGTTCCCAACGCAATACCATTAGTGGCTTTTGCCAGGGCGCCTTCACCAACTGAAAAAGACCGAACTCCGGACGCGACGGAATTTCCGAACGCGGTAGAATAGTCTCCAGTAGCCTCGGCTCCGTTGCCAAAGGCTATCGCACTTCCTCCAATTGCAGTAGAATTGTGACCCAAAGCAATTGAACTAAGCCCTGATGCATTTGCGGTATTACCTATTGCCGTAGAATTTTGAGCTATTGCCTTAGCCGATATTCCCAGAGAAATCGAGTTTAGCGACGATGCGAGCGAACTTTCCCCGATCGCAAAAGACGCTTGTCCAGATGCTTCCGAATTAAGTCCGGCAGCAAAGGAGTAGGGCCCAGAAGCCTTTGTGGCTTTGCCTATCGCTGTTGAAGAAATGCCGGCAGCGAATGTGCCGTCACCACTGGCAAAAGAGTAATTTCCAATGTTTTGATCAAGCCAACTGCCGTTATTGTTGTAACCGATCCGAAAGGCAGATTTTCTTGGATACCAGACCAGCTTCCCTCCAACTCCCACATCAGGTAGAATAGTGCTTTGCGAAGTGCCTGTTTGTATAATTGGCTCGTCATCAATCCACTTTTTTGCTAGCAAAGCAGTGTCAGATTTTACCGCACTGAGAGCAATATTGGATTTTAGGGACGATAAAGAATAAGGGACGCTTAAAAGTGGAGTGGCACCCAAATCGGTTATAATTCCAAGTGTCGGTATTACAAGAATGGCTCGCAGGAAGTATGAACTTGATTCCCAGGCCAAAGACCCCAAGGTGGGGTCTCCAAATTCCACATTGAATATACCAGCGGAATTTGTTGTCGCCTGAATGCTTTGAGTAAACACCATGTTGCCATTCTGGCTGCCCTCGTGAATATCAAATGATAATTCTACCGCAGTATTGACGACAACTTTCCCGGTTGCATCCCTGGCCACGCCCTGAAAATTGAACATTTTCGGCGCTTGTGCCGACACATGTATTGTACCTAGCAACGTGAACGCTACGATAATGGACGGGATAACAACCCAACTGCGAAAGACGCGGGGTATACAAAGCTTTTTCATAATTCCAATGTGTGATTTGTGTGAGAGAGAAACCGGGCGGTAATATCACGATCATTATTACAAAAGAGAGATTCGAATGATCTGACGGCGTTCGGAGAAATATTAAACGGTTAAGTAATAGGTCGCGTTGCTTTATTTAGAGGCATTGGGACTGGTTGCACTTGCGCTGGATAACTGTTCAACCATGGCGGAAAGCTTCGCTGCTTTCTGATCCAATGTCTTTATAGCTTCAATTAAATGGGGAATCAGGCCGGTATAATTCACTGCTTTGTAGCCGTCTTTACCTGTCACCACCAATTCCGGAAAGTATTTTTCAACTTCCTGTGCCATCAAGCCGGTTTGAAGATCGGAACCTTGCTGGCTATCCTTCCAGTAGTAACGATACCCTTGCAGATTACCCAATAATGAAAGACTGTTAGAGAATGGAGTAATATCCTTTTTGAGACGCCGGTCCGATACATTTACAATAGCGCCGTTCACGTAGGCAGCGGAGCCATCCACCCAGAACCGCCAACCGCCATTGATGTAAAAACCGATCTGGTCATCTTGTTTTAACCCCACAAAGGCGTCAGCGACGTTTTGGGAGTTATCAAAATACAGTCCCGCAGACACTGCATTGTGGCGGATCCGGGCTCTGCCACCGATGTCGAGGAGGAATTGAGGTGAAAGGGCATTGTTGCCAATACCGACGTTGCCTTTTCTAAGTACAGTCAGCGCATTAGAGCGGTTGTTTGGGGCGGCTCCATTCCCTATCTGAAAAACACGGTCAGTCATATTGGGGACAGAGGACGTAGGTTTGTCTGAGTCATCGTTATATATTCCAATAGCGGCGCCTCCCGCAGCTTTAGAAATTGTTCCCCAGCCCAGGGAGGCAGAGCCTTTGCCAGTTGCCGATGCAGAATAGCCGATAGCAATTGCGGCAAATGTTTGCGCCAGAGTAGAATTGCCGATAGAAACTGCATTTATGGCGTTGGCTTCTGCAATGTTACCTACTGCGATTGAATTGTCGGCAGTCGCCTTGGCCCAGTATCCGAGCGCTATCGAAGAATTTCCAGTTGCTGTGGGCGAGTCTCCAGCGGCGAAAGAATTCTCTCCAACGAATTGATCACCCCAACATGTTTCTGAACCATACCCGGCACGGAAGGCAGCTTTCCGGGGATACCAGAGTAGCTTAGGGCCTGAACCGCCAATAGGAGGTAGGATTGGAGAGCTACCTAGTGTTCCGGTTTGCACTATAGGTTCATCATTTTGCCATCTACTCGCTTCATTGGAATATAGTGCATAAGGAACGCTGATTAACTGTGTTGTGCCTATGTCGACAAAAGTGTAGCCATTAGTTGGGCCGTCCTGATCGATACCAACTTGCAAATAGAATTGTTTGGATGACCAATCAAGGTCTGGTATAGGCGCGGCCGCGGTTCCGATTGTCAAATTGAAAATTCCTGATGCATTGGTAGTAGTAGTGCCTTCATTGGTAAAGACTAGTTGACCATCAGGTAAATCCTGGTGTATATTGAAACTATAACCGATCTCAGCATTTTTGATGATTTTTCCCGAAACATCCCTCGCAGCACCCTGGAAATTGAACATTCTAGGTGCCTGAGCCCATGCACATAGCGAACAGAATGAAAGGGAAACAAATAGCTGAATTCTGCAATTATAACGAGCAAGAATTGAACGAAGCTTTTTCATAAGTGACATTTGATTGATGAAAGAAAAAACCGATGGTAATTTCATCATCAGTGCCGTATGGGCGATAGTCAAATGATCTTGCGGCTTTCAATAAAATATCAAACGGCTTCGAAAAGCGTGCACTCACCAGAATCGATCACCGTTTCCGATAAGAAGCCACCTTCGCGTACAGCTCGGCAGGGCTGAAAGGTTTGCTGATGTAGTCGTTCATGCCGACGGTGAAGGCGATGTCCTTGATGTCAAGCATCGCGGAGGCAGTAAGGGCGATGATGGGCAGGCGGGCGTACTTGGGGTCGGGGAGCTGGCGGATGCGTGAAGTGGCCTCGTAACCGTCCATTTCAGGCATTTGAAGGTCCATTAAGACAAGGTCGTAATCGTTGACCTGCACCTTTTCCAATGCTACGAGACCGTTTTCGGCCAGGTCATAGTCCACCTCCCATTGCTTCATGAAATTCTTCATCAACAGGACATTGATGGTGTTGTCTTCCACAATGAGCAGCTTCATTCCTTTCAGACTGAAATTATTGGCGATCGCGCCATTGCTTTGCTCCTTATGTTGTTTTTCGCTGACCTGGAATGAAAGGCTGAAATAGAAAGCAGACCCTTTTCCCGGCTCACTTTCGACTTGTATCCGACTATTTTGCAGTTCCAGGAGCCGCTTTGTGATAGTCAGCCCGAGACCGGAGCCGCCATATTTGCGGGTGGTATCGGACGTTGCTTGCGTGAAACTGTCAAAAATGTTTTCGATTTTATGGGCCGGAATGCCTATCCCCGTATCTTCCACCCTGAAATCGATTTGAACGGTATTCTCCTTCCGGCTGGCGATCTCTGCCGAGATAATCACCTTCCCGGTCTCTGTAAATTTGACTGCATTACTAACAAGGTTGGTAACGATCTGGCCCAGGCGGACTGGATCTCCGACCACATTGATATTTAAGGCATTATCCGCTTTTAATTTAAGCATAATGCCCTTTTCGTTCGCCTTCTGTTGAATACCCGAACGAATGTTTTCAAGCAGTGACAATACATTGAAATCTACTTCTTCAAATTCGATTTTACCGGCTTCGATTTTGCTGAAATCGAGGATATCGTTGATTAACACCAGCAGGTTTTCGGCCGAAAATTTAAGAATATTGAGGTATTCCATCTGCTCTGGCCTCGGATCGTGTTGCAGGAGCAGGTGCGTGAAGCCAATCACCGCGTTCATAGGCGTGCGGATTTCATGGCTCATTGTAGAAAGGAATTGCGACTTGGCGACGGCGGCCATCTCAGCCTGCTCTTTCGCTTTGATCAGTTCCCGTTCGGTTTTCTTCTGCTCATCGATATCCATAATCGCGCCGTAGAGCTTCGTAACCCGCCCTGTCGCGTCCATAAAGGGCTTCCCGATCGCATGTATGAATTTTACATTTCCGTCCGGCAAAATGATCCGGAGGTCAAAACTTGCCGGTTTGAGGTTGTTAATGGCATCCCGGATGTGTGATTTGTAAAGTGGAAGGTCGTCCGGATGGATCATTCGTGAAAAAAGCTCTGTTTGCGGGCCGGCGTAGTCGGGTTTGAGTCCGAATATCCGGAATGCTTCGTCAGACCAATAATTCTGGCCTGTTATGAGATCCGCCTCCCAACTTCCGCTATGGGTAAGTTGCTGCGATTCGGCAAGCATTGCCTCGTTACGCCGGATCACTTCTTCGGCACGTTTTCGGTGTGTGATGTCGTGCCATACAATAAGCAGCACTTGTTTGTTACTGATCAGGACCGGATTCAATGTCACTTCCACGGGAAATTCTTCCCCATCCATTCGCTTATGGATCCATTCGAACCGATTGTACCCGTTTTCGTAAGCCAGCCGGTCCATTTCAACGGATTTTTCCGATGAGAGGCGGCCATCGGGCTGGAATTCGGGCGAAAACCTGGCCGGGTGGATCGATAGCAGCTCACTTTTATTTTTACAGCGCAGCATTTTAACGGCAGCCTCATTGCAATCCATAATCCCCTTTTCGTCGAGGAGCAGGTGGGCGTCGGTGGAATATTGAAATATGACGCTGAGCTTTTCTTCTACTAGCCTTCTTTCCGTCAGGTCCTGCAACACACCGTCCAGTTTGCCGGGTTGTTCTTTTCGGGTAACCTGTTCGTGGATGTCGCTGACGGATCCGACCATCCGCTCGGGTTTGCCATCTTCAAAACGCACATTTCCCCGGCATTCAAAATAGCGGTATCCGTTTTGTTTCGTTTTAAGCCTCACATGAACGAGGTAGGGAATGTTATTTTCAAATTGGGCCCGGATCGCGTCTGCGACAATCGACCTGTCATCAGGATGTACCAGGATTTCTGTAAAAGATTCATAGCCTGTCGGAATCTCTTCGGGCTCGTAGCCAAGCAGTTCGAAAAAGCGGTCGGACCATACCTGCTTGTCCGTTTTGAAATCCCAGTCCCATATGCCGGCGTTAATTCCGGCAATCACCATTTCCAAAGACTCGACTGTAAACTTGGATTTCATAGGTAAATACAAGTAGAATTAATTCGCTAAAATTAAAACAAATTTCCAATCTGAAAACCTCCACAGGCAATTTGTCCTGCTCTTTTGCGTAGCAAAGTGCACCAAAAACTTTTAATCGCGAATACCATTCCCCTGAGTTGTCCTTATAAAGGCTTCTGCTCCTTTAATTTAACAATATAACCTTTTGATTTTTCATAGCAACACCTTGGTAAATGGTTTACAGGCAATTGGCAGGTATGCGTAATCTTTGCCGAATTCAATAAACGGGCCGGGCCCGACACTCTAACCCTAATCTCGACAACAAACTAAGTCATGGCAAACATTAAAGCAGTAACTGTCCTCTATGTGGACGACGAGGTTCATAATCTGAATTCATTCAAAGCCACTTTCCGAAAATAATTTAATGTGTTGACTGCCCGTTCCGCTGTCGAAGGTCTCGAAATATTGAGTAAAAATGATGTACACATTGTGATCACCGACCTGCGTATGCCCGAGGTGACTGGTGTTGAGTTTTTGTCAGAGATTTTGGAACGATATCCCAATGTGCTGAGAGTGCTGCTAACTGGTTTTATGGAGCTAACTGTTATTGCGGAAGCATTAAGCAAAGGGCAGGTTCATTACAGAATGGAAAAGCCGTGGGATGAAGAACAGATTCGGGTAATTATCAATGCTGCTTATGAAATTGCACAGCTTCGGAAAGCCGGAGGAAAAGAGCAGGATCTTGATGTGGCAAGCGAGCTGGATTTTATTTTAAGGCAGAACCTCCTGTCCTAGAAAAAGTTTCTTCTTAAAAAAATTTGCGTTTTAAAATTCAATAAGCTTACTTTGTCTATCATATTTATAGACTAATATAAAATGACGCTATCCGATTAACCACCAGTCGGGCAGGCATTCATTCAAATTTCTTATCGTACCTATGAAAGCGAAAGATTTACTTCTTATCCAAAGCCACAGCATTGGCAGGAGGGTGGTCACTCATTATTCCCGTATTGCAGCCATGTGCTGTCCCCGTTGTTGACCGAAAGGTTTTTCAGTCCGTATTCCAGGAGCTGTCGCTCAGATCATTAAGGCCGTAGCGCCTGAATGAGACGCGCTTGTACACGTGGTTTCTTTTTGCAAAGGCCGCTCGTCGTATAGGCGTGATGGTTACCTCTTTTTGCCCGAATCACCCATTTTATACCACCAAAAATGATCAAGAAAATTTTTGGCCTGCTCTTGTTAGCAGGCGCATTGCTCACGACTGCGGTTCGTGTAGCGGCCCAGGATGTGATATCCGGCGTCGTAAAAGACGAATCAGGCCAGACGCTCCCCGGCGCCACTGTTGTAGAAAAAGGGTCTGCGAAATACGCATTGACCGACATCGACGGCAAGTTCAGCATTCCTGCCGCAAAAGAATTTCCATTTACACTGCAAATCAGCATTACCGGTTTCCAGCAACAGGAGATCGAAATTTATGAACAACCGGTTGAGACTGTGGATATTGTGTTGAAAACAGCCAATGTCCTCGACGAAGTGGTCGTCATCGGTTATGGTGAACAAAAGCGCAAGGACATTACCGGTTCGGTAGCGTCAGTGCCTATTGAGATTAAAAGCCAGCCGGTTGCCTCCGTGGAACGATTGCTACAAGGCTCGGTGGCCGGTGCTGTCGTAACGCAGACGTCCGGCCAGCCAGGCGGAGGAGTGAGCGTACAGATACGCGGGAATAACTCCATTACCGCAGGCAGCGACCCATTGTACGTAATCGACGGTTTTCCTATCAATAACGATTACAGCCTGACCGACGCCGGGGTAACCGACGGCTCGAAAATTAACCCGCTATCTTCCATTAATACTGCTGATATTGAGAATATCGATGTATTGAAAGACGCTTCTGCTACCGCAATTTACGGTTCGAGAGGGGCCAACGGGGTCGTTATCATCACCACAAAAACCGGCGCCAAAAATAAGTCTTCCATTAATTATGACGCCTATTACGGCTCGCAAAAAGTGCTTCGTACCATTCCACTTCTCAATGCCGGGCAATGGTGGCAATTAAGGAAGGATGCGGCTGCCAACTCTGGAAAAGTAGCTTCGATTCCGAGTGTGAGCGGTTATTCGCTGGACACCACCGGCGCGGGCACCGACTGGCAGGATGCGGCTTTCCGCAGTGCTTCCATTCAAAGTCATAACCTTTCAATCCTTTCGGGTTCGGACAAAACAAGGCTTGCGATTTCAGGTAACTATTTCAAACAGAATGGGATATTGCAAAATACGGATTTCAGAAGGTTGTCGACGAGGGTAAATCTCGACCATCAGTATAACGACCGTTTCCGGATCATCGCGAGCCTTTCGGCCAGCAATACCAAGGCCAATGTGGCACCGACGGCCATCGTAGGCAACTTGTTGCTGACACCTCCGGCATTGCCGATCTATCAGAACGACGGTTCATTTGTGATTAACAGCCCCTTTGAATCAGCATTACAGAACCCGATCAATTCACTTTACAACCAGCTCAACGAAACGATTACGAATCGTTTTTTGGGTAATATTTCCGGAGAATATACCATTCTGGATGGCTTGAAGGCGAAGGTATTGATTGGCGCAGACGTTGTTGGGAATAAGCAAAACAGGTATCTTCCCAGCACCACAGCGGAAGGCCAGGCATTGAGCGGAGATGCTATCGTAGGTTCTGTTTTTACGAGTAACTGGCTGAATGAGAACACGATCAGTTACGACAAAGAGATCAACGAAAAGAATAAGATCAGTGCAGTAGCTGGTTTCACAGCCCAGGTTTCCGAAACAAAGGGTGCCGTGGCGGAAGCGGCCGGATTTGCGACCGATGCATTTGGATACAATAACCTGGCAACCGGTATCACGAGCATCGCGCCGCGCTCGCTGGCCAGCAAATGGGCACTGGCATCGTACCTGGGCCGTATCAACTACATTTTTGATGAACGTTACCTATTTACATTCACCGTGCGTGCCGATGGTTCGTCGCGGTTCGGTAGCGGCAACAAATGGGGCTATTTCCCTTCGGCAGCATTCGGTTGGAATATCAATGAAGAGAAATTCTTTCAGCGGTTCAAAAAAGTAAGTCTGCTCAAACTGCGGTTGAGCGCCGGTACAACGGGTAACCAAAACATTCCCTCTTACCAATCCCTGTCGCAGCTGAGTTATTTCCGGTACAATTTCTCGAATACGACTGTTTCAGGTTACGCGCCGAATACGGTGCCAAATCCGGACCTCGGTTGGGAAAAAACCTCGCAGGTGGACGTCGGTGTCGATCTTGGCTTGTACAAAAACCGTATTAATATCATCGCCGATTATTATTACAAAAAAACCACTGATCTATTACTTACACGCACTGTACCAGGCACTTCGGGCCTTTCCGATTTCTACAATGGACAGGCGTCGGTGGTGTACCAGAATATCGGGTCGGTTTCTAACCAGGGTTTTGAGTTGTATGTCAATTCAAGAAATTTGGAAGGCGCATTTAAATGGAACACGATTTTCATTTATTCTAAAAACACCAATAAAATCCTCAGTCTGGGCGACGGTGTGAACCAGATCATTCCTTTGATATCCGCTCCTTCGATCGCGAAAGTAGGCTATCCGCTGGGTTCATTTATTGTGTACCAAACTGATGGCATTATCCAGCAGGGCGAAAATCCTTTGACGCCTCAACAAAACAAGAGCCCCGGCGGACAGAAATACAAGGACATCAATGGCGACGGCGTGATTACCCAGGCGGGCGACCGTGTGGTGATCAAAAACCAACCCGGATTCACCGCAGGATTGACCAACACATTCAATTACAAAGGGTTTGACCTTACGGTTTTCTTCCAGGCATCGATTGGTGGCAAACTATATAATGCAAACCGCGCGAACCTCGAACTGGGTACAGGCTATGTCAACGGTTCGGATGTGCTGCTCAACCGGTGGACGCCGACAAACACGAATACCGACGTGAAAGCTGCATATCAGGATCCCGCGATCACGATTTCGGACCGGTTTATTGAAGACGCGACCTACTACCGTCTGAAAAACCTGTCGTTTGGCTACACATTCCCGAAAGAGCTGTTATCCCGGATCCGGATCGAAAACCTGCGTCTCTACGTGTCGGCCCAAAACCCTGTCACCTGGACCAAATACACCGGATTTGACCCTGAAGTCAGCTTGAACGGACAATCGCTGATCAACAAGGGTGTAGACCAGGGCGTGTATCCGAACAACAAATCCTACCAGGTGGGATTATCCTTAACATTCTGATCAAGTGCACATTAATATCCTTTTGAAAATGAAAGCATTCAAATATATACTATTAGGGTTCACCGCATTTGCGTCGTTGTCGTGCGAAGAATTCCTTAAAGAAGAACCGGAAGCGTTCTTGTCGGAAGACCAGTATTACAAAACACAGGCCGATGCTATTAATGCAGTCAATGCAGTGTATTTCTTTCTGAATTCAGGCGGATCGTCGGTTCAGACACCATACAACACCTTATTCAATACAGGTATGAATATGGCGAGCGATGACGAAGATCCGGGACCGGGCGCTACCAACCCCGATGTGCGTTCATTGTCCGTACAAGCGCATTCGTCGACCAACCTCCGTATTTATGAATTGTGGCAGCAGCATTATGCAGCGATCAAAAAGGCCAATGTGGTGCTGGAAAAGATTCCTGCGATCGATTTTGATAATGCATTGAAAGCCAGATTGCTGGGCGAGACCAAATTTCTTCGTGCATTGTATTATTTCAACCTCGTACGCTTGTATGGCGACATTCCGTTGATCCTGGAATATCAGAAATTTGTGAATGCGTCGGATTACGCGATTGCCAAATCATCTTCGGCAGATATTTATAAACAAATTGAAAAGGACCTTAATGAGGCCGCAGCAGTGCTTCCGGCAAGCTACGGATCGCCCGATGTGGGACGTGCGACCGCCGGTGCTGCCAAGGCGCTACTTGCGAAAGTCTACCTTGCCGAGGCGTCGCTGCCACTAAAAGTAAGTGCGCGTTATCAGGACGCGGTAACCAAAGCAGAGGAGGCATTGTCGTCCGCAGACGGGGGCAAAGGAACCTATGGCTACGACCTTGTAAGCAATTATGGAGAGGTGTTTCTGCCTGCATTCAAGAACAATAAAGAACACATTTTTTCCGCTCAGTTTAAGTCTAACTCGCTTGCGCAGGGGAATAATGAAAACCCTCGTGCTATTCTCTCGGGTATTCCCGGATTGAGCGGAAACTATGCCCATATGGTGCGGTATTATACAGAAGGAAACGATAAGTTTTTTAGTATTTACAAACTGTTTAAACCGGGCGATAAGCGTCGTGATGTGACGTTTGTCAGGAACTTCACGAGTCCGACCAATGGCAAGAAATATGGATTAAGCATTGCCAATGCAGCTTATCCGAACGATTCGACGCCTTTTTGGCATAAATACTGGGACCCTAATTCCACTGCCGTTACCAACCAATCGGCGGCCAATGTGCCTATTATCCGTTATGCTGAGCTGCTACTGATCCATGCCGAAGCGGAAAATGAAGCGAATGGTCCAACAGTAAAAGCTTACAAATCATTGAACAAGGTCCGCACACGGGCAGGCTTGCCTAACCTCACTGCCGGCCTTTCCAAAGACCAGTTCCGCGACTCAGTTTACCTGGATCGCCGGCTCGAACTCACTTACGAATACCAGCGCTGGTTTGATCTGATCCGTCAGCGGGATGCGGCTTACAACGGGACATTCGTGAAAAACCTGCATAAGGTTGGTAAGACCAATGCGGCTCCGAAACACGCCTTTTACCCAATTCCGCAGTCGGAAATCGACAATAATGCACTGTTGAAACAGAACCCGTTGTGGGAGTAAGACGGAACATGAACCGGAAGCTCACAGGTTTAGTGTTGCTGATTTGTTTCGGATCCGGTTTTGGGCAATCGCTACCGATGGCTCAAAACCGATCCGAAAAGCCGGATATTATCCTGATCCTGGCCGATGATATGGGTTTTTCTGATCTTGGAAGTTTCGGATCTGAAATCCATACGCCGAATCTGGACAGGCTTGCCAGGGAAGGATTGCGGCTTACACAGTTTTACAATAGCGGTCGGTGCTGTCCTTCGCGGGCGTCCCTGCTCACGGGTCTGTACCCGCATCAGGCGGGCGTGGGCGACATGGTGCAGGACAAGGGAACGCCTGCCTATCAGGGCTATTTGAGCCAAAATAGTGTAACAATTGCCGAATTATTGAAAACAGCCGATTATAACACCATTGTTTCGGGTAAATGGCATGTCGGACTTGTGCCGTCGGCGTTGGCGCATAACCGTGGGTTCGATCAATCGTTCACCCTGCAAAACAATGGCAGCAGCTATTTCAATTCAGAACCGCTTTACAATGATGGTCGCACTGTTACATTCCTTTTGAATGGGAAGCCGATACAAAGAAGCGATACATCGAAATACCTGACGCAAGCGATCACAGATTTCGCAATCCAATCGCTCGATAAGATCAAAGACCAGCGCGACCCGTTCTTCCTGTATCTAGCCTATAATGCACCGCATTGGCCTATTCAGGCATTGCCGGAAGATATTGCAAAGTACAAGGGCCGGTATTTGAAAGGTTGGGATGAAGCGCGTAAGGCCAGGTTTGAAAAGCTTGTTTCTGAGGGTATTATTCCAAAAAACGCAAAGCTGTCGCCTCGCTACGACAAAGTGCCTGAATGGAATGCATTGTCCGAGCGTGAAAAGGCTGAGCAGGACCTCCGCATGGCAATTTACGCCGCGATGATCGACCGAATGGACCAATGCATTGGCGAAGTGCTCGTCAAGCTCAAAGCCATCGGCCGCGACAGGAACACACTCATTCTTTTCATGTCCGACAACGGGGGCAGCGGTGATACAGTGAAGGAATGGAGTTATGTGACTCAAAAATCAGGCACGCCTGGTTCGGTGGCATCCATTGATAGTTACGATCCGCCGTGGGGCAATGTCAGCAATACGCCTTTTAAACTCTTCAAGAAAAACACCCATGAGGGCGGCGTGGCATCCCCGTTTATCGCTTGGTTTCCCGGAAAGATTAAGGCCGGTTCGATTAGCCATCAGGTCGCGCATTTGACAGACATCATGCCGACGCTGCTGGAATTGGCTGGTGTTAATTATCCTAAAAATTTTAAGGATCGCGAGCTCGTCCCCGCTGCGGGAACCTCATTAACACCTCTCTTCAATCATCCCGAAAAAATAGTTGACAAAACGGTTTTCTGGGAGCACGAAGGAAGCAGGGCGATGCGTAAGCAGGACTGGAAGCTGGTCGCTGAAATCGGCCAACCCTGGGAGCTGTACAACCTGAAAAGCGACCGCACCGAAACCAAAGATCTTGCCAAAACCTACCCTGCAAAAGTGAAGGAACTGGAAGCAGAATACCTTCAATGGGCTGCCAAAGTAGGTGTAGTGGATTGGAATACAATTAAATAATATTGGTTAATTAATTTAAAACTAATAAGTTATGAAAGGAATGTATCACAACATAACCCGTTTATCTATCGGGGCATTGGCTATCGCGGCCAGCACTGGACTGTACGCCCAGCATGCACCAACGGCTGCTTATACCGGTAAAATTGGCAAAACTGTTGCCGAAACGCAGCAATCCTGGCCCGAAAAAAAGAAAGCCAAAGGCGCGCTGAACGTAGTCTGGATTTTGCTGGACGACATTGGCTATGGGGCTGTCAGCACCTTTGGCGGGCTCATTAATACACCTACATTGGATAGTCTAGCTAATAATGGATTGAGATACACCAACTTTCACACCACAGCCATTTGTGCACCAACCCGTGCGTCACTGCTCACGGGGCGCAACCAGCATTCGGCTCATATGGGTCTTTTTCCGGAAACTGCCATTGGCACGCCGGGTTACGACGCCATCATGCCTTTCGAAAAAGCAACTATTGCTGAGATCCTGAAAGATAACGGTTATAACACCTTTGCATTAGGTAAATGGCACATTACGCCGCTCGCGGACCTCACGCCTGCCGGGCCATTCAACCGTTGGCCGACTGGTCGCGGGTTTGAGCAATTTTATGGCTTCCCATCCCGCGGCAGCATCGACCAGTGGCATCCCGAACTTTGGGAAGGTACCCACCGCGAGGCCGACCGTCAGGACGGCAAACATTTCAATGAGTTGCTGGCCAATAGGGCGATCAGCTACTTGTCGGGACAGAAATCGGGTAATCCTGAAAAGCCATTTTTCCTATACATCGCTACCGGGGCAGGGCATGCTCCCCATCAGGTAGCGAAACAATGGTCGGACAAGTACAAAGGCAAGTTTGACGCTGGGTGGGACGCCTATCGCGAACAAGTACTGGCTAATCAGATCAAACTGGGCGTGGTTCCGAAGAATACCAAACTTCCTCCCAGGAACCCGGGTGTGAAGGACTGGAATACCCTTTCCGCAGATGAAAAGAAGCTGTATGCGCGCTTTATGGAAACCTATGCGGGCTTTTTGGAATATACCGATTACGAAATTGGCCATGTGATCAACCATATCCGCGATTCGGGCGAGTTGGATAACACGCTGGTAATCGTTTCCGTGGGAGACAATGGGGCTAGTAAGGAAGGGACTTTTGTAGGGACCGTCAATAATTTCGGAGCCGACCTTCCGGAAGAGCAACGGTTGAAGAAAAACCTGGAACAGATCGATCTCATCGGTACCGAGTTTTCGAAAGTGAATTATCCGCTTGGATGGGCCGCAGCCACCAATGTGCCTTTCAGACAATGGAAGCAGGATGCCAATGCAGAAGGCGGTACACACAATCCGCTGATCGTTTTTTATCCAAAAGGCATTAAAGAAAAAGGCGGTATCCGTAACCAATACGGCCATGTTTCCGACATTTTACCTACTACCCTCGAACTCCTGAATGTGAAAGCACCCGCCGTGGTGAACGGCATTAAGCAGGATCCGATTGAGGGCACCAGCCTGGCTTACAGCCTGAATGACGCTAATGCGAAAAGCAGGCATACGGTCCAGTATTATGAGATTAAAGGTTCGAGATCGATTTACAAGGATGGATGGAAGGCTGGCGCACTGCATGTACGCGGACAGGATTTCGAAAAGGACAAATGGGAGCTTTATAATGTCAATGAAGATTTCAACGAAACGAACGATCTCGCGGCATCGCAACCTGCCAAATTGAAAGAATTGAAAGCTTTATTTGACAGCGAGGCCGTGAAATACAATGTGTACCCGCTTAAAGACGGCACAGAGCCATTTACTCTTCCGACTGCTTACAACGATGTAGATAAGGTGGTTCTTTATCCGGGACAATCGACGATCATCGATATAGCGAGTCCATTTGCATTGAAACGCTCATTTTCCATTGTGGCCGATGTAGAGGTGGCTGGCGTTGAAACTGAGGGCGTTCTGTTGTCGAGGGGCGGGAGTGTGGGAGGTTTGAGTTTTTTTATTCAAAACCATAAACTGCAATTTGTATATGCGGTAGGCGACGGGACTAAATATGCCGTTAGTTCTAACCAAACGACATTGCCGTCTGGGAAAGTCGAGCTGAAAGCAAGTGTGCAATATGAGCAGAATGGTGCCGGGCTGATTACGCTTTATGCCAATAATTCCAAAATTGGTGAAGGGCCTATTGCGAAAACTTCGGATGCGCTGTATCTGCATGAGGGTGTCAATGTGGGATTCGACGACCTGACACCGGTAGGGGATACCTATAAAGTGCCTTTTGCATTTACCGGCAAGATCAACAAGGTTACCATTGACCTTGTACCCGCGCAACAGGCGCACTTGAGCGGCTCGAAATGATTATCATATTAGAACGATAATGAAAACAAATCTCCGGCTGAGAATCATGCTTTTGATGCTACTGACCTGCGCGTTAACCAACGCGCAGGATCGGCCCAACATTCTCTGGATTGTGAGCGAAGATAATACGACGCTCCTCGGCAGCTATGGCGACAAGTTTGCTACTACGCCTAACCTCGACCGTTTTGCTACCGAAAGTATACGCTACAAGAATGCATTCTCGACCGCTCCCGTGTGCGCGCCCTCGCGTAATACGCTCATTACGGGCATGTACCCGCCCTCGCTTGGGACCGAGCACATGCGTAGCGTGTATCCTTCGCCGGATTTTGTTAAATTTTTTCCGAAATATTTGAGGGAAGTAGGTTACTACACCACCAACAATGCCAAAAAGGACTATAATACAACTGACCAAACGGACGCCTGGGATGAGTCGAGCAACACGGCGACCTATAAAAACCGGAAAGCGGGGCAGCCGTTTTTTGCGGTTTTTAATCTGAATGTTTCGCACGAAAGTTCGCTGCACGAGCCGGTGGCTACCCTACATCACGATCCTGAAAAGGTGCCGTTACCGCCATACCATCCCGCAACGCCCGAGCTCAAACACGATTGGGCTCAGTATTACGACAAGTTGGAAGAAATGGATCGGCAGTTTGGCAAGCTGCTCAAAGAGTTGCAGGACGAAGGGTTGGCCGAAAACACGATCGTATTTTACTATGCCGATAATGGCGGTGTATTGGCGCGTAGCAAGCGGTTTATGTACGAATCCGGGCTGCATGTGCCATTAATCATTCATTTGCCGCCGAAATATGCGCACCTGGCGAAGCAACCGCTGGGCAGCGTTTCCGACAGGCTTGTCACATTTCTGGATTTCGCTCCTACCGTGTTGAGTCTGGTTGATATCAAAGTGCCCGATTACATGCAGGGAGCCGCGTTTTTGGGCAAGCAGCAGAAGCCTGAGGCACAATATGCCTATGGTTTTCGTGGCCGGATGGACGAACGGATCGACATGTCGCGCTCGGTGCGGGACAAGCGGTTTCGTTATATCCGCAATTATCTGCCGAACAAAATTTATGGTCAGTATCTCGAATATCTTTGGCGTGCACCTTCGGTAAAATCCTGGGAAGACGCCTATAAATCGGGTAAGTTGAATGCGATCCAGTCGAAATTCTGGGAGCCGAAACCTGCGGAAGAACTATTTGACATCGAGGCCGATCCGCATAATATCCACAACTTAGCTGGTGATCCGCAATACAAAAGTGTGTTGGAAAGGTTAAGAAAGGCGAATGACCAATGGTTAAGAAGTTACAAAGACGTCGGTTTTATTCCCGAAGCCATTTTATATGAAATCTCCAAGACAACACCGCTTTATGATTATGCCAGAAGCGGGAAATATGACCTTGAAAAGGTCATCAAGACAGCCGATATGGCTTCGTCGCGAAACGCCGTACACACCGAAAAACTCATCGAGGGGCTCGCCGACAAGGATCCAATTATACGCTATTGGTCGGCCACGGGGCTGACAATCCTCAATGTCGTTTCGGGCAAAGAGGCATTGCAAAAAGCACTTAAAGATCCCGAACCAGCCGTGCGCATCGCAGCCGCGGAGGCACTTTACGTTACGAGAGCAGACAAACAAGCAGCAATCATCACATTGACCAACGCATTAAAGACTGACAACCCCTACGCCCGTTTGCAAGCACTCAATATCCTCGAACTGGCAGGCAAAGACGCCAAACCAGCCCTGCCCGAGGCTGAGCGCATTGCCGGGCAAAAGGCTGACATGTTCGACTACGACATTCGCGCCGCCAAGGTGCTGGTGGAACGGTATGGCGGGCAGAAATAACGTCGGCGGCAAAAGCCGATTTGGTTTTCGCGAATGGATTACCTTGTAAAGTCAAGCGGGGATTTTAGGGATTTAATGTCTGCGATTGCCTGGGCCATTTTCTTCTGATAAAAAGGGGAAGCGTCAAAGATGGCGCTCAGTTCTTCATCGGTCAGTGATAAAAGCTTTTGTGCTAATGCTTCATTACGAGGGTCTTGCACTTGTTCGATAGTTCTTTTGGTTTTCATAAGAAGAGATGGTATGTTAAACTGAAAATTACTTGTGTCGAAGTAAAATGCGACTGTATGGCTTCATCGGGATATACTCTTCCTGACAGCCTTCCACAATCCCCCAAAACTGAAACCGGAAGCTTAGTGCATCCCAATTAGAGTCGATAATTTTCTGATAGAGACGAATTCGTTGGTTGGATGAAGATTCAAGCCCTGATTTGTCCGTGTAACCCGAAAAAGAGAGCACCGCATTTTTGTTTTTAACCATGTATTTTTCAACGATACGGACAACGGTTGCCAACACTTTGCGCATGTCGCCATTGTTACTTCGGGCACTATCGTCGAATGCGAATACACCGTTAGATTCCAATATATCCCCAAAGGCCACATTGTAGAGAATTCCGTCGGGAATGTTCTGTTCTGAGTCGGGGATTTTAGAGATACGTACCACTTTTGCTATTTCTCCCCGCGGGCCATTGCTGAAAAAAACATAGAATACTGACTTCCTGTTTTTTGGTAAAAATATGTAAGCTGGTCCATGGTGAATGTGTGTGTTGTGGATAATAAAAATGGTACATGCGGACTATGTGCCCAACAAGTGTAAATTTTTGATGGACTTAAAGGCTTCAATAGCCTGATCGTCCTTCTCTTGAAAAAAAGTAGAGGATTCAATAATGGCATCTATCTCAGCGTCTTTCATCGCAAGAAGTCGTTGTGATAGGGAGTTGGTTGATTGACTTTGGGATGGATTTGTCAGTTTTGCCGTTTTCATAGCCGAATAAAGAAGATTTAAATGGATTAGATAACTATCTGCGCTTAATTAAGACGTGTTCATATGATTTGCGGGGCATATAAATTTCGAGTTGACGATCTATTACACCCCAGAACTGAAATCGCGGGCTTAGCGCGTCCCAGTTAGCATCGATTATTTTTTGGTAAAGGGTAGATCGCTGATTATTGTGCCCTTCCCGATGTTCAAGATCAACGTAGCCAGAAACGAACAATACGGCACCAGGATGTTTCTTCATAAAGACCTCCATAATCCGTGCGACCGTTGCCAGTACTTTTCGCATATCGCCGTTGTTGCTTCGGACACTGTCGTCAACCTCCACGTCGCCGTTTGTTTCTTTTAGGTCTCCAAATGCTACGTTGTAGTGGATGGTGTCCCCTATGTTAAATTCCGGTGTTGCCATCTGGGAAAACCGGACTACTTTGGATATTTCTCCGTTCGTCCCAACGCTAAAAAACAGATAAGTGTGCTGGCTTCCAACTCTATGATGAGGATAAACTGGCGTGTTCATGTCGGCTATGTTATTAGTTATAGTGTGTTTTATCAATAAAGCCCCACTTCTACAACATCATAACCATCCAACCGATCACCGATTACCAAACGCCAATCACCAATTACCAAACGGCAAAAAGCCCATCCGGTTTTTCCGAATGGGCTTTTGCATTTAAATAAATCCGAACTTAGAATATAAACTTCGTGCTTAGGAAGTTCGAAGTGTCCTCGTGGACGATCTCGTTGATGAGTTGTTTGTTGGCTTCATTCATTTTGAATGCTACCAGCGAGCGGATCGAGAAGGCGCGGATGGCATCGGGGACGGATAGTGTTCCTTCGGCACTGTCTTTCCTACCTGTGAACGGAAATACATCCGGTCCACGCTGGCATTGGGTGTTGATATTCACCCGACTTACCTGGTTTACAAGCGGGTCGATCAGTGACGCGACTTCATCTGCATTGTTACTGAAAATACTTACCTGCTGGCCGTGTGTCGATTCGATCAGGAACTCGATTGGTTCTTCGAGGTCGTCAAACGGTACCACCGGCACGATCGGGCCGAATTGCTCCTCGTGATAAAGCTTCATTTTGCTGTTAACGGGATAAACCACCGCAGGGTAAAAGAAGGAGCCTTCCGACTTTCCGCCGTTCTCATTGACGATTTTGGCGCCATGCGTTTCAGCATCGGTAATGCAGTCATTAAGATATTCGATCTTATTGGTTTCAGGAAGCGGGGTAAGCGAAACGCCTTTTTCCCAGGGCATACCAAATTTAAGTTCGGCAACCGCCGCACTGAATTTTTCAAGGAATGCATCGGCAATGCTGCGGTGTACCCACACGACTTTCAATGCAGTGCATCGCTGTCCGTTAAATGAAAGCGAACCGAGGATGATTTCTTTGACAGCCAGGTTAATGTCTGCATTCGGGGTAACTATGGCCGCATTTTTAGCATCCAGACCAAGCACTGCGCGCAACCTGTTCACTTTCGGGTGCGACTTTTTCAGTTCGTTAGCCACCTTGCTCGAACCAATCAGAGTCAGTACATTGATCTTGCCTGATTGCATTAAACCAGGAACAATGGCGTTGCCGCGTCCGTAAATGATATTGACAACACCTTTTGGGAAACTGTCGCGGAATGCTTCCTGCAATGGGTAATGCAGCAGTGTACCGAATTTCGGGGGTTTGAAAAGTATCGTGTTGCCCATGATCAATGCGGGGATCAGGGTTGTGAAGGTCTCATTAAGCGGGTAGTTGAACGGCCCCATACAAAGCACCACGCCCAGCGGAGAACGCCTTACCTGCGCAGCAATTCCATCCACAATGTCAAAGCCCGAAGAGTCGCGATCGAGGTTTTTCAATGCGTCTATCGTGGCATATATGTATTCCACGGTGCGGTCGAACTCCTTCACCGAGTCGGCAAAGGACTTTCCGATTTCCCACATGATAAGCTTGACGATAATGTCTTTTTGCTCGATCATTTTGCCCGTGAATTGTTCCACGCAATGGATCCTCTCAGCTACACCCATCGTTGGCCATTCGCCGCGACCGTTGTTGTAAGCCTTCACGGCTGCGTCCAATGATTCTTCGGCTTCGGTTGCAGTGCATACCGGGTAGCTTCCGATGAGTTTGCGTTGCAGGCCGTCCGGGGTAGGAATGCAGATGGGCGAATACACTTCGTGCACTGGTCCGTTCCAGGTTTTCATTTCGCCATTGCTCAGATATTCGCGCTGATGGATCAACGATGGCAGGGTGTACTCCGCCGGGATGTCTTTTTCTTCAACAAAGATGTTCTTTAACGTGGAATTGAAATCCATTTAGTCAAATTTTTGTGGATAAGAAATAATTAAAAAAAGCGCACTGGGGTAATGACGAAGTTTCGGCGTTATATCCTTATTAACAACTCAAAATAGATGTAAGTTTTTCATTATGTCTGGTTTCTTCTGGCCATTTTGAAGAATCTCGTCATCAAAAATATCGAAGCCATCGTCAATCCTAAAATCAATCCCAGCCACATACCCGACGCGCCCATACCGAACGGAAAGGCCAGTACATAGCCAAACGGGATCCCGATCACCCAATAGGCAATGCCGATCAGGATGGTGGGTGTTTTGACATCTTTAATTCCCCGCAACAACCCGGCGCCGATTGCCTGGGTGCTGTCCGAAATTTGGAATACCGCGGCGAAAAGAAGCAGTAATGCAGCCAGCGCCAACACTTCGGCATTGTCGTTGAATGCTTTCGGCAACTGGTACCGGAACACGGCAAACGCAAGCGCGCAAATGGTCCCATAGATCAGCGCCGTAAGCAGCGTGCTTTTTCCTATCACAAATATTTTGGTCCAATCGCCCCGTCCAAGCGCATTGCTCACGCGGATTGAGCCCGCCTGTGCAAGGCCCATTGACACCATAAATGTTAATGAAGCGCTGCTCAATGCAATCTGGTGCGCGGCCTGCGCCACAGCCCCGAGCGTCCCGATAATGATGCCGGATACAGCAAAGGCTCCCGCTTCCATGCCAATCTGCAAGCTGCTGGGAATGCCGATATGCAACAGTTCACGCCAGGTTTGGGCTTTAAAGTGCCACTGGTTACGTCCAACAGCAATGTATTTCTCAAAAGTTTTATGTCTGAGAACCACAAAGCCCAATGCAAGGAACATACAGGTCCGGGTAATGAGCGTCGCCCAGCCCGCGCCTTCCAGTTCCAGACGGGGGAAGCCCCAGTTACCGTAAATGAGCAGCCAGTTGAGCAGGATATTGACGGGCATCCCGGCGAGCGAAAATATCATGGCCGTCCGGGTGTGTTCCAGTCCGTCCGCGAATTGCTTCAATGTCATGAAAAGCAGCATAGGGATAATGGAAAGCCCCATCAGCCGCATAAACGGGATGGCGAGCTCGACTACTTCCGGGTCCTGTCCCAGGTTATGGAGCAGATCTTTCCCGAAGATTAAAGTCATTGAAATTGCCAGCGCTGTGAGCGCACAGAGGCAAAATCCGTTGAACAGGTAATGCGATACCAGCTGTGCATCGCGGCGCCCGTTGGCAAGTGATACCATTTGAGAAACCGAGATTGTCATGCCGATCCCGATTACGAAAGGAATGTTCATTGCATTGATAACCAGTGCGGCTGCGGCAAGTTGCTTGTAGCTGATCGCTCCTACCATCGCGCTATCAATTAGGTGGAGGGCCATTTGGGCCAGTTCTCCGATAATGATGGGAAATGCAAGTTTTAAAGTTTGTGATGCTTCGTTTTTCATGGATTTGTCAAGAAGTGCTAAAAAGGATGCAAAGTTAGACAAATCCGCCGCAGGGCAGGAATCTTTCTTATTAATATATCATTACAGTAGAGTAAAACGCAGCCTTAAAACGGTTTGTATGTGTAACAATTTTTAAAGGCATATTGAAAAAACATTACAAGAAAATAATGGGTATTAAGAGCAGTTTGAAGGGCCGTTTCAGCGGTGTTATGGGGAGAAACGGGTGGATGCGGTTAGGGGTTTTAATTTTAGTGATAACTGCCGGAACCGATGCATTCTCTCAAAGCGGAAACAAACTTAAAGTGACTGGCAAGATCATCGACGGAGCAAGCAATGCCCCGCTCGGGTATGCCAGTATCCGGTTGTTCAAATCGGCAGACAGCTCGTTCGTTTCCGGTGCTATTACTGATGAAACCGGCGGATTTATAGTGGATATTGCTGCCGGCTCTTATTATGCATTATCTGAATTTATTGGATATAAACCACAATTTACACCCGGAATCCGGCTTACTGCCGCCAATTCTCCGCTCGATCTGGGAACGATCAAAGTGGCTGCTTCGGCGAAAACGCTGGACGAAGTGACGGTTCAGGCGGAAAAGAGCTCGATGGAGTTGTCGCTGGATAAAAAGATCTTTAACGTCGGCAAAGACCTCGCTAATGCGGGTGGGACGGCCGTCGATATCCTTACCAATGTTCCTTCGGTGGCGGTGGATGTGGAAGGAAATGTAAGTTTACGGGGAAGTGGCAATGTACGTATATTGATCGACGGAAAACCTTCCGGGCTGGTTAGTATCAAGGGTGCGAGTGGATTAGCCCAATTGCAGGGCAGTATGATCGATCGGGTTGAAATTATAACTAATCCATCTGCGCGTTATGAGGCAGAAGGAATGGGTGGGGTTATTAATATTGTTTTAAAGAAAGAAAGAAAAGAGGGCTTTAATGGCTCATTTGATATTATTACCGGTCATCCAACCAATTTCGGAGGAGCGGCTAATGTGAACTACCGGCGCAAAAACCTGAATTTCTTCATCAACTACACGATGTCTTACCGCAATACACCCGGGAAGAATTTTGTGTACCAGGAATTGTTTAGAAATGACTCGACTTTCATTATGGAGCGGGATATGAAGAGCAACCTGAAAGGGATGGCGAACAGCGCTCGCGGTGGTATTGATTATTATTTCAATGCAAAAAACGTCCTCACAGGTGCTTATACGTGGCGTACGAGTAAGGGAAAGCGGTTTTCGACGCTCAACTACCGCGATTATCTGTCAAGCCTGGACAATATGACCAGCTACACTTATCGTACGCAGGATGAGACGGAAACGGAGCCTAACTCCGAGTACGCATTGACTTACAAAAAAACATTTAACAGAAAAGGACAGGAATTTACAGCCGATGTGCGGTATCTGGATAACTGGGAGGATTCGGACCAGTATTATCGTGAAAATGTGTACAAGCCGGACGGAAGTCCGTCAGGAATTCCGCCGCTTTTGCAGCGTGCCGTGAACTACGAAACGGAAAAGCAGTTACTTTTCCAGGTAGACTACATTCACCCTTTTGGAAAGGACGGTAAGATAGAGGCAGGAGCAAGGAGCAGTTCGCGTGATATGACCAACGACTACACTGTTACCCAGCAGAACAGCGACGGGGGGTGGATCACATTACCCGGGCTGACGAACGATTTTCTTTACGAGGAAAATATCAATGCGGCTTATGGTATGATCGGAAATAAGACAGGGAAATTCTCTTATCAGGGAGGTGTTCGCGCGGAATGGACGGGCGTGACCACAACTTTGAAACAAACCAATGAAGTGAATGACCGGAAATATGCCAATTTCTTCCCAAGCGTGCATGTGACCTATGATTTTGCGAAGCAGAATGCCTTTCAGCTGAGTTACAGCCGTCGCGTACGCAGGCCGCAGTACAACGATTTGACGCCATTTGCGACTTATAGCGATAACCGTAATTATTGGAGCGGCAATCCGGACCTCAATCCAGAGTTTACCAACGCATTTGAACTCGGGCACATCAAATATATGTCGAAAGGTTCGCTGACCTCCTCGGTTTATTACAGGCATACCAATGGGAAGATTACCAGCATTCGTCGCGTACAGGATGATGGAAGCTCATATACACGCCCGGAAAACCTGGGCACGGAAGACGCTTACGGTGCCGAGTTCACCAGCTCCTTTACACCTTATCAATGGTGGAAGCTCGATGCGAGTGCTAACTTTTTCAGGGCCATTACCGACGGGACCGGACTTGATGAACAGTTTAAAAGTGATACATATAGTTTGTTTGTGCGTGCAATGTCCCGCATTACACTCTGGAAAACGACCGATGTGCAGCTGAGAGGCAATTATGAGGCCCCGCAACAGACGCCGCAGGGAAGGCGGAAAGCATTGGCAACCCTTGATCTCGCTGCAACACGTGACATTCTCAAAAACAATGGAACGCTGACGCTCAGTGTTATTGATGTGTTCAATTCGCGCCGTTACCGGTCCATTACGGAAGGTGCCAATTTTTATGCACGCAACAGCTCTCAGGGCAGGTTACGGCAGATCAATCTTACATTAAATTACCGTTTGCACCAGGCCAAAAAGAAACCAAAAGAGAGCCTGGAAGGCGAATTTTAATGCTTTTTAATTTCAGGAAGCCGGTTTTATTTTTTACCTTGTATATTCTAACTGATAGATCGTGGCGCTACTTTACCTGGATTAGGTTGAATGATTGGGGTAACGTTTATGTTAAGTCTACTTTGAATACTTAATTTTGGGTTATGAGCACAAAACCGAATAAATCTATTTTCCTGGCCGATGACGACGAAGACGACTGCATGTTGTTCGAAGACGCGCTCAGGGAGGTTAGCACTACAACGGAACTCTTAACGGCCAACGATGGTGTCGAACTGATGAATCTGATGGAGACGACAGTGCCGCCTCCGCCGGATGTTATATTCCTGGATTTGAATATGCCCAGAAAGAATGGTTTCGAATGCCTGGAACAGATCAGAAAGACAAAAGCGTGGGAGCATATTCCCGTAGTTATATTTTCTACCACCGGCCAGGAAGAAATGGTCAGAAAGGTGCATGAAAAAGGAGCGAATTTTTTTATCAGGAAGCCGGGTTCATTTCTTAAGCTGAAACAAGCTATCAAACAGATCCTGGATATTGACTGGACCAAGCATAGCTGGAAGCCGGCACCAGAGAACTTTTATTGCCAATATTGATTTTTCCTGACTGGTTCGCTGCTTATTTTTGAAAGTATCTTCTTAGGCATATTAAGGTGAACAAATCCAGCGATCCCGGACAGCGTACGTCTGAACACACCCAAACATCCTTTCAGGCCGGCCCGCGATCCGGCGACAGCGAAAGTAAGTTTCGCAACACCATGAGACAGGCCCCTGTGGCCATGGCTATCTTGCGTGGCGAGGACTTTGTCGTGGAAATGGCCAATGATTCCTACCTGAATGTCGTAGACCGCACTGAAGAAGAGCTTGTCGGGAAACCGCTGTTTGTCGGATTACCGGAGGTGCGGGAATATGTGGAGCCTATTCTGATCAATGTCTTGAAAACGGGCATTGCCTATCACGGCTATGAGTTCGAAGTCATGCTTCGCCGTTTCGGGCAGTTACAACAATGCTACTTCAATTTTGTATACCAACCTCTTTTCGAAGACTCAGACGAAGCGTCGGGAATCATTGTGGTTGCCACGGAGGTGACGCAACAAGTTCTTTCCAAGGAAGGTCTGCAACGAAGCGAAAGCCAGTTCCGGAATCTGGTAACACAGTCGCAATTCGCAAAGGCCATTTTCAAAGGGCCCGAGTTCGTGATCAGCATCGCAAATGAAAGCATGCTGACGATATGGAGGCGGAAACTGGATGACGTCATCGGGAGGAAGCTGCTGGATGTTTTTCCCGAGCTTAATGACCAGAAATTCACTGGCATTCTACGGGAAGTTTATCAAAATGGTAAGCTATATCGCGAAAATGAAGCGCTCGTGTACTTTGACGGCCCGGATGGCATCCGTGAGCATTACCTGGATTACCAGTATGCGCCGATGTTCGAGCTCGATGGAAGTGTTTCGGCGATCATGGCGTCTATCAACGACGTAACCGATAAGGTAAAGCTCAGACAGCAATTTTCCGAGACTGCGGACCGCCTTTCCCTCGCAACCGACGGCACGAAGCTGGCAACCTGGGACCTCAATCTGCTGACCAGGGAAATCATCTATTCGGGCAGGCTTGCGACTATTTTTGGATACAATGAAACCGATATTCTGACGCACGAAGAGCTTCGCGCGCACGTCCACCCGGACGACCGGTACGCGATCGTTGAAAAAGCATTTGAGCAAGCACTGGTTTCGGGCAACTATTATTACGAGGCAAGAATAATTCACAGCGACCAATCCATCCATTGGATCAGGACCCAAGGGAGGGTGTTTTACGGGGATGACGGCGTGCCTAACAGAATGCTGGGCACAATGATGGACGTCACTGATCAAAAGGAATCGGAACTCGCGCTGACGGCCAGCGAAAGTAAATTCCGCGCTTTGGCAGATTCAATGCCGCAGTTTGTGTGGACGTCCAATACGCAGGGCCGTCTCAGCTACTTCAACCGATCTATGGTAGATTATTCCGGCATGGTACCCGAGCAAATCGACGGAGAGGGTTGGCTGCAAATGGTGCATCCGGATGACCGTGGCGGATATTTGGGCATATGGGCAGCTGCCAGAAGGGAAGGGACGGATTTTGTCTTTGAACATCGCCTGAGACGGTTCGACGGGGAATACAGGTGGCATCAAAGTCGCGCAATCGCACAGTACGATGTCAATGGCAACATACAGATGTGGGTAGGCACCAGCTCGGATATCCACGACAGTAAAATGTTTATTGATCAGCTTGAATCGAAAGTGCAGCAACGCACCCGCGAACTGACCATTGTGAACAATGAACTTGTAAGGACCAATATGGAGCTTGCACAGTTCGCGTACGTCGCCAGCCATGATTTGCAGGAACCTTTGCGGAAAATTCAGACTTTCGCGACGCGCATTCTTGAAACGGAAAGCCAGAATTTGTCGGAACGGGGCAGGGATTATTTCAAACGAATGCAGGCATCGTCGACACGCATGCAGCAGTTAATTGTTGACCTGCTCGCTTTTTCGAGAGCGAATGTAGCAGAGAAACTGCTGGAACGCGCGGATTTGAATGTGGTTTTGCAGCATGTGAAAGATCAGCTCGGTGATGTTATTTTGTCCAAAAACGCAGTAGTCGTGAGCGACGTTTTACCGGTCAGGGCTGTGATCGTCTACCAGTTTGAACAGCTATTCATGAACCTGATAGCTAATGCGCTCAAATTCACCAGGCCGGACAGCGTGCCGAGGATCGAAATTCGAACGGGCGAAATGCGTGGTGCGGATATTCCGCTTGCGGAGGCCGATCCTGCATTAACCTATCGTTTTATATCTTTTTCGGACAATGGTATCGGCTTTGAACCCTATTTCAAGGACCGTATTTTTCAGGTATTCCAAAGATTGCATAGCCGGAGTGCGTATGAAGGGACGGGCATTGGTTTGGCTATCTGCAAGAAAATTGTAGAAAATCATAACGGCTTGATCGATGCAATAGGAACGCCGGGTCTGGGGTCAACATTTATCGTTTATTTACCTGAGGAGTGAAACATCAGCGTTCACTGGCGCCCGCATTTCGTCCGCGCGTATAAGTGATAGCGATACCCGCAAGGATGATCAGGCCACCTACAACCATTTGCAAAGTAATTTCTTCTCCAATGAATGCCCAGGCGATGATACCTGTGACGATTGCCTGGCTCAACAAGCTCAGAGAAACCCTTTTAGCATCCATTTTTTTGACGGCATAGCTAATCGTCAGCCACCCGACCAATTGGCAGATCAGCCCCTGGATCACAAAAACACCCCAGATAACCGGCTCAAAACCGCCTGTCGGCTGGTCGAAAAACAAGCATATCAATAGCAGATAAAGGCTCGACACAGCCATGCTGATCGTCATAAAACTGACGATGTCAATGCGGTTCAGGACGGTTTTGCTGATGAGCATATAGGTAGCATACAATACGCCGGACAACACTGCCAGACCAAAACCCTTATCGAAACGCATTGCGGTAAAGGCATCGACCCCGATGAGCACCACCATTCCTACAAGTGCAACCACTGTACCGATCCAGAACCGGGAGTGAGGTTTATCAGGTAAAAACAAAAAAGTACCCACACCCACCCATACAGGCGAGAGGTTGGTGAGCAATGTGGCTTGTGTTGCATTGGAATAATGAATGGACAGATTCCAAACGGCAATATCGGTGGCGAAAATAATGCCGCAAAGCACGATCGGTAACCATAATGCCTTGCCTGGCATTGTAAATTTCTTCCTGATCAGCACGTATGGCAACAGGAACAGCAGTCCGAAAAACATACGGTAAAATGCCGATGAAATACCCGAAACCGGTGCCCATTTAACCAGCACTGGGAAAATGCTGATGCTGATGATGCCGATAATCAGGTTAATGCGGGGATTTGACATAAATAGGATAAATTCAGGACAAAGATAACGAATCATCAAAACCCGGAGACATTGCGAGAAATAGACCTGTATTTCATGGATAAACCCGAACCGGCCAGAAGTTGTATGCTGGCACTCAGGCATATGATACTCGCATTTGATCCGCAGGTGAAGGAAGACTGGCAGTATCACATGCCGTTTTACAAATACGGGAAAAAGCGTTTGTGTTACATTTGGCAGGAAAAGAAAACGGGCCGCCCGTATGTGGGCATTGTGGATGGTTATCTGCTGAACCACCCGCTACTCTTAGCCGAAAAACGTTCTAGAATGAAGATATTGCTAGTGGAGCCGTCAGAGGATCTGCCCGAAGAACTGATCCGTGAAATCTTAGGAATGGCAGTTGCTAATCTACATCTTCGATAACTTTAACACGCCCTATTTCGCCGGATTCGAGCCTGACTTTGATGCCATGCGTATGCACAGGTGCTTTGGTAAGGATGTCCTTGACGATCCCTTGAGTCAATTTTCCGGAGCGCTGATCTTTTTTGAGCACAATGGAAACGGCAAGGCCGGGAGTAATATTTTTTCTTTCGGTGCCTGTTAATGAAGTCATTATGATTGTACTTTAACTGTCTTGATTTTTTGTAATATCTTAATTTCGTCGATTGTGATCGTGCTGATCAGCTCAAATAAGCCGTTAATGGTTTTCAGGTCCGACAGCATTTTTCTGGCCGGCGACTGGTCTGCTTTTTCAATACCCAGTTCCTTGATCTCTTTTTTTCGTTTGGTAAGCAATTCAACCAGTCTCTGGTTTTGTGGCAGCGATTCCCGCACAATTTCCAGACTGTTAGCGCTTTTACCGTCGATAATATCCATAGCAGCCTGCAACTGCCGGTCGATCTGCCGGATCATCATTTCAAATTCCACGGAAAATTCTGAATATTCAAGCGTCTGTGCGTAAGTTGATAATGAGGCAATGTAGGAAGTTAGCATATGGCTCGTGGCCACAAACTGATGGTATTCCTCCATGTTCAATTGCTGCCGTTTTGGTTCGGACAGCATTTTCTGGAAGTTGTCTGACAAATTCGCCATGGCGATGATGGCATTCTTACGTAGTAATTTTAATTCGTTGATATCGAGTTGCTTACCTGTAAATTTCGCTGCAACAAGGTCGAAATATTTGCGGTTCGCATTCAATGCTTCTTTAATATACTGATTGATCTGCGAATGCTCCCACACGGGCAGCACGTATGACGATATCACATAGGCAATAACGGACCCGATGACGGTGTCGATTACCCGGTCCTGCAAAACTGATGTGACATGCTGCGGACTCAGAAAATCGAAAGACAGGATGACATAAAGGGTAATGCTGGTCGAAGCGACGAAATAGTTGATTTTGAGAAAACTGTAAGCCAGTATCATCGCGATCATCATCAGAAAGAACAGTACGGTGCCGTCGTCGATGAGATAGAGGAACAGAAAGCCGGTAATGACACCCAGGATTGTACCCCCGATGCGGTGGATATTGCGCTGCTTGGTAATACTGAATGCTGGTTTGAGAATCACCGCGATGGTTAGCAGAATCCAATATCCATGTCCCAATTCAAAAAACAGCGACGCAGTGTACCCCGCAAGCAATCCCAGCGTTACTCTCACCGCATGCCTGAAATGACTGGATTTTAAGGATAGGTTATCCAGCAGAATCCGCGGATGATAATCTTGTCTCGGTGTAAAATCATCTGCCTCCACTTCCAGTTTATAGTCTTTGCTGACGTCGGCCTCATACCGGGTTGCCCGGTGAAGCTTTTTAACACGTTCGGTAACATCTTGTAAACTATTCAAAATCTGGCGAAGCATGATGAAGTCCTCCATATTATCATGGTTCATCTTGTGCTCGCGCATACGCTCGAACGCGCGCTGGCACCGGTTGAATGCATCGTCGAGGTCGTGTTTGGGGTGCGACGCAAAACCGCTCTGGACGGCGAGTCCTATTTGTTGGATTTCGGCTGCCAGCCAGGTAATATAGGTCCCGAACAGCCTGAGTACTTTGGTGTGGTCGAATGCGCGGTGGAGGTTGGAGTAGTTTTGCTGTGAATTCAATATCCGCTCGAACAGGTCGATGCTGTCGAGGAACATCAGCATTAGGATCCGGCTCTTGGTAGTGGATTCTGTTACGATCTCGCGCGTTTTAAAAAGTATTTCACGCAGATTTTCATGATTTTCCCTCAGGATAACCTGCTGGTGGATCATCCGGTTGAAGAGTTCGTCATAATCGGGATTGGCAAAATAGTAATCTGCTTTGATGGAAAGTAGCTTCCCCAACTGCACAAAATTCTCTCCGAGAAGCTGCTGAATGAGCTTGTAGGGGAGGAGTTTTTGCAAGACCATAAAAAGAAGAAAGTACCAGATCCCGCCAGCCGAAAATATCACAGCGGTCCTCAGTACCATGTCGCCACTCAGGTGGTCATCAATGTTAAATACAAAAACGAGCAGAGCGATAAGCCCTATGCTGTTTACACGATTTCCATAAACGCCGACCAGCGAAAAAAACATCCCGAAAACAATGATTTCTATAAAAACCACGAAATGGATATGCCGCAAATAACCTGTAATGCACGCGACAAGAAAGCAGATACCGATGGCCACCAGAAGAGAATTCCGTCTTCTGTGATACGGGCCCGGATTGTCGGTGCCACCAATCAAAAGTGTCCCCAGCGGAAATGCGATCATTTCGCTCAGAATGCCATAATGCTGGAAAATAAGGCTCGGGATGATCGTTCCCAGGGTTAAACGTACACCGGTCGACAGGTAATGGCTGGAAATAAACTTTTTAAACTCGTCGAGGTAATTCATGGAAACGGATCATCGGTGTGCTGCTGCAATACTACTATTTTTAACGGCATCGGCAACAAAAGCCGTACCAAATTTTAGGTGCCCCGAACCATTCATGTCACGTAATAGTTCTATTTTTGGCATTGCATTCACCAATATATCCGGGTTTTGAGAAAAAGAATAAAGCGTAACGCGAGATTGGTCCGTTACGTAGTCTACAAAGAGACGCTCATTGACTTCAAAGACCACTTTTGGACCTTCCTGGGTTCATTTTTGGGCATAGGGCTGATCGGGTTACTGAATGACCAGAAGTTTACCGATTCTGACCATCTTTTTCTGATAGGCTCGTTTGGCGCTTCCTCCGTGCTTATTTACGGGATTGTAAATAGTCCACTTGCTCAGCCCCGCAACCTCATCGGCGGACACGTGATCTGTGCGATCGTGGGGGTAACCGTTCATAAATTCATTCCTGACCACGCCTGGCTTTCTTCCGCATTTGCCGTTTCGGTCTCCATTGTGCTGATGCAAGTAACCAAAACATTGCACCCGCCGGGCGGCGCCACGGCGCTGATCGCCAATATTGGTTCTGAGAAAATTAAAAGTCTGGGCTATATGTATGTAATCAGTCCGGTATTAAGCGGTGTGATGATCTTGCTTTGCGTGGCTATTTTGGTTAACAGGTTCGCTGCCCACCGCAAATACCCGGCCAACAGGAACTGGTACAAGGTGTGGGAACGTAGGTACTTCACCCGTTACTGAGATCATTTTCTTTTCTGAATTCGTGTATAGTAAAATAGCTGCCCCCTAAGAGCAGCTATTTACATTTATCGGGTTTGATTATATTTCTATTCGTCAGAACCAATTTTGCCAATCGCTTTGTCGATCACATAGTGGCCGGTACCTTCTTCACCGATCACGTCAAACAGTTCGATGGCGCGGCGTGCGTTGTCTTCTTCTTCGATTTGCTCGTTCACAAACCATTGCAGGAAGTTTTCAGTCGCATAGTCCTCTTCTTTACGGCTTTGTGTTACGATTCGGTTGATGGATTGCGTAACAGCGATTTCACTCTGAAGTGCAGCTTCAAAAACGCTTTTGAAAGTAGGGAACTCCTGTTTCACGGCCATTACTTCCGGTGAAATGGCGGTTCCGCCTACTGTCATGATATAGTTGAAGATTTTCAGCATGTGACCGCGTTCTTCGTCAGACTGTTTGAGGAAATACTTGGCACTGTGCTTGAAACCGTTACGGTCGCACCATGATGCCATCGCCAGGTATTTGGATGAAGCTTCCGCTTCCATTTTAACCTGATTGTTCAAAAGTATCTCTATTTCCTCTTTGAGGGAAGTCCGTTGTCTTAATAAATCTCTCATGGTATTTGCTGTTAATTACGTGTCTTAGTAAGTGCAAATATCATGCGAAAGTTCAGCATTCCAAACGGTTTTTGAAATTTGGAACTGGTCTAATGTAGTCTGAATGAGTAATTTAGACTAATTCTTGTTCCGAATAAAGAAGTTGGTGCAGAAGCGAATTCAACTCGATCGCGAAGTGCGTACCGTTTACAAGTTCCCGTAACTGGATTACTTCGCAAAGTGTCATTTTGTGGTAAATGTTGAGTTGCGGCGCCTCAACGAACTCATAGTCAGATTCGTCCGAGAGATCGAATATTCTACTATGGATGTCAATGTTGTTGATAAACCTGCGGAAAATCAGGAAATCCTGAATTTTGAATGAAGCCTGAATTTCTCCGAAATGGAGGACGATTCTTGAAGTTAAATCACACTGTACGCTATGACCTTTGGCGGTACTGAACAATTCATTCGGGGTATTCACTGACGGCAAAGAATTTGAATCGTGGAAATTGTTACACAAAGATAAATCCAAACTTCATCCGAAGCAAGTTTATTTGTAAGCAATCTAATTAAATCAATTGCCGCCGGTTTAAACCGGCGGCAATTGATTTAATTAATTCCCTGCTTTGGTCCAGGTATCACGCAAGGTTACCGTTCTATTAAACACAAGGCGCTCTGGTTTGCTGTCGGGGTCTTTGGCGAAGTAGCCTTTCCGAAGAAACTGAAACGATTCACCTTCCTGCGCTTCCAGCAATGCGGGCTCGGCATAACCGGTGATAATCTCCAAAGATTGAGGATTGAGATAATCTTTGAAATCACCTTCCTCCGATGATGCATCTTCCACTGAAAACAGGCGGTCGTAAAGACGTACTTCTACTTCCAGTGCATGCACGGCGGAAACCCAATGCAATGTTCCTTTTACATTAATACCGGTGGTATCCTGACCGCTTTTGCTGTTCTCAATGTAGGAGCAGCGCACTTCGGTAATTTCGCCGTTTTCATTTTTGACAAAATCGTCGCACTGAATAATGTATGCGCCTTTTAAACGGACCATCTTACCGGGTGCAAGCCTGAAATATTTTTTAGTAGGAACTTCCAAAAAGTCCTCCTTTTCAATCAGAATCTCTCTCGTAAACGGAATTTCACGCATTCCGGCAGCGATATCCTCCGGGTTATTTTCGCTATGGCACATTTCGGTAACGCCTTCCGGGAAGTTCGTGATCACGACTTTCAATGGATCGAGGACTACCATTCTTCTCAGCGCCTTTTTGTTAAGATCTTCGCGGACACAGAATTCCAGAAGGCCCACATCGATCATATTCTCGCGCTTGGCGATACCGATCCGCTCGCAGAAATCACGGATACTTTCAGGGGTGTAGCCACGTCTCCGTAAGCCGCTGAGCGTTGGCATACGCGGATCATCCCAGCCATTTACGTGCCCTTCCTGAACAAGTTGCAGCAACTTGCGCTTGCTGGTGACAGTGTAATTCACGTTGCGGCGCGCAAACTCATATTGATGGGAGGGATAAATACCCAGTTTTTCAATCAGCCAGTCGTAGAGCTCCCGGTGCGGCGCGAATTCAAGCGTGCATATCGAATGTGTTACGGTCTCAATGGCATCGCTTTGCCCGTGGGCGAAATCATACATCGGGTAAATGCACCATTTATTGCCGGTGCGATGGTGGTGCGCATGCTTGATCCGGTATAAGATCGGGTCGCGCATGAGCATATTGATATGCGCCATATCGATTTTTGCGCGCAGTGTGCGGCTGCCATCGGGAAAGTCGCCGTTTTTCATTTGTTCGAAAAGTGCAAGATTCTCCTCCACAGTCCGGTTGCGGTAAGGGCTGTCCTTTCCTGGCTCGGTAGGGGTACCTTTTAATGCGGCTATTTCTTCGGAAGTAGAGTCATCCACGTACGCTAATCCAGCCTTGATCAGTTGGATCGCGTAGCCATAAAGTGTATCAAAGTAGTCCGAAGCATAATGTTCGTTCTCCCACTCAAAACCCAGCCAGCGGATATCATTCTTGATATTTTCGACATATTCGGTGTCCTCCGTGACGGGATTAGTGTCGTCAAATCGCAGATTGGTATAACCCGGAAATTTCTTGGTCAATCCGAAATTCAGACAGATACTGGTAGCATGTCCGATATGCAGATAGCCATTTGGTTCCGGTGGAAAGCGTGTAATTATCTGAGTATATTTTCCTGATTGCAGGTCAGCATCAATAATTTCCTCAATAAAATTCAGGCTTTTCTCTTCTTTTTTCTCTTCCGTAATCATACTAAAATGAAATTTTCCAACTTTCAAAGTTAACCTTCTTCCACCAATTTCCGCAATCGGCGATTGTAAATCGTAAATCTGTCGCGTTTCCCTTATTTTTGCGCTATGCGCTATTTTCTGGAATTCTGCTACCGGGGTACCGCCTATAATGGGTGGCAAAAACAAAACAATGCATTGGGCGTCCAGCAAGTCCTGGAAGAAGCCCTCGCGAAAATTCTGAGAATGCCTGTTGAAATGACAGGCAGCAGCCGCACCGATGCCGGTGTTCATGCAGAACAACAATTTGCGCATTTTGATTTACCTTCCGCGCTTCCCGATCCCGATTTGGTGACCTATAAGTTGAATGGGCTGATCCCGGCGGACATCGCTGTATTGCGAATACTACCTGTTCCCGACGATGTGAATTCCCGTTTCGCGGCGACACACCGTAAATATGAATATCGGATTACCAAGAGAAAGAACCCTTTCCTGACCGGCCTTGCCTATAAGTTGACATCTGACCTCGACATTCCACGAATGAACAAGGCAGCAGCACTTTTACTCGTTCACAACGACTTCGAAAGCTTCTCGAAAATCCACACCAATGTAAATAACTTCCGATGCACCATTACCGAGGCTGTCTGGGTGGAAACACCGGATATGTTGGTGTTCCACGTTAAGGCCAATCGGTTTCTGAGAGGCATGGTGCGTGCGTTGGTGGGTACGTTGCTGGAAGTAGGGAAAGGCAAGAAGACTGTCAGCGATTTTGAGCAAGTTATCCTCTCACGGGACAGAAAAAATGCCGGTGCACAAGCTCCGGCAGAAGGTTTATTCCTGGTAGAAGTAGGCTATCCCGAATCGCTGGTGCCTCCAAACCGGTAATCAGTTTTTCAAATCTTATCTTTGGTCTGAACATTATTGACCAACCTGAATATGCCTAATGGATTCGCATTTTTCAGTTCGTCGGGCAGGAGCGCGTCCGGCCAGTTCTGGTAGGATTGCGGCCTGACGAACCTCAGGATCGAATGTCTTCCGACAGATGTGAATTTAGGATCGGCAGTAGCAGGGAATGGGCCGCCGTGGTGAATAGAAGGACAAACTTCGACACCGGTAGGGACGCCGTTCATGATAAATCGCCCAGATATGCGGGCAAGCCGCCTTACAATCTTTGGGTAAGCCGATATTTCCGCTTCTTCCGCGATCAATGTGGCAGTAAGTTGTCCTGGTAAATGCGATACAGCCTCATAAAGTTCATCGGTATTCTCACAAACGATCAACAGTGAAAAAGGGCCGAACACTTCTTCATGTAGTTTTGGATTGGCAATAAATGCTTTTCCAGAAACAACGGCAATCGATGCTTCCGCTTCATTTTGAGCACCTTTATGGATTTTCGAGATGGCCAGCGGAGATACCTCCGGCTGTTCTAGCGCTTCCTGACGAAGTTTGTAGTAATTTTTGCAAATACCTGCGGTAAGCATTGTTGCCGCGGGAGTTTGCAGGATTTCTTGTTGGTAGGATTGCTGAAATGCGTCCAGGCCTTCGGATTCTGTTGTAAAAACAAGCCCCGGATTCGTGCAAAACTGTCCTGCACCCAAACTTACCGACGATGCCAGCGTTTTGCCCAGCTCAGCAGCGTTGTTTTTAAGATATTCGGGTAAAATAATGATCGGGTTAACGCTTCCCATCTCGGCATATACCGGAATAGGCTCCTCACGCTCCTGTGCAAGCCGGAATAACGCCATACCGCCTTTGTACGAGCCCGTAAACCCAACTGCTTTCGCCGCCGGATGCTTCACTAATGCAGTTCCGACTTCAAATCCATCATCATAAAGCATTGAAAAAGTCCCTTCCGGCATATTCGTGCGTTGTGCAGCACGTACGATCGCCTGTGCGGTCAGGTCGCTTACGCCGGGGTGCGCGGGGTGAGCTTTTACGATAACCGGGTTGCCCGCCGCCAATGCAGGCCCGGTGTCCACGCCTGCAACTGAGTAGGCAAAAGGAAAGTTACTGGAACCAAATACGATCACCGGACCGATCGGCACCAGCATTTTACGAATATCAGGTTTTGGAAGTGGAGACCTGTCGGGTTGTGCCGTATCAATGGATGCTTCCACCCATGAGCCTTCACGGAGCAGTTCCGCAAACTGGGTAAGCTGGTTAATGGTCCTGGCACGCTCACCTTGTAACCGGGCAATGGGCAGGCCTGTTTCTAAACGTGCTCTTTCCAAAAGCTCGTCGCCAGCATTCAAAATCTCCTCAGTAATCGCAATCAGAAAATCCGCACGTTTCGCAGCGGGAATAGCCGAATAGCTGTCAAATGCGTTATTGGCCAGTTCCATTGTACGGTTAACCTCCTCGCTACTGGCACAATGGAAGCTTTCGGGTAGGAAAGTATCCGTTTCAGGGGCATATGCCTTGAAATCGCGGCTACCGCTCGACGAAAGTGTATAGCCGATGTAGTTTTTGCCTTGTATGGTTGACATGGGATTGTCCTATTTCAGACCAGTCTTGCGATGATATCGTCGACCGAAATGCCTTCGGCTTCCGCTTTGAAGTTCCGTATAATCCGGTGCCGGAGTACAGGCAGGGCAACGGCTTTTACATCTTCAATATCGGGAGAATATTTCCCTGAAAGCAATGCGTTGCATTTGGCAGCTAGGATAAGCGCCTGTGACGCTCGCGGCCCAGCGCCCCATTCCAAGTAATCGTTGGTGTCTTTTACAGCCAGACCAGCCGAAGGCCTGGTTTTATGCACAAGTTTTACGGCATATTCTATCACATGGTCCGTAACCGGAACGCGACGCACGAGGTGCTGGAAATCCATGATTTCCTCCGCCGTAACCACTTTTTTGACCTCATATCGAAGGTCGTTGGTGGTGTTTTTTACAATATTGACTTCTTCCGCATACGAAGGATAGTCGAGCTGGATCATAAACATAAACCGGTCGAGCTGGGCTTCGGGAAGGGGATAGGTACCTTCCTGCTCGATGGGGTTTTGCGTAGCTAACACAAAAAATGGCCTGTCGAGTGAATGCTTGGCACCTGCGATGGTTACAGAATACTCCTGCATAGCTTCAAGAAGAGCCGATTGCGTTTTTGGAGGCGTCCGGTTGATCTCATCGGCCAGGATGATATTTGCAAAAACCGGGCCTTTGATAAATTTGAAATTCCTATTCTGGTCGAGCGTCTCGGATCCCAGAATATCCGAAGGCATCAGGTCGGGCGTAAACTGTATCCGGTTGAAATTAAGGTCGAGCGAAGAGGCGATGGTTTGGATCAGGAGTGTCTTGGCGAGCCCCGGAACACCTACCAACAGGCAATGTCCCTGGCAGAATATGGCGGTAAGCAACCTTTTAACAACTTCATCCTGTCCGATAATCACATTCCCGATTTCACTCCGGATTTTCTCATAAGCTACTTTCATAGCTTCGGCAGCTTCTACGTCCGATGAATACTTCACGTTATGTTAGATTAAATTTCAAACTCGTTTAAACTAATGCTACCGCTGCCTTCGCTACATGTCGTCACCCCTCGCGGCCAATCCCAGGACCTTACAATTTTTATATTCCGGTTCAATACTGATAAACACGTCTCCCTGCGCTTTTTTAAACCATTCTTCCAGCGCATTGTTCTGTTTGTTGCTCAGCACGATCTGCGCCATTTTTTCATAGTCATCACGAAGGTTAGCAGTATGCGGTTCAGACTTGCTTTTGTACCAAATGATCCGCATAGCACTGCTTCCATCTTCCAAACGGTAAGATACCGGCTTGCTCAGATCGCCTACCTTCATCGTATCGATCGCGAAGTACAGCGCCGGGTCCATGGAGGCGTCCAGTGTTAACTTGGCAATGCGGGTATTTCTGTCTTGTATCAAACCACCCGACTCCGCTGTTTCCTTATCGTCCGAGTTGTCGAGTGCGGCTTTTGCAAATTTCAATGTGTCGGTTTTGATCAACACACGGAGGCTGTCCAGTGCGCGCGTTGCCTGGGTCATGTCCGTGCCCTTGTTGTAGTCGGGGCGAAGCAAGATATGTCTCGCACGATATTCAGCACCTCTCGTTTCGACCATCTTAATCAAGTGAAAACCAAATTGGGACTCGATAATATTTGACATTTCGCCTGGTTTAAGCGCAAGTGCAGCACCTTCAAACTCAGGTACCATCGCGCCTCTTTTCGCAAAACCCAGGTCGCCACCATTTTTCGCAGATCCAAGATCCTCTGAATAGATTTGTGCCAACGTTGCAAAGTCTTCTCCTTTTTCAGCGCGCTGACGAAGTTCAAGCAGTTGTTGTCGCAACTTTTCTTTTTGCTCGCGTGTGACGGTCCCTTTCTTGACAATATGGCCTACTTCCACCTCGGATGGGATGTAAGGCAAACTGTCTTTTGGAATAGCATTGAAGAACTTGCGCACATCGCTCGGTGTAATTTTTACATTGCCTGAAATGGTCCGCTGCATTTTTTCAACGATTTTCTGCTCCTTCACCTGCTGACGCAACTCGTTTTTAAGGGCATCAATACTTTTGCCGTAAGCTTCTACAATATTTTTTTCTGATCCGAAACGCTGGATCATGTAGCTCATCTTGCCATTCAATTCGCCGTCTACTTCTTTATCATCCACTGTCACGGAGTCGATTTCAGCTTTTGCAAGAAGCATTTTATTGATGATCAGGGATTCGAGCAGCTGGCATTTTTCAGGAGCTGTCCTACCCTCGGCCTTGTACTGGTTATACATCTCATCCAGCTCCGAGTTCAGGATGTAGTGGTTATCTACCCTGGCGATAATCTTGTCGAGGCTCACACCCTGCTGGCCTTGTCCGTAGCTCATCGTGCTGAAAAGCAGTGAGATAACTGATATTAACAACGCCCCGACCAATTTATTGACTTTCATATATTTCTTTGATTCTGATTTGAATTACTGCGGGTTTTACTGATTAAATTCCTAGAAATGAAACAGATTCAGTTTCTAAATGCTAAAATACAGCTATCGCTTAATTTTTTCTAATTCCTGTGCATTGACTTTGACAGGGAATTTTTGCTGCAACTTCGCAAGCCACTGTTTTTCGAGTTCTTTTTGGTAATCGTTGATCACGCCTCCACGCGCTTCGGCGAACGTTTTGGGCCTTGGCTGTTCTATTTTGGCTACATTAATCCATACAAAAAGATTGTTGTCAAAGCCCGTCTGCTCGCCTGCCTGCCATTTCAGTTTGTTAAATAATGGGTCGGTCTTGACAAAATGTCCTTCCCGGATCATGACAGCGCCCGGTATTTCAGCATTGTACACCTTTTCGACATCCTTTCGTGACTGACTGTAAAACTGGAAACTTACCCGTCGGTTACGTTCCGGCTCGGCCGACTGGCGGAATGAACCGTAGTCTTTTTCTATGATACGCAGAATTGGGATGTTTCGTGCATTTAAATATTTAACAACATTCCGGACGCGGGTCGAGGATGTAATTTCGGGTTCATCCGTGGAGCGGTAACCGGCTATCTCAACGATATATTCCGGGTTTTTCTCCATGATAATATAAAGGTCATTAAGTGCGTCGAGCTGCTGGTTGCCTATTTCGGCAGAAGTGGCTGGAAAAAGGATCTCTTTCGACTTTCTTTCCAGCTTGTATGGACTGGACGTCAAAGTTTTCCTGACCGAATTGAGGATTGCCGTATCCTTCGCTGCTACTACCGTCGCAAGCGCTCTTTCAGGGTAATTATAACGTTCCTTATTACGCTGGTAAAAGCTCATTTGTCCAGTAGAATCCGAAAGCGAACGCTGCCACACCTGTTCCTCCATCATTTGCGAGAGCAACACGCCTTCCCGGATTTCATTCATCAGCGCCTTAAACTCAGGATTGTTTTCTTCAAGATGTTCTTTTTCGTAATCGATCAGCGATTCAGTTACGAAATCACTGTAATAGCGCCTGAACACAACCGCCGGAGAAGCGTCTTTCGGACGGGGCTGCTGCCGGCGTTTCACAAAGTCGAGGAACGCCAATGCATTATAAGGCGTTTGCTCGATCCTGAATAGGGTAATGCCGGACCAGTCGGCTGAAACGGCCCTGAGATAGTCCCATTTTCCGGTACGGAGCGTGCTGTCGCCTAGCGGCGCCACCAGTTGCCATTGGTCTGCAAGCTCCTGTACGTTATATTTTTCCCGTAATCTTTTTGCATTGGCTTGCTCTATGATTTTCCCGCGGGAATCGGTCACGACTTTCTTCCGCAATGCAGGTGCCATATTATTGAACGTTTCGATGCCCCGCTTTTCCACCAGCTTGACGATATGCCACCCATATATGGTGAGAACCGGTTTGGAATAGGCATTGACGCGTGGCAATGCGAAAGCGGCCTCTTCAATTTCCGGTACCATCTGACCTGTTCCGAACATAGCCAGCAACCCGCCATTTTTTCTCGACTCTTTGTCATCGGAATAATTGCTGGTCACCAATCCCCATTCATCGCCGTTCTGCAAACGTGAATAAGCCTCATCGATTCTCGCTTTGGCTGATTCTTTCTGCGCAGTGGAGGCTGTGCTGTCGACTTTCACCATAATATGCGCGATCTGCACCATCCCACGGTTGGGCCGCCGATCGATCACTTTGATTAGATGGTAGCCCGCTTTGGTCCTTACCGGCTGAGATACTTTGCCGACGGGCAATGTATATGCAGAAGTTTCGATGGGGTAAAGTGTTTGGAATGCGGTGAAGTAACCGAGGTCACCTTTAGTGTTTTTGGCTGCCGGGTCTCTTGAAAAGCGCGATGCCATATCGCCAAAGTCGGTTCCTTCTTCCAGCCGCCCCCGCAATGCGACAGCCGCCCGATAGGCTTCCAACGTATCTGCAGGCGAGGCGTCCTCGGAGACGCTCACGAGGATGTGTGACGCACGGACTTCCTGTTTTAACCTGTTGTAGGCTTCATTGGTTAGTTTTTCGACCAGCGCTTTGTCAATGAGGTAGTTTTTGGCCAGTTGTTCCCGGTAAGAGGTAATTTCCTCGCGGTAGTCGAGAGTTGTATCTTTCCCGTCCTGTTTTGCCTGCATTACCTTGATTTTTAAATCGGTGTAAAGAGGCAGGTATTCTTCGGGGCTTAATGTGCGGGTGGAATCGGACGCGAACTTGTTCTTATTATAGTAATCCTGGTAGTCGTCAATTGAAAATTTTTCACTTCCGATTTCGAGCAAGGGTTGCGTTTCGACAACCGCCTGCTTGGGCGGCGCCGTGGTTTTGCACGAAGCGACAATGAAAATAAAAAGCAAGCAAATATGGAATGGTATTTTGGACATATTCAAAATTGAGTATTAAAACTATCACGGTTGCCTAAATTAAACCGCGTTGATGCTTAAATATTGTAAAGCCAGCAAAGTTAGGCGCTTTCTGGTCAGGACAAAAAAATAGGAGTGGGTATGTGATTTGCCTGGCCGGATTTCCCCAATCTCATCGCAGGCAATATGGCAAAATTGCCCCAGGTGCAAGTCGCCCGATTTGTATCTCATTATTCGTAAAAAGTTTATTTACAGATTTTTATTCTTAAAAAAGGAATTAGTATTTCGATTGCTTTAGAACCTCTTTTTTTGACCGCACCAGGTACAGTTTTTGAAGAACTTATTCTACACGGATTTAAATTCTCAGCGAATGGAAGAGAGCAAAGGAAATGAGTTCATTCAGATGATCAGAGCGTTGTGGAATGAACAGAAAAAGAGAGAGATTTTGTATCTCGAAGCCTTGAAAAAGGATGGGATGGGTTCATTTCGCCGTGTACTGAGTCAGGGGCATGTGAGTGCTGTGTTATTCCAAAGGGAAATCCGTGCAATCTACGATTACTTCAAATGCTTCCTCACCGACAAGGAGTTAGCTGATAATAACCAAATTTCTTCCCGTGCGTCCCTTCAAATCCTGGAAGAAGCCAGAGATAAGGAAGAGGTTGCATCCTGCCTTAAAAAGATAGAGGCGGCTACATTGCAATTGTACAAATCCCTGACGGCATATCTGGAAAGAGAGCCGGAGGCACAACGGGTCGTGGACGAGCACTTAACCCGCACTTCCGAATTTTATGAAATGCTGTGCAAGCTTGAAGTGGGAAACCGGAGGAGCATCGAATTCACCGCTGCCGCCTAATCACACTTCGTACAGTTCAATAGGCAGGTCGTCGGGATCTGCGAAAAATGTAAATCTTTTGCCGGTAAACTCATCCACACGCACCGGTTCGGGTATAATCCCCTTTTTATTCAAATCTGCAATGGCCAGTTCTACATCGGCCACCTGGAATGCTATGTGCCTCAATCCGCATGCTTCGGGGCGGGATACACGTTTGGGTGGATTTGGAAAAGAGAAAAGCTCGATACAGTAATGGCCATTCAGGGACAGATCCAGTTTATACGATTGCCGCTCAACGCGCAGCACTTCCCGATCGATCTGAAAACCCAGGATTTCGGTGTAAAACCTTTTAGACTGCTCATAATCTGAGCAAATGATCGCAATATGGTGGACGGCCTGTAAGTTGAGCATGTATTAAGGTTTCATTGTTTGCCCAAATATAAGGCTACCTGTCAGATCTTGATGAAAATCTTCTTTTTATACATCCAATGCAGGACCAGCCATTCAATAAGGAGAACTAATGCACCGCTTACCAACGGACTGTATGCAGCGCCGAAAAGAGTGTCATACTGGGCTCCAAGATGTATTTTGAATGACCCGCGGATAAAACTGCCAAAGCCGTCTGCAATCACATAAGCCGCGATAGAGTTGGTGCCGATGACGATCAGCGGGAAAAACCAGGATTTGCGGTCTTTGACATCCACGACAAAATAAAACCCCGAAAGCAGCAAAAATGCCCAGCCGCCACTAAAAAGCGTCCAGGCGGGCGTCCAGATGCGTTTTACAATGGGGTTAATGCCTGTAAAGTTCAGGATGATCGCCAGGGCAAAGAGTACAGCAGCCGTAGTAATAAAGCGTTTCAACAACCACCCGGATGAAGGGGAGGATTTAAGCCATTTACCTGCAATTAATCCCAGGATCATTGTCCCGAGTGTAGGAATAAAGCTCAATGTGCTGTATCCGCCGCCATTGAACTCGAATGGCTTTTCACGCGGAAAGAGGTTTAGGAACCAGCGATCGAATGCCCAGGCTGCATTGGTATTCTTGTTCCAGTGTGCCGCAAAGCCTTTCAGATTATGTTCCCAGTCAGGAGTGGTGCCAGCCGATGTCCAGTTGAAATCGGGGCCGGGAAGCGGATATAATGCAAAAACTGCGGCATAAGACACCAAAATAATACCTAATGCGCCCCATTGTACCTTTTCAGAAGCGAAGCCCAATGCAAACAAAATAGGATATCCCAAACCGATCTGCGTCAGCGTGTCTTCAAAAGTGAAATTGGTTTGCTCCGAATGCATGGAGCGGAGAAATATGCCCAGTAATATCAGTACGAGCGATCGCCTGATTGTGTGCATCCACATCACCGGTACGGTCTGGTTTTTGCGCGTCCGGCTTGCCATCGAATAGGGTAGCGCCACACCTACCAGAAAAGAAAATGAAGGTTGGATCAGGTCGTGTAGAGAGCAACCTACCCACGGGACATGGCTTTGCTGAAAATCCAGGAATGCCCAAAAAGCGCTGTCAGGAAATGCTTCGGCTACGCGTCCGAACCGCAGTACTTCGGCCATCATCAGGAACATAACGAATCCGCGGTAGGCGTCAACGGACGAAACACGCTGAGGGAGCAGGGGAGTGGTGTCTTTCAAAATTCTGAGGTTTAGGTATTCTCGTTACAGTAATACTGTTAAACGGTCTTAATGGGTTACATCAACAAAGAAAAAACCCCGCAGGATTTACCTGCGAGGTTTTGATGCAAACCCGAAAGGGTAAGCTTATACGTTCATCTTTTTGAGCTCCTTCACAGCATGGTCGGCAGCGCGGGCTGTCATGGCCATATAGGTCAATGAAGGGTTCACACAAGACGCCGAAGTCATGAATGCACCGTCCGTAACATATACGTTTTCGGCACCCCAAACCTGGTTGTGTTTGTTCAGTACAGACGTTTTTGGATCGTTACCCATACGCGCCGTTCCCATTTCGTGAATTCCGATTCCGGGATGTTTTGTGTCGTCATTGTAAGGCGTCACGTTTTTCAATCCGGCTGCTTCAAGCATTTCAGCGGCGTCATTCATCATATCCTGACGCATTTTCTTTTCATTATCACCATAAGCGGCATCAAAAACAACGATCGGTAATCCCCATTTGTCCTTTTTGGTAGGGTGCAGGGTGAACCTGTTCTTTTCGTCCGGGATCATTTCTCCAAAACCACCGAGATTCATGCTCCATCCGCCCGGCTGCGAGATTTCCTTTTTGAAATCAGCACCAAAACCATCGGTACCAACACCACGACCCCAGCTTTCGCGGCTGGCTCCTCCCTGGTAACCGAACCCGCGGATATAATCGCGCTTATCGGTGCCCCAGTTGCGGTAGCGAGGCACATAAATGCCATTCGCACGACGTCCGAAGTAATATTTGTCCTCAAAACCAGGCATATCTCCTCGCGCTCCTACTGCCAAATGGTGGTCCATGATATTGCGTCCGAGCTGGTCGCTGTCATTACCAAGGCCGTTAGGGAAGCGTTTCGATTTAGAGTTCATCATAATCGATGCCGATGCGATCGCAGAGGCATTCAGGAAGATGATCTTGGCGAAGTATTCTTTTGTTTCCAGCGTGTTCTGGTTGATAACTCTTACGCCGGTCACTTTATTCAGCTTATCATCAAAAATAACCTCAGAAACGATAGAATCCGGCACGAGTGTCAGATTACCGGTTTTCTGAGCCGCAGGCAATGTAGCCGACTGTGTGCTGAAGTACGCCCCATACGGACATCCGCGCATACACATATTACGGAACTGGCACGCAGCGCGTCCCAGTTCGGTGTGGAATGCCTGCGGTGCGGTAAGGTGAGCGGCGCGACCCATGATGATATGGCGGCCTGCAAATTTCTTCTCCACTTCGCCCTTTACATGCTTTTCGACGCAGTTCATTTGCATCGGAGGCAGGAAGTTTCCGTCGGGAAGAACGTCCAGCCCGTCTTTCGCACCACTGATGCCCGCAAATTTTTCCACGTAATCATACCATGGCGCGATATCCGCGTAACGGATCGGCCAGTCGATGGAGATACCGTCTTTGCCATTCGCTTCGAAGTCCATTGCATTCAGACGGTAGCTCTGGCGCCCCCACAAGAGTGAGCGGCCACCCACGTGGTAAGCACGGATCCAGTCGAATTTTCGGGTTTCGTCGTAGGGATTTTCTTTGTCGTTTTCGAACAGATAGCGGTGCTCTTCATTGGCTGTGTAGCCTGTACGCATTCCCGCCCAGTATTCTTCTTTGGCAACCGTCGTTACACGTCCCCGGTGTTCAAGTTCCCAAGGTGCCAGTGTTGCTGTTTTATAGTCAACAATATGCTTAATGTCTCTTCCTCTTTCCAGCATCAGGACTTTGAGCCCTTTTTCCGTCAATTCTTTTGCGGCCCATCCGCCACTGATTCCCGAACCAACCACAATCGCGTCATATGTGGCTTGTTTTGTTGCTTTTAAGTTCAGATTCATGATGAATATTCTTCAAATTTTTAAGATAAGACCATCCTATGGCCAATTGCTTTCACTAAATAGGGGATTACATCGCCCAGGCTTTCTGTCCTGGTTTCAGGTCGATGCAGCCGTCGTAACGGCCGGGAACAGCCACGTATTCCAGTGCCTGTGTAGCGCCTGGCTCGGAGGTGAAATAACCCAGGAGGGTCAGTTCTTTCATCAGACGGAAAAATGGTACGCCGGCGTCGGTGTATTCCTTGCCTGCCTCGGTGTACTTCTTTTTTTCTTCACCTGCTTTGGCGAGCTCGTCTTTAGCAGCAGCTTCCATATCTTTCAAAAGCGCTGTCTGTTCTTCCGGCTTAGCTTTAAGAAAATCCTTTTTCTCCAATTCAGCAAGTCCTTTATTGAAGCTATCCTGATCTTTTGCTGCGTAGCAATCTTTCAGCATTTTTTCAATAAACTCACCCACTTTGGCATCTTTTGCGCCAGGAGTGTCGGTTTTAGGAATGATAATCTCTGCCACCTCGGAAACAAGTGCCTTGCGGTCCGCGGAGAAAGGAAAAGTCATTGCTGAAGAACTTTCCGTAGCTGACTTGCAGCCTTCCAGAAAAGCCAGCATGGTAGGTGCGGAGAGTGTACCACCCATTAACAGTGCCACACGACCAAGGGCATCACGTCTTTTCATCTGATATACTTAATATAGGTTAACGATCCAAAGTGTAATAATACATTTGATTAATGCAATTTTGAAAAGCCCGCTAATTTATAAAATATTCTCAGCTTTTGGGCAGTTAGAATGATTCTATATAGGACTAAAACGGCTATTTGGCTATCTCAGAGCGATGTGTGCGGCATTAAATTTACATTAATGTCACGGCATATTACAAAACTAGCGGACGGACAGTTAAGCCAACGCTTATAAAACCATTAAATTGCAACCCCTGATATCGGAATTGTCAAAACGGCCCATCACATAGAAAGTACCGGGTTTATCGCCGAACCTTCCAAGGTCCTGAGTCTCGATAAACGAGCATGTATCCAGGTTAGCCAGGTCGATCACATTGATGCCGCCGGTTTTGGAGTGGCCTAAATTATGGTCCGTTACTGAGAAAGGATCATTGATATCACGCAACAGGATCCGCATCGAGTAGCCGGGTGTAAATAAACCTGAGCCCTGGGAATATCCCTGCGAAAGCAGTTCGGTCATGCCGTATTCGGAATGGATGGCATCGACCATGAAATTGTCAGTCAAAATGTCGTGTACTTCTTCCCGTAGCAACTCTTTCCGGCGGCCTTTCATGCCACCTGTATCCATCACAGTAAGGTGGTCAGTGTCCTTTAAAAACGAGAGATCATAACTGCTTTCGGCAAGGTCGAGCAGCGCGAAAGTAACTCCGAGCAACAAAATGCTTTTACCGTCAGGGTTTTCGGCCAGATATTTAAGCTTATGGAGCATCTCACCGGCGTTATTGAGGTAAAAACCCGAATATTCGGACTCACTCGCGTCAATAAAATGTTGCATCATATACACGAGCGAAGAGTTGTTTCGTTCAAGGTATGATGGCAGCAATGCCAGGATATGGAAGCGGTTCAGGTCTCCGTAATTTTGCTGAAAAATCTTGTGGGAAACGGCATTATATAGTGGTTCGTCGTAAAGATGGTGGCGGCTGGTTGCTTGTCCGGTTGTTCCGCTGCTTTGAAAAATTACAGATGCATCGTGGAACTGACCCGTAGAGATCCGGTGGTTTTTGAAAAACTGAATGGGTAGAAAAGGGATTTCCGTGAGTGAAGACACTAGTTCAGGATCGATGCCGAGATGCTGGATATATTCCTGATAAATGGCATTGTATTGCGCCTGATAGCGGAAAACTTTGAGTGCAAGCGGTTCGAAATCCGCCGGTTCGACGGTCACGATCTGCTCCCTCAAACCCGCCCGTATTTCGGAAATCGATTTATTGTTTTGCAGTTCCAATACTGTTACTTTCGTAGAAATTAAAGTGCAAAGTTAAAAATTGAAGTGATATGAAGCTGAAACTTTCCTTGTTCATCATATTAGCTGCCGCGGCATTTAGTTGTGTCGATATCCCTGACTTCGATGATACACCGAAAATCTATTACAACGGAGTTGATCAGACGACAATAATTGACACGGTATCAGGCAAAGAGCAGAAAACAGAGCTCGTTACGCTGACTATCAATTTTGAGGATGGCGACGGGGATCTTGGGGCGTCGTCTGACGATATTCAGGATACTGAATTTACCAAGAGATATACAAATGTGCCCGGCTGGAACCTGGAAGCGAATTATGAACTGGTCACGATGATCAAACAAAAGGACAGCACATGGGTGGAGACGATTATGCCAGGCGATTCGTTTAAATTCTTTCCTTTGCTGAAATTAGACGGTAAATCGGGTCCGATCAAGGGTAAACTCGACCTCAATGCCCGTTTTTCTTACCTGAATTCTGCGGTGATGACCAAAGTTAAGTTTAAGATTCGGATCATCGACCGCGCATTCCGTATCAGTAACCAAGTCGAAACAGACGAAGTGACCGTGCCTATCTGGAAGTGATCTGCAACAATATTATGACTCCGGTGTATCGGCATTCAGGACAATCCTGAATGTCGTTCCCTTTCCGACCTCGGAGCTCTTTACAAAAAGCTTTCCGGCATGGTAATTCTCAATAATGCGTTTGGCAAGTGTTAGCCCTAGTCCCCATCCGCGTTTCTTGGTACTGAAACCCGGGTTAAAGATCTTGCTGATATTGGCTTTACTCATTCCCTTACCTGTATCGGCAATATCAATCCAGAGTTCACGCGCCTTTGGAGGTGCCTGCAGTGTGACATGGATCTCACCAATGCCGCCCATCGCATCCACTGCATTCTTACAAATATTTTCAATCACCCATTCAAACAGGTTTCTGTTCAAATGCGCTGTCTGTTCTTCATCCAGCTCGTTGTGAATATGGAATTTGACTTTGGACGAGACGCGTTTTTCGAGGTATTTGATGAAATTGATGACGATATCGGCAATGTGTTCATCTTTTAGCGTCGGAATGGACCCGATGTTTGAGAAGCGGGTGGTGATCATTTCGAGGCGGATCACGTCCTTTTCGATTTCCTCAGCAATGGATGGGTCGATCGTCGGGTCGCTTCGAAAGTATTCTACCCAGGCCATTAATGATGATAGCGGTGTACCAAGCTGATGCGCAGTTTCTTTTGCCAAACCTACCCAAACCCTGTTTTGCTCAGCCTTGCGTGCAGAACTGAATGCGAGATAGGCCAGATAACCAATCAAAAGCATGACCGAAAGCTGCAAAAAAGGGTAATACCGGAGCTGCGTCAGCAAAAACGAATTGCTGTAATAAATGCGTCCGGTCCTGCCTTTGCCCAGTTCCACCGGGATCGGCGGATGTTCGAGCTTCATGGCTTCCAGTTTTTCCTGGATAATGCGCTCGCGTTCCTGCCTGCTTATCTTTTCAGGAAATTTGATGTTTTTGTTTGGATTCGGGAGGTTATTTTCATCTACATAAATCGCGGGAATCTGATAGAAATTCACAGCATCCTCGATTACCTGGTAAATGACGTTGAAATTTTCATCGAGCGGGCTGTTCACCACATAGCGAAGGCCTTCCGCATAAAGTTGCACTTCCCTTTCTTCGCGCTCTTCTAGCTCCTCAACCAGCTTATCGGTATAAAACAGCGACCCGATGCTCAAAACCAGGAGAATGATCCCGATCATGTATTTGTAAAAGCTCTTCTGATCGTAGGTATCCATCAAAGAACGGCGCAATCGCTGGCTGTTCAGGATGGCCACCGGGTGCAGCCGGAAACGCGGTTTTTCTTTGGGGGTTTCGCTGATCATTCAATGCCGGGCACATTCTGCCCAATGTTAACGTTATAGTCTACAAATAACGTAAATAATTTACGCTTAGTGGCTTCTGACCGTTTTTTAGTTACCCGTTACCATCAGTTTTAAGTATGACGAAAGTCATGTTTTGCACCAGTTTGAATGCCTTATTTTGTGCAGGTTGAGGGTGATTTATTTAAACAAATTCTAAATAACTGAACGGTCATTGTTCCACGTTTCTATTATGATTTTTGTGCTGTATTTTTGTGAATCGAATTAGACTAAGTGATGTATAACCAGTTCAAGTCAGTAAGTTTATCACATCGGAATGCTCCTCTTGCTATCAGGGAAAAGCTTGCTTTGAATGAGGCGGAAGCAAAGAGCATGATGCTTCGTCTTAAAGATTTTTTTGATATTTCCGACGTCCTCGCGGTCTCGACCTGTAATCGCACAGAAATATACTATTCCGCTGCCACCGATCTTAACGAGGAAATCATCAAGTTACTCCTGATCGAAAAAGGCATTTCCGATATCGAATCCTTCCGCGCTTATTTTGAAGAGTTTTCGGACGGAGAGGGCGCAGTTCAGCATTTGTTTCAGGTAGCTACCGGCCTTCAATCGCAGGTAGTGGGCGATATGCAGATCCCGAACCAGATCAAGCATGCCTATCAGTGGTCCGCGGACCTGAATATGGCCGGGCCGTTTTTACACCGGTTACTTCACACGATATTTTTTGCCAATAAGCGGGTAGCTCAGGAAACATTCTTCCGTGATGGTGCAGCTTCAGTGTCCTATGCCGCGGTCGAACTGCTGGAAGGCCTGATGCCGAATCCCAAAATTCTGGTAGTAGGTCTCGGTGAAATTGGAACGGATGTATGCCGTAACCTTTCCCAGAATACTGATGCAGATGTGACGATCATCAACAGGACGCACAGCAAGGCTGAGACATTAGGAGCCGAGCTTGGATTTCGCATTGCCGATTTTGCGGATATCGAATCTGAAATATCCCGCGCCGACATTATCGTATCTTCCATTCAACGTGATGAGCCATTCTTTACAAAAGAAATGATGGTGCGTTTACGCGGAATGTCATTCAAATATTTTATTGACCTGGCGGTTCCGCGCAGCGTGTCGCCGGAAGTAGAGGAAGTGCCGGGCGTAATGCTTTATACGATCGATTCCATTCGTTCGAAGGCAGATGAAGCGCTCCAACGCCGCCTCGAGTCTGTTCCGCACGTGGAAGAGATTATCAATGAGGCAGTGGTCGAATTCAATGACTGGTCGAGGGAAATGATCGTATCGCCAACCATTCAAAAACTGAAAGGGGCACTCGAACAGATCCGGAAAGAGGAACTCACGAGGTTTACAAAAAACCTGAGCGATACGGAGCTGGAAAAAGTAGAACGCATTACTTCCAGCATGATGCAGAAAATATTAAAACTGCCGGTTCTGCAATTGAAAGCGGCTTGCAAACGAGGAGAAGCAGAAACGCTGATCGACGTGCTGAATGACCTCTTCAATCTCGAAAAACAAAAAGAAAGCCATTAATAAAAACATAAACCTCATCCTATCGTGACTCCCGGAGCGCTCTTCGGGAGTTTTTTTATCATTCCTTATTCATCAATTCCAGCATCTTTTCCAGGTTAAGACTACGGGCCGAAGCGTCGAAAATTTCACGGTAAGCGCCATTTGCTTCGTAAAGCTCTTCATGTTTCCCTTTTTCGACAATGTGGCCTTTCTTCATCACATAAATTTCGTCCGAATCGAGAATTTGCGCGAGGCTGTGCGAGATGATCACCACCGTGCGATTTTTCTTGATCGCATCGAGGCTATTTTTGATCTGCTCCGTTGCAATGGCGTCCAGACTTGCCGTGGGCTCATCCAGGAAGATAATAGGAGGGTTTTTCAGAAAAAGACGTGCGATGGCAATGCGCTGTTGCTGACCGCCGGATAATAGCTGGGCGTCGGTTTCATAGTCGGCCGGCAATTCCATAATCTGCTCATGCAAATAGGCCTGTCTGGCAGCCTCTATTAATTCGGCATCCGAGGCACCTGGTTTTCCATAGCGTATGTTCTCTGCGATGGAGCCTTTGAAAATATGGTTCTTCTGCAACACCATCCCGATCGCATTTCTCAGCGAAGACAGGTCGTATGCATCGAGCGGCTTGCCATCCAGCAGGATCGTTCCACCGTTTTGTTGATAAAAGCCAACGAGCAGGTTGATAAGCGTACTTTTGCCAGCACCAGAAAGTCCCACAATGGCCGTCGTCTGCCCGGCCTTGATATTCATATCGATTTCTGAAAGTGCTTTGTTGCCATTCGGGTAAGAAAATGAAACATTTTGAAGGCGATAATCCCCTTTAAAATCGTCCATTACCGTCTTTCCGCTTTTTTCGACGAAATCGTTGGCGTCCAGGATTTCGAAGAAACCCTCCGAGTAGGTCAGGGCGTCGTTCATTTCGTCATAGATCCGGTGCAATTGCCGGATAGGGGCGGAAACGTTGTTGAAAAGCAGAATATGGAACATAATGGCACCAATCGACATTTGCTGGTCCAATACAAGATAGGCGGTGAGGATTATAATCAGTACTACGCCTATTTGCTCGATAAAACTCTTGATACCGTCGTACGTAAAGTTGGTTTTCCGGGTTTTAAGCTGTGAATCCATCAACTCCATCTGGATCTTATACTGCTTTTCGCCTTCCAGCTTTTCCCGGACAAACGATTTGATCACGATCACCGATTCGATAAGGTTGATCAGTCCGCTGCTCTTATTTTCACGCTGGCGTTTGAGCTTGCGCCTTACGCCCTGTAGTTCACCCGCCTGCCTGAAACTGATCCAAAAATAGACCGGCAGGATTGCCAGCGCTATGCCGCCGACGTATATATTGGCCGAAAACATGATGCCCAATGCGACCAATGCATTTGCAAACAGTGGTAATATGTCAATGAAGAAGTTTTGAATGAGTTTTGTCAGACTTTCCACACCACGATCAATCCGGGTTTGGAGTTTTCCTTTCTGGTTTTCATTATCACTGAAAAACGAAAGGTTATAGGTCAATATCCGGCCTACTGCAACCTGGGCGAGGTCACTGGAAACCTTAATGCGGATCTTTTCTCCAAAATACCGCTGACCAAAAACGATGAACGTGTTTACAATCTCTTTCAGGAACAGGATCGCCGTGATCGTGATCAGTAAGTCTTTGCCTTGCGAAATGCCCCAATGCTTATTCAGCATCAGTTGCACGGTGTCTACGGTATAGCGCAGCACCCAGGGGTTAACCTGTGCGGTGACTGCGCCCAACAATGTTAGAAAAAGTGCGAATGCAATTTGCCGGTGGTAAGGCTTGACAAAAGGGCGGAGTCGTTGGAAGATTTCCCAGATATTCATGCAGGTCTAACAACAAATGCTGTAAAATGATTTGAATATCCGGAAGACCTCGATCAAATGTTATTTTTTGCCGGAGCGTTTGATAGGACGGCCGTATTTGATCATTTTCTCTTTCGCGTGGTCCCTGCGGACATTTACTTTCTGGTTTTTGGCGATTTTTTCATGGAATGCCGGCCCTACATCTTCCCTTTTTGGCCGCTTCATTTCAATATTTTTCATATGAATTTTGGGCTCCTCATCCGGCGTAAGCACTTCCGAAATTTTGAGGTCCTCAGGCAGCGGCAACATTGGAATTTTAAAATCCATCAACTCTTCAATCTGTTCCTGAAACGGCTTTTCATTTTCAGTAATGAATGAAATAGCAATGCCCCGGCGGTCGGCCCGGCCTGTGCGACCGATCCTGTGAATATAGTTTTCCGGAATTTCAGGGATGTCGAAATTGAAGACGTGCGAAACCTCCGCCACATCCAAACCTCTTGCGATGATATCCGTCGCGATCAGAATGCGGTAGTTGCCTTCATGGAACTGACGGATCGTATTAAAACGATGGTTTTGGTCCTTATTGGAATGGATAACCCCTATTTTGTTGAGATAGCCCAGTTCCATTTGTCCATACAGCTGATCTGCAAGCTTTTTGGTAGCTACGAAAATGAGCACTTTGGTCATGTCCTCATTCCGATCCAGAAGGAGGTCCAGCAGGTTTACTTTGGTATAAAAATTAGGCACATCATAGGCCTGCTGCTCGATATTTTCCAGCGGGGTGCCCACTGGCGCCGCTTCTATTCTTTCCGGATTGTTGAAATAAGTCTTCATCAGCGCCTCCACGTCCTGCGTGATTGTAGCTGAGAAAAGCAGGTTCTGGCGCCGCTGGGGCAGCAGGTCTAGGATATTTTTAAGCTGGGTACGGAAACCGAGGTTCAGCATTTCATCCACTTCATCGATAACCAGCTTTTTAATGGACTTCGTTTTGAGCGAGCCATTCAATGCCAGATCAAACAGCCTTCCGGGGGTCGCTACTACAATGTCGGCACCATTTTTAAGTTCGGCCATCTGCACTTTGATATTCCCTCCTCCGTACACACCCACGATCTGGAGCGTCATGTATGCGCTTAGTTTCCGCGCTTCCTCCACCACCTGCACGACCAGTTCGCGCGTGGGTACGAGGATAAGCAGTTGCGGCAACCGGTCTTTTGAAAATTCAAGCTGGCGAAGTGTGGGCAGCAGGTAGGCGAATGTTTTTCCCGTTCCGGTTTGCGCAATGCCGCACACGTCTTTTCCGGACATCATCACGGAAAAGACCTTTTGCTGGATCGTGGTAGGAGTGGTATATCCCGCTTCCGAAAGGGCTTTCAGGAGCGGTTTGGTAAGATTTAATTCTTCGAAAGTCATGTTCAAGCTGTAAAAAGAATGACAAAGTTACCTTTTATTCTTTTAGCATCGACTTTATGGAATAGCGGATAGGGCAGGCCGTGTCAAAGGCGGAGCAGTACTTTTTGAGTCAGTAGCTTTTTTCTGCTCTCCGCATCGAGGAACCTGATGTCCCAGAACGAGCCTTGAAACTCGCTGACAGTCCCCGCAATGCGAAGATCGGGCCGCATTGCCCTGAATTCGTTGAGCAGGCTCTGGTGCGTGTATACCCAGCAACCTTTTGTCGCAATCAACTTCCCGAAATCGTTGGTTTCTTCCACTGGAGCGCCCGCATAGAATCTTAATGTGCCAGGATTTCCTGCCTGATAGCTTAATAATTTCCCCGGTACGGTTCCATTGGCACGGACTATCATTCCCAGTTTGGCACCCGCTTCATATTTGGAAACGTTGGGATAAAAGTAAGTTGTCAGGATAACGTTGGAGCCGATGGCAAACGCTACACAACCTATCACCAGCTTATTGCGGATTTCTGAGAAGAATATCAGCCAGGTGAGCACGCTGAGCAAAGCCATAAAATGAATGAGTCCATAGTAGTTGTTTTCCGGAAAAGGGAACCAAACAAGGCAGAATAGCAGCGCCAGTCCGGCATAACCTGCTGCGATATGCATGTAGACTAGTGTTTTAGAAGTGCTTCCCGGTTGTGCGTATAAAACTTGGTATAAAAAAGACGATGCGATCAAAGCGCCCGCCGGATATGCCAGAAAAACATCGAAAATGGAACGTGACGGGCTGAAATAGCTTAATACGAACGGGAGCACAAACGCAAGCAAAGTGATCAGGTCCTGTTTAATTATCCCATTTGTTTGCCTGGAAACGAGACTTTTAATAATGTTCCACAGGCCGAGCGCCAGGAAAATGGTCCAGGGAATAAACATCGGGATGATCGTTAGCAATGGGTCCAGGTAACGAGGATCCGCTTCTGACGGGCTGTTTTTTAACAGCGCCAACGGCAATGCGCTTGCCATCGCCAGTACAAGGTTCAATTGCTTTTTATCACGTAAATAGACGCCGATTTGCCAGAGCGCGAAAGTGTAGAATACGGCAAGATAGTGGACAGAAGTAATGCCGGCATTGAGAAGAAAAGTCGCTTGTGTTGTGCTCATGACGATCACAGTCAGCAATGCGACTTCAAAACTGTAACAAACCTTCGCAAAACGGTAGGTGAAATACAAAGACAACAGGATTGCGAATATGCCCGGTATTCGCAATGCAATGTGGTTTTGGCCAAAAAGCTGCATGGAGAATGCAAGAAACCGCAGAATCGGCTCCGACGCTCCAGAGGTGTCGCTCGCTTTGCCGGTTTTCAGCAGTTCCAACGCGGCTGCCGCGATCCTCGCCTGGCTTCCATCTGGTATGATGGCGAACCATCCGGTAATGCAAACCAATACGACTGCAAGAAGTCCCCAGTAAGTAATTCGAAGCAAATCCATTCGGAGCATGTTCGCGCGGTTTTGAAATTCAGCGGGACATTAAAAAAGAAGGGCATTCAAAACTGGATGCCCTTCTGCTCATGAATCATAGTGTGTCAGCGCGTACGTAATCTACCGGTACTGCTGTTGTAAGTGCCAAGCGGGAAGCTTACCCCTGCATTGATACCCCAATTGTTGTTCTTGATGTTGGTATTGTCAACGCGGGTAACGTCGAGCAGTCCAAGTCCGTAGCGGGCGTCGAAGTTCAGCCATATTTTGTCCTGAACCCGGAAGTTAACCCCGGCGCCGAATGTGAGGCCCAGGTCGAACGGGCTGTAAACCCGGTTGTTCGAATCTCCATTGATATTGTTGCCGTTTTTATCTCTTGCACCTACCAGGAAGTTCAGGTTCGGGCCAAGGAAAATCTTCGGGCGGACGGCGTCACCGTAGCGGCCAAAGAAGAACGTGGCGAGCAACGGAGTCTGGATATAGTTGAGATTAATCTCATTCGACTTGTTGTTGATCTGCGCGCCAAGCTGCGTAAAAAGCAACTGACCGCTGAAACCGAATCCGGATTCGGAGCTGTAATTGTAGAAGCCACCTATGGTTAATCCGGGTTTCCAGTCTGTGTTTGCAACGTCTCCTCGGAAATTGGCGATCGAAACGCCTACAATCGGACCTATGGAAACGTTCTCCTGTGCTTGTGCCCGAGAGATACAAAGTGTCGCTACGAGCAGTAGAATAATGCAATTTTTCATGTACGTATGAGTTTGGGTGTGTTGAACCATACGAATAAAATACATGCCAGATTGCCAGCTATTGCGCATTAAACCTAACTGGTTCAGCGATAACGGCCTTTGATACGATATTTATATATTTATATTTAAAAAATTTTAAGAAATCGGGGAAAAACCTCTACGCATTGTATACGTTTCCCGCAGGATCACGAAAATGACCGTTAATCATGCTCGTAGCTGTGTAGGCCAGGAATCTCGTACGTTTTCAGGTAAGCTTTCAGTTGAGAAGGCGTCTGCCAGTGCTTGACAAGCGCTTTGATGTTCTTGATCTCAGTCCGAAGCTCGTTAAGGTTCGTATTGAACTTGGAGATAACCGTAACCAGCGAGTTGGCGTGCTGATAAGGCAAGCCGCAAATGGCCGAAATCTGCATTTGAATGGCAGTTTTTTGCTGTTCCAGTTCCGCTGCCTGCTGGCTGAGTATCCGATTGAAATAATTGAGTTGGTTTTTATCAAGACTTTCGAGTTTGTCCCGGTCAATTTGCTCGATTTCCATCTGAAGTTTAAGAAGACTAAGAAGTCGTCCCTCCTGATAAGCCTCCGTAATTTGCTGCATAATGCCCGTTTTGCGCTGTCTTTCGGCTTCGTCGGTTTCCAAATCAGGATGGAAGGACTTGACAAGCTCCATATAAACGCTCCTTACCGAGCGAGTCGTCTTCGCCTGTTTCGATTCCCGCATCCGCTGTTCCGCCTTACTTTCCCGTTTTTCAGCCTTGATGCGTTGCTGTTCTTCCCTCGACAGCTCGTGAAACGATATTTCCGGAGATTCATCCGCCTGTTCGTCCAGTAAAAATGCCGGGTCGGTAATGCGCGTTGCTTCCCTCAACCTGTCCTCTTCAAGTAATGTTTCAATCGAAATGGGACTATATCTGTCAAAAAGTGCTTTCAGTTCATCATAACCGTAATTTTTGATGAGGTCATAAGCATTTTCGGTGATCAGGAAGGCGAGCTTGGTCTGGTAAATGTTCCGGAAATGCTCGGCTGTGTAATTTCGGTCCCACAGATTGACAATCTCGATGCGGTAACCCTGGTACTCGCGGACGAGCGGATCCTGTTCGGACGGTATCCTTCGCAGCATTTCGTCATAAGCTTCGCGGAGCTCGGCGAGCTGCCTGTCGAGCGTTTCAATTTTTTCAGAGAGCAGGTTAAATTCCTTTTGCCGCTTGTTGAGCGGTTTCTCTTTTTCGGGAATATGTAAAATAGATGTTTCTGTCATGATAAGTTTTGGGACGCGTACTTACAAATTGAGCTCCTGGTAAGAGATCAGCACAATGGCCGCAACGGCGAGCACGAGCCCCCATTTATTGAGGGTGTTTAAACGTTCCTGATAGATGAGACGCGCAGTAACAGCCGACACTAGCATCGTCAGGATATTATAAATTGGAAAAACATAGGCGGCACTGTTGCCAAATGCGGCCAGTGCCAGCAGCAGGAAATATAGCGACAAAAAATTGGGTACGCCCAGCAACAATCCACCCACCACACTCCGGAGCGCTAGTTTCTGGCCGTAGGCAACAAGTCTGTAAATCAGTAAAGTAGTGCCGATCAAAACCGCGCCGAAACATGCGATGATCATGAACACGGTAATCTGGTCGGATGTGTAATATCTGGATGAAAGATAGTTGATCAACGTGTTGTTCGTTCCTGCGGCGAAGAATGTCAGTACAGGCAATATCCATAAAGAAGTGTTCGCCGCCGATACAGTCGTTGTTTCGGATTCGGCGGAAGTGGGCTTGGCCGGGCGCTGGATCGCGCCTAATGCGAGTGCCACGAGTGCAAGGACAAGCCCGAGGTAGTTGAGCGCCGTAAAATCCTTATTGTTGTTTTTAAATACAAAAAGGCCGAATAAAACCGGGATAACCAGCGACATATTTCCGGCCAGCGACGTGGCTGTAACACTTACTTTTTGTGCGGTGAGCCCAATGAGCATAAAGGCCGTAACAAACATAGCGCCAAGGGCCATGGTCAGAATAGTGCCTTCCGACGTCCATTGCACGTCTTTAAATGCCATCAGATTCGGGGACAGCAACAGTCCGGTGAGTACGCAGGAGTAGTAGTTGAAGACTACGGAGTGAAAAGAATCTACCTGGTAACGCGGATAAGCCCGCATGATCAGATAAAGCATCACCGTAAATACAACAGCCAGTAAAAAATACAGCATAGGCAGGAATTACTGTTTATTGAGGATCTCGTCGATAATGCGTGGATAATGCTCGTGTTCCAGCGCATGTATTTTATGCGCCACATCTTCCGGCGTGTCGGTAGGAGCGACGTCACAGGTTGCCTGGAATATCACATTGCCTTCGTCGTAGTGCTCATTGACGTAATGGATCGTAATGCCCGATTGTGTTTCCTTCGCATTCACCACCGCTTCGTGCACAAAATGTCCGTACATGCCTTTACCACCGTATTTCGGCAGCAGCGCCGGGTGAATATTGATCATCTTGTTCGGGAATGCTTCGACGAGTACCGGTGGAACGAGCATCATAAAGCCGGCCAGTACAATCAGGTCAATGCCTTCATTTTGAAGTATTTGTAATATTTTCCCTGTATGATAAAATGTTTTCTTGTCAAAAAATACAACCGGGACCTGCAATTTAAGCGCTCGTTTAATCACCCCCGCCATAGGATTGTTGGTGAAGATCAGCGAAACGTCTACGTCCTCCCTGTCAGAAAAATATTCGCAGATTTTCTCAGCATTCGATCCCGAACCGGAAGCGAAAATGGCAACTCTCTTCATTTAAGTGTAGTTAAATTTATGATATAATATGGGGTGATTGTACAATTCCTTTGACAAAGCTATAAAAAGAACGGCTTACGGGTATACCGGAAGCCGTTCTCAGAGTAAATCTTTATACTGAAACGTCCAAAATCAATAAATTTTCGTGAGTTCACTGTACCCCATTAGTTTTCCTTTGCGATAGGTTTCCGTTTTGAGATCCCAAACAATTCCAGGCGCGCGATACGAGATTGTCTGCATGTCCATCTTCACCGGAAAACCCATGACCATTTCCATATTCATGTCCGAATTGATCTTGTAAACATCATAACTGCCGGCTGGGACTGTCAGCTTTTCCTGCCCCGTTACCGTGCGGTTTTTGATCAGCATGTTGAAATTCACTGGCATAGGCCCAGATTTGCCTTCACCTTTGATGGAAGCGTCTTTCAGTTTGTCTCCAACAGCATATTTGGAAGGATATTCAATGTTTTCGTAGGTAAACTTCATTTCCATGTCCTTGAAAGATTTGAGCTGCTCCTGACTGATCAGTGACTTAGCGTCCATAGACATCACATTTCCATCGCATTTCATCTGGTAGGTGTTTTTCAGCTCGGATTTGCCTTTCGAGTTCAGCGATTCCATATCGACCGTGAAAACCGTATTGGCACCTTCCTTGCTTACTTTTGCAATTTTGTAAATGATCTTGCCAATGGCCTTACCCTTGCCATCATAGTTATTCATTTCGAAACCACTCCCTTCTTTCAATGTAAATCCGGCGCATTCCTGGGCCAGGACGTCTGCGCTGAACATCGTGATGCACATGATGCTCCATAAAATAAAGTTTTTCATAATGGTAACAGAGATTTAGTTTGGTTGGACAAAGATACAGCGCTAGGTCCAGATCATTGTCACGAGCCCCAGCAGCATGATGATCTTGCACAGGCTGCTGATTGCCCGGAAATCGCGGCGGGTGTCGGCCTGGGAAAGACGGAGCACCAGAAGGGCGATCGGTATCAGAAGCAGCAGGAACAGCAAGGCCAGTAAATTGTTTTGCAGCGCCCGCGCCATTACGAAGAGGATCATCACAAAAACGACAATGACCGAATACAGGAATGTCTTTGTCCTTCGGATTCCCCAAATAATGGGCAGCGTACGGCACCCGTGCGCCTCGTCGCCGCGGATATCCTCCATGTCTTTGACGACTTCGCGGATCAGGGAAATGAAAAAGGAGAATACCGCGTAAATGAAGACCAAATGGCGGTTAGCAGGATAATGCACTGCGAGGATCAGCAATGTGAGCCCGGTGAGCAGCGACACGATGAAGTTGCCGATAAACGGAAGTCGCTTATAGCGCTCAGAGTAAAACCACAACAAAGTGATCGAAAATACATTAATGACGAAGATGTAAGGACTGACCGCCAGTCCCAGGACGGCACCCATCAGGTTCAGGACCTGGTGCGCACCTATTGCCCACCGTCGTTTGAGATACCGCCCCACCACAACCCGCTCGGGCTTGTTGACGATGTCGATCTTGATATCAAAATAATCATTGATAATATAACCGGCAGCTGCAATGCAAACGGTGGAGAGCGACAACACGAACATATCCACATCCGCGATAATGCTTCGCCATTCGTGCCTTGGGCCGATGAGCAGGATACGCGTGAGATATTGGGTAAGAGCGACAATGACGAGGTTGGTCATGCGCACAAGCCGCGCACTTCCGGTGACATAATCCCATGTTCTGATCTTGGGTCTCGCCGACACATTCATGAATGTTAACGCTGGAAAAGAAGGTTTAGGCAATAAAATTATTCATTTTATACCATTAACGACAATTCTTCACATCTTTATCCATTTTGGGGATAAAAAAGGGGTATTTGTTGTTAGTTATTTCAAAACCGCCAGAAGGGCGGTATGTCGGTCGACAATCCACCATTTGCTAACATATTATGAAAATTGGTATCGTATGCTATCCTACCTTCGGGGGAAGCGGTGTGGTAGCTACTGAACTTGGAAAGGCACTTGCCAAAGCAGGGCACCAGGTTCATTTCATTACCTACTCGCAGCCTCAGAGACTGGATTTTTTCAATGAGAATCTCTATTATCATGAAGTAAATATACCGGCCTACCCGCTATTCCAGTACCCGCCTTACGAGTCGGCACTATCGAGTGAAATGGTCCATGTGGCAGCCGACGCCGGTCTGGATCTCCTGCATGTACATTATGCGATACCACATGCATCGTCGGCCTACCTCGCGAAGCAGATCCTCGCGGCGCAGGGCATTCACATTCCGGTGATCACCACATTGCACGGTACTGATATAACATTAGTAGGGAAAGATCCTTCCTATGAGCCGGTCGTTACATTCAGTATTAATCAGTCCGATGGCATTACAGCTGTTTCGGACTCACTCCGAAAAGACACTTACGACCATTTCGCGATCACGAAGGACATCGAAGTGATCCCGAATTTCATCGATCTTGACAGGTTCAACAGGCAGAAAAAAGATCATTTCAAACTGGCGATCTGTCCGAATAACGAAAAGCTTATTGTTCATACTTCCAATTTCAGGAAGGTGAAACGGATCGATGATGTCATCATGATCTTCGAAAAGCTCCGCACATTGCTGCCTTGCAAATTGCTGCTCGTGGGTGACGGCCCGGACCGTATGCGGATTGAGCGGCTTTGCAAAGAGCTGGATATGCTTTCGGATGTCAGGTTTTTGGGTAAACTGGATGCAATTGAAGAAGTATTGTCCGTCGCCGACCTGTTTTTAATGCCTTCTGAATCCGAGAGCTTCGGACTGGCTGCATTGGAAGCACTCGCTTGTGAGGTACCTATTATCACATCCAATGCAGGCGGCCTGCCCGAGCTGAATGTGCATGGCGTGACCGGCTTTTTAAGTGATGTGGGTGATGTCGAAGATATGGTAAAACATGCGGCATACATTCTTGACGACGAAAACCTGCCTACCTTCAAAGCCAATGCGCTGGCAAGGGCCAGGGAGTTCGATGTAGCCAAGATCCTGCCGCATTATGAAGCTTATTATGAGCGTGTGGTAGAAAGTAGCAGGGCGATTGAGATTTGAGACCGTTGGTAATCCGATAAAACCGCTTAATGCCCGGTTTCGTCTTTCATGAGGTTTTCGTTATATTCGTGTGCTATTTATGCTACGTTTACGTTATTGATTGAGGTAAAAAACTATTGAAAAATGAAACTGGTATTTAATATAATTCTCATATTCCTGTTACTGATTGCATTCGTTCCTTTTTTCAGGCGATTTATTTTCCACCTCCTTGTCGGGCGACAACTCGTGAAGCAGCAGGAAAAGGCATATCGCGCACAGCAGGAGCAGCAAAGAGCAAGGACGAAATCGGGAGGTATCCGCGTGGACAGTACTCCGCCCGACGCCAGCCAGGCTTCCCGCTTCAAAGGAGGTGATTATGTGGATTATGAGGAAGTGAAGTGAGAATTGATTTTTTGATTAGTCCATAAAACAACAAAGCCCGGATTTGATCCGGGCTTTGTTGTTTTAGTACGAATGCGTTTATTGCTTGATCACCTTAAATGTCGCTTTCTTGCCTTTGGCATTAACATGCAGAAGGTAAATGCCGGGAGAAAGGGAACGGATATCGAGGGTTTCCTCGTGCTGGCGGGTCTTTATCGTACGAACCGCAGTACCGCTCTGCGAAATCAGCTGAATGGTTTTTTCATCGCTGTTTCCGGACTTCACCGTAAGAATGTCGTGAACCGGATTAGGCGCAACGACAACCTGGAATCCGGGTGCGTTCGGCTCCGTTGCGGTGACGATCTCCACTCTTACCGTGGAAGGCGAACCGATGGTACCTGTTCCGCAGCTGTTCGAAACACGGAAAAGACGATAGAACTGGCTTGGCGAAGCCTGAAATAGCTCAACTACGTCAGTCGGGTTGCTGGACTGCCGGTTAATGACTGAAACATCGGTCCCGAACTGATAGGACCACGGACCTCCGCCCTCGAGCAAGACGGTTATCTTCGGATTGTTCACACCATCGAAAATCACAGATTCCGATGCAAACCGGGCTGATGCCTTTTTATTCGAAACTATCGCCTGGCCGTATGCCCCGGCAGCCGTATTCGCATCCGAAGCTGCGACTCTAAGGCGATATTGTGCTTTTGAGGAAAGATTGGCCGGGAGCACCGCCTGAACCGGATTGGTGCCCTGGATCGTCGTGATATCGGTAAAGTTTTTACCGGTACTGTCAGACAGTTGAACTGTAAATTTATTGCCCGCAGAAAATGTCCCCGAGACTTTGTAACCCACCAGGATTGTGTCACCACTGCAAAAATTGAAAGCTGTTTTGGATGTAATCGATGTCACTGTCACGCTCCTGGCCGAAGGCGGGTTTACCTCCACATTAGCCGATCCCGAGATCATCCCTTCGCCACAGCTGTTCGAAATGGATGTGATGGTGTAGGTGGTTGTTTGTTTCGGCGCCACCAGTACGTAATGGACGGAACCATTTGAAGCGTAGATGTTACCAGTGGTCCCATCGGACAACTGGTATTTGACTGTCTCGGAATTGTTTTTGTTGAACTTGATAGCCAGTTGGGTGCTTTCTCCGCTGTTGATAATCGTACTACCGGACAGCGTAACGTCGGGTTTTGTGGTAACGCCCATGTTCAACGTTACCTTGAGATTATATTTGGGAACGCTGCAAATGATCCGGTAATAGCTTCCCTTTAAGGCCCCGGGGATTTTAAGCCTGATATTACCCTTCGGCGCCTGAGTCGAGTCGAGGGGGATGGTAACGTCGTCCTGGTCTGTCAATGAAAAGCGAATGTAGCTTCCGGAAAGGTCAGCATCCCCTTGCAGTTCGTATTGTATGTTAATAGTGCTTCCCTCACACACGCTTGTGGATGAGGGCGTAACAACAAGTTTGGGGTTGATGCGTACTTCCACTTTACCGGAGGCGCTGCCATATCCGCACACGTTGCTAACCGAAATCAAAGAATACTGCTGGCTCTTTTTAGGATAACTGTACCAGGATTCCTCTGTTCCGTTAATAGTCTTCCTGGTATTGTCACTAAGAATAGCTGTGATAGCGGGTGACGGGGCTGTGAGGATACGTAGGATCACTGGTTGCCCAGCCTCGATCGTCATTGGGTTAGGCTGTGAAGGATCGTTGGTCAGCGTGGCCGATGGCAATGCCGAGATTTGCATCGGCCAGGGGTCGGATATCGATCCGTCAGACGATACGATCCTGAAATTGTAGAGGCCTGTGGCGAGATTGTTGGGTACTGTGGCGTTTAAGCGATATCCTTTTTCGCCGGTTACCAGCGGCTTGTATTCCTTGCTGTTCGGCGGGGCCATTTCCAGAGAGTAGCTCGCATCCGTCACCGGCCCATCCACGATACTGACCCCCAGCGACAGTGGGAACCCTACGCACGTTAGCGAGGCAGACAGCGGATCCACTTGTATCCGGTTCGGCATGGCCTGAAGGTAAGTGGTTTTGTTAACCGGGAAGGCTCCGCAGGCATTGGTAACAGACTTAATTACATACGTCGACAAAATGCCTGTTTGCGGGTTGACCGAAAAGCTGGTGCTATACGGGTCTACCGGAATCGTCTTTTCAACACCGTTTTCCAGGTAGGTAACACTTTCCATAAGGGAGCTTCGGGAAGTCAAATAGAGCGGAGTCGGCATTCCGTGAGGAACAAGCCGCTGCGGGTCGCCCGCAGTGGTTTGAGGCGACAAATCGAAATCCGTAGCCGCCCTGTGGATCTGTACGCGGACAACCTCGGTGAAAAGTACCGGGTTGGACGAGGCAATGCGGATTTCGGCCACACTGGATCTCAATTCATCCGATAATTTAATTTTGTACTTGCCACCCTTTTCCACCACCGCGAGTGGTTCAAAATTGCAGCAGGGCAAGGTGCCCTGTATGGTAAACTTATTTCCGGGACCAAATTGTCCGACGCTGCCGAATGCAATTTCAAGACTGTCGTTGTTACAAACGGCTGTCTTCATCGGCTCAATGTAAATAGCCGGTTCGCTCGCAGGACGTATGGTAAGGCGGATACCCCCGGGAGCCTCGTTTTTGAAACAACCATTGGAAACCGACTTTATCTTGTAGTCCATGGTTTCCTTTACAAAAAACCATGGGCCCTGATAAGTGGTATTTTCATAGGTTTTTGTTGTCCCGTCTAGCTCCTCGATCGTATAGGGGCCGCCACCGTCCAATTGGTAACCTATCCGAACGAGCGTTGGTTTAGTGAATACCGTTGCTTCCAGGTTGGTTGTAAAACCGATCTTGGGCGGGGTTTTTACCCCGACATTAAAACTGATCGGCGACTCCATCGCGGGGTTCGAAGTAATAATCTGAAAGCCATACCCGGGATAGCCGTCAGACGGAACGGGCATTGCAAATTCAACATAGTCGCCGGAACGCGTCGCATTGAACAGGACTGTCTGACCCGGATAATATGTTGCCTTCACCGTGAACTGCGTCGCGGCCGTGAAATTGACGTTACTAGTGAATCTGATTCGGGCGTTCGGTCCGGCGCAGGTCGTTTGGTTTTCGCGGCCATCGTCATATATCGCAATGCCCGGCCTGACCTTTATCTGTACGGTTTCGGACTCTGTGATGTCTGTCTTTCCACAGCCCGAGGTCACAGACTTAATGCGGTAAGTTTGATCAGCCGATGGAGATACCCAGAAATTGACGTGTTCGTAAGTGGATGCAGACTTGCTTCCGTCCGTTAACTCCACGACAAAAGGTGGCGGGCCGTACATTGCTATCGAAATGTTCGATTGACTAAGATAATCGATGGTGGTGCTCAGGGTTTCAAAATTGGCCCTTGTCTTCGGCCAGATCGTAAGCGTGCCACTCGCAATGTCTGAGCGGGTAGAAGGGTTTTCTGTGATTATTTGAACATTGAAAGGTCGCTGGGTTTGCAATTTCAAGTTGTTGGGGATCCGGGCAGTCAGAACATTTCCGTTAACCGTTGCCGGCGTTTCCAGTATGAGAGGCGCAGTGGCCTCGTAAGTGACCTCCGTTAGACGCACGCGAAAGCGGGTTTGAGCTGTAAAAGGTGTCCCGGAGGTAGAGAATGTTACTTTTATTTCGTTGTTTTCGCAGACGGACGAAGGTGTGACCAGCGCGGCTTTGACGGAAGTCGAATTAATGATCGGCTCATATTTACCGCTCACCTGCATGGAACCGCAGGCATTTTCGGCATGGGCAATCGTGTAGGTACGCCGGTTACCGGGAATGAGGACGGACTGATTTGAAAAAGAGCTATAAATGTCCAGCACAGTACTATCATCCAACGTTGCACTGACTCTGCTCGAAGTACTTCCCCCGAACTTAATACTGGCATAATCGAATGCATTCAATGTGTCCGTGACATTATCAGGATTGATGACAAGGCGGCCTTTGGAATGCACGAAAACAGCGCCTGACCACGCGCTTTCTGCCTTCGGAGACGATGTTACTGCCTTGAATTGAACCAAATTATGGGCATAAGCGAGCGAATCTTTCAAGGTAAATGTCAGCCAACCCGCTATCAGCGCTGCGGGGACCTCCGCGAGTACGGTAGAAGTTTCGTTTTTCCTGACCTGGATAGTGAATTGGTTGTCTGCATTGAACGTGCCAGTCATAGTGACACTTAGCTTGTAAGCAGCATTAAGGCACACCGATCCGGCGTTGTCATACACATTCAAAGAAATGGTAGGTGATTGTGCAAATGCGGCAAATTGAACGCAAAGCCACATTGCAAAAATGCAAGCGTAAAACTTAGACATGTAGGGGAGTGGTTACAATAATTCCCGAAAATACTATATTATATACACTTTAAGGGAGAATGTGTCCGGTATTTTGTCTTTGTATATGATGTCTCTAAAAGCAAAAAGCCCCGGAGCGATCCGGGGCTTTTTGCTTTGCTTCAATAGCTATATTTACCGGCTCAGGTAAAGATTCCTTTCGCCATAAATCTTCTGGAAGAACTCATCCTGCAAATCATCTATGAAGTAGATGGCCTCACCGGTCGATTTCATTTCAGGGCCGAGTTCCTTGTTTACATTCGGGAATTTGCTGAATGAGAACACAGGGATTTTGATCGCCCAGCCTTTTTTAACCGGCTTGAAAGTGAAATCCTTCACTTTTTTATCGCCCAGCATCAGCTTGGTAGCGTAGTTTACATACGGCTCCTGGTAGGCTTTGCAAATGAACGGTACCGTACGAGATGCACGTGGATTCGCTTCAATCACGTACACGATGCCATTTTTGATGGCGAACTGAACGTTGATCAACCCTTTGACATTCATTGCAAGTGCAATTTTGCGCGTATGCTCCTCGATCTGGCGGATCTCATCGTCGGTCAGGTCGAATGGGGGCAATGCAGCGTGCGAGTCACCGGAGTGGATACCGGCAGGTTCGATATGCTCCATCACACCAATGATATATGCATCCTCACCGTCGCAAATCGCATCAGCCTCCGCTTCGAGCGCACCTTCGAGGAAGTGGTCAAGCAGGATGTTGTTATCTGGAATGTCGTGCAGGATCTTCACCACATGCTGTTCGAGCTCTTTCTCGTTGATCACGATCTTCATGCTTTGTCCACCCAAAACGTAGCTTGGACGAACGAGCAGCGGGAAGCCTAATGTCCGTGACAGTTCTACTGCCGCATCCGAAGTCCGTACCGTACCGAATTTCGGGAATGGGATGCCCAGTTCTTCTAGCAGCGGCGAGAAGCGTCCGCGGTCCTCAGCCCAGTCGAGCGACTGGTAGCTGGTGCCGATGATCTTCACACCATATTTTTCAAGCTTTTCAGCCATTTTCAAGGCTGTCTGCCCACCCAGCTGTACGATTACGCCTTCGGGTTTTTCGTGCTGAATAATATCGAAAACGTGCTCCCAGAATACCGGTTCGAAGTAAAGCTTATCCGAAATATCCGGGTCGGTTGATACTGTTTCGGGGTTGCAGTTGATCATAATGGTTTCGTAACCAGCCTCTTTCGCGGCCAGTACCCCATGCACGCAGGAGTAGTCGAACTCGATGCCCTGACCAATCCTGTTAGGTCCTGAGCCAAGTACTACCACTTTCTTGCGATCGCTTACAATCGACTCATTATCAGGGTACTCCTGAGAAGTATTGAAGGTAGAGTAGTAGTAAGGTGTTTTGGCTTCAAATTCAGCCGCGCAAGTATCCACGCATTTGTATACGCGGTTGATACCGAGGCTCTTTCTGCGGTCGTACACTTTGCTTTCTTTGGTATTCAGCAAGTGCGCGATCTGACGGTCGGCATATCCTTTCTGTTTTGCTGTCAGGAAAAGGTCCTTAGGCAGATCTTCCAGGTCAAATTTCTCGATTTCATGTTCCAGTTCGACCAATTCTTCGATCTGGCGCAGGAACCATGCGTCGATTTTTGTAAGGTTCTGTATTGTTTTGAACGACAAGCCGATCTTGAATGCATCATATATATGGAACAGACGGTCCCAGCTTGGGTGTTGCAGGCTGTACTTGATAGCTTCCTGATCGCGCAGCTCGCGGCCATCAGCGCCGAGTCCGTTTCTGCGGATTTCAAGCGACTGACAAGCTTTCTGCAATGCTTCCTGGAAGTTACGTCCGATACCCATTGCTTCACCTACCGATTTCATCTGGAGACCCAGTGAGCGGTCGGCGCCTTTGAATTTGTCAAAGTTCCAGCGTGGCACTTTCACGATCACGTAGTCGATCGAAGGTTCGAAGAACGCGGATGTGCTGCCCGTAATCGGGTTGATGAGCTCGTCGAGATCGTATCCGATCGCCATTTTCGCTGCAATCTTCGCGATAGGGTAGCCTGTTGCTTTCGAAGCAAGTGCCGAAGAACGTGAAACGCGAGGGTTAATTTCGATCGCGATGATTTTGTCGTCCGCCGGGTTTACCGAGAACTGTACGTTACAACCTCCCGCAAATTTGCCGATCCCGTTCATCATTTTGATAGACAGGTCGCGCATTTGCTGATACAATGTATCCGGCAGGGTCATCGCAGGTGCTACGGTGATGCTATCTCCGGTATGGACGCCCATTGGATCGAAGTTCTCGATCGAACAGATAATGATGAAGTTGCCTTTGCTGTCGCGGAGCAATTCCAGCTCATATTCTTTCCATCCCATTACACTTTGTTCAACCAATACCTCATGTACAGGTGACGCGTGCAAGCCGTTGTTCAATGCTTTGTCAAAATCTTCTTCTTTTTCAACAAACCCGCCGCCCGTACCGCCCAGCGTGAACGAGGGGCGTATTACAAGTGGGAAGCCGATCTCCTGAGCAATTTCTTTTCCTTCCAAAAACGAACGTGCGGTGCGTCCTTCGCAGACATTCACGCCCAGTTCAAGCATTTTCAGACGGAATTTCTCCCTATCCTCGGTGGTTTCGATCGCTTTGATGTCTACCCCGATAATATCTATATCATACTTTTTCCAAATACCTGCCTTGTCACAATCTATCGCAAGGTTCAATGCCGTTTGGCCTCCCATTGTAGGAAGTACAGCATCGATAGGCTTACCCAAAGCCCTGTGTTTTTCCAGAATTTCGACGATAGATTTCTTTTCCAAAGGCAGCAGGTAAACGTGATCTGCACTGATCGGGTCAGTCATGATCGTTGCCGGATTTGAGTTGATAAGAACTACCTCAATCCCTTCTTCGCGCAGTGAACGGGCTGCCTGAGAGCCGGAGTAGTCAAACTCGCAAGCCTGACCGATGACAATGGGACCTGAACCGATAATTAGAACGGATTGGATATTCGTATTTTTGGGCACAGTAAATGGTAATTTGTAGAATTGAAGGAAATACTTTAACAACTTTTGGGGTTGCCTGTTGTTTTTGAGCAGGGGTACGTCCAAAAATTCCACAAAGTTAATTCACATATCCGAAAAAGCAGGGTCGCCCGGTTGAAATAACTGTAAAATTTTGCCGGTGTTTTGGTAACCTGTTGTTAATAAGGTTTTTGTAGGTAAAATAGAGGTTGATATTACTGGAATGGGGCAATCGCCGGGGCGGAAATATCGAAGTCGCGAAGCCGTAGTGGTACATTACCGCTTGCATTGAAGCGGGTCGGGGAAGTGAGGTCGGGAATGTTGAGATAATAGCCGAACCTGAGTTGTAAAGTGTTAAATGTCAGGCTTTCATTCCGAAGCCTTAATCCGAGGCCGTAACCCTGGTAAAGAGGGCTTTTCCAGATAGACGGGACTCCATTGACCAAGCCGATGTCACCAAAAACGAAATAGGCGATACGAAAACCCAACAAACTTTTGTCGGAGAAGAAAACCGTCTCAGCCCCGACCGTAAATTTTTTCGTTCCAATCAACTGATCATTATTAATGCCCCTGATGCCCTGATTATTGCTGATATTGAGATAATCGAGCGGGTCGCGGCGGATGCCGTGCGTGTATCGGAAGGTAAGAAACTGGCGGAAGAAACTGTACCGGAAAGGGATCAGATTGCTGATATAGTTGACCTCCCCACTAATCACACCCTGCTGTGCCCGGCCGTTTTTGGAATAGGTTCCCAAGTTGGCCAACGCGTAAAAGTAGCCGAGGTTGTGCGGCAAGTATTTCCCGGTGGCATACTGGACGCCGGCATAGCCTCTTGCACCGAACTCGGTATTCTCGCGCCCCACAGTGAGCACGAACAGGTTACCGATCGGAACGTCCTCCGTTCTACCAAAACCATAAATCAATACGTCCCGCTTGTAGTTTCGGTCGGAGTAACCCAGGCTGACGAGCGTCGCTGTGCGGTTCCAGTAAATTTTGTTCAGGTTAGGAGCTACGTCCGGGCGTTCATCAAAGTTGTATTTGTTGTGCCTGAATGCAGTCACGATCCGAGAATTCTGCGCGAGTTTGCTGTTCGGAAATGGAAACTTGAATGCTCTTCCTATCCAGACATCGTAATATTTATAATCGGTAAGGACTGTCAGCCGCTTGTCCGTGCTGTCGACAACCCTTTTGTACTGCCTCGTATTATAATGCCCTATTTCCATCGCTCCAGCATATTTGGTTTCATTGGTGAGAAACCGGCGGAACAGCCGAACTGACTGTTCTTTTAATTCTCTTTCAAAAATAAAACTGGCCTGTCCGGTAATGAAGGTTTTGCCGATATAGGGCACGGTATAAATGGTCCTGAACTGGAATTTAGCAAGAGAGTCATCTTTCGCGTCCCACCGGATCGCCGTTCGCTGGGAATGCGTGGTCCCCCGCAAGTTGAGGTTCTCGACCGAAGCATTAAATTTCTTGAATGAACTAAAACCACCCGAAAAGTTGAGCGACCATGCATCCTGGATCAGCACGACAACATCGGCCATCCAGGTGACATCCTTTCGCGGGACTACGATGATACGGGCATCGACGATCGTACGGTTGGAGCGGAGCAGACGTTCGTTGTCCTTCAATACTTGCGCCTGAATGTCGTCCCCCTCCGAAAAAAGCAGGAATGACTTTCTGATAATGCCTTCACGGGTGTTGGTATGGAGGCTTTTGCTTAGAAAACGTTCAAGCTGATTGCCTTTCCGTGTCGTGTCATAAACAGATTCGCCGAGGATATCGAGTTGCCGGATGAAGATTTTGCGGATCACCATTCCTTCGTAAGGCGTAAAAGGGTTCGTTTCGATTTCCTTTACCTCCGCAATTTTGCCCTGATTATAAACATCCCTGAACAAAAGCCGGTAAACAGCCTTAGAAAACTTGGTCTTGGACATCCGCGCTTTCAGGTTCGTGTAGCGGATACTGTCGCGGCTGTGCGTTTCCAGGCTGTCGGGATTTTGGCCCCAAGCCATCGAGGAAAGCAGCAAAAACAGCAACAAATATCTACACATGGGGCATCCAGATTCCAGAACAACAGACTTAACGCATACGCACTAGTGCCAGGTATAGTTGAGTGAAATGATTACTGCCGACTTGCCTCTAAGATGGCCTGCGCGGTTTTTTCCATTGCACTCGGGGCCGGGGCATTTTTCGATGCAAACTTTCCGTTCGGCCGGATTATTGAAAATGTGGCCGCGTCGAGCGGATTGAGCTTAAACAGCAGGTCCATCATCTGGGTATCATCCACTGACATATGAACGCCTTTCAGTCGGTGCCGGACCATATATTGCCTTATGAGCGCGTCAGATACCGGATATTCGTCCGCAGACAGATGAATGTACAAAAAAACAATGTCCTCCGGCAGGCGCGCCTGCAATTCGGGAATGAAGTCGAGCTCTTCTCTGCTTTTTGCGTCGTCGATATTCCATTTGACGAGGTAAATGGTTTTTCCTTTCAAGCCGTCCAGGATCCGGTTGAACCAGCTGTTGCCCCGGTCGTTGGATGCGGCCAGGTAATAGCCCGGCAGCGCTTCTGTGGGGTCTGTTTTAATATTTCTGAACTCTATCAGCTTCCTGATATCGCTGCTGTCTTTCAGTTCAAGCTTCACGATCTCGTCCAGGGATTGCTTAAACTGTGGAATGCCCGTTCTCGACTGAATATGCCTGCTGAGCAACTCCTGGTGTTTGTAGGTGTATTTGTAAAAGTTTTTCGCAAGATATCTCACTTTCAGAAACTCGGTAGCGGTGCTATCGTACAAGTCGCTGTAAATCCTGCTTTCGCGCTCGAAGTTGAACAGCAGGTTCATGACGGTTTCATTCCTTGCAAAAAGTTTATTCATGAAGTCCAGTTCCGCTTTTTCCGAGACTCCGTTCGCGACAATATCATTCAGATGCTGGCGCTCTTCTGCCGTGAGCCGAGTTGCATTGTCCCGAATCAGTGTCGCCATAAGTTTAACCGGCAACGAGTTGGTTCGGCTGGGGTTGTCTATTTTTTTGCTTTCCACCATGATGTCCGCATAGTTACCGAACCGGTTTGCCCATATGACACGCTGACCGGTGAGCGGGGCTTTATTCAACCTTTTGAGGCTGTCGATGAGGTATTTAGCGGGCTGATACTGATTAGCAAGCGCGTGTTCATAGAGTATTTGCATCTGCTCTTCATCAGTAACCGATTTTATCCATTGATATAGCGCAGGCGAAGCCACCGTTTTTTGAGTAGCGGCCTGTACCGAACCGAGCCGTAGTTCTGCACGCTGTTCAGATATAAACCGCGCATCCGACGGGCTTTTTTCCCAAAAAGCTTTGAAGAAATCTAACCCAAGCGTGCGGCTGCTGTTCAAACGTTGACTTTCCGCCGCGAGATAGAGTGGATATTGGTTGTTGGCATCGGCATTAACTCCCGCGAAATAGAACAACTTCTTAGCCTTCCCGATCGAATCCCCGTTGAATGTGACTTCCACCGTGCCCGGCGAACCGAGGAAAGTCGTGAATGCTTTGCCGCCATAATCCACATAAATCTCCTCCTGCGGAAAGAGCATAGGCAATGAAACACGAAAACTCCCATCAGCCTCTAGTGAGGCCTGTTTACTGAGCTCCGACTGCGGTTGTAATATATTGTTTCGGGAAAATGTAATGAATGGGGCCTGCCTGTATAGCCTTCCGTTCAGGTTTTGAATGCGACCTTTGATGATCAGGGAATCGGTTACGGCAAAAGCGTGATCGAGGGTAGTAATGAAAAGGAAGGCGGCTATGATGAAGCGCATGCGGATGATCATTAAAAATTTAGTAACGAAAAATAATGAGGCTTTTCGACGCTACCAAATTTGACCTTTTTATTTGAATTCAATGCATGACGAGGCTATTAATTCAGGCTCTGTCCGCATTGTCGAACTCTTGTGTCGGTGGCCCGTCTTCATAGCGGACATAAATGCCGTGATAGCGCTCCTGCAAATCATAATCCTTGCGGAGAGGATGTCCTTGCCAGTCTTCGGGTAGCAGGATGCGACGGAGATCAGGGTGACCTTCAAAATGAATGCCTAGCAGGTCATATGCTTCCCGTTCGTGCCAGTCGGCGGTCCGCCAGATCGTGCAGACCGTTGGAACCGATGGTAATGGTGCCTCGGGGGCATTTCTGGTAAAAATAGTCTTCACTACCAGGTCGTGACCGTAAGGAATAGATGTGAGGTGATAAATGAGCTCCATTGTAGCCGTGGCAGGCCCGTTATCGATCGCGGTAATGCAGGCAAGATAGTCGAAATACAACCTGTTGTCTTCATGCAAAAAACGACATATATCCGCAATTGCCTGCGCTGGCACGATCAAGGCAGGTTGCGGGTTTTTGGTATCCGTTTCAATCTGATAGCCCGTGAATTGGCCGGTTACAAGGGCAGCAATTTCCTGAAAGTCCATTTGGTATATTATGATGAGTGGGTAAGTGTCCCCGCCGCTTCCATTTCGAGGAACAATGCAGGCGCAGGCTCCTCTTTGCCACGGATTTTTTCCTGCAATTTCATAAAGCCGCCGATGAGCGCTTCTGGCCTGGGCGGACAGCCGGGTACATATATATCCACAGGAATGATCCTGTCCACTCCTTTGACTACGTGATATCCATGTTCCCAATATGGCCCGCCGCAATTGGAGCAGCTGCCCATTGAGATCACATAGCGCGGTTCAGGCATTTGTTCATAAAGCCGCCTGATCCTGTCGGCCATTTTAAAGGTAACCGTGCCGGCAACAATCATCACATCCGACTGCCGGGGCGAAGGGCGCGGCATGATCCCGAACCGTTCAAGGTCGTAATTGGCTGCATAGGTGGCCATCATCTCAATCGCGCAGCAAGCCAGACCAAAGCCCATAGGCCATAATGATGACAGGCGGGCCCAGTTCATGAGGTCTTCTGCATTGGTCAGGATGATTCCGCCGTCGCCGGTTTTTATTCGTTCACTCATAGGTTCATTCCAAAGAAATAGCCGGCTGGTATGGATATTGCATTTATAACAGCACGGTAGCTGCGAAAATAACCATATTTAGCAAGAAACCGTTTCCAGGGGCGTTACAAAACAAACTCACAACCTTCAACTGTATGAAATACAAACTACTCTCAACTGTTCTTTTCCTGATCGCAGCGCCTTTTCTTGCGACTGCTCAAAGCGATTCTACGGTCCGTATCTTCAAAACCGGAATGGCGGTTTACGCAGAACTGGGGATGTTGCCTAATAATAAGGCGATCCGCGATCAGCTTGCCCGTTTGCAGGTGAAGCCATTCACGTCTTACATGGGAAATTTGGTGCTGGCCCGTCGTACCGAGTCAGAAAGGTGGTTTTCGGAAGCCCGATTGATCATTATGAACAGCACCAATTATACGAAAGACAAGGATGACCGGAAGGCTTATCTCGGTGGCATTGGTATCGGGACGGATGGTGGCCCGAAGCTCGTCAATACTGCCCGCTGGAATGTCATGATTCCGCTGGGTGTGGATCTTATGCTTTATCGGCTCAATATCAAGAGTAACAGCTCGGCTACAATTCAGCAGGTGCTCGCCAATCCGGCTGCTTATCAGGCCGTGAAATTATTTACAGGTAATATTAATCTGCATGGTGGGATCGGTGTCGATTATAAGGTTAATTTTTTACCCAAAATCAATGAAAAAGTGTACCTGAGTGGCAAAGTCACTTATCACCAGCCGATATTAGGCAGGAGAAAATGGAAAGGGGAGAATATAACGGTTAGCGATCTGTCTTCCTTGAAGGTCAACCAGGTGTATGTGCAACTTGGTGCCGTATTTTTTCCAAAACCAAATATGAAAAAATGGGGCGGAATGCACGGAATGCATGGCATGCATTGACCAGCTACTTTTTGTAACGCTCGTTCACTTTGGCATACAGATCTGCCGGAACGGGCGATTTCACTTCGGGAAGTTGTGGTTTGGGAAGCACCCAGTCGAGGTAGCCCTTGGCCCAGGCGTAGGCCAAGCCGAAAATAAGTATGCCGATGAAAACGGTCATTTCGGCCATCGCAAACCAGCCCCATTGACCGTTCGTCTGTTCGATCAATTCTTCGTTTCCAAAGACAACCGCCCATGGAAACAGAAAAAGCAGCTCGACTTCAAATAATACAAAAATGAGTGCTACGACATAAAAACGCACATTGAACTGGATATTGGCATTGCCAAGAGGTTCCTCACCCGATTCGTAGGTGCTCAGTTTTTCATCATTGGGTTTATGGGGCCGAAGAAAACGGGCTATTGTGAGCATCACCCCGAGCAGAATGAGGGCGGCAATAATGAAGAGCAATATATAACCAAAATCGGTGAGCATAGTCGGGCACTTATTTTCGCAAAACTACGGATTTTGGGCAATTAGCACTCAAAAAATCAGATGCTGAGCAGGATTGTTCTCACGCTAAGCACGATCACCAGCACGCCTACGATGAGCATCAATGGTTTTCTTTTGATCTTGCCAACGAGCATAGCCCCAAATGGCGCGGCGATCATACCGCCGGTGATTAGTCCCAAAACTACCTGCCAGCTATCGATCCCCGTGAAAAGCATGAAAGTGATTCCGCTTGCAAATGCAATTGCGAACTCCGCCGCATTGACGGACCCGATGGTGTAGCGTGGGTCGCGACCCTGGCCGAGCAGGGTCGATGTAACGATCGGTCCCCAGCCCCCACCACCAATGGAATCCAGAAAACCGCCGGTTGCAGCCAGTACGCTGATGCGCTTCGTTTTATTTTTAACAATATTCTTCCGCAATGCTTTCCGGATAATGATCAGCCCGAGGATCAGCATATAAAATGCGATAAATGGCTTGATCGCATTGCCGTCGATCACGTCGGAGAGCAGGTAAGCGCCTACAACTGAGCCCGCAACGCCGGGGATCAGCAGACTTTTGAATAGCTTTTTATTGATATTTTTAAAACGAAAATGCGAGATGGCGGAAGCACCGGTCGTAAACATTTCGGCAAAATGTACGCTAGCGCTGCTCACGGCAGGCGAAACGCCCAGGCTCAGCAAAAAGGAATTGGACGTGACACCATATGCCATGCCTAATGCACCATCTACGAGCTGGGCGGCAAGGCCGACCAACAGATATAATGCAAAATCACCGGTGAGGAAAGTGGTAATTTCTTCTGTACTAACGGCTATAACCCCATTAACAAACAAAATGCCAACCAGAAGGGCAATCAGGACGGCAGGGATTATGTACCAGCTTGGTGATGAAGGAAGTTTGAGCGAAAGCACTTTGGCAAGCATTACTTCTATGTTTTACGAATTTTGGAATCTATAAAGAATACAAAAATAGTAAAACTATTTAATCTACGTAATTGATAGATTATTAAATTTTGCTTAAAGGGCATTAATCGGTTCTTGTTGGTCAGCTAGAAGTAAGTGGATTTCTCCTCAAATAGGAGTTAAACTCTCGAAAAGTCCATTTTTAGCTAAATTGGTTGAGTCTATTCAACGAATTTAGCTAAATTGATTGAATAGACTCAACCAATTTAGGTTTTATAGCCAAATCACCTTCTGCTCTGAGGTATGGCTTTGGCCGATAACGTCGCCGTAAAGTTCTGGTCGGCGTGCCTGAATGTAGCGGTAGCCGCCAGCCCGTTGAAGCTTTTCGGGTGTGAGCGTTGCGATGGTATAATCGTTACCGAGCTTTCTGCATTCAGCAATAATGTCGCCATAAGGATCGAGGATCATCGAGCAGCCATTTTTAAGCTGGTCGTCGTCCATACCGATCGGATTTGAGAAAACGGCGTAAACAGCATTGTCATAAGCACGGGCGGGCAGCCATTTCATCAGCCAGGCGCGACCTTTCAAACCGTCGAATTCCTGACGGAGCGATGTCGGATCTGCTTCGCGGTTATGCCACAGTTCAGTGTCGACAAAGCCTGCTCTTGGCCGGGTAGAGGGTGTACACATCGTCACGTGCGGCATGAAAATGATGTCTGCGCCAAGCAGTTTGGTAGCCCTTACATTCTCAATGATATTATTATCGTAGCAGATCAGGATGCCGCATTTCCATCCCAGCAAATCGAAAACCACATACTGATCGCCGGGCGTCAGGTGCGGGTTGATGAATGGATGTAGCTTACGGTATTTGGCGACCATGCCATTTTTATCCACGCAAACATAGGCCTTGTACATTTTATCATCCGCGTCCTTTTCGAACAAACCGGCCAGAACAACGATGTTGTGTTCTGCCGCAATGTCCTGCAAAGCGAGGATACTAGGGCCGTCGGGAAGTGGTTCTGCAATTTCCAGGAGTTGCTCGCGCGACAAATGCCGGGCGAAAGTGTAGCCGGTTATCGAGCATTCATGAAAAGCAATGACTTGTGCGCCTTCTTTTGCAGCGTCACCAGCCATTTGGCGGATTACCCCGAGGTTATGTTCTTTGTCCCCGCTTTTATTCTCAAACTGGGCAGTAGCAATTTTGATAGGTTCCATAGCTATGTTTTTTAAAACAAAGCTAAGTTGATAAAAAGTGGGAGTATTGTACAAACCCGACAAAAACAATTACCGGCCGATCTGGATCAGATTGGCAGCCAAAATGTTTTGAGGGCTGAGATATTGTACGGGTGTCAGTCCCGACAAATTCTTCATCTCACGGATAAGATGTGCCTGGTCGAAAAACCCGGACTCGCAGGCAATGCCTGCAAATGACAAATCTGCCGGTTTCCGCCGGAGCACTTTCAATGCATATTGCATTCTCGTGATGCCCGCGTACCGTTTGGGGGATATTCCGATGTGTTCTTCAAACTTGCGTTGCAGCTGCCGCTCGGTAGAACCGGTTATCTCTGCAAGCTGGCTCACAGGAAGGAGGCCGTGATGTGCCTGGATCAGCGAAATGGCTTGCGTTACCAGCTTGTTACCCGCACTTGCGTCCTGCAACTGCGACATGAAAAAGCGCTCTGTTATCTGAATTTTGTCAGGTATAGTTGCCGAAACAGCGATCTCGTCGGCAAGGAGTTCTGCATGACGACCATAAAAATGTTCGCAGCTCAGTATCTGATTTCTCAATTCCGACGCGGGAATTTTCAACAATGCTGCCGCACCAAAAGGGTAAAGTACCGCGATTAAAAGCCGGATTTTTCCACTGGCCCATACATTTTGATAAGCATCTAATTGACCATACAAAAAGCTGGCAGGAAGCATTGCAGCACCGGGTTGCTTTTCGGGTTGATAAAACAGCGGGCCACCATAATTGAAAACTATGCCTGTATTTCCATCCGAAAAAATGCGCAATGTCGCTTGCCGGTCGCTTTTAATGATCAGAAAGTGCCGGACAATGCCAGAAATTGCGGATGTCGGTTTAATTTGCATAGGTACAATTACCAGCGCTGTGCCCAGAAAGTCTGACCCTCGTAGCCGCTTTGGGCGAGCAATTTGGCGGCCTGTAAGCTTCTCTTACCACTATTGCAATAGAAAACGACTTTTTTGCCTGCGGGAAAAGTACTGATGCTTTCGGGAATGTCCGATAGCGGGATATTTTCACCGCCAAAATTATCTGCCTCAAATTCGTAATACTCCCTCACATCCACAAGCAAAACCTGTTCGGGATCCGACTGCTGCAATGCTTCAAATTCATCGTAGGACATTTCGGAGTTATCAGCATGCAATTCTGAATGCACTGCTGGTGTGGTCGGGGATTGACCTGAAAACGTGGCCGCCGTTCTTGAAAACTGAAAAACGGAATGACTATTCGCAAGCGTATTGATCACCAGAAGCTTGCCGGATAATGGCTCGCCGATCCCGGTGATGATTTTAATGGCCTCGTTAGCCATGTAAGTACCGATAATGCCCGGCAGAATGCCTATTACACCCGCTTCGGCACAATTATCGCCCTCCTCGGCATCGGGGAACAGACAACGATAAGTAGGTCCGTTCTGGTAATTAAATACAGAAACCTGTCCTTCAAACCGAAGTATCGATCCGAAAACAAATGGTTTATTCAGTTCTACACAAAAATCATTGACGAGGTAGCGCGTCTCGAAATTGTCGGAGCCGTCTATTACAAGATCATAACTATTGATGAGCTCTGCCGCATTTTCAGCCGTGAGATGATCTGGATATGCGGTTAATTGAATGAAAGGATTCAGTATCGAGAGTTTTTCGACCGCAGTAATGGCCTTATTTTTCCCGACATCGTTGGCCGAATAAAGGATCTGGCGGTGCAGGTTAGTTATATCGACCGTGTCGTCGTCCACGATGCCAATGTTACCCACGCCCGCAGCCACCAGGTATTGCAATACCGGACAGCCCAGTCCGCCCGCTCCAACAACCAGCACCCTGGCCGCTTTCAGCTTTTCCTGGCCTGCAAGCCCCATTTCAGGCAATAAAATTTGCCTGCTATATCTTTTGCGTTCTATTGGTTCCAACATCACTATTTCCGGTTAACAGCGCGAAACTATTAAGTTTACTTTTTAAACCAATACATTATCCCAGTCTTTCCACACAGGCTCATAACCGCTCTTTCGGATCATATCTGCGATGTCGGCCGGACTGCGCTCGTCCGAAATTTCGAACTGTTCCAGCGACTCCGGCGCCACGGCATATCCCCCCGGATTGGTTTTGGATCCCGCACTGATGGACGTTACGCCCAGTTGAATGCAATGGTCCCTGAACTTCTCCGATTCGCGCGTCGAAAGCGATATCTCCACTTCGCCGTTCATGATCCGGTAGGCGCAGATCAGCTGCACCAATTCACGGTCAGTCATTTCTACTTTTGGTTCCAAGCCTCCTGAGAATGGCCGCAGGCGGGGAAACGATAAACTATAACGCGTTTGCCAATAGGTTCGTTCGAGGTAATTGAGGTGTAATGCGGTAAAAAAGCTGTCTGTCCGCCAGTCTTCCAGTCCTATCAGCACGCCCAGGCCCATTTTGTGGATCCCGGCCCGGCCTAATCGATCGGGCGTTTCGAGCCGGTAGTTGAAATTGGACTTTTTGCCTTTCGGATGATGTTTCCTGTAATCCTCACGGTGATAGGTTTCCTGGTAGATCAACACCGAATGAAGGCCCAGCGGTATCAGTTCCTCATATTCGTGCTGGTCGAGTGGCTGGACTTCCATCGAAACCTGCGCGAAATGCGGGCGTATGAGTTCCAGTACTTTTTTGAAATATTCCGTGTGAACTGTCTGGTTAGCTTCGCCAGTTACAAGCAACACATGGTCATATCCCATTCCCTTGATCACCTCCACTTCCCTAAGGATTTCCTTCGAAGTTAATGTCCGTCTCAGTACCTTATTGTCCAGACTGAACCCGCAATAGGTGCAGATATTAGTGCATTCATTGGCGAGATAAAGCGGGACATACATTTGAATGGTATTGCCAAACCGCTTGCGGGTCAGCTCACGGCTCAGATTGGCCATGGGTTCCAGGTAAGCGGAAGCTGCGGGAGAGACCAATGCCTTAAAGTCTTCTAATGTTCTTTTTGAAGCATGAAATGCCCTTTCTACGTCCGCAGCCGTTTTGGAATAGATACTTTCCTTTACTGCGTCCCACTCATATTGATCAAATTCGTCTTTAAAGCTCATCGAGAAATGCGGTTAAGGGGCTGCTTGCGACGGCCAAATTACCTTGGGTGCCCAGTTTTGCTTCAAAAGCCATTCTTCCGGCGATCACAGCCAGCTTAAATGCTTCGGCCATTGCTACCGGATTACCTGCCACGGCAATAGCAGTGTTGACCAGCACGGCGTCGGCGCCTATTTCCATGGCTTTGGCCGCATCGGAAGGAGCACCAATTCCGGCATCTACTATCACTGGTACTTTGCTTTGTTCAATGATAATTTCAAGGAAATCAATGGTTTTGAGCCCTTTGTTACTGCCGATGGGAGAACCGAGCGGCATAACTGCCGAAGCACCGGCTTCTTCCAATCTCTTGCATAGTACCGGGTCGGCGTGGATGTAAGGCAGGATCACAAAACCCAGTTTAGCCAGTTCCTCAGTCGCTTTGAGTGTTTCAATCGGATCTGGCATGAGGTATTTCGGGTCCGGATGGATTTCGAGTTTGAGCCAGTTGGTTTCCAACGCCTCCCGCGCAAGCTGCGCCGCGAAAACGGCCTCTTTGGCAGTCCTTACGCCAGATGTATTAGGTAAGAGATGAATATGGCTGTGTTGCAGGCGCGACAGCAGGGTATCCTTCGAATCGTGCATGTCAACTCTCCGCAACGCGACTGTCACGAGCTCCGAGCCGGAAGCGAGCAGCGCTTCTTCCATCAGCAACGCGGAACTGAATTTGCCGGTCCCGGTAAATAGCCTGGAACTGAAATGTTTATCTGCGATGGTCAGCATAATGTGTTTGGATTTGATTAAAAATTTCTGCCGGATCATCCGCGTGTACAAGCGCCGACGACATGGCCACGCCATGCACGCCCACATCAAGCAACGCGGGAATATCAGTCGGGACGATCCCTCCGATCGCGATGATCGGTATGGCATGTCCCGATGCATTCATTTGGGCGATCAGCCGCTGGTAACCCTCCAACCCGAGCAAAGGACTTAGGTTTTGCTTGGTGGTGGTGAATCGGAACGGTCCAAGACCGATGTAATCCGCTCCTTCCTGGATCCGTAGCGCAATATCCCTGAAGGTATTGGCCGTGCCGCCAATCACCATCTCATCTCCGACGATCGCCCGTGCCTGCGGTACAGGCATATCCGTAAGGCCAAGATGTAAACCATACGCACCGACGGCCAGCGCTACGTTAGGAAAATCGTTGATAATGAGCTTCGCCTGGTGTTTTTCGCACAGGATTTTGGCTTGTGCGGCCAATTCATGGACTTGCTCTTCCGCCTGGTTTTTGACACGCAGCTGTATCCATTTGCAACCTGCCGAAAGCGCCTTTTCGATGCTCTCCAGGTGGGTGGTTTCCGGCGTTTGGCTGGATATGAAATGGAGGCGTGATATGGATCGATCCTCCTCCCAGGGATGAAGCCCTGGGCTGGGGGTGGCATACCGAAGGGACGATATCCGAACCCCAGGCTTTAGCCTGGGGAGCGAGGAGGACGAGGAGCCCCCCTCCCCAACCCCGGGTTTTAACCCGGGGTTGGGGAGGTCATGGAACGCAAGCCTGGCGTGGTCAGGCGACTGCCAGATCACGCCAAGGGCAGCGACGCCGTCGAAGCCCATCTGGTGTGCAACGGGAACGTTTGATGCCGTGATGCCTCCCAGCGCGATCACATCGTAATCCTTTCCATATTTATTCAGCTTAAAATCACTTTGCAGGATACTTTCATAACCTGCCTTTGAAATACTGTCGAAAACAGGCCCCAGGAAGACGTAGTCGAATGGATCGGGCAGAATGGCCAGATCCTCCGAACTGTGAATGGACGTGCTGAGGGTGTAGCCCTGCTGTTTTAGCGAAAGTATTGTTTCAGCCGGAGTTGCATTGCGTTTGTCTTCGCTGAAATGTAGCCGCCTGATCCCGAAATGGTCGGCGACCTGATGGTGCTGGTGTAGCGAAATCCTGTCGTGCCATTCCGGCCCGATCCCGGAAAGTAATGCACCGATTTGGGCTTCCGAATAGTCCGGTTTACGCAAATGCAGGCATTCCAGACCTTCCTCGAAAAGTTCGCGGATGATCCGGCTTTCGTCCGGCACGGGATCTGGATGTGTGATGACGATCAGTTTCATTACAAATAGATTTCGCTTCCTTTTTCGGCAAATTCGCGGGCTTTTTTCTGCATTCCCTCCTCAATGGCCAGCGTCGTGTCCAGTCCGTTTTCTTCGGCATAGTCGCGCACATCTTGCGTGATCTTCATCGAGCAGAAGTTGGGTCCGCACATCGAGCAGAAGTGGGCGAGTTTGGCGCCTTCCGCCGGTAGCGTTTCATCGTGGAATTCCTTCGCGGTATCCGGGTCGAGCGAGAGGTTGAATTGATCTTCCCATCGGAACTCAAATCTTGCTTTACTCAATGCATTGTCGCGATACTGTGCGCCTGGATGCCCTTTGGCAAGGTCGGCAGCGTGGGCAGCGATTTTATAAGTGATCACGCCGTCTTTCACATCCTTTTTGTTGGGTAGCCCCAAATGTTCTTTCGGCGTTACATAGCAAAGCATTGCCGTCCCGAACCAACCGATCATCGCTGCGCCGATAGCAGAGGTAATGTGGTCGTAACCAGGCGCAATGTCAGTCGTCAATGGCCCTAATGTGTAAAATGGCGCTTCGCTGCAGTGTTCGAGCTGCTTTTCCATGTTTTCCTTGATCAAATGCATCGGCACGTGGCCCGGGCCTTCGATAATGGTCTGCACGTCGTGTTTCCACGCGATCTTGGTCAGTTCCCCGAGTGTTTCCAGTTCCGCAAATTGGGCTGCGTCGTTGGCGTCGGCGATACTACCCGGTCGCAGGCCGTCTCCAAGTGAAAAGGCGACGTCGTAAGCCTTCATAATCTCGCATATTTCCTCGAAATGCGTGTAGAGAAAGTTCTCTTTGTGATGTGCCAGGCACCATTTAGCCATAATCGAGCCTCCCCGGGAAACGATACCGGTAATGCGTTTGGCAGTAAGTGGAATATAGCGAAGCAGTACGCCTGCATGGATCGTGAAATAATCGACACCCTGTTCAGCCTGCTCAATGAGTGTATCCCTGAAAAGCTCCCAGGTCAGGTCTTCGGCTTTGCCGTTCACTTTTTCCAATGCCTGGTAAATGGGCACAGTACCAATGGGAACGGGCGAGTTACGGATGATCCATTCGCGGGTTTCATGGATATTCTTACCGGTAGAAAGGTCCATAATCGTATCCGCACCCCAGCGGCAGGCCCACACGGCTTTTTCTACCTCTTCTTCAATGGTGGAGGACACAGCGGAGTTGCCGATGTTGGCATTGATCTTCACCAGAAAATTCCGGCCGATGATCATGGGTTCGCTTTCCGGGTGATTGATATTTGAAGGGATTACGGCACGGCCGGCGGCAACTTCTTCCCGTACAAATTCCGGGGTAATATGCGTTTTCGGCGTATTGGCGCCAAAGCTGTGGCCTTTATGCTGATGGGCCAGGGCACCGGCTTTGCCATTCAATTCTTTCAGGTGTTCGTCGATGCGCTGGTTTTCGCGAATGGCAATGTATTCCATTTCGGGCGTGATAATACCCTTTTTGGCATAATGCAGCTGCGAAACGTTCTGTCCGGCTTTGGCGCGGAGCGGCTTGCTGATATGTGCGAAACGCAGGTCGTTCAGGCTCGCATCCGATAGCCGTTGCTGTCCGTAAGCCGAGGAAATGCCCGGCAGTTCTTCCACATCATTGCGGTCGCGGATCCAGCTGGCGCGTAACGCGGGCAGACCTTTTTTTACATCAATATCAATATCGGGGTCGGTAAACGGGCCGCTGGTGTCATATACTGTGACCGAAGAATTCTTTTCGACGGCGCCGTTGCGGCCATGCAGGCGCGTATCGTTCAGGGAGATTTCGCGCATAGCGACAGCGATGTCGTGCATGCTGCCTTTTACATATATCTTCTTTGAATTCGGGAATGGTGCCCGGGTGATCGTTTCCGGCGTTTTTTCAGTTTTCATAACGTCTTTTTTTTGGTTAATGTGGATACAGGAAAACAGGAGTGAGGTTCAGCCGCCCTGGGTGGCGGTGATCAATGTGACATGGTCGTTGGATTGCAGCTGGCGGGCAGGCCAGTCGGTTTTGGGGACTACTGCGTGGTTAATGGCGACAGCGATCCCTTTGGCGGGCTCAGGAAAAAGTTGCGACAGCAAGTCACCGACCGAGATGGGGCCGTTAAGTTCCTGGGATTGACCGTTGATGATAATTTCCATTCCGTATAACGTTTTGCGTGAAAACTTCAGGAATGGACCTTCAAGGAAAGAATGACGGAGATATGCATAGCAGTATCCCTTACTTTTCCCTTCGGCAGTACTAGCTGCATCAGGTTCAGAGGGTATGATCTCAGTCCACATGTCGGGACACCCCTAAAGTTGAAACAAAGCTATTCTAAAAACACGATTTTCAAAAGAATTAGAAAAAAACGTAAGCCGGAACGTTACCGTGGCATTAAATTTTCTGAAATTATAGGGTAACTTTAATGCCCAGTCATAAACCTAATACACCTGAATTATTTTGATGGATCTAATTATCAGAAGTGCGGCTCCTAAGGATCTGCCTTCGCTGTTAGAAATTATTAACCACGCTATACTGAACACCACGGCTATTTATGATTATGAACCGAGATCGATGGAACAGCAAAAAGCCTGGTTTGAACAAATGTTCAATGACGGGATGCCCGTAATCGTGGCAGAGCTGGAAGGAGAAGTGATCGGTTATGGTTCCTACAACATTTTTCGCCCTAAAATAGGGTACAAATTCAGTGTAGAACATTCTATTTACCTCGATGAGAAATCAAGAGGAATGGGTGTTGGGGGGAAATTACTGGGTAGCCTCATCCAGCGGGCCAAGGAATCGGGCCTGCATACAATGATTGGCTGTATCGACGCGTCGAACCGCGGAAGTATTGAATTTCACAAGAAATACGGATTTGTCGAGAAAGGTTATCTCAAAGAAGTAGCCTATAAATTCGACCAATGGCTGGATTTGATCTATATGCAGCTGTTGTTGGAGGAGGATTGAAAATTTTGGGGAGGAGGGAGAAGGTAGGAAGGACAAAAGGGAGGAGGGAGGAAGTAGAAATAGAAGAATGTCAGTTTGAGCGCAGCCGAAGACAGTCAATACGGTGATTTCCGCCGTTGTTGGTGTTGTCACCAACAATCTAATGAGTTACTAGCAATCTTGCATGTAGTTGGTGATAACACCAACTACGGCGAAATAAGGTGCGCTCCATGACAAAACGCTCAGCATAACAATATGAAACGAGGCGCAACGTCTAGGCTGCGCCTCGTTTTGTTTTAATGGGCCCTGCCCGTTTCAACATAGGTTTCTTCGTCGCCGGTGGGCTTGCCTTGCCACCAGGAAGCGAGTATGGAGCCGGTAATGTTCATCAATGGCCCGAAGATAGCTGGGGCGAGGCCGACGGTGGCCATTTTGCCCATTTCTTTGGCAATACCCGAAGCCAGGCCGCCATTCTGCATTCCTACTTCGATGGCGATCGTGCGGCAATCGCGCTCGCTCATTCTGAACAAGCGTCCTGACCAGTAACCGAGCGTGTATCCAGATAGGTTATGGATCAATACCAGCAATAGCAACGCAGGTCCGATGGATAGCAGCGAGTCACGGCCGGCCGCTGTGATGATCACGATAATGAATGCAATCCCGCCCATTGAAACGAGCGGCATGGCGGCGTCCAGCCATTTTACCTTACCGGCAAACAGCTTATTGAACAGCAAACCCGCCCCGATCGGGATAATCACCATTTTGATAATATCCCACATCATATGCAGGGTGTCAATCTTCACAAACGCGCCTGCGAGCAGGCTCATGAGCACGGGCGTCACGATGGGCGCGAGCATGGTTGAAATGGCCGTGATGGTAATGGATAGTGCAAGATTGGCTTTGGCCAGATAAGAGATCACATTGGATGCCATTCCGTTTGGTGAGCAGCCGATGAGGATGATTCCGGCCGCGATCTCAGGTGGAAATCCGCTGAGATTAGCCAAAGTATAACCAATAGTAGGCATAATAATAAAGTGGCTTACCACACCGATCAGCACGCCTCTTGGCATTTTGACAACTCCCACAAAATCGCCGAAACTCATCGACGTCCCCATTCCGAACATGATGATCTGGATTAATGGGGTGATAAGTGTAGACAGTTTGAAATCGCCAACAGTCAGGAAATGCTGGGGATAATATAATGCGGTGGTGACGGCGGCGAAAATGACCGTGGTGTAGGTAAAACCTTTCAGTTTTTCAAAACCACGAAAACTAACCGCCAGTAATAAAAAGAATGCGATAAAGAAAGGGCCGGCCTGGGGCAGGTTTCCACTGAATGCAAAATACAATGCGATCAGCAGGCACAATGCGGCAACGCCGGAGAGGAGCTTGTAAATATTCATATAAATGTATTTAAAGTGCAATCTGGAAAAGGGGAAAGAAAATTCCTGCTGGCTGGGCCAAACAGGAAAATGCTCGTAACTGGCTTATTTACCGTGTTACCAGGTTCTTTTTTTCATGTACTCATCGAGCTCCGAGCGCTTCATCGGGATCTCTTTCGGATTGCTGTCGAGCCACTTCAGAAAGGCTTCTTTCAACTGGTCCGTCCACTGGTTATCGATCTGGCCGGGCGAGAATTTACCCGCTCTGAGCATTTCAAGCGCAAATTTGTCCCGTAAAGCCAGGAACTCGGCGGTTAGGATCACTTTTTCGGCCATATGCGCCGGGATGAAGATCACGCCTTCTTTTTTGGCAAGTACTAAATCCCCAGGGAGCACAATGGCACGACCAATGCGGATAGGGACGTTCAGGCCGGTCAGGAAAACGTCTTTGAGGAAAGAAGGATCGAAGTCGCGGACGAATGCATTGAATCCCTCAATTTTTGACAACCCTTCCAAATCCCTTACCGAAGCATCGAAAACAACACCATTACCTGACTTTGCAAAGATGGACGTGCCCAGGTTGTCCCCAATGAGCGTGCCGCTTGCGATTTTACCAAAACCGTCGGCGACATATACGTCACCTTTCGAAAGCTGCTCGATAGGCCAGGAGTTTGTATTCCCGGCACGGCCGTTTTTATTTCCGCGGTCCTTGATCAGCTTTTCAACGTCGGGCCGAGAGGGCATAAACTGTGCGGTGAGCGCACGTCCGGCTACCACGATATCGTCTTTCAGCAATTTCCAGTTACCATCAAACTGGCAGTTATAGCCTTCATTCTGCAACACAACCCAGGCTTCCTCGATGGTGATGTTTTTCACGCGGCGCACGAGGTCGTCGGATACTTTCGGGCGGCCGTCGGGGAAGCGTTCTCCTTTCCATTCGGAGGTCAGGAACATCAGTTCTTCTTTCGGCATCGTTTGGGAATGAGCCGTATGAAGGGTTCCGAAGGTAAGGGTCAGGATCGCTGTTAAAGAGAGAATCGGTAATTTCATGGGATCGGAAAAAATGTTCGGTCAGGATTTTGGGTGGATAAAATTAGGTAAATACCGCGGAAATTATCGCCTTGTGATGACAACCGGATCGGTAAGCCCGTTGAGGTCGTATACCACTTTCCCCGCCCGGATTGTTACTTCGGCTTCCAGCTTCTGTTTGCCTTGCACTTTGCTGCCAGTGTAGTCGAAGAATCCAAAAGTACCGGTATCGTTCATCTGGAATTTACCATCGAGCACGCGTAACACGGATACATCGGCACGCGAGCCAACAGACAGGTTACCAAGTTCTTCACGGTGAATAGCCTGCGCAGGCGCCCAGGTGCTGGCTTTGATGACGCTCGGCAGGTCCATGCCCATGGCCAGGAACTTTGACATCACATTAAGCATATCCTTCATCGCATTATTCATGCTGCCGGTGTGAATGTCGGTGCTGATGGTATTCGGGTAAAAACCACTTTTGACAGCCGGGATAGCCTGGGAAAATGCAAAGCTGATGCCGCCATAACCTACATCGAAAATAATGCCTTTCTTACGTGCCTCGTACACAAATGGCTTCACTTTGCCCGATGCTACGTCCACGATCGGTTCGCGGCTGCTTAACTGGCCGAAGCAATGCGTAAATATGTCGCCGGGGCGCAAATGTTTCATAAAAAGCTCTTCAATAGGCAACACAGGCTGACTGCCCCCAAAATCAATCATTACCGGGATGTTGGCCAGCTTACCGGCTTCCACAGCGCGGTCTGTGGGCGTCCAATTATAGCCGTTGAAGTGGGCCAGTTTAATACCTACTATATATTCAGGATATTCCTTTGCTACTTTGGCCGTAGCAGCGGCGTCCATATCCTCTACATTCTGCTCGTAAGTGCCGCCCCGCATGCCTTCTCCAACAATATTCAGGAACGAGAGGACGCGCGTTTTGGAAATATCAATGGTTTGTTTCTTGAAATCGGCAAATGACTTCCAGCCCGCGCAACCTGCGTCGACAACCGTGGTTACGCCTGTGCGGAATGTGAAACCATCGGGTGGGAGGGCATTTGGGCCATTGCTGTAAGTCTGGTCCATTTTAGTCCCGTAGAAATTGTGGGAGTGGATGTCGATCAATCCCGGCGTTACGAAAAGCCCCTTCGCATTCACCACCTGGCGACCTTCCTTGGGGTCGATGTTTTTGGCGACGAGCATCACGGTGTCACCTTTCAAGGCTACATCCATAACGCTGTTCACATTGTTTTTAGGGTCGATCACGTGACCGCCTTTGATCACGATCGAATATTTCTGTGCATGAGCGATGCCTATACTGCAGAAAAGCGCTGCGGCGAATAATACTTTTTTAATCATGGATTTTGGGTTAGGAAATGTTATTAATGTTAAGACAGAAAAAGGGTCAAAATTCCTCATCCGGCGCGTAATTTTTTTTGCTCAAAAAGCGGATACGGACCGCCGATTTTGGTCAGCGATCCGTATCGGTCATTTTATAAACAGGCGATCCAATGGCATTCGCTTATTTATCCCACCAAACCACACTCGACAGCGTGTTCGTACCGCCCTGGCGAGTACGCGCTTCGTAAAAATTCACTTTGTTGTATTGCTCTTCGGAATCGGGGATCACAAAACGGGTCGGGATTTTTCCGCCGGTCAGGTTACCCGGGTAATTGGTTGGCGTCAGTTTCGGATAGCCGGTGCGGCGCCAGTTCGAGAAAATTTCATATTCATCTTCCAGGAACAGCGCCACCCATTTCTGCGTACTGATCTGCTCCAATTTCTGCGCCATCGTGCCGCCGGTGTTGAACGGGTTCGCTTTAAGATATGCCGCGATTTTAGCATCAGAAATAACACCAGCCGTTCCGAACAAGGCCCATTGTTTCAACCCTGCGGTTACTGCTGCATTATAAGACGCTTCCGCTGTGGCGCCGCTGTACCAGCCACGCAGGTTGGCTTCTGCTAGCAACAGGTGCACCTCAGCAGGAGTCATTACCAGCAGGGGAGCACTGTATTTCAGGATTGTGGCCGGATTTGGCTCTGAATATTGGTCGAAATTGGCCGGCAAGCCGTTGAATGCGGCATTGGGCATACCTGTCTGCAGCGCAGTAGCTGTATCAGCAACATAAGGCGCATCCTTCGAGGCTTTGGTCCAAACCACCGAGATCACATTCAGGCGTGGATCTTTCGTTGTTTTCAGATGGTCGATTAACGTTTTGGCGAACTTTCCGCCTTCTACATTATCGCCTCCCGCTGCAACGTAGTCGGTGCTCATAAGGCCTGCGGAAATGAAGTTACGGCTGGCGGTGATAGAACCGTCCACGTACTCGATTTTAGCAAGATCGGAATCAGCGGTGATTACGCCACCTGCGATCGCTTTTTTCACCCAAGTCTCAGCCATTGCCGGGTCTATTTCCGTAAGGCGCATACCAAGCCGCAGCATCAGCGAGTAGCCGAACTTCTTCCATTGCGCCACATTTCCGGCAAAAATCAGGTCGGCAGCACCGAAAGTAGGTTTGGTGGGATCAAATGCGGTGAGGGATTCGTCTAGCTCCTTCAACAAGTCAGCATAGATGAAAGCCTGCGTATCATACTTCGGAGTGAAGTTTTTGTCAGTCAGTGCTTTGCCCGCTTCTGTGTAAGGGATATCACCGTAAAGATCTGTGAGCCGATGGTACAAATACGCTTTCCAGATGCGTGAAACCGACATTTTGTTCACATTGTCGGGCACCGTTTCCAATGCTTCGATCACTTGTGCAATGTCGATTACAGCACCTGCAGAGGCAGGATCGCCACCAAATAATGCCCAGTTGCCGTTGGAATAGGTATAATTGAAATACTTGTCGCCAGCAGCAGGAACTTCCTTGTAAGTAGCGAAATGCTGCATCGATTGCCCGATCGTCAGATAAGCCCCGCCGGTAAAGTTGTTGCTCACGGTCGTTAGTTGAGTCCGTGTAAACAGGAAGCCGGGCACGACATTTCTGGATGCATTGGGGTTCACGTTCATTTCCTCGAAATTGTTGTCGCAGGAGGAGATGAGAAAGGCCATCGGGGCCATATATAAAAGTTTCAGGAATTTGTTCATCGTCATTAAAATTTTGAATGATTAAAACTTCACTGTCAGGTTAACACCGATGTTCCTGGTTCTGGGGACACCAAATGCTTCCAGACCCTGCGCATTACCGTTGGTATAGCTTGATTCGGGATCGAAGTATTTGTTGCGCTTGTCCTTGTAAAGCAGGGCAAGGTTACGCCCGACGATCGAAACGGAAGCACTTTGCAGCTTGGCACCCAGTATTGAGAAAGCTGGCAGGTTGTAGCTCAGGATCACCTGGCGTAGTTTCACGAAATCGTTGTTGAAGGTGAAAATGCCTGTGTAGTTCTTATCATTGTCATAGTAGGTATCTATTTCCTCTTTTTTCCAGGTTTTGGAGAAAGGAGCGCCTTCGGGGGTCACACCGGTTACCGTCAGACCGGTTTCACGACCTGGAAGCGTCTCTTTCGGCAAACCGAAGCGGTATGCGTACTGGTACATATTGGAATAAACCACACTTCCGAATTTGCCATCGATGAGGATGTTCAATGAGAAGTTTTTGTATTTAAAATTGTTGGTAATACCCATTGTCCACGGAGGCGTACCATTGCCCAATCTTTGCAAATTGCCTCTTACAGCGTAGCCGCTGGCTGTATTGAATACGGTATTGCCATTGGCATCTTTCAATTTGTTATAGCCCCAAACCTCGCCGTAAGTGCCGCCAACGACATTGTTGATCAAACCACCACCTACACCGGTTCCGATACTAAGGCTCGGCAGGTTGTCGGCGAGTTTGATGATCTCGCTCTTGTTGTAAGCCATGTTGTAGCTGATGTCCCACAGGAAATTGGCGCGTTTCATCGCAGTTCCGGTCAGCAAGAGCTCGATCCCCTTGTTGCTCAGCTCGCCCACGTTCAGCAAAGCGGCAGTGTAACCGGATGACGCCGCGATATTGCTTTGCACAATGTCGTTCGTAGTCTTACGGTTGTACAGCGTCAGATCGATCCCCAAACGGTTTTGCATGAATTTGGCTTCGACACCCGCTTCGTAAGTCGTAGAAGTAAGCGGTTTCAGATCGGGGTTTGGAACTACCGACGATGATAGTTGCTGAACCGGTTTTCCGTTATGCCCGCCAACTGCCATTGCATAGCTTTGGTAGATTTGGTAAGGAAGCACGTTCGCTCCGCCCACCTGTGCCCACGAACCACGTAGTTTGGCGAAGCTAATGGCCGTTGGCAACTGGAACGCCTCTGAAAGGATCAATGATCCACCCACCGCAGGATAAAAGATACTGTTGCTTTTGCTGTTCAAGACAGAAAACCAATCCTGACGGCCCGAAAGGGTCAAATAAGCGAAGCCTTTGTAACCCAAATCCGCAGATCCGAAAATGGAGTTGATGGCGCTTTTATTGTAAGTTGGAACAACCGTCGAAGTAGCAAGGTTGGTAAAGCTGTAAAAGCCTGGAATGGTAAATTCCGTACCATTGAACGCAGTTTGGTCGGTAATGCTTCTTTGCATGTTGCCGCCGACCAATGCCGAGAAATTCAGGTCTTCTGAGAAATCCTTCTGGTAGTTCAGTGTCAGCATACCGTTGGTTTCCGAAGAAGTCACTTTTTTCGATTCGTAGGTTCCCAGCGGTTGATAGGCATTGCTGGTTGGCACCACAAACTCGTAGCTAAAATCGTAATAGTCGCGGCTTACGCTACCTTTGATGAACAGGTTGTCAAGGATGTCGTACTTAATGTTCGCCTGACCCAGGAAACGGTTTTTCTGGTCTTCATTCTTGAACTTGTTAACCACGAAATAAGGGTTTGGAGCGGCAGGGACCGGGTTCCATTCCACCTCTTTGCCGGTTACCGCGTCATAACCCGGTGAAAGGCTTCTGATATCCACTGTATTTGCGACCAGATAAGTTGCCCAGTGCGGGTTATAGTCTGCATAACCAACTTTCGGGCGGTTGTGGCCGTTCTCGATATTGTATTGAACAACCGTTTCAATGCTTAATTTTTTGCCCAAAAATGCATTCAGGTTCAGGTTAGCGATTCTTCTGGTGAATGAAGAATTGGGTACAATACTGTTAGAACTGGTGTTGTTCAGTCCGAAACGGAAATTGACATGTTCGTTACCTCCTGTAAATGAAATGGAATTGATGTAGTTGGTACCCGTCCTGTAAAAGTTTTTCAGGTTATTTTTCTGAGGAGAATAAGGGCGCATCGCACCGTCGAACTGGATTACCGGCGTGCCATCCATTTTTGCTCCATACGACAAGCGGCCTGAGCTTTTTGCCTGAGCCTGGGTAGTTGGTTTAACACCGTCGAGGCCCTGTCCGTACTCATATTGCCAGTCTGGAATGATAGAAAGGTTGTCTACACTGAAATTTCCATTGTATTCAACACCAATGCCCTTCTGTGCACGGCCCTTTTTTGTGGTAATCAAAATCACACCATTGGAAGCGCGTGCGCCGTAAAGTGCCGCAGCAGGCCCGCCTTTCAATACGCTGATCGACTCGATGTCGTCGGGGTTGATACCGCCGATACCGTCACCACGGTCGGTGTTGTTACCATTTCCGTCGGAAGCATTGCCGCCACCCGGCACGCTGTTGTCCATCGGCATACCATTGATTACATACAATGGCTGGTTGTTGCCGCTCAAAGAACCGTTACCGCGGATGATAATACGGCTCGAACCGCCCGGACCAGTCGACATACCCGTCGCATTCACACCGGCGATCTTTCCTGTCAGTGCATTCGCCACGTTATTTTCACGGGCCTGCGTAAACTCGCTTCCTTTTACCTCCGTTACGGCATATGCGAGCGCTTTTTTCTCTTTGGAAATACCCAAAGCCGTTACTACCACCTCATTCAATGCCTTTGCCTCGGGAGCAAGCTGTACGTCGAGGCTAGTTTGCGTACCTACTGTGATTTCCTGCGTTGTGTAACCCACGAAGCTGAAAACCAGAATGGCGGCCGAAACTTCGTTGTCAGGGATATCCAGAAAAAACTTGCCGTCTGCGTCGGTGGAAGTACCTCGTTGTGTGCCTTTTACCAATACGCTCACGCCTGGCAGGCCCGCTCCGGTTTCGTCCTTTACGGCCCCGGTCACATTCCTTTTTGGTGCTACTTTGGTGCCTTGCGCATTATCTTCTGCCGGCGCTTGTTCGCGGCGCAGGATAATGCGGTCCTGTACCACTTCATACGTTACTTTATGCGGGGTCAATATTTTTCCAAGCACGTCCGATAGCGCCTCGTCCTGAAATTTATAGTTGTTTTTCTGGTTATTAAAAATCTGAGGATTGTACATGAACTTAACCTTCGTCACATTCTCAATCTTCTCCAAAGCCTTGTCAATCTCGGAATTGGCTAAACGCAAAGTCACTTTTTGTTCTAAAACCTTTTGACCGCGCACGTCCGTTGCGTGCACAAAAGTGCCAAAGGCGATAGAGAGCAGGGCTTGATACAGCGTAATGCGCATGATTTTCTGTAAAGCATGGTGAAATTGTACTTCTTTTGACATAATTTTGATTTTTGTCGGGTTAAAATTCGGCATAATGGTTCCCACAGCAATCTGATTCAGATGCCGTTAAGCGTTCACAAGCGTAGGGGATTGAGTGGGTCGGTGATGTTGCAGCATCATCGACTTTTTTTGACTGGTAATCAGTAATCGTTTCTGTTCATAGGCATCGGTGAATTTGTCATAAGTTGAGAGAGAGTTATATTTAAAAGCAGCCTTTGCTGTTGATAATGATGCTGGCGTCAAGCTGTTCGTATTGGGCGCCGATGGTCTTGCAGATCAAATCGACCTTCTCAAACAGCGGTTCGTCGGAAAGAGAAGCGGTCAGGTAGCAATTCTTCATCACCTCCCCGTCGAACACAATTTTTACACCATACGATTTTTCCAGCGTTTCAAATACTTCGGTAATCGGCGTCCGTTTGAATTCAAATGATTGTCTTTGTATCGGCAGTTCCAGGAGCTTCGGGTCCGGGATCAGGCTGCGTGTGAGACGTAACTCCTTGGGTGCGAACACGATCTGCTGGTTGGGCGTCAACACCATCCCGCCGAGCTTATCATCCGCATGCTGGCTCGCAATGGCTTCTTTCGTCATGGGGAAAACAGAGACCTTACCTGTTTTAACCACTACTTTCACCTCTTTATCATCAAATGCACTCACTTTGAAGCTGGTACCGAGCACTTTAGTCGCCAGCGTATGGGCATACACGTAAAAAGGTTTATCAGGGTTCTTGGCCACTTCAAAAAATGCCTCGCCCCGAAGGAACACTTCCCTTTTACGGCTTTCAAATTTCCTGGGATAGGTAATGCGGCTTTCGGGTTGTAACAACACAGAGCTGCCATCTTCCAGGATCACCAATTTTGCTTTGTCGGTGGTGTTGATGGTTTCGATCAGCGGTTCGGATATCTGACTCAGGATCACCTTGTATTGATCGGATTGCTGTTGCGAAAGCGTTTGTTTGTTGTACCACCATCCTGCAAACATCAGTAGCAACACCGAGGCGGCCATATGATACCAATTCGGCCTGAAACGCAGCCATATAGCTGATTTTTTAGCCGTTTTCTCCCCGATAGCGTGTGACAGCCGGTATATTTCGTTGGCAACTTCCTCATCTGTGATCTTATCAAATGCATTCTCCGTCATAGCCAGCAAGCCAACGGCTTTGTTGACGAGCTCCTGCTTATCCGGATTTTGTTCCAGCCATTCGGTCCACATGGCATCCATGGCGGGGTCATGATAGAGCACCCAGCGTCTGAAAGATGGATCGGCGGCTAATTCCTCCGGAAGAAAATTGCGGTAATTGTGCATATTGGGCAAATAAAAATGCGGCTAATTTTAATAAGGATGCGATAACATTACGCCGATACTCTTTTTTCGGAAATTATTTTGCAGGAAATTTTGAAGGGGCGAAATGAAATGGTGGGCAAGGCGGTTCGCACATGGCGTACCTACGGCACGCACCATCGCAATCGAACAATCCGGGTGCTACCGACATTTTATCCCTCCGGGATGGGGTATGTTGTGAGCGAGACATGAACTTGTCCCGGTAGGGCGCGATGTGGTAATTGCACAATTCGGATGTTACCAGTTTAATCTCTTCGAAATGGGGCTTCGTGGCAAGGCATGAACCGGTTTGTCCCGGTAGGGATATAAAGTCGGTAACAGTAACAAACGGTGATGATCGGGGGCGTGCCGTCAGGTACGCAATGTGAGAGATCGCTCTGTTACGTTACCGTTCGTTCATTGAGGTAAACCTATGGATTGAAGATTGATTTTTTAGGTATCAAAGTGTTGATTTTTTGAATACCATTTTTTAACTTTATGAGACTAATCAATGAATTAATAGAAATTAGATTGTTAAATTGCAAAAGGAACTGACATGAGATATTATATGGCTCCGGACTATGATAGGGCGAAGGGTGAGGCAATTGGGTTGCTGCAAAAGTTTGGTTTGGAAAAGCCACCTGTCAATCCAATGGATATAGCGAAGCATCTTGGCGTGAAGGTCTCATTTGTTGAGTTTGAAAAGAAGCTCAATAATATATCGGGATTTTATGATTTTGAAGAGGATACGATTTTTGTGAACATGGATGAATATCCCCTGAGGCAGACTTTTACGATTGCACACGAGCTCGGTCACAGGATATTGCACGCCGAGTGGGCAAAGTCGTCGGATTATAAGGTGCTTCTAAGGGAGGACAACCTTAGCAATGATCCCAAGGAAGCAGAAGCCAATACTTTTGCAGCCAATTTACTGGTACCACGGTTTATGCTTGACAAGTACTGGGACGGGCTGCCTACTACGCAGCTTTCGGAACTGTTTGCAGTCTCCGTTCCGGTAATCAAGAACCGCATTTCATTTGAATATGGAGCCTAGCAGGATTCAGGCAAAAAAGGGGATCGTAAAAAAAGACCAAACAGACACTCCATTTGCAGAAAAACAGCTCGCGGCGCATCAAATGGAACTCGAAATCACAAAAGAGCGAAACCGGCATGAAAAGGAAATGCGAAGTGCCGAGCTCGGGTTTTTGGGCAGGTTTTTTGGAGACGGAAGAAATACACAAACCTTTGTTGCACTCGTGGCGGTATTTTTGGGAGTCACCATTTTCGCTACTTGTCTCATTGCTGCGTATCGGAAACCGATGGAGTCGCAATTCTGGTCGGATGCAGGTTTGAAGGCGCTGGCATTTGCGGGGACTTCTCTCGGATATCTTTTCGGGAAAGCATCCGGTAGCAATAGAAAGTAGATTAGTTTCTTTTGGTGGATTTGATCTTAGATGTATTTTTTAATCAACCCTATTTTCTTCAACGGAATGCTGACAGCCCAGCTTCCGGCAAGTGCAATGAGAAATGTCAATAAAAACTTGCTGAATGCAGCCAATGGGACATCCAGCAGGAGATACTGCGCCCAAATCACAAACGGATAATGCATAAGATAGATCAGATAAGCATGTTCCGATAATGAGTCCAGGACCGCATTCTCTTTTTTGGTCAATGCGCGGAAGGCTGTCATGAAGGCAATACAGCTGAAGGTGCAGGACGCTGTGTAAATGGAGAAGTAAATCAGGTAGCCTGTGAGTTCGGATAAAGTTCCGTCTTTTACCAGCCCAGTGAGGAATGGGGCGGAGATTGTGAGAAACGTATATGCCCCTCCGCACGCAATGAGCCATAAGGGCCAGCGACGCACAAGTGAGGAGGAAAGGCCGAAAAGTCCTTCGTTGAAATCTCTGGCTCCCAGCCAGGCACCGAGGAGGAAATAGCCGAAATACAAAGCAGCGCGACTGGCCTGGAAATCGAATGGCCCGAAGCCAGTCCATTTGCCAGGACCGAGCCAGAAAGCAAACGGCACAAAAAGGGCAAAAGTGAAAAGAAACCAGGATGCGATTACGAGGCCGGTTTTGTAGATGCGGGGTTGAGGTGAGCTTCCCTGCGCGTGCGCAGTCTTGTCGGCAGGTGAGAGTGATTTTTTCAATGCGTAAATCAATGCGAAGATAGCATTGAAAGCAAACAGTACCCAAATGAACCATGGTGGGCCAACGGGCCATTGTTCCACGGCGAAAAAATCGATCACGTAGTTGCGGATGTTGCCATTGCCATGCGCGATGAGGTAGGCAGGGTAATGCGCAACGAGGTTGATGAATGTTCCGATCAGAAGGAATGGAATAAAAAGCCGGTAAAGACGGTCGCGCAGGAACGCCGCCGTGCCTTTGCGCTGGATGCTTTTGACTACGAAGAGCCCGGCGATCAGGAACATGAGTGACATGAAAAACACGTCGTTAAAATTTTCGAAGATATCCAGGCCAACCCAGCGTGCATTGTCAACAATAGGGTTTGTTGACCGGATGTAAGCGACCTTGTCGAAACTGGCGAAGGTGGTATATGCGAGGGAAGAGTGATGGGCTACCACCAGGACGGTTATGAAGGACCGGAGGTAGTCAATCCAGAGGGTTCTGTTTTGCATTTAATTTGTTTGTAACTGGTATTTGAGCCACGCGAATTTTGTCGGCTGAGGGTTGTCACCAACAGTGGTTATAAATATACTAACAGATACTGAGGTGCGTGACGCATTGTTGATAAAACACCAACAAAGGCGGTATATGTTGGTAATCGCGCGCAAAGAGGTACCGGGATGACCTCAAAGAAAAAGTACCAGAAGTGGCGCCAGCAGATGACTTACGGGGTGAATATGCTGTTTCAATGCAGTGATGGCCTTGAAAAGCAGATTGGCGACTGATTGCCGGTTGACCTGCATCAAATCGGCGATCTGTTCGTTGTCCATTCCTTCGAAATATTTTAGGAAAACGGCCTCTTTTTGGCGGCGGGGAAGCTCTTCGATGGCTGTACGGACTTTTGCCTGGTTTTCGGTCAGCCGCTCTTTACTTTCGATCTCCGTCTCGACGGTTTGATAATCTGAAAGGTGTTCCGCTTCGTCGATGTCCAGGAACGGGTGTGCCGCATTGTTTCTCCTGAACTCCTGCATGAGCTGGTTACGTAGTGCTTTCAGGAAATAAATGGTAACAAACTGTATATTGATATTTTGTCGTCTTTCCCAAATATGGATCATTAAATCCTGAATGGCATCTTTAACAAATTCGCGGTCAGAAGTGAAGTTGGAGGCGTAGTTGAACAGGGTCCGATATTGCTTGTCCGCGAGCTGACAGAACGCCAGACTATCCCCTTGCTGGGACTGGTGCCAGAGATTGAGAAGAACGATATTCTCTTCGGCGATGCGTTGTCTCTTGTTCAAATCTTATCGGGTCAGCTGAACAAATTAACTGTTAAATCACGTGAATCTAAAATTTAAATCCGACTTTATTTTTAGTGAGCGAATTTAATGCGGAAGAATTGGATTATTCCGAAATTAGGTTTGGGGGAGGGGAGGAAAGGGGGGAAGGAGAAGGGACGAAGGGAGGAGAGGGACGAGGGAGGAGGGGGACGAAAGGGCAATAGCAGAGGCAGAGCAAGCCGGTCCTATCCTCCTTGTTCCAAATTTCCCCTTCTCCATCCTCCTTTCTCCCTTTTTTATTTCCTTGTTCCCCCTTCTCCTTCCTCCATCTTCCCTTTTTCCCTTCCTCCATCCACCCTTTCCTTCCTTCCTCCCTCCTCCCTTTCCTCCTCTCGTCTAAACGTAAGCAATACAATCAATTTCGACCAGCGAATCGCCTGGTACGCCGCCGTAAACTGCTACGGTGGTGCGGCATGGGGGCTTGCTTCCGAAACGGCCTTTGTAGGCTTCGTTCATTGCTTTATAGTCGTTCAGGTCGTGGAGGAAAACGCTGCATTTTAGGACTTTTTCCATAGAGGAGCCTGCTTTGATGAGTTCTTTTTCCAGCTCGTCGAGCACGTGTTTGGTGTGTGCTGTGATGTCACCATCGAAGTGCGCGCCTTTACCTGCCACAAATACCAGATTGTTGAATTTAGTGTGTCCTGAGAACAGGGGTACATCATTGTACATTACAACATCACCAACTTCTTTCTGAGGAGCAGCTTCTTCTGCTTTTGCCTTCGATGCTACGCCAAGTCCTGCTACGCCCGCAACGGATGCAAACAGCTTTTTAATAATGGATCTTCTTTCAGATTTCATAATGGAATGATTAGAGTTATATGTAGAACGAGATGTAATTAAGAATTTTTTTTCCTGTTTTTCTTTGCCATTTTTTCGTTTGCGGGCAAAGTAATCTTCCATAGGCTGCCGCCAGCTTTGTTTCCGCCCTGTTTGCCGCCATATTCAATAATGTATAAAGTGTTGCCAACCAGCAATGCGTCAGTCGGTGCGGTGAAGCTATCGACCAGGCGGGTGGTTTTTACTTTGTAATTGTCAGCCTTCTTATCGTAGGTCATTTCAAGGTGAAGCAAGTCCTTTCCTTGTCTGCGCAGCGGGTTAGGATTTACTGCACCATTCCTCGAACCGCCGGTATAGCGGATCACAAATCCGTCGCCTGTGAGGTCTTTACCCAATGCATTGTGGGTGTCGAAAAACAAGCCGAGCGGCGACGAATGAGCATTGAATGTACCTACTGTTACACCGGTCGTGTCGCCATCCATGACCACGCCGGTTTTTCTGTCGCGGTACTCGTTGGCATCGGGGCCCATGTTTTGCACTGCAGGTGTGAAATTCACGCCTGCTGGCCGTTTCGGGAAATCCGGGTCGTTATGGAAGTACTTCATCAGGTATGCAAATGCAAACTTGCTCAGGAATGGGTCTTTTTCCGGATCTGGCTGGAAATCAGGGTATTGTTGCGGGTTGTCGATGCCGCCCATGACCCATGGAAATCCGTAGTGATGGCCCTTCCTAACCCAGAACATGTCTTCCGGGTGGTCGTAGTCGCCGGAGTTCGATACTGCAAAGAGGTTTCCCTTGGCATCAAAAGCCATATCATACGCATTCCGGATGCCTTCGGCGAAAAGATAGCCGTCTGCCTTCATTTTGGCAACGTCCGTCGAAAGCAGAAGGTCTTGGGAATTAATGGGAAAACGGAAAATGTTGGCTGTCAGCGCATTGTCACGTGCATTCGGGTATTCGCCGCCATTGTCCTGAACCTCGCCATGATCGGTACGTGCTCCCGTATTGACGTAAATATACTTCCCATCCGGACTAATCTCCAGCGCGTTCCAGCCATGGTCGAAAGTGGTTTTATTGGCACCGTATTCGACCGTGTTAAAAACAACCGCCATTTCAGGTTTTTCAACACCCTCCTTCATTTCATACCGGACCATCCGGCCTTTGTTGCCTTTATTATTGTTAACGCTCACATTGCCAGCCAGGAAAAGGGTGTTGCCGTGGAAAGCTGCACCCTGTAAGCGCGGGATACCGTGGTCTTCGACGGTCAGCAGCTTTTTGCTTTCAGGCTTGCCATCTACCATGACGATTTTCAGTACATCCCCGAAAAATGTGGTATAGTAGATTTCGCCGGTTACCGGATGCTGGATGAGGCGGACGGCTTCCGGCTCGACTTTCATGTACTGTTCTACGGTAATGTCGTCGCGAAGTGCTTTTGGAGTGGAAGTCGTTACTTCCCTTTGTTGTCCGAATACCTGGACAGTCATGCCCAACGCAAGGATTGAGGTGAATCCGGATTTAATGATGCGGCTAAAATGTAACATATAAGGTTAAGGGGTCTAGGATTTATTCGGTTTTGCCTAAATGCCGGATGTATGCCACCAGTTGCCATCTCTGTTCTGCAGTGAACACATCCTGGAACGGCGGCATGTTGCCTCTGCCGTTCGAGATTTTCCAGAAAATAGCGCCGTCACTCTGCGCTTTTACAAGAGTGTCATGAAAGTTGGCTGGTTTTTGTCCCAATGCACCGCCTGCTGCGCCATCGCCATAACCAGATTCTCCATGACAGGATGCGCAATACAGGGTGAAGAGTTCTTCGCCTTGGGCCAGTGTCAGCGGTTCCTCATGAAAAGGGCTTTTAAGCGTGTCGGCCCAGGCCGGCGCTTTCCAGGGTTCCTGACTGGTTCCACGGTCAAAATGGCCTTTTCCGGAAAACCCGGCAAGGCCTATTCCGGAAAGGACGATGAAGCTTGCTGCTAGAAATTTATGGCTATGCATTAATTAACAGAAATGGTGATGGATTACTTTGCCACTCGCCCCCCGACCCCTTTAAAGGAACACTCAATTGCCGGAGAGTAATATCCACTTAAACGGGGCCGGAAGGAGAATGGCTTAATGTCTGTTATTCGATTGATGCCCTTACTTTGGTTACTTCTTCCGTTGTAACGGGGCCTGCATTATTTCCGAAATTGGTCCTGATATGGGTCAATACCTCTGAAATTTCTTCGTCTTTCAGGAAGCTGTGCTGCGGCATTACATTGTTATACGATTGCCCTTTCACTTCGATAGGTCCTTCCAGTCCTTTCAACAATATCTTAATCAGCCTATCCTTGTCACCAGTCACCCAGTCCGCGCCGGCCAGTGGCGGGAAACGCTGGGAGTCGCCCATGCCATTGCGCTGGTGGCAGGCAGAGCAATACACGCCATATACTTTTCCTCCGGCAACAGGTTTGTCTTTGTCCAGGTTGTCATTTACAAAATCGGGCGTGCGGATGTGCGACATGGTTTTCCGCTTTTCCATTTTGGCAAGGGCCGATTTTGCAAACTTCTTCTTGCCCTTGTAGGTTACCTTCCAGATTTTGCCTTTCTCTGTTTCCGCAATGTAGATGGCTCCATCAGGGCCCATCGCGATGCCCATCGGGCGATATACGGCGTCGCTCGTGTTTACAATCGGATCCACACCGGCAAATCCATCGGCGAATATCTCGTAATCACCGGCTAGTTGTCCGTTTTTAAAAGGTACAAACCCAATGAAATAGCTCGATTGCGGATAGGGCGCCCGGTTAGTCGAGCCGTGGAATGCGATAAATGAGCCGTTTTTATAATGTTCCGGAAATTGGCTGCCCTGGTAAAACAGAATGTCGTTTGGCGCCCAATGTCCGGGAAAACCGATCAGAGGCTTCTCGTATTGGTCACATTGTCCTACGATCTTGCCATCACCTCCATATTCGGGGTTCAGTACTTTTTTGGACTGCATTTGGTCCCAATAGCAATACGGCCAGCCGGCGTGAGTGCCTTCTTTTATCCTTAAAAACTCTTCAGAAGGCAGCAACGCACTTTGCCAGCCATTGTAAAGCTGTGGCCAGAGGCGCAGCAGGTCGTCACGGCCGTGCTGTACTGCATATAAATTGTTGTCCGCAAAATTCCAGTCCAATGCCACCACACTCCGCAAACCGGTGGCAAACTTCGTCCCGTCTTTTTGTAACTGACCTGTCTTGTTCGCATCGAACTTCCAGATGCCGCCATGATCTTCCAGAATAGGGCAGGGATCCATTCCCTTGGCCCCCGGTGTGCGGTTTTGGTCCTGGCAGGCATTGGAATTAGCCCCGAAAGGCACATACATGAAACCTTTGTCATCAAATGTGACCGGTTTGGCAATGTGCTCATGCATTCCGTGCGCGTGATCGTCTGTAAGGATCACCTCTTCGGGACTGTCGGGAACGAGCTGGCCGGGCGTTAATTTATAACGGTACACCACCAGCTCGGAGCTGAAATAAAGGTATCCTTTATAGATCCGCATGGCAGTTCCGTAAGCGCGTTCTCTGGCGGCACCTCCAAAGCGTTTGATAATATCCGCACGACCGTCTTTATTAGTATCGCGCAAAGCAATCACCGACTCTCCTTTGTTGGCGAAGCGTGCTTTTACATAGATGTCGCCATTATCGTTCACTGCAATGTGCCTCGCACGACCGGGAAGGCTATCCACGACCACCGTCGCTTCAAAACCATCAGGCAAAAACAAGCCGCCATTCTTATCATTAACAGGCAGTTCCTGATCTGAATGCTGCGTAAACCCCAATGCAAACAGCATCAGAAGCGAAGCAGACCATTTTATACGTTTGTTCATAGATTTAACAAGAGAGGTTTAGGGAGACTGCCTACTTCAAATATATCGGCGTCGTAATGCCATTTAAGTCATAGACGATTTTGCCGCCCATGACAGTGAGTTCGCATTCGAGTTTTTCTTTGCCTTCGACTTTATAGCCGGTTTTATCATAAAAGCCAAAATTGCCTTTGCGCATTGAGAACACTGCCACATCGGCAATGGCCCCTTCGGAAATGTGGCCCAGCTGTTCACGGTGGATCACTTTTGCCGGCTCCCAGGTGCTGGCTTTGATCACTGCCGGCAAATCCATGCCCATATTATAGAATTTCGACATAATACTCAGCATATCCTTCATGGAGCCGTTCATACTGCCCGTATGAAGGTCGGTACTGATGGTGGTGGGTAGAAAACCGGCTTTGATGGCCGGGATAGCCTGCGAATAATTGAAGCTTGCGCCACCATATCCCACATCGAAAACAATGCCTCTTTTCCTGGCTTCGAATGCGAATGGTTTCACTTTTTGCGTGGCTTCATCCACAATCGTTTCCCTGATATTGCCTTCCAGTAAAGTGTAAGCATGTGTATAAATGTCGCCGGGGCGCAGGTGTTTCATGAAAAGTTCTTCAAGCGGCAACGGCGGGGTACTGCCTCCGAAATCGACCATAACCGGCATATTAGCCATTTTTCCTGCTTTTACAGCGTTGTCGACAGGCTTCCAGTCCTTTCCCTGGAAATGCGCTACTTTGAAACCGACCACATCATTACGGTTTTTTATCGCGACGCCTGCGGCCAGGTTAGGGTCCATATCGGCCGTGTCCTGCTCCCAGTTGCCACCGCGCATCCCTTGTCCAACGATGTTCAGGAAAGAGAGTACCCGGGTTTTAGAACTAAAAATTACATTGCTTTTAAATTCTGAAAAAGAATCCCAGCCTGCACCACCTGCATCCACGATCGTAGTCACACCTACGCGGAAAGTGAAACCGTCGGGCGGTAACGCCACCAAACCATTACTGAGGTAATGGTTTGGCTCGGTACCGAAAAACACATGTCCATGAATATCGATCAATCCTGGCGTTACATACATTCCTTTGGCGTCCACGACTTGCCGGGCTTCCTTGGGATCGATGTCTTTGGCGACCTTTTTGATCTTCCCTTCGAAAATACCAACATCCATAACCTGGTTGATATTGTTTTTGGGATCGATCACCGTGCCGCCTTTGATCAGTATGCTGTACGTCTGCGCATTGCTAATAACACTTTGCAGGCACACCAGAAAGATGATGAGGATGGACTTATGCTTCATCTTACTTTAAAGGGTGGGGTTTAGGAATATTAAATGGTACTGTACATATTTAAACAACTGCTTTCGACAGTTCTTCTTTCAGTCTGGATGCCACGATTTTCTCTTCTCCCGGTTTGAGCATCCAGGTTGTAATGCTGAGCGAGTTGTTTTCGCCGGTCATTACTTCAATTGATGGGTCGCCTTTGCGTAAAGTTTCCTGCAAAACCTTAGCAGGCAGGCTCACTTTGGTTGCGTCCCACGAAATTTTGAGGGTAGGAGTGTGGTTGCCCAGTTCAGGGACCGTTACCTCGGTACTAACCCCTTTTACGCTTTTGGCTGCATTGCCGATATGGGCCACGCGGTCTTCCCACATTTTCCACTCTTTTTTGTGGTCCATCTTCACAAAATTGTCGAGTGCGACATACATGCCGAGGATTTCCTCCTTATTGACCTTCATACCGCGTCCGATGGTCGAGCCACGTGGCGGCATGCTGAGCCTTGCTGCCTCGATCAGGTGCTTTTTACCCATGAGGATACCTGCGCTTTGCGGCCCGCGCATGGCCTTTCCGCCCGAAACGCACACGAGGTCGAAACCCATATCATTGAATTTCCAGAGGTTTTCCACGGGTGGCACATCCGCAGCCATGTCGATCATGGTAGGGATCGCATTCTTTTTGCCTATTTCAACAAACTTCTCATGTCCGATCTGCCCTTTGTCCGACTGGATATTGAGGAACCAGAGCATCGCCGTCTTTTCATTGATTGCTTTTTCGAGCTCTTCCAGCGTTTCCACCTGGACGATCTTGCAGCCCGTATTGGTGAGGGCGTGCGAGTATCCTATATTATGTCCTTTTTGAATAATCACTTCGGATTTCATTCCCGTGCCTTCCAGGTGCGGTAATGCCTCCACTTTTTTCTGGTCTAAGCCGGTGAGCACACCTGCAAGGCCGAGTGTCAAAGCAGAAAAACAGCCCGCAGTTACTACCGCCGCTTCGGCATGGGTAATGGCGGCGATCTTTTCACCGACTTTCGTCTGCACTTCATCCAGCATCATAAAATCTTTGGACGCACCCTGGATGGTGGTAACGACATCGTCCTGCATGAGCGAGCCAGTCATGGCTGTGTAGGTACCCGCTGCATTAATAAAAGTACGGATGCCTAATTCCTTAGCGAGGTTGCGGGCAGGCGCTTTTGCGATAAGGCTGGCAGTTTCAGCTCCGCCTTGTCCCAAAAACCCACCCAGAAGGGGAAATGTGGACAAATGCTTGATTAAATCTCTACGGTTGATCATAACGGTTAAGGACTGGATGGATTTAGATAAGGGCTCTCAAAATTACCTTGACGGTTCAACAGAGCAAGGATGCATTTTATGCGTGCTAATACTCTGTTTCGTTCGATTATTTTTTAAGTTATTTAAAATTTAAAAAATAAAGTTTGGTCAATGGTAATTTTGAGGCCTTTTTATTCCGGTTTTAATCAACGTCCCACCAGATAGGAGTGGCAGCGCTGTCTTTTCCACCCAAATGCGCCGTTACGGCCGCTTTTACCGCGTCACCGCCCGAATTCGTCACCGCCGACGGATAGGTCAGTCTCTTGATAAATGTCCCTGCCGGAAGATCGGGGTTCTTGGTTACCGCCACGGGGTAAAGCTTAGGATAGCCTGTCCTGCGGAACTCCGACCATGCCTCGGTTCCTTCCGGGTAAAGCGCAATCCATTTCTGGGTAATGATCCTTTCCAGTTTTGTTTCGAAGTTATCCGACTCATTCCATTTTACGGTGATCTTCGTGCTGGCGGGCAAGTTATTGGCAGTGTTCTTTGGGTCTTCATAAGGGATTTGGGTTGAGGTGCCGGTCAGGTAGGCTTCTGCACCGCTCAAACCATTCGCTTTGAATGAGGCTTTGACACCCTCTTCATAAAAATATTGCGCCGTTCCGCCCGTATTCCAGCCTCTGAGGGCTCCTTCCGCTCTCAGGAAATAGCTCTCGGCCACATCCACCTGCTTAACCGGCGTGCTGGTTGTCACGTTTGGAAGTGAATAGAACTGATACCGGCTTTTTTCGGGTCTTGCCGAACCTGCGCGGATTCCCTTGATCTTGCCAACCAGGTCTTTCTCGGTTGCCGGGAGGGCATATACGGGCAAGCGTGGATCATTGAAACCGGTCAGGAAGGTCTCGACAGTTGCGGAAAGTCGGGTATCCGACCACGCATTGGCCATAGTGTAGTAGGGGTTTTCACCCGCGGCAACAACGGAAAAGCCGATGTCCAGTAAACCGCCATTAGCTGCTGCGACAGCACTTTCAGCCTGCGTTTTGGCAATATCCGGCTTTACTTTGGAAATGCGCATCGCCAGGCGGAGCTTCAAAGTGTTGGCCAGTTTGATCCAACTGGTGTATTCGCCGTTCAGGGACGATTTGTCCCATTTCTGGAAACGGGTCTTGTCGGCATTCGGGTTGGCGGCTTCTGCAGCTTTAAGGGCTGTGATCGCTTTGTCCAGATCAGTAAAAAAAGCAGTGTAAGCTACCTCTTCCGAATCGAATTCGACCTGGGCGGATGTCCCGTATTTGGTATAAGGATAGGGCCCGAATGTATCGACCAGTCGATGCGCACCGGCCACCTTGATGATCAACGCAATGGCGTATAAATCGGGATATTTGGTTTCATAACCCTTTTTCCACATTTGCAGCCACTGGTCCATGATGTTGGTCGTCGAAGTGTTCCAGGCATTGTTGTTCCAGCCGTCGACCATGAAATACGTGGTGGTATTCTCGTTGTTCAGGAACGGCGTTGGCGTTTCCAGGTAGCCTGCAAAGGATTCGGCTTGCAAGTTTTGCTGGGTTTGTACTGCGGTGGTGGTTGCCACAATGCGATTCATCATTAGGGGGAGGAGAATACCGCCCTCATTGGCATCCTGAACAAGGTCCTCGTCGGTGATCAGTTTCTCGTCCTGATTAAGGGTCTGCATATAGTCGGTGCAGGATGAGACCGACAGGAGGCATCCCAGGGCCAGTATGCTGAATTTATGTTTTTCTGAAAAGAATTTCATGTGAATGATAGTGATTAGAAGGTTGCACGAAGAGTAACACCATAAGAACGGGTCGCAGGAATGCTGAAACCTTCGATACCCTGCATGGCATTGGCAGTGGTAATGCTCACCTCAGGATCGAACGGCGCATCTTTGTAGAAAAAGAACAGGTTCCGGCTGATGAACGACACGCTGATGTCCTTGATGGCTTTCGATACTTTCGGGAAAGTATAACCGAGCGCGAGTTCCCTCATACGCACGTTGGTTGCGCTGAACATGTATTCTTCGGCGGCAGCGGCCACGTCGCCTTTGCCAGAAATGAAGTTGTAATAGGTTTCAGCAGGGATTTGTTTGCCATTCACCATCACACCGCCCGCGTCACGCGCGTCACCCGATCTTTTGGAAAGACCCTTGAAATCCAGCCATTGCTCGGTCATAGAAGCGATCTTGCCTCCGAAACGTCCGTCCACAAGGAACGACAAAGTCAGGTTCTTGTATTTGAACTGGTTGTTGAAGCCCATCAGGAATTTAGGGTTTGCATTGCCGAGATATTGGTCCGTGCCAGGCGAAAGCAGTGGCAAGCCCGTCGTCTCATTGTATTTGATGTTGCCATTGTCGTCTCGCTGGTAGGTTTTGCCAAAAAGGTCACCGTATGAGCCATATTCACGGCCTCCAAGGTTAGGTATGCCGGGTTTCGACAGGAAAAGTTGCAGCATTCTCGTGCTTCCGCCAGCCTGCAATACAAACCAGTTGGCTTTTAGCAGGTTGCTCAATTCCCTGATCTCATTGACGTTCCGGGAGAAGTTTAGCCCCGGCGTCCAGGTCACACCGCCGCCAAGATCAGCCTTATAGCTGATCGTCGACTCGAAGCCCTTGTTGCGGATCGTGCCTCCGTTGATCCAGAAATTAGTAGCACCTGATCCCGGAGGAGCAAGGATCTGGAAGACCTGGTCATAGGTAGTTGCATTGTAGTAAGTGAAGTTGACGCTCAGTTTGTCTTTGAAAAACCTCAGCTCAGTCCCGATTTCATAAGACCGCGTACGCTCTGGTTTCAGGTTCAAAGTGTCATTTCCATTGAAGAACGGAAGGTTATTTCTTCCATTCACATTCTCGTCGTTGGACAAAGAATAAGGAGGCGTCCAGTTGGCGACACCGAATGGCAGCGCATTACCTACTTCGGCATAGGAAGCCCTTACTTTGGCAAAAGAAAGCAGGTCACTAGGCTTCAGATGTTCGCTCAGCACATAGGAGAGGCCCACGGAAGGGTAGAAGAATGATTGGTTTACAGTGGAAGACCATTCTTTGCGGGCAGTCAGGTCGAGGAAGAAAGTTTCCTTATAACCAACGGTCGCTGTCCCAAAAAGTGCCTGTGACAACCGCTTCTGCAAGCTTTCGGTCGCATTGAAATAGCCTTTGGTAGACGAGCTTTGCAATGCGTAAACCGAGAAGTAGTTAGGGAAGGACAATGTGTTCGTGGCACCGTTGTTACCCACGTTCAGATCGTAAAAAGTGTTCTGGGTATTGCTGAAACCCAATGTTGCCGACAAGAAAAGATCCTTGCCGAAAGTTTTGGTGCCGCTTAACAACACATCCGAGTAAAGCTGGTCGGTGTTGGTCAGGTTCTTTCTGTAACCACCATTGCTCCCCACCAAAGTAGGATCTGAGGAAGCATATTGACGCAGTTCGAAACTATCCTGCACTTTATCGTAAGTAGTTCTTCCTTGCAGGTTCAGCCAGTCATTAATGGCCCATTTAGCGGCAAATGAATAGATTGTCCTGTTTCTGAACTGGTCTGTCTGGTTCCTGTTCGCAAGCCAGTAAGGGTTTTGATTAGAGCTTGCTTCGTTTTTAATGTAAGGCCAGTTTTGAACATTCATCAAACGATTGGGGTCGCGTTTCTCAAAATTGCTGCCGCTGTATTTGGAGAAATCATCACCGGTCGGGAACAGGTAGAGGCTGAAAATCGGGCTGAAATAGAAGCCGGATTGCGGACGGTTGTAAACTTTTTGCTCAATATAATTCACTGAACCATCCAGCGACAATTTGTTATGGAAAAGCTGGGTAGTCCCCCGCAGGTTCACATTATGGCGATTATAGTCGTTCTGCGGAACGATTCCGTTGGCTTTTGTATTTGCATACGATACATAGAACTGACCAATATCATTACCATTGGTGATGGAAAGGCTGTTTACAAAAGTTTTGCCTGTTTCGAAAAAGCTTTTCAAATGCTTGTCGCTCCCATTGGTGATTTTTGGGCCCCAGCTGTCGTTAACCGCTGTGTTGGCAACGCCGCCGTAGCCCTGGCCGTAAGTAGTTTGTACCTGTGGCAGCGCAATCGGGTTTTCAAAGTTCGCTGTAGACGAAAAATTGATCGACGCATTGCCTTTCCGGCCTTTTTTGGTGGTTACCAATATAACGCCATTCGCCGCCTGGCTTCCATAAAGCGCGGCAGCGGAGGCACCTTTCAGGATGCTGATGTTTTCAATGTCTTCCGGGTTCAGGTTGGAGATCGCGTCGCCTGCGTCACGTGTATCGAACAAAGTACTGCCCTGCGCTCCGTTGGCATTATTCATCGGAATACCATCGATCACATACAATGGCTGGTTGTTGCCGGTAATAGATTTGTTGCCGCGCAAAAGTACTTTCGACGATGACCCGGGACCACCCGTACCTTTGGTGATCACGACACCCGCCGCTTTACCGGCCAGGGAGTTGACCATGTTAGGGTCTTTCACGCGGGTAAGCTCTTCGCCGCCCACATTTTGCTGCGCATAGGTCATGCTTTTGGAATCTTTTTCGATACCTAAGGCGGTTACTATCACCTCGCCGAGCTGTTTCACATCGTCATCGAGTACAATATCGATGGAAGATCGCCCGCCTACCGGCACTTCTTTGCTCGCATAGCCAATGGAGGAAATGATCAGGATTGCATTGTCGTCCGGCACACTGATCGAAAATTTGCCTTCTACATTGGTGCTCGTACCAATCGTAGTGCCTTTGATTAATATGTTCGTTCCCGGAATGCCGTCACCTTTTGCGTCCTTCACCGTGCCGGTTACTTCGCGGGCCAATGCTTTGGAAGTGACCGGCACAGCGGGTGTTTCCACGGCGGCGCGGGACACAGGTTTGTTGTTGATGATGATGTTATTATTGATCTGCGTATATCCGAGGCCGGTTCCGGCCAGGATTGTCTCCAGGGCTTCTTTTACCGTTTTGTTTTCCAGGGAAACTGATACTTTTTTCTTTTTATCGATGCGTTCGATGCTGGTTACGAATTTAAAATCGCTCTTTTTTTCAATGCTGATAAATGCTTTCTGAAGGGTAGCATCTTTCAGGTAAAGTGAAATTTTAACTTCTTCGATGCTTTGCACCGATCCTGGGTTCATGGCAAATGACGGCCTGACGATCAGCAACGCCATGATCATCAGCACAAGTAATTTCCAATGCCGTTTGGCGGCAAATGGAGGTTGTTCTGGTAACAATCTGCTCATACGATTGGGTAGGTAAAGGTTGAATTTGAATTGAGGGATTAGAATTATACATGGTAATACTGTCCGGTAAACGGAGGTTTACACGGGGTGGCACGGGGCCAGACTCTTATATTTTCGGTTTATCTCTTATCTGCAAACGCCTCCCCGGATGGTCACCTGGTTTCCGTCGACGGTGTACCGGAAGGCGTTCGAAATGCTTAATAGTTTCAAAACATCGCGTAATGTGGCCCCTTCATTAAAGCTGGCCATTACCCGGCAATTGCTCAGGGCTCCGTCAGTCAGGTTCACTTTCACACCGTAATGCACTTCCAATTTGGAAATTACTTCGGCATAAGTATTATTTCTGAACACCAGCTGTTCCTTGCGCCATGCACCGATGTCGAAAGTACTAACGATATCTATATACGTTTCGTCCTTTTCTGTGTTGATCACCAGTTCCTGTTGGGGTGTCAGTTGCGTGATCCGGATGGGCTCGCCCTTATCTATCTCCTTGCTTACTTCTACTTTTCCTGTCGCTACGGCTACGGAAGCAGTTTCGTCACCTTTATAAGCCCTTACATCGAAGGAAGTGCCCAAAACGCGGGTCGAAACCCTGTCGCTTTTAACGATAAATGGTTTTTCCGGATTAGGTACGACGTCGAAAAACGCCTCGCCTTCCAGGAAAACCTCCCTCTGATCGGGATCAAAGGCTTTGGGGTATGCTATTTTGCTATTCTTATTAAGCCACACTTTCGACCCGTCGGGGAGCGTCAGGTTTACTACTTCTTTGTTCCCGCTGGTTCGTTGTTCGAGCGGGATGCGGCTTGCCATTTTGCTGGTATCATGCTTATTTACAAGATAATATCCCAGTCCTATTAAAAAAGCTACACTGGCTGCGGCGGCCCATGAGCTTATTTTGAAATACCTTAAACGCGTTCTGAAACCGGATTCGGGAGCATTGTCCTGTTCTGCTGCCATTCGCGAATGCAACAGGCCGAAACCGCTTTCCATATTGAACTCCTGACTGTCATCAGGCGCCTGCTCCTGTTTCCAAGCGGCTTCTATCTTTCGGAAAAGCAGCATGTTATCATATTCTTCAAGCCACCATTCCAACGCCAGTTTTTCTTCCGGGCTGCATTCGCCAGCTAAATATTTGGCGATCAGGGGCCATGGTGTGTGATCAGACATCAAATTGGGTGCTTTCTAATGTTAGGACAAATAATAATCGGGGATACCCCCATCCTTTCAGAATATTTTTTAAATCTGATAAGTTTTTTGCAGAAGTCTCAATTGCTTAATGGCTTTACCCATTTGATTTTCTACTGTTTTGGCAGATAGGGAGAGAATTTCGGCGATTTCATTGTAGGTAAAACCTTCGAAACGGTTCAGCTGAAAAATCGCTTTTCTCTTTTGAGGAAGGTAATTAATAAGGCCAATAATGCGGGATTCGAGCTCGTGGTACATCAATTCATCGTCGGGGCCGGGCGTTTCTTCCATCATGTCGTCACTCAGTTCTTCCATGATGTGCTTTTCCTGCTTCATATAATTAATGCAGGTATGGCGCGTCGCCGTAAAGAGGTAAGACCTTACATTTTTCTCCACTGCAATGCTGTCGCGCTTTTCCCAGATCCTGAAAAATACATCGGCAACAATTTCTTCTGCGAGATCTTTGCGGTTGCTGAGATAAGTCGCAAACCGGCAAAGCGAATAATAGTATTTTCTGAAAAGGCAATCCAGAGCGCGATTGTCTCCTTGTTTGATCAGGGAAATGAGAAGTAAGTCATCCTGGCCGTTCATCATAAACTGCAATGGCTAAATTGGGTATCAGGTAATGCTAAATGATTTCAATGATCTTATAGAGCGCCAGGAGTGATCCGCAATATTACCATTTTTGATCTGAATACAGGATAGTATTTATCTCGAAAATTAAAATAGTAATATTTTATTTGGTATTTTTTTAAATGTAAAGAAGAAATGCGTTATGATTTTTAAAATTATAAAAGTAAACCGAGATAAGCGCCAGTAGCCGAAAATATTCTTCAACATCGTTCAATCGGCCTGGCACTTATCCCGTATAGATATTGCAATCAGTTCAGAAACAATTGCTTCACGCACACCGGCGTAGGGATGCTGATCTCTTTCCCGGTATAAGTCAATTGCCCTGTGGCAGCGTCGCGTTTGAAGAACACTGCATTGTTGTTGTCCCGGTTGGTAACAATCGCGAATTCGCCTTTAGCATCGATCATGAAGTTGCGCGGATGCTTGCCATGCGTATCGGCGTGACCAGCCACAGTAAGCTTGCCTGTTTTGGCATCCACGGCATAAATAGCAAGGCTTTCATGACCGCGGTTGGAGGCATACAGGAACTTGCCGTCGTGTGAGAAGTGGATATCAGCCGCATAGCTTTTGCCTGTAAAATCAGAAGGAAGCATGGTAACACGCTCCAACGGCACCAAAGCCCCGCTGCCCTTCACAATCTTGAAAGAATTCACGACGGAAGCCAGCTCGCATGCCGAGTAGCCAAAGTTTCCGTTGGGATGGATAGCGAAATGGCGTGGGCCGTCGCCAGCTTTTACATCTGCATAAGGCACCGCGCCGGGCGTCAGTTTGCCGGTTTTCGGATCAACCGCGTACACCATAATCTTGTCGATTCCGAGGTCGGAGGCGTAAATGTATTTGCCATCGGCTGCGGGGATAATCGAGTGCATATGAGGCTTTTGGCCCGGCCCGCCTTTGTCTTGTATCGTATCCGCAAGTGCGCCGATGCTGCCATCCTGATTAATGTGGTACACCGCCAAATCGCCGCTACCGTAGTTGGAAACGTAAATAAACCGGCCTTTCGGGTCCACGCTCACATGGCACGGGCCGCGTCCCTGCGAGGGTTGTGCGTTCAGGGCTTTGAGCTTCCCTGTCGCCGGGTCGATCGCGTAGGCCGACACGGTGCTATTGCCTTCATTGGCAGCGTACAGGAATTTTTTATTGGGATGAAATTCTAGAAACGACGGGCTGGTTTTGCTCGTGACCACCTGTAATTCCTTGAAAGAGAAGTCGCTGCGATCGAATTCGTAGACGTAAATGCCTTCGCCTTTCTCCGTGTAAGTGCCCAGGTACAGTATTTCCTTTTTGGGTTTCTGTGCAAATGTCGTCATCGCCGTCAGTAAACAGAAGATCGTAAGAATGGTTTGTTTCATAATGTTATGAATAAGGGAATGATTCAATTGATTGTTAATGCATGTGCTTGTCAGGAAACTCCTGCCGGAGTTGGCGCTCGATCTTAACCTTTCTATAAACAGGTAGGCCCTCCGGGCCTTTTCGTCTTACTCCGCCGAGCCTTCGATCGCCCCGGAGGGGCGTCCTGTTTGTAGAACAATGGATCGTAAACATTTACGGGCTCCGAAGGTGCCTCCTAAAATCCCGCGCGATCATTCGAAAACCAGCGTTCCAAATTTGTTGAATTCATGGAAACTGCCTCCGGTCTTTTGCCATGAATAATAGGTGGTTTCGTTGTCATAATCAATGCGATAGAAGTTTCCGCGCCATTTATCGCCCGGTTTTGGCGCGCCTCCTGCAATGGGGTTCATCAATGCAAATGGTATGAAAAACTCGGCTTTCCAGCCTTCCACGGCCGCCATACTCTTTTTCTGACCGCCCTGGGCACTGGTTGCGTGCTGCACCATATTGCGTTCGTTGTAATGCCATGGCTTCCAGCCCTGAGCGCGACCTTTGATGTTCGGGACCAGGATCGCGAGTTCATAGTTGAGCGGCGAAACTTCGTATTCCAGGTAAATGGGAACGGCAGTATCCGGCCAGAGGAACACCTCCACGACATCTTCTTTGAACAATAAGCCAAAGTCCTCCATGATTGTCGAAGTCAGTTTCCGGTCCGTGCAATCGAACAGGAAATACATGCCTTTGTCGGAATACAATACCTTCACACGGGTCGGGAATTGCTTGCCGGGAGCGGGCTGGTTAGGGCCTTTTTGAACGGTGATGTTGAACCATTGCGCCGCCGACCAGTTGGACGCTGTACCTTCACCGTCCACTTTGAAGTCTGTTGTTTTTCTAACGGTCAGCGAGGAGTCGGGAACGGCGGTATTGGCGTATCCAACGTGCATGAAACCGCATGCAAGCAGTCCCATGAGAACAAATTTTTTAAGCATTCATTAAAAAGGGTTAGGATCAGGAAATGTATTCAGGTCTTGCCAAGTGTGTTCATTTGCAGTCAGATGTGCAGGAAAACGGGCTGTTACAAAGGCCCAGGCGTAAATCGCCTGACTAAAAAATTTCTCTCCGGCAATTTCAAGAGGTTTTTACATTTTACCAAATCATTATTTTTGTAGTGAAATTTGTTCATGCAATCTTTCGGAAGGAAAGATTAATTCTTGGAGTAATAATTTAATAAATTTAGGACGTACGTTTAAACAGCAACTTTTTAACACAAAAATGTCATGATACGCGAAAGAGGAGAGCTGGCTTATGCTCACATCGGCAGGCCAATCGTAGTACCCCCTGTTTTCTCTGCTTATTCGGGAAATACGCAAAGGACCCGTCCGGTAGCGCTAAGTCTGGATCCGTACGGAGATGACGATGAAGAAGAAATTGAAGACGACGAGCTGATCGAAGACGAGAAGGTTGTGGATGAGTTTGATGACGATATAGACGATAGCAAAGTGGTGATTGAAGATGGCGATGAACTTCTGAGAAGGCTCGACGACTTTGAGGACGATGATGACGATTTTTGATGAGGTAATCTCAAACAATATAATGGCCCTTGTGTAGCGATTCACGAGGGTTTTTTATTTGTGCCCAATGAGTAATGAAAAGGCGCTTGTGACTTATTCAGCTAAATTGTCTAATTCCTCACCTTTCCCAGTCCATGCGTTCCACCGATAAAAATGTTACACAAAGCATTACGCAGGTAATCGCTGCTTCTTCCTTAGGTACTCTCATTGAATGGTATGATTTCTACATTTTCGGCAGTCTGGCGGTCATTATCGGGCAGCAGCTCTTCCCCAGCGACGCCGGCGCTTCCGCGCTGATCAACACCCTCGCGATTTTTGCCGCAGGCTTCATTGTAAGGCCTTTTGGTGCACTCGTTTTCGGGCGGCTGGGTGACCTCATCGGCCGGAAATATACTTTTTTGCTTACACTCGTGCTGATGGGCGGGTCCACATTCCTCATCGGTCTTATTCCTTCCTATTCCAGCATCGGCTATGCGGCACCGATCCTTGTCTTAATCCTTCGCCTCGTGCAAGGGCTAGCATTGGGCGGAGAATACGGGGGCGCGGCTACATACGTGGCTGAGCATGCGCCCGTAGGCAAGCGTGGTTTCTTCACCAGCTGGATCCAAACCACCGCTACGTTGGGGTTGTTCCTTTCGCTGGGGGTGATCGTTCTTACAAAAAACCTGCTCGGCGCAGAGGCATTTGCCGACTGGGGCTGGCGTATTCCGTTCCTGGTATCGATCCTGCTGGTAGGCGTTTCGATCTACATCCGGATGAAAATGCATGAGTCCCCGGTTTTTACAAAACTGAAAGCTGAAGGTAAGGTTTCGTCCAACCCATTGAAGGAGAGTTTCCAGAAAAAAGCCAATTTTAAAATGGTATTGCTGGCGCTTTTCGGGGCTACGATGGGGCAGGGAGTGGTGTGGTACACGGGACAGTTTTATGCACAATCATTTCTTGAAAATACCTGCAAACTTGACTTTAACGAGTCGCGTTACATCCTTTTGTGGGCCATTGTATTTGCCACACCGTTTTTCGTGATTTTTGGTTCGTGGAGCGATAAAGTAGGTCGTAAGTGGATAATGCTCACGGGGATGCTGCTGGGAGTGTTGTGTTACCGCCCTATTTATCAGTACTTCCTCGATGCGACCAATGTGAAGGAAATGCAAAAAACGATGCTGAAAAGCGAATCGGAGCCGGTGGTGGAGCGTGGGCTCGTGAAGGATAAGGCGGATTCGCTGATCACGACTACTGTTTCCAAAACGCTGACAAATGGCGTGACCTTCAAAGAATCCAAAATTGAAGTTATACCTGAGGATGTACTTGCACCGGTTCCGGATGTCGAAGTAGTGGTTAAGGATGTAACGCTTTCGGGCTCGTCCTATATGATGGTTATTTTCCTGGTATTCTTTCAGGTATTGCTGGTAACGATGGTGTACGGGCCAATCGCGGCTTTCCTTGTCGAACTCTTCCCTACCCAAATCCGCTATACTTCGATGTCGCTTCCATACCACATTGGTAATGGGGTTTTCGGGGGGCTGGTACCATTTATCGCAACGTTAATCGCTTCGTTCCAAGGGTCGACGCCATTGTCGGGGCTGTGGTACCCGATAGGCATCGCGGCATTATCATTTATCATCGGAGCTGTGTACATCGACAACCGCCGGGATGAAAATGTAATGGATTAATGCCTGAAAGGGGCGGAGGAATTTGTAAAGACATTTAACAGAAAAGATATATGAACGCATTAAAAAAGGCACTTGGAATACTCTGGATCCTCGCCGGGCCCGTTATCATCATTTTTCTTTTCATGCAGGCCAGCGATAAAATCGCGCTTGCAGCAGAAGGAATAGCCCGGACCAATACCACACTTCAATGGGCCATTATCATCCTCATCTTCATCCCAATCTGCACCGGGCTGGTCATTTTCGGGTACTATGCCTGGAAAGGGGAATATGACCATTTGCCGACGAGCTCTGAGGAGCTGGAATGAGTTTAGAGTTAAGAGTTGATGAGATTAGTTTAGAGTTTATGAGTTTAAATGTAACTTGGACTTATAAACTCTAAACTCATCAACTCCTATGAAAGACGTTTTCATCCTATCAGCTGCCCGCACTCCGATTGGAAGTTTTGGCGGCGTATTGTCCACTATACACGCTGCAAAACTGGGTGCTACTGCTATTCAGGGCGCTATTCAGAAAGCTGGCATCGATTCCGGCCAGGTTCAGGAAGTTTTGATGGGCAATGTGGTTTCTGCCAACCTGGGCCAGGCACCGGCGAGACAGGCGGCGATTTATGCGGGCTTGCAGCCCTCTGTCATTTGCACTACCGTCAACAAAGTTTGCGCTTCGGGAATGAAGGCAGTGGTTTTTGGATCGCAGGCTATTCAACTCGGTGACGCGGAACTGATTGTCGCTGGTGGCATGGAGAATATGTCCCAAATCCCTTATTATCTTCCCAAGGCGAGAAACGGTTTCGGTTATGGAAACGGCGAGGTGGTCGACGGACTTCTGAAAGACGGCCTTACGGATGTATATGATCAGATAGGTATGGGCGTATGCGGGGACAAGACTGCAGCCAAATACAGCATTACCCGTGAAGAGCAGGACGAATATGCGATCCGCTCGTATCAGCGAAGTGCTGCTTCCACGGCCGACGGCTCGTTTGCGGACGAAATTGTGCCGGTTTTAATTCCAAATCCAAAAGGCGGAGAGGCGACGGCTGTTAGCGAGGACGAGGAGTATAAGCGTGTTAAGTTTGAGAAAATACCTCATTTAAAGCCTGCATTCTCACAGGATGGGACCGTTACGGCCGCCAATGCATCTACGATCAACGATGGTGCGGCGGCGCTTGTTCTGGCAGGAGCATCTTTCGTTAATCAAAATTCATTAAAACCTATTGCCCGCATTGTGGCTTATGCGGATGCAGAGCAGGAGCCTGCCTGGTTTACAACCACGCCGATCCTGGCAACAAAAAAAGTGCTGGCTAAGGCAGGTATGAAGCTTTCAGATATTGATTATTTTGAAGTAAATGAAGCTTTTGCGGTGGTTGCGCTGGCCTATATCAAGGAATTGGGCCTGGATGCGGAGAAAGTCAATGTGTTCGGTGGAGCCGTTTCGCTGGGACATCCGTTAGGGACTTCCGGCGCGCGCATTATCACTACGCTTTTATCAGTCCTCACAAAAAAAGGCGGGAAATATGGCCTGGCCTCCATTTGTAACGGCGGTGGAGGGGCATCGGCCATAATTATCGAGAAACTCTGAAAACTATCGGATCAGAATTTTAAGACGATTGTAAAAGCCGGTGCTTTTGAATGTAAATGTCTTGTGTAAGATGTAGTTACTGACAAAGCTGAAACACATCCCGATCACGTAACAAACCATTTCGGTCACATTTACCTCTTTCTTGGCAAAAGAAAATTTCACTTTATAAATCTCCATGCCCAGGTAATCGACGAGCAGCATCGATGATCCAATTGTAAATGCCCAGGTGATGAATAGGGAAACCATGGATACCATGAGGAATTTTACCATTTCGCGCCGCGTCTGATTACTTTTACGCGCGTCGAAAGCGAATAATTTGGTCAATGTAAAACCCCAGACAAAACCGACGAGGTAGGAAGGGACGATGGATTCGCTCCATGTAATGTTAAACCAATCCTGGATAAGACTGCTGGAAACTAACTGTATCAATGCACCCGTGCCCGCGACAAGAAAATAAGCTATAATATCTTTGGGATTGAAAATCTTGGTCTGCTTGAGTTGGGCCACTTGCGGTATAGTTAGTTGAAGGCGTTATTTGAAATGAGGCCCAATATTAGAAAGAAAATGGTGTTGAAACAAAACCAGGGCCCTAATTTGAGCGAATGGGGGTGGCAGGGGGGCTTGTGTTTATTTCTAAATTCCTTTACTTTGACGACAATCTCGGTTTGGCGCTGAGATATCACTTGCTAATCAGACTCTGCCATGAAAAAAATTTATATGCTGGGTTGCTTTGCCGCATTCATCGCCTTGAATATGTCTTGCTCCGCCGCGCTGCAACGCCGTTATGACCAGCGGCACGGTGTGTCAACTTCCAGTACCGAACCTTCTTCCCGGTCGACTGACTCGCGGGAACGGGAAACGGGCCCTGAAACCTACCGAAAAGATTATGACCGCATTGCTGATAATACCGGCGGCAGAAATGCGGACGCATTGCCTGCTGAAACCGGCCCGGATTACAACCATAAACTGCTGCAACAATATGCGGAAATGGATAAGCTGGGGGAGGTGGTGCTCTATGAACTCGACATTCTTGAAACGAAGTACAATGCGATCCTCGCCGAGTACCGGACTGCAAAGTCATCTGCCCGGCAAAATATGACTATGGATCTCGACAAGCTGAGTGACGACCAGCTGGTTTTATACAAGGCCTACGCGAATATCTATCGTAATGGCAAATCCAACTGGCCGGTTGTGAAACGGGAGGTCGAAAACACGCTTCGTTCGGTGCGGAAGGTTACTGAGAAGTAGCATTGCTACCAGCCGGCTCCTTTTGTATTGGTTTTGACACGGCATACATAGCCGTCGACGGTCATATATAATGTAGAGCCGTCGTTGCCCCAGGCGCAGTTGGACGTGAGTTCGCCCATTTCAATGCGTCCCAATAATTTTCCCGAGGGACTTAATATGAGCATCCCGCCCGGGCCGGACGACCACAAGTTGCCGTCTTTATCGATTTTCAGCCCATCTGGAAGTCCGGGGATACCATTTTTACCCATCGAAGTAGCGTCATAAATCAGTTTTCCTTTGCCTGCATTGCCGTTGGCATCCATGGGATAGGCCATCCATATCGCCTTTTCAGGATCTGACTGCGCTACGTAAAGGGTTTTTCCATCAGGCGAGAATGCGAGGCCGTTCGGGCGGCTCAGCTCGCTTACCTGCATGGTCACTTTTCCATCTTTTTGTATTCTGTAAACTCCAAACTGCGGTATTTCGCGGCTGGGATCTTCATGCTTTTTGGCTAAGCCATATGGCGGGTCGGTAAAGTAGTAGTCGCCATTGGAATGCTGTACAACGTCGTTCGGGCTGTTGAAACGCTTTCCTTCGAAATGGTCTGCCAGTGTAACTTTTCCGCCTACATTCAATGGCATGGCGGCAATGCGGCGATCGCCGTGCTCGCACAGGACCAGTCTGCCCTTGTTATCGATAATGAGCCCGTTGCTGCCGGGCTCGTCGCTGTAAACGCCGCGGCCGGTATAGCCGGACGGTTCCAAAAACACACTAAGCCCCGATTTTTCGTCCCATTTATATATTTTGTTCTTCGGAACATCTGAAAACAGCAGGTAATCGCCTTCCTTTATCCAAACAGGCCCTTCGGACCATTCGAAACCCGAGGCTAGCACCTCTATCTTGGCGTCTTTAGGCAATAGTTTTTCAAACGACGGGTCTTCGTAAATGACCTTACCCATCGTGGGATACGATTTTTGAGCCATAACAGGGACATTCAAAAACAAAAGAGACCAGAAAAACAGGTTGTAGTATTTCATAACGGGCGAATTAGCTTAGGCGATAAGCATTTGTCAATAAAGAGCCAAATACCCGGTTACCTACTGTTCGGTGACTGCTGGGGGCTGACCTGTGGTTGGCGCGAGAATGAGCGTCGCGTAAGGTGCGAGCGTTTCGTGCGCGAGTTCGCCGGAATGCGACGGATCAGTGGAAAATATGATCTGTGTGAAGCCGGTCTTGTCCTCGGGTAAATGCAAATTCTTGGAGTATCCGCTCATATTATGAATGATAACCAGTGACCTTTCGACGTGGGGACGAAAATAGGCCAGCATTTGATCGTCGTGCAGGCAAATACGGTGCAGGTTGGGAGCGAAGATCTGTGCGAGTGCAGGTTCACTTTTCCGGAGCCGGATGAGTGTTTTGTAGTGATTAAATACAGACTCAGGGTCATGCATTTGCTCCGAAAGCGGGGCAATAGTGTTTGGGGTAGAAAAATGTGCCTCAATCCAGTTGGTATGTCGAGTGTCATCCGCATGCTCCGACCATAGGAATGGTTCGCGGATATAAGGGTCGGGTTTGGTGCCGAGCATTCCTAATTCTTCCCCATAATATAAATACGGCTGGCCGGGTAATGTCAGCAGAATGCTCGCCGCTAGTTTGATTTTTCCGATATGACCGCCTACCACACTGCCGATCCTGTCCTGGTCGTGATTGGTAAGCATGGTAGCGTCGATGAAAAGTGGGTTGTATTTCTCAAAAAGCGCAAAACTTGCCAGCAGCTTTTCGACGATTTCTTCATCCCTTTCCGCAATAAGCATGCGTTGGAGCGCAAAGCTGAGGTCGAAATGGAATGTTGCATTGAGGTATTTGAAATAGGGGGCCACCTCTTCAGTTTCCGCCCACACCTCGGCCACTGTGAATGCGTCGGGCCTGCATTCCCTGATTTCTTTCGCGAAGAATTCCCAGAAATTGATACTTAAATCCTTCTCCCATTCCGGATAGATATGCCTTGCAGCGTCAAGCCGGAAGCCGTCGACGCCAATTTCGAGCAGCCAAAATCGGATGATTTTAGCGATTTCCTCTTTTAATTCCTCCGAATGGTAATTGAGATCGGGCATTCCCACATAAAAAAGCCCGTAGTATTTTTCTTCGTCGTTGACATTGTCATGCCACGGATACACCACCTGCGAATCGTCGGATATGTCGCGTTTTGAAATGCCAAGGGCCTCAATTTCCGATTCACTCTTCCACCAATAAAAATTCCGGAACGCATTCTCCGGGCCTTTTTTTGCCTCTGAAAACCAGGGATGCAGTGTGCTGGTATGGTTTACGATCAGGTCGAGGTAAATAGCGATACCACGGTCGTGAGCCGCAGCGAGCAGCCGTTTGAAGTCGTCGATCGTGCCGTATTCGGGGTCAATGTCATAATAATCTGCGACATCGTATTTATGATAACTGGGCGATGGATGGACGGGCGTGAGCCAAAGGGCTTCTATACCAAGGTCGGCCAAATAATCCAGCTGAGAAATGATCCCGTTCAAATCGCCGATCCCGTCACCGTTGGAGTCGCAAAACGACCGGACGAATATTTCGTAACATATTTTTGGAACCGGCGCAGATTTGTCTTTGATCATCAGTTGGAAATACTACCGGAAATGTGGTTTCAGCAATTGGTAAACGACCTGGACGGGCAGCCCCATGATCGTATAAAATGACCCTTCTATTTTTTCGATGCCAACCATTCCGATCCATTCCTGGATACCGTAAGAACCGGCCTTGTCGAATGGTTTGTAATGGTCAATATAGTAGTTAATTTCCCAATCTTCCAAGTTTTTGAAGTAAACGCATGCCGTGTCGGACACTGTTTCAATGGATCCATCCGAAAGCAGGCTGACCGCTGTAACCACCGAATGCGCTTTGCCGGACATCATTCTAAGCATCCGGAACGCATCGGCATGATCGACGGGCTTGCCCAGTATATGGTGGTCTGAAATGACGACAGTATCGGCAGTGAGCACAAGCTTGGCGGAATCTAAACCTCGGAACATCTCCGCTTTTTGATGTGAAATGTAAGCCGCGACTTCTTCGGCTGGGAGCTCCGCTGGGTAACTTTCGTCGGTGGGCAGGACATTTATCGAGAACTCAAAACCTGCATCGTGTAGTAGTTGTTTTCGTCTGGGTGAGTTGGAGGCAAGAATCAGGGGTTTTTGAAGTTCGATCATGTTGGGTGGTTGTCATTGTAGTCAGGTAGTTGTTATTGGTAGTCAGGGTGTTGTCATGATAGTTTTTGCGTTTGTGAGAATTTTTCAAACTATTTTTTACCTGACTGAAACTATTTTTTAGCTAATAGATGTTATTACATTAAATGTAGATACACTATTTTTTGCATTCAAAAAGAAGGAAGGCTATGTCTATTGAAACTGATATAAAGCAAAAAAAATTTCGGAGTCCTTATCAAAGGCTGGCGTTAAACCTGGTTTATACCACCAACTGGCTCGAATATAAGCAGCTTGAATATTTCAAGGCGTATGACATTACTCCTCAGCAGTACAATGTGCTCCGGATTTTACGCGGGCAGCAATCGAACCCGATCAAGGTCAGCGATATCACAGAGCGGATGCTGGACAAGAGTTCCAACACTTCGAGGCTGGTTGATAAGCTGCTGGCCAAGAACCTTGCGAAGCGTACTTCATGTCCGAGCGACAGGCGCGCTGTGGATGTGGTCATTACGGAGGAAGGGTTGAAATTGCTGAAAGACCTAGACCCGGCCATTGAAGAGTGGGAAGACCGGTTCAATATCATCACACCTGAGGAAGCGGAGCAGATCAGCGCATTGCTAGACAAGTTGAGAGAATCACAGGATTAGAAAACATTATTAACCAATAAAAGCAGTCCAATAAATCAATTTAATTCAAAATGAAAACTACAATGAAATCAGTTAAATTTTTCGTTACATCTCTTGCCATTGCATTGTTCGTTTCTTCATCCGTTTCAGCGGAAAACGACAAAAAAGCATCCAATCTGAAAGTAAACACTGCTAAAAGTGAATTGACCTGGGTTGGTAAAAAAGTAACCGGCGAGCATACGGGCAAAATCAGCCTGAAAGAAGGAACAATTACCCTGGACGGCGCGAAACTGACCGGCGGTAAATTCGTTGCCGACCTTACCAGCATTACTTGTACTGACCTTACCGACAAAGAGTACAATGGCAAACTGATCGGTCACCTTAAATCGGATGACTTCTTCGGAGTTGAAACACACCCGACTGCGACTTTCGTAGTGACAAAAGCTACTCCAAAAGCAACTGGTGTTTACGATGTGACTGGCGACCTTACTATCAAAGGCATTACTAAGCCTGTTACTTTCCCTGTAACTGTTAAAACTACTGCTGCCGGTGCAGAAGCAACTGGTAAACTGGTAGTTGACCGTTCAAAATACGATATCAAATACAACTCAAAGTCATTTTTTGACAACCTGGGCGACAAAATGATCCATGACGATTTCACAATCGACGTGAAACTGGTTGCTGCGAAGTAATTGACGACGGGCGGCTGCCTGGTATCAGCCGCTTGTTTTGTATGACCTGAAAATCAAAGGGCCCGTTCGGTTTGGACGGGCCCTTTGTTATGTTAATGGGTTGAAGTCGCGGTACTTAGGGAAATCGTCCATAAAATGGATCTGTCCGTTGATGGCCTGGAAACAATAATGGTTTAACCCATTGGTCACGGCGAGGTACTGAGGCTGTAATGTGAAGTTGTAACGGCCGATCTGAGCGAACGTCGCATCGGTCACACTCACGAACGGGGCCTTGCATTCGACGAGTAAAAAAGGCAGTGCATTGCCCGAAAGGATCATGATATCGGTGCGCTTGGCGAGTGTGTTGTATTGCATTCCTGTTTCGACGGCGAACAGGGATTTGGGGTAGCCGTAATGGGTGATCAGTAAGTGAATGAAGTGCTGGCGCACCCATTCTTCCGGTGTAAGTGAAACGAATTTCCGGCGGATAATATCGAAAATATGCGGTTTCCCGTTTACCTGCTTAACTTTGTAGGCGAATCCGGGAAGGTTCAGTGATTCCATAAACGAAGATACGCATCACCCGGATACCCCGCCAACAAACCTGCTGATTTCATGAATACCAAAGAACAAATCGTTGAAAACTGGCTTCCGCGCTATACCGGAACCGCTGTTGAAGATTTCGGTAACTACATACTGCTGACCAACTTCGGGAATTATGTAGCCATGTTCGCCGAGAAGTTCGGGGTCGAAGTAAAAGGGCAGGGACGGGCCATGCAAACGGCTACGGCTAAGGATATTACGATCATCAATTTCGGAATGGGCAGTCCGATGGCGGCTACCGTTATGGACCTGTTGTCGGCCATCAACCCGAAAGCGGTGTTATTTCTGGGTAAATGCGGCGGCCTGAAAAAGACGCAGGTAGGCGACCTGATCCTGCCTATTGCGGCTATCCGCGGAGAGGGGACCAGTGATGATTATATGCCTTCCGAAATTCCCGCGCTGCCTTCTTTCCGTCTGCAAAGCACTGTTTCGGCCAGTATTAAGAAGCATAAGCTCGATTACTGGACGGGCACGGTTTACACGACTAACCGAAGGATCTGGGAGCATGACGATAGCTTCAAGGAATATCTGAGGGAGATCCGCGCGATGGCCATTGATATGGAGACAGCTACTATTTTTATAGTCGGTTTCGCCAATTCCATTCCACATGGTGCATTGCTGCTCGTTTCGGATAATCCGCTTGTGCCAGAAGGGGTTAAGACGGAGGAAAGCGACAAAAAGGTGACTTCAAGTTATGTAAAGCAACACCTGGAAATAGGCATTGAGGCATTGACGGAACTGGCGCGGTCAGGAGAGTCGGTAAAGCACCTCCGGTTCGAAAACTGATATTTGTCATATCGTCGGCGGGAACCTGTTCCGGTAGCTTCGCAGTTGTTATTCAGGCAGGCTATTTCAATCCCTGCGCAGTTATTTTTATGGAAGATCAGACATTATACGAGCGCATCGGCGGCGACCAGGCGCTTAGACAGCTTACGGATAAATTTTACGACCTGATATTCAACCACGAGCTTATTTCAAGGCTTTTTAAAACCGATAAGGACCTTATCAAGGAAAAGCAACGCCTTTTTCTCACCCAATTTCTGGGTGGCCCACAACTGTATTCGGATGTATACGGCCATCCGATGATGCGCGCCCGCCATATGCCCCACACGATCACCGAAGACGATGCCGTGGCCTGGCTCCAATGCATGGCAACCGCCGTCGGAGAGCTTCCGATCAGCAAAGAGCTAAAAGACGAGTTGTTCGACCGTTTTCCGCGGACAGCGTTTTTTATGGTAAATAGTTAAAAAGTTCATTCTACACCGCGTTACCTTCCTGGTATTCTTTCGTCTAAATGGTGTTCCGTGTCGCGGAACATTGTAATTTAGTTTGTCTATTAATTCAATTTGACATGCTTAAATTAATTAAGACCACAGAAGAGTACGATATCGCATTGAAGAGACTTGGAGAAGTTTTCGATGCGCCAGCAGGGACGCCGGAAAGCGACGAATGCGACGTGCTCGCGGTGCTGATTGGGGCATACGAAGATGAACATTACCCGATAGGACCGCCGGACCCGATCGAAGCGATTAAGATTAGAATGGAGTAGGTAGTGCTTAAATGTTTTCAACTATCTCGCGGATGTACCGAATCACGTCATCGACTGGGATATCATAACTTGGCTCCACAGAACCGTCTGAAAGATGTTTGTGATGTGGGAAGTTCGGGAGTTTGGGAAAATGAGGAGCATTATCCCATCTTACGATTAATTCACCGGAATCCTTTTGCCAGTGGAACGCGTATTTTCTACGACCAATTTCTTTAAATTCCTTAATGAATAGTTTGGAGGAATCCTCTAAATGAAGTTCGATATTTAAATAGTGCATTTCCAGCGATTCCCGTAAATCGTGGATTAGGTAGCTCTTTATCAGTTTGTCACTATCATTCAGCCATTTGAAAATCGCCATTCCTGATGTCGGTAATTTTGGTTTCTATTTCGAGTAGAAACTGGTGATAAGCCTTCCATTGGATCAGATCGTCCCAGGCCTCAAAATTTTCAACAGAGGAATTTTCTAATTGAGTTTCAAATGTTTGCAAATCGCTTTGATACTTCTGTTCGAGCGTAGCCAGCTTTTTCTGGAATTCCTGCTTTCTGGACATATAGTCCGTCAGCAATGAATCACTTACCTGCTTTTTCGTCAAGATTACCACGGCATTGTTGATTTTGCTCCCAGACAAATTTAAACATTTTAAAATTTGTGGCAAGTTTCCGATGTCCAGCTGGTCGAGTTGGTTTATTATAGTTGCATTGCGCAAGAACACTTGACACAGTAATCTAACGCCCCGATTCATGTAGAGGAAGAATTCTTTACCTTTGCGGCATGAATCTGAAAGAGCAATTGACACCATACCCTGTTCTCGAAACTGTGGCCGCAGCTGCTGCGGAGCTGGGCATGGAAGCATATATAATAGGTGGTTTTGTCAGGGACCTGATACTCAAAAGGAATAGCAAGGATATCGACATCGTTTCAATCGGCAGCGGCATCGAACTGGCCGAACTGGTGGCTAGCCAGCTTGGGCCGGATGTTTTTGTGAGTGTCTATAAAAATTTCGGTACCGCGCAGATCCGTCAGGGCGACTTGGAAATAGAGTTTGTGGGCGCCCGGAAAGAGTCTTACCGCTCAGATTCCCGCAAACCTGCGGTGGAGGACGGCACGCTGGCAGATGATCAGAACCGCCGGGATTTTACCATCAATGCAATGGGTATCAGCCTCAACAAAGGCTCGCTCGGTGAACTGGTTGATCCGTTCGATGGTGTGAAAGATCTTCGTAAAAAGATCATTAAAACCCCGCTGGAACCCGAAATTACATTCTCTGACGATCCGCTGCGTATGATGCGCGCGATCCGTTTCGCCAGTCAGCTCAACTTCGATATTGAAGCGGATACTTTCGATGCGATCATCAAAATGAAGGACCGCATTTCTATTGTGTCTATGGAGCGCATCTCGGACGAGCTAAACAAGATTATACTTTCGCCGACACCTTCCTATGGCTTCAAACTGCTGTTCCATTCCGGTATTCTTGCGATTATTTTCCCTGAAATGATTGAATTGCAGGGAGTCGAAAATATCGAAGGCAAAGGACATAAGGATAACTTTTACCATACTTTGCAGGTTTTGGACAATGTTTCGCAGGCCACGAACGACCTCTGGCTCCGCTGGGCGGCGATTTTGCACGACATTGCCAAACCAGCCACCAAAAAATTCGATAAGCGAAACGGCTGGTCGTTCCATAACCATGAGGAAGTGGGCGCGAGAATGGTGCCGGTCATTTTCCGAAGGATGAAACTGCCGCTGAACGAGAAAATGCGCTTTGTGAAAAAGTTGGTTCGGCTGCATTTACGCCCTATTGTTTTGTCGAAAGAAGAAATCACCGATTCTGCCATGCGGCGGTTGCTCGTGGAAGCTGGCGAAGATATTGAGGCATTGATGAAACTGTGCCGCGCCGATATAACCTCAAAAAATCCTGAAAAAGTAAAGCGGTTTCTCGGCAATTTTGATTTGGTTGAACAAAAACTGAAAGACCTGGAAGAGCGCGATAAACTGCGGAATTTCCAGCCAGTGATCACCGGTGAAATGATCATGGAGGCATTCGACCTCAAACCAGCTCGCGAAGTGGGTGTGATCAAAGAAGCCATCCGCGAGGCGATCCTGGAAGGCATCATTCCCAACGAATATGCAGCAGCCCACGATTTTATGATCAGGGAAGGAGAGAAAATGGGGTTAAAGGCAAAGTAGGGAACGTTTTTTGAAATATGAAAGTGTTGTTCCGAACGGTTATTTGATATTTTTGCAAACCTTTTTATCTCCTCATTAAAACATTCAATGGAAAACGCTCAGTTTAAACGTTTTTTCGGTGCCCTGCTTACCATATTGGGTATTGCCGTTTTGTTATTTGCCTGCATAGCATTCTTGTCCGACAAGCCGGTACTGGGCCTAACCGTTACCAAATGGGAGTCCGTAGTGCCATTTCTCGTCGGGACGGTATTTTTGCTCACAGGCGTTAACCTTGTGAAAGGTTAACTTCCCCGCACCAACCCGGCCCCAACCACACAATCCAGACATTGCCTGGGTTTGCAATAGCCATTATACCATTCGATGAGCGCCTGAGAGTCGGCGGCTGTTTTCACACGCATGCCCATAGACGCCCATTCACGTGTGATACGGTTGTTTTCGGCGGGAATTTCGGATAGCCAGTAAATGGCCCTATCCAGCAGATCAGGAAGTTGTTTTTGTTTGGAATAAGCGACGATCAGTGGGACTGCCGCATTAATGATCAGCATATTGGCGGCATCTGCACCCATCGTCGGAACCGGGGATTTCGCCTTTTTACCAAACACATAATGCTCCCGCCAGTACTCCGACTGTTCAATCTGAAAGAGCGTCTGCAGTTCCGCAAAAGTTTCAGCATTTAAAAAGCGTGTCAAAAAGCTGCCCGGGGTGCACATAAGGCGGGCGAACTGAGCCAGACGCACTGTGGGAAATCCAGCTGGCCTCAATTTGGCAAATTTCCATTCGTGCGATTCCATCGCAGCGCCATGTAATTTGTATTTGTTTGCCAGAAAGCGGAATTCTTTCAGCAATTGCCGTACGTACACATCGTCCGAGTTTACATCAGCTAATCCGGAACAACCGAACAATAGTGCCTCGATCTGCATGCTGCGGTCGGTGTGTTTTTGGATGATTTTCCAGGGAACAGCACCGGTGAGCCGTTGAAACGGTGCGTCATTGAGTTTAAAACCAAAATGCCGTCCAAGCCATTGATAGGCAGTTTGGTCCCAATCTTTCCGGTTCGTTTCGTACAGCCAGGTTACCTCTTTGGCCTTTCGTTCAAGCCTTTCCAGCAGAACCCTGTCGAGCATGGCAAATTTCTGGATCTGGTCCACAGCGGGATAAGCCGACGAGCACGGAATGGTTTCTTTTTCGTCCTGCAAAAGACGGTATCGCGCAATGACGGCGTCTTGTACCAATGCTTTCAAAGACAATGTCGGCACTGGCGTTCCATCTTTCCGAATCGCCTGCCTGTCGTTTTCCCAAACTACATGCAGTACCACACCCTGGTAAGCGCCGTTTTCTTCATGGGAATGCAGGAACCAGTCGGATGCGCGGATGTGGATTTCGACGCTTCCTACCCATAAAACCCCATCGATGACCACATGCGATTCTGAGAAATCAGGGCCGGCGTTACTGTTCCTATGCCCGGTTCTGACAATGGAAAGTGCGTAATGCTCATCCGTGCGGAGATCATTTTTTTCGAAATACTGGAAGCGCCAGATAAAACTTAATAAATCCTCATTCATAAACAGCGTGTTTGAAAAAATTGACGATTAAGGCATTTATTTCTTTGCCTAAACCTGATTAGTTTCTGTTCTTTGTACGCTGTTTTTGTTATTTGGTTTCTTTTTGTAGAAGTAGAAAAGTTTTATGCTCCGCCGTCTGCAATTTATTGCGCTTAGATTTATCATTGCTTTTTTCGTCATTTCAATCCTTTGGGTGCTCCTTTTGAGGTTTTTACCTGTCTGGGTGACGCCTTATATGCTTTCCAGAAAAATTGATGCGTTCAAGGCGGATGAGGACACGGAGATCTACCACGACTGGGAACCGTACGAAAATATCTCCAAGGAAGCAGCATTGGCGGTAGTGGCGTCGGAGGATCAGAATTTTCCCAGGCACTGGGGTTTTGACTTCGACCAGATCTACGATGCGATGACTGAGGAAAGAAAACGTGCGCGTGGTGCGAGCACTATCACGCAACAGGTGGCGAAGAATGTCTTCCTTTGGCATGGAAGAAGTTACATCCGCAAAGGATTGGAAGCCTATTTTACAATATTGATCGAAGTGTTGTGGAGTAAAGAGCGGATCCTGGAAGTGTACCTGAATGTGGCTGAAATGGGTAAAATGACATTCGGCGTCGAAGCGGCGTCGCTACGTTACTACAATAAATCGGCCAAGCGCCTCACACGCTACGAATCGGCCCGCATTGCCGCGGTGCTGCCCAATCCGATCCGCTTTTCGATTAAAAATCCTTCTGCGTATGTGAACAAGCGTACCAACCAGATTGTGAGACAAATGCGTTATCTCGGCGGCCAGAAATACATTGCAGAGCTTTAATTGACCTTATTTTCTGTTAGTTACCTCTGGGCTCTGCCCGTTGTCGAGGGGCTTCGCTTTGGCGTGATGATCGTGGTGTAGACGATTCGCGGGACGAGGGCCTCGTAGCTGGCCGGGACGTTTCGGGACGTGCTGGCGCGGGCCTTGATGGTGCAGGCCGTTCAGGTGCAGGTCGCGAAGGTGCGGGCCGTGCAGGTGATGGCGTTGCAGGCGATGGACGGGATGTTCCCGGGCGGGTCACAGAAGGGCGTGGAGAAACTGGCCTTGTTACCGCTGGTCGGCTGTTGTCGGGCCTGTCGTTATTTCCTGTTCCTGGCCTTCCAACGGATGGTCGCGATGTTCCGGGGCTTGTAACAGGCCTCGTTGTCCCCGGACGGGGGTTAGTGGGCCGTGCGATAACCGGTCTGCCGGTCTTGTCAAATTTTGGCAGGCGCTCTCTGGTCGTAGGAGCCTTGGGATTTCTTTTTACAAATAATTTAGAACCGTCCCGTGCAGAAGACGGCCGGGAATAGGTATTACGGTAATCGCCGCGTGAGTAGCGTGTCCTTACGATCACTGAGCGTGATCGGAAATTGCTGCTGTAATACCGGTTATGCCAAACCGGGTTACGGTAGGAAGGCCAGCGACGGAAGTGGCCGTTGTAATAGTAATGCCAATGGTAGTGATAACCATAATAGTAATGCCAGAAACGAGGCCGCCAGGGGCGCCAATAGGAAGGATAGTAGTGCCAGCGCCAGGGCGAGTGCCATATCACATATTGAGGTACATATATATACCTGACAACCGGCCACGCTGAAACGTAAGTTACCTCTTGATTTACCGCCGGGGCTTGTGATTCGCGACCACCCGAATATCCGGGATTAGGTGTTTCACCGGACAGGGAGTTGGGCTCGATAATGTAATCCTTGCCATACAGGTCCTCGTCACCGATCAGCTGTATCAACACCTGCCCGTCTTCCTTCTTTTCAACATAAAATGCGGCCACATCCTGATCTTCCCGGTCACTGACAGCCACCTTGAGTGTGATCGTGTGCAGGTTCCCGTCTACATGGTCTTCAACCCGGATATAGTCTATATTGTTATCCCCGTCCAGGTCCAGGTTATTTACTTCCGAATCTTCTTCATTGAGTTTCCTTTCAAAACCTTCCAGCGTCTCAGACTCTTGAAAAAGCTTCAATACTGCGTATAAATTTAGGTTATCCCCAGGCAGATCGAGTTTTTCTTCTTCTGATTGAGCAAATGAATTAGATGTTGGCCAAAGCAGGAAGCCTATTAAAACGGTTACAATGAGATTTTTCATGATCCGGAAGTTTGAGGCAATGTAGGCGTTTGATCTATTTTACCCAAATACCATTGAGCATTACTTTTACGACGTTGCGTGTGGCACTGATGTTTTGAATTGGATTTCCTTTTACTAAAATCAAATCCGCCTGCTTGCCTTTTTCAATGCTTCCCAGGCGATCATTGATCCGGAAAAAATGCGCATTCTGCAAAGTGGCTGCATGAATAACCTCCGCCGGACTGAGCCCGCTGTCGACAAGCAGCTCCATTTCGCGCTGGTAGGCCCATCCGGTTTCAGCATAAGGGATCATCGAATGCGAGCCCACCACTATTTTTGCGCCCGAACGATGTAGCCTACCTGTTATTTTTTTCATGGTATCGAATGCAGTCAAACGGGTGGTGTCGAGAGGCTGGCCGGCCGTCGCCTGATATTCGAATGCACCAAGTGTAGGGCTTACAAACGTCCCTTTATTTTTGAGAAAAACGCCCAGCGAATCGGCTAATGTGCCATTTGGGTCAATTACTTTCCAAACGTCATACCGGCCTTGTTTCCGCGCATTATTGTCGGCCATTACCAACTGTCTATATTTCTCGCCTGTTATCTGAGGAAGAAGTGAAAGGCCAAAGGAGGTGATATGCTCAATACCATCCAATCCCGCTTCAATAGCCTCCCGGGCCTCAGTGGTTTCCAGGTGAGCCGTAACGGGCAAGCCGCGATTGCGGGCTGCTTTGCATACTTCGCGGATGATAGCGGGCGGCAACCGGTAATAGACCTTGATCACAGAAGCACCGATGTCGGCAAGATGATTGACTTCACGCACAGCCTCTTCCGCATCCCTGACCACGTAGGCGTCGCGAGGGTAGGCGGGTGGGAACATATCCAGATGCGGACCGGCCAGAAAAAGTCTCGGAATAGTTTTGCCGCTTTTTCGCTCTCCGTCATAAGCCTCGATCCATGCGCCCGGGTCGCGAAGTGACGTCACGCCGTTTTGAAGGAACATTGCAGGAAGGTCTTTAACGCCATCGAGATGGAAGTGAGAGTCGATAAAGCCCGGCATTAGCGTCAAGCCAGCGGCTTCTACGATCTGGGCGTTGTTAGGAATTTTGATGTCGGCCTTTTTGCCAGTTGCCGTAATGATTCCGTCTGTCACTATCACGCAGCCATCGTTGATGGGTATTCCGCCTGTTCCGTCGACGATGGTAGCTCCGACAATCGCAATTGTACCCGTCCTTGAAGCAAGTTTTCTTTGATTGATTTCCCTGATCGCTGGCGTTTTGTTTGCAGCGCGTTTAGTTTGAATGCAACCCGGCAGCCACGTCACCATTGACAGTAAGAAAATGACGGAAATGGTTGATCGGAACCGTTGCATGTTTTGGATTATATTTGGATACAATATAAATTCTTTAAATTGGAATACGCATAGTCGACAAAGCGAACAATGGTCCTTTTTTAATGTCCTGTAAAATGTGGTCAACAGAAACACTCTGGTTTGAAGTCGCGGTGGTCAGTATGATTTTCGCAGTTGGGAATATATTTTTCGGACATTTCGAAGAGCGTACTCCGAGGTGGCGGCCGATTTTAAAATATATCCTGGCGCTGATTATCGTTCCGATGCTGTCTGTCTACGCGGGAAGGGCGGTGAGCATGGGGCTGCTTGCATTGATGACATTGCCGGTTCTCTATATTCACGGCTATTACTTACCTCGCAAAAAGGGCATCAACGGCTGGACTGGCGAACCCAAAGGCCGGTATTATGATTTTCGGGGTTGGGATAAAAATATATTTAAAGAATAGAACGCTCTTAGTTTCGCGCAATGCCTTTGCTCCGTTCCTGCAACAAACGATAATTCCGGTGATGGGCCAGTGACTTGTCTAGTTGCTCGAATAGGCCTTTATTTTTCAATGCAAACCAATTGACTTTCAGCAGGTACAAGCTCACGTATGAGCGCGGGTTTGTACGTATAAAAGTAGCTGTCTCCGACCATAGTTTTTCCCGTTCGAGAGCCTGCTGGCCGATCCAGTATTGAGCGCTATCAACACGGCTTTTCTTGCGTGCCCGGCCTTCTTCCAGAATGTAGGCATTAAGCCGGTTATCCGACGGTTTCTGGACCTTTTCCTGGAACGCCAGCCATTCCAGATTGCTTTTTGAATGGGTTACCGTCGAATTGGCAATATTCGTGCTATCAATCCGGATTTCCGTGCCCGGGTCGAAAAAGAAGGTTAATGCGCCCTTTTTCTGTGAAACCTGGAACTGGTAAAGATCGGGGACCAGATCTGCGTTCATGCGTAAATGCGTGGTATCAAATCCGAGTTTAATGGAATGGACAATGGCTGCGAAACCCTTCTCTCTCGTCAGCAGGATCGCCTTGCGGTCGTTCCATTGTTTTGGAGCAATGATCTTGATTTTGACAGTTTGTGTCGAAGTTATCGACATGCATGCTATTGCAGTGATTATCAAACGGCTTATGCGCATTATCACAGGAAGAGGTAATTAGGATGACCTGTACAATTTAAGATTTATATTTGCAATACATGCACTATGAACGTTATGAAACAACGCAAGGCGAGTCGGCTTTGGTTTACGAGTTTGTAAGCCAAGGGCTAAATGTAAAAAAGATAGTTATTTTTAGTCCGACAAGTTTGCCCAATCTTTTTAATCTCGGGTTCGGAGACAAAGATGTTTCGACTGGCGACTTTGATGACATCATTGTTACCAACAACGGCGATAGCTTAAAGGTACTAGCGACGGTTGCGTCATGTGCTGATTCATTCACAAAGGACTTTCCGAAGGCTATGGTCGTCGCAACTGGCAGCACACGTACCAGGACCAGGTTATACAGAATGGTAATTTCCAACAATCTTGAAACTATAAGACTTGATTTTCAGGTTTATGGTTTACTGGACGATGATTGGGAGGTGTTTTTACCGAATATCGACTATCAAGCATTTCTGGTAATCAGAAAAAAAGATTGTAAGATGAAAAAAGAACTTGAACGCACATCGCAACCTACAATCAGAAAGGTAGACAAAAGCCTTGATCAATACCTGGACAAAGGTTTGTTTAAGGATAAAATAGAAAAGATCGAGCACATAATAAGAACCGTCGGGCTTCCGAAGTTTGACAAATAACAAAACAGTCGGCTACTGGCGGTGAATATGCTTCAACCTGCCGGTAACCGACTGCAATATTTCAAAACGAAAAGCCTTTATTTAATCTCCACTTTCACCAGCACCGGTTGGTGATCGGAAGGGTAACGCTGCTCCTTGGCGTCTGTGAGTACGCCGTATTTCAATACATCTATATTCTTGCTGACAAAAATATAGTCGATGCGGTTTTTCATTGGCGCGTCGAATTTGAAGCTGTTGAATGTGCCTTCCGGGCCGTAAGGAGCCTGTTTTGTGACGTCATGCGTATCATTTAACAAGCCGCCGATCGTTTTCATTTGCTCGGTTTCAGGAGTCGAATTGAAATCGCCGGTGAGGATAATAGTCGATTTACCAGCTATTTCATTCATTTTTTTGACCATCAGATGACCCGATTGTCTGCGTGCTTCCACTCCCTGATGGTCGAAATGTACATTGAAGAAATAGAACTTCTTTTTTGAGGTAAGGTCCTGAAATTCACCCCAGGAGCAGATCCGGTTGCAGCAGGTCGCGTCCCATCCTTTTCCTGGCTTGTCCGGCGTTTCGCTCAACCAGAAATCGCCTGATTTGAGCAGCTTAAAACGGTCTTTCTTATAAAAAATGGCCGAATGCTCGCCGCCTTCCTTGCCATCGTCGCGACCTTTGCCGATGAATGCAAATTCAGGTAATTCGGCCACGTCTTTCAATTGGCCGATCAATGCTTCCTGAACACCGAAAATGTCGAATTCATGAAATCGGATCAGTCCTTTTACATTTTCCTTGCGGTTGGGCCAGGCGTTTATGCCGTCGTTAGGGGTGTTGTAGCGCAAGTTGTACGAACCAACGTTAATAGTCGTAGTTTTCTGAGCAAACGACGCGGTTGAGATCGTCAGGAATGCCAGGAGGTAAAGGGCAAATTTTTTCATTGGTATGGATTAAGGTTAATACTTATAAAACAAAAGACCCCGAAGGGTCTCCTGTTGTCGACGCCAAAATTATGCTATTAATGTTATCCTATGATTAATAGTGAGGGCTTCTCATTACTTACCCTTTTTAGGGACCAAAAACTTGCCTACAAGCTCTCCGTCATCGCGGATCATTTTCAGATCGAGCTGCTTGCGTGTCGCATGCAACTTGATCAGCGTCCGTTTGCCTTCGAGCGGCCCGCCGCCGATCACGATCGGATAATTGTGGTCCGCATCGGGCTCGTGCGTCATGTACCGGTGTGTGTGCCCGGATATCTGAAGGTCGATTTTTGCTTTGTTCAAAACCGGCCCAAATAGTGCCCGGCAATGCAAGGTGCCGTGCCAGTCACCGGAATGGTAAGGTGAAATGTGGATCAGTACGACGCGGAAATCAGCTTTTTTGAACTCCGGAGATTCAACCTCTTTTTCCAGCCATTTTTTCTGCACCTCGCGGTAACGGTCAAATGCGGACAAGCCACCATACTCCACGCTATCATCGGTTTTATCCTCCCCGGAGTCGAGTACCACGAAACGCACCGGCCCGCGTGTGAATGCGAAGTAATATTTTTGATCGGGGTAGGCATAGTATTCGGGGATATGCCGTGAAAAACTTCCGCGGCATTCGTGGTTGCCCTGAGTTAAAAGGAAGGGGAATTCGCTTGCGAAAATATCGACAGAAGGTTTGATCAGGTGGTCGACCATTTGCCGCTCTTCGGTAACCCAGTCGAAACAGTCGCCATTGAAGACCACGAAATCATAATCGCGCGTGTTACCCGTGTACCCGTGACGATAAAGCAGTTGCGGGATGATCTGCGGACGGTCGTGAATGTCATTGAAGACCACCATTTTGAATTCGTCCTCATTGTCGGCCCAGGTTTTGAAGCCATACATCGGACTCGCGATCGTTTCACCAAACTCTACCTTTGATCCCTTATAACCTAGTACTTCCGTGGACACAATTTTGTATTTGTGTTCGGTACCCGGTTTAAGGCCGGTCAGCGTGATCTTGTTGATCCGGTTGTTGGCTTCGATCAACCCGTTGCTATAGCCAAACTCCCGCTTGCTGGTGTAAGTGCCTGCGCCATATTCCACCCAGCTGAAACAGTTTTTATGTGTGATCCACATAATCGTCACTTCGTCCGTGCCCATATTTTGTAAATACGGGCCAGCAATAAAATGGTTTTTGTCCTCGGCAGGCACGGGTTCTGCTGCCTGCGCGGCGGTAAAGGGCAACAGGCTCAGTGCCCCGATCTGAGACATTTTTTCAAGAAAAGACCTTCTGTCTGAAAGCATATTATTAAGGGTTAGGAACAGTCAAATGTATTACTCCCAATTCGGATTTTGGGTCAGATTGGTATTAAGCAGCCTTTCTTGTTTTGGAATAGGATAGAGGTAATCCCTGTTTTCGTCAAACTTCTTTTTAATGTGGCCATTCACAACAATGTTACCACCCTTCGCACCATTTTCCAAAAGGATCTCGCTGCCGAGTTTGAGTAGTTGTGCACCCGAAACGGTTGGTTTGGTGCCTTCGTAAATGACGAGGTCGACCTTCCCGTTTTTGTCCAGATCATATTCGCCGAGCCCTGGAAAGTACATGCCTTTGTATTGCTTTGTCAGGGCTTGTCCTTCCTTCCAGCGAATAATATCATCCCAGCGGAAGTAGTTTTCCATAACCAGCTCAATGCGGCGCTCGCGGCGGATTTCAAGGATCACACCCAGATTTTTCCCGGTGATCTGCGAGTATAGTTGTGCCTGATAAGGGTCGGGCTTTGCATTGGCATCTTCCATGCTGATGTTCGGCATTCCAACGCGGTCACGGATAAGCTTGATGGACATATCGAGGTCAGCCTGCGTCAATGTACCTTTTTCTGCTTTGGCTTCCGCATAATTCAGCAAAACTTCGGCATAGCGGAAGATTGGCATGTCGGTAATGTCTTTGTTGAAAGTATCCCATTTGGGTTCCGACACAAATTTGATCAACTGGTAACCGGTAACAGTAGCTCCGAATTCCGGCACGAGTTGCGCAGTTTCACCAATGCGCGTGTAACCCGGCGTGCGGATGGTCTGCGCGAGGCGTGGATCACGGTTCTGAACTTCATCGAAAAATTGCAAGGTCTCGTAACCTTTTTTATCCGTAAAACGCGATCCGTCGGCCATCAGGTAGCTGTTAACCAGTTTTTTCTCCAAACCGGGCTTCCCGTAAGAGGCAGTCATGGTGTAGTAATTCAGGTTGTGATAAACCTGCAACTGATCGCTGAAATCACGCGCCAGGATGATTTCGTCCGGGATCGCATTGTCCGAGGAGAAAAGCTTTAAATAGGCGGTGGTCGGCGTGGCTTTGTAAATGGAATAACCGCTGTTTTTCATCAGATCGGTAGAAGCGTCGATAGATGCGTTGAGGAATTTCTCTGAATCTGGTAGGTTAAATTCCTTATGGTATTTTCGGAATGTGCCTTCATAAAGGGCAATGCGGGATTTTAGCGCCAATGCTGTCCATTTTGTGACGGTATTCACTTGTCTGGAAGCTTCAAGTGTGGAGATTGCGTAATTAATATCCGCCATCACCGAATCCATTACCAACGTCCTCGGGTCCCGTGCTTTGGTCAGCAAATCGGCGTCCTCTATTTCGATCGTGCTGGAATACCAGGGCACATCACCGAACCGTTTCACCATTCCAAAATAAAAATAGGCCCGGAAAAAGCGTGCGAGACCGTTGTATTTGATCACCGCTTTTTTGTCAGGGCATTTCCCCGAATTCGCAAGGAAGTAATTGATATTACGCAAATTTCCCCACGACCAGCCGCCGCCGCTGGTCGGAACCACGCGTGTTCCCTGCAATTCGTCGCGCAAGCTGTTCTTGACGACATTATCGACATCTTCATTATATACATCTTCCGCTCCCGGAAGCATATTGTACATCGAATTCGTGTACAACAAAAGATCGTTTTCGGTATTAAAAAAGGTTTCCGGCGATATGGCGTCCATCGGAAGCTCATTCAGGTCACAAGCCACGAGGCCTAGTGCCAAAGCCAGTATGCAGATCGACTTTTTCATATTGAATATCAAGTTTGGATAGCGACCGGTCAGAAATTGATGGTCAGACCGGTTGAGATTGTTTTGGACAGCGGATAGGTTCTTCCATTAGTGACATCTCCGTCAAATTGTTCAGGATCAATGTATTTGCTTCTCAATGGCGTGTAGGTAAGCAAGTTTTCGCCGCTGACATAGATCCTCGCATGAGGTATCCTTACTTTTTTAGTCAGGCGTGCGGGGATTGTGTAGCCGATCACGACGTTTTTGAGCCGCAGGTAACCAATGTTCTGAAGATACCGGTCGTTGCGAGCATTCAGGTCACCGCCACCATTGAGGGCCGTATAACCGCGCAGCAGTGGGAAATAGGCATCCTGGTTATCAGGCGTCCAGACGTCATCATTGAAGTTTTCAGGAATGAATGAATAATACGGACGCGAGTAGGGGCCCCAAAACTTGTCGGCATTGGCGCCGGGATACCAGTTTCTTTTGAGAATGCCCTGTGCGAGCGCCGAAAAATCGAAGCCATTCCAGCTTGCACCGAGGTTAATGCCATAACGGAACCTGGGATTTGCATTACCGATAATCCGAAGATCACCATGGTCTGCAAGCGTATTGGCACCTTCTGAGATCTTGCCATCACCATTCAAATCCTTGAATTTCAGGTCACCTGCCTGCAATTTGCTCCATTCGCCGGGGGCGCTTAACCGTTGCTTGTTGACGATCGTCTGATCCACTTTGTAAGCTTGCGCCTCGTCATTGGTTTTAAATACACCGTCGATCGAATATCCCCACATTTCTCCGATAACCTGTCCTTCATAACGGCTCGACAGGATCTTGTTGGGGTTGTCGTATTTCGTAATGGTTGATCTGTAATCCGATACGATGAATGAAGCGTTGTAAGAGAAGCTCTTTCCTGCCAGTTTGAAATCGTCGCGCCAGCTGAGCGAAAGTTCAAAACCACGCGTGCGGAGGTCACCGGCATTCTCGGTAGGGACGGTAGCGCCGTAAACAGACGGCAACACCTTCCCGGGAATCAGCATATCGGTGGTTTTCCGGACATAGGCGTCTACCACGAGATTCAATCTGTTTTTGAGGAAATCAGCATCGATTCCGATATTGGAAGTCGTGGCTTTTTCCCAGGTAAGACCTGCTGAAATAGGGTTTGGGCTATCGACATAGGACAATTTCTGTCCATTTGTAATCCACGAAGATAGTGCCGTGGGCATGGTGGAAATATAGGGATAGAAGCTGGCAGAGTTGTTATTAGCAGGCAGCTGGTTCCCCAGTGTTCCGTAGGAGGCCCTTACCTTAAAGTTGTTCACGACAGCTTTAACTGGTTCAAAGAAGTTTTCCTCACTGATCCGCCAACCCGCAGACACCGAAGGGAAAAAGCCGTATCTTCTTCCTTCTCCAAAACGGGAAGTACCGTCATAGCGACCATTCATTTCCAGCAGATATTTTCCCAAAAAGTCGTAATTCAGACGGAAGAATGCCCCGAACAACGAGTATTTGTAGGAACCTCCGTTAACGAGCTGTTCACCGGTTCCCAGGTTCAGGTCATTAAGACTTTCTGAAAGCAGGTTTTTCCGGGAGCCGGTCAGTACCTGATGTTTTTTGGTTTCATAATTGATACCCGCCGTGGCACCAATGTAATGCTTGCCCAGCGTGTGGTTGAATGAAGAAAACACGTTGATCACATTCATCGGGTCGAACCACAATGTTTTCTTCAATTGATCTGTGTTATAATTGGGGACTGCGGCGAGTATTCCCGGCTGGATAGAATATTGCGCGACGGCAGAACGATACCAGTCGTCGGCGATGTAAAATGAGTACGAATGGTTGGCGACCAGGTTCCAGCTTTTGGTGAAATCGATGGTTAGAGAGTTGATAGTGGTCAGCTCGTGAATCTTCTTTTCACCGCCGGCAACGCCTTTCAGGAGATTGGCAAAAAGTCCATCCCCAATCGAATAGTTGTTTTTCAGTGTATTATAAGTAGCGGTTCCGTCCGGGTTGCGTGGCGCATATACAGGCAATGCGTGGACCGTAATGGCCACGAAGTTAGAATTGGCGCCGCCTTCAAGTCCTGGATATTTATATTTTGAATCAAAATACTGGGTATTGTTGCTCACTTTCAGCCAAGGCGTCAATTGTGCATTGACTTTGGTTCTCAGCGTATAGGAATTGAACCTGTCGGTATTAATCCGCATGATCCCGTCCTTTTGAAATACAGACCCTGAAAGAAAATAATTGACCTTATCCGTACCTCCCGAAACATTGAGATTGTGCTGTTTCGACGGCTGTGTCATGTTAAATATCGTATTCCACCAGTCGTAGCTGCCGTAATAGTTATAAATGTCTTTGCCGTTTACATTTTTGACGACTGTCCAGGGGCGTGCGGGGTTCTCCGTCTTGTCATTTTTGCGAGCGGCAAGTTCCGCGTAATCTTCTTCGGAATATCGAGTGTAGGTGTTACCAGTTGCCCTTTTGAATGCTTCGTCGTTCAGCATGGTATGCTCATACCCGTTGGTCATAAAATCGGTGCTTACCGTGGGTTTCGACCATCCGAAGTTATTGCTGTACGAAACGCTGGTTTTTCCGCTTTTGGCGGTTTTTGTGGTCACGAGCACGACACCAAAAGCACCACGCGCTCCGTAAATCGCGGACGCAGCTGCATCTTTCAGTACGGAAACCGACTCCACGTCGTTAGGGTTAATCCGGTTGATATCGCCCGGTATGCCGTCGATCAGCACGAGCGGGCCGCCGCCGTTAATGGAAGTTTCCCCTCTGACATTCAGCGAACCGCCCGAACCTGGTTGCCCCGTGCTGAATGTAATGTTCAGGTTAGGGATCATACCTTGCAGAATCTGCGACATGTTGTTCAAAGGTCTGTTTTCCAGATCTTTGGATTGAATTTGTGTTACGGCACCGGTGAGGTTCACGCGCTTTTGTGTACCATAACCCACCACCACAAGTTCTGACAATGCTTTGTTATCGGCCAGCAAGGTTACGTTAATTTCGGCGCGGTTCCCTACCAGGATTTCCTGCGAAACATAACCCACAAAGCTGAAAACCAACGACGACTCCACATTCGGAACGGTAATCTCGAACTTGCCGTTACCGTCCGTGGTTGTGCCTTGCGATGTACCTTTTACGACAATGCTCACGCCCGGTAGCGTACCCTGCCCGTCAGCAGAAGTAACCGTTCCTTTAACCTGAATTTCGATCGGCAATACATATTGTTGTAGTTTTTCTTCCAAATCGGGGATCATTGATTCTTCCTTGCTGATCCTGGTTTTGGCCAGCACGATCTGGTTGTTGATTACCCTGTAATTGATTCCCCGCGGCCCGAGCAGCTGGTCCAGCACTTTGGAAAGCTTCTGGTTCTTTACGTCGATCGTTACGTTTTCCTTTACCGAAACCCGGCTGCTGTACACAAAACGGGTATTCACGCGTGCCTGGATCTCATTCAGGGCTTCTTTGAGCGAAACATTGCGGAGGGTCAGCGTCATGTCCTTGCTCAACACAGACTGCGCCGCAGTTTCCTTCGCATAGCTGCCGACTGCGAGCGAGACGGCAATAATCCATTGAAGCAGTCCAATGCGCATAATTTTTCGCCAGTCGACCGGCTTGTTACGTACTGATTTTTGCATAATTTTGATTGTCTGATGGTTAGGCACTATTGGATAAAAAACATCCTTTTGAAACGGTGGTACGATGAAAAAGGATAACAGTTTAGGGCCGGGTAGTGGTGGTACACTTCCGGCCTTTTTTCACGGCGGCATAGATGGGTGGTTCATAAGTTAATGGGTCATAACAGGTTTATTCACAAGGTTCTCCGCTTATAGAAAAGGTGTTATTTGAAATGGTGTAGGTCACTTCCAGCGAAGCGCAAAGGACTTCCATAATACTGGCAAATGATTGTGATTCGAAATTGGCCGTCAGGCCGCATTTGGTCAGACCGGGATTGGAAAGGCTGATATGGACATTGAACCGTTTTTCCAGCTGGCTTACCACCTGTTTAAGTGGTGTTTCTTCAAATACAATCGTGACCGGTTCATAAATCTCCTTTTTTGCCTGAGCCGGTAAGGTCTTCGAAATCAGCCGCTTTGAATCCAGCTCGAACAGTGCCTGTTGCTGTGGTTTGAGGACCACCTGCTGCCGGTCCAATTTTTTATCCAATGCGGTCACCTGAACGCTTCCGGTTACCACATCCACCTGAAATTTCTTCTGGCTTTCGATCGCCCGGACGTTAAAACTGGTACCGAGCACCCGGATAACCATGTCGCCGCTGCTGATATTGAATGGGCGTGTTTTGTCTTTTTTTACATCGAAAAAGCCTTCACCGGAAAACACCACAAACCGCTTATTATTGGCAAATGCGGAACGATAGGTAATGACAGCTTTCGGGTGCATTGTCACGACGCTGCCGTCCGGGAGTTTATGTCGGACGATCTGTTTGCCGGTATTTTCGAAAGTGGTCATTGGCAATGCTTTCGTGGTGTCGTGTTTGCCGTTGACGGTCATTTCGGGCGATTGTACGGTTCTGAGATTGCCAGCCAGGAAAAGTCCGACCGCCACCAGCACAGACGCGGCGATACCAGCCAGCCAGTGCCAGGGCAACCGGCGAACCGGTTTTTCTTCCCCGAAATCCAATGTTTTACGGATGTTACCGAATGTTTCCAGCCTGATGCCATCCTGCTCGTCTTCCGGAAGATGGTCTAAGTAGCTTGGCTCACTTTTGAGTGAGGCATACCATGCTTCGACGAGTTCTTTTTCTGCGTCGGTGCAATCACCGGACAGGTATTTTTCGAGCAATTCAGGCGGAACACCGTTTGGCTTCATGAGATCAGGGATAGTAACAACCCTGAAGTCGCATGCCGGAAGGTTAACCCTTAGTCGTTTTAGAAAAAATTAATAGAGTGGGAAAAGGAGCAACGCGCAGATCATGTGCTCCTTCAAATGCTCTTTCAGAATGCGCAATGCTTTGGTAATGTGCTGTTCAACAGTTTTTTCGGCAATAGCGAGCTGCTCGCCGATCTGTTTGTTGGAAAATCCCTGACGGCTCAGCACAAAAACTTCCTGGCATTTCGGCGACAGCAAATGGAGCCCTTCTTCGTAGCGGCTCTGAAGATCGGAAGCCAATGTGGATTGGTCGGCGGAGTCGGTAGCGCCGGTCTGGCGGATCTCCCACTGGTCATAATGATGCTGACGGGTGTATTCTTTCCTGTAAAATGAAATGATCAGCCGTTTCGCAATGGTGAAGAGAAAAGCTTTGCAGGATATGACCGTTTCGCGGTTGCGCTGTTGCCAGACGCTCACAAAAAGCTCCTGTACGATCTCCTGAGCGGTAAAGCGGTCGCTGACTTTCGAAAAGGTATAGTTGAAAAGAATTTTGAAATAGCGGTTGTACAGTTCTTCGAATGCCAGTTCATCGTCTTGCTCACTGATCAGCACGAGGATATTTTCATCGGAACAGGTCTTGTAAATATTGTTCATCATGAAGACAGCCTTTTAAAATCTGATTATGCTCGCGAGAAGCGGTACAAAATTCGTACTTAAATTTGTGAGATGACTCTGTAAATAGATTAAGTAATCTGACTCTTTTTTTTACTTTCTTAACATAAATTTAACAAAAACCGGAAAAGCGGACCGGGTATTTTTGTAACTAATAGTCTATAAAAATTCTTGAATACGGCGAACCTCTACAATACCACATCAATGAATAATTATCCCCAGGCTTCGCGGATTCTCGTCGCAATCGACTGCATAATTTTCGGTTTTGACGGCAAGGATATCAAGCTATTACTCATCAAAAGAAATTTTGAGCCGGAGAAAGGAAAATGGTCATTGATGGGCGGTTTTCTAAATGCTGATGAAGATCTTGCAGATGGGGCCGTCCGGATCCTTTATAATCTCACCGGTCTGAAAGACATTTACGTCGAACAGTTGGAAACTTTCGGTAAGGCCGGCCGTGACCCTGGTGAGCGGACGGTTTCGGTGGTGTTTTTTGCATTGATCAAGATTGAAGACCATGATTCGGAAGCTGTAAAAAGTCATAATGCATCATGGATTTCGCTGGAAAGCCGTCCAGCCCTCATCTTCGACCATGAACAAATGGTAAGCCGGGCCATCGAGCATTTGAAATACAGTGCGGCACTACATCCGATCGGTTTCGAGCTCCTGCCCGAGCGCTTCACAATTCCGCAATTACAAAAACTCTACGAAGCCATCTACAATATCCCCATAGACCGCCGGAATTTCAGCAGAAAGCTGCTTTCCACCGGATTGCTCATTGATACAGGTCATAAAAACAGCAATAGCACGACCAAAAAAGCCACGCTCTACAAGCTGGACGCGGAGAGGTACAAGGCAAAATTCCACTCATTCTGGAACTTCATGCCCGATTCAATGAGAAGTGTTTAGCGCGAACGCCGGTGCAAATCTCCAGATTTGTACGCCTTATTAGCAGGCCTCCGGCCGGTCGTGAGAGCGAGAACGTCTGTGCAATATCTGCCGGCCGGAGGCCTGCGAATAGTTTAGTCACGAAGCTGGTGCTTCGCGCCAACGGCGCAAAAGCATATAAATTAAATTGTGTCATTAATACACTAAAAACAAAATTAATTATATTTGTTAGGTGATAAATTAAATAATTACGTCAAATTGGTCTGAGGCTGTCCTAAACCGATATTATGGAAGAAAACTACGTCATTGGAATTGACTTTGGCACGGACTCGGTTCGTGCGCTGGTCGTGAATGCACATACGGGTGCACAGGCTGGAACGGCTGTGCGGGAGTATCCGCGCTGGAAGCGTGGTCAATATTGCGATGCGTCGGTGTCCCAGTTCCGTCAACACCCGCTCGATTACCTGGAAAGTCTGGAAGGCGCGGTAACCGATGCGCTGGCGCAGGCGGGGGACAATGTACGGCAATGCGTTCGCGGGATATCTGTGGACACAACCGGTTCTACGCCGGTCGCGGTGGATAGCCATGGAACGCCGCTGGCTATGTTGCCTGAGTTTGCCGAGAACCCGAATGGCATGTTTATCCTTTGGAAAGATCACACGGCCAATGCGGAAGCAGAGGAGATTAACAGGCTGGCGCACGGCTCCGGTGTAGATTTTACCAAATATGTAGGAGGGATTTATTCTTCAGAATGGTTTTGGGCCAAAATACTGCGAACGTTACGTGTAGATGCCGCCGTGCGGGAAAAGGCATTCTCCTGGGTCGAGCATTGCGACTGGGTCTCTGCCGAACTCACGGGCATTACCGACCCGCTCCAACTCAAAAGATCGCGATGCGCAGCGGGACATAAGGCACTCTGGCACCAGGACTTCGACGGGTTACCTTCAAATGCATTTTTTAAAGAGCTCGATCCGTTGCTGGACGGCTTGCGTGACAGACTCTTCACCGATACCGACACTTCTGATCAGCCTATGGGCACTATTTCAAAGGAATGGGCGGAGAAACTCGGCCTTCCTGAGGATGTGGTGATTGGCGTGGGTGCATTTGATGCGCATATGGGTGCGGTCGGAGCATTGATTGAGCCGTATTCACTTTGTAAAGTGATCGGTACTTCCACATGCGATATGCTGGTAGCGCCCAACGACGAGGTTGGCCATTTACTGATCAAGGGCATTTGCGGCCAGGTCGATGGTTCCATTATTCCAGGCATGTTGGGAATGGAAGCCGGCCAGTCGGCATTCGGGGATATCTATGCATGGTTTGCGAAACTGGTGATCGAGCCGGTGCGCACCTTGCTAGGCGACGTTGAGGCGGACGCATTGGCACAAAAACTGATCCCGCATCTTGCAGAAAAAGCGGCACAACTGCCGGTCGCAACAGAGGATCTGATCGCCGTTGACTGGCTCAATGGACGCCGCACACCCGATGCGAAACATACATTAAAAGGCGCATTGCTTGGGCTTAACCTCGCGAGTGATCCGGCCAGGATCTTCAAAGCACTAGTGGAAGCCACTGCTTATGGTTCCAAGGCCATTGTGGAGCGGTTCAGGACCGAGGGAGTGCCCATTCATCAGGTAATAGCGATTGGCGGAGTAGCCAAGAAATCGGCTTTTGTAATGCAAACCCTCGCGGATGTGCTCAATATGCCTATTAAAGTGGCTGCATCGGAACAGGCCTGCGCATTAGGCGCGGCTATGTTTGCATCGGTCGCTTCGGGTGTACATGGAAGTTTACAGGAGGCGCAGGAGGCAATGAGCTCCGGTTTCGACGCTGTGTACGAACCGCGCGAGGCGCAGTCCCGGATTTACGAAACGCTTTATCAAAAATACCTGCTATCCGGAGAATTTATAGAAAGCCGGTTTTTGCAAAAATCAAGGCCGGTTACGGCTGATTCCATCTAACAACGCATTTATTCAATTACCTAATGTTGGATTTAAAACAATTTGAAGTCTGGTTCATAACGGGAAGCCAGCATTTGTACGGAGAAGAAACCCTGCGCCAGGTCGACGAGCATTCGGAAACCATCAGCAGGTATTTCGACCAGTCTTCTCAAATCCCTGTCCGGGTCGTTTTCAAACCCGTGGTCAAAACGCCGGAGGAGATTTTTAACATTATTCAGGAATCCAACAGTGCGGTGAACTGCATCGGGATCATTGCCTGGATGCACACTTTTTCGCCCGCCAAAATGTGGATCAGGGGCTTGCAGATCCTCCAAAAGCCGCTTTTGCATTTACACACCCAATACAACCGCGACATTCCCTGGGCCGACATTGACATGGATTTCATGAACCTGAACCAGTCGGCGCATGGTGACCGGGAGTTTGGGTTTATGATGACCCGTATGCGGCTCAACCGCAAAGTGATCGTAGGGCACTGGCAGCAGGACCATGTAACCGAAGGAGTAGGAGAGTGGGCACGCGTCGCGGCAGCGCGCCATGATATGAAAGGGGCGAAGTTTGTCCGTTTTGGCGATAATATGCGCGAGGTGGCCGTGACCGACGGGGATAAAGTGGCAGCTGAAATGACATTCGGTTTTTCGGTCAATACTTATGCAGTTGGTGATCTTGTGAAAGTGATTAACCAGGTTTCGGATGGAGAAATCGGTGCGCTTACCAGTGAGTATGCTGCTACTTACGAACTGGCATCCGGACTGGAACAGAACGGCGCACGTCACCAGGCACTGCGGGACGCGGCGCGGATCGAGCTTGGGATGAAATACTTTTTGAAAGACGGGAATTTTAAAGGTTATACCAATACTTTTGAAGACTTGCACGGCATGAAACAACTGCCGGGCATTGGCTCGCAGCGCATGATGGCAGCCGGTTATGGCTATGCTGGCGAAGGCGACTGGAAAACCTCCGCCATGGTTCGTGCATTAAAGGTAATGGCGAGCGGATTGCCGGGTGGTAACTCATTCATGGAAGATTATACCTATCATTTCAATCCTTCCAATAACCTAGTACTGGGCTCTCATATGCTCGAAATATGCCCGAGCATTGCCGAGGGTAAGCCATCTTGTGAGATTCACGCGCTGGGGATAGGAGGCAAAGAAGATCCCGTCCGGCTGGTATTCAACGCACCTGCGGGACCTGCGATCAATGTGTCGCTGGTAGATATGGGTAACCGTTTCCGTATACTGGTCAACGAGGTGGAAGCGACTGCGGTAACCGAGCAGCTTCCCAAGTTGCCTGTGGCGCGCGTACTCTGGAAACCCGCCCCTGATATGCAGACGGCGTGTGCGGCTTGGATTTATGCAGGCGGTGCACATCACACTGTTTTTAGTCAAAACCTGACCACGAGCCATATCGAAACCTTTGCTGAAATGGTGGGCGTAGAATTGGTGGTAATTGACAAAAGTACGACACTCCGGCAGCTGAAAAATGAGCTGCGGTGGAGCGAAGCATCCTATAAATAAGCAACCGATGTCTAAATACCAATATCTGAAAGAGCAGGTTTACGAGGCCAACATGGAGATTCCGAGGGAGGAATTGGCCATCGTCACATTCGGTAACGTCAGCGGGGTGGACCGTGCTGCCGGAGTGGTGGCTATCAAACCCAGTGGAGTGCCGTATCACCGGCTTAAAGTGGAAGACATTGCAATCGTAGACCTGGACAATGTGCTTGTGGAAGGGAATATGCGGCCGAGTTCAGATACGAAAACGCATACGCTGTTATACCGCAACCTGCCGTCGATAGGCGGGGTGTGCCACACGCATTCTACCTATGCCGTTGCCTGGGCCCAGGCGATCCGCCCGATCCCGAACCTGGGAACAACGCATGCGGACCATCTCACTGCGGCTATTCCGGTTACGGAGGTAATGTCGGACGAAATGATCCTGCGCGACTACGAGCACGAGACGGGTAATCAGATACTGGACCTTCTCAAAAAGGAGGCATTAAGTTATGAGGAAGTCGAAATGGTGCTGGTGGCCTGCCACGGTCCATTTACCTGGGGGAAAGATCCTGCAAAAGCAGTATATAACGCAATTGTGCTGGAAGAGATCGCCAAAATGGCCTACCTGACGATGCAGATCAACCCAACGGTAACGACGATTAAGCAAAGCCTTATCGACAAGCATTATTTCCGTAAGCATGGAAAAGATGCTTACTATGGTCAGGGTTGCTGATTAGTCTTTTTTGGTGATGCGCCGACTGGCAATGTTGCGCATTTGCTGGAGTGCTTCCTGGCGGGACATAGCCTTTTCATTGGATTTGGCCTCGTTGATGGCTTCTTTGGAAAAGCGGCCTTTCAGCATGTTGAAAATAGCGAAGAGCATATTGTTGTTTGGGTTTAATCGACTGGCCACGCAGGTCGGGCCGCGCAGGCAGCGCTGCGTAGGCAGCATTCTGTATTCAAAAGTAGCAAACAACAGCCTATTAAAAAAGCTGCCGGTGTTTCCCAATCACCGGCAGCTGATATCTTAAACGTTGAGTATATGAGTGCTTTCTTGCATTAACTAAGCGCTTCTTTGCGCAACTTGCTTCCCGGGTTGAATTCGTCTTTAATCCAGCGTACAAAATTGTGGGAATTGGTTTTGTAGATCTCCATTGATAACGGTTTAATCCCACTGAATTCGACTTCCTTAACGTACTGTGCGTGTAATTTTAAAATCTCGGACAGGGTTTTGCTATCAGTTTTCATTAAAAAATATGTTAAGGTTTACACTCGTGATCCGGCGTATCTTAATAAAATACGTACCCAACTTTCCAGGAGTAGATAAAATATTTAAAAAATTATATTATTGATTAGAAAGCTTATAGCTGCGAGGTGCGTTACCGGAACGGGTGCTCCTTCCAGAAACAGAGTCCCTGATTAATTGTTACATAATAGGACAATTTGTGGATATCTGTTTCGGAACGTTGTCAGACACCGAGCTTTTTTTTCAGGAACGGGATCTCCAACGGCTTGGGTAGCAGGTCGAGGATATGGGTGCTGGCTTTCGCTTTTTCAATATCCCGGGTGTCGATGGTAGAAGAGAGCATGAAAATCCTGATTTTGCTGCGAAGGTCGCCCGGCAACTGGTCGAACTCGTCGATGAATTCGAAACCGTTCATATCCGGCATTTGCAGGTCGAGCAGTATGATGGTGTCGGGAAGTTCGTCCGCCTTCGCGACGAGGTGCTTCAATGCGTCACGTGCGGAATTGAAGGTTTTAACAGAATTCGTAATCCCGCTTTTGATGAGAAGCTTTTCGTAGATAAATAAATCGAAAGCGCTGTCGTCTATCAAAAAGAAGTTAAGCAATGGCTCCATGTCGGGTTATTTATTAATGGAAGGGATGTTTAGTTCAAAAATACTGCCCTGACCTATTTTTGAAGTTACACTAATCTCTCCCCCTAATTTCGATATGGCCTCGTGCACGATATACAATCCGATCCCTGATCCGCTATTGGTCGCGCCGGCGCGGTAAAACATCTTGAATATTTTGTCCTGGTCAGACTCCCTGATTCCTGAACCATTGTCCTCGATAACGATTTTAGCCTGAGAAGAAGTAGACTGAATCGTCAGGTGGACAAACGGATTAGGTTTGGACTTATCCTGGAACTTGATGGCATTGTTGATCAGATTGTTGAAGATGATCCGGAGCTTCATCACGTCTGAGCAAAAGACACCGTCCTGCTGGATATCGGTGGTCATTTTAAGGTTGCCATATTCGGGCAGGTACTGGATGGTCGCCTGCACTTCGGTAACCAGTTCTTCAAAGCTGATATCGGTGACGACGGGCACACCACGGGCATTTTTGTAATAGTCGATAATGTTGATGATAAAAGTATCGAGCTTCTTAACAGACTGCCGGATCAGTTCCAGGTATTCATTCTGGGATTTAATATCATCTTCCAGCAGCGCCAGGTTGACGATCCCGAGCACCGACATCAATGGCGCGCGAAGGTCATGGGAAGCACTGTAAACGAACTTATCGAGTTCCTCGTTGGCTTTCTGGAGTTCGATGTTCCTTTGCTTGAGATCTTCTCTGGTCTTGTAAATGTCATATGCATTCGTAATTGCATTTTCGACATACTGATAATCCCACGGTTTATCGATAAAGCGGAAAACCTCCCCCTTGTTGATGGCGTCGATGGCTGCGCCGATATCAGTATGGCCGGTGATCAGGATCCGGATAGGTTTCGGGAATTTTATCCTGATCTTTTCGAAAAATTGTACGCCCGTCATGACTGGCATGCGCTGATCGGCAAGGATGATGCAAAAATCCTTTTCTTCCAGCAGCTGCTCGGCTTCTACAACCGAGGAGGTAATCGTAATATCGTACTGCTTCCGGAAGGAAGCCTTGAACGAATGCAGATTGTGCTCCTCATCGTCAATGTACAGAATGGTTATAGCTTTTTCACTCATTGAAAGTCAGAGATTGGGCGTATTTTTCGTTTAACGGGGAGTGTGATCAAAAATTCTGTTCCTTCTCCCACTTCGGTGTTGACTTGAATATTACCACTGTGAACTTCGATAATTTTGAATACAATTGAAAGTCCCAAACCCGTTCCGTCACCTACCTGCTTCGTAGTGAAGAACGGTTCAAAAATCTTGGCGCGCACTTCGGGAGTCATCCCGGGCCCATTGTCGCGAATGGAAACTGCGATGTTCTCAGGATCTTTCAGCCACGTTTTTACCCAGATCGTCGGAATACCTTCATACTTCTCTTTTTGTAGTGCATAAATTGAGTTGGTAAGTATGTTCATGAAAACCTGGTTCAGTTTCCCCGCATAGCATTCAATGCTGGGAATATTACCCAGTTCTTTCACGAGCGTGATGGTGTTCCCCATCTGGTAATTGAGGATAATCAGCGTCGATTCGATGCCTTCGTTAATGTTCACCAGGTTGAGGTCGGACTCATCCACCCGGGAGAATATTTTCAGTCCCTTCACAATCTCCACAGTCCGGTGCGCACCGTCTTCCATTCCTTTTAAAAGGGTGCCGAGCTCTGTCTTAATGTAATCGAGGTCAAGATCTTGCTTTAATTTCTCAATTTCCTTCACCTTACTTTGTAATGTATCGATAGAATCCACATGCTGGATATCCTCGTAGGAATCCAGGATTTCCAGTACGTCGTCGATGTCTCTCCGCAGGGGCCGGATATTGGAACTTACAAAGTTGATCGGGTTATTGATCTCGTGCGCTATACCAGCGGTAAGCTGACCAAGGGAAGCCATTTTTTCCGAATCGATCAGCTGTGTTTGGGCGTCTTTGAGTTTGGTTAATGCCAAGTTCAGCTCGGTATTGGCAAACTGCAGTTCCGCAGTGCGCTCGTTGACGCTTTTTTCCAGAAATGCATTTTGTTCCAGGATGATCTTTTCGTTTTCCATCGAAATCCGCAGCGCTTGTGCCTGCGATATTTCCTTTTCCTTTTTAAATATGTTGATCTTATCAGCCAGGGCGAAGGACAGCAAGATCACTTCAATGGCAGTTCCTACCTGCATCGTGTAGTTCGTGAAGGTGTTGTAGGGGAGAATGTTCAGGTTTCTCAACGAAAACAAGACGATCCCGACCAGGAATATCGACCATGCGACCAGGAAGAACTTGGCCGGGCGATAACCTTCCATTGACAATTTTAGCGCGACGATCAATGCAAACAAAGCCGCCGAAGGGGCCAGGATATCGATGATCCGGTAACTGACCATGTCGAGGCCGAAAAGGTTGCACAAAACCGCGATCGCGTATACGATTATAATCGCTGAAATGATCCGGTAAATGGCAGTGGAGCGTTCTCTGATGTGCAGGAAGTTCTGGAAAAAGAGCAGGGCAAAACTTCCGGCCAGGGCTGGAAAAAGTATAATCGAGAACTTGTTAAAAGATGGGTTGCCCGGCCACAAAAATTTGAACGTATAGCCGGTTATTGTTGTCTGGGTGAGGCCTATAAAAAGAATATAGAGAACGTAATAGAGATAGCTTTTTTCTCGGATTGAGAAATAGACGAAAAAATTATAAAGCATCATCACGAACAACACACCAATGTGGATACCGGATATAATTTCATTGGTGAGGGCAAACTGGAAAAGACCCATTTCGCTACGAACGATCAGTGGGACGACGATCTGCTCGCTGCCGTGTATCCTAAGGTAATATGTCTCGGCGTTCTGTCTCGGGATATTCAATTTGAAAACGATATTCTGATGCTTGACGCGCCGCTCGTCGAATGCGTCGTTCCAGGAAATGGTTTCTTTTGTTACTTTGCCTTTTTCCAAAGAATAGAATGTAGTCGATTCGATCCTGGGATAGGCTAGTTCGAGAAAGAGGTTGTCGTCGGCGCTGGTGTTTTTAATGGTGATCCTGATCCAGAATGCAGACCCGCTTACGCCGAAGTTGGGCGTTTCCTGGGTGCTGGGCACAAACTTCCCGCGTGATGCGACTTCCGGGAATGTGAGCGTTCCGGACGTGTCTTCCAGAATCTCCACCTGGCTGCCTATCGTGATATCATGGCCGTTGAAAATAACCTCGCTGGCATAGGCCGCATTAGCCAAAACCAGCAGGAAAATCAAGCCGCAGATAAGTTTGCTGTAAAGCCTTAGATCCATTTATTAATATCGTATATTATCGTAAGATCGCCGCGTCGCCCGGTTTCGACCACAGTTTGTGTCGGGTTTTCTCTCAGACTGAATATTTTTTCCCTTTCCTCATCGGTCGCAAACGGAAGGTTGTTGAGGTCCCTTGCAATGAGTGAAGTCGCAATCAGTCCTTCCTTTGGGTAATAAAACGTCCCGTTATTTCCGAGGTCCGTCAGTACTTCAAATCCTATCCGCTGGCTGATCACCAGGGTGATCGGGGAGCATAGGCCCATCAGGTATTTAATTCCCACCATAGAAGATATCGCCATTGCGGTTCTTCCCAGGTACACGCTTCCGATGCCATAGCCAGCTACTTCCTTGGAATTGAAAAGCCCGCAGAATTCCGCAACGTTATAATCACCGATGTTGTCGACGTATCCATATATACTCTTATCGATCTTTGCAATGGCGTCTTCCATCGGCATTTTGAGGTTCGGGGACCTCACCTGCACCCTTGTACCTCCGTAAATCTGGTCTCCGTCTTCGGATTCCACAATGATCACATATGTATTCGGATCATGCAGCCAGTTATGGTTGGTGGAAGTCACCTGCTTCACCCCGTATGCCTCCAATACCTTTCGGTGTCCTTCGGCATACCTGAGACTGGTTTCTACATCATCCGGTGCACGGTATGCTTTAATTTGTGCTACCATGTGCTGTTTACGGGTTTACAATAAAGAGTGTTTCGTCTAAGGGCAACCGGTAACTCTTAATCCCTGGTTTTTCCGCTTTTGCTATTTTGAAAAGAAACACTTCTCCCATATTCTCCCCGAACGGAACGAGTCCAAGGAATTTTTTTCTCAACGCTCTCAATTTTGAAGCTTCCGATTCATCCAGCCCTGCGTTGCTGCCTTTTGTAATTCTCGGGAATAAATAAAAAGGGGAAATTAATGGATGGATCGCGAATTGCAATTGTTCGGCCTGCAACCATAGGCGCTGCATGGACATTCCACCCAGGAAAAAATCCCTGTAACTATCACCCGGCATGGTGATCATCCCGATTGCAGAGGCTGTGCTGACTGTTTTAAGTGCTGCATCAACCAATGCACCGCCGCCGCCGATCTGATTGAGCGTGCGGGATATTTCTTTGTCGCGGATAATAGAAAGTGCCGCGATCTGGGGCGTGCTAAGCCCGAGCGTGCGGACATCGATGCCGTCTTTCGAACTTTCAGCGTCAGAAGGCGTCCATTTCATTTCGCGATTTACAAAATCGTGATGTCCAGCCGGGTTGAGAAGCCTGATACGATCGCATTGCCCGATTATCTCACCGATCGCCATCATTTGCGCCCTGTCGTCGAAAAAATGGAAGCTGGCACCTGGCACGCTTTCCGCGGCGCCTTTCAACTGTTGATGGGCATCTTCTGATATAGGCGCAGGTGAAGAAGGGTTTCGGTTAGTGCAGCGGTCAAAAATTACATTCACGGCCTCGGGCGCGTACACCGGCTCCGTTCCTTTACTGGTTGTTTCCGGTAAAAAATCAATAGCTGCTATTAATGTCGAGCTTTCTCCAAACGGAAAAAGGTCTGCCCGGACTCGCAGGCCCGCTTCATTACTTTTTAATACAAGATTTTCATACGACGCTCCGAAGGAAATGTTCGACGCGATCTGGTCAAAGTCCCCGAATGAATAGGAGCGGAACCGGTCGTGGAACAAAAAAAGCCTGTTTCGGTGAAAAACCCACTTCCAAGGCTGATCATTTCCAGTTGATGGTGCCTGACAAGCCGCATTGACAATGTCTTTAAGAACCTCCTCCGAAATGGGTCCGGAAGCGTCGGGAGCCGGTAACGAATCAGCTATACGAACGGCTTCGTCAGGGTCAAATGGCGCATACGGATTGGCCGACACCGGTTCGCCGGGCGTGGCGACTTTATTCCCGACAAGCTCTTCGAGATCGATGTAATAGCGCCCTGATTCGCTGTATTGGTTGAGCAGGATCCGGCGCGACACGTCCGTCACAACACCGCCGCCGAGCGTTACCGCACTGGCGAGTTGCGGCCACGTACTGATGCTCTGCCCGATTTCGACGAGTGATACCTTGCCTCTTTTGGAGCCGTTCATCGCGTTCACAATGCGCAATACAAGTGGCAACCGGTCTGCTTCTGAAATCTGATCGAATTTTTCGGCTGGTATGCCTTGCAGGTAGCCGTGAAAAACAGGCCTTTCGGGTTCGAGATCGAACCGCTCCACGTCCAGCATACCGCGGTCGCTGGTTTCCATGACTACCGGTATCCGGTGCTTTGCAGCCATGGTCCGGCAGGCAATTTTAATACCGATGTCGTCGCATTCATCGATGAGGATATCGAGCTTGCCGCCATCGAGCAGAAAGCCGGGCAAATTTTCCTTACTAATGCCTTCTGTATAGCATTCAATGGACAGAAAAGGGTCTATTTCCGCTATTTCCCTGGCGGTAACAATGCATTTATTGACTCCTATGTTATGGATTCCTGTGCGTATCCGGTTGAGATTACTGAGTTCGATGGTATCAAAATCGGCCAGTTTCAGTTTTCCGCAGGCGCGTTCGGTGGCCATGGTAAGTGCAACAGAATGGCCTACAGACAATCCAATGATGCCGATCGTCCGTGTGGATAGTTCCTGCTGTTCGGCAGGGGTGATTTTGTATTGGTTCCTGCTGGTGCGGAGCGTAATGAAATCGGTTTCGTCGACAATGTGCAGGAGTCGGTTGGACCAGGGGTAAAAAAGCCAGATACCCAGTGTGTCGGGGTCCTGCTGTCCTAGCCATTCATGGTACTGTTGCTCCACCTGCTCCTCAGTCAGGCGCTTTGTGGGATTTTGGATCCTGATCAGTTCTTTTTTCTGGGAAGCAAACAGGTCGAGGATGATGTTCCCGCGATGATCTTCAATGAACGAATGAAATTTGTCTTTATCTGCGTAGCGCTCTTTAGAAATGAAAACCGGTTTGTAGATATTGTTGATCTCTATATCGTGGTACATTTTAGAATAATTGTCGAGCCCGTTCCTACAAGGTCAGTAGCCTAATTTAACAAATCACAAATTGTTGTCGATCTTCGTATGAAATTCGCCGGAGCAGCTATGGCGACCCCTGAATCTTGTATATTCATGCGTTTTACCTGCTTCAATAATTACACAAATTGCTGATTTTATTTTTGTAAAACTAACCTCTGGTTAATTGGAAAGGAAAATATTTGGTCTGTTGCACCTAAAATTCTCTTATTAGCAGACGCTTGCGTTTATAGATAATTTAAAATTTTTAAAAAGTGCAGTGACTGTTGATGCGAATATAGAATTAATATTATAATATTATCAATTAGTTCGGGCAGGCATGTCCATGCTCCGGACCAAGCACCAAGAACTTAGGAATGGAAAGCAAAGGGAAAATCAGCGTACTTTACGTGGATGACGAAATCAACAATCTGAACTCATTTAAGGCCGCTTTCAGGCGAGATTTCAACATTTTAATAGCAACTTCGGGCCGGGAAGGTCTTGAACTTTTGAAGCACAATGTGGTCCATGTCATCATCACGGACCAGCGCATGCCGGAGATGACCGGCGTGGATTTTTTGATTGAAGTTTTGAAAGACTATTCGGATCCCGTCCGAATTCTTCTGACAGGTTACACCGATATTACTGCGGTGATCGATGCCGTCAATAAAGGGCACATTTACTACTATCTCAATAAGCCCTGGGATGAACAGCAACTACGCATTATCATCAAAAACGCCTACGAGATTTTTCACTTGCGGGAAGAGAACAAAGAGTTGATCGAAAAGCTGATCGATGTGAATGGTCAGCTGGAATTTTTGCTCCGCCAAAACCTGCTGTCCTAGCCGGTCCCGGATTTATCTGTACCAGTTTTTGCGTTTTACGAGCCCCTTAAATCCATCTAGTGAAGGCTTGTAACCCCGGAACATATAGGTAAGCAGCGAAAAGGCGCAGGTAAATGCGACGGCGAGAAGCAGGATTGCTGCGAAGAGCAGGTTCCCTATGGCTTTCAGAAAAATGATGATATCCATTGGTGCGATCATAGTGGTGATGGCTATGCATTTGTAAAAATCGTACCAACCTGACTTTTAATGGATCCGCTCAGTTCCGGTTCCCGGACTGGTACCGTTTTTGTGGCGGGTTGTAATCCACAGGAAAACGCGTTATTTTCGCATGCAACTGGAAGAAGCCCGATGCAGAGAATCCAAGCAAATTTGACCCTAGGCAATGTTGAAGAAGTTTTACTGGCAATGCAGTTTGGTGATATTGATCCGGCTTTGTACCAGCTGCTCGTACCCGTCTCCGGATCCGAAAGGGGAGGGGGAAGATACATCCGTAGTCACCAAGCCTGACACGGTCATTATCGACACGATTCCTCCCAAAAATCCCGACTCTTCGCTGGCTAATACGCTCCGTTTCGGTACTGACAAAATTTTCCCTGTTTCCCGCCTGGAAACACGCACAGGCATTTTTTCAAATGCAAAAGATTATCGCGGACGGCCTGTAAGTCTGGACTATTCTTTTGTTTCCCCTGAAAAAGATTCACTTAAATACCGCCCTTTTGTACTGATGGTCCATGAAGGTGCATTCCTTTTTGGGGATCTTGGCAACGAAATGGGTAAGGCAAGGCTGCTCGCCCAGCGTGGTTATGCGGCGGCATCCATTAATTACAGGCTGGGATTCAATGGGGGTACAGAGCAAAACGCCTGCAATGCGAACAATCTGGAAGTGGTACAGGCCGTTTACCGGGCTGTACAGGATACTTATACAGCCCTTCATTATTTTGTGGACCGCGCGGAGGAGTTTGGCATTGATACGCGCCAGATCATGCTTGCGGGAAGCAGCGCAGGGGCTATCACGGTTTCTGCACTTGTATATATGAATGAAGCGGATTTTGAAGCACTTCAACCTGGAATCTCTAAAACATTGGGCCGTTTGGACCCGAAGGCCGAGGATAGCCCGTTCAGGGTGCGCGCCATTCTATCGCAGCTGGGCTATGGGATTTTTAAGGGTGGGTATATCAATGATTCCAATGCGATGCCGACTGTCTTTTTTCAACGTATAGGTGATAATGTGCTGCCCTATTATAAAGGTACATTCCTTTCATGCCCCAGCTACCTGGGCTTGGAGGGTGCCAGGGTTGCGGCTGACCAGTTGAAAAAATACAAGGTGCCGTACGAGCTTAATTATGAGAATCTGGCGGGCCATCATCTTAGTTATCCCGAGGAGTATGTAGTAAGCCGCTATGCGCAGTTTATGAAGCGGTTGTGGTCGCAAAACCAGCGGCAGATCACTAACGACGCTTACAAGACCGTCGAGGATATCAAACTAAAATAACCTGAGCCACTTCCTGACTTGCGATGACAATCTCACTTCGAGATATTCATAGGAGATGTCTGCTGCAATAAGCGTTACCGACAATGCGAGTACGAACATGGCGGTGCCAGTGCTGAAAACCGGGTACCCGATCTTGTGAAACAGAAAACTTAGCCCTACCACGACCGGTAAATGCAGCAGATAAATAGAGAATGAAATGTCGCCCAGGCGCACGAGCCACGACGGAAATGCATGCAGTTTGTCCTGATAATAAAAGACAAATGTCGTAAAGAGTGCTACCGATCCCATTCCCCACTGAAAAGGTCCCAAACCGCCAAAAAAGCCCGATAAGTATTGCCATACTGCCAAAGATACCATGGTCGGCATGACCCATTTATTAGAGAAAAAAGCCGACATCCTTGCATTGGCCGCTGGATGGACATAAAGCAATCCGATGATCACGCCGTAAACAAAATTCCAGATCACCGGGTTAGTCATCATATTAAGATAAGGCAGACCAGTCACCGATGCCTGGTCGGGCTTGAATGTGAAACTGCCCCGCAATGCCGGAATGCCGATCAGCGTAATGGCGATTAAGAGAAAAAAGAATGGCCAGCGGAACCTCGAAAATGCCAGAGAAAATGCTAAAAGGCAATAAAAGTAGATTTCATAATTAAGGCTCCATCCAACTGAAAGCGTCGCATAACCGTAAAATGGCGGGTGAACGTTGGATAGAGGAATGAATGAGAGGCTCAGCAGCAAATCTCTCAAATAATCGGTGTTGGGCGAAAGCCTGGTCTGAAGAAAACAATAACCGAGCGTTATCACCGCGTAGGCCGGCCAGATGCGGATCAGTCGTTTCAAAAAGAATTTTGCAATATGTGTCCAGGATGGTGTGACATTGCGGGTAATATAGACCATGATAAAACCGCTGATCACAAAGAACAATCCTACCCCCGCCGGACCAGACCTGAAAAGGAAATCAATTTCTTTACGGAAAGGGTCACTTTCCGACATGACATCCTTCAAATGATACATGGTGACAATGAGTGCTGCAATGCCCCTAAGCACCTGAATACTATTTATTTTTGATTCGCGAAGATTATTTTTCAGGTTTTGCTCCTGCACCATTCGACCGATAGATAAATGAAATACTGGCTACTTAAAATGAAGACACCAAAATAGTTCTGAGCGTGTCAATGGTCGCGAAAGTAAATTAAAGATTGCAAAAGTCCAGTTTTAGACAGAGTCAAACCGGTCAGGCATTGCGGCAAACCCATTTTATTGCGGCATAATTTTTAGATATCTTGATAATTGAACACGAAAAATATTCACACATCATGGCACAGGATCTCACTGTCAGAAAAGAAATACGAATTGAAGCACCGGTATCAAAAGTTTGGGAGGTACTGATCGCGCCGAAATATATCCGGCAATGGGACGATCTTCCTCAGGATTTTGAAGATTACTATCTCGAATACGGAAGAACAATCGACTGGTCGGGTATGACGCGGTTAACAGTGACTGCCTGCGAGCCGAACGAGCTGCTCATTTTTTCGCTGTATGTTTCGAAATGGGAGTTGCCGCCGTCCTCCTATGATATTGGCTACCGCTATTACCTTTCCAGCGAAGGCGACGCGACTTTGCTGAGGATTGAAATCGGGGATTTTTCTATCTTGCCCGACGGGAACGATTACTACGGATCGTCCATAGAGTTTGCCGAAACAGCTTTGGAAAAAATCAAAAATTTGTCCGAAAACAGGCTTTAATAAAGGGGCTGCTTATATTTGTGGTAACTGCTTCTTGACCTATGGAACCCAATACAAAACTATATTACGATACCAACGAAGTTGCTGAAATAGTGGGATGCGAACCTTCGGCGCTGAGGTTCTGGGAGAAAAAATTCCCACAACTCAACCCCAAGCGCGACTCTCGCAATCGTCGGCGTTACACCGAAAGGGACATTGAAGTGATCCGGAAGATCATGCACCAGCGTGACAAGCAGGGCCGTACCATCAAGGGCACCCGTGAGCAGTTGCGCCGTAAGGAAGAAGCGCAGTTGCTTATCCAGCGCCTCATGCGCGTGCGCAAGTTCCTTTCCGACATCAATGAGATACTTTGATATGAAATGCATTCTTTTTGCCATTCTTGCATTGGGCAGTTGCCTGACCGGCTTGGCACAGCAGTTTGAAACCGCCTCTATTCGCAAGCATATCGGGTTTCTGGCTTCCGATGACCTGGAAGGCCGGGGTACGGCAAGCCTGGGAGAGATAAGGGCTGCAAATTACATTGCCGCAGCTTTTAAGGAAACTGGTCTGAAACCAGCCGGGACTGACGGAAGTTATTTTCAGCCGTTCGAAGTCACATTCGCCGTGGACGGGGAAAACCACCAGCTCACAGGCCGGAATGTGGTGGGATTTCTGGACAATGGTGCCGCCAAAACAATTGTTGTCGGTGCGCATTATGACCATTTGGGTAAGGGCTTTCAGGGAAGTTCGCTTTCACCCGACAGCAAAAACAAAATCCATAACGGAGCGGACGACAATGCTTCCGGGACGGCCGGCGTTCTAGAACTCGCCCGCTATTTTGCCGGTAACAATATCAAGGAAAAACACAATTACTTGTTTATTGCTTTTTCGGGGGAAGAACTAGGGCTTATCGGTTCAAAGCATTTTGTGGAAAAGCCAACGTTACCATTGAATACGATTTCCTCGATGATCAATATGGACATGATCGGGCGGCTGGATGAGCAGAAAGGCATTATTGTGTCGGGCTGGGGAACGAGTAAGGTGTGGGGAAAGTTGATCCCCGATCTTGCGAAGCAACAAAACCTGAAATACACAGTTGATTCATCTGGCGTAGGCGCTTCGGACCACACTTCGTTTTATCTTAAAAATATCCCGGTTATCCAGTTTTTCACCGGCGGGCACGCCGACTACCACAAGATATCGGACGATGCCGACAAAATCAATTATGAAGGGGAAGCACGGATACTTGCATTGATCGCAGGTTTGCTGACCGGCCTCGACAAAGAGACCGCAGAACCTGAGTTCCTGACAGCCGAAAATCCGCATTCAGGCGCGACTACAAGCAATTTCAAGGTAACACTGGGCGTAATGCCCGATTACAGCTATACCGGAAAGGGGTTAAAGATCGACGCTGTCTCCAAAGCCCGACCGGCAGAAAAAGCCGGAATTCTGGCTGGTGACGTGATCACAAAACTCGCCGGTGAGCCGATAGGGACGATATATGACTATATGGAAATCCTGGGCAAGCACGAGAAAGGCCAAACTGTGGAAGCTGTATTGCAACGGGGCTCTGAAACGAAAACGGTGATGGTGACTTTTTGAATGAGTGAATGAGTGAATGAGTGAATGAGTGAATGAGCCGCCGTGGAACGGGGAATGAGCCGCCGTGGAACGGGGAATGAGCCGCCGTGGAACGGGGAATGAGCCGCCGTGGAACGGGGAATTAATCTCTAAACTTTAAACTCTAAACTCATAAACTCTTAAAATCCTAACTTTCAAAGCATTGCGCCCCTTTTCCCCAATTCAATAGCTTCCATCTGACTGATCAAACCTTCGTGCAGATTGAAGCGCAGCAACGTCCGGAATTTGTGAAACCCTTCACGTCCTGCCGCACCTGGATTAATATATAGCATATTGTTCAATGGCTTGTCGCGCATTACCCTCAGAATGTGCGAATGCCCGCACACAAAAATATCAGGGGTGTTTGACCTGAGTGTGGGCATGACCTGCGGGTTGTAGCGCGTCGGCGCACCGCCTATGTGCGTGATCCACACGCGGAAGCCTTCCAGTTCGAAATGCAGGTTCTCTTCTGTAATAGCCCGCACCTCGGGCGTATCGATATTTCCAAAAACAATTCGTGTAGGCTTAAATTCCCGGAGCTGCTCGACGATCCTGACCGTGCCGATATCACCCGCATGCCAGATCTCGTCGCAATTGGCAAAATGGTCGAAAACGCGCTCATCCAGGTAGCTGTGTGTGTCTGATAATAATCCGATACTTTTCATTTCAACTTCAAACGGTACAAACTAAAGGGCAAATATGGTCAATGAAATTTACCGTTAAGTAAAATTTTTAAAATTTATATGTAATAAAAGTAACTTATATATACCAAAAAAGATACTTTTGGAGTTACAAGTCTTAATTAAAGTTAAATAATTATTAAAACAGTCTAAAATCACCTATGAACTAAATTTATAGTTGTAAAGTTGACGCGCATTCTATATTATTGCAAACTGTAATTCAGAAGTTACAACCTCTACTCACATAACCCCCATTACTAGCCTTGAAAAGAATCCTACTTCTGTTGTTTTTGTGTCTGCCCATGATGGCTGCGTACGCGCAGACCGGCGGACGATTTACGTTGAAGGGGGTGGTGACGGATACATCCGGAACTATCTTACCAGAAGCGACCATCATGTTACTCCTCCCGAAAGATTCCTCCCTCGTTAACTTTGGCCGTACCGGCAAAGACGGATCTTTCGAAATGAAGAACCTTAAACGTATTAATTACATTTTTAAGGTTTCCTACGTAGGATTTGTGCCTTATCAAGAGATTATTGAGCCTAAAAATCAGGATGTTGTGGATATTGGGAAGGCAAAAATGAAAGTTCTTCAAAAGGAATTGTATGAAGTGGTTATTAAAACAGCCAGGGCCCCTTTGAGCATTCGCGGCGATACAGTTGAATTTGATGCAAAGGCATTTAAAGTGCCGCCAGGTTCGACAGTCGAAGATTTGCTTCGCAAGCTTCCCGGCGTGCAGGTGGATGGCGACGGAAATATCCGTGCGCAAGGCGAAGAGATCAAACGTGTAACGGTGGACGGTAAGCGTTTTTTTGGCGACGATCCCAAAATGGCGACGAAAAACCTTCCTGCCGAGGCCATCAACAAAGTCCAGGTTTTCAATGGTAAAACGGAGCAAGCCAAAGCTACGGGTGTAGACGATGGCAAGCGGGAGAAAACCATGAATCTGGAACTGAAAGACAGTCACAAAAAGGGCGGTTTTGGAAAGGCGGTCGCGGGAGTAGGTACGGATTCGCGACTTGAAGGAAAGGTGAGCTACAATCGTTTCGATGATAAACAGCAGTTTGCCGTGCTCGGATTTGGCAATAATACCAACCAGTCGGGTATTGCACGGAACGATTACCAGGATTTTAAAGGTAGTCAGTCATTCAACTGGGGAGACGATGGGGATTTCGGTTTCAGCAGCGGCCGTTATTATGGCGGTGACGATATTACGATCCAGCCGAACTGGGGTGGCCAGGGGTCTGAAGGTTTTACCAAAAACTGGGCAGGCGGGGCTAATTATAACTTCGATACCAAGAAGACGAAGTTGAGCACCAGCTATTTTTATAACTCGACGCGCGCAATTACCGATGTACAAACCAGCTCGGAGAACTTCCTGACGAACGACTCCTATTTTACCGACGGCAAGAACAAAACGTTAGCGTTTACAGGCAACCACCGCCCGGCATTCCGGTTCGAACATAATATTGACTCTCTGAATACATTAGTCCTCATCAGCAACTCGCGGATTAATACCGGGGATAATGAATATTCGAGCGAAACGAGGTCGTACCGCAATGAAAATATGCTCACCAACCGTTCCGACGTCAACAACCTGAGTGACTACAATTCGTTTGCAATGGCGAACTTGCTCCTATACCGCCACAAATTCAAAAAGAAAGGACGGAATTTCGCGGCCAGTGTGGGTTACAATATCAATAATTCCGACGAAGACCGGCGGCAGAACTCGGTGAACCAGTTCTTGCAGGATTCCACCAAAAATAGCGTGATCAATCAATTGCAGCAAACCGAGAGTACCCGGGGCAATTTTAAGGGCAGTTTGTCGTATGTAGAGCCCTTCGCGAAGAAGTTTTTCTGGGAAACGTTCTACAATTTCAGTATGCGGAAGGACAAGGTCGACAGGGATGTCTTCGATGTTGAAGGAAGTGTGGATAAACTGAACCCGTTCTTGACGCGGTATTACTCCAATGACTTCACGTTCAATCGCCTGGGTACCAGTGTGCGTTATTCACATAAGGGGCTGAACCTGTCGGCTGGGCTCGCAGGTGTACAGTTTGATCTGAAAGGCAAGTTCGCTGGCGACGAATCACAGACAAATATGACGCGTGTGGACCGGACATTCAAAAAGCTGGTGCCGAACGTTTCATTGAATTACAGTCTTAAAAATAACAAATACCTGTACGCGGAATATGGCCTGAATGTGCGGGAACCTTCGATTACCGACTTGCAGCCGATCGTGGATAACAGCAATCCGCTTTACATTGTGGAAGGTAACCCCGACCTGATCCCTCAAACGACGCACAATGTGTATGGTGGCTTTCAGATGTTCAATCCGGCGAGCTTTACCAATATATACATCAATGCGTTCTATAACTATAATGAGGATCAGATCGTATATAATCGGACGATCAGCGAGAATCTTGTGACTACAACCAAGCCTATGAATATCAGCGGCGGTAATAATTACGGCAGTTATGTTGGATTTGGGTTTCCATTGAAGAAGACGAAGGCGACATTCGGTGTGAATACAGGTATTAATTTCAGTAATAACCTGACTTATATCAATAATGTCAAAAACGAAACGAAAACGGACGGGTACAACTTCGGTGCGCGGCTGGATCTGACCCCGAGCGATGTGTTTACGCTTTACACCAATGCAAACTGGAATATCAGCGACACGAAGTATTCCATCAACACCAATCAGAACCAGAAGATTATTAACGCAAACTATAATGCAGAGATGAATGTCAAAATGCCGAAGGAAATCTATTTCAGCGGCCGACTCAATTACCGGACTTATAAAAACGACCAGTTTGGTTTCAACCAGCAGGTGCCTATTCTGAACCTTTCGGTGTATAAATTGATATTGAAAAGCAAAAAGGGAGAAATCCGCCTCACCGCCAACGATGTGTTCAAAAGAAACCTGGGTATCACCCAGAATGCCAACCAGAACTACTACTCGGAACGCCGCGTGGCAACGTTGTCGCGGTATTTCATGTTGAGCTTCACCTACAATATGAGGGGTATGACGGCTTCGGTAAAACGCAATGGATTCTTTTAATAAGATATAAACCCGATTATGAGAACAATCAGAATATGGATATTGATGATGGCCATTTCTTCCACGCCGTTATTTGCACAACAACTGGAAGGAGAAATTACCTACGAAAGGGTTTACCATTGGACGAAAATTAACTCCCGTCTTACGTTCCTTAGCAATGAAGAAAAAGACCGCATGAAACAGACGTGGGGTAATGATGACGAGTATAAACAAAAAATGACCCTGTATTTTAATGAAAAGCAGAGTGTTTACACCTACCCGAAAGTAGTCGAGAACGAACACGGCTGGTCATGGTCTGAAAAGGATTACCAGATTTACCGAAATTTCGAAAAGGAGACCAAAACGGATATTATTGGTATGCTGGGCAAGACTTACGTTATCGAGGATTCACTTAAAGCGCCGAACTGGAAAGTGATGAACAAGATTAAGGAAGTGGCGGGGCGTATGTGTATGATGGCCGTTACAGAGGATACAATCAAGAGCCAGAAGATCACGGCCTGGTTCGCGAATGATCTGCCGGTGTCCGGTGGTCCGGAACTTTATACTGGCTTACCGGGGATGATCCTTGAACTGGATATTAATGACGGGGATATTGTAATAAGTGCCCTTGAAATTAAAATGAAACCAGTTGCGGCAGAGGATATTAACCTTCCAAAGAAAGTGAAGGGACGTAAAATCAATGATAAACAGTACAAGGAATTGGTTTCAACGCATATTCGCGATAGTATCAAGGCTCACAGGAATCCTTTCTGGTCTATGCCATATTAGCCAAACTACTATATTACATTATCATATTGCTGAAAAGGGAAGATGTCGATGGGACATTCTTCCCTTTTTTTGTACCTTTGCGTTTTGAATGTACCCCCGGCGGAGGTCGCCTCCGTAGTTTGGCTCGATTATTGATAGCTATCGGTGTATTGTACCTTGTTTTACTTAACAGTGTTTATCTATTTTTAACAACCCTAGACGATTATGAAAAAAACGCTTTTAGCCGTTGCTATGCTCTTTGTACTGGGCTCATGTGCGAGCAAGAAAAAGTTGCTTACCGCACAGAAGCAAGCTAACGAGATCCAGATTCAGCTGGACAAAGCAAGAGCTGACCTGAACGATTGCGACAGCAGAACTGCTAGTTTGAATAACGATTTGAAGGTTAAAAACGACGAGTTGACCAGCAAAAATGCAAAGCTGAAAGAACTCGAAGAGCAAGTTGAATTCCTTAAGAAAAACAACAACAACCTGCTCGACCGTATGTCTGACCTTTCTGTGATCTCAAAAGAAGGATCAGAAAGCATCAAAAAGTCGCTTGCGATGATGGACGCACAAGGTTCTCAGATCCGCGATCTGAATCAGAGCATCCAGCGTAAAGATTCGCTGAATATGGCGCTGGTACTCAACCTGAAACGGTCTCTGGCAGATGTTAGCGATGAGGATGTTCAGATCGAGGTGAAAAAAGGGGTAGTATATGTTTCCCTTTCAGACAAAATGCTTTTCCGTTCGGGAAGCTCGGTGATCAACACCCAGGCTGAGACTGTATTGTCCAAAGTGGCGAAGATCCTGAACGACTACAAAGAAATCGAGATCCTGATCGAAGGCCACACGGATAATGTACCTATTTCGACAGACAAAGTTGCTGATAACTGGGATCTCAGCGTATTGCGTGCGACTGCTGTTGCGCGTACTCTGCAAAAGAAATACGGTGTTGAGCCTGTTCGTATGATCGCTGGCGGCCGTGGCGAATATTTACCCAAAGTGGCAAATGATTCGGCGCCAAACCGCAGCCTGAACCGTCGTACGGAGATTATCATCACTCCAAAACTGGATCAGTTCTTCAACCTTTACACGCCAAATGCTGGTAAATAAGGGAAGTTGAATGAAAAATAGGAAACGGCCCGTCGAATTATCGACGGGCCGTTTTTATTGAGACGGGAATAATTTTCTTAATTTACCGCTATGACCGGAACAGTACCTACCAAAATAACCATCGAAGCGGCGCACGCACTTGTAAAGCCATTCATTCACCATACGCCCATTGCCACTTCCAGCTTTCTGAACGACCACTGTGAAGCGGAGTTGTTTTTCAAATGTGAGAACCTTCAGAAGATAGGCGCATTCAAAGCCAGGGGCGGGCTCAATGCCGTGCTTTCCCTTTCGGAGGAGCAGCTAAAAAACGGCGTGACGACGCATTCATCCGGTAACCACGCTCAGGCGATTGCTTTTGCTGCTGCCAAAGTAGGTGCGAAATGTTATATCGTCATGCCCGATAATTCGCCCCGTGTCAAGATCAGCGCGGTGGAAGGTTATGGGGCCGAGATTACTTTTTGCAAAAATACACCGGAAGAGCGGCAGCGCACGGTCGACGAAATCATTGCAAACACTGGCGCGACTTTTATCCATCCATTTAATAATTATGAAGTAATAGCCGGTCAGGCTACGGCTTCGAAGGAGCTCATTGATGATGTAGGCGTTGCATTGGACGTGATTATTGCGCCCGTAGGAGGCGGTGGGCTATTAAGCGGGACCGCATTGAGCGCGCAGTATTTCTCGCCGGGGACAAAAGTGTACGCCGGAGAGCCGGAAGGAGCAGCGGACGCAGTATTGTCGTTTCGGAGCGACAAGATCGAAAAGGCACCGTACATCAACACGATTGCCGATGGCTTGCTGACTTACCTGGGCGACAAGACGTTTCCGATCATTAAAGCTGGAGTGACTGATATCCTGACAGTTTCCGATGAAGAGATTATCCAGGCAATGCGTTATTTGTGGGAGCGGATGAAGCTGGTTGTAGAACCGTCGGGTGCTGTTTCACTGGCCGCCGTCTTGAAAAATAAGGAGGTATTCAAAGGCAAAAAAGTCGGGATTATTATTTCCGGTGGCAATGTGGACCTGGGTAAATTACCGTTTTAATGTGTCGTAAATCATATTAAATGGTCGAAATGTGAAATTTTCCGGTAGTAAATGTGTGGTTTATGGAATGCGGCCGTTATAGTAGAAATTATTTAGATGTGTATTTATATTTGATTTTATTAACCGTTTACAATTAAAGTAGAAGTATGAAAAAGCTGATTTTTTGCTGTCTGGTCGTTTTAATGGGTGCCTGCAAGGATGACAAAAAGGACCCGGAACCGGAAGTGGACCATGCATCTGGTTTTGTGGGCGTGTATAAGACTACGACGGTCGGCACGGGAACTACGAATCACGAGTGGAAGGTGACAACCGAGGCTAAAAACCAGCTGAGCATCGCTTATACCAAAAAGACTGAGATTGCTTTTGGGGGAACCACCTTGAAGCTCACGCAGGAGTATCCGCTTACAAAAGTTAAGGTAACTGCTGCAGACTCTTTTGAGATTAACGAAGAAGTGGACGTAACGCAGAGTAACGGTGAAGCATTGAAGCAGAAAGTGGCAGGAATAGGCACCAAAGTCGTAAATGCAAACGGGGTATTGCAACTGAACATCACATTGAAGATGGTCAATTCCAGTACCGGCGCAGCACAGCCCGACGAGTACCTGGAATTCAAGAAGCAGCCTTAATATTGACATAAAGCAAGAGGGCGGGTGAAGCAATTCATCCGCCCTCTTGCTTTATGTTCCTCTTGCTATTACCTTCCGCAAATGCCTTTGAAGTCACAGAACTTGCAGGTATTTGTATCGTCAGTCTTCCGGAACGGAATGTCCGGGTCCAGCATAACGTTCAGAATATCAGTCAATATCACTTCCGACTTTTGGATGAATTCTCCCGGCGCTACGGCCTCTGTAAGTTCCAGCGGATTGGCGATCAGGTTTTTAGGGTCCCGGAAAGAGTAAAAGCCGGATTTGACCGCGTGTTCACCGAAATTATAGGTAATGCCTTGTAATTTAAGGCCTTTTTCGTCCAGCATCCGGCGGTATACCAGGTATTCATATATCCATAACTGGCGCACATAGCCCATTTTACGGTCGGGGTCCGAGCGGATCGCTTCTTCCCGGCGGATAGGGTCAGCCAGTTTTTGTTTCCCGGTCAATTCCACGCTGCCGGTTTTGTAATCCATTACATATAAAGAACCGTCGTCGGCGAGCTCGATCCGGTCAATCTTGCCTCCCAGCCTCACCGGCGTGTAGGCACCCTGAAGAACCAGTTCGATTTGGGTATTCAACGGTTGTTCGGCGGCCAGGACCTTCCTGCGTGGCTCTTCGGCAATGTGGTGCCGTAAAAAAGTCAATATTTGCTGCTCTCCGATCTGATAGTAAATTCGGTTGAGCCCCAAATCCGTAACGTAGCCGCGGAAAAGCCGATCGAATTCCTCCCGCAGGACGGTTTTAATCTGATCTTCGGAAGGGTCAATCCCTAAAAGGAAAAATTCGATATCGAGGCGTTCCAGCGACGCGTGCAGCCAGGTACCGATCTTGTCCATTCCCAGTTCTTCTTCAACCTCCTCCTTTTCCTTCACCCCGACAATGTGTTTGAGATAAAACTGCATGGAGCAGCGGATAAACTCGTTAAGGTGGGTAGGGTAAATGCCTTTATTCTTCAAATAACTGCGTATTGCCGCAATCAAGGCATCGTCTTTGTGCACCACTTCTTCCAGTTCCTGAGACTTTTTGCTTTCAAAAACGACTGTTTTATTTTCAATCTCAATAGCCGGATTATATTGCGCAAGCTCATATTCGATCTGCCGTAGAAATCTGCTCTTCTCGCCCCCGCCGGGAGCGTCGTTGGTGCTCGTATAAAGGATATGTACTTCGGAAGCCCTTTGGAGTAATCTGTAAAAGTGGTAAGACATCACCGCCTCCTGATGCTGGTGCGTGGGCAGGCCTACCGCTTGTGCGGCGTCGAAGGGTATCAATGAGTTTTGTCGCTTGGCTTGGGGAAGTATGCCTTCATTGACCGATAATATGATAATGCGGTCAAAATCTAGCGCGCGGGTTTCGAGTAAACCCATGATTTGCAGGTTACTGACTGGCTCGCCACTGAAAGGTATCCGCGTTTGCCGGATTAGTTCGAACATAAAAGAACGCAATGTCCTCAGCGTGATCAGCTCCGACCTTTCCTCGATCGTCTGCTCGAATTGTTTTAATAATGTATAAAAAAGGTAGAGATATTCTGTTTCCAGCGCGTTTTTGTAATCCTTATAAACCTCTCGAAGCAACTCGATCAGCTGATAGAACGTCCTGATAACCTGTTGGGCATTGTTTTTCTGCCAATGGCGAAAGAGGATATGGAACAATGGGTGGTTGTCACCCAGGGCGACGAGTTCTTCGGAGCTGAGGAACACCTGGTTTCCTTCGGTAATTTCCCGTAATGTGCGCTGGATGATCGTCTGGCCGTCTTCAAGTGGTGTTAAAGCCACATGCTCGTAATGTCGGATGAACGGGTGGTTCAGGATTTTATCAATGGATTTATGGCCAAACTTCGGGATTTTTACCATTTTACCCGTTTTGCTCCGAAACTCGATCACATTTTGCTGTAACTCAAAAATGCCGTCAATCAGGGTATAGAGCAACGAATTCCGCATGGAAAGGCCCATGGTCACATTCAGGTCGCTCACGGCCTCGTCGAGCGAATAGAGCATGGGCAGCAGCAGGTTTTCATCGGCGAGGACGATCGCGGTAGGCGAGTCGGAGGGGTCGGAGAGGCTCTGCTTGTACAATTCTCCGGCAACTTTTGTCTGCAACGTCGCATTAGGCACGCCATAAATTGTGATATGCTTTGCCGAAGTCATCAGCGCGTCGCCAGTCCAGTTCCATTCGCCGAATTCCTTGCTTTTGCGGTATTCACGGAGGCTTTTTCCAGCTTCAACCACCGTATTTTCAGACATATAATAGCTGTCCGAATCCCAAAGCACTTCCGCTTTTTTGGCCTTGATCAATGAGGTGACGATCACCCGCTCGGACTCGGTAAATGCATTGAAGCCTGCAAAATAGATCTTTTCGTAATCAGCTCTTTTGGAGATCAGCCCGGAAACATCCTCTGCCAATTCGCGGTAAGCCATGCCACGGTAGGCCTTGCCTTTCGCCAGCAGCCGCTGCCGGAACGAGTTGTAAACCTTGTTGATATTCTCAAAAAGCGAAAAATATTGTTTGGAACCGCCTTCACCATTGAGCGATTTACCTTGGGGAAGGCTTTCCTGCCAGCGCGTAAGCGCGTGAACCTCTGAGAGATAATCGAATAAATAGTCAGTCTTAACGAGATATTGGTCGATTTTATCGAGGTCGCTCAGCAGTACCGAAGCCCAGCCCATAAACCGGTCGAACTGCACGTCCGGGTCTATTTCCTTGAATGTTTCGTAAAGATCGAAAAGCAAATGCACCGGGTCCTCGATTTCAAGCGTGCAAAGGTTCTCGACGAAGTCATCGACAGCCATAATACCCGGGCTCATCATCGGTTCCGAAGTCTCACCGGCCAGTTCCTGCATCAGGAAAAATGCCGCACGCCGTGTAGGCACCACAATCTGCACCCGGTCGAGCGACTGGTGGCTGGTGATCACGCGTTTGGCAACAAGGTTCAGGAACGACTGCATTTGAAAGGGCTTTTGGGAATAATATGCGGTCGCGGATCAGTGGATCCGGTCTCCTCGTGGCGTAAGTGTTCTCATGATTTCGGCTTCGGCGTGCAGCAATTCCTTCCAACGGGCCCGTACCTCGGCTTGGGGCACATAGGTTTCCGCCAGTTCAAGGAAAGTCCGGTAATGTCCTGCCTCCGAGACCATCAGCTCCCTGTAAAACTTTTGAAGTGATTCATCTTCAAGGGTTTCGGATAGTAACTTAAACCGTTCGCAGCTCCGTGCCTCGATCAGCCCAAAGATCAGCAGCTTGTCTAGCAATGCCTTTTCATGTTCTCCCTTCTTGGTCGCAAGTTTCATTAGCTGGCCTACATATTCATCTTTTCGCTGTCGGCCGAGCGGGATATTTCTTTTTTTCAGTTCTTTCAAAACCCTTTGAAAATGTCCCCATTCTTCGATGACAATCGGGGTGAGGGTTTCGACGAGCAGCGCCTTCTCCGGGTAATGGACGATCAGCGATATGCAGCTGGAAGCCGCTTTTTGCTCACAATAGGCATGGTCAATCAGGATGTCGCCGATATGCATCGCGGCAATATCCGTCCAGCGTGGATCGGTCGGGAGTTCCAGGCCGAGGGTAGTGAGTGGTGTAGCCATAATGGTTAGAATATCAGCAACTAGTCGAACATCGGCCAGTTGATACCGAATGAAAAAGATCTTGCAAGGCCAAGATAGTCGGGTGTAACGTAATATCCTTTTGGAAAAAGCCCGAACTGTCCGCCCTGGTTAAGATAGGACATTTTGAAAAACAGCCTTACCCTTTTGATACGCACATTGGCGAAACCGTCCACCACCACGCTCTGATCCAGGCGGGTATTGTCCTGCAAATGAAATTGCTGTGTTATAGGCATATAGGCATCCGCGAGGTACGACGACCGGTAGCGGGCCGCGAGCCCCAGCTGAATGTAAAGGACTTTGGCATAGACAAAATCATAGGTGACTTCCCCGCTGGCAAAAACCGTCGGAATGCGGATCACATCCTTGTTGTCGTTCAGGGTAAGGAAGCTCATCGCGGTGAAATTCCATTTATTCAAATGAATACCTGAATTAAACCCGATCCGTAACAACCGGAAACCGGCATTGAGCTGGCGCGGCACGGCAGCCGTATCGTAGTATATATAGTCGTTGATCTGATGTATCTGGATCTCAGGAATGAACTCTACTTTTTTGGTTTTCAAGGGAAGAGACGCGTAAATGGTCTGCACCTTGGTAGGGTCGAAATTGTTTCTCCAATCAAAATGGTTGCCCTGGTACCGCTGCACCATCAGGTCGGGGGCCGTTTGAATACTTTGGAAGCCTGCTTTTCCCCAGCGGGTATTCAGCTCTCCTTTCAGGCGATATTCCACGTTGGCGGCGAGGTTCAGATCGGCTTCGGCGGTAAGATACTGGAGTGAATCTTTAAGGTAATATCCCAGCCAGGCACCGATGATGTTGTCAAATTTCAATCCTGTGCGGTATTTGACGTACGGGTCGCCAATTTCGTTAGGCGCTTGCCCGGTGCTGCGCATACCATAGAAGCGCTGCCTCACATAAGCCCGGTAATTGAAGCCCTCATAAAAGCCTTTAATGCCGACTTTGTTGTCAAAGAGCTTGTAATAAATGTCCTGTCTGGTTTTGACGGTGTCGAAGCGCGCTTGGGGATAAACGCCTTTTTCAATGCCACGATCAATTTCGAGGTCTGTAAATCGGTCGATCGTGCTCTGATAATCGGCCTGGTGGAAGACCTGGAAGCCGTTGGCTAGCCTGTATTGCTGATAAACGTGAAATACATGCCGCCTTTCCCACGAATTGGCATTGTCGCTAATCCTGGCGGCGCCGTCATAGGAATATCTTTCGATGATGCTGTCTGTCCCCACGTTTGGGATAACGCCTCCTTGTTCCCGCACTTTCATGTTCATGTGCCGGTACTGCGCGAGGATGAGGTATTTTTTGTTTTTGGAAAAGAAACTCGTGTGCATCAACACCGTCCAGTTCTGGCCCAGTAATGCGCCAGAGTTAATGGTATTGGCAAAGCCGTATATTTTATTGGAAGTCAGCCGCTGGCCGCGAAACCCGAAGTTGAACCGCGAATGCACGTTCTGGGTGTAGGCAAATGTTCCCAGGGACGTCTTTTTCGGCCCCGACATGAAATTCAGCTCGGTATGCTGCGACTTGGTGTCCACGAACTGAACCTCGTCCTGCTTGATCGCATAGGCATCGTACACCCGCAGGCCCAGCTGCGTTCCAATGTCCTCGCGTGGCTGAAAAAACAGATTCCGAGTGGCTGTTACATGATTACCGAGGTCGGCGAGCTTGCCCCAGGCCTTATCCATGGGCATCCAGCGATGGAAGTTGGTAAGGTTGGTATCGACCCGGTATCTTACCGAATCACGGTTGTTGAAAATATCGTTTTCGTAAAAATGGAGCGTTGTATGAGGTCCGTAAACATTTTTGGTGCTATCATCGAGAACTGCCCCGCCTCCCTGTCCGCCGCCACCGCCTCCTCCGCCACCCCGGGATCCGCCGCCCGGCATTTGCATGCCGCCGGGTAGCCGGACCTGTCCCCAGGCTGTTGGTATGATCAGGATAAAGCTGCATAAAACACACAATAAGCTATAAAAGACAATTCTCATAAAGGAAACTAACGTTCTGTCGAATCAAAACCGGTGGCCGATCTGTGAAGAAACCCATTTGGAAAAGGCGTCGGCATCGTCGCCTAAATGCACAGCAACGGGGATATAGGCGAACTGTGCGGAACGCCCTGATTGGTCGACCAGTGGTTTCAATTTGACCATATCCTTTTCGGTTGTGACCACAAAAGTATCGTTTTTTAAGTTCTTAATCAGTTCCTGGACGTCCTCCGCCGAGTAATTATGGTGATCGGGAAAGATAGCCTGCTCTACAACGTTGAACTGTGCCCTCAAATATGTGCAGAAAGGTTCGGGGCGGGCAATCCCTGCCACTATTTTAACATTGTTTAACGAAACGGGCGTGCCCCCGAAGCCAACAGCCTCCGCATAATGCGTGGATGCGAAGAAAACCGGCACATCAGGACCGGTATAGCGCAGGATCTCCGACTTAATCTCTGCTTTTTGAGCCCTGGAAATAAGCTCAGGGCATTTCGTGACGATAACCGCGTCGGCCCGTTGTGCTCCTTTGCGGTTTTCGCGCAGGCGGCCTGCCGGGAAGGGGAGGTCATGGTAAAACGGGCGATTATAGTCGTTCAGCAGCAGATTCATGTCGCGGCGGATGGCGCGATGCTGGAATGCATCATCTAGTAGGAGCAGTTTTCTTTCTGGGAAAAGGTTAGCTATCTCCGTGGCTCCGGTGACCCTTTTCTCGCACACTGCGACTACTATTTTGTCCCGGAATTTATTATAAAACTGAAACGGCTCGTCACCCATGGAAGCCGCATTCGCCGATTCATCCGCTATCAAGAAGCCTCGTGTGCTGCGCCCGTATCCGCGGCTGAGAATGGCGGTGGGGATTTCCCCGGAAAGCAGATTGACGAGATATTCGATGACCGGAGTTTTGCCGGTGCCGCCCACCGTCAGGTTTCCGACGGATATCACATATTGGGGGACTTTCGCCGAAGAAAACACATGGCGGTCGTACAGGAGATTTCTAACGTCGGTGATCAAACCATAAACCCACGAGAACGGGACCAGCGCTTTTTTTATCCAGGTTTGTTCTTTCATCCTGGTGCATAATTACGTATTTTTTGTCTAATATTGTGCCCCTTAAAAAATCTGACACCGCAAAATCATGCCCTTAAAAATTGTGTATAAGCCACATACGCTTCATTTTCGTAAGGAAGCTGGCACCTCTCGCGGGGTTCTTACACAAAAAACATCCTGGATTCTCACCGTTACGGATTCAGAAAAGCCGGGCGTGACCGGTTATGGTGAATGCGGGCCGTTGCCTGGATTGAGTGTGGACGATTTGCCGGACTTCGAAGCCCAACTAGCTGAGGTCTGCGCCATTTTCAACGACCTCGATCTCGATGTCTTTCCTTTCAATCTCGGCATTATCCTGGACCAGCTCGTTCCTGCGCATTTACCGTCAGTTCGTGCGGGTCTTGAAATGGCTTTGCTGGATATCATGAACGGCGGACGGCGCATTCTGTTTAAAAACGGCTTCTCGGAAAACCGGCAGGGCATTCTCATGAATGGGTTGATCTGGATGGGCTCTTTTGAAAATATGGTCGAGCAAGTCGAAGAAAAGCTGGCCCGGGGATTCAGTACCTTGAAGATGAAAGTAGGCGCTATTGATTTTGATCAGGAATGCCGGGTGCTGGAAATGGTACGCAGCCGGTATTCGAAAGAAGAAATTACGCTGCGGGTCGATGCCAACGGTGCATTCACAGCGGATAATGTGTCCGAAAGATTGCGCAGCCTTGCTGAATTTGACCTGCATTCCATTGAGCAACCCATAAAAGCCGGACAACACGAACTGATGGCAGACCTCTGCGCGTCATCGCCCGTTCCTGTTGCATTGGATGAGGAATTGATCGGTATTTCGGACTATCGCGAAAAGTTTGCATTGCTCAAAAAGCTGATGCCGCCATTTATCATCCTGAAACCAACATTACTTGGTGGTTTCAGGCATACGGGCGAATGGATTGAGATTGCCAACCGTTTGCATATCGGTTGGTGGATCACTTCAGCACTCGAATCCAACATCGGACTGAACGCCATTGCTCAATATACCGCGTCTTTCAACAATCCGCTTCCGCAGGGGCTCGGTACCGGGCAAATTTACACGAATAACTTCGAATCGCCGCTGACGGTCGAGGGCGGCCATTTACATTACGATAAAGAGGTGAGCTGGCAGTTACCAGTCCACGCCTTTTCGGAGCCAGCCTAACGTTTTTTCTTCCGGCGAATCAGCCTCCGGCACCCAGTTGTATTCCCAGTTGGCTTGCGGCGGAAGGCTCATCAGAATGGATTCGGTGCGTCCATTCGTTTCCAGCCCGAATTTCGTTCCCCTGTCCCACACCAGATTAAACTCCACATAACGACCGCGACGCAGGTATTGCCATTGTTTTTCCTGTTCGGTAAATGGCTGGTTGCGGTGCTTGCGCATCAAAGCCGTGTAAGTAGGAGCGAACGTCTCGCCAACCTCCTGTACGAATGCAAAAAGCTGCTTTTTGGAAAGCCCCTGGCCGTTTCCGGGCTCGTCGGGTTTGAGATAATCAAAGAAAATGCCGCCTATGCCGCGGGTTTCGCTGCGGTGTGGAATGTAGAAGTAATCGTCGGCCCACGCTTTGAATTGAGGGTAAAATGCCTTGTGATGCCTGTCGCAGGCAGATTTCAGTCTTTTATGGAAGGCCCTGGCATCATCCTCCACCACATAATGCGGGGTAAGGTCGATTCCCCCACCAAACCAGCAGGTGCCATTGTCTAGCTCGAAGTAGCGCACGTTCATATGTATGATGGGTACATGCGGGTTGCGGGGGTGCATGACGATCGACACGCCCGTAGCCGTGAAGCGAAATTCTTCGTCGTCGTTCAGGTTCATTTGCTGGCGCAGCCTTGGATGAAGCTCCCCGGTCACGCTGGAAAAGTTGACTCCTCCTTTTTCAATCACATTGCCGTTCTGGATCAACCTTGTCCTGCCACCGCCGCCGGAGTGGTGCTGCCACAGATCTTCGTGAAACTTCGCGCCGCCATCTTCCTTTTCAATATCCTGGCAGATCCGGTCCTGCAAATCTTTAAAAAACGATTCTATTACTTCGACTTTCATATTTTTGAACGCATATTCCAATGCCCAAAAGTACGATAATATGGGTAAGGAGGCATAAAAAAAGCAGAACATCAGTTCTGCTTTTTCAAACTCAAAGAAAGGAGCCATTGCTATTTTCCAAAGGTTGCCGGTTTGGCGCCTACCCAGCCGACCCGGGTGATAATGACTCGATTGTTCACCCTTTGTTCGTAGGTTTTGTCAAAATAGTCATTGGTTTTTATATCCAACTGATATTTGTAAATCCGGCCTTTTTTCGCGGCGCCCCACAATTTGCTATGCCAGTATTCGGCAATGTCGGAGTATTTGTATTTGTTCAATTCGGTGTTGGGGACGTGTTTGCCATTGATCCAGACGCCGTAAAGCGTTGGTTTCTTCCAGTTTTCAAACAATTCCGGCGTCGGTGCCTGCTTTACCGGAATATCCATCTGGAATAGCGTGATACCGGAGTCGATCAGCACTTTCTGTTGTTCGGTGCTCATTTTGACAAACAGTTCGTACATCCGGTCTTCCATTTTTGGCTCCATTGTCACTATTGGGTCTGTGCGGCCCTTCTTATTTTTGACATACCGCGTGTGGCTTTGAATGGCGGAGTTGAATTCGTCTACTTCGGCCTGGGATATGCCACTTCCGGGGCCTCGGTTTTTTAATTTTTTCTCCGCGGCTGGCTTTGACGGTGTTGCTTTTGCTGTCTTTTTGGTTTCGGATTGAACCTGCGAATAGATTTTCTCTGAAAAAATGAATGTAAGTCCTATCGCCAGCATCGCCACAGTGGCTTGTTTAAAATACTGTTTCTTCGTGTTCTGAATCTTCGTCATCATGGCTAGTCGTTTTTTGGTGATAGAATAATTGAAACTGCTTGACAAGCTCATCTGCTTTGCCCCGAGGACTGAATTCAATAGCAGAAGCTGGTATTTTTTCACATTATCATAGCGGGACAGTACGGTTTCGTCGGCCAGGAATTCGTGGTTCAGCCGGATGGCCCTTTGATAGAAATAAAGGAAAGGGTTAAACCAAAACAATGTGGTCAGTAGCTCAATGCCGATAATATCAAGCGAATGCAGCTGCCGGGCATGTGCAAGTTCATGTGCTAAGATTTCATGCTGCGTATCCCGATTGTCGAATGCATTTTCAGCAATGAAAATGTTATTCAGAAAGGTATACGACACGATCTCGCCCGGAACCAGCACCAGGTTTGCTCCATCCATTGGTATCGTCCGGCATTGGGATTTTAGTTTTAAGATGGACCTGATATTCCATGCAAACCGCATCAGCAGTACCATACTTACGGCCGCCCAATCGACTGCGGCGAGCCAGGGCAACATCGTTGGCCACTCGCTCTGCGACGTCGACGGCGTGAAACTGCCGGTAGTTTCGGTGATAGGGATATGTTGCACTAATATCGTTTCCGGGCTGTCGGGAAAGACTTGTCCGCCTGGTTCGACAGGTATTTCAAAGCTTACAAATGGGACTGCCAATGCAAATACCAGTGAAAGCAGTAGGTATGCCCGGTTGAACCGGAACATTTTTTCGCGTTCCAAAAACAGATGGTACACCGCGATGAGGATGCCCGAGCAAATGATGCATTTGATGAGATAGCTAATCATTTTGTTTGCGTTTTATTTCCTCTTCGATAATGTCCCGCAAATCTTCCAGCTCCTTCGCGGTAAGGCTTGTTTCTCTCGCAAAAAACGACCCGAATTGTGAAGCGGAATCGTTAAAGAAGGTCTTGATGATCCCGTTTACCTGTTTTGAAAAGTATTGGGACTTCATAATCAGAGGGTAATATTCCCTAGAATTTCCATACAGCTTGTACGCGACAAACCCCTTGTCCTGCATTCGTTTCAGCAGTGTCGCAACAGTTGTAGTCGCTGGCTTGGGGTCAGGAAAGCAGTCGATGAGATCTTTCAAAAATACCTTTTCCTTTTGCCAGAGGTATTCCATTACTTGTTCTTCTGCTTTGCTCAGCTGCATAATCGGTTGTTTTATTCTACAAATAGAAAGTATACTCTACAAATGTAGAACAATAATACTTTTTACAAAATATTTCATGAAAAAATTATAAAGAGATTGAATGCAAGGGAAATGCGCAGAGGTGTATTCACTAACATTGACCGGCCGGTTGGGGTAGGTGAGCATATCGCATTACTTTTGTAACCGTTAGAAATTATACTGATTTAGTCAACAGCCATGACCCGAATTTTCCTTCTTATCATTTTCGCCACATCGTTATGCAGCGCCCAGACTTTTACATCCGTGATCCGGGGGACGGTCAGGGATGCAGATACTGGCTTGCCACTCGGCAATGCGCAGGTTCAGTTGGATGATAGGGGTGTTATTTCAAATGAAAACGGCACTTTCCGGTTCGACCAGGTCGCGGTAGGTAGGCATTCGCTGACCGTTTCTTTTGTAGGCTATGAAACTGTTGTAGTTTCCGAAATATTACTTGAATCGGGCAAGGAAAATATACAGGAGATACGGCTGAGCGCCGCGGGGAAGCAATTGCGGGAGGCTGTCGTGTCGGGTAACAGAGCTCCGGCGTTCAACAGCGTGCAGGAAATCACTATGGAGCAAACGCTCCGGTATGCCGCCACTTACATGGACCCGGCGCGCGTAGCCACCTCGTTCCCGGGCGTGGCAGCGGCCAACGACCAGGCGAATGGGCTCGTAATCAGGGGGAATTCGCCAAATAGCATGCAATGGAGGTTGGAAGGTGTCGAAATTGTGAACCCAAATCATTTGTCCAACGCAGGTACATTCAGCGACCGGCCCACATCCACCGGTGGAGGCGTGAATATATTGAGCACCCAACTTCTGGGGACGTCCAATTTTCTCTCGGGGCCGTTTCCCGCGCAATATGGCAATGTAACCGGTGGGATTCTGGATATGCGTTTGCGAAACGGGAATGACGAAAAAACCGAATTTACAGCCCAGGCGAGCTTACTGGGACTGGATTTTGCAGCCGAAGGCCCATTGTCAAAAAAGTCGAAAGCATCTTACCTGGTCAATTATCGCTATTCTTTTACAGGCTTGCTTGGCGCGATGGGTGTGAAGTTTGGGGGAGAGGATATCCGCTTTCAGGATTTGTCTTTCAACCTCAGTTTTCCAACGGAAAAAGGAGCGAAGTTTACCGTATTTGGAATGGGAGGGGTTAGCAGCAACACTTTTGATCCTGACAAGGATACCACGGCTTGGGAGTTTGAAAAGGACGGTTATAATATCATTTATAAAAACAAAATGGGCGCTGCGGGTGCCACTTACGACCAGCCGGTTGGGCGCAAAGCTTCCATCCGGACGGTGTTGGTCGCATCGGGCCTCAATACGTCCAGAAAAGCTTTTGAAGTTGACCCGGTAACACTGTCACGGCGGAACCAGATTGGCAATGATGGCCTTTTGAATGGGAAAATTTCGCTTAATACGACGCTGACGCACAGGGTAAGCGCGCGGGAGAGGTTTAAAGGAGGGGTTTTTCTGACAACTCAAAAATACAGAACGCCACCGGTTTTGTCAGGAGGCGATGTGAAACTGTGGATTGTACAGCCATTTGTGACCTGGTCGTTGCAGTTTGCTCCTTCCCTTACCAGTGAGATTGGTATCCATGGGCTGATCAGTAAAGTAGAGGAAGGCACGACGCCGGGGAGTATACTGGTAGACCCGAGAGCGGCATTGAAGTGGAAGCCTGCCGGTGATAAACAGGTGAGTTTTTCTTACGGTTTACAAAGTCAGATGCAATCACCTTATGTGTATTCGTCGCTTTACGGGATGACCGATGTGGGTCAGAATTTTGGTTTGAAACCAACACGGGCGCACCATTTTGTGCTGGGTTATCAGCAGTTATTCAATGCAAAAAGTAGTCTGAAAATCGAGGCATATTTGCAGCGCCAGTTTCATGTGCCGGTCGGCAGCGACATGCGCGAGCATTATTCAGCCGTTAATCTCGTCGAAGAGCGCGCCAACGTGCGGCTTAACAACCTGGGCACTGCTTCGAATTATGGCGTGGAAGCCAGTTTCCAGAAGTTTTTGACCAATGATTTTTACATGCTCATCTCCGGATCTTTGTACAAGGCGACCTATTCGGATTATCTGGGCCTGCGGCATGACGCCCGTTTTGATGGGGGGCACACATTCAGTTTTACGGCAGGTAAGGAGATCAAATCGGGTAATCAGAACTTGTGGGGCATCAATGCAAAAGTGCTCTGGCTGGGCGGATTCAGGGACAAGCCGATCGATCTGGAATATTCTCAAAAATTGCAAACGACCGTTTACGAGCTGCTTAGTACCTATTCTGTGAAGATGAAAGATTATTTCCGGCCGGATCTCCGGATATATTGGAAGAAAAGCAAAACACATTACAGCAGGACCCTGTCACTTGACCTGCAAAATGTTTCTGGTACCAAAAATGAAGCATACCGCTATTACGACAAGCGGAAGCGCAACATTGTGATGCAATATCAACTGGGCCTCATCCCGGTGCTGAGTTATCGATGGGAATTTTAGTTTTCGGTAGCCTTTTTAAGGTGCCGTAAAGTATTAAGTTCATTGGTCTCTCTGAATTTGTCTCCATTTGCTTCATGAAATTACTCTTCTATTGTATCCTGCTCGCCCCTTTCTATGCGTTAGCCCAGTCACCGGCCGACCGGAAGTTCGTTCAGGAAGTGGTAACTATCCATTCCTCAAAAGACGGGTTACCCGAAGGGAAAATTTCCCGGATAACATTGAAGAACAATATGCCCATTGCGGCGACGCAGGGTAAGGCATGGCAGTTGAGTGAAGGAAAATGGATATCGGTTGCCAGTGAAAAGCCGGTGGTGCACGCTGGATTACCTGTTTTATCTGGAACGAAAGTACTAACCGCGGTGCCTTATCGGGATGGTTATGCGATTGGCTGTGAAGAAGGTCTGTATTTTTTTAAATCCGGCAAAAAACCGGAAAGGATCTTTCCCAAGCGTGACCAATATAGCTGGCTGCTGAAAAACGTTGCAGCGCTGGTAACCGACTCGAAAGGGCGGCTCTGGTTTGGAGCGAATGAAGGCGTCGGTTATTTGGAAGGAAATAAATGGAAGCTGTTCACCGGAAAGGAAGGCTTGCCTTATAATCAGTTCACGTGTGCTGCCGCCGGCCCCGACGGGATTGTGTGGTTTGGCACTAAGAAAGGGGCTATCGAAGTAGATAACGACCAGTTTAAATATCGTTTCAGCCGCCGGTGGCTCCCCGATGACCAGGTGAATGCCATTGCAGTGCAGCAAGATAATGGCACGGCTTGGATCGGGACCGACAAAGGCGTCAGCCAGATCGACCGGGTTCAGTTGTCGCTGGAAGAAAAGGCAAAACTTTTCACAAAACAGGTGGAGGAGCGGCATAACCGCATGGGTTTTGTTGCGCAAAGCCATTTGAAGCAGCAGTTCAACGTAGCCACTTCCGAAGTGGCGATTTCGGATAACGACGGCATGTATACGGCCATGTATGGGGCCGCGCAGGCATTCAGGTACGCAGCCACGGGTGATCCCGAGGCGAAAATACTCGCCGACCGAAGCTTCAAATCCTGCAAATGGCTGGTCGACATTTCACATGAGAAAGGATTTCCGGCGCGGGTGATTATCCCGGTGGATTGGCACGAGCCGGTGAATGAGATTTACACCCGGGAAGCAAATCTCCGGCACCAGCAAAATGATCCGATGTGGAAGGATATTTACCCGCGTTTCCCAAAAAGCAAGGACGGCAAGTATTACTGGAAGTGCGACACGAGTTCAGACGAACTGGCGGGGCATTTTTTCTTCTATGGTGTTTACTATGACCTGGTCGCTAAAACGGAAGAGGAGAAACAGGCTGTCCGGGAGGTAGTAGGTGACATTACCGATCATTTAGTACGCCACGGATATAAACTGGTGGACCACGATGGCAAAGTGACCCGTTGGGGCGATTTCTCTCCGGAATATCTCAGTTCGGTGTATGGGTACGATCAGCGCGGGCTCAATTCGATGATGATGCTGTCGTTTCTGAATGTTGCAAAGCATGTTACCGGCAATGCAAAATACGATCAAGAGGCGAAGATTCTGCGCGACAAATACAGTTATCACATCAATGCAATGCACCCAAAGGAATTTTTCCCGCCGGAAAATGTAGTTCCCTGGGATAATAACCTTTGCCTGATGAGTCTTTACGGGCTTATCAATTACGAAGCCGATCCATCCCTGCTACTCATGTACCGCCAGGGACTTGAAGTGGCCTGGCAGCATATCCACAAGCAGAAAAACGCATTTTGGGACGCAATTTATGCCTCGCTAGCCAATCGTTTCACCCAGCAAGCCGACCAGAAAATGTTTGAGAATAAAGGCCTTTTCCCGGAAAACAGACTCTATTCCTCCAAGGTTGTAAATGCGCATTACAAGGGAAATTACAGCGCTGACTTTATCCTGGAAAACCTGCAAAAAATCCCGTTGGACCTGATCGGCTACACGATGGACAACACCCACCGCCTCGATGTGGTTTTTGACCCCTCACCAATGCAGGAAAAAAACATGGGATGGCATGTCAACGGCTATGCCCTGCCTATTGACGAGCGCGGCCACGTCCGGCAGGACCGCGACGGCTTTGCATTACTGGCATCAGAAGGCGATGGTCACGACGAACACGAAGGGACTTTTTTCCTGCTACCTTATTATATGGCTTACTATCACGGATTGCTGCCCCTGCATTAATCAACCAACATCTCCTGCAATATCTGCTTTAATTCTTTGATCTCTTTTGCTGATATGATGCCGATTTTGGAACCTAGCCTGGTTTTATCGACTACACGGATTTGATCGGCAGCGATTGATTGTTTAACTACTATATCCATTCCTCCTTATCAAAGTGAGTCATGCCGTCTTCTAATAAGGACATATCATCCCCGGCCGCATGCATTTCATCAGCGGCTTCCGCCCATCCCTGCCGGGGAGCTGGTTTAACAACAATTGAACCATTCTGCACTTTTAACTGAACGCTCGACTTAAATGACAGATTCAGCTTTCGCAATAGCGTGCGAGGGACAATTATTCCTTGGCTATTACCTATATTGATGATATTTGCTTTCATAATGTTTATAATATTACTGTCATCTGATAGTAATTTATAATAAAACATTAAACGGATCATGTGGGCGCGTGCTCTCAGAGAGCTATTTTCCGCGCTAAAATGCTCCTTTAATCTGCCAGCCTTTCCGATAGGTACGTTTTAGGTATTTATTGGCTTCGGGATGGTTGGGGAATTTTAATTTTTTTGCATCCCATTCCAGTAATTCATTGGGAGCGCGGAGCGCGACTGTTCCCAGTAGGATGGCCTCAGTCATCGGGCCGGATTGTGCAAAATGTGATTCCGTTTTTTCCCCGCCCAGGCACGCGTCCACAAAATGATGGTAATGGTTTCTGCTTTCGAAGGCAGGCAGCGGGGTATTCGCAAATTTACTTTCGGGTAAACGAATAGGTGCCGCTCCGCCATGCGGGATCGGCAATGCGCCTTCCGTACCCACCAGCAATGCTGATTCGGCAGGATACTCTTCGACTGAATAGAGCGCCCGGACTGCTTCCGGAGGGTAAAAAAGTCCGTCGAACCATTCCAGCGTGAGTTCGTCCGACTCTGTGAAGTCATTTCCAGGGAAAACCCAGGTGATATGGTCGCCCTGCGGCCAGGTATCCGCGCGCCTTTCTGGTGAATCCTTCCAGGACTGCTGCACTTCTGCAATGACGGATTTCGGAGCTTTTAATCCCAGTCCTTTCCATACGGCGTCAAAGATATGGCAGCCGATATCACCCGACCATCCTGTGCCGAAATCCTGCCACGCGCGCCATTTGGCCTGATGGTAAATGTCTGGTGCGTAGTCGCGTTTAGGAGCAGTTCCGAGCCAAAGATCCCAGTTCAAATTGGCCGGGGCTTCCTGGCCCTGGGCTGGTCGTGGCCCTACGAGCCGGTAAGTATCAATAGCGCCGGGGCGATTGGAGCAGAGGTAAGCGTGCTTGATTTTTCCAATCGCTTTGTCTTTGATCAACTGAACGGCAGTGCGGTCGCAGGAAGTAGACGCTACCTGCGTGCCCAGCTGGGTAACAACGCCTGCCTTCACGGCAATTTCCGTAAGCATACGGACTTCCGCAACGTCGTGACACATTGGCTTTTGGCAGTAAACGTGCTTTCCGGCCCGAATAGCCTGGTAGGCGGCTGAAAAATGCGTGTGGTCCGGAACGGAAACGTTCACGGATTGAATGTTCTTTTTTTCTTTATCAAGCAACTCGCGCCAGTCGCTGTAAGTACGCGCATTGGGGACGAGAGCGGATGCTTTTTTGAGGACGTCTGAGTCCACGTCGCATATCGCGGTAATATTTACATTGGGGTGCTGCATGAAGTTCTTAAGATCATGCGCACCCATGCCACCGACCCCGATGCAGGCATGGTTTAATTTACCATCGGCTGCGGATGCCGGCAGTGACATTCCTAAAAAAAGTGGCGGGGTTAGCACAGCCGCTGACGTCAACAGGAAGTCCCGTCGCGAGACTGATTCGAATTGGTCTTTCATTTTTCCTCGGTTTTAGGAATAGATAATTTTTGCATTAGGGTGCTTCTTTAAAAGGGGTGTTATATTGAAGTATACCCAGATTAAAGAAGACTGTGCAAAAATGCTTGGAGAGGCAAGCCACGGGCACGCCTTTATAAGCCCATTGAAACGATCGCAGTAACTACCGTCAGTCATTAACACGATTTTTTAATCAAGAACCTTTGGCCATTCAAGGCAACTAGCGGAAGTATGACGTTTAATTCATAGAGATATTTCTACAAACTATTTCTAATTGTCACTACGAACTAATTTGCTTTGTTTCTTAATTTTGACACGATCCTGAAAACTGTGTCAGGACAGAACGACATTTTATACATCCACTATTTTCCACGCAAAAAAAACATGGGTTCAATTTTTTTTACGCAAACAATTACAAATGGTAACAGTTCTGAAAATCTGGTTCGAAACTTTTCTTCTGAATCCTATTTTCATCGTGAAGGAATGTTGATAGCGGCGTTGCAGCGCCCGAATGAGCCCATTCGAGGAGAAGATAGCGATGTTATAACCGTCTCGGGCAGGCCTGCTAAGGTCATTGAAGCCGAATACCTGTGTCCGCTGCTGCCAGACAATCCATTGGAGACTACGGACTTCTTCGCACATGCCAAAACAGATAGTGTGGAATTGATAGAACCAAGTCGTGCGTCAACCAGCAACGTTAATTGCTCGTCAGTCCGCTACCGTTTTCAAGCGGCACTGGATGAGCAGAACAACCTGATTAGCTATCAACTGTTGGCTGTCGATACGAACGGCAGATTATCTATCCCTCACGTCAGCTGGCGCGGACAGATTGTAAACTTTCTTACGTTTGCTGAACAGGCGTTTCTCGATAAATTGTCTTACGTCGTGGGTAATGATCCGGGACAGTTTCGGTTGCAATTGCTTGACAGAGCAGACCAAAAGCTGAACGAAGGCGTTACGTATAGCATCGACCGGAAAGATTTTCTTTATCAATACGCTGCCGTGAGTACGTTTAAGGCAGGGGGGTACGACGGAAACCTCACGCTGGGTGAGCTAAAAAAACGCGGTGACTTTGGATTGGGGACGTTCAATGGCGTGGATGGCGAGTTGGTTGTCAATCAGGGGAAATTCTATCGGATTCATTCCAGCGGCACAGTCTCCGAGGTCTCCGATTGTGATCACACTTCATTGGCATTCGTTAAATTTTTCAAGGTTGACCTGAGTTTTACCATCCAAACCGCAGACATAACGATGGAACAGCTGCAAAAAAAGATCGCGTCTCTATTGACGGACGACAGCTTGTACGCAATTCGAATTAAGGGCACGTTTTCGAAACTTACTGCCCGGGCGTCTGCGCTTGCTCAAAAACCCTATCAACCATTAGAGGAACATTTGACTCAAAATCAGGTTATTTTCAATCTGTCCAATACAACTGGCGTGGCAGTAGGTTTTTTGGTACCAACTTCAATGGAGAAAGTGAACATACCTGGCTTTCACTTCCATTATATTGCCGATGACCTCACGTCCGGTGGGCATGTATTCGACTTTACTGCAAACCAGCTCACCGTGGAGATTGACAAAACCAAAGGGTGTTACTTGGAGCTCAACGCCATGGCTATTCCGGAAAAGTGACGTCAAAATGGAACGATTACCTGCGTGATCATTTAGATTTTATCAAACTGATCACGTGGGTAATTTCGCTTCCGCTTTTGACCGGATAGTCGGGATTAATGCCTTTTTGTTCCCAATTTTCGTCTGTACCCGGCCATGTAGGTGCACCCGTTGATACAGAAATAAACAAGTCTTCATTGACCGGGTACCAGGAGTTCATGTGAGCCCCGCCGGCCGATCGCTGGCCAACGACCTTCGCCCGCCTGTGCCGCTGTAACGCGTAGGCGAACGCCTCCGCAGCCGACGCGGTGCCACTATTGACGATAATGAACAAGGGTTTGTCATACTTTTTTTCTAGCAGCCAATTCACGGTTCGCTCTGTTTCGGTATTCCCTGTTCTGGCTTTAAATGCCAGCAACGGGGTCTCTTTGGGAAGAAAGAAGCTCTCGAATACATTGCCGACCGCACTACCGCCTCCACCGTTATCGCGCAGATCGATGATCAGGGCCTCCGTTCCGGACACAAAACGCATTGCTGCAAAAAGGATGGGTAAACTCTTTTCGGAAATATTGATTTCAGACACTTTCAGGTAACCTATGTTCCCGTCAAGCACCCTCACCTCCTGAAAACCGAAATTTTTAGCTGCTGCCTCTTTCCCGTAATGGAACAGGTTGTCGGACGATGCGCTTCCGGCTGAATCAGCTTCGTTGGCCGATTGTTTCGCCATGTAAGCAGACAATTCCTTTGCCGTTTTCGGGTCATAGCGAACGTACATGTGGCCATCATGGCTGAATTCCTGCAAGCTGCGCGTAATTAACGAATCGATTCCCTTCCAGTTTTTAGCCCCGCTAAACTTTCCCTTTTTATACTCCTGCTGCAAGTGCAATGCGATCTGGTGCCCTTTTTCAGGAAAAACATACGTGGAGTCGATTAGTTTGGACATCGTCGCGAAAGCTGCATCCAGTTCCTTCTTGGATACATCTTGCGAGGCGGCGACTTTGGGAGAAGCGACCGCAATGAGGGTCAAAAAACATAAAAACAGGTTGCTGGTTCTCATAGTTATCATGGCTTTTGTGATTATAATTTTCAGACAAAGAACCATCATGAAAACTCCCCGAAATAGTATGAGATTAGCCGGCTACAATTTTCGGTATTGCTTCGGCAAAAAGCCGGTCAACTGTTTAAAACACCGGGCAAAATGGGTGTGATCCGCAAACCCGCATTCATATGCGATGCTGGTGAGCGAATACCTGGTATCTTTCATTAAAACCAGCGCACGTTTCACTTTCAGCTTGCGCATAAATTCGCCGAAAGTGCAGGCAAAGTACCGTGGAAACTGTTTGGAGATCGTGACTGGGTGCATTCCAGTCGCAGCTGAAAGTTCCCGCAGCGTAATTTGCTCATTCCAGCGGTCCTGCATTAATTCATTGGCCCGTGACACCCACAGCGGCGGGGCAGTGTGTATGCGTGCGCGATCGTTTACCAGACTAAGAACTGCCATCGTCGTAGCGTCCGCCGAAGCAATACCGCTGAACAGCTGTTCACAGTGAGCTTTCAGTAATATGAAGGACGTATCAGGATGATGGCAAACAGCATTGCGCAGATCTGCTTCGGTTAAGTCAAAACCTTTAAAAAATTCAGGCGTGAATTCCAGATTGAAGTTTTTGGAGCCGATCAGTGTATTGCTGTTTTGATGCGGCTCCTCGGCCTGGAAAAATACAGTATCGCCCGCAACACGGACATACTTGCCGTCCTCACGTTTTTCCTGGGTCCCGCCGGTCAAAAGAAGTGTCAGGTGAGGGTTCAAATGGGCATGCAGCGATTGGTCGAATGCATTTTCGTGCGTGTAATGCGTTACACTCGACCAAATACCATCCCGGCAAAAGCTATTCACGTTGGTACCCAGATAATGGGCCGCATCAAGTACTTGCATGGCTGCAAAGAAATATTTTCTTAGTAATTAATGCTTTAAGTTGTCATTTTCTACTCATTGCGCAGGCTCTTCAACGGATCTGTGAGCCCCTGTTTGTATGACTCGCATGCTTTTTTTACAGCCAAGCATGATATTTTGACATTATGCGGGATAAACGATTTGTTGCAGAACACAGGGGCGGTCTGATGACGCAAGAAAACCATCGTCTATTGATGCGGTGGGCAAGAGAATGTTGCCAGCATATACTTCCGCTTATCAAATCCGGACCGGATGACCGCCTTGCATATGCTCTTTCCGTAGCCAGGGAGTGGGAAGAGGGAAATGCGAAAACCGGCAAGGCTATGAATGCCTCCCGGGAGGCCCACGCCGTAGCCAGGATACTGACAGATCCTGTTGAAGTGGCGGTGGCGCGCGCTATCGGGCAAGGTGTTGCCACAGCACATATGGCCGAACATTCACTAGGAGCTGCGCTGTATGGGTTGATGGCGGTTAAGTTATCTGGTTTATCAGTGACTCAGGAACGGGAGTGGCAGTACGAAAGGTTGCAGCAGTTGCCGGTTGATGTTGTCGAGCTAGTCCGGACCACGATGAGCGAGAAAGGGAAGGCTTTCATCAATTTAAGAGAAGCTTTTACTTGATGGTATATCGCGACCCATATATTAGAGTAAGGTCACGAGTTTTCTATTCGGTTCGTTTGGCAAACAAACATCAACATTTAAGCGTCACAAAATGGCAGAACATTCAGTTATAGTTAAGAAAAGCATTAAAGAAATCAGCGATAAGGTTGACAAGCCTTATGACAATTTTATTCTCGAAAATGTAAATGACCATTGTTTAAGAATCGCTGTGATGCATGAAGCTTATCGATGGCATTATCACCAACATACTGACGAACTATTCATAGTGATGGAAGGAGAACTTATTATAGAGATAAAAGATAGCGAGTCCATCGTATTGAAGCCCGGCGATTTCGCAAAAATCCCTTCTAAAACAATTCATAAAACGATTGCGGTCGGACGGACGGTGAACCTGACGTTTGAAAAAAATGCGGAGGATACAATTTTTGTGGACTAGGGAGCAGGCAGAAGAAAACTAAATTGTATCGTGTTGCAGACACTTTCCCCCATTTCGCAGAATTTCCAAAATTCCCACATTTCATGTTTCTAGTTTTGGAGCGTTCAACCAACTCATTTGCGACGTGTACATTTTGGAAACGAATGGCTTACGCCATCAATTCAGCCGTGGAGATTATGTTGTCAATGGGCTTGACCTGCGCGTTCCCGAAGGTAGCATCTACGGTTTTTTAGGCCCAAACGGCGCAGGGAAAACCACGACGCTGAGGCTCATTCTCGGACTGCTTAAAAGACAAGGCGGCCAGATCGACATTTTCGGAAAGCCCCTGGAACATCACCGGGTTGCTATTCTGAAAAAAACCGGCTCACTGATCGACAGCCCGTCTTTTTACGGACATCTTACCGCGGTCGAAAACCTACTTGTTTTTCAAAAACTCTATCAATGCCGGAAAGCCAGGATCAATGAGGTTCTCGAACTGGTCGGGTTGACGGATACCGGTACTAAAAATGCGGGCCGTTTTTCGCTGGGCATGAAACAGCGGTTGGGGATCGCGATTGCACTCTTGTACAACCCGCCGTTCCTGATCCTGGACGAGCCTACAAACGGTCTCGACCCGAACGGCATGATCGAGATCCGCGAGATGCTCATCAGAATAAACCAGCAGCAAGGCGTTTCGATCCTCGTTTCCAGTCACTTACTGGCTGAAATGGAAAAGCTGGTCAGCCACGTCGGTATCATTAACAAAGGGCAGCTGGTCTACCAGGGCACGCTCGGCCAGTTAATGGCCAAAAGACAGCAGGCGCTGCAAATCGTTTGGGATACCTCCGACTCTGCGAGGGCAATGGAAGTCCTGAATGGCAGGCACACCGCTCAAAAACTGGATGAAAGTAAGCTGGTGACACCTGATCTGACCAAAATGCAGATCGGTGCAATCAACCGCGAGCTGGTGGAGGCCGGCGTTGCGGTGTATGAGATCAGCGGCAACAATAAAGACCTCGAAAGCATTTTCATTAACCTTATCGGCAATTAGTGATGGTTATCTTTCATAGCATTCAAAGCGAGTGGATCAAGAAAAGACACAGTTCGGCATCGTGGCTTACCCTGGCAGGCGCTCTTTTTATTCCCGCCATCGTATTGATCAAAAGGATCGTGGACGCAGAGAAATTGGTGCAAAGCAATGCGTCGGGAAAGATTTGGAACACGCTTTACGGCCAATGCTGGCAATATATGTCCGTTTTTCTATTACCAATGGGCATCATTCTGACGGCGAGCCTGCTTGCCCAGATCGAATTCCGCAATAATTCCTGGAAACAAGTGCATACTACGCCGCAAAGTTTCACCGTACTTTTTTGGGCCAAATTTTGCATTGCGATTACGATGTTGGTCCAGTTCTTTCTCATTTTCAATTTGGGAATCGTGCTCACAGGCATTGTTCCGGCGCTGCTTTTCCGCGATGTCCCGTTCCCCGCGCAGGATTTTCCCTACCGGGGTTTTCTGATCGGAAATGCGAAATTTTTCCTTTATAGTCTGCCAATTCTCTCATTGCAATATCTGTTGAGCATTAATATCCGGAATTTTATGGTGCCGATCGGAGTAGGGTTTGCGATGGTTGTTGCGTCGCTGATCGCAGTTTCCTGGAAGTATGGCTATTGGCTTCCGTATACTTATTGTTCCAAACAATTTTTAATCAATGATAACCGCATTGATCCGGACGTCAACATTTATAATTGGGCAACGGGTTACTTCGTACTGTTCACAGTTTTGAATTATATCCTTTATATTAACCGGAAAAGTAGGGGCTAATGAAAAAACCTGTCAGCACATTGCTTCAACTAGCGTATTGGATCCTGTACGCCATGCTTTTAGCTGTGTTGTTTTTCCTTTTGACATTATTTCAAAGGCCGCCCATGAGCCTGGGTCAATGGTGCAGGATCATGCTCGGATTCGCGGTGATCCCGGGGGTGATCGGTTTTTACTCGTTTTACAGATTCCTTTTTCCTTATTATCTGCGAACGGGAAATTCACTTTCGGTAGCGCTACTGGCCTTACTTACTGCTTTGCTGGCTGCGCTGGCGGGCATGGTCGTGTTGACGGTCATGCTCAATGCAAAATACCTGACCAATGACGGCCTGCGTGGTGCCATTAGCGTGGCCGTTCCCATTACTTTTATCGCATTAGTGAATGGCTCGATCGGGTTCGTGATCAGGGGGTTTGAATCCTGGTTCAACGACATGAAACTTAAAGAGGAACTGACCCGGAAAAATTACGAAATGGAACTAGCGCTGGTCAAATCGCAGTTGGATCCCCATTTTCTTTTCAATACCATCAACAACATTGATATACTTATTGAAAAAGAAAGCGTAAAAGCGTCCGATTACCTGAACAAACTGTCTGATATCATGCGGTTTATGTTGTATGAAACCAAAACAAGCCGGATCCTTTTAGCCAAAGAACTGGCCTACATCGAGAAGTACATTGCGTTGCAGCGGCTCCGTACCTCCAATAACAATGCGATCAGCTACCTGCTCGATGGTGATCCCGGGTCAAGAACGATCGCCCCGATGCTGATCATTCCTTTCATTGAAAACGCCTTTAAACACACCAATTTAAAAGTTGACGGTGCTGTGGGCATTACATTTAGCATTGAGGAAAGTAAAGTTGTATTTAAATGCGAAAACCTCGTTGAACCGCGGGCGACGCCAGAAAAGGAAACAGGAGGGCTTGGAAAAGAGCTCATGGAGAGGCGGCTGGCGCTGTTATATCCAGGTAAATACGAATTGATCAATACATTTGACGAGCAACGTTATCGGGTTAAACTTACGGTGGAAGAATGAAGATCAGCTGCATTATCGTAGAAGATGAGCCCCTGGCGATGGAGCGTACGAGAGATTACGTATGCAGGCTACCGTTGCTTGATCTGGTCGGAACGTTCGAAAACGGAGAAGACGCTTTTACTTTTTTGAAATCCAATGTGGTCGATTTGATCTTTCTGGACATCAATATGGGCGCTCTTTCGGGCATAAACCTATTGGAATCAACGCGGATAGAGAGCCACGTGATCATCACCACAGCCTACCATGAATTTGCATTAAAGGGCTTCGAATTGAGCGTAACCGACTATCTCCTCAAACCATTCACATTTGAGAGGTTCATCGCGGCCGTGGATAAAGTCCAGACCAGATTGTCCAAAACGGTACTCCCTGAGAAGCGGTGGATTTTTGTAAAAATTGAAAGCCGTCTCGAGAGAATACCATTGGACGAAATACTATACATAGAGGGAATGCGGGATTATCGCCGGATCCACACGACCAAAAAGAAGATCATGACGTTGCAGACTTTTACCGATTTCGAAAAAGAGATATCAGCCCACATTATTTGCAGAATACACAAATCCTTTATGGTATCCATTGATAAAATCGAAACCATAGAAAAGGAAAAAGTGAAGATCAACGGTATTTTTATACCGATTTCTGCTACATATCGCCAAGAATTTTTAAATCTCCTTGGAAGATGATGCCCCCGCCAACCTCACTCGCTCCGCAAACTCTTCACCGGATCCGTCAGCGCAGCCTTAATACTCTGAAAACTGATCGTGAACAATGCAATGCCGGTCGCCAATATGGCGGCCAGGGCGATCACCCACCATTCGAGGGTCGTTTGGTAGGCGAAGCCTTGCAGCCATTTATTCATGGCATACCAGGCGATCGGTGATGCGATGACGATGGCTATCAGTATCAGTTTCAAAAAATCCTGCGAAAGCAAACTCACAACTCCCGCGACGGTGGCGCCCAGCACTTTGCGAACGCCTATTTCCTTCGTGCGCTGCTCGGCCATGAAGGCGGACAGGCCGTACAAGCCCAGGCAGGAAATGAAAATAGCCAGGCCGGCAAACAGATTGAAAATGCTACCCATTTGCTGCTCGCTGCGGTACAGATTGTCCAGGTCCTTATCCAGAAAGCCGAATGTGAACGGGAATGCCGGGTTGAGTTGCGCGTTGATCTTTTCCAATGCTTTGATCGTCTGCTCGTTATTGCCCGCCGTGGTGCGGACCATCGCCACGCCACCCCATTTGTTGAGGCGCAGTACCAACGGCTCCATTGCGTATTGCAGCGATTTGAAGTGAAAATCCTTCACAACACCAATGATCGTCCCTTTTACATCGCCGAAAGTCAGCGGCTGTCCTACCGCATTTTTAAGGTTCATACCCATGACCTGCATCGCCTTTTCATTGATCACATAGCTGGAACTGTCGCCCGTAAACGCTTTGTCGAAACCACGACCGGCCAGCACTTGCGATTTGAAGACTTTTACGAAATTTTCATCCACATCCAGCGACGGGAACACGACCTGGTTGCGGGTGGTTTGTCCGTCCCAAACGACGTCAACCGTCCCGGATTCGAGCTTTGTAGGCAGATCTGAAATGACGGTGAAGTTTTCTGTCAGCGGATTTTGGGCCAGTGACGCCCTCAATGCCTGTCGCTTTTCTCCCAGCTCGCCCGTCATCGGCAGGTATAGCAGGTTGGACTTGTCGAAACCGAGGTTTCGCTTTTTGATAAAATCGAGCTGTTTGTAAACCACGGCAGTGCCCACGAGCAGCACAATAGCGACCACAAACTGCGTTACCACCAGCGCATTCCGGAAAAGCAAATTTCCCCCGGCGACCCTCATTTTGCCTTTCAGCACCCTTACAGGCGCGAAGCCGGACAGGAACAATGCCGGATAGCTGCCCGAAACCAGGCCGGTCAATACCGCAATACCGAGCAGGCTCATCAGCAGCTTAGCATCCAGCAGATGAATGGGGAGGGTTTTCTCCGTCAGCATTGTGAACACGGGTAGCAGCAGGTACACGATCCCGATTGCGATCACCAGAGAGAGGAACGAAAACATCAGCGATTCGCCAAGGAACTGGAATACAAGCTGGTAACGATTGGCGCCTACCACCTTCCGCAGGCCAACTTCCTTGGCCCGGCGCTCGGAGCGTGCTGTGGCCAGGTTCATGAAGTTAATGCACGCCACGGCCAGAATGAATATCGCGACGATAAAGAAAACATTGACATACTGAATGTTACCATGTCCTGGAACGTCGATCTGCAAGTTGGAATGCAGGTGGATGTCCGTCAGCGGTTGCAGCTGGAAATCGATTTTTATCGTCTCGCCGTGATCCTTGAACATTTTGCCTATTTGTTGGAGGAGTTTCTGCTGGGCAGGGGCAGATGCGGCGGTCTTTTCGTCGAGTTCGAGGTAGGTGTAAAAGTTGAAATTGCCCCAGGTGTCGTTTTTCAAATCCCAGTTCCAGCTGGCCATGGTTTTCATGGGAATGATCGCGTCGAACTGCAAATGCGAATTGGAAGGCGAGTTGGCCAGTACGCCCGCAATGGTAAAGTTGTCGTGGTTGTTAATGCGGACGGTCTTGCCCACGGCGTCGGTTGTGCCGTAATATTTTTTTGCCGTTTCTTCGGTAATCAATATCGCTCCCGGGTCTTTCAGGGCCGTAGCCGCATTTCCAGCCAGCAACGGGAACGAGAACACTTCCAGGAAGTTGGAATCGGCATAGAAGACGCGCTTTTCTTCCACCTTTTTTTCTCCCACTTCAAACAGCATCGGGCTCGGTTTGCTCATCCTTACCCCGCCTTTGATCTGCGGAAGCTGCGCCTGCAAGCCCCTGGCCATTCCAGCCGGACTGACGGCCGCTTTGAAGTCGCCCGCACTACATACGAGGCGAAACAGCCGGTTGGCGCGGGTGTGGAAGCGGTCGTAACTCAGCTCGTTCTGCACCCACAAAAGGATCAGAATGCTGCAAGCCATCCCGATGGATAAGCCGGCAATGTTCAGTATCGAATAAGCTTTTTGACGGATAATGTTCCGCCAGGCGATCTTGAAATAGTTTTTTAACATATCAGGGCTAAGAGAAAATGGTTGTTCATATTTGGTTTTGCTACCACGCCGGCGCACAAATGGCGGCAGCACGGTCACGACATTCAGCAGGTAACGCAGCACAGCCTGTCTTTTTCCGGTGCGTTCATAGGCATACGCATACAACTCGTCCAGGTCGCCTTCCACCTCCTCAATCGTATTTTCGGGGTGCAGCCAGCGAAGCAGCGTTTTCGCCCACCGCGGCGGTTGTGGTGTGTTCATATCCCGCTTAGCTTTAAAGTGGGATCAGGCATTAGTTTCCAAAGCTTGTTGCGCAGCTGCTGGATATCGGCCAGCGCGCTTCTCCCGAGGTTTGTCATCTTAAAAAGCCGTTTCCGCCTCCCTCCACGCTCGGTAGTAGCCCCACCCAGCTCGGACGTTACAAACCCTTTTTCTTCCAATCGGATCAATGTATTATGAACCGCCCCGAAAGTGACGACCCTGCCCGTATGTGCCTCGATCTCCTGAGATACGGTAACCCCATACGCATCTCCGTCAAGGATTGCGATCATGAGTAGAACAAGCTCTTCAAACTCCCCCAAATACGTCCTGCGCATCCCAAAAAATGATTAGTTTATATTTTATAGTATAAATGCATGCCAGGCTTGGAAATGGCTTTTAGTGCGTTTTTGAGGGGTTTTTGATGTTCGGAAAGGGACGGGGGTGTTCGGTTTTGGACGTATGGGGGGCGGATGGGCGGTGCCGCGAGTGAGAGCTGACCTTAAGGCTTGGTTTTGCCGCTGCATCGAAGGTCAATGCGGCGAATCATTCTGATGCATAGCCACTCGGCGCTCATAGGTTAATACTGAGAATAATTAATCTCTGAATATATTGCATGTAAAATGTAAACCCTAACGACAAATCTCAAAATGGGATAGCTGATTCGAGCCAAACTGAGTATTTGCCGAGAAAGATTTATCGTATGAGCGAATTGCTAGAAATAACGGATAAGGATATTGCCGCACTGGAAGACGGAGAATTGAGAAGCTTGATTGGGCTTTTGTGTGAAGCGGAGTATCGAAAGTATGGAATTCCAACAAAGGCAGTTCAATGGGGAGGGCACCAAGACGCCCCTGATCGAGGAATTGATATTTTAATAGCCTCTGACGTCCTGTTGCCGACAAATAGTTACATTGTCCGGCCACATACTATATTTCAAAGTAAAGTCACAAATATGACGCCTGCATTAATTCTAAAAGAAATGATGCCGATAGGAAAACTTCGAGAATCCATAGTGGATCTCGCGGGAGACCAGGGTGCCTATGTTATCGTATGTCGACACAGCTTAACGTCAAGAGAGTATAACAATAGGATCGATGAAATGAAGAAGGCGATCGGAGGCCTTGATATAAAGGTCGACTATTATCATGGAGGACGTATAGCGACTTGGGTGAGAGAGCACCCTTCAATTATATTGTGGATTCGCTACCGTGCTAAACGCCCGATTTTCGGTTGGAAATCCTACGCTGATTGGACCGCAAATCTTACTATAAATGAAGATTATATCTTAGATGATAGTTGTAGGTTAATTGATAAGAGAACAAGAAATGACGTTGAACTGAATATCGAGCAAGGAATATTGGCTATGAAGCAATTGCTCTCTCAGTCAGGAAATTATTTAAGGTTAACCGGATTGTCTGGTGTCGGAAAAACCAGACTTGCCCAAGCACTTTTCGACGAAAGGGTTGGATTGGAGATTCTGAACCAGTCTCATGTGATATATACTGATATCTCAGAGGAGCCTATGCCTAGTCCGCAGCACATTGCGGAGCAACTCATTGCTGGGAGATGTCCGACAATTCTAATTATTGACAACTGTTCTCCTGAACTTCATAGGTCATTGGTGAATAAATTAACACGTCAGTCACACTCAGTAAGTTTGCTTACTATCGAATATGATGTTGCGGATGACCAGCCGGACGAAACCGAGGTTTTTCATCTTGAACCGTCTAGTGATCGTGTAATCAGTAAATTGATCTTAAGACAATTCCCCGAGATAACTGAATTGGACGCGTGGAAAATTGCCGAATTCTCAGGAGGCAATGCTCGTGTGGCTATCGCCTTGGCTAGGACTGTTACACTAGGGGAGTCAATAGGTCATCTTCAAGATAATGAGCTTTTTAAAAGGCTGTTTTATCAACGGAATACTGAGAATGATGATTTGAAACGGTCGGCAGAAGTACTTTCTCTCGTTTATTCGTACGATGTGGAGACTGCAAGCTCCGAACTCGAAATTCTTAGTCTTATGAGTTCAATACCGGCCCAAACTCTATACAAGCACTCAGCTGATCTAAGAGATCGCGATCTTGTCCAAGCAAGAGGAAAGTTTCGAGCGGTGCTACCTCACGCGATCTCAAATAGATTGGCAATAGGGGCTTTGGATCGATTGACAGCTGATATGTTAGACCAATATCTCCTGCGAAAGGGGAACGAGCGGCTGATACGTTCGTTTAGCAGAAGACTTAGTTACATTCCAGATAGTGATGCGGCAAAAAAAATTGTTGAACATTGGTTCGCACCAGAAAGTGGATGGATGAGAGACGTGAGTAATTTGAACGAATTTGGAATGTCGGTCTTTGAGAATCTTGCAAGTATACTTCCTGAACGCGCATTGCTCGCGATTGAAAGAGCGGATGCCTTGTTGCCAGGAAAGTTTGCAAGCCGGGAAAATGGATATTTCTCCCGGTTTGTTCGGCTTCTCAGACATATTGGCTATGAGGAGCCTTTATTTCTCAGGAGCGCGAAAATTGTTGCCGAATTTGCATTAACTGAAAAAGTAGGTGAGAATTCTAATTCTATTCGTAGGGAACTAAGCGCCATGTACCAGCTTAATATGTCAGGTACTTACGCCCCTATTGAAGTGCGTTTGCAACTCCTTAAGAGCCTCTGGGAATCTAACATTACGAACAAGCAACAACTTGCGACAGAGTTGATTGAATCCGCTTTGGAAGCTTGGCGTTTCCAGCCTCAACACATTCCGAGTTTCGGCTCGCTTTCACGGGGCTTCGGTTTAAGGCCGGATTATCCGGAAGGAGTGCATAATTGGTATGCTAAAGCGGCCGGACAATGCCTTAAAATGCTGGATGGGGATACACCATTCAAAGGAGTCCTAAAAAACATTTTAGCCGCAAAACTTCGCGGGATTTGGACGAAGGCCGGTCAGTTTGATCTAGTTGAGTCTATTTGTGTACAATTAACTCGCGACGGATTTTGGGCACAAGGATGGTTCAAAGTTATGTCGATAATTAGACATGATTCAAAGAAGGAGGAAGATGAATTACAACAAAGGCTATTACGTCTTGAAAAGCTTCTAAAGCCGAAAAATCTCTATGATCAGATAGTCGCATACTTTCTGTCCGATGCTAAGGGCCTAGATATCTCTGATGCATTGCTTGATGGAAGAAGAAGTAATTTTAATCAATTGCCTCAAATTTATGAAAATATCGGGGCAGATTTGGTTAGAGATGGCGCGACTAGTAATACGATAATACCACTACTCCTAACAGCTGATAATGGTAATATTTTTCATCTTGGCCAAGGAATGTATAGCGGAGCGACCGATACAGAAGAGGTATGGGATAAATTACTGAATATATATATGAAACTGCCAGCTAGCGAGCGGAAACCTTATTTGCTGAAAGGATGGATTAACAGTGCCTATAAAAATAGTGAAAAATACTCCGATAAAATTTTGGAACAAGTACTAAATACTACTGCCTCAAAACATTTATTCTTTCCACTACATGCCTCTATCCCTGCAAGTCAAAATGGGATAATATTACTTCTGCGGGCTTTGGAAGACTTAGAATTACCTTCAACGGAATTTAAATCGCTTTCCTACTCACTTGTTAGTTCGAATATACCACCAGAGAACTTGACTAATCTTGTCAAAAAAGTCTGGAATCGGAACGGCGGGAGAGAGGCAGCCTTTGAAATTTTGTATTATAAATGTCATGTTATCGAATCGGGCTCAATCAATGATATGACTGACGAACTAATCGACATTGGTAGGCAGCTTCTTTTGGATTTAGACTTAGATGAGAAACTGTATTCGGAAGACAATTATAAGATTGGAGTTGTTTTACAAGTATGTTTTGAAGGGGAAGTTGCCTTCAATTCAGCGAGCAATTTTACAACAAAGTTGATGCGCTTGATCAGAAGTAATTATGGCTTACTTAACCATGCCGATGATATATTGAGAGAGTTAGTTAAGGTTCAGCCAAAGTGCTTTTTAAATGATCTACTGGAAAGAGATATGTCAAATGACGACGTATATCGGGTCGGCTTTTACAACAATTTTGAAGAATACGATATTTATCTCTCGATGATATCGAATGAGACATTAATTAATTGGTGTGACGAAGAGCCTTACGAACGATATAAACTTGTTGCTGGTGCAATTGTAAGCTATGAAGGAACCGAGGAAGCAGTTAAACTTATATGGAAGCCAATTTTCTGGAAACTTGTAGACGGCGCTCCCAACTTATTAGAAGTGTTGGACAAAGTTGAGGGCACGCTTATGCCTTCCGAGGTTCCTAAATCTCGCGCGAATGCTTACCAAGCAAGGCTGACATTGTTTTCTGAACTTTTTGACAATCCCAATGTCCAACTTTCCGGATGGGCCAGGTTAAAGTTTAATCAGTGGAATGAGGAAATAGTTCAGCAGAGAAAGTTTGAAGAAGAGCGGTATCAAGATCGAAATGAAAGTTTTGAATAGCAATCTCGTGTCTCACCCTAGCAATATTCGCTTTCTTTTTCTTTAAGGTTCTAGTGAATTATACACTTCATTTATTTCCCAACCAACCGCTCCAACCGCCCCATCATCTCATCCTTCTCCCGCAACATCCGCTCATAAAGCTCCATCTTCTCATCATGCAATCGCCTGATCTCTTCAATGGGGTTGATATTGAAAGTTGGATGAACATTCACACCGGTTGACTGGTCGTGAAATGTATTCGAAATGATATTAATGGCTTGATCCTCATTAAAATTCCGAATCGCCTCAGCCGGGATTTTAAGAACAGCCGCAACTTGTTCCAGAATGTCGGAATCGCTTTTCTTTTTGTTCCAGCAGGGAGATTTTTTGCTGGTTCCAGTCTTCGCCGAGCTCAAAGGCCAAGAAATCTTGTTTGACGCCCAATATTTCGCGAAAGCGTTTGAGATTGCGGCCTTCGTGGATCTTTGGGATGGAAGTAGTATGTGTCATGCGGAAAGGCGTTTGGTTAAGTTAATGAGGCAATTTATATAAATCCCCTCGTAAGTTTCCGGATAATTTACACACCTTTCAATGTAAATTACCGGACGGCGGTTGCCACTTGCAGCAATTCAGGCCATCAATCCTGCTGAAACCCATGAACAGCGAATCGCTGTTTTTCCGCCCCATGTTGGACAGACAGTGTACCCTTATACGCAATCGTCCCGTCATCAACGCGCCTCGACTCCTTAATGGCCAGAACGACATTGTAATCCGATCCCGAAAAGTACATATCAAAGCCTTTTGATGTCCTGACGGTCATCGTGTGGCCAACTATCACACTTTTATCGCCTTGTATATAAATCCCTTTTTTGAGCTGATCGGCAGAGAAAACATATTGCTCTTGCGAAAGAGGCACAGTCCGGAGCGCGAAGAAATACCCTCCATGGCGCTTAGCAGGCGTTTTTTCGGCAACAGAGACCAATTTGGTTTGGGGTGTTTGCAAGGTATCAGTCACGGCACCAGTGCAAAGGGCGTAAGCCATCAAAAGTGGTAGAGTATACATAGTGCAGTGGGGGTTAATGTACGTTTAAAGCGCTGACATTGAGCGACTCTAATACGTACAAAAATTGTGCCGCGACCATGCAATTTGCACCGTTAGATAAATAAAAATCCCCGAACGATAAGTTCGGGGACCCATTTCGTGTCACTGCGGCACCTTATGCATTCAATGAAATACGCTTGCTTTTTTACCTCCAAAGCGGAAAGCATAGTTCAGGCTGATCGAATAATCGGCAAAAGCTGCATCGCCCTGGATATGTACTTTTTTGGATTCGTCGGTAATGACGGCGTTCTCCATTTTTTGGCGTGCAATATCCGCTGCGCTCTGGATACGGTTCTTCACAAAGTTGTAAGGCACAAAAAGGCTGAAAGTATGATTGCCCGTCCGGAAGGTAACGCCCGGCTCTATCGCGATCACATAACCCGGCCTGCGATAGGCAACCTGGCCTCCAAATGCATCATAAGCGGGTATTCCTTCCAATCGTCCAGCCAGCGATACAGTGAATTTCTGCGCTTTCCCAAGCCCGGCCATCACACCCGCCCGAGCGAAGTATTGGTCTGGGCAGGCATATAGATTGTAACCTTCCAGGCCAGCCGTCGGTGCGGATTTGAAAGTGCCATTGGATTCTTTGGGGTTGAACAGATAATAGGCATTGGCAAAGCCATAAATGTTGTTAACGATTTGTCTGAACCCTTGAAATTCAAGCGAAATGCCAAGACCACCATCACCCGGTTGAATGGCCTGGTCCATTACTACGCTCAGCTTGGAGCCATCCGCTTGCAGGGCGTCATCCATTACATCGTGCTTGCCAGTGGGCAGTTTTAGTCCGACACCCACCATCAGATTGCCGTGGTGTGCTTTGGCAGGATCGATCACCCAGTAATTAAGCCCCACCCGAACGTCGCCCAACCCCTGCGCAAAAACGCTGTAACGGGTAGTGTCAATCGTTTTGGATCTCAGCACTTGCGAACGCTCATTATGTACGTAAGGCAGGCTAACGTTTACTTGTAGACGATCGGTAATTCCGTAAGACGCATTGATATCAAGCGAATGCGAGTAAATGTTTACCGCATTGCCCCGGTCTCTGCCATCCGGCCCGTGGCCTCCGCCGGTCGTCTGGCGTTCATGTTGTTCTTCTTTGCCCACAAAATGCCTCCATGAATGGAAGTAACGATAGCTCGCCCCAACCTGGAACTGCCCTTTTTGTAAATTATAGGTAGACGAGCCCGGCATCGAATTGATGCCGCCCATTTGCCGTACGGCCACGCAGCCTTGTGCAAAAGCACCCGCAGGGGCAATCAGGCACGCTAAAAAGATAAAAGCGGAAATGTATAGGACTTTCATATTCGAGATCTTAAAGGATAGAATGATAGATAGACAGCCTTCCACGATGGGATCGCCGCGATGGAATCGCGGGTCAGGTGTCATGAAAAATACAGGTAGCGCTGAAAACACGCGGTTTGCAGCTTGTCAGAAGCTAATAGCCTGATTGGGGATCAATGTTCCGGGGGAGGGGCAAATAAAACCAGAAAGGGCGAAATGAAAGTGTTGTTGTTAGCAGTATAAGTTGCTAAGGTGTTCACTGCAATGCCCGTAAATGTCAGCATTGCGTGGAAGGGCTTGTGCCAATATACCTTCAAGAGGTCTGACAATGAGCGGATTGCCTTCCGCATTGGTGTTTCGTCGGTCAAATCGCTTTGACCCGTATGCGCAATCTGATCGGCCAGTTCTAAAAACCTTTCCCTTGCCGAGAAGTTGGTTTTCAGCGTGATGTATGCCGTATCGTTTTCTATTTTCTGATGGATGATATTGTAAAACTGACCGTCGTTGGAAACGAGCCCGGGCGTGCCGTCTGCATTTTCCCAGGAAGAGCTGTACGGCAGGGTCGTCACCGCAAACTTCACTATTTTGTATTCGTCCTCTTCCTGTGTGACGCTGGCAACCTGGAAATCTTTTTCAAAAAAGAACACACCGATCGCCAACCCAAAAATGTTGTAGAGCAGCAACAGAAGCAGACCGATGGGCAGAATTCTTTTCAAATGGTTCAAATTTTAACGAAAATAGTACAATAATTTCAAGTTTCAATCCCTCAGCCCAAAATGCTGCCTTACCCATTCATAATCTTTGAGATCGGCGATGTTGATACGTCCCTTGGCGTTGGGCGGAATGATGATCCAGCGAAATTCCAGATCGAAGTCCACCGGCATGAGGTGCAGGCTGTGATAGATCAGATCGAAGTTCATGGTCCCAACCTTGTTCTGCACCTGCATGAAAAAGCCCAATGTTAACTCCTCATTGGTGGCGGGTAAAGAAAACACCAAATTCGTCCGGCCCTCATTGCGATAGTAGGCCATTACCAGCGCGCTGTCGAGGATTGCCTGCGTAATGGCCTTATCCGTATGCGACACGAGAAAGTAGGTGGAATCCTGGCGTTGCCAGGCGGTTCCAGGCACTTTCAGCCAGGGTGATATGATCAGGTTTGCAGCCCCTGCCGGACCAGCGGGACCTGGTGCACCGTTTTGGCCCGGAGTTCCCTGAGTACCCTGAGGGCCGGCCGGGCCGGGGTCGCCATCCGGTCCTTTACAGGCAATGATTGTGCATGTTAGTATGAATATCCAGAGGCATTTTTTGCCTGAGAAAGGTATCGTTTTCATCATTTTTACAATGTAGGGAGGGAACGGGCAAACATTTGAGATGCATGGGTAAACACCAAGTTTTACCTCCTCACATTTCCGAAAAAAACGGGATGTGAGCACGGATAGAGGCGAAGTTAAATTCAGATGTAACTGTCTGATAATTAGGGTTTGATGTAAGTAAATATATTAAATTTAATTTGGATATATAAAGAAAAAATAGCAATTTTTATATATAAATTACTCCCGCTTCAATATCCCTCTTCTTCCATCCTTTAAATTCTGAAGTTTATGAGACCGATTCTATCAGTGCTCTCATTTTGCCTCCTGTTATTCATGGAGTGTCTCGCTCAGACGCCCAAGGTAACACGCGGCCCGTACCTGCAAATGGCGTATTCGAAAAAGTTAAATGAATTTGCAACAACCGCTTCTATAACGATACGCTGGCAGACAGACATCGCCTCCATCGGGCGGGTCGTTTACTCTGGGGAACCGGAATATGAACTGCTTGGGCAGGGATCGCCCATTGTAGAAGAAGCCGAACCGACCGTGGATCACAAGATTACGCTGACCGGCCTGAAAGCCGACAGTCAATACCGTTATTATATCGGGGCTATTGTGGTAACCCAGCCGCCATCATTTCCCGTTATTCTGGAAAAAACGGCCGACCACTTTTTCAGGACTCCACCGCTCCCCGGCGAAAAAAAGAAAACAAAAATATGGGTCTTGGGTGATTTCGGTTACACAGCTCCGGCGGATCCGCAGCCAGCCAACCGCCAGGATAGCGTAATCGACTCGTGGAGGAATTTTATGGCGGTTAACAAGACGGGCCCGATGGACCTCTGGCTGTGGCTGGGCGATAATGCCTACGAACAGGGAACGAAGCAGCAATACCAGGAGCACATTTTCGATAAGAAGAAATTGCGCTATGACTCTATATTCCGGCAAACCCCCTTTTATGCCACGCCCGGCAACCACGATTATTTCGATGGGGCTACTGACGCGACACTTAGCCAGGTTAGGTTCGAGAAGAAAATCCATTATTATGAGGTTGTCGAAAATTTCACAAATGGGGAAGGAGGGGGAGAGCCATCGATGACCGAGGCTTATTACTCGTTTGATTATGCCAATATCCATTTTATCAGTCTCGATACCTATGGATTTGAAAAACAGGGCGATGATGTTACGAAGGTTCTGGCACCCAACGGGGTCCAGGCACAATGGCTGAAAAGGGATCTCGCAAAGGCCAATGCGAATCCCAATACCAACTGGGTGATCGTATTTACGCACATGCCGCCATTCACGGGCGGTTCGCATAATTCGGACGTAGAGACTGACCTGATAGCGATCCGGAACAACCTCGTGCCCATTCTGGATGCTTACAAGGTAGACCTGCTCCTGTCCGGGCACAGCCATGGCTACGAGCGCTCACGCCTCATGCGCGACCATTCTACGACTTCTACCAATTTTGTAGTGGCTACGCACAACCCTGCGGTGGGCAGTAATGCGCAGGGCACCGGGCGCTATGACGGAACAGCGAACTCCTGCTTTTACTATAAAAACAGCGCTGCGGTGAAAAATGAAGGTATCGTGTATGTTGTGAACGGGGCGGGCGGACGAAAACTCGACCCAGATTTGCCCAAAAACGCCAGAAATAAGGACCTTGCCAGCCGGTTAATGGCGTCTTCATCCTTTTATGAAGGTGGTTCAATGTACCTCGAGATCGAAAACAAGCGGTTAACTGCCAAGTTTATCAACGCCAAAAAGCAGGTGATCGACCAGTTTACGATTTTTAAAGACCTGGACGGCTTCACCGTGCCAGAAACGAACGGGACTATCCGCACCGCGATCTGCGAATGTACCGACGCGCAGCCGGGAGCCGATAATTTTACTCATTACGTCGACGATAAAGGCAATCTGCTGCTGTCGATCAACAAGCACGACCTGAATATCGGTAAGGCTGGCGTGCCTCCCTTTGAGGTAAAGCTGGGCGGAAAGCCGGGCGGCACGGAGGTAGGCGCGCTGGGGCCGGGAACGAATTATGTGCGGTCCGACAGGCCCCGGTCTTTCAGCTCCAACTGGCGTGTCATGAACCGGTATTGGTCCATTAAGCCCAATCCGGAACTTGTAGGGAAACAACAGGTGACAGTGCGGCATTATTATACTGATTCTGATCTGTCCTACCTAAGCTACAAGGACGGCGATTACGAGCGTATATGGCATTACAGCCTGCGGTTCTTTAAAATAAACACTTTACCAATCGCTGATAGCCTCGATCCGACGTTGGGAGTGCATAATCGCATCAAAGCGGCTCCCGATTTCAACAAGAACGGTATCTGGCTTTACGATGTCAAGCAGAGTAGTGTAGCCGACCAGCAACCCACGCCGCTTGAATACAAATGGCGGTACGCGTTCAATCAGCCGGAAGTATTTTCTTACCCGCTCAAACGTTATCCTTTCTATTCCGGCGAGTTCGTGGTGGGACGACTGAATGGCGGTGGCGGCATAGGCGGCCAGGTCTACAACCAGAATCCCCGCGGTACCGTGGTAATGCTCCATGCAGGCAGTTATTGGCGCTTTTTTGCCAAAGGTATGGCCCCTCCCGATAATGGAATATTTAACTGGAAAGGCGGACAGGACCCAGACGAGCTCAATGCGGAAGACCCGCCCAACTATGATAATGGAGCAGGCTGGCGGACTGGCCCGGCGCCATTTGGCTATTCGCCCAACCGTGAAGACGGAGAAAAAATGCTTATTCCTGCCTGCCAGGCTGAACTGGATTGTTACGAGTACCGGGACCGCAATTCTTACTTCCGTGAAGGTTGCATTACCACACCATGCTCGACCCGTTGGATCACTACTTATTTCCGTAATTCAACTCACATGAGCTCTCAGGATATGGCCTACCATAAGTCGATTATTATCAATTATAAAAGGGATGATGGACTGGTCATTTATATCAATGGCAAAGAGCTGACACCTGGGGATGACAATATCACCGAAAGGCCGGTTACCTTTTCTACTTTGGCCAAGACTGCCAGTCCGGAGTACGCCTGGCAAACCTTAGTAGTGCCTAATGACGGAAAATATTTCCGGTTAGGCCAGAACACCATCGCCGTCGAGCTGCACCAGACCAGCACAACCAGTTCGGACTTGTATTTTGATATGGACATTACATTAAGCCCCGATGTCATGACTGTACCGGCCCGGCTAGCCGTATTGGCCCAAACCCAGGACGCCGCACCGGAATTTGTTTTTTATCCGAATCCGGTTGACAAGGACAAAATCACCTTCGACACGCCGCTTGAATACGAGACCTTGAGGATCACAGATTCGAAAGGAGTGGTCCGGCGCTACCTTTCCACGCCGGGGACTTTGAAAGAACTGGACGTGTCGGGCCTGCCCACGGGGATTTTTATTCTTTCCAGCCAGCATAAAGGCAAAGTCCGGCATTATAAGGTGATCAGGAAGTGATATTTTTGCTATTTTGCTCGTCGGGCAGGGGTGACATCCTGTCCACTAGCAAAATGGGCACATAAACCAGCCAATTACGGAGCGCCGATCATCTGGAAGACGTGCGCACCGACTACTATTAAATCCGATTTTTAGCCGATGAACAAGGTTCTTTCCGTTTTCTTTTTAACGACAATGCTATTTTCCTGTAGTGCCCTGAAGGAAAGCCCCAAATACAAGCTGACTGATGGCGTTTACAAAACCAAAAATGATGGAAATAAAGCTTTCGTTTACATTGAAAATGCGGAGGACTCCGTTTTTGTATACCAATTAAAGGCCGGGCGGAAGATAGCAAAAGCCGATCGAAGCCCTTTAAAACCAGAAGTTTATCCGGTTATTGCCACCGACAAGGTCATCCTGGCTAAAAGATACTGGAAAAACACGTTTGATCTTGACGTGCTCACCATACCTTTCAAGTACCGCCCTTCGACCAACTCATTTACGCCCCAACTAAGTAATCACCTCAACGGGGCGCTATATATTGGTTATCGAAACGACACCTATGAATTGTCGTACAAACAAAATCCAATCGGCAAGATTAGTCAGCGCATCAGCCATTTGGGTTTTTCAGCCGGGCTGGCTACCGGGATCGGTGTGAGCCCACTCAATCCCTGGGTGACGCAAAACAATATCAGTACTGAATACGATGGCTTTATTTGGTCAAAAGCAGTATGCATCATTATGGCCGTTGAAAAGCTGAATTTCGGGCTGGCCGTCGGTATCGACCATCTGTTAGACGATAATAGCCGTCACTGGATCTATCAGGGCAAGCCTTACCTCGGGCTTTCGGTAGGATTGAATCTGAATTAGCATTCCATTTCAACACTATTTCTTAACAGCTATTTAAAAATTTGATCATTTTGGGAAAATAGCCGGATGGTAGCTTTGATGATATGAAAAGAACGCTACCATCAACATTCGCTGGATTTGTCGCGGGCATTATCCTGCTGTCGGTTCCCTGCCTACCCACCATTGCGCAAACGCTGCCGCCCGCACAGCCGCTGCCGTTTTCGTTCACAAGCATTTCCGGATCAGCTTTACCCGCGGGCGTGGCAGTACATCGTTTCGGAACTACCAGTGCGTCTATTCCTACAACCAGGACCAGCAGCCCGGCTACCGGAGATCTGCCCTACCTCACCAACGCAAACTCAGGCGGATGGCTGAATGCAGGAACAAGCGGAACGCTGGGCATCGGTATGCTCGCGTCGGGTTCGCAAGCCGCGGGAGCAGTGCTGATCTCACTCAATACAGCCGGAAAAACAGGTATCGTTGCCAAATGGAAGGCCAGAACGATCTTGCAGCAAAGCAGTCGCGACAATAGTCTGGCACTTCAATATCGTATCGGCGATACGGGCAATTTTGTCGATCTGGGAGACGGGACACACATTTTCTCATCAACGGGCACAATTGCCGGCGACTCGGCGTCCTTCTCACTGTCGTTACCGGCGGCTATTGAAAACCAACCATTGGTTCAACTGCGGTGGGTTTACTGGGAGTCTGCCGGAACCGCAGGAAGTCGCGACCGCATTGCCCTGGACGATGTTTCCGTGGAGGAAGCTGTCACAGGCCCGGACGTCACGGCACCGGTCATTTCCTCTGTCAGTCCTGCCGACAATGCAACCCATGTACAATTAGGTGTCAACCTGATATTGAACTTCTCCGAGCCGGTTATAAAAAAGACCGGATCAATTACGATTACCAATACGACTGACAATACAACACAGGTAATTGACGTCGGGTCTGTGGACGTTACAGTCGACAATCAGGCTGTATCGGTGACCGGCGTTAGTCTCGCCAATAGCAAGGCATATTCGGTTACATGCACAGCCGCTGCCTTTGCGGATGCCGCCGGGAACGACTTTGCGGGATTAACGGATCCGAATGGTTGGAATTTTACAACTATCGATCCTCCGGGCACCGTCACCAGAATTAGTGCAATCCAGGGTAGTGGCCAACTTGCTGCGTTAACGGGCGAGTATACTATTGAAGGTATCGTTACCCGCACTTTTCAGGGTACAAACGGCCTGAATGGCTTTTATGTGCAGGAGGAAGATGCCGACGCTGACGCTGACCCACTGACCTCTGAGGCTATTTTTGTCTATAATATTGCTGCTGACCCAGTTGGAGTGGTTAATCCGAATCAGGGGGACAAGGTCCGGCTCACCGGCACAGTTCTGGATTTCATTTCCACGACGAGCGGCGTAACGACCCGCCTGACCGAAATTCAATCTATTTCGGCTTTTACAAACCTGGGAGCTGACGTTTTACCAACTTCTACACAAGTGAAATTACCGGTCACGAATGTGATTGACCTGGAACGTTACGAGGGAATGCTCGTTGACCTGAGTGCTGTAACCGGCAACCTGACGGTAACCGAGTTTTTCGAGCTGGGGCGATATGGACAGGTGTTGCTTTCGGTAGAAGGCCCGGCCAACCAGGCGGGTACAGATGCGAGACTGGATCAATTTACACAATTTAACGCACCAAGTGTGAGCGGATACACCGCTTATCGGACTGAAATTGCTAAAAGACAGATTATTCTGGACGATGGAAGCGCACGGCAAAACCCCGACCCGATCATTTTCGGAAGGGGAGGCAATCCGCTGAGCGCAAGCAATACGCTCCGTGGCGGTGACCAGGTTGCCGGCATTACCGGCATCCTCGACGAGCGCCTCGAAGGTTATCGCATTCAAACCGCGACAGGCGTCAACTTTCAGCCGTCTAACCCACGTCCGGCCGGTATTCCCGACTTGTCTATCGGCAGTTCGGCCACGATGACGCTCAAAGTGGCCAGTGCCAACGTGCTCAACTATTTCATTGACCTGGATGTGGCCGGCGATTTATACCGGGGTGCCAATACCGCGGAAGAATTTAACCGTCAGAAAGTGAAGATCATCAAAGCATTGATCCGGTCGGAGGCTGACGTGATCGGGCTGATGGAAATACAGTCGAATGGTGCGACGCCCGCGACTGCGCTGGCCGATCTGGTAGCCGGGTTGAATGCCGATCCGGAAGGAAGCGGTACTTATGCTTTCATTGACCCGGCGGGCACAGGGACTGCGATTTCGACAGACGTCATTATGGTTGGTCTTTTGTATAAAACAGACAAAGTTACACCAACCGGAAATGCGGCCACGCTCACCACGAGCGCCGCATTTGACCTGGTTGGACGAAGGCCGCTGGCACAAACATTCACACAAAATCTCAATGGCGAAGTGTTTACGGTGGTAGTAAATCATTTCAAGTCGAAAGGATCGAGCTCGGGAGCCGCGGGCGATGCGGATGCGGGGGACGGACAAGGATTTTCAAATGGAACGCGGAGCCGACAAGCGGCAGATCTTGCAGCTTGGTTGAGCACCAATCCAACGGGGACTACCGACCCCGATTACCTGATCTTGGGCGACCTGAATGCATATGCGAAAGAAGAGCCGCTGACGATCCTGGAAACGGCCGGTTTTGAAAACCTGCTTCCTGCCACATCCTATTCTTATGTTTTTGACGGACAATTTGGCTCACTAGACCACGCCCTGGCAAGTTCGTCCCTGGCAAAACAAGTTACCGGAGCTGCCAAATGGCATATCAATGCGGATGAACCGAGTGTGCTTGACTACAATACAGATTTCAAATCGGCAGGTCAGGTGAGCACTTTGTACAGCCCCGACGAGTTCCGTGCCGCCGACCATGACCCTGTGCTGATCGGACTGGCGCTTGATAAGGCATTACCGGTTACTTACATTTCTTTTGCAGGGAGTGCAGAAGAAAACAGGATCGACTTGACCTGGCAAACTGCGGAAGAGATAAATAACGAGGGCTTCGAAGTACTCCGAAGTCTCAATGGAAGAGATTTTGAGCTGGTGGGATACGTAAAAGGGAATGAGACAACCAGGCAGCAGAGCGATTATCACTTTGCGGATTTAGAAGTAGAGGCAGGCCGGATTTATTATTATCAATTAAAACAAAAAGACTTTGACGGGCAAGCTGAACTTTCCAGGGTAATTGTGGTGAAAGCGGCCTCAGGCCAGTTGAAATATGCAGTTTATCCGAATCCCGGCAATGGGCGTTTTAAATTCTCGGGCGCTGACGTTGACGTGACTTCTCTGGGTATGTTCAATGTGCTGGGTGGTGCTGTGCGGATCAGTGTCACCAAGGGAGAATCGGCTGGAGAATATATCGTCGTGCCGGATACGTGTATTACGCCGGGTCTGTATTTTGTCAAATTTTCAACATTGTCCGGACGTAAGGAAGCAGTGAGAATGGTTGTTTTTTAGCCCAAGTCCGGAAAGCACCCTTCAACAGTTTGTCCACAATCTTTGATCTCACGCCAATTTAAGTCCAGCATTAACAGCCCGGAAATGTCTTAACAGAAAGATAATGGCTGAGTGTTCTATTTATATTATATTGATTATCAGCTAATTAAATTAATAAATTTCCACATTTAAACGAATTGTTAACGCTATTGGAACGGGTATAGACGTTTGGTAACCCGCAAAAATTAGCTTCCTGAATTTTCATAGAGACCTTTACATCGCCGGCGAATACTTATGATCTCACCATCGAATTGAAGTCTCTATGAAAACAATCTTACTCCTGCTATTTATGTCTGCAATACCCTGCGTCGGCTTTTCGCAAAGCCTGATCACGGGACGAATCATTGATGACAATAACCTGAGCTTACCCGGTGCGACCGTCAAAATCGAGGAGCTATCGCGGGGCACGGTTTCGGACCAAAATGGGAACTATACCCTGATCGACGTGCCCAAAGGCTCGTACAACATTACGGTTACCTACATCGGCTACGAGGTTGCCAAACAACTTGTGGCGATGACGGGACAAACCGTAAAAACCAACTTCAAATTAAAGCTGGCCGATAACAACCTGCAAGCCGTAGTGGTGACCGGAAACAGAAGCGCGACATTGAAAGCGCTAAACCAGCAAAAAAATTCCGACCGGATTGTGAATGTAATCTCAGCTGACCAGGTCGGCCGTTTTCCCGACCCGAACATCGGCGACGCGCTCAAACGGGTGCCAGGGATTTACGTGCAGCTCGATCAGGGAGAAGCATCGCTCGTCAGTATCAGGGGGACAGATCCATCCAAAAGTACGATCAACATTAACGGGTCGAGCATTGCGGGAACCGGCGAGAACCGTGCCGTGGGCATCAGCGCAATTCCGGCGGATATGGTGCAATCCGTTGAAGTGACCAAGGCGATCACACCTGATATGGACGGCGATGCGATCGGTGGCGTCGTGAACCTGGTAACCCGCAAAGCACCGTTTGCAAGGTTACTATCCATCACCGCCGGAACCGGATACAGCGATATCGTCCAGAAACCGGCGTACAATGCCAATATCGTTTTCGGCGATCGTTTCCTGAAAGACAAGAAACTGGGCGTAATGGCTTCGGTATCTTACTATCAGCAGTTTTTGGGTTCGGATGATCACCAGACTACCTGGGAAGACGTAAAATGGGTAGACCAGAAAACGTACTTTATGCCCCGCTTTCTGAATATGGTCCAGAACAACCTGGAAAGGATCCGGCAAAGTTACACGGTGGGTATCGATTACAAACTCAATGCAAAAAACACGCTGACCTTTACGGGAATTTACAACCGGTACAACGACTGGCGAAAAATCTCGACGCTGAAAGTGGACGATATCGGCGCGGGTTATCCCAAGAACTGGCAGCGTGCGGCGGGCTGGGAGGGTAACCGCAAAATTACGGATGCCAACAACGACTATATCGACGATGTTGCAGGTGAATACTACCTCAATGTCAATAATGATCCCAAACACCCTGTTTATCAGCCCGAGCTGGAACGTCACATCGAGGGCGGTTTGAACAACAGGAACGGAAGCCAGATCATTCAGAAGATCATCAACTTTGGATTGGATGGAGAACATATTCTAGGCAAGGTTAAGATAAACTGGAAGGGCTCTTACCTGAAAAATGTTACCGACCGTCCCGACGTAATCGAGCTGGAACTGGAAAGTGAAAACGAGAAAAGCGTTCAGATGGACTATACGAATCCCAGGTTTATCAAAGCAAACAATGGTTTTGAAATCGAAAATATACTTGAAAATCTGGAAGATAAGCCTTCCTACCGCGCAGATTCAGCGGACACCTGGTATATGGACAATTTCACAGGAACTGATAAAAGGGCAAGCACTAGTCAATATTTGGCGCAGCTTGATATTTCGGTCCCGCTTGTCGAAGGAAAATTCAGTAACATCCTCAAATTCGGCGGAAAGTACCGCGGCCTGAGCTTAAATAACGAAACGACAAGGAGGGTAAGGTGGACGCCGCAAATCGATCCTGCACTGCGGGCCAAATATGAGGCCGAGCTGGCAGCCGGGAAAAAACCCAAGGTTGCCGACTATGTTGGCTGGGCGCCATTCTGGTCGGGATTTGCCAATAATTCGACCAATATCAGTAAAACCCTTAATATCGAATCCGACTACAATGTCGGCAATGCGGGCTCGTCGGAGTGGATCTCAAACCTGAATAAAAGCTACTACGGCGACACGGAGGATTTCATGCTCAACAGGGTGTACCAGGATGTTTTAGGAAACAATTATTATGGTGATGAAGCAATTACGGCCGGCTACCTGATGTCGACCCAGAATATCGGTGAAAAATTATCGCTGATCCTGGGTGGGCGCGTGGAACACAGTTCTGTTAAATATGAAGGTTATAATTACAATGTGAGGGCTGATTTTATCCCGGCCAGGCAGTCTACCAAATCCGAGTTCCTGAACTTTATGCCGGCATTTCTTGCCAGGTATGCCCCCACCAAAAATCAGGTTTACAGATTTGCCTACACCAGCACCATTTCACGGCCTAATTACAAAGATATTTCGCCCTATATCAGTGTAAATGTGCGTGATAAAGTGATCAGCCAGGGCAATCCAGACATTAAACCGACACTTTCCAATAATTTCGATCTTTTGGGAGAATTGTACACCGGAAATACCGGTCTGATTTCGGCAGGTGTGTATTTCAAGAACATTACCAATTACAGGATCGTGTCCCGGGACCTTGTCGCTTTCAGTGAGGTTATCGAAGTGGCAGAGTCGCCCGAGTCACTTTTGGAACAAGGTGCAAATCCGGCTACCGTCGCGTCCTACAAAACGGATTATGACAAGTTGAAAGCTTCTAATGGAAACCTGGAACGGACGCGGCCGGGTAATGGCGGAACAGCCAATATTCTGGGAATGGAGTTCTCGTTTCAGCAAGGCCTGTCATTTCTGCCAAGGCCTTTCAATAACCTGACTTTGTATTCCAACTACACCCACAATTTCATATTCGTAAAAAAAGGGGAGCCTAAACTGCCCGGTACCGCCAAAGACATTCTGAACCTTTCGTTGGCATATGAAGTGAAGAAGCTTAATGTGCGCCTGTCCTATAACAATACGTCGGATTTTGTAACCATCCTGGGAACAAACAGCAAAGGGGACGTTTACTATGATAAGGCACACTACCTGGATGCGAGCGTGAACTACTTCATTACCCCCAAATTGTCGCTTTACGTCACTGCAAACAATCTTTTGAACCAGGACCAGCGCAGGTATCAGTATAAGCCGGAGTACACTTACTCTTCATTATACACCGGTGCAACCGCGACCGTCGGTCTGAAATTTAACCTGTATTAAGTAGCCTGAGATGGTATATCAAAAGTAACTATACCGGGTCACACTGGCCGGCAACCGTCCGGTCAGTGTGATACAATAAGCATGAAGAAAACAATCGTTGTCATCCTGGCCATTACCAGCTTTGTATTCCTTTCCTGGAAGGTCAGCACTCCGGCTGACTCTTCCATTGGGGCTACGCATACGCTGGAACAATTCAAAAACGGGATGGATAACTTTGTGCTTTCCAATGAACAATTGCATTCGGCGGTCGGGAATTTAAATCCGGATTCAGCAACGATTGCCGAGGCGCGAAAAGCATTGGTGGAATGCAGGCTCAGCTATAAAAGGATTGCCTTTCTGACCTCGTATTTTTTCCCCAGCGAGACGCGGTTTTACAATGCAGCCCCCAAGTTCGAAGTCGAGGAGCCTACGCTGGAACTGGTGGAGCCTATGGGATTGCAGCAGATCGAAACCTTGCTTTTTGATGATGATGTGCTTGCTCAAAAGGCCGATCTGCTGGTTCAGTCGGAGGCCATGCTTTCTTCTGCCGGGGATATGCATGCATTGCTATTTGGCATTCAGATTACCGATGCGCAGGTCCTGGAAAGCGTCCGGATCGAGCTGATACGGATGTCAGCGCTATACATTTCAGGTTATGACGCGCCGATGCTTAAAAGCGGGATTGCGGAAACCTTGGAGGCTACGAATGCCATACGGGATGTTTTGCAGCCCTACTTCGCCACTCATCCGGAGCAGAGCAGGTCGTTTGAAATCCTGCTAGCCAACTCTCAAAACTATCTGAAGGCGCATCCGCATTTCGATTCATTTGACAGGATGGCGTATTTGCGCCGGTTTGCATTGCCGATGCAAAAGGAATTCAGGGACTTCGTTGCTGCGCTCGGCATGGTGATCAATACCACAAAATACCTGAACTACGAGGCGCCGTACATTTACAGTAAAGATGCGCTGAAAGGTTGGGAAAACGATAGCATCGCACCACCGCGACAAAAGGCGCTGGCCGAGATGGGTAGAATATTGTTTTTTGACAAATCCCTTTCTGGAGACGCCTCCACCAGCTGCGCGACTTGCCATCAACCTCAGAACTATTTTACAGACCAACTGAAAAAAAGCCCTTCACTCGTCCGCGACTCGGTTTTGAAAAGAAACACACCCACACTCCTGTATGCGGGCTGGCAGCACACGCAGTTTTGGGACGGGCGCGTCGCAAGCCTGAAAGACCAGATCCACAATGTAATTTTTAACCCGCTGGAAATGAATGGCAATGAAGCGTCTTTGAACCGGAATGTGTTGTTAAGTGATAAATACAGAACGCTGATCAAGGCATCTTTCCTGGACAAAAATCTACGTGAATGCGGGATCGGCGAAGTTTCCGAAGCGTTGACCGTCTTTTTGAAACAACTGAGCCCGATGAACTCGCCGTTTGACCGCTATATCGATGGCGAGCAGACTGCTCTGACGGACAGGCAGGTAAACGGTTTTAATCTGTTCATGGGTAAAGCGCAATGTGGTACCTGCCATTTTCCTCCGTTCTTCAATTCGTTGCTTCCGCCGCTCTTTGAAATTTCGGAGGTGGAAGTGCTGGGAGTTACTACCACGGATGATTTTGAAAATCCACAACTTGATCCGGATTCGGGCCGCTTCGACCTTTACAAGATGAAGTATTACAAAGGGGCTTTCAAAACACCAACTGTTCGAAATGCGGCCCAAACCGGTCCGTATATGCATAATGGTTCCTTCAATTCCCTGGCCAAAGTGGTTGATTTTTATAACAAGGCAGGGGGGAGGGGGCTATCACTTTCCGTTGAAGAACAGACATTGTCGGCCACCCCATTGAATTTATCGGATCATGAAGCAGAAGACATTATCCTATTCCTCGAATCCTTAACCGATTCAAACATCGAAAAACTTACTTTTTCAAATTAATTAAACATGAAAACAGCAAAACTTTTCCTCCTTGCCCTCCTCCTTCCTTTGCTATCCATTGCCCAGGAAACGCAGCCGGCTAAAAAGCCTGTTGCAAAGAAAAAAGGCCCGCTAATGGGCATTCAGGCTGATTTGCTCCGCGGGCCATATCTGCAAATGGCAACACCTACGAGTATGACCGTGCGCTGGCGGACCAATGTGTATGACCGCAGCCGGGTGAAATACGGCCTCACAAGTGATAACCTGGATATGCAGGCGGACGACTCGACCCTCGTGAATGAGCATATCATAACGCTGAAAGGCCTCAAACCTTCCACAAAATATTTTTATACAGTGGGTAACCTGGCCGATACCACTTTGCAGGGTGACGAGCAAAATTACTTTTATACCTTTCCGGAAACAGGTAGCCAACAACTGATCCGAATTGCCGGTTTTGGAGATTGCGGAAATAACTCGATCAACCAGCGGTCGGTAAGGGACCAGGTTGTGAATTACTTGGGTGATAAATACCTGAATGCGTGGATTCTAATGGGGGATAATGCGTATTCAGACGGAACCGATGCTGAATTTCAGGCGAAGTTTTTTAATTTATACAAAGACCATCTTCTGAAAAAATATCCGCTGTATCCTGTGCCTGGAAATCATGATTACCATGATTTCAACTCATCTCCGGCCAATGATCAGAACAAAATAGCCTATTATCAGAACTTTTCGCTTCCGACCCAGGGAGAAGCCGGTGGCGTTGCATCGAATACGGAATCATACTATTCCTATGACCTGGGTAATGTTCACTTTCTAGCGCTGGATTCTTACGGCCCGGATAAAAAGGGGACACATATTTTTGATCAGATGGGTGAACAGGCGGAATGGGTAAAAAAGGACCTGGCGGCTAATAAAAATAAGCAATGGGTTGTGGCTTACTGGCATCACCCTCCTTATACAATGGGCTCGCACGATTCGGATAAGGAATCGTTACTGGTCAAGATCAGGGAAAATTTCATTAAAATACTGGAAGATGGCGGTGTAGACCTGGTACTTTGCGGCCATAGCCACGTTTACGAGCGTACGAAGCTTATCAAAGGATATTATGGAAAAGAGGCCGATTTCGATGCCAAAAAACACGAAATCAGCTCATCGACGGCATTGTACGACGGCAGCGAAAATTCAGCTCCATATCTGAAAAGCAAAACCAACACCGACGGCACGGTGTACGTGGTTAGCGGCTCGGCGGGCGCACTGGGCGGGCATAAGGCCACCTACCCGCATAATGCGATGTACTATTCAAACCATGAGGTAGGCGGCGCGGTGATGCTGGAAGTGGAAGGAAACAGGCTGGATCTCAAATGGATTTGCTCGGATGGGAAAATCGGCGACCACTTTACGATGATGAAGGACGTGAATAAAAGCGACGAAAAGACATTAAAGCAGGACAAAAAACTGGCCAAATAGCATTCGCCCGTGGGTGCCGCGGCGAATCAGCGCCCCACCCACGGAAAGTATTTCGTGCTGATCCATTTAACATCATAATCTGAACTATAAAACAGGTATTTTCCGTCGGGCGTTGCGTAGGAACAGTATTCATAGCTGCTGGTATTGAACTTGCTGCCCATGTTTCTGGCCGGGGACCATGTGCCGTCCTGGTTTCGGAGTGAATAGTAGAGGTCGCCGCTCCCGTGCGAATCTTTCCGGTCGACGGACGTGAAGATCAGGTATTGCTCATCCGGTGCGATCATCGGATCGTGCTCCATATTGCCGGAATTGATGGCGGGCCCCAGGTTCTCGGGCTTGGTGTAGCTGCCGTTAAGGTACCGGCTTACGTAGATGTCGTGAGAGCCGATTGTACCGCGCCGGTTGGAAGCAAAATACAAATTCCCATTCGCGGCAAGCGACATGTAATATTCAGTACTGTCCGAATTTACGGTTTCGAGATTTTCCGGTTTCGTCCAGCTGTTAATGCCTCCGCCATTTGCGCCGGGACGAATTCGCCAGATGTCGTAGTCGGGAATGGTGTCGTCGATCGCTTTGGGCCGGTTTGAAATGTAATACAGGGTGCCGTCGCTGGTAATAAATGGGTCCGCTTGCGAATAGGCGGGTTCATTAAATGGCGCCAGTCCGGGCTTGGTCCATGATCCCGCGCTTAATTCAGTCACATAAATCATCCATTTGCCTTTGACTGATCTTGCAAAATAAAAGGACTTTCCATCTGGGGAAAAAGCCGAGTTGAAGTCCAGCGAATCGCTGCTGACAATTCCGGGAAGGAAGGGGATAGCGACCGAGTCGGGCTGCGGTTCGGGATAGCGGATGGCGGTTTGTGCCCCGTCGCGGGTGCATTGTACGGCTGCCCACACGGTCGCGGCGAAGAGAAGAGACGTGACGGTTTTTCCGGATATCATAGCGTGTGACGGGCTTTCGTTTTCCGATAATAGTATTCCAATGATTTTTCACGGCTGCCACACACGTTCATATCACACCATTTGCGCTTTCCGTTTTTGGTTGAGTCAAGAAAAAGCCATCCGCAACGCGGGCATTCTTTTATTCTTCTAAAATCCTGATTGGTAGCGATGTCAAACGCCGATTTGAGCACGGGAAGCAGCGGCTCGCCCGGGAAAACATCGTCACCTCCTAAATCGAACTCTGCGCTTGCGGGTCCGAACTTGATATGGATCCGCTGAAAAGCAAGCGAAAGTCTACGATTGAATGCATGAATGACCGCATTGCCGGGCACGTTGCCTGCTGCAATGGACGAAAAGAGTTCATAAAGCATTTCGCGCGCTTCGATTACATCCTGCAACACCGCCAGGGCGTCATCGGGGTTTTGCGCGGCATATTCTCTCAGGGCACGCAGTTTTTCGCCGCCAACCGACCCAAGCTTTGCCGACCATACGAGCAGGTCTTCAAATGTTTGGAGGTATTCGATTTCTGGTGCAGGCCTTCGTGTGTTGACTGTGTTCACAAAGTCGAAAACAAGGCATCCGCCATCCATTTGCAGGTTTTCCAAAGTTCTCATCAAGTGACTGGTTGTTCATTTAGGTTCAATTCAAAACTAAATTATTTTTACCATTAAATTCAATTTTATTGGTAAAAATAAATTTTCGCTATTTTGGCGGAAAGATAGGCGCAGCTATTTGCGCAAGCAGGGTCACAAACATCGAAACCAGCATGTTATGCAGAAAAAATTCAACCTGTCATCCTTCAATCTCTATGAATTTCTTAAACACCAAAATTTCCACGGCTTCAATGTCCCATTCTTCCTGGCCGACAGACATACCTACAAAAACGCGCATGTGAACTTCCCGTTCCGGACATTTACATACGGCCTGGGCATTACGTATACAGGAGAGGGCGATGTGTTCAAGATCGGCAGTACCGATTATACGCTGGCTGCGGGATGTTTGACGACCGTTGGGCCGGGGATGGTTTGCCAATGGACGGGCAATTACACAGCCGAGCATGACACGGTCTATTTTACCGAAGAGCTGTTCGAAGGCATGCAAAACAATTCTTTCCTGCATTCGCTTCCATTCTTTTTCCACGGCGGCAGGCACGTCATCAGCCTGACCGGCGAAGAGACCAAAAAGATGGCTTCCATATTTGCCCTGCTGAAAGAGCTGAAAGACGATAAAAACGCGGTCCCCGGCATTGTCCATTCGCTGCTCATGCTGGCGGAATCGTTTCACGCCAACCCGGATAACCAGCCCCAAAGTGGTAACGCCGCCAACCGGGGTTCCAATGGCCGTTCAAACAGGGAAAAAATAGCGCAGGAGTTCAGGAAGCTCGTCGCGGAGCATTTTCCTCAGCATAAGGAAGTCGCCTTTTACGCTACCGCATTGCATATCACGCCGAAATACCTGAGCGAGGTTTTACAGGCGGAATTAGGTAAGCCCGCCAAAGCGTTTATCGACGAATATGTGGTGATGGAAGCTAAAAGTTTGCTGAAACAGACTACCCTGTCGATTCAGGAGATCTGTTATTGGCTGGGCTTCGAGGACGCTTCGCATTTCAACAAGTCATTCAAAAAACTGACCAACACGACACCCACCGAATACCGGAAAGGGTAGCTGCACATCACGGAGTTTTTTACTATTTTCCCCGAATTCCTTCCTACCGGCACGCCGGTTCATAGCGATACCTTTGTTTTAATCAAACACCAGGACGCCATGACCAGACTTCGCATTTTTCTCTTGACATGGCTCGCATTGTGCCCGATTATCACTTTTTCACAAACCAAAAAAAACTTAGTTATGAAAAACACAGAAGCATTCAAAGTATCGGTTTCGCAGCAAGTATTGGATGATTTAAAAAGCCGTTTACAGAACACACGCTGGCCGGGCGAGGCGGAAGGCTCGGGCTGGCACTTCGGAACAAGCGAGGCCTATTTGAAGGATCTGGTACAATACTGGCTCACTAGCTACGACTGGCGAAAGCAGGAGGCCGAACTCAACAAATACCCGCAATACATTGCCGATGTGAATGGCGTAAAGGTTCATTTTCAGTATATTAAAGGGAAAGGCGAAAATTCCAAACCCCTCATTCTCACCCACGGCTGGCCAGATAGCTACTACCGTTTTCACAAGATCATTCCGCTCCTCACCGAAGGCGAACAGAGTTTCGACCTCGTGATCCCGTCCACCCCGGGCTTCGGGTTTTCGGACAAAACAGCCCTTACAACCGAAGCCGTCGGCGACTTATGGAAAGAGCTGATGACTGTAAACCTCGGTTATGAAAAGTTCTACGCGGCTGGCGGCGATATGGGAATGGGCGTAACCAAAGCATTGGCCTCCAAATATCCGGGCGTAGTGGCCGGCGTGCATTTCACCGACATCGGTTACCCCATGGGCCAGGAAGACCCCGCAACCATGACGGAAGCCGAAAAGCAGTTTGCGCAGTTTGTGCAGCAATGGTGGTACAGCGAAGGCGCTTATGCGATGGTGCATGCCACCAAGCCTCAGTCGCTCGCCTACGGGCTGAACGATTCGCCTACTGGCCTGGCCGCATGGATCGTCAGCTTCGGCAATGCGGGCGCTCCTGCCGAAATCCTGGAAGAGTCGTTCGGTGGCCGGGACGCATTGCTTACGAACATCATGATCTACTGGGTAACGCAAACGATCGCTACTTCGGCGAGAATGTACAAGGCCGAGGCCGTGGGCCAATGGAGTGGCGCCAAGCCATTGGAGAAATCTAACGTGCCTGCGGGGTTGAGCTTGTTCCCCCGCGAAGCGCAGTTCCCGAAAGAGTGGGCGGAACGGTTTGTAAACGTAGTCAGTTTCCGTAAAATGAATAAGGGTGGGCACTTTGCAGCGCTGGAAGTGCCGGATATCTTCGCGACAGAATTACGCAACTTCTTTTACAGCATTGATTAATAATAAGAGAGCCGAACCAGCGGAGCAACTCGCTCCGCTGGTTTCGTTTTTTATCTCTTGATGATTTTCCTGGACAAAGTATATCCGCTTCCCATTGTTACCCGCACAATATAAAGCCCGGCAGGAAATCGTTTCGAATCGATAAGTTGCTGGTTCTTTGTTCGTTGCACAACTACCCCGGCGGTATTGATCACCTCCACCTCCCAGTTTTGAGAAACTCCGCTGATAGCAATGCTGTTTTCAGCCGGGTTAGGGCTGATACTTACCCTTTGGATTTCGGGCATTCTGACAGCCACCATTTTGGAATACTCGTAACGGGCGTCTTTACCGCCTATCGCGCGATCAACCTGTTTCAGACGGTAGTAAATAATGGCTGCGGGTTGCTCGGGAATGTCTGTAAACTGATACTCGGAAACCCCGGAAGCAATATGCAAAGGAGCCGAAACCTGCCCGACTTTCCTGAAAGTTTTCGCGTCGCGTGCCGATTCTATGTCGAAATGATCATGTGATATTTCCAGCGACGTGGCCCAGCTCAACAGCACCTGATTTCGTTCCAATAACTCGGCACCGAACCTCACAAGCGTCACCGGTAGTCCCGGGCCCACGGTCACGACGCCCGATACACGTACGTCGCTAGGGCAGTCCGAACGCAGGCATGAAGCATAATAGGTGGTCGACTCCATCAGAACAGGTGTCGTGAAAGTGTTGCCACTCCCGAGAAAGTTTCCATCCGAGGGTGCATCATACCATTGTACCGACCCATTGCAGCCTGTCGCCGTGAGGGTTGCCGTGGTTCCCTGCGGAATGGTTTGCGGGATCACCGCCGGATCCAGCCCCTTGCTGTTGATCAGCCCTGATCTTAACAATTCCAACGCACTTCGCATCCGGGTACGCTGGTCGTTGGTGAATTGCGACTGGCATTCGAATGAATTGTAGCCCATGTAATTTTTAAGGACATTGCCGTAAGGCGCATTATTGTTACAGGGATTTGTTGGATTGAGGTTTCCAAGACAGAGATAATTAGAACTTTGATTAACCGGCTCGGTGTCGCATATATTGTCGCCCTGCGTGCTGCAATTGTCGTTGAGGGGGCATTCGACCGTGCCGAGATCGCCCTCGCCAATTCCTCTCGAGAACGTGTGCCCCAGAAACAAAGCATGCCCCAGCTCGTGCGCGAGCAACTTGGTATTGAAATATAGCGACATGATCATCATGCCATCGGTAGGCGAGGAGCCCCCAGTGGGATACCCCGCGAATGCGCCCGCCTGGTCCATATAATTGACCACCCATATATTGTAGTATTCGAGGTTGGTCCAATAACTCATCGGATAAACCTGATCATAGGGCAAGCCGGGGCCACCGGGGCTGGAAACGCCATATTGCGTGTATGCCTGATTGTTGGTATTAACTCTGTTGATGCCATTGGAAGAAACGCATTGCGGCGACCTGACGGCCAGCTTAAATTGAATATGGGTATCCACCCCGTCCGATTCTACGAGCTGGTTTCTGAATGCCTTGTTCACTTCGGTGATCCCGTCGATGATCTGCTGGTCGGTGAGTAAGGAACTGCCGATGGGTTCCAGAATATGCACGACAACCGGAATCGTATAAACCTCGTCGACGGCATCCGTTCGGTTGGCTTTGGCAGAGGCAATGTATGCCTTTAAACTTTTTTGTGCGTTGTCAAAAATTTGTCTCTGGGATTTCGAAAGAAGTAGTTTTTGATACTGTGGCGTAGAAGAGCAGGTGGGGTTGGCTGGCTGTTGGGCGTGTAAAAGGGCTATCGGGAGCCATAGCGCGACAACGATTACAAAGCAGCGGACCCGGACGCGGGAAAGCCTGGTAATGTTCTTCATGGTTATGGATGCTTGGGTTCACTCGATAATGAATTTCAATATGAATATAATTATATTTATTACACGAAGTTGAATAGATCTAGCTACTTTGTTGCAAGTGATCCAAGAGGTTCTGAGCCTCGGTGCGGTAATTTCTTACTTTGGACTTTGTCAGGAAACCAGTTAAGGCTTCGATGTTCTGTTTCGGACTTCGAATATCCCTTGTTGCCAAAATTTCTGTCAACTGTTTTCCTTCTGTTTGAATTCTGTTGGCAACTTCCTTCAATGATTGGACTGGATTGTCTTGATCAAGGCTGATATTAAACCCCAACTCATCTTCAATATGAGATACAGCCGCTTTGATCGTTCCGAAGTAGCCACTATTCATCGGGATGTATGCAGGTAGCATTCTTGCGATAATTATTGGGTTGAGATTTTTAAGATTGTTAATTGGAATTGAGAGAACCGAATCCTCTACAAATTTGCTGGCGGCTTCAACCTTTCCCAGAAAGGTCATCAGTTGGACAATATGCAGGGCTGTTGTTAAGTAACCCTGATGAGACGTCGGATATTTTTTCCAGACTTCTATTGCTAAGTCCAAAGCACCTTGAATATTTCCGAGATGTTCATATACCTGTACTTTCAAATAGTCAAACATTTGCCGAAGTTGGAAGTCGGACATAATCTCCAAGTTGTTTCGCTCAAATTCTTGAATTTTATGCTCGGCATTTTCAAAATTGGTACTATAAATTTCGACTATAAGCTGGTCAACTTTCGCTTGGCTGGAACCCATCAATGCAAGTGGTGGAAATTTCGATGTAGATTCAACTCATTAGGTGATTACGGCGGGCTGGTAAAATAGATGACGGCCGAAAGATCAAAGTTGGAAAGATTGTAAAAAGGTAACTAATGCCGATCTAAAAGGACTTTAACGTTTGGTTAACATTCTTTTACAACCGTTAACAAGAGCTCAGCGTAAAGATCTGTAGGTTTGTCGAAATCCCTTAAAACAAAAAGAAAGATGGCAAATCCGCTACGAGTATCTGTTTTATTGATGTTTGTTTTTTGTACCGCTGGGAAAGAACAAGACAAAACTGACCGATCAACAGATTCCGCTAAGTCCGCAAGTCGCGCCGACTTTTCCGGTGAATGGAAATTGAATGAGTCAAAAAGTGATTTTGCCGGACAGTTTCCCCTTTGTATTTTCGGCGGAGGCGACCGTCTGAGATCTAAAACAATGAGAATAGCCCGACATGCGGATTTTCTAACCGTAGATGTGGCAAGCTCGTCACTCGACGGGGCGTTGGTTACAAGACAAGAGAAATTAACCTTTGACGGCAAAGAAAGTGAAACTACTTTCGTCGGAGTCCCCAGGGCTAAGTCTACCGCCAGGTGGTCGGATGACGGCCAAACCATGACCGTTACCTCGGTTAGATCCTTAGATGCCAATGGGGAGAAATTAGATTTTAAAGTAACAGAAGTATGGAAGTTGATCAATGATGGAAAGTCAATTTTTGTCCAGGTCAATTCAACCTCAACCTCCGGCGAGAGGACTATGAAGCTTGTATATGACCGGCAACGGGCAGCGGATTACCGCTTTTGAGCTGCTTGGTCTAATTCCCACCAACCTACGAAAAGTTAATATTAAGTTAACTCGCGGACGCGCTTAAAGCCTGGTGAATTAGCCTATTTTTCAGAATTGTAAACAGGCTAATCTATCCAAGCATGAAAACACTATTTCAAGGTCTCGATTCAATCAATAAGAGAATAATAGTCATCGCCCTTTCAGTTTCAACTGTTCTGCTGAGCGCAAGCGTCTTTTTCGTAACGGCTTCAAAATCTTTTGCACAAAACGAAAATGCAACCATTAACAAACCCATCGGCCTAGGTTGCGACGAATCCTGCGTTTACTATTTTGATTCTGACTACAAATTAAAAAGAAGGCCAAAAAGCACCGCAAAGTGGGATTAGTAGGTTTGGATAGTTGTGGGAATTACTTATTCTTAGCCAAGAACTTGCCGCAAATCATGGCGAAGTACTCGGGGGCGCTCATCCATGGATCATGGCATGCTTCCTTGACTATGCATAGTTCAGCTTGCGGAAAAATGTCCTTGAATTGATGAGAATTGTCGATCTGGCAGTTTTTGCCTCCACCGAAGATTAGAACAGGGATTTTGATATTACGAAGACTGTCTATTACCGGTGCGGAGACAAAGCTGTCACGGGTCTCAAAAGCGGGGGCATCTGTAAACATTTCAATTTCTTTGAAGATCGTGATAGGCTCCTCTGTAATGGTTCCGTCGACGTTTCTTCGTTTCAGAATCCCTGGTTCCTGAATGGGCTGTTTGTGAGACCGAACTGGAGTCGGATAGACGATTTTCGAATATTCTTTGTTTTTCCCTTCCCACTTATACGTTCCCGAAAGAATTATCCCTTTCACATCTTCCGGATGCAGGTATGCGTAGATCATCGCGAGGGAGCTTCCCCAGGACGATCCCGCTAAAAAGACTTTTTTCTTTGGAGAGAGTCTCCGTTTAATCCGCTGCAAGTCCCTTACATGCTCTTGCCATACGTAAGACGCTGCCTGTTCACTGCGGCCACAACCACGCTGATCATAATAGACGACAGAGCAAAATTCATTCAGTAAGTCGAATTCAGGACGAAGGTACTGATGCTGCACGCCCGGACCGCCATGCAAGACTATCACAGTTTCTGAATGGCCTCCAAGTTTCCAGTAAGCCAATTTCGGGTTTTCGGCTAGAAAGCCATCCTGACCAAATGCCGGAAATGTAAAAGCTGCGATGATCGATATTGCAATTAAGGCTTGCATAGGCATACTTTACCGAAGAAACACCGACATGATACCGAAATTAGCAATTTCCTTAAAACCTCAACGCACTACAGCTATCTTTTCGGTGCTGACCCGGCCGTCCTGCATGGTCAGTTGTAACAGGTAAAGTCCGGGATGTAGCCCCTTTAACGCAATGCCATCACTGGTAATTTTGCTTTTTTCCAAGACAACTTTGCCGGTTGCATCTGTAATTCGGACTGATTGGAGATGATCTGTCACTTCCTTTGCGAAATAGATCCTGTCATAGGTCGGATTGGGGAATGCTGCGCTAACTTCCGGTCCAAATTCGAGGCTACGTATTCTCGAATAGGCATAGGTGCCGTCGCGGTCGATCATTTTCAGCCGGTAGAGGTTCCGGCCGGAAATCGGTTGGTTATCCTGGAAGAAATAGTCCCTGTTCACCGCGCTTTCTCCCATGGACAGCACTTCGCCAATGCGCTTCCATTGCTTGCCGTCGCCACTGCGTTCGATATCAAACCGATTGCTGTTCGTTTCGGAGGTCGTCGACCATTTGAGCATCGCCACACGGCCTTCTTTACTGACATTAAAATCCCGCAGGGTCACCGGTAGCACCGATTCCATATCGAGTGTCGCAAGCGGGTCGCCGAGGATTACTTCGCTGTCGATATAGGATTGCGAATACCGGTAAGCGTCGCTCACGGCGTGGCCCTGAGAGAGCAGGGTAAATGCGCCATTGCCCATAAACTGGTACCCCAGTCCGCTGGCACCGTTGGAAGTAATCACGATTAAAAGATCCGCGTAGGCATGCACGTTGATCACATTACCTTTTTCGAGGTACAAGCCGGCCATATAGTTGTTGGTTTTGAAATGCCCGACATTGCACGATGCGAGGTGCAGCAGTTGCGTATTTAATTGTAATAAATTGTATATCAAGTCATAACTATAAATGCCAAAAGCATGGTAATTCGGGCTTCCGTGAACGTTCATACTAAAAATTTCGTGAGATTCGTTGCCCAGCCTGTTCAGATAGTCGCCTTTCCAGGTTGGGTCATCTCCCGAGTAGTTCGGGTCCTTTGCTCCACTTGTCTCTAGTGCGACGGCTGTGAGCCACCTCCCATTGGCCAGCGCCATTCCGATCACGGCATCCTCTTCGGCGAAACCATCGGCCAGCAATATCCTTTTTTGAAAAGTGATCTCTTTGTTACGGAACCGGTGTACTTTGGTAAAGTAATCCACGATGTAGTTTGCCTTCCCATCATGGCTTAAAGCGGGGTCTGGGATCACCATTCCCATAGAAATCAATGAATTGCGTTGCTGGAAAATAGCTTGCCGGACTTCCTGTGACGCCCTGAAACAGGTGTTATAATAGGCTGAACTTTGGAGATCATACGTATCAGGGCTAAACGAATAATGCTGGTACAAGGGCAATGTATAATGGGTAAAGCTGACCGTACCCGCCGACAGTACCACATTGCCCGCTTCATCGAGCAAGTTCCTGCGCACGTTGGTGGACGCATTGTCGCCGATAAAAAATAAGTAGGATAAATTATTGTTGAGATATTGCTGCCGGATGTGATTTTGGAGCAACATCTTCGCCGTACTGTTATTTTCTATATAATATTTTTGCACGGTAAGCAACGAGTTAGTGCCCTGCACATCGGTAATGTATTGATCCAGAGCGCTCTGTACATAGCTTACGTTTCTCCACTCCTCGTCGATCACCATTAGCATCTGCATGGGTTTTGCAACGGCGGGGCCAGTTTGAAAAGTAATCGGCTCGGCCATATTGCCACCACACGGAGCGCCTTCCAGACCAAAAACTGCCGTTTCGAGGCGGTAATGCTTTCCAGGCAACATTCCGCCCATCATCAGATCGACAGTCCGGTTGAGCTTATTGATGGCGTTCGGCGACAGCCACATGTCGCCGATCGACTGCTCGTTGCAGGGAGGCTGACAATCCGGCCAGATCATAAAAACCAAGGTGTAAATCGAATCAATATCAACGCCGGGGCCGATATCCATGTGAATATGGACCATACTTTCTGGTCTGACGGCGCTTGGCGTGACCGTAATATCGATATCGTAAGCCTGTACCCGTGCAGCAGTGTTAGGGTTCGCATTCCTGATCAGCTGATATTGGCGCGATGCCGTATCATAGACCATTTCGTATTGCTGTTGTGCGAAGACCATATAGCTGTTCAGCAATAGGGTCAGAAAAAGGTAGATTTTAGTTTTCATGGGATGAGCGTCTGAAGTGAATGTCTGTCCGGACATTTACAGAGACACTCGAAATAGTTGTGATCGTGGCAATGGCTGATAAAAGCGGAATGACGTATATCTTCTAGCGGTAGTAATTACAAATGCTTCCCGCCTAAAATTGAGGGTCAACCACCTTTCTTTGCGTCTCAGATTAGGACATAACTTCTTTATTTTTTTGTTATTTTTGTTTCTTTATCTCGAAACACCTGGCATGCATACCCACGAGAACGCGACGGACGATGAGCTGGCAACCATGCTAACGGATGGCTCGGAGGCGGCATTTGACCTGATTTATGAGCGCTACTGGAAAAAACTCTACAATGAAGCCTATAAGAGGATCAACGACTCTTCGGACAGTGAAGAAATTGTGCAGGATGTATTTGTCGATCTCTGGAACAAAAGGGGCAGCAGGCACATCGAAAATCTCCGCGGCTACCTGCTCGGAGCAGTGAGATACCAGGTTTTTGCCATCTATCACAAGCGAAAAAATTTGCCAGCTTTCGAGGAGCCGCTTGATTATATGGCCCTTTCCAGTGACGATGCGGATTCCAATTTTCTCAGAGACGAGCTGCTGTCGAGCATCCATGACTGGCTCGAATCACAGCCCGAAAAACGCCGCGAGATTTTCAGGTTACGATTTCTGGAAGGGCTCTCTACCCTGGAAATTGCCGATCAGTTGGGTATTTCGAGAAAAACCGTGCAAAACCAGCTTAATACTTCCCAGCAAAGCCTTCGGGAGAGCATCGGAAAGCTTCTTACCCTTCTCATTTTACTGCTTCGCTCGTAGCCCTGCATCTGCCAGGGGTCTTGCCGCAAAATATTTTTAAAAAAATCACAAGTTTGCGTGGGACTTTTTTGGGAATTCCTGCACTGGTTAATAAACAGCGTTTTATAAACATGTCAAGCAGAAATAGGAATAAGTTCAGGTCGATAGTCGGGAGGTATCTCAGAGGGGGTGCCGATGAGGAAGAAGTTGACATGATCGAAAAATACTATGAGCTTTTCTCGGGCAAACCGGATCAGCTTTCAAAGCTTTCGGAAGAAGAACTCACAGATGTACATGCAAGAATGAAGGGCAACATAGCGAAACGCATTGCTGCCCAACCTGCAAGGTCACGACCGTTATGGAGCGGCACTTTCTGGCGCGTGGCTGCGGCCGTCCTTATCCTGATTGGTGCGGGCTGGATCTTCTTTGTTGTTAAGCAACAGCGGGAGCCCCGGGTCAGTGTTTTGGCCTCGAAAACCATCATCCAACAGTCTGTGAAAGGGCAGACGAAATTTGTAATGCTGCCCGACGGGAGCCGGGTGGTGCTGCACGGCAATACGCGGATCGAATACGACCGCGATTTTAACAGCCAAACCCGGGAAGTGTCGCTCTCAGGAGAAGCTTATTTTGATGTGGTACATTTAAATGCGGCTGGCCGGAAACCGCGTCCGTTTGTGATCAGGACAGGGAAAATCAGGACGACGGTGCTCGGTACTGCATTCAGTATTAAATCATTGCCCACCGGAGGCGAGGTGGTGGTGACGGTTACCCGTGGTAAGGTACGGGTGGATGACGGAGAGAGACACACGAGTTTGCTGACGGCGAACCAGCAGATGACCTACAACACCCATACGACTGTTGCGGACGAAAAGGCTGTGAAATCGCAGGAGCTCACGGCATGGGTGCAGGCGGATATGGTGTTCCAGGAAACGCCTTTCGGAGAGCTGGCAGAGATGCTGGCCAAACGCTATGGCGTGAAGATAGCCTTTCAAAATCCGCAATTGCAAAACTGCCTTATTACAGGCCGGTTTTCAGGGACGGAAACCCTGGAAGAAGTCTTTAAAGTACTGACCCTGACAAGTAATACAAAATATGCCCTGGACGGTGGTGAACTGGTGTTAAGTGGCGAAGGCTGCCGTTGAATTGACTGATAACTAAATTCTTATGAAACAGAAATCCATCCATCCCGGCCGTGCCCCGTAGCTGCACGGTGATCAAGTAAAAAGCTCCCCGGCCTTGGACAGCGATAGGGAGCTTTTGAATAGAAAATTCGCAGTACAAATTTCTAGACAATACAAATATATGAAAAAACCTATATCCGTAGGCAGAAGAACTATGCCTGATCGGCAACGAATCTTGTGCTTATATCTTTGCAATTTAATGAAGATCAGCGTTTATGGAATCGGCGTTCTTATCATGGCGACCCAGCTGCTTCTGGCGGGGACGAGCGGCGCGCAAGACATAAGGGAAGCGAATGTAACCATTGGTTTAGAGAAGTCTTCGCTAAGGGACGCCCTTCAAAAACTTCAACAGGAATCGGGATATAATATCTTCTACCTTTCGAAGGCTGTGTCGCCTTTTGATAACATTACGCTTCGCAGGGAATCGCGGACGGTCCAGAAGACGCTGGAACTGATCCTGGACCGGACTAACTTACTGTTCAGGCAGGAAGGCAAAAACATTATCCTCACAGAACGGGAAGTACAGCTCCCCGAAGTCAAAACAAGGGCTCCGATCCGGGGTAAGGTAACGGACAAGGATGGGCAGGGGTTGCCGGGGGTGAGTGTGATCATCAAGGGCACCAGTCAGGGAACCATTACGGATCAGAATGGCGCTTATAATCTGGAATTCGAGCAGGATAATGCGGTGCTGATATTCAGTTTTGTGGGTTACGTGGCCCAGGAGCTGGAAGTGGGCAAGCGCGAAGTGCTCGACGTTGTGCTGGCGACCGATGAAAAGGCTTTAGAAGAAGTGGTGGTGGTTGGCTACGGTACCCAGAAAAAGGTAAACCTGACCGGCGCTGTCAGCAATGTGACTGGCTCTGAGCTGACTACCCGGCAAGCTCCCAACACCACTTCGCTGTTACAGGGAAGAATGCCGGGCGTGCAAGTAACTCAAAATTCGGGACAACCGGGCGCGGAAAACGCCAGCATTCAGATCCGCGGGCAGGGCACTTTCAGCGGGGCCGGAAACGATCCGCTGATATTGATCGATGGTGTGGAGGGTAACCTGAATAACGTCAATCCCAACCAGATCGAAAGCATATCCGTATTGAAAGATGCTGCCTCGGCTGCCATTTACGGCTCGCGGGCGGCAAACGGGGTTATTCTCGTGACTACCAAAACGGGTACTGCCGGAAGATTGAATGTCGATTACAGCTATAATTTCGGTAGCCAAAAAGCAACCTCCGTTTATGACCGGATCACGAACTCGGTGCAGTTTATGGAGCTGCTCAACAAGGCTATCGCGCATACGGGGACGAGTACCAATCAGCTTTACACGCCGGCGCAAATTGAAGAATACCGCCAGGGAAGCGTTACAAATCCTGCCCAGTACCCAAGCTACGACTGGATGGACGCCATTTTTCGCACATCTCCCGTGCAGCAGCATTATCTGAGCGTGAATGGTGGCAAAGAAAATACGACCTATAATTTCGGAGCGGGTTTTCTCGATCAGGACGGAATTCTGATCGCAACGGGGTACAAGCGGTACGATGCCCAGTTCAATTTCAAAACAACCCTTAATAAAAAACTGGCCTTCGGTACCAACCTAGCTTTCTCAAAAGGGGACAGGAGAGAGACTGCATTGAATACACAGTTTGACGGGAATTCCACGGAAGACCAGATTCTGAGCGCATTGGCTGCCCACCCCACATTTACCCCGAAACTGCCCGACGGCAGCGGCCGGTATGCGGCCAAAGCTTACATCCAGGAGGGCGGTAACAAAAATCCGGTTGCATTGGCTGAAAACGGCGGCAGGTATGTCAGAAATTACTACGCACTGGCATCGGCGTTTCTGGATCTCGATATTTTGCCGGGTTTGAAAGCGCAAATCAAAGGAGCCGTCAAGTTTAATAACAGGCAAACCAAAGTCCATGTAGTAGGGATACCGGCATACATGTTCCTTCCCGACGCCAGTGGCCAGTACCTGTACAACACGCAGTGGAATGGCACAGTCGGTGAAAACAACCTGACAGTCCGCAATGAAAATGACGTGCAGTACACTGTTTTTGGTACTTTAAATTACACGAAAAAAATCGGTGAAAATCACAACCTGAATGCATTGCTGGGGGTAAGCCAGGAGACGTTCCGGTATGACCGCTTGCAGGCTTTCAAACGGAATGCACCCTCGAACGACTTGCTGGAACTCGGGGCCTATTCGCCGGGCGGGCAGCTGGCCGACGGACTAGCGTATGAATGGGCGCTCCGATCGGTATTCGGCCGGGCGACTTACAATTTCAAAGAAAAATACTTGCTCGAAGGAAATTTCCGGTACGACGGCTCATCGCGCTTCCCGGATGGCAACAAATGGGGCTTTTTCCCGTCGGCGTCGGCTGGATGGAGAATTTCGGAAGAGGAGTTTTTGAAACCGGTCCACTGGCTGGAAAGTCTCAAAGCGCGCGCATCGTGGGGGCAGGTGGGTAACCAAAACGTAAACCGGTCGTTGAGCGGCGAATCGATGCCTTATCCGTATCAGCAGGTGCTCAATCCGGTTGTGTACAACATCGGCGGCTCTTTGCAGCAAGGTGTGACGCAAACCGACCTCATCAACCGCAACATTACCTGGGAAACCACAACTGTAACCGACGTCGGCATTGATTTCGGACTGTTCAGGGCCTCGGTGTTCGGTAGTATTGATTGGTATTCCAAAAAGACTACCAACATTCTGAGACCTTTGCAAGTGCCTGATTTTATCGGTGTTGCCGGCCCGACGGTCAATCTCGGGGAAATGAGCAATACAGGTGTCGAAATTTCGCTGGGTTACCAAAGCAGGGTCAAAGACTTCCGCTACAAGATCCAGGGGAATTTTGAAACCTACAAAAATAAGGTTGTGAAGTTTGGTGCCCGGGAAGTGAACAACGGCAACGGAACGGTAACCCAGGAGGGGCTGCCTTACAACTCCTACTTCATGTACGTTTTTGACGGCATTTACCAAAACCAGGGGGAGATCGATAATGGACCGATGCCATTAGTAAAACCAAAGCCGGGCGACATGAAGTACCGCGACATCAGCGGGCCCAACGGCGTTCCGGACGGAAAAATCACCACCGATGACCGCATGGTCGTGAGCGGCGCTTTCCCCAAGTTCAACTACGGACTGACATTGAATGCAGATTATAAAAACTTTGACCTCGGAATTTTCCTGCAAGGCGTACAAGGCCGCAAGATTTATATCAAAGAGTGGGGGATCGCGCCATTCCGGCAAGCAGGCCCGCCGCCTACATTCTGGGAAAAAGCCTGGGATGGTGAAGGCACTTCTAACACGGTCCCGCATATTTTCAACGAAAACTATGCGCCTAATACCCAGGTATCCGACTGGTGGCTGCAAGATGCCTCCTATCTGAGGTTGAAGAACGTCCAGCTGGGCTACACTTTCCCGGCGAAGCTGATCAATCGCCTGAAAATACAGACGCTGAGACTGTACGTGTCGGGGGATAACCTGCTCACATTCACGAAGTTTTTCGAGGGAATAGATCCCGAACGGGCGTCGGCAAGTGGCAGGGCGGCCATTTATCCCCAGGCCAAAATTCATTCATTTGGTGTTAAAGTCACGTTTTAATTCAGTAATGCTATGACAACCAGATATTTAAAAAAGATATTTCTGTTGATATTGATCCCGGCGGTCTTCGCCTGCAAGGATACATTGGATAAAAATCCGCTCGGCAGCCCCAACTCCGAAAACTTCTGGAAAACGGAAACGGAAGCGAACAAAGCATTGATTGCCTGCTATGCCAAGCTCAAAGAGCCCATCATATCCAACGGCCCGGCCCAGAGCGGCAACTTCCTTTTTTGGGAATCGCTGTCCGACAATGCTTCCAATACTTCAGGTTATGAGTCGTTCGACGTCGTCATGCGGGGGGAACACAATTCGGCCACGACGGGGATCGTCAGTAAGTCGTTCACCATCGGCTTCCAGGGGATCGCCGCGTGCAACTATTTCCTGGCCAATATCGACCGGGTAACGGCTGCAACCGACGCTGTTCGTAACCGGATGAAAGGGGAAGCATTGTTTTTGAGGGCCTTTTATTTCAATGACCTCACGCAACTTTATGGTGACCTGCCGCTGATCCTTAAACCGGCTAGCCTGGACGATAACATCCGTGCAACGCCAAGAGCGCCTAAAACGGAGGTGGTAGCGCAGATACTGAAAGACCTTGACCTTGCCATTTCCTATTTACCCGCCGCCGCGTATACAGACGGGCGTGCTGTGAAAGGCTCGGCGATTGCGTTAAAAACAAGGGTATTGCTCAACAACGAACGTTTCAGTGAGGCAGCGGATGCGGCATGGAGCCTGATTGGCGATCCTGCCAACCCATTCAAACTGGCCGATAACTACGCCGGGATATTCTTTGGAAACCAGCTCAATAACCGGGAGATCATGTTTTCTGTCCAGTTTAAAGCGCCGGACGACTACCATTCGCTCGATCAGGTGATCGGGGCGCGCATGTCTGTGTTCCCCACGCCCGAACTCCGGGATGCCTATGAGCCTAACGATCCCCGCAGAAAGATGACCATTTTTGAAGCGGGAGACCCCTGGGCGTACAATCCGGCCGGCTTTAAGCAAACCGGAAGCCTCGCAGAAGGACAAATTCCCTACACGGGCATGGCCTTCAAAAAATGGGTAAACCTGGCGATCAACAACGGCTCCGGCTCAACACTCAGCGAGCAGCATATGGTAAAAATCCGCTACGCCGACTTGCTCCTCATGTATGCCGAGGCGATGTTCGAAAGCGGAAAAGGGAGCGACGCCAATGCATTGAAAGCATTGAATGATGTAAGGGCAAGGCCGGGAGTCGGAATGCCGCCTAAAACAGTCCTGACGCGAGATGTGATCAGGAACGAGCGGAGAGTTGAACTTGCTTTCGAAGGATTGCGCTATAACGATCTGGTACGCTGGAAGATAGTCGACAAAGTTATTCCGCAGGTGGCTTATGATGCCAAGGGAACCAAACGGAAATTCAAATCCAGCCTGTTGCCCATTCCCCTGGGCCAAATGGACATTATGAAAGGGGTTTGGACACAAAATGCAAATTATTAAGGACTGAAAATTATGTTGGGTATAAAAAGAATATTGATGCTGGTGCTGCTGGCATCCGGGAGACTATTTGCCGTAGATCAGGTGTCCGTCAAGAGTCCTGATAACAAGATTTCGTTCCATATTTTTACAAAGAGCGATTCGCTGTATTACCGCATTTCCTATGATAATAAGGATGTTATCGAAGCTTCGCCAATCAGAATGTCGCTGGATGCGGCGGCCATTACCGGCAAAGTGAAATTAGGTAAAGTCGATAACTATAAAGTGAATGAGGAATACCCCTGGAACGGCGTTCACTCGGTGGCGAAAAGCCATTGCAACGGCTCGAAAGTCGATATTAGCAGCGGCGCAATGCATTATACGCTCGATGTGCGGGTGTTTAACGACGGCGCTGCATTCCGGCTCATCGTTCCCGGCAAGCCGGAAGCAAAACGCATTGCCGACGAGTCCACCGTTTTCAGATTACCTTCCGGCACCACCGCCTGGTATCATGACCTGTATATGCATTATGAAGGAGAATATGCCCGGAAAAACATGGACACCGTGAAAGCAGGACAATGGGCGGCCCCTTCGGTTACGTTCCGGTTGCCTGATAGTCAGGTTTATCTTTCAGTAACGGAAGCGGACCTCACAAACTACGGCGGAATGGCCTTGCAAACCGATGGCAACCGGGGAATGGTACTGCGGTTACCCCAAAATCAGCCAACTTCCTATCCTTACAAGTTACGATACAGCGCCGAGGATTTGCTCCGGCTTTCCCAGCCAGCTGCCATTACCGGCACGGTCACCACGCCATGGCGGGTGGTGATCATCGCCAACGGGTTGAATGCATTGGTAAACAGCGATATGGTACATAACCTCTGCCCGCCACCGGATCAAAAGCTCTTTCCCAAAGGGATCAAAACGGAGTGGGTCCAGCCAGGGGCGGCTGTGTGGAAGTATCTCGATGGAGGCGGCGAGGGTACGCTGGAAACCATGAAGGAATATTCCCGGCAGGCAGCGGAGCTTGGTTTTAAACACAATATCCTCGAAGGTTTCTGGAAAAAATGGCCCGAAGCCGACCTTCGGTCCTTGGTAGATTATTCACGTGAAAAGGGCGTTCACATTTGGTTATGGGAGCATTCCAAGGAGCTTAGGGATGCCAAAGTCCGGCAGGCGTTTTTCAAGCGTTGCCATGAGCTGGGCATCAGCGGTTTGAAGATCGACTTCTTTGATCACGAGGCAAAAGAAGAAATTGATCTGTACGAGTCAATCCTCAGGGAAACGGCGGAGCTGAAAATCATGGTGGATTTTCATGGAGCCAACAAACCTACGGGCCGAGAGCGCACATGGCCCCATGAGCTGACCCGCGAAGCTGTGAAGGGAATGGAAGCCAGTAAGCTGAAAGACCGCGCCGGGCATAATGTGACTTTGCCATTCACCCGCTTCGTGACCGGGCATGCGGAATACACGCCCGTGCATTTTGGCGAGCGGAGGAAAAATACCACCTGGGCGCACCAGATTGCTAGCGCAGCTATTTTTTCGGCACCTTTACTTACTTATTCGGCCAGTCCGGAGCATTTGTTGGCCAATCCGGCTGTGGAAATGATCAAAAGCATTCCGAGTGTGTGGGACGAGACGATCGTGCTGCCGGGCTCTGCTATCGGGGAGGCGGCTGTGTATGCACGGCGGAGCGGGAGGAGCTGGTTTTTGGCTGTGATGAATGGTGCTGCGGCAAAAAGTTTTGACATTTCGCTGACGTTTCTGGGCGACGGCACATTCAATGCTTCTGAAGTAAGGGATACTGATGGAAATCCTGTGAGCGTAACGCTCGCGAAAGGAAGCTACAAGAAGAATAGTACCATACGGCTGGACCTCGTCGAAGGCGGTGGGTTCATCGCGAAATTCGACCACCCATGAACCACATTTTTCGGACCATAACGATGCAACGAATTTGCCTTTTGACGATTATCCTGCTCTGCTTTTTTCAGCATGGAGATGCGCAGCATAGAGATGCCCGGCATGGAGATGCCCGGCATGGGAATGCCCGGCAAATATATGCCGGGCGCTACAAGGCGATCTTCACGAGCGCGCCAGCCAAAGTACCCACTTCCAAAACACCGGACGGGCCTTTGGCAGGAAACGGGGATATTGGCCTGACGCTCGGAGGCAAACCTGACAAACTGGTTTTTTACCTTGGGAAAAACGATTTCTGGCGGGCATACCCTGTTTACCCGGGCGGCGGCATTGCCTTGCCCGGCTGGTTGGAGATGAATATTCCTGCGCTTTCGGGTGCGGACTATTATGCCGAGCAAATACAGGATAAAGCCGAAATCTCTGCAAAGTTTACCAAAAATGATGACTCTGTACGGGTTAACACCTGGGTTTCCGCGACAGCCAATACGGTTGTCGTAGAACTCGAATCGGACAAGGCCTGCTCCATGCATTTCGTGCTCAAAGCGGCAGAAGGAAACACCTCGGTGAATGCAAGTGGCGTTGACGGGGACACCTATTGGGTTACGCGTTCATTTGAAAATACGCCGATGCTGGCATGGCCATCGCACGTGGCGATGGCTGTAAAAGTGCTGGGAGCAAAGCCGGATAAGGCCGGAAATATTGATTTGAAACCCAACACCAAAGTCACTTTGGTCGTCACCATGTACACCAATTTCGACTCAAAAGATTGGAAACAAAAGGCGATTACAGTCGCGAATACAACGACGGAGACCACGTTAAATCAGTTGCGCAAAGACCATTATGCCTGGTGGGAGCAGTTTTGGAAGCAGTCGGAAGTGCAAATAGGGGACCCGTTTCTTGAAAAGTACTACTATGCGTCGCAATACCTTTTCGGGGCGACTTCGCGGGGGAACAAATTCGCCCCGGGGATTTGGGGGCCGTTTATAACAAAGGATTCTGCCGCATGGGGTGGGGATTATCATTTAAATTACAACTACCAGGCACCTTACTGGGCTTCCTATTCCTCGAACCACATTGATGAGACCGACAATTTTGATAAGCCCCTGCTCGATTATATGGAGCACGGGAAGCAACATGCCAAAGAGCTGTTGGGCATTCGCGGGATCTATTTCCCGGTTGGAATAGGTCCGCTGGGGCTCGTCACTACGCGCTGGCCATTGACGCCCGACGAGATGGAGAAACGGTATGCTTCCAGGGAAAATACGATCGACGGAGGATACAAGTTTCTGGGGCAGAAGATCAATGCGGTGTTCAGTGTAGGCAATATGCTGATGCGTTTTTATAGTACATATGACGCTACGTATGCGCGTAAAGTGTACCCGTACTTGCTCGAATGTGCGAATTTTTGGGAGGATTATCTCAAATTCGAAGACGGGCGCTACGTCATTCAAATGGACCACTATAATGAGGTAATGCCGAATATCAAAAACAAGGGACAATGGCGTCAGCTTTTGGGCGATTTCAACTCCACATTATCCGTTGGATTGGTGAAAATGCTTTTCAAAGGGATGATTGACGTAAGTACTTTTCTGAAAGTCGATGCCGGTAGAGTTCAAAAGTGGCAGCACATTGTGGACCATATGAGCAAGTTCACGGTTGGCGAGGTCGACGGTCAACCGAGCCTTAAAAATGTAGAAACCAGCCCTTCTCCGACGCATAGCCGTGTTGAGGGCCTCGCCAGGGTGTCCATCCACGGATTAATCTTGCCCTCAGGCATATGCGGACCTAAAACCGATTCGGCATTCAACCGGATCCTGCTGGGTGACATTGGCCGCTGGAAAGAAAAAATGAAGGGCCCGGGAGAATGGGCAAATACGCTCGGCAACGGCATCGAAACCTGTTTCCCTGCGGCGGTCAGGGTTGGGTACGACTCTGATGAAATCATGCGTCAGCTCACCAATCGGATCAAACGCCAGTCGCTGCCGAACCTCTGGATAACAGCGGAGGGCGGCGGGATCGAGACGCTGTCGGCCGTTCCGCTGACGATCAACGAAATGATGATGCAAAGTTATGAGGGGATATTAAGGGTATTTCCGAACTGGAATAAAGCCAAAAACGCCAGTTTCAATCAGCTCCGGGCGTATGGCGCATTCCTGGTGAGCAGTCAATTGGAACAAGGGGAAATTAAATTCGTGAAGCTTATGAGTGAAGCCGGCAGGCCTTGCCTCGTCGAAAACCCGTGGCCGGGACACTCGGTGCAATTGCTACGAAACGGAAAGAAAGCGGAGCAGCTCAGCGGCAGCCAATTTTCTTTTCCAACAAAGCACGGGGAGCGTTTGGAGATGGTTAAGATCCTGGCACAGCATAAGTCTCGCTTACTAATCATTACCGGCGGCCACGGATTTAAAAAGGTGCAGTTCTACAATATGCTGGATTCGTTGGGTGATTTCAGCTATGACAAAATAGAACAGCCGAAAGCCAACGAACTCATCGCCTCACCGGACGTGGACAAATACGACGCCTTGGTATTTTATGACCTGGCCGACTCAATTACCGCGCCTCAGAAGGAGGCCTACTTACAGCTCTTGAAAAAAGGTAAGGCAATGATTTTTCTGCATCATGCTATGGTTTCTTATCAAAACTGGGATAAGTTTCAGGAAATCCTTGGAGGCAGGTATTATGCCAAAGCTGTCGTCGTGAATGGTGATACATTGAGATCCACTTACCAACATGGCGTGGTCATTCCGGTAAAAATCGAGGACCGGAAGCATCCTGTTACCAGGGGGCTCAGCGATTTTGAAATTTATGACGAAGTGTACGGAAATTTCGGCACCCAACCTACGATCCGGCCTCTGCTCAGTACCACACACCCGCAAAGTTCAAAATACATTGCCTGGACTAATCCATTCGGCGGAAGCGAGGTGCTTTTTATACAACTCGGCCACGGTCCCGAGACATTTGCAAATCCAAATTATCGAAAATTATTGCGGCAGGGAATCGAATGGTCGATACGAAAACATGCGCATTAATTTTTTTGTAACCAGTTGGTAAGTTGCTAAACTATATGTAGCTTCGAGCAGTTACTAGCCAAGAAAAAGATGAAAAGAAATTTGCTCATATGCGCTTTGCTACTCGGGGGGATATTGGGTTGCAAAAAAAGCGACGGACCTTCTGTTGATCCCCAAATTGAAGAAGCACGTAAACTAGCGGAGCTGCAAGAGCAGTTTCATGGAAAATACAAACTCATCAGCGCCACCGCCGATCAGGATGTTGACATCAATATGGATGGTGTAAAGTCAAGAAATTTGTTGTCAGAAATTTCTGTATTTCAGTTTGAGAACCATTCAAATATTGTGGAGCTGCGTATTTATGGGCCTTCATCTTTTATTGCTAAGTCTTCATTCACGTTAAGTCAAGGCTGGCCCGAACAATATATATGGGATGGCGCTAAGGAATGGGACGGTGGGCCCAACTTCGATTATAAGGATAATTTGTCGATCAGTTATGTAAATCAGGGTGCTATCCGCAGCGTTCAGTTTTCGGATAATCTGAAAGACATTATTGTTCTACCTCAAGAAACTGAGAATCCCTTTCGCTGGGTCGCGCCGGAATCTGTGAAAGTAGACAATTTGCACAGATTACATTTGGTGAACAAGCGCTATTTATATACGAAAGACGGTGTGAAACAGGTGACGATTGAGTCTGTTTACGAGCGTTTTACAAAAGTAACTTAGTCGTATTTGACCCAGCAAATAAAGAGTTGGGCCAATATTTTCGAAGCCGTCTGTTTGTGTGCGGAAATGGCAATTTATTGATCACGGATATAAGAGATACTTCTTCCTTAAATCCTTAAATCTCTGTAACCCGGGCTCCCAGCTCTTTCTGATATCCGCTTCCGATACTCCTGCGATGATCTGTTTTCTTAATTGATCAGTGCCAATACGCAAATCAAAAGCTGATATATCCTGGTTCGCTCTTCCGGGAGTAAAGAAATGCGCTTTGTCGGGATACGCATTGTATAATTCAATTAACCAGGACAATTCAATTTGGCGGCTTTTCCGAAGCTTATTAATGTCATAATCGCGAAGGTCGAGGCCATAACAGACGGAGTCTTTGTGATTGGGCCGCTCGCTCATTCCGGGGATACTTACCGGTTTGTATGAAAATGAATACTTGCCTTTCAATGCAGGTGCTCCCAAAATCGTAAACGGCATATATGTTCCCCGGCCTTCGTTGATAGCTGTCCCTTCAAACATGCATAAGCTTGGAAAAAGCATTACAGCTTGCTGTGTATTTAAATTCGGTGAGGGATTTATCGGTAACTCATAAGGCATGTCGTGGTCATAGTTGGCAATCTTAATAATCTTTATTTTGCATTGTTCTTTTAAATAGCCTTCACCGTTAAGGTATTGGGCAAATTCACCGATCGTCATGCCATGCGTCATGGGGATATAATGGATCCCTATCGCAGATTTAAACTTATCATCGGTCATTACCGGGCCGTCTACTACATATGCGTTAGGATTGGGCCTGTCAAGAATCAGCAGCTCTTTGTTGTTTTCTGCACATGCTTCCATCACATATTCAAGCGTATTGATATTAGTATAATAGCGGCAGCCCACGTCCTGAATATCAAAAACCATCAGGTCTATATCGGCGAGCTGTTCTTTTGTCGGTTTTTGGTTCTTGCCATATAAAGAGATAATGGGAATGCCGGTTTTAACATCTACCTCATTGTTCACCACAGCCCCATTACTGGCATTGCCTCTGAAACCGTGCTCGGGTCCAAATACTTTCACAATACTAATCCCGAGACTAACTAAACTGTCAACGCTGCTTTTTTTTCCGATGATGGAACTCTGATTTGCAACCAGGCCAATTCTTTTCCCTTTCAGATAAGGTAAATATTTTTCAGTCTGATCGGCACCGGTGATAATCCCCGACTTATTGGATATATTCTGATTTGATGATGCAGTTTGAGCGGCGCATTCAATATTGCTGATCGCCAGAAGCGTTAAAAAAAGTATGTTAATAAATCTCATCATTTTCAGAGCTGTAAAATTCATTTTTACGATAAGTACCGGGGGATATCCCCAGGCCACAAGGGCTAAATTAGTGAATTTGGCCAAAGCGTCATATGCCTCAGGTGCCACGCTCTGGAATGTTTCCGACAAGTCGAACTGGCTCCCGAAGCTCGGCGGTCCGGCGTTCGCAGGCAGGTATGGAAATTGCTGTGATTTGTAAGGTATCTTTCCGGATAGTCGAAAAGGAGCGGAAAAAGCAGGAGTAGCGCATTTAATTGGCAATCAAAAAGGTCTTATGCTATGAAATCGATGCTGATACTAACGGATTTTTCGGAAAACGCTTTTCGCGCTGCCGAATATGCCTGTGGGTTGACCGTTCCACTGCAAATCAACCGTATTGTCTTGTACTCCGCATACCAGACCATTATTGCGGGAACTGAGATACCCGTTACCCTGGACAGCCAGCAACTCTACCTGGAAACCATGCAAGAGCTGGGGCTGCTGCGCGACCGGATTAAATCCTTGGTTGACGATTCTCTGACCATTGACCTTATTGCAGAGGATACCTATTTGGCTGACCGAATCAACCCGCTATGCAAAGAGCAGTCCATTTATATGGTTGCGATGGGCATATCGGGTAAATCCGGGTTGGGAAAATTATTAATAGGAAGGACCACTGTTGGGATACAGCGGACCAGCGAATTCCCTTTATTGATCGTACCCCACGAGGCATTGATTGGAAGTGCAGTGACAACCGTTGTTTTCACCACGGACCTCAAAGGTTTCCCTGCCGTGCAGGCGGATTGGCTCCGTGAAATTTTAGATGCTTTTCGCGCGGATTTGCACGTAATAAATATAAAACCCGATGAAGAGGAAAATCACCTTATCCAAAACCAGGATGCGCTCAAAGGCCTGCATGATCTATTGAATCCCTATGATCCTAAGTTTCATTTTTTACAGGGGGAGGATGTCACAAAGCAGATCCTGGCTTTTTCAGAGCTTCATCACGCCTCCATGATCATCGCTGTCCATAGAAAGCGTGGCTTTTTCTCCGGCCTGTTCCATGAAAGTGTTTCCGAAAAACTCGCTTACAATTCCCAGATACCCTTATTGTCTTTGCCAGATTTGCAGTAGCTGCCCCATGTGAGGGACGGGTGTATGGGGGAACCGAACGCGTTGTGTCCTATCTGATCGAGGAACCTCTAAAACAGGGCACCAGGTTACGCTTTTTGGGGCGGGTGATTCCCGGACATCTGCACAGCCATTGGGATGGAAACTGGTAATTATCCAGCAGGGCCGATCACTTTTTCAATTCTTTTAGTTTGGCCTTCATCTGATCGATCTCTTGTTGCTGACTTGCAATAATTGTGCGGCATAATTCCTTTATTTCCGGGTCATTAATATTGGCTTCTTTTGCCATTAGGATGGCACTGGCATGATGAGGGATCATCGACTTTAAAAATTGCCTGTCAGAAACTGCGGTTTGCTGGCGGATGAGCAGAAAAAATGCAATTAACACGATACAGCTAGCTCCGACCGTTGCCACATTTATTTTTTTGTTCGTATACATGCTGCCCATCAAAGCAATTTCAATTATTATCATGGGCATAGCCATCAGGCCGGCCATATAAAATTGATTGATGTTGGTAAAAATATTGCTAAAAGTATCTACCATCGCATACATCAGTATATACATGCAGATAAATGACAGCGCTGCCATTGCTATTAATTTTTTATATGGTTTGTCGTCCATGTTATTTTTCGATGCCGGTTAATGAAAATTTAAAAGGTTTTCCGGATCAAATAATTGTTCCATTTCTCGCGCCCATAACAACAGAAATACTTATGGCATTTGGGTATAAAATTTGCCCCGGATATGCTATTTAAATAGTGGAACTGGCGCGACGTAAACATTGCCAGCACATATAAACATTTTCGGTTATGAACAGACATGAGAAGGTATTTATAGACCGAAGAGATGCCGGATTTGAAGTAGGTAAGCTCCTCGAAAAGAAATATAAAGACAGAAATGCCTTGATCCTGGGCATTCCGAGAGGAGGTGTTGAAGTTGCATATGAAGTTGCCAACGTATTAAACGGGGAACTATCGGTGGTAGTTACGAAAAAATTGCCGCATCCTTTTCATGAAGAGCTGGCAGTGGGCGCGATAGCCGAAGACGGCTCAGTGTACCTTACTGATCTGGGGAAAAGCCTTGAAGAAGATGTAATCGAGGAAATCATCCGGAAGCAAACCAGCGAAGTAAAGAGCCGGATTCAGCGGTTCCGGAAAGGCAAGCCATTGCCCGAAATATTTAACCGGATTGTCATTATTGTTGATGACGGAATTGCAACAGGTTCCACCATTATACCTGCGATCAAGCTGTGCAAAGCACGAAATCCCGACAAAGTAATTGTAGCTGCCCCGGTTTCAGGCAAAAGGGACCTGGAAGACATAACCGCTATCGCCGACGAACTTATTGTCGCGGTACGGCCTGCGGATTTTTATGCGGTCGGTCAGGTCTACAGAGATTTCCATAACCTTTCGGATCAGCAGGTAAATAGTTTGCTGGAAGATTTTGAATCGCGTATAGGTGGGACCGTAGCGTCCAGGGGGTTGTAGAAAAAGGGCAGCAACTTCCCTTGCCATTGGGGAAACGGCTCCTAATAACCGCCTTGGGCCGGATGTTTGCTGGTAGCTCCGGCTTATCTGTTGTTTGACAAGATGGTTGCATAAAAAAGGCTGTTTCCGTTAGGAAAACAGCCTTTTTGTTAATCTTTTCCTTTCGCTGGGATTGTCCAGATCAAGTTCTAAGGATCTATTCTCAGATCCGATAGTAAGCTGTTTTACGAGCCAGCTATCGAGCCACTCCTTAAAGACTAACAATTTAAAATGTAAAAGAACTGTGCCAAAAGTGAATGTCGAAAAATAGCTATCAGGGTTGATTGAACGGGTCGTTAAAATACTGGCCATGGATTACAGGCTCCTTATACACCTCCTCATTTTCGTGCGCAAGATTAGATTCCGGGGTTTCTGAGTAAGGGACATGCTGTGGAATAAAATCCTGTTTTGCACCCGGTTTGCTGTAATCATAAGGCCAGCGAAAAACCGGCGGCAGCTTGCCCGGCCAGTTGCCGTGTGGCGGATTGATCGGCGCAGTCCATTCGAGCGTATTGGAATGCCACGGGTTCTGCGTGGCAGGTTTTCCTATGAAAATGCTCTTGAAAAAATTGTAAAGGAAAATCAGCTGTGCCAGAAATGTGAAGATTGCAGCGTAGGTAATGAAAGTGCTCATATCCCCAAAACGATGCGTGAAATCATAACTTGTAAACGCATAATATCGTCTCGGAAACCCGGCTATACCGATGTAATGCAGCGGTACGAAAACCATATAGACGCCGATGAACGTCAGCCAGAAGTGCAGTTGTCCCAACGAATATGACATCGTCCTGCCAAACATCTTTGGAAACCAGTGATACACGCCGGCCAGCAGCCCGAACGCAGACGCTGCACCCATTACCAGGTGGAAATGCGCAACTACGAAATAAGTGTCATGCAACTGAATGTCGAGTGCGCTATTGCCCAGGATAATGCCGGTAAGCCCGCCGGATACGAAAAAGGACACCAGACCGATTGCAAAAAGCATGGCCGGCGTAAAAATGATATTGCCCCGCCAGAGCGTGGTAATGTAATTAAAAGCCTTCACGGCCGACGGCACGGCGATGATCAGTGTGAGGAACATAAAAATAGAGCCCAGAAACGGGTTCATTCCCGAAACGAACATATGGTGCGCCCATACGATGAATGACAGAAATGCGATACCGAGCATTGATGCGATCATGGCCCGATAGCCGAAAATGGGTTTGCGTGCATTGGTGGCTATGATCTCCGAGGTGATCCCGAGTGCAGGCAGGATCACTATGTAAACCTCAGGGTGCCCCAGAAACCAGAACAGGTGTTGAAAAAGAATAGGGCTTCCCCCCAAATTAGGCAACGCTTCACCATTGATATAGATGTCTGACAGATAAAAACTGGTACCGAAGTGCCGGTCGAAGATCAGCAGTAGCACAGCGGAAAACAATACCGGAAAAGATATCAGTCCGAGAATAGCCGTGATCAGAAACGACCAGATCGTCAGTGGCAGCCTGCCGAAGGTCATGCCCCGGGTGCGGAGATTGATGATCGTCGTAATGTAATTGATTCCTCCCAGGAGTTGGGAAACGATAAACAGCGCCATGCTGGCCAACCAGAGCGTCATGCCGACGCCCGATCCGGGATGCGCCTGCGGCAATGCGCTCAACGGCGGGTATACCACCCATCCCCCGGCCGCCGGTCCGGTAGAGACAAACAGCGAGGAGAGCATTACGACACTGGCTGTGAAAAAGAACCAATAGGAAAGCATGTTCAGAAAACCCGAAGCCATGTCACGCGCGCCGATCTGTAGAGGGATCAAAAAATTGCTGAATGTCCCGCTCAACCCGGCTGTGAGCACGAAGAAGACCATGATCGTGCCATGCATAGTAACCATAGCAAGGTAGAAATTCGGGTCGAGCTTTCCCGTGTCGCTGATCCAGTTGCCCAGCACGGGTTTGAGCCAGCTAAGATTGACGTCGGGCATACCGAGCTGGATACGGAATAATACCGACATCAAAAGGCCCGCAATGGCCCAGAAAATGCCCGTGATCAGGTACTGCTTGGCGATCATTTTATGGTCCTGGGAAAAAACGTATCTGGACCAGAACGACTGGGGCTGGTGGTCGGCGGTTGCAACCTCGGTAGAAAATTCGTTAAGATCGGACATAGGCGTATCAAAAAATTAGGCGTCTATTTTAAATCCGGTGGTTCTGAGCGGGGCCTGTGAACCAGGACGGGCAAAGCCCATAAATTCTGTTCCAGGGAGGGGAAACTTGAAGAGCGCTGGTGCCCGTATGTTTCACACGCTGCTCATCACGGTACGAGTGCAGCTTTTAAGTTAACAAATCCTTAACTTATCAATTGATCTTTAACCATAGATTTGACGTGTTGCAGCCTTTGATTCAATAAAATAACTCACCATGATAAGAAGTCTAAAATTCTGTCTGTACCTGATGCTGGCAGGTGTCGTTGCCGGCGGTTGTAAGAAGAATATCGGTTCTGCCGGTCGGCAGGAGGAGCAGGCGATCTATAAGGAGCTGTCGTCTAAGCGCATTAATTTGCCCAATGGCTGGTCACTTACACCGGTTGGAAGGAGCCTCGATCTGGATGATCTGCCTCTGAACCTTGTGGTATCCCCGTCGAAAAAGTACCTGGCAGTAACCAATAACGGCCAAAGCACGCAAAGCATTACCTTAATTGACGCTGCATCGGAAAAAGTGCTCGATTCTGCGCGGGTTGCCAAGTCTTACCTCGGGCTGGCTTTCAGTCAGGATGAGAAAACGCTTTACGCGTCGGGTGGAAATGATAATAACATTTTAGTATTCACAATTGAAAACCAGCAACTTGTTCCGACGCAGCCGATTGTGTTGGGTAAACCATGGCCGGTCAAAATTTCCCCGACTGGAATAGCTGTCGATGATGCGCAGAACAGGATTTATGTAGTGACGAAGGAAGATAGCTCGCTTTACATTTGTGATACGCAAACGAAAAAGACAATCGGTAAAATAAATCTGGGTGCAGCGGCTTACACTTGCGTGCTTTCCAATGATAAAAAAGAGCTCTACGTTTCACTTTGGGGCGGCTCACGGGTGGTGATTGTGAATACGGAAACGCAGCAAATTGCCGCCGAAATCGCGACCAATAAAAACCCGAACGACCTGCTTTTGACCAAAGACGGTAAATTTTTATACGTAGCCAATGGCAATGATAACACCGTCGGACTTATTGACCTTGCCAGGCGCCAGATATCAGAAACGCTAACTACCTCTCTTTTTCCGGATGCGCCCGTCGGCACTACTCCCAATGGCTTGGCGCTGAGCGAAGATGAGAAAACCCTGTACATTGCCAATGCGGATAACAACTGTCTTGCAGTTTTTGATGTGGAAACCAAAGGGCGCAGCCATTCCATCGGCTTCATTCCGACAGGCTGGTACCCGACGGCCGTTAAAACCATTGGTTCAAAGATATTTGTCACCAATGGAAAAGGGTTTTCCTCCAAAGCAAATCCGAAAGGCCCTAATCCGAATTTGTCGAAGGTGCCGCAGCAGGTAGGGCCTAACCCGCAGGCTTACATTGGCCGGGAACAGTACATTGGCGGCTTGTTTAAAGGGACTTTGTCGATCATTGATGCGCCGTCATCGCCGGTGCTGGCTGCTTACTCGCGGGTGGTTTATGCCAATACACCTTATACTAAAAACAAAGAATTGAATGCGGAAGGAGAGGCTGGAAACCCGATTCCAATGAAGGTAGGGGACAAATCGCCTATTAAATATGTCTTTTATATCATTAAGGAAAACCGGACCTACGACCAGATCCTGGGCGATATGAAGGAGGGGAACGGTGATGCGTCGCTTTGCTTGTTCCCGGAAAAAGTAACACCAAACCAGCACGCGCTCGCCCGCGAATTTGTATTGCTGGATAACTTCTATGTGGATGCCGAGGTTAGCGCCGACGGGCACAACTGGTCTTCCGCCGCTTACGCCAATGATTATGTGGAAAAAAACTGGGTTACCAGCTACGGCGGGCGCGGAGGTACCTATGATTATGAAGGCCAAAAGGAAATCGCGCACCCCCGCGACGGCTTCATCTGGGACCACGCGTTACGTGCGGGCGTGACATTCCGCAGTTACGGCTGGTTCGCTGACGATGGAAAAGCCAATATCAAAACACTGGAAGGAAAGTATTGTCCGACTTTCAAAGGATACAATCTGGGCTATATGGATATTGATCGCGAGGCGGCCTGGGAGAAGGATTTTGATGCACTGCTGGCAGCCGACAAACTTCCGAGGCTGAACACGTTAAGGTTTGGCAATGACCATACTTCGGGCGCCAGTGTAGGGAAGCCAACGCCATTTGCGGCTGTGGGCGACAACGACCTGGCCGTCGGACGTTTTGTTGAACACCTTTCCAAAAGCAAGGTTTGGAACGAATCAGTGGTCTTTATTTTAGAAGATGATGCTCAAAATGGTCCCGACCACGTGGATGCGCACCGTTCCATTGCATTTGTTGCGGGAGGCTTTGTGAAAAGAGGTTTTGTGGATCACACCATGTATTCGACTTCCGGAATGCTCCGTACGATGGAACTGATCCTGGGTATAAAGCCGATGAGCCAGTACGACGCGGCTGCTACCCCAATGTGGAGATGTTTCAATAATAAGCCTAACCCGGCCCCTTTTACGTCAAGAGAAGCGGGTGTTGATCTGACTCAGAAAAATGTGGCTGTAAATACCAATTCACGGCGTTCAGATCAGTTTGATCTCTCAGTACCCGACGCAATTGATGACCTGATTTTCAGTGAGATCGTATGGCAAACAGTGCGTGGTGAAAAGAGCATTATGCCTGCTCCCCGCCGCGGCGCTTTCGTAAGACTTGAAAAAGGAGATGAAGACGAGGAAGAAGGATTTGACGAAGATTAAACAAAAAAACGCTGCACGGAAAACAGGTCCGTGCAGCGTTTTTGCCTTATAATGGTTTAATAGCCCTCGTTCTGATACATTTTCGCAGGATCCAGCTTGTGTTCGTCAAACGGGATCGGATAGTACCGGTCTTTTGTTCCAAAATTGGAAAGCTTGGCCAGGCCGAAACTCGCCTGGTCTTTACTTTTGAAGTAAGCTACTAATTCTTCTGTTGTGAAAAAGCGCAGCAAATCGAACCAGCGCTGATTTTCGAATGCGAGCTCCACCCTGCGCTCGTGCAGGATCGCCAGTTTCAAAGTAGGATATTTGGCTCGATAAGTGGCATTCTGCATGGACGCAGCGTAAAGTGGCAGCCCGGCACGTTCGCGTACCTGATCCAGAAAGCCGATCGCCGCAGTCTCTTCGCCCAATTGCATATTGACTTCGGCCAGCATCAGGATCACATCGGCGTAACGCATCAGGATCCAGTCATTGCCCCCGTATCCGTTGGTAGTGGCTGCCGGGCTTGCGTCACGGAATTTGGTGATAAAATAATCGCGGACAATCGGGTCATTGGCGAATTTGACTGAGAAATCCTTGCGAACATCTTTATCCTCATAATCCAGTACCAGGTCCGCTGTAACGTTGCCGCCTGCTCCGGTTGAAGTAACGAGTGAATTGATCGTCTCGCCTTTCGCCTGGTTGTTACGGGCAATCGCCGACGAAAAGTTAATGTCGCCCTGGCGGTTCACAATCTGAAAAATAACCTCGGGCATAGTCGATTTCTTGGCAACATCAAACACGTCTGCATATGGAATGTCTTTCAACAATCCGAATGAACGGAGATTGTAGCAGGCCATTAAATAGGTTTTGGCCTCATTCAGATTGGCGGTACGGTTCGCAGGGTCCAGCGTGCCGGCCATGGTCAGGTACACTTTTCCGAGCAATGCATTCGCCGCAGCCTTGGTTACTTTGCCTTTGGTTGCCGCTGTCTGCACATTGGGCAAGGGGCTGTTGAGCGCGTCTTTCAGGTCGGTGACGATCTGCTGGTAAACCACCGCCTGTTTTTCACGAAATGTACTGGCCTGAACTTGTTCCAGGGAGTTCAATGGCTTGGTAATCAGCGGGACATCGCCCCACTTCCTGACCAGTTCAAAATAGATCATCGCCCGCAGGTATTTGGCTTCCGCCTGATATTGTGCTTTCAGGTCTGCATTGGAAAAAGTAACTTTCTCAATACCATCCAAAACCTGGTTGGCGCGGGAAATGACCTGGTATAATGCCAGCCAATGCGCTTTGAGATAGGTATTGCTGGGCAACAGCGAAAAATCATTGAACTGGAACGGCTCGCCCGCATTGGATTGGTTATCATTCCTGCCTGTATTGTCCGAGCGCTCCTCATTGAAAAGCCCACTGCTTTCACCGACGCCGTTACCGTTCCGCAAAGCGTTGTAAATACCATTTACAGCCGCAAGCACATCGCCTTCCGACTGGTAATATGATTCGGCCGAAACTGCATTTGGATCTTCCAGGTCGATAAAATCAGAAGAGCAGGCGCTGAACAGCGAAAGTCCTGCCGCAGCGAGAAGATTGGTAATTTTATATTTTTTGAAAAACATCATGATTCGGATTAAAAAGTGATACGTGCTCCAATGTTGTATGCACGGGCAAGCGGGTACTTACCGTAATCCACGCCCGGTGTCAGGTTAGCGCCATTGTTGTAATCCACCTCCGGGTTGTATCCAAGGTATTTCGTCAATGTAAATGCGTTGTCGACTCCTACATAAACCCTCAAGTGGCTGACCGCATTATTACTCAATTGCGCGATTTTCGGAAAGTTGTAAGCCAGCGTCAGGTTAGTGCATCTCAGGAACGAACCGTCCTGCAAATAGAAGCTGGACAACCGCGTGCTATTGCTTTGCGTGCCACCGCGTGATGCCCGGTAAATTTTTCCGTCGCCTGGCTCGGCTTCTGAGCGGTAGCGGTTAAGCACTTTTGAATACTGGTTCCCGGAACCTTCCATATTGAAAATATAGTAATCCTGTCCATCCAGCACCTGATTTCCATAAACCCCATTGAACGAAGAACTGAAATCCAGGTTTTTGTAGCTGGCCGAAATCGCAAAGCCATAAGTGAATTTGGGCATCGGACTGCCAATGACGGCTTTATCTGCATCATTAACGACTCCATCACCATTGCGGTCTTCAAAATACAAGTCGCCTGGACGGAGCGGGTTTGTAGACGCTGTCGAGCGTGCAGGCCCTTTGATCACATAACCCTGCGGGAACTTCTGAGTAGAAGCATTGTAAACGGCATTGTCGGCTGCCAGGTTTTCCATATCTGACTCACGCACCATTCCTTTTACCCTAAAACCATAAAACATTCCGATCGGCTGTCCTTCCTGCGTGATATGCGTAACATATGAACGCTCCGCGCCAGTAGCCAAAATGGTGTTGGCACCACCCATATCGAGTACTTTGTTACGGTTTAGCGAGAAATTACCAGCGATGTTCAGGCTGAAATCGCGGTTTGAAATGACCCGGGCGTCTGCCTGGATATCAAAACCGGTGTTCTGTACTTTCGAATTGCTCAGGTTTGTCAAAATCGTGGAAGAACCCGAGATGGCCGACAAAGGTTGGTTGAAAAGCAGGTTGAACGAACGGCTCAGGTAATAGTTGGCGATGATCGAAAGGCGGTCGTTGAGTAAGCCCAGGTCAAGTCCGACATTGTACTGCGAAGTAGATTCCCAGCCCAGGTTACGGTCCTTGATGCTCTCTGCCCATAATGCAGTATTGACGTTTCCGTTGCCAAAAACTGCTCCGCCCGGTGCGGCCATCGTTTGCAGGAAGCTGTAATTCCCGATGTTGTTGTTCCCGCTCAATCCCCAGCTTGCCCGCAGCTTCATAGTAGACGATTTACCCAAAAAATCGCCGTAGAACGATTCATTGGAAATATTCCAGCCTGCCGACACGGATGGGAAATTCCCCCAGCGGTTGTTGGGGCCGAAGCGTGAGGAACCGTCTGTACGGAAGGACGCCGTCAGGTAATACTTATTATCAAAGTTGTAAACGGCACGCGCCAGGTAGGAGAGTAGCGTCCAGTTGGTTTTGCCCGTTCCATCACTTTCGGGGTTGCCTCCATTCAGTGAGAAGTAGATCGCGTCGGCCCCTTTTCCGGTGATTTCTTCGATCCGGTCGTTCTGAAAGCCGCGGGCGGTAACCGAGATCACGTCACGGTTGTTTTCCTGTGCCGTGTAACCGATCAATCCGTCGAAATGGTGACGGCCGAAATCCTTTTTATAATTAAGAGTGAATTCTGCCAGCTTGTCCATGTAATTGACCGTCCTGGCCAGCGCGTTGGCGGCTGCGATCGCCTGGGGTGACCCTGGTGGGTTGGCTCCATTGCTCAGGCTCGTCGGCAGGTAGTACTCATACTTTTCATTGTAGGTTTGCAAGCCCAGGTTCACTTTGAAATTCAGGTCTTTTACTATTTCAAAAATGGCAAACCCATTGTATGTCCCGCGCTGCCCTTTGCGGTTAATATGCGTTTCCGTTGCCAGCGCGACCGGGTTTTCGATGGATTGAAGCCCATAACCCGAGCTCAGCGCGGCAGCTTCGTTTTTAGCCAGGCTGCCATCTTCATTGTATGCTTTGAAAATAGGCATATAAACCAACGCCCCGAGGATCGGTCCCTGGTTGAAACGCCCTTCCTGGACTTCACGGTTAGTGTTATACGTAAATGCCAGGTTCGCCCCGACCTTTACCTTTTTGTTGACGTCTGCATCGATGTTCGCCCGGAAATTGGTTCGCTCTTGCTTGGTGCTGAGGATAATGCCCTGCTGGGAAAGGTACCCGCCGCTGATCGAGTAGCGCAGGCCCTTTTGTCCGCCGGAAAAGTTGACATTATGCCTGTGCACCGGTGCATTCCGGTAGAGTTCATCCTGCCAGTCGGTATTGTATTTAGGTGTGATTAGCTTCTGTGAACTAAAATCGTAAAGATCGGTGGGAATACTGACCGAACCGGCACTGCCACCCAGGTTTTTGATCCGTGTAGCGTTGTTGTCGGAAAACATCGCATCCGTCCAGGTTTTGCCTGCATTCACCATCAGGTCGCGGTACGCGTTATTGCGGCCGTCGATCAGAAGCTGCGCAAATTCGGATGAATTGAGCATGTCAATCTTTTTGCTCAGCTGGTGTACGCCAAACTGGTAATCATATTCAAGCTTCCCCTTTCCCTCTTTTCCACGTTTCGTAGTAATTAGTACCACACCACCTGCTGCACGCGAGCCGTAAATGGCAGCAGAAGCGGCATCTTTCAGGATATCAATGGATTCAATATCGTTTGGATTGATGAAAACATCGTTTCCAGCTGGATAGCCGTCAATGACATAAAGCGGGTCTGAACTGGCATTAATAGACCCCACACCACGCACCCTGATTTTGGTACCAACATAAGGAGCGCCGCTCACCTGGGAGATCTGCACGCCAGCTACTTTACCGACCAATGCCTGGCCGACGGTTGGCGTGGTGAGGTTCAGTTCTTTTGCCTTCACACTCGAAACAGCGCCTGTCAGATCACTTTTGCGTAACGTCTGATAGCCCACTGCCACCACCTCATTAAGCATCAAAGCGTCTTGTTTAAGCTCAACATTCAGTGGCTTTTCATCCGAAACAACCACTTCCTGTGCGACGAAACCGACGAATGAAAACACGAGCGTCTTGCCGGTGCTGGTTTCAATGGAAAATTCACCCGCTTCGTTGGTGACCGCTCCCTTGGTATTGTCGCCTTTTTCAAGAATGGTAACTCCCAGAAGCGGCTCGCCGGATTCGTCTATGACCTTTCCGGTTACCGTGATCTTCGGTGCTTGCCGGCTTCCCGCACGATGGGCCGGATGATGGTTCCCCGCCGTCGCAGCACGTAACGCAATGCAGGGATTGAAAACCATCGAACCGGCGATCATCACAGGAAGGATTGGTAAAAACAATTTTTTCATAAATGAGCATTATTTAATTTTTACAATGTGGTCTCTTTCCCGTTGGTCAATATCACAATTCAAAAAGAGCCAATAAAGGCGCAAAAGTACCTTCCCACTGTTATGTAAGCGGGAAGGGTACGTTACCAAAATGTAAATTTTAAAAGAATGCGGTCAGGCCATTTTCAAATCATCCATTTCCTTTCGGTCGTAAAAGAAATGGTGAGCCACATTTCATAGTCGCCTTTGATCTGATCGTATAGTTCCTGCCTGATTTCATCCAATCGGGAAACTGTTGTGCCGGATAAACTTTTTGGCAACAAAAAGTCAATTTCAATGGTATAGCTGTTTCCTGTTTTTGCTACCCGGACCCACGAATCCAAAAATTGATATTGCTGGCATATCTTTTCAGAAGCGTCATGAATTTTGTCTTCTACCTCATCATCAGGGGCAAATTGCAGGAGTTCGCGGATATTTTTCCAAAACGTCTTTGCGGGGATTCGTAAAAAGACAATGGAGATAATAAAGACCATCGCCGGGTCCAGATAGGGGATCAGGTAGGCGAGCGGGCCCGCTTTCAGAAAGTAACCCAACGAAAGCACAGCTAAGACGCCAATGCTCAACCAGGCATCCAGCTGCCATTCAGTTGACTCGATGCGCAGATATTCAGAACCCAGCTCGGATGCCTTCTTTTTGAAGAACAGCCAAAGCAAAAAACACACGATAATGGACGCGATCAAATAGGGTAGGGCTACATCCAGCTCGACGGTTTTGCCTCCATTGATGATGTCAATCACTGACGTGGCCAGCGAATAAAGGCACAGGAAAATGATGACGGAAGATTGCAGGGTGATCGCAAAAGGCTGGAATTGCGCACGTCCAAAAGGCAGGTTATCGTCGTCGGGCTTACGAATGAAATTGTTAACCAGCAACGAAACGCCAGACAGGCTCAGGCCAACCATGGAAAAAAGCGCGTCAAATATAATGGACTTCGAATCCCCGGCAATCCCCACACCGATGGCCCAGGCAGTCAAGGCCGAGCCGATTGCAATCGAAACCTTGATGAGTTTTCTTTCCCGGATCCTTTTCTGCCGCGAGCTCATTTAACTTAGCATTTTCAGGTTAAAAACCCTGATGACTCATAGATAATTCCAGGAGCAAATCTAATATCAAGATTACCAGAGCGGCTGTTTGAGCTTAATAAAGTAGATTGTATTCCGATCGACGGCTCCGGTTGCTGGCAGAATCTTGGACATATATGAACCTGTACCGGTCACCCCGAAGTCATCATCATTGGCAACGGCAATCGTAGTGGAGTTGATGATCGCAATGCCTTCGGCCTTATCGTGTGGATACAACGATGAAATGTCGGTCATCAGATCAGCCACCAGCGTTTTTGTGACCGGCACTATGCCGTTGGTTGCCAAAGTTGCAGCATTTTTCAATTGTTCGACGGTTAATCCTCCATACAATTTGCCACCCTCGTCATCAGCCGGATCAGAAATATCAGTTGCAGCCGAAAGATCGATTTTATACACTTTTTTGATCACAGAAGCTTTGTTGGCGTTGGTAGCATATTCGCCGTCGCGTTCCAGCACCAGAAAGCTTGTGTTGCTAATGGCGGCAATTTCACTGTTGGCCTGCAGATTTGCCTTGTCGATCAGATACACATATTGCTTGCTTGTCCCGCTCGCAATATCATACGCCAAAATACGCGTTACAAGTGAGCCGGAAATTGCTGCCGAAGAGGGATTGTAAAGCGGGAATTGCATGATGCCCACCAAAGTCTTGCCGTCGGGTGTGATGGTAAGGCCTTCCATGCCGCGGTTCGGTCGGCGTTTCGCAAATACGGACGGAATCTTCCTTCCTCCTTTTCCATTGCCAAAGGGATTGATGCGTTCCAGTGTTTTACCATTCGCATCGAAATGCACCAGGTGCGGCCCGTACTCGTCGCTCACCCAAAATGTTCCGTCTGCCGCCATTGCCAATCCTTCCGAATCGATTCCGTCAACACTGTTTGGGAGAATGTTACCCATCACATCCAAAGCCGTTTCGCCGCTGAATCCAAACCCGGCAGGATTAGGCAAGCCGGTAAGTGGCATGCCATTCTCATTTTTAAGTTCAATGGTTTTTTCCAATACAAGCTGATCCCCGGTCAACCTGAATTTGCCAATCTGAGGCACAAAGTCGGGCGAGGCGAACACCTTCGAATTAGCAATATTTCCGTCAATATTCGGGCCGCGGTCCGTCAAAAGGTAAAAAACCATGTGGTCGTTCGGATCCTGAACGATGGCTGAGCCAAAGCCGCCATTGTTAACCTTCACACCATTTACTTCGGTCAATAATTTTGGATTGGATGCTTCTGCTTTTTCAGGGTAGTTTTCGGTTGGTAACCCGTGGTCTGTGCAGCTGCTTAAAAGTGCTGTTGCGGTAGCGAGGCTTAGGCAGGAATATAGAAATCTGTTCATTTTTGCAAAGTTTAGTTTTGGTAAAACTACGGCTGGCAGTTTTACCAAATCATTAATTTGCAGTTACTTATGTGATGGGTATGTTAAAAGTGCTCAAATCCGGATTCCATGGAAAACCTCCTAGGCGAATTGTTTTCTGAAAAAATCGGGTGAATAACCAGTGTGATTTTTAAAAAAGCGGATGAAATAAGAAGGGTCTTCAAGTTTGGTTTTACCTTGTAAGCTCTAAACTGCATTAGACCCACAGTAACATTTTTTTGCCTAGTTTGCATTGTAAACCAGGCTTCACTCGTCTTTTAAACCATACAAAAACCATCACACACAACATGAAAATCACTCTCACCCACCTCCCACAAACCAAACAAGACCAATTAAAAGCTCTCACAAACATAATCCTCGAAAAAGTCCCGGCCGAAATGATCATTCTCTTTGGCAGCTATGCGCGGGGTGACTGGGTGGAGGATTATCAGGAGAAATATGAGTATGTAAGCGATTTCGATATTCTGATCATCACTAAAGACCGACATACAGCCAAGCAAGGCAAAAAATCTAGGGAGTTGGAAAAGGAACTGATGGCCAATGAGGATATCACGCGGACTAGCATTATCTACCACAGCATTGGCTTCGTAAATGACAAGATCGAACGGAATTACTACTTTTTTGTCGATATTTTGAAAGAGGGGATTTTGCTTTTTGATTCTGGAAAATTCAGCTTGTCTGAGCCGAAAAACCTTAATTCAGCGCAACGGGTGGAGAAATCAACTGAGGAATTTGAGCATTGGTCTGAGAGTGCGAGTCGATTTTTAGAAACCGCTTACATCCAGATTGAAAAAACTTGGTTTAAAGAAGCAGCTTTTTTGCTTCATCAAGCTACGGAAAGATATTATGCCGCCATCCTTTTGGTTTTCACCGACTACAAACCCAAAATCCACGACATCGAGATATTAGGAGCCCAGGTCGCAAAACTTCATCCGGACTTCGGGACCGTTTTTCCAATGACGACGCCTGAGGAGGGGCGACTGTTTGTACTTCTGAAAAAGGCTTACATCGATGCGAGGTATAACAAGCATTACAAGATTGAAAAAGCGGAATTGGAATACTTGGGAAGCCGGGTTGCGCTGCTGAAAGAGTTGACGGAAAGGATTTGCAGGGAGCGAATTGCGCAGTTTGCAATTGAGTAGCGCTTCTAGTTAAATTACGTTAAAACACGGTTCTGAATATCGATTGATTTCGCACGAAGTATAACTTGCACAAGTAAATTATACTTCACTTAACCGGTTTAAACCATGTTAAAGCCATTCGGAATACTTGTGATCTTTTTTGCAATTGGCTTATCTCACCTTTGCATTGGGCAGAAAATCAAACCAAAAGCGAGCCGTAACGGCAAGGAGGATCTTCGAAACGAAACGGCAAACATTACCGCGGATAAAATAATCTCTGACGGTCAGACCATCACATATACTGGCAATGTCTCAGTCACTACGAAGAAAATAACAGCACGAAAAGCAGAGAAAGCTATTCTCGATCGGAGAACGAACAAAATTACGATTTGGGGCAGCAAGAATTTTATTTCAAAATGCAAGACAGTTTGTGAAGACGTAAAATCTCCCGAGGACCGTGTCGAATATGTGTTGGGCTCAGGACTAGTTAGGGTGTATTGATCTGGGTTTTGTTATTCAGAATAAATTTTTCTGGATAAGTTTTTTTGTCATTGCAAGAGCCGCAAATGACTAGCAAGAGCAATACAAAGCGTTCAATTTTTGAACTGGGAAAGGCAAAATATAATAAGTGAGCCGCATATAAGCCACCCCAAGGCATCGACGAGAATACGTCCTTTCACAGATGTACTCTCCCCCATAATCGCACTAGAAAACGCTGCGGTTCCCCCCAAGCCAGCAGAAGTCAATTCTCTTTTGGTGAGTAACTTGAACAGCATAACGATAGAGTTTTGAAAGCAAATTCCAGCAAAAAGTAGATATAAGAAGTTTCCCATCTGCGCACGGAAGGTATGGTTGTATTCCTCGGAAAGATAATCAAAAATTCCGACGCGCAATCGTCGGGCCTTCCGACGTCACGTATTCTCGAAGACCATCCTCGATCTCCGAAAACCGCTTTGATACAGCCTCGCAGACTTCACGATCTACCGAAAAGTCGTAGGCAGTTGCAGCGTCATAGAAGTTGTATAGCCGACCCATCAGCTGTAACCCATCGATTGTGCACTTATATTTTTTTTCCTTAATATCGATCGTGACGGTAAACATCATTGATTTATACCTCCCATAGGGCAGGTCGGCCGTGGTCTTATATTTGATCTGGCCACCTGCCACATCATACACCTGAATCATTTTATAATAATCGGGGTATTTCCTTTTAATCCAGGACCGGGCAGATTGAAACATCTCCGATTTAGGTTTTCCAGTGGTCACAACGGACTCTTTGCCGATTTTAGAAGTTCCAGGGAGAAATGGGATTGTGCGCTGCGCACTACAATTGGAAATTATTAAGAAGGGCAGAATGAGGTAAGGTAAAAATTTCAACATCTGATTGAGGATAGATAATAACGGTCAGTAATCTTACCACAATCCAATCAAATGTCAAAATAGTTTTTTATCCACTTTGGCTCCACCGCGGATTTCTTGGTCGCCAGACGCACCTTTATTTTAAAAATTTGCGACTTCCATACAACCGTTTGAGCAAATTAATGCCTCTCTGTTAAAAGAAGCTGATGCGACATCATCACTAAAACGGCTCACTTGAATGTAATGCTGAAAACCTTTACCCCGATTTTGCTTTTTACATTGCTGGCGATGCCTTTGCGCGCCCAGGATACGACATCGATTACATTTTCCGAGGAAGCAATCAAGCTCGAAGATCAGCGCTTTGTCGATCGGTACGAAAATGTCTTCATGACTAAAATTCCTACAAAAAGGATATTTAAGCTCGGGTATACCGCAACAGCTTACAAAGGAATAGGACTTACCGCCGCATTCGAATACAAAGTTTTTCCCTTCTTGTCCTTCGAAGCGGCCATTTATTCAAGGACTGCACATGAGGGCGACGGTATTTACCTGGAGCGTGTTTTCAGGCAGCTAAGCGGCCGAAATTTATTTGCAAGTGCTGGTAGTCGCTGGTACCCGAACATGACGCGCAGGATCGCACGGCAGCAAAGTGCCAATAACTTTACGGGAAGTTATGTGTCTCTTTTATATGAAAGATCACTAGGTGCTATTCAATACGGGCATGTAAGGGACCATTTTAGTCTGACTTACGGTTTCCAAAGCCGTTTTTTAACAAGTGGTTTTCTTGATTTTTCTTTGGGCCTGTACTATCTAAGGCCACATGTTGAGTGGTACCCGTCAAGTACACCAGCGACGATTGAGTTTCGGGTTAATAATCTCGTATTCGCGTCGCGATCATTGATTGGCCTTGCCTTTGGAGATTGGGGAAGAACCAATATTGGGCCCTTGTGCGATGTGCTCCATTGCGACTATTTGGTCAGACAACATTTCAAAGTCAGATTGCCAGAAGTGAATATTGGTTTGCGAAACCAGTCATTCCGTGTTGAAATCGGATATGAGAGAAAAGTTGGGAATAGTCCATTCTCATTGAATCTGAACATCCGGAATGGTACAGAGCGGTCAAAATCATACTTTGACATTTTAACTTTACTTGGAAGAACAGAAGTACAAGCGCAACTAAGATATTATTATCTTCAGAAAAGCCAGGTTAGAACAGGGAAGGCGTCAGATAACCTCTCGGGTCTATACGTTGGAGCCCATTTCGGATACCGGTGGGACTATGAGCGTTATAACGGCCGGGAAAAATATTCAAGCCGAAGTCCAGTAGCCGGAATATCAATAGGGTATCAGCAACGCCTGTTTCACAAATTGTACTTCGATTCAGCAGTCAGCCTTTCTGGTTTTAGCTATGTCAAAAATGTTGTAAAGGTTAGGTATGACGAGTTAAATGCCCGGGCGGGTGTTGGCTTTGCTTTTTGATATAAGAAGTCCGACACTGTATTTCGTAACCCGATAGCGAAATGACGAAATACAGTGTCTTTTTTAAAGTGATGGTTTAATGTTTTGCTTGATAATGATCATCTTACGTTTTGGTACGGGTATTGACTCTCCGTGAGCATCCTATCCAAAACTCAACATGATGAATCGCCAATCCCCAATGGACGATGAGACGCGCACAATGCTGCGCTCCTTATCGCAGGCCATCGCGCTGCTCCGTGAAACTGACTTTACACCTGGTTTTGCCTCCGAAGAAAATGCCTCTCTGCTACAACTACTGGGAATTCGGGCCGGAGCTGCGGAAGCCGTTACTGCAAGCGTGCCGCAACAGGTTTCCAGATGGCGCGACATTGTTTCCCAAAACGGCATTGAAGCACTGAAAAACCTGTTTTCCCAAAGCCGCGTTATTCCTTTTTCCGACTGGACCGGTGTGCACCATGCGGCCGACCTGTGGTATGGCCTCCTGGCAGATGTAATCCGACCAATGGCGCGTAACGACTGGGAATTCATTTTCTACCTCGGCAACCCTGCCAACCGTCATTTTTTCGATGTAGACGAAATCCTGGATGTAATGGGCAGCTTTACCCGCAACGGTAATGTCACCCTCGCGCTGGACGAAAGGGAAGCGTGGGGAGTGTGGTCGGTGCTGTTCGGAGGGAAAGACCTTCCGGAGTTTGGCATGCAGGATCCCGATGCCAAAGGACGATACCGGGCTCTGTTTCAAACGTTGGATATCCGCCGCCTTATTATCTATTCCGAAACCCATGCGGCGCTGGTCATGCAGAATACCTATTTCGAGATCGCCCGGCCTCCTGTTCCTGCGGATATGCACCATGAACACGAGCGCGACAATTTCATCGAAGGCTACGCATTAGGACTGAAAACTGGCATGGAACCGGCACAATGCCTCATACTGGGTATTGCCACGGCGGGCTCGATCTCCGGTGCACAACCAGCGAAAGCGGCGGTAAGGGACTTTTTGTCCGGGTGGCTGAATGGCATTTAAACTTTTGCACGTCTACTTTTATTAAATTCAGCTACTGTTACGCGGCACGGCACTTTCGCCGCGAACGGACAGTTCAACGACCACATCAACGATGAAAGATACTATTCAAAATGGGGATGACCTGCAGGCGGTGTTGCCAAAAGATCCGGAAACAAAGGAATTTCTTGAAAAACAGCGGAAGATATTGCTGGACCTGAGCGACGACATCACGCAGATCCGCGACAAGAACGACCTGATCGTCCTGTTTTCTTCCCGCATTAAAAGTCTTTTTTATTTCAAACACACTATCGTAACGCTGATCAATCCTGAACGGACTTCGTACCGTCCTTTTTTGCTCGACCCCAAGTCGTCCCCCATTCAGAAACACCCGGTCTACGCCACGCTGGTCGATTCTGATTTTCCACTCAGCGGTCCATTTATCGAAGGGGTACTCGATGCTGGCAAGCCGGTTTTGTACTGGATGGAAGACGTAATGGACCTGCCGGGCAGCCCAACGTTCCTGCGGGTAAACTATGAGGGGGGCATCCGGGAAATCCTGATGACGCCATTAAAAAGCAAGAATGAGATTATGGGATTCCTTCACATGTACACCGATCGCCCCGGCAGTTTTACGGAAGAATTCATCAGCATCATAGAAGGCATCGCACCGCAGATTTCCAGCGCAGTTACCAATATTATCAAGAACGACGAGATCAGGGAGAAGGAATGGATCAATGAGATCCTGCTCGAATGCAGCATTGGTCTTGCGGCGGTCCGTACCCGGGATGAGTTCGCCGATGCCGTTCGGACTACGCTGGTCCGGTTCAACCTGGTGCGCGGGTTCGGCATACGGCGGATCAACCCTGACCGGGAAACGATGACTACCTATGTACACGACGTGGGGATCAACAACGTTTCAAACGTCGACATGACAGAACTCAAGCAAAGCCAGTTCCCTATTTTCGACGGCTTACAAAACCGCGTGCTCGACAGCAGTATACCATTGCAGGTCAATATCGATGCCGAGATCAGAAGAGGCATTACGAGCCGGTACCTTTTCATCTGGCAGTCCATGGGGCTGAAAACGATGGTAGGAATCCCGTTGCGGAATGGCGACATAGAGTTGGGCGTGCTATGGCTCGGCATCGAGCAGGCTAACCTCTCGCTGCTTCAGGCGATCGGCTCTCAGATTTCCGTGGCGATGTCGAATGTGCTGGCGGCGGAGGAAATTATCGAACGAGAACGCGAAAAAACCTTCCTGCTTGGTTTCAGCAATGAAATAGCACGTGTCCGTACGAAGGAAGATTTGAAGAATGCGGTTTTCAAAGTGCTGAGCCGCGTCTCGAATGTCAAGCTGGCGATGATCAACCTGATCGCTGATGATAATTTTACATTGGTGCCTTTCATGTACGACAGGACGCTTTTCGAAAACGCAACCGAACATTTCGACGGGCTGGTTGAAGCTTCCAACAGCATTCATGGACCACTTCCGGCACGGGTACTGGCTTCCGAAGATCACGTGATCCTGAAAGTTGAGGAAGAACTGAAAACCTGCCCCGACAATCCATTCGTACAGCTTTGGGCACAAACGGGACTCAAATACATGTTTGCCGCACCGCTGCGAAGCGCCCAGGCCGACCTTGGCACGCTCTGGCTGCTCACCGACAACCTGAAAAGCGAGCTCCTGCAAGGTATCTGCTCGCAGATCTCGACGGCGATTGCCAATATTCAGGCCAATGAAAAAATCCTGGCTTACAAAAGAATGCTCGAAATGGAGAACAGCCAGCTGAAAGAGCAGATCAAACGGACGTACAACTTTAACGAAATCGTAGGCAGCGGGCCGGAAATGCAGCAGGTATACGATCTGATCAGCCTGGTTTCGGAATCGAACTCGACCGTGCTGATTACCGGCGAGACCGGCACTGGCAAGGAACTGATCGCCAGGGCGATCCATAGCACATCGCCGCGGAAGGACAAATTGATGATTAAGATCAATTGCGCTGCATTACCGGCCAATCTCATTGAAAGCGAGTTGTTCGGGCATGAAAAAGGCGCGTTTACCGGCGCTGTGGAACGCCGCATCGGGAAATTTGAACTGGCCGATAACAGCACGCTTTTCCTTGACGAAATCGGTGAAATGCCGCTCGAAGCGCAAGTGAAACTGCTGCGCGTCTTGCAGGAAAAAGAACTGGAAAGAATTGGCGGAAAAACGACCATTAAAGTGAATGTCCGCATTATTGCCGCCACCAACCGCAATCTGGACGAGGAAGTAAAAGCCGGCCGGTTCCGCTCCGACCTCTATTATCGCCTTAACGTATTCCCCATCCATCTGCCGTCGCTGCGCGACCGTCGCGACGACATTGCCCCGCTCGCAAATTTGTTTGTGGACCGTTACAGCAGGGCAACCGGAAGGAAGGTCAAGAAAATTTCACCCAAAGTATTGCATGAGCTCACCAGCTACCCCTGGCCAGGGAACGTCCGCGAGCTGGAACACCTGATAGAAAGAAGCGTGCTGCTCTCGACCGATCCCATGATACGGGAAGTTTACCTGCCCAATAAAAACACAAACCTGGAAGCAAGGTCCGGTGCTATGGCTGGTACGCTGGAAGACGTGGAGCGTGTTCACATTATCGAGACCATTAAACGGTGCGGTGGCAAGCTGGCAGGCCGCGGCGGTGCTGCCGAATACCTGGGAATGCCCGCTACAACCCTGCATTCAAAAATCAAGAAGCTGGGCATTACCAAGCGCCAGTACCTGGCAGAATGATCTGTTCAAAACGAATCGCGCGATATTTAAAGCCATGCTATGTCATTAGACGAAATATCGCGTGATTTTCACTATCATTAAATACATAAAATTCTCATTATTAGTATTTTAATAGTTTGGCACGGCGATTGATCCTTATGAAGTGTTTTGAAACCAAAATCTTTAACACTCATGAAAATCGTTGTAATCGGCGGAAGCGGCCTTATCGGCTCCAAAGTCGTCAATAATCTTACCAACCTTGGCCACGAAGTGATCGCAGGCTCACCGGCAACGGGCATCAACACCATCACGGGTGAAGGCCTTGCAGAAGCTCTGAAGGGGGCCGATATTGTGATCGATGTGGCTAACTCGCCTTCGTTTGAAGACCAGGCGGTGCTCGATTTTTTTACTACCTCGGGCACTAACCTGCTGGCCGCAGAAAAGGAAGCAGGCGTGAAACATCACATCGCATTGTCGGTGGTAGGTACGCAGCTATTGTCGGAGAGCGGGTATTTCCGGGGCAAAATTGCGCAGGAAAAGCTCATCCGCGAATCGGGTATGCCTTACACGATCATCCATTCCACACAGTTTTTTGAGTTTCTGGGAGGCATTGCCCAGTCGGCCACGCAGGGACAGATCGTAAGGCTGTCGGCAGCCTATGTGCAACCCATTTCGTCCGACGACGTGGCTTCCGCTGTAACAGAAGTGGCACTCGATGCGCCGCATAACGGTGTGATCGAGATCGCCGGACCGGAACGTTTCCGGCTTGCAGAGCTGGTCCAGAAGTTCCTCAACCTCAAAGGCGATACCCGCTCGGTGGTTACCGACAGCCAGGCCCGCTATTATGGCGCGCTGCTTTCGGACGTGGTACTGCTGCCTGCTGGCGATGCGCGCATTGGCTCCGTGAATTTCGCCGACTGGTTTAAAGCGAACAACGTATAATAAACACAGTCAGCGTTTCTTTTTTAAATCAATTTCTAAACCAAAACAACTACGGCTATGAACCTGTTTATGCAAATGGTGAGCAACCACAGCAATGACGACTATAAACACGAAGTGGAGATCCTTTCGACAGAGGTCCACCACCATGAAGACCATACGTTCGAAGGAAGCGAATTCATGGACGATGCGCTCAGAATGCACGAGCAACCGCTGGAAGACGACGAGTTATGAAGCATTTAGAGGTATCCAAAGTATTTCAAACCGTTAGTACGGGCGACCGGCAGTTTACTGCCAGGAAAGTGCGCTCGATCCATTTCAACGGACTTCTGGACCCATTGATCGGTTTCGACCATTTCGAGTTGACGACCGATGTTTTCGGCCCGCACCCGCACGCAGGCATGTCGGCAGTGAGCTATCTTTTTGAAGATTCCGGACATTACCGCAATCTCGATTCGTCCGGGACCGACATCGTGATCACTCCCGGCAGCCTGATGTGGACCTGGGCGGGACGCGGCATCGTTCATACAGAATTTCCGATGCCCGAAGGAGCCCGCGTGCATGGTATTCAGCTATTCGTCAACGCGGCTGCGAGCCGGAAACAGGAGCTTCCGCAGGCGTTGTTTATCGACAGCCGCGACATCCCCGTGGTGAGCCGCGACGGAGCGACGGTAAAAGTGGTTACCGGGCATACGGAAGCTGCCAGCAACCCCACGGAAACGCCCGACCGGCTGACATTCCTTGATATCACCATTGAAACCGGGCAATCATTCCGGCATGAACTGCCGACGGGGTGGACCGCGACCATTTACCTCATGTCCGGAAAGGCAGTTTTCGCCAATGACCATAAATCCTGGACTATCGCGACGGGCCAGGTACTGGCCGCGGGCCGCTCCGACCGGCCGGAAACGCTTCTGCTAACCGCTGTTTCCGACACCCGGATCATCCTGCTAAGCGGTAAGCCCCTCGGCGAACCGATCTTCTCCGCGGGTGCCATGGCCATGGGTTCCCAGGAGGAGCTGGGCAAGGCCATTTCAGATTTTGAAGAAGGCCGAATGGGTTTTATCCGCATTGAAGGGGATATCAGAACAATCGTTCTAGCCACCTAGGCAGACCTTACCGCACACTATTTTTTTCAATTTTTATCTAACCAATTAAATTTTTAAAACAATGAATGATTTCCTGATTGCAATCCACAGAGACATTACCAGCTCAGATCCGATACCTACCGCTGCACAGATGCAAGCTGCTATCAAACCCTACCAGGATTGGGTAGCCGGTGTCGGTGCGAAAGGTCGCCTGGTGGCACCTCCCAAAAGGTGGGACATGGACGGCCGTGTGATCAAAAAAGGTAATGATATTTCCAAAGGCCCGTTTGTAGAAAACAAGCAGTCCATCGGCGGACTATTCCTGATCCAGGCCGAGAGCTACGACGAGGCTGTCGAGATCGCGAGCGGCTGCCCCATTATCGAATTCGGCGCATCGGTAGAAGTGCGAATGGCAATACCGCCGGTGCAATAACTCCAGCGTACTCTTGAAACACGAACGCCCCGTATAATGCGGGGCGTTCGTGTTTCAAGAAGTTTGGGAAAAGGGTCATTTACCTTGCAGGACCTCCACAAATCCGCCAAGGAGCAGTATCGGGCAATCCTTGGCAATTTCAATCGCCTCAGTATAGTTGCTGGCTTCAACGAAAATCAATCCTTCTACCGTGACACTACCTTCGACGCTTTCCTCCCTGCTGACCGTAACGCCTTGCGCATCCCACCGTTGAACGGGCCTTGCCAGTCGCTGGCGGGCGGCAAGGCTCAGGTACCAGTCCTGCCAATGCTTACGATACATGAGCAAATCCTCCTCTTCCAGCTGCGAAACAGCGTTTTGATGATCCCTTCTAAAAACCAGTACGAACTCCATTGTTTTTTGTGTAAACTAAGTGGTCAGAGCACAAGGCAGCAAGCGCTATGCCAGACATGCAATCCTCTATTTACAAGGATGTTACCAATTCGTCACAATGTAATTTGCCACGGTATTTAGCCATTTGACGACGACAAAGGCGAAATACCGTGGCAAGTTCTCTTCGTTTCAGAAGTAGTCTGCCTTACTGATTTTTAGTTTTTTGATTTTGGAATGAAGCGTGGTTGCGGGAATATCGAGAAACTCTGCGGCGCCGTCAAGGCCTGAAATTTTGCCCTGAAATTGCCTTAAAACCTCAATAATATAAGCGCGCTCCACCTCCGAAAGCGTCTGGGTCGACAGCACCGGCGGTGCCTTATCTTCCGGTTGTTGCCGCGGCAAATGAATTTCGTGGATCACGACGTCGTTACTCAGCAGCACGCTGCGTTCGATGAGGTGTTCCAGCTCCCGGACGTTGCCGGGCCAGGAATATGCCTTCAATTCCTGAATGACTTTCGGCGTGAAGCCCGAAACCTTCCGGCCGGAATTCTTACTATACCGGTCCACAAAAAAATTCGCCAGCGGAATGATATCGTCTGGCCGGTTGCGAAGCGGCGGGAGCAAAATAGGGAATACATTGAGACGGTAATAAAGATCAGAGCGGAAGCGGCCCGCCCTTACTTCTTCTTCCAGATTTCGGTTGGTAGCGGCTATAATGCGGACGTCCACTTTAATAGTCGTTTTTCCACCGATCCTTTCCAGCTCCTTTTCCTGCAACACCCGCAGCAGCTTCACCTGCGCTTCCAAGGGCATTTCACCGATCTCGTCAAGAAATAATGTGCTCTGGTGTGCCAGCTCGAACTTGCCGATGCGCCGCTCCACTGCGCCCGTAAATGCGCCTCTTTCATGCCCAAACAATTCACTTTCAATAAGATTGGCCGGCAATGCAGCACAGTTGACCTTGATCATCAGCTTGCTTTTACGCGGCGACGCATTGTGAATAGCACGCGCGATGAGTTCCTTGCCGGTGCCTGTCTCCCCAAGGAGCAACACCGTCGAGGACGAGTCCGCGACGAGGGACATTAAATGGTACACTTCCTGCATTTCGGGGCCGCTGCCTACGATCTCCGAAAAGTTGTAGATCGTCCGGATCTGTTCTTTCAGCTGGTCGTTTTCGAGTTCGAGTAGCTGTTTGTAGGCCAATATTTTTTCATTGCCCCGGATATTCGAAATGGCGATGGAAATTTGCGCACAAAGACCTTTGAGCACATTCAGGTTAAGCTCGTCGGAGAGGAAAAACATCGTCCCGACATTTTGCTGGCCGACCCGCAGGGCCGACGCATACACATTTTTTAAACCGAGGCGTTTCCAGAAAGTGATATAAGCCGGGCTGTTACCTTTCCGCTCCTCCGCCTCGATATCGATAACAATGGGCTCGTTGCTCTCAAGTACCTGCGCAAAGAAATATTCGTCCACTGTGGCCGTGCGGTTCGTGAGCTGATCGAACAGATCCATTACATTGGCAAACAGCGAGATGTCCCACAAATACGGGGTCAGGGTCTTACCATCATCCTCGATAATACGGATCATCGCGAGTCGGGTACTTAGCAAATGTTGCAAAGCTTCGGAAATGGCCGCTTCAAGGTCCGCTTTCGTCCGGACGGCGGCGATATTCTGACTGAAATTCAGCAGAAAAGACTTTTCGCTCTCCCGTTTCAGAATATCCTCATTGGCAGTAATATTGCTGGCAGCTGTGGACAACTGACTGGAAATACGCTCGATAATATGCACCGCACAGTCATCGAAAGTACCCGTTTCGTCGGAAAAGAGGATAAGGCTGTGCCTGCGGGTATCTTCTCCGGGAAGCGCTTTGATCATCATCTCCCGCGCGCCAGCTGCGTAATGCAGTTTGAACCAGACCGGCGCGTGTTCAACATCAAAGTTTCGTAAATCGAACAAAACCGGCCCGTCGGAACTAGCCGCGACGTCGTAAATGCCGTCTGCCACGGGGTAAGGCGTGCTGATTGCTTCGTTATAAGCATCGTAATCCCTCGATTTGGAGTCGGGATCCGTCAGAAACGCATTATAGGTCTGATGCGCGTCGTCGAGGATGGTCATGACGCAAGCGGTGAAGTTAATGACCTTTCGCAAGCCCGAATTGATGACGTGCAACAGGTCTTTCCGGTTACGGACTTTCACCATCCTGTTGCTCAGTTCGAGCAGGACTTCATTGATCCGCTCCCTCTCGGCAAGTTGTTCGTTTCCAAGCATAGTACTTTGCCTATCAACAAGTCCTGTATCCTGTTCTCCTCATCCGCACATCGCAAACCTGTTACTGTGGAATATTTTTTCCGATGATTGATGGTATTACTGGTAAAGATACATGATTTCCTGCTGTTGAAGGTCATCGATCCACTGATCAATGTAGTCGAAAAGCTGCTGCCCGGCGGCATCGAAACGCTTCACGGGGCTTCCTGCTTCACTTCGCGAACCGAAGACAATCAGGCCCAGGGCCACGCACCGGACAATGTCCATCTGCCGCGCCAGGCCCATGCAGAACCCTTCGATAAAATGCTCACGGGCCTCCGGTGCGATCTCAAACGTCTGAGCCACCTTTTTGCGCGCAAGTAACAACTGCGTATGCCGCGTAAAAAGCATTGCCTGCGTTGTAGAATATACGAGCAGGCGATCGATGTTGATAGTCCGGAAAATAGAAACGAATTTCTTTTTCAAATCCGGGAAAGTCTGGTTAACGACGCTATCGTAGTTATGTACGCCATTTAACACCATCCAAAGTTTAATGGCTTCGTCTTCGTCGAGTGCGATGGTAACCTGGCCGTACGCCGAAAAATCGGCAATAATATCGATAGCCTCTTCCACCTGAAACGAACGGCGGGTGAGCGCATCGCCCAGGTAAAAGATGAATTCGAGCCCTTGTGTACCCACAGGCCTGATAGCGTCACGCAGCAGGCTGTTCCAAAGGTCGGAAGCGCCGGAAAGACTGGCCCAGTCGTGGAATGCGATAGCGCGGCAGTTCCTTAAAAACGGCTGCATCACGTTCGTCACGGCATCGCTTGTGAGGTAGCGCCATTTGTCAGCCTCGTTGCCCGTCTGCGGGATACCGCCGCTCAGGCGGTACAGAGGGCCCAGGTCTTGTGTAGCATTTAATGTGAGACTGCGGATGCCCATCAGTTGCAGCACTTCGGGCAGGGCCGACTCACGGATGCAGAATGGGTTGATACCAAAGTCCCATATCGAAAAATCCGGCGAACCGCTGGCTGTCGGGCGGCGCAGGTAGCTATGCGGTGAAACAGCCGGTCCCTGCAATTGTATTTTCAGGTCCGTAAGGATCGGGCCCGGATTCAGAATTTCGAGGTTAAGTGTTTCCATTTTGCATTTGATTCAGGTTTAAAGAATAATGTTATTGCGAGGCTGCAAGTCTTCGGGCAGGTTGCTTTCGCCGAGCATTTCACGAAGCTCGATATTAAGCTGCTGGCTCATCTGCGAAATCGGAACGTCGTTCGCACTTCCTTCGAAAGGATTTTCGGTACTCTCACCGACCTGTTCCAGTGAAATATACATCCACGAAATGAGCATGCTGAACGGGATGGTCACCCAGGCCATATATCCGCGCAGAGGCGCATCCACGACTTCGTTGAGCAGGTCAAAATCGTGAACAATACCGAACGGCAGCATAAAGCAGAACGTCCACACGAAAATGTTGTTGATCACCGCATATTGTCTGGGATAGGGCGAGTCTTTCAGCTGCTCGCATTTGCTTTGCACGGAGTAAAAGTCTTTCATCATTTGTTGCATTACGGCATACTGCGGCGCGATCACCTGCCCATTATCATTCAACGATTTGATGCTCTTGCTTTGCAATGCAAGAATTTTGCCCATCCTGTTTCTCGACCGAAGCACAAGTTCCAACTCATCATCGGGCAGGAATTCTTTCAGCTCGGTTTCCATGGACCGCATGCGTTCCGGGATATGGAAAAATTGCTGGTACTCTTTATTATGGCTTTTTTCGTTGCTCTCCCACACGCGGTTCTCGCGCAGGTAGTAGCGCAGGGCCGTGAGCCAGGCGAGATGGCGGTAAACAAGCTCCTTACTTTGCGTTGCGTCGTTCAGAAAATCGATGCTGATTGTTCCCCAGAAGCGGCTCAGGCTCAGAATATCGGTCCATATCCGCTGGCCTTCGGCCGCCCGGTTGTAAGTCTGGGTATTTTTGAAACCCACTGTAAATGCCGTTGCCGTTCCAAGCAGCGCCACCACGGGCCAGGGCACGTTCAGCCATTTGAGCCCCCATATTTCATGGATAACCACAGCAAAAAGCCCGAAAAAAAAGAGGATGTAAGTATTCCGTCGTGTCCAGACAAGAAATTCCCCCAATCGATAAGATTTACCTATGTGCATCGTGTTTTATATTTATTTGGAAGCGAACCCTTTGCTATCCACATTACTGGCCGCATTGGCAATAAAAGCGGCTACTTTTGCAGGCTGCGAGAGCATGGGCACATGACTGGAATTCAGTTCGAGCGACTGCGCATTGATTTTCTTTGCCAAAATGCGCTGCAAAGCAGGGTTAATCATCCTGTCTTTCCCACCCACAATGAACCACGACGGCTTTTCGTGCCAGGCCGCTTTGCTCACTTTCTCACCCGTAGTGAATGCGGCCCATTGGCCTTGCGTGGCCAGTATTACCTTGCGTTCGGGCAATGGCAGATCTTGCGCGAAATCCTCGAAAATACCCTTTGGTGTGAGATAGAGGAAGCCGGCGGCGTCAGCCCGGACCTGCTCGTTACCCGGCGCTGGGGTAGCGGCTTTGGCTACATCGTTAAGCGACTCGCCATTGTCCGGCGCGAACGCAGCAATATATACGAGACCAGCCACTTTCGGATCGTTGCCAGCTTCGGAGATCACCACCCCGCCCCACGAATGGCCAACCAGCAGGACTGGTCCATCCTGCAAAGCGATAATGCGTTTGGCAGCGGCTACGTCGTCGTTCAGCGAAGTAAGCGGATTTTGGACCGCAGTCACTTTAAAGCCTTTCGCTTCCAGGAGCGGTATCACCTTCGACCAGCTTGAACCGTCGGCGAATGCGCCGTGTACCAGTACAATGTTTTTGACATCCTTTTTCGGGTCTTCCGGCCGTTGCCGGGATTCAATTTGATTGCGGGAAACGAATGCAAAAAGCACAGTAGCAAGTGCTCCGACCAGTATTGTGTTGAATTTTGACATGATTTAAATTGATTAGGGGTGAATCCTGAAATGTATTGGGGACTAAACAAGGTACTTTTTGAGTTCCGCACCGATCTGACGAATGTGCGAACGTACGGCCGGCAAGGTGGCCAGGCCATTGAGCAGGCCGAAATCATGGATCATTCCGTTGTAGCGAACGGTAGTCACGGGCACACCGGCTTCGTCGAGTTTGCGGCCGTAGACTTCCCCTTCGTCGCGGAGAATATCATTTTCGGCGGTCTGGATGAGTGCGGGAGGCAAGCCCTTCAGTTGTTCCAATGTCGCTTGCAGTGGTGAGGCGTAAATAGTTTTGCGTTCCTCGGGATTCTTGATGTAGAGGTCGTACATCCATTTCATCAGCGAAGTACTCAGGAAACGGTCTTTCCCGAATTTCCGGTAGGATTTGGTTTCGAAATCGGCATCCACGATCGGCCACATCATGACCTGCAACTTGATCTCCGGTCCGCCTTTTTCCTTAGCCATCAGACAGGTGACTGTGCTCATATTACCGCCCACGCTGTTGCCTACAATAGCCAGTTTGCTGCCGTCTACATGTATCGTCTCCCCATTTGCCGCCACCCATTTGGTAGCCGCATAAATTTCGTTGATCGCTTGCGGATACGGTGCCTCGGAGGTACGGGAGTAGTTGACGAACACAGCCGCCATACCCGATTCGAGCACAATGTCCCGAACCAGCCTGCGGTGCGTCGGGAAATCGCCCAATATCCAGCCGCCGCCATGAATGAACATGAATGCTGGCAATATACCGTTCGCATTTTCGGGACGGACAATGTGGAGATCGACAGTGTATCCATCGCTCGTGATCGTTTTCAGATCTATTTTAACACCTGCAACATCTACTTCAACCGATGCCTGTGCGTTGGCGAGCCCGGCCTGCGCATCGGCCAGCGGGAGCGTTTCGAGGGCCGGGCCACCGGAAGTGTTGATGATTTTTAGAAATTCCCTGACTTCTTTAGACAGGTTAGGATCGGTTGCATAATCCTTGATGGACTGCTTTTTCTGCTTATTTTTCATCTTGTTGTAATTGTTTTAGTTAATCCTGAAAATTTCCCATCCACTGAATCACCGTGTTGCTGATCGGACTTCGCGGGAACGGCGCGCCGACGTTGGTTTGTCCCATGCACGAACGGGTGGAAAGTGCATCATATCACCATTGAAAATCTGGTCTGGCGAGATATCTATTGCAAGCCACGTGCCAATATTGTAACAATCTGTTTAATAGCAGATTAGGTAATTTAAAAAGCAAATTTTGTGACGATATTTCGTGCAATTACTTATTGCGGCGCTAAATACAGTGCGATGCACTATTGTCTGGCGTCAAGTGTAGTAAGCATTCAAAGAATGAAAGTCTTCAAATGACAAATATTTTCAACACTTGCTTTTGCCTTTATTAAGTGCAGCAGTTCGTGTTTTAACGAAATACAGTTTAAAAAAATATTCGATAAATTAGCGAACTAGTTGATTATCAATATTTTAATTAATTGGCACGCGTTTGGATCATCATGGTCTGAACGAGTAACCATTTAAAAAGATCAAAATATGAAAATCGTAGTCATTGGAGGAACAGGCCTCATCGGGACAAAAGTTGTTAACCTGCTTCGCGAATCCGGGAACACTGTAATCGTGGGCTCGCCTGCCACAGGCATTAATACAATTACCGGCGAAGGATTGGCAGAAGCTATGAAAGGTACGGACGTCGTTATCGACCTCGCTGATTCACCATCATTCGAAGACAATGCGGTCATGGAATTTTTCCAGACGGCAGGACGCAATCTGCTGGAAGCGGAGAAGAATGCTGGTGTGAAACATCACGTCGCACTTTCAATTGTTGGGGTCGACATCATGCAAAACATTGGATATATGCGTGCAAAACAGGCACAGGAAGACTTGATCAAACGGTCCGGAATTCCTTACACTATTATTCGTAGCACTCAGTTTATGGAATTTCTGAAAGGAATAGCCGACCAGGCTACACAAGGAGATGAGGTACACCTGTCCCATGTATTGTTCCAACCCATCGCCTCAGGCGACGTTGCTTCGTTTGTAGCGAAATATGCACTTGGTACTCCTGTTAATGGAGAGGTAGAAATTGCCGGTCCCGAGCGTTTTGAAATTCATGAAATTGTTTCGACGTATTTGAAGCATTCGAATGATCCTCGTAAAGTGATAGCAAATGGAAAACCGAACTATTTCGGCGGAGAAGTCAGTAATACCGCACTGGTGCCGGCCGGTAAAGCAGAAACGGGAAGCATTAATTTTGAACAATGGTGGAGCATGCAATGATCCTTGGAATCAGTTAAGTTAGGTGTGAGATATCTAAACGATATACAATTCAAAGAAACCTGCCAAGACCATATAAAGCAAAGAGGTTGCCTTTGGGTGGCAAACTCTTGATGAAATACACAAACAAAAAATGCCTGTAAATCATTGATTTACAGGCATTTAGTGGAGATGCGGGGAGTCGAACCCCGGTCCAGAACAGGGAAACCCTGCGCCTTCTACATGCTTATCCGTGATTAGATTGTCGGGCTTGACAAGGTGCACGGCGGACCCGCGTCAAAGCCTTAGATACTAGGGTCTCGTTGGTTTTACGCATCAATATACCAACCAGCGCTGCGGTTCGACACCTCTGGATCCACCCGGCAGCACGTGGGGTGGAGAGATGATGGCATTTGGTTAATCCTCCGGATTAAGCAGCCATGGCGTAAGTAGATTCGCCAGTTATTGTTTGAGAATATTATTTCCGGGAGGTACTCTCAACTCCCGACATGCTTACACACAGAACCTCAGCCCGCTGTCAATTCCAGTCACCCCCAAGGTTGGCAATCTGCTTCCGGCTCTCAGCCTGCGACTTTTTAGCTTGCAGCATGCTGCGAAACGAAAGTTCAATTGCATTGCTATTTACACATATTAACGCACGAAAGTTCGTGCAGCAAGAAACTTTTTGGTGATGTAAGGCCTAACTTGCTGACAATAAGGTCAACTGCTTGTGCCGCTTATTCTTCGGAGATGAAATTAATCGGCAGGTTGTATTTGACCCTGGTTGGCTTGTCGTACAAAGTGCCGGGTTTCCATTTGGGCATCGATTCCACCAGGCGTATAGCTTCCTCATCGCAGCCAAAGCCGAGACCTTTCAGCACGGCCACGTTCTTGATCTCACCAGTTGCTTCAACTGTGAAGGAGAGAAAAACCCTTCCGGAAATGCCCGCTTTTTTGGCTTCCCTTGGCATTTTTAAATTGGCACCTATAAATGCATATAATTCCTTAGGCCCGCCCGGAAACTGGGGTTGAAGTTCAACAAGGCCAAAAACTTTTTCATTTCGGGTTTCTTTGTTGTCCTGCAATGCATTGGGCATGTTGTCGAAGAACGGCTGCTGCGCTGCCAAAACCTCTACATGCCCAGTATCCACTGGCAGTGAAGCGGCAGTATTTATGTGAGTCTTCGCTTTGGGTGAAGAGCAGGCAGTTATTGTCAAACCGGCTGCTGTAACGTAATAAAAGACGGCGATATGTTTCATAGTATATATAATTTACTTAAATATACAACGAATGATTTTTAATTGCAAGATCTGCTACCCAAATTGTCACTCAGCAAACAAATCCTCACTCAATAGCTGGTTATAACGCTTTTTATCCAGTCGGTACAAATAAGGGGCTTTGTTGGCGGCGCCGGTGTATTTCTTTTCCAGGCGTTCGAGGGCGTTGAGCCGCAAAATTCGTTTGGGGAAATTGTTTTGGGCAAAACGTTTGTCAAAAATGGCCTCATACAGATCCTGAATCTCCTGCATCGTAAATGTTTCAGGAAGCATGTGGAATGCGGTTAGTTTTTGATCGAGCGTAAGTCTGAGCGTTTTCAATGCGTTTTTTACGATCTGGTTGTGGTCCATGATCATCTGCGGCAATTCCTGGATCGGATACCATTCGATGGATGCGTCAAGGTCCGTTTTTTGTGAAACTACCTGATTCATATCCACCAGGGCATAGTAGCCAATGGATATAAACCGCCGGGTGAACCAATCATAGTCCCGTCGGCTGGGTTCGCCTTCGGCCAATGGATTATTAAATAAGTCTGCATTCAATTCGAGCATCCGGTCCAAAAAAGCGCGGCTGTTCCGATCGGCCTTCCCCATCACCTGAAATTGTTCCAGGTATACGTCCCTGATACCCGTGCGAGCGTATAATATGCGCCTGGCTGCGTCATCTGTATCTTCATCCTGATAAACGAACCCACCGGGCAGCCCCCAGAAATCGCCTTTGAAAGAGAGTTTGGGCACCAATACTTTGAGTTGCCGATTCTGGTAGCCCAGGATGACACATTCAACGGACACCTGTTCGATGTAATTCTTATCACTTACTGATTCCATACTGGTTGTTTTCCCCTGCATATAAGCCTGCCCCGCGTGAATTTCCGACGTCGGGGAGGTCTCAAATATATAGAAATAATGCTTAATATCTACGTTGAGAGAGAATATGAATCGATTGAAAAAAATATTATCTCCTTATGTAGATAATGATAATATTTTTCTTTTACATTTGTGGAGTCAAGTATGATTTATTATTTGTATCCGACTGTAAACCACTTTTAATCAAGCTTTTGTAATAAGTAAATGTAGTTGCCTTTTTGCCAGCCTTCATGCGGAAGGTTGCTTATACCGTTTGCATTTTCGCTATTCCAAACACACTTATACTGCCGGTTATTTTGCTGAATAACCAGTGACCTGCTTTGTACACCATAACCACTTTATAGATGAATAAGCATCTCTACTTTTCCTGGCTCAAAAGGGTTTTGAGGCCAATTGTTGGATTTGTTTTCCTGTCCATTGTCAGTTACCACGCAGCGTTGGCGCAATCCGAGGTCCGTGGGAAAGTGGTGGATGGGAAAGGTGAAGCGCTGCTGGGTGTCAGTGTGAAAGTGAAGGGTTCCGTCCAGGGAACCGTTACCGATGGATCCGGAAGCTACGAACTGTCGGGACTCAGTCCGGCTACGACGCTCGTGTTCAGTTATATCGGGTTTGTAGGCAAAGAGGTACCAGTTGGTTCTCAGACGGTTATCGATGTGACGCTTGCAGAAAGTACGTCGAACCTCGACGAAGTGATTGTTACCGGGGTTTTCGACAAGCGAAGCCGGATGGAGTCTTCGGTGGCCATATCCGTGCTTTCTTCCAAACTTATTCAGATGCAGGCCCCTTTGAGCGCGGCCGATTTGCTGAGGAATGTGCCGGGTGTTTACGTCAACTCCTCGACGGGTGAAATTCGGAATACGGTGAGTTCCAGGGGCGTAAATGTCGGCGGAAACGATGTGTCAAACGGGTATTATTATGTTTCGATGCAGGAGGATGGGCTGCCCGTCACCAATGCAACCTATGGCAATTACGGCCCGGATTACTTTCTGCGTCCCGATCTCACATTGGGTAAACTGGAAGCCGTTCGCGGTGGAACTGCATCGATCCTGGGCAATAATGCGCCGGGAGGAATTTTTAATTACGTTTCCAAAACGGGCGGTCCGGCATTCGAGGCGCAGGCCCGGGCGAAGTTTGGGCTGGAAGGCAATGGGCGTAACCCTTATTACCGGGCCGACGTCAACGTCGGTGGACCGTTGAGCAGGGACAAGACGCTCACTTACAATGTCGGAGGCTTCTGGCGACAAAACAATGGCGCCCGCTATCCGGGTTATCCGATGAACAACGGCGGGCAGATCAAAGCGAATGTGGTGAAACATCTCAAAACCGGTTCTCTGAAACTGTATGCCAAGTATCTGAACGATCACAATGCCTGGTTTGAACAGTTACCGACGGTCGATTTTAACAATCCGCACCTTGCGCCGGGGATTAAACAAACCAATTCGGTATTGATCCCGCCCGTTTCGGCCGATTACACCATTAACCAAACCGGTGAAAAGGGCAGCTATGATTCCCGCGATAAAATTCACTCAAAAGACTTGTCGATCGGCTTCAATGTCGACCATAGTTTTGGAAAAGGCTGGACGCTGGACAACAAGATCCGCTATTCCTACAAAACCTCTTTTTGGAACACCACATCGATCCCTTACCCGTTTGCGATTGACAATGTGACCTTTTACGGGGTAAACAACCTGGCGGGTAAATTGGGCACCTATTCGTTTCGTGACCTGGGAACGGGTGCTGAGCTGGCCAACGTTACCCAGGGCATCAATTTCGTGAACGGGGCACCTGCCGGTCTTAAATTTACTGTTAACAACAGCAACCTGCCCGGTGGCGAAGTCCAGAAGAACTCCCTGTTATTCAACCCATTAATTGTTTTTGATAACCGGGTAAAAGAAACCATCGATCAACTAACGCTGACCAAACGGCTTAGCCACATGAGCTTTACCGGAGGCCTGTATTTTGCGCATGCGACGGTCAAAAGGCTCAATCCGAGCGGGATTGGAAGTATGTACGGGCTGATGCTGAGTCCCCGCCCGCAGCCAACAGCCATTGTCTATACCGACATGCAGGGGAAAACGTACCAGGTCACCAATCCGGACGGCATCACGGGCGGTTCGGGAAGGAGCGTGGCGACTAATATCTTCAACCTGAAACAAAATCAGTTCGCAGGCTTCTTCGGGCACAACTGGGAGATCACCTCTCAGCTGAACTTAGATTGGGGAATCCGCTTCGAACGTATAAACGTAAGCGGTAGCAATCAGATCGCCACGGCGACGACATCTACCGACGGAGGGACCGATAAAAATCCGCTGACCTTGTACGACAATATGGGCGGGGCCGTCAATGCGACTTTACCATATGACAAAACGGTAAAAACGATCTCCTATTCAGCGGGGTTGAACTACAAGCTCAGTGATCACCTGGCGGTTTATGCCCGGTATTCGCGAGGCCGCAAAGCGCCCGATCTGGGCATTTACCTCAATGTGAATGCATCCAATAATGCTGATTATCTCAACCCAATTGCCCAGGGAACGCAGCAATATGAAGCGGGTTTTAAGGCTAAAAAAGACCGGTTTTCGCTTTTCGTAACGCCGTTTTATAGTGTCCTCGGCAATGTACCCCAGCAGGCGCTGGGCCAGGAATCGGCGGACGTAACCTCTGTTTATGCTACTGCCGTTCTCTACAACAAGTTTGAAACCAAGGGAGTTGAGATCGAAGGCACTTATGGCCTGACGAAAGAACTGAGTATCCGTGCTGTCGCGACGTTCCAGAAATCGACCGCTGTGGACTTCAACACCTGGGTGCTCAACGGGAATGGAAGGGCTGATGATCAGATCAAAAGTTACTCGGGTAATGAAACCGATTTCGCACCCCGCACGATTTTGCGCATTTCTCCCACTTACACCTCGGATAAGTTGTACGGCTCGATCGACTGGTCATACCTGGGCAAGCGCGCCGGTAACGTAGCGAACGTATTTTACCTCCCGGGCTTTGACCAGACCAACTTAAACCTGGGCTACAACGTTTCCCGCAAATTGCAAATTCAAGCTAATATCAATAATGTATTCAATCAAAACGGCATTATGGGCTGGTCTGCGCCGGGCGGTTTCCCTGCTTCGCTGAACACCCAGGGCTTTACAAAGGCCCAGCTGGAAGGCAATCCCAAGGCTGTGTTCTTTACACTCAGCTTACCTCCCCGCTCTTATTTTCTGACAGCCACTTACACGTTCTGAACGCCGGTGCCAGCGTATAAACGGCTCAGTATTATTCATTAAACCAATTGTTTCTAAATGAAAAAGTCAACTTACTTGACGTGGGTATGCGTTGTGGCGTGTGCGCTGCATTTACCTACGGTCAGCGAAGGGCAAAAGGTGCCCAATCAGGACAAGAATTATGCGCTCGTGCCAAAGCTTCCACCTCCTCCGAAGCCGGAACCGTTTAAAGTGTCGACTATTCCGCTGCCCGAAAGTGTTATAGACGCAGTTTTGGTCAACTACCTGCCCGATGCCAAACACCTGGTGATGGAGGTCACAATGGTCGGTGCAAAGAAATCCAATCTGGCTATTATGAAGGACGATGGCACTGGTTTCAAATGCCTTACCTGCGATCTGCCTGAGAATATAGGAGGAGAAATGCCGGTGCCGCTTCCGGATGGGAAGCGCATTTACACGCCAACGGGTATTCTGGAATGCAGCCCATCGGTGCTGGATTGCAAGCAGGCCAAAATCCTGCCCCTGGTATATCCGACCGTCCCGGGAGGAAAAACGTTGGCCAGGATCGCGAGCAACATGTCTCAGGATGGGATCCACGTAGCTTACACGCTGCTGGTTGCCAGGCCTATGCCGAGCGCACTGGTGCTGGTGAGCGAGCTAACGCGCGTGTCGGACGCCAAAGGCGACCATTATGAACTGGCGAAAACAAAAGTGATTTCAGGCGATAAAGTGACCCTGGAAGGCGCGGCGGATTTCAGGCCGTTCTTTTTTGGTGGCGGCGAGGTGAAGAGCTTCGCTGGAATGGGACAATATCTGACCACGATCAGTGCATTCGAAGCAGGCAATTTCGATATCGCTAAAATCGACCTGACTAATGGAGATGTAAGCCGGTTTACCAGGCATTTCAGTTATGATGAAGGCGTATATCCTTCCCCGGACGGCAAATGGATGATTTTTCAGTCACACCGTCATACCACCCGGATGGATGCATTCAGCCTGATCCCACGCCCGTTAATAGTAAACAATGCCCTGGCGCCCGGGATTGCGGAATGGAGAAACGAAGAGATTGCAGGGTTCAGGGATGCGAGGCGGTATTACGGCCTTACCATGACCGACCAGTATGGTGACCGCGCCCGGCTACCCGAGGAAGGTTACACCGGACAGAATCTGACAAAAGCATCGGATAATCTTACCGAATACAACCACTTCGGCAACCTGACCTGGCACCCCAGCAGTACCCGGGGCATTTTCTGGGAACAGAAAGATCCAAGAAAGGTGAAAAAAGGGGAACAAATGGGCCGTCTGCGGATGATCACATTTACATCGAGAAAGCCGACGACCCCGCTCAAAATTGTAACACCAACCATGGACTGGGCAACCAATCTGGCCGACATTAAGCCATTGGATAACTCAAAGCGCACGGAGGGAAAGCTGGTCGGACTGGTTTCTGGTTACGCCAATATTAGTACTCAAAAGCCATCGTCTGAAAAAGAACCTTCAACTTTCAAAATAGAGTACGTTGATTTTTCCGATGATGGCGCCTATGTATTGAATGGATCTGAAACGATTGTCCCGGCCTCGTTTTATGACGCAATCTGGAACGCCGACATTCAGGTGACGGGTAAACAAAAAGGATATCTTAAAGTCGATGACGTTAAGTTTTACGTGAATAAACGCGGTTCAGGCACCATTAAGGCACAACTCGGGAACCGCAAAATCGAAGTAGATCTCTCGAAAGGTCTTCCGACTGGTGTGCCGAACGAACTCCGGTAAGTCAGGTAAGTCCTGACGCGTTTTCCTTGACCCATTAAAAACATAACCATGCAATTAGCAAACAAAACCATTGTCGTGACAGGGGCGGGCGGTGGTATCGGCCGGGAACTGAGCATCCAGCTGGCACAACGCGGAGCGAATATCGCCGGGGTTGATATTAATCCCGAAACCCTCGATGAAACGGGCCGGATTATTGGAACGGGGCAGGGGCAATTCAAAGGCTTCGAGCTGGATATTACCAATCAGGAAAAGGTAAATGCATTTCCGGCAGAGGTACTCGCTCACTTTGGAACTGTCGACGGGATCATCAACAATGCGGGCATTATTCAGCCATTCCGGCCGGTTCTTGAATTGGCAATGGAAGATATTGATCGGGTTATGGCGGTCAATTTTTATGGCACATTATACCTGACCAAAGCCTTTTTGCCCCTTCTCCTGCAACGCCCGGAAGCGCACATTGCCAACGTGTCGAGTATGGGCGGCTTTTTACCCGTGCCGGGGCAGACGCTCTATGGCGCGGCCAAAGCAGCGGTAAAACTGCTCACAGAAGGCCTGTATGCCGAATTGAAGGAAACCAACGTCAGGGTAACAGTCATTTTTCCGGGTGCTATTGCGACAAACATCATGCAAAACTCCGGTCTGGCTATGCCAAAGGCTGATGCAGGCGGAGAATCGAAGTTCAAACCAATCCCTGCCCGACAAGCCGCCGGGCAGATTCTTTCCGGGATCGAGAAAAACAAATTTCGTGTCGTCGTGGGGCAAGACGCCTGGATGATGGATAAGCTTTCGCGGCTCAATCCCAAATACGCAGCCGATCTTATCCAGCGGAAGATGAGGTCGTTGCTGGGTTAGGATCGTAAAGGCGAGCAGGTGCACCTGCTCGCCTTTTATTTCATGCGTTAAAATATAGTCAGTAATGGCTTTATTTGCCCAATTGTTGAAAGTAAAAAAACGGTTGGAGTATTCTTTTATATCTAGAATAGCGTTTGTTTGGAGTGATTATTTCATGAATTTTATGGCTGACTTATGTAAAAAGATATTTTTTCGTTCCCTTTTAATTTTTTGCTTACTAGCTTATTTCAATTGTCAGGCGCAAGACTTAATTCCATTCCGCGAGGATCGACTTTGGGGATTCAAAGATGGAAATGGGATGGTCAGGATCCAGCCGCAATTCCAGTATGCTTCGAAATTCTCTTATGGAATAGCCATAGTCGCTAAACATGACTCCCTGGGAGCAATTGACGAAAACAACAAATTAATAGTCCCATTTCAGCATCAATTTTTACGCCAATTGGATAGCTCCGAGTTTTTATTCGGTCACAGGGCTAAATACTTTGGCGAATACATGATGGGCGTCATTACGGCAGCCAAACAGGTGAAGATTCCTGCGGAATATAGCCATATCTATAAGCGAAATAATAGGTACGTTGTGATGCAGCAACAAGACAGTATTATCGCAAAGGACGCGGCGGGCGATGTCCGCGCAATGAGGACATTTTATGGGCTGTTCGACACTGACGGCAGAATGTTGATTCCGTGTAAATACGATTATTTAAGTTGGTTAAATGACAGTTTAATTGTCTTATCAGACATCAGTTCGCACAATCGGCAAGCGCTGTTCAACAAGAGCGGGAGGCAATTAACGGGTTTTGAGTACATGGTATTTGGAAAACCCGCTGAAAATATGATCAAGGCGAGAATTGGTGACAGGTATGGCTTCGTCGACCATTCCGGGCGGGTTGCAATTCCTATTCAGTTTGAATATTGCGAAGATTTTACCACTGGCTTTGCAATGATCAGGCGTAGCAACAAATGGGGCGCCATAAACAAAGCAGGTAAAGTGATCATAGAACCAAAATTTGAATATCAACAAGCGAAAGCACTGATAGAGAAGTATGGAAAATAAAGGCCCAAGTCTCTCAATCCGTTGTTAACCCCGTAGCAGAAACCTCCTTCTCCAACGATTCAGCCACTTCTTTCAGTAAATGAAGCGCTACTTTCCAGTAAAATTCGAGATGTTTGAAAATTTCGAATGTCACAAGGTTATTAATCGTTAATTTTAGAACTGTGCTATGGTCGGCAGTTTGCAATTCGAACTGCAAGATCGAGTAATTCTGAGGAACATCCGGTATGAGCGACAAGGTGCTCCAATGTGTGTATTCAAGCGCTGCGGGAGGATCGAACCGGATGATTTTGCCCCTGTTTTCAAACGGCAGGCCGTGCAGATCTCCTTGCTCCTGTAATTTACCACCTTCACGCCATTCGGTGTCAATTTCGACTGGCGTATCGAGCATCCATTTCGCGATCAATTCAGGTTGGGTAAGCACGGCCCAGACATGCTCTGCGGACGCATTGATGGCAATTTCAAGATCGATTAAATGTTTCTCGGGCATGGCTATTGTTTTTTGTGGACTGGTAGGGCAACAAGCAGAATGCTGTGCGAATTCCTTTCCTTCACTTAAAACCTGTATCCTAAATGGATCGTTGGGAAAACAGACCATCGTGCCTGCGTATAATTTTGTCCATTTCTTGTCACGACCGAAGGATTTAATGAATTTATCAAACCTACCCAAGGCACGAGGTAAAAGCCTTTGAATTGATGTTCTTCTTTCCCAAACATAAACCGGTAACCCGTTCTTAATCCAAGCGTTACGCCGCTTACAGATTGGGTGTCCCCGCCCGATTTCAAACCAATTTTATCGGTTGCATAATCCGATTGCAGGCCAACGAAAAACCCGCGGTTACGGCGGAGCAGATAATCGACTTTAACACCTCCACCGGAGCTGAAAACCGAGAATGATTTATTTTCCAGCGCGAAACCGGGCTGTTTGATACCGAAAATACCCGCGTCAAACCGCAAATGTCCCATGGTATAGCCGACGTGGAAGGAGTACCCGTTGAATATGAAAGCAACAGGGTCTGCTTCGACCTCAAACCGGTCTGCGGAAAGAACGCGCTGTGCTTTACTTTGGAGGGAGGATAGCAATAGGGCAATCAGGATAGATTTGCAGATTCTGGTCATAACATTTCGTTTTTGATGAGCTGCAAAGGTATCCACTGCGAATACGGCCATTCCTTAACAAAAGATAAGAAATCACCCCGACCGAGCGATTCGTTTGCGGATCCGGCTGAGGGAAACCGGCGTTATCCCCAGGAACGAGGCCAGGATATATTGCGGCACACGCTGTACCAAATGTGGATAATGGACCGAAAATAGTTCGTAACGCTCTTGCGGGCCCGCCAAAATGTAAGACGACAAAAGCTGTTGTGCAGCAATAAATCGCGCTTCCATTACTTTTCGCATGATCATATGCGTTTTAGGGACTTGCTCATAGAGCTTATCAAGATTCTCTTTGGTGAGTACAAGCAGCGTACAGCTTTCCAATGTTTCAAGGTTCTGCGTGCTGGGATGCTGTTTAATGAAGCTTTCCAGGCAGCTGGCAAACATATTTTCACAAAAAATAAAGGCCGTAATCTGATCATTGTCTTTGGTTTCGTAATAGAGGCGCGCCAAACCGGAACAAACAAAATATATTTCCTTCTCAATTTCCCCTTCCCGGGTAATGATCGTCTTGCTATCGATAACCCGTTCCGTAAACGCAGCGCTGAATAAGTCCCATTCCTGGTCCGAAAGAGGAATAAGATGTTCAACTACTGATCTAAGCCTGTCGTACGCATTCGGGTTCTGCATTGTTTTTCACGATGATTAATTCGGACATTAGATCGCGAAAAATATTCGATTTCACAAGACGGGATTTATATCACCTCCGCGCACGTTGCAGCAAACCATCACTCACTTTTAATCACAAACGCCTTTAATTCAGCCATCTTACCATCACGGAATCGCCAGATATCGCAGTAGGAGTAGTCAACCGGCTTTCCATTATCGTCTTTCATGGTGATCTGGCCAGTTGCGATAACAAATTCACCTTCTGCAAGCAGGTTTTCGACCTCAAACTTTGGCGGCTCCCGATATGCCGCCGACATGTATTGCCTGACCGCTTCCTTACCTCGCAGTGTCCGCTCGCCTATGAAAGTCCATTCGGTGTCGTCGGTACAAAAAGATAAAAATCCTGCGTTGTCGCCTTTTGTGATAGCTGCATTTGCCTTTTCCAGAATTTCCTTGTTATTCAATGTCATCTCTATTCATTCAATTAGTTCGAAAAATAAATCCACAGCGAATTTTGTGCCAACTTTTCAAACGTGAAGCACGGCAAACTGGCAATAGGACAAACAGAATCCGGAGGTTATAAAATAATCTCCGGATCTATTGTGAATGCTTTCTTAAAATTTGACCAGGTTTAGCGTAGCCAGCGCGCCTTTGGCTTGTTGTAGCTTACTTCCTTCACCAAGCGAACCCAGATCAATCGGCGCAAAGCCCAGAGATGTTATGACACTGATCACTTCGGTTTTGGAAGGCTGATCGTTGCCGGATACGAACAGAACCCGGTTGCCGCCCATTATCCTGGGGTCTTCTGCCAATGTTTTGTAAAATATAGTGTTAAAGGCCTTCACGATTTTGGCGCCCGGGAGCAATGAAGCAACAACCTCACTGGACGCCTTGCTGCCAAGGTCTTCCACTTTAAAATCGGGTGCATAAGTAATGAAATGGTTGGTTGCATCTATCACTAACCTTCCTGTCCAATCTGTGACGTCCGACAATGTGCGCACCTGCGACCATGGAAGGGAAAGCAGTACGATTTCAGCTTCCGCTGCTTGCCGGATGGTCCCTGCAGTTGCATTGGCCCCAAGCGATTGGACAAGCTCTTTCAGGGAATCAGGCCCGCTATTGTTGGCTAAAATGACCGGATGTCCGGCTTTGAGCAGATGGCGCGCCACGGTTTGCCCGATATTTCCCGCGCCAATAATTCCAAATGTCTTTTTCATAATTTTCAAAAGTTATGCGGGCTGAACCGGAGTTGCCAGCAGTTGCAATTCCCAGGTAAGGCTTGTACCGACGTTGCCCATATGGTCGACGAGCATCTCGGCAAGAGCTGGTACGGTTTCAGTCCTTGCCCAGTCGCGCTGCAATTCGGACGCAAACACAGTCCAGGTAATTGGCACGGCACCAGCTTGTACCATGCGCATAACGGCCATTTCATGTGCTTCCAGGCTCACACCACCCGATGCGTCTGTCACGATGTACACTTCGTAACCTTCCCCAAGTGCCTGGATTACCGGCATAGCCAAACAGATCTCCGTCCACAAGGCCGCCATTACAATTTTTTTCTTTCCCGTAGCTTTTACCCAGTCCGTCACCCTGGTGTCTTCCCAGGTATTGATAAATGTGCGGTCAATCGGTTTTTGATCGGGAAAAATGTCCTGAAGTTGTTTGATCAGAAAGCCGCCGCGGTGCTCCACTACGGTTGTGAAAAGCGTTGGTACGCCGAATGCCTTGGCCGATTTGGTAAGGCCCACTACATTGTTGATGATAGTTTGTGTATCGTGGCTTCTCAATCCGGCGAATTGGAATGGCTGGTGATCGATCAGGATCAGGGCACAGTTTTCAGGAGTAAGAAGCGCGCCGAGGCCCGCCTTTGCATTCGATTGGTTTTGCACTTGCATGTCTGTGATTTTATTGAGTTAGAAAATGTGTTACGAGCGATAGCGGCTGACTGTCAAGTGACAACAGTCGCTATCGGTAATGCAAAGGTGGAGCAGTTATGGAGGAGATATTTTGATCTGAATTAAGAAATGCAGTTGATCCAGATCAATTGATTTAAGCAATGGATTGCTTAATAGGGAAGCCTGTTAGCAAATTTATACTATCGGGATAATACCTGCTTTCGCACCCGGCTCATCGTTTCGGGCGTGAGGCCCAGGTATGACGCAAGCATGCTTTGCGGAAAGCGGTTAAAAAACTCCGGGTGGGCCTGAACCAGGTAATTGTATTTCTCTTCTGCACTGTAGCTGACACTGGCCTCGATTCTCTTTTGGGCAGCTATCGAGTGGTTTTGGTCCAGAATATGGGCCATTTTCAAAAAAGTCAGGGATTGTTCTTTGAGCAGGTTAATGCGTTCGAGGTTGGCCACCAGTAATGTCGAATCTTCCACCGCGTCAATATTATAGCGCGAGGGCGTCACATTGTAGAAGCTGCCTCTGTCACTGATCCACCATCCTTCCAGTGCCAGGGTAGTAATATGTTCATTGCCGCTGTTGTCGATGCTGTACTGCCGCATGGCGCCGGAAGCGATAAAGGACATATACCGGCAAACGCTCCCTTCATGGAGCAGGAATTGCTTTCTTTTTACCTTCCTGACGTCAAAGGCCTGTTCAATATATACAAACTCTTCGTCGGTGATTACCGCCGAAGTTACCCGGTCAATGTATTTACGCAGAATATCGTACATCAATTTATAGAAACGTTGAGAGGCTGCCCGGCGAACGAGCGAATGTGCCGGTTCAAAAATCGAAATTAAGGTTTTTGTTCAAAAATTGCCCAACGTATGCCGCGTGCACCCGCTGCATGTTAAAAAACAATCCGACCTTTTGTTAAAATTTTCAGAAAGAATAGTATAAATCGGCACGGGTTTGTTTTATTCTAAAATTTCTGGTGAAACAAACACTTCCGCTTATCACCATCTAATCTGACGCCTATTGGAAACGTTTACTGCCGCTAATGGTCCGGAGTTATCTTCTGAATGGAACCTGTGGTACCATTTCAAATTAGGTAACCAGCACGCTTTTGAGGCGCTATACCGCCATTATTTCAAAATCCTGAACAATTATGGCGCCCGTCTTACTTCCGATAGCCAGCTGCTTGAAGACGCGATCCATGATGTTTTTATCGATCTCTGGCGGAGAAAGGAGCACTTGGCGGACGTTGAAAATGTCAGGTTTTACTTGTTCCGGGCATTGCGGAACCGGGTGATCAGAAACGGTAGAAACAATGTTTTTGAAAATAAAGAGGATATTGACGGGTTTCTCGACTACCTCGTTTCACTTTCGCATGAACAGCAGTCGATCGACGCCGAAAGTCTGAATGACAAAACACAGCGCATTCAAAACGCCATCGCAAGTTTGTCGGACCGGCAGCGGGAGGTCATTAACCTGCGCTTTTACCATGCCCTGAGCCTGGACGAGATTTCGATCCTGATGGGGCTTTCCAAGCAGTCCGTCAGCAATTTACTCTTCAAATCCTACGCGGTTTTACGGCTTAAATTGAAAGAACTTTCCATGCTATCTATCCTGACTTCCTTATTGTTAAGTCAATGTTAGGCAAGCAAAACAAAATCGTTGAAAGATAAATGTGGCCCGGATAGGTTAGTTTTTCCAATAACCAGTACCTATATAAAAGGGTAGTAAAATATTCATCCCTGATAATGAAAGACAATGGCTTTGATGTGGAGAGTCTTCTGAACGACGACTCTTTTATAAACTGGGTTTTGAACAACAAAGATTCATTTGTTTGGGAGGAGTTTGTCAGGACAAATCCAGACCGCGAGGAAATCATTGCTAAGGCATCGCATATCATCCGGGAGCTGCATGAAGCTGAAAAATCGGGGCCGACCGCAGCCGACGAAGGCAAAGTCTGGTCGCGCATTACGCACACGCTGGAAGCAGAGCATACCGAAGTAACACCGCCGCGGCCATCCCCCCGGCGCTCCCTTGGCTTTAAGCTGGCTACTGCTGCGGCATTCAGCATGCTGATCGGTTTGGGAATCTGGCGGTTTTATCCATCCCAAAACAGGATCACCTATGGCGAGCTGATCACACACGCCGAAAAAGCGACTGCATTGCAGGAGCACGTCAATTCCGGAGCAGAGCCTATGAAAATAGAGCTGCCGGATGGGAGTGTGGTTACGCTTGGAAGGAATAGTAAACTGAGTTATGCCAAAACATTTCATCAACAAAAACGGGAGGTATTCATGACAGGCGAGGCGTTTTTCGATGTCACCAAAGATTCCTCCCGTCCGTTTTATGTGTATGCCAATGAAACCGTAACGCGGGTACTCGGGACCAGTTTTGGTATCACGGCCTTTGAAAACGGTAAAAAAGTGACGGTGAATGTCAAAAGCGGACGGGTGTCGGTGTACAGGCAGAGCCGCATCCAAACGGCGGATCCCGAAACTAACGGCATGGTGCTGCTTCCTAACCAGAAAGTAACCTTCGACCGTGAAAATGAAAGCCTGGTAAAGAACCTTGTCGAAACGCCCGTCCCTATCAAGTCCATTCCTGCCCAAAGTAAAGAACGGTTCGACGAGGTGCCGCTTCCGGTGATCCTTGCGCAATTGGAAGAAAGCTATGGCATTAAGATTATTTACGACCAGGAGCAGGTATCGAAATGCATTATCTCGATAGTCCTCCACAATGGCTCGCTATACGACAACCTGGACGTGATCAGTAAAACGATAGGCGGCAGTTATAAAGAGGTTGACGCCCAGATCGTCATCGAATCAAATGGTTGCATTTAAGTAAACCTCCTTCACAAACCAAGCTATTAAACCGGTTGACGAAAAGCCCTGCTTTTCGGGGATTGCTGACGTCCCTATGTCACCGTCCGAAAATTAGTATAAGTCAAAAAAAACAAAAAATATTTTCAAATCGGAGGTTAGTTTTTTTTAAGCGTGGTACCTGTATTTATATACAGCCTAACATTTGGTGAACCATGAGAAATGCATCAAGTACATAGAATGCCCCGTCGTCGGCAACCACTGGTTATGCAACATAACCGGTCTGCAATTTTTTTCCAAAATCAAAAATCTCAACGGTATGCCCATTTCTATTAAAAGCACCAGAATTCGAAAAGCTGTCCATCAAATCGTTTTTGCCATTCTGTTCAGCGCCGTTAGCCAGGCATCTCCTAGTCTTTCGCAGGAGCTACTGAATGAACGTATATCACTGTCCGTTAAGAACGGTACGCTTAAAACGATTCTGAGGGACATCGAAAAACAGGTGGATTTATCGTTCTCGTACCAGAAAAATGTGGTGGCCTCACCGGAAAAAATTTCCATTGAAGTCAAAAACGAATCTTTGGACGAGATTCTCAAACGGGTACTTTCTCCGAGGAACATTAGTTACCAAGTCGTTAAAACGAACCAGGTGGTGCTCACCAAAATGCCAGTCGAGGTGAAGGAGCCCAGCAGCGCCATTGAGCTGAAAACGACGCCGGAAATCCTGGAAAAGCAGATCGCCGGTAAGATTACCGACGAAAAAGGGGAGGGTTTGCCGGGGGTAAGTATCGTCGTAAAAGGGTCGCAAAAAGGAACAACCTCCGAATCGAACGGAACATATCGGCTTGCCATTCCCGACGAAAATACGGTGCTGATATTCTCTTTCGTGGGCTACATTTCAGAGGAAAAAGTTGTTGGAGATCAGTCTATTATGAATGTGGTGCTTAAAGTGGACAACAAAGCCCTTGAAGAAGTGGTAGTGACGGCTTACGGTCAAAAGCAACGCAAGGAAGCGGTGGTGGGGGCGGTAACAACCATCCGCCCGTCGGACCTGAAAATACCTGCCAGCAACCTTACTACCGCCATTGCCGGACGCTTGTCGGGCGTGATCGGCTACCAGCGCAGCGGAGAGCCGGGCGTGGATAATGCGACCTTTTTCATTCGCGGAATCACCACTTTCGGAACCAACAATTCGCCCCTGATCCTGGTCGATAACGTCGAAATGACTACCACGGACCTCGCCCGTTTGCAACCCGACGATATTGAAAGTTTTTCTATCCTGAAAGATGCCAGCGCAACCGCATTATATGGCGCAAGAGGTGCGAACGGCGTGGTATATGTGACGACCAAGCAGGGAAAAGCGGGAAAGGCCAAGATCAATTTCCGGATCGAGAACTCGGTGTCGATGCCGACCAAGAATGTCGAACTCGCCGATCCGATCACCTACATGAAGCTTTACAATGAAGCACAGCTGACGCGGGACCCGCTTGCACCCATTAAATATTCTCAAAACCAGATCGATAACACGCTCAACGGCAGCAATCCATACATTTATCCGGCAACAGACTGGCGTGATGCGCTTTTTAAAAAATACACCCAAAACAGGCGCGGAAATCTGAGCGTCTCGGGCGGGGGAGAGGTGGCGCAATATTACGTGGCTACTTCTTTCAGCAATGATAACGGGATTTTGAAGGTGGATAAAATGAACAACTTCAATAACAATGTCAGGCTGAATAATTATTCGATAAGGTCCAATGTAAACATCAACGTAAGCCCTGCCACGCAGCTCATTGTAAGGCTTTACGGAAATTTTGACGATTACAACGGCCCTATCGACGGCGGCTCGGGCATTTATCAGAAAGCATTGAAAACCAGCCCGACGTCTTATCCTGCTTTTTACGCCCCGGATAAAGACAATGAAGCGACAGACCATATTCTTTTCGGGAATTTTGACCAGGGGCAATACCTGAACCCCTATGCCGACATGGTGAAGGGATACAAGCAATATTCCAGGTCAAAAATGCTGACGCAGCTGGAACTGGTTCAAAAGCTGGATTTTTTAACGCCGGGCCTTAGTGTGCGCGGGCTGGCTAATGTGAACCGATCTTCCTATTTCGATGTGACCAGGGCCTATAACCCCTATTTCTACCGGGCGGGTTCATACGACAAGCAGACCGACACCTACCGGCTCAACTGGCTTAACCAGCAAACCAGCAACTCGTTTTTCAACGAGCCGGCAACGGAATACCTGAACTACAAGCCAGGCGACAAGAACCTGGAAACCTTTCTCTATTTGCAGGGAACGGCCGACTATACCCGTGTTTTCAACGAAGTGCATTCAGTGAACGCAACTATCGTTACCACCTTGCAGCAAAGCCTTAAAGCGAATTCCGGCCCCAACAATGCACAGACGCTTCAATTGTCGTTGCCCAGCAGGAACACGGGGGTTTCGGGGAGGCTTTCCTATTCATTTGATAACCGGTATTTTGCCGAATTCAACTTTGGCTACAACGGCTCGGAACGCTTTTACAAAACCAAGCAATTCGGATTTTTTCCAACCATTGGCGGCGCCTGGGTAATTTCCAATGAGAGCTTTTGGAAACCCATCGAGCGGATCGTTAACAAGCTGAAAGTACGCGCATCCTACGGTCTGGTCGGCAATGACGCCATCGGTAGCGCCTCAGACAGGTTCTTTTTCCTTTCCGAGGTCAATCTGAACGACGCCTCGAGAGGTGCGACCTTTGGTTTCAATTCCAATATGTACCGCGACGGTGTCTCGATCAGAAGGTACGAAAACCGGAATATTACCTGGGAAACGTCACATCAGACCAACCTGGGACTCGAATTTTCGATCATGCAAAAATTGAATGTGATCGCGGAGATCTACAAGCAGCGGCGCTCGAATATCCTCATGACACGCGCCTCGATCCCGAGCACAATGGGGCTTTCGGTAACGCCGCAGGCGAATGTGGGCGAAGCGAAATCAAAGGGTTTTGATCTTGCTATGGATTTCAACCAGAACTTTGCGGACGGCTCCTGGTTGATCGCCCGCGGAAACCTGACCATGGCGAGGGGCATTTACTCCATTTACGAAGAACCCGATTACGAGAACAAATACCTGTCCAGAGTAGGCCAATCCATCACGCAACCTATGGGCCTGATCGCCGAAAGGCTCTTCATTGACGCGAACGATGTGAACAACTCACCACGCCAAAACTTTGGACTTTACGCGGCGGGTGATATTAAATACCGGGATATCAACCGCGACGGACAAATTACCAATGCAGATTTTGTGCCGATAGGGCATCCCGAAACACCGGAAATCACGTACGGCTTCGGCTTGTCGGCAGGGCGGGGGCAATTCGACTTTTCGCTGTTCTTTCAAGGATTAGGCCGGGAATCTTTCTTCATTAATCCAATTGCCACTGCGCCTTTCATCAATTATAGTAAAGACAATAATGGCAACGACCTTTACCCGAGTAACTTTATCGGAGAAAATGCGCTGGTGAAAGCATTTGCGGACAGCCATTGGTCGGAGTCTAACCAGGATATGTATGCGATGTGGCCGCGCCTGTCCACCTCCATCAACAACAACAACTCCCAGCGCAGCACCTGGTACATGCGCGACGGCTCATTTCTGAGGCTCAAAACCCTGGAAGCCGGATATACCGTCAAAGGCAAGTGGCTCGAAAGCCTCAAAATTACCAACATGAGGATCTATTTCAGCGGTACAAATCTCTTGACATTCAGCAAGTTTAAATTATGGGATCCTGAAATGGGAGGAAATGGCCTGGGTTATCCCGTTCAAAGAGTCTACAATATTGGTTTGAACCTCAATTTCTAAGCGCAACAAAATGAAATTATCCTACTTGAAATACGGCCTTTCGGCTTTGTTGCTGCTGGTGGTGACCAGTTGCCAGAAGTACCTCGACATTGTGCCCGACAACGTCGCTACCATTGATAATGCATTTAAAATGAGGGCGGATGCGGAAAAATACCTCTTTACCTGCTACAACAATCTCCCGCAATTCGGAAATGAAGGGGCTGATCCTGGCTTTATGACGGGCGATGAATTTGCGACCGTTTATCCTCCGCAGGGCAACATCAGTACCGAGCTGTACCGGATAGCACGCGGCGAGCAGAACATCGTATCTCCGATCGGCAATTATTGGGATTACAAATTCTTCCAGGCGATACGGGAATGCAACATCTTTCTCGAAAATGTAGACAAAGTAAGGGACCTCAATTCACTTGAAAAAAAGCGGTGGATCGCGGAGGTGAAATTTCTGAAAGCCTACTATCATTATTACCTGCTCCGCATGTACGGGCCGATTCCTATTATCAAAACGAACCTGCCCATTTCTGCCTCCATTGAAGAAGTGAAGGTAAAGCGCAGCCCGGTGGATTCGGTGTTTAACTATGCGGTGGGGCTCGTGGATGAGGCCATAGCGGACCTGCCGGCGGTGCTGCCCATTGAGTTTGCCGAATTGGGCCGGATCACCAAAACCATTGCATTGTCTGTAAAAGCGGAAATGCTGGTTACCGCTGCCAGCCCTTTATTCAATGGAAACCCGAATTACGCGAACTTCAAGAACAAGGACGGACAGGCGCTTTTCAATCCAAGTCCCAGTCCCGAAAAATGGCAGAAAGCCACGGAAGCGTGCAAAGCCGCGGTCGACGCCTGCATTGCAAACGGCAACAAGCTGTACGAATTTGTGCCGCGCTCGGTTTCGACCCGAATATCCGACTCCACACAACGGATGATGAGCATTCGTGCCGCAGTAACAGATAAATGGAATGTGGAACTCATCTGGGGCGCGTCTAACTCGACGGGCGGAGGGAGCCGCGGATTTCAATCGCTGTCGCAGGCAAGGCTTAGTCCGTTTACCGGCACGATTCCCAATGAAAACATAGGCTCGATGCTGGCGCCACCCCTTCACATCGCGGAGATGTTTTACAGCAACAACGGTGTGCCGATCGAGGAAGATAAAAGTTACAAGTATGCAAGCCGGTTCACTGCATTGAGGCAAGCCGTGCAGAGCGAGCGCTACTATATCAAAGAAGGGTACACCACTGTTCAGCTCAATTACGACCGCGAGCCCCGGTTCTACGCCGATCTGGGATTCGATGGCTCCATCTGGTTTGGGCAGGGTAAAAACGACGATAATAATACCTGGGTGCTGGAAGCAAAGCTGGGACAGACTGGCGGCAGACAGGGCGCGTCGCTGTATTCCGTGACGGGTTACTGGCCTAAAAAACTGGCTAATTACAACAATGCCATCAACGATCCTGCACAGCAATACAATGTAGAAAACTACCCGTTCCCCATTATGCGCCTCGCCGACTTGTACTTATTATATGCAGAAGCGTTGAACGAATCGCAGGGGCCGGGTGCGGAAGTCTACAAATGGATCGACCTCGTCCGCAAGAGGGCAGGACTGGCGGGTGTGATGGAATCCTGGACGAAGTATTCCAATAAGCCTTCCAAGGTTGCGACCAAGGAAGGGCTCCGCGAAATTATCCAGCGCGAAAGGCTCATCGAGCTGGTATTTGAAAGCAAGCGTTTCTGGGACCTGAGAAGATGGAAAGTTGCCGAAAATTACCTTCAAAGATCCATCAATGGCTGGGATATTACCCAACGGGAAGCCGCCAACTATTACCGCGTGCGACCGGTATTTACAAGCTCTTTCAGCTTGAAGGATTATTTCTGGCCTATTTCAGAGAACTCCCTGATCGTTAATCCTAACCTCGTTCAAAACCCGGGCTGGTAAACCTTGCATCCTATGAAAAAGATTAAAATAATACTTTCGATCCTATCGTTCAGCACGCTGGTCACTTTTTTCGGCTGCTCGGATATGGACGACATCCGGAAACCGTTGGGTACGGATGCCGAAAAGCCCGGCGTGGTGAGTGATATTAAGGTGAAGAATTTCCCTGGCGGCGCTACGATCACTTATGCGCTGCCCAAAGACGCGGACCTGGAATATGTGGTCGCGAATTATTCGATCAACAAAAAGACGACGGCTACAAGCGAAGTGAAGGCCTCGCATTACAGTAACCAGCTTACGATCGAAGGATTTTCTGATGCGGGTGATTATGACGTCACCTTGTATTCTGTGGACCGCAGTTCCAATAAATCTGAACCTGTGATTGTAAAAGTTGCACCCGAGTCGCCCCCGTTGCGGACTGTTTTTAAATCCTTACAACTGGGCGTTGATTTCGGAGGACTTAATGTCGCATTCAGCAACCCGGCCGAGGCGAAACTGGCCATTGTGGTGATCACAAAAGACAATAACGGCGATTACATTCCGGTGGAAACGCTCTACACTCAGGTAAAAGGCGGCTCGTTTGCGGCCCGCGGGTTTGACACCCTCAGCAGGAACTTTGGGGTGTATGTCCGCGACCGCTGGGACAACTATTCCGATACGATTTTCAAGGAAGTGAAACCGCTTTTTGAAAAACAACTTGACAAAACCAGGTTCCAGGAATACAGGCTCCCAACCGATGAAGAGAGTGGCTATGGATGGAATATGCCGTATCTGTGGGACGAAAAGACGACCGAGCCCGGTTTCCACACCATCCCGCTATCGGACAGGGAAATGCCGATCCACCTCACATTTGACCTGGGCGTTGTCGCCAAATTGAGCCGTTTCAAGCTATGGCAAAGAGAAGGAGACTGGCTCTACAAGCATGGTAACCCGCGTAAATGGGTGATGTGGGGAAGTGAAAAAACGCCAAATCCCGACGGCAGCTTCACCGGATGGACCAAGCTGATGGATTGCGAGTCCATTAAGCCGTCCGGCAGCCCCTACGGCGTTAACACCGGCGATGACATTGCGTACATGACGGCAGGAGAGGAGTTCGTTTTTCCGCTTACTGCCCCCAGGGTGCGGTATATCAGAATGCAGATCTACCAAAACTGGTCGGATACCAAGTTTGTCCATTTTACAGAAATCGCCTTTTGGGGAGATACCAAATAACAGCAAAACGATACGTTTATGAACATCAGATATAGAATCGCAGGTTGTTTGTTTTTCCTCGCTGCATTCGCAGCATGTACCGATTGGGACGATTTTAAAAAGTACCAGGCCGGTGGCGAAATCATCTATCCCGGCAAAGGAGACACGGTTATCATCGCCTCGGGGCGCAACAGAATGCAGTTGCGCTGGCTCCTCAGTGCCGACCCCAGCGTGACGAAATACAAGCTATATTGGAACAACAGGGCGGACTCCCTGGAAGCAGCTGTTCCCGCCGACATCATTGGCGATACTCTGAAAATCATGCTCAACCCGCTTCCCGAGGGTACTTATAATTTTGAAATGTATTCCATGGATGCCCGGGGGAACAAATCGGTTCCGCTCCGTTTCAATGGCAGGACTTTTGGAACAAATTACGAGAATGGCCTGCTCAACCGGAGCATCGGCTCGACAAGCTACGACGACAGCCTGAAAATCCTCGAAGTAAGCTGGAATGAACCAGATACTGTCAATGTCAATACCGAACTCAAATACATTGGCCTCGACCAAAAGACGAAGTCGATTTCAGTCGGCCCAGCAACTTCGGAAAGCGTGATCAAGGACTGGAAACCAGGAACGATCCTGAACTACCGGTCGACTTTTAAACCCGACGAGAAGGCGATTGACGTTTTTACGGCTGTGAAGTATGACACGTTGTCGGTCAGTTTAGAATGAGCCGCCGTGGTACGGAGAATGAGCCGCCGTGGAACGGGGAATGAGCCGCCGTGGAACGGAGAATGAGTGAATGAGTGAATGAGTGAATGGGTGAATAACTGAGTGAATGATTGAATGAGCCGTCCGTCGAACAGAGTATTTTAGGCAGTTATCTAAGCATTATCATCCCAGGCGCTTTATATACAGGAATCATTGTGTTAAGTTGGCACCTTTTACGGATCAGGCGCGTGATAGCGTGCCTGATTTCGGATTTTTTAAACAACAGATCACATAAACCGATGAAAATCGCGCTTAAAAGAATAGTACTGCCGGTGGTTATTTTGGGGTGGTGCATTCCGGAAGTTTTGGCCCAAAAAGCTAATTCACTTATACTTTGGTACAAACAGCCCGCCAAAGAATGGATCGAAGCCCTGCCTGTGGGGAACGGCCACATCGGGGCTATGGTGTTTGGAAAAGTCGAAGAAGAGCTTATCCAGCTGAATGAAAGCACATTGTGGTCGGGTGGGCCGGTTAAAACGAATGTAAACCCAGGCTCGGCTTCATACCTTCCTCAGGTTCGCAAAGCATTGCTCGAAAACCAGGATTACCAGCTTGCCAATACGTTGCTGAAAAAAATGCAGGGCATGTACACGGAGTCGTATATGCCTATGGGTGACTTAAAAATTACCCAGGATTTCCAGGGCGCCACACCCGAAGGCTACTACCGCGATCTGGATATCGGCAATGCGACAGCGAACACAATTTTTACAGTGAACGGCGTCGAATACAAACGTGAAATTTTCACCTCAGCCCCCGACAATATCCTCGTAGTCCGGCTATCGGCAAGCAAAGCCGGGCAGTTGAATTTCAACGTTTCTGCGAGTAGCCAGCTGCATTACCAAACAGACGTTTCAAAAGGTAATGAATTGTTGGTCAGCGGGAAAGCACCTGCGCGTGTGAACCCCAATTACTACAATCCGCCCGGCCAGCAGCCGATCGTTTATGAGGATACTGCCGGTTGTAACGGCATGCGTTTTCAGTTCAGGATCAAGGCTGTAAGTAGGGATGGGCAGATCGCTGCCTCGTCTTCGGGCATCTCGGTGAAGGGCGCTTCGCAAGTCATCCTGTATATTTCCGCCGCCACAAGTTTCAACGGTTTCGACAAATGCCCCGACCGCGAGGGCAAAGACGAGCAGGCACTCGCCGCCGGTTTCATGCAAAAGGCATCGTCCAAAAGCTTTGACCAGCTTAAAAATGACCATTTGAAAGACTTCAAATCCTTTTTCAACCGTGTTAATTTCAATATTAAAGACACGCTGAGTGTCAATGCAAATGCGCAATTACCTTCCGACGAACGTTTGAAGTCCTACTCGAAAGGCGCTTATGACCCGGGCTTGGAAACCCTTTACTTTCAGTTTGGAAGGTATCTGCTGATTTCCTCTTCGCGTCCAGCGCTTCCGGGCGTGCCGGCCGGGGCACCTGCCAACTTGCAGGGAATCTGGAACAAGGAAATGCGGCCGCCATGGAGCTCCAACTACACGATTAATATCAACACCCAGATGAACTACTGGCCCGCGGAGGTAACGAATCTCTCGGAAATGCACAAACCGCTGCTGGCCTGGATCCAGAACCTGTCCAAAACCGGTGCAACCACGGCGAAGGAGTTTTACGGGGCAAAGGGCTGGGTAGCGCACCACAATTCGGACATCTGGGGAATGTCGAACCCGGTAGGTAATGTGGGTGACGGCGACCCGGTTTGGGCCAACTGGTTTATGGGTGCCGACTGGCTTTGTCAACATCTGTGGGAGCATTACCGGTTTACGCAAGACAAGGATTTTCTCAAAAACAAAGCCTACCCGGTCATGAAGGAGGCGGCGATTTTCACGCTCGACTGGCTGGTCGAAGACAAGGATGGTTACCTGGTAACGGCGCCTTCCACTTCACCGGAAAACCTGTTCAAAGACCCCAAAGGCGGTGAAGCAGCGGTTTCGGTAGCCACAACCATGGATATTTCCATTATCTACGATCTTTTTTCGAACCTCATCGATGCCGGTGAAGTGCTGGGGACGGATACCGAATTCAGGAACCTGCTGATCGAAAAACGCAAAAAACTGTATCCGCTCAAAATCGACAAAAGGGGCAGGTTGCAGGAGTGGTACAAAGACTTTGAGGAGACCGATACGCTGCACCGGCACGTTTCGCATTTGTTTGCACTGCACCCGGGCCGCCGGATTTCCACCGAAACGCCGGAGTATTTTGAGGCTGCCAAAAAAACGCTGGAAGTACGCGGCGACGCAGGTACGGGATGGAGTAAAGGCTGGAAAATCAACTTCTGGGCACGGTTGCTGGACGGCGACCACGCTTACAAACTGATCCGCCAGCTCATGCGATACACCGACAACTCCAAAGGCAGTTCGGGCGGAGGAACCTATCCCAACTTCTTCGACGCACATCCGCCATTCCAGATCGACGGAAATTTTGCAGGCACCGCCGGAATGGCCGAAATGCTCGTACAAAGCCACTTATCCGAGCTCTCGATCTTACCCGCACTCCCTTCGGCCTGGAAGGAGGGAAAAGTAACCGGATTAAGGGCAAGATCCGGATTTGAGCTCGATATCGACTGGAAAGACGGAAAATTGAAACAAGCGAGGATCAAATCATTAAACGGTCGGCCCTGCCAACTACGGACAAGCGTACCCATCACCGTCGCAGGCATGCAAGCGAAAAGTAAGAAGGCTGGAAATGGCTATGTTACAATGGTGAGTATTAAAAAGGGGGCCACGGTGGTTGTGCGGCCGATGTGACGAACCATGCAAGCGAAGTGAGAGTGAAGCCAAGAGTCAGTTTTTGGCTTCTACTCTTTTGTGAACTGCGTAATGCGCTTGTTGCAAATGCGTTCGGTCAAGTCTTTCAACAACTTCACGCGATCGCTCAGGTATTCCAATTCTGCTTTTTCGATTTCGTAGTGCATTTCATATCTCGCGTCTATATACGCTTTTCTTAGAAGTTGAAACAGCCGCTCTTCGTCGGGTGTACTTCTTGGAAAAACGGTTGCGAAGTCGGGATGGAGTTTTCCGACTTGATTTCCTAATTCCTCGATATCGTGCGTTCTGGGTTTGTAATCTGTAAAGACGAGCAGGACCGCGGCATAATATCTTTCCGTAGCTTGGTGCAGTTCAAATGCTGCGTTTTTAAACCATGTCTTTTCAATTTGTATAAAAGCAGTTTCCAAAAAGAGATTTGCACTCTCAAACCAATGCTTAAATGCATTGGTGGCTTTTTTCTGTCTTTCCTCCGGGTTCATGTTTTTCGGTTCGGATAACTTAAAATTTTCGGAATCAAAAAGCAGAATTCCCTCCTTCAAAATATCCGCAAAAAAGTAGCTATTCGTTTCAATCTTGTCGTTTACGAAGCCGATGCTGTGATATATGATGCTAGTCCGCGTGATATCCTCATTGGACATCAGTTCCTTTTCCAACTCCCTCGACTTTTTCCCGTGCTTGGCTGTATGTCGGTCCTTGGTGACGATCAGAATGTCAAAATCGCTTACGTACTCGTATTTCTCCTGGTAATCCTCCACCCAGTCACCTCGCGCATAGCTGCCGAAGAGGATGATCATTTCAGCCGGGACTTTGTCCAGGATGATTTGGGTGAGCGCTTTTAGTTGGTCTTGTTTGTGTTGTGGGAGGTGGGAGAGGGTTGTTTTCATGGGTGTGTGTTGATTGGTTTTATTTCAAACTGCGTTTGTCTCTTGCTTGCTTAGTTGCATGTCCCAACAGATCGATTTTCAGCTCGTTTTCAAAAATATCGCGTCTCTTTGTTCCGGGTTTGCCAATGTGTTTGTCTATCATTGTGTCAAGTGGGACTGTTTTAAGTTTATTGTTCATTTTTGATTGTTGTTTAAAAATTTACGTTTTTGTCTGTCTTCGGCGACAGCAAGAATATTAAAAATCGCTCACATTCATACTTCTTATGATATCCTCGACCCGTTCACTCCGCGCGTAGCTGCTGAAGATGATAACCATTTTGGCCGGGACTCGTTCGAGGACAATTTAGGTTAGGGTTTTTAGCGGGTCTTGTTTGGGCTTTGGGAAAGTGGGAAAGGAACGTTTTCATACGAGTGTGAGTTGGTGTGGAAAAACAAGAAGTTTCTGGGACGTTTCGGATAATGCCTTCTTGTCAAAATTCAATCATTTTACCTTATTTGATCGGTTGAATAGTGAAAATGATTCGTTCAAAACACAGTACACTTAACAGAAGGCTTGATTCTCTTGCTATGCCATAGCTATTCTGCAGCTTCAAATTATGCGAGCTCCTCCGTCGCCGTTCGTAGCAACGAGGACAAAGTCACAGTGTTTCAAAAGAATTTCGAAGATCAATTTTGCAGGTCGGAGCGTGAGAATGGGAAACGCCTTTTAGGTAATTGTGCTTTCAAGTTCTTTTATGTCTTTATATAGGGTTAACAAATGGTCTTCAGATAAATCCATCAATGGTTCGTACATAAATGAATTTAAGTGTAAATTTTCTGCTGTCATTAAGTTAACTCTGTCAAAAATTTCTATTTCTTTCTTGTCGTTTGGGAATTCGGCTTTGTACTGTCCGACAATTTTTCCAGTTTCCTTACTCCAAATGCCAGTGTGAAAATCTACGCCTGTGACCTTTTTTATAATGTATTCTTCTGCCTTAAACCTTATGGCGATTGAAAGACAAAGTTTCGATTTTAAATCTAAAACGGGTTCGATTACTTTGTTCATTTCGATTTCATCTGCAATTGAAATGGCTAAGTCGTACACTTTTTTTGACGTATCTGGCAGCGTTTCCTCCATTCCAAAAACAGCATTAAAAATGGCTAATATATCCCCCAATGTATGTTCCTTGGTTTCTTTTATATTCTCAGGTATATTAGCAGGTTTTATATGTAATAGGGAAGTTAGGGTTAAATAATTTGTATTTTTCGTTCCAACGGTATATTCGATTAAGTTTCTGACAAACGGAATGCAAGAAATAAATGACTTTTCGCAGGTTGAAAAATTTTTTCGAAGTAATGGAAAGACATCTTGCTTTTCACCTGGTACCAAACTAACTTGGCTTGCTGATTTTACTGCTTTTAAGTTTCCTGTCCAATTATTAACACCTTCCAGCCTTTTTTTAATTGTCTTATAAAAGTCAAAATTGTGAGTTAGAATTATCATTTTGAACTTTGGGTCGTCCGAGATGTCTTTTAAATACTCGATAATAGCATATTTATTTTTATAATCGAACGAATCTGCAATGTCATCAATTATGAATAATTGGTTAATATTGATCTTTTTCCTGGTTTCAATTTGGAAAATGATATTTAACAAATAAAACACTCTTTGTTCTCCCGTACTCAGACTTTTATTAATTTCTGCACCTCCTAGGTCCTTTATAGAAAGTCCATCTTCATATGTGAAGACCAAAGAGGCGGGCTCATTTTTTAAAATAACATCTTCTTGGTTTTTTACTTTTATTTTGAATGGAATGGTGAACCTGTTTTTAAAAATATCAACTACCTTTAGCCATTCAATTTGTTCTTTTTTCGCTTCAATGGTAATTTCGGTTCTTCTGGTCTTTGTTTCAGTATACAATTTTGAAAGTACATCAAGTTCACTTTTGTGATTTGCGATGTAATTTATGATTAGTTTCTTTTTAAAATTTTCTAAATCAAGAAACTCTTTAATAATTTCTTGATTGTTTTCAACATATGTTCGAAAATTTCGTAGTTCATTGTTTGCATTTAGAGCTTTGTCAATTTCATTAAATTTTGAGGCTAACTCGGGATCGTTTAGAACTTTTTCCTTTTCTTCCTTTACTACGCTTTCTAATTCATGAATATTTCCAATTTCGATGTTTTTTATTTTAACCTTGTGATCTGCTTTGAAGAACCCATTGTCTTTTAATGATTTTGTAACATTGTCCGCATTGTTGTGATTGAATTCCCCCTTTTTAAAGAATGTTGTGTTTTCATTTACTAGCTTGTCGTAAATTGTGATATATTCTTTTATTTTTGCATTAAACGATTTTTCGCTTAAAAACTTGATAACTTTTTCGTTGAAAATTTCATTAAAAATGATATTTGCCAGAATAGGCGTATCGATGTCGCTTATTTCGTGTGTGCGACTTTCAATAAAGGTGAGAAAGTCGGTTTTGAATGCTTCTTCAATAGCTTGTTCGATTGCTTTATCTTTCAAGCCAAAGTACGGTTGAATAGTTTTTATAAATTCTTTTTTAGTCTCGTTAAGCTTAATATTAATTGTATCATATTCTGTTTTAAGTGTTGAATTGGCAAGTATCGTTGATGCTTCTTTAAAATCGGCGTCTTGCATTCGATTGATAACAAATATTTCTTCTTTAAGAATATCTCTGTTATCTACAAGTGCTGACCTATGATTCACTCTATCAGTAAATATTCGATCCTCAGAAACCTTTTCTAATGAAATATCTTCGAGTGTCTTAGCGAACGATGACTTCATAGCTCCATTTGGTGCGTATATGATTTGCACTTTGGAACTAGTAAAGTCAAACGTGTGATGCAATTTTTTTATTCCATAACAGTTTTCAAAATGTATTTTTAGTTCATTCATTTTGTGATTGGTTGTTTGTGCGATCTAGAATTGCATATCGCCTTATTTGTTAGTTAATGAGACTTGGAGCTACTACAAGAGTAATCATTGTGAGTGATATTTGGAAATTTGATCAGTTTTAATCTCAAGAACTGATTAACAGGTAAATAGTCACATGCCAGATACTCAAATGAAACACAAGGCGCAGTCACCCAACCGCTCCTCCTGCCTCAAACCCAATTGAGGGTCAGCAACGGAACGCCAATACTATAAAATACTCCGTGGGTTATAGAACATGAATATTTTTCAGTTTGCATCAGCTCGTCCTATATTAGCAGCGTCATCTCTCAATACGTCACACTCAGCTTCAAATTCCCACCCAGCCCTTCTCTAATAATACGCATTAAAGTCGAAAGCCTGATGTCACTAGCATTGTTTTCAATGCGCGAGATGTAGGTTTTGGTCGTGCCGCATTTGTCGGCTAGCTGTTCTTGTGTTAAGCCTTGTTTCTTGCGTAGCTCCTGAATCATCGCTCCCAGTTTGAAGGCTTCGAATTCTTCTTCGTATTGTTCTCTGTCAGCCGTTCCTCGTTTTCCGTATTGATCGTCCAAATGTGCGGAAAACGAGGTTAATTTTTTATTTGAGGTTTCGCTGCTCATTGAAGTATTGTTTTTTAAGTTTTTCCGCCAGGTCTAACTCGCTTTTGTGGGTGTTCTGCTTGGTTAATTTGGGAGTGTGTGGAAATTGCTGACTTAGTGTCGCTTATTTTTTATAAAGTTATCTAATTGGATAACAAATCCAACATTGGTCATTTGTTTTTTTGCTGACGAGCCGGCGTTTACGCGCGGTTGATAGCGCGGTCGCATGCCCTTCGACTGCGCTCAGGGTGACAAAGCTAACACGCTGGGTCAAAGCATAATAATCATTTATATGCCCTACTTGGACGATCCTGTCATTCCATGCACAAACGCTACTGTCATCCTGAGTGCAGCCGAAGGATGACAGTAGCGCCCACACCACCACCCGCCCATCCCAACTTTTTCTTCCGCAATCTAAAATCCAAAGCAAATTTTTACTT
>NZ_JAMOZL010000002.1 GCF_023667495.1 Dyadobacter sp. MSC1_007
CTTATATTTTAGTAATTTTCCAAACAATATATTGCCAACTGGTTACTTATTGATTATTAGTTTTGTTTAAGATTTGAGCGAGGTTTATTTGGATAGCGACAAATACCTGGTACTCTCTGCCGCGCAGGGGAGTCAGGCTGCTTTTGTTGCGCTTTTTCATCGCTATAAAAACAAACTTTACGGCTACACGCTCCGCCTTACCGGCTCCGAAATGCTGGCGGAGGACATTGTTCAGGATGTTTTCATGAAACTCTGGGCGGATCACGCCTCGCTGGCGTCGATCGACAATTTTGGCAGTTATCTTTTTCGGATGTCCAGAAACCATGTGCTCAACCATTTCAAGCGAATGGCGCATGAAACGGCCATTGTGTCCGAGATGTTCAGGGACGGTGAGCAGGGTAATAACAATGCGCACGACATGCTGGCAGCCAAGGAGGTGGAGCAGGTTTTACAATCGGTGGTGGAAACGCTGCCGCCCCAGCAAAGAGCAGTGTACCTGCTGAGCCGGGAAGAAGGAAAAAGTCACGAAGAAATCGCTGATCTGCTTAAAATATCCCCGAATACGGTTAAAAACCACATTGTACAGGCCATGGCGACCATCCGAGCGCAGGTCCGCCGCCACGCCGATTCGCTGCTTGTTGCCGCAATGCTGCTCTCTTTGAAAAAATAATTCAAAAAATTTCTCGCCCGACTAGTCCCTGGCTTTTCGACGGTTGTCTTTCATTTGGCAAACGGAGTAAATCGTTTGTCATTGGTTTGAACAAATAGCCGGATAGCCAAATTAAATAATGGTAATAGCCGGAACAAAGATATTTTATGCTTGACGAACGGATAGAAGATTTAATAGGAAAACTCATCGAAGGAACGCTAGTCCCTGCCGAAAAGCAGGAGCTGGCCGAATGGGTAAGGCTCAACCCGGACGACGAGCGTTTCGCCGGGGCGCTCGAACATGCCTGGGTGCGGTTCGAGCCGGGGCAACCGATGCCAGATGCCGTTTCCGACCGTATTATGGCCAACATTTTCCCGGCTGAGGAATCGACGTACGAAGATGAACCTGACAGGAGCCGCGGCATTACCTGGTTATGGCCGAAATTGGTGGCAGCGGCATTGGTGCTGGGCTTTGGCGTGTACTGGTGGGCAGACAATCGGAGCAGTGAGGAACTGGCAGCGCAGCAGGAAAAGGCCGTCAAAGTCCAGCTGGCCGACATTCCGCCTGGTGGTAACAAGGCTATTCTAACCCTCGGCGACGGGTCGAACATTACGCTCGACAGTGCTGGAAACGGCCTTCTGGCCAGCCAGGGCGGTACGAGTGTGAAACAGCAAGGTAAAGGGCAGTTGGTGTACGAATCCGGCCGGAATGCCGAAGGTGCGCCGGTGTTCAATACCGTCACGACGCCCCGGGGAGGCCAGTTCCACATTGTACTGCCCGATGGGACCGGCGTATGGTTGAATGCGGCATCCAGTCTGCGCTTTCCGACTGCCTTCACCGGCAAGCAACGGGATGTGGAAATTACCGGCGAAGTGTATTTCGAAGTGGCGCATAATAAGCAAATGCCTTTCGTCGTGAAAAATGGGGCGACGGAGATCACCGTGCTCGGCACGCATTTCAATGTAATGGCTTATGATGACGAAAAGATTATGCGGACGACATTGCTCGAAGGCGCTGTGAAAGTGACACGCGGCGCGAGGGAAGCATTGCTCGCACCCGGGCAACAGGCGCGGATCGGCAGGGCCACAGGTAGCTTGCGCGTGGTGGATGACGTAGATACGGAAAAGGAGCTTTCGTGGAAAAACGGCTATTTCCAGTTTGAAAACGAGAGCCTGGAAAGCATTATGCGGCAGGTTTCGCGCTGGTATGATGTGCAGGTGCGATACGAGGGCAACAGCCGGGGCGAAAATTTTACAGGCAGGCTTCCGCGCAATGCCAATGTATCGGGTGTGTTGAAAATCCTGGCGCTTAGCGGGGTGAAGTTCAGAATTGAAGATAAGACAATCATTGTAACACCATAAAACCCCTCCGCCTATGACCGATTAGCGACTACCCCTCGCTGGCCTCTGGAAAAAAAAGACCGGGAACGTTGCAACCGCTCCCGATCCGCTAAGAGCCCGGCACTTGTAAACAATTGTCCTACTGTTTAGTACCAACTCTCAAGACAAAAGTATGAACCACAACTCTTTTATCCAAAAGGGGACAGGCCCCTCGTATATCCACGAAGGACCTCCCTGCTCTCCCTTCAAGAGGGCCATCCGGATTATGAAACTGATCTTTATTATTTCGCTGGCATTTTGCATGCAGGTAAGCGCCACGGGCTTCTCGCAGAAGATCACTATTCTGGCGAAGAATGCCCCGCTGGAAAGGGTATTGAAGGAGATTGAAAAGCAGAGCGGCTACTCGTTCTGGTACAAAAGCGATCTTATCCTGAAATCGGAAAAAGTGACGATTTCCATGCGCGAGAGCTCGCTCGAAGAAGTGCTTGCCAAATGCTTCGTGAACCAGCCGCTGGAATATGCGATCGTTGACAAAACGGTGGTTTTGCAGCCCAAAAAGCTCCCGAAACCCATCCTGCCGGTACGCATCCTGGAACTTATCAAAGGCCAGGTAATGGGCTCGGACGGCAAAGCGCTCATCGGGGTGACGGTGGTGGTGAAAGCGAGCAAAGTAGGCACAACGACGGATACTGAAGGTAATTTCCAGATCAATGCGGGTACCGACGACGTGCTGGTGTTTTCCTATATCGGCTTTGCAACCAAAGAGGTGCCCGTGGGCAAGCAAACGAGCTTCGCCGTAACATTGACTGAAAGCAATACCACACTCGGCGAGGTTGCGGTGATCGGTTACGGAACGCAGTCGCGCAAGACGTTGACGAGCGCTGTGAGTACCGTCAAATCCGAAGAACTGAACAAAGGGGCCATTACCGATGTAGGGCAGCTTTTGCAGGGAAAAGTGGCCGGTTTGAACATTACTGCCAGCGGCGATCCTAACAAACCGGCGGCAGTCGTGCTCCGTGGCGCTTCGACCATTAACAGCTCGCAAGGCCCGTTCTACGTAATCGATAATGTGCCGGGTGCCGACATTGCGACCATTGCACCGGATGATATTGCTTCGATAGATATTCTCAAAGACGCGGCGGCGACGGCCATTTACGGGAATAGGGCGGCCAACGGGGTCATTATGGTGACCACCAAACGCGGCAAAAAAGGCGATTTGAAAATTTCTTACAATGGTTTTGTCGGAATTGAAAAGGTGTCCAACAAGCTGGAAATGATGAGCGGCACACAATTGCGCTCGTTCCTGGACAAGAATGGCATTGGCCTTTCACCCAAAGACGACCTGGGCGCGGATACCGATTGGCAATCGTCCATTCAGCGGAAAACGGCGGTTTCGACCAACCACAACCTGTCGTTCAGTGGCGGAACGGAAAAAAGCACATACAGCGCGAGCCTGAACTACGTCGATAAGCAGGGGATATTGTTCAACAGCTCATTGCAGCGCGTGATCGGCCGGTTGGCGATTGAACAATATGCATTCAAAGACAAGCTGAAACTGGGACTTACCGTAACCAACTCCAACAGCACGGCCAAGGACATTCCGTTCCGCAACACGGTGTTGCTGCAATCGGCATTGTACCTGCCTACATCGCCTGTGCGGAACCCGGATGGCAGCTGGTTTGAAAACCAGGAGCATACCGACTACTATAACCCGGTAGCAATGCTGCATAACAGCGAGTCGAAAACGAAGACCAACAACCTGACCGGAAGCTTTACTTCGCAGGTTAAACTTCCTTTCGGATTGACCTACGACCTCAACTTTTCCTACCTGAACACCTCTTCGCTCGGCGGCAGCTACTATAACAAGTATTTTACCAGCCATTATAACAATATGTACGATAATCCCGAGCCGGGGCTGGGTTACCATACACAGCAGTCGTTTGGGACGAACGGGCAGGCGGGCAGAAGCTCTTTCCGCAATTCGAGCAAGATCCTGGAAACGTTCCTGACCTGGAACCACGATTTCGGCGACCATAACATCAATGCAGTGGTGGGTTATTCGTGGCAGGACTATATTATCGGTGAAGGTTTTCAGGTAACGACGAGCAATCTGCCGGTTGATAATATTGGTTATAACAACCTTGCATTAAGCAATCCGTACGGCATTTCGGGCTTCCAGATAGGCTTCGGGCCGGATGGTATTTACCAGCAAACGCGATTGATTTCGGATTTCGCGCGGTTTAATTATAATTACAAAAACAAATACCTCCTGCAGGGCTCCGTCCGCCGCGATGGCAGTTCGGTATTCGGGGCGAATAATCAGTGGGGTTATTTCCCATCGGCGGGTGTGGCCTGGCGGGTGACGGAAGAGGACTTTATGGCGAGCCAAAAGCTGTTTACCGAGCTGAAACTGCGCGGTAGCTATGGCGTAACCGGTAATGCAACCGGCTTTGGCGCTTACACCACGCAATTCCTTTCGGGCAGTCTTGGAACGTATTATTATCAGGGCGCACTCACTGCGGCATTGGGACCTACCCAGGCAGCAAACCCGGATTTGAAGTGGGAAAAAACAGCCACTACAAACGTCGGAGTTGACTTTGCGATACTCGGTGGGAAACTAAGCGGGAGCCTCGAACTGTACAACAAAAACACCACGGGGATGATCTATTCCTACAATGTGGACCCGATCCTGGTCCCTACCGGCAAGATCACCACCAATGGCGGTAGTATCAATAACAAGGGTATCGAGCTGAGTATCAATGCGAGTGTTGTGAACAAAAACGGTTTCAGCTGGAACACCGGCCTGAACCTGGCGCACAACAAAAACACCGTTACAAGCTTGTCCAATCCGCTTTTCGCAGGCGGTGACTCGGTGTTGCTGGCTTATCCGGAAGGTTTGGGGCAATCGAGCCATTCGCTTGAAATCCTGAAAGCAGGCAAGCCGCTGGGCCAGTTCTTTTCGCTGCAATATGCAGGCAAGAATGCGGCGGGCGTTTCGCAGTATGTGGGCGGGGACGGCAATCTGACGACCACGCCGATTATCGGTGTCGATTATAAATACATTGGCAATGCGCAGCCTAAGTTGCTGGCGGGCTGGACGAATAATTTTAAATACAAGAACTTCGACCTGAACATATTCCTTCGCGGCGCATTTGGCAACAAGATTTTCAATGCCACCCGCGCCGACCTTTTCCGTCCGAATACTGCCCAGTACACCAACATCCTGGCCGATGCGGGAGATGAGTCGATGGCCGATTTTAACTCGTACCTGTATTCTTCAAGGTTCGTGGAAAGCGGCAGTTACCTGCGTTTCGACAATGCGACATTGGCCTACAACTTCAAAAACCTGGGCTCTGCGCTTAAAAACCTGCGTGTGTATACGTCTGTGAACAACCTGTTTGTCATCACGGGCTACAAGGGTGTGGATCCGGAGATCAACCAGGGCGGTATTGCGCCGGGGGTGGATTACAACAATTTCTATCCCAAAACCCGGACTTTCCTGCTGGGCGTGAATGTGTCATTTTGATTTTAAAATCGAATTAATCATGAAAAGATCCTATATCAAATCCATTTGCTCGCTGCTAGCGCTCGGTACGCTTTTCGCCTGTCATGACCTGGATGTGCCGGTTACTTCCGAGCTTACTCCCGAAGTTTTTCCGACCACCGATGCGCAGTTCGTTAGCGCTGCCGGGCCTGCCTATGTGGCCCTGCGGGGCAATATTTCTGTCGAATACTTCCATTTGCAAACACTCACGACCGACGAGGCTATTTTTCCTGCCAAAGGCGGTAACTGGTATAATGGAGCGGAGTTTAAAGATTTGCATTACCATACGTGGACGAAAGACCACAGCACTGTGAACGGTAACTGGGTGTGGCTGAGCACTATTATCGGTACTGTCAATCAGTCGCTTTCGATCCTGACCACTAATATGCCCGAAGGCGCTCCCAAAAAGCAAATGCTGGCCGAGCTGAAAATGGTGCGGGCAATGGCTTATTTCTGGATGATGGACAGCTTCGGCAACATTCCCATTATCACCGAATACGGCGATTACACCCCGCATCCGAATGTGCCGCGTTCAGAAGTTTTTAAATTTATCGAAGGTGAGATCAAAGCGGTATTGCCCGACCTGAGCGAGACAGTCGATGTATCCACCTACGGTCGGCCGACCAAGTACCTCGCGCATGCATTGCTGGCCAAAATGTACCTCAATGCAGAAGTTTACACGGGTACCAACCGCTACAACGATTGCATTGCAGCTTGCGACGCGATCATCAGCTCGGGCAAGTTTGCATTGGAACCATCGGCGTCCTACCTGCAAATGTTTTATCCAAACAATGGCCCGCAAATGAAGGAATTTATCTTCGCGATCCCATTCGATGCGACGGCTACAAACAGCTTCCCGTTCCGCGCCACGAACCTGCATTCGCGTTACGACATTCCGCGGGGCCTGGTGGCAAAGTACAAAATGCCGTTTACGCCCGATGCTGCTGTGAGCACGTTACCCGAGTTTTACAAGCATTTCAACGACGCGGGCGACATCCGTAACAAGGAATGGCTTACCGGTCTGCAATTCAACACCGACGGTTCGCCGGTACTCGTGACCACGACCAAAAAAGGCTACGACCAGTTCTATACTGGTTCCGACCCTTCTGCACCTTTTACTTACCAGATAAACCTTACCCCAGAAGTAAAATTGCGCCAGGATGTGGCCTCATTCGACGTCGGTAACGACGAACTGGCCTGGAATATGGGTTATCGCAACATCAAGTTCTTCCCCGACGCTTCTTCGCTGAACCGTAACCAGAACAACGACGTGCCCATTTTCCGCTATGCCGACGCGCTTTTGATGAAAGCCGAGGCCATTCAGCGCGGCGGATCGCCTACGCTGGGAGCAACAGCGCTGGGGCTGGTGAATAGCCTGCGGACCGTGCGTGGTGCGGCTGCGGTTACGAGCCTTACGCTGGAAAACGTTTACGAAGAGCGCATCCGCGAGTTCGCCTCCGAAATGTGGCACCGCAATGATATGATCCGTTATGGTAAGTTTGAAGGCAAATGGGGCTTCAAAACCAATTCGGACGCAACCAGGCGCATTTTCCCGATTCCTAACTCGGCCATGCTGCTCAACCGCGCATTGGTACAGAATCCGGGCTATTGAAACTGACACCTTTCCGATAAACATCTCCGCGCGGTTCACGTGCGGAGATGTTTGCACGCGGGCAGATCCAATTTTAGCGATTTAATCATGCATCATTTACTGAAAACAAAGCGTCTTCTTTCCGTGACGAAAGGACTGGTATGGTGTGCTCTGATGTTGCTGGGCATTTCGCTCATAGCTACTGCGCAACCGGCTGTATTGGCTGGTAAGGGGTTGATCCAGCGAGTAATACCAGAACATGCCAGGTATTTTGAAGTGGCTGAACTCAATAACACTTCCGGCAAAGACGAATTCGAAATTGAGAGCATCAACGGCAAAGTCGTCCTGCGCGGCAGCAGCGGCGTCGCCATCGCGTCTGCATTGTACCATTACCTCATCGAATACGCCCATTGCCAGATTACCTGGAATGGCACCAACCTCGCGCTGCCTGCGAAATTGCCCGCTGTACCTGCCAAAGTGCGCAAGGAAACGGTATATCGATACCGCTATAATCTCAATTACTGTACATTTAATTACAGTATGAGCTGGTGGGACTGGGACCGCTGGCAAAAGGAGATCGATTGGATGGCCCTGCACGGCATTAATATGCCATTGGCGATTACCGGGGAAGAATATGTGTGGCTGGAAGTGTACAAAGAGATGGGTTTTTCGGAGGATGACCTGAAAGACTTTTTCAGCGGCCCGGCCTATTTCGGCTGGTTTTGGATGGGTAATCTGGATGGCTGGGGCGGCCCGTTGCCGAAAAACTGGATGGAGAGCCACAAAACCTTGCAGCAGCAGATTGTCCGCCGCGAGCGGGAGCTGGGGATGAAACCTGTATTGCCCGCATTTACGGGGCATGTTCCGGCCGCTTTTCGCAAAAAGTATCCCAATGCGCAGCTCAAAGCCACCAACTGGACCAATGGATTTGGCGATACGTACATTCTCGACTCACAGGACCCGCTTTTTGCAGAGATAGGAAAGCGTTTTTTGAACAAACAAAAAGAACTTTACGGCACCGATCACTTGTATTCGGCCGATACATTCAATGAGAACGAGCCGCCGACCGACGATCCGGCATATCTTTCCAAGCTTAGTGAACGCATTTACGAAGGAATGCGCCAGGCCGATCCGGATGCGGTATGGGTGATGCAAGGCTGGCTTTTTTATAGCGACCGCAAGTTTTGGAAAGCGCCGCAGATCGAAGCATTGCTGAGCGCCGTGCCCAATGACCGGATGCTGTTGCTGGACCTTGCCGCTGAGATTGAGCCTGTCTGGAAGCGGACGGATGCCTTTTACGGCAAACCCTGGATCTGGAATATGCTCAACAACTTTGGCGGGAATGTAAACCTGTTCGGGCGAATGGATGGCGTGGCTGAGGGCCCGGCAGCGGCCTGGAACGACCCCGCCAAAAAACGGCTGGAAGGCATCGGGCTGACGATGGAGGCCATTGAGCAGAATCCCGTAATTTACGAATTGATGATGGACCATACCTGGCGTACGACGCCCATTGACCTCGATGAATGGCTTCCGAAATATGCGCGGAACCGGTATGGAAGAGCGGATGACGAGCTCGTGAAAGCCTGGCAGATTCTGCGCAGGACCGCTTACAACGGCAAAGAAATCCGCGACGGCGCCGAGTCGATCGTCACCGGCAGGCCCACGCTCGATTCCACGACGGTATGGACGCGTACCAAACTGAACTATCCGCCCGCCGAACTGCTGCCAGCATGGGATTTATTTGTGAAGGCATCTGCGAAGGGCACGTATACCGATGGTTTTCTGTACGATCTGACCGACATTTCGCGGCAAGTGCTGGCCAACTATGCATTAGTAATCCAAAAACAATGGGTGCAGGCATTCCGGAGCGGCGATCGTGCAGATTTTCAAAAACACAGCCACGCATTTATTGAACTCATTTCGGACATGGACCTGCTGCTTGGAACCCGCAAGGATTTTATGCTCGGACCGTGGATCGCGTCCGCGCGAGCTTGGGGAAATAATGGCGGTGAAAAAGCACTTTACGAGCGAAATGCCCGCGACCTCATTACACTCTGGGGCGATGCGGACAGTCCGTTGCACGAGTATTCGAATCGCCAATGGAGCGGGTTGCTCAATGATTTTTATAAAGTAAGATGGGAGAAGTTCTTTGTCGTGCTGGAAAGCGCTATGAAATCCGGAAAAACACCCGATTGGGCGACCTTTGAAAAATCGATCGCACAGTGGGAATGGCAATGGGTCAACGCACGCAAGGATTTTCCGGTGGCGCCTAAGGAGAGTAGTGTGCGGGTGGCCACGATGCTGCATGACAAATATGCACGCAAAATGCAGGAATCGTATCGCGTCGTAACCCGTGGTGAATAATGCCTGGCTGTATTTGGATTGAAATTCATCTAATTCGTATTTTTATGAGGCAAATGCTATCGTTATGACAGTAAAACAAGTCGATACAGATGTCAAGGCAAATCTATAACAGGACCATCAAGATTGAAGGAATTGATATTTTCTACCGGGAGGCAGGGGATGAAAAGAATCCATCCCTACTGCTCTTACATGGATTCCCAACTTCGTCGATAGCTTTCAAGAATTTGATGATCGCTATGTCCGATCAATATCATCTTGTCGCTCCGGATTATCCCGGTTTCGGTTTCAGTGAATTTCCAGTACCAGATAGTTTTGACTATACTTTCGGGAACATAGCAGCTTTGATAAACAAACTCACCGAGGCAATAAATTTAGATCAGTTCTTTATTTATCTCCATGATTATGGTGCACCGATCGGGCTTCAACTTTGCATAAATCACCCTGAAAAAATTTCCGGTCTAATTGTTCAGAGTGGCAATGCACATCGGGAAGGTATGGGGCCGGAATGGGACGAATACATTGAGTATTGGTACAACCCGACCGCTGAAAAAAAGGATAAGCTCATTAAATTCCTGAGCGTAGAAGGTATAAAAAATCAATATTTTGGTGGGCTTCCCGAAGAGGTATTATCCAGGGTCAGTCCGGAATTATGGATGCTTGATTGGGAATTCCTGAAGAGACCAGGTAACATCGAAAGGCAGTTTGAATTAAATTGTGATTTCAAAACGCATCTGGAAATGTTTCCTGTTTACCAGGATTATTTCCGCAATTACCAACCGCCAGCTCTTGTCATTTGGGGGAAATACGAGCTATTTTTTTCAGTGAAAGAAGTTCCTTGTTATAAGCGCGACTTGCCCAACGCACAAATCCACATTTTAGACGGCGGGCACGATGTATTGGACACTCATTTCGATGAGGTATTGGCGCTGATAAGGAATTTTGTTAAGGAACAAAGCGTCTAGGACAAATTCAATTCCTGATTCATCGCGCTCTTCTCAGCATGGGCCGTAAAAAAGGCGAGCTGCCGGATTGAATTTCGCCGATAACCTCGAAACCATGACGCTGATATAGCGAAATATTTTTAGGATTTGAAGATTCGAGATAGGCAATTAATCCATCACGGTCAACGGCTTTGAGCGCTTCGGTCATGAGTGCAGAGCCTATTCCCGCACTCTGATGCGCCGGGTCGACACCGATCATCGGCAAGTACCAGTGCGGTTCGGTGGGATGAAACTTATCCATTTGCTCAAAAATTCCCTGCATATCCTCTTTTATACTGTCATCCGTGTTCTCGTCGAACAGCCTCTTTAAGGATTCTTCATCGGATCCGGCACCGGGCGGTAACCATAGGGCAACGCCGGTGAAACTATTGGCAATGTAAGCCGTCCCCTTCTCGAACGCGCTTCCACCGAAAGCCTTCGCTATCAAAGGGAAAGTTGCCAGGTATTTTGCCGGGTCCGGCAGGGACCATCGGGCCATCGGATCAGTACTGAATGCCAAAGTTAATACGCCAATAGCGCCGGCTTGATCCCGTTCCAAAGCTGTTTTGATTACCATATCTATATCATTTATAAACTTAATAAATCAACACTTGGCATTGATGCTGTAAAACAAGCCGTTATACAATGAATTGTTGAGAACGCCAGAAGAAAAGAACTGGTTCATTGACACTGTAGATTACATTTCAGAGGCGCGACTTAATTTGACTTATGCAACGGAAGGAAAGCATATATTGCATCCCAATACAATTCTTTCACCTGGCCATCTTTTATTCCAAATGAGTAGAAATCATTCTTTAAAGACCACCTTCCGTTACCCATGTAAGTAAGCGTGTCCCAATCTTTTTGCCCCAGCCTTCGAATCACCAATTGGTTGCCCGCTACCTCAACGTTAATTTCTAACGCTCCTTTGTAAGTGCCTCTAAAAATGGAGAGATCTTTGACAGGCTCGACAGGTAAATTATCCTTTTTTGCAGGAAGGATTTTATCAGCAATAGCATAAGCCAAATCAGCTTCGCTTACGGGACGGTAAGTGTTTTGCATAGTAACGATGGTCAATTTCTCATCCGGGAAATAACAGATTTGCGACAAGAATCCACTACCCGAACCGCCGTGTCCTATCATCCGGTGACCTTTATAAGTCAAAATCTGTAGACCATTCGCATAGCGTAAAGCTGAACCATCTTTTAATTGTCCAGGAGTTATAAATTGATTGTATATCTTTTTGCTAACTATGTGTTCGCTGTTGTGAAGGGCTTTGTTCCAGGCAAGTAAATCTTTCACTGTCGAGCTCAAAGCCCCTGCTGAGTAAGTCCAACGGTAATAAGGCAACTCTGCTCTGGTTAGTATATTCTTGTTTTGCAAATTATTATAACCATGCGCCCTTTCTTTTCGAACTGTTTCCGCATCGCTATAATATGTATTTGTCATTTTAGCCTTAGAAAGAATGTTCTCCTCGAGATACGTCTCATAGTCCTTACCAGAGACCTTTTCGATCAATTGGCCAAGTATAAAATATCCCATATTGCTGTAGTTCATGGCTGTACCTGGCTCAAAGTTAAAACCCCCGTTTTCCAATAGTCGTAATAGGGTGTCCCGGGGATAATTAGATCGAATGATACTCAGGTATTCGTTCCTGGGTGGAGGTTTGATACCGGAAGTATGGTTGAGTAGTTGTTCAATCGTGACTTGGTGGGGTTTACTGTTAAAGTTTATGTATTTATTGACCGGATCATTGAGCTGAATCAATCCCCTTTCCACCAATTGCATGACTGCGGCGGCGGTAAATTGCTTGGTAGTCGAGCCGATTTCAAATGAAGCATCCTGAGATAGGGGAGCATTCAGTTCTACATCAGCCATGCCATAAGACTTTATTAGTAATATAGAGTCATTGCGCATAACGCCAACAATGGCACCCGCTGCTATGGAGCTGTCAATCAATGGTTCTACCAACAAATTTACCTGCTGCTCGAGGTTGTGATTTCTTGGCTGGCTGATATAGGCAGTTTGTGAAAAATTGCTGAACAATAATATACTGATCAGCAAAACTGGCCCCAAAAACTCCTTACCTTTTAAGGTTTTCATATCTTTTGCGTTTTCGATTTAGTATTTACGAAAGCAGAAACCTACGTTGATCAAAAAGGTTACACAGCACCTCGAAATTTTCTGATTTGGAGCATTTTCACGGAAAACCTCGTGGGTATTGCACCTTATCTTAAATGCATTTTGTCTGAATGGCTACCACGCTTAGCGATTGGTGTGCTACCGGCTTGATGAGGCCATACGTCTACAAATCTGCTGGCAAAGCGGTACTGGGCGTATTTTAGCGGGCTTTTGCTGGCAATCCTGGTGACCGCAGCCCTCTTTTTGGGTGTTACTTTGAACAATATCTATGCGATTGCGATAGATACTTCGCCCAAAGCAGCTGATATGGTGGATAAATTATCGGAGATGATGCGTTATACCATGAAGGAAACGCAGTAGGATTATGACTGGAATTGAGCGATGATGAAGACCTGAAATTGAAGCGCGCGGATTTGGTCACTTTGAAAATGCAGTGTGTCGATGCAAAGGTGGCGCTGTATTATAAAACCCTGGCATTGATCGGGGATAGTGGCCCGGGTGGTGGCATTACACCGAACAACCCGCCGAGTAGTATCTCCAACGGGCACTAGGCTTTTTTCGGCCCATACAACGGAAACCAGGAGTGTTACAATACCGTAGAAGCATTGACTCATGAAACTCTTAGATTAAAAGGATAGTGTAGTTGTAGTTAGAATTCCCTCCCGAATGGCTCGGGAGGGAATTTTGGAAAGTAAGCCGTATGCCGTGTCTGCACCAGCCTGCATTTTTTACGCAAGCGTCCCGCCGTCAATGGTGATGATTGAGCCGGTTGTGTAACCGTTGTCCGGGCTTGCCAGAAATGCCACAGCTCCGGCAATGTGTTCGGGCTTTCCGTAGCGGGGAATTGCCATCATACTGCGTTGAAAATCAGACGATGCATTGTTTTCCGGGTTGGCTGAGTTCATGTCTGTATCCACAGGGCCAGGTTGGATGAGGTTGACGGTGATATCCTTCGCTCCCAGATCACGGGCGAGGCCTTTGGTCAAACCTACCAATGCCGACTTGCTCATAGAATAAAGCGTAGCCTGAACGGATGCAGACCGGTCGGCCATATTGCTGCCGATGGTGATGATGCGGCCATTGTTTTCCAGTCTTCGGGAAGCTGCCAGACAGGCTTCAAACACCGATCTGACGTTGATATTCATGATCTCGTCGTAATCGGCAAAACTATGTTCTTCGATTGGTTTTCCGACATATATTCCGGCGCTGTTCACCAAAATGTCAAGCTGGCCGAATGCTGATATGGCCTCATCAATGGCCCTGGTTACGGCTCCTTCCTGTGCATTATCGGCCTGCAAAGCGATTGCTTTCAAACCCTTTTCAGCCAGCTCCGCAACCAGCGCTTCGGCCTTTTCTTTTCCATTTACATATGTGAAAGCGACCTTTGCGCCATCAGCAGCCAGCCGTTTCACGATTCCTGCGCCAATGCCCCGGCTTCCTCCCGTGACAAAAGCTACTTTGTTTTTCAAGTTTTGCATGCGTTTTTATTTGTTAAATACTTTTGCAAAACTAAAAACGAACTGTTATTTTTGAATATACTGACAAAATTGTATAGTACTAACATAAATGTAAGTTATGCGAAAAAACAGCTCAACGAACCTCGAAAACGAATTGCTGATCAATGGAAATTGTGGCATGGCCTACACATTGGACCTGATTGGTGGGCGTTGGAAGCCTTCGATCCTGTACAAGCTGCTGGAAGGAAGCACGCGTTACAGTCAGCTTCGGAAGACGATGCCGGCCGTTTCCGAGCGCATACTCATCCTGCAATTGCGTGAAATGGAAAGCGATGGTTTGATCAGCCGCACGGTTTTCCCGGAAGTCCCGCCAAGGGTCGAATATCAGCTTACTGATCTGGGGAAAAGTCTTGAACCTGTGCTGCGTGTGTTGTCGGATTGGGGCGATGCCAACCGGCCGTCTAACGCAGGTAAATGGTCAGTTCCTGCCGAAGAAATGCGATAGTACGTGAAATATGGGCTTCGACTGTTTTAATTGAAACGCCCATCTGATCGGCTATTTTACTGTAAGTGAGCCCATTATGTCTGTTGAGATAATAGGCTTGCTGTGTCTTTTGAGGAAGCTTCGCCAGTGCGGCGTCATGCATTGACCGCAGTTCGGCCTCGTCCAGGCTTTCGCACAGGGTGTTATCCGCAACATCGCAGGTTTCCATTTCCAGGAAGGAGACGAGGACTGTTTTTCTTTTTTTGGAAAGAACACGGATCGCATAATTACGCGTCATGACAATCAAATAGGCCTTGAAGTTGGTGATCTCGTACCCTTGAAGTTGCGCCCTGTTTTCCCAGAGCATAATGAATATATCCTGGATCCAATCCTTGATCAGTTCGGAGTCATCCGAATAGCGCATTAGGATCCGCACTAGCGTCGAATAATATTTGTCAAACAAAATTTTGAATGCCTCGGTGTCGTCCCCCGCGATCAGTTCAACGAGCTGATGATCGGAAAATGTTGATTTATTCATATTTTTTATCGTTGAAATAGAAGTACTTTCGAAATATTATTCCGCAAGAAGCCTTTTGTTAAATATAATAAATTGTATTGCAAATACTTTACAATATAATGTATCATTTTGCCTCTGTAAGGGATTTAATATCCAGGTACTGCCCGTTCCTGATGACTGCTTTTACATTCAGGACGTCTTTGATCTGCTTCAACGGGTCCCCATCGACGATCACCATGTCGGCGAGCTTACCAGCCTGAATCGTACCCAGGTCGCCGCCAACCCCAGCTTCCTGAGCGGCCCATTGAGTGGCTGCACGTAAGGTTTCGAAGGGGGAAAGCCCGGCAGCTACCCAGCTCTGAAGCTCGGCATGGTAGCTAAGCCCCGACGGAATGATGGGAGAGTCGGTGCCGGGAGTAAGCCGTGCGCCGGACCTCATGAGCTGCACGATGCTTTTTTCGATATGATGGTACGTTTTGTTCGATCCGCTGGCTCTTTCAGCACCGGATTTCAGCTCTTGTTTTTGTTTTGATGAATAAAATGCCTGGAATTGCCAATGGTCAAAAAACAAGCTGTCGCTGCCTATCAGGGCATTCAGTCCCCCGTGAAGCGAGATAGTCGGCGTCATATACATGCCGGATTTGGCGGTCAGGGCCAGAACATCCTGATAGCTCTTGTTCAATGCCGTCAGTTTGGGCGAATACCCTCGCCGGCTCGTCGCACCGATATGCTCGACACCGTCGACGCCTATGCCCGCTGCCGGATAGATTTCGTGCGACGATACCGGAAGCCCGTGCGCATGTGCAAATTCAGTCACCCGCTTTTGCAAGATGTCCGGCAACCCCACATAGGTTTTGATCATATCGTAACCCAGCGTAACCGCCCGGCCGAGTTCCAGTTCCAGTTGCGCGCCAGCCACATTGCTGGTATTGCGGTTGTAATAGATCCTGTCGCCCTCCATATGCCCACCGGTAAAAAAGCTCCTCGGGCCCAGGCGCTTGCCGCTAGTCCAGGACTCTTTTCGCTCCAATGCATCGTAAGGGTCGGTTCCGGGTTCCCGGATGGAGGTCACCCCATACGCCAGCCATAATCTGCCGCCTTTTTCACCCAGTTGCGCATTCTGATGGGTATGCATTTCAAAAAGGCCGGGGATCACGGTTTGCCGCGAAGCGTCGATCACTCTTTCGTTTCGTCCTGCCCGATGTGGGACAATTTCCCTGATGCGGTTCCCCTCGATGACGATGTCGACATTCTCGATGTATTTGTTGGAGATCCCGTCGAAAACTTTTCCCGCGTGGATCACTTGCCGTCCCGCTGGCTGCTGCGGTTTCCAGCCGAATTCCATAGCCAGCGTTTCAATGCTCCCGTCAGCAACATTCACCCGCTTGATCTTGTCGGTAGCCAGAAAAACAATGCTTTTCGAATCACCTGTCCAGCTTGGGTTTTCCGCCAGCTCGGTGGTAAGCCGCAGGGGCGGGCCGATGATGTCGAGCCGCGCATCGACCGGGACAGTCCAGAGCACATTATCAAGAATATAGGCGATTGCCTTGCCGTCGGGAGAAATCACCGGGCCGTTTTTGCCACGGGTAGCCAGCGAACGCCCCGGGACCGGCGATGCAAAACGTGCCTCCGACCGGTCGGCTGGAATGATCAGGAATTTGCTGAGACCTTCCCGGAAACGGCTGGAATAGGGGTCCAGTGACGATACTGCCACATATTTGCCATCGCCCGACCAGCTCGGTTGTGATGCTTCGAACAATCCTCCGTATAAGGTTTCGGTTTTTTTCGTCCTGATATCGATCACGGTGAGGTTACTGCGGCTGTAAGCCTTCGGGTCGGCCTGGTAAAAGGCGATGCTGTTGCCATCGGCCGACCAGCTCGGAAATTTCAGATTATCGGGTGCGTCCAGCAGGCAGGTGTCCTTTCCAGTGCTTATTTCCCGGATCCAGAGATCCATATTGCCGTTCCTGTCGCTGGTAAAGGCCAGCCATCGGTCGTCGGGGGACCACACGGGGTCAATATCGATGAATACGTCGTTGGTGATCTGCACCGGCACGGGCTTCCCGATTTCCAGGACCCAGATATCGCCCAGCGCTGCAAAAGCTACAAACTTGCCGCTATTGGAAACGACGGGCCCGCGAATGCCTTGTACAGGCCTTTGCGCCGCATCGTCGAAATGGTGTTTTTTAGGTGCATATTTATTCCGGGCCAGCGTCACCTCGGCCTTAAAATCGATCGTTTTCGCATTGTTCTTCCCCATCTTTCCGCGTTTGATCTGCCCGTCAGCGGTATATAAATATTCGGTTGGTGAGAGCCAGGCGGTTTTGAACGGAAATACATCCTCGGTGCCGGTTGACAGCGTTTGCCAGTCACCGCCGCCCATTTTTACCATTTCGAGTTGACTCGCATCGGGTACAAGGCTATTGAAAATGATCCGCTGGCCGTCGGGATGCCAAACCGGTGAAGCCAGTTTTTCCTTGCTGTGAACAAACAGCTGATGATTTCCCTGCGCGTCCCGGATGTAGATACCTGCCGCTGCGGAACGCTCGGATACATACGCAATGCTCTGACCATCGGTGCTGAATGCAGGGAAATAATCATTGCCGGGATGCACGGTGAGTTGCGCCAGGCTGTCGTTTTTTAGAATGAGTTTCCAGATGTCATAATTGCTGCTGCGGTCGGAAGAGAATATAATGCTGGTGCCGTCCGGTGACCAATGCGGTTCACGGTCATGGTAAATGCCGGTGGTCAGTTGTCGGAGCCCACTGCCATCCTTATTGATTTTCCAGATGTGGAAATTGCCGTCACGGTACGACTGGAAGGCGATCTGGTTTCCATCGGGCGACCAGGTGGGTTGCCGGCAGTCGCCGAGCGCGTCGGTAACGGCTTTGGCCCTGCCGCCGGTTACTGGTAACACCCATATCGTCCCCTGAAGGTCCATCGCGATCGTTTGCTTATCAGGAGAAAGTGCGATAGCCATATTGGTGCCCTCGGTGAGTGTAACTTTCACTGAATCAACGGTTGGGTTGGCAGATGCGTTGACAGCTGGTACTAAATGCAAAATGCCCGCCAGCATCATACTTGTGCTGGCAGACATCAACTTGAAAACGATGGAGCGCTTTTGCCGGTGACGGGTCATTGATCAACAGGTGTTGTTAAAATGGAATAGCAGGTTTTGATTCCGGACCGGAGGTTGCCGAGCCGGAGATTTTCATTAGGGCTATGCTGGTTGTTGTCCATGTTCACAAGCGGGACAATCACGGCTGGGACCCCGAGCGTCTGTATAAAAGGCACTACTGGCACCGAGCCGCCCATGATGCGAATGATAACAGGGTCGGTTTGAAAGGCGGCTTTCATGCTTTTTTTCAACCAGTGACCTATCGGGGAGTTGATTTCAGTCCGGAAAGCCGGGGAGCCGCCTCCGCCTCCGTCCATGAAGACTAGTTTGGGATACTTCACCCTTTCTGCCTTGGCAGGAACGTGGTCGACAACGTGATAGCCCAATCCTTCGAGGTGCGTTTTTACAAGACCGGTCATTCGTTTTCCATCTGTTTCGGGCACGAGCCTGATGCCGAATTCCGCAATAGCTTGTTCTGGGATGATCGACCCGCCTCCTTTGCCGACCACCGCCGCTTTCAGGCCGCGGACGTTCAGGGAAGGGTATTGCATCGATTCCTGGTAGTTTTTCCCAACTTTTTCTTCTGCCGCGATTTGCAGCCTGTCGTTAATGTCGGCCGTTACGTCGGGTACGGCGGCCATTACTTTGGCAGCCTGATCATCGAAGGTAATGCCATCGTAAAAGCCTTTAATCAAAACCCTGCCCTCCTCGTCCTTCATCGATGCGATGATCCTGGACAGGCTGAATGTCGGATCAGGCGAGTAATTTCCGAAATGCCCGCTGTGTTGTTGGGTAATTGCCCCATAAGTCGTTAATGAGAAGCCCGTACCGCCCCGGCAGCCGAAAGTCAGGGTAGGGAGGTTCGAAGAATGCATCGGGCCATCCATGACGATCAGATAGTCTGCCGCCAGCTCTTTCTTATAGGTCGCCAGCGCGTCTTTCAGGCCCGGCGAACCCTTTTCTTCTTCACAATCCAAAACGACTTTGATATCGAAAGGCGGTTGCTGCCCACGTGCGGACAGCATGTCCATTGCCTGTAAAAACATCACAATTGGGCCTTTGTCATCGGATGTCGACCGACCGAATAGCCGCCATTCGTCGTTGATCTTTCCATTCGCAAGCAATGCCCAATCGATTTGATTGAATGTGCCGGTTGCATCTTTTTCTTTCAAAACCGACTCATAGGCATTGGGCTGGAACCATTCCTGCTGCCGCACGGCCTGGCCATCGAGATGAAAGTAAAAAAGCACTGTCTTGCGATTTCCCGGGAAAGCCTTCCGGGCCAGAAACAGGGGCATCTTGCCGGTTTTGAGAACAGAAGTCCCGAAACCCCTTTTTGCAAATGCTTTATCAGACCACTGTATATTTTTTTCGATGTCCTCGGCCACTAGCGCGTCGTTGGGGATTGCCACAAAATCTTTCAGCTCTTCAATGGCTGCCGGCATCCTCTCACTTACCAACTGGTCGCTCTGCTGGGCGATACCCCGAAGGCAGATCAGCGAACAAAACATTGCGGCTTGAATGGTCTTCAAAATCATATGGCGTGCCTATTTGTTGGATTGAAAGCCTTGTAATGCAGGCTTGTCGGACAGGTGCCTCGTCTTTAAAATTTCTTCGATTGGCAGTATTTCGCCATTCCGGACGACCGTATGCACATTCAGGACATCCTTAATGTTTTTGAGCGGATCCCCGTCAATAATGACCAAATCGGCGAGCTTCCCGTTCTCGAGAGTACCCAAATCTTTGGCAATACCCAATGCCTCGGCCGAGTATAATGTTGCTGACCGCAGCGTCTGAAAGGGCGAAATGCCGCCATCCACCCAGCTCTGCAACTCGGCATGGTAGCTGATCCCCGGATGTATAATCGGGGAATCAGTGCCGGGCGTGACGTGCCCTCCGCGTTCTACCATGGTTTTGACCGTTCTCTGGATATTTGGAAATGTGGTTAAAAAAGCCGGGTTCATTTTGGCCCGCAATGCGGTTTGCGCTTTCATCTGTCCCACAACATCGGATGTATAAAAAGCAGCGAATTGTTTATGGTCGAAGAAGGCAGGATCTTTATCAACCAGCATAGGCAGCCCGCCCTGCAAGGAAGCGGTAGGCGTGATATTCATTCCTGACTTGATCAGCAGTTCGGTAACGTCCTGATACGAATTGTTCATCGCCGAAAGCTTGGGTGAGTATCCTCTGCGGCTTGTCGCGCCCATATGTTCCACCGCGTCGACACCGTAGCGGGTGGCCGGATAAATTTCGTGGGAAGATACCGGCACTCCAATCGAATGGGCAAAGGCGGTAATGCGCTGCTGCATGAGGTCGGGCATCCGCACATAAGTTTTGATCATGTCGTAATCCAGTCGCTTAGCTTTTTCCAATTCCAGTTCCAGTTGCGCCCCGGGAACATTGCCGACATTCATACCATAATAGATCCGGCTGCCGTCCAGAATCCCGCCTGTATAAAAATCGCGGGGCCCGAGCCTGCGCCCACTAATCCAGGATTCCTTGCGCTCGATAACATCATAGGGCTCGCCGCCCGGCTCGCGAATCGTGGTGATACCATAGCTCAGCCACAACCTGCCGAGCGGTTCGCCGGCAGCAGCCGACTGGTGCGTATGCATTTCGATCAGGCCCGGGATGACAGTCCGGGAAGACGCATCGATGAGCTTTCCTGTCCGGCCCTCTTTATGAGGTTCTATGCTGACGATGCGGTTGCCATCGACAATTACGTCTACATTAGTGCGGTAACCGTCGGTTTTGCCATCGAAGAGTTTTCCGGCGTGAATGACGTAACGACCTGTCGGCTGACGGGCCTTGTAAGTGAGCGTGACCGGGATGTTCTCAATAGCACCACTTACAATCGAGACTTTTTTCAGAGCATCCGTGGCCATGTATACGATGCTTTTCGAATCACCCGTCCAGCTTGGATTTTCCGCCAGCTCATTGGTGAGCCTGCGGGGAGCGGCAAGCAAGTCGCCGGTACCGTTCACAGCGACAGTCCATAGCGCGCCATCCATTGAGAATGCGAATTTGCTGCCGTCGGGTGACCAATATGGTCCGTTTTTCCCACGGGTGGACAGCGTTCTTTCATTGATTGGTGTAACATAACGATAGCTTTTGTCGGCTGTCGAAATGATCAGGAATTTGCTGACGCCCTCGCGGTAACGGGTCGAGTAGGGGACCAGTGACGAAATGATAACGTATTTGCCGTCCGGTGACCAGCTGGGTTGTGAGCCGTCGAAAACCGGGTCGAAGATGATGGTGGATTTGCCGGAGCCAATGTCGATGATCCTGAGAGAAGAACGCCCGAATACAGCCGGGTCTTTTTGATAATAGGCGATCTGCTTTCCATCTGCCGACCAGGCAGGCAGTGTAAGTGGCGTCTCTGCGTCGAGCAGCAAGGTTTCCTTGCCGGTAGCCATCTCACGCACATATAGGTCCATGTCGCCCTTGCGGTCGCTCAGGTAGGCAAGCCATTGGCCGTCGGCAGACCATGCCGCATCGATTTCAATGAATTCGTCGTTGGTCAGCGGTGTGGGGACCGGGCTGCCTTTTTTGAGCAGATACATATCTCCCAATGCAGTGAAAGCGACGCTGTTGCCGTCCGGCGAGACCGCTGGCCCGCGGATACCTTTAACGGGCCGTGCGTTTGTCGCATTAAAATCATACTTTTTGAATGCATAGGTATTTTTTTGCAATGTCATTTGGACCGAAAAAGGGACCGAAAGCTTTTTCGCCTCACCCAGCTTGCCGCGGTTGATCTTGCCGTCGGACGTATACAGATATTCGGTATCGGAAACCCAGGCGGCTTTGAAAGGGAACACGTCCTCGCCGTTTGCAGAAAGGGTTATCCATTCCCCGCCGCCGATCATGGCCATGTCCAGCACGGTTTTTCCTTCGATAAAATTATGAAAAACGATTTTGGGCTGACTTGGATGCCAGATGGGTGCGCCGAGTTTGCCGGTTGTGGTTAGAAACAATTTCTCCTTGCCAGAGGTATCCATGATATAAATGCCCGGGGCTGCGGTTCGTTCTGAAACGTAGCTGATCTGCGCGCCGTCGGAAGAGAAAGCCGGAAAATAGTCGTTTCCCGGATCGCTTGTAAGCTGGGTAAGCTTGCCGCTTGCCGGTTCGAGTTGCCAGATGTCGTAGTTGCCGCTTCTGTCGGAGGAAAAAAGCAGCCGGGTGCCGTCCGGCGACCAGCAGGGCTCGCGATCGTCGAAAGTACCGAATGTGTGCTGTATGGGAGCCCCGCCGTTTTTCCCAACCGAATAAATGTGAAAATTGCCATCCCAGAAAGCCTGGAAGGTAATTTTAGAGCCATCGGGTGCCCACACAGGCTGGCGGCAATCCCCGAATTCGTCGGTCAGCGGGCGGGCATTGCCGCCTTCTGCCGGAATGGTGAAAATGGTGCCTTGCAGATCCATCGCAATGGTCTTTTTGTCGGGCGAAAGGGCAATGGCGAGGTTGGTCCCTTCCGTTAGGGTTACCTTCACCGAGTCAGCCGACAACGCCGCGGCTTCAACCGTAAGCAGTACCGCCTGCATGAAAAGCAGCGCCAGAATTTTTTGATTGTGAGAAAAGATCATTCGGTTATGGTCGGTTTGGCGGATTACTGAACAATTTATCAAAGATTTACCGGTGTTTTTACAAAAACTCCTGGGACCGGGCGTGGGGCGCTGGTATTCGAGTTTACTTCTGCTTCGCTGTAAACCATGCGCTCAGGCAAAGTGCTTCCGGCGCTGGGGGGCAATTTCACAGCCACAGCTTCTTTTCTGGTCCGTCTCAGGTCATTGAAACCCAATATCTGCCCGTTAAAAGTCAGGTACCGTTCCATCAGGATCTCGCGCAGCAATGCCTGCTCGGCCTGAATGCCGTCTTTGTTGAGGATACCACCGGCCGCTACATCTTCCGTGGTATAAGGTTCATAGCGGTAAGTGAAAGTCTTGTAGGTAGGGTCCAGATCACCTCCGGCATGCAGGTAAGCGCGGAAAGTATTCAGCTTTTCCAGTCCGGTCGCAAGCCCGCCGCTTCTCAATCCGGCTTCGGCCAACGTGAGCAGGTTTTCCGAATAGGTAATTAACGGATACGGGGCTGATTGGCCGAATAGCCCTCTGGAAGTGGTGGTGCTGTTGGTATTAGGCGAGACAGGGATCGCAGTGCCGCTGGCATTTACTGTAATGAAATGATGATTGTAGCGGGCCGTTTCGTCGGTTTTTGCATTGCCGTGGTAGGTCGGGCTAGCCGGGTTCAACAGTTTCGGTGCCAGCGCCAGCGATGCATTGATATCACCCACGCGGCTTCTGGCGATAAAGGCGTACATCAGGTTTTCGTTCACGTTCAGCGTGGTGCCGTGCGTGACCACAAGCGAGCGAGCCGTGGTTTTAATACCCTTTTCAGCCGCGGCATAGGCCAGTTTATATTCCCTGGTTTCCATATAAAACCGCGATTTGAGTGTGTAGGCAGCTTCTTTCCATTTACCGGCATCCCCCTGGTAAAAAATGTCGGCTGCGCCCGGAGAAGTGCCGACGCCCGATTCCAAGTCGGCGATACCTTCGTCCAGCAATGCCTGCAACTTTTTGTAGACTTCCAGCTGAGGCTCGAAAGCAGGATTTGGAAAGCGGGCGATGTCGGCAGCCTCGGAAAAAGGGATGTCGCCCCAGCAGGCAGCAGCGGTACCCAGCGCATTGGCGCGGGTGATCTTTGCGATGCCCTGCACGAGCCGGTTATTGGTAGCTTCGGATTTGGTGACCACCAGTTTGGTCTGTTCCACGACCCCCTGGTATACGAACTGCCAAACGTCGTTAAATGAGGCTCCGGTGACGTTATAGCTGTAAATGTCTTTGTACTGGCGGTCGGTGCCGGTGAAATATCCCGACCACATGGCGGCTACGCGCGCCAAATGGCCTTCCTGCACCGAAACGTTGCCCAACTGGGCGCCGGTCAGGATTAGCGAAGCCGAAGCGTCGGTGGGGTTGTTCAGGTCGGTATTCATGTTATCGACCAGCGATTCACAGGAGATGAGCCCGGCTACCAGCATCAGGCTGGTTATTTTGATCAGTTTCCTTCTTGTCGTTTTCATCGTGATTGTCAATGTAAATGCTTTGAAATGGATGCCTGGGTTGGTCAGATGCTAATAATTTACTTTGATAGTAAACAAATAGGAGCGGGTGCCGGGCGTATTGAAATAGTCCATATTGCGACCGGCTGGCCCTCCGGAAAGGTTAGTGTCCGGGTCGATCCCTACTACTTTGGTCCATAAAAACAGGTTACGGCCGGTCATCGAAAACTCCACCGATTGCAGTTTGGTAGCCTTCCGGAATGCTTCGGTATCCAGCCGGTAGGATAGCGAAAGCTGCCGCAGGCGCGTCCAGCTCCCATCTTCTACAAATTGCTGTTTTAACGACCCGAACCCGCTTCCAAGCGTGGTATACCAGCTTTCATCGAGCAGTACGGGGCCTGCGCCGAAGTCTTTCAGATTGCCACGGACAGTGGTTCCGGCGGGAATAGTCTTACCTGCATAGTTTTTAGTGTCAGCAGTGAGCGTTACCTCATTACCCGTGTCGCGGTGGGTGCCGAAATTGTACATCACGCCCCGGGTGCCGCTGAAATAGTCGCCGCCCTGCGAGGTTTCAAATAGTACATCAAGGCTGAACTTCTTGTATGAAAATGTTGTCCCGAAACCGCCGATCCAATCCGGGTTAGGGTTGCCCACTACGCCGGTGACTGGGTCTGCCACCGGAAACCCATTGGCGTCCAGCGTCATCGAACCATCTTCCTTTAACAGATAGCGGCTGCTCCAGAACACCCCCGTAGGCTGCCCGACCACCGCACGGGCATCAAGGAAATTCTCAATGCCGCCCACCAGGTACAGCGATTGTGTACCTGCCAGATCGAGGACTTTGCTGCGGTTTCGGGTGAAATTCCCGCGAACGGCCCAGTTAAACCCGCCCTTGCGGATCACCTCATAGCTCAGGTCGGTTTCGAAGCCTTTGTTCTGGAGTACCGCGGCGTTGGTGTATTTGGTAGCGAAGCCTGTGCTCGGGGCTAGTGTTACAGGTACCAGCACGTCGCGTACCTTGTTGTTATAGTAGGTTAATCCCAATTTCAGCCTGTTATCAAGCAGGCGCATGTCCAGCCCTATTTCATGCTCGGTTTTTCTTTCGGGTTTCAGATATTGGTCGCCCATAGAGCTGCCCTGCGAATAGGCGCCGTTTCCGAATTGGGAACCTACCAGGTTGTCGCCCCAGGGATTGGCGCTGTAAACGGTGGAGGAATAGATCGTGTTGGAGCGGTAGGGGAGCGGCTGAACACCCACCACGCCGTAAGACGCGCGCAATTTGGCGAAGTTAATGGCTTCTACGCGCTCCATCCATTTCAGTTTGGTAAAAACCCAGGCCACGTCGGCCGACGGGTAATAGAATGTTTTATCTGAAAGCGTACCAAAAGAAGAGGCCGATTCGGCGGCGCCCGACAGGTTCAAAAACAATGCATCATAAGCCGAGAAACTGGCAGTCGCGTAGGCACGGACGGTCCGGACTTCGGTTTTTAGGTTCACAGGCGTACGGTTGAGCGCCGTAGCGTTGGCAAAGTTTGCAGGTGCGTCGGCCACAAGGAAATTGGAGATGGTCACCCCCATGTTGTTGTATTTGCGGTTATTGATGTTCACGCCCGCGACGTAGGTGGAGCTGAAATTGGGGCCGAAATCTTTGGTAGCGCGGCCCAGCAGGTCGGCATTCACCTGGGTTTCTTTGGTGATCTGCTCCCTATATTGGCCGGTTCCGGCGCCGGTAATATCGTTGACCGGAAAGTAGTTGATTTGCTCGTCCGAGTAGGTGTCGAGTCCGGCGCGGGCTATGATATCCAGCCAGGTTGCGGGCTTGATCCCGAGTTCTGCACTGTTCATGAAACGGTCCACATCGGTTGAGTTCTGCTGTTTGTAAAGAGCCCAAAGCGCGTTATTGTTGGCCGGGTTGATGACGCTGCCCAGGTAGCTGCGGTAGCCCCGTTGGCGCCCAGTGATAGGCGAGGCTGTTGGATTGGCATAATAGCTTCCCTGATAGTCGGAGATGTCAAAATCTGCCGGGTTCCGCAAAAGGCCTACCATGGCACCGGCCAGGTTGTTGCCCCGCTGGATCCTGTCCGAAAAGCTTTTGGTGTAGGCGGCCGTGGCCGACATGCGTATCACTTCGTTAAACTTGCGCTCCACATTCAGTCGCAGGGTGGTGCGGTTGTAGGTGCTGTTCCCGCGTTGCACCCCTTTCTGGCGAATGTCGCCGATACTGAAAAAGTAGGTGGTTTTTTGATCTCCTCCGCTCAGGCTCAGCGCATTGTCGATAAAGTGGCCGTCGCGAAAAACCTTGTCGTAGTTGGAGTCGTTGAAGGCCTCTTTTGAATTCTTTTTGATAATAGGATAATACCTGGTGCCATCGGCCGCCTCGAAAAAAGCGCCGCTCGTATTGACATCGTCTACGCTACCGCTGCGGTCTGCGATCCTGTCGCCCCATGCATTGGCCCCGTTTGGATTGTAAACACCTGCGGCGCCTTGTCCGAATTTATCCTGAAACGGATGAAAACGGTTGATCTGGTCAATGGAAAAGGTAGAACTGAAACCGATATTGAGCTTATTAGTGTCGGCCCCTTTTTTAGTAGTGATTAAAATTACGCCGTTTGCAGCGCGTGAGCCCCACAATGCGGCTGCCGAAGCTCCTTTCAGGATCTGCATGGACGCGATATCATTGGGATTGATGTCGTTGAGCCTCGACTGGGGTACTACGCCGCCCGAAGTGCCGCCTTCCGTGGTGTTGCTGATCGGAATGCCGTCTACCACGATTAGCGGCTGCGTGTTGCCCGTGAGCGTGTTCTGGCCGCGAATCTGGATAAATGCAGCTGCACCCGGATCTCCGGCGGCCCTGGATATCTGTACACCTGCTGCTTTGCCCGCCAATCCATTGATCACACTGGTCTCGCCCGACCTTGTGAGCGATTCCCCGGCGACTTTGCTGCTGGTAGAACCCAGCCGGTCGGCGGCCTCCTTGAACCCCGATGCGGTAACTACAACTTCCGAAAGGGCCTGGACGTTTTCTGCCAGGACTACATTCAAAGTCGATTGGTTAGCAATAGCGATTTCCTGTGTAACGAACCCGATATAAGAGAACACCAGCACGCCTTCCGTTGACGGTACTTCAATGGTGAATGCGCCCTGTTCGTCGGTAACGGTGCCTATGTTGGCTCCTTTCAAAAGTATGTTGACCCCGGGAATCCCGCTTTGGGTGGCCTTATCGGTCACTTTACCGGTTATGCCGAATGCCTTATTGTCATAACCCGAACCCGCATCGACTTTGAGCAGAAAACTGGGTGAGTCGCCCGTGTTCCTGATCGGGATCCTGGGTGCGCTTTCTTCTTTATAAAGCAGGTAAAACCCTTCACGCGATCTCCGGTAATGTACTTTGGAGTCTTTCAGGACGGTTTCGAGCATGCTTTCGATCGTGGCGTCCTTGCCGGGCGGGATCAGCAGCTTTCGATCGATCTGAATCTGGTCGATGAGTCCCGTCTGGTAGGCGATAGACACATTGAATTGCCCTTCAAGCGCTTTGAGCCCGTCTTTTAACTGGATATACTGCGATTGCTGAGACTGATGAGCCCGGCGGCTTTCCCGGAGATACGAAACCATCTGTCCCTGAGTGCAGACCGGATAGCCGATCAGCCCTAAAAGCATGTATAGTGCAATCCTGGAAATGTTTTTCATAATGGTCAGCGATAGTTTTTAAGTAACGAAAACAGGTATACGTTGGAGTAATGCATTGCCAGGAGGAACCAGCCGCCGGTTTTTTCAAACAGGTGACCGGGGCCAGAGGCCATGTTAAAGAAGACAGGGTAAATGGGGTATAAGCTAAGACTGCGCTCCGTTTGCGGCGTTGGTGCACAAGGTCTTTCCCCGGAAGCTGGCTGGCCTATTGGACCAGCATCAACTGATTATCTTTCTTGACGAAATGTAATTCAAACAAACTGGAAATATCCTCGATAAGGGTTTGGGCGTGTGTAGAGGACAATGGAATAGAGCCCGATGCCCTTTTGGTGAGCAGCTCCTGGTTTTCTACCTGGACTGTCACACCATAATTTTCTTCGACTTTTTGCAGCATTTCTTCTAATGAAGTGCCGTCGAGGCGCCAGCGCCCGTGCGTCCAGGACGAATAGGTTTCGGGATTGACAACCTCCTTTGCGGTTACCTGCGAGCCATTGTCATTGATCCGTACCATATCGCCGGGCCTCAGGTAGACCGGTTTTTCTTTTCCTGCCAGGCTCAGCCTGATACTTCCCGATTTAAGGACAATGCAGCTTCTGGTATGCCTGTCGATGACGTTGAATTGTGTGCCCAGCACCTGGATATTCTTGCCGTCCGATAAATGGACCGTAAAAGTCGAGTTTCTGCGGAGATGTTTTATGTCGAAAAAGGCTTCACCTTCCAGCCAGATCTCCCGCGGTCCTCCCTTCCATATTGCCGGGTACCGAAGCCTGCTGTTGCCGTTCAGTACCACCTGAGAGCTGTCGGGCAGCGTAATGTGGCGCGTTTGTCCGTATGCGGCTTGTATGTACACCGTTTCCGATCGTTTCAGCCACATCCAGCAAAGTGAACAGACCAGCAACATGCTTGCGGCAATGGCCAGATATCTTTTCAGGTTGTATTGACTGCTGTAAGGGTTAAGGTGCTTTTTTCTGTTGTCCTGCGTATTAAGGAGTCGCTCCTGCGTGCCGGACCAGACCTGCTCCCGGGACATCATCAGTTCGGCAAGGTTTCCCTGATAGTCTTCCGACGCATTTTCATTGTTCCATTCCAATGCCATCGTAGCGTTGTCAGGATGTAATGCAAGCCACCTTTCGACCACCCTGTTTTGTTCCCGGGTGGTCTTTCCAGTAAAGTAATGCATGACAAGCTGTTTGGTAACTTCCATGGCAACACCGGTTAAGGAACATCGACGATTTGACTGCTATTTGTATAGAGACGATTTTAGATTGGCTACCCTATGCTGAGATCAAAAAAAGTTTTGGGGATGCCGGGTTGGAAGGTAAACCTAGGATTTCGCGGAACAGACAGGCCGGAGGTTGTTTGCATTTTTACAATGTAAAAGGATAATTTTCTCACTACTGAAATATTGTAAGTGTCATAAAACAGCAAATTATATTTTGATAAAATTTAATTTATATAAATAAACAAGTATAATATTGTATAAATGTAAAATTAAATTCTGTGATGTTAAATTTGGGTAAAGATCGGTTAATATCCGGTAAATAACAGCTGGTCAAGTTTTTCAACATTGCGGAAAGGTTACTTGTGACCTACTGCCAAAACCTAACTAACAGAATGTTTTATGGGAAAATTTTTACTGCTAGGCGTCCTGCTGGGATGCTTATGCTGGCAGACTGTATCTGCCCAGCAACGAAAAGTCACAGGCAAGGTGACCTCTTCCGACGACGGAAGTGACTTGCCGGGTGTTGCCATCGTGGTGAAAGGCACACCGGTTGGCGCCAACACCAGTTCTGACGGGACCTACGCTATTTACCTGCCCGAGGGCGCCACAACGCTTGTGTACAGTTTTGTAGGCACTATTACCCAGGAGATCCTGGTCGGCAACCGTTCAACAGTCGATGTGCAGCTGGTGGTCGACACCAAAAACCTTCAGGAGATCGTTGTGACCGCCCAGGGCATTGCCCGCGAAAAACGCGCACTGGGCTACGCTGTTGCAACTATCGAGAAAAAATCCATCGAGGACCGTCCTCAGGCTGACATTGGCCGGGTATTGCAGGGCAAGATTGCCGGAGTCAATATCACTTCTACGTCCGGGGTTACGGGTACCGGTACCAACATCACCATCCGGGGATATTCATCCATTACTGGTTCCAGTCAGCCGTTGTTTGTCGTCGACGGGATCCCATTCAATTCCAATACCAATTCCCGGGGAGGTTTCCAGAGCGGTGGTCAAACAGCTTCGAGCCGTTTTCTGGACATCGATCCCAACAATATCGAAAATATTACCGTCCTGAAAGGTCTGGCTGCGACGGTAACCTACGGCGACCAGGGCCGGAACGGCGTCATCCTGGTCACGACCAAAAACGGGAGCAAGAAGGCTCGCGCAACCGAGTACTCGCTTACTCAATCGTTATTTGCCAACCAGGCGCATTTGCCCCGCTATCAAAATGACTACGTGGGCGGTTTCCAGCAAAACCTGGGCTACTTTTTTAGCAACTGGGGCCCCACATTAGCCGAAGCGCAGACTTACCCGTCCCAAAATACCAATACGGCACTCACTACTCATCCCTACGGCTTCCTGACGACTTCGGGAGGGCTCCGGGCGGCTATGGCCGATTATGTGGCCTCGGTCAGCCCATATAAAATGCAGGTCTACCCCAACAACATCAAGGATTTCTTTCGTACCGGAAAAATCTCCACGACCTCTTTGAATGTTTCCGGGGGCGGTGAAAAAGTCAGCTACAACATCTCGGCAGGATATAATACCGAGCAAGGCTATATCCCTGAAAACGGACTGAAAAGGCTCAATCTGGGGCTCGGGTTGAATGCCCAGCTCAGTAAGAAGCTCAATATCATCACCTCGTTCAGTTTCACCAATACCGATCAGTGGGCCCCGCCGCTAAGTGGTGGAACCGGCAATAATGCGCTGGATTTCCCATCGGTGCTCGCCAACGTCATGTACACGCCCAGACAGGTTGATTTGATGGGATGGCCTTATGAGAATCCGGTTACCGGTGGCACCGTTTACTTCCGGAGCGGCAACGACATTCCTAATCCGAGGTGGATACTGAAAAATTACAAGACCTCCGGTATCGTTAACAGGCTTTTCAACTCGACGCTTGTCAACTACCAGGTGACCCCGGATCTTACGCTCATTTATAAAGTAGGATTGGATACCTATACAGAGAATCAGCGGTATCTGCTCAACAAGGGAGGGGTCAGCATGGTCAACGGGTTTTACAGCACCTTTGATATCAACAACAGGATCTGGGATAACAGCCTCATAGTTTCTTATAGCAAAACGCTTTCCGAAAAGTTGTCGTTCTCGGCCAAAATCGGGGGGAATATGCGCAATGACCTGTTCGAAGGCAAAGTTATCACCAGCCAAAACCAGTTGGCCCGCGGCCTTTTTCGTCACAACAATTTTATAGACAACACCGCTACCGATTTCGAGAGCGAACAAACGCGGATCGGAATATTCGGGGAAATTACTGCTGATATCGACAACGCATTGTTTTTGAATGTGGCAGGTCGCAACGATTGGACCTCGACTGTCGAAACCGATAACCGCAGGATCTTTTATCCCTCGGCGAGCCTTTCCTTTGTACCGACCAGTGCATTCCAGGGAATGGGGTCCGACTTCCTGAATTTTCTGAAAGTGCGGGTTGGCGTAGGAACTTCGGCTGGTTTTCCTTCCCCTTACAGTACGCGGAATATCCTCGACCAGAATGCAAGGGCCTTTCTCAACAGTGCCGGTTCGACCATCCAGACGCATTCGGTCAACAACACACTGGGTAATCCCAACCTGAAACCTGAACTGCATACGGAGTACGAGCTGGGATTGGAAGGTAAGCTCTTCCATAATAAAGTGGGCTTCGACCTGACGCTGTTCCGAAGAAACACCCGCGACCTGATCACCAATTCTCCTCTGGACGCATCTGCAGGCTATACGTTCACGACGATCAACATCGGCAAAATCCGCAATGAAGGTATCGAGTTCAGTATGAATGCCAGCCCAATTAAGACCGGCGCATTTTCCTGGGACCTGAACCTGGTATATTCCAGGATCCTGCCCAAGGTGCTCGACCTGGGCGGTACCTTGCAGGAAGTCCAGATCAGCGGCTTCGGGGCGTCATTGGGTAACTACGCCATTGTGGGACAGCCTTTCAATATTATTAAGGGAGCTGGTTTCCGCCGGGATGATCAGGGACGGTTATTGATCGGCAGCAACGGATACCTGCAGGCGACCACTTCGCCGGTAATATTGGGCGATCCTAACCCGGCATTTACGAGCAGCCTGTCCAACACATTCAGCTACAAAGGCATTGCGCTGGATGTAATGATCTCCTACCGCCACGGCGGGGCGATGTACTCCTCGACCGCAGGCGCATTGATGGGAAGAGGGATGACGGAAGATACCGGCTTGAAAAAAGGCTATGACCGCGCCCAGACCTATATTTTTGATGGTGTAAAAGCCGATGGCTCCCCTAATAACTACCAGGTTACGGCTTCCGATATCGGGTTCAACAATATTTACTTTTTTGGAGACGAGGGCAGGATGTACGACGGCAGTACCATTCGTCTTCAGGAATTGTCGCTATCGTACCAGCTTCCCGCTGGCCTGCTTAGCAAGTTGAAGATCAAAAGGGCATCCATTGCAGTGACCGGTAACAACCTGTGGTACAAAGCCCTTCATTTTCCCGACGGGTTGAATTTTGATACCGATAATCTCGGACTGGGGGTCGGCAATGGCCTGGGTTTCGAGTTCCTGACCGGGCCGAGTTCAAGACGCTACGGGGCTACTCTCAAGCTCACCTTCTAGGCGCCCTTTCAAAATATTTATTTGATATTAATCCATCCAGATTATGAAGAAGGATTTGTTACCAAAATTTAAAATATGCCTCCTGGCATTGTTTACTGTGCTTGTCAGCGGCTGCTCGCTCGACCTGCTCGACAATCCCAATGCGGTTACGACCAGCAATACCGACGTCAACTACCTGCTGAACCGAATCGAGCTGGATTATGCCGAGCATTTCAATCAGATGGGCAATTCGGGCATGCGGCTTACACGGATGCTCAACCAGGGCGCGGCCATTTATGACAATGCGGTCTCTCCCGGCGGTTTTGACGGTGCCTGGACAAACGCGTATGCCAACATCATGACAGACGTCAAAACCCTGATACCGATAGCCGAATCCAGCGAATTCTTTGTCCATGCGGGTATCGCCCGTACGATACAGGCTTCCGTGCTGCTCAATCTGGTCGACGGCTTTGGTGACGTACCTTACAGCGAGGCGTTGGATATCAATAATTTCAATCCGAAAACCGACGGCGGGGCTGCTATTTATGCCGCCGTGCTTACCATCCTGGATCAGGCTATCGCCAATTTTTCGGCTACTTCGCGCTCGGCGGCGGCCGGCGACATGTACTATGCAGGGAATGCAGGCAATTGGGCGAAGGCAGCCAATACGCTCAAATTAAAAGCGCTGCTGAACCTGAGATTGACGGATAAAGCGAAGGCCACCTCGGGCATATCAGCATTGATCACCGGCGGTCAGCTTATCAGCGCTGCTACTGAGAATTTTCAGTTTAAATTCGGTTCCAATCTGACCAACCCCGACACCCGACATCCGCGATATGCAGGGCAATATTCCCCTACTGGAGGCGGCGACTACCAGGCCAACCATTATATGGCCGCATTGTATTCGTCCAAAGGCTTTCCAGACCCCCGCATGAGGTATTACTTTTACCGCCAGACGATCGTCAATCCCACCGATGTGAATGCGCTCAGATGCATTAATAACCAAAGACCTTCCCATTACGCTACGACAGACGTGTACTGTCTGCCGACGTCGGTGGGCTACTGGGGCCGCGACCACCTGAGCAACGAAGGTATTCCGCCGGACGGCTTGCTGAGAACAGCCTGGGGAGTTTACCCGGCAGGAGGGTTATATGACAATGATGCAGGAAGGGCCGTTTCCCTGGGAGCCGGGGCGGGAGGCGCAGGCATACACCCGATCATGATGCGCTCGTTTGTCGATTTTATGCTGGCAGAAGCGGCGCTGACGCTCGGTACTGCGGGCAGCCCGCGCGAACTGCTCAAAAGCGGGATCGAAAAGTCGACAGCCGATGTGAGAAGCTTTGCACTGGCAACGATAGAAAGTAGCAAAATTTCGGCATTCGAAGAGGCCAAGGCGATTGCCTGGGGCAAAGACGTGGAAACATACCTGAATACAGTGCTCAAAGCTTATGACGCAGCCACGACCGACGCTGCGAGGTTGAATATCATCGCGACCGAATACTGGCTGGCGCTTTACGGAAATGGGGTGGAAGCGTATAACCTTTACCGTAGGACGGGCATGCCGCTCAATATGCAGCCGGCGCTCGAAGTGAATCCGGGCGGCTTTGCGAGGTCCTATTACTACCCGGCATCCTTCATTACCAGGAATGCCAATGCGAAGCAGAAAGCGAATGTTACACAACCAGTATTTTGGGACAATAACCCGGTAACGCTTTTCAGGTAACTCACAACCTTAATTGAAATTTAATCAACTCTTAAATACTGATTATGAAACATATACAAAGCGTGTTGCTGATCTGCCTGCTGATCATGATTTGCGGCGGGTGCGACTCCCCGCTGGAAAACGAGCGGATCGATGAATTTTCGCTGCAATCGGGAGGATATATGCGCGTGGTAACGCCTTACCCGGTCCTTGCTAATACATTTACTGTCAGCCTGGCCAACATGTCGGGGACCAAACTGGAATGCCAGCACGAGGCGATCACCAAAGACAAAGGGGCTTTGTTTTCCTCTTATGATCTGACAATCCGTTTTGTCGACAATACACCTGCCAATGGCACGAACAATGTTGCAGATGTGACTTTGCGGAAAATACCTGCGACGTCTTACACCAAAGATGCCAGCACAGGATATCCGCGTGCGACAATGACCATTACCGGTGAGGAAGCATTAAAAGCTACTGGTTTGGACCCGAAGTCGGTAAGTGCCGGCGACCGGTTCGAAGTGACCGGTACGATGCTGCTAACAGATGGCAAATCGTTCACCGCGTCGAACACCACCATTGACATCACGGGAGGCGCTTTTTACAGCTCCCCATTTTTTTATCGGATTAACGTAGGCTTATAATAGCGTCAACTCATACAAGGTGTTTATTAAATGCTCCTGCCTTTGGTGGGAGCATTTTTGTTTTGTCCGAATTGGCCCGCTAAATGGTCTGTTTAACCCCCTATTCAGGTGGCTGTATGGTCGTAGCTTTGTAATGGAATTATTAGTCACATGAATAGCTATTGAACAATATGGATCTTCATCAAACATTTTATGACCTGCATCACCGGGAAAAGCCTTTCGTGATCGCTAATGCCTGGAATGCGAAAAGTGCGCAGATTATCGAGAAAGCCGGTTTTGATGCCATCGCGACATCAAGTGGCGCCATTGCCGATTCATTGGGTTACAAGGATGGTGAGCAAATCCCGTTCGACGAGCTGCTTTACATCGTGAAAAGGATCAAAGCGGTGACGAGCATTCCATTATCCGTCGATATCGAGAGGGGATATACCGATAACCTTGGAGTTTTGACCCGGCATATCCAATCGATTATCGATGCGGGTGCAGTGGGCATTAATCTGGAAGACTATCAGGGCCAGGACATTTTTCTGAAAAAGTTACAGTCCATCAGTAATTATCTGGAAAAGACCGGCCAGCGGCTATTTATCAATGCCAGGACCGATGTTTTCCTGCAAAAGCTGCCGGAACCTGTGGAAACAGTCATTGCCAGGGCTGGTCTCTATCAAGATGCTGGCGCGAATGGCCTGTTTGTGCCGGGTGTTCAGGATATTGATCAAATCAAACAAATTGTATCGGCGGTTGCTCTGCCGGTCAACCTGGTGGGCGTTTCCAGCATTTCGTCTGTTGCATTGCTGGCGGGTTGCGGAGTGAAAAGGATCAGCATGGCAGGGATTTTATATTCCGCTGGCTACAAAAAAATCGACGCGCTGGTGAATACGATCAAGTCGGAAAATTCATTGAGCGCTTTGTATTAGCAGGTTTCGCAGCAAACAGATGGTATTGTTTCGCATGAAAAGGGAAGGTCAAACGGCCTTCCCTTTCACTCTTGTTGCCCCGTTCTTGCAGGGGCCTGGCTTCTAGATGCATTGTTAAATTGTTACTGCCTGAGCCTTTTGTACCCGCGACGCCGTTGTAGCAATCACCAGTGCAATGCCGCAGAAGGCGAGACATTCAAAAGACCCGATGATATTCTCACCATCCCGGAAATGAGGAAAACGAATCGCGTAATAAAGATGCAGCATGATCAGCCATAAAAACAGTGCAATGCTCATCAGCAATCCGATCATTTTTACTTTGAAATTGATTATAAAAGATATCCCCGAGCCGAGCAGGGCAACGCCTGCTATAAATGTCCAGAATACCGGCCAGGGGATGTATTTTGGTACTAATCCGCTGATTGGTACCGTGGCGTCAAGGTGACTGTAGCCGAAGATTAAGAGCATGATGGCAAAGAAGTATTTTCCGACGGGGGCGACTTTATATAGTGTGTCAAAAAACTTGTTGGATACGGTCCGGGGTGAGGTCGACGCCATTACAAATGCTCCGCCGGACAGCGCCAGCATTTTTATCGCATCGGTCCAAAAGCCTCTTATTTCCGGGTGATTTTGCAGACGGATAGGGACATGGCCGAGAAGTAAAAAGAGGAAAAAGACGACGCCGAGCACCAGGCCGACCTCTCTGGTGTATTTGTCAATGCAAATGAGAACACCCGACGCAAGGAAATAAATGGCAATTAAATAAATGAGGAATGAAATGTGGGCAACCGATTCAGCAGGAACGGGTAAAATGATGGGCCGGAAGCCCTTGTAGAAGAAATGCAGTAATCCCATTCCGACCACGCCAATGCCGAAAAAGATCCGGCCATAATGTTTTAAATTTGTCATATACGCTTCATGGATTAAAATTTGACAGCTTCAAAGTAAGCGGTATGACCAGTTGATTTTATCGACAAAACCCAGTCAAAATCCTTCAAAAACGAACAAATTGAAAACAGGGCCATCCAATGAGTGAGCAAGACATCGTACAACTGACGCTGCGGGAGATATTCCAAATAAATGGCTATCACGACGCTGATCTGATGACGCAGCGGAATTTTGAACACATCAGTGATGAGATTGAAAAGAAGTCGGGGATATTCATCAGCGGGACGACCATCAGACGCCTTTCAAAAGGGGCATTTAACCGGTCGCCCCAAATTGCCACGCTAAATGCAATCGCCAATTATTTCGACTTTAATACCTGGCAGGAATACAAAGCTGCATTCATCAGAAAGCGCACCGAAGCGACAATTGAGGTGCAAAAAATAACCCGGATAGCGGAATCGGGGGAGACTGGTGTGTTGAAAAAGCAGCGGAGCAGGTGGGGCCTTCTGAAATGGACGTCCCTGTTGCTGGTAGCTGTTTTTATATGCGGCTATTATCTTTATCCAAGGAAAAGGGCCGTTAAGAATATTACGAAAGCTTCATTCTCTGCCAGGAAAACCACCGATAATGATTTGCCTAATTCAGTGGTTTTTAATTACAATATTGATGAAGTTACAGCCGACAGCTTTTTTATTCAGCAATCCTGGGATAAAAACAGGAAAGTCAGAATATATAAAAACAAATATGCCCTGACCGATATTTACTACGAGCCAGGATATCACATTGCCAAACTGATTGCGAATGATTCGATCATCAAAGCGACTGTTGTAAATATCCCTACTGACCGATGGTTTTTTTATGCCAATGAAAATAAAAGGGCATACCGAACAGAATACATCAAAACAAAAGACTTCCTGAATGACGGAAGTCTGTCTATAACCAAAGAAGACCTTAACAGGAACAAAATTGATATTGACCAGGAAAAGATATTCCTGTATTCCTACTTTCCATCGCGACACGAGGTAAGCAGCGACAACTTTACGCTAAAAGCCAGGGTGCGGATGAAGGAAGTGCGAAATAACCTTTGCCCTTATCTTGCGATTGAAGTATATGGCCAGCATTATGTGATGCTGATAAAAAGTACGCCCAAGGGTTGCGCGCACCAAGCCTATATACGGTTTGGCGAACGGGAAATCAATGGCAAAGAGACGGACCTGTCATCGATCGCATATGATGTGACGCAATGGACTGACGTGGAATTGACAGTGAGAAATAAACAAGCCGCCATCAAAATCGACGGCCGGGACGCTTTTACAACGAGCTATCAAGAAACATTAAAATTGATAACAGGGCTTTCGTTCATCTCAAACGGGCTTTGCGAAGTCGATCGTGTTACATTAACCGGTGCCGATGGGAAGGTCTTTTGTAATGAAAATTTCGATACCCAGGGCGTCGCGGTTGCAAAAGCTTATAGGCGCTAGTTCGCCCGTTTGATTTCTTCATCCGAACCCATCTTCCGCTGGCGGGCTGCCTTTAATTTCTGGTTGCCGAACGACCAGCTCAGGTTCAATAAAGCGACCCTTGAATCGGTCCGGATCGTGGTGGTGCTTTTGAGCTCGGGGTTATCCAATACTGCGAGGCTTCTGTTGGTGTGGAAAATATCCTGGATGCTGAGCCTGGCTTTGAGCCTTGGGGAGAAAGTCTTTTGAACACCAGCGTCAAGCGTTCCTTTCCAGTCGAAATGCCGCAATGCAACGGTTTCAGGCGTGTTGATCCAGCCATTTATTTCCGCCGTCCAGCCTTTGCCCAATATAAAAGCACCGGAGCCATTCAAACGCCCGGAAAACTGCTCTACCCGGTCGCGCCTGCCCAGGTATTCATATTGGAACCTGCTGTAAACGCCCAAAAGCGACATTTGCATCGTCCAGCCTTCGGAAACCTGGACTGGGAAACTTAATGTCAGGTTGTATGCCTGCGATTTTCCGAAGTTCTCAGGAAAGCGGTCCAGAACTGTTTCGTTGACCGGGCGGTTGGAAAAGAATATCAGATCATCGGTAAAACCAGCGCCGAACGAAGTGAATATCTTATTCTGGAAGGCATGTTTAAGTTCCAATGAATGCGTAAGCTGAGGTTTCAGATACGGGTTACCGACTGAAAAAAAGTAAGGGTCGACAAATGAGCGGGCCGGGTTCAGGGTTTGATAACTGGGCCGGTCGATGCGGTAACTGTATGAAAAAGTAAGCGCCTGGCTGGCCGACATCGCCCGTGAAATAAACAGGCTCGGAAACAGGTTCAGGTAATCCCGCTTAACCAGTGTACCCAGCGTCAGTGACCGACCGACCGAATGGGTACGCTCGGCCCTCAACCCGATAAGCACGTCGGTTTTCTTGCCAAGTTTTCCCGAAAAGCTCGCATAAGCCGCGTTAATCTGCTCTTTGTAACGGAAATGGTTGGAAAGCGAATCGTTCGGGACCAGGTTTCCGGCAAGGCCTTCGCTCAGGCTCATTGCGTTGTCAGACCGAACGGAGCTGCTTTTTAAGCCTGTCTCCATTTTCCAATCGGTGCTAAGAAACAATGTGTAATCAACCTTTCCGGCCACAATGTCTATTTCCACAGGCATATGCGTGAAGAGTCCGGTCAATGGCGCTGCAGGCGTTTGCGGGAACAAGGTTTGCGTTGTGAGCGAATTCTTGAAATCACGGGTAAAATGCCCGAGGTCGAAATCGGCCGTGAGCTGGTTGGCGCCGCCTTTCCTTTTAGCGAATGTGTGCTGAAAATTCACATTGCCGATCTGGTTTGAAAACAGGTTCGTGAGCGATTTTTGCGTCAGTGTCCTCAAATATTCCGGCCCGTCTTGCAGCTCGCGGAAGCTGGCTTTGGCCGGGCTCTTTTCATAAGAATTAGTCCAGAAACCCGTCCAGACGACGCCTAATGTGGTCGATTTACCTAAAAAATAATCTATCCCAACTTTTGCATTCTGACTGAAATCCCGCTGGCGGACAAACGACTCCTGCGAGACCCGGGTTTGTTCGGCTCCCGGTTTGTTAGGCTGGACCCTTTCATTGGTGAAATCCCAGTAATTTTTGTCGTTGTTAATGCCGTAGCTGCCAAAGAAATTGGCTTTCTGTATGCGGTGGTTCAGTTGGATGCTGCCACGCTGCCGGCCATATTTGCCTGTTCCGCCTGTCAATGTGAGCATCCCGTTTGTGCCCGCGCTGGCCTGAGGACCTTCGCTTTTCTTCTTTAATTTGATGTTGATAATACCCGAATTACCTGCCGCATCATACCGGGCCGAAGGGTTGGTAATAAGCTCGATCTGATCGATATTGTCGCTGGGCATGCTCCTGAGCATCGCCACTACGTCGGCCATGGAAAGGTAAGTTTGCTTCCCGTCGATCTGCACGATGACACCTTCTTTGCCACGCAGCTGGACCTGGTCGGTCTGGCGGTCTATCGCCACGCCAGGCGCTTTTTCCAGGACTTCGAGCGCCGTGCCGCCACTGGAAATGATGCTGTTGGCAACATTGATAACCGTGCGGTCGGTTTGCTGCTCCACGAACGGACGTTTTGCTTTTACCGCAACTTCATTGAGCTGCGTTGCCTGGGGTTCCATTGTAAAATCCGCCAGCTGAATGGGTTCTTTCTTGTCAGAAACAGTGATTGCGGGCAGATAAGCCGTTTTATAGCCCACGGTACTGGCGGTAACGATGTAAGTTCCAGCCCCTATATCTTCCAATGCATAAGCGCCGGAAGGGTCCGAAACGGCACTTTTGACCAGGGTTGAATCTCCATTGCGGAGCAATAGCACATTCACGCCGGGAAGCGGCGATCCACCGGTTTCCTGAACTTTACCGGTTAAAGACTGACAAAAAGCATTTTGGATAATGAAGGAAATAAACAGGGCGCAGAGCAGCGACCCAGTAGTTCTCCGGACAATTTTGTTCATGATGAAGTTGCGGGACAATTGGGACCCGGTTTATTTGATGGCTAATAGTTGCTCCTCAAAACTTCACAGAAAATTGTGCGCGATATTTGATAGAGCCCTGACAAAAGTAGTCCAGGCGATCTACTTCGGGAGCGTGTGATATGGACATTATGAGGGGGCAAATCGGCCAAGTTTGCGATTTTTGTTTTAATGGACCATATAAAATTAATCCAGTTTACTTGGGGTTACATTGCGCTGTGTCTACATTAAAAATCCATTAAAAGACAGCTGAAACATCCAACAAAAAATCGGTTCAAGTCTATTTTGGCTACGTTCCCGACATCGTTTGCATAAAAAAATATCCGCAAAATGTTGGCCATTTGTGGCTAATAGCTAACCTTCCTTCTGCTTGTGCAACGGAATAGGAATAAGACAATCAAATAATTCTTTGATTTTTCATATTCGGTTCGTCCTTAAAAAATCTGAAAACTTCTGATAAGCTCCATCCCTGATCAGCATGGAGAATGCTCATTTTGAAAGTGGATTTTTGCATTAATAAATAGAATAATATAAACTGTTATGATGTATGTTTAGAGAACTACAAAGTGCGTCGGCCCTGGGGCTGTTGCTCATGTATGGACTTTTACCGATTGGTAATCAGAAGGTTTATGCCGGAAACCATCTGAGTTTTTCAAACAGGCTGGTTGAGTCGGCTGAGGAGAGAAACAAGCCGAATGCGGTGATTGATATTTCCGGAAAAGTGACGGGGGAGAATGGCGAGGAACTGCCGGGTGTGAGTATTTTATTGAAAGGAACTACGACGGGTGCTACGACGGATGTAAATGGTTTGTACAAATTGTCAATCCCGGCCGGAAATGCAACGCTTGTTTTTTCTTACGTGGGCTATGTGAGCCAGGAAGTTGAAGTTACTAACCGCTCTGTGATCGATGTGAAACTTTTAGCGGATACCAAAGCGCTGGAAGAGATTGTGGTAGTGGGTTATGGAACGATGAAAAAAAGTGATGTTACCGGCGCAATCACTTCGGTAAAAGCAAAGGACATTACGGCGATCCCGACGACCAATGCATTGCGGTCTTTGCAGGGAAAGGTTTCGGGGATTGATATTACGCAAAGTTCTGGTCAGCCGGGGGCGGATATTAACATTGTCTTGCGTGGAAACCGGTCGTTGAAAGCTGATAACAAGCCGCTTGTGCTGGTGGACGGAATTCCTTACGGTTCTTTCATCGATATAAACCCGACCGATATTGCATCTATCGAGGTGTTGAAAGACGTTGCTTCAACGGCTATTTACGGAACGCGTGGTGCGAATGGCGTGATCATCATTACTACGAAAAAAGGCTCGGCGGGCAAATCCACATTGTCGTTCAATTCTTATGTTTCGATGAACAGAAAGGCGCTGTACCCGCGCATGATGAACGGAGAGGAATATGCGCAGCAAAAACGCGAAGCCTATCGAACCACCAATGGCGACGTTTACAGGAAAGACGAGGATATTTTTCAGGTTACAGAATTGCAATACATTAAGGATAAGCAATTTGAAGACTGGCAAAGCTATATTTTCCACAACGGGCTGATGCAAAATTATGAGGTCAACCTGACCGGCGGAAGTGAAAAAACGACATTCTCGACGTCGTTCGGTTATCAAAAAGACAAGGGTTTGCTGCTGAATGATGTTTACCGCAGGTTGAATGGCAAGATCGGTGTCGACCACAAATTGAACGACCGTTTCCGCGTTGGGTTAAGCGCCATTTATTCCTACAAAAACCAGGATAAGCGCGATAATCCGCTGAATATGGCGAATAAGATCCTTCCGATCGCCAAAGCATTTAACGACGACGGTTCACTGATCCTGAATCCGGCCCCGGGTTACAGCGCGCAATTTACACCACTGGCGGATGAGCAGCCGGGCGTTTTTGAAAACAACATTGTGGACAAGCGCTTGTTCTCTTCTGCTTACCTGGATGTAAAAATCGCCAATGAACTCTTTCTGAAATCGACAATTGGACTGGATTTCAGGGATTACCGTCGCGGCTATTACAAAGGTTACAACACAATCGCGAACGTGGGCCGTAATTCCAGTTCGGGTGTGGAGTTGAACAACTACTTCAACTACACCTGGGAGAATACTTTGAATTACAACAAAAGCATTGGTAACCATCAGATCCAGGGGCTCTTGGGTACCAGTTCGTTAGGTACGAAATTGGAAGAATATACTTCCTCGGGTAACAACCAGGCGTCGCCGATCACATCTTTCCATGATCTGAATTCCAATACCATTTCAAAAGCCATTGGTAGCAAGCTGCGGGAAACGAAAATCGCCTCGTTTTTCGGACGGGTGAATTACAAACTGAGTAACAAATATGTTTTCCAGGCTTCGCTGCGTGCCGACGGTTCTTCTGTGTTGGCGGCTGGGAACAAATGGGGCTACTTTCCATCGGTTTCCGGTGCATGGCGCGTGATCGAAGAGCCATTTTTGCAGAATAGTAAGGTTTTGAATGATCTTAAATTACGCGTTAGCTGGGGTAAATCAGGTAATGCGGCCATTGATCCTTATGCAACCAAGGGCGGTTTGGGACTGTCGGCTTACGCATTCGGAACAACTGCTGCATTTGGCTATTGGCCGAGCATTATCCCCAATCCAAACCTGACCTGGGAAACGACTGGCACCTGGAACGCGGGTGTTGATTTTGGGTTTTTAGGGAACAAAATTTCGGGTACAATCGATGTCTATCGTTCCAAAACGAAGGATTTGCTCCTGCCAAGCTTGCTGCCGACGCATACCGGTTACAGCGAGATCCTGGAAAATATTGGCCAGGTTGAGAACAAAGGTATCGAGCTGGCGATCACGACCCAGAACATCAGCGGCAAAGCGTTCAACTGGTCTACCGACTGGACGTTTACTTTGAACCGTGAAAAAATCGTTGCATTGAACAACGGTGTGACGCGCAATGAAGCCAACAGCTGGTTTGTGGGCGAGCCTACGAAAGTGTTTTTTGATTACAAAAAAATAGGCATCTGGCAATTGGGCGAAGAGGATGCCGCTTTGAAATTTGGTAAAAATAAACCCGGCGATGTGAAGGTTGCCGATACCAACGGAAATGGAGTGGTTGATCCGGGTGACCGCACGACTTTCTCACAAGTTCCGAAGTTCTCTTTCGGGGTTAATAACCATTTTGAATACAAAAACTTCGACCTGAGCGTCTTCGTTTTCGGCCGGATCGGGCATTATATCAATTACGAATATAATGCGGGCGCCTACAAGCCAAGTGCGCTTGAAAATTCCTCGAACGTGGATTACTGGACTCCGGAAAACCCGACTAATGCATTCCCGAGACCAAACAGCTCTTATTCGACGACAAACTATCTGTATCAATCCACGCTGGGTTATGTGAAGGCTTCTTTTGTCAAGATCAGGGACGTTTCGCTGGGGTATAACATTCCTTCGCCGCTGACGAAAAAGCTTGGCGTCGGCCGCGTACGGGTGTATGGGACGCTGCAAAACTATTTCACTTTCAGCAAGATCAAGGATTATGATCCGGAGCGTGGCGGCGACTTGTCGTTCCCGCTGGTGAAGCAGATGATCTTTGGTGTAAACATTGATTTTTGATCTTTTGAAATTTTAAAACAGATATTCCAATGAAAATCAAAATAGCGGCCTTGATGATGGCTATTTCACTTGCTGGACTTACATCCTGCGAGGACTATCTTGCCGAAACCAATAAAAGCGGCCTCACCGAAGATCCTTTTCTTAAAACAGAACTCGGTATCACAGCAGCGGTAAATGCCTCTTATTCAGGTACAAGATTGTGGTATGGTAAAGAATTTCCCTCCGCATTCGCCGAAACGGGGACCGATCTTTTCCTGCGTGGCGGTGATAACAAAGCCAATCAGATCTCTGATTACACAGTCGACTTAAATGGTGCTCAAACCAATTTGAAAGACTATTGGGGGCATTTATACAAAGCCCTTAACACCTGCAACACGGCATTGAAGCTGTTTCCTTCGCCGGTGATCAGTGAGGCTCTAAACAAGCAATATGAAGGTGAAGTGCGGTTTTTAAGAGCGCATTACCTGTGGCTAATCACCGAAACCTGGGGCGATGTAGTGCTTTCCACCGAACCGACTGCCGGCGTCGTAACCACCGCGAAGAGATCGAGTGTTGAGGATTTTTATAAAGTGATTTTCGCGGACCTCGACATTGCCATTGCAAACCTGGCGCCTGGAAAATCTACAAACGGACGCATTACGCAAGACGTTGCAAAGGCATTTAAAGCAAGAATGTCCCTTACGCGTGCAAGTGCTACAAACAATGCAGATATGTATGCGCAGGCAGCCACACTGGCGAAAGAAGTGATCGCTTCTGGTCGCTACACCTTGTTTTCGGATTTTAAGTCACTTTGGGATATGAAAAATTCAGAGGGCGGTGCCAATTCGGAAGTAGTTTATTATGTCAATTATACCAATGACGACACCATGAACGGCGATTATGACGCGGGTGCCGGAAAGGGGAATAACAGCCATTTGCATTTTATTATGGTGTATGACAAGCAGCCGGGCATGGAGCGTTCTGTTGCTTACGGCCGTCCATATCAACGCTATGTGCCGACTTTGCATTTGCTCGACTTGTTCGACGAAAAAGTGGACCAGCGCTACCACGGCACTTTTCAAACTGTTTGGAAAGCCAACATGACAAACCTGAAACCGGGTAGCGTGAACGGTTATCCGCAAATGGTGCTGGGCGACACTTCGATGTTGTTCCTGAAAACGGTAGCGACCCCTGCGCAAGTGGCGAGAGCGGCGGGCCGTTACAAGATATTCGACCGCAAAACAATGTATAAGGATGACGGTTCGCTTTTGCTGAGATCCCAATTCATCCAAATGAGCAAATTCATGGACCCGACGCGCCTGACGGCCAATCAGGAATGGAGCTCGCGGGACGGCTTTGTGATCCGGATTGCCGAAATGTACCTGATCGCGGCGGAAGCTTTGATGAAAAGTAACCCCGCGGAAGCACTGAAATACATCAATGATCTCCGTAAAAAACGTGCGGTACCAGGTAAGGAAGCCGATATGGAAGTCGCTGCGAAAGACCTGAATATCGACTTCATCCTGGACGAGCGCGCGCGCGAACTGGCCGGTGAACTATTCCGCTGGTACGACCTGAAACGGACCGGAAAACTCGTCAGCTACGTGCAGAAGTATAATATGGATGCAAAAGCCAACATTAAGGAAACCCATATGCTGCGCCCAATCCCGCAGGTTCAGTTGGATGCGATTACGAATAAGGAAGAATTCAAGCAGAACCCAGGGTATAATTAAATATTCAGTAGTACCACCGGTTTGAAGAGAATAAAGTCCATGTGCAATCTGTTTGCATATGGACTTTATTTTTGCGTAGCTTTTTCTAATACACTTTACTCTTTCAAAAATATAGTTGGATAATAGACGTTGTTTGACACGATATATGCCAGCTCCGCGTATCATTGATTTAGAAAACTATCCTCAAAAACTGCATGATGAAATTTGTACGCTTCTCTATTTAAATACTTGACCAGGTACATATCATGCGACAATATGTTTCACTTGCGATACTCAAAAGTATCCTGTTCGTTGGCTTAGGAATAATAGGCTGCAAAAGCGACAGCGAGTTGGAGCCTGCCTTTGCGGCCGACTGTTTGGTAAAAGCTTCTCCCAATAGTGGCCAGACCGTGGCCGGGGCTTTCATTGTTACATACCAACCTTCGCAAACATTGCCGGATGCTCCCGGTGCGCGCGTCGCCGCGGCGGAAGCACTCACCGAACAATTTTTGGCCAGCAAACAAATCTCAGACGTGCGAACCGATGTGCTTGCCTCGGGTGAACAGACTACATTTCTTGCGCATCTGACAGAATTTGAATCGGAGCGGCTAAAACAGGACCCATCTGTAATGCTGGTCGAACCGGACAGGATCATGTCTATATGCAGCTGTGTCGACCTGGTCACTACGTCAACCTTGAATTGGAACATTGCGCAAACAGGATACGGCCGTGGTGATCTACAGACGACCAAAACTGTCTGGGTTGTCGACACGGGTATTGACCTGGATCACCCTGATTTAAATGTAGATACGGGCCGCAGTAAGTCTTTCATCACTGGACAGGTGTCCGCCGATGATGAGAATGGCCACGGTACCCACGTGGCAGGCATTATCGGAGCCAAAAACAATAATTTAGGTATAACCGGTGTGGCTTCGGGAGCAATTCTGGTCTCGTTACGGGTTTTGGATGATGAAGGCGAAGGCCGGTTGTCAGGCATTATTCAGGCTGTGAATTATGTGATACAGCATGGACGGGCCGGAGATGTTGTCAATATGAGCCTTGGTGGTGAAGGTATCTCCACAACGCTTGAAAGGGCAATTACCCAGGGAGCTAATGCAGGTATCCTGTTCGCAATCGCTGCGGGGAACGAAGGGAAAGATGTGAAAAATTATTCGCCTGCGCGTGTCAACCATGCCAATGTATTTACGGTTTCGGCCATGAATCAGAACAATCAGTTCGCCTCATTTTCGAACTATGGAACCAGTATTGATGTATGCGCCTACGGTGTTCGCATCCAGTCCACTTATCCGAATGGCCGGTACGCCACTTTAAGCGGTACGTCGATGGCTACCCCGCACGTTTCCGGCTTGTTGCTGATCCGTGGAAGTAACCTGCCAACCCATGGGGCGGTTTCCGGCGACCGCGACGGCACACCTGACCCCATGGCGGGAGAAGGCATTTGATTGCTAATTCCTGATCATTTCAACGCCATATTCCCGCAGGGAAGTTACAAAATGTTCGATGACGTGGGCGGGCGGCGGACCTGCGGGGCTGGGTAGGGGAGCGCCATCCGGTGCAGGTACGCTGTTATCCCAAAACCACTGGTCAAGTCCGGCGGGACTGAGCCACATCAGCACTTCCGCCTGTTCGGTTTGTATTGCAAAGCTATGTGGCACGTCTTTCGGCAGATATACGAATTCGCCTTCATTGACAGTAATTACTTGATCTCCAATCGTGTAACGAATACTTCCTTTGATAATAAAATACGATTCGTCTTCCCTTGAATGCGTATGAGCGGGCGGCTCTGACCCTCGGTTTACCACAATTCTGATAAGCGCCTGCCGCCCTTCCGTTTCGTGGCCCATTGAAAGAAAATTAAACACTGCGCCGGGAATGGCACGGGTGTTTTCAGCATTTGGTGCGGATTTAAATCCTTGTTGTAGTTGCATTGTTTCCATGTCGATTTAATTTTAGTCAGTTAAACTGACCAAAATTAAATAATGTTTTTGAATATTAGTCAGTTTAACTGATTATTTTTGAAAAAATATTTTCACATGTCAGAACCGAACACAGGCGTTTACTTGCGACAACTATACGATTCACTGGTGACCAATCTCCATAAGGAGCTGGCGCTGCAAGGATATGAAGAAATTACGCCTTCTCACGGATTGGTTTTTCAATATATGGAAGAGAACGGCTCGCGCATCACTTCGCTTGCGAGCCTGGCGGGTATGACCAAGCAATCTATGAGCGCATTGGTTTATCAATTGGAAAATCTTGGATATCTCCTCCGCACTGCGGACCCGGATGATGGACGGGCGGTGCTTTTTGTTCTCACTGCGAAGGGAGAGCAATTGAAATCATTAGCGAAAAAAATAAACCGCAGTTTTGAACAACGCTGGGAAGAAACCTTGGGTACAGAGCAATACACGCTCCTCCGGGGATTGCTGTTAAAACTGGTTGAGTCGGCCTGAATGAAGGGACGAGCTACAAAAGTTCATCAAAATGGATTGGTAGCTTGGTAATACGCGTCCCTGTGGCATGATACACGGCATTGGCAATGGCGGCAGGTACTGCCACCAAACCTATTTCGCCCACTCCTTTGACGCCAAGCTCATTGATCAGCGTATCTTTCTCATCAGCAAAAATGACGTCCAGTTCATGAATGTCGGCGTGCACCGGGATATGGTATTCGCCAAGGTTGGTATTGATGTATTTTCCCAGCTTTTCATCCATGATCGTTTCCTCATGCAGCGCTTTGCTGATGCCCCATACCATTGATCCCAGTATCTGGCTCCGTGCTGTTTTTGGGTTAATGATTTTTCCTGCCGCTACGGCTGTAACGGCCCGTGTCACGGTAATTATTTTCAAATCCTTATCTACTTCCACCTCCACAAATGTAGCGCTGTGGGCTGCCTTGCTATATTTTCTGAGATTTAATACATCGGGGGCACCCATGTTGGTGGTTTCGATAGCGCGCCCGTTATTAAGGGAAATAATATCTTTAAACGAGACATAAGCAGTCGGGTCGTTCCTCAGGTAAATATTTCCATCTTTAAAAATTACATCTTCTTCACTTGCTCCCGCGATCGGAGAATTTTTGATGCCCGCCGCCTTTTTAAATAGCTTTTTCTTCAAAGTTTTTGCTGCAACTACAATCGCGACTCCCGTCGAAGCTGTCACGGAAGAACCACCTTGAAACATTGAAAAAGGCTTTTTGCTATCACCATAGTTAAATGTCACATCCTCCAAGGGTAATCCCAGTTCGTCCGCCGCAATCTGGGACATGACGGTGAGCGTCCCTGTGCCTATATCGGTGACTGCATTGTTCAGGACCAGCTTCCCTTCCTTTGTGATCATTGCTTCCATCCGGGCAGGGAACTGATAGGCATCCCACATGCCCGTCGCCATACCGTACCCTACCAATTTATTTCTACGTATCGTGCTGCCGGGCGTTGGATTACGTTTTTGCCAGCCAAATTTTTCCGCTCCCTTTTGGTAACATTCCCTCAATGCTTTGCTGGTAAATGGCTTTTGGGTCGAAGGATCGGTTTCGGCATAGTTTCGTAACCTGAATTCAAGTGGGTCCAGGTTCAACTTATATGCCAGCTGGTCCATTGTACATTCTATGGCGTGCATCGCAGTGACACCGCCGGGAGCCCGCATATCGATCGGCGTGTGAACATCGAGAGGCACCAGTTTATATTCAAAAAGTGTATTCGGTGCAGGGTAGAGCTTGTGGCTCCAAGCTACCACCTGTTCGGTATAATCTTCAAATTGCGATGTTTCCGAGACGGCCGAATGGTTCAGTCCGGTAAGTTTGCCGTTTTCATCCGTACTAAACCGCGTCCGTTGCACACTTTGAGGCCGGTGACTGAATGAGAACATTTGTTTTCTGTCGAGTACCACGCGCACATTGCGTTTTAACAGCAGCGCCGCCATGACACACAGAAAAAGCTGGTATTGGGGCCGCAGGCCCGAGCCGAAAGCGCCGCCCACGAATGGCGCCAAAATCCTGACATCCTTGAAATGCAACCCAAAAACGTTAGCAACAAATACCTGATTGTTGATCGTGCCCTGGGTCTTGTCATATATGGTAAGCTTACCGTCGCCTTCGTAAACAGTGGTAGTAGCAAACAACTCGATCGGATTATGGTGTTCGACACCGTGCCAGTATTCCGACTCCACTTTCACCGGGGCATTTTTAAAAGCTCCTTCGAAATCACCGGTAGGCTTTGGCGGCGGTGGCCGTAGTATGGTGGCAAACCCTTTTTTCGCATCTCTCGCTTTTTCAAGATTGTTGTCCAGACAGGTTTCGAATGGCTCTTCTTCATATTCAAACGATACCAATGTCGCTGCATATCTCGCCGTTTCAAAGTCGGTGGCAACAACCAATGCAACCGGCTGGCCATTGTATTTTATTTCTGCATCGTACAAAGGCTTGAACACAACGCCTGGCGGAGCGTCCATATCGGTGTATTGCAAGTCAAACCAGGCTAGCTTGGGGCGGTTTTGGTGGGTAATTACCTCAATTACCCCGTTTACAGCTTTGGCCCTGCCCGTATCGACCCGCACGATTTTGCCTTTGGTAATTGTGCTGTTCACCACATAGCCGTGCAGTAAACCGGGCACATCATATTCGGCCGCATATTTGGCAGCACCGGTTACTTTCAATTTTCCTTCCAGCCTGCTGACCGGTTTTCCTACTGTCGGTTGTGTGGACATATCTTTAATGATGTGTGGTCAGGAGTCACTTTTACGTCGCCTACGCCGAGGGTTGTGCGCCGGGCAATTGCGAATGGGGATCCAGGGCCATCAGGCCATTTCGGACAATTGCTTTTTTGGCAAGCTCTATTTTAAAGCTGTTATATTTAAATCCTTTTGCGCCTTCTAACATCATATCGGCGGCCGCCGCGAAACTATGTTCATCAGCCCTCTTTCCTTGCAAAAACGATTCCGCTTCTTTTAGCCGCCATGGTCTGTGTGCAACTCCTCCCAATGCAATTCTGGCCTCTTTGATGATATCTCCATCAAGTTCCATCCCGGTTGCCACAGACACCAGGGCGAATGCATAGGAATGCCGGTCACGCAATTTCAGATAAGAATAGTTTTTTGCAAACCCTTTTGCAGGCAGGTCTATTGAAGTGATGATTTCCCCGCGTTTCAAATTATTATCCAGTTCCGGGGTATCGCCGGGCAGGCGGTGGAAATCTTCGAACCGAATATTGCGCTCACCATTTATGCCAGTCACATTTACGACTGCATCCAGCGCAGCTAAGGCCACACACATATCGGAAGGAAAAACAGCGATACAGTTTTCACTCGCCCCGAGAATCGCATGGATCCGGTTATATCCATTTAAAGCCGAACACCCGGAGCCGGGATTTCGCTTGTTGCAAGGCGCGTCGGGATCGTAAAAATAGTAGCAACGCGTCCGCTGCAGCAGGTTACCGCCGTTGGTTGCCATGTTTCGGATTTGCGCGGAAGCTCCCGCAAGTATCGCCTTTGACAACAAGGGATAGCGCTCTTCGATCAGTGGATGATAGGCTGTATCCGCATTGGTGAGAAATGCACTCAGCCGGACACCACCTTCCTCTATTTCTTCGATGGCGTGATGCCCGGGCAAGTGGTTGATATCAATCAGCAGATCCGGATGCAGGAGATTATATTTCCAAAGGTCGATTAAATTAGTGCCTCCGGCGATAAATGACCCATTGTCATGGGTGTTTAAGGAAGCTAATGCATCATCGATATCACTGGCCCGTATGTAATCAAAATTATTCATAGAGCCCCCTTTCCTTCACCTCCATAATGGCGTCGATAATGCCCATATTAGCCCCGCAACGACATAAGTTTCCGCTCATGAGCTCCTTAACTTCTTCGCGGGTCTTGGCTTTTCCCTCCTTCAATAGGCTGACAGCGCTGCAAATCTGACCTGGTGTACAATATCCACATTGAAAGGCATCATGGTCGATGAATGATTGCTGCAAGGGATGAAGCTCATTCTCTCCTGAGATACCTTCGATAGTTGTAATGTTAGCGCCGTTTTTCATGACTGCGAGCGTGAGGCAACTGAGGATTCTTCTGTCGTCACAAAGCACTGTACAGGCACCACATTGCCCGTGGTCACAGCCCTTTTTTGTGCCGGTCAGCTTTAAATGGTCTCGCAGGGCGTCCAGTAGCGACACCCACGGGGAAACCTGAATGTGGTATTGATGCTGGTTTACGTTCAGAGATATCCCTATCATTGGCAGCTGATTTAACTTGATGGAAGCGAATCTTTAAAAACAATTATGCCAGTCAGGCGAATACATTGTAGCCCTGAATTCCGCTCAAAGTAAAAACGCTTAACATTCGATTGTTCAGTTCGATTTATAAATGTTCGAAACCGGACGTTTTTTTAGTTAAAAATAAATGTAAATATCTGATTATAAGAATTTTACAATTTGGGTATGATTTTATTATCCGAGCTTCTGATACCTTTATTAGCTATGATCAGAAACTACTTCAAAATCGCCTGGCGGAACATTCTCCGGAACAAAGCTTTTTCGACTATCAACATTGTAGGCCTTGCCCTGGGCGTGGCCGCGTGCATCCTGATTTTGCAATATGTTGCATTTGAGTTAAGCTACGATAATTTCCACAAGAATGGTGGGCAAATCTACCGGGTGCGGCAAGACCGCTATAATGAAGGAAAGCTCAGTACCCAATGGGCGGCTGGTGCCTATGCGGTCGGGAATTCTTTCAAAGATGCATTTCCGGAAGTCCAGGACTATGTGAAGCTTTTGGGGCGGGGAAAAAACCTGCTCGATTATGGCGACCGCAGTATTAAGCTGGAAAAACACTACTTAGCGAGTTCCTCGTTCTTCACCATGTTTTCCTATCCTTTAATTTTAGGAAACCCGAAAACCGCATTGGCTGAGAGTAATACTATTGTTTTGTCCGAATCGGTTGCGAAGAGGCTGTTCGGGAAGGAAGACCCACTGGGTAAAACCGTGCGTGTCAACAAGCGAAGACCTTTTAAAATAACCGGGGTTTTTAAGGATATGCCCGCCAACACGCATTTCAAAACCGAAATGCTGATATCCTACGCCACATTCCTGAGCGATGTAAAGCCCGATAATCCTGAACTTGCCTGGCAGTGGGACGGATGCCTGACGTATATCAAGCTCCGGCCAGGCACTGACGCGAAAGCTTTGGAAGCAAAATTCCCGGCATTGATCGACAAACTGGCCGGGGCGGATCACAAAAAATACAAATCAGCGGCGGTTTATCTTTTACAGCCACTGAAAGACATTCACCTCTACTCACACTTTATGATGGAGGCCGAGCCCAACGGCGACGGTAAAACGGTTTACCTGCTTTTGGGGATTGCGTTTTTCATTGTCGTCATCGCGTGGGTCAATTACATTAACCTGGCAACGGCCAGGGCAATCAACCGGGCAAAAGAAGTGGGCGTTCGCAAGGCGGTTGGTTCGCTGCGTGCTCAGCTCATCGGCCAGTTTATGACTGAATCTGTGCTTTTGAATGGCTTTGCCGTCGTTCTCGCATTGATCCTCGTCGCGTTGGCATTGCCGAAATTCAATGAGATATCCGGGCAGGAATTGTCCTTTGCATTGCTAAGTAGCAAGATGTTCTGGGTTCCGCTGGTTGCATTGTTTGTGACGGGAGCGTTCTTTTCGGGACTATATCCGGCATTCGTTTTGTCGGGCTTTAAACCGGTTGCTGTGCTCAAAGGAAAAGTTCTGGCAACCCGCCAGGGCATTGTATTACGCAAGTCGCTGGTAGTGTTCCAGTTTGCCGCTTCGCTGTTTTTGTTGGTTGGTACAATGGCCGTTTTCCAGCAGATCCGGTACATGCGGGAGCAGAGCCTGGGTATCAACATCGACCAGACTTTGGTTATAAACCCGCCCATCGTTGCTGACGACTCCACCTTTATGCGCCAGCTTGCTGCATTCAAAGAGGAGTTATTGCGTAAATCAAATATCAAAGGCATTACAGCATCTACGGTTGTTCCTGGTCAGGCTTCCGATTGGAACGCAGGCGGTATCCGCCTCAAAGGCTCGGACGAAAGTCAGGGAAAACAATACAGGATAATCGGTGTGGATTATGATTTCCTGAAAACTTATGACCTCAAACTCATCGCAGGGCGCAATTTCTCGAAAGACTTCGGCAGTGACCCTAAGGCCGTTGTGTTTAATAAAATGGCGGTCCAGCAGCTGGGTTTCAGCAATCCGGAAGATGCAATTGGAAAGGAAATTAATTTTTGGGGCGATATTTTCACCATCGTCGGCGTCACCGATAACTTCCACCAGCAGTCGTTAAGAGATGCATACGAGCCACTCATCCTGCGTTTGATCCCCGACTTACGCGGCTATTTTTCTGTGAAACTCTCGGGAGGCGAGGCCAGCAGCGCCGTTGCCAGCATTCGCGAAGAATGGAACAGGTTCTTCCCCGGTAACCCATTCGAGCACGAGTATCTCGACGACCGGTTTAATGCGCAATACAGGGCAGACCAGCAGTTTGGGCTGGTTTTTGGGATCTTCACAGGCCTTGCAATTCTGGTCGCATGCCTTGGATTGTTCGGGCTGGCATCTTTTACCACTGCACAGCGCACCAAAGAAATCGGTATCCGCAAAGTGTTGGGTTCCTCGGTTTTCGCGATCGTCGAAATGCTTTACCGGGAATTCGTGATACTGATCGCCATTTCTTTTGTGATTGCAACGCCGCTGGCCTGGTTCGCCGTAAACCAATGGCTGGATAGTTACGCATTCAAAACCGATTTGCAGTGGTGGTTGTTTTTGGCTCCTTTTGCAGTCGTGCTCCTGATCGCATTGCTGACAGTAAGTTTCCAGAGCATCAAAGCGGCGCTAACAAACCCGGTTACGTCTTTGCGAAGCGAATAGGTTCAAATTCAAGACTATATGAAGATGATGACGTTATTTCCAGCCCAAGACGGCTGGCTTTAACGTCATCATTTTTTTGCCGTTTCAATGACCTTTTCCACAAAACGCCAGTTTTCTACACCCGGATCGCTATGTTCGCGTTTGACAATGGCGTCAAATTGCTTCGTTAATTCCGGATGCTTTGCGGCCACGTCGGTAGTTTCATTGCGGTCTGTTTTAAGGTTGAAAAGCTGCCATTTAGCTGCTGGATTTTGTTTTAAATCCGTTTTCACAGCTTTCCAGTCGCCCATGCGAATAGCGATCTGTCCTCCTTTTTCCGGATATTCCCAGTAAAGGAATTCATGTTTTTGCTGCCTGGTTTTCTGGCCCAGCAATTCGGGCAGGAATGATATTCCGTCCGTCTTTTCGAGCTTCTGGCCGGTTAGTTCGGCGAGCGTTGCCATCAGGTCATACTGTACTGAAACATGGTCACTCACACTTCCTGCCTTGATTTTTCCCGGCCAGCGAGCTATAAATGGCTCGCGGATGCCGCCTTCATAAACATCCATTTTCATGCCCCGCAATCCATCTACGCTATTGAAGAATTGCGCATTTACGCCTCCATTGAAAGTGGCCCCATTGTCGCTGCTGAACATGATGATCGTGTTATCATCAAGGCCCAGTTCTTTGATTTTTGCCATGATAATGCCTACCTGATCGTCGAGGTAGGTGATCATGGCTGCATAAGTTGAAAGCGGGTATTTGGTCGAAGCATAACCCTTCTCTCCATAATACGGCTTTTCATCAAACTGACCGATATACTTCTTTACATACTCATCCGGCGCTTGCAGCGACGCATGCGGGATTGTGTAAGGCATATACAGAAAAAACGGGCCTGATTTACTCCTTTCGATGAAAGCCAATGCCTTTTCGGTCATCTTCGCGGGTGCATACGATGTTCCTTTGAAGTAATCGAAATCAGCATCGGTCGCAGTCGTGACGTCGAGCTTTTTATGCACATTCATCCAGGGCTGGGGCAGGGTATCCCACTTTTCATTTTCCCATAAATGCGAGGGATAGAAGTTGTGCGCCTGTTTTTGGTCCAGGTAACCATAGTAATAATCAAACCCCTGCTTATTTGGAGAACCCTCAGTGCCATTCATGCCCAAACCCCACTTTCCGGTCAGTGCAGTGGCGTATCCTTTTTGTTTGAGCATTTCAGCTATCGTGAACTCGGCTGCCGGAAGCGGTTTTTGCCCCCGCTCTTCCTCGTCTTCGAAACCGCCCAGTTCAAGATTACCACGTATCGCCGAATGCCCGCCATGTTTTCCCGTCATGAGCATCGCCCGCGCCGGTGCGCACACGGGCATGCTGGTGTAATGCTGCGTGAAGCGCATTCCTTCCTGCGCTAGCCTGTCCAGATTGGGCGTTTTGATCTTTTGCTGACCGTAACAGCCCAGCTCTCCATAACCGAGATCGTCGGCATAGATGTAAATGATGTTGGGTAATGCGTCCTTCCGGGATTGCGCATGTGCGTTCACCCCGATCAGGAATAGAATGATCGAGGTAAGAAGGAAGTGGTTAAGTCGAGCCGGTTTAGTCATCATGCCGGCAATTTACGAAATGATTATTACCGGCTGACTTCCGCAATAAAGCCCCAGTTCTGATGCTGCATTCTTCCCATTGCATTAAAACCGTTCCCAAAAAAGCTTGCGTCGCCTTCTGTGATAAAAATGAGCTCGTTGGACCCTTTTTTCAATGGTAGAGAAATGACATAAGTGCCGTTGAAAATACGGTCCAGCTTTTGTTTTTCGTAGTGATACAACTCCTTGCCATTAAGGTAAATTTTCAGTTTGCCGGTGAAATCAAAATGCAATAACTGGTCCTTATCTGCATCACTTGCAATGGAATGCCTGGCAATGGCCATGCCGTTCGGGGACTTAAAAATCCTGCTGAGGTTCACAACGTCGGCCTGGTCGGGCTTTATGGACGTCCAGGATTTAACTTTCGAAACCATTTGATAGCTCGCATCCAGTGTTTTAGTGCGAGGGAATTGTTCTGAAACTTCCCAATTGCCCAACGCTTCCGGCAGAGGCCGAATCCTTACATTGGCAAAGTAGGAGCTGCCAAACATGCTCCTTAATAAGATACCACCCTGGTTAAAATCTGAACTGACCAGATTAATGTCCATTTGCGGGACCGGGCTGTAGTTGACAAACACCTTCATATTGTTATTCCTCACTTCTATGGCTGTGTGGAACCAGGTTAAAGGCTTTATATCAGCTGTCGTTTCGTAAATAGGATAATTGTAAAGTACCCAATTGAGCGTGCCATTAAACACCGGAACATATTGGATAGCTTCTTTTGTGTTGCCGTATCCTGGCCTGAAATACAGAAAATGATAATTCTGTTCGTCAACAGCGCGAAAGCCGACGCCTGACATCACTTCACCGGCAATATCGAGGTCCATTCTGAAACTTTTTAGCGAAAGCCCATTTCGAATGGCGATCGCCTGTGCCTTACCTGTTAAATGCAGGCTGGATTTGTCCAGAAATACGGTGTCTATAAACTTGGCCGGCTCATTATTCTCCGACAGGATCTTCCAGTCCGACTTCACCAGTTGTCCGAAGCAAAACTGCTGGTTTGCCACAATGAGCATCATGAGGCCAAGCAGCCACTGTCTTAATGTTTGTCTTTTCATCGTTTGTCTGTTTTAATCTAGACACAGCTCAATATCATGCAGTGTCCTAACAGCAACAAACGTCGAAAATCCGGTCGGTAGAGCGTGTTCAAAATGTGTTCAAGTTGCGATCAAGTGCATTCAAATGCATTTAACGCCGCCGACATTTATTTGCATCATTCAGATCTAAGCGATCGCACTGGATTGAGCAATGCAGCCCGGATCGCCTGAAAGCTGACGGTGAGTAATGTTACCAGCACGGCACCCAGTACAGATACCGCGAAGATCCACCAGCTTATTTCAGTATGGTAGGTGTATTTTTCCAGCCAGCCATTCATGAAGTACCAGGCCAGCGGGCCGGCTATGAGACAGGAAATCAACACCAGCAACAAAAACTCGCGGGACAGAAGGACCCAAAGCCCGGCTATTGAGGCGCCCAACACTTTGCGTATGCCGATTTCCTTCGTCCGCTGCTCCGCCACGAAAGAAGCCAGACCGAAAAGTCCCAAACAGGAAATGAGTACTGCAAGGACTGCGAACACCGTGGTAAGTCTGGCAATGCGCTCTTCGTCGCTGAACTTACGCGCGTACTCCTGATCGGCGAATGTGTATTGGAACAAATTCTCAGGATCATACTTTTTGAAAACAGATTCGATCCTGGTTACAGCCAGCGAAGCGCTGGACGAAGGTTTTATCTTGATATTGACCGTATTGAGTCGCTTGTAGTTCAGGAAGAAAATGGTTTGCTTGGCAGGCTCGTAGGGCGACTGCGTCACCAAATCTTTCACGACACCGATTACTTTATACTTCTCATTATCACCCCACTGGATCATTTCGCCGATGGGATTTTTCAGTCCCATATATTTCACTGCTGCTTCGTTGAGGACAAATCCCATAGAATCGGTGGCAAATTCTTTCGAAAAGTCCCGCCCCTCCCTGATTTTCCACCCGACAGTCTTTCCGAACTCGTGGGTAATGCGGAGCGTGACAAACTCGTCGGTCATAGCCGGATTTTTCCCGTTCCAGTCGAAACCGCTGTTGGTTACGTAGGTGTTGGTTATTGGCGAGTCGGTAGCAGTCACTTCTTCGACGACGCCCGTATTGAGCAGGTCGTTCCGGAACGCTGCATAGTGCTTAATGATCTCGTCGGACTTGATGGGGCTGCTCAACAACTGTTGGCGGCTGTAACCGATGGGCCTGTTTTTCGCATATTGCACCTGCCGGTACACGATGATCGTCCCGATGATGAGCGTGACCGAAACGGTAAACTGCAGCACCACCAGCATCCTGCGCGGAGAACCGGCCAGCCTGCTGCCCGTTGGCTTTAACGAAATCCCCTTTAATGCGGCTATTGGTTTGAAAGACGACAGGTAAAGCGCAGGATAGCTACCTGCCACTATGCCCGTAATTAAAATAAACGTGATACACGCAAGCCAGAAATAGGGTTGCGCAAATGGCAAAACGATCTTCTTGTCAACCAACTGATTGAACGCTGGCAACGAAACGACTACGATAAGAAGCGACAGGACGAATGCGATGGTCACCACCATCAGCGACTCACCCAGGAACTGTATTGCCAGTTGTGTTTTGGCTGAGCCTACGGCTTTACGGACACCGATTTCCTTAGCCCGCTTTTCGCTTCGGGCTGTGTTGAGGTTCATGAAATTAATGCAGGCAAGCATAAGCACGAACAATCCGGTGATCCCGAATAACCATACCACGCTGATCCTGCCGCCGGTATTTACGCCGTTTTTAAATTCGGAATACAAATTCCATTTGCTCATCGGCTGCAAAAAGATCAGTGGTTCATATTTAGCTTCTTCCTGATCAATGCTGTTGAGCTTTGCCTTGGCGATGGCCGCCGAAACCTGGCCCATTTCTGCATGATCGGCGATCTGGACATACATATTGAACCAATTATTTCCCCAGCCCAGCCAGTCAGGCAGGTCTCTTTCGAACAGTTTCCAGGGGGCGATGAAAGACAGGTCGGAGAAAGAAGAATTGGATGGCAGGTCGGCATAGACGCCCGTTACCTTTACAGCGTTTTTGTTGTCGATCTTAAGAATCTTGTCCATCGGGTCGGTATCGCCGAACACGGCTTTGGCGGCAGATTCGGAAAGCAGCACAGAATTCATGTCTGCAAGCCCTGACCGCGTCCCTTTCAACATTTTCAGGGAAAGCATTTCCGATATTTCCGGTCCCATATACCGGCCGTTTTGCATGACTTTTTGATCCCCGGAATTCAACAGATGTTCGCCCGCGCCACCAGCAAGGGCCATGTATTTAAAATGGTTGCCATACTTGTTCCGCAGCTCCTGTTCTAGCTGCCTGGGCAGGCCGTCGCCTGTCTGGATCGTACCGCCGAAGTTCTGGCTTTGCATGACCTGCGCGATCTTGTGATAATGCGCATGATTTTGGTTAAACGACAATTCATCAAACACCCAGAGACCGATCAGTAACGCCACGGCCATTCCCACTGCCAGGCCGCCGATGTTAATGGCCGAATAGCCCTTGTTTTTAACGAGGTTCCGGAGTGCGATCTTGAAATAGTTGCTTAGCATGACTAATCTGAATGGGTTACCTGAGGAATTTTTCTTTTCGTGTTTCGAACGTGCAAAAGGCCTTAGCAACCGGAATGTGTCGACCAAGTACAGCCGGTCCGCCTTTCGTTTTCCAAATTGTTTCAGCCTGTACTGGTATATTTCCAGCATATCACCGGCAGCTTCTTCCAGTGTGTCCGGATGCCCCAGCCAGGCCAGCAGCATGGTGGTCCATTTTGGAGGGCCACCATTAATCGGTTCGGGGAAGTCAGCCATCGTTTTTGTTTTGTTTAAAATGAAGGCCTTACTCCACCCGCAAACTTTTAACAGGATCCAATCTGGCTGCCCTGACACTTTGAAAACTGACGGTTAGCAGGGCGATCAGCGTCATGAGCATTCCCGCGGCGAGGAACATCCACCATGCAATTTGTATCCTGAATTCGAAATTTTGCAACCAAAGGTTCATGACGTACCAGGCAATGGGCGAAGCGACCACGAATGCGATCATGACCAGTTTCAGGAAATCTCTGGACAATAAACCGATTATGCTGCTCACAGATGCGCCCAGTACTTTTCGCACGCCGATTTCTTTAGTGCGCTGCTCGGCAGTGAATGTAGCCAGGCCAAAAAGGCCCATGCAGGCGATCAGGACTGCAAAAAAAGTGGCTACTTCTATCAGCGATGCAGTGCGCGTTTCTGCCTGGTAAGCCTGTGCGAGTGTTTCGTCCAGAAAACTGTATTCAAAAAGCTGGTCCGGAAATGCAGCTGTCCAGGTTTTTTCAATGTGGGTCAAAGCCGTTTTGACGGATGCCTCGCTCGGATGTTCGCCTTGCAATTTCACGCCAATCTGATAATAATTATTAGGTACAACCTGGATGACAGTCGGATCGATTTTCTGATGTAATGAGTTGACATTGAAATTTTTGGCTACCCCCACTATGGTAGCAAACTCGTTTCCGTCGCCAAAGTATACCCGTTCTCCGATGGCCTGAGCGGGCTGGGTAATGCCAATTCGCCCGAGGAATATTTCGTTTACAATAATCTTAAAATCAGTCGTGTCGCTGTCTTTAAGCGGTTCACCGGCGAGGAGTTTTATGCCATAAGTGTCCAGGTAATGCGAATCGCCCATCTTCATTTGCGTTCTTACCTGAACCACCTTCGGGCCCTGCCGGTATTCCATGCCTTGCATCCAGTTGCTCTCGGCAGATGCACTGTTGAAGGAAAAGCTCGCATCCCTTATCTGCGGCGATGTGAGCAGCTTGTCCCGAAGCAATTGCAGTTTTTCCGGCTTATTATCGGGCAATCCGACCGTGATAATGGCCGACTTATTAAACCCCAGGTCTGCTTTACGGAAAAAATCGAGCTGGCGATTGATGAGCATTGCGCAGCTAATGAGTACGAGCGAGACCGTGAACTGCACCACCACAAGGCCCTGGCGCATTGAAAACCATTGGTTTTCGGTAGTTATCGCATTGGTTTTCAATGCCCATATCGGTGCCATACCCGACAGCCGCATCGCGGGATAAACGCCTGCGAGCAACGTGGTAATGATGAGTAGCACGCCTGAGAACAAAGCGGTTTCCCAGGTAAACAGATCAATTGTCGTCAATGGAATAGCCAATGCATTGGCGAGTAATGGCAGAGCAATCAGGCTGAGAATGAGTGCGACCACGGCAGCAGAGGATGTAATGAGTCCGGCCTCCGTCAAAAACTGGTACACCAGCGACTTGCGGTTGCTTCCGATGGCTTTGCGGATCCCCACTTCCTTAGCGCGTTTGAATGCCTGCGCCGTGCTCAGATTGATGAAATTGAAACAGGCAATCAGCAAAACGAGCAGGCCGATCAATGAGAGCGTTTTTAACAGGCTCACATTGGCAGTCCTTCCGCCGAGGTTACCTGCATAATGAATGTTCGACAGATGGCTGAGCTTGAAACGATTTTGTGAAGCATCCTCTTTGTCCATATACTTCTGCACAACCGCCGAGAACCGGCCAGTCAGCTGCTCTGGGTGAATGCCTTTTTTGAGCAAAACAAAAACCTGGAAATTGTCACTCCAACCATTCCAGCGATTCTGGTCGTAATCCGGATTGACGTTTTTCAATGTCGGGAACGACACGAGCATATCGAATGGGAAGCTGGTTGTCGAAGGATAGTCTTCCACGACGCCGGCCACGGTCAGGTCATGCTTGCTGTCGAGGCGGACCGTTTTGCCAACCACGTCGGTATTGCCAAAATACTTGACCGCATACTTGCGGGTAAGCACGATTGCGTTGGGTTGTGACAATGCATTCGCCGGATTACCGGAAAGCCATTGATAGTCAAACGTTGCAAAAAGGTTGTTGTCTGCAAAAACGTAAGACTCGCGGAAACGCTTGTCCGCAACAGCCATGGTGCTGCCATTGATCTTTAAAAGTGGCGCTACTTTTTCGACTTCGGGCACATCGGTGCGCAATGCGTTCGCCATGCCTGTGAACGTGCCGGGGTAGGTGTGGTTTTCTTTGATATTTTCTGTTTCGACACGGTAAATCTGGTCGATGCGCGACTGGTTCAGGTCATAGCCCGTTTCGTGGCGCACAACCAGAAAAATCAGAATGGCGCAGGACATCCCTACGGCGAGCCCAAATACATTGATAAACGAATAGCTTTTGCTTTTGAAAAAGCTTCTGAAGGCGATGGTGAAATGGTTTCTGATCATAGCCGGAGTTAAAGAATGGTATTTAGGGTAATCGTTTGATTGTATGCGCTTTGAAAAAGGCCTGGTTAGTCTTAACATATTCCAGATATAACGCCGGTCCGCCTGTGCACGACTGCTTGTTTCAAGCCAGTAAGCATGTAATTCAAGCAGGTCGCCTTCTATTTCTTCCACCTCCGGGGGATCGGCAAAAAGCCGCAGCAATCTGCCTGGCCATTTGGGTGGCTGTGAATCAGAGGTATCGCTTTGCTGTTTCATTTCAGCTTCCCATCAATTGCAGGGTGGTAGGGGACAACGCATTCCACAGGTCTTCACGCACTTGCTTTACCTCACGCAATGCCTTCCGTCCGAATGCGGTGACGATAAAAAAGCGTTTGCGGCGCCCACCCCGCTCGGCCGTCGCGCCGCCCATGCGCGAGGAGAGGTAGCCCTTTTCTTCCAGGCGCTGAAGGGTGGTATGCACCGTGCTGAAACCGACAGTCCTGCCGGTTTTCTTTTCGAGTTCCTGGGTTACCGACACGCCGTAAGCCTCCTCTTCAAGCACAGCAACGGTGAGTAGGACCAGTTCCTCAAACTCTCCTAAAAACGTTCGTTTCATGGTATAAGCTATTTCCTATGATAATGCCGATCAAATGCTATGCCAGTTTTAGAAAAGCCCGATTGAAGCGGACCTGTTTATATTTTTGAAAAATACCACGTATAAAAAATGTCCGCTTTCGAACGCTGGCGTACCAAAACGGACATGGGAGTTACCAAAATATGCCTTTTTCGTTCAATCAGAAAATGGCACTATATTTAAGAGTATCTTAAACGCGAACGCACCAGCTTGTCCTTCGTCCAATTATCCTTCATCACAATCTGTCAACCCAGTATGATCAAAAACTACTTCAAAATAGCGTTTCGGGGCTTTCAAAAAAATAAGGGTTACACACTGATTAACATATCCGGATTGGCATTGGGCATGGCGGTGGCAATTTTGATTGCTTTATGGGTATGGGACGAATGGAATTATAATAAAGGAAGTGAAAACCACTTGCACGTAGGCCGTGTAATGTCACATACTTTTCAAAATGGGAATACAGTCAGTTCCGCCAATATGCCATTTCCATTGGCTGCCGAGCTCAGGGAAAACTTTCCGGCCGATTTTGAAAGTGTTGCCGTATCATGGGACACGGAGGATTACACCCTGGTCGTCGGCGACAGCAAATTCAGGAAAAGAGGCCGGTTCATAGAACCTGATGGCGCTAAAATACTATCGGCTCAAATGATCGAAGGAAGCATTGCAGCGCTAGGCAATCCTTCCAATATTTTGCTGTCAGAATCTGCTGCTGTTTCCATTTTTGGTACAAATCAGCCTATGGGCCAAACATTGATAATCGACGGCGAATTGAAAGGGATTGTAGCAGGAGTTTACAGCGATTTTCCGCAAAATTCAGATTATTATAACCTGTCATTTCTCGCCCCGTGGAAGCTTTTCGTCTCTGCCAAAAGGCGGCAATGGGTCAACGAAGTAAAAAACAACTGGGAGGTAAATACCTTTGAAATACTGGTACAAACAAGGAGAAATAGCAGTTTAGTAGCGGCATCAGAGAAAATAAAGAATGTGCTGGGCAAACACGTGAAGGGTGACCGCAAATTAGCGGGTTCAATGCCTTCGATTTCTCTGCATCCAATGAGCAAATGGCATTTGTATTCTTCCTGGGAAAATGGAGTGAATGCAGGCGGGCAAATCTATTACCTGAAATTGTTCACAGCAATCGCTGTTTTTATCCTGTTGCTGGCTTGTATCAATTTTATGAATCTGAGTACCGCGCGATCAGAGCAGCGAGCGAGGGAAGTGGGTGTCCGAAAAGCCGTCGGATCGAAGCGCTTACAGCTTGTTGTTCAATTCATTTTCGAATCTTTCGTCGTTGTAACCGTTTCATTTTTAGCGGCAATTATCCTTGTTCAATTAGCCTTACCGCAATTCAATGCAATCACAGAAAAGAAAATAGCATTCATTGAGAAGAATGGCCTTGGGCATGATCCTTACTTTTTGCTGATCGGCGCATTATTTTGTTTGCTGGTAAGCATGATCGCTGGCGGATATCCGGCGCTTTACCTATCTTCTTTTAAACCTGTTAATATATTGAAACAAGGGCCGGCCGGTGTTGGGCGCCTTGCTTCTGCACCAAGAAAAGTTCTTGTCGTTTTCCAATTTACGCTCTCGATTTCACTGATCATCTGCACTGTCTGCATATTCCGGCAGATCGATTTTGGACAAAAAAAATATGCTGGTTATGACAAGAGCCGACTGCTGAATGTAAAAATCCCGCCAGGGAGTTCTCGTTTGGAGGCATTAAAGAATGATTTGCTGCAATCCGGGGCTGTTGCGTCGGTGGCACAATCGTCCGGCCCTGTTACGGATGTACTTTCCAACGCGCGCGGTTTTTCATGGCAAGGTAAATCGGCGGGCGATCAGGACGAGTTTGCCGTTATCGCGGCGTCACACAGCTATGGAAAGACGGTGGGCTGGCAGGTTACGGAAGGACGGGATTTTTCCAAAGAGTTCATTTCCGATTCTGCTGCGATTATTATCAATCAATCAGCAGTCAAGTACATGGGACTTGTTAATCCCGTCGGCAAAACGATCAGGTGGAAGGATGGCACTTTTAACGATTCAGAATATCACATCGTAGGTGTCGTCCAGGATATGATCATGCAATCACCGTATGAACCGGTGAAGCAGACGATTTATTTTATGACTTATGCGCCTAACTATCTATATATCAAACTCAACGAAAGCGTCGGAACGGTTGATGCTCTTGGAAAGATACGTCCGCTATTTGATAAGCATTTACCGGGCAATCTGTTTGATTTTCAGTTTGCAGACGACCAGTATAGCTCGAAATTTAAAATGGAAAGCAAGATTGGTAAGTTAACATTGTTGTTTGCCTCAATTGCCATATTCATATCATGTCTCGGGCTCTTCGGCTTGGCCGCTTTTACCGCAGAGCAGAGGCGCAGCGAGATCGGCATACGAAAAGTTCTGGGAGCATCTATCGCAAATGTCTGGAAACTTATTGCCAAAGACTTTGTATACTTGACCGTAGTTGCCATTTTCGTTGCAACGCCATTAAGCTACTATTTCGTGGCGCAAATGTTGGAGAAATACCATTATCGTGCAACGATGCCATGGTGGATATTTGCCGGGGCCGGATTAGTTGCACTTACACTCACAATATTGACTGTCAGTTATCAGGCCATAAAAGCGGCATTAACGGACCCGGTAAATGCACTTCGTTCCGACTAGTGTTTTACCGGGTCCGGCCCCCAAAAAGATTACCGCTTCGGCCCGACCGAATCGTAAATGACTACCTTTTCCCATAGATGAGCGTAGTTGTTCCTGAAATCGTCGTGGATAGGGTGTTTCTGGTAGGCTTCTTCGTCAGCCGGACTGTCGAAAAAGCATAGCCATGAATACGTGTAGTTGCGGTCTATCACTTCGCGGTTTGTCTCTGCCGGTACGCCAATGTGCACCATTTTGATAGTGGGGCATTTGGCGAGTTTGTTTAATCCTTCCATTAATTTGTCCTTGTCGGCCCCATTGCCCGGATTTTTAAGGTAAAACAAAACATGGTGGACAAATATGTCTTTGGAGGCAAATTCTGCCGACATGCCTGTCACCAACCCGGCTGAAAGGCTGCTTTTAACGAAATTTCTTCTTGATTGCTGTTTCATGAGATTTGTGAATGATTATGGAGATAATATTTGATCGGTTTTAAAATAAGTCCGCGTATTCTTTGGGCATGGCGGCTAATTCCCTGATGAGAATGTCGCGGTAGAACACTTCCGCAGCTTCGCTCTGCAACTGGATTTTACCGCTGATCATCGGGACCTCCTTTCCGTCAGCTGTAATGTATCGTGAATTGTTAAGCACCATCACCACATGGCCGTTCACGATATGGAGGCTCTTTCCTTCATAGCAAATCAGTTCAAGACTGGTCCATTCTCCGGCAGGACTTTCGTGGTTTGCGGAGCGCATGCAATAGTAATCGGCCCCGGTTTTGAATGTGCCAAAAGGCTGTTTATGGTCTGCCACCCGGTTCATAACGCCCTCGGATTGGAAGGAACGGATGTCAATCGCTGAATTTGCCTGGCACCAAAAATCGCCCATATGCCCTTCCATAATCTGAAATTCCTGCGAAAGCATCCATGAACGCCAGTATTCCGCTCCGGCTTCACCATTGGAGTGATACAATATGCCGGAGTCGCGCAATTTGTCTTTTCTAGGGTCATGTTTTTTATCGCCCCATTTGACTTGCAGTTTAAGGTGATAATTTTTGTAAGACTTGCGCGTAAACAGGCAGCCATAGGTTTCGCCACTCACGCGTAAGACGGGTGCGCCGGACTCGTTCAGCACCGAAAATACCTTGTTGTCATCTTTATTGTAACCTATCGGGGCGATGGGGTTTCCAGCGTTGTCTTTTGGTATATTTCCATTATATCCTGGTTTATGGTCATAGCTCAGATAATTTTCCCACTGACTAAGGTCTTTGTCCAGCAGAGGCACCCATTCATTTGCTGTTCGCATCGAAAAAAGTATGTAAATGGAGGATACGGCCATTATCAGGTAAAATGTACGTTTCATATAGATGTTTGTGTTTGCCGATTAGTTTAGTTTAACAAAGGCAAATTTAGAAACCACAAACCCGGTGCTATGGTAAAAATCCATTGATAATTGGTAGGTTTATAGCAATTCCGGAATGTTATGAAACGATACATACTGCACGCCCCTTTCAGCATTTACCATTTTGAAGCCCAGACCTGGGTACACTCGGTCCATAAGCATACCTATTTTGAGATTATTTTTATACTGAAAGGAAACGGCATTCATCGTATCAATGGCAATGCGTTTGACTACTTCGAAGGCGACGTATTTCTGTTAGGGCCAGAGGATTACCATCATTTTGAGATAGGGGAAGTGACGGAGTTCAGCTTCGTGCGCTTCAATGAATCGATCCATAAGGAATTGCCCGGGGACAAGGACCATCCGTGGCAGCCCATTATCAGGACTTTGCTCAATACCTCTTCACAAAGCAGGGGGACGATCGTGACGGATAAGCAGGAGAAGCAAAAACTGCATCATTTGCTTACTGTCCTGGAAGCGGAATCTGCGAATGACCAGTCTCAATACTTTGAAGTAATCCGTGATAGCGTGATGCGGAGCATGCTCATCATCCTGGCCCGGAACCTGTTCAGTCAAACGCAAAGCAGGCCCGTTTTGAAGGATTCGATAGAGGCGATCCTGATGTACATCCGGCAGCATATTTACCGGCCCGAAGACGTAACCATTGAAAATCTGGCCGAGACCTTTCATTATTCCCCGGCCTATATCAGCATCTTTTTTAAAAAACATACCGGCGAATCTATAAAACAGTATATCATCAAACACAAAATCAAACTGATAGAAGCCAGGTTACTTTATAGTCAGCTGACGCTGAGTGAGATCGCCGACGAGTTTGGCTACACGGACGAAAGTCATCTTTGTAAACAGTTCAGGAAGTATACAGGTACCACGCCCATGTCATTTCGAATGAGAGTCTGAGAAAATTGGTGGCCATTCATTGCACCTGTTACCGGAAAGCGATATTTTTATGCCTTTAACTAGCTATAAATCAGCTTTCTGATTCCGGTATGCCAAGATTCTACTACTCAAACTGATGAAAGAAGTTTTTCTCCTTTTCGCGCTCGCCTTGGGATTGGACGTTGTGGCGCAAAAACCGGAATCACCGCTCGGCCGGATCTGGCAGCAGAGTCTTCCTTTCATCACCAATTATTCCACAGACGAATATAAAGCGGCTTTTCAGAACTGGGCGTTGGTCCAGGGTAATAATGGCGTTATGTATGCGGCCAATAATTCGGGTGTGCTCGAATATGACGGGATGTCGTGGCAACTCATTCAAACCACAGAGGGTAACCCGGTGAGGTCTTTGGCCAAGGATTTGAAGGGGCGCATTTATGTGGGCGGATCGGGAGAGGTGGGCTACCTGGCTGCAAATGGGCAGAATAAGATGGTTTTCCATTCCCTGAAAAACAAGATTAACCGCGCCGACTGGAACTTCGGGAATGTCTGGTTTACATTTGCCGACAAAAGCGCTGTTTATTTCGTTTGCGATCTCCACATTCTCGAACTGGTCAACGGGAAATTCAAAGTCTGGAAAAGCGATGTCGGGACGCTTGGTTTCGCATGGCTGATCAATGGGACATTGTACGTGAGCACGGGCGAAAAAGGTTTGTTGAAGAAAGAAAAGGACGCGCTGAAACTGGTTGCCGGAGGTGAAGCATTCAAAGGAATGGGGCTTACGGGCTTGCTGCCTTACGAAGGGGATAAATTGCTGGCGGTTGGGCTTAGTAAGGAGTTCTTTATTTATGATGGCTCCAAGCTTGAACCGTTTATGAAGGACGGACAACGGGTCCGGATCAGGGATGCGGTTTACCACGGTTTGCGGCTGAGCAATGGCGATTATGCGCTTGCCACCACAGGCTCCGGGCTTTACCTGATGGCGCGGAACGGGACAATAAGGAATAATATCTGCCGCAAGGAAGGGTTGTCGAGCGATGCGGTTTATTCAGTTTTTGAAGATGCAGAAAAGGATCTGTGGCTGGCAACGGACAACGGGATCAGCCGTCTTGAAATTAATTCACCGCTCCGGGTATTGAACGAAAATCATGGCCTGGATGAAAATCCGATGGATATTGAGGTCTTCAATAACAAGTTGTTCACCACAAACAGCAAGGGGCTTTTTGAATTGAATAGCCTGCCTTCGCAAGGGGTATATAAACCTTATTTCAAGAAGATTGAGGGCATCGACAATCTTACAATGCATTGCCATACTTATGGTGATGAGTTGCTTGTGTCCAACTACGACGGTGTTTTTGTGCTGGATCAAAATGGCAGAAGATCACAAATCGCGAAGGAGAATGTAGTCCGCGTGGAGGAATCGCGGCCGGCTGAAATGCCCCGGCATTTGCTGGCAGGACTGGAAGGGAACGGGCTTACGGAGTTGCTTTTTGTCGACGGAAAATGGGTGCAGGGCGGCAGGCGCGATGATATGAAGTTTTATTCAGAAAGCTTCGCACGTGCCGCGGACGGGACGATTTTTATCAATAGCAGGCGAAACGGGATCTATGAAATAGCCTGGCAGACGCCAGGACCAGCTCATACGCTTCGCCACGAGTTCAAACTGATCCACCACGGACCTGAAAACGGGCTGTCGTCTAATAAAATCCGCTGGCTCGAAAGGGTGGGGAACACCGTTTACGCTTCTACCGATGAGGCGATGCACCGTTTCAACCCTGTTAAACGTGTTTTTGAAGTCGATACACTGCTTACTGCCGGGGTGGCATCTTACAAAGGCGGGTGGATCAATGAGATCATCGCGGGCCGGGACGGTACGATGTGGTTTACACTTTACCACAATTACCAGAGCCACTTTTTTGAGTACCGGAACAATCGCTTGCAAAGATTATCGATGTCGGGAAGACTTTCGGACGCCCTTATTTCCAAAGTGCATGATAACGGCGACGGTTTTATGTTTTTCGGGTCAAATAAATGGATTGTTCTTTTTGATAAAAACCTAAAAACTGGTGCTGTAAAGCCGTTTAAAACCCTGATCCGGCGTATTGCAATCAACAAGGATTCGCTGATCAGTTTCAGGGATGCACAATCTCCGCCTGAAATCGATTATGGCCATAAAGGCTTGCGGTTTCAGTTTGCATTGCCGAGCTACGACCTTTCCACTAAAAATCAATTCCAGTATCTTCTCGAAGGCTTTCACGACCAATGGTCGGCATGGTCGGGCGAGTCATTTGTGGATTTTACCAATTTGCCGGAAGGGCATTATGTATTCCGCGTGCGTGGGAGGGACGTATATGGACAAGCGGGTGGCGAAGACCGGCTTGCATTTACTATTCTACCGCCATGGTACCGCACCTGGTGGGCACTCGCCTTTTATGCGCTGCTGCTCGGCGGACTGGCGGTGATGGTGGTCCGGTTCAGGGAAAGAAAACTGCAAATGGAAAAGCTGGTCCTGGAAAATACAGTGCGCGAACGAACAGAGAAAATCACGCTTCAAACCGAAGAACTGAAAGAAATGGACCGGATGAAATCGCGGTTTTTTGCCAACATCTCACACGAGTTCCGGACGCCGCTGACACTGATATTGGCACCTCTTGAAGAAGAATTAAACAAAAAACCTCCTGCCGAACAGGGTAAGCTGCTCATTATGAAGCGCTATGCCAACCGGCTATTAGAGTTGGTGAACCAGCTGCTGAATCTGTCAAAACTGGAAGCCGGCAAAATGGAGTTGCAGGTGCAAAAAGGCGATCTGCGCCAATTTTTAAGCATTCTGTCATCCTCTTTTGACTCGCTTGCACAGCATAAGGGCATTGTTTTTGAAAAGATAATGGAGATTCCGGAAGGTGTTTTCTGGTTTGATCCGGATAAGCTTGAAAAGGTCATTATCAATCTGCTTTCAAATGCATTCAAATTCACACCTTCGGCTGGCTCAGTTAAGTTTGCTGCTCATGTAAAAGAACAGGCAGGTCAGCAGATCCTCCACATTTCGGTGATTGACACCGGCAAAGGCATTGCGCCGGAAGAGCAGAAGCAGGTATTCGAATCTTTTTACCAGTCGAGGCAGACTGTCGAAAACCAGGATGGCGGAACTGGCTTAGGATTAGCGCTCGCCAAAGAACTGGTGCGTTTGCACAAAGGGAATATCTCATTGCAAAGCGAACCTGGTAAAGGTTCTGTATTTTCGATTCAAATACCGGTTAACAGGGAAGCCTATGGTGCAGGCCAAGTTGTTGAACGCGAGCTTGCCGGATATGCAATGCCCTCTGTGGAAACAATATCCCCTTCTTTGGATTTACCTGAATCAAAACAAATTGAACCAGAAAATAATGATCCTGCATTCCAGGAGCCAGCCCTGCGCGAAACGGTGCTGATTGCAGAGGATAATGTCGAACTGAGGGAATATATGGCATCGCTGCTGGAAGACGAATACATTGTTTATAAGACACCGGATGGTATGGAAGCGCTCGCATGCGCCCGTAAAGTATTGCCAAGCCTGATCATCAGCGACCTCATGATGCCGAAAATGGATGGTCTGGAGCTTACTGCCAGCATCAAATCCGACGAACGCACCAGCCATATTCCTGTGATATTACTCACCGCGAAAAGCGGGCAGGAGTCACGCATTGATGGATTGAAAACAGGAGCGGACGATTATCTGACCAAACCTTTTTCTGTGGAAGAACTAACTGTCCGGGTTAGAAATCTAATTGAACTACGGAAAAAACTGGCGGAACGTTACCGCGAGCGCATTCGGGTGCATGTGACCTCTTCGGAGGAAATGTCGCTCGACGATAAGTTTTTAATGAAGGCCAAGGAGATTGTGGAGGCCAATATGGAAGATGTGTTGTTCTCGGTCGAGAAAATGGCGGAGGAAATGAACCTGAGCCGTACCCAGCTGCTGCGGAAGCTCAAAGCACTTACCGGCCTTGCCCCGAACGATTTTATCCGCGACCTGCGTCTGCAAAAGGCTGCGGAAATGATCCGTCAAAAGGCTGATACGATTACCCAGATCGGTTATGCGGTGGGTTTCAATGACCAATCGTATTTCAGCAAGAGCTTTAAAAAAGAATTCGGGGAAACCCCAACGGAATATTCCGCCAGAGTTTCCCCGAAAGAAGTGTGATCAAAGGATCGGTTTCACAAAGCGGTACACCGCCGTGTAAGGCACATTAGCGGTGGCCGCCAGGTCGGTAGGAGCGGTAGCCGGGGCTCTTCCGCCCGTAGTTGCGATCCTGAAAATATAACCCACACCCACGAAAATGCCGGTTGGATCTTCTCCGGCTTTATTGCGCAGTAGCAGCCAGTCAATGCTGGCCGGGTCCCTGGAAAATGTTTTGGCAGGACTGAATGCCTGACCTTTGATCGTGTGGCCGGGGCCGGTGAGCTTCCACGTCGGACCGGCATAATGCGTGCCGATCTTTGCATTGGAAGCATCGTATAGATCTGCTTCCGGCGCCACGAAAACCCATTCATATTGGACCGAATTGGTACCTGCTTTCACCTGCGCCTTGTATTTCTGGACGCCCACCGCGTAATAGGTGGCTACGCGCTCATAACCCTTTTGATTTGGAGGAAGTGAAAACGCTTCGGGCATGGTCAGGTTTTCACTGATCGCAATGTGATCGGCCGGGGCAATGGTGCCGGGATCAACGTGGTCTGTGCATGCATTGATGAAACCAAGAAGCATAACGAATGTGAGAATGCGTCCGCCATGGCGGAGAAAAGTACTTTTTTTCATAGCTGTTTTTTAATGTAAGAAGATTTGAATGAGTCCGGTTGGCTGGACCGGGTGCAAAAGTAGATGGCGGCAACGGGCCGGGATTGTAATCCGGATGCAAATCCAGGTAGTTATGCGCGGCTGTATTCCAAGGCCATGCAGGTGACGCATAATTACCTGGATATGCTTCGTGATTACAAGTTTGACACTCCCCGGCCGACGCAATTTTGCAGCCTCATTTATCTATTATAAACATGAAAAATTTAACAGTAATGAAACGCATCAAACAGTCGGCTATCGTCCTGCTTGCTTGCACAATGGTTATCACCTCCTGCACAGACCATGATGGTCCCGATGTTCCGGCCGAACCGGCTAGTTCTTCCGAAGTAGTCACATCCTGGCTGACTATGCAGCTAAAACTCGCGCAGGCTATCCCAGGTTCTCCGCCCGTTCTCGCCCGCAGATGGGCTTACACCGGAGTTGCATTGTGGGAGTCTTTACAACCCGGCTTGCCGGGCTACCAGTCGATAGCGCCGCAGCTTAATGGCTTGCCCGCGTTGCCGCAGCCGAGCAAGTCGCTGCACTACTATTATCCGGCGAGTGCCAATGCAGCGCTCGCCGCTATCAACCGGTTCATGCAGCCTGGAATCTCAGGAGCGAACCTTGCCCGCATTGATTCTCTCGAAGCTGCGAATCTGGCAAAATACCAGCAGCACCAGCAACCGGACGTGCTGGCCAACTCCATCGACTTTGGGAAGAAGATCGCAGCAGCGGTTTTCGAATGGTCTAAAACGGACGGCTTTGATAACGTCACACCATATACGCCCCTAAGCGGTGCCGCGTACTGGAAACCGACGCCACCTGCATTCGGCCCGGCCGCACTTGCAAATTGGGGTAAGGTACGTACTATTGTGCCAAACAGCGACGCTGGGGCCGACCAGGGTGCGCCGATAGCCTATTCCGAAGATAAATCCTCGGAGTACTACAAACAGGTTTTGGATGTGTACAATGTATCGCAGTCACTTACGCAGGAGCAGCGGACGATCGCCACTTTTTGGCCGGACAATTCGTGGCACAATGTATTGAGCCAGGTGCTGGCAATTGAAAAACCAGGGCTGGTGGTTGCAGCAAAAGCATTCACGCAGCTGGGAATTGCAATGTCCGACGGTGCCATAAGCCTTTGCAAAGGGAAATATGTGTATCAAGGTGTGAGGCCGGTTACCTACATCCGCACTGTAATGAACCATCCCGATTGGAACACCGTGATCCCGACACCTGCACATCCGGAATATCCATCAGGGCATTCGGTGATGTCGGCTGCTGCCGCGGAGGTGTTGACCGGGATTTTTGGTAAAAACTACCATTACACCGACAAGCCTTACAATCTTCCCAGTTTTGCTCCGAGAAATTTCAATTCATTTGATGAAGCTGCCGCAGAGGCTGCGGTTTCGAGGGTGTATGCGGGTATCCATTACCGCAAAACGTGTGAAGTGAGTCTGCTGCATGGAAAAACCGTGGGCCAGAATGTGATCAGTAAATTAAAATTTAAATAAGATTAGTTATGAAAAATCTTCAATTAATGACTTCGTTTCTCGTACTTTTCCTTGTGTTAATGCTCAATGACTGCATTGCCTAGCCAAGCGACATGAGAGACGGTAAATATCAATACCATTGAGAACTTCAAATCAGTACCTAAATAATAAAACGAACAATAACATGAATGCAAACAAAGCACTTTGGGAAAAGGGTGATTTTACCCGTCTGGCAGAAACAATGCGCGACAGCGGTTCTGCTCTGGTAGCAAAATTGGGAATTAAGGAAGGAATGGACGTTCTGGACCTGGGCTGCGGCGACGGCACCACGGCAATACCCGAGGCCCGGCTCGGCGCGAATGTGCAGGGCGTCGACATTGCGAGAAACCTCGTTGAGGCCGGCAATGCCCGGGTAAAGGCGGAGGGACTGACGAATATCACATTCCGGGAAGGCGACGCCATCGATTTAAATGATATTGACGACGAATCGTTCGACCTGGTAGTAAGCGTTTTTGGAGCGATGTTCGCGCCAAAGCCGTTTGATGTCGCGAAAGAAATGTTCCGGGTTACACGTCGCGGAGGGAGGATCGTGATGGGTAACTGGATACCGGGAGATCCGACGCTGGTAGCGCAGATCCTGAAAGTGTGCTCGGCCTACACGCCAGCACCGCCCGAGGGATTTGTGAGTCCCATGCTTTGGGGCGTGGAAAGCAATGTGAAAGAACGTTTCGTTGCCGCGGGCGCATCAGAGGAAAGTATCTCATTTGAAAGAGAAACGTTCACGTTTCAGGCGCCTTACTCCCCGGCGGTATTTCTTGATACTTTCAGGAAATACTATGGCCCTACCATGAATGCCTTTGAGGCGGCAGCCAGCAACGGAAAGGAAGCTGATCTTCAACGTGAGCTGGAAGCTTTGTTCGAAAGTCAAAATCAGAGCACGGACAAAAACGCGACCTCAATTCCAGCCACTTTCCTGAAAGTGACGGTGCGCCGATAAAGTAAATTGCATAGAAAAAGCCTGTTCTCATCTTGCTCCGGCAATTTGATGAACAGGCCTTTTTTGTGTTAAAAGGCTTTGTTAGTAGCATTGGGCACCTTGTTCACAATCCAGCTGTGGCTTGAATACGATCCTCGCCTCGTGGATATCCCTCAGCCGGTCGTAGTTGTGGGGAGCGGCCAGCAATGTCCTGGCGGTCGTGTTGTTGACAATGCCGACAAGATGGTTTCCGAAATAGCTTCCATGATGGGTTTCGGTATCAAATTGGAGTTCAAGCGATAGTACAAAACTGCGCGTTTCACCGATGGGCATACTCATATCAAGTGGCTCATTTGCCGGGGAAGCGGGCGGGCCCCATCCCCACGGCCCGCCTACTAGATCGTCATGGAGAGGCGGATAAGGAAACCCGGGAGGGCCTTCGGGGGATAACCGGTAGGGCATGAGTTCGTAACCACCCACGGGCTGGAACGAGGCAGCTGCAATCCTTTTCACATGCACCCGCACCCGGTATGTCATCCAAATATATGCGTGCTTAGAACCCCAAACATAACGTTCGGAAGCATTGATGGGCAACGCGATCGTACTGTCGCCCAGTAGAAATGTTTTAACGACATTGTTTGTGTTGTTTCGCAAAAATTCGAGTTTGACGATCTGAAATTCGCAGGGAAAAGCGCGGTCTGTGCCGTTGGTGCGCATACAGTTGGCAACGGGATCGGGATCAGGTATGTCGTGATCCTGGCAGGAAAAGGCCATTGCTGTCAAAAAAATAGAAGCCAATGACACTGTTTTCAGTAAAGTTAATGCTCTCATAATGTGCGATATATTTGTGTTAGTTAGTCAGAAAAGCAGATGTGTCTGGATACTTACCTGTTTCAATTAAAAATCCCTGCATGTCGCTGTGGTGATTCCTGATTTTTGTATCCTGAATTCCAAAGTTATGGGTTTAAGAACAGTATCCGCCAGGTAAACCCGGGCAAGGACACTATGCTTTCCTGGGATAAATTGACCGGCGAAACTCAATTATCTAACGGTATGAGTGCAACCTAAATGCAGCAGTCAGGGTCAAAGGTTAGCAAACATATATTCGCTTACTATGAAGAATAGCTTAATTTATCTGGTAATGATTTTACTGGTCGGTCTTGGTTGCAAGGAAGAAGCGCCCGGCGACGACAATGGTGAATGTGTAGGGTCTGCATTTTACTATCTGGATAACCAAAGCAGCCGTGATCTGACGGTTAAGTTTCCCGATCGTGGCTTAAACCGTCAAATCGATACAACTACCGTAATTGCTGCCGGGAAACGGATGCTGATGGGGCAGGATGCCAGTTTCGGATGGATTCCTTTTCCAAATGAAACATTTGCCAGTTTTGCGCTGTATGCCGTGTCAGACGGGGTAAGGAGTCTGGTTTATAAGCAAGACCCCGTAAAGGCAGCGCTTTGGGTCAAGCGGAAACACAATGCCCTCGATCCCGATTTTGGCTGTTTTGAGGTGGACTATACATTGATAGTCACGGATGATATGTTGAAATAGATGACAACCATTAAATTCGCCTTCTAATATTACTTCTCACATTCGTGCAGAAGCCCACCCCGCCTCATCCTCTTCACCAAATATTCCCCCATAACTTTTTAAATTTTTCCTGAGTGTATCGGAGAAAGTGGAAGCTGGGTCGATATTTCTGAAATCGCAGCCTTGGACGATCAGCCCGGAGACGTTGGTGAATGCTAGGATAGGCTGGGAGGTGGCATCTTTTACGATGATCTCCGCATTTTTGCACCTTACATTGAAAGGCTTGGCAGCTGCGGTCACGAGCAGTTGCATGTCCGAATGCAGCTGTTTTTTTCGCGCGTCGTCATCGATAACTTCCAGCTGTTCGCCCGTTTCTGCCGACCAGATGAAGAAGTTATAACCGAAATCGCGGGAGAAGATCTGCGTGCCATCCGAATTGTAGGTGGCGTCCTCAACTCCATAGGCATGCCCTTTGTAAATGCGGATGCATTCGCCGGTTTCGACAAGCCATTCCCGGATCGTGAGATCGTCGGAGGTGGAGATTATTTTGGTGCCGTCGGGACTGTATCTTGCCCTGTGCAGCCATTTTTCGTGCCCGCGGAAAGTCTGTAACACTATTCCCGATGCAATGTGGATTTCGCTGAAAGTCCGGTCGTAGTTTACGGTCAACATCCTTTTTGAATCCGGACTGAAAACACATTTGTTCATAACCCAGTCCGATTGTCCGCTGATTGTGAAGAGTTGTGCCCCGGTTTCCAGGCTCCATTCGCGGATAGATTTATCGTCGCACGCGGAAACGGCCCGGGGCTTGTCCGGCGAATAGCTGGCAAAATTCACTTTATCGGTATGCCCGGAATAAGTGCGGCTTTCCAGGCCTGTTTCTGTCAACCATTCTTTGATGGTTTTGTCCTTGGATGCGGAGAGAATCCTCTTGCCGTCGGCGCTGTAAACCGCGCTGCACACCTGGTCGGAATGGCCCTTGAAAAACCTGAATGGCAGATCGCTTTCGGCAGACCATTCGATAATGGAACGGTCGTCGGAAGCGGACAGAATATGCGCTTCGTCGGGACTGTAACAGACACTGTTGACCTTTTCGGTATGGCCAGTCAGCTCCCGGAGGCATTCTGCGGTCCTAGCTGACCATTCTCTTACCGTCGCGTCGGCCGAGGCCGAGAGTATTTTATCGCCTTTGGCATTGTAAGAAACAGAAGACACATTCTTGGTGTGACTTGTATAAGTTTTAATGCATTCAAGGGTTGCAGTGCTCCATTCCCTGACCAGCTTGTCGTCAGCGCAAGTCAGGATTTTAGTGCCGTCCGGCGAATACACCGCATTGTTGACTTTTGCATGAGGATGTTCATAAGCCGCCAATTCGGCCCCGGTGCTCACAGACCATTCTTTGACAAAGCTATCGAAAGATGCCGAGACGATTTTTTGGCCGTCGGGACTATACCGGGCGGAAACGACTTTATCGGTATGCCCGGACAATGTCTGTATAAGCTTCCCTGTGGCGGCCAGCCATTCTTTAATCGTGTGGTCGTCCGAAGCTGTGAGTAGCTTTTTTCCGTCGGGGCTGTAATGTACCTGGTTAATCTGCCCGTAATGTCCCTTGAAAATGAAACCCTCGCCATCGAGGATACTTCCGTCAAACCGCGCTGGAAGGTACGCGCTGCCTTTGTGCCGGGTCAATGGAAGGCCATTGAACTGGATCTGGCGCAAATCCAGATCGGTAAGATCGGCGCCCGCCAAGGTTTGACGCAGGTCAAGCCATATCATCATTACATTGCGGATCACGAACGAGCGTTCGGCTTCACCCGCATTGATGCCAACAGTTTTCCTGCACAAATCCATAAGTCGCGAAAGCAGGTTTTCTTTTTCCGGAAGTTCGAGCCGGTTTTTGTTGGCATTCCAAACCGGGACGAGATGATGTTCCCCTTCTAATTCTCCCAGTAAACGCCGGAGGTAAACCGGTATGTAATTCCTGAAAAACACGTCGGGCAGCGTCCGCCGGACCATCGAGATCTCCGTCATGTTGCGTATATGGCATACCGCAAAAAAATCCCTGAAATTCTGGTGTAAAAAACGAAGGTCGTCTCCCTCCATGACCAGCACGCGGAGGCGCTCGACCAAAAATTGTTTGACCTTAGCCGCACGTTGCTCCTTTGCATCCAGTTCGGTGAGGACGCCGAGGCCCAATTCTTTCCGTTTTCCAGCAAAGTCGGGATATATTTCGGAAAGTTCCTCGGTATCCAGCTCCGCAAATGCTTCGTCGAGCAGTGTTTTAAAATTGAAAACAGGGTCAGTCAGTTTACGGATCGTAATGGCATATTTTCCCCTGTCCTCCATCCTGTAAGCAATATAGGGGACTAGTATGCGGAGCAAGAAGGTCTGGTAACGGACCTCGGTTTCGTCCGTGGAATCGGAAAGCTGGGCGAGCTGGGCTTCATTAAAATTCCACAACAATTCGCCGTAAGTCGTCACTTTTTTGAAATGAAAACGGTCGTCGTCTTTGAATCTCAATGCGATATTATTAGCACCGGAGTAGAGCGTCAGCATCATCGGGTTGGCAAACAAGCCCAATAGGTCTTTGTTTGTCGGTACTTCCTGACCTTTTTGTTTTAAGTAAGAAATAACGGTTTCCTGCGAAAGCGGAAGGATTTCCATCATCGCGACGCTCTCACTCGCCAGATCCAGTTTTTCAATTTGTTTGTATCTGGAAGAAATCACCATCTGCGTACCTCCGGCCCTTGCCGCAAGGTCGTTCAGCGTCGCCATCAGCCGGCCTTTCGGGACAGTAACTTCGTTTAATCCGTCCAAAAGCAGGATCAGCGATGGCATACCTTCTTTGGGAGTTTCAAAAAGTTTCCAGATCGCATTGACAGTTTCCGGTAACGGTTCCGGAATGTTGAGAAGTTGTTTGCAAATATGCCTGACAATGAAGTCGTTGCGTTCATCTTCGGAGGAGGAATTGTATTCATTCAGCGGGATAAAAACGGGTACAGGGCCGTTTTCGTCAAAAAGAAGATCTCTCCATAACAACAGCAGGGACACCGTCTTGCCCATGCCGCCATCGCCGAAAAGCAGCGCCTGGGATTTTTTGTTCTTCCATAGCGCCTGGATTGCCAGCCCGAGCGATGCTACCTGTGTTGCCGTTTTGACCTGTACATCGAGGTATTTCGCAAGATTGATCTCAGAAACCAGTATGCTTTCAATGTTGAGGTATTTGTAACGACCTTTTTGCAGGCGTTCAAATTGTGCTTTGGAGCCAGCGCGCAGCGTTTCTTGCAGGGTTGCATTGTCGAATGGCGCAGGTGGTTCCAATGCATTGGCGGCGCGATGAAAGAAAAATTCGCCTAGCTTATATTTCTGGTTCACAAGGCTTTTGCAAAGCGGTTCTATGCCGTGCCCGTTGTCGCGGACCTGCTTGGTGACCTGCGCGCCGAGCCAGTTAATGGAAACGCTGGTGTCTGAGTTTTTGTCAAGAATGTCAATCAGCGCATCGGCAAACGGACTTTTATCGGGCACCACGCCATTGCGTCCTGCCGTAAGGACCCATCTGGAAGGAACGTCCTCGGCTTCGGCCGACTGTGTCTGCTGGGTAATGTCGATTTCCATGGTCGTGAAAGCTTCCGAAAAACAAGCGTCGACGATGAGCACAATGTGATGGGCTTTGATATTCGACAGGATTTTGATGACTTCGCTGACGGAAATGAGCTTTTTCAGATCGCTTGGTTTCGATGAAAGTCTCGGCGCATCAGAAGGCACCCAATATCCTTCCTTGTTTTTATCAAAATGGCCATGGCCGGAAAAATAGATGATCAGGTTCTCGTCCGGTCTTACCCGAAGTTCGCCGTTTTCATCCTTGTCTGCCAGGTAGCAGATTTCGTCAAAAACGATGTCAGTTTTAGCGTTTTCATCAAAAAGAGGCTTGATAATGAAGTTTTCATCCGAAAAACCATAGCAATCTTTCAATACCCCAAAAAAACGCTGGCAGTCGGACACAGGGTATTGAAGCGGCGTCCAGTTGTCGTATTTATCGATTGCGACGAAAAACAATCGGTTCCGTCTGGTTTTGTTCTGTCGAAGGGTGGTTGTACCGAGGCCCATGGTGCTGATTTCGCTGACTAAACTCTCAATTTCGTTATTTTTCCGGGCTGTTGGAGGTGGGTATAAAAGAAATTATTAACCGGGGCCCCGAAGAAAAGGATGGTCTTTTGACGTCCATTTTTCCGTTTGATAATAAAGCAATTCAAGTGTTGATTTTAATGAGTTGGTGAGGTAATTTGAGCAACGATCAGCCTTTTCTTACCTGGTTGTCGGCCCCATCCGTATCAGACATCCGTTCTCCAAAACCCAACCTGTTATTTTATGAAAATCTTTGCATTGCTGATTGGCATTAATGAGTACAGTCCTTCCTCAATCCCGCCAATCAGGTCGCTGAACGGGTGTTTGAACGACGTTTCCGATTTTGGGAAGTTTTTGAAAGAAAATTACAATGATCTGATCCAGGACGAGCAGCAAATCCTCGTGCTCACGGACGCAGGTGCATCGCGTGCGAATGTCATCAAAGGATTCAGAGTGCATTTAACGCAGGCCGGGCCCGACGATCTTGCAGTAGTATACTATTCCGGACACGGCTCGACAGGCATTACCGCCCCTGAGTTTCAGGCGGCGACATCGGACCGACAGGAACAGACCTGGGTGCTGCACGATAGCCGGGAGCCGGATAAATACGACCTGGCAGACAAAGAAATAGCGCTTTTGCTGGAAGAAGTAGCCGCGCGCAATCCCCGGATCGTGGTTATAGCCGATTCCTGTAATTCCGGATCTGTTACAAGGGAGATCGAACAGTTTCTTCAAATGCAGCCGCGTTTTGAAAAAGGTACGTCTGACATCCGGCCACTCGAAACGTATCTGGATGGGGCCTATTTACAGCGACCTAATCTTGACATTCCTTCATCGGACCATTTGCTGCTGGCAGCTTGCGACCGTGTCGAGCGTGCGTGGGAACAAAACGGGCATGGGCAGTTTACGCAGTCGCTGATCTCGGTGCTGGGCAAAAGCGGGGGACAGGTTACTTATGCAGATCTTTTCATACAGGTGCGTGCTTTCATTAAAAACGCATTGAAAAACCAGACGCCGCAAATGGAGTCGATCGGTGTTTTTAATGTAGGGCAGGGCTTTTTGGGGCGAAACGTCGAAACCGGTCGGCTGAACCGTTACCGCGTTTATATAAAAGCGGGCAAATGGACAATCGACCTGGGAGCAGGAATGGGCATAGAACAGCGGATAGGAGAGCCTTTGGTGATCAGGATTTACGACTCGGTGGCAGAAGGACAGCTGATTGGGACGGTCTTGGTGGACGTGATGAATGTAACGGAAAGCTCATTGCAGACCGGTACGTTGGTCCTCGACGCGAACAACGTGTATTGGGGTGAGCCCGAATCGCTCCGGCTTCAACCGTTTTTCGTTTATAGCGATGATAGTGTGACGCAGGTCATGCAGGAAACGCTGCTCAGCACATCGGAATCGGGCATTGTGTTTACGGATTCACGCCCGGCGGCCTTATTTGAGCTTAAACTCGAAAATGGCAATATCGCTGCCTATCATACCGGAAGCGATTTGCGGATTCAGACGGTCGAAGGAACGAGCCAATTCTCAGCGACACACGTGCTGAAAATGCTGCAAACGCTCGCACGCTGGCAGCGCCTACTTGATTTGCAGAATGCGCAATCGGCGATTCAGCCCCACCAAATTACATTCAATGTGGAAGTAATGCAGGGTTCGGAGACAGGGGTGTTTTCGGAGCAGCTGATCACCCTGGACCATGATGGAGAGGATATTCCTTTTAAGGTCAATTTTAATAACGGTACTGTACGCACGCTGTACGTTTGCCTCTTATATCTTTCGCCCGATTATGGTGTAACAGTCATTTTCAACGATTCGCAACCTGTTCCACCCAACACTTCCGTCTTGCTCACGAGCGATGTCTTTACATTAAACAGCGAAGAAGAAATCGACACTTTGAAACTCATCGTTTCGACTGAGGCTATCGATAGCAGCTTGTTTGTGCAGGAACCGCTGCAAATAGGCGCAACTGTGGTGCCATCGGGCGGCAGGGGGCTTGGACAGTCGAGGGCGATTGGCGGCGGCAAATCCGACTGGCTCACGAAAGCCGTCAGCATCCGGCTCGTCAAAAAAGCAGAGAAACAGCTTGGCGCAGAGCCTGTGGCTATCGGCAGAGGCGTCACCATTCAGCCGCATCCTTCGTTCCGTGGGAAACTTGGCTGGGCACCGCTCATTCCCAGGACCCGAAGCATAGATAAGCCGGTTATTAACGAAGCATATGCTGTGGGTAATCCATGGTTCCAGATCGTAAACTTCGACGAAGGCACACGGGGAGACGACCGCAGCATTGCCGAGGTGGTCGAGATCAGCGACGTGTCATCACTCAAAGAAAACCCGCTGATTATCGACGTCAGGCCGGAAAAAGACGATGAACTCGTGTTACCGTTCTTTTTTGACGGCGAGGATTTCCTGCCGATGGGCGTCATTTCCATTAACGAACCTGGCGTAATGCAGATTAGTGTGGACACAATCCCTGAGGAAGCGGGAGAGAAGACGCGAAGCCTCGGTGGTGCATTCCGGATGGTGTTCCTGAAATTTGCCGGTAAGGTGGGCATTACCATAGATCCTAATCAGCTGCGGTGGGTGGATTACGACCACGGCGCGTCTCGCGAAAGTTCAGGGCTTAGCGATAAAGTGTTTCAGGCTAAAAAGATATTGCTTCTTGTACACGGCATCATCGGCGACACGGAAGATATGGCCAAGACGTTCAAAATGGCAATCGACGGCGGTTACGACCTCGTTATGACCTACGATTACGAAAATTTGAATACGCCTATCGAAGAAATCGCAGCAATCCTGAAAGGTAAGCTGGACGACCTGGGTTTCCAGGAAAATGACGAAAAGGAGCTGGTTATCGTAGCGCATTCCATGGGCGGACTGGTTACGCGACATATGATTGAAGAACTGGACGGGGATAAGTTCGTGGACAGGCTGATCATGGCAGGCACGCCCAATGGCGGTAGTAAGTTCGGTGAGATACCGGGCTATGTGAGCTGGGCGTCCGTTGCGCTTGCGCTCGGGACCAAGTTCTTCCCTCCGCAGGTAGGCGCGGTCACTGGCTTCCTGTCGTCGGTACTGAAAATTGGGAAGAAAGAAGTGCTTTATACCTTAGCACAAATGGACAGTGAGAGCGATTTTATTAAAAAACTGACTAAGAAAAATGCCGCCCCGATTCCCTATTTTATCGTTGGAGGCGATCTCGATTCCTATCTCAGGTTGAGCAACGGTTTGCCACTGATGGAGAAAGTGGTAGCGCAGTTGGGCACCTGGGTTTACCGAAATACGGTCAACGACATTGCCGTGAGCACGGACAGCATCTTCCATGCGAAGACTACCGCCGTGCCCCAGAAGGTATCGTGCCACCATCTCAACTATTTCGTCAATACGGAATCCGTTGGTGCGCTGGCTAAATTGCTTTAAATGTCATTCACCTAAAACGAGCATTTCTTCGGGCAATTCAATGGCGTTGAGCATGCTGATCATCGCCGCTACATCATTTTTAAGCGAATCTGGGATGATTTTCTTCTCCGCGAATGTCCGCAGATCACCGATCATGACATCCCGGTTGTAGCTGTTACCCTCGACATACGAGCAACTCATTTCACCGGAATTTTTGGTGGTAGCGTATTTCTGATAATAGCGTCTGGCCTGCGCGATATTCCCCGAAAGGAGATAAGCGTGTGCCAGGTTCACATACATATAATCGAGGTACAATTTGGGCGCAATCGCCATGGTCGTGCCTTTTTTAGCATATTCAATCGACTTTTTGAAATTCCTGTCGAACAGGCGGTACCAGGAGGCGTTATTGTAAACGATCGACAGGTAGTGGCTCAGACAGACATCATTTGGCAACCTTTGGTGCATGTGTTCCAGGAATAAAATGTGGTCGTCGCTCGCGTATTGTTTCGATTGGGTGCGGACAAATGAGAAAAGTGCATGACGCTCGTCCTGTCTCATTTTTTGGATTTTACTCTCGAGTTCACTCCTTGCATCCGAAAATACCTCATTCAAACGCATGTTACCATCTGTACTTATTTCTCTGGATAGTGCCGTCCAGAGCGCATAATTGTACTGTCCCTCCACCTGCTTTATCAAAGCGCTCAACACGCTTCTCAGATTAACCAGGGAGCCTGAGTTTTCGGAAGAGAAAAAATGGCTGGACAGCCTGTCGATAGAGGTCAGGTATTCGTTTTCCAGGTAAGTCCACAAGTCCTCTTTCGCGGCGATACTGGAATTTCTCTTCAGATATTCAAGATCTTCTGTATCGAGCGGGAGCAAGAAGCGCACCTTGGTTTCGGGAAGGAGGCGCGTGCTCGGCTCGATCTTTTTGTTGCCTGTCCAGAATAACCGGGTAATTCCCATGCGGGTATCTGAAATGGCTATGATAGAGTCATGCGGGAACCTCCTCAGTGAGTTGTAGTTATACTCAGTGTCGATATCGTACAACGATTGTGTACTGTCACTCAAAATCCCTTCCGACGTTAGCTTGAACGATTCCCCGGCGTGCGTGCTGTCGGTTACCCTGTTCATGAGCAACATTTTTCCGCTATTGTAAGACACTCTCACCAGGGTCGTGTCGTGACTGTTGACCGTTACTTTAATACCGTGGTTGTAACGGTCCCTGATCCAGTGTTGTTTAATCAGATTGTATCTGTTTTCAAGCGTCCCTAGACGCTCATTATACAAGCTTACGGTATTAGGGCCGGCAATAATTAAGAGTTTTTTATCCTCGCCAACGTGTGCAAAAGCCATATCGGTAATCGGTTCCACATTAAATATGGAAGCGAAATACAGGTTTTCGTGTTCGGGATACCTTTTAATTTCATCAAACATGCCATCCCCAAAAAGGCCGGAGAACATGCTGTTTTCTTCAAATTGTTTATACAGAATGTATTGCTGCGTTCTGGATCTGGCAAGATTAATGAGGAGCCGGTAACGTGTACTGGTTTCTGAGCTCCATATCGTAAGAAAAGTTAATATGGTTAGAATAAATATGGCGCCTGCGGCATAGCTAAGCCCGTATATGGTGGTGAGCCTTCGTTTACTGTCCGCAACGAATTTCCATTCTTCTTTTGTCGGCTGTTTGCTGAGTGCTACATTCTCTTTAATGTCTTTGGTGGAGCGCTTGATATCCCTTAAATCATTCCGGTCGAGGTAAGATCTTAAAAACCAAAACTTATTCGACTGTTCGTATTTCAAATAAGAATCCTTAATGGTTTTGATCGTTCGCGCGATGTGCGAATTTTCCAGGCTGAACTTGTCATAGATTATTTTAGCCAGACTATCATGCGCAATTTCGTAAATGCTATCCGCCCCATTTCTACTATATTTATCCAGCCTGAGAATGTTTTTATTTGCCAATGATTTGACGATTGCCGAAGCAATATTTAACGGTGCAGCTTTCGAAACTACATCCTCTATTTTTTGCGGACGTTTCGTTCCCTCGTCGCTTACGAAGCAGTAAAGTACATCCCGCACCGTATTGTAATTGACCGATCCGTATTCCGCAGAGACTTCTGAAATAGTACTCTCTATTCGCTCTTCCAGAAACTGTTTGAGAACGTTCTGAATGTTTCCAATCTCGGATAACAAACCGATTTTAAAACTTTTGCGCGGACCAGGTGCCTTATGCCAAAGCCGGTCGAGGTAAATTTGCAGGTGCGGCAATTCAATCAGGTTCTCGTCGATTTTCAGGTTCCGGACGATCGCATCGACTGTGGCATCATCGGTTTCTATTTCGAAATGTTCGCAGGTTTTTTTGATGACGTTTTTAATGTCGTTGTCGGTCATTCGCTCTATCAGCACCCTTTTATCGAAAATTTCGGGAACGATGCTTTCATACTTTTGGAGCTGGGCAATATACCGTTCGCGCATGATGAAGATCACTTTGCAAGGGATATCACTGGCGTCGAGTAGCCTCCGGAGCTCATTGAAAAAGGTCTCCTGTTCCTCCGTACTCCCGAAAATAAATATCTCTTCAAACTGGTCAAATATGAGGTATATCGGCTTGAAAAAATCGAGATAAAGAGATCTGAGACAATCCAGGATGTCGGAATCGAGCGGGAAGTCCTTTTTATTTTTAAGGTTGATTTCTTTTCTCAGCGAAATATTAATATCATCATACCGACGAACGAATATTTCCAGCCAGTCGGTTTTTTCAAAGCAATTGGCCAGCCCGCATTTAATAATACTTGACTTACCCGTTCCGAGCGGACCATTTACCAGCACGATATTGGATTCGTGGATGTAGTTGTATATGATCCTGATTTCATCTTCTCTTTCAAAAAAAGCGTTGCGTTCATTTTTCTCGAAAGAGTCCAGCAATTTGAATGGTGATTGTGCCATGGTCTTTCAGGATTTGAAATAAGAAATAAAAACTTCGACGCTTTCAAGAATTTCCGGCCCGATGGTTTCCAGTTCTTCCTGGGATATTTTTAAATCGGTCTTGGTTTTTAAGAAATTAGGCAATGCCGGTATTTGCAGACGGTCTTTCTTTTCGTTTATATTTTTGATGAAATTATAGGTGCATGTCGCAGCAGTAGCGGTTTTATCATAATTATAAAAGAAATATATTTTGGAAAGCTTTTCACTGATCAGTGCATTCATATCAATCACAAACGGGTATAAATTGAATGCAGAAAGTTTTTTGTCCTCGATCTTATAAATGACTACCGAGTTGGAATCCGTGAAGTTCTCGAAGTCCTCCATCTTGTCGGTAAATCCTACCAGGACATAATCCAGCTTGACCATTTTGTGCTGGTAAACGGCCGGTTGGTTTTTCTTCTTATTAATATAGATATTCTTGATGGTCGCAAATTTGTAACGCGCACAGAAACCCAATTCCTTGAACATAATGCAAAGGCTGGCTTCGGCTTTCTGACAATCCTCCCTGCAATCCCCGTCGTCGAGATCTTCCATCACAGCGAGGTCCTTGTACTTGCTTTTAATGCGCGTTATATTCAGGTAGGCACCGAAGAATTCGCTGTCCCGCTCGTCCATTAGATCGGCCAGATGCGCCATTTCGTTTACAAACAGTGGCACGTCGTGCGCTTTCAGCTTGTCGTGGATAAGCCTAACAAGCGGGATGACGTCATAAGCTTGCCTGTCGTGATGGTCCAGCAGGAAGAAGGCGCTGATCTGTTCTTTCAGATTGTCTTCCAGAACGGGGACCTTTCCTTGCACGAGTGCTTCCCAGAGTTGGGAAAACATGATAAACAACAGCAAATCGGCCATCACCGAGTAGGTATTGATCAAAAATCGCAGGCGTTCGCTTGCCAGGGGCTCATCTTCGGTGACCAGCAATTTTCGCACCTGTTCAGCAATAGGAGAGGGCAAGCTGTTGATAATCGCATTTTTGACCTCGCGAACGTCAAATTTCCTGGGATCCCATTGTTCGCCGTATTTTTTTTCCAGGTCTTCAAACATCGGAAGCTCGTCGCTGAACGTCATCAGCACATTATACAACGCGGCCAGAATAGCGTCTTCGGATGTATTGAACTTCGAGTCGATCTGGCTTTTGATGTGCAGCTCGTAAAAACTCTTGTCGGATAGCCTGTAATTGGCTGCCTCCTGGTGGTTTTTGTGTAGGTAAAGGCCCCATGCCGGTCCTGTATTCGGTGGCTTGATAAGCCGCATTATCCCCCGGCCAGGATTATCCGTCGTACTGAGCGATGCATTGTTTTTGGCCGTCACGACTTCGGTCGCCAGCCTGAAAGCTTCGTCGATGGAATATCCGCCGGACAGTTTTTTGTAAAAATCTGTGGCAAAGCGGGTAGCAGTATCATCGCCAATGTCGATGCTCGTGGCAATTACCGCACGCACGCCGGCATCGAGAAGCTGGTCGACCTGCTGCTGAGTGGAACAACCGTTCAAGAATACAAGCTGTAAGTTTTTTTGCAACCCGACCGATTGTAGGAGACCTGCCGCATAAACCGTTTCGTCCTCCATCAGCAGCTGGCTCCCGTTGGCGTGGCCTGCATAGTGAATGATCTCTACCTGAGGTTGATACAGGAGTAACCGGTCCCGCAATTTTTTGATAGAACCGGCGTCAGTGTCAAGCAAGAGGTGGCCCTTACCCTGCCTTTCGCGCAGCGCGTCGGAAATGGCTTCTTTCTCTTTTTCAAGCTGGGATAGGTAAGCGTCACTGGAATTCGAAAAGGCACAGAGTATAACCGGAGGTCGCATTGTCAGGGAAAGGGTTTTAGCACGTTAAGATAGGACTATTTTAATATATATAGAATATCAGGGCGGTAATGCATTTTGGAGGAAATGTTATTTAACGGTTTAGGGGGTGACAAGCGGCGGAGAGGTTTTTCAAAGTCTAGCTTGTTGCATTGCTTCGGGAGGAGCTACACTCAGGTAATCATAAAATTCATTCATGTGACACAATTTCATGTAACCGACGTTGCCTAACCGATTTGTTTTGTAGCACCTGTTAACACGTGCTCATGCTAATCCTTCTCTTTTTACTATTAACTCAACCATCTTTATGAAGAAAAAACTACTGCCGTCCGCGCCCCAACTGACCGCGGCTTTTATGGCTATGATTTTCGGCGGGCTTTTGCTGATCCCGGCATGCCACGCGCAAGTCAAAATCGGTACAAACCCTAATACCATCGATGCTAACAACAACCTTGAAATAGAGGCGGCTACCGGCGGACGGAAGGTTTCTGTAAACAAAACAACGGGACAATTAACAGTTAAGGACGGCACGGAAGGCACGGCAAAGGTACTTACTTCCGACGCAAACGGGAATGCGGAATGGAAGGCTGTACCCGAAAACGAACAGAAAGTCAAGTATGCTTTCAGGGCCAGGAGGAGAGTGGGACGTGACGTGCTGACAAGTGACGGCAATTTTATCTATTCGGATTACGAAGACCAACCTGATTCTGAACGTCAGCGTTTCAATACAGGAAATCGGTTTGATTTTAACACAGGCATATTTACAGCGCCCCGAAAAGGCTATTATCTGTTTAATGCGGGCGTGAGGATCGAAATTGCCGGGGGAGCGGCGATCCCATTGCGCAAGGTGAATGCCTATGTGGTGCGGATCCAAAATGGGACCAGGATCGACGAGAGGGGAATTGTTGGGGAGGCCGAGCTTTCGGACGGTAAATATTCCTACAATTTATCCACGCTTTATCTGCTCGAAGAAAACGACCAGGTACATGTCGAATTTTGGAAACTTGCCAATGAACCTGGTTTCAAGATTACAAGCGGCTTTTTCGAGGGCATAGCCGTCGGTGCATTCTAACCTATACTAATCGTTCTTGTTACGTATATTATTATACGTTATGATCCTTCTTCTGTCAGTTCTCTAATTAAATGCCACCTCCGGCTCTCTGATAACTAAAAATCACATGAAAAATGCAATGACATTCCAGGTGTTGCTCCGGTTGTATGGCTGGTGTTGCTGCCTGTTGCCAGCCGCAGTCCCGATACACGCAACTTATGCCCAGCAAGCTTCTTTTGGAAATATAAGCATCCATTCATGCGCACAAATCAGCATTGCCGGTACACACTATTTCGAGACGAGCCGGGCGGGAAGCCAGCCCGGCATCGTCCAGACTTCCCGTAAAGGTGTGCCTGGCGTTTTGCATTTCAGGACGCCCGTCAGTGCTGCGGGCAGCAACGAAAGCCACGTGGATGGTTATGTGAGCCAGTCGGGATCGACCGCATTATTAGCCTTTCCCGTGGGGGACAAGGGCCGTTTGCGGCCGTTCTTCGTCCAGGGGCCGCGGGCAATCGGCGTTACCGCAAAAGGAGCCTATTTTGCCGCAGATCCGCAATTGGCGCAATCCGACGACATGGCCGGCCAACCCGACCCGACACCTCTTCCCGCCGGTGCGCCTTTTTCAACATCAAAATCGGACGGTAGCGTTGGCCTGGTGAGCAAAACCGAATACTGGGATATTGATTGTGTATCTTCTGCCCAACTCGCATTAAGCTGGGATGAAAACAGTGGTGTTGCCGCGCTTTCGGAAGGGTCGCTTGCTAATCTAAGGATCGTCGGCTGGCATAATGCGCAGCAGCGTTGGGTGGTAATACCTTCGGCAGCGGACGTCACTTCTAAACTTGGCGGTGCAAGCACGACCGCCAAAGGAACAATCTCCACGACGAGTCCCATAGTCGCGAACGACTATGCCGTGTTCACACTCGGCGGGAAATTCACAAAAGTGCGGCTGGCTGTTAAGGTTTTTCTCGAAGGAGGTACGGGAATGGGTGCGGTTGTGGGCACCATGCGAAACGATTTGCAGCAGTACGAGAACGATTACGGGCAAAAAATCTCGCTCCTGCCTGAAACCGCCCCGTACCTGCCGACAGCTGTGTATGCCAGAATTGACGATCCAAACGGCCCGGCCGGTGCTGTGGCTGACTGGATAAAGATTGAAATCTGGACGGCGGGAAGTCCGCAAACGCTGCTGGAAGAGCAAAGTTTACTTTTAAAAACAGACGGCAGTGTGGTTGATATAGATGGACAATTACCGAGGTTTAATGCACAGGACGGCGTAGTTCGGGTGATTGTCAGGCATCGTAACCACCTCGGAGTGAGCAGTAATAATATAAGCTCTTTCGCGACGGGTGATATTAGTTACGATTTTACGGACGGCCTTGACAAAGCATTCAAAGACAATCCCGGGGATCCTCCGCTGATGAAAGAAATCGCGCCGGGCTCGAACAAATGGTGTCTTTGGGCCGCTGACATCGTGAATGACGCTACCATCGATTCGGCCGATCTGACACCGTTTGACAATGCTTTCAAGAATAACGTTTTCGAGCAATACAATCTTTCCGACGTGAACCTGGACGGCGTAGTGGATTCTGTGGATGTGTCCATTATGGAGATCAACTTCCTTAAAAACCTATTTTCCAATATTCCTTACGGGGATGAATAACTGTCACGAACATGATAAACTACTTTACGATGAAACATATACAGAAATTATACCTGTTGATTATCCTGTTGTTTTCGGCTGATATCGCTTCCGCCCAGGGGGTGATCGATATTAAACTGGAATTCCGCAAGACAGCATTCTCGGGAACGCGGCTGGAAGTGGAGCTGTGGGCAGCCAGGGGTGAATATTATGTCCCGGGTGACCCAAGCCAGGGCAGCTTTCTGGGCATGGACATCAGGGGCGATATGGAAGTTGTTAAAAGCGCGGGCGGGCTTACCAGTATAACACCGGCGAGCGGGCTGATCAGCTGGGATAGCCGATACCTGACATCTGCCAGTTTTTCATTGTCCGCCATTGGCAGTCCGCCGCCTAACCATGAGGAATTCGAATTGAGTTTGAGGCGGTCGAACAGTTTGCAGGACCTTCCGGATGATACTGTCGGCGTTAAGCTGGCCACTTTTGAGTTATATTTTGCTGAGCCTATCAACCGTGATAATCAGTTGCAGCCGCGTCCGGAGAACAACCGGAACGGGTCATTCTGGTCCAATCTGGACAATTCAGTGGCCAGAAGACCATTCAATTCGATGGTCCTGCCCGTTACGCTTATCTCTTTCGATTTGACAAAAGAAGGCCAGCTGCCGGTGCTTCACTGGGCAACGTCCGAGGAAACCTTCGCCGATCGTTTCGATATCCAGCGCAGCGCAGACAGCAAAAAATGGCAGACAATCGGATCGGTGAAAGCTGCCGGGGAAAGCACGTCGCTCGTCAGGTACACGTTTACAGACAACACGCCAATGACCGGCGCGAGCTATTACCGGTTGAAAATGATCGACGTGGATGAGACTTTCGCATACAGCCGTATCCGCACTTTGAAACAAGATAATGAAACGGAATTGGTGCTTTTTCCCAATCCTACCTCCGATTATCTGAGCGTGGGGGCCATTGATCCTGCGAGAGTACAAAAGGTAACGGTCTTCGATATTGCCGGAAAAGCGGTACTCCGGCAGCATGAACGAATGGCCGATCCGATCAATATTTCAAAACTGTCGACAGGGAATTATGTGATATCAATTTTGTACGATGACGGCTCGCATGTCAGCAAGCAGTTTATCGTCAAACGGTAACAGCAGACAAGGGGTACGCTGTGAGAAACGTTGGATAGTTTGAAAAAGGGCGCGATTTTCGCACCCTTTTTTTGTTTTCTGCAACTGTTCATCCGGGTTGCTTAACGGCAGTCACTTCGCCGTCCGGCATGTTGATTTTCAGGCTCTTTACCTGTTTTTTGTCATCCCTTACAAAAGTGATCTTTTCCCCGTTTTCAACGATCAGCAATTGGTCGGGAACACTCGTGAGTTCTAATTGAAGCGTTTGCTGCCCGTCCGCTGATCCCAACAATTTGCCGTCTTTGATCCAAATTTCAATTGTGCTGATGCCGGTCGCCGGTTGTATCTTGTACTTACCCGCATAATCGGATAAAGATGTAACCAGTGTACGGAGCGAATCGAGTTTTAGTTCGCTTAACGGTAAGTGGTATATATTTTCAATCCGTTTGCCATTCTCCACCCGCGTGCGGGCAAAATAAAATGTTTTGGAACGATTGTCGACAAAAGGACAAAACATGGAGCCTGCGGCATCGGAACGCACGGGCAGTTCCACCGGGCTGCTCCATTTTCCGTCGACCCGAAATGATACCATAAAGCTTTTCGCATTGGGACGTCCCGATGCGAAAATCAGGTAATTTTCATCGGGTGCAATGTAAGGATTAGAATCGCTGCCAGCCGAGTTGATTTCCGGGCCAAGGTTGACGGGAACTTGATAATTTCCGTTTTCAAACTTTGATACATAGAGATCCAAGCTACCGAGCCCGCCGGCTCGCCGTGAGGCAAAGTATACATTACCTGACAAACTCATTCCCGCATAGATATCTGCGGAATCGGAATTAATCGCATTCGACAAAACCGACGGGGCACCCCAGCCTGTTCGCGTTTTATGGCTGACCCACACATTGAAGTCACCTGTTGCCGATTCACCCGGCAGAGGCCGGTTGGAGTTGAATAATACCAGTTTTCCATCCGGGGAGACTACCGGGTCGATGTCCTGGAACCGTCCGTCGGAAAAAGAAAATGGCGCGGTTTCCGGCTTTTGCCAATGGCCTTTTTGCATTTCAGCTTTCAGAAGTACCAACTTCTCGCGGCCGCCGAACGACTTGACAAAAAAGCTGGTCTCGCCGTCGGGTGTGACACTGAAGCCAAAGACGTCGCCCGTCGATATTGTATCGGGAGCCAGCATTCTTCCCTGCGCGTTGGCGGATGAAGTCGGGAGGCCCGAGGTTGATGCGGCAATCAATGCAAGGAAATGAATCCTGCGGAAGTGCCGGAATTGTGTAGGCATAATGGTTTTCATCGGTGTTTCGTGGCCTGTTTAGTAAATACGCGTTTTTCCGAATAACGTCATTCCGGTTTGGAAGGGAGAACGAAATGTGACGATATGAGAGATTTCTGTGACCAGATAGCAAACTGCGATGGTACCGGCTTCTCCTGCCGTGGTCGGCGTTCGATTTACCAAATCGGTCATATAATCATAAAAAAAACTCAGGTAATCATAAATGCTTGGTCACTTCGTCAGTCAGTTTATTGCTTTGATAAACGCATGACCCCAATGGGTTTGCCATCCGTCGCCCCGACATTCGAAAAAGCCATGGAAACAATTTTAATTTTCATTTTTTTTATGACTTACAAAGTGTTGATAGCGGATGATGAATCGGTATCCCGCCGGGTTGTGCGTAATCTGTTGGAAATAGAGAAAGGAGTCGAAATAGTTGCGGAGGCGGCCACGGGGACGGAAGCATTGGGGAAGATTTTGCATTACAAGCCCGACATCATTTACCTGGACATCCGGTTACCCGAAGCTGACGGGTTCGAGGTCTTGAAGGAAATATCGGCATTTCACCAACCAGCGGTCGTTTTCACGACAATTTACACGCAATATGCCATCCAGGCGTTTGAAGTCGCGGCTGCGGATTACCTCGTGAAGCCATTCAGCGAGCTCCGGTTCAAAATGTCGTTCGAGCGTGCCAAGCAAACATTATCTTTCGGCCGATCGAAAGAAGCGGACAACCCGGTGGCGCGTCGTCCCGGCGAGCTGAAATACCTCAAAAGGATCCTGGTGAAGGAAAAGCAGAAGCAGCTCTTTATCAACCTTGAAAATGTGCTGTACATACAGGCAGAGGGGAACTACATCGCCCTGCACACCGAATCCAAAAAATTTATCATCTGCGAAAAGCTTTTCCAGCTCGAAGACCGGCTCAATCCGGCAGACTTTGTACGGGTGAGCCGCTCGCACCTGGTCAACCTGGCGCATGTAAGGGAAATTGAAAGCTATTTCAATGGCGAGTTTTTTGTGTTCCTCAACAACGGGACGCGCTTGAAATGGACACGGTTTTATAAGGACAATCTCAGATTTTTCTATACCCGCGAAGTTTAGGAGCAAAAATTAAATAATTTACCACTATAAAAATGCAGTGAAATGGTTGACAAAATGATCGAAAATATGCCCTCCAAAACAGGTAAGTCACTAACGGAATGGATGGAACTGCTGAACGTAAAGCGACAGCCCGGCGCCAGGCACAAGGAACTAGTGGATATGCTGATGAACGACCATAATCTCGGAATGAATTATGCGGATATTGTCGTGCATAAGGCAAATGGCACAGATTCTGCCTCCATGGATGCCGACGAGCTTATTGAAAGTCAATACAAGGGCAAGGAAAACCTCAGGCCTATTTATGACGAACTGATGGTGAATATTGTATTGCTGGGTGACGACATCGAGATTGCAGCCAAGAAAGCTTATGTGAGCTTACGCCGTAAAAAGCAGTTTGCATGTCTGAAACCTGCCACTAAAAGCAGGTTCGAGCTGGAACTGATCCTGAAAGGGCAGGAACCGACAGGCGTTTTACAGCTCATTCCGGGTGCCGGGGCTATGTGCACACATAAAATCAATATTGAAACACCCCAACAGATCACCGCGGAAGTCCTGGAATATATCAAAATCGCCTACTCAAAAGCCATTTAGTGAACTATGAAACCAAAATTACTGATCAGGATCGCTGCGGGATGCATGCTGTTTTTCGCTGTCGGACATTCCATTGGACATTCGACGCGCCACGACGCTACGGACGCAAAATCGCTGGAAGTCTGGAAAATCGTGCGCGAACATAAGTTCGACGTTTTCGGTGAAATGCGCAGCATCGACGAGAATTACACCGGAATGAGCCTCAACTTCATCTTCACATTGCTTGCATTTACGATTGTATTGTGGGTTATCTCAAACCGCGCAGAGCGCGATCCGGCAGGATCAAAATGGATCATCCTCCCGATTATGCTGGCGGCGTTCGGATATGCGGTCACTTCCTACCTCTATTTCTTTATGGTCCCAGCCGCGACTTCGCTGATTGCGGGTATTTTGCTGGCAATTGCGTTTGTGAAGTTGAAACAACCGGCGTATTGATAATGGCATTACAGGACTTCGCCGGATGTTGTTTTGCTACATCCGGCGAGTAATTCCATGACATTGGCGTTTATCAGCTTCTGCGCAGTTTGCCGTATGCCTTCAAGGTTTTTTGGTTGATCTCAAATGCATCCTTGCTCAACTTGCGCCATTTCTCCTGCACTGTTTTTCGTTCTTTTTTGCGTTCCTGATGTTTTTTGTCAATCAGCGCACGGACTTCGTTCAGCGCCTCGGCTTTGTCGTTGTTCCCGGCGGATTGAGCCGCCTGCCGCTCGCTGTTTACGACGCGGAATGCTTTCTGTACCATGGCCGCGTCACAAAGCCAGGTTTTGTTGAATGCTTCCGCGTAACAAATGGCCGCTTCCCAGGTTTTGGCCGCGGCCCTATTCTGCTCCTGGAAATAGGTATCAAGCGCCGATTGCGTTCTCGCATCGAAATATATCCCGCCACCGGCTTCCGCGATTTTTTTCAGCTGCCGGGCATCATTGCCGGGCACATTGAACCCCACAATGTCTATGGTTATGGCAAAGCCGGAATTGTGCAGCTCCCGGGCGACCTTTACCGGATCTCCACCGCAGGTTTCGATGCCGTCGGACACCATTATGATGCGGTTCCGACCTTTCATATCTGCGTTGAAGCTTTGTTTGGCCATTTCCAACGACGCACCGATGGGCGTCCAGCCGGTGGGGGAAAAGCGGTTGATGACAGTCTGCGCATTGCTGTCGCCCAAGCTGCCGATTGGCGCCATTATCTCGATACCCGCGCAGCTCTCGGCTTTGCCCGACTGTCCGTTGTTCCCTTTGTGGCCATACACCAGCAAGCCCAACCGGATAGATTCAGGTACACTGGAAGCATATTTCAGCAAGGACATTTTGGCAATATCGATTTTGGAAACATTCCCAAGGCGGGCTGCCATGGAGCCGGAAGCATCGAGCATCAGCAAAGTATTGACTCTCAGATCCAGGTCTCGGCCCGGAATGCCTTCCCCACATGTCGAATCGGGCCTGCAGTCCTCGTGAGCGGGATCGTAGCCGAGCTCTTTTTCGATAAAGTCGGGAATGGCATTGCCGTCGCTATCCGTTTGCCATTCGCCGTCAAGGCCTGTTATCGTGGTCTCGCTGTCAGCCTGTTCCGTAGGTTTTTGCTGTTGTGCAGATGCTTGCCCGTCATCGCTTTCTGAATTTCGCTTGCATGCCGTACACAATGCAGCCGAGAGCCAGATCGCGCAAAGTGTCATACGTGTAGTCTTCATTGTTATAGTTTGTGTTATAGATTGAATTTGCTTTTAGCGCAAACAAGCTGATCACTGGATTCAGACCGAAATCAAACTGACGGCTGGAAGGCATCTGGTGATTATATGAAGGAATCGGTGCATGAACTGGCGAATAGCAAATTTTACTGTGCATTACCAGGTTTGGATTTTGAATTGTATCTTAAAGACTGAAACCCTCAGGTTGTGGGAAAAAAATGTCATTTTATCAAAAACAACGGGCGGACGAATGCGGGAGCGGCTAGTTTCAGGCCAATTTAAAACCATGTATAACATCAAAAAAATCTTAGACACGGCTGGTGTGCCGCTCTCGCCCCGGAACTACTGGAAGCTGACGATCGCTTTCTGGGGAAGTTTTGCGGCCATTTCCTACGTGCAGGGCACACTTGCGGTGCTGGTAACGGGCCGCACGAGACTGTATGCGGAAACCGTGCAGTGGTTTATACATTGGGGACTTTGGATATTGATTACGCCCGTGATCCTGATGGCGGCCTATAATTTCCCCGTAGTCAACCGGAGCTCGTGGAAGCTGGTGGGCGCAATAGCAGTCCACCTGTGTATTCTTACGGTGATCTTCATGGCTTTGACGTTCGTTGAATTTGCGATCATGCGTGAACTTTACATGTGGGAAGCAGGGCAGGAGACGACAGTTGAGCAGGTAGTGTTGAAATCACTCAATACCTATATATTCAGGGTCGCTATTTACATGCTCATCGTGCTGGGTTACAATATCGCCCAGTATATTCACCGGAACCAGCAGTTGAAAGATCAGAATTCAGCCTATGAACTGAAAACCGCGCAATTGCAGGGAGAGTTGACGCTGGCACAATTGCAGGCGCTTAAAATGCAGTTGAAGCCCCATTTCCTTTTCAATACCCTCAACTCACTGGTAGGGTTGATGATGATGCGGGAAAACAAAAAGGCGATTAATATGGTCAATTCCCTGAGCGCTATGCTGCGGACGCTCGTGGATACAAAAGACGTAGTGCAGGTGCCGCTTTGCCAGGAAGTGGAGTTTGCAAAAGAATATCTGTACATACAGCAGATCCGTTTCGAAGACCGGCTGAACATTGAATGGGACCTGGATGACGAGACGAAATCAGCGCTTGTGCCGCAATACATTTTGCAGCCATTGATCGAAAATTCTATTATTCACGGGATTGAGAAGCTTTCGCGTCCGGCCCTGATCCGGATCTCGACCGAGTGCCGCGCCGATGGCCTCAGGATTGAAGTGCTGGATAATGGCGTCGGATTTAACCCAAAAACAAGATCGGGGCGGCAAGGAGTGGGCATATCAATCGTCCGGCAGCGCCTCGACCGCCTCTATGGCCAGCAGGCAAGCCTCAGCTACGAATTACCTGAACGGGGCGGAACGCGGGCCGTCCTGTCGATGCCGATGTCAACGCATTCCCAAAATCCGGCCACGTACCATGCAGTTTAAAACCATCATTGTAGACGACGAACCGCTCGCCAGGCACATTGTCAGAACGATGCTCGCCGACGACCCCGAAATAGCGATAGTGGATGAGGCCACCAATGGCAACGAAGCAACGCTGTCGATCCTGCGCCACAAGCCCGATATTGTTTTTCTTGATATTCAAATGTCAGAAGCGGATGGTTTCCAGGTTATAAGCGAAGTTTGGCAATATCATCAGCCTGCAGTGATTTTTACAACCGCATTCGACCAGTATGCCATTCGCGCATTTGAGGTTGCAGCTGTGGATTATCTGCTCAAACCCTTTACCGAAATAAGGTTTCGGCAGGCATTAGCGAGGACAAAAGCCAACATCGCGAAGTCGAATGATGTGGAATTGCAGGCACTTTTAGCCTCTCTGGAAAAATCGTCGAAAGAAACTTTTCCCAAACGGATACTCGTCAAGGAACGCCAGCGGCAATACTTTGTGGCGGTAAGTGATATATTTTACTTTGAAGCTGACGGCAATTACATCCATCTTTTCACAACATCTAAAAAACACACAATCCACGGCACACTAGGCCAACTGGAATCCCAGCTCGACCCCACGGATTTCGTACGGATCAACAGGTCCAATATCGTCAATCTCGCCCACATCAAAGAATTGGAAAGTTACTTCAACAGCGAGTTCTTCGTGACCATGAACAACGCCACCCGCCTGAAATGGACCCGGTTCTACCGCGATAATCTCGATGCATTTTATTCAAGAAATGCGTGAAAAAGGGGTGCAGTTTCAGACTTAATCTTTTTTGATATTTCAGTTTAATTTTCAGGTAGAAAAACACCGGTCGCATTTTTAAATGATTAAATATTTAGAAATGAAGAAAAGACCAATCGGGGCAATTTGTACTTTCTTATGGTGTTTGTCAACCGGCGTTTTATCCGGGCAGGCGCTACATCCGGACCTTCAATATGCAGAAGCTGAATTAATCCTGAAAAAGGCGGATGGCTTCAAGGGTATCTGGTATATGAACCAGCCTTCGAATGACGAATATGTTTACAAATACAGTGGCGGACTGGCCGTATATCCAGCGAATCACAGGCCATTTGCTATCTATTCGAAGGAAGTGAACAAGACCTTTTTCTGCTTTGGCGGAACGGACGATGCCAACACAACGCTGCTTCATAACGTTTCCTATTTCGACCATAAAACCGGCAAACTGGCGAACCCGGTGATATTGCTTGATAAAAAGACAATCGATGCGCATGATAACCCGGTGATCTCGATCGATGACCAGGGTTACATCTGGATTTTCTCAACGTCGCACGGTGTATCCAGGCCTTCCTACATTCATAAGAGCAAAAAGCCGTTCGATATTGCGGATTTTGAGACCATAAAAGCGACGGAGATCGTCAATGGGAAAGAAGTGCCTTTCAACAATTTCTCCTATTTCCAGGTGTATCCAATCAAAGGCAAGGGATTTATCGCGCTTTTTACCAAATACAATGCAGCCGGGCACCGGGTGATCGGTTTTAATACAACTAGAGACGGCGTCCGTTGGAACGAGTGGAAAGTGTTGGCGCATATTCAGGACGGACATTACCAGATCAGCGCCGAATCCAATGGCAAAGTCGGTGTAGCTTTTGACTATCACCCGAAAGGCAAGGGGCTCAATTTTCGGACTAACCTGCATTATCTCGAAACTTCTGATTTTGGAGAAACCTGGCAGAATATCCAGGGAGAACAGGCACAGTTACCATTGAGTGACGCGAATAACCTTGCCGTCGTGCACGATTATGCGAGCGAAAAGCGTAATTGCTACCTGCTCGATATTACTTTTGACCCACAGCTAAAACCGGCTATCCTGGTTATTCCCAGCAAAGGATATGAGGCTGGGCCTGCCAACAATCCACGGGAATGGACGGTGTACCGCTGGAAGAAAAACAAATGGGCGCATCATGTTGTCACTACATCGGATAGTAATTATGATATGGGGTCGGTGTATGTGGAGTCGGGCAAGGTGCTGAAAGTAATCGGCCCGACTGTGGACGGGCCGCAGGCTTACAATCCGGGCGGCGAAGTGGCGATGTGGCTGAGCAAAGACGGTGGTGCAAGCTGGAAGAAAGAAAAGCAAATGACCCAAAACAGTGCCATGAACCACTCCTACGTTCGCAAACCCGTTGATGCACGACCCGATTTTTACGGTATCTGGGCCGACGGGCATGGCAGGAAGCCCTCAGAATCCAATTTGTATTTCACTAATTCCAAAGGTCAGGTTTACAAACTGCCGCGTCACAGTTCAGAACCGATGATCACACCGGAACTCCTGAATGTAAATAACCAAGAATAATACACGCCTCTCCGGCCTTGAATTGCAATATTCTCATAATTGCTTAAAATATTTGCGGTGTCTACCCTGGTTTGCCGACTGTATTGATGGAACCGCTGCTGTGGTTCTGTTAACTGCATTATCAAATAGGCGCACCCATGAATATGTTTCTGAAATTCAATTGCATTGTCTGGATTCTGGCGTGTAGCATTGCAGCCAGCGCCCAGGTGCAGGTTGTTGAACAAAAATTTACCGTCGCCCAGGACGGTAGCGGTGATTTTAAAACGATTCAGGAAGCTGTGAATGCGGTAAGGGACCATTCGGAGCGAAAGGCAGTGATCAGCATTAAAAAGGGCATTTACCGTGAAAAACTGGTGATCCCGGCCTGGAAGAAAAATATCGCCTTAATTGGGGAGAGCAGGGAGGGTACGATCATCACGAATGGTAACTATTCCGGCCAGGATTTTCCGGGTAAGGATTTTACTCAAAATACAAAATACAGCACTTACACTTCCTACACGGTTCTGGTGCAGGCCAATGACTGTTCAATCCAAAACCTAACCATCGAAAACACGGCGAGGAGGGTAGGTCAGGCCGTTGCACTGGCCATGGAGGCAGACCGGATAGAGGTAGTTAATTGTAATATTCTGGGGAATCAGGATACGCTTTATACTTCGAAAGATGGCCGGAACTACTTCAAAAACTGCCTGATAACCGGCACAACAGATTTCATATTCGGGGAGGCAACGGCGGTTTTTCAGGACTGCATTATCAAAAGTTTGGCCAACTCTTACATTACAGCCGCTTCCACGACTCAAAAACAGCGTTTTGGCTTCGTTTTCTTCAATTGCAAGCTGACGGCTTCCGAAGAGGCAACCAAGGTTTTTCTCGGCAGACCGTGGCGGCCTTATGCAAAAACCGTTTTCATCGACACCGACATGGGCGGGCACATTGCGAAGGAAGGCTGGGACCCGTGGAAAGGGGACAAAATGTTTCCCGAAAAAGAAAAGACCACATTTTATGCCGAGTTCAACAGCAAAGGTGAAGGGGCAAGTCCGCAAGCCAGGATAGGCTGGTCGCATCAGCTGACGAAAGACGAACGCAAAAATTACACATTGAAAAACATATTTGGAGATTGGGTGCCTGCAAACATCTGATCGAGAAGACTTTGTTATGAGATATTACTTGATGCTCGGGGCGTTTGGCCTTGGAATGTCCGCCTTGTCGGCGCAGAGTTTGTCACCGGTTTCGGAGGGTTCCGGCAATTCGGTTTCGAAGGTTTGGGTTTCGGACCTGGGCAATGGTCAATATAAAAATCCGGTTTTGAATGCCGATTATTCCGATCCTGATGCCTGCCGTGTGGGTGACGATTATTATATGACAGCTTCCAGTTTCGATGCCGTGCCTGGTTTGCCAATCCTGCATTCAAAAGACCTTGTAAACTGGCGACTAATCGGCCACGCGCTACACCGGCAGGTGCCGATCGAACATTTCGAAAAAACACAGCATGGAAATGGAGTCTGGGCACCCGCAATCCGGTTTCACGACGGCGAATTTTACATCTATTACCCCGATCCTGACTTTGGTATTTATCTGGTGAAGGCTAAAAACCCGGCGGGGCCATGGAGTGAGCCTGTCCTCGTGGAAGGTGGAAAAGGCCTGATCGATCCCTGTCCGCTCTGGGACGACAATGGCAAAGCGTACCTCGTGCACGGCTGGGCGGGTAGCCGCGCCGGGATCAAAAGTGTGATCACAGTGAAGACTATGAATGCACAGGGCGACAAAGTCACGGACGAAGGAGCGATCGTGTACGACGGGCACGAAAAGGACCCGACTGTGGAAGGCCCTAAGTTTTACAAACGGAATGGTTACTACTACATTTTTGCGCCGGCGGGCGGGGTTGCTACTGGCTGGCAGCTGGTTCTCCGCTCAAAAAATGTTTACGGGCCTTACGAACGGCGCGTGGTGATGCACGAAGGCAAATCGGGCATTAATGGTCCTCACCAGGGCGCCTGGGTGGATACGAAGGCTGTCAATGGCAAATCGGAAGACTGGTTCCTGCATTTTCAGGATAAAAATGAATATGGCCGCGTGGTGCATTTACAGCCCATGAAGTGGGTCCACAACTGGCCTGTAATTGGCGCCGATGCCGACGGTGATGGAATAGGGGAGCCAGTTTTGACCTACAAAAAACCGAATGTCGGAAAGACATATCCGGTAATGACGCCGCCGGAGTCGGATGAATTCAACAGCATAGGCTTAGGAAAACAATGGCAGTGGCAGGCCAATCCAAAGGGCATCTGGGCCATGCCGGGGAACGAGGGTAACCTGCGTTTATATTCCTACAAAACGCCCGAGGGGGGCAAGAACCTTTGGGATGTGCCGAATGTATTGATGCAGAAATTTCCAGCAGAGGAATTCATCGTCACGACCAAGCTGCAATTCAGCCCGAATACGAAGCTTGAAAACGAAAAAACAGGGCTGGTAATCATGGGCCAAAGCTATGCCGGATTATATCTGAAAAGTAAAAAGGGTGGGCGCGAACTCGTGCATGCCATTTGCGAGAAAGCCTCAGAAGGAAAGCCTGAAACTGAAAAGGTGTTGACCAATATCAAATCCGGCACGCCACTGTACCTGCGTGTCAAAGTGAGTAAAGGAGGGAAATGTCAGTTCAGTTTCAGCACGGACGGTGAGCGGTTCGAGCCTGCCGGAGACGCATTTCAGGCGGAACCCGGCCGCTGGATCGGGGCAAAAGTGGGACTGTTCTGTACCCGCGATACGCAGACGAACGATTCGGGCTACGCGGATTATGATTGGTTCAGGGTCACGCCTTGATTGTTATACGAGAGTTCTAAAAGACTATTCAGAACGCAAACTATTCACTGGATTCATGATGGCGGCTTTTAAGCTTTGCAGGCTTATGGTCAGCAGGGCGATGCCCACAGCTAAGGCACCGGCCAATGCGAATATCCACCATTCGATCGCAACCTTGTAGGCGAAGCCATCCAGCCACTCATTCATGGCGTACCACGCTAACGGTGAGCCAATAACGATGGCGATCATTACCAGCGCAAGGAAGTCTTTGGAAAGCAGTTCAACAATACTCATAACCGATGCTCCTAAGACTTTGCGCACACCGATTTCCTTGGTGCGTTGTTCCGCTGTGAAGGTAGCCAATCCGAACAGGCCCAAACTCGAGATGAAGATCGCAAGGAATGCGAAGTAATATGCCAGGCTGCGAACGACCGTCTCGCTCTTGTACATTTTGGTGTACTCTTCGTCAGCAAATTGATAGGTGAACGGAAACTGCGGGTTTATTTGCTTGCAGAGCGTTTTTAGACTTGCCAGTGTTTGTTTGGTGTGGCCTGCTCGTACACTGATCAGGATATTTTTGTCATTGTCAGTCTTAGGATCAAACCTGAGAATGAGCGGTTGAATAGGTATGTGCAATGATTGAAAATGAAAATCACTCATGACTCCGATAATCTTACCCGGCTTATCCCACATAGTCAGCGATTGGCCAATTGGATCCTGGTAGCCAATCCGTTTGGCGGCCGATTCATTGATAATGTAATTACTCGAATCGGAGCCGAACTCTCTTGAGAATTCACGGCCCGTTAACTTGATTTTAAGCGTTTTGTTGAAGTCGTAGCCGATGCCGCTTTGCGCAAACTCGATAGATGCGTTCGGGTCTTTACCTGACCATTGGACACCAGTTGTACTGCTGCCGATCCCAGTCGGAGCTTCGTCCATATAAGTTACACCCTGCACACCTGGAAGTTGCTCTGCCTGCTCTTTAAATGCATTAAAGTTTGTACCGAGTTTGCCTTCGGCAGCAATGTAAATGAGGTTTTCTTGCTGATAGCCTAAGTCTGTGTCAAGTAACAGGTTGATCTGACGATAAATAACGATGGTGCCAACGATCAGGACCATGGAGAGCATAAACTGGAACACCACCAAGCCCTGCCGGAACACCCGCGCCCCTGAACCAAACTTGGGGAGGCCCGTCAGTACCCGCCGCGGCTCAAACGAAGATAAATACAAGGCAGGGTAGCTTCCTGCAATTACCCCGGTCAGCAGTGTCGTGCCTGCGAGTAAAAGCCAAAACGGGGTCTGGTTAATTTCCAGACTTAGGTGCTTGCCTGTCAGTATATTAAAGGTGGGTGTCAAGCACCAAACGAGAACCAGAGATACCAATAATGACAAGGCCGCTAGTAGGATCGCTTCACCCATGAACTGCCCGATGAGTATGCCCCGGCCGGCACCCATTGCTTTGCGAACGCCCACCTCGCGGGCCCGCTTGACCGACCGGGCTGTCGACAGGTTCATGAAATTGATACAGGCAATCACCAGTATTAGTACTGCCACGATGCTAAACAACCGAACATAATCGATCCGCCCGCCATCTTGCCGACCATTGGTGAATTTGGAGTAGAGATATGCGTCTTCAAAAGGGTGTAAAAACAATTGAAGGTCTAAATTGGCACTCAGGTTGTGATTGTACTTCCTGAGGAAAGGTTTAAGTTTGGCGTTCAATTTGGTTACATCGGCATCAGGCCGTAGGAGAATCCGTGTTTGAGGACCACTGTTACCCCATTCTTTCATCCAGGGATGACGCGAGAAACCATCCTCCCAGCTCAACAGGAAGTCATATTTCTCTGAAGAAGCGTCAGGCAGGTCGTCGAACACCGCAGTAACCTGATAATCCTTTTTGTTCTCTATTCGTATAGATTGGCCAATTGCGGTGGCTGGGCTACCAAAATACGTATTTGCTAACTTTTTCGAGATCGCGACACCCGCGGGCGAGCTTAGCGCCGTTTCGGCCGTACCGGCCAACAATGGGATGCTGAACATTTTAAACCAGTCAGCACCAGCCCAGTGTCCCAATTCTTTATTGGACTTGTTGCCTGCGGCGAATACCAATCGGGCATCCCAGGGAGTGAAACCGACTGCATGTGAAATCTCAGGAAACTCCTCTTTAAGCGTCTCCGGCAGTATCCCTGGCGTTTTTGAATTTGCGTCGACTTTACCATCAGAGAAGTCGCGTTTCATGACATAGTACAAGTTCGGACCGTTGGCATGATATTGATCGACCTGCGTTTCATCTTGAATCCATAAAAATATAAGAAGGCTACAAGCCATTCCCAGCGCCAGCCCAAGAATGTTAACGGCTGAAAACGTCCTATTGTGAAGCACGTTTCGCCAGGCAATTTTAATATAGTTGCGGAGCATAAGGTAATAGATTTGCGGACCTTAAATTACACAACTCCAAATAGCATGCCAAAACGCTAAAATTGCGTCCATTGGCTTACAGATGTATTTTTAAAGTAGTAGTTTGTTCGATTATGGACACTGCGACCGGCGGCGATCAAAACTTGCCGAACAAAGGCTACTGCCCACTCAGCCCGGGAAATTTTCCAATGTCAAAAATAACGGTTCATCCCGTTTCCTTCCGTCTTCAATGGCCCAGTTCGCCATTGCCAGCAACACGGGTTTTAGCGCTTGCCCTGCTTCGGTAAGGCTGTAAGTCACGTGCGGTGGGATCACCGGCATTGCTTCCCGCAGTATCAAATTATCGGCTTCCAGTTGCTTTAAATGCTGGACCAACATTTTTTCGGTGATGTGGGGCATCGCCTTTTTTAGCTCGCCATAACGTTTGGGCCCGGATAGCAAGTGAAACAAAATAATAGGCTTCCAGTAGCTGCCGATCTTTTCCATGACATAGGTTACCGGACAGAGCTTGAAGACTGTCTGCTTATTGAGTTGTATGGTCGAGTTTTCTTTTACTTTGCCCATTTTATGTACTTACTTTTCTGTTCGTACTGTTATAATAGTAAGTCCAAATATACCTTTGCGCAAGTTCAAATCAAAGCGCAAATCAAATGGAAAAAATTATTGTATTTGGAGCATCCGGCGGTACAGGCAGGATGGTTATTGAACAGGCATTGCAAGCTGGGCATCAGGTTACGGCAGTTGTGAGAAACCCGGCTGCATTCTCTTTACGGCACCCGAATTTAGACATCGTAGAAGGCGATGTGCTTCAATTACCGACATTGTCAGGCAAATTGGAAGGGCACGACGTCGTTATATCTTGTTTGGGGATACCTAAAATCCAACAGACGACATTATATTCCCAGGGGATGAGAAACATTGTTGCCTGCATGCGGCAGTCGGGAGTTAACCGCATCATATGCATATCTTCTGGCGCGCTTGAAGTCCCGGCCAAAAGCTCATGGATCATGACATTCCTTCTAAAGAATGTTTTGCAACGCATTTACAAACCTGTTTATGCCGATATGACCTTAATGGAAGGCATTTTATCGGAATCAGGCCTCGACTGGACCGTCGTGCGGGCACCAAAACTGACGGATGGTAAGCAAACGCAAAAGTATAAGGTGATCACCAATGAGCCTTTAAGAAGCATTCCACAAATATCCCGGGCAGATTTAGCTCACTATATGCTTTCGCATCTGAAAGACAGAAATACATTCCGGAGCAGGGTTGATATCGCTTACTAGGTACGGAGTCCGGAATTGGAGCGCCAAGGGTAAATTTATAGATACATCGTCTTCGTTGATGATAGAAAACCCATTATATTGGCAAATTCAAAAGAGAGGAGCGCGCAAAAGCCGCAATCCGGACACTATCATGTTTCTACAAAAGATTAAATACAGAGAATCAGGTGTGATGCTTTACGGTATCACGCCTCCCAAAGTCGGTACAACGCCGGAACGCGTCGCAGAAATCGCCGAAAAAACAATCGACCGCCTGTCTTCCCTGGACATTGATGCGCTTGTTGTGTACGATGTACAGGACGAGTCGGCCCGGACGAAAGAAGAAAGGCCCTTTCCATTTATAAACGCCCTCGATCCATTTGCTTTTGCTTCGGAATATCTGGGCCGTTTGGAAGTTCCCAAAATCATTTACAGGCCGGCTGGTAAATTTTCAGCGACAGAATTGTCCGATTGGCTGGAAGAGATGCACGCACACAAGTTTTACCCGATTTTCGTAGGCGTACCTGCACCGGATTTCCCTGTAAAAACCAGTCTTCCGGAGGCATACCAAATTTGGGAAAAGCACGTAGACACTTCCGTTATCGGCGCAATTATGATACCGGAAAGGCACCAGGTGTTGAAAGACGAGGACATGAGAATGCTGGACAAGATGGAAAGAGGCGTGTCTTATTTCATCTCGCAATGCGTTTTCAATCTTGACTATGCAAAAAAGGTCGTTGAAGATCTGGCGATTAGCTGTAAAAGCAAGCAAATCGATCCCCCGACGATCATATTCACGATCACTGCCTGCGGGTCTGCGAAAACAGTCGATTTCATGGAATGGCTCGGTATCCACATTCCCGACCAGTTGAAAGAGGACCTCAAAGGAGACGGCGATGTGCTGGAAAAATCGGTAAAAGTGTGTCTGGAAATCGCCTCGGAACTTACTGAGTTTTGCATGGCGCGCTCCATTCCCTTTGGTTTCAACATCGAAAGCGTTGCCATTCGCAAAGCAGAGATCGAAGCATCCGTAGATATGGCGTGCAGGATAAGTCAGATGCTGAAAGACAAGGGATTGAGGAAAGAGCCCGAGTATATCGCTGCGGAGTAACCGGGAAATGCTTGCTGCTAACCGGCCCCGACCAGATCCTGGATTTTATTGACTAGCACAGGTAAAGAGTCCGTCTTTTGTATAAAATCGTCTACCCCGATTTGAGAAAGTCGTTGCCGCCATTCCTCAGATATCGATGAGGAATAGACGACAATCTGCGGCTCATCAAATGCGCGAAGGCTTTGAAGTTGTTCCAAACACTGATCGCTGTCGATCCGGGGCAGTCTCAGGTCGATCAAAACGTAGCTCGGGGCAGTAGCTGCATTTTCACTGAAATGAGCGATTGCAGACTCGCAATCAGAGAAAAACAAGCATTCTGGTGGCCGATCGAGCTCGTCGACGGCCATTTTTAGAATCTCATGATCGTCGGTATCATCGTCGATCAATACTAAAAGCCCTTTATTTCCCATGGCGATTCATTTTTTGTGTGGTACAACTTTCAACAGCTGCCCTAAAAAATTTATGCCGATGGTCCCGAATTGAGCGTGGTGCTATTTAAAGTTATTGGGATGAAGACATAGCTTCCAGTAAGTGATGATCAGGTCAAGATGCGTTTTGCCTTCTTCGAAATTATTGCATTTCTTAAAATATCCCTGAATGGTGCCATCGTAAGCCTCAAGCACGAGTGTGTGACTGTCTGACGTTGTCAGGAAAATGAATGGGATCGACTTTCTTTTAAGGTATGGATTGGCATCTATCTTATTGCGGAGCTCCAATCCGTTCATGATAGGCATATTGATGTCGGACAATATCAGCAACGGACTTTCAGTAGTAGTCAGTAAATAATCCAGCGCTGGCGACCCGTTTTCAAAATAACGGACCGCATTGGGCAGGCTAAGTTCCTCCAACATCGCCCCGATCATTTCCCGGTCGTCTTCATCGTCGTCGATAATGATAATTGGCCCTCTCAGTGACATGTGGCAAAAATTTTGGTTGACGTAAAGATCGGCTTTAAAATGTAAATTGAAAAGTGATCTTACGATGGCAATGTCCCGCTGGCGCTACGGGCAAGATGTGTTGCTGGCATCGTTGTGGGACAATAGTTACCTATGTACCTGGCGACGTTTCACCAGCGCTTGAAAGAAAATATCATCCGGAAGCTCTTGATTTGATAGGCAAACAATTCCTTTGTCGGGGAAAAAATGTAATTCGAAAAAATGGCTGAAAAGTAGTAGGAAATTAACGTTGAGATTGCTGCGCCGGCAGCTCCGTAAGCAGGGATCAGTATAAAATTCAATGCGACATTTAATGCCAGCCCGAGTACCGTTTTGTACGTGTTGTATTTTTGAAGATTCTCGATGATCATGTATTGACCGGCAGCAACACCCAGGTAAATTGGGACCAATGACCAGATGTGAATAAGAAGTACATTTTCGGCACCCTGATATTTTTCACCATAAAGTATATTGATGATCTGAACGGAAAATATACTTACCAGACAAGCTATTGCAACCGCCCCTTTAACCATCCATGCAAACAGGGTCATCGTTTTTTGAATGTATTTCGAAGACGGTTCCTCCTGTTTGGCTTTCACGAGCACAGCAAGGTAACTGCTGGATATCGCCATCGGGATAAAGATGAACAGGTCCGATATCCGCGTGGCAGAACTGAATATGCCAAGCTCGGTTTCCCCAACAATATTGGCAATCATCAGTTGGTCGATCTTCATATAAAGTATCACGGCCATATTCGCGACAATGAAAGGCCATCCCGCCTGTAAAAGTGACCACACCCGATTTTTGGAGAACCCCCAGGCGAACATATTCTGGCCGCGCTGGTAACTGATTATTAAAAAAGAATAGGATAGAATGACTTCGAGGCCCATCACGGCGGCAAACCATAGCATTGATTTTTGTGCAACCAGCAGGTAAACTTTAATCGCAGCACCAATGAAATAACCGATGTTTTTCGCAATTACGGTTCGTCGACTTTGTAGGCGCGAGCGGAATTCCAGGTCTATAACGTCGAGTGGGACGGCGAGAAAGTTGGGAGACAGAAAAGCAAAAAGGTAATAATAGCTGCTCGGAGCGCCGGAAAAGTAAAAAAACAGCAATGCAGCGAGCACGCAAAGTGGCAGGATAGCCAAGCGTGTCACGAATGCTGTGCCAAGTATCTGGTTCTTTTGCGCAGGGCTGTCGAGAAGTTCCTTGACCAGAAAACCGTCCATTCCCAAATTGGTAATGGACGTCATGATGCTCACAAGAGCGAGCGTATAATTGATCTCACCCCATTGCTGCGGCCCAAGGTAGCGTGCGATCCAGATTCCCACCACCAGCCCGATTGCCAGACGACTTAACTGATCGATCGAGAGCCAGAATATATTAAGTAATACGGGGCTCCTGACTTTCAGCAACAAGCTTTTCATCAGTTGTTGAAGGGGAAGGGTTCGGCGTTGTATTGACATTGGATCAGTTCCTTGCAGGGGCAAAGATAGAAAGCCCCTTCTTGATCGCACGTTTCACCTTGGATTTGAAATAGGTGAGCGTGTCTTCTTCTTCCAGCTTCAACACATAGTAATCGGCATCAAGGATAGGTACAAAATATCTGGGGTGTATAATCTCGGAGATCGTTTCCAGCGGCATCGCAGCGAATTTGTTGTTAGCATCTTCCGTATGTGTAGCGCGCGCATCGAAGCCGATATTGCTGATCAAATTTACATTAGGACATGCAGACAGGCTATTATTCCAGAAATTCATAAAGAGATATTGATAATCCCAGGTGTTTATCCCATTTGTTCTGACCAAGTTCAGGGTGCTGATCAGATGGTCCGTTACCTTCTTTTTGCCATAGACGTATTTGAAAAGGCCCTGTTCCAGAAATCCGTCCATTTGTTCGAGCTTTTCATCGTAATTCTGCCAGACACGCCGCCAGGATGCCCAGCCCCAGATGAAGGTGTATTTCGAAAAGTAGTAGGTAGCGTCACCATACTTTTTGCCCTTGGCCATGTGCGTGCCGGCTATATGTGCGATGCGCGTGTCGTAACGGTATTTTTCCAGCAACACATCACAAAACCTGAAAAAACTCTCACCTGGCAGGCAATCGTCTTCCAGGACAATGCCCTCCGGCTCATTTTCAAAAAACCATTTAATAGCTCCGCTCACACCCATCTTGCATCCCAGGTTCTCAGTGCGGTATAGGTAATGAACTTCACATTCCCAGTCTACCTGGATTACCTTTCGGGTTTCTTCACACAATGCAGCTTCATTTTCCCTGTCTGCCCGTGGCCCGTCCGCCGCGACATACAATTTGCTCGGTTTGCCTTCCCTGATTTTTTCAAACACACGTTGTGTTGTATCAGGACGATTAAAAATATTGAATAAAACTGGGGAAAGAATTTGGTACATACTTATCCGGCACTTTTAAATATGAGGCTAGTCAGGGTCTTTCCCACGAGATCATAATCTTTTGAAAGCAAAAGGTCACATACCTGGGAGTTTTGCAGGTTGTTCAAATTGAGGTCCATATCTTCCGCGACGATCAGGGTAGGCCTGAATTTCTCCCAGTCGTTGCTGCACAACACCTGGACATCGAGCCCCTCGACATCGACTGTTAAAAAGTCGATTGTTTTACCGGCGGGCAGATAATCCTGCAATACTTTGTCGAGCCGTTGCACCGGGATTTCTTTTGTTCCGATAATCTTGTAGATGGTCTGTTGGTCACGCTCATCGGAAAGCTCTTTGGAAAAACTATTGAGTGCGGGCTCGTCGAACATATAATATGTCAACACACCTTCTTCTTCCGCTATTCCCGTTTCCAGGTTGATATCGCCGGGTCGAACCGTGTCGAAAAACTTTTTGGTCCCTGGCTTTGGATCGATGTTGATACCGCGCCAGCCCCTGCGGTAAAATAAATAGGTATTTGAAAATCTGAACGGGTGATGGGCGCCTACATCCACGAAAAAGCCGTTTGGTATGTTTTCGAGGTGAGACATCAATATAATATCTTCTCCGTGCTGAGCGTATGAGGTTCTTCTTGAAAAATAAGGGAAATAATCTCTGAAAGACATAAATGTTATCGGTTGTTACCGGGAGAGTCTGATGTTTAATTGATAGGGAAAAGCGTGAAACATCAGCAATATAATGGATATCGGGGCAAACAATGCAATTGCCAGTAACATTTAGGTGCGTTTTGGCCTATTAAAATCCGGCCACTATAACTTATTCACTCCGCAAACTTTCAACAGGATTTGTCAGAGCTGCCTTAATGCTTTGAAAACTGACTGTAAGCAGGGCAATTCCGACGGCTACCGCGCTTGCCAATATAAATACCCACCATTCGATGTTGATTTTGTAAGCGAAATCCTGCAACCAGCGGTTGGTGGCATACCAGGCGAGTGGGCTGGCGATTATTATGGCGACGATTACGAGTTTCAGGAAATCTTTGGAAAGCAGGGCAACGATGCCGGTCACACTGGCGCCGAGTACCTTTCGGATGCCGATTTCCTTCGCCCGTTGTTCGGCGGAGAATGTGACCAGACCGAATAATCCGAAGCAGGAAATTAATATGGCCAGAATCGAAAAGTAAAGAACTATCCTTCCGGTCCGCCGCTCCGTAACGTACTGCATATTCAAGGCTTGATCAACAAACTGATAATTGACAGCCGTCTGTTTTTCGTATTTTTTGTAAGTGTTTTCTATGGCAGTGATAGCTTCGCGACTCTGGTTCGGATAGGTTTTTACAAGCAGGTCATTAAAGCCGTCTTTGGGTTTGCTATATAACACAAACGGCTCGATAGCTGCATTCAATTTATGAAAGTGAAAATCCTTGATCACACCAACGATCTGCCCTTTGTATTCCCAAATTGTAAACATTTTTCCAAGCGCTTCTTTCGGTGTCCAACCCATTCGTTTAACAGCCGACTCGTTGACTATAAATGCAGATGCGGCGGTATCGGTGCTTATTTTGGGGTCAAAGTCGCGTCCTGCGATGAGGTGCATTCCAGTGGTTTTTAAATAGTCAGCATCGACATTTGCCAGGCCCATTAAAAAAGAATCGCCATCTTTCTGGCCTTCCCATTTGATGGAATGCGTGCCATTGTTTACATCGATCAGATTATTGGTCGATAAGGTAACACTGGCGATGCTTTTTTCTTTTTGCAGATCTGTTTTGATGACCTCCGGATTATCCCGCAAATTGAACCGCATCTTGACGGAAATGAGTTGGGATTTGTCAAATCCCAGGTTTTTGTTTTGTATAAACTTCATTTGTTGGAAAATGACAATCGTTCCGATAATCAGCATCACCGAAAGTGAAAACTGCAAGACGACCAGTACCTGTCTGAGATTTACTCCCGCATTCGGAATGAATGCACCTTTTAATGCCTGGATCGGCTGGAACCTGGATAAATAGGCCGATGGGACGGTTCCTGCAATGATGCCGATTACGAAGCCAAATGCCAAAATGAAGGAAACAAACCACGGATTTTGAAGCGGACTTTGGATGTGTTTGGATGCAATTTCATTCAAAAACGGTATTGAAAAAGTCAGTAGAATGCAGGCAACAAAAAGGGCCAGGAAAGTCATGAGCATTGCTTCACTCAGAAACTGAGTTATTAACTGGAATCGAACCGCGCCCACGGCTTTGCGTATGCCTACCTCGCCAGCCCGTTTAAGCGCACGCGCAGTTGATAAATTGATGAAATTAAAAACAGCAATCAGCAAAATAATCAGTCCAACCGCCACAAATACCCTGATGGTCGACATGCTGCTCGTCTTACTCCATTCGGTGTTGAAATCGAAGTCCGATTTTAAATAAATATCAAGAAAAGGTTGCAGGTAAAATTGTGTTTTCGATGCCGGTACATATTGCTGATAGTAATTATAAAGTTTACGCTGAAGTGCATTTGGTGACGCGTCGGGACGGAGTTGAATATAGGTATGGTAATCGTTATTATTCCATTGGAATGATCGTTGTTCGGCTTCCCATATTTTCATCGGTAATAATACCTCAAACTGGATATGAGAATTCTCGGGGCAGTTTTGTGCGATTCCGACCAGTTTCAGGTCCCGGTCATCGTTGAAATTGATCGCCTTCCCAATCAGGTCCGTTTCGCGCTGCCAGTCTGTTCCAAAAAACTTTTCAGCAACAGATTCCGTAATGACGATTTCGTTGGCATTGGCTAAAACCGATTTTGCGTCGCCCATCAGGAGCTTAAAATTCATCATGGTAAAAAGGCCATTATCAGCGGCATAAGTATTGCCGGATTCGACGACGTTATTTTGAATTTTGAACATTCTGTTTCCCAGTCGTCTCAGGCGGCAAGTCTGCGAAATTTCTGGAAAATTGGCTTTTAACGCCGGTGCCAGCGGCCCCGGCGAAGTGGCGACATCATATACCACGCCACTGATATTCTGCTTTTCAACTACTCTGTAAATGTCCTTCCCATTTTGATGGAACCGGTCATAATTCAATTCATCCAGCACATAAAGACCGATTGTAATGCAGCATGTAAAGCCAACGGCCAAACCAAAAATGTTGATAACCGAATATGCCTTGCTTTTTAGAAGGTTTCGAAATGCGATTTTGAAGTAGTTCCGGATCATGACCAATAGGATGCTTGAAGGTTTTTTCCTTCACCTGCTGGTATAAACGTCTTGCCAGCTATTGAATCGCCCCCAGAACAACAGAAAGCAGGAGAAGTGCCGTTCAGGTGTCCATAACCGGACAGCTAATGTTCCGAAATGGACGCTTACACCCAAGGCCGGATTGCATGTTGCCGATAGCAGTGTTCTTTTCTCTGCTACCGGGGACGTTGCCATAAGTCCTTCCGGCATTCCGGCAACAGGCCCGGGACGGCGCATGATGTGGTATGCGGATAAAGCCGCGTTCCGCGTGGGGTATGTTGGTGGGTTTTCGGATACCTATTGGAATGACAATAATCAGTTGCATTGGGTAATTATGATACTGCTTCTGCCGACGGGGCAATGGCGTTCAACGGCACTGCTTCCGCCGTCGGCGCAATAGCATTAGGTAGTGGTGCACAAGCGACCAGGGATGATGCGCTGTCTATGGGCCCCTCATCGATAGCGGGCGGCCTGGCGTCGATCACGCTCGGGCCGTCTGTTGCCAGCGGTAGTTTTGCCATCGCCATCGGTTTACACAGGGCCAGAGGGTAATTTTCGATGGCGTTAGGGAAAAATGCGAGTGCCCGCCATCATGGTGCCTGCATAATTAGCGACGCGAGCGCGAGTTTCAGTTCCGACATATCAGGCCGATGGCGCAGGACTTCTACGCTGCATTCGGTGCTGAGGGGATCGGCAGCGACACGACCATCAATTCCTCCGACATCGACGGTGTAAATATGGCCGCCATCCAGGCACTCGAAAAGCGGACCAGGGCCTTGCAGGAAGAAAACGATCAATTAAAAGCCAGGCTCGCAACGATGGACGCAAAAGTAGCCGCCATTGAAAAATTGGTAATGGGTATGCCACTGAAAGAAGAGGTAAGGGTTTCGCGGTAGGGTTGGGATTGGGGCGAAAGCAGAAGAGGCAACCAGCCAATCGCCGGTTGCCCCTTCTGCTTTCTATTCCGATTGACTCTCAGGCTCATATTCCCAGCCAACTATATCGTCATCCGGGAAAAATGACTGCTCTTCCATAGGCATTTCGGTTTCGGTAATTTCCCGGAAGCCCTCCTTTTTCCTGTAAATGCCTCTCCGCCGGATGCCTTGCAGGTCCGTGAAAATGACCGATGATCCGTCTACCGGAAAGTCTTTGCCTTCTTTTGCCATGATTTCTCAGTTTTGTATGATCGGTTGGATCACACAAAATCTGTTCCTACCACTGCTGAATGACCACGCCCAACTGTTTATCCATGACCGCAAATTCTTTTGCTCCCCACGGCCGGAGCGTAACCTTACTAAGGTTCGGATGAAGGAATTCCGGATAAGTCGACGCAATTTGTTGATAAACCGATTCAATATCCTCAGTTACCAGCCTGAATTCAGGATTGTGTTCTTTCGCCAGTCCTGCATTTTCGAACAGATTGATACGTAACCCGTCTTTTTCAATCACGCAAAATGGTCTGATGGTTTTCAGTTCGTCATGCGTGATAGTGAATTCAAGACAGTCAACAAATAGCTTCAGACCATCGTAGATGTCTACATAAAATACGTTCGGGACTAGTTTTGTGAATTTCATGATTTCGCAGTAAAGGTTCCGATATGCCATAATATGCCGCAGGGGTCGTGCACGAAACATTCGCTGCCCCAATGCTCTACACGGATCGGTCCAAGACGCACATTCTTGTATTTAGCCGGTAGATCGAGCGCTACCAGCTTTTCCCAAAAGGTGTGTACATCTTCGACTTCAAGAAAAAGCATGGTGTTGTCGATCCAATCACGGACATATGCATCTTGCAGATAAAAACCAAAATTGCCGGTCTTGAAAAGGGACATATCCGGTGATATAACCACTTCCTCAAACCCAAAATCACGGTAGAAACTTCTGGAAACGTCAAAATCGGCTGATCCGATGAATGGCCTGATTGATAATGCTTTATGCTCCATATTTTTAAATGCAGTTTATGAAAGCAAAAATAGGACATTGAACTGAGCCGTCCGCTTGATTGAAATCAAGAAAGGTCACCATTAGCAATTTGCTTCCTGACCCTGCTGAGTGTTTCAGGAGTGATTTTGAGGTAAGATGAAATCATTTTCAAAGGAAACGTCTGCACAAGCCGCGGTCGGTGACTGAGGATGGAATTGTACTTTTGGGACGGGCTCATAGACTGATCAAAAAATTGCATTCTCGCAATTGCGCCTTCCAAAACCCGGTTCAGCTGCATAAATGTGGTCGATTTCCCGGTAAGGTAATGCACCATTTCCAGGCTGATTTCCAGAACATCACTATCGGTAAAAGCCTCAATGCAAACTTCGGACGGACGTTGGGTGATCAGACTTTCATAATTGAGAAACCAGTCATTTTCGATGTGAAGATCAATGATATTGTGCTCAGCATCCTCGACGGGTCGGTATTGATAGGCGGATCCATTTAAAAGGTAATAGATCGAATTCGCCACTTCGCCCTTGCGGAGCAGTAAAGCGTGCTTATCCACTTTGCGCACTTGAATGGCCCTCTCGAACAGTCGGACGTCGTCATCCGTATAATTCCCAGTCGACCGCAATATCTCTGAATACATAGGTTTTTGAATTTGTTTTAAATAAGTCGCCGTAGACTGATCCCGGGCGCCATGTCGCTATGTTTAAGCTAATATGCGCATCACAATATTAAGGGCAATGCGAGTCAAAATCTACCGCGGGAAGCACGGCAGGCATTTGCAGAAGCAATGACGGAAGTGCTTGACTAAATTAAGATGTTACCGTTTAGTAAACGTCAGGAACGTATGGAAAAGTTAGGTTGATAAAGGGTGAAACGTTGTGCGAAATTGCTTTCGTGGCTATCGCCGCGAACCCTTTTCTCATTGAAATTGACTAAAAATGCCAGAGATAAGCGTTTTCCAAGCTCAGGAATACAGAGATCAACATTTGAGCTTTCCGGTCCTGGCCGAAGGATATCAACAGTGGTTTGGAGACGGATACTATTTTTGGGAAGACATCGGCTTTGCTCATTGGTGGGGAGAGGAAAAGAAGATTAGCCAAAAGAATCGAATCAACAGGTATTGCATATATGAGGCGAAGCTAGAATTCTCGCCCGATGAAGTGATCGACACTGTATTCAATGAAGAAGATTACAGTCAATTCATAAAAGTTGTCGAAAAATTTGCTGGAAAGTTTAATGAGGCCTACGGAAAAAGGCCTAGCTTGTTCGAGTTTAATGAATTCATAAGCGACAACAACATTTGGACTGATATTTGTGTTATACGGTTTCAGGACTTACCCGGAACCAACAGAGTGCTCTCAGTGTCAGGATTTCCCTATAAAAAAAGAATCCAACTTCGGGTGAATGACCCTAATCGGATTTCGAGCTTTACACACGTTTTTAATAGTGACAAATAAGGTAAGTGGCTCTTCAATAGATCATTATGGCTAACTGGGATAAATTAAACAAAGAATTTGATGCCTTAATTGATGGCATGTCTCAAGAAGACTGGAAGCGTTGGGATGCCAATCGGACAGCCAAACGCGAATTTCGGAAGGAAACGATGCTGTTAAAGGCTAAAATTCGTGAGCGCGTACTCAATTCTCAGACTTTTGTTAGCGCCGAGTTAAAAACTGGTACAAGTAAGGTTTCCTAAACGACATTGATAAAGAAGAGGGGGCATAATATTCCGCAAGACCAATGAAGCGATTGACAGCTTTTGTTGTATAACTGCTAGTTATTCAGACCTCTATCAACTCAATAACAGCCTCCACCAAACTCTCATTTACCGCAACTTCACAGGAAAGTACATTCCTGCCATTAATCCGGACCATACACGTCCCGCAGCCACCCATTCCCGAGCACAAGCCAAAGCCCGATACTGGTAATGTGTCCACTATCAGGCTCATGAGCGAGTAATATTGCGTGGGCGTTGTTGCTACCCGGTATTGCTGCCCGTTGAAAATCAGTGTAAAAGATATTTGGCCCTTCTCGGTCACAGTGCGGTTAAATAGGAGTGTGTTTTGTTTAAATTTAAACCCAAAAACCTCCCTTAATACCCCGGCGCTGTCTCTTTGTTATACTTGCTCTTATATTCCAAAGGTGACATTCCGGTGCTCTTTCTGAACATTTCCCTGAACGCCTTCACGTCTGAATACCCCACTTCATACATGACCTCGTTGATTGTTTTGCGGGTGTTTTCGAAATTCTTTTTCGCCCATTCGGCTTTTACGCGCTGGGCATATTCTGCCGGTGTGTTGCCTGTGGCTTTGATAAACCTTCGGTCGAAGTTCCGTCTGCCCACGGCAAACCTGGTCGAAAGATCTTCAACTGAAATTTTCTCATCGGGCTTGCTTTCAATGTAAGCCTGCGCCTTTTTTACGATTTCATCATTATGCAGTTTCTGACCGGTGAATATGATAAATGCCGATTGGCTTGACCGGTCGATTTCGACCTGGAAGATTTTGGAACAATAAATGGCCGTTTGCCTGTCGTAGTATTTTTCGATCAGGTAAATGATCAGGTTGAGGAAAGAATAGCCGCCGCCATTGGTATAAATACCGTTTTCGTCTGTGATCAGCCTTTCCTGCTGCAAGCTAACTTTGGGAAATTCGTTTCTGAACTTTTCCGCAACGCGCCAGTGCGTAGAGCAACTTTTCCCGTCCAGCAACCCGGCTGCGGCCAGCATGAATGCACCCGTGCACATACTGGCGATCTCCGCCCCATGTTTGTATTGCTTCACGATCCAGTCGGTCAGCAAGTCGTTTTCTTTGGAGGAAGTTTGATAATTATTGACCAGTGAGGGGACAAGAATCAGGTTCGTTTTACTGACGGTTGAAATGGTAGAACGCGATCTCACCGCGAGCATGCCATTATGGAACTCCGTCTCTTCCGAGACGCCAGCTAATTCGACTTTAAACAATGCCTCCTTGCCGTTTTCAATCCAAAGCTGATTGGCCGCTGCGAACATTTCATATGCGCCCACGATGCAGGCAACAGTGCTTAACGAGTTTTGGCCGTCAGGCACAATGATAGTAAGATGCTTCATCACTTTTTTCTCCAAATATAATAATTTGTATTGTCCAAATAAGCCCGCAAGAAAGACTATTTCTCAGTCTTTTAAAGTTGTATATGGATATTGCTTTGCCGGACTGCTCGTTATAGTGCGAGCAGAAGAGTTTTAAAGTGTTAAAGAAGTGCTAATGAATGTCGTGCTGACCGTCATATTCCATTCTGGCTTTCTTAATTGGTGCAGAAAATGTAACTAATCCGTATATTACTGTAAAATTAGTTAGTCTTCCGCTCATTGCTAAGGTATGAACCCCGGTTTTTTGTTCTCTTTCTGTCTCGTTCTAATACAGTTTGTTGCCTTACCCGCCTTCCCGCAAGTAAAACCGGTACATTTCAGACATCTTTCAGCCGAGATGGGCCTTGTCGACAACAATGTCAACTGCATATTCCAGGACAGCAAAGGGTTTATTTTTATTGGAACAAATAACGGGCTTAACCGGTATGACGGGCACGAATTCAAGGTCTACAAGTATAATGAGCGCGCTGAAAACAGCATTAACAACAACTTCATCAGCAGTATTAAGGAAGACAAGTCGGGTAACCTTTGGATTGCGACCAGCGGGGGAGGGCTGAACATGCTGGACCGCAGCAGAAGGCATTTCAAATCCTACGTTAACAAGCCAAATGATAGCAAGAGCATTGCGGGTAATTTCATTAACGAAATAGCAATCGATAAGCAGAACAAATTGTGGCTGGCTACAACGGCAGGACTCGACGTATTCGATCCGGAAAAGGGCATTGTAATTGCCCATTATAAGTCTAATCCTGGCAAAGAAAACAGTCTGAGCGGCGATAACATTAATGCCGTCTTCTGCGACCGGCAAAACAACATTTGGGCCGGTACTTTAACGGGCCTTAACCTCCTCGATCGCAAAACCGGCTCGTTCAAAAGGTTTATGGCGGACAGCAAAATGGCTAATTCGCTTTCTGGCAATGATGTAAGATATATTTTTCAGGATGCTCAAAACCGTATTTGGGTCGGTACCAATGCAAATGGTTTAAACCTTTATCAGCCCGAACAAAACGGATTTCGTCAGTTCAAACATCAACCCGGCAACCCGGCGAGTTTGTCCAATAACAATGTTACCAGCATCAACGAAAATCAGGGTGAGATTTGGGTGGGGACGGAAAATGGAGGCCTGAACATCCTGGATACGAACAAATGGACATTCACGGTGCATGTTCACGACGAAGTAGACCTGAGCAGCATTGCCGGAAATTCGGTGGACTACATTTATAAAGACCGCCAGAACAATTATTGGCTGGGCATTTACGCCGCCGGGGTCAGCATTTACAAAGCCAGTAACAGCTTTGACCATTTCGTACATAATTCATCAGAGAACAGCCTTTCCAACAACTTCGTCCTATGTTTTTATGAAGATCCGGATGGAAATATGTGGATAGGGACGGATGGGGGAGGTTTGAATTTGCTGGACAAAAAAACGAGACAGTTCACAGCCTTTCGGCAGAACGCTGAAAAAGGCATTTCGGGAGATTTTGTCCTGGCCATTGCACCCGATACGGATCGCAAAATGTGGGTCGGCACCTGGGGTGACGGGCTCAATTTGTTCGATCCTAAAACCGGCAGGTCGACAGTGTTTAAAAAGCAGCCGGGCGGGTTATATTCCAACAACGTCTATGCTATTGCCCGCGCCGCCGACGGGAAGATATGGCTGAGCACTTATGGCGAAGGCGTGGACGTGCTTGACCCTGCGACACGGTCGTTCAAGCATTATTTGAGCAATCCAGCCGATCCGAAAACATTATCTGAGAATACGGTGAACTGCTTTTTGAACGACAGCCGGGGAACCATGTGGATGGGCACCTATGAAGGACAGCTTAACCGTTATGAACGCCATTCCGATACGTTTACAAGATTTAAGATTTCCGACGACGGCGATGTTTCCGGCAATGCTATCAACTGCATTGCCGAGGGGCAAAAGGGCATTTTGTGGCTGGCAACAGGCAAAGGTCTGGTACGTTTCGACCGTGCCACGGGTAAATACAAGAGATATACCGAGGATCATGGGCTGATCAACAACCGCACGCAGGCAGTCGTCGCGGATAACCTGGGAATGCTCTGGATCAGTACCGTAGGCGGGCTTTCCATGTTTGACCCCGCACTTGAAAAGTTTCAGAATTATCTGGAGCACGGCCTGCAAGCCAGGGAATTCAAACAAAAGGCTGCTTATAAGGACCGGGAGGGAAATCTATATTTCGGAGGTGTCAATGGCTTCAATAAGTTCGATCCGCGAACCATCAAGCGCGACCACGACACTTACCCGATCGTAATCACCAATTTTAAGATCCTTAACAGCAAAGCTGCCGATAAGAGCGATGTCAAACCCGTTGTATCAGCCGATTTTCCAGATGTAGGTGAAGTAAAATTGTCCTATAATCAATCTTTCATTTCGATCGATTACACGGCCCTGGATTTTATAGGTGAAAAGAAAAACTACGCGTATACTTTGCAGGGATTTGACGAAGGCTGGAATTATGTAGGCAACACGAATACCGCCGTTTACACAAACCTGCCGCCGGGTAAGTATTATTTCAAAGTAAAAGCGCAAAATCCTTCCGGCGAGTGGATTACCAGTCAACAGACGTTGTCTATTTGGGTTACACCACCTTTTTGGGCAACATGGTGGTTCCGTCTGGCGGCGGCGGTTCTCGTTTGCTGCGGGGTTTATTTGTTTTATGCTTATCGGGTTAAGACAATTGTCCGGCAAAAAGAAAAACTGGAAAAGTTGGTCGATGAACGCACGGCCGTGATCCAGCATCAGGCGGAAGAATTGCAGGGACAGTCCGAACATTTGCAATCCTTGAATGAGGAGTTGCAGGCACAGTCGGAAGAACTGCGCGCCCAGACCGATGAGCTTTACGAACAGCATGAACAGGCGCAGCTCGCGCGTAACGAAGCCGAACGCGCGAATCAGGCTAAAAGCGTGTTTTTGGCAACGATGAGCCATGAAATCAGAACGCCTATGAACGGTGTGATCGGCATGACGGCGCTACTTTCGGAGACGCCCCTGAGCGATGAGCAGCGGGAGTACACTAATACGATCGCAAGCTGCGGCCAAACGCTCGTAAACGTGATCAATGATATTCTGGATTTTTCAAAAATCGAGTCAGGGAAAATCGATCTGGAAGAGCATGAATTTGAGCTGCGGCCAACTGTCTACGAGATCATCAGGCTTTTTGCACCGCAGGCGACCAAACAGCATCTTGATTTGGTTTGCAAGATCGATAACGACCTCCCGCATTTCCTGGTCGGCGACAGTTCGAGGCTAAAACAGGTTTTGACGAATTTGCTCAGCAATGCACTCAAATTTACGACTTATGGTAAGATCTCTCTGAACGTTTATCAGCATACAGCGGCACAAGATGGAATGATCGCCGTTGGGTTTACCGTGACGGATACCGGCATTGGTATTCATGAAGAAAATCTGTCGAAGTTGTTTCAGGCATTTTCGCAACTGGATTCATCCATAAACCGGAAGTATGGCGGCACAGGACTGGGACTGGCGATTTGTGAAAGGCTGGTACGGTTAATGGGCGGTGCAATCAAGGTCGAGAGCGAATTTGGGAAAGGGTCGTCGTTTCAATTCCATATCACTACCGGATTCTCTGATCGCACCTCAAACGGTGTAGGCTTGCCGGTGGACACGCATTCGAAAAGCCAGATACTGGATCAAAATTTTTCTGCGCAATATCCTCTCCGCATATTGGTCGCGGAAGACAATCTCGTCAACCAAAAGTTCATTGACCATGTCCTGGGGAAACTGGGATACAACCAGACGCCGGTCGTTACAAACGGATTGAAAGTGCTGGAAACGCTTGCCAATAACCCGTTTGAGGTAGTTTTGATGGATGTTCAAATGCCGCAAATGGATGGGCTGGAAGCGACAAGAATTATCCGCCAGACGGACGTATCGCAGCCTTACATCATAGCATTGACGGCCAATGCGATGAACGAGGACCGCAACAGGTGCATCGAGGCAGGAATGGACGATTATCTGGCCAAACCCATGAAACTGGAAGCGATTAAGGACGTGCTGGAAAGGGCATTTTTTAAGATTAATGGCGGTTCCCCGGTAGCCTGAGGTAAACCAAAAGCCGTTTGGTGTCGTATTGGCGCATTCAGCCCCTATGATTGACGCATACGTACTCGGAGTGAGATGCTTTTGTTGCGGAAATTTGTATCGTAACAAAACAACATCAACATGAAAAAACACATCGTAACCAGTATCGCATTTGCCATTGCCACAATGGCCATGTTAGCCTGCCAATCAGGCCGGAAGGAAAATCAAAAAGCATCAGCAGAAGCGAAGGACACGGTTGCCGTTCAGAGCATCAAGCCGACCGAAAGTGGCTATTCCGATGTAAACGGGCTGAAAATGTATTATGAGGTTTACGGTAGCGGCAAACCCATCGTACTCCTTCACGGCTCTTACATGACCATACCTTTAAACTGGTCACATATCATACCTGTGCTGGCTAAAAACCGGAAAGTTATTGTGATGGAACTGCAGGGACACGGCCGCACAAGGGATATACCTCGAGAAATCAGTTATGAAGGCATGGCGGACGATGTGTCCGGGCTGCTCAAACACCTTAAAATTGATAGCAGCGACATATTGGGTTACAGCATGGGAGGCGGAGTTGCTTTTCAGATGGCCGTGCGCCATCCTGAGCAGGTGCGCAGGATGGTGGTATTGTCGGGAGCCTATACGCACGACGGTTGGTGGGCAGATGTGGAGGCCATGTATCCTACTATCAATGCCGATATGTTCAAAGGCAGCCCCATACAGAAACAATATGACAGCCTAGGAAACGACCCGGCCCATTTCCCCGAGTTTGTCAAAAAAGTCATTAGTATAGATTTGAAGCCATACGATTGGTCCAAAGATGTGAAGAAAATCAAGGCACCGATGTTTATAGCCATTGGCGACGCGGACGGTATCAAATACGAACATGCATTGGAGCTGTTCCGCGCCAAGGGCGGTGGCAAAATGGGTGATATACACGGCTTGCCTCAATCCCGATTGGCGATTTTGCCCGGCACCACCCATATCGGTATGATGCAACGGACGGATTGGTTGATCCCTATGGTCAATGATTTCCTGGATTCCGACCTCAAATCGACGCCTCCTACATTTTAAAGTGGTGCGCAGGTGCTTTGTAGTACAGTGCTTAGTAAAACAACAGTATATTTTTTGTAAAATATCAAGTTACAATATGGGGATTTTTCTTTTCGCTTGTCTGTAAGATGATATGTTGTCGAAATCTTTGAAATACTTCTACATAACATCGACTTTCTTTTAAGAAAATACGGACTTGTCAGAAGTTGTTTTTAGGATGCGGCAGCACGGTTTTCATCTTACCAAAAAAGCAACATTTATGAAAAGATTAATCCGAATGATGATCCTGTTGATTGCACTGACAGGGGCCCTGAATTTTGTAGCCAAGGCACAGACGTACAACTGGAAACCGGTCCGGATTGGCGGCGGCGGTAATGTAACGAGTATCAAAGCACATCCCAAAGTGCCTAATCTCTATTTTATTACTACCGACGTAGGCACGCCTTACCGCTGGAACCACGCTGCCCAGAAATGGGAAGACTTGATGTGGTATAATAAAATACCGACGACCTACTGGAACTGGGAAGCCGCTGCCAAATGCGGGGACCTTGCTTTTGATCCCAGTGATGCAACCGGAAATATTCTTTATGCTACACACCAGACAGGGATGGGTACAGTTCCCGGAGGAGGCACTTCCCCGGGAACTGTCATGAAGTCGGTGGACCGGGGTGCTACCTGGACTGACTGCCAGCTTCGCATAACGGTTCTGCCTAATAGCGACCAGACTTTCACCGACCGTCTGGCTGTTGATCCAAACAATAGTAATGTAGTGTATGTAACAAGCCGGGCAAATGGTACCTATAAAAGTACAGCCGCGGGAGCAGTGGGGTCTTGGACAAAGGTGAACACTACATTGCCCGATTCCGTGTCAGGCAGGTTTATCTTTTTTGATAAAAGCGGCGGCGTGGTCAATGGGGTTACCCGAAACATTTTTCTGGGTGGCAAGGCCGGTGTATATCGCAGTACAGACGGAGGAAACACCTTTGCATTAATGAGTGGAAGCCCGGCCGAACCGAGGCGCGCCAGCATCGCCGATGACGGTACTTTTTTTGTGACCCGGTTACCATCAGCCACTTACCGCCCATTGGGAGGTTTCACATTGCATAAATGGAATGGAAGCAGCTGGATCGATATTACACCGGTTGCTGGTAAGGAATTTAGTAGCGTGGGCGTCAATCCTGCGAATAGCAATGAAGTGGTGGTATCAACCACTGGCTCCTGGAACCACGATATCGCTTATCGCAGCATTTCCGGCGGAAGCCAGGGCAGCTGGACGTCGATGGTACCGGCAACACGGGATGTCACAGAAGCGCCGCATTCGGCCGGAGATGGCGCAAATGGAAACATCGGTCACAATGTCAATGGCTTTGCATGGGATCCCTTTAATGCCGGACATGTCTGGTTTTCGGATTGGCTTGATGTCGGCCAAACGACCAATGTGTGGGCGAGCAGGGTCACCTGGAAATTGCGCGATAACGGACTGGAAGAAATTGTAGTTGCCGGCCCAGCCGTTTGCCCGCCTTCAGGTCCCAACTATCTGGTTTCGACAACGGGCGATGTAGGTGGTTTCGACCATAAGTCACTGGATACACCCCCTGCAAGAGGAATATCCAGCTGGTTTGCAACCCAAACCGGTTGCAACACTACCGGTGGGGCCATTCAGTACTCAGACCCGAGCTTTATCGCACGTGTAGGAAGCGACGGTTGGAATGGTCCAGCCATAGGAGGTTATTCGACGAATGGTGGAGAATCTTACTTAAAATTCCCTTCCATGCCCGGCGCAAGGGGCAGGATCGCTGTTTCTGCTACCAGCAGGAAAATGGTCTGGGTCACGCAAGGCGGCCTGACTTATCAATCCGATAACCTGGGTACCAGCTGGACAGCATGTAACGGTGTCCCCAATGCGGTTTTAAAACCAGGCGATATTTACCAGATATGGGCTGGAATGCAGCCGTTGGCTGCTGATAAAGTAAACGGCAACATGTTTTACATTTATGCCGGTGGTAAGATTTATAAGAGTACCGATGGCGGGGTTAATTTCGCACCAACTGCGGCAACCAATTTACCCAACGTTGGCAATGTGGCCCAGATGAATGTGGAAACCACGCCGGGCAAGGAAGGGGATATCTGGATCGCATTTTCCGGTGACGGCCTGTTCCACTCCACGGATGCTGGCCAGAGCTTTACCAAAGTCAACCCGGATGTGATTAAAAAACCGAAATGGGTTGCAGTTGGTAAGGCAGATACGACTGCAACTTCCAATCCGGTGATCTATGTAAGTACGGAAGGCACAGCGATAAACGGTGTTTCGTACGGTGTTTTTCGGTCCGACGATAATGGCGCGACCTGGACGACGATCGCTAATCCGGTTCCGGGCATTGTGAGTAACATGGCGGCTGATTTGCACGGCAGGGTATATCTTGGGATTGGGGGCAATGGCATTTTCGTTGGCGAACCCGCAGGCGGACCTGTCGTATCAGTGGCCGTAACGCCCGCTGCCGACTCAGTCATCGTAGGTTTTACAAAACAATTAAAAGCGGCGCTTACCCCGACTTACCCCACTAACAATGCAATTAGCTGGGCGTCGTCTGATACGGGCATTGCAACCGTTAATGCAACCGGACTCGTAACCGGAGTCTCCCCAGGGGTTGCTACCATTACAGTGACGACGCAGGATGGTGGAAAAACAGCCCAAAGCAGCATCAAGGTTACGCCCACCATCGGCGTGACGAGTGTAACGCTCGACGCGGCCATCACAATAGGCTTGGGTACCAGCAGAAATCTGGCTGCAACGGTGCTCCCTGCCAATGCAACGAACAAAAAGGTGAGCTGGGCTTCGTCAGACCCGACCGTTGCTACAATAAATGCCAGCGGCCTGGTTACCGGCTTAAAGCAGGGTACGACCACCATTACCGTTACTACGGAAGACGGGGCAAAAACAGCGACGTCCCTGTTGACGGTCGGAACTGTTGTCGTTGCGAACAATTGCGGTGGACCTACGATCGGGAATTTTGTTGCTGATTCACCGCAGTCGGGATACCAATGGAGCACATCCACGACAACAGTTATTGATTTAACCGCCATAAGTTCTCCTGCTCCCGCGGATGTATACAGATCAATGCGCCACAGCGGTCATCCGCTTATTTATTCCTATGGAAACCTGGTGCCCAATAGTTTGTATGTTGTAAGGCTTCATTTTGCCGAAATTTCTACAACCGTCACTGCGGGAAAAAGGAAATTTAATGTGACCGGTACCACCGTAGCTGACACGTTGCTTAAGAACTTTGATATTATGGCGGAGGCCGGTGGCAGATTTAAAGGCATTGTCAGACAATTTTCGGTCCGGTCAAATGCCTCAGGGACACTGAATGTTATTTTCAGACCCATACCGAATTTTGAGTTTCCTGTTGTTAGTGGAATAGAAGTGGGACTTACACCACTTACTTCTGTTGCTGTAAACCCCTCCACTGCTGCTGTGGGTGTGGGCGACACGACAAGGTTGGCCGCCACCATACTGCCAGTCAACGCGACCAATCAAAAGGTAACGTGGAGTTCGTCGAATACATCTGTTGTAAGTGTGGACGGAACAGGGCTCGTGAGGGGAGTATCCCCTGGCACTGCCACCATCACCGTAACCACTAACGAGAGCCAAAAAACGGCCTCATCCACTGTAACTGCCTCCAATATTGATGTAAGCGGGGTTACGGTCGCATCCACGGCCTCCGTTGGTGTGAATAACTCCGTCACCCTGGTTGCGACTGTGCAGCCTGCAAATGCTACCAACAAAACACTGGCCTGGTCGACGTCTGATGCGGGTATTGTTTCAGTCAGTCAAAGTGGCGTGTTAACGGGCGTTTCGCCTGGAACTGCGACCGTAACAGTTACCACGCAGGACGGGGCCAAAACCGCAAGCAGCGTGGTCACGGTTTCCAATGTTTTGATTACATCTGTTACATTAAATAAACCGTCTGCCACTGTTGGCGTGGGGGACACTACCTCCATTAAAGCAGCGATAGCCCCGGCCAATGCGAGTAACAAGACAGTGGTATGGAGCTCATCCAACCCATCCGTTGCCACAGTGAATGCGACTGGAATTGTTACAGCCGTAGCCGTCGGCACTGCTACTGTTACTGCCACTGCGCAGGATGCAGGCGGTGTTTCCTCTGGTTCAGCGGTTACGATCGTTGCTGCAGGTTCCTGTGGTGTGCTTACCAACAATGGTTTTGAAAGTGGTTTTGTAAACTGGATCAGGAACCCAAATGCTGCGGCTGCGACCATTGGTACCTCGGCTCAGAGCGGATTGAAGAGTGCTGTCATTACCGCCGATGGCGGAGCGATTAATTACGGGAAGACAATTCCAGTGACCGGAGGCAGGGAGATCACTTTTGAGGTTTGGGCCAAAGTGGAAGCCACGCCGAACCCCGCTAACGCCAGCCAATTTATCTTACCATGGTGGGCTGGGATCGGAATCGATTTCTATGATGCGCAGGGTACCAAAATTGCAAGTGGTACCACGCAATTCCAGGTTCATCCATTTGAACCGGCCAAAACGGTTTATACCAAGTATTCAGTAACCAAACTAGCACCTGCGAATGCCGCAACCATCGGCATATGGGCGTCAAAAGCAGGTCCGAGCGGAAAGTTTATACTGGATGATTTCTGTCTGACTATCGCAGCTCCTCCTGTTGTTGCACAAACGGTTTCAATGGATAGTTTAGCACCAAAGACAGTTGGCAATGCTGATTTTGATCCGGGTGCTGTGGCAAGTTCCGGTTTGCCTGTAAGTTATTCGAGCTCAGATACAACAGTAGCCGTAATTTCGAACGGAAAAGTACAGGTCATTGCGCCTGGAACTACTGTGATCACCGCTTCTCAAAATGGCAATGAAGCATACAGCCCGGCACAGCCCGTGAGCCGTGCACTGATCGTTTCTTCCGGTTTGAAGGTGCTCTACAAGGATGGCGACAGTGGCCAGGTTAATAACAATACCATCAAACCATACCTGACGATTGCCAACGAAAGTCCTGTTGCCGTTCGGTACAGTGAACTCACTGCGCGTTACTGGGTTACTGCCGAGAATTATGCAGGCATTAACAAATGGGTCGATTTTGCCGAAATGGGCAGCAGCAAGGTTTCGATGAACTATGTCGAACTGGCCAAACCACGCAATGGCGCATTAGGTTATGTGGAATACGCTTTCAATGCATCCGCTGGTAATTTGAATCCGGCGGCCAATTCGGGCGCCATCCAAACCAGGTTTGCCAATGTGAACTGGGCTGATCTTTCGGAAAACGATGATTATTCTTTCAAAAGTGGTTCCGCTTACGCTACCAACGACCATATCACGTTGTATCGCAACGGAAAACTCTGGTGGGGCGTGGAGCCCGACACAACGGCGGCGGTTTTAGATCTGAAAGTTTATTCGGAAAATAAAAACACCAATGCGGCGCCAACCTCGCTGAGCACGTGGATCAAAGTAGAGAACAAAGGCAATGTGCCGGTTAACTACGCCGATCTTGCGATCCGCTACTGGTTCACATCAGACGGCAACGCCAACTTGAACCACTGGATCGACTTCGCTGCACTGGGTGCTGCAAATGTGAGCGGCCAGTTCACAGGCAACCAGCAGAAAGTCAATGCGGATACCTATTTTGAACTGAAAGCAGCATCTTCTCTAGGGAAACTGTATCCTTTGAGCAGCACAGGTAATATTCAGTACAGAATAGCGAAAGCGAACTGGTCTGCATTTGATGAAACCAATGACCATTCTTACAAAGCAGCCGGTGCATTTACTGAAAACAACAAGATAACTGTCTATTACAAGGGGCAGCTTGTGTACGGCCAGGAACCGGCAGCTCAAAGCAACGGCCGGTTCGGAGTAATCGAAAATGAAGTAGCGCCAGCCAAACTGACCGCCACACTGATGGGAAATCCGGTAAGCAGCGACGAAGCAGAAGTTGTCATAACCGGCGCCAACGCATTACCGCTCCAAGTGACGGTTACCGACGTGAATGGCCGTTCTCTGTTCAGCAAATCAATCCCAAAACCAGCCGATCAGGAGCGACACACATTGCCGCTCGGCAAAACCGCAGGGCTCTATCTGATCAAGGTAGGTTCCGCACGGGAAGCGGTTGTGTTGAAGGTTGTGAAGCGGTAGGAAAGTAGGTAAAAAATCTAATCGCTAGTGGCAACTTTTAAGTTGCCACTAGCGATTTTCGTGTATATTCGTAAAAGGAAATTCGCCTGAGGCGAGCACTATACACATATAGTTAGATGAAGGTTGAAAAGATAAGAGTAGTCAAACCTGAGGTACTGCTTTCAGTCAAATTTGTGGAACACGAGCAAGACGAGCTGGCACGGGTGTTTGCAGAATGGAATGACGTAAGTTTTTTGGAAAACTTTTTCAATTCCAATAAAGCTGATCTAAGTGGTGATTTTTATGGTATTATGAGCATTGAGGAAGCTGTGTTTGACACTTTAAGTTATGTTCAGGAGTTTAGAAAACGTCTGAATTCTCACATTAGTGGCGAAAATGGGAAGAACCTTAATCAGCTGTTTAAGCCTTACGATAACAATTCCGTTGAAAGAATTCGGGAACGTAGCAAGGCACGGGGAGCTGAATCTCGCAGTTGGTTGAGATTATATGCGATAAAGCTCGATGACAATCTCTTTGTTATCACTGGCGGGGCCATTAAGCTGACTTTGAACATGGAAAGACCTCATTTAGAGGCGGAAGATCGGAAAATGAAGACAGTAAAGAATTATTTCAAAGCGGAGCACATTGATTCAAGGAGTGACTACGGATTTATTGACTTAGAAAAATGGATCAAAAAATGAACGTATATAGCAAAATTCAGCATCTTTTGGATGAGGAGCCTAGTGATTGGTTAGCTGAAAGTAAGCGAATGGAGATAGAGGAACATACTCCATGGCTTAAAACTTCTCAAACTGTGGCATTGCGGATACTCGGACGTCTTCGGGAAATAAACATGTCTCAAAACGAACTGGCGGACAAGATTGGAATTTCGCGTCAGCAGGTAAATAAGTGGCTGAAAGGACGTGAAAATTTTACAATTGAAACGCTGACTAAGTTGGGTGAGCGAGTTGGGATGACGTTGGAAGAGTTGGTTCAGCCTTTTCCTGAAAAGAATGTCATTCATAAGCAGGAAGAACTTCAGCGACAACGTTAGCATAGACGAGGATAGCATATTGATGTATAGTGTGCGTATAGCAAGGCCATCCCGGGCTACCGTTTCACTATCTTCATCACATCAACTGATCCATTAGTGCGTGTCACCTTCACTACGTATAAGCCGGAAGGGAAATTATTCACATTGAAATAAGTACCGATATCTGATAAGCCACTTCTTTTTTGATCCAGGATCAACTTTCCCGACATATCATTGAATTGTACACGCTCTATCTTGCTGATATCGCTCACGTCCAATGTCAATTGAGCATTGGTTGGATTGGGATATAAAGCTGTTTTGCTTTTCGAATCCATATTGATGTTTCGTATGCGGCTATACGCAAAACTTTCGTCTTTGTCTATCATCTTTAAACGATAAAGATTATTCCCTTCTTCCGGTGCTGTATCAGTGAAAGAATACGAAATCAATTCGCGGCTTTCACCTTTTGAAGCAACTGTCGCAATCTCTTTCCATACTTCACCGCTTGAACTGTGCTCCACTTCAAAACGGTCACTGTTTGTTTCCGCAGTAGTGGCCCAATACAGCAAAGTAGTGTGATTTTCTCCTTTTTTGACGGTAAAAACTACCAGCGTAACAGGCAAAGTAATGTCTTCATTGGAAATAGTATTGTTATTAAGCGAAATCTTTCCTGCGGTTGAAAAGGCCCTGCCGGAAATGGAAGCTCCTGATGCAAGTGAGATCGCGCCGACATTGATCAAGGTTCCTTTGAAAAGTGCCCCGGCATCTAAACTGAATTCACCATTAACCTGCCAATAAACATTGTCAAGCGATGCACCGTCCGTCAGTATGATGTTTACCGGAGAGGTAACCGAAAGCGCACCGTCTATTTTTATAATAAATATTCCGTTCGGATCACCACCAGCATCCAAAGTCAGATCTCCCGTCAACACCGTAGCCGTTGTACTACAATAAACCCCTGGGGCAAGTGTAGCGCCACCACCGATAGGGGTAGTCAGAGTGGTGCCGCATGGATTTAAAATAGGGTCTGTCAGTTGCGCATAGGCTGCTGCAACGGCTAACGTTGCAGCAACTCCCTGCACATCTCCGAAGTGCGTATTACCGGTAACTGTTACTGCATCCCCGGTTACGGCCCCTGCGCCATTGCCGATATCACCTGTTATGGTCGTTGTACCGGTGTTGGCAAACTCTCCCACGGAAGTAAAAAGGGCAAACCCGGCTGCTGTGCCCAGACTCGGGGCCGTTTGGGCATAGCTTGGTACAACATTGAAAACGGCAGAAATAATAGTAGCCAGCGTGATGAATATAGACTTTTTCATAGGATATGGAATTATTGTGAAATGATTTTCACACTGCAAAGGTGAGCCCTTTGGTACTCCATATCATTACATTAAGTGTCGAAATAGTTACCATATTCACACTTTTTACCCTACATATCACACGTTTTCCAAATTCCCGCTTCGTTTACCTTTCAATTGCTTATAAAACGACGGGCTAAGACCTGTAATTCTTTTAAACTGATTGGACAAATAAGCGACACTGCTGTAATTCAGCTTATAGGAAATCTCTGTGAGGTTGAGTTCATCGTATAAAATCAACTCTTTGACCCGCTCAATTTTGTGAATAATAATAAACTGCTGTATGGTAATGCCTTTCACTTCGGAGAATATATTGGCAAGGTAAGTGTAATCATAACCGAGCTTGTTGCTGATGTATTCGGAGTGATTGGTTTTAGGCAATTCGTCCGAATAATGTATCATTTCAATGATCACATTTTTTATTTTTTCAATCAGGATGCTTTTTTTGTCATCCATTAGTTCAAGTCCTGATTTGAGCAGATTTATTTTTAGCTGCTCCCGCTGTCTGTCTGTTATTTCTTCAAATATTTCCACCATCCCCAGATCAAGAACAGTATACCTGATGCCAAGCTTTTTCAGCTCCTCTTTTACCATCATTTTGCACCGCAAACTGACCATATATTTAATGTAAAGTCTCATCCGCGCGCAGTTCAGTCATCGGCCTTGTCAGCCATGTTGGATTTTATTGCATATGTCTCTTTAGTGGGTTAAATACAGTTCCAATTAGTCGGAGCGAATTCAGGATCGCTCTTATGCAATCCAGGCTTCACAGGAGTTAATTAAATACCAGTAAGATACTAAGGCAATAACCAAGCCAAACCAATTGAACAACACTTCAATTTACCAAAAAAATTTATAAAAAATCATATCACAATACCAAAATTAGGGCCTCGTGGACGGAATAAACAATATCAAAAAGGAGCGCCATCACCAGAGTACCGTCAATTCCCTGATTAAGAAGTAAAAAACCGACGAGGAAAACAGAGAGAATGTTTTATGCTAAGGGATTAATAGAATTATTTTCTGAAAAAAAAATATTATTTATAGTATGGGGATGGGGCTTGTGGTCTTGTCTGTGTGAGAGAACTGCAAATGTGCAGCCGGGTTAATGAAACGATATGGCAATTAATTCTATCAAAAAACTACCGTCCCCATCAGCCGAAAAAGACATCATGGATTTGTCTGCGCAGGATAACGGACCAATGATGCTCGACGACGAATACCTGATCCGCAAGACGTTCAGCCAGGACCCGCAAAAAGGGTGTGAGCTGCTATTTAGAAAGTATTACACCAATTTATGCAACCACGCAATCCGGTTTGTTCATTCCAGCGAAGTAGCGGAAGATATTGTGTCAGAGGTGTTTGCCGCATTCTGGCAGAGCCGGACTTTTGAACTCATTAACACTTCCTATCGTGCCTATCTGTACAAATCTGTTCGGAACCGGTCTTACAATTACCTGAAATGGGACTTGAACCGCACGTCCCCGATGGAGGTGATGACCACACCTTTCGCCGCTCACGCGCTCAATCCGTGTGAGGCGTTGCAGTACAGCGAGTTGCACCAGCAGGTCGAGCGCATTGTGCAGGACATGCCGCCGCAATGCAGGAAGGCCTATTTGCTCAAACGTGTTGAAGGCAAATCGCTCGAAGAAATTGCTGCAGAACTTCAGATCACCCCAAAGTCTGTGGAAGCGCTCATCACCCGCGCCATTGCAAGGCTGCGCAATGGGTTGAAAGACAGCTGGTTTATCTGCCTCGCGCTGATGCTTTCAATTAAAATGTAACCCCGGCATGGGGTTAGGAACACCGTACTTGTCTATCCGGTAAGATTACCATTTATGCACATTCAGGATCGCGTTTCAAATGGTTTTTTTGAGTGCCGTGAATTATCCAAACAGCCCTCACCGGACTGTAAAAGCTAAAAAATATAAAATGAAAGAATCCCTATCCAAAGACGTCCTGTTCGATTTTTTTGACGGAAGGACCACATCCATTCAGCGTAAGCTTGTCGAAGACTGGCTCGCCGACCCGCGGAATGAAGAGCTTTATTATCAATATCTTGACGAATGGGAAAGCCGCCATCCGCAGTTTTCACCGCAGATAGAAAGTGCTCTCTCTGAATATGTTGCGTTGGTCAACGACCAGGATACGACCCGGGAAACGCCATTGCATCAGGCAGAAAAAGCGCATTTCAACCTTTGGAGAAGCGCATGGGCTTACAGCGCCGTGGCGGCTTGCTTGCTGGTGGTGGGTGGTTTTGTTTTCAATAAAGAATTGATGTACAAATCATTGACATCCGAGAATGGCCGGATTTCTGCTTACCAATTGTCCGACGGCACAGAAGTAGTCCTCAATGCAAACTCTGTTTTACGCGTTCCGCGGCTGGGTTTCGGACCGGGCAACCGGGAAGTAATGCTGGAAGGGGAAGCGGAGTTTAAAGTCGTTCATACCGAGAGGGATAGCCGGTTTATTGTAAAAATGAACAAGGACTATCTTATAGAAGTGCTTGGTACTGAGTTTGTCGCTTTTTCGCGGGAGCGGGGCACCAAGGTTTTTCTTACAAAGGGAAAGGTAAAGCTGAGCCTGCCGAAAGGAAAACAGCTTTACATGAAGCCCGGAAACCTCTTTTCAACCGAAAAAGACGGAAAATTTACGCTTACATCTTCATCGACGCCGGCACGGTTCGTGGCTTGGAAACAGGACATGTTTTACTTCGACAATACCCTGTTGTCTGAGGCGGTGGAACAGCTGAACGAACGCTTCAAAGTGGACGTGCGTATACTTGACCCCGTTCTTGGCAAACGCCGCATCGGCGGCGTGTACAAGGCCAAGCAAGCCGACGACCTGCTCGCTATCTTATCCGAACTGCTTCATCTGGAAGTGGTAAAACACAATGAATTTATTGAATTGAGAACATCAGTAACCAATCCTAATCATGAGTAGCAGATTTCTACAAAAGACCCGTATCGTGCTGACCATGTTATCTGTTCAGCAGCTTTGCACGGCGCAGGGTATTTCATTTGCAAGCCAACCCGCCCAACGGAATGCCGCCCAACCGATTGCGGCCCAACATGAAGAAAGCCGTAACAGAGCTAAGAACCTGAAAGATTTATTGATAGACCTGGGCAAGCAGCACCAGGTAAGCATATTGTTTGAAGAAGAAACAGTTAAAAACATCACCATTACCGGCGCAGATTACCGCCAGGATGGCAGCAAGCTGGAAAAGCAGCTGAGTGATCTGCTCAAACCATTTAATCTTCGTTTCAAAAAAGCGGGAAAGGAAGCTTATGTAATCGTTCCGCGGTTTGAAAAAAGGGCTTCTGACGTTGGGACAGCCACTTTTGAAAGTGCTACCATCGCGCCTGCCGCCGCTCCTGAATCATCCGGCCGGACTGATATTGCCGTTTCCAAAATAACTAAAACGAATGCGGCGGAAGAGACGATTAAGGGTAGGGTCACGGATGAAAGAGGTGACGGGCTTCCGGGCGTCAACGTGGTGATCAAAGGTTCGCAACGTGGCGTTACGACGGATATAGCAGGTAAATATGAACTGGCAGGAGCTGGTGAGAATGCTGTTCTGATATTTTCATTCGTAGGTTATTTGCCTAAGGAAGAGATTGTCGGGAATCGAACGGTGGTGGATATCTCGCTTGCGGTTGATACAAAGGCTTTGGAAGAAGTGGTGGTTATTGGTTATGGAACTGCCAAGAAAAAAGATCTGACCGGCGCAGTCGCCGTGGTAGGCCGCAAGGAGTTCGGGGATGTGTCCGCTACTTCCGCCCAACAGCTTTTGCAGGGAAAAATAGCCGGTGTGCAAATCGTGAATACAGGTGGATTGCCGGGCTCAAATGCCAAGATCATCATTCGCGGAGTAGGTTCGCTGACTAATTCTGACCCATTATATGTGATCGACGGGATCCAGGGCGGTGATATCAATTCAGTAAGTCCTTATGACATTCAGGACATTACGGTTCTCAAAGATGCAGCTTCCGTGGCTATTTACGGAGCGTCGGCTGCCAACGGTGTGGTGCTGATCACGACCAAAAAAGGCAAAGCCGGAACACCAAAAGTGACTTACAATGGTTACGTGGGTGTGGCGCAGGCCTGGAAGAAGCTCGATATGCTCAATGCGGCCCAATATGTACAATTGGTGAAAGACATTGACGCGACGCAAGGAAACAAAGTGCCCGACAAGCTGAATACGCCTGACGTGCTTGTGACCAGGACCGACTGGCAAAAGGAGATTTTCAGGAATGGAAAAATTACCGAGCACCACGTGAACGTAACGGGCGGAAGTGATAAAGCGACTTATAATTTCTCGGCGGGTTATACCAATCAGGAGGGTATAATGAAGGATTACGGCTATCAGCGGATCAATTTACGGACGCAGCTCGAAGAGCAGATCGGTAAAAGAATACGACTGGGGCAGACCATCAATTTCAAATACAACAGGACGACCGGAAACGCAGCCAGTTTTGTAGAAGCGCTCCGAATGCCGCCCTACGCACCCACAATGGACCCTACCAATCTTGGAGGATATAGCAAGGTGACGACGATCATCGACCAGAACGATGCACTTAATCCGCTACCAGGAATTTATCTTACTGAAAAACTGGGAAGAGGCGTCTCCAACCTGTTTCAATTGTGGGGTGAAGTGGATATTATCAACGGCCTGAAATTCAGGACCCAGGCGAACATTGGCCTTTCCAACGGCAACAGTTACAACTACACAGGTGAATATTTGAACGGGAATACCAAAACGGACCGCAAGATCGAGGAAAGCTATTCATTTTCTGTTTCACCGATTATCGAAAACATCCTGAGCTACACAAGGACAATAGGGCGCCACGATTTTTCATTGATGGTCGGTAACACCTACAACGAAGGCACCAGGAGCCGGAGCGTTAATCTCACAGGTTCTGGTTTTACGAATGACCTCATCAAGCAGATCGGTGTTTCCAAATCCAACAGCATTACAGGCACCGGATCGAGTATTTATGCTTCGCGCTCCTATTTTGGCCGTCTTACCTACGCTTTTCATGACAGGTATCTTGTGAATGCATCTATCCGTCAGGACATTAACCCTGCATTTGGAAAGGCTTACCGCAAAGGGAATTTCCCGTCGGTAGGTGTGGCCTGGAAGGTTGCTAATGAGGACTTTATGAAAAATATCTCCTTCATCTCAGACCTTAAACTTAGGGGTAGCTGGGGTATCACCGGCAATGCCAATATCGGCTTGTTCCTGACCGATCCTACCGTTTACCGCGGTTATGGAAACAATAACATTGTCTATTCTTTTGGCGAAAACAAAGCATTCCAGCAAGGAGCGACCGTTACCCGCGTACCTAATCCTTTTCTGAAATGGGAAGAAACCACTCAGATCGATTTCGGGGTAGATTTTGGGCTTTTGCAAAACAGACTTCAGGTAAGTCTGGACTATTACAAACGCGATAGTAAAGACTTGCTGCTGGATGTAAAACTGCCGGTTTCCACAGGTTTGGGAGATGTTTACAATGATGCGAGCATGGTTCAGAACGCGGCTAATGCAGTCAACAAAGGTTTTGAAGCCGCGCTATCGTATGCAGGCCAGGCGGGAGATTTCAGTTACAGCATTTCGGCTAATACTGGATTTAACAAAAACGATGTGGTTTCATTAGGTAATGGCGCCCCAATCGTGAGTGGCAGCACCAATGGCGGTATCAATATCACTAAAACGGATGTAGGCGCGGCGATCGGTTCATTCTATGGCTTTCAGGTGGACCATGTGGTGTCCAGCGCTGCGGATGTGGCCAGGTATAATGAGCAGGCAATTGCCAAAGGCTTTAAAAGTTACCAGGACGGTTTGAAGGCAGGGGATATTGTTTACAAAGATCTGAACAATGACGGGCGCATTTCCGATGCAGACCAGTCGTTCCTCGGCTCGGCGATTCCGGTATGGACTTACGGCGGCTCGGTGAATTTATCCTACAAAGCATGGGACCTTTCAATGGGCCTGGCGGGGATCGGCGATGTGAAAGTTTACAATGCATTGCGCTACTGGACAGAAGGCACAACCCGCCCGTTCAACTCGTCCACGGCTGTGCTCAATGCCTGGAAAAAGGATGGGGATATTACCGATATGCCGAGGTCCGGACAAAATACCCCCTCTAACCTGCGTGCTTCCGACCGCTTTCTGGAAAACGGCTCGTTCATGCGGTTGCGCAACCTGACCCTTGGATTTTCGGTCCCGAAATCAGTTTTATATTCCGCAGGAGGAAAAGTGTTTTCAAGCTTCCGGATTTATGCGACTGCGATGAACCTGCTTACATTGACCAAATACAAAGGTTATGATCCCGAAGTAAGTGCCAGTGTGAATGATGCCAAGTCGTTTATTTTCACAAAAGGCGTCGATACAGGTCAATATCCGCAGCCGAGGACGTTCCTCATCGGATTGCAGGTCGGGTTTTAATTCTCTCCATTCAAAATTCATTTTCATCATGATGAAAAAGCAAATACTTTCGCTGGGAACGCTGGCCTGCCTGACCATCGCTGGCTGCGATAACTCGCTGGACAACGTCAAAAACCAGTCGAGCTACAACGACGACACTTACTTTACAACGCCTGCCACGATTTCAGAAGCTGTTACGGCTACGTACGGGTTGTTACTTTACAAGGGTCTGTATTCCAGGGATTTCTATTATCTGATGGACCTCACCGGCAATGAAGCGGAGGCCGATGCACCGTTATTAGGGGATGTTTTGCAGCTGCACGATTACAGTTATGCGTCCAACCACGCGCAGATCAACGACCTGTGGTCAACCACTTATAAAATGACTTTCAGGGCCAATCTGGTGATCGATAAGGCTTCGAAAATCGCACCCGCTAACGATGCAGAAAAACTGAAACTAGCCCAGTATGTGTCCGAAGCCTATTTTTTGAAGGCCTATGCTGAGTTTTTGCTCGTAACGCTTTGGGGTAGGGTGCCTATCCGGAAAGATTATGGCGGCAACGACGAATTTTATCTTCCACGGGCGAGCGCGGAAGAAAACTGGAAGCAGGTAGAATCCGACCTGACCAATGCGATCAGCGGACTGCCCGTCACGTATCCGGCGAGCGATCTGGGCAGGGTTACAAAGGGTGCGGCCATTGCACTTTTAGGTAAGACTTTTTTATACCAAAAGAAATACGCGGAAGCTGCCGCACAATTCGAGCTGCTTACGAAGGCGCCTTACACGTATGATCTCGTAAAAAACCTCGACGAGCTCTTCACCAAATCGCCTGTGAAAAACGCAGAAACAGTATTTGACGTCCCGCATAAAGAATGGGGTGGCTGGGCCGAAGGAAGTCCTTACTATATGTTTGGCTCGCAGGAAGGATCCGGAAGCGGTAAAAATACATTGACCGGCCGCGCGATGGAATATGGCTGGAACGACTGGCGCAATGTGTTTATCTCCGATGCGGCTGTTAAAGCATTCACTTACAATGACGAAGCAGGTAAAACGTATGTTGATCCCCGGGCCACGAATACGTTTTACGGAGATAAGGCCAGCGGGGGAGACGTTACCTATTGCGACAAATGCACTGCCGGGGCCAAGCCTTATCCCTTTGCGGAGAATGGCAATGGCTATCGGTGGCGGAAATACGAACCTTATGAATACAAAGAAAAGGGGGAATTGCCCCAATCGGACATCAATTCACAAATTATCCGCTATGCCGATGTGTTGTTAATGCTCGCGGAAGCGCAGATTCAGCTCGGGAAAATAGGCGACGCCTTGCCATTGATCAACAAAGTGCGGGCACGTTCGGGTGCATTTGCGTACACCACGCTGGGAAGCAAGGACGAGGCGATGAAAAAAATCATGCGGGAACGCCAGCTCGAACTCGTTGGCGAGCAGGTGCGCTGGTTTGACCTCATCCGCTGGGGCATTGCGAAGGAAACCCTGAATGCGGAAAAGAAAGCTAAATATCCTACTTCCAGTCAACCATTTTTCCAGGACAAACACGTGTTGTTTCCTATTCCCTTAACCGAGAAAAATACCAATCCCCTCGTCGCGAAAGACATTAGTAACGACTGGAATTAAAAAGTTTATTGTTCCCGGGATATTAAATGCGAACCCGTTGGCACCAGCCAGCGGGTTTTTGCTTTAAATAACTATGTTAAGGATTCACAGGATTGTCATATTATCTTGCGAAATCTATTGCCTTGTTATAATACTTATCCATGAAAAAATATAATCCCCTGCTTGGTGCTTTAATTGCTACCCTCTTAGCATTGTCTGTTCTTCCCGTCAGGCTTTCCGAAGGCCAGGGCAATAACCCTTTTAACCTCATCGGGTCGGAAATTGTAATCTGGGTTATGTGCATGTCGATCTGGATGGCCACCTATCAGGTATATTATCGCTTTCAAATGGCCAGGTGGCAAAAAATGGTCATCTCATTCCTGATTTGTGCGGCCCTATCCAATCTCTTTTATTGGGGATCCAACCCGTTTTTTGAGGATTATCCGCTCAGACCTATGCGCGAACTTCCTTTTTGGATTGCCGCCCTACGCCTGTCGATCAGGGGCTTGCTGGTGGGGCTTATGATGGTTCCGATCATCTTTTTGATTGAAAACGAGCGTCAACGGCAAAGAGAAGAACTGGCTCGGGAAAAGGAACGTGTCAAAGATGCGGAGCGTCAAAAGCAATTGCTGGAAAAGCTTGTTTCCGAACGGACGCAGGAACTGGAAAGGACGCTTACCGTTCTCGGCAAATCCCAGGATGAACTGGACCATCAGGTGTACCTGCTCTCACGGGTAGTCGCGTCGATCGCACATGACGTGAATGCGCCGCTCAGGTATATCATTTCCGGCGCCGAGCAGGTCGGCAAGCACATTACGAACCGGCAATTTGAAGAAGCAGCGGACTATAACGAGCAGATGAAAAAGTCGCTGAGTAGTATGGCTGCATTCATGCAGAATCTGCTGGAATTTGCCAAAGAACAGATCCACAGCGGCTCCCTGCACATGGAAAATGTCGATCTGGCAGCACTGATCAGCGAAAAGGCGGGCCTATTCGAACAGATCCTTTATTCGGGAGGCAATGCGTTGGAAATCAGCCTTTATGATGACCTGAATGTGTTCAGTAACACCAATCTGCTTGGTGTAATGTTGCATAATCTGCTTGATAACGCAACAAAAAACACAGAATCCGGGAAAATAGAGGTCTTAACCAAGGTTGTCGGCGACCAGCTGCATCTGATCATTCAAAACACGGTTTCAAAACCACACTGGGATTTGGGCATGCCGCAGGAAGGGCCTCAAAGCGCCCAGCAATGGGACATTTCCAAAACGGACGGCACCGGGCTCGGCCTATTGCTGGTAAGGGACATTTCATCCCTGTTGAATGTAAGGTTTTTGATCGAAGCTACGGCCGATATGGTTGCAGCCCGGATTATTTTTAATGAATTTAGCAGCTCCGGCAACATTACGAAACGAACTACGGCCGACGCGTCAATTACTGAGGACGCCAGCAATTGAAGTAAGTTAAAATGGTTATATTGAGGTCCCTTTTTTCAATCCGCGACCCATTGATATGATCCGTAACTACTTCAAAATCGCCTGGCGCAACCTGACTGGGAACAAGACTTATTCCGCAATCAATATCGGAGGATTGGCGGTTGGGATGACGGTCGCCATGCTGATTGGCCTCTGGATTTATGATGAATTGTCTTTTAATCGATATCACAAAAATTACCGCGGAATTGCGCAGGTAATGCAGCAGCAAGTCATTGATGGAGAGGTTAGTACGGGTAGTAACGTTCCGCCACCGTTGTTCAAAGAGTTGCAAACCAGTTTTGAGACAGATTTCACCAATGTTGTGATCGCCTCGTGGCTCCAACGGCACGTGCTGACTTATGGCGAATCCAGCTTTACAAAGGCTGGTAACTTTATGTCGGTCGGCGCAGCGGAAATGCTGTCTTTGAAAATAGTAAGCGGAAGTGCTTCCGGACTGAAAGACCCTGCGACGATCCTGCTGTCCGAATCCATAGCGAAAGCGCTTTTCAAGAACTCGGACCCGGTGGATAAGATGATTAAAATCAATAGAAAGCTGGACGTAAAAGTGGTTGGCGTGTACGAGGATATCCCTTATAGCTCAGAATTTCACCAGCTAGGCTTCATAGCGCCGTTTGAGCTGTTTGCCTCCTCGACGGACTGGGTAAAAGATGCGGTAGCAAACAACGACTGGGAAAGCAGCTCTTTCCAGATCCTGGTGCAGCTTTCGGAAAACAGCGATTTAAATACAGTTTCTGACAAAATAAAAGACATTATCCTCAGAAAGACCGGTCAAAATGAGTCGAAATTGAAGCCGCAGATCCTGCTGCATCCGATGAGCCGCTGGCACCTCTATTCTGAATGGAAGAATGGCGTGAATGTGGGCGGGCGCATCCAGTTCGTGTGGCTTTTTGGCATTATCGGCGTGTTCGTATTGTTATTGGCGTGCATCAATTTTATGAACCTCAGCACCGCACGCTCGGAGAAACGCGCCAAAGAAGTGGGGATACGGAAAGCGATCGGATCGGTGCGTATGCAACTGGTCGGCCAGTTTTTCAGTGAATCTTTCCTGGTTGTATTCTTTGCCTTTTTTGTCTCGTTAGCCCTGGCCCGGCTGATCCTGCCATTCTTTAACGACATTGCTGACAAGCAAATGCGCATGCCTTGGGGCGAGCCTGCTTTTCTGTTAAGCGGCATCGCGTTCACGCTCGTCACCGGACTGATTGCAGGCAGCTACCCGGCATTCTACCTGTCTTCATTTCAGCCTATCAAAGCGCTTAAAGGTAAATGGACGCCGCTTGGATTGCGTGCGACACTGCCCCGGAAAGTGCTGGTGGTGCTGCAATTCACAGTGTCCATTACACTGATCATCGGAACAGTGGTTGTTTACAAACAAATTCTTCATGCCAAAAACCGTCCCATCGGCTATAACCGGCAAGGCCTGGTAACGATGCTCGTCAATACGCCCGACATTCATATGCATTTCGATGCCGTACTCGACGACCTTGTGAAAACAGGCAGTGTAACGTCCATGGCCGAGTCGGTTGGCCCGCCTACGGAGGTCTTTTCTTCAAACGTAGGCTTCAATTGGAAAGGCAAAGATCCGGGCCTGAATTCCGAATTCGCGACCGTTGGCATATCCCATGATTTTGGAAAAACGGTCGGTTGGAAATTTATTGCCGGGCGGGATTTTACCAGGACCTTTTCCAATGATTCAGCCGGGATCGTGATCAACGAGGCGGCTGTGAAATTCATGGGCTTAGGAAACCGCAACTTAAATGATGCGATCGGGGAGAAGGTAACCTGGGACGGCAGGCCATTTAAAATCATTGGTGTGATCAAAGACATGATCATGGAGTCGCCCTACGATCCGGTCCGGAAATCGATCTTTTTCATTCGGCCACGCGAAAGCAGGTTTGTTACAGCCCGGCTCAATCCCACCGCCAATGCAAGTGATGCATTGAAACACATTGAAACCGTTTTTAAGAAATACAGTCCGGATTCACCCTTCGAATACCAGTTTGCGGATCAGGAATTTGCATTGAAGTTCGCAGCCGAAGAAAGGGTTAGCAAGCTCGCGGCGGTGTTCGCTGGCCTGGCTATTTTCATCAGCTGTCTCGGGCTTTTTGGAATGGCGTCGTTCATTGCAGAACAACGCACAAAAGAAATAGGGATCCGCAAGGTGCTGGGCGCGTCGGTAACCAACTTGTGGCAACTGCTGTCGGGCGATTTTGTGATCCTGGTGGTGGTTTCCTGCGCGCTGGCTTCACCCATTGCCTGGTTTTTGATGGAAGGTTGGCTTGAAAAATATACCTACCATACCCAGATTTCCTGGTGGATATTTGCAGCGGCTGGCCTGGGCACGCTCGCAATCACACTTTTCACCGTAAGCTATCAGGCCATTCGCGCCGCGCTCCTCGATCCTGTGAAGAGCTTGCGTAGCGAATAGGGACCTTTATCAATCGTACCGGACGCATAATAAATGTACATATCACATTTATTGTTTTTATTATTAAAATAATTCTGATATTTACAGAATTATTCCTAAAACACTTAAAAATGAAATGGTAACGGATGGCTTTATGCCTTCGGGATGGTTATGGGCCACAAGTTGGGTTCCAGGGCGTTCCGGGTTGCAGCCGGGATAATTTTAAGCACATTTCGACAGGATGTCTGAGCAAGAGAAAGAATTGTGGAAAGCTTTTCAAAACGGCAGCACGGAGGCCTTTGAGGAGATCTTGCGTATCTTTTACCGGCCCATGTTTGATTATGGTTTCAGGTTTCAAAAGGACCATGACCAGCTGAGCGACGACATCCATGACCTGTTTTTAAGCCTCTGGGACAGGCGCGCATTCCTCACGCCAACGGCCAATCTGAAACTTTACCTGTTCAGTGCATTGCGAAACCAGATCTGGCGCGCAAAGAAAAGACTGGCATTGACGCAAGAGCTTCCGGACGAGGAGGATGACAGCCCGTTCGAAGAAACCGACCATGCCGAAACCCGGATCATCAGTGGCGAAGTCACCGATCAGCAGCTTTCGCGGATTGATTATGTGATGCTCAAACTCACGAAACGGCAGCAGGAAATTCTGCACCTGCGGTTTTTTGAAAACCTATCCAATTCTCAGATCGCGGAAGTGTTGAATATCTCCGAACCATCGGTCTACAATCTGCTATCCCTCTCGCTCAAACTTTTCCGCAGCTACTGGAACACCTGCTTCCACGTTATGCTATTTTTTATATTGATATTTAAAATTTTGAATATCAGCTAGTTGTAATCTATCTTCTATTTATTCATAAAATAGTTCATATTTTTTGATGAGATAACCACACAACGTATACCATATAAGTACAAGCGATTGCTAATTGTGCTCATATATGGACCAGCCTAATCATTATCATATTGATTTTTTTCTTGCCGACGACGATTTCGTAGCATGGGCACATTCCGGAAAGCCCGTTGAGGGAACACGCTGGGAAGCGATGGTGAACGCGGATCCCGCCGTCCGTGCTGAGCTGGAACAAGCGAAAATGCTCGTTCTGGAATGGAAATACGTTCCATCACAGTTATCCGATGAAAAGCTTTCTGACGGTATTCAAAGGATCATGACCAGCGTTAATGGCAGAAATGAGGCTACAACGCCAATCCGGAATGCATTTGGCATCTGGTATAAAATCGCCGCCGTGCTTTTGCTGACCGTAGGAATAGGCTGGCTCATAAGCAGGCAAAATAAAGGGGCGAAAGAATACACCTACGAAAAACTCACCGCCGAAGCCGGACCGGAACTGGTCGAAATCTCAAACGACCGTGACGCCGATTACAAGGTGAAACTGCCCGATGGCAGCGAGATCACACTTTCAAAAGGCAGCCGGATCAGCTATTCCAGGCATTTGACGACCGATTCTACCCGGGATGTATATCTGAAAGGAGATGGCTTCTTCCAGGTAATGAAAGATTCAAAACACCCTTTCCTGGTTTATACCGGCGGGCTCGTCACCCGTGTGGTGGGCACAAGCTTTAAGATTTCATCCAGCGGGACGAATGTTTCAGTAGCAGTAAAAACAGGCAAGGTTGCCGTGTACCTCATGCAGGAATTGGAAGACGGTGACAAGGAAAACCTTCTACTGACACCCAATCAAAAAGCGGAATACCTGGGTGAACAAAACCTGATTTCGAAGAAGCTGGTAGAAAATCCGGTCGTGCTGAAAGGGCAGGAAGAAATATTGAACTTTGACTACGTCGACGCGCCTGCATCCGGGATATTCGATTCGCTGGAAAAGGCCTATGGCATCAACATTACTTACGATGCCGAAGCATTCAGTAACTGCAATATCACCATTCCATTCAGGGAGGAGCCTTTTTTTACCAAGCTTGACATTATTTGCCGGACTATTGAAGCCAAATATGAAATAGTCGGAAACGACGTGATTATTTCAGGTAAGGGCTGTAATTAAGATGTTGTTCAACTAAATCGATTGGATATGCAAATCAAAACTACTTAAAAAAGCCGGCGATGTGTCCAGCATCACCGACTAATTTAATTCCCCATTTTCTCGCGTTCAACGAAGCTCTTCAGGAAAGAGTCAGGGGAAGGTTTTATCTAAAAGTTTCAAAAACCCATGTCAAATTATGAAAAAAAGAATTTGCAGGCACCACTGTGCCCATTTAATTATGAAAATCAGCGTCCCGTTCGTGTTGATACTGCTGCTGGCAGGGATGACCTACGCAAGGACCGGCCTTGCGCAGGAAATGCTTAACCGGAAGGTGAGTATCGACGCGGAGAATACAGAGCTTAAAGTGGTATTGAACAAGATATCCAAGACAACCGGCGTTCGCTTTTCTTATGTAGTCGGGCTGGTGAGTAACCGTAAGGTGAGTATCTCGGTCAAAAACGAAAGATTGGAAGATGTGCTCGACCGGTTGCTTACGCCATTACGTATAGGCTATTCCGTTTCTGATGATTTTATCATTTTAAACAAAGAGCCCGATCCCGTTCCGTCCAAAACGGGTTTGCATGAAACGGATGCATCCCAGTCGTCCGAGTACCTGGCCTCTGTTTCGGAGCGGTCCGTTTCGGGGAAGGTACAAGCTGAAAACGGGGAGACATTACCGGGCGTAAATGTTACCATCAAAGGAACCACAACCGGGACTTCCACGGACGCAAATGGCCATTATTCGCTGGTGGTGCCGATGGACAATGCGGTTCTGGTATTCTCATTTGTAGGGTTCGCTTCCCAGCAAATACAGGTAGAGGGCCGGTCGAAAATTGATATAACCCTGTTGGTAGATAATAAAGCACTGGAAGAAGTAGTGGTGGTAGGATATGGGGAGCAGAAAAAGGAGACTTTGACCGGAGCAGTTTCTTCAATCGATTCGAAGGTTTTCCAGGATCGCGGCGTCGTATCGAACCCATTGGCAGCCTTGCAGGGACAAGTCCCAGGTGTGATCGTGACACGCAGTTCGGCAGCACCGGGGCAGGAGGGTTGGAATTTTCAGATCAGAGGAGCAGCCTCCTCGAACGGTTCCGAGCCTCTCATCATCGTCGACGGCATTCCGCTGGTCAATTCCAGCGCATTGAATTCGATTAACCCGCAGGATATTGACAATATCTCTTTTTTGAAAGATGCCTCGGCTGCCATCTACGGAGCACGTGCCGCTGGCGGCGTAGTGTTAATGACTACGAAAAGGGCCAAATCCGGAAAAGCCACCATTCAATACAACGGCTCGGTATCGCAAAAGCGAATGGGCTTGCGGCCCTCGTTTTTGAATAGCGACCAATATGGTAAATATTTGCTGAGCGCCATTTCCAATGCTTCCACAGGCGGAGTGCCGGATGAAAACTGGATATGGACCAAATACGCAAGGGCATGGATCAACAGGCCGGCCAGCGGGTACATCGATAAAAATACCCCTGAATACATCGCAGGCGGCGAAACCATCGGATTTACCGACGTAAGGGATTACACTTTTTTCGACACCAATCCGATCGATCTTTTGTGGGGCAATGGCCGTGCAGTTTCCAACCAGCATGATTTGAGCCTTGCTGCCCGCAGCGAAAAGCTGGGTTACCGCCTGTCTTTTGGGTATCTCAATGATGGCAGTATGCTGAAATGGGGCGAAAATTCAAGCAAACGCTATAATACGCGTCTGGCATTTGATTACACGTTTTCACCCCGTTTTAAATTGGAGACCAATATCTCCCTGGAAAAAAATGACGTGATCGTTCCAAGCCGCCAAGGTGAAATCAACTTCGGATCTCAGCCCGGATTTCCGGTAGCGACGGTAAATGGCAAGCCATACGCCTGGGGCACACAGCCCGCCCGCAACTGGCTGCTCGAACTCGGAGGGGAAAACAAGACGATGAACAACCGGGTTTTTGTGAATACCAAATTGGAATTCAACATCGCCAAAGACCTCAACCTGATCGCACAGGCCGGGTACAACTGGGCATCGACTGGTGGCAAGAATCAATACAAATACATTTCCGAGATCTACAATTACACAGAAAGCTATCAATACCAGGCCAATCCGTCGCAGGCACAGTCGTGGTATGAGCGCTCGGAACGGAAGGATGCCTATTTCAATACCAATGCATTTCTGGAATACAAAAAGGTGCTGAATAACAGCCACAATTTCAGCGTATTGGCTGGTGGTAACTATGAGCGGGATGAATTCAATTACTTTTCCAGCCGCACCGGCTATCTGGCCAGCAACAACGTTCCTGCGCTGGGGTTGAGCCTGGGCGACAATACCACCCGCTCGAACCTGGAAGTAGCCAACCATTGGGCGATCGCTTCCGCATTTGGCCGTTTCAATTACTCATTCAAGGATAAATATCTGTTTGAAGCCAATGCACGGTATGATGGCTCGTCCAAATTTGATGCCGCGAACCGATGGAAATTCTACTCAGGGGTTTCGGCCGGCTGGCGGATTACCCAGGAGAATTTTATGAAGGATGTACACCTGCTGGATGAGTTGAAGCTGCGTGGGTCCATTGGTACAGTCGGTAACCAAACTGGCATTGGCCTGTATGATTACATTCAGCTGACGAACCTTACCAATTCAGGCGCTATTCTGGGCGGTTATACTTCCCGGTCGGTTACTGCCGCTCCGTCGGACACGCTGGTGAGCCTCAACCGGACCTGGGAAACGATCCGCAACTCCAATATCGGCGTCGATTTTGCGATGCTTAACCACCGGCTGACGGGTAGCTTTGACTATTTCTGGAAAAGGAACAAAAACATGCTGCTGCCTCAAACCTACGCCGCCGTGCTCGGTGCCGTGGCGCCGACTGCCAACATCGGTCAGTTGAAAGTATGGGGCTGGGAAATGTCCCTCGGCTGGCGGGATAAGATCGGGAATGTGTCATACCACATCAATGGTACCCTCACCGATAACAGCAACAAGCTCGTGAACTACGGCGGCAACAATATCGTCGTAGCCGGGAAAAACAAGATCGAAGGCTATGCACTGGATTCTTATTTTGGATTGAAATACGACGGCCGCATTCAAACCGACGACCAGGCAGCCTCCTATGCCGGACTGGTGCCGGGAAGCAGCATCACCAATATGCCGGGTGCGACGCAGATGATCAAAGGGATCAATATGTACCAGGATATCAACGGCGACGGTAAATTAACCAACGCCGGTGCTAACCAATATCTGCTCGGCAAAAAAGACGCGAATGGCAAGCCCGTGGCGGATGGCGACATCGTTTATCTGGGCCGGAGCGACCCTCGCTACGTTTTTGCCTTCAATATGGGAGCCGACTGGAAAGGCTTTGATTTTTCAGCAGTGTTCCAGGGAGTTGGCCAGAGAAATATCTACCGCCGCTCGGATTGGAGTACACCTTTTGGAACCATCTGGCAGGGACACGCAGACTGGTGGGTTGGCAAAACCTGGACACCGGAAAATCCAAATGCAGAGCTTCCGATCCTGACCACCGCAACTAACAAGGGATTCGGCAATTATGCGAGTTATAATTATCAGATCTCGAATTGGTCGATGCAAAACGGCGCTTATGTGAGGTTGAAAAACATTGTACTCGGCTATACCCTGCCCCAACCCCTGACCAGAAGGGCGAAAATTGAAAAACTGCGGGTGTATTTTTCAGGTAGCGACCTTTGGGAGCTGACCAAAGTAAAGGATAAATGGGACCCGGAACAGACCGACAGGATCGACGGCGGGGCGCAGCGCTATCCCTTCTACCGGCTGTTAACCTTTGGTGTAAACGTTATATTCTAATCCGAGAAACTGAAATATGAAAAAGCAACTATTCAACTACCTGACCATCGCTATGGTGACGGTCGTATGCATTGCGGTTCCCTCGGGTTGCAAGGATTCCCTGGACCTGCAACCGCTCGACCGGGTGTCCGATGTTTCCTTCTGGAAAGAGGCTACCGAGTACAAACTGGCCGCTAATAAATTCTATGACTATTTACGGTCGTTCAGCAATACAAACGGGGATGGCCACAGCGGCTCCGATCTCGGCGCCGACAGAGGTGCATTTGCAAGAGGAACGAACACACTGGTATCCAACGACGCCAATTACAACGACGCCTATAAATGGATTCACAACATCAATTATATGTTGGAAAAAGCCGAAGGTTTCAAAAGCCCCGATCAGATCAAAACCTACGTGGCTGAGGCGAAATTCTTCCGTGCTTATGTTTATTTCGATAAGCTGCTTACCTCGTACGGTGGGGTGATCCTGATCAAAAAAGTACTCACTACCGAATCGCCGGAATTGAAAGCGGCCCGCAGTACCCGCGAGGAAACGGTTGATTTTATCATCCAGGATCTGGAAGAAGCCATTGCCAACCTGCCTTTGGAAAGCGAGATTGCTGCTACCGATAAGGGTAGGATAAGCAAAGGGGCCGCCCAGGCATTTTTAGGAAGGGTTTGTTTGTATGAAGGCACCTGGCTGAAATTCAGGAACCAGAATGCGACCAGGGCCAATGCATTGCTGGACAAATCGATCAGCAATAGTAATGTGGTGATTAACAGCAAAGCATATTCGCTTTTCAAACCACAGGCGCTGGGTGACTCTGCATTGAAATATTTGTTTATTCTTGAAAACCAGAGGTCAAATCCCGCCAACATTACCAAGTCTGCCAACCAGGAGTATTTGCTGGCCGTTCGCTACGAATCCAATAACCTGCTCAAAACGATCCCAAACCAGATTTCTTTTGGGGCGTTGGGTGCAGATATGAGCCGGGTAATGGCGGATATGTATTTGTCTGTAGATGGTTTACCCATTGATAAAACCAAAATGCCATTCAGCCGCGCTACACTAAAATCTGAATTCGCGAACCGCGACAACCGGATGCGCTACTTTATGATGGTGCCCGGCTACCGGTATTGGCAGAACGCCACCAACTGGCATATCAACTGGGACTGGAGTGCGACCGATCTAAAAAATGCCCGCTTGCCGCACGATCCGTGGAGCAACGATATTACCGGATATAGCAACCAGCAGTGGGCAGCGGAAAGGCAAGTCCCTAATTCCCAGGAAGGATACGACTATCCTGTAATCCGTTTGGCGGAAGTGTACCTCAACTACGCCGAAGCCGTGTTCGAACGGAACGGATCCATTAGTGATGAAGATCTGGATAAATCGCTCAATCTGGTGCGCACCCGCGTAAACAGCGCCATGCCAAAGCTTACCAATGCGTTCGTAACGGCCAACGGCCTCAACATGCAGCAGGAGATACGTCGCGAAAGGGCTGTGGAGCTGCAAGGTGACGGGGTTCGTATGGACGATCTCAAACGCTGGCATATTGCCCATATCGAACTGGCCAAGCCAGTTTTGGGTGTGCGCTGGGCAGGTACAGAATATGCGACCAGGTACACCACAAACCCTCCGGCATTAACTGCCAACGGGGACGTGATTGCGGATCCGGTTGTTGAGAGGAAATTCACCGAGAAGAACTATCTGATCCCGCTGCCTACAAACCAGTTGCAGCTGAACCCTAATCTGGTGCAAAATCCCGGCTGGTAACAAAGCGACCTATCTATTTTCTCACGTTATAAATTGAATAATCATGAGCAATATGCAATTATTGTTTAGGGCTTGCCATGCAAGCCGCAAACTCAACGCGCTTTTTTCAATCACTTTTATTCTAATATTAGCCCTTTGTTGCAACATCGGTCGCGCCCAGACTTTCGTCCATCCCGGTGGCCTGCACACGCAGGCCGACCTCGACCGGATGAAAGCCAAAGTAGCGGCAGGGGAGCACCCCTGGATCGATAGCTGGAACAAACTCATTACTGATCCGCGGGCACAAAACACCTATGTCGCCGCCGCGCGGGCGAATATGGGTTCCAGTCGCCAGCGCGCCGATGCCGACGCGCATGCCGCATATCTGAATGCACTTCGCTGGTATATTTCTGGTGATAGCACCTATGCTGAATGCGCGGTGAGGATTTGCAATGCATGGTCGTCGGCCGTGAACCAGGTTCCTACCGGCACCGATATACCTGGTTTGAGCGGTATCCCTATTTTTGATTTTGGAATGGCGGCAGAATTACTGCGCGTTTATCCGGGATGGGCACCAGCGGATTTTTCCCGCTTCAAAAATATGATGGTCACTTATTTCTATCCCGTCGCCCACAACTTCCTCGTGAACCATAATGGCTCCTGCATCAGCAATTACTGGTCCAACTGGGACATCAGTAACATTGGGGCACTTCTGGCAATGGGTGTGCTCTGCGACGATCAGGCGAAATACGATGAAGCCGTTGAATATTTCAAGAATGGAGCCGGAATGGGAAGCATCATGAACACGATTCCCTATGTACATGCGGGCAATCTCGGGCAATGGCAGGAGAGCGGGCGTGATCAGGAGCACGCGCAGCTTGCGGTCGGTATGCTCGCATCCGTATGTGAGATCGCCTGGAACCAGGGGCTCGACTTGTATGGCTATGACAATAACCGGCTGCTGGCAGGCGCCGAATATGTAGCACGCACCAATTTGTCGTTGCCTGTCCCTTACACGGCTTATAACAATTGCCAGAATGCAAACCAGCTTTGGGTTTCTATTAATGGCATGGGCAGGCTGGATGACCGTCCGGTTTGGGAAATGATCTACAATCATTACGTGGTACGCAAAGGGCTGAATGCCCCGAACGTCAAATCTATGGCGCAACTGATCAGACCAGAACACGGAAGCACCGATCACTTCGGGTATGGTACGTTGGCATTTACAAGAACTGCCGCTGCATCGCCTTATCCGCCGTCGCCCGCACCTCCGGTACCAGTCGGGCTAACCGCGACAGCCAGTGTAGGCCGGGTATTCCTGAAATGGACACCGGATAACGATGCTACCACCCAGGGTTACAAAATATTGCGCTCCACCACGAGCGGCGGACCTTATACCTCCATTGCTTCGTGGACGGATAATACCTATCCCCAATACACGGACGGCACGGTAGCTAATGGCACCACCTATTATTACGTCATATCGGCCAACAACCAGTCGGGTACCAGCGCCGTTTCTGCGGAAACCAGCGCCAGCCCCGTTGCTGCGGGTGCTTTACCGGCCGGATGGGCGCGGCAGGATGTCGGGGCCTCAAGTGCGACTGCCAGTGCCACTTATGCAGGTGTCTCCGGCGGAACATTTATCGTCAGCGGTGCAGGCACGGGGATAGGCGGTACTTCCGATTCATTTGGTTTTACTTATGGAATTGTGACCGGCGATTTTACGATGACTGCCCGGCTTTCGGCAATGGGCGGGACTATCAGCAAAACAGGCATCATGTTTCGGGAGTCACTTGCGCCTGACTCTAAGGCGGTAGTCATGAAGCTCGGTGATGCGGGCTGGCGGCAGGCTGGGGTCGGGACGCGGTCTGCCAATGCGGGCGCTATGACCTGGGTGGGCGGTAATGACTATACGTGGGTTCCGGCCTGGTTCAGGATACAGCGGTCGGGGAATACTTTTACGGCCTACCAGTCGTCCGATGGTGAAACCTGGTTTACGATCGGGACAAGCACGGTGGCAATGGCCGCCACCTATTATGTCGGATTTGCGTCCTGCTCAGGCAATGCCGCAGGAGCGCTTGCCAATTCTACTTTTGATAATGTAACCCTGGCGGGAGGCGAAAGTGCGTTGCTTCCGGCACCGACGGGCCTGGCAGCGGTGGCTGGCAACACCCAGGTAAACCTAAATTGGAATGCAGTAAATGGTGCAGCCAGCTATGTTTTGAAACGTGCCACTGCTAGCGGAGGACCTTACACAACAGTTGCAACAGGTCTGACTGGCGTTAATTATACGGACACCGGATTGACAAACGGGACTGCCTATTACTATGTGGTCGTAGCTACAAATTTTGCGGGCGAAAGCCCCAATTCATCCGAAGCGAATGCTACCCCGGTACTTGCATTAGCTCCCGTGCCTGCGGGAGTAACGGCTGCGTCCGTGTCTGCGAGTCAGGTTAATCTGTCGTGGACGGCCAGTTTGAGTGCTGTCACCTATAATGTAAAAAGGGCCACGGTAAGCGGCGGACCTTATACGACCATTGCCAGTCCGGCTACCACAAGTTTTAGTGATAGTCAATTAAGTGCTTCAACCGCCTATTATTACGTTATTTCGGCGGTCAATGCGATGGGCGAGACGGCGAATTCAGTGCAGGTGAGTGCGGTGCCGGGGCAGGCAGGTTTTTGGAAATTTGATGAAACCAGCGGAACAACAGCGGTCGATTCTTGGAGCGCCCGGAATGGCACGCTCGCTTCTGGTGCCACTTTGATGCCTGGTGTTGTCAACAATGCGGTTAATCTGGATGGTACGGCCAATGGCTATGTGACGCTTCCGCCAGGACTGGTGAACTCGCTGAATGATTTCAGTGTCGCTGCCTGGGTGAAGCTGGATGCCTCCCCGAACTGGGCACGGCTCTTTGATTTCGGATCCGGAACTACCAATTATATGTTCCTGACTCCGAAGAACGGCGCCAACGGAACGTTGCGTTATTCGATTACCACGGGTTCCGGCGAACAGCAAATTACCACCAGCTCCGTGATCGCCACGGGCGTGTGGACGCATATTGCCGTAACGCAATCTGGAAATACAGGCATTTTGTATGTGAATGGCAAGGAGGTCGGGCGTAATACCAATCTGACCCTGAAACCTTCCAATTTAGCAAATACAACGCAAAACCGGATTGGTAAATCGCAATTCAATGATCCTCTTTTAGCAGGCAAAGTAGATGAATTCCGGCTTTACAGCCGCGCATTGGGCGCTTCCGAAGTGGCCGATCTGATCATCCTATCCACACCTCCGGCTGCTCCTTCGCCTTTGCTGATAACAGCTGGAAACAGTCAATCTACATTAAACTGGACTGCTCCTGTGGGTGCAAACAGTTACAATGTGAAGCGGGCTCTTGCGATAGGCGGGCCTTATACCACCATTGCCAACGTAAATGCATTGACGTACGTCGATACGGCGGCTGCCAATTGTACTACCTATTTTTACAAGGTATCGGCCATTAATAATGTCGGCGAGGGAGCTGACTCTTCTCCTGCTGGCCTTTCGTTGGGCGTAAAATTAAACGGCGGAACGCTCATTGGAACGGCAGGCTCGTTTGGCAATGTTGCTACTACCACCAAAGCGGCGGCAGTGGATGGCAATCTGGATACTTTCTTCGACGGTCCCACCGGGAGTTCCTGGGTAGGATATGATCTCGGCGCAACCGGCCAGAGTGTGATTACCAGGGTGCGGTATGCACCTCGCGCTACATTCCAGGCACGTATGGTTGGAGGAGTTTTTCAAGGTGCCAATGCTAGTGATTTCAGCGATGCGGTGACTCTGTTCACGGTTACTGCGCAACCGGTTGGCGGGGTGCTTACCGAACAGATTATTTCAAATACTACACCGTTCCGTTATGTGCGATACTTGTCATCCGCCACGGGCTTCGGTAATGTCGCGGAAGTGGAGTTTTGGGGATTGAGGGCTACTGCTCCGGTGATCGTAAGCTCTACCGCTACCCAAAATACCCTGTTTGGCACAGCCCTTAACTATACTATTGAAGCGACAAACAGGCCCGACCATTTCAGTGCTGCTGGTTTGCCGGATGGTTTGAGCGTGAACACTTGCACCGGCATTATCTCGGGAACATCCACGGTTACAGGCACATTTCCTGTCATTTTGGGAGCCAGCAATGCATGGGGCGCTGATTCCGACACTTTGGTACTGGTGATCAAACGAAATCAAACGATCACTTTCAATGCTTTGGCCAAAAAGATCATCGGGGACGCCGATTTTGCTCCCGGCGCGGCAGCCTCTTCGGCATTGACTGTCAGCTACACCAGCTCGGATACGACGGTAGCCACGATTGTCAATGGAAAAGTGCACATAACAGGAGCGGGGACTGCCATCATCACGGCATCCCAGGTAGGCGACGGGCATTATAATGCAGCTACTCCGGTTAGTCAAATCCTGACGGTGTCACCCTTGCAACTGAAAGTGCAATATCAGAATGCGGATTCCAGCCAACCGGGCAACAATGTGATCAAGCCTAATCTTAAAATCGTGAATGCAGATTCCATTGCAGTGCCTTACAATGAACTGACCGCCCGGTACTGGCTTACGGCCGAGAATTATGCCGGTATCAACACATGGGTTGATTATGCGCAACTCGGTAGCGGCAAAGTGAAAATGAAATATGTGCCATTGGGTCGGCCACGAAACGGTGCCTATGCGTATATCGAATACAGTTTCGATGCAATGGCGGGCATTCTGGCTGCGAATGCAAATTCAGGCGAGATCAAGTCAAGGCTTGCGAATACGGATGGTGCTTTGCTGAATGAAACAGACGATTACTCATATATGGCCTCGTCGGCTTACGTTCAGAATGATCATATCACCCTTTACCGCAACGGGATTTTAGTTTCCGGAGCAGAGCCAACAGTGACGGCACCGGTCGTGGCACTCAAAGTGTATTCAGAAAATAAGAGCTCGAATATCAACTCCAACACGATCAGTACCTATTTGAAAATCAATAACGAAGGCAATATGCCTGTGAATTACGGGGATGTGAAAATCCGCTATTGGTTTACCAGAGAGAGTGCAGCCAACCTGAATTACTTTATTGATTACGCCAAGATCGGCATTGCGAATGTGAGCGGGCAATTTGTTACCGTCGCTCCGGCATTGAACGGCGCGGATACTTATCTCGAACTGGGCGTAAATGCAGCTGCCGGAATTTTGTACCCGGCTGGTAGCTCTGGCAATATCCAGTACCGGATCGCCAAGTCGGATTGGTCGGCTTTTGTTCATACCAATGATTATTCCTACAAACCGGTTGGCGCTTTCACCGAGAATGCGCATATCAGTGTGTATTACCAGGGAGCGCTTATTTATGGCACGGAGCCTGCAAGTGCGGGAGCGCGGTTTTCAGTGGAAGATACCGAGGCCAAATCTGATGCTTTTCAGGTGAAGATGCTTGGAAATCCTATTGTCAATGACCAGGCAGTTGCAGAAATACAAGGTGCCCGGGGGCAGTCCATCCGGGTTACGTTAACTGATGTGAATGGTCGCGAGTTAATGAAGCAGGACCTGGAAGTGAAATCAGATATTGAACGGCATACCTTTAAACTGAACCGTTCGGCAGCAGGGATTTATCTGCTTCGGGTGGCAGGAGAGAAGAAAGCTGTCACGCTCAAAGTGATCAAACAGTAACTTTTTGTCCGTCGGGCTTTATTGGTCCGACGGACAAAGACAGCCAAATTTCCTCATATAGTTGCTATACTATTGATTTATAATCATTTATAAAAAATTTATTTGTAAATCCAAGGTGATATCCGGCGAGGTCTTGACTTTGTAACTTAAAGTAGCGAATACTGCTCTTTATGCATCAAAACCCTTAAATCTTGCCGCTAATGAAAAAATTCTACTCGACGGCGATAGCCTGCATTTTGTTATTTCTTGCAGTTATCCATCCTCTCAGCGCACAAATTTCAATCCCACCCGACGCGCCAGTAAACGAAAACTTTAATGCAATTGCCGGAGGGCTGACATTACCAGCAAACTGGAAAATTTCCACAGCGGGCGGAGGAGCTACGGCTACCTGGGCCACCGGATTGACCAGCGTCACACAGGCAGCTAATACGGATGCGCCGGTAACAGGTGGCTCCTACAATTGGGGAACATTGTCAGGTACCGACAGAGCTGTCGGTTTTCTTGCTTCCGGAAGCTACGCGAGCCCTAATGCAGTGATGGCCCATTTTCGTAATACGTCCGGCGCCGCGATAACAACCCTGACTATATCATTTACAATAGAGCGTTACCGCGTTAACACGTCCGCTTTCAGTCTTGCATTCTCCTCTTCCGAAGACGGAACTGCCTGGACGAGCCGGAGCGCCGGAGATATTTCTGCGGGCCTTTTTGCTTCGGGTGTTCCCGGATATTCTTTTGAAACACCTTCCACGATCACCAAAACCGTAACCTTATCGGGACTCAATATCGCTAACAATGCCGATATCTATTTCCGTTGGGTGTTTACTGATGCCGCAGCAGCCAATGCGCAGGGATTAGGGCTCGATGACGTTTCCGTATTTGCCGGCACACCGAAAGCAGTCGTTTCTTCTACTTTGGAATACACATTAAAAACGGATAATGCTCCGCTCGACCAGGCTAATTCCGGCGATGTGCTCACTTACCGGACAGCAATTAAAAACACCGGGACCGGCAATGCAGCAGACGTTGTGTTGACTGAACCGGCACCAACCAATACGACTTTCGTAGGCGGCTCGGTCAAAACGTCGACCATCGCGAGGGATGAAACATTTACAACGCCTTTTAACGCGCAGTTAGCTGTCGGTAATGTGCTTTCCAATGATTATGGTGTTCCTGCGCCTACGGTAATATCATTCGGCCCCACTGCAAACCCGGGTGAGACAGCGGCGGGCAGTGCAGGAGCTACTAATACTGGCGGCGTCATCGCTTTGAATGCTAACGGTACATTTACTTACACACCTCCCCCCGGTTTTTCGGGAAATGATCAGTTCAGGTACATTGCGGGCAATGGTAACCTGCCTGATAATGATGCGATCGTCACCATTTCGGTGGGCGGGTCGCCGGTTGCAAATGCAGATTCTTATCATGTAGTTGGCAATGTTTCCATCGCGCCGAACAGCGCTGCTGGGATTTTATCCAACGATACCGGGGGCGGCTTGCTCGTCACGGCTGTTAATGGCAGTGCGGCCAATGTCGGAGCTGCCGTGCTGACTACCGGAGGCGGAAATCTGACGGTGAATAGCAATGGAAGTTTCAGCTATAATCCCGCTCCGGGCTACACGGGCAACGACAGTTTTACTTATACAGCCGATAATGGCTTCTCAAATCCGACTACTGCCACCGTCACGCTGAATGTAGCGGGCATGGTCTGGTTTGTCAATAACAATGCGGTTTCCAATGGCGATGGCCGACTTAGCGCTCCATTTAAGCTTCTTACCAACATAAGCGGAACGGCTACCGGACAAACGATCTTTTTATATGAAAGCGCGACGGCATATTCGGGTAGTGTAACGCTGCTGGCCACTCAGAAGCTGGTCGGTCAGGATGCCTCGGAAAGCCTGGCAACGATTACCGGGTTGACGCCCAATGCGACATATAGTGCGCCGTTTCCAGCCATGAATGCAGGAAACGGCACACTAGTTTCGCTGATTGCTACAAATGCAAACATCATTACGCTCAATGCCAATAACACCGTGAGAGGTATGACGTTGGGCAATGCAGGCACAGGCAAAAAGATCAGTGGAAGTAATTTTGGCACATTAACACTTGGAAACGCGGCTTTGCCGGACGTGGTCCTGAATGGAACAGGGCAGGCGCTGGACCTGCAAACGGGCACCCTCGCCGGTGGCTTAACGAACCTGACAACCACGAGCAGTGCCAGCCAGGGCGTTCTGATCAGTTCGGTTGCAGGTACCTATAATTTTGGCCCGACGGCTGTGAGCGGAAGTGCTACCCAAGGGATTTTAATTGCAGGTTCGTCCGCGATTATTCCAACGTTTGGCGCCACCACGGTCAGTTCGGGAACAGACGGGGTATCCATCCAGAATAATACGGGTAACATTACTTTCAGCTCTTTGGGCATTACTACTGCCAACGGTGTCGGCTTGCTGGGGTCGAATAACACCGGGCAGGTTATTGTCACTAATAATACTTCCGGGATCAATGCAACAGGTGGCGCGGCCATCAGCCTTTCGCAGGCATCGGGCACGTCGACAGTAAACCTGAAATTCTCAGGACTGACCTCCACTGGCGGTACAAATGGCATTAATCTCAACAATATCGCAGGTACAATCGTCGGTGGCAGCGGGTCAATGACGGGAAGCGGAACTGCCTTTAACATAAGCGGAGGATCTGTTACATTGAGTTATTCGGGAACATTGACCCACAGTGCGGCCACTTTTTATCTTGCCGATATTAAAAATACAACGGGTGGTGCGATCACATTGAGCGGGAATCTGACAGCAAGTGGCAGCAGCCAGGGAATAAGGGTCAATGCGAACAACGGAGCCACAGTGACATTCAGCGGCACAAGCAAGGCACTCACTACGGGCACAAGCGCTGCGGTGACGCTTTCCAATAACGGCAGTACTAATGTGCTGTTTACCGGCGGCGGTCTTGTGATCAACACCACGAGTGGAACCGGATTAAATATAACAGGCGGAGCGGGCTCCATCGAAATTACCGGTTCGGGCAATACGATCACGACTACCTCAGGTATCTGCATGAATATCGCCAATACCAATGCGAGTGCCAATGGCATAACCTTCGCTTCCCTGACCACAGCCACTGGCCGACTGGCAAGTATCAATACCAGTACGGGTACCAAAACGCTCGGCAGGTTGCAGCAAACAGACGCGAACGGAAGCGGTGCTATCGGCGCTCTTTTGCTTGATAACGCCGCAACGGTGAACATAGGCGATGTGCTGGCAAGCACGGTCAAGACCACGACGGGGACAGGTATACGCATTGCTAATGCAACAACACTCAATATCAGTGGCGCCGGACTCGATGTAACGACAACTACTGGAAGAGCCGTGGACATCGGCGCATCGACCGTTGCAGGCGGAACCGCTGGCCTTCGTGTGGTGACGGCTGGTGGAACTGGTATCCACGCCGCCGAGGCAGGGACAGCGGTGATCAGCGGCGGTTTAAACACGGTTAACACGCCAGGTGGCACAGCGCTTAACGTGAACGGAGGTACAGCGAACTTTACATTCAGCAGCGTCAATGCTTCCGGCGGGAGCGTCAATGCCATCGCCTATACCAATGCAGGCGGCACGACCACGATCGGTGGAGGCACCATTACCGGCAATGGAACGGCAATACCTTTTCATGTAAATGGAGGAACGGCAAGCATTACTTATAGCGGCGGTATGTCGCAGGCAAACAATGTAGAGTTGGCCCGTGTAGAAGGAGGACACGCTACGGGAACCATCACTTTTGAGACCGGTACGCTCAGCGCAACCAATGGTGCCGGTTTGCAGTTCAGCAATGCGGACGGGATTTATAATTTTAATGGAACCACTACACTGAATGGCGGAGATGCCGGCATCGATATTTCGAATGGCTCGAACGGAACATTTAACTTCTCCGCGAACACCTCCATTACTAATCCCAGCGGAACAGTCATCACCATCAATACCAGCACGGCTGGTAACTTTACCTACTCCGGAACATTTACCAAAACTAATGCGGGTGCCGGGATACAGGTCAATGCGAAGACTGGCGGAATCGTCACCTTCAATGGGACGGGCACCAAAACGCTAAGCACAACGACTTCCAACGCGATTAGTTTAACAAACAATACAGGAGCCGCTATCAATTTCAGTGGCAATAACCTGTTACTTACAACAACTTCGGGAACGGGCTTCAATGCAACCGGCGGCGGAACTATAAGCGTAACTGGAGCTGGTAACACTATTGCTTCAACGGCTGGCACCGCACTTAATGTGAATGCGACGACCATTGGGGCCAGCGGATTAACCTTTGTAAGTATCAATGCGGGCGGCGCCGCGAAAGGCATCAGCTTGAATGGCACAGGATCAGGCGGCCTGGCGGTGACTGGTACAGGTACAACTGACGGTTCGGGCGGAACGATACAAAATATGAGCACCCGGGGTGTGGAATTGATTTCTGCGGCCAATATTAGCCTGAAAAACATGAACCTGGTAAGTGCTAATAATTCTGTCGACGGCGGTGGTGCGGGTGCATGTGATGATCTGGTGATTGGCAGTTGCAATGCCGCCATTTACCTGAGTGGCGTAGGCACGATATCGTTGGACAATGTCGATCTAAGTGGCACAATGGTTGAAAATGGCATTACAGGGCTCAACGTCAGTAATTTAACGATGAATAATTGCACTATCAATGGGGCAGGCAATGAGGCTCACGAAAGTGGAATGGATATCCAGAATCTATCGGGGATATGTTCTATCACCAATACCGACATTTCATTCTCGGAAACAAATAGTCTGGATATTGTCAACACCGACGTCAACCTTACGCTGACCATCGACGGTTCAACTTTTCGCGACACGCAAACGGTATCATCCGGTGGAGTAGCGAACAGCAACGGTGAAGGCGGGTTTCAGTTCCGCAGTTTCAGCAGTGCGGCGGGAATTCCTGTCAGCAATCTAAAAATCAAAAACAGCTCGTTCCTGCGGATCAGGACACAGGGTATTCAGGCCATTGGGGAGGATGATTCCAAAGTTAATATCGATATCACCAATTGCACCATTAACAGCTTTCCGGACATTGGGGCGGGCATCGACATCAATGGTAACGATAACTCGGAAGTGAATTTCAATGTGATCGGCAATCCGCTCATTTCGAGCCGTGGCGGTGCTTCGGTCAACATCACTTCGTTCCTCGATGCCAATGTGATGGGGCGGGTGAATAATAACACCATCGCGCCAAACGGGCTTAATGCGGGCGGAAGCGGCATTCGCGCTATCGCGCAGGAGACTTCCAATCTGATCATCCAGGCGAAGGACAATACAATTACGATGGCGTCGGGTAATAACAGTACGCCGATCGATATGCAGGCACGTTTCCAAACAGCGAGAATCGATATCACGCTGGACAACAACACGATCCAGGCGGACCCGACGGCATTGGCCTCAATTAATATTACAGCCGGTTCATCGGGTGTTGACGAAACCAATCCGAGGGTATATGCCAACGTTATCAACAACGATGTAGGAGGTGCACCAAATGTAATGCGCCTGCGCGTTTCCGATCTGGATGGGACGACCAATCCGCTGATGTTTTTGCAGGGTTTTGTCGAAGGCGGAGCCGGCATTGAGGACGACGCGGTGGCTACCTGGAATGGTAATCTCAACACGCCCGTTGCAACCACGTCGAATATTGCCGTCAGCCTGACTGGAAGTGCAACCGGGCCAGCCAGCGGCACAGCCTTGACGCCATCAAACCCACTTCCTTAACCCGTTTTGACCGATTAGTATGAGTTTTCTGCTCCGATCAGTTGAAATTTTTAAACCCAAGCATTGATATGAAACACAACAATATATTCCATAGTACGCTGGCTTTTGCCATTACAATGCTCGCCGGTATTAGTTGCTTTGCCCAGGGGCCGTTCAACGTCGGGACCATCAATCCCGGCGATAGCATTGTCATCTATTACGACGTCACCATCAACAATCCCCTAGTGCCACCTAATGCGATATCGCTTAGTCACCAGGGAACGGTGAGTGGAAGCAATTTTGCCAATGTGCCCACCAACGATCCTTCAACGGCTCCCGCTGGTGATGCCACGATCACATTGCTCAATACACCGCTCCCGGTGGTATTTAGCGAATTTAAAGCATATCAAAAAGAAAATTTCGTGGCATTGACCTGGAAGATCGTTACCGAAGAAAATGCTTTGAAATATGAAATCGAAAAAAGCGGTGATGCGCGGGTTTTTACAAAGATCGGTGAAGTGATGGCAACGGGCGGTAGTGGCGTCATCAATTACGGTTTTACCGACGAGCAACCTTTTCCTGGTAATAATTATTACAGATTGAAGGTGCTGGATCTCGACGCAACGTTCACATTTACGAGGATCGTCAAAGTAGCAATAGGCGAGGAGACGAGCGCCGGAATCCTTTATCCTAATCCCGTAACCGGCAAAATGGTAAATCTGGAACTGCGTAATCTGGCGAAAGGTCAATATGATGTGACATTCATTAATATTTCCGGCCAGACGATATTTACTAAGAAAATCGAACACGCTGGCGGTTCCGCTTCCCAGCTCATCGAACTTCCTGAGCACATCAGCACAGGCATTTACAACGCTGAGATCAAAGGCGGTAATATGAAGATTTATAGAAAGCTGGTTGTGAAGTAGGGATAGCGCATTTTTCAACCCTAAAAAAGACAGATTATCATCCTCCGTGCGATTATATTTGCGCAAATGGATATGAATATGCAAGAAATAACCTGGGCGGAATTTGAAAAAGTGGAATTGCGGGTGGGGACAATCCTGGAAGTTTTCGAATTTCCGGAAGCACGGAAACCAGCGTATAAATTGAAAGTCGATTTTGGGGAATTCGGGATACGCATGAGCAGCGCGCAGATCACCAAGCATTATAAAATGGACGAGTTGCCCGGCAGACAAATTGTTGGCGTTATCAATTTCCCAAAAAAGCAGATCGGCAAATTTATGTCGGAATTTTTGGTCACAGGCTTTGCCGATGCGAACGGCGACATTGTGTTGACTACGGTTCAGGGTGACGTACCCAACGGCAGTAAAATGATTTAGTATTATATGGAAAACCAGGCCTGATTGAAAGCCTGGTTTTCTGTAATTTTCACATCTCGACGGAGATTTACAAGCAAGAGCTTAACGGTCCTTATCGACTTTCTCTTTAAGTTCTTTGCCCTCTTTTTTCGTTGCATCGTAGGCTTTTTCAGTTCCTTTTTCGACTTTTTTCGCACCTTTTTTGACGCCTTTTTTAGTGGCGTCGTACGCCTTTTCGGAGCCGTCGGCTACTTTTTCTGCGCCTTTCTCCGCTTTATCGCCGACATATTTAGCGTCTTTCTTGATTTCCTTTCCCGCCTTCCGTCCGGCTTCCTTGGTTTCGGCGGCTGCTTTATCTGCTTTTGACTTTGCGTCATCCTGCGCGTAAGCAACGGACGACATGACGATGAATGCGATCAAAACTGCTAATTTCTTCATGATTTTCTAGTTTATCGTTTGATGGCACAATGGCCGAAACGGATAGACAAAAACCATTCCCGAACGATAATCCGCATGCGATTCAAAAAAAGTCCCGGAAAAATTTGGGCAACCAAATGGTTGTATTTACTTTTGGCAACCAAATGGTTGTATGATGATCGAAAGAAGAGACGTTTTTCAGGCAATAGCAGACCCGACAAGAAGAAGAATCATCCTGAAACTGGCGAATGGACCACTAAATCTGGGTGAAATAGGGGAAGACTTCGGTATTAGCAGGCAGGCGATAGCGAAGCACATTAAAGTACTTAACGAGTGTGGTATGATCTCCGTCACGCAAAAAGGGCGGGAACAATTTTGCGAGGCCCGGCTTGGTCAGTTAGATGAGGTCGTTGATTGGGTGGCCGAGTCGCGGAAGGTGTGGACGCAACGTTTTGCCAAACTGGACAAGTTTCTCGATGACACATCGGAAAAGTAGTATCCAGGGATAATACACTCAGAAACAAACTAATATCAAATCAATAAAGTGAGCAAAAATGGAAAATCTCGTCGGTAACAGGGAAGTTTTTATTGAGGAAACGTTTAACGCAAGCGCTGAAAGAGTTTTTAGTGCGTGGACGGATCCTGCAAAGTTGGTGCAATGGTTTGCGCCTGATGGCTGTACCGTTCATTTCAAAAAAGTGGAGGTCAAAACAGGAGGCCGGTTCCATTCCTGTATTTCCAATCCACAACACGGGGATTGCTGGGCGATAGGAGAGTACAAGGAAGTTTCGCCTAATACCAAAATCGTTTTTACGATGATCAATGCTGATGAAGAGGGTAATCCGGTAAATCCGGTGGAGATCGGAATGGATCCCGAATGGCCTGGGGAAACGCTTGTAACGGTGATATTCACAGAAGAAAATGGGAAGACCAGATTGCAATTACGGCAAACTGTTTCCCAGGAGCTGGCAACCAAAACAGGTGCGTATCCAAGTTGGCTGCAAATGCTTAATAATATGCACACCATCCTTAATCTGGACTAAATGAAACGGACAATCATATTCCTACTTGCACTTATGGTATCATCATCAATCGGTTATGCAAACCTGTCAAAGGAAGCCGACAGTCAAAGTAATGTGGTCTTGAATGACACTTCTTCGTATCAAAAAGGATATTCCAATGTCAATGGCATTAAAATGTATTATGAAATTCATGGGCAGGGTATGCCCATCGTTCTGATTCATGGCGGCGGTTCTACTATTGAATCCACATTCAGCAGGGTAATTCCTTTGCTTGCGAAAAGCAGGAAAGTTATAGCGGTTGAATTACAAGCTCACGGAAGAACAAGTGACAGAAAACAAGACGTATCCTTCGAGCAGGACGCTGATGATGTTGCCGCGCTTTTAAAGAATTTGAATATCGATAAAGCCGACCTGTTTGGTTTCAGCAACGGCGGGACGACTGCCATGCAAATCGCCATTCGCCATCCCCAGATAGTCAGGAAGGCAGTTCTGGCGTCTGCGCTTTGTAAACGCAATGGGATTCCTGACGAGTTTTGGACTTTCATGAAGCAGGCAAAGCTGGAAAATATGCCGGAACAGTTAAAGGAAGCCTATCTGAAAGTCACGCCCGATGCAGCAGGTTTGCAAACCATGCACGACAAGGATGCTAAAAGGATGGTGAACTTCCGCGACATCCCAGACGAGCAGATCAGTTCAATCAAAGTACCGACGCTGATCATTATTGGAGACAAAGACATTATGAAACCTGAGCATGCAATCGAAATGCAAAGAAAGATTGCCAATTCCGAACTGGCTATAATTCCAGGAATTCACGGCGAATATATTGAGGAAGTAACTACACTTGGATCCGGATCCGAGCAAGCAGCTTTTGTGATTCCAATGATCGAAAAGTTTTTGAATAAGAAGTGAATGGTAGATCAATTTACGAAACCCGCAGTGTGTCCAGATAATTTTTAAGCTCATTTAAAAAAGGCAAATAGGCCTCTTTGCTATTTTCCAATTTGCCAAAGTTGCGGATTCCCCAGTAGCCCGACATGATGAACATCGTTACCTGTTTTGCATTCACATCCTGGCGCACAAAACCCGTTTCTTTTCCTTTTTCAATGGACGCAGTCATTGCATGGGTCCATTGTTGGGTGAGTTCAGTTAATGCGTTGTTGAAATCGATGTTCCAGGAGCCCATTTCCTGGGTAAGGTTGGAAGCAGGGCAACCGTACTCGACTTTCAGAAATTCATTGTTCATCAGGAGGTCATTTATCAACTCATAGATCGCGTCCAGCGGGTTGCCTTCTTGCTGCAATGGTTGTATGAAACTTTCCACTAGTGTAGGTTTCAAAAGCTCGCTAATGATAGCAATTCCCATTTCGTCTTTATTCTTGAAATGGTAATAAAAAGCCCCTTTCGTGACATGCGTGGTGGCAATGATATCGTCGATGCTCGTGGTCCGGTAACCTTTGACGTAAATCAGTTCAAACGCCATTTTCAGCATGCTAAGCCTCGTTGCTTCTGCCTTTTTCATCGGTTTCTATTTAAAATGACCTGAAATAGGGACGGCTGGTCAACGGCGAGAAAGGCCAGGGAATTGCAATCAAAAGGATTAAAAGCGCAACGGAGAACCAGATCAATATGGTCTTGAATTTCAATTGATCAGCTTCAATGCGTTTCGCCCTGGCCGAGCCGATCGTGATTACAACCACAGAAATCGCCATCAATGCAGTGTGAATAATGCTGAAAAATGTGTGCTCAGTAAATACTCCGGTCCCGCCAGTCTCAAACTTAACTATCGGGCTGATCACATAAAGGCATAGGCCGAGCGTCAGTTGAATGTGTGATATCGTGGCCGTAACGTGCCTGAGGGTATCGTCGGAACGCGAAAAAGGTTTGTTGAAACGATAGCCATTCCAGGCGGTCCAGATGGCGTAGATGAGGCTGATCAGCACCAGCCATCTGTTAAGTGAATGCAGGATTAAAAGGGCGTGATACATTGTATTGTGGTTACAATGCAAATATAGAAAAAACATACTAACTAGTATGTTTTTTCTATGTCGCCTTTTTTTACTGGTTGCCTACATTGAGAAGCCATTTTCACTGGATCACCTTGCCGCCCAGATCACGAACCTGGATGTGGGCCTGCTTTCATCGATGATGAACATGAGCCGGCCGAATATTACTCGCTTCCTATTTGGATTTCTTTTTAGAGGCTTTTGCTTTCGGATTAAAATCGAGACAAAGGTTGATCCAGTAGCGGAAGTCGCTTTCTGTTTTCATACCAGTTTCGTCTATGAATACATAACCTTTCATCGGCCTGCCCGTAAAAACCATTTCGTGGCATCCCGGACGTTCCAATGCAGATTCGTAGGCATCTTCGCCGATCCTGCACATCATTTGGTCATCGGCGACACCCACGCACATTTTATCATCGACCATGTAACAAATACCACCAAACATCCTCTTTTCAGTGACATTCGGATGATCCGCCAATGCTTCCCGGATACGGTTACTTAAAGATTCGCTGAAGGCCATTTTTGTGTAGGGATTTGGGATTTATAGCTATTTGTTTTTAGTTAGCTCGCTGATTAATTCCTGTGCTTCAACGCCATCCGCTCCTTCGTCATTTGAAACTCTCAATGCTTCCTTTGCCGCTTTCAGGGCCAGGTCTTTATTGCCTGCTTTATTTTCGAGCTGTGAATAAATGCACAGGTGCTCGTAGTTTTTGTGCAGTTCGAGCACCTTACTCATAATCTGAATGCCAGTCTTTATGGTTTCCATGTCTTTGGCAAAATGTCTTAGATAAATGCCGGTTTCATACATGGTTTGCCAATCCGTTGCGCCTACGGTATTTCCATAAGTTAATGTGGATTTGGCGAAGGCAGGCCAATCGCGACGGCCACCGTAAAAATAGATTTGTGCAAGGGATAGCACTTTACTCGTATCCACAAAACTGGTCGAAATAACCCTCTTCAACTCGCCCATCAATTCCATGTCATTCGATCTGCCGGCGGTGTTTGCTGTATGTGTTATAATTCTTTGCGCCCGTTTTTCAACGTCGGCTTTGCCTAATACCGGGATAAATTTTTCCTGATTTTGCAGCAGATATTGAGTAGACTTTGATTTGAAACCGAGTTCGTTTGTGAATATAAACCTTAAATTCTTTTCAGATTCAAGCTCGCTGGCAGATTGCGTGGCCAGGTATTCGTCGATTACCTTTTCTTTCGGATTATCCTTGACCTGGTAATATGACAATGCATTGGTGAGATTAAACAGCAGCACCGGCGACCTTTCCCCGCTATTGTACCTGTTCAGCATCGGGAACAATGCCGCATTGGGGTCAGAGGCATTTTTCCCGTCCTGAATAAAGTCTTCGGCGGGCTTAAAAGATGAGCTCTGATGAAGTTTTTTACCAGTTTTATCAAAATACAGATAGGTTGGGTAAGCTAGTATTCCGTATTGATTAGATATTGCCTCACCCGTTCCTCCATCTTCGATATCGATTTTATAGCTGATAAAATTGACGTTATAATAGTCAATTACCCGAGGATTCGTAAACACTTCTTTTTCCATTTGTCGGCAATACCGGCAGGATTTTGTCTGTGCATATAAAAAAATCTGCTTTCCGCTTGTACCGGCATCCCGAACGACTTCTTCCCAAGAGTTAGTAGTGAAGTTAATGCTTTGCGCCAGAGAAATAAGCGGGGATAAAACCAGGAAGGTTAATAGAAATAAAATCCTTTTCATAGAAATCGCTGCGTTGTACGAAGTGCAATATTGCCTGTTAAATGCAACAAATCAATACCAATATTGATGTGACGGACAAAAGCTTAAATGTATGATTCTCTTCTGTCCGTCAGCACTACCCGTCACTCTTTCGAACGCAAAGGTGGCTGCATCCTTGTGCTGATCGAGACGCGGTTCCAGGTGTTGATGGTCGCGATGGCCATGATCACTTGTGCGAGGTACTCCTCTCCTAATAAGGCTTCTGCCTGGGCGTACAATTCGTCAGTTACGCCGTTTTGGTGGATTAATGTGATTGCTTCCGTTAATGCGAGAATAATGCGCTCCTCTTCTGAAAAAAACGTCGTTTCGCGCCAGGCATTCAACAGAACAATCCGCTGGATGCTTTCACCCGCTTGCAGGGCGTCGTTCGTATGCATATCGATGCAAAAGGCACATCCATTGATTTGTGAAGCCCTGATTTTGATCAGCTCCCGATTTGTTTTGCTGAGTTTTGTGCTGTTTAAATAATGATCCAGGCCGAACAATGCCTTGTATGCCTGAGGTTGCGCAGTGGCAATTATTACTCTCTTTTCCATCTGTATTTTGAATTAGTTGATTAACGTTTCAAAGGTAGATGGGCAAAAAAGGAAAATACTTAAACCTGTTTAAGATCGCTTTTTCCGAAGCTCGCTCAGGTATTCGGGCGTAATGTCGAGGTAGGAGGCAAGGAGATATTGCGGGACACGCTGGACGAATTCCGGGAAGAGGCTGGCGAAATGACGATAGAGTTCTTCACGGGAAAAGTCTTGCTGGTAACGCATGCGCAGGAGTGAAGCGCCATACCCCCGCTCGTAAATTTTCCGGAAATACCTTTCCATCTGCGGGTGCTCTTGAAGTAGTAATTCATAAGCATCATGGCTTATGGACAATACCTCTGTCGGCTCGACTGCCTGGATCGAGAACTCTGTTGGCTGTTGTTTGCCAAATGCCAGGAAATCAGTCAGCCACCAGTTTTCAATGGCGAACTGCGTGGTCCGCTCAACACCTTTACTATCCACAAAAAACATTCGCAAGCAACCTCTGACCACAAAAAACAGGTTTTTACATGCATGATTGGCCTGCTGGATGATTTCTTTCTTCTCTACCTGGCTACGCGTAAACGAATGCATGACTGCACCAGCATCGTCGACAGGAGCGCCGGTAATGATCTCAATATGTTTGATTAATTCAGGTCCTGGTTGATCGGGGATGTTCATTGCAAGTGTTGACTTTTCTTCCTGACAAAATCCAGAAGGTTTCAATAAAGCCAAAAGCTAGCTTGTTTCCAAGCTATCACGTATGCGTTTCATGTACGGCAATATGCGTCGGGGAAGAAGTACCCTTCTGCCAAGCAAGCCATGAAAATCGAGAATGCGATTAAACAATTGGCAAATGACCTTTTAAAGGTCCAGATTTATTCCAGGCCGGAGAATATTTAGGCTAGAAGACAGAATCTGTATACCTATCGCACGTCAGCTGACTGTTGCCTTCCTTTTTCGCATCATTTCAAACCCAAACACATTCAGTAACAACAGCAGCTTACCGTAGAAAATATCTTCGACGGGGATGGTGAGGAGCCGGATGCCGAGGTTTTCGCTGTCGTTGTAAAAGACGACGACCCTGCCGAGGAAACTTCCGGTGAGTATGCCGTTGGAAATGGTAAATGGGATCAGTATGAACAGAAAACACACGAAAAACGCGGTCAGAAAGTGGTAGCGTCGGTAAAGGAAGTAGAGCAACGTGCCGGAGAGCAGCAAAAACGTGGTGAAGGTATACAATGCATGCCGGTTAGCTATGGCAATGGCAAGTAAAATCAAGCTAAGCCCTCCGTAAATAATGGATACTGCCCTGTTTCTCTTTTCAAATTTAAACAGGGTAATGAATGCGTGGTAGCTGAAAACGCACGCGAAAGGGATACAGATAAAAAACAGGTATTCTTCAATAGGAAGGCCCCAAAGGAACAGACCGACGACGTATTCCGGATTAAAATGCCAGACGCCCCAACTGGTAAACAGGATATCCCAGGCCAGGAAAAACGCTCCAACCAGCAAACAAGGAAGCAGGAAGTTCCCCCATTCTTCATAGAATTTAAGTTTGGAATGAAAAGAGAACAGGAGCGGCACGACAATGCACCCGGCATTCACGAGCAGATAAGTGTAAGCCGGACTCATTGCTTTGATCTGGTTTGCCAGGCTTCCCTGAAATACTTCGGCGGTACCCATAACATTCCGAAGCAGGCGCCGTCTTCTTTGTCGATTTGCTTGTGGTGGACCTTATGTGCTTTGCGCAGTGCCCTGAAATAGAAGTTATTGCTGTTTCGGAGCCATTTGATCCGCTGGTGGATAAAGACGTCGTGCACGAAGAAGTAGGCGCAGCCGTAAAGTGTAATTCCGCAGGCGAAAAAGAGCAGGATACGCCATTCAGGAACGAGGGTGCCCAGCAGGAAAACGACCATTGATATACACCCAAAAACGACAAAAAAGTAATCGTTCTTTTCAAATACGCCTTTATGTGCAGGCTGGTGATGGTCTTCATGCCAGATCCACATAAAACCGTGCATGACATACTTGTGCAAAAACCATGTGAGCATTTCCATCAAACAGAAGGTGCCGACAATTATACCAATGTATGACAGGATATTCATAGGGCTGTTCTCAGTTTTGATAAGCCTCCGATGGTTTAAATGATGCGGAGACTGTTTTTGATGAAGCAGAATGCCAGCAGGTTCATTTTCTGGTAGTCCGGTATGCGTATGCGCTTTTCCACGACACCTGCCGGTGACATTCCTTTGATTTTTTTAAAGAGTTTTCTGTAATAAATATAAGAAGTATAAACACCCAGGCGAGCGGCAGTTGGCAACTGTTTAATGCCAATCAATGCATGTGTGAAATCTGCTTCAATATCCTGCTGAATGGCCGCCTTAGCCTCTTCGGTGAACGAGTGGAAGTCGAGGCCGGGGAAATAGACCCGTCCCAGATGCATTTTATCGTAACACATATCCCGCAGGAAATTTACTTTCTGAAATGCGGCACCCAGGCTGATCGCATAAGGCTTAAGGTGCTCATAAGCATCACGGTCGCCATCCGTGAACACCCTCAGGCACATGAGGCCGACCACCTGCGCAGATCCCAGAATGTACTTGTCGTAGGACGCTTTGGAATGGTCCTGCATGTTCAGGTCCATTTCCATGCTGTCCAGGAACGTGTCGATCAGTTCAATTTCGATGTGGTATTTCTGCACCGCATGCTGGAAGCTGTTTAAAATTGGATTTAGGCTGATACCGTGTTCCAGCGCCAGATAGGTGTCTTCCCTGAACTTGGCCAACAGCTCCGCTTTCGGATAATCATGGAAAGAATCAACGATTTCGTCTGCAAAACGTACAAATCCGTAAATGGCATAAACCGGATCATGGAATTTGGCAGCGAGCATTTTAATGCCGATCGAGAAAGAGCTACTGTAGGCAAGGGTCGTTACTTTACTGCAACTGCCGCTCACGTCGTCAAAAATGTATTTCATAGTTGATGATGTTGAATTATGTAATCAGCTACAATCTGCCCGGATAGGATCGCAGGCGGCACGCCCGGGCCGGGAACGGTCAGTTGCCCGGTGTAAAAAAGGTTACTCAGCTTCCGGTGCCGGATCGAGGGCTTCAAAAAAGCGGTTTGTCCAAGGGTGTTAGCGAGGCCATATGCATTTCCTTTGAATGCGTGATAATCACGCACGAAATCGTTGTGCGCATAGCTCTTTTTATAAATAATATCATCGGCGAACCGGGTGCCGCAATGCAGCTCCGTTCGGCTGATCACTTCCCGGAAATACCGCTCCCTGATCGCTTCATCATCAGCAAGCCCCGGTGCGGTAGGGATGAGGAAGAACAGATTTTCCATTCCTTCCGGAGCCACAGAAGGGTCCGTCTGCGACGGGCAGCAGAGGTAAAACAGCGGTTTTTCGGGCCATGACTTTTCCTGATAAATGGCTTGCGCATGGTCGTCGAAATCGTGCTCGAAAAAGAGGTTGTGGTGACGCAGGCCCGGCAACTTCTTGCACACTCCCACATAATAAAGCAGGCAAGACGGGGCCATTTCGCGGCTTTCCCAGTAACGGTCCGAGTAGTTGCCGGTTTCTGGTCCGAGCAACACCTGGTCGGTATGATGATAGTCGGCACCCGAAACGATGACGTCCGCATTCAGGATCTGATCGTCGGTTCGGATCCCCATGACCTTCTTGCCGTCGTTGATCAGTCTCTTAACCTGGGTTTTCATCATGAACCGGACGCCCATCTCTTCTGCAAGCCGGGTAAATGCTTTGCTCAGCTCGTGCATGCCGCCCATGGGATACCACGTTCCCAGTGCCATATCCGCATAATTCATGAGACTATAAAGCGCGGGAATTTTATCAGGAGTGGCGCCCAGAAACAGGACAGGAAATTCGATGATCTGTAATAAGCGTTTGTCTTTGAAGAACTTGCGTGCGTGGCTGCTAAGCGAACTCAGCATATCCATCTTAAATACCGACCCCAGCACTTCCCTATTAAAGTATTCGGTGATGCTCAATCCCGGCTTTTGGATGTAGGAGTTTAAAGCTGTTTTGTACTTGAATTCCGCCTCCTTCAAAAAGAGCCGCAGCTTTATTCCAGCACCAGGTTCGATTTCCTCAAACAAACTTTCCAGCTCCAAAAGCGACGCAGGCATTTCGACGCATTCATTTTTGCCAAAGATGACCTGGTAGGACGGATCCAGCCGCGTTAGCGTAAGATAATCGTGCAGCGATCTTCCCATGCGTGCGAAAAACTGCGCGGGAATCTCCGGCATCCAATACCAGCTCGGGCCCATGTCAAACCGGAACCCGCCGTCGCTCAGTAATCGGGCCCTGCCGCCCGTCTGGTCGTGTTGTTCAACCAGCGTAACCTGGAATCCTGCGGTTGCCAGACAGATAGCGGACGAGAGGCCAGCGAAACCTCCGCCGATGACGATCGCTGATCCTCTCCTGTTTTGTTTCATGTTTTTCTAAAAAAGTTAAACAAAAATATGTTTAATATTTGAAATAAAAAATTAAACAAGATTATTTCGGGCTTTCGTAACTTGCGGGCGGAACCGAGGCTTTTTGTTCCGTTTAATATTTGAAATCTGCCTTGCCCGCACTCTCAAACGCCCTGCATATGGATCCGGAACTTTCGTCCACCTATTCAATCAGCGACCTGGAAAAGCTTTCCGGGATCAAAGCGCATACAATAAGGATCTGGGAAAAGCGCTACGGCATTATATCTCCGGGGCGCACCGGGACGAACATTCGCTATTATACCAATGAGGACCTTAAAAAACTGCTGAACATCAGTTTGTTAAATCAGCACGGGTATAAGATCTCAGACATTAGTAGCATGTCGGCGGGAGAACTGAGTGCGAAGGTGGCTTCTGTGGCAATGGCACATAGCGACAACCGTGAGAAGCGGTTGCTACTGAGTCTGCTGGAAATGGATGAGCCGTTGTTTACCCGGGTTTTTGCTGATATGGTAGCAGAAGAGGGTTTTGAAGAAGCTGTGGTGCGTGTCGTATTTCCGTTTTTCAGACAAATCGGGATCATGTGGCAGGTCGGTACGATTAACCCTGCACAAGAGCATTTTTTTTCTAACCTGATCCGTGCAAAAATCATCGCAGCTACCGATTTGCTCATTGCGTCACCTGCCGACGCGGCGGCCACAGCAGTATTGTTTCTGCCCGAAGATGAGTTGCATGAAATCGCATTACTTTTCTATAATTACGCATTCAGAAAAAGAGGCTACAAAACCATCTATCTCGGGCAATCCGTGCCCTACGAAAGCCTGACCCGCATTTACAGCATCAGCAATCCTGCAATCGTGGTGACCAGCATTACCAATCCGGTACTGCCCGAAACCTTCGCGTCTATCTGCAAAAAGATCTGCGCCCAAGCTACACAAGCGACCGTATACTTCACCGGCCCGGTTCCAGATCCATCGGCAACAGACGTGCCGGGGAATGCGCGTTTTATTGGAGATTTGAGGAAGTTGCTGGGGTTGTAGGAGGGCACTAGCCGGGCACAAAAACAAAAAGGCCCCGGGCAACTAATCACCCGAGGCCTTCCATGCATGTAAAGTCATTCTCACTCCGGATCCGAACCACCTTTGTTCTTCCGAGCCTTTTTGCGGTCTTTTCTTGAACTCCGTGACTTGTCGGTTGCAGTCGTGGTGTCTTGTGTTACGGCACTTTGATTATCTGCATTGCCGGTGACGGTGTTGCCGGATTCCGGTGTTGTCGCAGTGCCGGTGGTGGACTTTTGCTGCTGGGCCGGCGTGCCCCTGTCGATGCTTTTGTTTTCAGTCGAGCCTGTTGTGGCAGATGAATTGTTGTTTTGCGGCTGCGTAGCATTGCCTGTCTGTGGGTTTTGAGTTCCTGCGGCCGTAGGAGTTTGGGATTGTGGGGTTATCGCCCCGGTGGTTCCGGTTGCTTGCGGCCATGCAGAAGTCCCGCCGGCACTGTTGCCTTGCGACTGCGTGGTGTTATCCTGCCTGCTGATCGTGTCCGGCTTCTGTGTTTTATTTTCAGAATTGGGCTGCTGGGTGGTATTGGATTGACTCCTGGATTCCTGAGTTTGTGTTTTGCTGTCTGTACCCTGACTAGCAGTCCCTTTTGGGGTGGTTTGGGCAAATGCTGGCGAAGAAATGAGCGCACTTCCAATTAGCAGGACCAGTACGGCTACAATGAATATTGGCTTTTTCATGATGCTGTTTGTTTGATGATTGATTTAATAATCTGAAAAACAGCGTAATTATTAAATGCATGCCAGAAGCATCGAACCCTCCGAACGTTGCGTCGGGTGGGTGCTGACGACTATATTTTGCGGCACAGATTTTGCTTTGGTGGCTGTTTTTGGGCCGCAAAGTAAAAGCGTTTGTACGTGACCGTCTTGAAACTATGGAGGTAAAATGGTGGAAGAATGCTGTGATTTATGCCGTTGATGTTGAGTTTTTTTGTGATGGAAATGGCGATGGAGTCGGTGATTTTAAGGGGCTTACTTCTAAATTGCCCTATTTGTCGGATTTGGGAATTACTGCTCTTTGGGTGCTGCCATTTTACGTTTCCAATGAGCGGGACAACGGATACGACGTAACAGATTACTTTCAGATCCACCCCAAATATGGGACACTGGACGATTTCCTGAATTTTGTTCACAAGGCGGGAGAAAGTGGGATAAGGATCATTATGGATTTGGTAGTGGACCATACTTCCAACAAACATCCCTGGTTTGAGGCTTCACGTTATAACAAATCATCGCGCTACCGGAATTATTATTATTGGTCAGATCATCCGCCCATTGAAAAGCCAGGCCTGGGGACACTTTTTCCCGGCGAGGAACAGGGCGTCTGGACGTATGACGAAATTGCGGGTGCATTTTACCATCACCGGTTCTACCATTTTGAACCCAGTCTCAATATCCATAATGCGGACGTCAGGGATGAGATCAAGCGGATCATCGATTATTGGATGACGTTCGGGATATCAGGTTTCAGGATCGACGCCGCTGGCCGGATGGCGGAGTATCCGGGGCATGAAGTGAAGGAGCCTGAGGACACCCACCAGCCGCTGAGGGATATTTTCAGCCATACGAAAGCATTGGACAAAGATGCGATCCTCATCGGCGAAGCGGACACAACGCCACAGGAAGTCACGCTCTTTATGGATGGGACACAAATAGATATGTGTTTCAACTTCTTTTTAAATAACCACCTGTTTCTTGCTCTCGCTACCCGCGAAGCCGAGCCTGTTATTCGGTCGTTCGACTTGTTGCGTTCTAAATTGAAAAACGAAGCATCTGTCAATTTTTTGAGAAACCTGGACGAGTTGGACCTCAGTCAGGTTACCGATGCTGAAAGGCAAACGATCTTTGATGCATTTGCGCCCAAAAAGGAGATGGTCATATACGGACGCGGGATTCGACGTCGGCTGGCACCTATCTTGAATGGTGATATAGAGCGTATTAAAATGGCTTACAGTCTTTTATTTTCACTTCCGGGCACGCCAAAGATTGTATATGGTGATGAAATAGGAATGGGTGACGACCCTTCGCAACCCGGAAGAAATAATGTACGGACGCCTATGCAATGGAGTAGCAAACGAAACGCAGGGTTTTCCGATGCGGCCAAATCAAAGCTCATCAGGCCGGTTATCGAAGAAGGCCGCTTTGATTTTCATAGGGTCAATGTAGAAGCTCAGCGCGGGGTAAAAGATTCACTTTTAGAACACATCCGGACTCTGGCCCGTCTGAGGAGGCAAATGCCGGTGATGGGAGAAAGCGACTTTCAATCTCTGCCGGTAAAAAATGCATCGGTATTGGTGCATTGGTATAAAGACACGCATTATTTTTTGATACACATCCATAATTTTAAAAACACACCAGCCAGGATCGAGATCAGCCTGGACTTTGCCGGCGAAACCGAACTTTACGATCTGCTGGGAGAATTTCAGTGTAAAGTACATCGCAAGAAAGTGAAGGTCAGCGTCGGGGGTTATGGATTTCTTTGGTTATCAACTCAAAGGCCAGGTGTCGGCGGCGTAGTTTGAGTAACACGGATTACTAATGCTTCATCACCGTTTAAAGTGATGTCCGGGCCGGTTTTAATCCGTATCCGCTCATATTCGGTGCTAAGAGCGATCTTCCCTTCGTGAAAATCCTGGCGCGGGGTGAGGTAAGCGGGTCGGTGGCTTAAATTTAAAACGATCAGAAACCTGTCATTTTCATATTGTCTGAAATACGCAATGATCTGATTATCTGAATATAATGGACTGTAAGTGCCAATATGCAATGCAGGCTCAGACTTTCTCAATGCAAGCAGCCGATGATAAAACGAAAGCATAGAGTAAGGATCTTTTTGCCCGGCTTCGACATTGATACGACCGGCGTCGTCCGCAACCCTAAGCCAGGGTTTACGCCTTGAAAAGCCAGCGTTAATCTGGCTGTTCCATTGCATCGGTGTGCGGGCGGGATCGCGGCTGATATTGAGCTCAGGCATATTGACACCCTGTGGATCGACGATCTCATGCTTTGGGATGGGCACATCGCGCATCCCGATTTCATCACCGTAATACAAGGTCGGGGTCCCTCTCAATGTAAGCAGCATCACTGCCGCAACCCTGGCCTGGTCGCGACCGACCCGGCTTGCAATGCGGGGTTTATCATGGTTGCCCAATACCCAGTTTGGCCAGCCCGATGCAGGCAATGAACCTTCATAAGTATCAATGGCCATCGCGATGGACATCGGTTCCCACGGAAGTTGCAGAAGCTGGAAATTGAATGGCAAATGCGCACCCTTGCTGTCGTGACCGTAATAGGTAACCAGCTTTTCTACCGGGAGGTAAATTTCCCCGATCAGGACCCGCTGATCGAACTTGTCCGTCAGCGCCCGCATCATCCTCACAATATCATGCACCTCCGGCTGGTCGGTTGAATATACCTGGGCAAATTGGTAATAAGGCCGGTTTTCCGTGCCAGGCAGCAGGTTGGTCAGGGCTGGGTTATCGCGCAGTTGCAGATCTTTGATCATATGCCACATCACATCGACCCGAAAGCCGTCAATTCCCTTTTCAAGCCAGAATCGCATGACATCCAGCATCGCCTGCTGCACTTCCGGGTTTCGCCAGTTGAGATCCGGCTGCTGGACTGCAAATGCATGATAGTAATATTGTCCGGTGGCTTCATCCCATTCCCAGGCCGGCCCACCGAAGACGCTTAGCCAGTTGTTTGGCAACCCGCCGTCCTCTCTTGCATCCTGCCAGAGATACCAGTCGCGTTTGGGATTGGTGCGGGACGATCTCGATTCGATAAACCAGGGATGCTGGTCGGAAGTGTGGTTAGGGACCAGGTCCAGCAAAATTTTCATATTTCTGCTATGAACTTCTCCAACCAATTCGTCAAAGTCGGCCATGGTGCCGAAAAGCGGATGTATTCCTTTGTAGTCCGAGATGTCGTAGCCAAAATCTGCCATTGGCGAAGGGAATATGGGCGAAAGCCAAATGCAATCAATTCCAAGCCATTGCAGGTAATCGAGTTTGGTGATAATACCCTGAAGATCTCCGACACCATCCCCGTCGCTATCACAAAAAGAACGTGGGTAGATCTGATAAATGGTGCCGGTCTGCCACCAAAAGTAGTCCGATTGCCCGGCGGTGTTTGTTAAGGCGTTTTCCATTGGCAAATGTGATTGCGTCGGTTTTGTTACCAATGATTTGCCGAAAAATATTATTCCCTAGCTAGCACATTTTGCCGGTTTGAGTGCGATAATTTGTTCAAAAGTTTCTTGAACAACTAGAAACAGTATCTTTGAAGGGATTGGAGGTTCAATTATCAATTATCTTCTTACCAAATATCAGATGCATTTAAAACTCACTTCCATACTGGTTATGATCATCGTAATGACTATCAGGTTTCAGGCAATGGCGCAATCTCAGCCCGTAACGTGGACAGTCGAACAGCTGGTTTCGCCCGAGGCACTAGCCGAGCGGATCAATGCAAATAAAGCCCCGTTACCACTTGTGATCAGCGTCGGGCCGTCGGCATTGATCAAAGGATCGGTCGATGCAGGGGAGGCTCACGAAAAAGCAAGTATATCCCAGCTGAAAAGCATTCTTGCCAAAGAATCGAAAAACCGGGAGGTCATCATCTATTGCGGATGCTGTCCGTTTGCCAAATGCCCGAATGTCCGTCCGGCGCTTGCACTGTTAAAGGATCTCAAATTTTCGGATGCAAAACTATTAAACCTGGAAAAAAACGTTAAAACCGACTGGATCGACAAGGGATACCCGGTGAATGAGAAATGATGGTACGTGTGAATAGATTATTGTTAAGTGTGTTTTTGCTGTCTTTTTCGACATTGCCCTTTTTTGCAAATAATGCCCTGGCACAAGCTGCCTTAACGGTAGGTGATAAGGCACCGGAACTCAGTTTACCGAGTCCAAAAGGTGATTCCGTTTCACTTCAAAGCCTGAGAGGAAGAGTAGTTTTGATCGACTTCTGGGCATCCTGGTGTGCGCCATGCATCCAGGAACAGCCGGTGCTCGCTGCCATTTATAAAAAATACAAACACCGAAATTTTAAAAGCGGTAAGGGATTTGAGATTTACGGTGTATCGCTTGACAACAAAAAGGAGCGTTGGTTGGCAGCTATCAAAAAGTCGAAAATCACGTGGACGCAGGTCAGCGATCTTAAATTCTGGAACTCGAAGGCTGCTAAAATATACGGTATCGAGGAATTGCCCTACAACCTGCTCATTGACGAAAATGGCACCGTCATCGCCGTAAATCTTCACGGCGATGAGATGGAAAGAACATTATCGGAATTGGTTCAGTAGCTGAAAATAGAGAGAATTTAAACCACGGTGATCAATGGGCCATTATCACGCGGTTTGAGCCATCCTAATGGCTGCACATTGTATCCCAATTCCGAAAGTGATGATTCAAAGTCAGCTGTGGCTTCTTCTGACACGGCGACGAGTAGCCCGCCGCTGGTTTGCGGGTCGGCCAATATATATTTTTGCAGGTCTGTAATCGGCCCGATCTTACTGCCATAGCTGTTCCAGTTGCGGGTGGTGCCGCCTGGAAAGCAACCCTGGTCGAGATAATGCTGCAAAGAGGGGATAACAGGCACCTTATCAAATTCCACCACCGCCGATACGCCACTGCCCTCGCACATTTCGGACAAATGGCCCAGCAGACCAAAACCCGTGACGTCCGTCATGGCACGGACCCCTTCTACTTTGCCAAGGAATTCGCCCAATTTGTTAAGGGTCGTCATGCTTTTCAATGCAATGGCAGCGTCTTCGGGAAGTAGGCTGCCTCTTTTTTGAGCAGTTGATAAAATGCCCACACCAAGCGGCTTGGTCAGGTACAGCTTACAACCGACAGTAGCTGTTGAATTTTGTTTAAGATTCGGAATATCTACCAATCCATTCACGGCGAGGCCAAATACCGGCTCCGGGCAATCGATGCTGTGGCCGCCTGCAAGCAGAATACCAGCTTCGGCGCAGACCGCCCGTGCGCCTTCGAGCACCTTTTGAGCAATTTCCGGAGCGAGTTTGTCGATCGGCCAACCCAATATGGCAATCGCCAGGATTGGTTTGCCTCCCATCGCATAAACATCGCTGATTGCATTTGCCGAGGCTATCCTGCCAAAGTCGTAGGCATCGTCGACGATCGGCATGAAGAAATCGGTCGTAGAAATCAGGGCGCTTCCGTTTCCAAGATCGAATACGGCGGCATCGTCGCGCTTGTCGTTTCCAACGAGCAGCCTGGCATCAGTAGGCGCTGCTATCGGACTGTGCAGGATTTTGTCAAGAATAGCCGGACTAATCTTGCATCCGCATCCGGCGCCATGGGAGTATTGCGTGAGTTTTACTGTTTCCATTCGGAATGAGAAGCCTGTCGTTGATCAGGTAAGTTTTGTATATGTCTTAAAATTTCGGACGCATTGGTAACCGGGTCCGCACCGCTGATCTCAATGGGATGGATTTTTCCCGGATCACGGCCATTAAGCCCCGTCCGGTAGGTTTTATCATAGTATACCAATACGATCCTGATAAAATCGTTCATTCGGCCGTCAGTAATCGCTTCAATAGCCTCTTTGGTCTGCACCGGGCCAAGACGTTTGCGGATACGCATCGTGCCTTCGATCAGGAATTCCTTGTCCAGTTGCCCGTATTCTTTTTCAAGAGAAGTGATCCGCTGTTCGAGATCAACCAGCAGATTGCAAAGTGGCGCATCGCGCATTTGTTGCCAGAATGTGGCTGGAATAGTCCGCTTACCGATATTCAGGCTTTCATCCTCGACCCAGATTTTCCGTGCGGGGTCCAGCGAATGAAGTTGCCAGGCGAAGTTGTTTTCAAATTGTTCCTGACTGGGCTGGACCATTTTATTCATTGTCCCATAAGAAGATCCCTGGTGTTGGGCGAGATCTTCCAGGTCAACGACCTGCTGACCGAGTTTTTCGAGTTCATGCAATATCCGGGTCTTACCCGACCCAGTCATTCCCCCTAGCACCAATAGTTGATATTTGGCCTCAAACTGGTCGCGGACCCATCTCCGGTATTGCTTGTACCCGCCCTGGATGAGGTGGACGTCGAACCCATACAAATCGAGGGCCCACGCCATAGCCCCGCTACGCATTCCGCCCCGCCAGCAATGCACGCCTACCTTTTTATTTGGTGCGATGGTCAGCGCAGTCCTGATGAAATCGGCCCATTTGGGGGCGGTTAGCTCAAAACCCAGCAGGATGGCCTCTTCCCGGCTGATCTGTTTGTAAGTCGTGCCTACCTTAACCCGCTCTTCATTGCTGAACAAAGGGAGATTCCAGGCGCCCGGAACATGGCCATGCTCAAACTCAGCGGGCGTGCGTACATCGAGCAAAGGAATGTCATCCAGAAGTAAAAAATCGTCGATTGCAATGGGCGTGATCATAGGCAGCAAATATACAAGACATTTGAGTACAGGTGCCAAATATCATTTTGCATAGATATTTTCTTATTTATATAAGTAAATTAAAGAAACACTTGTACATTGTAACCGAACGAACATTTGTGTTACTTTTAATCAAAATCCCATTGGTTATGAAACGTCTGCTTCTACTCTTCATCATCTTGCCAATGTTAGCGGTTGGTCAGCGAAAGCCCTTCACGATCACTGGCAAACTGCCCAATGTTAAGACGGGCAAAATCTATTTGCAGGTTGTGGATGCAATTTCGAACACCGCATTAATGGATACGGTTGATTTGAAAGATGGGAAATTCGCATTCAAGGGGGATTGCGACACACCGCTCCGGGCTATGTTATATACCTCCTTTGACAATATGCTCGATTTTTACATTGAGCCGGGCACGATCAGGATACAAACCAGCGATTCTCTTCCGAATGCTGAGGTTGTCGCTGGAAAATTGAACAAGGATTTCCGGATCATGAAAAAGGCAACCACACCGACCGATTCCGCACGACGCGCGTACTTCGCCAACATTGCAAAGGTGGTTGCCGCGTCGCCGGAAAAGAAGAACGACATCGCGTTTCAGCATGAGCAAGACAAAAAAAGGAAAGAGTTCGCCGCTCAGCGAAATGAAGTTTACAAAGCCTTCATTAAAGAAAATCCTGCCAACCTGGCCAACATCACTGCGATCTGGACCATTTGCAGCGATAGTAAGGACCCGTCGGAAGCAATTACCCTGTTTGCAAGCGTTGACAAATCGGTTCAGGAAAGCCCTCTGGGAAGGGTGTACGGCGAACAACTCAATCAGCTGGCGCGGACCGGTATTGGTGCAATTGCGCCTGATTTTACACAAGTAGACGCGGCAGGCAAGCGGGTATCGCTCAAAGATTTTCGGGGAAAATATGTTCTTGTGGACTTCTGGGCAAGCTGGTGTGCGCCGTGCCGGGAAGAAAATCCTTATCTGATCAAAGCCTTCGACCAATATAAAAACAGCAATTTCACCATTCTAGGCGTTTCACTGGACAGGGCTTCTGCCCAAAAAGCCTGGCTGAAAGCGATCGAGACGGATCGTCTTCCGTGGACACAGGTTTGCGATCTGGACAAGAAAATTGGTAGCCTGTACGGCATCAGCTATATCCCGCGGAACTTCCTGCTAGACCCAACCGGGAAAATAGTAGCCAGGGATCTGCGTCAGGAAAGTTTAGAGCGGAAATTATCCGAAATAATGGGTTCCGGAAAGTAAACCCGAATCCTGGCAACCCGCCGTGTAGCACCGTCAATGGTAAAGCTCTTGTTCGTCGGTGTAGTAAGTTTTACGTCCGCCGACGGTTGCATGGAGGATTTTAGACCCGGTAGGGCTTTTTTCTTTGTGAGCTTGATGGACCTGGAGGAAATCCCGGACTTCCCCGGCAATGAGATCGGGATGGCCTTTCAGTATCTGCTTTTCTGCATCCGTGAGCACATGATGAATGGCTTTTGCCAGGCCTTTCACAGCGTTTTCGGGGATTTTGCCAGCGATGGATTCGGGCGCAATCCGGGCCTCCCATAAAATTTCATCAGCATAAGCATTGCCAATTCCGGCGATAACTTTCTGATCCATCAGCAGCGATTTGATTTTTGCGCGACTTCCACGCAGTTTTTCCACCAGCCATTTCGGAGTGAGATCATCCGACAATGCATCGACGGCCCCGCTGGGCGGCGGGTTCAACGTCAGGTGCGCCGCTTTTTGAAAATCAGTCAGATAGAGCGCCTTATCGCTTAGTTCCAGACTGGCTATTACATTTTTCGGACGCTCATTTTCCTTATCCTGCAAAACAAGCTTGCCATGCAGCATTAAATGCATAAACAACTGCGCATCATTACCAAAGTCAAAACACAGCTGCTTTCCCACGCGTGCGACCGCATGGAGCTTTTTGCCGGAAAGGGTTTTGCTGAGCTCCTTTTCGGATAAGCCCGATTTCGGGGTGATGTCCAGCCCGATACGTTCCAGCGTTTTGCCTTTCAGCGTCTTGGTAAGGTTACGGCTGAAAACCTGAAGGTCGGGAAGTTCCGGCATTGCTTAGCGTTTATGGGTTGTCAGATATGCCTCCACTTTTTCGCGCTCATTGCCGACGGCTTCAAGGGCCTCGATAACCTGCCCGCGGGTTACGCCATGTTTTTTGGCCAGGTAATCCAGTTCATATTCTTCGTTGGCGGCTACGCGATCCCGGTCGCGAAAATCCTTTTTAGTCTTATCGTCTGCCATGATCTTGAATTTAGGTTAAGAGAAAATCGACTTGATTAATTCTTACAAAAACTGTGCGCGGAGCGTTGGAGTAAGAAATTTTTCCAGGGTCCGCAAATTTTCCAGCGCCGCGCCCATGGTATTGTTGAAATAAACGTACACCGTTTTGCCGTTACCGAGCCAGTCGGAAATGTAGCCTGCATATTCAGACAGCAGCCCGTTATCATAACTGCCTTTATAATTCCCGTCCGGGCCATGAAAACGCAGGTATATATGTGCCGCGTCCAGTTCGGTAAGTGGCGACTGGCTGCCCGATTTGTCATGAAACACCATTGTCACATTGTGCTCGTTAAGCAGCTCATACGTGGGTTCCGCATACCAGGACGGATGTCGGAACTCCATAGCAAGAGGCCAGCGGTCACCATTTAATGTCCCGATTGCTTCCAGCAGAGACGCCACCTTGTGAAAAAGCGGCCGCTTGACCGACGCTGGAAACTGAATGAGAATACAGCCGCGTTTTTGCTCCGCACCGGCAATCACGTCGAAGTATTTTTCAAGATCCGAAGTGGCGAAATTCAGTTGCGGACTATGGGTAATCTGCTTCCAAAGCTTGAATGTAAACCTGAAATCGTCGCCAACGGATTCACTCCATTGTGCAATGGTAGCCGGTCTGGGAAGTTTATAGAATATCGAATTTACCTCGATTGAATTGAATAAAGAACCATACACGCTCAGCCTGCTCTTACCTTCAAACCGGGCGGGATATTCTTGTCTGTTTTTAAATGGTAAAACCAGACCACTCGTGCCGAGAAACAATTGCTGCGTATTCATTTATTAACCGATGGATTAGAGCCGATCGGGTACTTACTAAAATCGCGCCTGTTATGAGGCGTAGCTACGCAGAACGTGCGCATTAAATTGCCTCAAATGGTGGTCGGCATGCTTGTATGCAAATTTCCCGATTTCTTCAGTTGTCATCTTACCAAAAAAATCATGGATGAAATCAGGGTTTGAGAAATGTTCATATTCTGCGATCCGTTGGATCCATATTTTCTTTTCGAGTTCGAAATTTCCTTCTTTTTCTTTAATGATAAATGCGCTTCCTGACGGTGAGTTTTTGCCTAATGGCCGGTCATCTTTCATCAAGTTTCGTAACACCATTTTTTCAAATAAAAACCCTAAAAATTCCTGCTTATAAACAAGGTTGCTTTTTCCTAAAATCCATTCATCCCATCTCGAACAATGTTTTACCATTTGGTAGACATTCATTTTACCCCATTGAGCGGAATCACTTTCACGCAGGGATTGGATGCGGTTGATCAGTTCGTCTCTTGTAGCTTTTTCAAATACAGTTTTCATGCTATTTTTTGTTTTGGTTTCTGATGTAAAATTAGACCTGACCCTAAGACCGGTCGGTGTGTTAAAATGACATAGCAAGGTGTATTTTGTGCCAATTTTCGTGTAAGTTTGATTACACATTATACCAATGCTCATGAAGCATATTTCGATTCTTGTGTATGAGGATGTGCTTTTGACAGCGCTTTCAAGCACCGTGTCATTATTGATGGCGGCCAACGAAGCCGTCGGCAGAAGTGGGCGGAAAATCCCGTTTACGATTGAACTGGTGGGCATTCACCTTAAAAATGTGCAGCTGGGCCTGCCCGTTCAGTTCCATTGCAGCCGGACACTTTCCGACGATTTTGATACGGATGTCGTGGTGATACCGCCCTTCAATACCGACTCGCAGAGCATTGACACCCTACTGTCGGAAAATGGTAAGCTTATGGCATGGATGAAGGAGAAACATCAAAGAAAGGCGCAAATCATCAGCCTTTGTACAGGGGCTTATTTTGTGGCTGAGTGTGGTTTGCTGAATGGAATGCCTGCGACCTCGCACTGGGGTGTGATGGACGACCTGCAAAAAAGATATCCCCGGGTGAATTTCAAACCGGATAAGGTAGTAACTCACGCGGAAGCGATCATTACAGGTGGGGGAGGTTTCTCGGCATTGAATGCGCTTTTGTATTTTATTGAAAGGAACTGCGGTAAGGACATTGCGGTGACTTTAAGCAAATACTATGCGCTGGAATACGGCCGGACTTCTCAGAGTATCTTCACTATTTTCTCCGGGCAGCGCCAGCATAACGACGATGATATCCATAAAGCGCAGAGTTATATTGAGGAGATGTTCAAAACTGATATTTCGGTAGACCAGATCGCTACCCAGGTAAATATGAGCAAACGGAATTTCATCCGCCGTTTCAAAACAGCCACATCCCTGAACCCGATCGAATATATTCAAAACATCAAAGTTGAAGCCGCTAAAAAGTCACTGGAATCCGGCGAAACGAACATTGCAGCCGTTACCTACGAAGTTGGTTATAACGATTTGAAGACATTCAGAATGGTGTTTAAAAGGATCACAGGATTAACGCCAATTGAGTACAGGAACAAATACAATACGCAGTACCTCCAACAATAATACAACCGGTAATTCATCCGGATATCCCTTTTATTCATTATCAAGCGCATTAGCGTAGGCACTGGATTTAATCAGTAGCCTATTGGGAAATTATTGCAGTTATTTGTTAGTAACCGAAAATAGATTTAGTGGAAACACGTCTTTGTACTTTACTTCAAATCGCAAAATTCAAGTTCTAAAAATCATATAGTCATCATGAAAAAAACGCTTTACTATTATCTGCTCTTAATTGTTTTGTCTTCTGTGGTGCCCCGCGTTTTAAAGGCGCAACCCAAAAACATTTCCGGTCCGGCCGGAAGTATTGCATTTGGTACGAAAGTCACGGTATTGACTAACGGGAATTACGTGGTCCGGGACTATGCATACAGCACGGGCTTGCAGGAGCGCGTTGGGGCAGTTTATCTGTACAATGGGAAAACGCATGCACTGATCAGCACTTTAAAAGGTGAGAGACAGTATGATCAGATCGGGGATGAGATTTACGCGCTGCCAAACGGCAATTTTGTAATCAAAAGTGCATATTGGCACAATGCAAGCAATCAGATGGTTGGTGCCGTTACCTGGGCAAGCGGCATAACGGGCATATCCGGGACGATCAGTGCCGCCAATTCTATCATTGGAATTGTACCCGATCAGCTCCCCCAATATGGTGGCATCAGTGTACTGCCAAGCGGTAATTTCGTGATAGCCTGGCCGGGCTGGACGAATGGTGTTTTCCAGAAGGTCGGCGCTGCAACCTGGGTAAATGGTAGTACAGGCATAACAGGCACGGTTTCCGATCAAAACTCACTCGTAGGGACCACTGCCAATGCCGCCATTTCCGGAATGGGCATCACAGTATTGACGAACGGGAATTATGTAGTAGGATCGCCTGCCTGGGCTACATGGGCTAGTGGCACAACCGGCATCACCGGGGCGGTCAGTACCGCCAATTCGCTGAGTTCGGGTGGTATGGTGACTGCGCTTAAAAATGGTCACTATGTGGTAGCAAGCCCGCAATGGAGCAATGGCGGTGTCAATGCCATTGGAGCCGTCACCTGGGCCGACGGCGCTACGGGGCTGACAGGTAATGTTTCAGCGGCGAATTCTTTGATTGGCAGCCAGCTGAACGATCAGGTCGGTTCTGAGCCGATCGTTGCATTGACGAACGGGAATTATGTGGTTGTGAGTCCTTACTGGAACAACGGCGGCATTGCGGACGCGGGAGCGGCGACATGGGTCAATGGAAGCGGGCCTACAACAGGTGTGGTCTCACAGGCCAATTCATTGTACGGCACCAGTCCGGACGACCGCATAGGTATGTTCTATGTTAACGCGCTTACAAATGGCAATTACGTTGTATGCAGCCGGTACTGGGACCGCAATGGCGTCTCCGACGCCGGGGCGGCTACCTGGGGTAATGGGGCCACCGGGACAACGGGAGCAGTCGGCGAGTCTAATTCCCTGGTCGGTAGTGCCACCAATGACGTTGTGGGAGGGGGCGGGGCTGTTGCGCTGACAAATGGAAACTATGTCGTGGGATCACCAAACTGTAAGATCAATGGTAACACCAATGCAGGAGCGGCCACTTGGGGAAACGGCACTACGGGAATTGTCGGGGTAGTTTCTGCTGCCAACTCACTCGTGGGTAGCTCGACCAGTGACGAGGTTGGTACAACGTCTGCATATGGGCAAATTGTGGCATTAACCAATGGGCATTACGTGGTTAGCTCGTTGCTCTGGCATGGAGCGTCCTGGACGCAGGGGGCCGTTACCTGGGGCAACGGCGTAACCGGTACGACAGGTGTGGTCAGTGGTGCCAACTCACTTATCGATATTTCAAATTATCAGGGCGAGACCATAAGCATTAACGTGGCGCCGCTTGCGAATGGCAACTACGTGGTGGTCACACCCTGGTGGACCGATAATGCATCGAGCGGTAAATATTTTGGCGCCGCGATCCTGGGTAACGGTTCAGGGGGTACTGTCGGTCAGATTTCTCCAGCTAACGCCTTGGTGAGTCCGATGAACAGTCAAAAATATGGTTCGATGGATGTTACAGCATTGCCAGATGGCAACTTTGTAGTATCCAGCAGCCTTTATCCAGGGTACCCCGGAAGCACTATTTCGACAGGGTCGGCTACCTGGGGCAACGGGTTTACCGGCATAAAGGGAGAAATGAACCCATGCAATAGTATTATCGCAGGAAACATTGCTCTCGGCCCCAAACTTGCTACCATTTACAATCCCGTGTATGATTATCTCATCTGCGCACGCCCGGGAGACAATATCGTTACGATTTTTTCTGCTACCAGCAAACCGCTCGGCGGTAATGCCGTTACAGGGCAGACCAACGTGGCCGGTAATGCACAGACGCCCCTCGCCACGACCGACGACTGCCAGATTATCGCTGCCGTACAACCTGCAGGTGTAAGCCCGGTCAGTGGCGTTGTGAATGCGAAATCCTGGGTAGAGGGCAGCGTGCCTACATACGGCTCCATTCCGTTTGTTGCCCGGCATTACGAGATCACACCTGTCGATAACGCTTCGACGGCGACTGGTAAAGTGACCCTGTTTTTCTCGCAAACCGATTTTGACAATTTCAATGCGGCACCAAACAGTATTCCCAAACTACCGATCGGGCCAGACGACGCGGATGGTGTCAACGCAATTAGAATAGGAAAATATGCCGGAACCAGTAGCAACGGCACCGGCTTACCTGGTACTTACAGCGAGGGTGTCGAGCTGATCGATCCTGACGACAACGATATTAAATGGAACGCCGATTTCCAGCGCTGGGAGGTCGCTTTCGACGTGACGGGTTTCAGCGGGTTTATTCTACAAAGCCATGCCGACGCGCTTCCTGTAAAGCTGGTTTCGTTCACCGGCAGCCGGATCGAAAAGGATGTATTACTGCAATGGAATGTGACCGATGCCGAGCATTTCAGCCATTTTGAAGTCGAGAAAGGCACCGATGCCCGGCACTTCAATCAACTGGGAACGGTAGCATTTGCAGCCGGGTCGGATCGCTATCAGTTTACAGACACAGAGCAACTCGTCGCTGCTGAAAAGTTGTATTACCGCCTAAAAATGGTCGATCTGGACGGCACTTATGCATACAGCAAAATCATCAATATCAGTGACAATTCCGGTACGCACGCACAAGCGTACCTTTATCCAAATCCCACAACCGACCATCTCGATATTATGCTGAAAGACTACGCCGATGAGACGGCCACGGTGCAAATTTCGGACGTATCCGGTCGAGTTTTGCTTTCAAAGCCAATGCAAATTTCACGAGGAAAAATTTCCATGGAACTCAATGGAACGGACGTGCGGACGGGGATTTATCTGATCCGGGTACAGACTGCAAACGGAGTGGTGCAGTTGAGGGCGGCTATAAAGTAATATTTAATATAAAGTTTAATTATATATAATATTTTTATGATCTTGTTGAAATAAATAATTCACGAACAAGATCGCTATGAAGACGCAAACTTTATCAATATCATGCTTACTGGTCTTTATATTTTTCTGGAATTGCAAGCCCGACAACGAAGTATCTATTACCGGCGATTTAAAAAGCGCCAGTACGATTCTGGAAGGAAGAAAAGTGTTTTTAAAAGACTGGTATACCCGGGCATTTGTCGATTCGTGCCGTGTAACGAACGGCAAATTCCATTTTAACAAAATGGGAAATGCATGGGGATTTGCGTTCAGGGCAAGCATTTACTATGAAACCGGCGATCCTGAATGGCCGCACCGTGTCATTGGTTACAGAAATCCCATTCATCGGAATTATTTGGAAAGCACTATTTATGCAGAGCCGGGAACAATGGAACTCGTGCTGGACACCATTATTCCGCGCAACAAAACGGAAGAAGTTGTATTTACAATTAAGGAATTGGGCGAACAAACTGGCGTTGCATTCCGGCACCTGCAATTCAAAACAGACTCATCAAAATCGGAGGCGAATGCGGCTTACAACAAGTCGCTCATATCGCGCTATCCGTTTTCCGTAGAGTTGCTGGAAACTTTAAATCTCAACAAATCGGCGTTCGATACCACCAATTTGAAAGAGCTGATGTCTGCGTTCACACCTTCTCTGCGAAAGCATCTGGCCTATGAAAAAATGGAAGCATATGTGTCGCTCGATAATTCTACTGGTACCGATTTCCCACGGGATGTTCCTGTGAAATTGCCGGATGGAAGCATTGTGAGAGGCATCACAGACGAAACAAAGTAATACAATTTGGTCGTGTTCTGGGCAAGCTGGTGTGGGCCATGCAGGAAAGAAATCCCGCAGATCAAAAAGCTTCTTAAAAACAATAGCCATAAACTGAATGTATCGAGTGTTTCCATCGACGCGAATGAAGGGCAATGGAAAAAGGCATTGGCAGTCGAGAAAATGTCATGGAACCAGTTTTTGGTATCCGACCCGGCATCGCTCATTATTCTCGATAAAAAATACGATTTGGCTGCTATTCCGGTTTGGGTGTTGTTGGACAGGAAAGGAAAGTTGATCAAGCGGCGCATGGGCTATGAGGAGGGGGCAAATGGCATAGAAGCGGAGGTGTCTTCCCTAATGCATTAACACCCGAAAAAATGTTTAAGCCGGTTACAACGTTAGTGGAATGATGCGACTCTTAGACAAAAAAGAAATGTCATGAAAAGGTCAATCCTGTTGATTTTGCTGGTCGTTACGCTGGCTTTTTGTAAAAATAAAGACAAAGAGCCGCAGCCCGTGCCGGAACTGACCGGGATCGTCGGTAAATGGCGACTGGTAAGTACGGAATTTGTTCGTGGGGACTCGGTCATTGTTCAGCAGGCCGCTCCCGGAGAGGTACGCATCATTGCGTTCCGCTATGATGGCATTTTAGTGAACGAGGCGGGGCAAGCAACCTGCTGCGCGCCAGCTGCCTATGTTTTGAATGGCGTTAAATTTGAGATCAAACCGATCGGGGCAGCGCCACCTATGGACCCCCAATGTATTTATGTGGACTGTTGGTCGCCCCCGGAATGGAAACTGACACAAGAAGGCGACACCCTGATCATCGAGTCCGTTGCGAATTACAAAGAGAAGTATGTGCGGGTTGTTGGCTGAGGGGATTTCGAATGAGTGAATGACCGAATGGTCCGCCGTGGAACGCAACAGCACATCGCGTACCTACGGGCCGCAGGTGCGATGATAAACGTTCCACGGCGGCCCATTCAAAATTCACTCATTCACTCATTCACTCATTCACTCATTCAAAATTGATTACCTGAGCTTTTCGATAACCGACGCTTTCACCCAAAAAATATCTCCGCTTCTGGAGAAGAAAAGGTACTTCTTGTCCGCTGTCACAAATGGACAAAATTCGTAGGCTCCGGAGTTGATCGCCTTACCCATATTTTTGGCTTTCTGCCATTCGCCGGTTTTGCTTTTGAAACTGATGTACAAATCCCCCTCACCCAAACCATCGGGCCGTTCGGCGCAGAAAATGATATATTGTTCGTCCGGCGACACAAAGACGTCGGCTTCATAATGTTGCGAATTAACCGAATTTGGCAATTTTTGGGAAGCTCCAAATACTCCTTTCACGTATTTTGAAGACCGGATATCGTAATTCTTCTCAGTCGACAGATCCGTGCCTCCATTCGATGAAAAATACATGGTTCCATCGTTTGTAAACGACATATAATATTCGTTTTTGGCCGTATTGATGCCCTTACCAGCATTCACTGGTACGTCCGACCAGCCTTCTTTGTTCCGCTCGATATACCAGATGTCAAAGTCTTTCTTTTCACCACGTCCGTCTGCGGCCCGGTCAGAAATAAAATACAACCGCTTTCCATCCGGCGAGAGAAACGGGTCATTGTATTCAAATTTATCACTTCCAATCACCGTTTCCGGCTTTGTCCAGGCATTGTCCTTAAACTTAATGCACCGGATCTGAGGTTTTTCATTGATAATAACCCCGTAGTAAAACTCTTTCCCATCTTTCGAAAAAACCGATCCGTATTCATAATGTTCTTTCGAAGAAACCAAACCTGGGGAAAATACGGTGGGTATTAAACCTGGTGGGTTTTGTTTTAAATAAAGTGCATTTTCTGGCTTTGTCTGAGCGGAAAGAAAACTGCAATTAAGAACGATCATGGCAAATGCAATGCGTAAACTGTACATCATGGGTTCGGGATTAGTTTAGAATATATATGGGCATTAAGATATTAAAATAGAATGGTTTATCAAGTCGAAAGACAATGGAAGGAACAGAATTCACATCGGGGCAGGCGGAATTCACATTGCTGCAAATCGGGACTTGCGTGATATGTTTTTTTGTTGATAAAAATTCAACAATATGAAAAGCATCATCTTATTAATTTTTGCAGGACTGGCTGGTTTGCCTTCTGCATATGCCCAGATCGATTGGAAAGAATATTCTCAAAGCTATTCGAACGAAATCAGGGAGTCGCCTTCGGTCGTCGCGCTGATCCTGGCTATCCGAAAAGAGAACAATTCATTTTGGGGAATGTACGGGAAAAGCAAGCATTTTGAGACGTTGAAAAAAGATCCGGATTTTCGAAAATTAAGATCTCAGGAAATGGTAGCCCGCACTACGTTCGATACGGCCAGGGTTCAGTTCTTTTTGCATGGCGTTAATCAGGGAAATGCCCACGAATACGAATTTCGTGTAACTGAATTTCCAAGTAATGCGGTGGTAAAGCCCTGGAAAAGGATTGATCAATTTACAGATTCAACACTGATGCGGGACTCAGGATTTTCCGAAATGGGTTACCTGGGTGGCTACCGCACCAAGCTAGGTTCTGCGTTGATTATGGATGTCAGAAAAGTGGAAAGCCGTGAGATTGTATCCACTTCAATGGCAGCCTGGGAGCCTGTTAGGCCCGAAATTAGCAGCATTTACACTTCGGAGACGGTGGATGCATTTTTCCGGCAACTTCAATCTGTTTGGTTGCCAGACGAACAATCGACGGGAAGCCTAGCTCCGGGTTTGGCAGTACCCTCCACCAATATGAACCTGGTTTTCGCATTGCAGGATGGTATTTTTACTAAAAGGCAGATTCAATATCAGTTGATTCGGAACGGCGAGGTCTATAGGGCCTGGCAGAACAATGCGTATGACAATAGCTTTGTCTGGATTAAAGACTGCGGGCCAGGAAATTATACGATCAATATTCGCTATTCGGCCCAGCCGCAGCATATTGCCAGTTATTCTTTTAAAGTCGAGCCGGTATGGTATGAAACGAATCAGTTCCGCATTTTGGCCGGCGTCCTGTTACTAACCTTAATTGGCCTCCTTGTACTATTGTTCCGGCAGCAAAAGAAAGCGCGTCTTCAACAGATCGACAAATCGAGGTTGCAACTCGAATTGAAGGCTATTTATGCCCAACTTAACCCCCATTTCGTTTTCAATGCGCTAAGCTCGATCCAGGGACTTATTAATAAACAGGATCTCAAAGTGGCAAACACTTATTTGTCCGACTTTGCCAAGCTGACCAGGGATTTCCTCGTACACAGCCAGAAAGATCAAATCGCGCTTCATGAAGAAATCCAGACTCTTGACACTTATTTACGATTGGAAAAATTGAGATTTGGTTTTGAGTATACCATCTCAGTGGATCCCGGTATTAACATTTATGAAACGGATATACCTGCAATGCTTTTACAGCCACTGGTTGAAAATGCCGTCAAACACGGCGTTGCATCAATGGGTGAAAAGGGCGCAATTAAATTGATTATTAACCGGTCCAGTCAGAATATGATCGTAAAGCTAACTGATAATGGCAAAGGTATTATCGAAGGGAAATCAGAAACAGGTTTAGGCTTGAAGCTTACGAGGGAACGGATTACATTAATGAATCAACTCCATCGCGAATGGCAGCTTACATTGTTGATCAGCAACGCTACTCCGTCCGGGATGGCATCTGGGATACCATCGGGAACACAAATTATGCTTAGTTTTAATCAATGGTTTTGATGAAAGCGCTATTAATCGACGACGAGCAGTCTAATCTGGATAATCTTCGAATCTTGCTCACTATTTATTGTCCACAGTTGGAAGTTTGTGGTACGGCTCTGGACACGCGGCTGGCGACCAGCTTATTATACAGCCACAAGCCGGATCTTGTGTTTCTGGATATTCAAATGCCCGGACAAAATGGATTTGACTGGTTGCGCGGCCTTTCGTCGTATCGTTTCGAAGTTATTTTCGTAACAGCATACGACCAATATGCCATCCAGGCGCTGCGGTTCGCCGCAATTGATTACCTGCTGAAACCAGTTGTGATCGGAGAATTGCAAGCTGCCGTAGATCGGGCGCATAGGCAATACCTTTTAAAAGAACAGAACCAGCTGCTCCAAAACCTGATGGATTTTCTCAAAGATGGCGCTAAGCCTGCCGAACAGCGCATTGCATTAGCCACAGCAAAAGAGACCCGTTTTGTCAGGACAAGCGAAATCATCCGTTGTGAGTCATCGAACAATTATACAACTTTTCATCTCACCGATGGCCTTTCGTTGCTCGTTTGTAAGCCCATTTACATGTACGACGAGTTATTGGAGCCCTATGGTTTCGTCCGATGTCATCAGTCCCATTTGGTTAATAAAGCCTTTATCAAAAGCTGGAAAAAGGAGTACGGCGACTTCCTGACTTTGGCAGATGGTTCCGAGGTGCCCATTTCCCGTGCGAAAAAGGAGCAGTTGAAAAAAATATTTTAGAGACCATCTGCCCTGATATATGCATTCACCAGCATTCTCAATGGCATGATATTAAGTGTTTTCCTGATTATAGGAACACATTCAACTTTGCCGATGAAAATAGCTACTTATAATATCAATGGGGTCAATGGGCGTTTGCCGGTTTTGCTCCGGTGGCTCGAAGAAGCGCAGCCCGATATTGTATGCCTGCAAGAGCTGAAAGCGATACAAGAGCGGTTTCCGGTCAATGAAATCGGGCAGCTTGGGTATGAGGCGTTATGGAATGGCCAGAAAAGCTGGAATGGCGTGGCGATACTTTCCAGGGGCTTTCCCATGCAGCTGGTCCGTGACCGGTTGCCAGGAGACCGCAACGATCTGCATAGCCGTTACCTGGAAGTGATTGTCAATCAGATGCTCGTCGGCTGCCTTTACCTGCCCAATGGCAACCCGGCGCCCGGCGAGAAATTCGACTATAAAATGAAGTGGTTCCAACGGCTGAAAGCGCACGCTAAATATCTGCTTTCCGAGCAGGTGCCGGTTATCCTGGCCGGTGATTATAATGTAATTCCGACCGAATTAGACGTGTACAAGCCGGAAAGCTGGGTAACCAATGCACTTTTCATGCCCGAGCCGAGGCGCGCTTACAAATCGCTGGTCGGCCAGGGCTGGACCGACGCCATCCGGCACCTGTATCCCGAAGAGCGGATATACACGTTCTGGGATTATTTCAGGAAAGCTTACGAGCGCAATGCCGGTTTGAGACTGGACCATTTTCTCCTCAGTCCACAAATTTCTGGCAGACTTTCCGCCGCAGGTGTGGACAGACATGTCCGCGGCTGGGAAAAAGCAAGCGACCACGCCCCGGTGTGGATTTTGCTGGAAGATGGCGAGTCTGCTTGATTCCCGGCCTTTTGGTATTACTTCATGATCAAACAGAAAAAAACGGAATGGATTTTATTGAAGCGCTCGGCCTCGTAGCAGGCATATGCACATCCTCTTCATTGGTGCCGCAGCTGATAACAACTATAAAAAAGAAGAAAGCCAGTGAAGTTTCAACAGTGATGTTTATAGTGTTGCTAACGGGGAATGCCTTGTGGGTATATTATGGTTTTGATAAAAAAGATATCCCGATTATCTCGACAAACCTTTTTACGATCGGCCTCAACATTGCGATGCTCACGTTGAAATACAAATATAAAAACAACGAATGAACAGTGATAGCAAATGAAAACGCCAGGAAGCTACCCGTTTAATGAGCAACTTCCTGGCGTAACGCATTATTGTAATTTACTTAATCTTTCTTGGCAGGCTGATCGACATCGCCCGATTTTGGCGCGTTCGCTCTGCCACCCTTGCTTACTTTCGATTCATTATTGGCATTGGTCCTGGAACCGGCATTGGTGGCTTTTCCGGGCGGGCCAGCTTTTTCGTTTTTATCATGCTTGCCGCCGTCCACGGTCTTTCGCTGGCCTGTGGTACTGGTGTTATTGAACTGGTTTTGCTTGGTGGTATCGGCAGAACTCTGTTTTGGGTTCGTCGAGTTCGTGGTGCTTTGAGCGTGCGCATCCACAACCGAAACCAGCAGCACGGTCATCACCGCAATCATTAACTTTTTCATAGTAACAACATTTTTAGTCGTTGATGGTCTGATGGTCTCAGGCTTCCTGCGCGGCCTTGCCGGCCACATTGGTTTCTGCCATTGTTGCCAATAGCTGGTCTGTCTGTTGTTCTTCGGCAAGCGTTTTTTCAAGAATTGGCACTATCTCCTGATGGCCCAGGGCCTTGGCGAGCATGATCAGGCCTAAATAGGATGAAATTTCGTAGTGTTCGACCTTTTGTGACGCAAGAATGATCCCCACGTCGCGCGTTGCCGTGCCCTGGTCGGTACTTTCGATAATGCCTTCACCTTCTTTGGTCAGTCCCTCCATCGCGTCGCATTTCTTGGCGATGGCCTTTTCACCGAGTATCCCGAAGATATCGTCCAGACGCGCCACATGATCTACTGTCTGTGCAAGATGTTGCTCGATGGCTGTTACCAACTCTTTCGAATTGGCAGACAAGCTCATTTTGGGCAGCGTCTTTACAAGGTGGTTTTCCGCCCAGTAAATATCACGGAGACAGTCGACGAAAAGGGCCTGCAGGGCCGGTTCAGCTATTGTTGAGTTGTTAGTTTTGAATTTTGGCTCTGAGCCTGTTTCCTTTTTCATAGTATTGATGGTTTGAATTGCAGCGCTTCGAACAAATTCCGTTCCAGCAGCCTACAACCACATTGCGCTATTTATCATGTTTCTTTTTGGTTGAATCGGCATTGAGGTTGGATTGGTTTGAGGGATAGCCCAGACTATCATCCTGGTTATCTTCCCCGACGCCGATTGCCTTCCGGCTGGCCGCTCCGCTGCTGTCGTTGGGCGTGGTCTCCGACGTGCTGCCGGCACCTTCGATCGTCTTTTCCTTATCGTTTACTGTCCCGCAGGAGAGAAAACAAATGCTTATGGCTATGGCTGCGAGGCCTTTATGCAGATTTTTCATAACGTCCTTTTTTATAATGGATAATAGCATTCTGGTGTTTGAATGCAGGCATTGACCCACAACTTTCATGCCAGATGGGGATATTGTTCCATGATGGCGCCGGTGAAATCACAGGCCTGTTCCAACCTTTTATTTTTGAAATAAAAAAATCGAAATATGTTAGAAAATAAACTATTTAGTATATTTTTACTGAAAGTTTGAAAGGTGTGATTACGAAGCTGAAAGAACAAAACTGCTTGTTAATGCACCACGCGATGACCAAAGCCAAACCAATGCTCGGCCTGATCAAAAGTCTGAAGGCGGAACTGGAAAGCTACAAGCTTTAATTTTTTTGAGGTAAAATATACCAAATAGTCTATTATTTATTAAACAATAAGGAAACATGATATTAAAAGATAAAGCGGTTTTGATCACAGGTGGTAGCTCGGGGATAGGCCTGGAAGCGGCCAACCAGTTTCTGGCCAATGGGGCGAAGGTCATAATAACCGGTAGAAACCAGGAAAGGCTTGATGCAGCTAAAAAACTGTATCCCACGCTGATAACGATTAAAAGCGATGCCGGAAATCAACAGGACGCGATTTCCCTTTTCAAGCAGATCACGGAATTGGGTGGCATTGACATCCTTTATAATAACGCCGGAGTGCTGACACAAGCATCAAACCTGGGGATGCCGAATGAACAACACCTGAAATCGGCCCAGTATGAGATGGACATTAATTTTCTGGGCGTTATCCATTTAAACAACCTGTTTTTGGACATGCTGAAATCAAGAAGGGAAAGTGCAATTATTAACACCACCTCCATACTCAGCTATGTTCCTTCCATCATTGAACCAACCTATTCAGCGTCAAAAGTAGCGCTTCGCTTTTATACGGAAAGCCTTCGGGTACACTTGAAAATTTTGAAAGCCAATGTGAAAGTTTTCGAACTATTACCGCCGGTCGTGGCCACAGAAATGACGGCTGATCGCAGCGGCAAGAAAATAACCCCTGAGCAACTCGTAAAAGAACTGATATCAGCTCTTAAACGCGATCAGTTCACGATTCGCGTTGGGGATACGAGACTGGTGTACCTTGCGAGCCGGTTGTTTCCAAAACTCGCTTTTCGTGCTGTCAACCCCCGGAAAACTTACAGTCAGTTGCAGTCATAACCAGCATTATTTCAAACGATAAGAAAACATGAAAGCATTCATTATAGACGGTTACAAACCGAAAAACGGCATGCGTAAGGCAGAGGTTCCTAACCCGGTTGTCGGAGAAAACGATGTACTGGTCCGGGTCCACGCTGCGGGTGTGAACCTGCTCGACTCTAAAATCAAAACGGGCGATTTCAAAGCCATGTTACCCTACAAGTTTCCCCTGATCATGGGGCATGACGTGGCGGGCGAAGTAGTTGAAACCGGTTCACGCATGAAGAGGTTCAAAGTTGGTGACGCTGTATATGCCAGACCGGCTGATTTCCGGATCGGCACATTTGCTGAACTGATCGCCGTTCGAGAGGATGATCTGGCCATTAAACCGAGTTCTCTTTCCATGGAAGAAGCCGCTTCGATTCCTTTGGTCGGCCTTACTGTATGGCAGGCATTAGTTGAAAAAGCCAAACTGAAAAGCGGGCAGAAGGTGTTTATCCAGGCGGGCTCCGGCGGCGTAGGCACATTTGCAATACAACTGGCGAAGCATCTTGGCGCTACGGTCGCAACTACCACCAGTGCGGCGAACATGGAGCTGGTCAAAAGCCTGGGCGCCGATGTGGTGATTGACTATCGTAAAGAAGATTTTGAAACGATCCTGAAAGATTACGACGTGGTTTTGAACAGCCAGGACGCGACCACCCTCGAAAAATCATTGCGCATATTGAAGCCAGGCGGAAAGCTCATTTCAATATCCGGCCCGCCCGATACTGAATTCGCCAAAGAAATCGGACTGAATGCGATCCTTAAAATAGTCATGTTCTTTTTAAGCTTTACAACCAAATGGCAAGCAAAACGGCTCGGCGTCGACTATTCTTTCCTTTTTATGAGGGCCCAAGGAAGTCAGCTAGGCAAGATCACGGAATTGATCAATGCAGGAATCATACGTCCGGTGATGGATAAAATTTTTCCGTTCGATGAGGCTAATGAGGCGCTGGCTTATGTGGAAAGTGGTCGGGCGAAGGGTAAGGTGGTCATCAAAGTAGTCTAGGGCTACTTCGGAGTTGACCATCCACGATTCCAAAAAGTAGAAACAGATCGGTACAGCCTTTGTAACAATCACAGTTACACCAATTATCCCGAGCGCTGTTGCAGCATTTCTACGCATGTCGTACCGATCCGCATTGAACGATGAAAAAGAGCTATTGCGACAGGTGGCCGACGGCGATGAGCGAGCTTTCACCAGGTTATTCGACCATTATCACCAGCGGCTGGGTATTCACATTTACCGCATTACCCGCTCGGAAGAAATCGCCGAAGAGCTGGTACACGACGTTTTCCTGAAATTATGGCTGAACCGGGAGCTGCTCTCCGGCATCGATAACTTTGCCGTCTATCTTTTTGTTGTTTCCAAAAATGCGGCCCTCAATGCATTGAAAAAGATCGCATCCGAAAAGCTGAAATTCACCGGTCTGGACGACGTTGCGGAAAGCCCCGCCGAGCAGCCGGACGATTACAGATATGTCCTCATCGACGAGGCCATTGACCAGCTGCCTCCCCAGCAGCGACAGGTGTACATGCTCAGTCGGCATCAGCGGCTATCATACTATGAGATTGCGTTTCAAATGGGCATTTCCCGCGAAACGGTCAAAAAGTACCTGCAGATTGCAACGGCCTCTATTGTTTCTTACATTGGGAAGAGTGTTAAAATGAGCCCTTTGCTGGTTGTGAAATTATTTTTTTAAAAATTACCCCGCTGAGTAGCCCCTTTCCGCCAGCAGTTATTGTCCTACGGATAAAAACAGCTTTCAGGTCATGCACGGAGATCAGGACAATCGGATTCAATATCTTTTCAACCGCTATTACGCAGGCATTGCAACGCCGGCGGAAGAGGAGGAATTTATGGCCGTTATCCGTTCCGGAGCGCATGATGCAGAAGTCGAAAAGCTGATGAAGGTGCATTGGCTGGAATCCGGTGAGGATATTCATTTATTTGATCAAACGAAAAGTAAAAACATCCTTACGTCGATCCTGTCGTCACCTAAGTATAAGCCAGCTGGACAAGTGCGGCCCCTTTGGCTACGGTATGCAGCGGCAGCAGCGATATTGCTGGTTGTGGCAGGCCTGTGGACCGAATGGAACAGAAGTGGCAAAGAACCAGCAGTTGTTGAAGCTTCTGAAAAAGGTGTAGATATGCAACCCGGCGGCGATAAAGCCCTGCTTACCCTTTCCGACGGTGCGGCCATCGAGCTTGACAAAGTGAAGAGCGGCCTCGTTGCACGGCAGGGCGATACCGAAATCCGAAAAAGAGAAGATGGAATGCTGGTCTATGATAACCGGGCACCGTCCAATGCAAAAGCTTCCGGCTTCAACAAAGTTTCGACACCTCGCGGCGGCCAGTACAAAGTACTCTTACCCGATGGAAGCAAAGTCTGGCTGAATGCATCGTCATCTATTCGTTTTCCATCCGTTTTTCCGGGTTCGGAGCGTTCGGTGGAAATAACGGGCGAGGCATATTTTGAGGTAACCAAAGATCAGAACAGGCCTTTTACAGTGCGTTTTAACGGTTCAGCGGTGCAGGTGCTGGGCACGAGTTTCAATATTATGGCTTATCCCGAAGAAGGTGCATCGCGGACAACGCTGGTGGAAGGGGAGGTATCGATTCGGAATGAAAGCCAGCAAGCAAGATTGCGGCCCGGTCAGCAGGCAGCGGTGTTGCCCGGCGGGCGGATTCAGACAACATTTAAACCGATCGAGGAAGCAGTGGCTTGGAAAGATGGCATGTTTTATTTCAAGAATGCAGGCGTGCAGGACGTAATGCGGCAGCTTTCCCGCTGGTACGACGTCGAGGTCAGTTACCGGGGGCAGGTTCCTGTAAAGCAGTTTACCGGCCAGGTATCGCGGGACGTGAACCTGTCCGAAATCATCGGAATGCTTCGCTATGCGGGTGTCAATTGTAGCCTGCGGGATGGCATTATCGTAGTAGAGCCTTAAATCGCGTATACATTATAACGTTCAACTTAAATCCTTCTCAGCATGATTTCAGCATTACACATTCCACCCTGAGATGTTGAGCCAAACAAAAAGGGAAAATGCGCTAACATTTCCCCTTGTAGTCCAGGCACAACCGAGCTTCTCTGAAAAGTCCATTTGCAATCCTAAACTTTGACAAAGTTATGAAAATTAACCCTTTTCCTCGCGGTAACGCGGGTGAACGGGCGCATTTTGCCGCCCAAATACTGATAACTATGACCCGGATCGTGCTTTTGCTCATCATAACCCTCTCCCATGTGGCCGCAGACGGGTTTAGTCAAAAGATTTCCTTTCATGCCAAAAAGGTGCCCATTCAATCGGTCATCCGGACAATTGAAAAGCAAACCGGCTATCTTTTTCTGTATGACGAGCTGGATCTGCCTGAGTCCCGTGTTGTGTCGGTGAAGGTCAAAAACGCTTCAATCGATCAGGTGCTTCAAACCGTTTTTAAGGATATGCCCCTGTCATACAAGATATTCCAGCGTAATATCGTCTTGAAAAAGGTCACCAAAAACGCACCGCACGATCAAACCATCCCTGCGCGGATACCCGATTCCCAGCCCGGAATTCTGCTCAACCAACGCAGCATTGAACTATTCCCTCTCAGTACCGAACGCATTGTGAGAGGGAAGGTTACGGATGAAAACGGCAACCCATTTCCGGGCGTCAGCATTGTCGTGAGGAACTCGCAGACAGGCACTGCTACCGATGCTAATGGCGAATTCCGGCTCAGCGTTCCCGACGCATTGACCTCACAGGAACTTGTCATTGTCGCGAGTTTTGTGGGGTATAAAAATCAGGAAATCGTAGTTGGCAACAAGCAAGAATTGAACTTCGGAATGACCGTCGACACCAAAGCGCTGAATGACGTGGTGGTCGTGGGTTACGGTACTCAGAACAAAAGCAGCATTACCGGGTCGGTAGCATCGCTTCCGATGAAGAATGTCGCAAATCAGCCGTTGACAAGCCTGGACCAGGCCATGGGCGGCCAGATAGCCGGCGTGAATGTAGCGCAAACCAAAGGTGCCCCGGGAGGAGGAGTGTCCGTGCGTGTGAGGGGAACCGGGTCAATAGGAGCGGGAAACGAGCCGCTTTATGTGATCGACGGCTTCCCGGTGTCAGCAGATTTCAGCAGCACATTTAATCCGCTTTCGTCTATCAACCCCAACGACATCGAATCCATTGAGATTTTGAAAGACGCTTCCGCAGCCGCTATTTACGGTTCACGTGGAAGTAACGGCGTGGTGTTGGTCACAACCAAACACGGAAAAGCAGGTAAATCGACTGTCCAGCTGGACACCTACTATGGTTTTCAGCAGGTGGCCAACAAGATCGATATGTTGAATGCACGGGAATATGCCGTGTTCAATACCGAAGCCCGAAACAACGCGTGGATGGACAAGGGAGGTAAAGCCAGCGATCCAAATAGTGTACGCCCGGCTGCTTTGCAAATTCCGGAAATGTTTATGAATCCTGAAAAGCTGGGTAAAGGCACAGACTGGCAGGACGAAGTTTTCCGGACGGCGCCCATCCAAAACCACCAGCTGTCGGTTTCAGGCGGCAACGATAAAACGACGTTTTTTATGTCTGGTGCCTATTTCAAACAGGATGGTATCGTCATGAACACCGGTTTCGAGCGCTATTCAGCGCGGGTGAACCTGGACCATCATGTGTCTAAAAATGTGAGCGTCGGCATGAATTTGTCCCCTTCTTTTGCATCCAACAGGCTGTTACCCGTTGAGGACCAGGTGTTTTCAGGTGGGATATTGGGATCGGCGCTTTCTATGCCGCCCACCGTGCCGGTTTACAATCCGGATGGATCTTTTACGACATTGCTGGGGCCATCACCTTATAATATCGGGGTGATCGATAACCCGGTGGCCATTGCGAGTAAAATAAAGGACAAAAGGACAGTTTTCCGGACATTGGGCAATGTGTATGCAGAGATCGGTATCGTGGACGGGCTCAAACTGCGAACCTCGTTTGGCCTGGATTATTCCGATGGTCGCCAGAACACTTTTTATCCGTCCGATCTCGGCTGGAATGGTGTTCCAGCGCCGGTACAAGCCCGGGCGTCGGCCAACACTGGACGCGACCTGAACTGGCTGAATGAGAATATTTTGACTTACAAAAAAACATTCAACGGCAAGCACGAGTTTGATGTGCTCGCGGGATTCACATCTCAAAAAGCCAGGTATGAAGCTATGTCACTAAACGCGACCAATTTCCCAACCGATCTCGTGCCTACCCTCAATGCAGGCCAGGTGACGAGTGGAGGCACAGGTGTATCTGAATGGTCGCTGTTGTCCCTGCTCGCGAGGGTAAACTATACATTTTCAGGGAAATACCTGTTTTCCGCAACCATGCGCCGCGACGGTTCTTCCCGCTTTGGAGCGCGCAACAAATGGGGTACATTCCCGTCGGCCTCAGTGGGTTGGTACGTTTCAGAAGAGAATTTCATGAAAGCACAGAACGTGGTGGCCGATCTGAAACTGCGGGCGAGCTACGGACTGGCGGGGAACAACACGATTGGAAACTACAACCATATCGGTCTGCTGTCCAACCGGCGGTACAGTTACGGAGCGGCTACCGGCTCGCTGGCCTATGGGCTCTATCCAAGCTCGATCAGCAACGAGCAACTCGGCTGGGAAGTTATGCACCAGTTCGATATCGGTATCGACTTTGCCGTGCTTCGTAACAGGCTGAACTTTACCATTGATTTTTATAACAAAAATACCACTGATTTGCTGCTCAATGTGCCTGTACCAGCCTCCACCGGCTATGAAACGGCACTTCAGAACATCGGCAAGCTTAATAACCGGGGCTGGGAATTTAGTGTTAATTCCAAAAACCTGACGGGCACATTCAAGTGGTCGACGGCATTCAATATTTCTTTTAACAAGAATAAAGTCGTGAAGCTCGGGCCTTCCGGCAATGCGATCATTTCCAAAAGCCCTTCTTTCAGCCCCAATACACACATTACCCGTATCGGATCGCCGATCGGAAGTTTCTGGGGATATGAAGCGATCGGTGTTTACCAGTCGCAAGAAGATGTCAACAACAGCCCGGCTGTCAAAGGAAGCTCCGGATCGAGGCCTGGTGATCTGAAATTCAGGGATATCGACGGTGACGGCGTCATTACACCCACCGACGTAACGGTTATCGGGGATAATAGCCCTGATTTCTTCTATGGCATCACCAATAATTTCTCTTACGGAAGGCTCAGCCTCAGTATTCTCGCCGACGGCGTCCAGGGCATTCAGCTTCTGAATGGATCGCGGAGGAATATCGGGCTGGTGAACGGCAGTTACAGCCGCAAAGACGTGCTGGGCAGGTGGCAGTCGCCGGAACAACCGGGTGACGGCCGCACGCCGCGTGCCAACGTGGTCGCAACGGGTGGTAATGTAAGTTACGTGTCCAGCCTGCTGGTAGAGAATGCATCGTTTTTCAGGATCAGAAATATTAATCTCAGATACAACCTGCCCGAGAAGCTATCCAAGGCTGTTTATCTGCAAAATGCGAGTGTCAATCTTTCGGTCCAGAATGCATTCGCATTTACCCCATACCGCGGCTATAACCCAGAGCAGAGCCTGAATGGCAGCAGCGCGCTGACGCCCGGCGTGGACTTTAACGGCTACCCGCTCGCCCGCACTTTTACCCTTGGACTCAACCTGACCTTGTAACCCGACCTGAACCATGAAATTACATACATTTATACTCGGCTCATTTTGCCTGCTCGCTTCCGGCTGTTCCGATTTCCTCGACCGGGCGCCTATCGATGCCACCAACGTGAAGAATTTTTACCGCAATGCATCCGATATGCAGGCCGCACTTACGGCAGCTTACGGAATGCTTACTAACAACGGCGAATATGGCTATGCCTATTACAATGTCGCCGAAGTGCGCTCCGACAATACCATGAACTGGGAGGGGGGCGGCAACCTGCCCGACGCGGAACTCGACCAGTTCAAGATGTCGTCGACAAACGAGATCATCCGGGTGATGTGGGTCGATACTTACCGCGGTATCCTGGCTTGCAATACCGTTCTGGACCATATTGGCGCCGCTGAAATGGACGATGCGCTTCGCCAGCGGTTCATTGGAGAAGCGCGTTTTTTGCGTGCACTGCAATATTTCAACCTGGTGAGGACATTTGGCGATGTGCCGCTGGTATTATCCGAGACAAAATCGGTGGACGAAGGTTACAGTCATGCCCGGGTGCCAAGTGCGGAGATATATGCGCAGATTATTGCAGACCTGACCGAGGCCGAACAAAAACTGCCTGTTTCTTACACTGGTAACGACATCGGTCGCGCTACCCGTGGAGCGGCCAAAGCATTGCTCGGCAAAGTTTATCTTACCATCAAGGACTTTACGAAGGCCAAAGACAAATTGCAGGAAGTGATCGGGCAGGGGACATACAGGTTGCTCGACGATTATGCGGCGCTCTGGCCGGTCGCGAATGCCAATAACCAGGAATCTATTTTTGAAGTACAATTTAAAAAAGGCGGAACGGGGACCGGAAGCAGCTTTTACAGCAATTTTGCACCCCGCAACTCGGGAAGTTCGGTGATTAAAGTTGGATTTGCAGGAGGTCGTAACAATCCTACCACCGACATGATCGCTGCCTATGAAAAAGGGGACATTCGCAAAGGTCTCTCACTTTCAGAAGGCTACACCGATAATGTCACCGGCAAATATGTCGCCGATCCGTACACGCTTAAATACCAGGATACGCCCTTCACGGACGGGGATGCCGATAATAACTGGATGGTATTGCGGTATGCCGATGTGCTGCTGATGTACGCCGAGGCCGTTAATGAAGCAACCGGCCCGTCGACGGAGGCCTACGACGCCATTAACGCTGTGCGGAAACGGGCGAAACTTGCCCCGTTGCCAGCTGGTTTGTCAAAAGCTGCATTTGCATTGGCAGTAGAACACGAGCGGCAGGTAGAACTGGCTTTCGAAGGCCATCGCTGGTTCGACCTCGTACGCACCGGCCGCGCAGTGACGGTGATGAACCAGCATTTCAAATCGACGGTCGTGCAGGATTTCAATGCGGTTTTCCCAATCCCACAAACCCAGATCGATATCAATCCGGCAGGGATCAAGCAAAACCCGGGTTATAATTTTTAGAATGCATTGTCATCCTGAGCGCACCGTCAATGTCATCCTGAGCGCAGTCGAAGGATAGTAGCGGTACCGCATGCCCTTCGACTTCGCTCAGGGTGACAAAGCGCTTTGCTCAGGGTAACACACGGCTTCGCTCAGTTGACATAACCTAAAAATCTCTATTTCGATCCCCTTAACCAACCTTTAAATATGAAATTGAAAACATTCTTACCAATCCTTTTCACCACGTTTCTCCTGGTTTTTAATAGCTATGCCTCGGATATTGGCATCGGAACAGCGGGCAATGCGGCGGATAGCGTCGTGGCCCCGAAGGTTTTTATTAATACCGGTTTCGAGAATGCCTCGCCGATGAACTGGGAAATAGATTCGGCTGGCCGGGTGATTGGCAGCCTGGTTTATGACCACGAACGGTTTTCGAGAAACCGCGCTGTGAACCACTTTCATTTTCGCGTGGAGGCCGCCCCGGGCACGGAAGTGACTATTATCCTGAAAAATTTCGACAATATCTGGAACAACACACCAGCAAGTTCTATCTCAAAGCGCACACCTTTCGTGGTGTCGTTTGACGATAAAACGTGGGAGTCGCGTCCGGCGGAGTTGCTGCCAGGTAACTTTTTGCAGATCAAGCTTAGAATGGAGTCTCCCAGTGCCTATATCGCCAGTTTGGAGCCATACCGGATCAGCGACCTCGATAAGTTTTTGGATAAAATCAAAAAGAACAAGCTGGTCAACATTACGACCATTGGCACAACTTCCGAAGGGCGTTCACTTGAAATCATCCGGATAGGCAACGAAAATGCACCTAAACGCTTGTTTCTGCGCGCACGGGCACATGCGTTCGAATCGGGCGGAAACTGGACGGTACAAGGTCTGGTGCAAAAGCTGATCAGTAACGATGAGGACTCCAGACGTTACCTGAAAAGGTACTGTGTTTATATTCTTCCGATGGCTAATAAAGATGGTGTGGCAAGAGGGAAAACGCGGTTCAATGCGAATGGATATGATCTGAACCGGAAATGGGACAAACCGGCCGACCAGATCATCGCACCTGAAAACCATTATCTTGAAAAATGGCTGGAAAAAATGGTCAAAGCCAACAAAAGGCCTGATCTAGGCCTCGACCTGCACAACGATCCGGGAGGTTACCTGCACGTGAGCCGGCCCGACGGCGATATTACGGCCTATCTCGCCAATATGCAGAAACTCGAAATGCTTCTCCGGAAATATACCTGGTTCACAGAGGGCTCCACCAAACCAGGCTTCAGAAACCCCGGCACGCTCGGCGAAGGGTTCATGGAAAGATTTGGTGTGCAGGCTGCTGTGTATGAGCTGAATTATGAATGGATAGAAGGCCTTAAAAAAGCCCCGCTCGCCGCCGACTGGCTCTTGTTGGGTAGCAAACTGCCGGAGGTTTTCTATCATTATTTCGAATAATCCGCACCTATGAAAAGTCACTTGAATGGGTTGGCCGTATTGGCTTACCTCGTGTTCTCTTTGGGTATGGCGATGAGCTTTCGCGGCACGACCATACTATCTGTGCGCAAGGCTTTTCCGGTCGATACCGTCGATCTCGACTCGACGCGCATTGGCATAAGGACCGTTGCATCCGGAGAGAATGCCGTTTGGGAAATGGTATGGGGGCCTGATAACCATATCTGGTTCACAGATCAGGACGGAAAAGTAAGCCGCCTCAATCCTGAAACCGGTACCATCAACGAGATTTTGCAGATCAAGGATTACTACCGCAAACGCCTTGGACTGATGAGCATGGTGCTGCACCCGGATTGGAAAAAGCATCCGCATGTGTTCATCAACTATTCCCACATCCGCAGTGATTCCACCATTGTTTCCAAGCTGGTCAGGTACACTTATGATGGCCGGATATTGAAAGATCCGGCGTTGCTATACGAGATACCTGGTTATCTGGGCCATAATGGCTCGCGCCTCGTCATCAGCAAGGACAAGAAAATACTTTGGGCAACCGGTGATCTTAAACAGAAAGAAACCATCCATAACCCAAAGTTTACGAACGGAAAAGTGCTGCGGCTGAACCTCGACGGCACTATACCAGCCGACAATCCTTATCCGGGCAGTCCCGCATGGAGTATGGGCTTCCGCGTTCCGCAGGGGCTCACTTATACGGCGACCGGAAACCTTTTCATTGCTGAGCATGGCGACGCGACCGACGACGAAGTGAACCTGGTGACCAAAGCAGGGCATTATGGTTGGCCTTACGTTGCCGGTTTCTGCGACCTGACTGAAGAACAGGCCTATTGCACAAAAATCACCACTATTATGCCCGTTAAAGCCTGGACGCCCACCATTGCCCCGGCGGGCATGGATTACTATAACGGTAATATCACAGAATGGAAGAATGCATTGTTGCTGAGCACGTTGAAAGACCAAAGCCTCCGCATCCTGCATCTCGATGCGGCGGGGACGAACGTTGTCGGCGAGGATATTATGTTCAGCAAGCAATTTGGTAGGTTACGTGATGTATGCGTATCACCATCCGGCGACATTTACCTCGCTACCAGCAACCGCGACTGGAACCCGCCAGCCAACTTTCCCATTGCCGAAGACGATCGCATTATCAGGATCAGCCGAATCGGAAGCATTCCCGGTGGGACAGCAAAAAAAGTGGCAGCGAATGGCCCCGCCGCCGAGACCGGGGCGACATTATATACTAATTTTTGCGAGTCCTGCCATAAACCGGATGGTCGCGGTGTGCCCGGCTCGTTTCCGTCATTGGTCGGATCAGCGCGGCTGGCAGGGAAGAAGGACCGGCTTGTAGCCATGTTGCTGAAAGGCGGGCAAGCCGCCAGCGGTGAAGCGATGCCGTCGTTTCGTTTTCTTTCCGATGCCCAATTGTCGCAGCTGGCAGCCCATGTGAAAAGTCGATTTGCACCGCAACTGCCCGCAATCACTGGTGAAGATTTTCGTGAAGCCCGCAAAACGGCCGATTGATTTAAGCGGTTACAACGCTGACATCGGCATACTTTTTTAAGTGGAACGGGCAGTTCATTGCAAACCATGGTTGAGCAATGGATTATTAATACCACTTAAAAACTTTTTCACAAATGAAAACTAGAATAACATTGCTAACAATTGCCACATCCGCCATGTTGTGGGGCTGCGGTTCTTCCAATTCCACCGACTCCAAAGAGCTGGCGGATAGTACTAACGAAGCGATGGCTGATACTGCCCAGGATGCTGGCGCAACTGCCGCTGTCGCAGAGGAGGATTCCAAATTCGCCGTCGATGCTGCCAATGGTGGCCTGGCGGAAGTTCAGCTAGGAGAGGCCGCCCAATCCAAAGGCTCCGATCCGAAAGTGAAGGAGTTCGGTAAAATGATGGTTACCGATCATACCAAAGCAAATGAAGAGCTGAAAACACTCGCGGCCAGCAAAAACATCACGCTTCCGACCGCTCCAAGCGAGGAAATGATGAAGGCTGCCGCCGATGTCACCGAGAAAAGCGGAAAAGAGTTTGACAAGGCCTACATCGCCCAAATGAAGAAAGACCACGACAAAACCATTAAGCTCTTCGAAGACGGCCAGAAAAACTGCAAGGATCCGGAGCTGAAAGCATTTATCGAAAAAACACTGCCCGTGCTCAGGACGCATAAGGAGCACATCGAAAGCATAGACAAGTCGAAATAATCGTTGCAAGGTTTTGAACTGGCGGCTGCATAAGCGGGCGCCAGTTTTTTATTGTTGCGCGCCCGACCTCTCAATGCCCCATCGGGGCAAAATATTGATAGAAAAAAGATGTGAGCCCATGTCCGTGCCGTAGGTACGGGATATTAATCATGAATTTCGCCATGTACCTGATGCAAATTTTCATTCCGACACGCGACAATGATGGTGGCAGATTTCCCGAAGAGCATTATACCTCGCTTCGTGATGAACTGACGGGCCGCTTTGGTGGTGCGACCATTTACGCGCGATCCCCGGTGGAAGGAATCTGGAAAAAATCGTCTGAATCAACCGACGTGGATCAGATGATCATTTATGAGGTGCTGGCCGACGAAATCGACAATCAATATTGGAAGACATTGAAGTCGCATCTCGAAACCTTGTTCCGGCAGGAGGAGATTTTAATGCGGTACTTCAATGTCACAAAAATATAGTCAGCTGTTCAATGCTTGTGAACGGCGGAGTCAGGCTTTGTACTGATGACCAGCTGCCTCACGAGGCCTTTCTCCCATCCGTTGGCAAGCGGGTCCGTTTTGGGCAACGGAATATCTTTGCGCTTTTCCTTTATCTCTGCTGTCACGACTTCAAAACGTTTGTCACGGCTGCGCAGCAATGCCGGATCAAGCTGACCATCGCGGGTGAATCCCATCATGATCATAGGCGCGCCCAGTGGCAGCACTTTTTCCTGATCGGTATGCCAGGTATGGATGGTTTTCCCATAGGTTGATATGAGTTTTTCCATCAGTTCATGCTCCGCCAACTGCGGTATTCGCGGGGCTATCAGGGCACCTGAGCTTGCTTCATGGTGGTGACTGTGCCAAAGTAGTTTCTCTTCCTTATCCAGCTGTTTGAAAAGCTTTTCTGTAATAATATACTCGACCCCCATTAGCTTCGCGTCTTTCCCGTTGCCATCGAAAATAATTGCCTGGTATACATCATCATTCAACTGGTTGACATAATGATGTGCCTCCATTTGTGCTTTTATATTCCCGTTGTAAAAATGAAAGCCGTTCAGATACGAATTGAATGCTTTCAGGGGTGATTTATCCTGCAATATTTCAGCCCCCGTTTCCAGGACCTTATCCTTTGCCGGCTGTTCATCGCCCGGCGCCCGGACATTAGAATCGGAATTCTTACCTCCGCACGCCATTAATAGGACTGCCAGTGGAAAGATCAGGAGTTTTTTTGAAGTCATGATAAGTCGTCGTTTGAATTGCTTTACCTGGTACGCGTCACTCCCGTGGACATCGTAGCATCATTACGGAATGGTCGGCTACAGTTACCTTTCCTTTGGCAGGTATTACCTCGTCTTTTTCGCCGATAAAGCCTTCATTGGTGTCAATCACAACACGCCAGTTCGCCCCGCATTCCTCGGACGGCACATGGAAGTCAATGGCGGAGCCGGTTGAGTTGAAAATGATGTAAAAATGGTCGTCGAGCAACTTTTGACCATCCATATTCACACAGCGGATGCCGGCCCCGTTCAGGAAAACGCCAAACGATTCCGCTTTGGCTTCGCCCCATTTTTCGTTTGGTATTGGATTACCATCAGGCAAAAACCACATAATGTCCTTGACGTCACTTCCTTGCACAGGCATGTCCTGGAACCACCGCCGACGCTGGAATGACGGGTGGCTTTTGCAGAATGCGATCAGTTGTTGCGTAAAAGTGAGTTGCTGCGAATCGACCTTGTCCCAATTGAGCCACGACAGTTCATTATCCTGACAGTATGCATTGTTATTTCCTTGCTGCGTCCGTCCCCATTCATCTCCGGCGACCAGCATCGGAACGCCCTGTGAAATCAGCAGTGTAACCAGGAAATTACGTTTTTGTTTAGCGCGGAGTGCATTAATGCCCGGATCGTCCGTCGGCCCTTCTGCGCCGCAGTTCCATGAATGGTTGGCATCATCGCCGTCCTTGTTATCGTCACCGTTAGCCTCATTATGCTTGTCGTTGTAGCTTACCAGGTCGTTCAATGTAAACCCGTCGTGTGCCGTGATGAAGTTAATGCTGGCAGTAGGGCGCCGGTAACTGTTATGGTAAAGATCGGGGCTGCCGGTGAGCCGTTGGGCGAATGCGGTCATTTTTGTTTCGCCCCCGCGCCAGAATTCGCGCACCTGGTCACGGAACAAGCCATTCCATTCTCCCCAGCCGACCGGAAATTTTCCGACCATATACCCGTCCTCGTTAATGTCCCAGGGCTCGGCGATCAGCTTTACCTGCGATATCACGGGATCCTGGTGGATAATGTTAAAGAACGAGCTCAGGTTATCGGTTTCATGCAGGGTACGCGCCAGCGCAGCGGCGAGGTCAAAACGGAACCCGTCAATATGCATTTCTGTAACCCAGTAACGGAGGCTATCCATGATCAATGCCAATACATTGGGTAACTGCACGTTGAGCGTGTTGCCGGTGCCCGTATAATCCATATAATGGCGCAGGTCATCCTGGACCAGCCGGTAGTAAGACGCATTATCGAATCCCTTGAATGAAAGCGTCGGGCCCATATGATTACCTTCGGCTGTATGGTTGTAGACTACATCCAGGATTACCTCAATGCCAGCTTTATGCAGCGCTTTGACCATCGATTTAAATTCCTTCAACTGCTGTGCGGGCTCCGGGTTACTGCAATAGCGCGGATCGGGAGCAAAAAAACAGAGCGTATTGTAGCCCCAGTAATTGGTTAGTCCCTTCTCAACGAGGTGCCGATCGGCCACGAAATAATGTACCGGAAGCAGCTCTATCGCCGTAATGCCCAAGGATTTCAGATAATCGATCGTCGCCGGATGCGCAAGGCCTGCGTAGGTGCCGCGGAGTTCTTCGGGGATTTGATCATTGAGCTGCGTAAAACCCTTCACATGCGCTTCGTAAATGATGGTTTCGTGATAGGGCCTGTCAATCCGCCGGTCATCTTCCCAATCGAAGGCTTCATCCACTACCACGGCTTTGGGCATAAACGGCGCACTGTCGTCTTCGTTGTAACTAAGGTCTTCCGCAGGATCGCCGACCCGGTAGCCAAAAAGTGCATTATCCCATTGCAGGGTCCCGCTGATCGCTTTCGCATAAGGATCGATCAAAAGTTTGGCAGGGTTAAACCTATGCCCGTTCTCCGGCTCATGGCGCCCGTAAACCCGGTAACCATAAAGCTGCCCCGGCTTTATGCCCGGCAAGTAAACGTGCCATACATGGTGGGTCACCTCTTCTATTTTGACCTTCGTGTGCTCGTGGCCCTCATCGTCGAATAAGCAAAGTTCGACACCGTCACCGTTTTCGGAAAAGACAGCGAAATTAACACCTTCGCCGTCCCACGAAGCGCCCAGCGGATAGGGTTTGCCCGGGAGCGCTTTAAGGTCATGAGCGGTCTCCGGATTTTCAACTTGATTCTCAATATGTGCGTCCATTGTATAGTAGTAAAGTGCAAACAGCGCCATCCATTGTGAATTTTCATGCCAGCGCTCTTTTGCGCCGGAAAGCGCCTGCTATTCTTTAAGTAATACCTGCAAAAGACGTTCCCATCTTGTAGAAGAAAGGCCACATTCGTCGGTGCAATGAGGCAACCAGAGGGCGGAACAGTTTTTAACTATACGCGGCATATTTTTATTTAACCTTTTGATATATGGAAGCAAGATTATTACACTCTTCCGAGAAAATGCTTTTCCGTTCGTTACTTGGACAGGCGATCGTTGCCGAGCGGCAGATCAGCACTGTCATTCCGAAAATGATGGATGCAGTTTGGTCCACAGAACTTTGCAGGACCCTCCGTTCGGCGCTGACGATGTCGCGCCAGCACCAGCGCCAGCTACTGGCCTATTTTGACGTGAAGCCTGGAAAGGACTCCGGCGGGCTAGAAGACCTCGAGAGCCGCATCGATATCGCCATTGATAGTCAGCAGAAAGGTAGTTTAAAGGATCTATCCCTTACGCTCCTGACAGCGAAAATGATCCGGCATAAGATCAATTGTTATGAAAATGCTTTGAATTTGGGGTGTTCCAATGCATTGGGGGACAAACGGATGATCGGGGGTGCATTGTCGGATGACTCCGCTATCGATGTTTTCCTGCAAGAGCTCGCGGAACGTTTTGTTTTACAGCAATTTTCAACGCAGTCAGAGGATTGACAGTGAAGTCCATTGAGATACATAGCATTGATCAGTACATTCATGAAATACTTGCCTTGCGGAATGTCAAGTCCGATTTCTGCATATTTCGTGGCCAGCGGGTCAATGCGCCGCTGACACCGTCCATTGCGCGGTTTGACCACGACGACGGGATCGCCGCAATAGAGCAGAGGATGCTCGCGGACCTGAGGCGCATGGGCAAATTGTTGATCCCCGACGCCGTGTCGGACGATTGGGAGCTATTGATCCTCGCCCAGCATTACGGACTGAAAACCAGGCTTCTCGATTGGTCCAGCAACCCGCTCGTCGCTATGTTCTTTGCTATCCGCGACATCGACGATTCCAAAAGCCCCTCTTACGTGTATGCATTCACAGGAAACGACGGACAGATCATCGACAAGGAAAACGCGTGGGTACATCCGGTCGATAGCTCGCCATTTGAGATCAGTGAATTGAGAGTCCTGCGGCCTTCCCTGAACAACGAACGTATCAAAGCGCAGTCCGGCTGGTTTACCGTGCATCCTTACGATGAAAAAGAACGGATTTTTATACCGATGGATCAGGACAAGGATATTCAGCGTAACGTGACGGAATTTGTGATCGTTGCCGACGTAAAGAGGATTATGATGGACAACCTGAACATGCTCGGCTTCAATGCGCAGACGATGTTTCCGGAGCTGTCGGGACTTTGCCATTACCTCAACTGGCAACATCTTGGTCAGCGCTGATTTTTAAGTAGTTTTTTATTAATAGTTGAATAAATGAAACCGCTCTAACCTCCCATGAAAAAGTTCAGCCGCCCGGGATCAGCTGGTTCCGGAAAATCAGACAATAAACCTGTTATTTTCCTCGCAGAGGACGATGACGACGACATCTTTTTATTTGAGCAGGCGTTCGAAGGTATCAGGCCCGATCGCCAACTAAACATTTGTAAAAACGGACAGGAAGTAATTGACGGGCTTACCGCTCTCAAACCGACGTGGCCGGAATCAATTTTTTTGGACATCAACATGCCCATCCAAACCGGCCTGGAATGCCTGCTCCACATCCGCGAGCACTTCTCGAAAACGTTGCCCGTTTTTCTACTCTCGACGGCGAAGGACAAGTTGACGATCGAGCAGGCCCGCAAGCTGGGCGCTACGGGCTACTTATCCAAACCATCTTCCGTAGAAGACCTGCAAAGTTTGCTGACCAGCGTGCTCTCCATAGATTGGAAGAGCCGGTCAGCAGACGATTTTTACGTGCACCTGCTATTTCCGGCAGCGAATGTGTCTGCTTTGTAACGTCGCATATCAAAAAGGGATCGGTTTATCGCCGATCCCGTCACAGGGACGTTTTCTGGCACAATTTTTCCTCCTAGCTATTTTTTTAAACCCAACAGATATGTCTAAGAATAAAACACACAGCTTTTATTACCGAAATAGTCTCTCCATCGTCTTCGTGGCGCTATTTTTTCTTGCATTGGCCGCTCAGGCACTATTCGGCTGGAAACATCACAATAATGAACTGACCGAGCTGGGCGGCACTCCGGTCGGATTCGGCGAATACCTTTATAGCGGGCATTTTTTCTCCGCCACTTTTGAAAATTTTCAGAGTGAATTTCTGCAAATGGCCATGTATGTGGTACTGACGATCTCGCTGCGGCAAATCGGATCGGCTGAATCCAAAGATCTGTTCAAGCCTGAGGAAGTGGACCGGGAGCCTGACCCCAACAAGGAAGATGCACCGGGCCCGGTGAAGCGCGGTGGCTGGCGGCTAACGCTTTACCAGAACTCACTTTCCATTGTCTTTTTTGTGTTTTTTATCCTGAGCTGGCTGGGACATCTTTATGGGAGCTTTGTGGATTTCAATGAGCAGCAAGTGCTACATGGTGAACCGCAACAGGGTTTGTCGGCATTCCTGGCCGAGCCGGATTTTTGGTTCGAAACCTTCCAGAACTGGCAAAGCGAATTCCTGTCCGTGGCATCTCTTGTCATCCTGTCCATTTTTCTGAGACAAAAAGGATCGCCCGAGTCTAAGCCTGTGGACGCGGCACATATGGAAACCGGGAAATGAGGGCGAAAGCGGACGGCTCCCAGGTAGCAATCGTCCAACTGACAGTATTGCCTTAGGATAGCCAATTCGTTCAGTAATGCTTCCAGGCTCGCATGTAGCTGCTGATATCTTTCAAATCGCTCCTGGAAAGCTCCTTTTTACTGAATGCGGGCATTACACCTAATCCATGCCGCATTTGAAGCCTTTTCACGAAGCCGGGCGCGGGATTCGAGTTAATGGCAATCCCAAGCCCGCCTTCACCACCTGGATGGCATTTCTGGCAATGGATCATAAAAAGCTGTTCGCCATGGACAACCTCCGAGCGGTTAGCATTGAAGGAACGTCCTTTAACCGGCTCCGACCGTCTGGAAGCACAGGAAGTGGCCAGTAGCAGCGCACTGGCCCATATGATGTACGTAATCTTTTTCATTTTTTCGAAATTTTCCAGATGACACCCGTACCGGTTTTCGGTTTGGGATTCTTTTGATCCATAGTCAAAATCCCGAAATCCACTACATAAAGTTGCTGGCCCGACCGGTCAAATTTGACGGATACAGGTCTTTCCATCCCGCCGCTTTTGAGGTAGCTGGCCGGAGCGGTTTTCTTTCCCTTGTTAACCGCAAAGTCGCGGATCACACCGGTCTCAGGGTTGGCCCTGACGATTTTGAAACCAACCGGGCTTAATGTTTTGCCTACACTGGGTGCCATGTCGCCAAACTGCGCTATGAACGCTTCTCCTTTCATAAAAAAGCGCCCGTTATCGAAGTCAAAGCCGTTCGATGATGAATGTACGCCCAAGATGGCAGCTGGTTTGGGTGGTTGATTGGGATGTTTTTTAAGTAAAGATTTGGGAGCTGATTTGCCCGGTGCTTTAAATTCAATATCACCTTCCAGCAGCTGACTCCCGGAGAAATCGGGATACCCATACCATGCCCCCGTTTTAATCTCCCAAAAAATATCACCTGCACCCCAAACGGGCCGGCTGCCTCTTTCGTCGTAGCCGTTGTCGGTGACAAAGAGCTTACCGTCTTCACGAAAACGCAGGCCATAAGGATTCCGAAGGCCCCAGGCCACGAGTTCCGGCTTGCCACCCTGCAACGGAATGCGCATTACCGCACCCGTGCAGGGAACGCTGCCTTTGACGACCTGCCCCGGTTTGGAAGCGGTGCCAAATGGCATGTAAGCGCCGGTCACGACCTTCGAACGATTGCCGGATGAGTCGGGCGACTCGTAATTTTGCCCCACCAGCTCGATGTCCTGACAAGGAATGTCATGAAACTGTGGCTTCCTTTTCAGCCATCCATACGAGGCATTATCCTGCCCAACAACGGCCGAATTAGTTGCCGCCCCCTGGCCGAAATAGATATAACCGTCTTTGATAGCAGGCCCATTGGTGTGATGGTCGCCGAAACTCGGCAGGTTTTCGACAAGTATTTTGATCTTGCCGGTCGTGTCGACCCGGAGAAGCTTACCTCCTTCCATTTGTCCGCCTTCGGTCACGTAAAAATGCCCCTCATGGTAGGCAAGGCCGGTCCATGGGCCATTTTTGCTCCCGGTAGCGATCACCGATTGTGATCCGTCATCGTTAATGCGTATCAATTTTGGCTCCGTCCACACTTCACCGTAGCTGTATCCGGCTTCGATGACGTACAGTCTGTTCCGGTCGTCGAAGTCGCAGGCCGTCGGAAAGGTTAGTCCTTGCATCACGGCTTCCACGCCATAGCCTTCCATAACGTTTATGTCCGTGGGGACAATCTGTCTTTGCGTAATTGGCTTGGTTTGCCCGCCACCTTTCGAGCGGCGCATTCCGTAGCACCCTGCCAGCAGGAAGACCAAAGCGCAGAAAAATACCATGCAGTACAGGCGCAACGACCTTTGAGATTTTGAATCGGGATACCTGGTTTTCATGATTATGTAGATGTGAAATGTCAATGATGTGCGGTCGGAGCAGATTCCCGGCCATCAATTGAACTCATCGCCTCCATGATCGACTACCGCCCCGGACCTGTCGCGGGACGGGTGCTTGGAAGTGAGCAATCCGGCCGAAACTTCAAATAGTCCCATAACCATGTGTGGCAGAAAGACCTCATCCGCAAAGCCAAAGAGCCACGGTGACGAAGCCAGGAATGCGCCGGCAAAAACATCCGCGGTGAGGTGGACGCGCATGGGAATGCTGCGTACCATGCCGCCTTCATAATCGGTAAAAAGTGACATTAATAACGCCATCAGGCCTATCGCGATCATGGTCCAGGTCGCCGGAACAGATTCTTTAAAACCGAAGATCCATGGCGAGGCCATGAAGAAAATGCTAGCGAGATAATCGATTTTAGCATGTGTGCTCGTGCTGAACAGTTTCATTTTGATGAAGTATTAAAGTGAATGATGCGCACATTACAAAATTTCCATTCCAGCGGTTTGTGACCGGCTGTTGAGGACACCTCACCGAAATTGGGTAGCCATTTAACTACAAAATTCTTTCTACATTTACTGTAATTCTTTTATGTGTAGCTTACTGCTTATTTGCTATGCCAGTGTCATCGAAAAAATGACGACACTGTAAGAATTTGATGTTATCCACCCCTCTTGCCACATAGTCGATGTGTAAATCGGCATCATAAATAATGAAAAAGCGATTTTACCGAACCATATTGATGCCACGATATATGGTAGTGCTGTTATGGCTTGCCGTGCTTTGCGGGTTAACAGCGTGCGAAAAGTCGCAGGATGTGGTGCGTGAAGACCGGTTAAAGGTGTGGATTGATAGTCTGGACCGGAACTCGAGAAAGATCGGCATTAAAACCTCTATTGTGAGGCTGGACTCGATGATGGCAACCTTAGGCGAGCAGAGTCTCAAGGACCGCATTCAGTATTACAAGTTTATGAAAGTGCTGTGCCATCGGGATTCCACACTGGCGAAAAATGCGCTGATGTATACCGATAGCCTCCTTCATTTGTTTTCTTCGGTCATTATCCGTGAACAATACGCCACAGATTACTCGAAAGCTTTGCTATTAAGGGGCGACGATTTGTTCAAACAAAAAGAATATTACCAGGCATACCGCAATTACTACCACGGCAAGTCATTTTTAACCGGTTTGGGTGAAATTTGTGAATGCGCGAGATACAGCAGCCGGATAGCGAATATTTCTTTTAAAGAGGAAAATTATTACCAGGCCATCGAGTACTGGAAACAGGAACTGAAGGAATTGGCTGAATGCAAGGACCCCGCTAATTTCCAGCTCCAGTTTATCGAAAAACAGGGTAGCCTCAGGAATATCGGCATTGCCTATCTGCGTCGCAACGAGCCTGACATTGCTTTGCGTTATCTGAAACAGGCGCATGATTTCATCAATAAGCACGAACATGAATTTCCGCGTGAGAAGAACTTCATCAAGTTTGCCAGGCTCGGTATAATACAAAATGAAGCGGATGCTTATGGCTTAAAAGGAGATGCGAAAACCGCCGAAAAACTCATACTAAGTTGCCTTCAGCATGATAGCGACATCGATTGGTCGCTGGATATGGAACAGGAATCGCGACAGATCCTGACAAAACTTTACATTGATACCAAACAATATGACAAGGCCGAAGAACAGCTGCGCATTCTGAAAAGCCTGCCAGGCGCGACTGCAAACGCCGCCACGATCAGTTTACATCAGAAAATGCAGGCTTCTGTTTTGATGGGACAGGGAAAATTTGAAGAGGCTGGAAAGCTGTTCGTTACCAGCCTGGAAATGGACCGTGTTAACAAATTGAAGAAAAACGCGGAAAACAAAAGCGATGTGGGACAGCTTTTACAGCAGATCCAACGCGAGCGCGAAATAGAGCTGGATGCAGAAAAGGACGCGCGTCGGGAATTGATCCTAAGGTTTGTAATCCTGATTTCCATCGCCCTTTGCATTATTGTGTACCTCATTTGGCGCAGCGCCAAAAAGAGTGCTGCGAACCTGCGGGCCGTCACTGAACTGAACAAGACGATCACACAAAGCAACATTGTACTGCAAGACACGGTCAATGCCCTGGAACAAGCCGAGATTGAGAATGAGACGGTATTGAAGATCGTCGCGCATGATTTGCGGAATCCCATCGCAGCGATGATCTCGGCGTCCAATATGCTTTTCTGGGACGAGGTCCCTTCCGATGAACAGCTGGAAATTGTAACGGCCATTCAGGAATCAGGCGAGATGGCGAGCGAGCTCATCAATCAGATCCTGCAATCGGGAGCGGATCGCAATACAATTACCAAAACTGACGTCCAGCTGGAAGAAATTGTGCAATCCAGTATTGATATGCTCACTTGTAAAGCCCACGAGAAGCAGCAAATGCTGGATTATAAATTTGAAGAGGCCACAGTACCGGTCGACAGGGAAAAGATATGGCGGGTATTCAGTAACCTGCTAAGTAATGCGATCAAATTTTCACCGACGGGTGCTACGATCTGGGTCTATTTGAAAAACCAAGACAGTAAAGTGCTTTTGTCTGTCAGAGACGAAGGTATAGGCATTCCGGAGTATCTCAGGGACCAGATTTTCCTCAATGTAAACACCGCGAGAAGGTCCGGTACGGCCGGAGAACAATCGTTTGGTATTGGCCTCTCCATTTGCAAGCAAATTGTAGAAGCACACGGCGGCCGGATCTGGTTTGAGCCCGTCAACGGCGGAGGTACCACATTTTTCGTAGAATTACCCTCCTAATTTCAATTTCCGTCGATTTCAACCGACGCCGCCGCGCATCAATGCTAATATAGTATCATTAATTATCAACACTAAATAGGCAATTGTCTTCAAATATCTGCTATTTGCACAACTATTTGTGAGTATCGTCCAATGCCAGCCTGAATTCGGAAAAGTGACGATCGGCGGGTTGGAGCTTAGCGATTCATGTGTGATAATTATGTTGAAATATGTTCAGTATTGAAACCATAGGGCGCCTTCACCCGCTTTTGGTGCATCTGCCGATAGGTATTTTGCTTTTCGCGGCAGCGCTTATGGTCTTTGCCCGGATCACAAAATCCGATCTGGGTGCAGCGGTTTCGTTTGCCTGGGGAGCCGGGGCGTTTATGGCTTTGCTGTCTTGCGCTGTTGGATTGCTGCTGGCGCAATCGGGGGATTATGATGCGGATATGGTGCAGGTGCATCAATGGACCGGTCTATTGACTGCTGCGCTGGGAACGGTAACTTTTTTTACTAAAAAATACCGTTGGATCCCCGCATCCGCCACGGTGATCGTACTCAGCATAGCCGGGCATTACGGCGGAAACCTGACGCACGGCGAAGGGTATCTTTTTTCAAATGGGGAAGAGGCTTTCCAGGCAGAGCAGTCCTCCAAACCGCTGGAAGAGCAGACAGCGGCAGTTTCGGATTCGACCGGCAAGAAGCTGATCCGTCGTACTTTTATTTATAGAGATCAGATTGTCCCCGTTCTCAAAGCCAAATGTTACAGTTGCCATTCAGCCACCAAAAAGAAAGGAGGGCTTCGGCTTGATACGGAAGCATTCATCAAAAAAGGCGGCAAGAACGGTAGTGTGCTCGCGGCGGGCAACCCTGCAAAAAGCAAGTTGTTTACCTATCTGCTGTTGCCCGAAGGCGACGACCGGCATATGCCGCCCAAAGGCAAATTACAACTAACGCGTCAGCAAATTGCCATTATCCAGAACTGGATCCAGCGTGGTGCTTCATTCAAGGAAGAAATTGAAGTGATTGAGCAAAGTGACGGCGATCAGCCGATTGCAGCATTGTCGCTGTTGCCATTACCTGTGGACTCGACGGAAGGGGTTGCGGCAGCTCCCGAAAAGCCCGATCTGGAAGCTACATTATTAAGTAAGCCAGTGAATGCACCGGACCAGCAGATCTTAAAAAAACTAAAAGCACAGCAGGTCACGCTCACGAAAATGGCCATCGGTTCGGAGTATTTATCAGCCAATTTTGTGAATACCAAAGATTTCACCCCTGAGATTGTCCAGGCGTTGCAAGGAATCGAAAACCAGGTGGTACGGCTGCGGCTGACGGGTCAGCCGGTTGGGGATCAGGATGTAAAGCATTTGGCACAATTTAAAAACCTGACCAGGCTCAATCTTGAAAATACTAAAATCACGGACAGCTCGCTTACACTGCTGGCGGCATTGCCCAACCTGGAACACCTGAACCTGTATGGCACCGCAGTTACCGATGAGGGCCTGGCCAAACTGGCCGCCTCGCCGAACCTGAAAGTGGTGTATCTATGGCAAACCAGGACAACCCCGGAAGGTGTGAAGCGGCTTCTGAAAGCCAGGCCTGATCTTAAAGTGGAAACGGGTACCCAGCAATTTGTAAAGCCGGATACCAATAAAGTACTGACAAACAATAGTAAGTGATGATTAAATATCTGATGTTTTTATTGGCAGGCGTGCCTTTCTGGTTTTCTCAGAAACCTGGTAGCAAGGATATTAAAGTGCCTGCCGAGGTGACGGCCGAGATAGCCAAGCTACCGGCCCAGCTCGACTATAACTGGCATGTGAAGCCAGTCCTTTCCGATAAATGCTTTGCTTGCCACGGGCCGGATAAAGCTAAACAGAAGGCTGGCCTTAGATTGGATATGGCAAAGAGCGCTTTCGGGCAGCTTCCGGAAAGTCCAGGCAAAGTGGCGATTAAGCCGGGCGACTGGGCGAAAAGCGAGGTGGTTCACCGGATCCTTTCACAAGATCCTGATTACAGGATGCCGACCCCGCAATCCCACCTGACGCTCGATGCCCGCGAAAAGGCTGTGCTGTTGAAATGGATCAAAGACGGTGCGGAATACAAACCGCATTGGGCATTCGTAAAGCCACAAAAAGCGGCGGTGCCCGCTCCGAAATCTGCAACCGAATGGGCCATTAACCCGATTGATAATTTCATATTGGAAGGCCTTGAAAGGGAAGGGCTCCGCCCGGCAGCGGAGGCCAGCAAGGAGCTCTTGCTGCGCAGACTCTCACTGGATATTACCGGACTGCCTCCGACGATTGAGCAACTGGATGCATTTATTAACGATACAAATCCTGACGCCTACGAAAAGCAGGTAGACAGGCTGCTGGCTTCCGCGCATTACGGGGAAAGAATGGCGGCAGACTGGCTGGATGCGGCCCGTTTTGCGGATTCGCACGGTTATTCGACTGACAGAATGCGTGATATGTCCCCCTACCGCGATTGGGTGATCCGCTCTTTCAACAGAAACATGCCTTACAGTGATTTCATTCACCAGCAATTGGCGGGTGACCTGATGAAAGGCCCGGGAAACAGCGCTCCAACTAAGGATATGCTCATTGCCACCGCGTTTAACAGGCTGCACCAGCAGAATGGGGAAGGCGGTATTGTGGAAGAGGAGTTTCAGACCGAATATGTCATGGACCGCGCTAATACGGTCGGGGATGCGTTTATGGCGATTTCAGTTGGTTGCGCCCGGTGCCACGACCATAAATATGACCCGGTTTCGCACAAGAATTATTACGAGCTGTTCAGCTTTTTCAACAATGTGCGGGAGGCTGGCCAGATTGCCCATAATGAAGACTTGCCCACGCCCACACTGATGCTCCCGGATGAAAAACAGGAAAAGCTGATGCAGTTTATGCGTTCCGCTATCTCGGAAAAAGAAGCAAAAATAGCCGGCACAAATGCGTCCGCGGGCTTTGAGCAATGGCTTGCCTCGGGCAGTTATCAAAAGCTTGCAGCAGCAACGATCCCGAAGGACGGCTTGCAAGGTTTTTACGATTTTGAAGATTCCCTTTCCAATGCGATTAACAAGCAGCAAAAGGGCGCCATGAAACGTGATGCAGGCGATAAGGATAAGCCTGTATTTGAAAAAAACACGCGCGGGCAAGTGCTTCTTCTGAATGGGGATAGCTATGCGGATTTAAAGGATGTCGGTCTCTTCCGCAGGTCCGAGCCTTTCTCGATCGGCATTTGGGCCTGGTTCCCCAGGGATTTTAAGGAAGGGGTTATTTTTCACAAAAGCAATGCGGAGCGGTTGTACAACTTTAAGGGTTATCACCTTTTGATGAAAAACAATGTGCTGGAAATCAGCATGGCGCATACCGCCCCTTCCAATGCGATCACGCGCCATAGCCGCCTGCCCGTGCCACGTGAGAAATGGGTGCACCTGACGATGACCTATGACGGCTCATCCACTGCCCAAGGTTTCCGGCTCTATCAGGATGGAGCCGAAGCGCCAATGGAAACAGTGATCGATCAGCTTTATAAAGACATTATTTTTTATCAAAAAAATGAACCTGCATTGCAAATAGGAGGCTGGTGGCGCGGGCTGGGCTTTAAAGGAGGGAAAGTGGACGACGTTGCTGTTTACAACCGGAACCTCACGCCTTATGAAGTGCGTGTGCTCGCGGGTAAGGCGGAATGGAAAAGTATGGCAGGTAAAACGGCGACCGCCCTGAGCGGCAGCGAAAAGGAAACTTTAAAGACATATTATCAGCAGGTAGCTGATCCTGCATTACAAACCGAAAGGCAGGAACTGCGCCGCTTGCGAATGGCTTACGACGACTCGAATAAGAATGTGGCCGAGATCATGATCATGCAGGAAATGCCCAAACCAAAGAAATCATTTTTGCTGGAACGCGGCCAGTACGATATGCCCGCACAGGAGGTTTTTCCAAACACACCGGCCGCTATCCTGCCATTCCCTGACAGTTTGCCTAAAAACAGGCTCGGGCTTGCCAAGTGGCTTACCAGCAACCAAAACCCACTTACGGCCCGTGTGGCAGTGAACCGTTACTGGCAGAACTTCTTCGGGGTAGGGCTGGTGAAAACCACCGAAGACTTTGGTAACCAGGGTTCAATGCCCAGCAACTCCGAGCTGCTCGATTGGCTGGCCGTCACCTTTCAGCAGGATTATGGCTGGGATGTAAAAAGGCTGGTCAAGCTGATGGTCATGTCGGCCGCTTATCGGCAGGATTCCCGCACGAGCCCTGAGCTGCTGGAAAAAGACCCGGACAACCAACTGCTGGCACGCGGGCCTTCGGCGCGGCTTACCGCCGAAATGATCCGTGACAATGCGCTGGCGGCAAGCGGGCTTTTGAACCCCAAAATAGGCGGAAAGAGCATTAAACCCTACCAGCCCGAGGGCCTGTGGGAGATCAACAGCATGACTTATAAGGCCGACACGACTGATGAAGTGTACCGGCGAAGCGTGTATGTGATCGTAAAGCGCTCGGTACCCAACCCGACCCTTGCCACTTTCGACGCATCTTCCCGCAGCAGCTGCATTGTAAGGCGCCAGCGCACTAATACGCCTTTGCAAGCGCTTGTGACGCTCAACGACCCTACTTTTCTGGAAGCAGCCAAGGTAATGGGCGAGCAAATGGCAAAGCAACCGGACGTAAGCGCGGCGATTATACAGGCCTACCGGAAATTGGCCGGGCGTACCCCGCAGCCAAAGGAAATCGCGATACTTGAAAACCTTAGAAAAATGGAGCTGGATAAATTTGCTGCCAATCCGCAAAAAGCAAAAGGCTGGCTGAAATCCGGCATGTATGTGACCGATCCATCCCTTGATCCGGCAGCGGTAGCCGCCAATGCGGTGGTAGCGATCACGATCCTGAATTCAGACGCCACATTGACAAAAAGATAACCGGTATGAGCGCACATCATGATGAACCATTTCGCCTGAATACCCCGGACCTGGCGGATTTGAACGAAACACTCGATAGACGGGCGTTTTTCCAGCGTACCGCCTCTGGCCTGGGCGCATTGGCGCTCGGCAGCCTGCTGGGAAGCGCTGCGCAGGCATCACCTATGAGTGAAGAGAAGCTGGAATCGATCAGGCGGCAGGTTGCACCTAAGGCCAAACGCGTGGTTTATCTGTTTATGGCAGGCGGGCCGTCGCAGTTTGAAACCTTTGACTATAAACCAAAACTTGCCAGTATGCTCGGCAAGGGGCTTCCCGATTCTGTCAGGGGTGGGCAGCGGCTGACCGGAATGAGTGCCAACCAGGCAAACCTGCCTATTGCGCCTTCACTTTATAAGTTTGACCAATATGGAAAATCCCGCGCGTGGGTAAGCGAGTTGTTGCCTTACACCGCGCAGGTGGTCGATGAGCTTTGCATTGTCAAATCCCTTTTTACCGAACAGATCAACCACGATCCGGCGATCACCTTTTTTCAAACCGGGCACCAGCTTCCGGGCAGGCCTTCGATCGGCTCTTGGGTGAGCTATGGACTAGGCTCAGAAAACCAGAATTTGCCTGCATTCATTGTTTTGGTTTCTAAAAATGCATCCAAGGACCAGCCGCTGTATGCGCGGTTGTGGGGAAATGGCTTTTTGCCGTCCGAACATCAAGGCGTCCAGTTCCGCTCGGGCAAGGACCCGGTATTGTTTTTAAATAACCCCGAAGGTTATGATGGGACGGATCGCGAGAAAATGCTCGATTATCTTACCCAGCTCAACCAGGTACAGAATGAAAGCTGGGGTGATCCGGAAGTCAATGCGCGCATTTCGCAGTATGAAATGGCTTTCCGCATGCAGACCTCGGTTCCCGAAGTGATGGACACTGCCGGCGAACCCGACGAGGTATTTGAGCTGTACGGCCCCGATAGCCGCGATAAGGGGAGCTATGCAGCGAATTGTTTGCTGGCCAGGAAGCTGTTGGAAAAGGATGTTCGTTTTGTGCAGCTGTACCACCAGGGTTGGGACCACCACGGTTCGCTGCCGAAAGGGATGGTGAAGCAATGCAAGCAGGTTGACCAGGCCACGGCCGGGTTGATCGTGGACCTGAAACGACGTGGGATCCTGGAAGATACGCTCGTAATCTGGGGCGGGGAATTTGGCCGGACGGTGTATTCGCAGGGAAAACTTTCAGCTGCGGATTACGGCCGCGACCACCATCCCCGATGCTTCACCATGTGGATGGCCGGGGCGGGGGTAAAGCCGGGTTTCAGCTATGGGCAAACGGACGATTTTAGCTATAACATCGTCAAGGACCCCGTGCATGTTCATGATGTTCAGGCGACTTTGCTGCATTTGCTTGGTGTGGACCACGAGCAACTGGTGTATAAATACCAGGGCAGGAGGTTCCGCCTTACGGATGTCCATGGAAGAGTTGTGAATGAAATTCTGACATAATGAAAAAGCAATATATCGTTATTGCCGTATTAGCTGGCGCAGTTGCCTTTCTGGTTGCTTCTTGTTTTCAGAAGAACGGGACACAGCACATCAAATCAGGCAATGAACCCATTAGCTATAATTTTGATATCCGGCCGATCTTGTCCGACAAATGCTTTGCCTGCCATGGACCTGACGCTAAAAAGCGTGAGGCGGGACTAAGGCTAGACGTTGCGGAAAGCGCCTACGGCAAATTGAGGGAGGGCAAAGGTTTTGCGATTTTCCCCGGCAAACCGGAGCAATCGGAAGTTTATAAAAGGATTACTTCCCTGGATCCAACCTACCAGATGCCTACACCGGAGTCGCATTTGGGCCTTTTGAACGAAAGCGAGGTTGGTCTGGTCAAAAAGTGGATCGAGCAGGGAGCCAGATATGAACAGCATTGGGCTTTTGCAGCACCCAGGAAAAGTGCCTTGCCCCGAGTCGCGGATGACAATTGGCCCAGGAATGAAATCGACTATTTTACCCTGGACAAAATGGAGGAGAATGATCTTGAGCCAAGTGAGGAGGCAAGTCGCGAGCAACTGATAAAAAGGTTGTCGCTGGACCTTACCGGCCTGGCCCCGTCATTGGCTCTTCAACAAAAGTTCGAGAAAGACGAAAGTGAAAAGACTTATGAAAAGATCGTAGATGAACTGATAGCCCGGAAGTCATTTGGTGAAAAAATGGCGGTGCAATGGATGGATGTGGCCAGGTATGGTGACTCTTTTGGATATCAGAACGATCATTCAAGAACGCAATGGCCATGGAGAGATTGGGTAATCAGTGCGTTTAACAAAAATGTGCCCTACGACCGGTTTGTTACCTGGCAGCTCGCCGGAGATTTGCTACCCAATGCCAGCAAAGAGCAGATACTAGCCACCGCTTTTTTGAGAAATCATAAATACAATGAAGAGGCCGGTATCATTTTGGAAGAATACAGGATTGAATACAATCTGGATAAAACAAAAACGGTTAGCTCCGGCCTGTTAGGACTTACCGTCGAATGTGCGCAATGCCACGACCATAAATATGACCCGATTTCGCAAGAAGATTATTACAGGTTATTTGCCTTCTTCAATAATTCAAAGGAAAAGGGGCAGGCGAAAATAATAGGAGGGACGGCTGTCGTTCCTGCCCTGGATATCACGGATGCAGAGCGAAAAAGTATCCTTAATTTCGTTAACAGTAAGGATACAAGTACGATCTGGGTTTCGGTGATGAGTGAAAATGATACGATCCGGCCTACTCACATACTGAGCCGGGGCGTGTATGATGCCCCCGGGCGGATTGTGACAGCAAGTGGGTTAAAGGCTGTCATGAAATTTGATACGACCTTATACCCCAAAAATCGGCTGGGACTGGCCAAATGGATGTTTAATAAAAATAATCCGTTGACAGCAAGAGTTTATGTAAATCAGGTCTGGCAGGAGTTCTTTGGCCGCGGAATAGTGAAAAGTACCGGTGATTTCGGAATGCAGGGCGATTTGCCATCGCACCCGGCGCTGCTCGACTGGCTGGCTGTCGATTTTATGGAGCATGGCTGGAATGTAAAGCGGCTAGTAAAGCAAATAGTCATGTCGGCGACCTACCGCCAGTCGTCAAAACTGACCCCGGAAAAGAAGGAAAAAGATCCGGAAAATATCTATTTAGCGAGAGGGGCGCGCTACCGAATTCCTGCCGAGATGATCCGCGACGTGGTTTTGTCGAGCAGCGGCCTGTTGAGCCCCGAAATTGGCGGAGCGAGCGTAAGGCCTTATCAACCAAAGGGATTGTGGGAGAACAGCACCGCCGGCCGGGGCGACCTGACAAAATATGTACCCGATACGGGAAGTAATCTTTACAGACGGGGCATTTACACTTTCATTAAAGTAACCCTCCCGCCGCCCGCAATGATCGTTTTCGATGCCAGTAGCAGGGATCATTGTGAAGTGAAAAGACAAAAAACCAATACACCGTTGCAAGCACTCATTATGCTCAATGACCCAGCCGTCCTCGAAGCATCCCGCGTTCTTGCGGAACGGATGATCGCGAAGTCCGCCAATGTGCAAGCCAACATCAGGGAATCGTTCCTCCGCATTGTGTGCCGCCAGCCGACAGAAAAGGAAATGGAGCTTTTGACAGAATACTATAACAGTGAAGCATCGACATTTACCAAAGACAAGAAGCACGCCGTCAGGGTGTTGAATGCGGGTGAATATCCCCATGAACCAAAAGTAAACCAGGTACAAGCTGCCGCACTCATGCGGGTCATCAACGCGCTGTACAATATGGAGGAGGTAATTACCAAGAGCTGACCGGGACTTCGACCGCCGATTGCCAAAATGTCAATCCAGTATCATTAAATGTCAATACAAAACAGGCAATAGTCCTGTGAATGTGTTCTATTTGTATAATTCTTTTTTATTTTTTGATTTATCAAAGCTCGGAATGTAACTAAAAGCAGCGGCGAGCGCTCCGATACCAGATAACACCTTCACAATAAGCATTTTTTTTCATTTAAACAGGTTTGCGTTACCCGTTTTCGGGTGATGTGATACTCTTTTGCCTTTTTCGGCCATTTGACCATTTGCTGTAACCCAATGTAAACTTTAAAAAACGTTCATGAAACAATTCTTACTTTTGAGAGTCATGGTAAATCGAGGCTGGCGTTCTGTCAGAAGCCTCTTTACTGAATACGACAGCCATACTATGCCAAAAATGCTGACCGTGTTGGTAGCGACAATGATGTTTTCAGTACAGGTACTGTTTGCGCAAACCCGCCAGGTCTCTGGTACCGTCTTCGATAATGATGGCGCGCCATTGCCGGGAGCAAGTGTGCAGCTTAAAAGTACGACGATTGGCAGTATCACGGATGCGAATGGCAAGTATAGTGTGGAAGCGAAAAGCGACGCTATCCTGGTGTTTAGCTACATTGGCTACATCAAGCAGGAGGTGCCGGTAGGCGACAAAACGACGATCGATGTGAATTTGAAATCGGAAGCGTCGTCACTCTCCGAAGTGGTGGTGGTAGGGTACGGAACAAGGACCAAAGCCAATTTGTCAGGTTCGGTTTCGACCGTTTCTGGCAAGGAGCTCACCGAGCGTCCGGTCCCCAATGTGCAAAACCTTTTACAAGGCAGGGTCTCAGGTCTGGATGTCATCCAGTCGACCGGCGAGCCAGGCCGTGATGATGCCTCTTACCAATTGCGGGGATTCGGCTCATTTGGAGCATCCAATGCCCCTCTTATTCTGGTAGACGGGATCATCGGTACGATCAAGAACCTCGCTCCCCAGGATATCGAGAGTGTAACCGTTTTGAAAGATGCCGCTTCTGCATCCATATACGGTGCCCGCGCGGCCAATGGCGTTATTTTGATTACGACTAAAAAGGGAAAAGCAGGTTCATCCGACATTGAATATAGTGGAAGCTATGGGATTAGCGAAGCTACCCGGACGCCCGACCTCATTACCAATTCGGTCCAGTATATGGAAATGTACAATGCGGCCAGGGCCAGGAGTGGTCAGGCGCCGATTTACACCCAGGCGCAGATCGACCTATATAAGAATAACCCTAACAATCCTCAATATCCTAATTTCAACTGGATGGAGCATGTATTGGGTAAAGGCCCCATCCAGAACCATCACCTCGGATTTACCGGCGGAAATGAGAAGACTTTGTACAATGTTTCATTCAATTATCTGGATCAGGAGAGTATTACCAAAGGCTATTTGTACAAACGCTACAACGGTCTGATCGACTTTTCTAGCCAGGTTCACAAACGCGTACGGGTAGGCACAAACCTGAACCTTTCGTTCCAGGATGCAAAGGCTCCCTGGCTTGTGAATGATGATCTGCTGCTTCTCACCTATGCCTCGGCCCCTACATTCATGCCCTTCCTGCCCGATGGCAGCGGCAGGGCTGTCAACAGGGATTTTGCGACCAATGGCGCCGGTAACAGGAGTGTGGAAGAAGTGTACGCGACCGGTGGTCAGTATACAAAAACATACAATCTCAATGCGCAGGTATTCGCCGAGATCGAGATTTTCAAGGGTCTGAAATGGCTGAACAAGGCCGGGTTGACATTTTTGAACGAACAACTTAAAAACAGGCAATTTGCGTCAGCTTCCTACGCCTACCAACCCGACGCCTCCGGCCAATATGTACAGGTTGCCAATGGTAATCCCACATTTTCAGGACTTCGCCAGAATGAAGCCCGGGTTATCACCAAAACCTTTTTCAGTACCCTTAACTACACCAAACAATTTGGGACAGATCATAATTTGGGGCTTTTGGCCGGATTTGAGCAGCAGGATAATTTGACCGAGACGATGATCGGACAGCGATACGATTTCCCGAATACATCCCTCATGGTTTTGGATGGTAGCGGGCCAAACAATCAGGTAACAGGTGGCAGCGCGTCGGAATGGGCCTTGCGATCGACATTCGGGCGCGTGAATTACGACTATAAGGGGAAATACTTTTTGGAGGGCAATATTCGCCGTGATGGCACTTCGCGGGTTAGTTCCCACTGGGGTACATTTGGAGGAGGGTCGGCAGCCTGGCGTATGTCCGAAGAAGGGTTTATCAGGAATTCGCTGTCATGGGTCGATAATCTGAAGCTGAGGGCGTCGTACGGTGTTTTGGGTAATCAGGAAATCAATGTAGGGGTCGCAGACAGGCTCAATCTGAACGGCAACTACCCATTCCAGGACATATTAGGCCTTACTTCTTATCCTTTCACCACACTAAGTTCGGGAGCACAGCTGAGCAGATTGGTGACCAAAGATCTGAGGTGGGAAAAGACAGCGATGCTGGATTTTGGGCTGGACGTCGATATTTATAAAGGTCTGTTTGGAGCAACAATTGACTGGTACAAGCGCAATACCTCGGATATCCTGTCCACACGTGCCGATTTGCCAAGCAGTGTGGGATTAATCGCGCCTATTGTCAATGCTGGCGGTATGCAAAACACAGGTATTGAAGTCGAGCTCCGCCATAGGAAGCGCTTTGGGGATTTTAACTATGGTGTGAGTGTGCTGTTTCACAAATACAACAATAAGGTGACGAAGCTGCTTGCACCTACGCTGGGTACTATTGAAATAGGACAGCCTTACAATAACTTTTTTCTGTATGACTGGATTGGGGTATTCCAAAGCCAGGGAGAAATCGACAACTCTCCCAAACAACCGTCATCCGGTACGTTGAAGCCGGGCGATTTAAAAATGAGGGACGTGGATGGCAACGGTACCGTAGGGCCTGAAGACAGGATCCGGATCAGCAGGTTTCCGAAATACAACTATTCGTTCAATGTGAATGCGGGTTGGAAAGGTTTCAGCCTGACCGCCTTCTTCCAGGGGGTTCAGGGGGTGAAGACGCAGGTAAGCGGCTGGGGTTATGAGCCTTTTCAACAAGGGTCGGCACCGCCGAAGAGATTCCTCGATGCCTGGTCGCCAACCAATCCGAGTAACACGGTTCCTGCTACTTACCTCACGGGTTATGCAGGTGTGGCGGGTTATACTTCCACTTATTTTATTCAGGATGCGTCTTATCTGCGCTTGAAGAACCTCTATCTCTCTTACACATTCAATGAGAAGATTCTGAGTAAAATCAAGTCGAAGGGATTGACGGTTTATGTGTCAGGCGATAACCTGGCGACGTGGACGAAATATGAAGGTAATGATCCGGAGCGTGCCGGTTCGGGGAGGTTTGCGCAATTTCCTCAATTGCGGATTTATACCGCCGGTTTAAGCATCAAGTTCTAAAAATGTGGCTCTGATCCACGCTAAATCAATACTGAAAAATATGAACTTCAGACATAAATATATCTTTTCTGCATTGCTGGCCACTTTGGTACTCGGTAGTACAAGTTCCTGCGATGACAGCTATCTCGACAAAAATCCATTGCACGCAATATCCGGTGCCAGTTTCTGGAAAACGCAAACGGATGTTGAAATGGCGCTTGCGGGCGTTTACCGTAGACTGCAAAGCAACGTTTTTGGACACCGCAGGACTCAACTGGATGGATATTCTGATAATTCCTACGACAGGCATCAGCAAATAGGATTTCAGAACCCAAGTGTGGGTATTATTAATCCTTCCAATGTGCCTACGTCATTGTATAATGATCCCTATGCAGGTATTGCAGCGTGTAATTATTTTTTAGAAAATGTCGGGAGCGTGACCGTGATGCCCGAGGCGACCAGGGACCTGTATGTAGCCGAAGTCAGGTTTCTCCGGGCCTTGTTCTATTTCGAGCTCGTGCAATTTTTTGGCGATGTGGTATTGTATAAAGTAGCGCCAAAAACGGCAGAAGAGGCCAAAGTAGCCAAGAGCCCAAAAGCCGAGGTGCTGACTTTTGTAATCGAAGACCTGGATTATGCTATTTCAAAATTACCCGCAACTGCCTATGCCGGCCATGCGGTGAAAGCAAGCGCTCAGATGCTGAAAGCCAGGGTAAGGCTTTATGAGCAAAACTGGGCCGATGCGGTTGCATTAACCAGCGCAATTATTGGTACAAATACATTTTCGATCTATCAGGGAGGTTATGCCAATCTGTTTTTGCAGACAACCCAGCAGAGTAACGCGGAAATCATTTTTTCAACGAAATATCTGGCACCTAATAACCCGCAGGGAGGCGAGGGAATGCTTGTTGAAATCGGGTGGTATGGCGGCAATCAGCCTTATCAAAATCTGGTGGATGAATATGAAATGGCGAATGGTAAAATGATAACGGAAGCGGGTTCGGGCTATAATGCAGCCGATCCGTACGCGAAGAGGGACCCGAGGTTGAAAATGACCGTGGCGGTGCCGAGTGATCCGTACATTAATCCGGACGGTTCCAAATTTGTTACCACCGACCCGGTATTGACAGGATTTACCCAGAAGAAATACATGGATACTTCCAAGTTGCCGTGGGACAGGTCCAAAATTCCTGTTACGGACATGAATATCGTGCATATGCGTTATGCGGAAGTGCTTTTGGCCTATGCCGAAGCAAAAAATGAGCTTTCAGGGCCTGATGCGACGATCTACGACGCGCTTAATAAGATCCGTTCGAGAACAGGTGTTAATTTGCCCCCGGTAGACCAGACAAAGTATAACTCAAAAGAAACATTACGGGACTTCATTCGTCACGAAAGGCGGATTGAACTCGCAATGGAGGGGCATCGCTATTTCGATCTGAAACGCTGGGGCATAGCTGCTGCCAAATTTGCCGCGGTTAAAAATCCGGCGGGTGTTAGTCTGGCCTTCGCGGAAAAGAACAATGTGCTTCCTTTTCCGCAAGCCGAAATCGACCGGAATAAGAGCTTAGTACAAAATACAGGTTATTGATTCATTGATTGATTGATTGATTGATTGATTGATTGATCCGGGCACGCACAAAACGGCCCGGATCAATATCTGACAACACGTAACACCACTCGACAATACCTGACTATAATTGACTAGCTATTCCTATGCCCAAAACCGTTATCATTTCCAGCTCTTTTTTCCCAGCCCGACTTTGGCTGATATGCTGCATCTTGCTTTCTCCACTGATTGTTGCGGGCCAGCCCAAACCGGAGCATAACCTTCATTTTGATCAAATTCCAAAAAGTTGGGATGAAGGTTTGCCGCTGGGAAACGGCATTATCGGCTCACTCGTCTGGGAAAAGGGTGGAAAGTTGCGATTTTCACTGGATCGCGCCGATGTTTGGGATATGCGGCCGATGGCCGGTCTTCACCGCGAGGAATTCAGCTTCAAATGGGTGCAGGAACAGGTTAATAAAAAGGAATATCAACCTGTTCAGCAATATCTCGATGCTCCGTATGACAGAGAACCTGCCCCTTCCAAGATCCCTGCTGGCGCATTGGAATTCCGCATGCCGGAAGGTATTGCTGTAAAAAGGGCTGATTTAGGCCTCTCCGATGCCACCGCGGTGGTGGAGTGGGCGAATGGAACAGTGCTGAAAACCTTCGTACATGCAACCAAGCCGGTGGGCAGATTTCGATTCGAAGGTGTTGGAAGCGATTTTTCCCCGGAGCTGATCGCCCCACAATACGAAGGAAAAGTCGACGCGGGCGCAAAGCCTAATCCGGTGGGCGGCGAAGACCTGGCGAGATTGGGGTATAAGCAAGGGTCAATGAAACGGGCCGCTAATAGCATTACATATAACCAGGAGGGTTGGGGAGGATTTAAATATGAGATTACAGTTCGGTGGAAATCGGCGGGCAAAGGAGTGGTGGAAGGTGTCTGGAGTATTTCTTCCCATTATCCCAAAGCTGATGTCCAGCCAGCCGCTGCCAAGGTAACAGAAGCCGCAATGAAGGAAGGCTATGCCGCGGCGCATCAAAGCCATTCGGCATGGTGGGTCAAATTCTGGCGCCAATCTTCAATCCAGGTTCCTGACCGACAGATAGAAAAGCAATGGTACCTGGAACAATACAAATTTGGCTCGGCGGCGAGGCGGGGGGCCCCGCCCATATCTTTGCAGGCAGTATGGACCGCTGATAACGGGCGCATTCCACCCTGGAAAGGGGATTTTCACCACGACCTCAATACCCAGCTCAGTTATTGGCCTGCTTACAGCGGTAACCATCTGGAAGAGGCATTGGGTTATCTGGATCATCTTGACGCAAATAAGGAAAACTACCTGCGGTACACGCAGGACTATTTTGGCGTAAGCGGACTGGCCGTACCTGGCGTAACCACGCTAGATGGGACGGAAATGGGGGGATGGATACAGTATTCGCTTTCGCCCACAGTATCCGGTTGGCTGGCGCAGCATTATTACCTGCAATGGCGTTACAGCATGGACAGGACCTTTTTGAAGGACAGAGCTTATCCGTGGTTCAGGCAGGTATGTGAATTTTTTGAAAAGATTACCATCAAAAATGAAAAGGGTGAGCGGCAGTTGCCCATCAGTTCAAGCCCTGAGATTTATAATAACAGTCTAAAAGCCTGGTTCCATCAAACGACAAATTACGATCTGTCAATATTAAAATTTACATTCAAAACAGGAGCGGAACTCGCCCTTGCTATGGGCGATAAGGCGCAGGCCGACAAGTGGTTGAACATCTTGTCTGAATTTCCGGATTACGCAAAAACAGCCAATCATGAGCTCATGTTTGCACCGGGTTTTCCTTACAACGAATCGCACAGGCATTTCTCAAATGTCATGGCCATACACCCTTTGGGACTTATTAAGTGGGAAGACGGTGATGAGGAGCAGCAAACGATCAGGAATACGGTGGCTTTGCTGGATAAAGTCGGGCCGGATTATTGGTGCGGCTATTCCTATGCATGGCTGGCGAACCTGAAAGCACGCGGCAAAGATGGTGCCGGTGCCCGCGATGCGCTTTCCACCTTCGCCAGGGCATTTTGTCTGCCCAATAGTTTTCACGCAAACGGTGACCAGAGCAAGTCCGGGCTTTCAAAATTTACGTACCGCCCTTTCACGCTCGAAGGTAACTTTGCATTTGCATCGGGTTTGCAGGAAATGATGCTGCAAAGCTATGCCGGTTTTATCGACATTATGCCGGCATTACCTACCGACTGGAAGAATGCTGCTTTCGACAACCTTCGGGCGGAGGGAGCAGTACTTGTTAGTGCAAAGAAGAAAGATGGGGAAATAATCAATGTTGGGTTGGTCGCTGAAAAGGGCGGTGAGGTTTCGTTAAAGCTGGATTCGAAAAGTTATGACTTTACAATGTCGAAGGGAACAAAGAAAATTGGCGATGATGGAAAGTTAGTGAAATTCAATTTCCCTGTCGGAGGGGCGGTCATGATAAGTCGCAAGCAATGATCTTATTGGAGTATAAAGGATGATGGTATATCTTTTACCACGGCAACGAAAGATCGGGAAACCGGCCTCGCAACATCCAAAAACTCATCTACTCAATAAGCTATGCAAATCGAAAGGCGTGATTTTCTCTCCACATTGACTATGGCCGGTGCGGCAACTTTGTTTTCCGGCAACCCCTTACTGGCATCGACAGCTCACAAAAAAGACAAACTGGGTATCGCACTGGTTGGCTTGGGCTATTACAGCACTGATCTGCTGGCCCCGGCATTACAATTGACCGAAAAATGCTATCTCGCAGGGATCGTGACCGGCACACCGTCCAAGGCGGAAACCTGGAAAGCCAAGTATAATATCCCGGATAAGAATATCTACAACTATCAGAATTTTGACCAGATAGCGAAAAACCCGGATATTGACATTGTGTACGTGGTTTTGCCGCCTTCCATGCACCGCGAATATGTGGTACGCGCGGCGAAAGCGGGCAAGCATGTGTTTTGCGAAAAACCGATGGCACCGTCCGTGGCCGACTGCGAAGCGATGATCAGTGCCTGCAAAAGCAACAAGGTGAAACTGGCGATCGGTTACCGATGCCAGCATGATCCGAACATCCAGGCTTATATGCAGGTTGCAAAAGACCAAAAGTTTGGCAAAGTAAAAATGGTCAACAGCGCCGCAGGTTATTTTGACGCCCGCACCACCCACTGGAAGCAAAACAAAGCACTCGGCGGAGGCGCAATGGGCGATATGGGCGTATATGCATTGCAAGGCGCCAGGCTAGCCACCGGCGAGGAGCCGATCAGCGTGATCGCGCAAGCTTCGACGACGCGGCCGGAGATCTATAAGGAAGTGGAGGAAACGATGATGTTCATGCTCGACTTTCCAAGCGGCGCGAAGGCTGCCTGTCAGACCAGCTTTGGCATCAATATGAATTACCTGCAAGTGAATTACGAGAAAGGCTGGCTCAAAATGGAGCCGCAGTCGGGCTACAATGGCAATAAGGGCAGCATGTCGGATGGTACCATCATTAATTTCCCTATCAAAAGTCAGCAAGCCAAGCAAATGGACGAGGATTGCCTGGCGATCATGAACAACACCGACCTGATCGCTCCGGGCGAAGAAGGGCTTCGTGATATCCGCGTTGTAGAGGCGATTTATAAGTCGGTTGCGTCGGGTAAGAGCGTTAAGATTTAGGTTTGAAATGGGGCATCATCCGCCGGATTTGATATTTTTCTGATCATCGTTGTTGATTTTGCGGGTGTTGCCCCCTTTAAACATACTTCCGAACTCCCAGTTGAGCGAAAGCCGTACAGAGCGGAGCATATAATCACTGCGGAGCACCGAATTGAAATCGTTGGAGCGGGTTACGACTGTCTGAGAGTTGTAGGTGTTGAATGGGTTTACGACCGTGAGGCTCAATGTCAGCTTTTGCGCCGGCAATTCTTTTTTGGCTGAAAAACTGTAATAGAACCACTTTCCTTCATATCCCTGTAAAGTCACGCTGCGTGCATCATAATCGGTGTAAGCCTGGATGCTGAAGTTGTTCCGGAGCTTCCAGCTGCTGTTGACGTTGAGGCCCCAGGCCATTCCCTTGTTGTCGATATCCAACGCGCTGCTTTCGAAACGGGCGTGGCGAACGTTGGCATTACTGTTGATCTTCCAGGCCGGAAACACATTGAACGAGGCTGAAAAGTTAAGACCGAACTGCGAATTGGAAGCCAGATTTTGCTTCGTCGTCGTAGCAACTCCCGCGGTGTCGGTGCGGACAATGCTTTCAATCGAATTATTGGTTTTTCTACCAAAAAGAGAGAAGTTCAGGAACAGGTCCGAGTCGGTCTGCAAAGCATAGGTGAATTCCAGCTGGTTCACTTCCTCCGGGCGCAATGCAGGATTTCCTTTTACTATATTTTTAGGGTCCTGACTGTCGATATTAGGGTTCAGGTCCCAGATAGAAGGACGCGAAATGCGCTTGGTGTAGCTTAATGTCAGGTTATTATTTGCATTGAGCTTTTTGAAAACCGTGGCACTGGGAACGAAATTCCAGAAGCCATTGGTGAATTTTGAGCCGGCACGAAGCTGGCGGCCTTCCAGAAAAGTACCTTCCATACGCGCACCCGCATGCAACGCCCAGCCGTTGTTCCACTTAAATTTCACCTGGCTATAACCCGCGAATACATTCTGGCTGTAATCAAAAACGTCGGAACGGGCAGCCACCGGCAAAAGCGTTTCCGGGGCGTCTGCATTGCTTGCTTCCACCCGGTAGTCACTGCTGTTATTTCTCAAAATCACCTTTGCGCCGCTCTCCAACGCGTGTTTTGACGACTTTCCGAAAGGCAAAATATAATCGCCCTGAAACGTCCATTCGTGGTTGGCATTACTGTTCTCATTCAACTCCCGGTAAAGCAGGGGCCGTTCGGGAGCGCGTTGGAATGCATTGTATTCAAAATCATCCTTCGAGCGGTTGTGCTGCGCCATCAGGTAAAGTTCTTCACCTGGCTTTTTGAATTTCCGTGTGTAACCGAGATTGAAATCCAGCCCGTAAGTCGGTGCTCTGGTGTGGACGCTTTGGCTGTAAGCCTCCACGAGCGTTTCCGAGGCCGAAAAGCGCCGGTTAAGCTGCTCCGTACTTTCCGGGAAGTGGCCTAGCCAGCCATTCAGGGAAAAGTTGAAAAGGTTAAGAGAATCCGGCGTGAACTCGATTTGCAGATCACCCGAACCATGCGGTTTCATATTGTCTTTGACAATAGTCTGATGAATGCGCCCCGACTTTTGGCCGTTTTCAAAGGTCAGCCGGTTGAGGTCGGCCACCTCCTTATTTCGGAAACGATGTATATGCAGGTTGCTCCGTACATTCCATTTGTCACGGTTAACAGCAATGCGCGGATTAAGGGCCTGTTCCATATTTCCAGCAACCATTTCGATTGTCCCGCTTACGTTTTGCTGTCCTTTTTTGGTAATAATATTGATAACCCCTGCGGCACCTTCGGCATCATAGCGGGCGGAAGGACTGGTGATCACCTCTACGGCTTTAATAGAGTTGGCCGGCATCATATTCAATGCGTCTGCCGGACTGCGCGCCATCTGGCCGGAGTATTTTCCATTGATGAGAATGCGCAGGTTCGAGTTGCCGCGCATGGTCACGTTTCCGGCGGCGTCCACGTTCAGGATCGGTGCTTTTCGCAGTACATCCGCTGCCGTGCCGCCATTATTGCTGATGTCTTTTTCGGCATTATAAATGAGCATACCCGGCTGCTGTTCCACCAGTTGGCGGCTTCCGGTAATGGTTACTGCATTCAACTGAGCTACTTCCGGGCTTAATTTGATCATGCCGAAATCAAAAACGGGCTTCTGTTGTGAGATCCGGAATGGAATGTTTTTCTGGCCATAACCCATGAACGAAAGGTTCAGTGAATAGGAGCCTGGCGCAACGTCAGCCGATTTGAATGCGCCGTTTTCATCCGAATAGGTGAGAGCAACCACTTTTTTATCCTGGTCCAGAATGCCGATCGTCGCAAATTCAATGGCTTTTTTTGAGACCGAATCGGTAATGCTCCCTTTGATGAGATAGGGAACTGAATTTTGTGCAGATGAAGTGCTAAATGCCAGAAACAGCAACAGGCAGGCTGCTGCAAGGGCCTTTTTGTAATGTAATATCATAGCTAATAGATTTGGGCGAGGCGTAAAATCGGTAAGCTTTTCCTTGCCGGATTGCGCAAATATAGCAGCTTGTTTAAATTAATTCCAAATAAGCGTAATGCGCTTGCGGGATTTTGGGTTCAGGCCTTTTTCTCAGACACGAACTTATAGAGATAAGGAGCTTTATGCGCGCCTCCCGTCCATTTTTTTGCCACTCTTTCTAAAACTCCCATACTCAGCATTTTGCGCTGGAAGGCAGCCCGGATTAGTTTCTTGTTCAGAATGGTTTCATAAAGGCTCTGTAGGTCACCCATTGTGAAGATTTCGGGCAGCAGGTTAAAGCCGATCAGTTTGTGATCAAGATCAAGCCGGAGCGTGTCGAGCGCTTTGGAAATGATGTTCCCGTGATCCTGCATTAAGTTAGGAAGGTCCGTCAGGTTGAACCAGTCACAGCTGTCGGAAATACTGTCGGGGGCGGGATTTACCTTTGTGAAATCGACCAGAGCGTAATATCCGATCGAGACGAAACGGCCCAGGAGCCAGTGATCGTCCTTGGGAATAAACCCACGGGCGCCCATGATCGTTTTAAGGGGTTCAACATCGTGCCGACTTTTATCGCCGAAAGTGTAGAATTGTTCAAGAAAAATATCTTTCAGGCCCGTCCGGTGAAAAAGCACGCGGCGTGCCGCTTCATTCACATCTTCATTTTCATAAATAAAACCACCTGGCAACGCGAAAAAGCCGGTGTTTTTATAAGTGAGCAACAGCACTTTCAGCTCGTTTTCATGGAAGCCAAATATAACGGCGTCAATAGCCAGGCCGGGTAAATAGCCTTCTCCCGTTACATTCAATTCCTGTTTTTTGAATTCGCTGTCCATTCTGAGTATTGTAAATGAGGAGCAATTAACAAAAATATTTGCTACCAGTTATTATTTGGCTATTATTGTAACATATTGATACAATGAAAAATTTAGTTCTAATATTATCTAAAAAAGTTACAAAACGTTTAATTGCTTGAACATGATAAAACCACTTCTGGGGGCATTGGTGCTCTTTCTGACAGTTGCGATTGATGTAGTCGCACAAAAAAGCAACCAAGTAACGGTTGAAAACGGGATACTGGAAGGGACAAGGGAAGTAGGCTCTCCGCTGCTCATTTTCAGAGGAGTACCTTTCGCGGCACCGCCTGTGGGCGATCTGCGCTGGAAAGAGCCGCAGCCTGTCAAGAACTGGGAAGGCGTGCGCAAGGCCGACCGCTTTGGCAATAAGCCGATGCAAAAGCCGATCTTCGGTGATATGGGCTTCCGGTCGTTGGACATGAGCGAAGATTGCCTTTACCTGAATGTGTGGACGCCGTCCAAGAACATGAAGGAAAAAATGCCGGTCCTGGTCTATTTCTATGGCGGCGGACTGGCTGCCGGCGACGGTTCGGAGCCAAGGTATGACGGTGAAACGCTTGCCAAAAAGGGCATTGTGGTGGTGACGTTAAACTATCGCCTGGGCATTTTCGGCTTCTTTGCCCATCCCGAACTGACTAAGGAATCCCCCAACCATTCTTCCGGCAATTACGGCTATCTCGATCAGCACGCTGCATTGCTTTGGGTTAAAAAGAATATCGACAAGTTCGGCGGTGACCCTAACCATGTGACGATTGCCGGTGAATCTGCTGGTTCCATTTCTGTTTCGGTACAAATGGCCTCCCCATTGTCGAAAGACCTGATCGCAGGCGCTATTGGCGAGAGCGGCGCGGGCATTACCCCGACGCTTCCATCGATCCCGCTCGCCGAGGCGGAAAAAGTAGGTACCGGTTTTGCCGAAACGATCAAACGCGGTTCTCTCAAAGAACTCAGGGCTATGTCGGCGACTGAGCTGCTGGACGCCGCTTATACGCCCGGACAAACCCGTACAGCCACTACACCGACGATCGACGGTTACTTTTTACCAAAAACATTACCGCAGATATTTGAGGCTGGACAGCAGGCTCATGTCCCGCTGCTGGTAGGCTGGAACTCCGCGGAAGTTCCTTATCAGGTGGTGATGAAAGGCGATGCCCCGACGCTTGAAAACTATAAAAAGGCAGTTAATGCGCTGTACCAGGATAAAGCTGAGCAAGTTTTGAAATTGTACCCTGCTGCTTCTGACGCGGAAGTGATCAAAACTGCTACTGAACTTTCGAGTGACCGTTTTATCGTTTACAGCACCTGGAAATGGGCCGACCTGCAAGCTAAAACGGGCGGAAGGCCGGTTTATCGCTATGTTTTTTCACGCATCCGTCCGGCTATGTCGGCAGCAATGGGAAATGCAAAGGCTGGTCTGGCTGGCGGAGTGATCAAAGATGCAAGTGCCAAGCCGGCGCCAGTGGCCCCGGCCCCGGTTGGCGCATCACACGCTTCGGAAATAGAGTATGCGCTCGGTAACCTAGCCAGCAACAAAGTGTATGATTGGACTCCGGACGATTACAAAGTTTCCGCAACAATGGTAGATTACTTCGCCAATTTCATCAAAACCGGTAATCCCAATGGCAAAGGTTTGCCGCAATGGGATGCGATTACTAGCAATAGCGCCGCGAAGTATATGGATATCGATGTGAAAAGCGAACAGAAAACAGAGCGCGATCGGGAGCGGTATTTGTTTCTGGATCAGCAGTATATGAAGTAAAATCAATCCAGCACGGACAAGGTGATCTTTATAATGTCGTTAAAGAAGGCCTTGTCCGTGGTTAACTTGGCAGACACACGCATGCCTTTGACGGCATTGAAAATGAAGCGGGCGATAGCCCTGGCATCCTGCTTATTGGCGATCTCGCCGCTTTCCTGTCCTTTTTGTATGACAGCAACTAAAATGTCCTCGATCTGGCTTTCATTCCTGCGAATGATTAGCCTTACTTCCGGATCATGAGGCGCCAATTCCACTTCTGAATTGACAATAAAACAACCTTTTTGTTGATCATCAGTCAATAATTCGGTAGTCATTAAAGTGAACAGCTGCGTGATCGCTTCTTTGGCGGATGTGGCATTCGCTGCGATATCGTCCATTTTATGTCTCGAATTATTCTGGTAAAATTCGAGCGATTTAATGTACAAACTGTGCTTATCTGCATAAGTATCGTACAAGCTCGACCGGCTGATCCCCAGGTGATCGACCAGCTCTTGCATGGACGTTCCATTGTAACCTTTATGCCAGAAGAGGCATAGGGCCTTGTTTAATACTTCGGCTTCATCAAAATCCTTAGTTCTTGCCATGCCAGAAAAGCTTTACCCGTTGCAGGGCAAAGCTATTCATTTTTGTACTAATTGTTATTTCGTATATGCTGTAAATCTCAGGGTAACGCCTGCTGCTTAACGAACTCCGCCGCTGGCAATGATCGTTTCGCCGGTTAACCAGCGTGATTCGTCCGAGGCTAAAAATACCGCGATCGGGGCAATGTCGTTTGGTTGACCAATGCGGCCAAGTGGTGCCGTTTTTTCTGCATTTATATGGAAATCGCTTCCTATCAAACCGGCTGTATGCGTTCCTTCCGTTTCAACCATTCCGGGGTTGATAGAATTGACACGTATCTTTTTAGAGCCCAATTCTTTTGAAAGAACCTGAGTGATCGAATCGACTGCGCCTTTGGTGGCTGTATAAATCGAGGTTCCCGGAGGTGTGATGCGCGTAGCCGTCGAGCCGATATTGATGATACTGCCGCCCTTGTCGCCAAAGCTTTTTACAGCACCTTTCGTAACCAGCAGCAAGCCCAGTACATTGGTATTAAACTGGCGGTTGAATTCTTCAACAGTTACGTCTTCAATACCGCCAAACTGGTAAACACCTGCATTGTTGACCAAAATATCGACTCCGCCGAATGCACCAACTGCCTCGTCGAAGATCCTGTCTACATCCGCTTGCTGCGAAACGTCTCCCTGGACGGCGATCGCTTTACCGCCTTCTTTGATGATTTCAGATACTAATTTGTCAGCGCCTTCTTTGGCAGATGCGTAATTAACCACAACTGCTGCGCCTTCTGCGGCCAGACCTTTGGCAATGCCTGCACCGATTCCTTTGGATGCGCCTGTAACTACTGCGACCTTGTTTGTTAACTTTTCCATTTCTTGTAACGAAGTTTTATTTTGATTCGGAATGATCGTTCCGAATTGATAAAGCTAAAATACGGAACAATCGTTCCGGAATGGAAAAGAATTTTTTGATATAGATGTTAGTTTCGGACAAAACGTCCGGTTTTGAACAATGATTACTTTTTAAGTAATTGATTTTCAATGGTATTTTTATGTGGCATAAATTGTTTAATGCATTTCGTAAGTGACAGACGCCGGTATTTTATGGTGTTTTGATAAACGAAGAACCACTTGACAATAGAACCTCAGCCATATGCTTAGAAATTATCTGAAAATCGCGATACGGAACCTGCTGAAATACAAAGCATTCAGCTTTATAAACATCTCCGGCGTATCTCTCGGGTTGACTTGCTTCCTGCTGTTGGCTTTATATGTCAAGGACGAGTTGAGCTATGACCGTTTTCATGAGCATGCCGACCGCATTTACAGGCTGAACAGGACTTTCCTGGCCAACGACGGCACGGAATCACTTCGGCTCGGTCAGGCTGCGCCGCCATTTGGACCGCTCGTGAAGCAGGATTTTCCGCAAGTGGAGCAGGTTGTGCGTTTGCTGGAAACGGGTGCTTTGGTGAAATACGGTGAAAACAGCTTTCCGGAAGAGCAGATGTTTGCGGCCGAAGCGAACCTCTTCAAGGTCTTTTCTTTTAAACTGAATGGCGGAAACCCCGAAAAGGCGCTTGAAAACCCTTTTTCGATTATGTTTTCGAAGCCAATGGCTGAAAAATATTTTGGGAAAGAGGACCCCATCGGGAAGATTGTGCGGCTGGATAACCAATTTGACTACACGGTAACCGGTGTATTTGAGCCGTTGCCTTCCCAATCACATTTCCACCCGAATTTCCTTATCTCTTTTTCAACCTTGAACGACGATCGTGTTTACGGGGCGGAGGGCCTTCGGACAAACTGGGGCAACAATTCTTTCTCGACGTTCCTGCTTCTACCCAAGCATTTCGATCCGCAAAAGCTGGTTTCTGCATTCCCCGCATTCCAGAACAAACATGTGGGTCCAAATACATCGAAATACTCGATTCTGACTCTTACCAAGCTCACCGACATCCACCTGCGCTCGCACCTCGACTCCGAAATCGAAGCCAACGGGGATATCCAGTATGTCTATCTTTTTTCAGCGATCGCCATTTTCATTTTGCTGATCGCCTGCATCAATTATATGAACCTCGCAACTGCCAAATCGGCCACGCGCGGCAAGGAAGTAGGCATGCGCAAGGTGATCGGAGCTGAACGTTCGCAGCTGATCAAACAGTTTTTGAGCGAATCGGTGCTGCTCGTGGTCATTTCTGTGGCGATCGCTTTTTTGATCATGATGTTATGCCTGCCTGTTTTTAACGATTTTACTAAAAAGCAACTCACCGTTTCAGCCCTGGTCGATCCCGGCTTTCTGAGTATACTTTTAGGCATTACCGCGTTCACCGGCATTGTCGCCGGCAGCTATCCCGCTTTTTTCATGACAAGTTTCCAGCCTATTGCTGTTTTGAAAGGAAAGATCGCGTCGGCTTTGAAGAATGGACAGCTGAGACAAACCCTGGTAGTGGCCCAATTCGCGATTGCGGTGGTCCTGATTATCAGCACGGCGGTTGTCTACAATCAAATGAACTACATACAGAACTATAAACTGGGTTATTCCAAGGACCAGGTTCTTACATTTAGCATGGCGGATGATTCGACCATTGATATTGAGGCCATTCGTCAGCGTTTCAAGGAAAACACAGCCGTTAGAGAAGTCGGACGCTCCTCGCGGATCCCGTCAGGCCGGTTGCTTGATTCTTGGGACGCTTATGTCATGAAGGGCGACTCGATGGCACCTACCGAGATCAATGTTAAGTCGCTTTCTGTAGATGAAGATTTTATCCCCGCATATCAGATCGAGATGGCTGCCGGCCGTAATTTCTCCCGCCAGCACCCGACCGACCGTACCAATGGTTTTGTCCTCAATGCGACTGCCGCACGGCTTTTAGGCTGGAAAAACCCGGAAGACGCAATTGGTAACCGGTTCGGTTATGGGAAAATCCGTGGCCAGATTATTGGTGTCACCAAAGACTACCACTTTGAATCGCTCCATCAGAAGGTTGCGCCCATTGTGATGTTCTATCAGCCCGGGCGGCTCGGGCGCGTCTCCGTGCAGGTAGCTGGCGGAAATATTAAGAATGCGATCAGCCATATTGAATCTGTCTGGAAAGAGCGTTTTCCGGAAGTGCCGTTCCAATACGAGTTTCTCGACCAGCGTTTCGCGAATCTCTATGCGCGTGAGCAAACACAGCAGCTATTGTTCGGCGTTTTTGCCGGGATAGCCATTTTTATTTCCAGTATGGGCCTGTTCGGACTTTCGATGTTCATGGCAGAGCTCCGCACCAAAGAAATCGGCGTAAGAAAAGTCCTCGGGGCTTCGGTATCCAGCATTGTAGGATTACTTTCACAGGATTTCCTGAAACTCGTGCTCATCGCAATCCTGATCGCCTCACCGATTGCCTGGTACGGCATGAAAACCTGGTTGCAGGACTTCGCGTACCATACTGAAATCAAATGGTGGGTATTCCCGTTGGCAGGAATATTGTCAATCGCCATCGCATTATTCACCATCAGCTTCCAAAGCATCCGCGCCGCATTGACCAATCCGATTAAGTCTTTGAAAAGTGAGTAAGGATAGTGAGCCGTGCGGAGGAGGAGCGTGAGTTTGAAATACATTGACACGGACCATCAATGCTTTTCAGACTGGGATCAAAGCGAATTGAAGCTTTTTAGTGGATTTCTCAAAAAACTTTCTCAAACGTCCTGGCCAGATATTCTGAGGTCCGGTGGGGCAAGTGGAGGCAAAACTGGATTAGGTTGCACGCATCATAAAAGCAGACAATCGCTGCCTGGTAGCCGTACTTGATGCTATCAGCGAGGATATTAATTTCATCGAACTCAGAGTTAGCCAGGGGGCGCGGGTTCACGGTTTCAGGCTTGCCTCTGTATTTTTTCTGGTGTGGCTGGACCGCAGCCATGAAATCTACAAAAATTAATCTTTCCCGCATTCACGCAAACACCTCCATTTTGGCTCGCAACCGAGCCACTTTCTTTCTTCCAACAGCGATAAAAGGCTTTTCTACGAGCCGGAAAAGTAAATAGCTGACCAATGCAGCTAGTAGGGCAGACAACAGAAACCCCAGAATGGCGATTTGCCATTTGGATAGGGTAGGTGCGGCATGGATGACGAGTTGAATAGCGAATCCAATGATGAGCGTGTGAACAAGATAAAATGAATAGGAGATATCTGCCCCGAAAGAGGCTGGTTTTCCGGATAGTATTGTTCTGATCCAATCCAATGCATTGTATATAAATGCAGGTATTGCAAACCGGATCTCATCCAGAAAGGCAAAAGTCAGTAGCATCAGGATCAAAAACATGGTTGTTTTCGATTGAAACGGGAGTATCAAAGCCACGGCAACTGTAAGATAAAAAACGGAAATCTGCCGAACCTTTACGCCGGCAGCGATCATTCCAATCAGGAAGAGCGGCATAGCATATAATAGGATTGACGGGAGCGTAAATATTGGTAAGCCCATTACTTTCGAGAATGAATCAAATAGCTTTGGAACGATTAATGATATCACCAAAAATGCAAGTAAAGTGAAAACTAATCTGTTCTTTCTACGTACCGTACTGGATAGCAATTTTTGAAATACAATTGGAAAAACAAGGTAATATTGCGCTTCCAGGGACAAGCTCCATGTTACACCCAATACGCCGGTATAGTATTGCGGAAACAACCCATGGAGCATTAATACATGCAATAGATAATCGGTAATAGACGGTTGTGTTACCGAACGGACTGCTCCAAACTGGCTGAGATTGTTACCGGTAAAATAGATCAGGTTTAATTCATTTAATTTTGCGATCGGTACGTACAAAACAAATGCGACTGTTATTGCCAACAAGTAAACTGGATATAACCTGAAAAAGCGCCGGAGCCAAAATTTCTGGTGGGTAAGCGGCTGATCATATGGCTCCTGTTGCTTTCTTGTAACGTAATTGTAGGTCATTAAAAAGCCTGTGATAACCATAAATCCGTTGACTGCGTAAACGGGCTTATTAAAGCTTTCAAGTAGAAAAGCGGGTAGTGGTAAATATTTAGTGCCGCCAATATACGTGTAGTAATGCGCAATGAAGACCCAGAATGCTAATAAGAACCTGAAACCATCAAGAAATCCCAGACGGGAAGGTTGGTAAATAAATGTCATATAAATAAATAAGTTCGTGGCGTATTGTGCTGCAAATCTAGAAACTAAAATGAAGATCCCGATGCCGCCTGAAAAGTGAAAGTAGCATCAAGATAAACCGAATGGGTCAGACACGGGGCATCAGGACCCAAATATTGTAATGTGAAGTTTTTTTCAGTTATGTTCATACATATATACATATTGTCTATATTTATAAAAATTTCAACCTGAGATGAAATACGCCCTTCTCCTCTTGATGGCCTGCACACTCTCGTGTGGCAGACAACAGCCTGACGACAAGCAAGCTGCGGCCATGCCAGAGGTGAATGAAAGAGAATTTACGGCAAGTCCAGCACCGGAATGGTCGGACCTGTTTCTTAGAAAGTCGGGCTGGATTGGTGGAGACGGGATATTTGCTATCCCGTTGTCAGGGAAAGACTCGGAAAAAAATGATAGCGTACTATTCCTTTTTAGCGACACGATGGTTGGGGAGATAATGGGGGATAGCCTGAAACCGGGTTTGAAGATGGTCAACAACTCGGTAGCGTTGCTGAAAGGCAAAACACCGGACTCTACTCAGATTGCATTCCAGGTAGCTGGGGACCGTGCAGTTTTTGTCCCGAAAATGGATAAGCCCAATAAAGACACGTATTTCTGGCTTGGCGACGGCTTTGCGAATCCCGATGCCCGTAAGGACGTCTTTATATTTGCCTACAAAATTGTCAATACACATGATAAATCTGCCTTTCCGTTCAAAGAGGCGGGCAATTCACTTATTCGCATTCCCGCAGGAAGCCATTTTCCTTATGCGGACCACGAGCAATTGGAACTGCCATTCAATAATTATAAAACCGGCGAGGAGACGATCTCATTCGGGGCCGGAGTGTTTAATAACAGCGTAACGGCGGGCGAAAAAGATGGCGATGGCTTCGTTTATGTCTACGGGACAAAGGGTGCCACCAAAAAGCTTGTGTCGGCTAGGGTTAAACCTGCTGAGATCACTTCGTTTGGCCAATGGGAATTCTGGAACGGCAACGGCTGGTCGAAAGACGTGAAGTCGGTGGCGGCTTTGAGCGATTCTGTTTCGAATGAACTGAGTGTGAGTATGTTGTCGCCGGGTAAATATGCATTGGTTTATCAGCTTGGCAGCCTTTTTCCCGAAATCTGTATGCAGGTAGGGCCGACGCCGGTGGGGCCGTTTGGGCCGAGGATCGTGCTCTACAAAACTTCCAGCGATATCAAGGATCCCGACCTGTTTACTTACAATGCCAAAGCCCATCCCGCACTGTCCGAGCCGGGCGAACTGCTGATCTCATACAACGTAAATACATTTAAATTTTTCGAAGTCCTGGCAAAGAAGCCGAACTTGTACCGGCCCCGTTTTGTGCGGGTCAAATTCAGCAACAGCCCTAAAAATAAGTAACAATGCGTTCCAGTTACGACAAGTTTCCATTTATAGAAGTAAGCAGCTCATCGGAGGTCTGCTTTGCCGGCTGGGATAGTATTTCCCGGGAGGTGAAACGTGCCGTCGATTCAAAAGGCAAAACAAAAATTGTGGTCTGCGTGGACCTGTACCACGGCGTTGATGCGGACGAAATAGCGAATGCATTGCAGATAGATGCAGGCAATGTGATCTTTACCAGGGATTTCCTCAAAAATGCGGATGTGATATCAGAAATGGTATTTCCATTTGTGACGGACGATCAGGTTTTTGGTAAAATGAACCACCTGCAAATCGCGGATTTTTTCGATAGTGAGGCTTTAAATACGGAACGGGAGAGGATTACTGGCATTGAATCCGGCATTGTGCTTGTGTGTGGCGAAGGAGCTGCGTTGTTTGCAGATGCGGATATCCTGATTTATGCAGACCTCGCCCGCTGGGAGATCCAGAAAAGAATGAAGCGGAACGAAATGGGCAACTTCGGGATGAATAACCCCGACGAAAGTTTCGCATTGAAATACAAGCAAGGCTATTTTCTCGACTGGCGTGTTTTTGACCGGCATAAAATGCGGTTTTTCGATCGTATCGATTATTTCATAGATGCCAACACCCCGGAAAGCCCCAAAATGGTAAGTGCACAAATGTACCGCGAGGGCCTGGATATGGCGGTGAACCGGCCATTCAGGGTTGTGCCGTTTTTCGACCCGGGTCCATGGGGCGGGCAATGGCTGAAAGAGGTTGCCGATCTCGACAGGGATGAAGTTAATTACGCCTGGGGTTTTGATTGCGTGCCCGAGGAAAACAGCATGCTGTTTAAATTTGGTGAACATATTTTTGAACTGCCTTCCATCAACCTGGTGCTCACGCAGCCACGTAAACTGCTCGGACAGACCGTTTACGGGAAATTTGGTGCGGAGTTTCCAATAAGGTTCGATTTTCTCGACACCATGGACGGCGGTAACCTGAGCTTGCAGGTGCATCCGACGCGTGCATATATACAGGAACATTTCGGAATGGAATACACCCAGGACGAAAGCTACTATTTTCTCGAAGCGGGGGAGGACGCATGCGTATATTTGGGTACGCACAAGAACGTGGAGGCGGCTGCAATGATCGCAGACCTGGAAGAAGCCCAGAACGGGTCGGCGGATTTCAATGCGGACAAATATGTAAACAAGCTGCCCGTCAAAAAGCATGACCACATTCTGATCCCCGCAGGTACGATCCATTGTTCGGGGAAAAACGCGGTGGTGCTCGAAATTTCAGCAACGCCATACATTTTTACATTCAAATTGTGGGATTGGGGAAGGCTGGGGCTGGATGGTAAGCCGCGACCTATCAATATAGAACATGGAAAAAACGTGATCGACTGGACACGTGATGAAGATTGGGTAAAACAAAACCTGTTCAATAACATCCGGGAGATTTCCATAAACGGCCATTCAAAGGAGGAATCTACCGGCCTGTTTGACACACAGTTTATTGAAACCAGAAGACATTGGTTTGATAGAAAAGTGACCCATCACACGCACGGAAATCTGAATGTGATCAATCTCGTGGAAGGCGACGAGGTTGTTGTAGAGAGTCCTGACGGGCTTTTTGAGCCGTATGTGATCCATTATGCTGAAACCTTTATCGTGCCGGCGAATGTCGCATCGTACACGATTACACCATTCGGGAAATCGGAAGGGAAAAAATGCGCGACCCTGAAAGCCTATGTCAGGATTTAGGTATTAATATCAGATGAATTGAAAGTTATGCGGATATTAAAAGTAGCTTTTTTCTTGATGGTAGCCTTGACAGCAACCGCGCAAAAGCAGGAAACCACCGGCCAATCGAAAGTCACAGATGTCTGGCTGGTTTTCAAAACCCACTTTGACCTTGGTTTTACCGATCTGCCACAGAACGTTTTTGCCAGATACCGGGGCGAAATGATGGACAATGCATTGCAAATCGTTGATGAGAATGCAAAACTTCCGGCCGGGAAGCATTTTTCGTGGACGGTGCCGGGCTGGCCGCTCAGTGCCCAGATCCTGGGGCCGTTACAAACACCGGAGCGAAAATTAAGAGTCGAGAAGGCGATCAGGGAGGGTGCCATTGCCGTCCACGCTTTTCCCTTTACGACCCATACGGAATCTCTGGATTATGAAGATCTGGTCAGGGGCCTGGGGTTTTCCTCTCAGATCGCACGCACATATGGCATACCGTTACCTATTAGCGCGAAGATGACGGATGTTCCCAGCCATTCATGGGTGTTGCCGACGCTGCTTAGTCATGCGGGCGTGAAGTTCCTTCAACTGGGTTGCAATCCCGCGAGCCAGTATCCGCGCGTCCCACCGCTGTTTTGGTGGGAAGGGGCCGACGGTTCTAAAATACTATGTCAATACACTCCATTATACGGTTCTGAAATAAAGCCGCCTGCCGGCTGGCCATGCCGCAACTACCTCGGGATGATCATGACCAACGACAATGAGGGACCTCCCACTCAAAAACAATTGGACCAAATTCTTAGAAAAACCGCAGTCGACCTTCCGGGTGTACGCGTGCACCTGGGAACGCTGGACGATTTTGCAAAGGCGGTATTAGCGGAAAATCCGCAACTGCCTGTTGTGAAAGGAGATATGCCCGACACCTGGATACAGGGAGTGCTTGCAAATCCAAAGGAAACGAAGATAGCCCGGCAGGTCCGGCCACTGGAATCTGCGTTGGACGGATTGAATACGCAGATGAAAATCTGGCAACTGCCGGTTAAATCCATTGCTGCGCCACTGGCGCGTGCGTATGAGCAAAGTCTCCTATATGCAGAACACACCTGGGGAATGAATGCGGAATATGGCCCGCGGTACAGCTATGATGATGACTGGAAAAAGTGGATGCGGGAAGCCGAATCCGAGCCGATACCTTTAAATGGTGACTATTCAAAACTACAAAATAGCCACGCTAAAAAAACAGAGACGGGTAGCAAAAGGAAATGGCTGCACTCTTATGACGAAAAACGACAGTATATACGTAATACGGAGGAAACTGTCACCGGAGAGCTGAACGAGCACCTTAGTCTCCTTGCAAAATCGGTCGATATCGCTGGGAAAAGGGTCGTGGTGTATAACCCGTTACCCTGGGTGCGATCCGGAATGGTTGAAATTCCCTGGGAAAAGGGCAAGTATTTCTATGCGAAAGATGTGCCGGCATCGGGTTTTGTGTCCTTTTCTCAAAAAGAAATCGGCGATCCGAAAGCTTCAATGGACTCACGGCCTTCTTTTGAGACACCCAATTTCAAGGTAGTTTTCGATTTGAAAAAAGGAGGGATTGCATCTCTGGTTGAAAAAACGAATGGCAACGAGCTGATCGATAAAACGTCAGATTACGTAGCTGGACAATTTTTGCACGAACGGTTCAGCAGTAAAGACGTGGACAGCTGGTTCAACAAATACAGCCGGATTAAGGAAGGATGGGGATTGAATGATTTAGGAAAACCGGGCATGGCATCCGCCGTACTAGTGCCTTATAACGCATTTACGCCGGACGGTTGGAGGATCAACGTTACGCATTCAAAAGCTTCCGATATCGCTACATTGACCTCGGTAAATACAAAAGGCCTGGCGAAACAATACACTATTGTCTTTACATTTCCCCGCAATGCAGCCTACGTAGATGTTGAATGGTTTGTCGATTCAAAAACGGCGGATAAGCATGCCGAGGGCGGCTGGCTTTGTTTCCCATTCGCTGTAATAGATCCGATTTTCACGGTTGGCAGGCTGGGAGGCCCGATTGATCCCGCAAAAGATATCATTTCCGGAACTAACAGATATTTAATGGCTGTCAATTCCGGGGTCTCAGTTACTGCTGCGGATAAATCAGGCGTCGCATTGTCGCCGGTCGATTCCCCGCTGATCAGTTTGGGAGAACCCGGATTGTGGAAGTTCGATATGGAATACACTCCTAGAAAAGCCGCCGTGTTTGTCAATATCTACAACAACATGTGGAACACCAATTTCCCGTTGTGGCAGGATGGATCATGGAGCGAAAAGGTACGGATTTGGGGAGTTGATAAAAAAATGGAAACCAACCCGGATCTTGTCAGGAACTCCTGGGAGGCGCGTTTGCCGTTATTAACCGGTGTGGCCGACGGCCCAGCCGGGCAATTGGCAGGGAAGCAAATAGGCCTGTCGACTTCGAGAGCAGGCGCATTGGTAACCGCTTTTGGCGAAAATCCGGATGGTAAGGGGATAATATGCCGGCTTTGGGAGCAGGCAGGCTTGTCTGGCGACATCACGGTTTCCCTTCCCGAAAAGTCGGTATTCACCAAAGCAACACCTGTAAATCTTCGGGGCGAAGTAGCGGGAGCTGCAATTTCAGTATCAAACGGTAAGTTCAGCTTTTTTCTGGGGGCCTATTCTCCCGCGAGCTTTGTGCTGGAATAATTGCTATTTTTGTCTTTGACTACCTGGCTACCGTATGTATGAAATTTAGTATTGATCATAAAAGTCCCGTCCCATTACACATTCAGGCGGAAAACCTGCTGCGCTCCCTGATCAGCGACCCGGAGTATCTGAACGGCAAATTTTTGCCTAATGAAGTGGAGCTGGCCAAGCAACTTGCCATATCCAGGTCGACGCTCCGGCAGGCATTGAACAAGCTGGTATATGAGGGATTGCTGATCCGAAAAAAGGGTATAGGTACCAAAGTAGCTGAATCAATAATTAGTTCTAAATCAAAGAATTGGCTGAGTTTTACCCAGGAAATGAATGCCCGTGGGATCAACGTCAAGAACTTCGAACTGCACCTTACCTGGGTAAAACCGGACGAGAAAGTGGCTAACTTCTTTGATATTTCCATGGACAAAAAAGTACTCAAACTCGAACGTCTCCGTGGTAAAATAGAAGGCCCGTTCGTATACTTCATTTCCTATTTTCACCCGAGGGTAGGGCTGACAGGCGAGGAAGACTTTAAGCGACCGCTTTATGATATTCTTGAAAAAGACCATTCGGTGATCGCCACACTTTCCAAAGAGGAGGTGAGTGCGATAGCAGCCGACAAGTTCACAGCTGCCAAACTGGAAGTTGAATCCGGAAGCCCGATATTGCTCAGAAAGCGTTTTGTATTTGACCAGGGTGAAAGGCCGATCGAGTATAATCTTGGCTATTACCGTGGTGATAGCTTTGTATACACCGTAGAGAGTGTGAGGGAGTAGTCAACGTTTAGTCACATTCGTTTTGTTCTGTGAAGTCATCCGCGCCAAGTGCTGGATGGCTTTTTTTATGAGGTTAATATTGTATCAAAAAAAGTCAACATAACATCATTTCACGGTATTAATCCACAATAGATTTGTACAATTCCTTTTAAGTCAAATCACAAACGGGGGAACGCTATCATGACAGGATGAGGAGGAAAATTGTAAAAATTCAAAAACAGGCCGCCAGACCCCACCAGCACCGGTTTTTTCAGACCTACCGAAACATTTTATCAGCTACTAGCAATATTTATATTATATCAATGAATTATTATTTCGCAGAAACCTTGTTACTTTGATGATATGTTTATATGTTTGTACATATTACATTTCATCGACGACTTGATGGTTTAAGTGCTTATGCAAATTAAAGAGTAGCACGCAGCACCTCATGCACCATCGCAAGTGTCGACGTTTATAGGCGCCCGGTATGTAAAAACCGGATGAAAGATTGTATTGCAATACCCCCCGTCATCAGCAATTTCGAGCCGCTTTCAGTGAATACCAATCATAACCAAAGGATTTAACCCACGGACGGATTTTTAATAACTAATAATTGCTTTATGAGACCTAAACTACTAACAGACAATGGGCACAGGGTATCGTATGCCTTTTTGGGGATTGCGCTGGCGGGCCTTCTGACTCCTCCTGCGTGGGCAAACGGCGACCCGTTGAACGGGAAGTCGCTGGGACGGGCGCCAGGTGTGGCTATTTATCATGTTAATGGAAGCCACAGCGCTGCGGAACAGGCCATTACCGGCACAATTACCGATGAAAACAATGCAGGGATTCCAGGGGTAAACGTTCTGGAAAAAGGTACGACTAATGGCATCGTTTCGGATACGGAAGGCAAGTTTTCGATTAAGGTAAAGGACGAGAACAGCATCCTCGTTTTCTCCTATATCGGATATATAACCAAAGAAGTGAAAGCTGGCTCCCAGACGTCCATGAACGTAAAATTGGAGGTTTCGTCGCAGGAGCTGAACGATGTGGTCGTGGTAGGATATGGTACGCAGAAGCGGTCGGAGCTGACCAATGCGGTTGTACAGACAACCGGTGCAGAGATCAAGAAATCCAGCGCTGCGTCTCTGTCCAATTCGCTCGCAGGAAGGATGGCCGGGGTGTACGTGACGCAAAGAAGTGCAGCGCCCGGTTTTGATGACGCGCAGATCCTCGTTCGCGGTGCAAACACTTACCGGAATACCTCAGCCCTGATCGTAATTGACGGGGTGGCCAATGCGGACCCGGATGGTCTCAACCGATTGGACCCCAATGATATCGAATCTATTTCTGTACTGAAAGACGCCTCGGCGGCCATTTATGGTGCACAGTCGGCAGGTGGGGTAATCCTGGTTACTACCAAAAGGGGGACAACGGGCAAGCCCGCATTTGACTTTTCGACCACGCAGTCGTGGCAATCTCCAACCATGAAAGTGAAATCGGCCGATGCATTCCAATATATGAAAGTATTGAACGACCGGAGAGCACTTGAAGGAACTCCGCCAGACTTTCCCGACGCATTGGTGGACGCTTTCAAAACCGGAAAACGCAGACCCGAAAACTGGTGGAATGCATTAATCGGGCCACCGGTGAGGCAAACAAGATACTCGCTTACAATGCGCGGAGGTACGGATAAAGTCAGGTACTTTGTTTCCCTCGGCACAGCATCGCAGGGAGGTATCCTGCGCGGTGACAACAAGTCGAAGCTGAGACAATATAATGTAAGAAGTAATATAGATGTGACAGTAACGAAAGACCTGGAAGTAGGGCTCGACCTGTCAATCCGGGAAAAAGCAACGCAGACTCCACAGGGCGGTCCTGGCGGAGAGGTGGGATCGCTTGCAAGTACCAGTCCGTTGCAGGAAGCATATATCGGTGGTGATTACCGTTATCCGGGTGAAGGATGGTCGCACTTAAATCCTGCGGCGCGCCTGCTCAGCCCGGGTTATCGGAAGTACAAAGCTGATGTGGCCAGCGGAACGCTTCGCTTTAAGTATAACATGCCTTTCGCACAAGGACTGGCGTTGGATGGATTTTTGTCTATCGTCAAAACCGTCGGTTACGACAAACAATTTAACTATGTATGGCCCTATTACGAGAAAGACCCTACCACCGGTGAAATTGTGAAGAAACAATCCAGGTCGGTAGAGGATATTGGCTTGCGGGAAGATTTCAGGCAAAGTCTGCGTACGACCGGAAACATAAAGCTATCGTATAGCACAACCTTCGCGAAAGACCATAAAGTCAACGCTTTCGTTGCCTACGAGCAGATGTCATATGACGATAACAATTTCTGGGCGCAACGTTTGGGCTATGATTCACCATTGATCGATCAGCTTTTTGCCGGAAATACCAACCGCCTGAACTGGAACAACGACGGTACTGCGACGGAATCGGCAAGACAGAACTTCTTCGGACGGGTAAGCTATGATTTCAGAGAAAAATACCTCTTTGGATTCAGTGCCAGATATGACGGTTCTCCTATATTTCCCAAAGAAACACGTTTTGGATTTTTCCCACAGGTTTCGGCAGGTTGGGTAATCAGCAATGAAGCATTTATTCCAAAAAATGTGATCAGTAATTTAAAACTGAGAGCTTCCTGGGGGCGTCTTGGAAACGACCGGGTTAATCCTTTTCAATACATCGCGGCTTACGGATATGACGCCGGTTGGGTAGTGAATGGCGTGGATGCTCGTGGTATAGCAGTGAAGTCGACCCCTAATCCTAATATTACCTGGGAAGTAAGTGAAAAGACAGATATTGGATTGGAAGCGGCGTTTTTGAATAACCGCCTGACATTTGAGGTGGACGTTTTCAAGGCAAAAACTTCCAACATTCTGGGCAGAAGGCAGGCATCCATCCCAAGTTATACTGGGCTGATATTGCCGGATGAGAACATTGGTAAAATGAACAGCCAGGGAATTGAATTCCAGGCCGGGTATCGTCACAACTTTTCGGAACTTACCTTGCGCGTCAACGGTAATGTGTCTTATAACAAAAACGAGATTGTTTACTTCGATGAAACACCACAGGCGGAGGAATATCAGAAGCTGGAAGGACAACCGTTCGGATCCAGGCTGGTGTACAAATCCATTGGTATTTTCCGGACGCAGGCAGATCTTGACAAGAACATAAAATACCCGGGAGCAACATTGGGCGGTTTGATCTTCGCCGACCTGAACAACGATGGCATTATCGATAGCAACGACCGTTATATGTTCAATACCACCAACAACACCGAGAATAATGTCACAACCATTTTCCCAAGCACACAATACGGCCTGAGCATTGGCTTGAACTATCGGGACTTTGATCTGACAATGTTAGCCCAGGGACAAAGCGGTGCGAAGTTCCGATTGAGCACAGGCTTTAACTCCGGCGCTGGCGGTAATGGCCTGGAATATGTGGCGCTCAATAGCTATTCCAAAGAAAATGTGAACTCGGAGCTTCCGATGATCGCACCGACTGGTCTGGCAAATTCGGACAGCGATTTTTACTACCGTAAAGCAACCTGGATGCGTATGAAAAACATCCAGCTGGGTTATACGCTTCCCAAAAGCCTTGTTTCAAAAGCGAGGATTGCTGCATTGAGGATTTACGTTTCAGGCGACAATGCGTTCATGCTATTTAATTCCCTTAAAAAGTATGGTAACGGTGACCCGGAATTCCTGAGCGGAAACGGTGGGGCTTATCCCAATATGAAAACGCTGAGCTTCGGAGTCAACCTTACCTTCTAATCAGAGAAAACCTATGAAATATTTAATAAAAAATAGATTGGTAAGAAGGACGCTGTCACTGTCAATGATTGGCATGATCGCCACTGCTACCTCGTGTAATGTGCTTGATAAAAAGCCGCTGGATGCAATATCTGATGAGGCGGTATTTAATGACCCGGTTTTTTTGCAGAACTACGTTTATAACGTTTATAATGGCATCAAGCCACCGTGGGCGCCGGGAACCGGTGGGTATGATGCGCTGACTGACATTGCAGTGAACCAGCCTGAGACGCACGAGCGCTCTGCCGGTATCCGTAACTATCTGGAAGGCAACCTGACGGCAGATAATGTCAATGATCTGGTGTCAGTGGTTAACGGTCTGCCTGCGGCCACACCACTTTGGGATTACGAATATGGTTTCATCAGGAAAGCGAATGTGTTTTTCGAGAATATCGAATCCTCTACCATTACTGCCGACAAGCTCGATCCGATGAAGGGTGAAGTGCACTTTCTTCGGGCGTGGATGTATTTTGAGCTGATGCGCTCATTTGGTGGCGTACCGATCATCAAGAACAGCTTCCAGTTGAATTCAGAAAAATTTGACGTACCCCGGAATACCTTTGACGAATGTGCACAATTTGTGCTGAGCGAAGCGGATCTGGCCATTGGTTTTCTGAATGGCGTGCCGGTCAATGCCGGCAAGATCAGCAAAGCCGCCGCAATGGCTTTCAAAGCCCGCGTGCTGTTGTACCTGGCGAGCCCGCTGAACAATCCAAGCAATGATATGGCCAAATGGAAAGCCGCAGAAGCAGCCACCAAGGCGGTATTCGACCTCGGATTTACATTGCACCCTGAGTATGCCGCACTTTTCAAAAAGCCATTGAAAACCGATGAAACCATTTTTGGTAAATCGTTTACACCTGCGACAAGGATCCCAGGCTGGGGTTATAACTACGATTACTGGCCGAGTGGCTTTGATGCCCAGCAGCGGATCGTTCCGACCCAGAATTTTGTAAATATGTTCCAGCTCACCAACGGTGAATATCCCTATCTGCCGGATGGTGTTACGGTCAATCCAGCATCGGGATATGACCCCCAGAAGCCCGAAAAGAACAGGGACCCAAGATTTTATGACTCGGTGATCTACCCGGGGGCGGGCCCGCTGAACATTATCGATGGTTCAAAAAGTACGGAGCGACTTTATGAATATTGGGAAGACGCTAACCCAAATGCGGATAACGCGCCACCATATATAAACCCAAACAAAGTCGATCCGAAAAATAAGCAGAACCTGTTCGATTTTGGTCGTGATTCGAAGACCTACTGGGTGAAAGGACTTACTCCATTCCACTGGCGGGTACAAACAGGCTACACCTTTAAAAAGACCGACGATTTCGCCGGGCCCCGTGCAAGCTTTGACAATGACTATAACCAGGTGGTTGTATTCATGAGATTAACAGAGTTTTACCTCAATTATGCCGAAATCCAGATGGCGTTGGGTAACGAGGCTGTGGCGCGTGAGTATATTAACAAGGTCAGAAAAAGATCGTCTGTTAACATGCCAGACATCAAAAGTACAGGTTCAGCGCTGGTCAGGGATTACCGCAACGAAAGGGCTATTGAACTGCATCTGGAAGATTCACGCTTCTTTGACCTGATGCGCTGGAAAGCTGCGCCAGGCAATGTCGATATCCCTGTACGCGGACTGACAAAAGTGACGATGGACTGGACAGGCGCGAAACCTGGTGATGCACTGGGTAAGCTATCTTACACTTACGGCGTAATTCCGGAAGCGGAGGTCAGGAAACCATGGAAAGGCGATCATTATTACCTGTTCCCAATCCCGAACACTGAGATCAGAAAAAGCAACGGTGCCCTCAAACAAAACCCGGGTTATTAAACAATATCATAGTTTTTAATTAGGTAGGTTAATAAATTAGTAGATGTATTTCAGCCAGTGGCGGGCAATGCTCCGCCATTGGTTTTTTATCGAAAGGCTGCGATAGTCGACTAGTATGTATGTACATTATATACATATTGATTATATTTTAGGAGTGTGGATGATTTGGATTGAGGGCTTTCACGTACCATAAATGCTCGTGTTGTGGTAATTTAATTGCAATAATTAGCTGATAATCAATAAATTAAACTACTATGGTGGATTATTTCTAATATCGTATTAATGCAATTTTTTGTACGTTAATTATATGTTTGTATATTTGAACATATAATACATAGTCTGAAATTGAGGTATTTTTCTAACATGGGCATGAAGAGTCTCGGGGTGGATATCGGCGGAAGTCACGTCACGGCAAGTGTCATTGATACGTCGGCGCCGGGCAAGCAACCGCTGCATTTCCTTAGAAAAAGCATCAATAGTTTTGATACCGCTGCTAATATTATCGAAGCCATCAGTGCCTGCATTCGCGAGATCCTGAACGACGGGAATTCGGTTGCTAGAATAGGGATCGCATTTCCCGGTCCATTCGATTACGAAAAGGGAGTAAGCACCATTCGTAATGTGGGCGGGAAGTTCGAAAAGACATTCGGTATCCATATCAAACAGGCCTTGAAGGATGCCACCGGCTTTGGCGACAAGCTGTTCCGGTTTTCCAATGACGCACATTGCTTTGCCGTAGGGGCCTATGCCCGCGCCGAGCTAACCAGTAAGCGCACTGTTTTTCTCACATTAGGAACAGGGTTTGGCTCTGCATTCATGGAAAACGGAAAGCTAATCACACATCATCCCGCATTGCCGGAAATAGGCGCATTCTATAATGAGCCGTTTCTGGTGTCAATCGCCGATGATTACTTTGCCACCCGTTGGTTTCATAAGGCATATCGCCAGGCAGCCGGAAGGGAGATCGTCGGTGTGCAGGAACTTGCTGAAATGAATTCGGATGTGTCTAATGCCATTTTCAATGAGTTTGGTGCTAATCTGGGCTCCTTTCTCAATCCCTGGCTGCAAAAATTTGAGTGTGACGAATTGGTAATTGGCGGGAATATTTCGAAGGCTAATGTATTGTTTAGCAGTTCATTAAAACAGCATGCAGGGAAAGGCGTAAACATAATTTTTTGTGAGGATACCGAGGAATGCATTCTAACCGGCGCTGCTTACATTGCAACGGAGGAAAGCAACAGCGACAATAATAAAGTCGGAAATACTCATTCCGTAGAATACGATATTAATGCATTAGTTGAAAAGTTGGCCGATGAACGAACAGCCGTTATTGATGGTAACGGAACAATATCTTGGGAAGCCATCCGGCAGGAACTCCACATGGCACTTCGGCGAAAGGGCAAGCAAATTCTTTGGTACGATATCAACGCTTGCCTGAAAACCGGCGCGGAACCAGGGACACTATTAACAGAAGATCCGGACAATCTTTTCCGCTTTTTTGATATACAAAAAATAGACATGCTACGGCCGGACCCGTCCGTGGATTTGTGCATTGTTTATGGCACCGGCGCTGCATCATGTAAATGGAATTCATGGTCAGTCAATCTGGCCCGGAAAGCGGAATCTGGTGTATTGTAGAAGGTAACTTAAAAACAACATTGCCTTGCAAACAAAACAGGTAAAACACTTTATATCCCTTATCACGCTTATTGCGGCGCTGGGAGGCTTCCTATTCGGGTTCGATATGGCCGTGGTAAGCGGTATTATCGAGCCGGTCAGAGAGCAATATGGCCTGTCTGCTGCGGAAGAGGGTTTGTTTGTTTCGTTTGCACTGGTGGGCTGCATCGCAGGGGTTGCATTTTCGGGATACCTGAGCGATAAAATAGGACGGAAAAAAGTGCTGTTTATTGCAGCTGCACTATTCCTCTTCGCCGCAATCGGGTTCTCGCTGGCAGGCACTTACACGATACTTATCATCTTTCGCATACTCGCTGGCGTGGGCGTGGGCGTTGCATCCAATATATCGCCCCTTTACATTTCTGAAATAGCCCCGGCGCATAAGCGGGGTGGGTTGGTCACCTTTTATCAACTGGCCATTACCATTGGCGTATTGGCGGCTTACATGAGCAACCTGTTTTTGCAGCGGTACGCCATAGCGAACGCCGAGGTGGGCAGCGGTCTGTTTCATTGGCTGTTTGTCGGGGAGGTTTGGCGTGGAATGTTCTTCGTGAGCGTCATTCCCGCGTCGTTATTCTGCGCGCTACTCTCTATCGTGCCCGAAAGCCCGCGCTGGCTAGCAAAAAATGGCCGCAACGAGGAAGCATTGGACATTCTCGTGAAAATCAATGGTGAAGAAGGCGGACGTTTTGAACTCGAAGCGATCAAGGAAGTAGCGGCCCAGAAATCGGGTGGAGTGAAGGAGCTCATGAAATTCCCGTTACGCGGATTGTTAGTAATGACCATGATACTGACCGCATTATCGCAGTTTAGCGGCATTAACGGAGTCATTTTTTACGGTCCCACGATTTTAAAATCGGCCGGGATAGTGACCAGTGATGCATTGCTTTACCAGGTAATGCTGGGCACGGCGAGTATGCTGTTTACCCTCATTGCAATTTGGAAAGTGGATACCTGGGGGCGCAGATCGCTTTATCTGATCGGCTCTTTTTGGGCGGCTGTGGCGCTTGCATTGACCGGTCTGTGCTTTGTATACGGCATTAACGGCTGGGGTATGTTGCTGTGTATCATCTTGTTTTTGCTATTTTTTGCATTCTCGCTCGGGCCATTGAAATTCGTGATAGCCACGGAAGTTTTTCCAATGCACATCCGGGGCACGGCATTATCTATCTGCATTATGACAATGTGGGTTTCGGACTGGATCGTGAACCTGCTGTTTCCCATTATGCGGGATGGACTAGGGATCGCCAACACCTTTTTTGTATTCTCATTCTTCTGCGTGTGCTCCTATGTATACGCCAGAATGAAGTTATTCGAGACAAAGGGTAAGCGGCTGGAAGAGATCGAGCAGCTCCTGAATGCGCGCAATGCAGGGGCAGAAATGAATGTATCGTGAAAAGCAAACATAGTATCATAAAGTGTTAATGTGCCACCAATTTGCTGGATTAATTGATAATAAATTTGCACAATGACGTGTATTAAAATGAAAAGGAATTTTTTACTTCTGGCCGTAATAACCGGCGTAATTGCCTTTCTGGCGGTCTCTTGTTTCAAAAAGAACGGGACATTGCAGACCAAATCAGGCGATGGCCCTGTCAGCTATAATTTTGATATCCGCCCGATCCTTTCCGATAAATGTTACGCATGTCACGGGCCCGATGCAAAGAAGCGCGAGGCCGGCCTGAGGCTCGACGTTGCCGAAAGTGCCTACGCCAAATTGAAGGATGGCAAAGGCTACGCGATTTTCCCGGGCAAGCCCGAACAGTCGGAAGTGTATAAAAGGATTACCTCGGTAGACCCGTCGTACCAGATGCCGACGCCGGAGTCGCATTTGGGACTTTTGAATGAAAATGAGATCGGGCTCGTGAAAAAATGGATCGAGCAGGGAGCCAAGTATGAGAAGCACTGGGCATTTACCACGCCGGTATTGCCCGCTGTGCCGGAAGTTTCCAGCGAAGACTGGCCCAAAAACGAGATCGACCATTTTGTATTACAAAAAATGGAAGGCGTGGGCCTGTCCCCGAACGAGGAAGCCGACAAAAGCCATTTGCTGAAAAGGGTAGCGCTGGATTTGACAGGCCTTCCGCCGACGGTGGAAATGCAGAAAAAATTTGAAGCCGACGGAGGTGAAAAAGCCTACGAAAAAATCGTGGACGAGCTGCTCGCCCAGAAAACTTACGGCGAGAAAATGGCCATTTACTGGCTGGATGTGGCCCGTTATGCGGATTCCTACGGTTACCAGGACGACGAATACCGGACCCAGTGGCCGTGGCGCGACTGGCTGATCAATGCATTCAACAAAAATTTAAGCTACGACCAGTTCCTGTCCTGGCAGATTGCAGGGGATATGCTGCCCAATGCGAACAAAGAGCAGGTCCTGGCAACCGCATTTTTCCGCAACCATAAATACACCGAAGAAGGCGGTGTGATCCCGGAGGAATACCGCATTGAATACAATATCGACAAAACCAAGACTTTCAGTACCGGGGTTTTAGGGCTTACAGTGGAATGCGCGCAATGCCATGACCACAAGTATGACCCTATTTCGCAGGAAGATTACTACCGGATGTTCGCGTTTTTCAATAACTCCAAAGAACAGGGTTTCGAAGGCGATATTTCCCGGACCAAACCGGCCAAAATGCCCGTGATGACGATTTCGGATGAAGAGGCAAAAACTTTGTTGAAGTTCATTAACAGGCCGGATACAAGCAAACTGATGGTTTCGGTGCTCGGTGACCTGGACACGCTCCGGCCAACGCACATCCTCAACCGCGGCGTTTATGACGCCCCCGGACGTGTGGTTACAGCGGCTGCATTGCCCGCTGTAATGAAATTTGACACCATTAAACTTCCCCAAAATAGGCTGGGCCTTGCCAAATGGACCACCAGCAAAAGCAACCCATTGACGGCAAGGGTTTTTGTGAACCAGATCTGGCAGGAATTCTTTGGTCGCGGCATTGTGAAAAGTACCGGTGACTTCGGGATGCAGGGCGACTTGCCCACCAATCCGGCATTGCTCGACTGGCTTGCAGTTGATTTTATGAACCATGGTTGGGATATCAAAAGACTGGTGAAACAAATCGTGACATCGGCTACCTACCGGCAGTCGGCCAAGATCACCGAGGAAAAACTCAAAGCCGATCCTGACAACATTTACCTTTCCCACGGCCCTCGTTACAGGCTTCCGGCCGAGCTGGTCAGGGATATGGTGCTTTCGACAAGCGGATTATTGAACCCAAAAATCGGTGGGCCGAGCGTGAAACCCTACCAGCCGAAAGGGCTTTGGGAGGCTGCAACCTCAGGTCGGGGCACACTGCGGACCTATCAGCAGGACCGGGGAGACGCATTGTACCGCAGGGGCATGTACACCTTTATCAAACTGACCGTGCCACCACCCTCGATGATCATTTTCGATGCCAGTAACCGCGACCATTGCGAGATCAAGCGCTCCAAGACAAATACGCCTTTGCAGGCGCTGGTCATGCTCAACGACCCGACGGTGCTGGAAGCATCCAGGGTCCTTGCCGAACGGATGATCGTCAAGTCGGCAGATGTCCAGGCCAATATCAGGGCATCGTTCCAGCGGATCGTGTGCCGCCAGCCGACAGAAAAGGAAATGAAGCTTTTGACAGAGTATTATAACAGCGAAGCTTCGACATTTTCCAAAGACAAGAAGCACGCTTTCAAAGTGCTGAACGTGGGGGAATATCCCCACGAACCGAAAGTAAACGAAGTACAAGCAGCAGCGCTCATGCGGGTGATCAATGCGCTGTACAATATGGAAGAAACAATTACAAAAAGCTAAACCGCAAATCATGGAAAAGCCAATATTTGATTTTGGGATCAATACTACGCGCAGGCACTTTTTGTCTAAACTGAGCCTTGGGCTTGGAAGCGCGGCGCTTGGGTCACTTTTGATACCTGACCTTTTCAAAGGTGGTGGCGGGGACGCAGGGGTAGACGAGCTGATGGCCGGTCTGCCGCATTTCGCTCCAAAAGCCAAGCGGGTCATTTATCTGTTCCAAAACGGCGCGCCATCGCAGCTGGATTTGTTCGACTACAAGCCGATGCTCAACAAGATGCACGGACAGGACCTGCCAGAATCCATCCGTGGTACCCAGCGGTTGACGGGTATGACGGCCAACCAGGCCAAATTCCCATTGGCGGGATCGATATTCAACTTTAAGCAGCATGGTAAAAGCGGGGCATGGATGAGCGAACTGCTGCCGCATATGGCTAGCATTGCCGATGATCTTTGCATTATCAAAACCCTGAATACAGAAGCGATCAACCACGATCCGGCTCTTACGTTCTTTCAGACCGGGGCCCAGGTTGGTAACCGGCCGAGCTTTGGCTCATGGCTGAGCTACGGGCTTGGCAGTGAAAACCAGAACCTGCCCGGCTTCTGCGTATTGCTGTCCAGGGGCAAGGGCAATGGTCAGGGGGTGTACTCCAAATTATGGACCAATGGCTTTCTGGATTCGGTGCACCAGGGCGTGCAGTTCAGCAGCGGTGAAAATCCGGTGCTGTATCTCAATGATCCCGACGGCATGGACAGGACGCAGCGCCGCAAAATGCTCGACAATCTCGCCGAGCTCAACCAGGGCACATACAACGAGTTTGGGGACCCGGAAATCACCGCCAAAGTCCAACAATACGAAATGGCGTTCCGCATGCAAACTGCCGTGCCAGAAATCACCGACATGAGCAAAGAGCCTGAATCGATCGTGAAAATGTACGGTCCAGAATGCCTGGTACCCGGAACTTATGCGGCCAACTGCCTGCTGGCAAGGAAGTTGTCCGAGCAGGGCGTGCGGTTTGTACAACTTTACCACCAGGGCTGGGACAGCCATGGCGGGCTACCGACCGAGATCAAAGGACAATGCATGGACGTCGACCAGGCGTCGGCAGCATTGATCACCGACCTTAAACAACGCGGATTACTGGATGAAACGCTGGTGATCTGGGGCGGGGAATTTGGCCGTACCAACTACTGCCAGGGAACACTCACCAAAGACAACTACGGCCGCGACCACCACCCGAGGGCATTTACCGTCTGGATGGCAGGAGGTGGCGTGAAGCCGGGGATAGTGTACGGAGAGACCGACGAGTTCGGATATAATATCGTCAAAGACCCTGTCCATGTTCACGACTTTCATGCAACGATCCTGAACCAACTCGGCCTGGACCACGAAAAACTAGTATTCAAACACCAGGGACGTCGCTACCGGCTTACGGATGTGGCTGGAAAGCTGGTTAAGGGCATCATTGCTTAGTTATTGCCACGAAGACACGAATTTACACGAATTCTAAAAAGCATTCGTGCAAATTCATGGTCCGCCGCCGCGGTGCCTTCGTGGCAAATAAATCATTACAAACCCAAACTACAGTGCGCAGATATTTATCAGATTGGAAAGGGCTGATCTACAATTTGGCCTTCTTCCTCAACGGGTTACTCGTATTTCTCCTGCTTTTTGAAGACCGCTTTACTGTCCCGATCTGGATGCAGGCGGTCGGCAGGATGCACCCTTTGGTCTTACACTTCCCGCTGGTAGTGCTGATCCTGTATTGCTTATGGGTCGTGATCGTCGAAAAGCCTGATTCCACCCGCTGGAATGCCCAGTTGGCGGATAGTTTGTTGATCATCGGTACACTTACTGCGGTTGTCGCTGCATTTTCAGGATTTATTTTGTCCAAGGAAGACGGCTACGAATCCGACACATTACTTTGGCACAAATGGCTGGGAATTGCCATTTCGCTGATGAGCATTGTTTTGTATGGCAGCCGCAAATACCTGGCTCCCTGGAAACTGCATTCCAAATTGATCGTAGGGGCATTTTTGGTAATCGTATTTGTAGGCGGGCACCTGGGTGGGAATCTCACCCATGGTGAAGATTTCCTGATTTCACCGCTTGGACCATCACAGGACGAAACGCCCAAAGTCGCATTTGAAGAAGCCAAAGTTTTCGATAACCTGGTCAAACCCGTGTTGGAACAAAAATGCCTTTCCTGCCACAATGAAGAGAAAGCGAAGGGCGGTTTGCAGATCCAGACCCAGGCATTGCTGGTCAAAGGAGGCAAGGGCGGCATGTTGTGGGATACCACCAAAGCAGACCTCGGACTGCTGATCAGCAGGCTGCATTTACCATTGGAAGACAAAAAACACATGCCCCCACGTGGGAAAGTCCAGCTAACGGACGAGGAAATAGTGCTTTTGGCGGCTTGGGTGAAAGGCGGCTCGCGTTTCGACCAGATGGTGAGCTCGCTCTCGCCGCAAAGCCCGGTATATGCTTATGCGCAAAACGTGTTAGGAGGCGGCCGTACCGAAGAGCAATATGATTTCAGCGGCGCCGATGCCGACGAAGTTAAAAAGCTGAACACGACATACCGGCTCATCAAACCATTATCGGCCGAATCGCCTGCATTGTTTGTGAATTTTTATAACCGTGCCAATTTCAAAAGTGAGGATATCGAAGGGTTAATGCCTTTGAAAGGACAGATCGTTTCGATGGACCTGAGCAAAATGCCGGTGAAGGATGAAGATATCAAGCGCCTGGCCCAGTTCCCCGAACTCCGCAAGCTGATCCTGAACTTCACCGACGTGACCGGCGCCACTTTGGGAGAGCTCAAAAAACTCACCAAGCTACGCGAACTGTCGTTGAGCGGCACGGCCGTCAAAATGGCTCAAATTAAAACCCTGGAATCTATTCCATCCCTGAAAAAGGTATACATATGGAGCACCGGGTTGAGTGTCGAAGAGCTTGCGACATTGAAAAAAGGGCAGAAAATAGCATTTGAAACAGGTTTCCGCAGCGATACACTGGTCCTGGCCCTTAACCCGCCGATCATCGTCACTGAAAAACAACTCATTTCCAAAGACGAAAAAGTAACCTTAAAACACCAGATAGCAGGGACCGTCATCCGCTATACGCTGGATGGCACCGAGCCCGACAGCACAAAATCCCTGGTCTACGACAAGCCGATTGCCATTACCAAAAACAGCACATTGAAAGCCAGGGCGTTCAGGGCAGGCTGGTATGGCAGCAAGCAGGTTGATAAGGTGTTTTTCAAAGCAGGATATCCGGTTGACAGTGCGCAGCTGCTCACGCCGGTCGACCCCGGCTACAAAGGAAAAGGGGCGGCCTCATTGTTCGACGGCAAAGTGGGCGATACCGAGCGCGTGAGCGGGACCTGGCTGGGCTTCAACCAGAATGACTTTCAAGGTTACCTGTACTTTAAAAAGCCGGTACAGGCCGCTAATGTCACCATTAGCATGCTCCGGAACATCGGAAGCTATATTTTCCCGCCAACACGCATTGAAGTATGGGGCGGTGCCAATGAGAAATCGCTTAAACTACTGAAAGTAATCAGTCCGGAAGTACCTAAGAAGGATATACCTGGCGCCGAAAACCTTGTTTACGAGGCGGCATTCGAGCCACAGCAGCTGAGTTGCATTAAGGTGGTGGCTAAGCCATTATCCAAAATCCCGGAATGGCATGGAGGCAAGGGCGGAAAAGGCTGGATGTTCATTGATGAATTGATCGTGAACTAGCAGTCAGCATTAGCATTTAAATCAGGCCCGTTGCCTGGATCCGGACTTTCGGACCAGGCAACGGCTTTTTTTATGCCATTTTATGCATTGGTGGCCGGTGGATATTGAATGGGCAATACCGGCTGGTAACGGAATGTCGGGCCGGAGTTCGCCTTCCCATCGGATGTATAAGGTGTACTCATCATGCCCAAGGCAAGCCCTTTGAGTGATTCCATCATCCCTATCGAAGCATTGATGTGCTCGGGATGGCCATTGAAGGCCATATGCAATGCTTTCAGTAGTCCTGTGTAGGTGTAATCGAAAGTTTGCGCAGCAAATTGGGCAGACGATCCCGGCGTGTAAGTGGCCGAAGAAGGGTTCGTAACCACAGGCCACACACCTCCTGGGTCGTAGGCGATAGGCGCACCCCCGTACACGTAGCGCTGGTCGAATGGCGCATTGGGAGGTGCACTGGCGTTAGGAATTAGACGGTAGCCATTGTAAATCTCCGCGAACCGGTAGTAATGTGCCAACTCTTCATCCCCCATCAGTCCTTGATCCATGGGCGACTCCGGCGTACCCTCGCCCTGCTCTACGATCGTTTCGATCGCATTCAGAGCGGTTGCTAGGTTGGTGACAGGTTGGATACGCCAGCTGCTGACTTGCCGCGAAGCATCGCCGGTAAATATATCTTCACCCAACTCGCGGAACGCCTGCGCAATACCCTCGTAAAACATCCCGATCGTGAGCGGCTCATCGACCGTGGCCAGCATCATTTTTGGATTAACGGGATAGTTATTAGGCTTTTCAGGCTGCTCGATCACCATAAAAACATCGTGAATGAGCTGCGGCGAGAATGGCGCGAGCGGTACGATGAGACCCGATTCCACCGTCCCCGGAAGGGGGCCGGGATAGTTCGGGATAAAGTCGGGTTTGTCGATTTCCGGGCTTCCCCCAATCGCATTCAGCATATTGCACGCAAGGCTCATATGTGACATTTCTTCCCATACAATCGACCTGATCAACTGCCGGATTTCTTCATTCTGCCCCGGTTTAAGTGAATACAACGCATATAGGTAGGGTGGTATGGTCGAATGCTCCAGTTCAATGGCTATCTGCAATGCTTTCCGAAGGTTACCGACATCGGTAAGGTCATTGACGAGTGATTTTTTTAACAGTAACATGGATATCAGTGAATAAAGGTGGTAAAAGGGATTAGGGGGCTTGTTGCAGGATGAGGCGGCGACTTGCGGCCGCGGCTTTTCCACCACGTTCGGGCTGTGGCGGCGGAACGGTGACAGCGTCAGAAACAGCAGTTAGCGACGGTTGGGCTGGGGCGTTAGCTGCCGTTCCGAGATGCATCAGGGGCTGCCCGTTGGCATCCGAGTGGCTAAGCCAGGACAAGATAGCCTGCCGCTTGGGCGTCGACAGATCGCGGGTAACGGGCATGGTGTTGGGATTGCTCATCGGCAGACTAAATGCCATGTAAAGCAATTCACGGTTGGCCCATACGTCGGCCGGATCAGCCAGGTTCAGAAAACGGCTCATAATGGGGTACAAATTGGCATACTGCTGGAAGATCGGCTGTAAACTGCCAAGCCAGGTCACTGGCTGTGGGTAAGGGAATTTATCCCAAACCAGGAAGCTGATGAAATTCCAGGTGCCAAGCGGGAACCCGGTTTTCGGAAAACCGATCTCCGCTAATGAAGGCCTGAGGGCATACACCTGGCCGTCGATAAAGCCCCGGTATTGTTCCGGGTCGCCGATTTCTATCCTTAATTCCGCTCGCCCGTGCCCATCTGCCGTCAGTTCTGAAGGAAATCCGATAACACCGGTTGGTAATGCAGGCTGCGGATTGCCTGGCGCCGTTTGCGCCTGAAGCTGGCTCGGGTCTTCTTCGAGTACAATGGTTGCATTGGGATAGGGCGCTCCATACTTTGTTGCCCATAAATGTGCCGTTACCGCGCTGTCCGCGTCGGCCCGGAACACAAAACGGTCGGCGCGGACAAAGACCCCTCCGGGCGATTCCAGTGTAACCTGACTCACTCCATTGTTGAGAAACTGCATTCCAAGCAGATTGCCCTTTATCACCGACAATTCATCGTCAGACAGTGGCCGGTCGGCCGGTATGACTACTACACCGGCGGTTTGCTCATACCATCCCGGTTTCAGATAGGGAATAGGGGCGGATATTGGCTTGTTTCCGTTGGCGAGCACGAGTTGTAAATCGCCCTGCGCACTCGACGGACCACCCGGAACAGTCGTTTGGATTGCATTACCCAGGTCGAGGTAAATGCGGCGATCGGTTTCGTTCACACGCGCGACACAGAAGCCCAGCCCTGCTGCGGGTTGGAAGAAGTTGCCTTTACCGGTATCCTGTGGGATAAACTGACGGCCAAGTGTAAAATGCTGTGGTTCATTCTTGGTTGCGGGACCAATCGAACCTACTACGCGGCCACGCGTAAATTCGGGCGATTTAAAGTCCATATTGTAACCGTCCACATTGAACTTGATCGAAAGAAGATTATCCGAAGCAGCTTCGCGTAGTGCTTGTAAGAATGGCGAGCTCCCTATATCCCCCCATTCGAGATCAGTCAGCACGGATTGGTACATCGATCCGGCCCCGACGTCGCCCCCGCCGCTCTGCGCCCGGTCCCAGATGTCCATAAAACCCGCTACCTCATATTGTCCGCGCAGGAGCAATTTACCTTCCGGCGTGCAGAGCCGCACTTCCAGTCCCCATATTTCCGATACGAGCTGTTGTAGTGGATCCAGGTCGACGATCTTGGCCGGGGCACGCCGGTCATTGTCTGCAACTACGCAACCCAATACTGCATCGGGAGCGGAAACGGGCGAATCAGGTCCCAGCCAGGCTTTCTGCACCGTGCATCCCAGCAAGCGCCATTCGGCACCGCCGCCGGGGTTCCACCAGCCGTTCGCATTTTTGCCTTTTTGGGGCTCCTGATAGTTTGGCTGGAAAGTTGCATTGTTAAAATGCATAATGTCATTGTTGACCGTGGAAGGTGCGGCCTGAAAGCGCCCGGCAAAATGCAGGCGCAAGCCATTGAGATAACTCATGCGCAAGAGATGGTTTAGTTTAACAAATAATGGATAACGAAGGGGAAGCAACCATTGAATAAGCTGCTAGTTAAAGCAGTTACTTACTATTGAAGCAATAATTTGATATTATTTGTAGAAATAGTTATTAAGCGGAAGCGAGGCGCTTGGATATGCCCTGGGGAGATAAAAAAAATCACGTCCACCGCTTACCCTATTTGGAGCGATGGACATGAGGCGTTTACAAACGTAAAATCGATGAATTTTTCAGAGGAGGGCGGCGTTTACGCCAAATTTCTTTTTTCGGTCACCCGTTTGGTTTTTTTTGGGGCCAACGTCTGAATCTGAGGACAGAGATAAGGTTCGCCACTCATGACAGCGTTAACACAGATTACCAGCTCATCAGGACGGCTATTTTTTGTAAGACACCCTTTTACACCAATGCGCATCAGTGATTTCACAAGTTCGTAGCCGGGCTTGCTTGCATAGACGATGAACGACGCCACTGGATTTTTACGCATCATCCTTTTCAGGGCAACACGGTCGATTTCCGGCTGTTCTTCCGAGAGCCCGATGATAATGATGTCTACCGGCTCCTGAGGGGCAACCTTTTTGAAGGATTGCATACTGCCGGTTTCAAGGGTAGTAATGTTATCGAATTGTCTTTTCAACAGGACACGCATGCCTGTGCGAAATACGGGGTGCCTGTCGATAAGTGCGATATTCACGGTGCGGTGTAATATTTGGTGTATTATTGAACGGATTTCCGGGAGAAATCAGTTCTCCCGGCAGTGCCGGGAGATGATCGCTAACTCAACGTTATGAAATCACTTTCCTCGCAGTCTTCCTTCTTAACTCTGCTAATCAAACGCCTCTATCAGGATCGCAGCTTTTGGATAGACAAATGTATTGCGTATAGTTGTGGTCGATATCAGAATAAATTGAAACAGAGACTGAAAAATGTTGTTTATTGACTTAATAAATTTAGTCGTGCGTCAAAATACTTCTATGCGTGATTTTTTCTATTATTGTGCTTGATAACCCCTTGTACTAAAATTCCAGACCCGTTTTTACAATGAGCATTCAGATCATTATCGCTGAGGACCATCCGCTCATCCTGATGGGTATCCAGCATTTGCTGATGGAACACAAGCCGGACGCAGTTGTGACCTGTACAAGCGACTTTTCGCGCACCCTCGCGATGCTCGAAAAGCAGAAGTTCGATCTGCTGATCATGGATATCAATCTTCCCGGTGGCGATAAGGTCGGAATGGTGCATTCGGTCAGGCTTAAACAGCCTCAGATACCAATTCTGGTGTGTTCCAGCTATGACGAACAATTGTATGCATTGCCTTTTCTGAAAGCCGGGGCAAACGGTTATATTTCCAAAACAGCTATGAACGACGATTTCACCCAGGCGGTGGATCAGGTCCTCAGCGGCCGCATATATGCCAGCCCGGAAGTGATGCGCAACGCATTCGGACAGTTGTTCAATGCGAAAGGGCCGGAAGGCGCCGTTTCCGACAAACTATCGGGAAAAGAACTGGAAGTGGCGCGTTTATTGGTAAAAGGTTTGTCAACAAAGGCGATCGGTGAACATATTAACCTTTCGTCTTCGTCGGTGAGCAGTTATAAGGCCAAAATATTCGAAAAGCTGGGTGTGAACAACATCATCGAGCTAACCACTTATTTCGAATTGAACGGGTAGCTTGCTTTTTCGGGCGTCGTTACTTTAATTACGTTTAAAGTATGACAGAATGAGACTTGCCCTGTTACCTATCTTACTGCTTTGCCTTAGCCCGATACTGTTTTCAGGGCTGGCGAATGCTCAGGAACAGCAGCCTCCCGGCTATTGGTTGCAGCACTTTACCGACGAGAACGGCCTTCCTCAGAATAGCGTCAAAGCAATTATGCTGGACCGCAATGGCTTCGTCTGGCTGGCGACCGAGGCAGGGCTGAGCCGATTTGACGGGCATCGCTTCATGACCTTCGACAGATCGGCTATCCCGATATCGAGCAACCGGATCCGCGGTTTTGTACCTTCGCTCGCGGACAATCCTGCGCAACGGCGACATGAATTCTATGCATTATCCGAAGCAAACGAATACATAGGCGTCCTGGGTAATGGCCTGGCGTCGGTGGATACGGTATTCTATCCCAAATACCGAAAACGTAACCTTTTTTCGGGGAATGAAGTGCGGCATAATAGCATTTTGGCCAGTCTTCCGGCACAATACGAAGTCGACCCATCTTACGAGCACTATTTTGCCTCTGCACATAATGAAAGCCATTATATCTGGTGGAAAGACGCGGTTACCTTTTTTCGGGGTGGAAAACGTATTTTTCAAGCCAAAGGGCCTTACCGGAGTTTTATCCTGATCGGTTCGGTCCCTTATGCGGTAGACCGGAATGGCCAGTTTATAGCTATCCGTGCTGCGCCGAACAGCGTTTCGATCGAAGGCGATATTCAATCAAACCCTCAGTATATACCTGGAAAAGATAATTTGCAGCTGTTTTGGAACAATGTTTCACAACAGGCTTTTCTTTACCTGAACAAATGTTTTTACACGCTTACTCCCACACGAAATGGAAATCTGACGACCCGGTTAATCTTAAAGGATTTTGATTTTGACAACAAAAGTATCGTTGCCGCCTGTTTCGACGAACGCACAGGTTTTCTCCTGCTCGGAAGCATTACAAAAGGTTTATTCCTGATTAAAAAGCAAGATTTTCAAACTCTTAAATTAAATGAGGGAGACGCTGATAATGTTTATTACGCGCAGATTCCCGCCGCGGGCCGCTCCATTCTGACCGCACAAGGCTACTTGCTTGGTGCCAATGCCGACGGGACCGAAGTAACGGGGAAGCGGGTGTCGCGGTTTATGGAACAGTTTAATTACAAATTTACCATGACCAGGGCTCCTGACGGTACATTCTGGTTTGGGGTTAGTTTTAATTTGTACAAGCTGGACGCAACCGGGCAGAAAGTGCTGGCATACGTGAGAATGCCGGAAAAATTGACGTCGCTTCTTTTGGGGCCCGATGGCAAATTATGGATTGGCTGTGAAACCAATGCTTTGTACGGGCTTAACACCCTCGAAGAGAAGGCGGAGCCCAAACTCATGTTCCGGCTAGGTGTACGTAATGTGCAGTTAATGGGCATTGCGAATGCAGACACGATGTTTTTGGGAATGGAGGGTGGCCTTTACAAGCTCAATATCCGAAATGCCCGGCTCCAAAAAGTCAGGTCGTCCGGGAACATCAGTGTAAGAAGCTTTTACACCACTAAGGATGGTACCTGGATTACTACTTACGGAAGCGGTATTTACCTGGTGAACAAAAACAAGGTGGTCCGGTTTCCGCTGGATAACGACCGGTTTCTTGCCACCGCGCATTGCATTGTGGAGGACAAAAAAGGTTTTTTCTGGATCACTACCAACCGCGGGCTTTTCCAGGTTGCTAAAAAAGAGCTGCTCGACTATGCCGCCGACAATCGTAACGGCGTCTATTACCTGTATTACGACAAAAGGCGTGGGTTCGCGACGAACGAATTCAATGGCGGATGCAACCCATGCGCATTGACTTTGGCCGACGGTACGGTGTCACTGCCTTCCATGGACGGGCTCGTTTGGTTTAAGCCCGAAACGATCCGGCCAGAGCTGCCAGACAAGCGGATATTCGTAAGCTCTATCAAGCAAGACCGGACGGATATCAGTATCAGGGACACGCTCACGATATCCCGCGATTTTGAACAACTGTTTTTAACTGTAACCACGCCTTACCTGGGTAATGTCCGCAACATCCGGATGGACTACTCGCTTTCCGGGGCGGGCCAGTCGGGAAAATGGATACCTGTGAACGGGGATTTTGTGATTCCGATTCCAAAGGTCCCGCATGGGAATTACATATTGAAAATCAGGAAGGTTAATGGGTTCAGGACCAACGATTTTACGTACAAGATCATACACCTGCGTGTGCCGCGCGCATGGTATGAGACCTGGTGGTTCCAGTGCCTGGCGGTAATGGCGGGTGCTACGCTGTTTTTTCTGGCGGTAAAATGGAGGACGAGCTACCTTGTGAAAAAGGAGCGCGAAAGTAACCTGCTGCGGCATTACCGGGTAATCAGCCAGATCGTTGCGGCCGTAAACCACGACATCCAGGCACCCCTGCATTATATCGGATATTCACTCAAACAGATCAACAGTTATCTCCATAAGCAACCCACAGCCAATCCCATCATCACCCGTATGAGCGACGAGTCGCTGAATACCTCGCGAAGACTGGGCGCGTTGACCAAGAACCTGCTCGACTATATCAAATTGCAGAACAAATCGGTGTCGTCCCGTACGCATATGGCTGATGTTGCGGTTTTTGGATTGGTTTCCTCTGTTTCGGAACTGTTTTCGGCTATCGCAACTTTCAGGAACATCAGCATCAGGAACACAGTGGACCCCGGTTTTACGGTTTACAGCGATCAGGACCTGCTGTCGATCGTGGTGCACAACCTGGTCGACAATGCCCTGAAGGTAAGCCGGACGGAGGTAGTGATTTCTACGGGGATTGACAACGGGCACAAGCAAATTGTTATTGAAGACGATGGAGGAGGAATGCCCGACGATCTTGTCAGATGGTTGAATAAAAATTATAAATCCTATGAAGAGTGGCTGCGGGCATCTCAAAACCCGGATCAGAGGGGCATTGGTCTCGTAATCGTTAAGGATCTTTGTGTATTGCTGGGCATCAAAATCACCGTATTCGTGTCAGAAGACGAAAAGACATTGATCTCGCTCAGCTTTTCTCAATCGGAAAAATAGGTTTCTTTGTAGACGCCGCAACGACGGCTCAATAATAGCAACGATATGAAAGATTTGACAAACGAAAAGATATTGGCCGCCAGGGAAGCGGTAAAATTACTTGTCGACGGTCAGATAGTCGGCCTGGGATCAGGAAGTTCGGCCTACCTGGCCATTCACGAAATAGGCGCACTTGTAAAAAACGGCCTCGACATTAAAGGTGTTCCGACGTCACAAAAGACCAAAGACCTGGCCGAATCGCTGAGCATACCACTTCTGAATATCGAAGATGTCAGCGCTATTGACATCACGATCGACGGTGCTGATGAATTCACAGAGGAATTGCATTTGATAAAAGGCGGAGGTAGTTTTTTGTTGAAAGAAAAAGTGGTGGCATTGCTTTCAAAGCAGCAGGTAATTATCACTGATTCGTCTAAAAAAGTCGATTTACTCGGAAAGTTTACGGTCCCCATTGAGGTAATACCCTACGCCCGCAACTATGTGATGACCCAGCTCGAAACATTAAATGGGACTGGAAAAATCAGAATGGACGGCAACAAGCCGCTACTAACCGAACAAGGCAATTATCTCATCGACGGCGACTTCGGACTCATCAAAGACCCCGCATCGCTGGCCCACGAACTGGATGGCATTGTCGGGGTGGTGGAACATGGCCTGTTCATTGGCATTGCGACGAAGGTTATTATGGGAAGCGGGGACACTGCCATTGTATTTCAATAGGCATTCAGGAAACCGGATGGCGTAGTAAGGTATTCATAGTAAATCGATTGCCCTGGGATCTTTTAGTTTTTGCACCCTAAACTATCGGTCATTATGGCAAAAATTTACCTCACGATCTCGTTCGTTTTATTCCTTTTGCTTCCCGGTTTGGGACAGGTTGTTTTCTTTGAGGATTTCGATGGGGTCGCAGGCCCCACTGCCGGTGGCGCAGGTACTTACACATTTCCCGCAGGCTGGTTGCTCCGCAATGTAGATAACAGGACGCCCGACGCGGCGGTTTCTTATGTCAATGAGGCCTGGGAGAGACGTGAGGATTTTAAGTTTAGTGTGGTAGATTCTGCTGTTTTCAGCACCTCATATAGTTCGCCCGCCGGGCAGTCGGACGACTGGATGTGGACGCCGCCCATCGTAATCCCTTCAACAGGCACTATTCAGTTATCATGGAATGCTGTCGCTTACGACGCCGCGTACCGCGATGGTTACGAAGTACGAGTCATGGTTGCGCCCGATACACCCACAGGTGGTACCGGAGTCTTGGGTAACCAGGTATCGGAATCGGATGTGTTGTTTTCTGTCGCAGCCGAAAACTCGACCTGGACCCATCGTATGGCCGACCTTAACCCTTACCATGGGCAAACCGTGCGGATCGCTTTCCGGAATAATTCCATAGACAAATTTCTGTTGTTGATTGACGATGTGAAGGTGGAAGTGCAGATTAATGACGATGCGGAATTGTATTCGTTTTTGAAAACCGAATTCAGTCAAACCCCGTTAAATCAGAGTGTCGGTACTAATTTCAGCGGCAGGATCCGGAATCTGGGCGCCAACAGCCTGACAAATGCGTATATCAATGCAACCGTATACGACAGTAATAACCAGGAAGTCTTCACATCGAACACCGCACCCGTTACACTAGTAACTTTTGCAATCAGCGATGTGCTGCCAGTTGCGGATCCATTCCTGCCAATGGCGCCGGGAACTTACACGGTCCGATATAAAACTGTTGCACCGGATGCCACCGACCAGGCGCCAGGTAATGATCTCGGAGAGAATAGTTTTACAATTACTTCCGACATGTTTGCCAGGGATAGGGGAGATGTGGTTCAACAACTTGGCATCGGCGTCGGTAACGGCTACCTCGGTACTTCTTTTCCAATCAGGGGAGAGACTACATTATCGTCGGTCTCGGTGTATTTGGCAGGAACGGTGCAGGTAGGAAGCATGAAAATGGGCGCAACGGTATTCAAAGTACAAAACGGAGTTCCTGCAACATTGCTTTACGACGCACCGGAGAAAACGTTGGGGCCCGGCGACAGTGGTAAGTGGCATGAGTTTGCATTATCACCACCAATTGACCTTCTGCCCGGCGACACAATCGTCGTCTGCGCGAAGGAATTGGATTCGACCTTAGCGGTGGGTATGACCGCCGATATTGTTCTCCCCAAGACCAACTTTGTGGATTGGAGCAGCAATCCTTTACCGGGATGGGGCTTCGTCGAACAATATGGTGCGACTTTTGCCAAACAATTCATGATCCGGGCCCGTTTCGAATGCGATGTGGATCCGGCGGCAACAGATTTGTCAGCGGGCAATGCTACTTCTGTCGGTCACCAGGCGAGTGATGCGGTGCGGAATTTTTACGTGGACAATTGTACTGCACTGGTGGCATCGGTAGGAGGCGATGGTTCGGCCACGTCCATTTCCGGGAACACCACGGCAAAGGTCTGGATTGATCCCGCGCAAGCAGCACATTATGTAAAACGACATTATGAGATCACCCCGGAAACCGACCCATTGACAGCCACAGGACGGGTTACGCTCTATTTCACTCAGGCGGAATTCGACGCATTCAATATCCTCAACCCCCTGGCCCTGTTACCCGTGAATGCATCTGATAACAGTGGCATCGCCAATCTGAAGATCGAAAAAAAGCCAGGCACCAGCAGCGACGGTACCGGGCTACCTGATACTTATGCAAGTGTAGCCGAAACCATAAATCCCGACGATGCCGATATTACCTGGAATCCTGACGCCAGCCGATGGGAAGTGAGCTTTCCGGTGTCGGGTTTCAGCGGATTTTTTATCAAAACACAAATCGAGCCTTTGCCGGTGCGTCTGATCAGCTTCCAGGGCAAACATGAGGGCCGCACGGTGCGGCTGCAATGGGAGACGGCGGAAGAAGTCAATGCCAGTCATTTCGAAATCGAGCGCAGCGCCAACGGAAAGCAATTTCTTCCGATCGGTAAGGTTCCGGCCCGCAACACTGCCAAGCAGCATTACCAATACGCGGATCCAGCCGGTCTGGACGGGACAAGTTATTACCGGTTGAAGATGGTGGATCTTGACCAAACCTTTGCATACAGCCGCATTGTAGCCTTAGCTAGTCATGATGTTAAAGAGTTGGTGGTGTATCCTAATCCCGCACGCGAAATGGTATGGCTCCAAAACACCGGCCCGGAGCTATTAGGAACCGAAGCCTCGGTGATCGATATGGATGGTCGGATCGTTAATCGGTTCATGATCAATGAAATGAAGCAAAAAATCTCGGTGCGCAAACTTCCTTCGGGAACCTACCTTATTCGCTTCGGGAATGGGCAGGTAGGGAGGTTTGTGAAGGAGTGAATTCAATGCATTTACCACAAAAAAGGCGGTCACCTTTCGATGACCGCCTTGCGTTTGTTGATGTTTTAAGAAGTTTTTACTTCCAGCCGCCACCGAGGCTCCGGTATAAGTCGACGCGTGCTATTAGTGATTGGCTTCGGATGAATGCCAGGTCCAGTTCTGCCTGCAATGCATTGCCTTGCGCGGTGATTACTTCCAGATAGTTGGCCATATCGCTTTTGTACAACAGCTGGGCGTTGGTAATGGCCTGCTGCAATATGTTGACCTGGTTGCTGGCGATTGCTTCCTGCTCTTTCAGTTTTTGGTTTTGAACCAATGAATTGGAAACTTCCCCCACCGCATTCAATACCGACTGACGAAATTCCAGAACCGATTGTTCACGCTCGATTTTGGCTACTTCGAGATTCGTTTTTAGTTGTCTTCTTGCAAAAATCGGACGCGCGATAGTACCAGCCGCAATGCCGAACAACGATCCCGGAATATTGAACCAGTTGCTCGATTTGAAGGATTCGATACCGCCGCTGGCCGAAATTACCAGTGATGGGTACATGCTTGCCTGGGCCACGCCGAGTTCTGCGTTTTTGATCAATACCGACATTTCCGCAGCGCGTACATCCGGGCGGCGGCTTACCAATGCGGCCGGAACGCTCGTTGCAAGACTGTCATTGGATTTGAAATCAGCCAGTTTTACCTTGCGGGCGATCGGATCGGGCATTTGTCCCGTCAGGATCTGCAATGCGTTTTCCTGAATGGTGATATCCTGTTCCAGTTGCGGGATCAGCAATGCGATAGACTCGCGTTGTGCTTCCGATTGCTGGATCGATAGCGATGTAACTTCACCGGCGTCTTTCAGCAGGCGCGTCAGACGCAGCGTGTTTTCGCTCAGTTCCAGGTTGTTTTTAGCTATTTCCAGTTGTTTGTCCAGCATCAGCAGGTTGAAAAACCCTTTGGCAATGTCAGAGACGAGCCGCGTTTGTACGGCTTTCCTGGCCTCGTATGTTTGTAGGTATTGCCCGAGGGTCGCCTGTTGCTGTCTACGGATCCTGCCCCAGATATCGGCTTCCCACGACAGGTTGACGCCCGCAATGTAGTTTTCAATATGCTTTGATTTCAGGAAGTTGCTTGCGCTGATCCCGTTCAAACTGTTGCTCGAAGGCCTGTTGTACTGACCTGCGATTTGCAGATCGAGCCGGGGTAGTTGAAGCAACCTGGCCTGCTTGGCTTGTTGTTGTGCAACGTCAATGCGTTTCAGCGCGATTTGCAGGTCATAATTGTAAGTGATCCCGCGTTCGATCAACCTTTGCAGCGTGGTGTCGGGGAAAAACTCTTTCCAGCCCATATCCGCGATGGTCGCGGTGTCGGCAAATGCTACGCCGCGATATTGGTTGGGCAGCGCCAGTTCCGGGCGCTGGTAGTCTTTGCTTACCTTGCAGGAACTGACCAGCGTCACCAGCATGATCAGGACCGGCAGTTGATAAAAACCTATATTTTTTTTCATGAGTATGCTTCTTGAATGGTTAAGTCGTCGTTTTTGAGTGGTATCCCGAAAATGCATTAGTGTATTTCCGTGGACGTGGTTTCAACCGGTCTCTTGACGACTTTTTCCTGTAAATACTGAAATATCACATACAATACCGGGATCACGAATACCCCGAAAATCACACCGGTTAGCATACCGCCCACAGCGCCTGTTCCGATAGACCGGTTACCCAGGGCTGAACCACCCGACGCGCGCATCAGCGGCAGCAGACCAACGATGAATGCAAACGAGGTCATCAGGATCGGACGCAAACGCAGCCTGGATGCTTCCAGGGCCGATTCGATGATCGACATACCTGCCTTGCGGCGTTGTACGGCATATTCGATGATCAGGATCGCGTTTTTGGCCAGCAAACCAATCAACATGATAAGACCTACCTGTACGTAAATGTTGTTTTCGATGCCCATCATGTTGATGAAGAGCATTACTCCGAATACACCCAGCGGAATGGTCAGGATTACTGCAAATGGCAGAATGTAGCTTTCGTATTGTGCCGCGAGCAGGAAGTAGACGAACACAAGGCTCAATACAAAGATCAAAATGATCTGAGAACCTGCATTGATCTCTTCGCGCGTCATACCGGTCCATTCGGTGCGGTAGTTGTTCGGCAGCACTTCGGCAGCTGTTTCCTGCACGGCGCGGATCGCGTCACCGGTACTGTAACCCGGCTTGGGTGTACCGTTGATCATCACCGCGTTGTAAAGGTTGTTACGCGTTACTGTTTCCGGTCCGAATACGCGTTTCAAAGTTACCAGCTGATTGGCCGGTACCATTTCACCTTCGCTGTTTTTGACATATATGCCGTTCAGCGACGCTGGATTGGTCCGGTAAGAGGCATCGGCCTGCGCCATTACGCGGTAATATTTTCCAAACCGGTTGAAATCTGATACGAAACTGCTACCATAATAGATCTGCAATGTCTGCAACAGCTCATTCACCGGTACATTCAATTGTTTTGCTTTCGCATTATCGATTTCCAGCATGTATTGTGGGTTACCGGTCGCGAAAGTGGTGAACGCATATGCAATCTCCTTTTTCTGCATCAATGCGCCGAGGAATGCATTGGTAGTTGCGCTGAGTTTTTCGAGCGAGCCGTTACCACGGTCTTGCAACATAAATTCAAAACCACTGACATTACCAAAACCATCGACGGTAGGGAAGGTGAAGAAGAACGCATTGGCATCATTCACCGATCTTACCTGCTGCGACATCATGCCTACAATCTGGTTGAAATCCTGCACCTCGCCGCGTTCAGCCTTTGGCTTCATCCGGATAAAACCGACACCGTAAGGAGAAGCATTCGAGTTGGAAATGATGTTCATACCTTCCACAATATAGCGCTGATCGGCGATAGGGGAGCGTTTTACAATGCTGTCCACCTGTGCCATTGCCTTATGCGTGCGGTCGAGCGAGCTGCCCGGAGGCGTGTTGAGCGCATATAGGAGGAAACCCTGGTCTTCGGTTGGGATAAAGCCTGTCGGTGTTGTCTGGGTAAGCCAAACGGTAGCGCCTGAGATCGCGAGCAATCCGATAATGGTGACCCATTTGCGGCGGATCAGGAATTGCAGGCTTTTGATATAACGGTCGGTCATAGACTGGAAACCGACATTGAATGCAGCAAAGAACCGCGCCGAAAAGCCTTTCCGCACCAGGCCATTATTGGCATCTTCCGTATGTACATTTTTCAGGAACAATGCGCAAAGCGCCGGGCTTAATGTCAACGCATTCAAAGCTGAAATAAGGATCGCGATGGCGAGCGTAAAGGCGAACTGTCGGTAAAAGACTCCCGCCGGGCCTTCCATAAACCCTACCGGAACGAATACCGCAGCCATTACCAGCGTAATAGAGATGATCGCACCTGAGATTTCGTGCATGGATTCGATCGTAGCCGGTCGTGCAGCCAGGTGTGACCGCTCCATTTTGGAGTGCACCGCCTCGACGACGACAATGGCATCATCCACCACAATTCCGATCGCCAGTACCAATGCAAAAAGCGTCAGGAAGTTGATCGTAAACCCGAATAACTGCATGAAAAAGAACGTTCCGACAATCGCGACCGGCACTGCGATGGCGGGGATCAACGTCGAGCGGAAATCTTGCAGGAATATAAATACCACAATAAACACCAGGATAAATGCTTCCAGAAGCGTAGAGCGCACCTGACTGATCGACTCGTCGAGGAAATCTTTCGAGTTATACATGATCGTCGTCTTTACCCCCTTCGGCAGGCCTTTCTCGAAGTCTTTAAGTAACGCTTCGGCCTGGATCAGAATGTCGTTCGCATTGGTACCGGCAGTCTGGAAAACCGCTACACCGGAAGATGCATTGCCATTCAGCTTACCATTGGAAGAATAGGTGTAAGACCCGAATTCGACCCGTGCTACATCTTTCAGGCGGATAACCGAGCCGTCGCTGTTGGCTTTGATGATGATATCCTCGTATTCTTTGTTCTGGGTAAGTTTTCCTTTGTATTTCAATACATATTCAAAAACCTCCGTGCTGGCTTCTCCCAAACGTCCCGGAGCGGCTTCAAGGCTTTGCTCGCGGATGGAATTCGTTACTTCCTGCGGTGACAGGCCATATGCTGCCAGACGGTCCGGTTTCAGCCATATCCGCATTGAATAGTCGCGCGTACCGAAAGGTTGTGCCTGGCCTACCCCTGGTATACGTTGTAATTGTGGTACCAGGTTGATTTTGATGTAATTCAATAAAAAAGTCTCATCATAAGTGCTGTCCTCGCTGGAAAGCGCCACGAACATGATGATACTGTTTTGTTGTTTCTGCGTAGAGATACCCGCCTGTACTACTTCCTGGGGAATCTGGCTTACAGCCTTCGAAACGCGGTTTTGCACGTTTACAGCCGCGATGTCCGGATCGGTGCCCTGTTTGAAATACACATTAAGGGCCATGGTACCGTCATTGTTGGACGACGACGTCATGTAAGTCATGTTTTCTACCCCGTTCACAGCTTCTTCGATGGGCGTAGCCACCGCACGGGCCACAACTTCGGCGTTCGCTCCGGGATATACGGCCGTTACCTGTACGGTCGGGGGGGCGATGTCGGGGAACTTGGTGATGGGCAGGGTAGTCAGCGATATGATGCCCAGCAGCAATATCAGGATAGATATAACCGTCGAAAGGACGGGCCTTTCTATAAATTTCTGAAACATAAAGTGATTGTTTGGCCCGGTAGGGGCTTATGGTTGAGTGTTTTAAGGCAATGCGGGAGCTAACCATCGCATTTTGCAATGCGATGGGCCCTTATATAATCGGTGTGGCTATGGTTCTGTCCTTATCAGATAGGGTTGGCGGTCAGCAAGCTGTCCATCGACATTTGCTGAGGAGCAATGGCCATTCCGTCACGCAATCTGTCCAAACCGTTGTAAACGATCTTTTCGCCAGGTTTTAAGCCTTTGGAGATCAAGTAGTAGCGTCCGCTGCGGTCGGAAACCGTTACCGGGCGGCCTTCCACTTTGTTGCTGTCGAGCAATGTATATACGAACACCTTGTCCTGCAATTCAAAAGTCGCTTCCTGCGGGATCAGCACGGATTTGGTAAGCTGACGGGCAATGCGGACTTTGCCGGTGTTGCCCGAGCGCAGTAAGCCGTTCACATTCGGGAATGTCGCACGGAAGTTGATAGCCCCCATTGTTTTGTCAAACTGGCCCTCCACGATCTCCACTTTGCCTTTTTGCGGATAAATGCTGTTGTCCGCCAGCACTAGTTCAACAGGTGGTATTTGCTTGATCTTTTGCTCAATCGTATTGCCTGGAAACTGTTGCTTGAAATCGAGAAAATCGAGCTCGCTCATCGAGAAATACACGTGAATGTCTTTCGTTTCGGAAAGTACTGTCAACGCTTCCATCGTGCTTTTGCCAACCAGACTCCCGGTTTTGAACGGGATAGTGCCGATATAGCCATCAGCAGGAGCCTTGATCGAGGTGTAGCCTACATTGATTTTGGCTGCATCCACCGCGGCCTGCGCCTGGGAAACGTTTGCTTTGGCGGCATCATAAGCAGCCTTCGCCGTTTTCAATTGCACGTCCGATACCACGTTATTGGCAACAAGCGGGGTCAGTTTATCGACGTTGATCGCCGCGCTTTCCAACGCTGCTTTCGCCGATTGAAGGCTTGCATTTGCCGTATTAAGCTGCTCTAAATAGGGGCGGGCGTCAATATGAAATAATGTCTGGCCTTTCCTTACGTAAGCACCTTCGTCTACCGAAATGCGGTCGAGGTAACCGTCAACTTGTGGGCGGATCTCGATGTCGCGGCTTCCTTCAATAGACGCAGTGAATTCACGATGCGCAGTGACCTGGTGGTCGCTCACGGTAATAACCGGTAGCGCTTGTGCGGGCATTTGCGCGGGAGTGTCGTTAGCTGTGGATGAGCCACAGCTGTAAATGGCGGCGGATGTACTGGCTAGTAAAAAGAGTGCAATGAGCCTGTGAGTTGAGTTGAATTGGTTCTTTTTCATGGATGTGGACGATTCTTGTGGTGATGATGAATAGTTAAATGAATAGGTAGTGAAGTTATTATTGCTAACACCGTTAGCCATTTTAAAAAAAATTATAGGTTGTTGATGAAGGCATTTACAGTATCATCCATTACTTTTTTGTTCATGGTGGAGTCGTCAATATCGGAACAGCGCATCATTACGATCGAAATCAGACCATGCAGTACAGACCAGAACGCATAAATTTTAAAGCAGGTTTCATCATCAGAAGATTTTTTATTTTTGACAATCCCCTCAATCGCTTCTCCGATATAATCACGGAAACAGTTGAATTCCGTTTTGATCTTTCCGGCCCCGGAACAAGTCATGCCCAGGCCGTACATCAACTGGTAATATTCCGGATTTTTAAAGGCAAAGTTCCAATACGCTTCGGCATGAGCTCTTAGTCGCTCTTGTGGGTCCGGGTATTTTCGCTTGTTTTTTTCCAGTGTCCTTTCGAGTAACCGGAAACCATCCATAGAAAGTTCAAAAAGTATCGCTTCTTTATTTTCGAAGTGATCGTAGATAACCGGCACGCTATACTCGATCGCATCTGCTATTTTCCTGATCGACAACGATTGCCAGCCCTCATCCTTCACCAATTGAAGCGCCACTGCGAGAATGTTGGTGCGCATATTTTCTTTCTGCCGTATTTTTCTTTCGAGGATGCCCATGATTACTCGTAATTTACCTAACGATGTTAGCAAAGATAGTAGTGTTTCAAGACAATGTCAACTGATCGCCTGAACCAATGCAACCAACTTGCCGGATACGCCCGTTACAGGTAAAAATCGTGCCCGCTAAACAGCCTTTCTTCCATCTTTTTATCGTGTCCGTAAACATCCTTCCGGAACTGGAGATTGCCATCCTGATCCACCCAGGAAGTGAAATAACCAATGAAGACCGGCACCTCGTTTTTACCGCGCAGCCTTACATATTTTTCTTTTCCGGCGTTCATGGCAGTGGTGATTTTCTCCTCCGTCCAGGTGCTATCGCGGCGGAGCAGCCATTCTGCCAGTTTTTTGGGTTCCGACAACCTGATACACCCGTGGCTGAACGCCCGCTGGCTTTCGTTGAAAAGACTTTTGCTCGGGGTATCGTGGAAATAAATGCTATAACTGTTCGGAAAAAGGAATTTGACCAGCCCGAGCGAGTTAGACTTTCCGGGTTTCTGCCGCACGGTCCCATTGTTCCATTCCATGTTGTGACGTTTGAGGTAATTCGGGTTTTTCTTGACCCCCGGCAACACTTCGCGTTTCAGAATGCTTGTCGGGACGTTCCAATAGGGGCTGAAAACGACCTGGTTCAAGGTCCCTGAAAATATCACGGTGCTATTCGCCTCCGAACCCACCACCACATCCATGTTGAATGCGAGTTGTCCTTCTTCGTACGCATGCAATGTAAATTCAGGGATATTGACGAGGATATAGTCGGTTGATGGTGCTGCGGGCATCCATCGGATCCGTTCCATGTTGATCAGCATTTGCCGAATGCGGCTTTGGACTGGTACATTCAGTTCCGCGAAAAAAGCCGGGCCTGTCACGCCGGTTTCTTTCAGTCCTACGCGTTGCTGGAAATGCTTGACCGCCTCGGTTAACGTCGAGTCGAAAAGGGTCGTACTATCCGCCTCCGGAAGGTCACCGAGTAAATGCAGACGGTTTTTAAGCTGCACGACAAGCGTGTCATGGGCACCATATTTCAGCTTTCTTTCGGTATCCACAGGTGCTGGCTCACCGTCTTTGGAAATCGCATAGTATTGTAACAGTTTTTCTTTCAACTGATTATAATGCCGGTTGACGGGCTCATAAGCAGTTAAGTTTTTGCCTTTATTTTTCAAGAGCGAGTCCAGGAACACCGCCGGGTTGAGTTTTCTTCTTGGAATAAACCAGTTGAGCTCTTGCGTGTTGATGCGGTGGTCGCCAGAATAAGCTTTGTCGGTATACCGGAAAAATTGCTCAGTCAACGCCAGTTCTGTATTGACGGCTAATGCATTATCCGGGCTTATTTTTTTCATTTGACCAAGCGAATCGATGGCTTTATCGAGGGCAGGATTGTAAAGCGAGCTGTCGCCTGAGTAATGGATATAATCGTTGCGGAGGCTTAGAAATGTGGGAACGAACTCGGCTAAGCCATCGGGAAAGAACCAGGCAAACTGGTAGTTACGATGGTTGTAAAAGCTCCGCATTTTGTTCGTCAAGCTATCTTCCAGCGGGTGCGACCTGATAAATCCCGACAGTGCCGCAGTATCGACAAACAGTTCTGTAAATGAGTTCTCGACCGTAATAGTCGTATCGCGCACCGCGATTTCCGGAGTATTTTCCCGTCTGGTCTTACAACCCACCCAAATAGCCGCAACGGCCAAAAACAATGCAATTCTCTTCATAAAAAGGCTCATCAGTGACGGAAGCCAAGATAGCATCATTTTTGCCAAAAACTTTCATTCTGCCAACTCAGGGGGAAACCCATCGCCTGTAAATTCGCGCTGGGATATTTGTTGAGCAGTTGTTTCAATTTTCCCACAAATCCTGAATTTGGATTGACGCTTTGAAGCAAATATCTAATCATACAGAGGACATAATATGTGCGATCGCTACTGACATTTGTGTTAACGATATAAGGCCTTCGTGGCGAGAGCGGGATTTGAGGTCTAATGCTTAATACCCTGTTCCACAATCTCGAATGGTGAGCGCAGATATTCCTCAGGTAAACGAGGCAATGCAGCCAGTTGCCAAAGACTGTATCAGTTAATCCAAAATGTCCGGCGATTTCCCTCTTTTCTTTTCCCGGCTTCAGTCCGGAAAACAATTTGGACAACGTGCCAAACGAAATTATCTCCATGGCCATCCAGGAAGGAGGAAGCAGCTCGATGTATCTGGTTTTGAAGGCTTTTATAAATTCTTCATCGCTCCGCTTATATTCGTCCATCAGTTTTGACATTAACTGAACTCTGAATTTTTGATGGTCTTTATAAAGCGACGGGTTTTGATAGCCGAAAGGGCCGAATTTTCGTGAAAGGACGTAGATCATTTTGGCTCTAACGGCAATCTCGATCTTTTCTACTTCCGATATTATTAAAGATCTGAGTTCTCTGTCGAAACAGTATAGCGAAAAGATATTTTCAAATTTAGAGCCGGCCTTGAACAGATGATTTTGTTTGTCTGCGAGAAAGGGATGCCAATAGGCGCTCAGTCGATAGTAGCTGACGCTTTCAAGCAAATGAAGCGTTTTGTCAGGGTTTTCAATAATCAGGCCTCTCTGAATTAACAATTTAAGCTGCTGATCAAAGCTCAGAGCCTGTTTGGTATAGTGTGTTTTCATCTGCCTATAAATGAAAAAAGTTCACCCTAAGCGCCCTGTTCTAATGGGAAGGGGGGTGAACATGTTAAAGCAAAGATAGCAAAAATAGACCTTAGGATCAGTATCGGATTTTGCGAACTGCCGGAGCATTTTCCCAATGGCCGGTATCAATTATCCAACTGGATTATCGTTGCATTTTATAGTCTGAGTATCGGAGTTTATCACACCGGCGCATACTTCAATATCAGATAACCACCTTCAAGCACTTTTGCTTCGCCAAATTCGAGGTCGAGCTGGCGTTCGGGAAAGAGCTTTTTGCCGGTTCCGAGGATCACAGGTGAAACGATGAAATGGTACTGGTCTATGAGCTTGGTTTCGCAGAGGCTCTGAACCAGTGCGAGGCTGCCCCAAATGACAATGTCCTTCCCGGGCATCTTTTTGAGTTCACTGATTTGTTCAGGTATGTCAGTACGGAGGATGTTGGCAGACTCGGTCTCACCCCACGACGCATCGCTTAATGTACCTGAGCACACAAATTTGTTCAATGCGTTGATCGCCGGCGTCATGCGTTCAGTGGCATTTGGCCAGTATTCGGCAAACATTTTATAGGTCCTGCGGCCGAGTATCATGGTGTCCACGGTTTGCACAAAATCCCATTGGTGTTGTTCAACACTATCCGTCCAGTCGCCGGTGGTGGTTTGAGGCATAAAATCCAGCTCGTCATGCAGCCCTGCCGCAAAATTGTCCAGCGTTACGAATTCCTGTACTATCAGCTTTCTCATTGTTGTTGATATTGGTGTTCACAAATCTAAAACACATAAAACAAAGCAACCGGGGGGAATCGGGACAACGTTCGGGTGTGTTTGAGGCAAGTTTGTCGGAAAACGGTTTGAGGCTTCGGGCGAATCTTTACATTTGCAAAAAATCATCATCATACTAAAATGAGCATCTTAGTAACAGGCAGTGCCGGACACCTGGGCGAGGCGATCATGCGTACGTTACGCGCACAAGGCACAGCGGCGCAAGGGCTGGACATCAAGCCATCCGATTATACCACGCTGGTAGGGGATATTGCAGACAGGGAATTTGTGAAAAAGGCTATGACCGGCATAAAGGCGGTGATCCATACAGCCACGTTGCACAAGCCTCACGTGGCCACCCACAGCAAACAGGATTTCGTGGATACCAATATTACCGGCACGCTGAATCTCCTTGAAGAGGCTGTCCTGCAAGCGGTCAGTTCTTTTGTCTTCACCAGTACTACCAGCACTTTCGGCGCAGCCATGAACCCGGCACCCGGCGAACCTGCAGCCTGGATCACCGAAGAAGTGCATCCGCTGCCCAAAAATATTTATAGCGTGACCAAACTGTCCGCTGAGAGCCTCTGCGAATTGATCCATCGAAAGACGGGCTTACCGGTCCTTATTTTACGGACATCACGGTTTTTTCCAGAGGACGACGATAATGCCGACACCCGCCAGCGATACAGTACGCCGAATGTGCAGGCGCTGGAAATGCTTTACAGGAGAGTAGATGTTGCCGATGCCGTGACGGCCCATTTACTCGCAACAAAGAAGGCGGCGAGTATCGGATTTGGGAAATACATCATTTCTGCCACCACACCTTTTACACAGGAACATTTAGCCAGATTGCACACCGATGCGCCCGGCGTCATTCAGGCATTATATCCGGACTGCGAGGCGCTTTTTGAAGCAAATGGCTGGAATATTTTCCCTGAAATAGACCGGGTGTACGTCAATGAGCAGGCCCGGAATGCATTGGGATGGCAGCCGGAATACGATTTCTGTCACGTCCTGGATTGTTTGCGGGAGGGAAAGGATTTCAGGAGCGAACTGGCCCGGGCGATTGGCAGTAAGGGTTACCACGAGGTAGAATTTGAGGATGGCCCGTTCCCGGTGGAAGGGTAAGGCATTCACAGTAACGGCTTTATTATATTTACGGATCGATCCAAATCTAAACCCGAATGTCAAAAAAAGCCAAATCCGGAGCACCGGGCCCACCGGGTATATTTAGTTTGTTGGTTCCGTATAAGGGGTTGATTATCTTGTTGTTGGTTTTTTCATTGCTTAGCAACGGCATCAACCTGTGGCTCCCCAAGCTTATCGCGGATGGCATCGACGCCTACACCCACCAGCAATTCGATCTCGCGGGGACGCTCTGGGAATTTACAATAGCCGTGATTTTTATATTCATTTTCGGTTATCTGCAAAGTGTTATCCAAACATATGCTTCGGAAAAAGTAGCGCGCGACCTTCGCGGGAGGTTGTCAGACAAAATATCCCGTCAAAGTCACGCATTCATCGAAAACTCAAACCCTTCGAAGCTCCTTACTAACCTTACAGCCGACACGGATTCGATCAAACTGTTTGTCTCTCAGGCCATTGTTTCAGTTGTTTCTTCACTTTTCATCATCATCGGGGCGAGCATTCTCCTGTTGAGCATCAATTGGAAGCTTGCATTGACAGTCATAGCCATCATCCCGATCATCGGGGGCACGTTTTTCCTGACGCTCCGGAAAGTGCGGGTGCTATTTGTACAAAGCCGCGAGGTGATCGACTGGCTGAACAAGATTATCAACGAAAGCATCCTCGGTGCAGCATTAATCCGCGTCGTGAATTCCCAGCAGGCGGAGTATACCAAATTCCTGGAAGCCAATACCAAAGCGAGGGATTTCGGCCTCGCTATCCTCGGCTTGTTTGCGGCGCTTATTCCGGTGATCACTTTCACCGCCAACCTTTCAATGCTGACCATTCTGGTCCTCGGCGGGCATTTCGTGATAGAGGGTGATATGACGCTCGGAAGCTTCGCCGCATTTAACAGCTACCTTTCATTGCTCATCTTCCCGATCCTGGTTATCGGTTTTATGAGCAACGTGATCGCGCAATCTACCGCTTCATTTCAGCGCATTTCAGCCATACTCAACGCACCTGATCCGGTGGAAAAGGGCGTGGCGAAAGATATTTTAAAGGGGGATATCGACCTGAGGAACGTCTCCGTAAGTTATGGTGAGAAGCCTGCGCTTAAAGATGTGACGTTTTCTGTCAAAGCCGGTTCGAAAATTGCTGTTATCGGGCCTACCGCGGCTGGTAAAACGCAATTGCTTTATTTGCTTACCGGCCTTATTCCGACGCAAGAGGGCACCGTGGAATACGATGGCGAACCCATCGACCATTACGATAGCGAATCGTTCCACCGGCAGGTAGGTTTTGTTTTTCAGGATAGTATCATCTTTAATATGAGTATCCGTGAAAATATTGCATTCAGCACCACGGTGACCAACGAGTCGCTGGAAAAAGCCATTCAAACGGCGGAACTGACTGAATTCATCGATAGCTTGCCGGATAAGCTCGACACAGTTGTTTCCGAGCGTGGATCGAGCCTTTCGGGAGGCCAAAAGCAACGCATTATGCTGGCTCGTGCATTGGCGGTGGACCCGAAAGTGCTTTTGCTGGACGATTTCACGGCCCGTGTCGATACCAATACGGAAAAGAAGATCCTTGCCAATGTGGAAAGGAATTACCCTGGAATTACGCTGATTTCCGTTACGCAAAAGATCGCTGCCATTGAACATTACGACCAGATCGTCGTGCTGATGGAGGGGGAGCTCATCGGAGTAGGCACGCACCAGTACCTGATGGCGACCAGCCCCGAATATGTGCAGATTTTTAATTCACAGCAAAGCACCAGCAATTATGAATTACGATCTTGACAAGCTTTCGGAGCGGCAGCAAAAGACTTCGACGTATAAAGCACTGAGAAAACTTCTGGCGCTCATCGCACATGAGCGCGGAAACCTTTCGCTAGCGCTGCTAGCTATCATCCTTAATACATCGGTCAATTTGTTCGGCCCGTTTCTCATTGGGCACGCGATCGACAAGTATGTGGTAACCAAACAGTTCCACGGCCTTCTAATATTCGGCGGGATATTGCTCGGCATGTACCTGGTGGGTCTTTTTACTGCCTATCAGCAAACCAAACTGATGGGGGGAGTAGGGCAGCGCCTCCTATTCACACTCCGTAATGCGGTTTTTGATAAACTACAACAACTGCCCGTCGCTTTTTTTAATCAAAACAAAGCCGGCGATCTGATATCCAGGGTCAATAATGACACTGATAAGCTAAACCAGTTTTTCTCCCAATCGCTGATGCAGTTTGTGGGAAGTATTTTCACGATGCTCGGTGCGGGGATATTTTTGTTGGCGATCAATATAAAGCTGGGAGCAGCGTCATTGGCGCCCGCGGTTGCGATCCTCATTTTTACAATGATTTTGTCGCCCTGGGTGAAATCTGCCAATGCAAAGAACCTGAAAAGCACCGGGGGACTGAGCGCCGAGATCCAGGAAAGCCTTCATAACTTCAAAGTGGTGATCGCGTTCAACCGGCGCGACTATTTCAGGCAGCGATTTCAGGTAGCTAACCTGAATAATTATCGCACGGCCATCAGCGCGGGCCTGGCCAACAACGTATTCATGCCGGTTTACTCACTTTTTGCTAACATTGCGCAACTAGCCGTGCTTACTTATGGCATTTACCTGATCAGCGCCGGGGAGTTCAGCGTCGGGTTATTGGTGAGTTACCTGGCCTATGCGACCAACTTTTATAACCCATTGAGGCAGCTTGCGGCATTGTGGACGAATTTCCAGGTCGCTATGGCTGGTTGGGACCGCATTTCACAAATTCTTTCACTAGAAACAGATCTCGTAGCTCTTCCATCGGCCACTGCGGAAAACGGTGCCGCCTTGCTTGAATTCAGGGATGTACATTTCGCATATGACACCCGGGCGGTTTTACACGATGTGAACTTCAAGCTTGAACGCGGTAAAACGTATGCGCTCATCGGCCCAACGGGCGGAGGGAAAACGACCACGGCTTCACTTATTGCACGGTTGTATGATCCCAAACAAGGTGTAGTGCTATTGGACGGGAAGGATATACGGACTTATTCTCCTGAAGAGCGCAGCCGGAAGATCGGCTTTATTTTGCAAGAGCCATTCCTGTTCACCGGCACCATCCGCGATAATATTCTTTATGGAAACGATCAATTGGCCGATTATCCGAACGAAAAACTGGAACAGGTTATTCAAAGCGCTGGCCTAGCCGACATTCTCGCGCTGTTCGAGCAAGGGCTCGATACAAAGATAACCGGAGGGGGAGAAGGGGTAAGCCTGGGCCAAAAACAGCTGATCGCATTCATGCGTGCGGTTTTGCGCAGTCCCGAACTGCTCATCCTCGACGAGGCCACGGCCAATATCGATACCGTGACTGAAAAGCTGCTCAGCGACATTCTCAAACAGCTTCCAGACGCTACAACAAGGGTTATCATAGCCCACCGGCTGAACACGATCGAAAACGCCGACGAAATCTTTTTCGTCAATTCAGGCGAAGTAAACCGCGCCGGTTCGCTCGACGACGCGATGAATATGTTATTGAAAGACAAAAGGGTGAGTTAATCCGATAGAAACGCTGTCTGGGTCTTAATATTTCTTCTTTAATCCGGTCATATACAGATCGAATCCTCCTTTACCGCCTGGTCTGTTGGACGAAAAGAGCATCAAGTCATAGTTAAAGTTGGACAAATAAGGCAGGATCGGCCTGTATTCATCATAGGACGTGTTAATGCGGTCGCCCGGATTGACTGGAATGGACCATTTCCCGTTTTCATAAGTTGAATAGTAAATGTCCTGGCCGCCTTGCCCGCCCGGCCGGTCAGATACAAACACCATCGTATCGTGATATAGGTAAGGGCATTTGTCGTCATAGGGCGTCGAAAGTTCTTCTACTTTTCGGAGGGTGTATTTCGGTGGATGGACCAGGCTTTCAATAGTGATTTTTTCGGTTTCTGTCCTTGGGATTGTTAATTCATAAATATCATAATCACCGCTCCGATTAGAACAAAAGTAAATACGGTCGCCCGTCCATGAGAAGGTCGGGTATGCGTCATCGGCAGTTGAATTGAGAATGGTAAAAAGCTCTGGGTCGTGGTTACCTCTTTTTACATATTTGATGTCCAAGTTACCAGCTGCATCATCGGCATAAAAAAGAAACAGATCATCAGCAGTGCCAAAGTTGATGAAGTCATCCCTGAGCGATATGAGTCTCGGGCCGTAGACGTTGAAATCGCCGTTGGCTTTCAGGATCAGTGATTCCGCATTATCATGAATCACGAATTGGTTTTGGTAAGCGCCATTTTTTCCTTTTTTAAGACTCAATTTTTTATCATAGGAAAGGTATGCGGGGAAATAAACGAGGTTGAAAACGTCCTTTTTCGCCCTTTTGGACGAGAATGCCAAATACGCATCTCCTGAGCGGTTCGATGGCAACGTCGAATTATAGTCGTCATATTCCGAGTTGAATTCTTCCAGGTTTACAACATCTGACAAAAAATTTCCGTCTTTTTTATCGGGGTCCATCCCTGGTGGCCAGCAGCTGTATGCCAGCAAAACAGTCATCGAAAGCAGGAGTTTTCTCATGGCGCGCTGTTGGTTTGATGATATACCGGTAGACACGAATCCTTCGAGAATCGTTGCCTGCTACATCACTCCTTGACACCCAACCCTTCACAGAAAGCCAGAAGACTGCTAAGGTCTTCCTCGTTGCCGAAGTTGATTTTATTTTCCTTAATAAAACCGGTGATTTGTCTCTTATGGCCGGGGAATAACTTGCTTACACTGTTAGCGTTAGGGATGTAAAAGCGATTGTTGTTGTCGATCAGGAAATGGAAGGTGCGGTAGGTGAACACGCCTTCTGCATTGGCGGTAAGTTGTTTGGTGGACGAAACCTGGTCATTGGAGTAGGACTTGTAAGTCGTAACGGACGACGCCGTGTAGGAAATCCCGTAAGGCCCGCCTTTTTCGGTCCCTATCTTAGTAAGTACCTCCCGTTTGCCGATTTTGGCCTTATTAAATGTCCTCAAAATTTCGCAATAGCCGAAGCGCTTGTCGAAGTGGTAGGTTTTTCCCTTTATTTCGACCTTTTTGAGCAAGGCTTTGTCAATGATCTCAAGAGTGTCTTTATTGGCAGCCAGAAAAAGTATATTACCTCCCAGATAACTATAGTTAAAGCTGGCTTGCGACGAGCGACCGTTTAAAAACTCTGCGGTGCCAATCTGAAAGTTAGCATTTTGAAAGCGGCTTGCGTATGGGATCTCTTTTTCCGGATAATGCCCTGCCCGCACTTTGAAGACCTTGGGCGATTGCCCCCGGGAAACGGACTGGCCTCCTATAACGAACAGGCAGAGCAATGCGGATGCAAACAGGAGGCTTTTCATGATTATTTGATTAAAGAGATGAGTCAGGTAACGCTAATGAAAAGCAGGTAGGCGATGATAATTACCGGAAAACCGCCGACAAAAAGTGCCCAGCCGTTGTGACCATTGTTCATGAGGAACCAAGCGCCGGCAATGCAGCCGATCAGCAGGATAATTGGCAGGAACACCATCCCTTCGCCGGCGGAATCCTGTTCTCCGGCAAAAAGCGCGTAAAGAAGGAAGAGCACCGTTCCGGCGTCAACCAGCATACAGAGGTAGATCAATACTTTCATATGGCAGTCTTGGTTTGTACCTAGTTGGTAAGCGGAAGCAGGATCGTGAAAACGGTTCCCTTAGGCGAATTAGGCCCTGCCTTGATGACTCCTCTGTGGTTACGAACGATCTTCCAGCAATAGGCAAGCCCAACGCCCTCTCCCTTTTGAAAATTATCGTAAGGCAATCTTGAAAAGATATCGAATATTTTTTCAAGCTGAGAGGCTTCTATACCGACGCCATTGTCCCAGATCCGGATTTCCAGATAGGCCATTGCCAGGGGTTCCGGGAGCAGGTCTTCGATTTCGTGCAGTAAAAGCTCCTGGCACGTGATCCGGATAACAGGATACCTGTTTTCTCCGGAAAATTTGATCGCATTATCAATAAGCTGATAAAACAACTGCTCCATTTGCGACAGGACAGCCCTGATTGAGGGCAGCGGCTCAATTTCAAGCGTCACGTTACGGTGTTCAATCTGCACCGAGAGCTGTGCCATAACATCGGCAACTACCTGGTTCAGATCAAGGTATTCGAATGCGAATTCATCCTTATGGTCCGAAAAATCGGATAAGTCTTTGATCATCATGGAGAACCTTTGCGCGCTCGTCCTGATTCTGAGCGACAGCTGCCGGGCCCTGGCCATCTCATTTGTCTCGGTCGCAACGACCAACATATCGCTGAAAACGCGAAGCTTCCGGAGTGGCTCTTGGAGGTTGTGGCTGGAAATATGCTTGTATTGCCGGTTTTCGCCTACAGAGTCCGATAGCTGGCGGTTCAGGTTACGGATCATTTCGTTGCTCCTTTCCAGGAAGTCGATATTGTTCAAATGGAAAGACAGTAGTTCCGCGAAAAGCTTGAACATGCCGATGGTTTCTGGATTGTTGAGTTTTGCGGGCTTCAGGCCAATGGCGCAAAGTGTCCCGAAAAATTCGCCGCCTTTCAGAAAGATCGGAATCGAAATATAGCTCTGAAAACCATGCTTCAATGGGGTAGGGTGCTTGCAGAAACGCTCGTCCTGGTCCACATGGTCAATCACGACGGTTTGCTTGTGACTGCGGATTTCGTTGCAGATGGTGGTGCCGATCACTAGTTCACTACCTGGTTCGAGGCCGAAATCAATGTCATCGAGCACACTGCATGCGATCCAGCGATCCTTTGTAACCCTCGCAACTGCCGCAAAACCCATCCCTGCGGAACGGCAAATCACTTCCAGCACTGTTCCGACAATCGGGATTTGATTTACTTTTTCAACATCAGTCGGCAGCTTATCCTCAGAGTAGATCATTGTCGGGCAATAGAAATAGTGATGGGGTAAAATTAGTACCGCACGGCGCGGATTACTAGTTTTTCCCAAAAGTCCCGATTCCTTTAATTTATACTCTACTGAATTTTCCGGCGAACTGCCGGTTCAATGCGTGGCGGTGTAATCGTCGATCAGCGCTTTTACCGCATGATAATAGGGTTCGGCACGGCGGCTAGGCCGGATATCCCAGCCCCGATCGTAATTGACGATGCATGCAGCGATAAAATTATTGGTGGCTTTTCTGACTACCGGGTCCCAGATCGACAGTTTGGAAATCCTGTCCTTGTCCATCGCGGTTTTGGCAGGTACTTTCAGGATCAATACCGAAAATTCGTATTGGTTCACTGTTCCGGACAGCCATACCGCACCTTCGATCTGCGGATCGTTGCTTTGGTCTTTGATTTTCGTCCGGATGTGCAGCTGATCAGCCGACGGGGCATCTGTTTTCTTGCTTCGGAGGTAGGCATCAATGGCACGCCTGGCATGTTCGGCGGGGTCGACCCCGTCAAACTCGCTTAGTTCGTATAATCTTTTAATCTGAAAATCAGTAAGTTGTATGTGTTTCCGAAAGACCTTTTGCTTCACCATATCCCGTCCATTGTAGCGCTCATTCAAACTTACGCAGCTTGTCAGCAGGATTCAACGGCGGGAGGTGATTTTGTGCGCTGCGGATAGAAATTTGGATTTATACCGATTCTTGATAAGGATTCGGGGCGAAAGTGAGTTGGGATATCTAACGAAAAAATATTCGAATAGTGCAATGTTAGCTTCGTTTTACTTTTGTTTTCTTGGCAAAAATAAATAATCGAAATTGTGTCTTTTTAACACTATCGACTAATGATGTAGTAGTTCGACTACCCACTGCAAACGTTCCCGGTATCGTGTGCAGAAAAAAATTTGGCAAAAGATTTGTACATGGCGCAGCATGTAAATAGACTTGATCATGGTTTCAATTGGACTTTGCTAATGAAATCTAACCCAAGTCTTGAAATAGTTATATTCTAAATGACTCAATTACATGACCAAAAAATTTCTACTCATCTTGATTTTGCTGCTACCGGCCCTCACAGGCCTGGCGCAGAGCCGCCAACTGAAAGGTGTGGTGATCGACGGCGTGACCAGAGAGCCTATGCCGGGAGTCTCAATCCTGCTGGCGGGGACTAATACGGGGACTGCTACCGATGTTGAAGGTAAGTTTACATTAAATGTACCTGCGGAAGGCGGAACGGCGATCATCAGCTATGTGGGGTTTGCCAAACAAACCATTGAGATCGGGAACCGCGGATCGCTGACAGTTGTCCTCGAACCTGACGTGAAGGCATTGGAAGATGTGGTAGTGGTTGGTTATGGCGAGCAAAAGCGATCGCATTTGACCGGCGCTGTCGCCACCATCAATATGAAATCGGTAGATGAACTGCCCGTTGGCGATATTTCATCCGCATTGGCTGGGAAGCTGCCCGGGGTTTCCATAAGCGGCGGAACCGCCCGTCCGGGTACGCCTGCGTCTATTGTGATCCGTAACCCTACAAAGGCGTCCAAAGACGGCGGCAGCACCTCGCCGCTCTTTATTATCGATGACGTGATCCGTTCGGAGGCTGATTTTCAACTTTTAGATGCTTCGGAGATCGAGAATATGTCGATCCTGAAAGACGGTGCGGCGGCAGTGTACGGTGCACGCGCCGCATTGGGGGTAGTGGTAGTGCGCACCAAACGGGGGAAAGCCGGAAAGCCGCAGGTAAGCTACACCACGACGGTCGGGGTTTCGGAAGCAACTTATAAGCCGAAGATGATGGACGGCGTGCAACTGGCGACCTATCTGAACGATTTCAACAAAACACGCGGCCTTGCGCCAAATGACCCTGAATACTACTCGCCCGACGAGCTCGAACATTTCAGGAACAACAACTACAACTGGTTCGATATGGCATGGAAGCCATCGATCAACACCCGCCACGCAGTCAATATCAGCGGCGGTACGGAACGGGCTACTTTCTTCGCCGGGGCCACGTATTTCTATCAGAATGGAAACGTCGATAACATCAGCTACAAGAAATGGAATTTTCGTGCGAGCACCGATGTGAATGTCACCAAAAGCATTAAAGTAGGACTCGGCGTGAGTGGTAACTTGTCGGATAACAAGCTGTTTTATCTCAAACAGGGTGGGGAAAATGTTGAAAAGGACGTGACCAACCTGCTTAATACACCACAATTTATCCCGCCGTACGTGAATGGATTGCCGGTATTGCTGCCTGGTGGCACGAGCTCAACGGGTTTTCATTTTTTCGAGGCTCAAAAACTCAACAATTACACCCGGGCACGCAACGTGGTATTGAATGTGAATGCCTACCTCGAATACAATGTGCCTTTCATTCCCGGTTTGAAAATCAGGACTGTTTATAATAAAAACCTCGGTAACGACTGGGGCAAACAGTTTGGGACCTATTATAAAACATACGGCTTTTCGATGCTTGGCGACAACAAGCATATTTATGGCGGCACGCCCAATCCGGCCACACGACTTAACAATGGCGATAGGTTGCGTTTCAATCCAGGCTATACAGACGGCTATCAGCTAAACCTGAATTTCAGCTATGCCCGCGATTTTGGCAGGCATTCAGTGAGTGCATTGGCGTTGGTGGAGCAGTCGGAGATTTATACTGAAAGCATTGCTACAATGCGGGAAGGCATTTTCGAAGGCGGAAATGACTACCTGATGTCTGCATTGGGCGCGAAGGATATCGGCCCCAACATGGCAAATGAAAGCGGGATACTGTCTTATGTCGGTCGCCTCAATTACAGCTTCGCCGACAAGTACCTGTTGGAAGTCTCATTCCGCCGCGATGCTTCCACCAAATTTGCTCCCGAATACCGCTGGGGCACGTTTCCACAGCTTTCGGCTGGTTGGGTGATTTCGGAAGAAAAGTTTTTCCGTGATAAGCTCGCATTCGTCAATTCACTGAAATTACGTGCTTCTATCGGCTTCCTGGGTGGTGACCGCACGGCCGCATGGCAATGGATGCAGCGTTACACGCCACAGGCTTCCAACGGAGCGGTGTTCGGTGGAAATAGCGACCGTACTGTGGGTATCAAGCTTGAAAAACTGCCTAACTATTTCGGTCGCTGGGATGATGTTACCAAGAAGAACATTGGTCTGGATGCATCCTTCCTGAATAACAGGCTATCGACCAATATTGATGTATTTCACGACCACGGCTATAACCTGCTGACCACGCTTTCGGCGTCAGTACCGCTGACGATCGGTTCGGTGATGCCTGCTGAAAATTACGAAACCGTCAATTCGTTCGGATTTGAGTTTGCGACCGGCTGGAACGACCGCATTGGCAAGAATATCGACTATAACGTGAATGCTTTCCTGGCCTGGAACGATAACCGCAACGTGCTGGTGGACGTAGCTGCTACCAATGTCGGTAGCTGGCTGGACCCAACCGGCAGATCCAGCGACAGAGGCTTGCAGGGTTACCGCTACCTGGGCATGTTCCGCTCGGAGCAGGATGTTGAAAAATATCTTGAGAAAAACCCTGACTACACCATTATGGGGCAGGCGCCGAAGCCGGGGATGCTGTATTACCAGGATATACGCGGCCCACGGCAAACCGACGGCAGCTATGCGCCATTGGATGGCAAGATTACCGAAGATGACCAGGAATACCTGACCAACAAGGAAAACAACCACTACACATTCGGACTTTCGTTTGGCGTCGGCTTTAAAGGTCTTCGTGTAGATGTGGTGACGGCAGGCTCGTTTGGCGGACAGGCGATCGTCGATGGTGATTCCAGGAAAAAAGCGGCGAAAGACATTTCGCGCCCGGTTTTCTGGGCCGATCATTACACGCCCGAAAACCCGAATGCAGCCTATCCTGACCCATATTACGAGGAAACCTATTCTATTCCGTCGGCCTTCTGGTTCCGCAATGCATTTGCTTTCCGGATGCGTAGTCTCAATGTTTCTTATGCGCTTGGCCAGAATGTGGCGAAAAAGCTGGGGATCAGTTCGATGAAAATTATCGGCGTGGCGATGAACCCTGTGAACTTTTACAACCCGTATGATTACAAGGGTGCCGCAGGCGCGTATAATGTGTATCCGGTCATGAGAACGTGGTCTTTGGGATTAAACCTTACACTTTAAAAATCAGCAGATATGAAGTTACAATATATCATAGGGGCATTATTCGCGGTGGCATTGGCCGGCTGTGAAAATGTGCTTGACAAAACTGACCTCTCGGCATTTAATGAGGAGCAGGTATTCAACGATACGCTTTTGGCCCGGGGCTATGTGGATTATGTGTATGACCAAAACCTGCCCACATGGCCGTCGTCCGACTTCTTAAAATGCACCGACGAAATTTCAGGAGAGACCCGGTTTTTCGAAGGGACTGTCCAGGTGAATACCGTCGCAGACTTTGGAACAGCTGTGAATGCGACCAACAATTACGGCAAGCTTCGCTCGATCAATCAGTTTTTGGCTAAAATGCCGGGCAGCGCATTAAGTGAAGGTTACAAAAAGCAACTCATGGCGCAGGTTACATTCTTCCGTGCTTACCGCTATTTTGACCTCGTCCAGCTCTACGGAGGTGTACCAATGGTGCTCGAACCGCTGGAAGGGGTAGGGCAAGCGGCCAAAGACGAAGCGGCTATCCCCCGCAGCAGCACTTCGGAAAGCATTGCATTGATCGTGAAAGATCTCGATTACAGCATTGCCAATCTGCCGGGCAAATGGGCCAATACCAACGATTGGGGCCGCATTACAAGCGGGGCCGCTGCCGGTTTCAAAGGCCGTATCCTCTTGCATTGGGCTAGCCCACAGTTCAACCCGAGCGACCTTCCTGCGCGTTGGCAGGCTGCTTACGATGCTAACAAACAGGCGATTGAGCTGCTTTCCGCCAATGGTTTCAAATTGCACAATAGTTTCAGCGACCTGTGGTTTCAGGAAGCCAATAATCCTGAGGCAGTTTGGGTAACCTGCTATAACAACAAAGTGGGTGACCAGATCAATAAAAACATGACCTGGGATAACAACACCCGTCCGTCCTATCTGGGCACCGGCAGCGGCTCCAACCAGCCTACCTGGGAAATCGTGGAAGCATTTCCGATGCAGAACGGCAAGAATGTTACCGAAAAAGGTGCGGGTTATGATAAACAGCTTTTTTACAAAAACCGCGATCCGCGTTTCAACCAGACCATCGGATACAATGGCGCAACCTGGCATATCAATGGCAATGCAAACTATCGGTTATGGACTTATTTTGTAAACAATAAAACCATCGAGCAGAAAGCAACAAACACCGGTTTCTATTGCAGGAAGGCCATTGACCCGAACCTCGCAACCGGAGCAGTGGCAAATGCCGGAACAGATTGGATCGAAATGCGCTATGCCGAGGTATTACTCAACTTTGCAGAAGCCGCTTGCGGTGTGAACAAGCTGGATGAAGCGTACGCACAGCTACGCGAAATCCGTAAACGGGCGGGTATTGAAGCAGGTGCAGATGGCAACTACGGCCTGAAACCCGATATGTCAAGAAGTGAGTTGTTTGAAGCCATTTTGCATGAAAGACAAGTGGAGCTGGCTTTCGAAGGCAAGCGTTTCTGGGACCTGCGCCGCTGGAAACAGTTTGAAACAAAACTGAATGGCAAAAGACGCACCGGCGTGACCATCAACCTGAAAACATCGGCGATCAGTGCGGCTGAATTTGCAGCCAAAAGGGATGGAATGAACCTGGATTCAGTTTACCGTCAATACTTTGAAATAGTACCCAAATCACTCGATACCAAGTACACGATCAACTGGAAGCCAGAATATTACTTCTTCGCGATCCCATCCACGGCATTAACCAACAATCCTAAACTGGAACAAAACATCGGCTGGCCTTCCGGCACATTTGACCCGTTGAAATGAATATTTTGTAACAGAACAAGAAAAAAATAACATAACAACAAGTATGATTCCTATCCCAAAACATTCACTCCAACTGGCATTAGCAGCCCTCCTGCTCGGTCACGGCGCCTTTGCGCAATACCCGAAAATTCCATCAGCGGCTAAGAAAACCAGTGATTCACTTCTTGCGGAAGCTGCGCGGAAGTCGGAAATCGCCTGGCAAAAAGCGCTGCCGATCATACAAGCCGAAGCAAAAAAGGGAAAACCCTATATTCCCTGGGCAGCACGTCCGGTCGACTTGCCCCAATCCGACATTCCGGCATTTCCCGGAGCGGAAGGAGGCGGTGCATTCAGTTTTGGCGGTCGCGGGGGTAAGGTTTATGTGGTTAAAAGTCTGGAAGACAGTGGGCCGGGAACGCTCCGCGACGCCTGTGAAAAAGGCGGCGCGCGCATTATCGTGTTCAATGTTGCAGGGATTATCCGCTTGAAAACACCGCTGATCATTCGCGCTCCCTACATTACCATTGCCGGACAGACGGCACCGGGCGATGGGGTATGCGTGGCAGGGGAGAGCGTGTGGATCAACACGCACGACGTGGTGATCCGGCACATGCGTTTCCGCCGGGGCGAGACATTTGTAGGCCGTCGCGACGATTCTATCGGTGGTAATCCGATCGGCAACATCATGATCGACCACGTTTCGGCGAGCTGGGGACTGGACGAAAATATGTCGATGTACCGGCATATGTATAACGACAGCACCGGTGCACAGGAGCAAAAGCTACCCACGGTGAACATCACCATTCAGAACTCGATTTTCTCCGAAACACTCGATACCTGGAACCACTCGTTCGGTAGCACGTTAGGAGGCGAAAACTGCACGTTTATGCGCAACCTGTGGGCCAACAATGCAGGTCGGAACCCGTCTATCGGCTGGTTTGGGATATTCAATTTCGTCAATAATGTAGTTTTTAACTGGGTACACCGCTCCATCGACGGTGGTGATTACCGGGCTATGTACAACATCATCAACAACTATTTCAAACCCGGGCCTCAGACGCCCAAAGATTCGCCGATCGGTTATCGCATACTGAAACCAGAAGCCGGCCGCAGCAAACTCGATCACCTTGTATTCGGCCGGGCTTATGTGACGGGAAACATCATGGAAGGCCATGATAATGTGACCAAAGACAACTGGAACGGCGGCGTGCAGGTGGAGGATATGCCTAATACCGGTAAATATCGTGATGAGATCAAATGGAACAGCCCGCTGCCCATGCCGCAGTTCCCGATTATGAGTGCCAAAGAGTCGTTCGACTATGTGATTGCGAATGCTGGCGCAACGCTCCCGAAGCGCGATCCCGTGGATGCACGCGTGACCACACAGGTACGTACAGGAAAGATCAATCCGATAGAAGGCGTAACATTGCCGAAAACCCAGTTTGAGCACCGTCGCCTGCCGATCGATTCGTACAAAAACGGTATTATCACCGATGTGTCGCAAGTAGGAGGCTATCCGGAATACAAAGGGACAGCTTATCCGGATGCAGACAACGACGGAATGCCTACCGATTGGGAAAATAAATATGGTTTGAACCCGAACGACGCTTCGGACGCGCAAAAGGACATGAGCGGCGATGGTTATTCCAATATCGAGAAATTCATCAACGGCATTGATCCGAAAAAGAAAATGGATTGGAAAAACCCTAAAAACAACCACGACACACTGGCGTCGCTGAAAAGCACATCAGGCCAAAAATAATAGCGCATTGGAAAAAGGGAGATACTTGGTTAAGGTGATGATCTCAAATACGATCCTGTCGATGGCAGGGTTGTATTTTCTTTTTGCAGTGCCCGTAATGGCCCAGAAAAAGGTCAAAAAAGCGTCGCCGGTAGCTTTGGGCGAGGGTGGCCAGCTCGCTTATGTGCCTGACTCGCTGGGCAACAGGATCGTCGATTTTTCGTATAGCGGCTATATGGCGGGGGAGCGCGAAATTCCTGACGTTCCCGTACGTGTGACCGTGCCTGCGCGTGAAGGCGATGCGACGCGAAGCATCCAGGCGGCGATCGATTATGTGGGGAATCTGCCCGTCGATGCGAATGGTATCCGGGGAACAGTGTTGCTCGGCGCTGGTACGCATCGTGTTTTGTCAGGAATTGTCATTAGAAAGTCAGGGGTTGTGTTGAGGGGCGCCACGGGGGCAACTTTGCTCGCTGACGGCCGCACGCGGGAGACTGTGATCAGGATTTTAGGTCAAAACGATCTTAGACAGGGTGAAAAAATAAAGGTAAGTGCTGATTATGTGCCTGTTAATGCAATGAGTTTTGAGGTGGAAAACGCAGGCTCATTAAAAATAGGCGACCGTGTCCGCGTGCAAAGACCTTCAACCGCCGAATGGATACGGAAATTGGGAATGGAGGAGTTTGGGGGAGAAACCGGTTGGCTGGGCTGGAAAGCCGGTCAGCGGGACATTACCTGGGACCGTAAAATCAATGCTATAAACGGAAATATTATCAACATCGATGCGCCTTTGACCACCGCATTGGAAAGCAAATTTGGAGGTGGCTGGCTAATCCCATACGAATGGGCAGGACGCATTAGTCAGGTTGGTATTGAAAACTTGCATATCGAATCGACTTTTGATCCTCAAAACCTGAAAGACGAAGACCATCGCTGGATGGGCATTACCTTGGAAAACACTGAAAATGCATGGGTAAGGCAGGTCCAGTTCAAACACCTGGCTGGTTCAGCGGTGGCGATTTATGCATCCGCCTCCAAAGTGACGGTGGAAGACTGTAAATCCCTCGAACCGGTGTCAGAGATCGCTGGCCAGCGACGGAATACCTTTTTTACAGAGGGTGGGCAAACATTATTTCAAAGATGCTTTGCAGAAAACGGCTGCCATGATTTTGCCGTCGGCTTTTGCGCGCCGGGACCCATTGCATTTGTGCAATGCGAGTCGCGGTTGCCCCATAATTTCAGTGGTGCGATCGATAGCTGGGCCTCCGGGGTGCTTTTTGATATTGTGAATATTGATGGTCATGCATTGAGCTTTAAAAATCGCGGACAGGATGGGCAGGGTGCTGGCTGGACGGCCGCCAACAGCGTTTTTTGGCAATGTTCGGCCTCGCGTGCGGAGAATTTCAGTCCGCCGGGCACTGTCAACTTTGCATTCGGAATATGGGCGCAGTTTGCAGGAAATGGGCATTGGGAGAATGCGAATGAGCATATTCAACCGCGGAGCCTTTATTACGCCCAGCTTTCGGACCGGCTTGGCAAACAGGTTATGGCAAGATCATATCTGCTACCACAGGAAACGGAAGCATCCAGCAGTCCGAGCCTTGAACAAGCCGCTGCATTGGTCGCCAATTCGCACAAGTCGACGGTGTCACTGAGCGGGTGGATTGATCAGGCTGCACAGAGAAATCCAGTCATAACAGCACATTCAGGCGTGAAAACAATCGATGAGACCGGTATTCCCGAACCGGCCCGAGCTAAAACATTACCGGTGTTGACGATCCGAAATGGCTGGCTAGTCCGTGGCGACCGCATTGTGACCGGCAACCGGCAGGAAGTGCCCTGGTGGCGGGGAAGTATCCGTCCGCACGACGTAAATGCTGCCAAACCACATATTACCCGCTTCGTTCCCGGCAGGTCTGGCCCTGGACTCACCGACGAGCTTGGCCCAATGACCGACTCGCTCAAAGCAAAGCATATCACCGTTGTTGACCATAATTATGGCCTCTGGTACGACCGCCGTCGCGATGACCACGAGCGGATCCGGCGCATCGATGGGGAGGTGTGGCCGCCTTTTTACGAGCAGCCATTTGCGAGAAGCGGGAAGGACGCAGCCTGGGACGATTTGAGTAAATATGATTTGAAAAATTACAATGCGTGGTACTGGTCGCGGTTGCGCGAATTTGCGACGCTTGCTGATCAGAAAGGCCTTTTGCTCTATCATCAGAACTATTTTCAACACAACATCCTTGAAGCTGGGGCGCATTATGCAGATTTTCCCTGGCGCACCGCTAACAATGTAAACCAGACAGGTTTTCCGGAGCCGCCGCCTTATGCGGGCGACAAGCGTATTTTCATTGCGGATCAGTTTTACGACATTACCGATCCTTCGCGTCGCGCTCTTCACAAGGCTTATATCAGGCAATGCCTTGATAATTTCAAGGATCAGAGCAGCGTCGTGCAGTTTATCAGCGCGGAATATACTGGGCCGTTGCACTTTGTACAATTCTGGCTGGATGTGGTTGCCGAGTGGGAAAAAGAAACCGGAAAGAATGCGCTGGTGGCGTTAAGTACGACCAAAGACGTGCAGGACGCCATTCTTGCCGACAAACAATATGCTGCGATCGTCGATATTATCGATATCCGTTACTGGCATCGCCGGGCGGTAGCGGCGGGAACGGGAGGAGAATATTATGCGCCCGAGGGGGGTAAAAACCTTGCACCGCGGCAGCATGCGCGGATCCAGAAGCCGGGTAAGGTGCCGTTTTCGTCAGTTTACAAGGCAGTTTTGGAATACAAACAAAAATATCCTGAAAAGGCCGTGATCTACAATGCAGATGGCTCTGATGCCCATGCCTGGGCGGTGTTGATGGCCGGAGGTTCTGTGAGCGCGGTGCCAAATCTTCCTGAGGCCTTTGTGGCGGACGTGGCTGCCATGCAACCGGTAGAATCGGAAGGGAAATATATTCTTTTAAAACCGGGTGCCGGGATGATCGTGTATCAGGATCCAGCAGAAACTGCGACCGCCGATTTAACAAATCTGAAAGGCAATTATGTCCTGCAACGCATTCATGCACAAACGGGATCGCTCATCGGCAAACAGGAAAAAGTAAAGGGTGGAAAAGTGATTTCCTTAGCCGCCGGAGCGCAGCAAGCGCATACAATTTATTGGTTTACAAAAAAATGAATATGCAGATAAAAGTCAGAGTGCTGGGTTTGTTGCTTTTGTTGGGCGGGATAAGTGCCTGTTCGAGGAAAGCGGCAGGCCCGGCCGTTTTAAAGGCCGACAATTTCCGGCATCATGTGGAGCATTTTAACAGGATGGAGGATGAAAATAAGGCCAATGCGATCCCTAATGCAGAATCGTGGGCTTGGATGAAGGCTAATATCCCGCTTTTCGACTGCCCGCAGGACAATTTTCAGGAAATCTACTATTACCGCTGGTGGACATTCCGTAAGCACATCAATCAGACGCCGCAAGGCTTCGCGATCACGGAATTTCTGGTCAACCGGAATTATGCGGATAAATATAACCTCATCAGTTGCGCACTGGGCCACCATATTTACGAAGGCCGCTGGCTTCACGACCAGCGTTATCTGAATGACAATGTCCATATCTGGTATCGTGGCAATGAAGGTGGCAGGATGAAAAAACTGCTCAATTTCAGCAGCTGGACCGCCGACGCATTGTATAACCGTTATAAAGTGAATCAGGACAAAGCATTTTTGCTCGATATGCTGCCCGATCTGACTTCGGAATACAAGGCCTGGGAAAAAGACCGTCGAACGGAAAGTGGCCTTTTCTGGCAAGCTGACGTAAAAGATGGGATGGAAGAATCGCTGAGCGGCGGCAGACGCGAGCAGAATGCCCGCCCAACGATTAACAGCTATATGTACGGCAATGCAACGGCACTATCAGCCATAGCCGGCTTAAAAGGAGATAATGCGCTCGCCAGCCTGTACAAAAGCAAGGCCGATACGTTGCGAAACCTGATTGAAACCAAGCTCTGGAACAGCGACAGCAGCTTTTTTGAAACAGTAAAGAAACGCGGCGCAGGCCCTTTTGCCGGTGTGCGCGAGGCGATCGGTTTCATTCCGTGGTACTTTAATCTGCCTGACGAAAAGTATGATGCGGCCTGGAAACAGGTTGCCGATCCACATGGATTTAATGCGCCATTTGGCCTTACCACTGCGGAGCGCAGGCATCCGGCGTTCCGTACGCACGGTTGCTGCCAATGCGAATGGGATGGGGCTGTGTGGCCGTTTGCAACGTCGCAGACGCTTACAGGCATGGCAAATCGTATGAACCTGGGCGCGTCGAAGGCTTTGGCGGATACCACTTATTTTGGGGCTTTGGAAAAGTATGTGGAGTCGCAATATTACCGTGGCAAGCCCTATATCGGGGAATACCTGGATGAAAAGACAGGTTATTGGCTCAAAGGCGACCAGGAGCGAAGCCGCTACTATAACCATTCGACATTCAACGACTTGATTATCACTGGTCTCGTAGGTTTGCGCCCACGTGCAGATGATACAATAGAAGTGAATCCGCTTATACCCGAGGCGCAATGGGATTGGTTTTGTCTGGATAATGTGCTTTATCACGGACAGCTGCTGACGATACTTTGGGACAAAGACGGCAGTCACTATAAAAAAGGAAAAGGCTTGCAGGTGTTTGTAAATGGCAAAAAAGCAGGCGGCTCAGCCGACATCGAACGAATTTTAATCAACCATAAACCCTTATGATTCCTATGACCATTCATACAATGCACAACAAAACATTCAGGTGGCTGTTGGTTGGCACGATCTGCCTTTTTACGCATTTAGTCCAGGCACAGCAAAAGGAAGGCATTCTTGTCGATGAGTTTATTTTCGAAACGGCGCCTTTTCCGGAAAGCCACGCATCGACGATCGCCGAAACGCCAGCCGGATTGGTGGCGGCCTGGTTTGGCGGTACAAAGGAACGTAACCCCGACGTCGGTATCCAGGTAAGTCGGCTCGAAGGCGGTAAATGGACCGCCCCTGTGGAAGTAGCCAATGGCATTGTGAATGCAAACCTGCGCTACGCATGCTGGAACCCCGTATTATATCAGATCCCAAAAGGTGATCTGATGCTTTTTTACAAAGTAGGGCCTAATGTCGCAGGCTGGAAAGGCTTCCTGATCACTTCAAAAGACAATGGTAAAACCTGGTCGAAACCAACCGCATTGCAGGAAGGCTTTCTCGGGCCGGTTAAAAACAAGCCGGTTTTGATGCCGAATGGCGAGTTATGGTGCGCTTCAAGCACCGAGGGTGAAGGTGGCTGGCGCGTGCATTTTGAGGTAACATCCGATTTTGGCAAGACCTGGCGGAAAGTTGGGCCGATTAATGACGGAAAGACGATCAACGCCATTCAGCCGAGCATTCTTACTTATGCAAATGGTGATATGCAGATCCTTTGCCGCAGCAAAAGCCGCTCTATTGTTGAATCCTGGTCGAAGGATGGCGGCAAAACATGGTCGGAAATGGTTCCTATGAGTTTGCCTAACAACAATTCCGGCACGGATGCTGTGACTTTGAAGGATGGCCGCCAGTTGTTGGTTTATAACCATGTAAAACCACCTGCCGGGCAACCAAAAGGGCCTCGTACGCCATTGAATGTAGCGATTTCAAAGGACGGAAAAGCGTGGGAAGCGGCGCTGGTACTGGAAGATTCGCCGATAAGCCAGTATTCCTATCCATCGGTGATTCAGACAGCCGACGGCATGGTGCATATCGTGTACACCTGGCGCCGCCAGCGCATTAAATACGTCAAAATCGATCCCTCGAAACTGAAAAGTAAGCCTATTGCAGATGAACAATGGCCGATGTAATCCACTAACCATCCGTTAAAATTGAACCGTAGAAAATTTTTTGATACAGCATTGGCCGGGTCAATGCTTGCATTGTCGTGGACCTCGGGTTTTGCTGGTTTGCGAGGCAGGAAGGAAAAGCGTTATAAAATCGCCGTGATCGATCTGATGATCCTCAAAAGGCAAAAATTAAGCGCATTGCCGCTGGCCAGTGAGATCGGTGCCGACGGCCTCGAAGTAGATATGGGCGGGCTGGGCGACAGGCCTACTTTTGACAATAAACTGGCTGATCCGGCTGTAAGACAGCAATATCTGGATAAGGCTAAAGAGCTGAATCTGGAAATTTGCTCATTGGCTATGACGGGTTTTTATTCGCAATCTTTTGCCAAACGGGAGGGCTACGAAAACACGGTGGGCGATTGCATTGAAACCATGCGGCAGATGAAGATCAAAACAGCTTTTTTACCAATGGGCATCCAGGGAGACCTTGTAAAAAATCCCGAATTGCGGCCCGCCATTGTTGAGCGTTTGAAAGTGGTAGGGAAAATGGCCGAAAAGGCAGGCGTAGTGATCGGGATCGAAACGGCCCTGAGCGCTACTGAGGAAGTGAAATTGCTCAATGACGTCGGTTCGAAGGCTGTTCAAATCTATTTCAATTTTTCAAATCCGTTGGAAGCAGGCAGGGATCTTTGTGAAGAGTTAAAGATTTTGGGTAAAAAACGCATTTGCCAGATCCATTGCACCGATAAGGACGGGGTGTGGTTGGAAAATAATACCCGGCTGGATATGAAAAAAGTGAAGGCGACGCTGGATAAAATGGGGTGGAAAGGCTGGCTCGTGATCGAACGTTCGCGGGATGCAAGTAAACCGCGCGATGTGAAGGGGAATTTTGGCGCCAACACAGCTTTTATGAAAGCAATCTTCCAGGCCTGAACCTCGGGTTATAATTTACTTCAACGAATGCGCATTGCATTAAAAATGGCCCTGGTTATCCTATTCCTGATTTTTTATTCGGGCGGGGACCTATTTGCGCAATCATTTTCTCCGGAAATCTATAACCTGAAATGGTCCTCTCAGAGCAAAAACTCCGGTGAGTCTATGCCTTGTGGTGGTGGTGACATTGGTTTGAATGTGTGGGTTGAAAAAGGGGATATTCTGTTCTATATGTCGAGAAGCGGCGCTTTTGATGAAAATAATGTCTTCCCGAAACTGGGCCGCGTGCGTTTGCGGCTGTCGCCCAATCCATTTGAAAACGGAGCAACTTTCGAGCAGGAATTGAGGCTGGATCAGGGATATGTGGAGATCAGAAGTGACAAAGGGAAAGAGCGAGTTGTAGTGAAGGTTTGGGTCGATGTATTCAGTCCCGTGATCCGGGTTGATGTGTCAGGAAACAGGCCCACGCACGTCAATGCCTGGTACGAAAGTTGGCGGACCAGTGAGCGCGAACTGAAAGGTGGTGCGCGGAATGCAAGTTCCTATAAATGGGCTGGTGGGAAGGTTACCATGCTTCCGGATAGCATTTCATGGCATAATAATGGCGTGCTGTTCTTTCATCAAAACCGCGATTCTACCATTTTTGACAAGATTGTTACCCAACAGCAACTCGAAACCGTTAAGTCCCAACTTTGGAACCCGTTGAAAAGGCTTACTCACGGCGGCTGGATGCGAGGTGAAAATATGGTGCCCGATCATGCAATCAAAGAAGGGAAATATGCCGACACGCCATTTCAAGGTTTTGGATTAAAAAGTAAAAAAGCTGCACGTCGGCATCAGCTGGAAATCTACCTTCATATTGCGCAGGAAGATTCGATTAATAAATGGAAAGGCGGTCTGCATGACATTGTTTTAAAATCCAGAAAAGAAAAAAGTACGGCGTTTCAAAAGACGCTCGACTGGTGGCGCGAATACTGGAAAAGAAGTTACATAGCCTTAAATGTTTCGGCAAAAGATAGCAGCTCCGCAGTCTGGCAGATCGGTCGCAACTATCAGTTATTCAGGTATATGCTTGCCTGCAATGCATATGGTGCCTACCCGACTAAATTCAATGGGGGATTGTTTACTTACGACCCGGTTTTTGTTGATACATCGTACCATTTCACTCCTGATCATCGTAACTGGGGCGGCGGGATTTTCACGGCTCAAAACCAGCGGCTGGTTTACTGGCCAATGCTCAAAAGCGGAGATTTCGATATGATGCCCTCCCAATTTGAGTTTTATAAAAGGATATTGGCCAATGCGGAAACGCGGACGCATCACTATTGGGGACACAAAGGCGCCTCATTCACGGAACAAATCGAAAACTTTGGCCTGCCAAACTATGCTGAATACGGGCAAAAGCGTCCCGCTGGTTTTGATGCGGGTGTGGAGTACAATAAATGGCTCGAATATCTCTGGGATACATCCCTTGAATTTTGCCTGATGATCATGGACCTGGAACGGTTCTCAGGTGCTGATATCAGCAAGTATTTGCCGCTCATTGAAAGCTGCGTCGTCTTTTTTGATGAACATTATCAACACCTGGCAGCGAACAGGAGCGCCGCGAAGCTCGACCAGAACGGACATCTGATATTGTTTCCCGGAAGTGCCGCCGAAACCTATAAAATGGCCTACAACTCAGCCACGACGGTAGCCGGATTGAAAACAGTATTGGGCAGAATGCTTGCATTGCCCTTAAAATATGGCGATGAACCGCGCCGTAAACACTGGCAGGAAATGCTGGGGCGCATCCCGCCTTTGTCGTTTCGCGAAATGCAGGGCCATCGTACCATCGCGCCCGCGCGTGCCTGGGAGCGTATTCAGAACACCGAAATTCCGCAGCTTTATCCGGTTTTTCCCTTCGGCATGTACGGGATTGGAAAGCCGGATCTTGAAACGGCAATTAACACCTGGAAATATGATACCGAGGCTATTAAAAACCGTAATTATACCAGCTGGCATCAGGATAATATCTTTTGTGCAAGGCTTGGTCTGATCGACGAAGTCGCGGCGCTCACCGTGAAGAAATTGCAGGATTCAGGCAGGAGGTTTCCTGCGTTCTGGGGACCCGGCCACGATTGGGTGCCTGACCATAACTGGGGCGGCTCGGGCATGATAGGCTTGCAGGAAATGCTCATGCAAACCCCCGGCGACTCGATTTATCTTTTGCCCGCATGGCCCGACGACTGGGACGTGCAATTCAAGCTGCACGCCCCGTATAATACTACCGTTGAAGGGGAGTGGAAGGATGGGAAAATGGTGGACCTGAAAGTGTCGCCAGAGGCTAGGAAAAATGACGTAATTTGCTCTAAATGTGGCTCTAATGCGCTTAAAGGCAAGTGAAAGGTTAAAATGTGAAACGTTCTTGAAATCTTTGGAAAAAGTTTCTAGTTTTGTCGAGTAACATTTCTTCTCTCAAACTCAAACCACGCACTGGAACTATGAAAACGAATATCAAAATCGAAAAGGAGTCTATCACTTACATCACCTTTGGCATTACCGTTGGTTTGGTGTTGGGTGCGTTCTTTGGCCCTGCCGGAGCAGTTGTTGGGGTGCCGATTGGAGCAGGCCTTGGCTTCTGGTTTGATAAAAAATATCCCGAGACCAATCATCACGCTGGTCCTTCTTCCCACAAAAACACAGCCAAAAATTCACAGGTCCAATAAATACAATCATTAAAAGCATTTTGGTGGTTGTATGGAGAATCATTTGAGTCACTACGCCATTTCGTTGGCGATTTGTTTAATGGGGTGTGTCGTTTACACTGTTTTTGCTGCTACCCGCTACGGATTTCAAAACATTCAGGAAGGTGTTCTTGTGAGAGTTTTCGGTGATCTGGTGGGCATTTGCGCAGCTTCGAAAATCGTATATCTGTCATTTGATGAGGCGCTGTGTAGCACGGTAGCGAAGATCGATATGACTTTTATGGCCGTAGGAGGTGTGGTAATCCTGGTCGTAGCAACAAAAGATCTCGTCTCTAAATTTCAATAGGCATAATGATTTTCAGAAATTGCATCCAGGGCAATATTGTACATAAATAAATCAATATTTTTCCTGTGATTTTTAGTTTTGTTTTCGATTGTTTTTCTTTTCTTTGTTTTTGTAAATAGAATTGATTTGACAAGTTGAAAACAAAGCTTTGGGGATGTTGAACGGCAACTTCGTTCTGGCGATTGATCAGGGTACGAGCAGCACTAAAACGGTTATTTTTGATGAAAATGGCAAGGCGGTTGCGCGGGGTGTAGAGGCGCTCGCGACCATGTACCTTGACGGCGGTCTGGTTGAACAGGATCCGGAGGCTATTTATCAAAATGTGCTCGCGTCAGTCAGGAAATGTCTGGCCGATTTTCTCAGGAATGGCGGTGATATACGGAATATCCGTTCGTGCGGAATCTCGAATCAGCGTGAAACTTTTATTCTTTGGGATGAGGCCGGAAAACCGCTTTATAATGCAGTTGTATGGCAATGCAAAAGATCGACATCGGTTTGCGCTAACCTGAAATCCTCTGGCTTGGAAGAAATTGTCCGGAAGAAAACCGGATTGTTGATTGATCCTTATTTTTCAGGTTCCAAAGTGATCTGGCTTAACGAGCATATCGACGCTGTAAATAGCGCAATAGGGAGTGGAAACGCTTTTTTTGGCACCGTGGATACCTGGCTTCTTTACAAGTTGACAAACGGGAAATCTTATCTTACCGACCATACCAATGCATCAAGGACATTGTTTTTCAACCTTGAAACACTTTCCTGGGATGAAGAACTGCTCGCGTTGTTTGGCCTTTCCCGGTTGCGTTTGCCAGAGATACAGCAATCGTCGTCCACATTTGGGCTAACTGATTTTGAAGGTTTTTTTGACACGCCTTTGCCGGTTACGGCGATGATAGGGGACTCCCACGCGGCTGCATTTGGAGAAGGTTGTTTTGCTCCCGGAATTGCGAAAGCGACGTTAGGGACGGGTTCATCTATATTGATGAACATTGGACCACACCCGCAGGAATCGAAGCAAGGCATGGTGACGACGATCGGGTGGAGCGCCGGTTCGCACGTTGAATATGCGTTGGAAGGTGTAATAGTGACCTGCGGGGCAACGATCGAATGGCTGAAAACGCATTTGGCGTTGTTTCAGGACATTAAAGAGACGGAGGCAATGGCGCGCTCCGTCAGCGATAGTCATGGCGTGTACCTGGTGCCTGCATTCAGCGGGCTTGGTGCGCCGCATTGGGATATGACCCGCAAAGCTTCGATTACTGGCCTTACCTTCGATTGCGACAAAAATCACATCGTGCGTGCCGCTCTCGAATCGATCCCATATCAGATCAAAGACGTGATCACTGCCATGGAGGCCGATACCGGCATTGCATTGCAGGAACTGAAAATCGACGGTGGATTAACTTCAAACGGTTTTGTAGTACAAATGCTCGCAGATCTTTTGCAGAAGCCGGTGGTTAACCTCGGCTTTCCGGAAGTTTCGGCATTGGGTGCGGCTTACCTTGCTGGCTTAGAGTCAGGTGTTTATCCGAATATAGATTACCTCCGGAAACTCGGCGAAACACACATCACCATTTATCCTGATACAGAAAGCGAATCTGTGCAAACGGGCTACCGAGGCTGGCAAGAAGCAATCGGTTCGGTGCCTCAAATTATCCTAACCCATTGATCATGAAGTTTTTCTTTACAGTATGCGCTTTTGTTCTGTTCACGACATTCTCCGCTTCGGGGCACGAGCAGGTGGAGCGTTGGGAGCGTTTTGAAGTGACTCTTGCAGGTCCACAGGACGGAAACCCTTTCGCCGATGTGACAATAGGTGCCGAATTTACAAACGGAAAAGAGAAGGTGAAGGTGGCTGGTTTCTATGACGGTGGAGGGAAATATAAGATCCGTTTTATGCCACAGCAAATCGGTAATTGGAAGTACAAAACGGTCAGTAACAGCAAGATACTGAACGGCAAAACCGGCTCATTTACTTGTATTGCACCCGGTAAGGATAATCATGGACCCGTGCAAGTAGCTGATACCTATCATTTTAAATATGCCGACGGCAAGCGCTATTACCCGTTCGGGACTACATTATATGCATGGACGCATCAGCCACCGGCCTTGGAAGAAATCACTTTGAAAACGCTTGCCAATGCGCCTTTCAACAAGGTGCGAATGTGTGTTTTCCCCAAATACTACTCACACGTGGAGAATGAGCCGCCTTTCTATCCATTTGTAAAGAAATCGGAATCGAAGGATGCGAAAGGAAAGATCAGGTTTGAATGGGACGTTTCGCGTTTCGAGCCTGCGTTTTTCGAGCATCTGGAAAAGCGGATCGATGATTTGAAAAAGCTGGGCATCGAGGCCGATGTGATCATTTTTCATCCGTATGATAAGGGCCGCTGGGGATTTGACAGTCTGGGTAAGGAGAATGACCTGAAATACATCCGGTATCTCACGGCGCGGCTTTCGTCGTTCCGGAACGTGTGGTGGTCGATCGCGAACGAGTTCGACTACGTCAAAACCAAGCCCAGAGAAGATTGGGACGCTTATACCAAAGCTGTTGTGAACTCCGATCCTTACCGGCATTTATGCTCGATCCATAACGGAAGCGTCTATTATGACCTGTGGAAGCCGGAATTTACACACGTGAGCATTCAAAACGGCTCGACGGTAGAGGATTTCGGGAGGGCGATTTTGTTGAAAGATGTATTTTTTAAGCCGATGATCTATGATGAAGTATGCTATGAGGGCGATTTGCAGCAGCGTTGGGGACATTTGAGTGGCGAAGAGATGACCGAGGCATTCTGGCAGGGTGTGATCGCGGGTACTTACGTGACGCACGGGGAAACGTATAGTAATGTAGGTGATACGATTTTCTGGGCAAAAGGCGGCCGGTTGACCGGAAGCAGCCCTGCGAGGATCGGGTTTCTGCGGAAGATACTGGAAGAAAGCCCCGGACCGCTCGAACTGGCCGATCCCTGGAAAGACCATCATACCGCAACAACCGCGGACAGTAGCTATTATCTGGTATATTTTGGTAAAAAAATGCAGCCTGAATGGACATTCAATCTGCCCAAAAAAGCAGGGCCGAAGGCAGGCCAAAAGTTTAAGGTAGAGCTCATTGACACGTGGAATATGACGATACAAACGCTGCCGGAGATCTTCGAAACCGACGAACCGGTCGACTATCGCATATTCGATAAAGAGCGCCGGGCGATTCGCCTGCCTATGAAGCCGTACCTGGCCTTGCGCATTACCGCATATCAGTAAGCATTTAAAAGTTTTTGATTGGTTAACATAGATAGTAAAGGATTAAAAAGACCGGATCATGTCCGGTCTTTTTTTGTTTTTCCCTCGTTACAATCCATTATTGAACCATTTTATTTTTGATAATAGAAATAGAAACTGTAAATTCGTAAAAATTAGAATATAATCGAAAGTGTTCGCTATTTTCGGTGCAGTAGTGAAACTCGGCCAGACCTGACACCTACTTCTGTTCCCGGCCTACAATAGATCTTCAATCCATCATTTCAATATTCATGAAACCAGTAACATTGGGCCTGATCCACACGTCGGCCACATTGGTGCCAATTTTTCAGCAATTATGCACCGAACATCTGCCGGGAGTCAACGTATTTAACATTGTGGACGATAGTCTCATTAAAGATGTGATCGCGAAAGGCAAGCTCATGCCCAATACCGCGCGGCGGGTGGTGGATCATGTTGCTTCTGCTGAGGCAGCGGGTGCCGACCAAATTCTCGTAACCTGTTCTTCGATCGGGCGGGCGGTGGAAGCGGCGGCGGCACTTGTTTCGGTGCCAGTTCTCCGGGTGGACCAGCCGATGGCCGATCTGGCCGTATCGACAGGGCGCAGGATCGGGGTCGTTGCTACTTTGCCTACCACACTGGAACCGACAACCGACCTGGTGCGGCGTCGTGCCCAAGTTGCCGGAAAGGAGATCGAGCTTACTAGTCGGCTTTGTGACGGCGCTTTTGATGCGTTGATGAGCGGTAACCCTGCATTGCATGACGAAATGGTGGCCAATGCATTGCGTGAACTTTCCGCTCAGGTGGACGTGATCCTGCTCGCACAAGCGTCGATGGCACGTGTGGTCGATGCCTTGACCGAGGCCGAGAAAACCGTACCGATTATTGCCAGCCCACCACAGGCAATCCGGCATTTGGCGTCCATTTTAACTAAGGCCTGATATGCTGACGATCAGAAAAGGCTGCCTCGCACTGGCGATCGTTTCCGCGCTTGTATTGATTTTTACATTATTTACTGGCTCCTACGGCCTCGCACGTGCCGCGGGAATGAGTTTGGCATTGTCGCTCGCCATCGGAATAGGTGCTGTCTCTTTTTTGCAGGGCTACCAGTACACCGCGTGGATCATTGCAGCCGTCATCGCAGGAATGGTGTATCCGCAAACCTTCCTGCATGTGGGAGATTTTGATCTCAGGAATAAATGGCTGATACTCGTTGTAGTGCAGCTTGTTATGTTTGGAATGGGTATTCAAATGAGCCTGCGTGATTTTTCAGAACTGGCTACTTCGGGCAAAGGCGTGTTAGTTGGGCTATGCAGTCATTTCACGATTATGCCGCTGATGGGTTTTTTACTTACTAAAATATTCCATTTCGAGCCGGAAATTGCGGCGGGTGTTATCCTGCTGGGATCGTGTTCAAGCGGACTGGCATCTAATGTAATGGTATATATTGCCAAAGCCAATCTGATCCTTTCTGTGGCTGTTACAGCCATGACGACCCTCGCCGCGCCTTTTCTGACTCCCTTTTTGATGAAAATACTTGCAGGCACACTAATACACATCAAATTTCTGGATATGATGATGGAGATTGTCAAAATCGTCATCGTGCCCATCGGGGCCGCGCTGATCCATGATTTTCTCAAATTGGCATCAGCTCGCGGCAAACGGAATTTATATGGGATAGCGATTATTTGCGCACTTTTTCTGATGAGTCTTTCCGCGGGTCTGTGGCGCTATTTTCAGGCTAACGTTTCAGAAGCCAGATTGCAATCGCTGGAAGTGCTGGCATTTTTTGCCGGGGCAGTGCTGGTAGGGCTAATCTATCATCATCTCACCAGAATTTTCCGGAACCTCGACCGATACATGCCCTATGTTTCCATGTTTGGAATCATATATTTCACCACCGTCACAACGGCCGCTGGCCGGGATAACCTGCTGAATGTGGGGTTCCTGCTATTTTTCGTGTCGGTGATCCATAATGCCTCGGGATATTTCTTTGGATACTGGTTTAGTCGATTGCTAGGTTTGGACAAACCGTCGTCGCGGACAATGGCATTTGAAGTAGGCCTTCAAAATGGCGGAATGGCTTCGGGACTGGCAGGAAGCATGGGGAAGCTCGGCACCGTAGGGCTTGCCGCCGCCGTATTCAGCCCCTGGATGAATATCTCCGGGTCCATTTTGGCTAATTACTGGCGTAGGAGGGAGGTTGGCAAAGAGGAAGCAAAGCCTCATGCAAATCACAACCTCCCTCGCATTACAGAACCAAAATAATCTTCCCGGCCAACCTGGCCGCCCTTAAAATTGACTTCCAGGTTATCGGCGGGCGATCCGGGTGCGAACGCCCGGCATAATGGCGCTCCCGGAGAGATCGGGGCGATCATTTCGACGGCCCGGATGCCCAGCGCGCGAGCTACCACGCCAGAGGTGTCGCCTCCTGCAATAACAATACGCTTGACCTTGGTTTCGGCAGCAACGCCTCGTGCGATCCGGCCTAATGCATTGCCATACAATTCAGCTGTCATGCCCTGAATTTCGGTTTCGTTCAATCCTTTTTGTTTGAGAATCGCATTAGAAGCGGCAAACCGCTCATCCTGAGTACTCTTACTTGTATGGATGATCACGCTTTTTCCTATTTCGATCAGTTGTATTGCCTTTTGTATTTCTATTAAAAAGGAAGGATCATTCATGCCGCCAGCAATACCAGGCGTGTTGAGTGCGATCTCTGCAAAGCCATTTGCGAGAGCCCAGTCAATTTGACGGGCGGTAACGGGCGAGCAACTGCCAGATACGACAAGTATGGGTGACGAATGCCCTGGATCTGGCCAGGAATCCGGTTTCTCTATCAGATTTTGCTGTTGCCAGATGCTTGTCAAAGCCATTTCCACTCCTGAGGAACCGACTGAAAAATGAGGCACCATTGCATTGCCATATAAATCGATCAATGCGCCGACGCGGGGCATCTGGTGTTCGTACAACGCGTCGAAAAGTATCACATCTGCGCCTTGGGCTATTTTATCTTCCAGCACTTCGGCGGATAAACCGGCTTCCGCTTCGATTTGCAGTATATCGATCAAATCGCTTTGTTTTTGGGTTTGTCTGGCCAAATGGATAAGCAAGTCGCTCTCGTCGGCAGGCGTAACCGGATGTTTGCTCATGCTGGGGTGGCGGTCGAGGCGGTGAATGTTCCCGTTGCTGCCAATACCCATCCGGGCGAAAAGATTTCCGAACGCACAGTAGCGCCCCAGCGAGGGAGCAGCCACCACCATGGAAACAAAACGGGACGCAAACACCTCCATTCCAACATCGATAGCTTTTCCAATACTGCCGATCGTCGGCGAAGAGTCAAATGTGGAGCAGACCTTGTAATGCACATGCCGTGCGCCGGTGCGTTTCAGTGTTTCAAATGCAGGCCGTAAAGTCTGTTCCATTTTGTCCGGCGACATTGCTCGTGTCATGCCTGCGATGCCGTAAGCAAGTATGCCTGGAAATGCTGCAAGGTCGGCGGCGGTGGGCGGTCCGATGAACAATGCAGTTCGCACGCCGGCGCGTTCAAGGATCTCCATGGCATCTGTGGAACCTGTGAAATCGTCGCCATAATAGGCTAAGAGCAGTCCGTTATCTTTCATGCGCGGTCGAAATGCAGGTTTCCGAATTTCTCAACAGACTTCCCGAATTCCGGATAAAGTACTGCGGCTTCTGAGAGGGAAATGCCGTCCACCGCGCCTTGCCAGGCCTGTTGCAAGGCCATAACGCCGGCTGCCGGACCGCCCGGATGTGCCATAATGCCTCCGCCTGCCATATATAAGAGGTCGGTCGTATTTGTGCGGCGGTAGGTTTCAAATGCCTGTCCGCCCCACTGGCCCGATGACACGACTGGTAAAACAGTATAACCGCCCAGCATTGGTTCCAGGCAGGCTTCGATGGATTTAACGACCGAGTCGTCTGATTCCCAGAATTTGTTCTGAATGCCATTCACATGCAGTTGGTCCACGCCCGCGAGTCGCCACAATTTTTGATACGCTGCGAATTCGATTCCTAGTAAAGGATGACGGTTGAGCATTCCCCAGCCATTGCGGTGACCGTGGATAGCCAATTGTCCCAGATCACAAATGCGTTTGGAAGCCGATAGTCCCACGCTGTTAAGGCTGATCATCGCGCAAGTCCCTCCCGATTTGACCACATATTCGTATTTGTGCCGCATTTCATCCATTTCATCACTGATATTGAATGCATACATTACTTTTTTACCCGTTTTGTCCGCATGCCTGTTAATGACACGCATAACTGCATCCACGCGATCTTCAAAGCGGGAGTTGGCGGTGGAAGCCATGAGCTCGTCGTCTTTAATGAAGTCGATTCCAGCTTGTGCCAGTATTCCGGCCATTTCAGCGGTTTGGTTGGGCGTCAAACCGACGCTTGGTTTGATGATGGTTCCTATTAATGGCCTGCCTTGCGGAATGCCCGTCAGGTCGCGACATCCTGCGATTCCAAACTTCGGGCCGCGAAAATGAGCTGCATAGGAAGCTGGAATGTCGATATCCATCAGTTTTAATCCGGTAAACTGGGTGATCTCGTACAAGTTGCCTTGCAAAGTTGATATCAGGGTAGGAAGGTTATATCCAAAATTTTCGATTGACCAGGACACCTTAATATATGCGCGATGATACATGCCGTTTCTGGAAGAAGCGCCGGGAATGGCCGGCTCTCCTACCATTCCGGCGGGCGTAATGGATTCCACACGTGCGGCAAAACGGTTCCTGAGTTCTTCCGTTTCGCCAGGCACTGCTACAAACGTTCCTGACGATTGCTCTCCGGCCAATACGGCTGCTGCTTTCTCCACTTCATAGGGTGTTTCAATGTAGTAAGTGGCGGCAATTCTTTCCATTTATTTTGAGATTAACTATTTTATACTTACGAATGTATTGTGTTTCTATATCTTTTGATGTAGCAAATGACGGCAATATTCGCCTCGAATGCCGCCTTTGAAATAGTATTTGACAATTTTTTATAAAAATAAGACATAAATAGCTTGCATATGTTTTTTATAAATAAAATTGTTCCTATTTTTCGTAAAAAATAGAATAAAAAAGAAAATAAAAGAAAACAACTACACTTTCCTAATCACCTCATTTACTTATGAAACATCTATTACGTATCATCCTGGCATGCTTACTGGTCGTTCCGGTGGTGCATGCGCAGACCCTGACGGTGAAAGGCAGGGTAACAGGTGTGAGCGACACCGACCCGTTGCCCGGGGTGAGCGTCGTGATCAAAGGCACGCAGCGTGGAACGACTACCAACGCCGATGGCGCGTTCCAGATCGATGTGCCCGACCAGGCTACTGTGCTGGTATTCAGTTTTGTAGGTTACAAATCGGTGGAAGAAACCGTAGGCAGCCGGGCTGACATTCATGTAAAGCTTTCTCCCGAAAACAAATCACTGGAAGAGGTGATTGTGGTGGGTTATGGAACACAGAGCAAAAGAGCCGTCACTGGATCAGTAATCTCTGTTAACTATGACAAGTTCAAGGACCGTTCATTCAGTAATGTGAGCCAGTCGCTGGCTGGTACATTACCGGGGGTAAATATTTCGCAGTCGCAGGGCGCGCCGGGTGCTTCGCCGGTGATCAAGATCCGCGGGGTGAGTTCAATCACGGCTGGTACCAATCCGCTGATCGTTGTGGATGGTGTTCCGTTGGAAAACTTCAACCTGAACCTTATTAATCCGCAGGATATCGAGTCCATTGAAGTGTTGAAAGACGCTTCGTCCGCAGCTATTTATGGGTCGAGAGGATCGAGTGGGGTTATCCTGGTCACTACTAAAATGGGTAAGCCTGGCAAGGTGAATGTAAGCGCCAATGTCGAATACGGCTCTCAAAAGGTGGTTCGTCGTGTGAAAATGATGGACGCCCAGCAGTTTATCGAAACATATATAGATGCCAAAAACAACGCCTGGACAGCGCAGGGGGGCAAAGCGAGCGATCCTAACAGTGTGCGTCCCGCTACATTGCGTATTCCTGAGGATTTTACAACCAATCCGCAGCAGTTTGGTAAAGGCACCGACTGGCAGGATGTAATGTTCCGCACGGCGCCTTCTTATAATGCACAGGTTACGATTTCGGGTGGTACTGAGAAAACGCAATACATGTTTTCGGGCGCCTACCTGGACCAGACTGCTGTACTGGACGCCAATTATTACAAGCGTCTTTCAGTAAGATCAAATGTGAAAACACAGATCAGTAAAAGGCTCAGCGCGGGTTTGAATCTGGGTATAACCTCCATTTTTGACCGCACAGAAGGCACGCAGGGTAAAAGCGACGTGATCAGTCTGGGTTTGCAAAGCGACCCGATATTCCCGGTTTACAATGAAAATGGCAACCTCGGTTTCCGCGATCCCAACTCGACCTGGTTCCGGTTTACTTCATTTGCGGATATGAACCTCTGGCACCCATACTCGCTCACACGTGAGGTGGACAAGGGTCGGAAGTCGTTCAATACGCTCGGAACAGGCTTTTTGGAATACGAGATCGTCGACGGGCTCCGCTTCCGGACGAGCATCAGCGGTAACCTTTATAATATGCGCAATTCCTTTTATTGGAATGATAAACAGAAATACGGGTATTCAGCAGTGCTGGCCGCGCAGGGTAATGCAGGTGATGCCTATATGTTCAACTGGTTGAGTGAGAATACTTTGACCTACGATAAAAAGTTCGGAGACCATGCATTCACCGGTTTATTAGGTTATACAAGTCAAAAACAGCGTGATGAAACGATGTACGTGGCCGCAAATAATTTCCCGAATGACCTCGTACATACATTGAATGCAGGAACTGTAACGGCTGGTAATACCACTGCAAGCGAATGGTCGCTGCTGTCGTACCTGGCGCGTGTTCAATATAATTTCAAAAACAAATACTTCCTGACCGGTGCCATCCGTCGGGACGGAATGTCGCGGTTTGGCGAGGATAACAAATGGGGTTATTTCCCGTCTGTTTCGGCTGGTTGGCTCATTTCGGACGAGGCATTTATGTCGGGTGTGACGGCGGTGAACAACCTGAAACTGCGCGCCAGTTTTGGTGTGACGGGTAACAACCAAATTCCCAACTATGGGGCGATCAGCCTGCTGGCGGCAGCTCCTTATGTGAATGGTTCGACATTGGGTAATGGTTTGAAAGTGAATACGATCGCCAACTCCGGATTGAAGTGGGAAAAGACCGACCAGTTTAACCTAGGGGTTGATTTGGGCCTGTTCAATAACCGCATTAACCTGTCGGCCGAATTCTACAACTCACTGACGCGCGATATGCTGCTTTTCGTGCCGGTGCCGGACATCACCGGCTTCTCGACCCAGCTGACTAACATTGGCAAAATGCGTAACAGAGGCGTCGAGCTTAATTTATCTACCAAAAACCTGACTGGCGATTTTACCTGGACAACGGATTTCAACATTTCCAGAAACCGTAATAAGGTATTGCAACTCGGGCCGACCAATGCGCCAATCCAATATGTCGATAACGTCGTAACCGTGCGTACGGAGGTCGGGCAGCCGGTTTCGAACTTCTACGGCTACATTTTTGATGGTGTTTTCAAAAACCAGGCTGAGGTTGACGCTTATCCGCACCACACCAGCACCACACCGGGCGACCCGAAAGTGCGCGACGTGAATGGCGATGGCAAAATATCCGACGCAGACAGGACGGTTTTGGGAAATTATCAGCCGGATTTTACGGCAGGTATCACCAATACTGTTGGCTACAAAGGTTTTGAATTGTCGTTCCTGTTTCAGGGATCTTTTGGCGGTGAAATTGCCAATAACAATGTGCGTTACCTGGGCACGTGGGACAATGGCCGCAACTTCTTCGCGAGCATGTACAACTACTGGCGCTCGGAAAGCAACCCGGGCGATGGGACGCATTTCAAGCCGAGTGTGAATTACCTGGGCTTGCAAAAGCAGTTCTCTTCTTATTGGGTTGAAGACGCTTCGTTTGTGAGGCTGCGGAACGTACGCGTTTCTTACGCGGTGCCTGCTCAATGGGCTTCCAAACTGAAAATCACCAATGCGCGGGTTTATGTAAATGCCGAGAATGTGCATTTGTTCAGCAAATACACCGGTTATGATCCCGAGAACACGACTTACGGGACCACTTCCTACACGAGCAGCATGGAAACGGCCGGGTCGTACAGTAGCGGCAACGCACCGGTGCCGGGCGCATTCCAGGGAGTGGATTATGGGTCGTATCCGTTGCCACGAGTAATTACTGTTGGGATTAAGGCTGATTTTTAACATCTCTTTATAGCCACGAAGACACTAATGGACACGAAGTGCGTTCGTCGGACCGGTGGCAATAAAAAATACGAAAAAATGAAAAAATACATCAAATCCATAGCCCTCGCGGCACTGATAGCTACCACCTGGAGCTGCAAGGATTCCTTTCTGGAACTTGCCCCGGTCTCCAATCCGAGTGCGGAGAATTTTTACAAAACAAAAACAGATTTTGACCTGGCGTCGAACGCTGCTTACAACACCCTGTACACGGTTTACCACCCGCAGGGCCCGGTTTCTTATGCCGGTGAGTTAATGGCCGACAATGTCACGATCTTCAATATTTCGGGTAACCAGGCCGATAAATGGCAATTCCGTGACTACACGCTGGCGCCTGCCAACACCATGGTTTACCAGTTCTGGCAGGATTTCTACAAATCGATTTACAACATCAATATCATTCTCGAAAAAATCGAAACTGCTGAACTCGACCAGGCTTACAAGGCCCAGACAAAGGGCGAAATGCTTTTCCTGAGATCGTTGTATTACTTTCAAATGGTGCAGATCTGGGGCGATGTGCCGCTGGTGACCAAGCCGGTAACGGCAGCAGAGGCTTATAATATTCTTCGCTCACCTGCTACTGAGGTTTATGCCCAGATTATCAAGGATTTGTCGGATGCGAAATCCAAACTCGGTGTAACGCCAGCTATTGCTGGAAGGGCTACAAAAGGTGCCGCACAAGCCTTGCTCGGCAAAGTGTATCTGGCGACTGGCGACAAAACCAATGGCGTGAAGGAGCTTAAAGAGGTAGTTGACAGCAAGCAATATGATTTGCTGCCTTCGTTTGCTGCGTTATGGGATGTCAAAAACAAAAACACGAAAGAATCAATCTTCGAAATTCAGTACCTGGGAGGCTCGGCAACGAACCCTTACAGCAACTATTACCTCGAATTTTTCCCTAATTCCAATGCATTGGGCTTTTATGGAGCAGGTATGAATCAGGTTGTGGAAGATCTCTGGAATGAATACGAAAAAGGTGATGGCCGTAGAGAAGCATCAATCGACACGGGTTATAGCGATGCAAAAGGCAATTTTACCAAAGCCAAATTCCCGAAAAAATGGACGGATAAATCGGCCCCGCTCATTAACCAGAATATTGCGGCGAACAATAACTTCATCGTTTTGCGCTATGCCGATGTGTTGCTCCTGCTTTCGGAGGCGACCGGTGACGCCACTTATCTCAACCTGGTCCGTAAAAGAGCGGGCTTGTCATTGTATGGCGAAAGCGGTTATCCCGCTCAATACAATACCGTAGCCTTGGCCGTGGAGCATGAACGCCGGGTGGAACTTGCATTCGAATTCCAGCGCTGGTTTGACCTAAAAAGGACTAATCGTGTGATTCCCGTTCTGACGGCGAAGGGGAAACCGGTTACCCAGAACAAGCTCGTGCTGCCTATCCCGAACATCGTCCGCGACCAGAATGCCAAGATTACCCAGAATGCAGGATATTAAGTGATGTAATTTATGATTTTACAAAAAACGAAGCTACTGTTTTGGGTACTGGCGCTTTGTGCGGGCATAATTGCCGGCACAAAGCGCTTTGATAATGAAGTGAAAAAAATAAAGATCTCGGAGAACAAGAGATTTTTTGCAGATCAGGATGGTAAGCCATTTTTCTGGCTGGGCGATACCGGATGGCTGCTTTTTTCTAGACTAAAACGGGAAGAAGCAGATCGTTACCTCACCCACCGTCAGCAAAAGGGCTTCAATGTAGTGCAGGTGATGGTGGTGCAGGCATTGCGAACCGTTAATGTGTACGGTGATTCTGCGCTGGCAGACCGTAATCTGGGCCATCCGGATGTGACCAACGGCGCATCGTTCGCGGATTCCGTTCAATATGATTATTGGGACCATGTGGATTATGTGGTGGATAAAGCCCGCGAAAAGGGCATTTACATTGCAATGGTGCCTGTTTGGGGCAATGCCGTGAAATCAGGGAAAATTTCGGTGGAGCAGGCGCGGCGTTATGCGGATTTTCTGTCTAAACGCTATAAAAACAAGTCGAACATCATCTGGCTGAATGGCGGCGACGTGCGCGGAGATAATTTTCCGGAAGTGTGGGAAGCGATTGGCAGCAGGATAAGAGCGCAGGATCCTAACCACCTCATTACATTCCATCCGTTTGGCAGGACGCAGTCTTCTGAATGGTTCCATGACCGGGAGTGGCTGGATTTCAACATGTTCCAATCCGGACACCGCACCTATGCACAGGACAATGACCCGAAAGACCATCGCTACGGCGAGGACAACTGGCGATATGTAGAGAATGACTATAATAGGAAGCCTGTAAAACCGACGCTGGACGGAGAGCCTTCATACGAGAATATCTGGCATGGCCTGCACGATAAAACCCAACCTGTGTGGACGGCCGATGACGTACGCAGATATGCATACTGGTCGGTGTTCGCGGGTGGGTGCGGGTTCACCTACGGGAATAATGCGGTCATGCAGATGCGTAACCCGCGTACACACAAGAATCCCGATGGCAAGACGAGTTATTGGTTTGACGCCATTCATGATCCCGGGGCCGGGCAAATGGGCCATCTCAAAAAGCTGATGCTTTCAAAATCCTATTTCGACCGCGTACCCGACCAGTCGCTGGTGGCCAATGATGGCGAGCGATACGAGAGGCTGGCCGCAACCCGTGGCAAGGATTATGCGATGGTTTATACCTGGACGGGGCGGGAGATTAAGTTGAATATGGGCAAAATTACCGCCAAGGTTGTGAATGCGGGCTGGTTTGATCCCCGGACGGGGAAGATGACGAACATAGGTTTGGTTGAAAATAGAGGTATTAAAACATTTGACCCGCCGGGAGAGGTTAGAAACGGGAACGATTGGGTTTTGATCTTGGAAAAACAATAATATGCTTATCAAAGTAAAAGAAATGCTGGTGGCGCTCGTAGCCGGACTGTCCCTGACAGTGCACGCGCAGGATACCGTCCGTTACACCGGGAATACGCTGGTAAATGTGGATTACCATCATGGCCAGCTCAGTCCGGCCATTGGCGCGCATTCTTACCAGACTTTACGCGTAAATCGCGAAGATCCGTCGAAGGACACAGCGGTAACCTGGACCTACAACCATGCGCCAATGCTGGCTTACTGGAACGGGACGTTTTATTTGAATTACCTCAGTAATCCGGTTGGAGAGCACATTCCACCGGGACAAACGCTGTTGCAAACCTCGAAGGACGGGGTTAAATGGTCGAAACCGGTCGCTATTTTTCCACCTTATAAAATTCCTGATGGTACCAAAAAAGAAGGTCATCCGGGTGTAGCTAAAGACCTTTATGCGGTCATGCACCAGCGAATGGGTTTTTATGTATCCAAGAGCAACAGGCTGTTAACACTAGGCTATTTCGGCATGGTACTCGATGCAAAGGATGATCCTAACGATGGCAAAGGAATTGGCAGGGTGGTGAGGGAAATTAAAAAGGACGGGACTTTTGGGCCGATCTATTTTATCCGCCACAATGCGTCCTGGAAGCAGCCTTCGGCTTATCCGCTCTTTTCGGAGAGTGCCGATAATGGTTTTGTGCAAGCGTGTGAGGAGTTGCTGGCCAACCGGCTCGCTACCCAGCAATGGGTGGAAGAAGCTGATCGCAATGATCCGCTCATTTCGCTGAAAGGAGAATATAAGGCGCTAAGTTCGTATCATTTACCCGACGGTCGGGTAGTGGGCCTTTGGAAAAATGCATTGACGAGCATTAGTAAAAATGAAGGTAAAACCTGGCTTTATTCACCCAAAAGGGCACCGGGATTTGTGAACAGCAATGCGAAAATATGGGGACAAAGGACTTCTGACGGCAAATATGCGACGGTTTACAATCCTTCCGAATTTCGCTGGCCGCTCGCTGTTTCGGTAAGTGACGATGGTTTAAACTATAAAAATCTGTTGCTCGTAAACGGCGAAATTACTTCCATGCGTTATGGCGGCAATTATAAATCCTACGGTCCGCAATATGTTCGCGGCATTTCGGAAGGAGACGGCACGCCGCCGGATGGCAAGTTGTGGGTGACTTATAGTATGAACAAAGAAGATATCTGGGTGTCGTCCGTTCCCGTACCGGTGAGGGAGAGGGCTGAAAAACACGCCTCAGACCGTTTTGAACAAATGGCTGCCGGAAAGGAGCTGGCTGAATGGAATGTGTACAGCCCGTTGCAGGCGTGGGTAGGAGTGGAAAAAGGCCAGGGGCAAGCCAAGGTTTTGACGTTGCACGATTCTGATCATTTCGATTATGCAAGAGCAGAGCGGGTCATTCCGGCTTCGAAAAAGCTGGTCGCCGAATTCTCGGTTACGCCGCGCCAGAATAATACCGGTTTGCTCGATATCGAATTTCTGGATGCAAAAGGGACGCCCGGGATTCGGCTGTCATTCGATTCAACAGGTGTTTTTCGTACCAAAGCCGGTTACCGGAACAAGAACCTCCTTAGTTATGAGGCTGGGAAATCATATGATATTAAAGTGCAGATGAATGTGCAGACGCGTCTTTATTCGGTCACTGTTAATGGCAAAAACACAGGTAATGGCGTCCTGTTTGCACCGTTGGAATCGGTGAGCCGCATTGCTTTCCGGACAGGCGAGACACGCCGTTTCCCCAATGCCGATACGCCTACCGACCAGATGTACGACCTGCCAAATAGCGGCGTGAAAGATGCGGAGGCCGTTTTTGAGATTAAATATTTGATTACCAATACTTACTAAACCCGCAGGTTTCCAAAAAACCTGATTGGCGCAACGAATACATGAAGACTACAAAACTAACAATAGCAATGCTGGCTTCCTGCTTCACGCTTGAAGGGACTGCTTTTGCACAGGATAAGGCCCTGGTTAATACCTCGCAAAGTCAATTCGCCAAACTCCATGGCACTGATATGAATGCCGTCACATGGACGCAGGGATTTTGGGCAGACCGGTTCAAAGTTTGCCGTGAAACCATGGTACCCCAGCTTTGGAAAACTTATACCGACCCCGATATCAGTCATTCGTTCAGGAATTTTGAGATCGCTGCCGGCTTGCAACCAGGTAATTTCAAAGGCCCTTCTTTTCATGACGGTGATTTTTACAAAACATTCGAGGCCGTCGCTAGTCTGTATGCGGCCACGAAAGATCCGAAACTGGACGAGTTGATGGATAATGCTATTTCGGTTATCGCCAAAGCGCAGCGCGAGGACGGTTATATTTATACCAAAGCCATTATTGAGCAGAAGCAGAAAGGGGATGCCAAAATGTTTGCCGACCGCCTTAGTTTTGAGGCCTATAACTTTGGCCACCTTATGACGGCCGCTTGTGTACATTACCGCGCCACAGGCAAAACGACTCTTCTGGATGTAGCTAAAAAAGCGGCTGATTTTCTGATCGGATTCTATGATTCCGCCACGCCGGAACAGTCGCGCAATGCGATTTGTCCTTCGCATTACATGGGACTTTCGGAGTTGTACCGCACTACGCACGACCGCAAATACCTGACTCTCGTGCAACATTTGATAGCCATCAAAGGCGCCTCCGAAGGCACCGACGATAATCAGGACCGCATTCCGTTTTTGAAACAAACCAAAGTAATGGGACACGCCGTCCGTGCGAACTACCTGTATGCAGGCGTCGCCGACGTGTACGCGGAAACGGGGGATAAGGCACTTTTGGTGCAGCTCAACACGATGTGGGATGATGTCACACAACACAAAATGTACGTAACAGGTGGCTGCGGGGCACTTTACGACGGCGTTTCACCCGACGGCACTTCTTATAAGCCCGACGAAGTTCAGAAGATCCACCAGGCTTACGGACGCGATTATCAACTCCCCAATTTTACTGCACACAACGAGACTTGCGCTAATATCGGCAACGTACTTTGGAACTGGCGCATGCTCCAAATCACCGGCGACGCCAAGTACGCCGATATAGTGGAGTTGGCGCTTTACAACAGCGTATTGTCGGGAATCAATCTGAAAGGGGATAAGTTTTTGTACACCAATCCATTAGCCTATTCCGATGCAATGCCATTCAAACAGCGCTGGGAGAAGGACCGTCAGGCCTACATTTCAAAATCCAACTGCTGCCCGCCCAACACCGTCAGGACGGTGGCGGAAGTAAGCCAATACGCATACAGCTTATCCGCTGCGGGTGTTTTCTTTAATTTATATGGAGGCAATGAGTTTCATACCAAAGTAAAAAACGGGTCGCTAAAACTAACGCAAACGACCGATTATCCCTGGGAGGGAAAGATCACAGTGACATTGCAGGAGGCTCCGAAAGAGGCATTATCGTTGTTTTTCCGGGTTCCAGGCTGGTGCAGCGATGCGAAATTACTGGTGAATGGCAAACCTCGTTCGGTAACCCTCACCCCCGGTGCGTATGCCGAGATCAAAAGTACCTGGAAAGCTGGTGACAAGATCGAACTGACATTGCCGATGCCTGTAAAACTGATTGAATCGAACCCATTGGTTGAGGAAACGCGCAACCAGGTAGCCGTGAAGCGCGGCCCAGTGGTTTACTGCCTCGAATCCATTGATCTACCCAAAGACAAAACCATCTTCGATATCGCCATTCCAGCCAAAAACAACCTCAAACCATCTCCATTGACCATCGAAAACAGTCCGGTAATGAGTTTGCAGGGGGACGTGTTGCTGATTGACAATTCAGATTGGTCGAAAAAACTTTACCGCGAAGTATCAACAGATGCGCCTAAGACCATTCCCGTCCGCCTGGTTCCCTATTACGCCTGGGGCAACCGCGGCCATGGAGATATGTCGGTTTGGATGCCGCTTGTGAGGTGATAGAAGGCCGCGCTTAGCGTTTGCGTTCGACCATTTCCGGGATCCTCTCTGGTGGGGGAAATGGAAAATATCTGTCTTCGTATGCCTCCGCGGCAACCGCCATTGCGTGAACTTTGTCCTTTTCACCCTCCGAAAGATTAGCCTCTCCTCTGTTCATCAGCTCGTAGATCTCATCCATTGCAGCTTCATACTCTGCTTCGGTGTTGTATGTAAGTTGTCCGGTGTTCATAGCGACCTCTTATGATTAATGGTTGAAGCGTTAATCCTATCATACTCAGAATGCGTACCTAAAAATACAATATAAATTGTTCGCCTGTCAAAATGAACCATGGCAATCAAGCGATGTTCGTTCCCATTGATATTGAAAACATATCGGTCATTTCCGACGTAGTCCGCTGAATTGTATGACTTTTTTAGTTCGGAATGACATGACCACTGCGATTTCTTTGCCGTTCGATACCATTGTTCTAACGATTGTCGTGTGCGTGGGTGTAAGCGGACGTAATGATTTAGGGTTGATTTTGATATAACGACCATAGGGTCTGAATTAGGGCAAGTGGAGTTTACAATTTCCGAAACGGTGTTCCGTTACACGAAATCTTTATCCGAACTACCTGGCTCCGTTATCCTGCGGTCAACCTCACAATTCCCTAACCCAAATATTCCGAAAACTAACCCGGCTGCCATGCTCCTGTAACTGCAAAGGCAATTTCGCTTCGTGATACCGATATTTCGGAAAGCCCTGGTACACCATCGGGCCTTTCAACTCTACATGGTTTAGAATAAGAACATTATTGTGAAAAACGGTCATGAATGCCGGGGTTTTCAGCGTTTTGTCGGCATTAAAAACCGGTGCTTCGAAAACGACGTCGTAGGTCTGCCAGGTCTGCGGCTTGCGGGCGGCATTCACCAGGGGCGCGTGTTGTTTGTATACGCTTCCCGCCTGGCCATTGTAATAAATCTTCGTATCGTAATTGTATGATTCGTAAATCTGCAATTCATACAAACCCATGATCAGCACGCCGCTGTTGCCCCGGTTGAAATCTTTGTCTTCTGCCGGGTCCGGTGTGCGCCATTCCAAGTGCAGTTGCATGTTTCCGAACTTTTGTTTGGTGCGGATGTCGGTCGCCTTCGGCACGATGGTTAATGCCTCGTTCGTCGTCGCCCATCTCACTGCTGAACCGTCCGGGTGCTCCCATTTAGTCAGATCATTAGGATTGCTGTATAGTACAATTGCGTCGGATGGTGGTTGCGGATGAGTTTCTCCTGGTGTTACCAATGGCGGTTTGAGCGACCAATCCTCGGTTGCGGATGGCGGCGGCAGCTTTTCTTCCTTTGCGGATTGGGATATCGCTTCGTGACATAGCAGAAAAGCCAGAGGAATAATGAGCCAGTTTTTCATAAAATCAATGGTGTATCAGAAGGATGGTAAATAAGCGCAAATCTCACAGGTATTCAAAAACAAAGAAATAATAGCATAAAACTCTATAATTATTTTCAATTTCTATTTTTTATTTTCTTTTATTTTCGCAAATTTGCTTTTGTTCGGTTTTGATATTCTATTTGTGTTGTGAAAGGGTTTATTTTTTGTCGGTATAAGACGGATTGTTTGTTTTCCTTCTATTTTTAGGTAAAAAAACAAAAGACAAAACAATGCTGGCAAATCAAAGAAGAGATAAAATACTTGAATTATTGAAGGAAGACGGCTCGGCCAAAGTGATCGATTTGGCGCGTCTTTTCAAAGTGACGGAAGTAACGATCCGGCAGGATCTTGACAAGCTTGAAAAGGATGGTCTGGTCATCAAAGAGCATGGCGGGGCATTTTTGAAAAACGTCGAAGATCAGGTCCGCAACTTTTCACTGGCTAACCAGGAAAATCTTGACAAAAAAGAACTGATCGCGGCCAAATGCCTGGAATTCATCTCTAACGGGGATACGATCATTCTGGACTCAGGTTCTACAACGACTGAAATAGCCAAAAAGCTACGGGGGAGCAATAAGCACCTGACTGTCATTACCAATGCATTGAATATCGCATTGCTATTGGGCGCTGAAACGGGTATCGAGGTGATCATGACAGGAGGAGAATTCAAGCCGCCTACCTTGTCACTCACGGGTCAGAAGGCCGCGGATTTCTTTAAAGGTCTGAACGTGCAAAAGCTGTTTCTCGCCACGGCCGGATTATCGTTAAAGGCAGGTTTGACCTATCCGAGTATCAGTGACCTGGTCGTGAAAAAGGCGATGATCGATGCTGCGGACACGACTTATCTGGTAGCTGATTCGACGAAAGTTGGAAAAAGCGCATTCGCTAGCCTCGGCGCATTATCGCTGATCGATTACATCATCACCGACGCCGGCATTGAGGAAAAACACCAGCAGCTTTTCCATGATAACGAGATTGAATTGATTATTGCGGAATAGGAAAATAGGGAGGAAGGAAAATGGAGTAGGGAGGAAGACATATAGCTTAAAACCATGAACATGCAAGGAAGTATTGGCGTAATAATAGGTAACAGGGACTTTTTTCCAGATCGGCTGGTGGCTGAGGCCCGTGTTGAGATTATCGACGTTTTTAAGAAGTTGAACATCAATGCGGTGATGCTGGATACCGAAGCGACTAAGCTGGGTGGCGTGGAGACGTTTCAGGATGCACAGAAATGTGCGGCGCTTTTTCGGGCGCACCGGGATGAAATTATAGGCGTGCTGGTGGTATTGCCCAATTTCGGGGACGAAAGAGGGGTTGCGGAAACGCTGAAACTCGCCGATTTGAATGTGCCTGTGCTGGTGCAGGGTTATCCCGATGACCTGGATAAGCTGGATGTGGCCCGCCGCCGGGATTCGTGGTGCGGCAAGATTTCTACTTGCAACAACCTTTACCAATTCGGGATCAAATATTCATTGACCACCAAACACGTGGTGCACCCGACGGATCCGTCATTTATTAAAGACCTGCTCGATTTTACGGCGGTTTGTAGGGTAACCAAAGGCTTGCGTAACGTGCGCATCGGCGCGATTGGTGCACGCCCGGGAGGCTTTAACACTGTGCGTTACAGCGAAAAGATATTGCAACGGAATGGTATTTCAGTGGTAACCGTCGATTTGTCTGAAATACTGGGTAATGCCAATAAACTTACGGCCCACGACCAGAGCGTGAAAGACCGGCTCGATAAGATAACTTCCTATGCCGCACGCGGACGGACGCCGGACGAGGCGCTGATCCAGATGGCGAAACTGGATGTGGTTTTGGGTGATTTCATAGAAGCGAATGCGCTCGATGCGACGGCGATCCAATGCTGGACGTCGGTGCAGCAGAATTATGGTTGCAATGTGTGCACGAGCATGAGTATCATGAGTGAAAATATGATGCCGAGCGGCTGCGAGGTGGATGTTACAGGCACGCTGAGCATGTATGCATTGCAGCTTGCCTCAGGCTCGCCAAGCGCGCTGGTGGATTGGAATAACAATTATGCAGATGATGATAATAAATGCGTGCTCTTTCATTGCGGCAACTGGGCGAAATCGTTCCTGCCGGACATCGAGATCGCCACGGCACCGATATTGGGAACGTCGGTAGGGGAAGAAAATACCTGGGGCGCGCTCTCCGGCCGAACGCCTGCATCCCCGCTTACATACGGGCGCATCAGCACGGACGACCCGCGTGGCATCATGAAGGCGTACATAGGAGAGGGTCGGTTGACGGACGATTCTCTGAAAACTTTCGGTAACCGTGCCGTAGCCGAAATCCCGAACCTGCAAAACCTCATGCAATACATTTGCCGCAATGGATTTGAACACCATGTGGTGATGAATGCGTCGAAAACGGCAGGCATTTTGAAAGAAGCATTAGGTAATTATATGGGTTGGGAAGTCCAGGTTTTTGACGAACCGGTCCCCCAAACGCATACGACCCGCGTGCCCGACCGCGAACTGGTTTCGCAGAACTAACCCTCATAACTATCAGATTTATCAACGAATACCGGGTAGCCAATACCAGGATTTAATCCTAAAAGACATGTCGGAAAAGGAGCTGGCGCACAAATCGGTGGAGTACCGCAAGAAAATACTCAAGTACATCTATCAGGCCAAAGCCGGGCATACGGGCGGCAGCCTTTCATGTATAGATATACTGAATGTGCTCTACAATTACACGATGAATGTCGACGCCCTGCATTTCGACTCGCCCGACCGCGACCGGTACATCCAAAGCAAAGGCCATACGGTGGAAGCGTTGTATGTGGTGCTCGCTTCGAGGGGGTTTTTTCCTGAATCTGATTTGGAAACGCTTTGCAAATACCAGTCGCATTACATCGGACATCCTACCCGGAAAGTACACGGCATCGAGCAAAATACCGGCGCATTGGGGCATGGACTGTCGCTCAGTGTAGGCACTGCCATTGCGGGCAAGATGGACAAGCGTGATTACCGCGTATTCACGGTGCTTGGCGATGGTGAATTGCCGGAAGGGTCCAACTGGGAAGCAGCATTGTCGGCAGCGCATTACAAGCTTGACAACCTTTGCGCGATCCTGGATAAAAATGGTCTTCAGATCAGCGGCCCGACGCATGATGTGTGCAATACCGATCCCGTCGACCAGAAGTTTGAGGCATTCGGGTGGTCGGTAAGGCATGTGGACGGGCATAATATCGCCGAGCTCATGGAAGCTTTCGATGCAGTTCCTTTCGAAAAAGGAAAACCCAGCCTGATTATCGCGCACACGGTAAAGGGCAAGGGTATCAGTTATATGGAAAATCAATTGAAATGGCATCACGGCGTGCCCGATTCGAAGCAATACGCCGATGCGATACAGGAACTGGACCTGCTGGAAGAAACGCTTCCTTAGCCCAATCCCCGGAAACCTGACAACGAATTTAAATGGAAGAAATAGTGGATGCGACTATTGAAAATATTGCTGTAACCAACCGTGCTAACCTGGAAGTGTTTTCAGCAACATTGCAACACCTGGCTGAAACCGACAGGGACATTATTGTGGTGACGAGCGATTCGCGCGGTTCGGGCAAACTGGTGCCGTTCGGGCAGAAGTTTCCCGAGCAAATTGTCGAGATAGGCATTGCGGAGCAGAACCTGGTTGGTGTTTCGGCAGGATTGGCGTCGACTGGTAAAAAGGTTTTTGCTGTTTCTCCTGCCTGTTTCTTGACGGCACGCGCTTTGGAACAGATCAAAAATGATGTGGCCTATTCCAATAATCCGGTCAAGTTGATCGGCATCAGTGCCGGGGTAAGTTACGGTGCATTGGGTTCCACACACCATAGTCTGCATGATTTCGCAGTTTTGCGTACCATTAATAATATGATCATTGTGGCGCCTGCCGATAATTTTGAAACCGAGCAAGCCATTCGCCTCGCGGCTGAAACGAACGTTCCGGTTTATATCCGGTTTGGCAAGAAGCAAATGCCGCTGCTTTCGGAATCTGAGAAATCTTTCGAATTCGGTAAAGGGCGGATCGTGCGGGAAGGCAGCGATCTCACCATTATCGCCACAGGTGAAACAGTGGCGCCTGGCCTCAAAGCGGCTGAACAGCTGGAAAACGACCACAATATTTCGGCTACGGTCGTTAGCATGCACACTATCAAGCCATTGGATTATAAGTTATTAGCAAGCGTGGCAACCTCCGGTAATCCAATCATAACTATCGAAGAACATAGTGTTTATGGAGGCCTTGGCGAGGCTTGTGCGTCATTTTTAATACAAAATGGTTACCATAACCGGTTCAAAATCATAGGTATACCCGACGAATACACGGTTACAGGCTCACAGCAGGAGATTTTTAATCACTACGGCATTTCAGGGGATGGCATCGCGGCTGCGGCATTAGGCCTTTGCAGGTAAAATCACTGCGGTGTAAGTGTAAACAGCCGGTTAATAAGTCAGGATATTACTACGTTATTTTTCAAATAGGGTTATTCGGGAAAAATTTATGAAGCTGATTAGAAATGTACTTTGCTGCGTTGTCGCATTGTCTGCGATGCACGTCAATGCGCAGGAAAAAGCCCCGAAACACCGCGTACTGATCCTTACTGACATTGAAAACGAACCGGACGACACCCAGTCGATGATCCGTTTTTTGACATATTCCAACCAATGGGACGTCGAAGGGTTGGTGGCCACGACTTCAATCCACCAGCAAAAGCGCGTCGCGCCAGAGAAGATCAAACAACTTATCGAGGCTTACCGGAAGGTTCGCACGAACCTGCTTTTGCATGAAAAAGGCTATCCCGAAGCAGATTATCTGCTTAGCATCACGAAAAGCGCTTACCCCGATTTCGGCCTGAATGCGATTGGAAAAGGCAAGGATTCCGAAGGTTCCGAATGGATTATTAAAGTGGTTGATAAAAAAGACGACCGGCTGGTTTGGATTCCCGTTTGGGGCGGAGCCAATTGTCTTGCACAGGCTTTGTGGAAAGTAAAAATGACCCGCTCGCCGGAAGACGTGAAAAAATTTGTATCCAAAATAAGAATGTACACCATTTCCGATCAGGACGATACCGGTCCGTGGATCAGAAAGAACTTCCCCGATCTGTTTTACGTCGGTAGCCCGGGTTACCACGCCGCTGGCGCTTACCATTATGCGACATGGTCGGGCATCAGTGGGGATAAGTTTCATGGACGCTTCACCGGCGCGAATTTCGAGATCGTAGACAACCCCTGGCTTGATGAACACGTCCGAAGCCACGGCCCGATGGGCGCTGAATATCCATTTACTAAATTCTTAATGGAAGGCGATACCCCATCATTCCTCGGATTGGTCGATAATGGGCTGAATGACCCTGAGCATCCGGAATATGGCGGCTGGGGCGGAAGATATGAACTCTATACACCACGGACCCTTAAATATTTCCACGAACCAGAAACGCGGCCGATTTACACCGATGCAATGGACGAGGTGAAGGGCGTCGACGGGAACTTCCATACCAGCAACAAGGCGACGCTATGGCGGTGGCGTGAAGCATTCCAGCACGATTTCGCAGCGCGGATGGACTGGACGATCAAACCTTATAAAGAGGCAAATCATCCTCCAAAAGCTGTTGTGAAAGGCGGCAACCGCGTAAATGCAAAGACCGGTGAAACGGTAGCGCTGAATGCGGAAGGCTCACAAGACCCGGACGGCAATGCATTAAGCTATGAATGGATCTACTATCCCGAACCCGGGAGCTACAATATTAAGGAGCCGATTCAGATCAAAGATGTGAAGGCCGCAAGTACCTCATTTGTGGCGCCGAAAGTGGAGAAGCCTGAAACAATCCACGTGATTTTGGCCGTGACGGATAATGGAATCCCTGCTTTGACGAGATACCAGCGCGTAATATTCACCGTGTATCCCTGAGAACCTGACGGATCTCGCCCCTAAACCTGCCAATGATGATAAACAGAATACATTTTTTACTGCTCTGCTGCCTCCTTTCCGGACTTGGACTAATCGGTTGTAAAACAAAACAATCCGAAGACGGGCCGAAAAAGATAGCGATTGTGGTATCTACGCTCAATAATCCGTGGTTCGTTTTCCTGGCTCAAAAGGCAGAAGCGAAAGCAAAAGCGCTGGGCTACGAATCGAAAATCTTTGATTCACAAAACAATACCGCACTCGAAACTGACCATTTCGAAAACGCCATTGCTTCGGGATATAACGCGATCCTGTTTAATCCTACGGATGCCGACGGCTCCATTGTGAACGTAAAAAACGCAAAGGCTGCCGGGATACCGGTTTTTTGCATGGATAGGGAGGTCAATTCCAATGATGCGGCCACCTCGCAGATACTTTCCGACAGTTATTCGGGCTGTGTGGCCATTGGCAAATACTTCGTGGAAACACTGAATAAAAAAGGGAAATACGTGGAAATCCTGGGTATGGTAGGTGATAACAACACCTGGAACCGGTCCAAAGGCTTTCATAGCGTCGTCGATTTTTATCCTGGCCTTAAAATGGTAGCACAGCAAAGCGCTGATTTTGACCGGAATAAGGCCATGGAAGTCCTCGAATCGATCTTGCAGGCGCATCCGGATATCGACGGTGTTTTTTGCGGGAACGATGCTATGGCAATGGGCGCTTACCAGGCACTGGTCGCGGCGGGAAAGGCAGATAAAGTGAAGGTATTTGGGTTTGATGGGGCAGAAGATGTCGTCAAATCCATCCAGGACGGCAAGATCGTCGCTACTGGAATGCAGTTTCCCGAAGTAATGGCACAGACCGCCGCAACCTTTGCCGACGAGTATTTCAAAGGCAAACGCGACTTCCCCCAAAAAATGCCTGTGGCAGTTGAAATGGTGCGAAAGGATAATGTCGAAAATTATGCCGCCTACGGCGAAAAGGAATAATATGCGAAAGCCGCTCCGATATCTCGTTTTTTTGCTTCTGGTGGCCGTGCTGGCTTATAATTCGGTTTATTTCAAAAAGCTGGACGAAGTGAAAGCCGGCAGTGCGTCGTTCAATGCGGTGAAATATGCCAGTGATTTTTGGAACACGAAACTCATTCCCACCCTGAACAAGGCAGTGGAGATCAATTCACTGCTCAGTCTTTTGAAAACCGATAAGGAAAAGGCATTCAAGGACCATTCGCACGCATTGGGGATCGGCAATATCCGCTATTTTCTTATCAAGGGTAGCGGTGTTGTGACGGATGTGGCTGAAAATCAGGTTTCTGTTCAAATAGAAGGAGTGGCTCCGGACATCAATATTGCTACCGAATACATTTTTGGCAATGCAGTACGCGACGCCTCGGGTGCGATCGATATCAATGCGTTTTCCAACTCCATGGATTTCAACAATGTATCGGCCGAGATCAACAAGATCATCCGCGAAAAGGTTGTTCCGCCATTCAAATCCAATGTCAAAAAAGGTGACCATGTCGACTTTACAGGCGCTATTGAACTCAACCGCGAGCATTTGCAGACCAACAATCTGGAAGTCATTCCGGTCAATCTCAAAATTACAAACCCATGACAGAGGTGGAAACTGCGGTGCTGGAAGTGAGGCACATTACCAAGAAATTCCCTGGTGTAACGGCTTTGGAAGATGTGTCGTTGTCGATAGAGGCGGGGAAAGTTACCGCACTGATTGGAGAGAATGGAGCTGGTAAGTCGACGTTAATGAAGGTTTTATCAGGTGTTTATCAGGATTTTGAGGGTGAAATACATTATAAAGGCGAGCTGGTAAAGTTTACTGGTCCCAAAGACGCCCAGCAGCAAGGTGTGGTGATCATCCATCAGGAACTCAACCTGATCCCTTACCTGAGCATTACCGAAAACATTTTCCTTGGACGTGAACTGGTAACCCAATACGGCACGATGGATAAGAGCCGCATGCGTCGCAAAACGCAGGAGCTCCTCGACCGTCTGAAACTGAAAGTGAATCCGGAATCACCCGTTTTTAAGCTCAAAGTAGGCCAGCAGCAGGTCGTCGAGATCGCCAAAGCACTGCTTACCGATGCCGAGCTGATCATCATGGACGAGCCAACGTCGGCCATTACCGGAAGCGAGGTGGAAGTATTGTTTGAAATCATCGAAGACCTCCGGAAAGCAAACAAGGCGATCGTTTACATCTCCCACAAGCTGGACGAGCTTTTCAGCATTGCCGACAATTATGCCGTCCTACGCGACGGAAAGGTGATCGAAAGAGGCAAAATGGAGGGAATGACCCATGACAAGCTGATCAGCAAGATGGTGGGCCGTACCATTGAGGTCATGCGTAAAACGTCGGGAACGGACAAGCAGGAAGCATTGCTGGAAGTCAGGAATCTTAACCTGCGACACAAGGTAAGGAAGGATAATGTGCTGAAAGACATTTCATTCGATGTGAAAAGAGGGGAAATAGTCGGACTTTTCGGTCTGATGGGCGCGGGGAGGACAGAACTGCTGGAAACGATTTTTGGGCTGCACGCCTCTCATGCGAGCGGGCGTGTGCTCATGCAAGGCGAGCAACTGTGCTGCGACTCGCCTGCCCGTGCCATCGCAGCCGGGCTCGCGCTGGTGCCCGAGGACCGTAAAAAGGACGGGCTTGTGCTGGGCCTGGACGTGAAAACGAATATCAGCCTTACCACACTGCCGGATCTAGAAAAGTTGGGAACATTGAATGACACGCAGGAATGCGCATTAGCCGATAAATACATCGGAGAACTCAAAATAAAGACACCGTCGAGAACGCAGCAGGCCAAAAACCTGAGCGGTGGTAACCAGCAGAAGATTGTACTCGCAAAGTGGCTGGCCACAAAACCGAAGTTACTCCTGCTCGACGAACCTACCCGCGGAATCGATATCAACGCCAAAAGCGAAATTTATAAACTGATCATCGGACTAGCCGATCAGGGGCTTGGTATCCTCGTAGTTTCATCGGAACTGCCCGAAATACTGGCTCTTTCCGACCGCATACTCGTTATGGCCGAAGGCCGGCTCACCGGCGAGTTCACCGCCGCCGAGGCGTCCGAGGATGCGATATTGAAGCGTGCGATAGTTTCAATGAGTGAATGAGCCGCCGTGGAACGGGGAATGAGTCAATGAGTGAATGAGTGAATGAGTGAATGATTTAATGAGCCGCCGTGGAACGGAGAATGAATGACTTTATCAACTTTGCCGACTGCCGATAACCGCCCTATGGACGCCATACTAAACCGAAATAATTTTGCCCGTTTTCAGTCGCTTATTGCTCTTTTTCTGCTTTGTCTGGGGCTGAGCATTTTGTCCGATAAATTTCTGAGCGTTTCCAATCTCTGGAATGTAATGCGGCAGATTTCGGCGAATATCTGCATTTCAACCGGCATGACGCTGATCGTGCTCACAGCCGGGATCGACCTCTCGGTGGGTTCGGTGCTGGCATTGTGTGGCGCTATTACGGCGGGTTTGCTTAAAAATGGCATTGAAGTTCCTGCTAATAATCTTTACATCGGCTTCACGATCCTCGGTGCGATCCTTGCTGGCGTGCTCACGGGCTCTTTCCTGGGTGCATTCAACGGCTGGGCTATCACGCGGTTCAAAGTGCCGCCATTCGTCGCTACGTTGGCAATGCTTACCGTCGCCAGGGGATTTACCATGCTCTGGACAGGTGGTTTCCCGATCAGCGGTCTGGGTGATACTTTTTTATATTTCGGGACTGGTTGGTTGCTTGGAATACCGGTGCCTGTGTGGATATCGGTGCTGGTGGTTGGGATAGCGGTTTTTGTAACTAATAAAACAAGAATTGGTCGCTATATCTACGCTATTGGCGGCAACGAAAGCGCTTCGAGATTGTCGGGTATTAATGTCGACCGCGTCAAAATCATTGTGTACACCATTGCCGGGGGACTGGCGGCGGTCGGAGGGATTATGGTCACTTCCCGGCTGGATTCCGCACAGCCAAATGCAGGCATGAGCTACGAACTCGATTCCATTGCAGCCGTCGTCATCGGCGGAACCTCGCTCTCCGGTGGCCGCGGGAGCATAATGGGCACCGTCCAGGGCGCAATCATCATCGGCGTTTTGAACAATGGGTTGGTCTTGCTCAATGTATCGCCATTCTGGCAACAGGTTGTAAAAGGGCTGGTGATTTTGCTGGCGGTGATTATTGATAAGTCGAATTCAAAGAATGAGTAGGTTTCGCATTGTTATCATTCTGCTAATCAGTATTTTACTTTCTTGCAAAAAGGAAGCCTATCTCTTCACCTCCTTCCGTGAACCCGCTACTGATGGCCTGCATCTGGCTTACAGCGTGGACGGTTATAACTGGGATAGTATAGGTGGTTCCTACCTCAAACCCGAAGTCGGCGGCAAGCTCATGCGCGATCCGTCGATCGTGCAAGGCCCGAATGGCACATTTCACCTCGTGTGGACCACCAATTGGAAAGGCGACAAAGGTTTCGGTTATGCAAGTTCGAAGGATCTCGTTCACTGGTCGGAGCAACAATTTATCGGCGTGATGGAGCGCGAGCCGGAGGTTGTAAATGTGTGGGCGCCGGAGCTTTTTTATGATGATGAAAATAAGCAGTTTATCATTATCTGGGCTTCTACAATCCCTTTTAAATACCCCAAAGGCGAAGAGGATGAGCGCAACAATCACCGGATGTATTACGTCACAACGAAGGATTTTAAGACATTTTCCAAAGCGGCGCTTTTTCTGGATCCTGGTTTTAGCGTGATCGATGCGGTGATTGTGAAACAGGAAAAAGGGAAATATGTATTGGTATTAAAAGACAACACACGCAAGCAGCGCAATATCAAAGTCGCGTTTGCAGACAATGCATTAGGGCCATACCAAAATGTGTCCGAGCCTTTCACCGGCTTCCTGACCGAAGGCCCGACCGTCACCAAAGCGGGCGAAAACTGGCTCATTTACTTTGACCAATACCGCGATAAGACCTATGGCGCCGTTAGCACCAGGGACTTCAAAACCATCGATTCTATTTCCCATAAAATCAGCGTTCCGGCAGGTCACAAGCACGGCACTATTATCCGAATTGACGCCAAAACGTTGAAGAAGCTGCGGGCGGGATTATGACTAATTAGAGATTAAATACGATCAATAAAGTATACCGGTCACGTGCCCGTCTTTTATCGGTACCCTTACTAATTTTCGTATTTCACCTTCATGAAACCGTTCATTTCCAACCATTCGCAGCAGGAAGAGGAGATCGTGCTCTGGCGTGCGATGCTGGGAGGGGACATGCAGGGGTACGAAGCACTCATTAACCGCACTTACGACCTTTTGTTCCATTACGGAGGTAAGTTCAGCCGCGACCGCGAATTGGTTAAAGACTGCATTCAGGATGTTTATCTGGAAGTTTGGGAAAAAAGGAACGCATTGAGCAGCGATATTCCGCCGAAGGCTTACCTCCTCGCTTCTCTTCGCAGGCGCATGCACCGCGTGTCGGCGAGGCACAGGATGGATTGCATGGACTATTATAATGAAGCAGACATCGTTTTCGAAGCGGAATTCGATGCCGAGTACCGGCTCATCCAGTTGGAAGAGGACCGCCTGCTTGCTTCGCGCATGACCCGCATGTTGAACGACTTGCCCAAACGGCAAAAGGAAGCCGTTTTTCTTAAATTCTACAACAATATGGAACGTGACGAGATCGCCCTGATCATGGACATACATCCGCAATCCGTTTCCAACCTGCTGCAAGAGGCTTTTAAATGCATCAAATCACAATGGAAAGCGATTATTACCGCTGTCATGCTGCTTTGTTTTTCTGCGTAAACCTTATCCCGCAAAAATTTCAAAAAAAGATCGAAAAATACAGTATCTCGCTCCGGTGGAGGTCTAATGGTGTTTGAAAGCGAAAATCAGACATGGATCGTTACCGAAATTTCAGTTTGGATGAATGGGTATGGGATGCGGCGTTCCGCAACTGGGTGCTGAATCCCACGCGGGAGGACGACGAGGCCTGGCAAAACTGGTTGGCGGCTAATCCCGACAAAATCAACCTTGTGGAGCGGGCACGCCAGTTAGTATCCGCAATCCGGCCGGAAAATGCACCGATACAAAGTCAGGAGAAGCGAATAGCGATCGACGACATTGTAAGCCGGCTTGAAAACCGCACGCTTCCCGAACGGGAGATCAGACCGTGGTTTGCAGGGCCGTGGACCAGGGTTGCTGCCATGCTGCTGCTCATGCTCGGGCTAGGCTGGGGCTTCCTGCTCCGGAGCGGCAACCACCAGGTGAACTATGAACAGCTCGTGGCTGCCGCAGGCGACGATATGCTTGAAAAAGCAAATAATACCTCCCGGCCGTTGACGATTTCACTGGAAGACGGGAGCCAGGTTACCCTTGATCCGGGCAGCAAAATGGGCTATCCTGCGCACTTCAAAAAAGGTAAAAGAGAGGTTTTTCTCTCAGGAAAAGCATTTTTCGATATTACCAAAGATCCCTCAAGACCATTTTTTGTGTATGCCAATGAATTGGTTACCAAAGTGCTGGGCACCAGTTTTACAGTGCGCTCTTTTACCAATGAAAAAGAGGTTTCGGTGGCCGTAAAAACCGGCAAAGTGGCCGTATTCTCACGCGAAGACCCTTCCGCACGTCAAAAGCAAGGTTCCCGCGAGCTCACGGGCGTGGTCATCGAGCCTAACCAGCAGATAGTATTTGTAAGAGAAACAGTCAAGATTACGAAGAGCATTGTGCCGCAGCCGGAGATTGTTGAGCAGAATGCACTAGCCTATCATTTCGAGTTTGACGAAGCGCCGGTTTCGACGGTCTTCTCGACTTTGCAGCGCGCATATGGAATCGATATCATTTATGACAAAAATATCATGGACGACTGTCCGATCACCGCCCGGTTGACGGATATGTCGCTTTACGAGCAGCTGGACCTGGTTTGCAAAGCCGTAGGTGCGAGCTACGAACTCATTGACGGCCGAATCCTGATTGAAGGAAAGGGTTGTAAAAGTAATTAAAAAAGGCCGGCGATGTTGGAGCATCGGCCGGCCGGGTATCCTCTTATGGTTAGCACACCGTCACATCACATGCAAATGGGATGAGGAGGAAGATTTTGCCAAGTTTCAATTAACAAAACCGTTCAAATTTATGAAAATACCGGTACAGTTCCATCGTAAATGGTTAGTTCTTATGCGGATAAGCGTGGCGCAGTTGGTGATGTCGGTGTGGTTGGTCGGAAATGCCTTCGCGGCGGACGTCCGGGCACAGGAGCTGCTTAACAAAAAGATCAGCGTGCAGGCGCAGGACCTGGAAATTAAGAAAGTGCTGCATGAGATCGAGAAGCAGGCTGGCGTGCGGTTTATTTTCAGTTCGAGAATGATCCGGTCGGGCAGGAAAGTCACTGTCCAGCATGCAAATCAGGAGCTTTCCAAAGTCCTCGACGATTTTCTGGTGCCACTAGGGCTTACCTATGAAGTGTCGGGTAAAAATATCGTGATCAGACCGGCCCAATCGCAGACAACCGGAGATCCGGAGTCTTCGGCAAGGCCGGGTATCTCAATGCAAACGGAACAGACGATCAAAGGGCGGATCACCGACGCTGAAAGTAAAGAGCCGCTGCCGGGCGTGAATATCCTCGTCAAAGGCACCCAAAGCGGAACATCTTCGGATGCAAACGGCAGCTATTCCCTGTCGGTACCAGACGCAAATACGGTGCTGGTGTTCAGTTTCGTAGGCTATGAGCCGCAGGAAGTGAAGGTAGGTAATAGGACAGACATTGATATCAGTCTTAAAACAGACCAGAAATCGTTGGAGGAAGTACTGGTTGTAGGATATGGCACAGTAAAAAAAAGTGACCTTACCGGCTCTGTATCATCGGTGAAAGCGCAGGAACTGACGGCCTATCCTGCATTGGGAACTGTGCAGGCATTGCAGGGCCGTGCGGCCGGGGTTCAGATCCAGGCCAATAACGGCGAGCCCGGGTCTTCATTCAAGGTACGGATCCGTGGCGGGACGTCCATTAATGCAAGCAGCGATCCTATTTATGTGGTTGATGGATTTGTAGGCGGCGCATTGCCACCTCCGGAAGATATCGAATCGATCGAAATCCTGAAAGATGCCTCCGCGACGGCTATTTATGGTTCGAGGGGTGCGAATGGGGTGATTATGGTGACTACCAAAAAAGGAATGTCGGGTAAGCCGCGTATCGATTTCAATACTTCGTTTTCAACTCAAACAGAAATCAACAGACTGAAACTGCTCAATGCGTCGCAATTCCTGGATTATGTGAAAGAAGTAAGGCCGAACATCGTGTCGCAGGGCGCGGATACCGACTGGCAGGAAGAGATTTTTCGTAAAGGCGGGATTCAAAACCACCAGCTTTCAATTGCCGGGGGAAGTGATGCGGTGAAATATTACGTTTCGGGAGCCTATTATGATCAAAAAGGCATTATTCTGAATTCCGGTTATAAGAGATATTCGGTGACGAGTAATATCGATATTCAGGCGGCGAAACGGTTGAAACTGGGTTTAAACCTATTTGCGCAGCGTATTTCCAGAAATCAATCCAAAACGCAGGAAGGCTCCGGCGGACTTACTCCCGGCGTGATTGCATCTGCATTCAAGTTTGAACCAGACCAGCCGATTATGGGTTCGAATGGCCGGTTTACGGTCGCCAGGCTAAGCGACCCGATCGATAATCCTTACGCCATCGCCACCCAGCTTCAAAATGAATCGCTGGCAGATCGGGTACAAGGCAATCTTTATGCAGAATACAGCATTTTGAAAGACCTGAAATTCAGGATCACATTGGGCGTAACGACCAACAGCGGCCGCTCGGGCACATTTACGCCCACAACGCTGAATGACGGACGCAATGTAGGCGGCTCAGCAGCGGTGAATGGCTCAAAAAGCACGCTGCTCCTGAATGAGAATTATTTGACCTACAATAAAAAAATCGGGGAGGCTCACGACTTGTCCGTGATGGCGGGCTATTCCTACCAGACTTCTTCCAGCGAAACCTGGGGCGGTTCGGGGCAGTCGTTTATCACCGATGCGGTTTCGTACTGGAACCTGGGCGGATCATCGGTTTGGCAAAGTCCCAATTCCGGGCTGACTGAGTGGCAGCTGGCTTCTTACTATGCGCGGCTGACTTATTCGTTGAACGACCGTTACCTTTTTACGGCTAATATCCGGCAGGATGGCTCTTCTAATTTTAGCAAGAACCACAAATGGGCCACGTTCCCTTCGGGTGCTTTTGCCTGGAAAATGTCCAGCGAGCCTTTTATGCAGCACATTTCAGCGATTAGTCAATGGAAATGGCGTGTAAGCTACGGTTTGACGGGCAACCAGGCCATTGAACCGTATCAAACCATGGCAAGGTTCTCTAATGTCTACACGATTATCAATGGCGTGCCAGTCAATGCTGTCAGGCCTACGACCGTGGCAAACGACGATCTTACCTGGGAAACAACCCGCCAGTTTGACGTTGGTACCGACGTAAGTTTCCTGAATAACCGTCTCAATTTGATGGTTGACTACTATCGTCGTGTGACCAAAGACCTGCTTTTCAGCGTACAGTTGCCACAATATTCGGGGTATACCAATCAATTGAAAAATATCGGCTCGGTTGAAAACAAGGGAATTGAACTCACGCTGAACACCCGGAACCTGGTAGGGGCTTTTAAATGGAGCACAGACATTAATTTTTCATTGAACCGTAACAAAATCCTGACTTTACCTTCCGGCACAGATATTCTTTACGGCTCGGCACCCGGACACATGGTAGGAATGGGGCAGACCCAAATCCTGCGTGAAGGGTATCCGGTGGGAAGCTTTTATGGCTGGATTTATGACGGCGTTTATCAGGATGGGGACAAATTTGTTCCAGGCGGCGGATTTGAAACCGTAGCTGGTGGTGAAAAATTCAGGGATTTGGATGGCAAGAAAGATTCCAATGGCAAACTCACTGGTGAGCCGGACGGGGCGCTCAACAGCGACGACCGCACCATTATCGGCAATCCGCACCCTAAATTCACCTGGGGAATGAACAATGATTTCAGCTGGAAAGGGCTGGACCTGAATGTGTTTTTCCAGGCTTCGCAAGGGAACGATTTGCTGAGCTACACTTTAATGGAGCTGAACCTGCTGTCTGGGATCAACAATGCAACCACTGACGCGCTCCGCCGTTGGTCGCCCTCGAATACCAATACCGACGTGCCTAAGGCGGTTGCCGGTCGTACACGTCGCGTGTCCACTCGCTGGGTGAAGGATGGTAGTTTTGTGCGGCTGAAAAACCTTTCACTCGGCTACAACTTTCCGAAACCGGTTCTTGAAAAGTTGCGGATTAGCAAGCTTCGCATTTACGCCAGCGCGCAAAATATCCTCACGTTTACGAAATACCAGGGTTACGATCCGGAAGTGAACTACTCCTCGGACGGCAATACCGACAGTAACCGTAACCTCGGGCTGGATTATGGTAGCTATCCCAATGCAAAATCCTACACGATTGGTTTGAACCTCGGTTTTTGAGCACATTAAACGGAAAACATGATGAAGCATTTATTCAATAGATCAATATTTCTGCTGGCCACGGTTTCGATGCTGCTCAGTTGCGCGGACCTCGATGAAAAGCCGGTGGGCCTGCTTGCGCCCGAGTCGCTTTTCAGGACTTCCAAGGATGTGGAAACAGCCATTTTCGGAGCTTATGGGTGGATTGCCACGGAGCGCCTATACGGACGTCAGTTTGTTTCTGCATTGATGCTGCGGAGTGATATGGAAGACATCGGCGACCGCGGTACGCCTGCCGAGCGGCAGCAGGTCAACGACTTCAATATGGATGACAATAATAACATGGTCAACCAGTTCTGGCCGATGTGGTACCAGGTCATCAGCGGAACGAATGCAGCCATATACGGCGCGGAAAGTTTGCAATTGCCCGAAAGTACTGGTAATCCGCTGGTAGCGGAAGCGCGATTCATCCGAGCATTTGCCTACTTTCATCTGGTACAGATTTTCGGTGATATCCCTTATATCGATTATTTTATCAGCAATCCGGAGTCTGTCAAATCGATTACCAAAACACCCGCTGCGACTGTTTACGCCAACATCATCGCCGATCTGGAATTCGCGAAGCAATGGTTACCGGAAAAGCAACCGGGCGAAGTGCGGAGCCGGGCGTCCAAAGGCACAGCAGCAGCCTATCTCGCCTCGGTATATCTCACGATGCATGAATACCAGAAGGCTTATACAGAGGCCAAATGGGTGATCGACAATAAAGATAAATTCGGGTATGCGTTGGAGCCGGATTTTCAGACTTTGTTCAAAGCCCCGCAGGCCCCGAACATGAAAGAGCACATATTCGACGTAGATTTTCTGGGTCTTAAAAATGGCGACGGCGGTGCGAATGATGATATTATGGCTCCCATGACAGGCATTCGCGGCGGTGATGCGCCCAGGAGCGGGTGGAGCGTGATCGTGCCTTCGTTAAAAGTATATTCTACCTGGGACGACCGCGATTACCGCAAGGAAGTCAGTTTTGAAGATTCTTTGCTGATAGGCGGCAAGCTTGTGCCCTATACCGAATTCCCAAACACAAAAAGGCCTCATATCGCCAAGTATGCCCGTTTTGCAGGTAACTCAAACTCGGAAGGCCGTTATTCCGATCATAATTATGCCGCTATGCGTTATGCCGAAATACTTCTCATCGCCGCCGAAGCATCGGTTGAAGTGAATGGTCCCAATGCAGAGGCGATCGGTTATCTCAATGAGATCCGGGGAAGGGCGCGCAACTGGGCCGGAAAGCAAACCAAGTTTCCCGAAGATGTAAAAACAGGCTTATCCAAGGCCGCAATGATTGACCTGATCATGGAAGAACGGCGCCTGGAACTTGCATTCGAATACAAGCGCTGGTATGACATCAAACGCCGCAATCTGGGCGAGGCCGCCTTTAAAGGAGCCAATTCGCTGGAACCTCACGCCAGTTTCAATCCGACACGCGACTATTTAATGCCGCTGCCACGTGTTGAGTTGCAAGTGAATCCTAATCTCGCACCGCAGAATCCTGGGTATTGATTTTCAATGACTGAATGACTGAATGAATATTTCTGTTCAGTCATTCACTCATTCCCCGTTCCACGGCGGGTCATTCAAAATTGTTATCCCTGGCGTCGACTTGTTCGCATTGCGTACCTAACGGCACGCATGATCGCCAATCATCTGCTGTTACCGACATGGTGTCCCTACCGGGACGGGGTCGTGTACGGTTGTTGTCGGCATGTCCCGCCAGGGACCGGCCGCCCATCCCGTCAGGGATGCAATCTCGGTAGGGATGCAATCCCGGTAGAAAAAGGAGCGAATGTTGGCGTGCCGTAGGTACGCGATGTATGGCGATCGCTACGGGTGCATGATAACGCCCGCATCCATCGATCAGGAAATCGTCGGGGAATGGGTGTTTTTTTAGGATGATGTCGCGTTCGGGTAAAAAGGTAGGATTTGCACCTGCTGCAAATGTTCAATCACGCAATTCTGCCTTCGGGCGACTCGCCGTATCTCTAAAATGTTGTGAGAACCGGAGGTTTTTGTACTTTCGGTCAGCTCTTAATTTAAACCCTTAGAATATCAAACATTTTATGAAAGCATATTTCCCGGCGTTGTTTTTTATCGTTTTTACAATTAGTGGATGTGGTAGCGAAGGCCAGAATAACAATGGCGGACAAAAAGGACTACCTATCCAAGGAACGTGGAAGTTACTCAGCGGAACGCTGATCGAGAAAGGGGACACGACGGTTACCGACTATACGAATAACGTTTCCTTCATCAAGATTATCAATAACACCCACTTTGCTTTCCTGCAACATGACCTGAACAAAGGCAAAGATTCGACGGCGAGCTTTTCGGCCGGGGGAGGAACCTATACTTTGAAAGACAGCACTTATTCCGAGCATCTCGAATATTGTAATGCCCGGGAGTGGGAGGGCAACGACTTTCATTTTACAGTGACTATTCAAAACGATACGCTGGTGCAGCGTGGCGTGGAAAAGGTGGAAGCAGCCGGCGTAGAAAGGCTGAATATCGAGAAATACATCAGGGTGAAGTGATTTTAAGCCAAAAAAAGCCGGAGAAGAGATTCCCCGGCTTTCCATTGCATTACCTAAAACCTACTTGGCAGGCTCCTTCGTTGCGGTGATCGGGAATTCGCCGTCTTGCGAAACGATGGTTCCTGTTAGCTTGTCGCCGTCCTGGGTCATGGTGAAGGTTAGTAAACCGCCCTGAAAATCCAGCTTGAATGTAACTTTACCTTGATCGATGGTAAGTTCTTTCATTTCCATTTTCTCCTGCTGGCCAAGAAAACCCGTTGTTTTGTCGTCTTTTTGCTCAAATGTCATGACGCCTGTTTCGTACTCAGGCGGAACGTTGGAAACGGTGTATTTCCAGGTTCCGATAAGGTCATTGGCCATCTTTGTGCCGCGTGCTGATACCGAAAAGGCTGTGATCGCAATGATCATAATAAGCAAATACTTTACTTTCATCATGTTAAAAAGGATTAGATGGTTTTCTGCTTGAAAGATTATGCCTTAGGGCATCGATTTCAAATTTAGGAAAATCCGGAGATGTTCCGATCCGGGCAATATTATATTTTTAACAACTAAATTACTATCGGCAGGAATGAATGATCAACGGTCGGGTGTTCTGGTAATTTGCTTTTTGCCTACCTGTTGCATTCGCATTTGAACTACATTTGAAGCATGAAACTGGTGCTCACCTGCATGCTGGCCATTTATGTGTTGCTGCTTTCCTGCATTCCCTGTCAGGATGAGGCCGTTGCTGCGTCGGCTGATCATTCCCAGGCGACCACCGTGCAGCAGGCGACGGGCGCTCACAACGAGGCAGTTGATCTCTGTTCACCATTTTGCATTTGCGCATGTTGCGCGAGCGTGACTATCCTCTCAGTCGCATCTGTATTGCCCGAAACAAACCTGGCCCGTTTCATCACTTCGGCAGGTTTTAGCTATCTCCAACCTGTTTACGGCGGAGATTTGCGGGGTATCTGGCAGCCTCCTAAAATCATAGTGTAATCCTTCAATTTATCGGATAAAGCTTTTTTCGGTTGCTTCGCGCAACCTGAAAGATGCTGTGTATACACTCATTTTTAGGATAGCAATGCTAGACAGAATCATTCATTTTTCAATTCACAACAAGCTCGTCGTCGCAATTTTAACACTGGCGATGGCGGTCTGGGGCATTTATTCGCTGACCCAGTTGCCGATCGACGCGGTCCCGGACATTACCAATAACCAGGTCCAAATTATTACCACAAGCCCTTCGCTTGCCGCGCAGGAAGTGGAACGGCTGGTCACTTTTCCTGTTGAGACGGTAATGGCCACTATTCCCCGTACGGAGGAAATTCGTTCGATCTCACGGTTCGGCCTTTCGGTTGTTACCATTGTTTTTGAAGACGAGGTCGACATTTACTGGGCCCGGCAGCAGGTTTCAGAACGGCTGCACAGTGCCGCAGAGCAGATTCCGCCGGGGGCAGGTGCGCCCGGTCTCGCGCCCGTGACGACCGGGTTGGGAGAGATTTACCAATATGTGCTGCATACCAAACCTGGTTATGCCGACAAATATCCGCCGATGGAACTGCGCAGTATTCAGGACTGGATTGTCCGGAGGCAGCTGTTGGGGACCGCCGGGGTGGCAGATGTGAGCAGTTTCGGTGGTTTTTTGAAACAATATGAAATTGCGATAGACCCATTCAAGCTGCGGAGCGCCCAGATTTCGATGACCGAAGTGTTCGCGGCCCTGGAAAAAAACAACCAGAATACCGGCGGGGCTTACATTGATAAAAAACCTAATGCCTATTTCATCCGCAGCGAAGGACTGATCGGGACATCGGATGATGTTGGTAAAATCCAGGTCCGGCAAACACCCGGTGGAATGCCTGTCCTGATCCGTGACATTGCCAAAGTCGGGTTTGGAAGCGCCGTTCGCTATGGTGCAATGACGCGTAACGATGAAGGAGAGGTCGTGGGAGGCCTGGTACTGATGCTGAAAGGCGCCAATTCGTCGCAGGTAATAGGCAATGTGAAGGAGCGGATCGCTCAGATCCGCAAAAGCCTGCCCGAAGGCGTGGTGATAGAGCCGTTTCTGGACCGCACCAAACTCGTGAACAATGCGATTGGAACAGTATCCAAAAACCTGATCGAAGGGGCGCTGATCGTAATCTTCGTGTTGATCATCATGCTTGGAAACATGCGTGCGGGACTGGTAGTAGCGTCGGTCATTCCGTTGGCAATGCTGTTTGCCGTGAGTATGATGAAGCTTTTTGGTGTGTCGGGCAACCTGATGAGCCTCGGCGCCATTGATTTCGGGCTTATCGTGGATGGGGCAGTCATCATCGTCGAAGCGACGCTGCATCATATTGTCGGCAAAAACTACACCCACCGCCTGACGCAGGACGAAATGGACCAGGAAGTTTACGAATCGGCTTCTAAAATCAGGAATTCTGCCGCTTTTGGGGAGATCATTATCCTCATTGTTTACCTGCCTATCCTGGCGCTGGTCGGGATTGAGGGCAAGATGTTCAGGCCGATGGCGCAAACCGTCAGCTTTGCTATTTTGGGTGCCTTTATATTGTCGTTAACCTACGTACCGATGGTGTCTGCATTGTTTTTAAGTAAAAAGAATGAATATAAAGCCAGCATTTCAGACCGGATAATGGCATTTTTCCAACGGCTATACAAGCCCGCACTCGCATTTGCACTACGCCGGCGGGCGCTTGTCACGATAGCTTCCTTCGGGCTTTTCGGTCTGAGTTTATGGCTGTTCCTGCAAATGGGAGGCGAGTTCATTCCACAGCTCGATGAAGGGGATTTTGCAGTCGAGGTAAGAGTGCTGACTGGCAGCTCATTGTCTGAAACCGTTGAAGCCGTTCAGAAGTCGGCAAAGCTTCTGAAAAAGCATTTTCCCGACGAGGTAGTGGAAGTGGTAGGCAAGATTGGCTCCTCGGAAATTCCCACAGACCCTATGCCCGTTGAAGCGGGCGATATGATGGTGATTTTAAAAGAAAAGTCGGAATGGAAGCGCGCAAGCGGTCGCGAAGAACTGGCGGGCAAAATGCAGGAACTGCTTACCAACTCGATTGCGGGTGTGACGTTCGGTTTCCAGCAGCCTATTCAAATGCGTTTCAACGAACTGATGACGGGCGTGAAACAGGATGTGGCTATCAAGATTTTTGGGGAAGACCTGGATGTGTTAGCGTTTCAGGCAGCGGGAATAGGCAAGCTTGCGGGCTCGGTTGCCGGTGCTGAGGATGTATATGTAGAGGCTGTGAGCGGGTTACCACAGATCGTCGTCAACTTCGACCGCGACCGGCTTGCGCAATTCAATATTTCAATTGGGGATGCCAACCGGATGCTGAATACCGCGTTTGCAGGCAGCAGTGCAGGGTTGGTGTATGAAGGAGAAAAGCGGTTTGAACTCGTGGTGCGCTTTCAGGATGCGGACCGGCGAGGCCTGGAAGACGTCAGCAGTTTGTTTATTACCAATCCGGGTGGCCAGCAAGTGCCATTAAGCCAGATCGCCAATATTGAGATGAAAACAGGTGCCAATCAAATACAACGTGAGGACGCCAAGCGCCGCATTACGGTTGCATTCAATGTGCGTGGCCGGGATGTGGAAAGTGTGGTGAAGGAGATCAGTGGCAAAATCGACCGGGATATTAAGCTGCCGCCAGGCTATTTTGTAACCTACGGCGGTCAGTTTCAGAATTTACAGGAAGCGAATACCCGCCTCAGTATAGCAGTGCCCATCGCCCTGCTGCTGATTTTTGTCCTGCTTTACTTCACATTTTATTCACTCCGACAAAGCCTGCTCATCTTGACCGCCATTCCATTGTCGGCCATTGGCGGGGTTATCGCATTGTGGGTCCGGGGAATGCCGTTCAGCATTTCGGCGGGTATCGGCTTCATTGCATTGTTTGGTGTAGCGGTGCTTAATGGCATTGTACTGATCGCGGAATTTAACCAGATCCGGAAGCAAGGCGAAACGGATCTCAGGAAAGTAATATTTCAGGGGACCGAAACCCGGCTCAGACCAGTCCTGATGACCGCCCTCGTGGCGTCGCTTGGCTTTTTGCCGATGGCGCTTTCGTCCAGCGCGGGAGCTGAAGTGCAGCGGCCGCTGGCAACCGTCGTAATCGGTGGATTGGTTTCGGCTACATTACTGACTTTGCTCGTATTGCCCGCATTATACTGGATGACAGAAACGAGATTTGGTCCCGGACGCAAACTTAATCCCGCGGTAATGCTTCTATTGATTGGAATTGGCCTGTTTTCGCTTCCAGCTGACGCCATAGCGCAGGAAACCGCACTGCCAACCCGGAAAGTCAAACTGAGTGACGCGATTGCGGAAGCATTATCGCGAAATCCGGAAGTGAAAGGCAGTGCATATAGGATCGATTACCAGGAAGCATTGGGTCGGACGGCCAATGATTTTGGCAAAACAGACCTTACCTGGATGGGAGGGCAATACAACAGCAAAAAGTTTGATAACCATTTTCTTTTATCCCAAAATCTGCCGAACCCTAAATCGGTAGCAAGGAAAAAGGCCCTGCACGCGGAACAGGTGAATGGCGCGCGTGTCGGAATGGAGGTTACCAAAGCCGAACTCGTGATGCGCGTCAAGCTCAATTATGAAGAGCAGGTGTTGCTGAAAGAAAAACAAAAGTTGCTCGGCACTGAGGTGAAGTTGGCCGAACGCTTTGTAAAAGCATCGGATCTCCGTTTTAAAACCGGTGAAACCAACCAGCTTGAATATGTGACCGCACAAAGCCAGCAAGCCGATATCCAATCCCGTGTTTTGCAAAATTTGGGAGAGCTCAGGAACCGGCAGCGTGCATTGCAGGTGCTGATCAACGGCGACACGCCTGCAGAGGCTGAAACGGATTCATTAACAAAACGAACCTTGCCGTTGGTGAAACCCGATAGTGCAGCCCTTGCAGCCAATCCATATCTCCGGTTCCTTGCACAACAGGTAGTGATCGATTGTAAACAAACCGCCGTCCAAAAGTCCGGATTGCTGCCGGATTTTAATCTCGGGTATTTCAATCAGTCGTTGAGCGGATATCAGAATGTGACTGGACAGGAAATTTATTACGGTCCGGGAAGGCGGTTTCAGGGTGTGCAGGTGGGAGTTCAGCTGCCGATTTTCAACGGGGCGGCCAAAGCCAGGATCAAGGCTTTTGAAATGTATGAGCAGGTCGCGCGAAATGAGCTGGAAGTCGCCCGGCTGCAAATGAATGCGGATCTCCGGCAGGCAATCACCACGTACGAAACGGCGCAACAAAACCTGACTTTGTATGAGGAAAAGACATTGTCGCTGGCTGCTACCATTCAAAACCATGCATTAAAGGCTTATGAAGCGGGTGAGATTGGCTATGTGGAATTTGGGCAGGGAATGAGCCGGGCGCTCAACATCCGGATGACCTACCTTGACCTGCTTCACGCTTACAACCAGTCGGTGATCGAGATCGAATACCTTATCAATGAGCAATAATCTGAAAACCTTTAAGATGAAACATATAGCAATTTTTTTGATCCTGATTAGCTTTCTACTTTCCTGCAACCAGAAAAACGATGCAGAGGAAGTGCATCATGAAGAAGCTTCCCCTGCCCAAGAAGAACAGGTAATTGAGTTGACCGCGGCACAATATGAAACCGCAGGCATTGAAACCGGTACTATCTCGACCCGCAGCCTGAGCGGAACCGTGTCGGCCAATGGGGTAATCGACATACCACCTCAAAACCTCGTGAGCATATCAGCGCCAATGGGCGGATTTGTAAAGAAATCAGAGCTCTTACAGGGAATGAAAGTGCGGAAGGGTGAGGTGGTAGCCATCATCGAAAACCCTGATTTTATTCCAATGCAGCAGGAATATCTCGAAACGCAGAGCAAACTGGAATACTCGGAACTGGAATTCAAGCGGCAGGCTGATTTGAGCAAGGAAAACATCAATGCACAAAAAACCTATCAGCAGGCTGCTTCCGAACTCAAAATGCTGCGCGCCAGGCTTGCCGGACTGAGAGAACGCATCAGGACGGCGGGAATCGATCTGGCCACATTGGAAAAGGGGACGATAGTTAACAATGCGTCGCTCCGATCGCCCATAGCAGGCTCGGTGACGGCGGTGAATATCAATTTGGGTAAATACGTAAACCCGACTGACGTGATGTTCGAGATCGTCGATACCGATCACTTGCATGTGGAACTCGCTGTTTTTGAACAGGATATACCTAAAATAAAATTGGGTCAGTTGGTTCGGTTCACGGTCAGCAACAATCCGGGTAAAGAGGATTTGGCTAAGGTTTATTTGATCAACCAAAAAATCAATGAAGACCGGACTGTAAGGGTGCATTGCCACCTGGAAAAGGACGATCCCGGGCTTTTGCCACAAAATTTTGTCAAAGCCATCGTCGAAACTGGCGCTAGTCCCGTGAATGCATTGCCCGAAAATGCGATCGTTGGTTTTGAAGGGAAGTTTTATGTGTTCAAAAAAGAGACGAACGATCCGGCAAAAAGGCGCTTTGAAATGGTTGAGATTGCCAAAGGCATTTCGGAAAATGGTTATACCGAAGTAAAGCTTCCGGCAGGAACTGATGGTAAAGCACAATTCGTGGTGAAGGGCGCCTATTCACTTTTATCTGCATTAAAAAATTCGGAGAGCGAGGAAGAGCATTAAGCGGCGAGTTTGATTTCCTTGACCAGTGCTTCCACGGTCAGAAGCACATGGTTCATGTTAGCATCGTCATTGGTTACTTTGGAAATCATCATTCCGCCTTCGATCAATGCGATGATCGAAACGGCCATTTGCTCCGCATTGACGTCCTTTTTGAACTCACCTGCGGCGATACCACCTTCGATGATCCTGATCAGGTTCTTTTTCCAGCTAAAAACGGCTTTGGCTGCGCTCAGTTGCAGCGCGACATTGGTGTCGTCGGCCTCCACAGAGGTATTCAGGATAGGACAGCCACCGCGGTTACCGATAACGCCGATCACCTTTTTGTAAACCTGCCCGTAGACCATCAGCTGGTCGTAAAAGCTTCCCGCTTTGGCCACTTCGTCACCCACAAGTTTGAATACGCGCTGGTAGTTGTACTCAAAAACTGCCAGCGCTACTTCTTCCTTATTCTCAAAATTTCCGTAAATGCTGCCCTTGGTCAGGCCGGTCGCCTCGGTCAGGTCGGACATCGAAGTGCCTGCATAGCCTTTCTTATTGAAAATCTCTGCGGTTCTTTCGATGATGAAGTTTCTGGTGCGTTCGGCTTTGGTTGTTCCTCTGTTCATATACAAATATACCAATTGGTATTTATTAAAACAAGAGAAACAGATTGTCAGGCCGATATTTCGGACTGCATTAAAGTCAACCAGGCCTCGGTCACATTGCCTTCTGCAAGCAGACGGTGCGCTTGGAGGTGGAGCAGGTCCGGCAGATATTGGCAACCATATCTGGCTTCGTCTATTATTCTCTGAATTTCCGGGTTTGTACTAAAAGTGGCGACATCATCAGCCGAGGGAAACGCTTTCACGCTTCCCAATCTGCCGAGGTCGTTGCCGGTAAGGATATTCGAATTCCGGATCGCGGCAGGAAGCGCATCCACGCCGATACCGACCTGTGGCCGCGGGACTTCAAAAAGTGCGTCGCCGGTTGCCCGCGCGTACCAGTCGCCACCCAGGCGGGCGATCCAGTCGGTTTTGCGCTGGTCGATCAGACCGTTTTCGTCGAGAATATCCGTATCGAAATGGGCCATAACGACTTCGCAAATGATAAGTACCATCGAGCCATGTTCCCGGATGTCAATCACCTTGCATTCAAACTGTGCAGGCGATTCCTTCACCCGTGGCGGAGCTACTTTTACAGAGGGCAGCGGCGTGAGCCCCGATTTTTCAAACTCATTAACGCCCCGCTCAAACTCCGCACTTGCCAGCGAAATTTGATGGACCATTGCATTTGTTACCAGATTGATCGCCACCTCAGGAACTTCATACGCATTCAGGGCGGTATGCTTGTTGGTTTTGTCGGCAGCACGCTTATTGGGGGCAAATACCAGAATGGGAGGGTCAATCCCGACGAAGTTGAAAAAGCTGAAAGGGCTCAGGTTCACACGCCCGGCTGCGTCCATGCTGCTCACCAATGCGATGGGGCGTGGCGCTACCGAGGAAGTCATGTATTTATAGAAAAACCTGGGGTCGGTTTCGGACGGATCGATGGTTTTCATGTTCAATATGTCGAAATAAAGCGGTTTCAGCGGCTGGCGGGCGGCAGGATCTTCCCCCGCAGTTCCCCAAAGCCGACGCGAATATCTCCTTTTTGAGCATATCCCCGCATGACCACCTCGTCATTATCTTCCAAAAATGTACGCTGGATGCCGTTTTTCAGCGAAACCGGGTTTTTTCCACCGGAAGTCGCTTCCAGCAGGCAGCCTTTTTCCGGGGAGCTACTGCCGCTGATCGTACCCGTCGCCAGCAGATCGCCGACGTTGAGATTGCAGCCTGTAACCGTATGATGAGCCACTTGCTGGCTGATATTCCAGTATAGTTGACGGGAATTCGTTGCGGCCACTTCGAACTCTTCAAGCCCGGCGGGCGAAATGCCAATGGTTAGGTTAATATCAAAACCACATCTGTTTTCATGCATCAGGTAGGGCAGTGGTTCAGGTGATTGTTCTGCAAGATCATTCCGAAATGCGTCTAGTGCATCCATTGTGACGATCCAGGACGAGACACTTGAAGCAAAATTTTTGCTCGTGAAAGGTCCGAGGGGCTGATATTCCCAACGCTGAATATCCCGTGCCGACCAGTCGTTGAATAATAAAACCCCGAAAATGTAATCTTCTGCGCAGGAAACAGGAATTGGTTTTCCCAACTCGGAATCCATCCCGACCACAAATGCAAGTTCCAGTTCATAATCCAGCGCCTTTGTGGGAGCAAAAACCGGCATATCTCCCGTGCCTATCTGCCCGCAAGGGCGATGGACAGGCGTACCGGAGACCACAATGGACGACGCCCGACCGTGGTAAGCGACCGGCATGTGCTTCCAATTTGGAAAAAGGGGATTATCGGGCCTGAAAAGCTTGCCGACCGTGGTAGCATGTTCTTCGCTCGAATAGAAGTCAGTATAGTTGCCGATTTGCAGCGGAAGGTGCATTTGCACGTCCTGCATTCTGATCAGCAAACTGTCGGCGTGTTGGTGCAGTGATGAATAGGGGTTGCAAAGTGCATTTTGCAGAACAGTCCTCACATATCTTGAAAAAGCTCGTCCTAGTTTGATGGCGTCGTTGAGGACAGGCTTTCTGAACACATTTTCTTTCAGTTTGTATTCTGGAAACATGCCCAGATCGTACGCTTCCGCCAGATCGATCACAAAATCGCCGATAGCAACCCCCGCACGGCGGCCCCGCAAGTCACTAAAAATCCCGAATGGAAGATTGTGAACCGAAAAATCTGAATCCGATGCGACTGGAAGCCATGATTGATGCATATTCGACATTAGTTAAACCTCGGAAGCGAGGTAGCGATCAAGCAGCGACTCGATCCCCGTCACCGATTCATAAAGCTGATCGTAAGATTGGATTACAAAATAATGGTCCTGGTAACGGTCGATATGATAGGGTGTATCCAGGACCCGCGCCAGATCAAAATCTATTTTCGGGACGCTTTCCTGCAAACAGTACTGACTCTCGCCCGCAGAGGAAATAATGCCGCCACCGTATATTTTAAGCACATTATCTTCCCGGATAAGCCCGAACTCGACGGTGTACCAATATAGCCTCGAAATGCGCTCCAAAACCTCTTCCTGATCGATATATTTGAGTGCAACGGCGCTCAAATGCGCCATGAAATCGCAAAATGACTGGTTACTGAGCAGCGGCACATGCCCGAACGTATCGTGAAACATATCCGGTTCTTCGAGATAGTCGATTTGCTCCGGCTTGCGAAGCCAGCTCGATGCCGGGAACTGCCTGTTGTGCAAATGCGTGTAGAATTCGCGGTGGGGGATAAGTCCTGGTACCACGTAAACCTCCCAACCCGTGAGGGCACGGAGTTTTGGATTAGTTTCCCGGTTGAAATCCGGAATATGTGCCGATACAAATCCCACCTTTTCAATTCCTTCCAGATAGGCTTTGCTGGCGATACGGGGCAGCTGTTCCATTTGATGTTCAAATAGCTGCCGCCACATCAGGTGATCGGCTTCGGTATAGCGGTGATAGGCCTGGTCCATGGGATTACAGGTTATGTTACAATGTTCCTCTGAGCATTTGCTCTCGCTCTATCGCTTCGAACAATGCTTTAAAATTGCCTTTTCCGAACGAACGGGCACCTTTTCGCTGGATAATCTCAAAAAACAGCGTAGGTCGGGGCATGATCGGCTTCGTGAAAATCTGTAAAAGATAACCTTCATCATCGCGGTCCACGAGGATACCCAGTTCACGCAAGCTTGCCATCTCTTCATCAATATGCCCGACGCGCTCCACCAGATCGTCATAATAGGAGGGCGGGACCTGCAAAAATTCCACACCGCGATCCCTGAGATCGCGCACCGTTTCGACAATGTGATCCGTAGCAACGGCAATATGCTGCACGCCCGGGCCATCGTAAAAGTCCAGGTATTCCTCTACCTGCGACTTTTTCTTGCCTTCGGCGGGTTCGTTGATGGGAAATTTAATGCGGCCGTTTCCGTTGCTCATAACCTTACTCATCAATGCCGAGTAGTCGGTAGAAATGTCCTTGTCGTCAAATGAAACCAGCATGGTAAAGCCCATCACTTCCTGGTAAAACTTGACCCACTTGTTCATTTCATTCCATCCCACGTTACCCACCATGTGATCGATATAGCGCAGGCCGGTGACCGTGGGAATATGCGAGGGCGTCCAGGCCACAAATCCAGGCAGGAAAGCGCCATTATACTGGCTCCTTTCAACGAAAATGTGTACCGTGTCGCCATAAGTACATATTCCGGACCTTACCGTAACTCCATCGCTATCTTCTTCGCGAAGCGGCTCCATAAACGACCGCGCGCCACGATGGATGGTATCACGATAGGCTTTGGCGGCATCATCAACCCACAATGCAATAGCCTTTACGCCGTCACCGTGGCGGTCGATATGGGCACCAATCGGTGTTCCTCCATGCAGTGGTGAGGTAAATACCAGCCGGATCTTGTCCTGAACGACCACATAAGATTCCCTGTCGGAGAGCCCGGTTTCAAGCCCAGCCATCGCCAGCGGCTGAAACCCAAATGCATTCTGAAAGTAATGAGCAGATTGCAGCGCATTACCCACATAAAGCTCCACATAATCAGTGCCGTTGATGGGGAGGAAGTCGGCGCCCACATGGGGCTTGGCGATGTTGGGGAGAGATACCATGTTGCTTTGGAATGTTGAATGAGTGAATGAGCCGCCGTGGAACGGGGAATGAGTGAATGAGCCGCCGTGGAACGGGGAATGAGTGAATGAGCCGCCGTGGAACGGGGAATGAGTGAATGAGTCAATTTTGAATGAGTGAATGAGTGAATGAGTGAATCAATTTTGAATGACTGAATGAGTCGTAAAACGGGGAACTTCGAATGTTTGTGCACCTATTCTTACTTGTTGATTAACTGACCTATTCACTCATTCACTCATTCACTCATTCAAAATTCATTCATTGTTTCCGCCCAGCTGCCAAAATACCGCCCATCGTCCAGCGCCATGGCCGCTTCGGTGAGCATGAGGGGGCGAAATGTATCTACCATTACAGCCAGTTCCTTTGTTTCCTTTTTGCCGATGCTCCTTTCGTAAGCGCCGGGGTGCGGGCCGTGGGGGATGCCGCCGGGGTGGAGGGTAATGTCGCCCTGCGCGATGTCGTTGCGGCTCATGAAATCGCCATCCACATAATAAAGTACCTCATCGGAATCGATATTGCTGTGGTTGTAGGGTGCAGGAATAGCCAGCGGATGATAATCATACATTCTCGGGCAGAACGAGCATACCACGAAAGCATCGGTTTGGAACGTCTGGTGAACCGGTGGCGGCTGGTGTATGCGGCCGGTGATCGGTTCGAAATTGTGAATGGAGAATCCCCACGGATAGTTATAACCATCCCAGCCGACCACATCGAACGGGTGCGTGCTGTATGTTACCGGGTGGATATAGTTTTGTTTTTTGATTTTAACCAAAAAATCCCCGTGTTCATCGCGCGTTTCCAGGTCGCGCGGGAGGATATAATCTCTTTCACAAAACGGTGAATGCTCCATCAACTGCCCGAAATGGTTACGGTACCTTTTGGGCGTATAAATCGGTGAATGCGATTCGAGATAGAACAGCCGGTTGTCGATCCCGTGGAAAGAAATCTGGTACATGACGCCCCGCGGTATCAATATATAGTCCCCGCTTTGGAACGGCAATTTGCCAAACGGAGATTGCAACATGCCCGCGCCCTTATGCACAAAAAGCAGTTCGTCGGCATCCGCATTTTTGTAGAAGTAATGCATGAATGCGCCTTCCGGCGCAGCCAGACCAATGGTAATATCCCGGTTGACCAGCAACGGAACACGGCTTTTGAGGTAATCCGGTGCCGGCGCGACGTTAAAGCCAACCAGCTTGCGCATGGTCATATTGTTGGCGACTGCAATCTTTGGTGATACATCGTAAGGTTCTCCGAGTGATTTTACCTGCGTAGGACGCCAGGTATGATAGAGGAGGGAAGACATTCCTTCAAAGCCGATCGTCCCAAAAACTTCTTCATAATATAGCCCGGCGTCCGCTTCCTGCGACTTCCGGAATTGGGTATGCCGCTTAGGCGGGATAGTCCCCAGTTGATGGTAGATCGGCATATGCTTTTTATGATAAGTTAGCCAATAATTGTTTATGCAATTATAATAATAACAAAGCAATATTTAAATATTTTTTTGCATTATTTTTAATTGAGGTGCGTGTGGCTTTTACATGCGTTTGAGCTTCCGGTGCGTTCGCGACCTTGCTAACCAATCTTATTCGTGTCGAGTAGTTTGTATATGTTGCTTATGTGATTCCGTTAATCCGAACTTTTACACCGTTAGATAAACGAACAGAATAACCCGAGCATTGGCGTGAATTAGTTCATGTGATTTTAAGTGATAAAGCTGATTTTTGTTAGATATCCATAACTTTCAGTTCATACGCACAATGGCCAAACAACCCTTGACCCCAGAGCAGATCAAGCAGTACCAGGAAGATGGTTACCTGATCGTCAGAGAATTTTACAGTGCAGACGAAGTTTCCAGACTGTACAGAATCGCGATCGAAGATAATGCGATCAGTAAGCACGCGATCAATGTCAATGATAGTAGCGGTAAAAGAAGCAAACTGTCGCTTTGGTATAAGCCGGGCGACGATGTTTATGGTTTGCTTACAAGGGGAAAAACATTGGTAGACTCCGTGGATCAGCTCATGGAACGCCAGTCGGGCGACACTTCGCATTCGGTTTGTCACTATCATTCCAAACTGATGCAGAAGGAACCGCACGTCGGTGGGGCGTGGGAGTGGCACCAGGATTACGGGTATTGGTATAAAAACGAATTCCTGTTACCAGAGCAAATGATGTCGGTCATGGTAGCTGTGACGGATGCAAACATTGCGAATGGCTGTCTGCAGGTGATTCGCGGTTCGCACAAAATGGGAAGGATTGAGCACGGATTTTCTGGCGAACAGGTAGGCGCGTCCCAGCGCTATGTGGATCTCGCCCTCCGAACAATGGAACACGTCTTCGTGGAATTGAATGCAGGGGATGTGCTCTTTTTCCATAGTAATATACTACATCGCTCCGAAGCAAATCTGTCGGATAAAGCACGCTGGTCATTGATTTCGTGCTACAACCGCTCTACGAACATTGGGCATAACGAATCTGCCCCGTCGTCGGCGAGCACTACGCCTATCGCGGTCGTACCGGACGATGCATTGTTGACGTGGAATGCAGGCGGCCTGGTCGAGGATCGGGCGGATTTCCTTAGTAAAGAGGCGGATGTATCATTGAAATAAGCTAAATTACCCACTGTATGGCAGTATATCCACCGGCACCATCCGGCATTGGTGCCACCCTCCGTCCGCGGTTTAACAAAAAGTATGTTTATCTACTGAGTACCGTCGCAGCATTAGGTGGCGCTTTGTTTGGTTTTGATCTTGTGATCATTTCCGGTACTGTGGCCTACTTTACCGAAAATTTCAGTTTAAATGAATACGAGATCGGCTGGGCCGTAGGCTGCATTAACATAGGTGCGGCGGTTGGTGCAGTGGTGTCAGGACGCCTGAGCGAAACAGTTGGACGCAAAAGGTTGCTGATGTTTTGCGCTGGTGTTTTCGCCATCACGGGAGCTGGAACCGGCTGGGCCACAACCTTTCCGTTTTTTATCGTATGCAGGATTCTCAGCGGGCTTGCCGTCGGGGCTGCCGCACTGGTGTGTCCGATCTATGTCGCGGAAATTTCTCCTGCGCCGATGCGTGGCCGGATGGTTTCATTTTACCAGCTTTCGATCGTGGTTGGCATCCTCCTGGCCTATGGCTCCAATTATCTTCTGCTGGAAAGCGGGCCGAACAACTGGAGATGGATGTTCACTTCGCAGTCGGCACCCGCTCTGTTTTTCCTGATGGGCCTGTTCCTGGTTTCGGAAAGCCCCCGCTGGTTGATTGCCAACGGACGGGAAATGGAAGCACGCATTACGTTGGAAAGGATTGGAGGACTGAGTCATGCTCTATCAGAGGAACAACATATTGCTTCCAGCTTTGAGAAAAAGGTAACGATGCATATGGGCGAACTCTTTCATAAGGATATTCGCCATGTGGTCATTATGGGGATCATTATTGCGGTCTTTTCGCAAGCCGTTGGGCAAAATTCCATATTCTCGTATGCGCCGGAGCTCTTTAAGCAGGCTGGTATGGGTGAGCAGACCGCATTTTTGCAATCGATAACAATCGGTTTGCTAAACTTCGCATTCACATTCGTAGCCATCACCACGATAGACCGGATTGGCAGAAAGTTCCTATTAAAACTGGGTTCTTTTTTGTTGTTCGCCGATGCGATGGCGCTTTCCGCAGCGTTCCAAATGCACTGGTCGAGCAGCTGGATACTAGGCCTTGTACTAGGCTTCATTGCGATATATTCGGCTACAATCGGGCCGGTAACCTGGGTGATTCTGTCAGAAATCTTTCCAAACAGGATACGCGGCAGCGCGATGGCAGCTGCGACATTGGCTTTGTGGGTTGCTAACTTTTTCACGACTTCATTATTCCCGGTCATGAACCAGCATTATGGCCTGGGTATCACATTTTTCATTCATGCCGTGATTTGTCTTGCTTATTTTATTTTTGTGACGACCAACGTACCGGAAACCAAGGGTAAGTCGCTGGAAGAAATAGAAAAAGTGGTCACGCAAACCTAAACCACCCCCGATTAATGAACATCAAATTCTTCGCCCCAGAATGGGGGAACACCTTACCCTTTGAAACATTTTGCAGGAATGTGGCCAATGCCGGTTATGACGGAGTTGAAATGGCATTGCCTTTGGAACGAGCAGAAAAAGAACATGTGCTCGCAGTGCTTTCTGATCACGGCCTTCAATTGATTGGTCAGTACTGGCAGTCATTCGAGAAGGATATTGAGGAACATGTCAGCAACTATGAAAAATACCTTAGAAACCTGATCACCGCCGGGCCGCTCTTGATCAACTGCCAGACCGGGAAAGATTATTTTAGTTTTGATAAAAATAGGCGGCTATTTGAACTCGCCGCCAAGCTTTCAGTAGAATCAGGCATTCCGATCATTCATGAGACGCATCGGGGAAAAAGCATGTTTGCGGCCCATGTCACCTTCGAATATCTTAAAGCAATTCCTGATCTGCGCATTACGCTAGATATTTCGCATTGGTGCGCTGTACATGAGTCGCTTCTGGCTGACCTGCCGGATGAAATAGCACTGGCGATCACTCACACCGACCATATCCATAGCCGTGTTGGTCATACCGAAGGCCCACAGGTGAACGATCCGCGTGCTCCCGAATGGGGAGAGGTGCTCAATGCACATTTGACTTGGTGGGACCAGGTTGCAGCTATTCACAGCCAACGCGGAAGCACCTTGACCGTCACAACGGAATTTGGTCCTGCACCGTACATGCCTGCAATGCCTTACACTGAAATGCCCCTCGTCAGTCAGTGGGATGTGAACGTTCACATGATGAATCTGTTGAAAAAGCGTTACGGGGCCGTGTAAGCGCTTTTGAGCGCCACTATAATTGATTGAACGCGAAAGCCTGCCGTAAACCAGGCTTTCGCGTTTTTCTTTTTTGGAATTAATGCAATGTAAAAAACTACCGTTAAATAAGTTATGTTGTATTTAAGTTTTTGATAATCAATTAGTTTACTTAATATGGAAAAAATGAGCGGTACCTTAGGGAATTCGTTTGATACTGTTGTTTGTTCGAGCACGCTGGAATAGTGCGTACCGTAAAGAGTTAATTCATAAATTTGCCATGTAATAACCTCCCGATCGATATCTAATACTATGAGCATCCTTTATGTTGACCATGAGATCAATAATCTGAATTCCTTTAAAGCCACATTCCGAAGGGATGCGGAGATTTATCTAGCCGAATCAACCGAAGAAGGACTGAAAATACTGGGCGAAAACAAAATCGATGTCATCTTCGCTGATCACCAGATGCCTGATATGACAGGCCTTGAATTTCTAACACTGGCTTCCAACCAATATCCGTCGTCTATCCGTGTGCTGCTCACGGGCAATGCTTACACGGACGAATTCAAGAGGGCGGCAGGTAAGGGGTATTTTCATAGTTATGTAAACAAGCCCTGGGATGAGCAGCAACTAAGAAAGTTGATGATTTCAAATTTGCGTTAAGCAAAGTTTTTAAAATAGTTTGATTTGAAGAAGCGCTGCTGCCTCCGGGCATGCCAGCGCTTTTTTCGTCAGGCGCCTATGCGGTTACAAAAAAATTGCTACACGAATAGTTGCTTAAAATATATTGATTACATTGGGGAATCAATCCGATCTTTTTCCTTCATCTACTGCCGAAAGGCTAAACCTTAACCATGAAAAGAAGAGACTTTATGCAAATGTCCGGGCTGGGATTAAGCGCTATAATGATGCCATCCGTACCGGTCATAGGCAGCACTGTGGCCGCCGAGCACCTGCTCGATCCATGGATGGACGCAACCAGTAAGAAAAAACTGACAGAAATAGCGCTCAATGCAGCTCGAAGCAAAGGGGCAACGTATACCGATGTTCGGATCGGACGCTATCTTCAGCAGTTCCTGTACACGCGTGAAAAACAGGTACAAAACATCGTCAATGCGGAATCTTATGGCATTGGTATCCGTGTGATCGCAAATGGTACCTGGGGCTTTTCGGCTACCAGTGACGTAACACCCGACGGCATTGCCAAATGCGCGGCGACGGCAGTAGAAATAGCTAAGGCCAATTCGAAATTTCAGAAAGAGCCGGTAGAACTGGCTGCGCAAAAGGGCGTTGGTGAACAGACCTGGAAAACACCGCTGAAAAAAAATGCATTCGAAATTCCGGTGCAGCAGAAAATAGACCTGATGCTGAACGTGAGTGGCGCCGCGCTCGACAATGGGGCCAGCTTTGTGGCGTCGAATCTGTTTTTTGTAAACGAACAGAAATATTTTGCTTCCTCCGATGGATCTTTCATCGACCAGGATATTCACAGGATCTGGCCAACTTTCACTGTCACTGTTACTGACAAGGCGACCGGGAAATTCAAAACCAGGGATGCGCTCAGTTCCCCGATGGGCATGGGTTATGAATATCTCGACGGCATTGCCTCCGAAAAAATAGCTGGACCAAATGGTCTGATCGGCTATCGCAATTCTTATGATATGGTCGAGGACGCCGTTTTGGCGGCCAAACAAGCAAAAGAGAAAATCTCTGCCAAATCTGTCGAGCCGGGCAAATACGACCTGGTACTTGATCCTAATCACCTGGGCCTGACGATCCACGAGTCGGTAGGGCACCCTACGGAGCTCGACCGTGTGCTGGGTTACGAGGCCAATTACGCAGGAACCAGTTTCGCCACCCTTGATAAATGGCAGAGCAAAAACTTCGCTTACGGTAGCAAACTGGTTAACATCGTGGCCGACAAAACCCAAGCCAATACGCTCGGAGCTGTCGGCTATGACGACGAGGGAGTGCCATGTAAGGAATGGGATATTATCAAAGATGGTATTCTTGTAAATTATCAGGCGACCCGTGATCAGGTTAAGATATTGGGAGAAAAGGAATCACACGGATGCTGCTATGCAGATAATTGGAGCTCAGTCCAGTTCCAGCGGATGCCGAACATCAGTCTGAAAGCAGGAACCGAGAAAAGGAGTGTGCTGGACATGATCAAAGGTGTTGAGAAAGGAATTTACATTGTAGGCAGAGGATCCTATTCGATCGATCAACAGCGCTACAACTTCCAGTTTGGAGGGCAGGTGTTTTATGAGATTAAAAACGGTGAGATCACCGGGATGCTCGAAGACGTTGCCTATCAGTCCAATACACAGGAGTTCTGGAATTCTTGCGCACAGCTGTGCGACAAGGACGACTATCGCACATTCGGGTCCTTTTTCGACGGAAAAGGACAGCCATCTCAAATCAGCGCCGTATCCCACGGCTGCGCAACAACCCGGTTCAACGGAGTGAATGTGATTAATACGGGGAGGAAAATTTAGGAAAAAGGAGGAAGGGACGAAAGGGAGAAAGGGAGGACGGAATAGGGGATTAAAAAAAGAATGAAAAAGTATCTTCCTCCCTCTCCTCCCTCCTTCTTCCTTCCCTACACATAATAACGATCATAAAAAGCATCACGCAGACATGGCAATCCTATCCAAAGAAGAAGCAAAGCAAATAATAGATAAAGTACTGGCCTTTTCTAAGGCTGAGGAGACTAGCGTTGGGATTTCGGGCGATCGGAAGGGTAATATCCGGTATGCGCGTAACTCGGTGTCGACCAGTGGCGAAACCAACGACCTTTCATTATCGGTGACCACGGATTTTGGCAAAAAATCGGGTACTTCGACAATCAACGAATTCGATGACGCTTCCCTTGAAAAGGCTGTCAGGAGGGCGGAGGAAATAGCTAGGCTGGCGCCCGAGAACCCGGAACATATGCCGCTACTTGGCCCCCAGAAGTACCTGGAAACCAAAGGTTTTTTGGAAAGTACTGCCGCCATTAATCCTGATTATCGCGCGGAAGCGGCATTTGGAAGCATCGATCCTTGTGCTAAAAAGAACCTGACGGCAGCTGGCTTCATGGAAGACAGGAGCGGATTTACTGCCCTGGGCAACAGTAAAGGGCTTTTTGGGTACAGTAAATCGACTTCTGTTAATTTTTCTGTCACCGTAAGGACGACCGACGGGACCGGTTCGGGATATGTGGCCCGTGATTACAACGATGCCTCCAAATTAAATACCCAAACTGCTACCGAGATTGCAATGCAGAAGGCGATGGCATCGGTGAATGCAAAAGCGCTGGAACCCGGAAAATACACGGTAATCCTGGAACCTGTTGCTACGCATGACCTCGTCATGAACATGATTCGTAACATGGATGCGCGTAGTGCGGACGAGGGAAGGAGTTTTTTAGGAAAAAAAGGAGGAGAAACGCGGCTGGGCGAAAAGCTTTTCGACGAGCGTGTCAATATCATTTCTGACCCGATGAATGTTGAGATTCCCGGCTCTCCGTTTGGCGGAGGCGATGGCAGGCCGCAGGAGAAAGTTACGTGGGTAGAGAACGGAGTGGTTAAAAATATGTACTACTCTCGGTATTGGGCGGATAAAAAGGGTGTTAAAGCTATTTCTCCTCCGGGAGGCATCATTTTTCAAGGCGGTACAGAATCCATTGCCGACCTGATTAAAGGAACCGAAAAAGGGATATTGGTAACCCGCTTCTGGTATATCCGAACGGTAGACCCGCAAACCCTGCTTTACACCGGTCTTACCCGCGACGGCACTTTTTACATTGAAAACGGGCAGATCAAATACCCGGTCAAGAACTTCCGGTTCAATGAAAGCCCGGTGATTATGCTCAATAATCTCGAAGCCATGGGTAAGCCTGTGCGCACCAGCGGCAGCCTTATTCCACCGCTAAAAATCCGTGATTTTACATTTACCAGTCTCTCGGACGCTGTATAAGCCAAAGTGTAAGCCATTTAAACGATTATCCTGCCACACATACAAAGTGAGTTGGTTCCGGTGCAAGCGTAGGTTATCTTATGAATTGCACTTTTTCCAACTCACCCAATCATCACTATTCGCTAAACATTTACACTTTGAAAAGAAGAGATTTTATTCATTTGGCCGGGCTTGGAACGGGAGCGTTCATGTTGCCTGGCTTTGCAATGGGCAGACCTGTGTCCCACGAGGCATTTCTGGTGCCGGGCGATGACGTGGCCGTCAAGAAGCGATTGGCCGACGCAGCATTGAATGCGGCTAAATCGAAAGGTGCTTCCTATGCCGACGTCAGGATTGGGCGTTATCTGAACCAGTATGTGACCACCCGGGAAGACAAGGTCGAAAACATTGTCAATACCGAATCCTACGGTGTGGGCGTAAGGGTCATTGCAAACGGATGCTGGGGCTTTGCTGCCGTGGTAGACGTAAAAAATGAATCGCAAATGGCGAAAGCCGCCGAAGAGGCGGTGGCCATTGCGAAAGCCAATTCAAAGCTCATGAAGGAACCGGTGCAGCTCGCACCCCAAAAAGGATTCGGCGAGGTGAGCTGGAAAGCGCCGATCAAAAAGAATGCTTTCGAAGTACCTATCAAGGAAAAAGCGGACCTGTTGTTGTCTGTGAATGACGCAGCGATGAAGAACGGAGCCAACTACGTGAACTCCATCCTTTTCCAGGTAAACGAGCAAAAATATTTCGCATCAACCGACGGCTCTTACATTGATCAGGACATTCACCGCATTTGGCCGCTTTTTAATGTAACAGCTATCGATCCTAAATCAGGCAAGTTCGAGACAAGAAGGTCATTAAGCGCGCCAATGGGAATGGGTTACGATTATTTGCAGTCCAATCCGTCGGACAAAATTACCGGCGTCACTACCCGCTACAACAAAGGGTACGATATGCTGGAAGATGCCACAGCCGCCGCCCGGCAAGCTAAGGAAAAACTCACAGCGAAGTCGGTGGAAGCGGGTAAATATGATCTGATTCTCGATCCTTCGCATTTGTGGCTGACCATTCACGAGTCGGTGGGCCATCCCTTGGAACTCGATCGCGTATTGGGCTATGAGGCGAATTTTGCAGGAACATCATTTGCGACATTAGACAAATGGCAATCCAAAAACTTCCAGTACGGCAGCAAGCAGGTGAACCTGGTAGCCGACAAACTGCAGGTAGGCTCACTCGGTGCAGTTGGTTGGGATGATGAGGGTGTTAATACGAAACAATGGGACCTCGTAAAAGACGGCATACTCGTCAATTACCAGGCGATTCGCGATCAGGCGCATATTATCGGTGCGAAAGAATCGCACGGCTGCTGCTATGCGGACAGTTGGAGTTCGGTACAGTTCCAAAGGATGCCGAATGTGTCGCTGGCGGCTGGCAAAACGCCTTTGTCGGTGGAAGAAATGATTAAGGATGTCAAAAAAGGCATTTATATCATTGGAGACGGCTCCTTTTCTATTGACCAGCAGCGCTATAACTTCCAGTTTGGTGGGCAGTTGTATTATGAAATCATAGATGGCAAGATCGCCGGAATGCTGAAAGATGTGGCTTACCAGTCGAACACGCAGGAGTTTTGGAATTCTTGTGTACAGGTGTGTGACGAGCGCGATTACCGCCTGGGCGGATCGTTTTTTGACGGAAAAGGCCAGCCCATGCAGTCCAGCGCAGTGTCGCACGGAAGCTCGACAGCGAGGTTTAATGGAGTAAATGTGATTAATACAGCGAGGAAGATTTAGGGAGGGAAAGGGAGTAGGGAGTAAAGGGAGGAGGGAATAAAGGAAGGAAGGAGTACGGGAGAAGGATCGAAATACATAGTCCATTTACTCCGTCCTCCCTTACTCCATCCTCCTTTCTCCCAACATTTAAACGATCATCTAAAAAGCATTACACAAATGGCCATCATACTAACCGAATCAGAAGCAAAAGCATTGTGTCAAAAAGTGCTGAGCTATTCCAAAGCGGATGAATGCGAGGTGAATATCCTGGGGGAAGAAAGGGGTAACCTCCGCTACGCAAGAAACGAAGTGTCCACCAGCGGCTCGCTGATCAACCAAAACTTGCAGGTACAATCTGCATTTGGCAAAAAAGTCGGCGTTGCGACGATCGATGAGTTCAGCGATGAATCCTTTGAAAAAGTCGTGAGAAGATCGGAAGAACTTGCACGGCTGGCTCCGGAAAACCCTGAGTACGTAAGCGTTCTCGAACCGCAGACCTATTTGAAATCCAACGGTTTCTTCGAATCTACTGCCGGTGTCAACCCCGATTATCGCGCCGAGGCTGTTGCCAAAAGCCTTGAACTGACCCGCTCTCAAAACATGACCGCGGCCGGTTTTCTCGAAAATCAGAAAGGCTATTCGGCCATGATGAACTCGAAAGGCCTTTTTGCCTATTACCCCAGCACAAGCGTGAACTTCTCGCTTACCGTGCGTACGCCTGATGGTAAAGGCTCGGGTTATGTCGCAAAAGGATATAGTGATGTCAAAAAACTGGATACCGCGACGGCCACTAAGATCGCCATTCAAAAATCAAAAGGTTCCGTGGATGCAAAAGCATTGGAACCGGGCAAATACACCGTCATCCTGGAACCGACGGCAGCGGCTGTTTTGCTCGAAAACATATTCTTCAACATGGATGCGAGGAGCGCCGATGAAGGCCGGTCGTTTCTCAGCAAAGCCGGAGGTAAGAGTAAGCTGAATGAAAAGATCGTCGATGAACGCGTGAATATTTATTCAGACCCTACTCATCCGGATTTGCCGTCGTCGCCATGGGCAGGCGATGGCCAGGCCGCCAATAAAATGGCCTGGATTGAAAATGGTGTGGTTAAAAACCTGGTCTACTCGCGTTATTGGGCACAAAAGAACAATGTAAAACCGGTGCCGTTCCCGACGAATATGATCATGGCCGGTGGCACTGCGAGCATGGAAGACCTGATCAAATCCACCCAACGCGGCATTCTGGTGACCAAACTTTGGTATATCCGCGAAGTGGACCCGCAGACATTGCTGCTCACGGGCCTCACGCGCGACGGTACTTTTTTCATAGAAAACGGGGTGATCAAACATCCGATCAAAAACTTCCGATTCAACGAAAGTCCGGTGATCATGCTTAATAACCTCGAAACGCTCGGCAAGCCCGAACGCGTGGTGAGCACCGAAAGTAACAGCAACTATCTGATCCCGCCGATGAAGATCCGGGAGTTTACCTTTTCATCCTTATCCGACGCAGTTTAGTATTGAAGCCTTTTTTCTTCACCAGGATACAGTATACATCGGGTAATTGGGATACCGACCAGCGGATGCCTTCCAATTTGTTGCATTCGCTGGTTGAGTACACCACAATTCCGGTGGACGAGAAGGAAAAAGTGGTCCAGTTAAGCAGCAACGAGATCTTTAAAAGCCCCTTTTGTTATCTGAGCGGGCACAAACTGGTCGAGTTTTCATCCCAGGAGCGGGACCATTTCAAAAGATATGTCCAGAACGGAGGTTTCGTGTTTGTAGACGATTGCAACCACGATATCGACGGCCTTTTTGCCAAATCTTTCGAACAGGAAATGGCACGAACCTTCGGGCCGAAAGCATTACAGAAAATCCCTAACAACCACGAGATTTACCGCAGCTTTTTCAAATTCGAAGACGGCCCGCCCACCACATCCTTCGAGCTGAACGGCTGGGGCGACGACCTGGTGCACGACTATCTGAAAGCCATCACCATCAATGGCAGGATCGGCGTGTTGTACAGCAATAAGGACTACGGTTGCGAATGGGACTACGATTTTCGCAACAAAAGGTTCCTGGCGGTTGATAATACGAGATTTGGGGTAAATATTGTTGTTTATGCGTTAATGGGGTGAAGGGAGGAAGGGAGTAGGGACTAGGGGAATAGGGAGGAAAGGGACTAGGGAGGAAGGGAAAAGAAACACTCCTCCCTTTCCTCCTTCCTCCCTCCTCCTTTAATTAATTATTCATTCAATCATTTAAAATTTACATTGGAACAACTTACCCACTATAAAGCACTTGTCGCCAAACTGCCGCTCCTGAAAAAGGAGATTGCTAAGGTTATTGTGGGGCAGCGGGAGGCTATTGATGAAATATTGATTTCGCTTTTGGCGTCGGGGCATTGCCTGCTTGAAGGCGTGCCGGGCCTTGCAAAGACATTGATGGTGAAAACCATGTCGGAGGCGTTGCATATGAGCTTTAAGAGGGTCCAGTTTACGCCAGACCTGATGCCGGGCGACATTATTGGTACCGAGATCCTGGAAGAAGACCATGATACCGGCAAGAAGTTCTTCAAATTCAATCGAGGGCCTATTTTTGCTAATGTGGTGCTGGCAGATGAAATCAACCGGACGCCACCCAAAACGCAGGCCGCATTGCTGGAAGCTATGCAGGAAAAAAGCGTAACGTACGGCGGAACGAACTACGAGCTGCCCAATCCTTTTTTGATTATCGCCACGCAGAACCCGATCGAGCAGGCGGGTACTTATCCTTTGCCAGAAGCGCAGCTCGACCGGTTTTTGTTATACATCAAACTGAATTACCCGGATGAGCAGGAGGAACTGGATGTGCTAAAAGGGACAACAGGATCATTTCGTCCGCAGATCGACCGGATATTGTCGGACTCAGAAATAGCGGACCTCCAAAATCTCACCCGTCAGGTACATATCAGCGATGAGTTGATCGTCTGGGTCAACAAGCTGGTGCGCTCCTCCCGGCCCGAAGGGTCGTCATCGGATTTCGTGAAAACCTGGTGCGACTGGGGCGCAGGCCCGCGCGCGGGCCAGGCGCTCGTGTTATGTTCGAAGGCGCGGGCGGTCTTGCACGAGCGGTTCGCCGTGGTTCCGGAAGATATTGAAACGCTCGCTTATCCTGTTTTGCGCCACCGCATAGCCATGAACTTCCGCGCCGAGGCGGAAGGCATTACCAGCGACGACGTGGTGAAAGAATTGTTAAGAGCGCAGCGAATTTAGAATCACGTCGACATGCCGTCAGGCATGCTATATAGGTATGAAAACGAATGGTTTGCTGGCATCGAGCCTGATTAAGCTCAAAAACCTGCAACTGACCGGAAAACTGGTCAGCGAGGAGCTTATGCTCGGCATCCATCAAAGTAAACGCTCGGGGATCGGCATTGAATTCGAGCAATACAGGCATTATGAGCCCGGAGACGATCCCAAGCGGATCGACTGGAAACTCTTCGCCCGCACGAACAAACACCTGGTTCGTGAATCATCCACCGAAAGTGACCGCCAGATCCGTTTTGTGCTCGATTTGTCGGGATCGATGAATTATGCTGAAAACGGGGTGAGCAGGCTGCAATATGCCCAAATCCTTCTGGCTTCGCTGGCCTATTTGTGCTATATTCAGAACGACCAGATGAGTCTGTATGGATTGAAAAACGGTCATATCGAGACTATTTGTGCCGCCGGGTCGACGTCATCGGGCAAGCAGGCATTTCAAAAAGTATTGGTAGGGCTTGAAAAGACGACGGCAGGCGGCCAATGGCCTGAGCAGTCCGGTAACCTGCGTTTTCCCGAATTTCAATCCAAAAAAAAGGAACAACTGATATTCGTAAGCGATTTTTTGCAGGCCGGGGAGGAGTGGCTAAGCCTGATCCGCTCACTTGCCAGCCCGCATCGGGAAGTCGTTATATTCCAGATTTTGGGAGACCAGGAAGCCGATTTCGACCTGAATGGCTTCTTTAATTTCAGGGACCTGGAAACAGGCACGGAAATAGAACTGGATGCCAATTCAGTGAAAGACCAGTTCCGTAATGCGATGGATGCCTATTTAGAGGAAATGAAAGCGGCTTTACAAATACCTTATGTGCGATTTGTGCAGGCCCGGCTCAGTGATCCGATCGGGATGGTTTTAAAGGCATTTTTAACCAAAAGAAAAGGCTGATGGCGCTGTTGCAATCCTATATGTTATGGGGGATCATGGGGGTAGCATTACCGATTGCGATCCATTTTTGGTACCAAAAAAAAGGAAAAACCATCGCCTGGGCGGCCACACGCTGGCTGAGCGAGCATACGACGTTACAACATCGGGGAATCCGCCTGCATGAAGTGTGGTTGATGCTGATAAGGTGCCTGTTGGTAATCTTACTTGCATTGATCTTGGCGAAACCTGTGTTAGAATGGCTGAATGGGGGAGAGCATACGCGCAACGTCCATTTGGTGCAGCCCGACCGGCTTGTTGCCGATAGCTATCGTTTCGAACTGGAAAAGGCCATTAAGGAAGGTGATGAGGTGTATTGGATCGACACAACACCGAAAAAAATAACGGATCTTTCAACGCTGCCTTCTCAAAAGAGCGATGTCAGATTTTTGCAGCAGGCAGTTAATCAGTTGGCAGATAAGGGCCGGAAGTTTAATTTTTATCTACGGCAAGATGCCCATTTAGATAAAATATATATCCCGGGCGATTATCAGATATTCGCTTCGCAGGGGGCGCCAGCCAAACCAAAAACCCCTTATTTGGACTTTGGTGGAGGTAAACGCCTGTTCGCCGATCCCGCAACGGGACATTTGAAAGTCGCGGGAAACGAAGCAACCGAAGCATTTATGCCGGAGCCGGTACACCGCGGTAATATTTCGCTACTAGTCGAATACAGCAATCGGGACCATCAACGCATTGTAAAAGCTGCATTAGAAGCATTAAGGGAGGTTTACGAAATCCCATTTACGATCGACACACTAAGAAACAGCAACAAGCACTATGAATGGCAGCCCCACCCCCATTTCCCCCTCCCAGGAGGCCAGGGGGTCGAGTGGGTTGGTGAGTTGTTTGTTGATCATTTTGGGTTGAAAACAAAGACCGCTGTGCTTAGCAAACGTCAATTGAATGCATTGTTTGAAAAAGCTGATCGAAAAGATAAAAGTAATGCCTTACGCACGCAGCAGTGGCTACTTATTGGTTTTGTACTGTTATTAATGCTGGAACGCTGGATGGCGCTACGAAAAACTGTGGGGGTGAATCATGGATGAGCTCAAAAAACTGGTCGCCTCGGTAACGAACCGCTTGCACCTGTACGACTGGATCAAAAGCGTATTGTTTACCATCGCGCTGGGACTGGTAGTTTCCGCTGTTACGGGGCCTGACAGCATCTGGTCGGCTTTAAGCACCGGTTTAGGACTTGCGATTGGATGGCGGTTGACGCGCACTTTTACCAGTAAAAAACCGCTGGCTATATCACTTATCCACCGGCATATCGGACAAACCGAATACAGCCTGGACCTCCTGGATAAGCCTGATTTGAATGTAGCCGAACAAATGCAGCTGGAACGCATTGCCGCCCGGGCAGAAGGGTTTCCATATGCCCGCTTGAACAAAGGCCTGCTACCTTACTTTCTTCTTTTGCTGGTTTCAGTGGGTTTTAGTATTATTTATTCCAAAATGAAAAATACTGAAAATCAGCTTAGTAATAGTATTTTGTCTAGAAAAACACCTGAAATTGTCGCCCGTGAAGTGCTACCGGCGTTTCGGTCAGCAACGGTTAGGTTGACGCCGCCTGCTTACACGCATTTGCCGGTCAAAGAATCCGGGGATATGAATGTGAGTGCTTTGAGCGGTTCGGTTATTGAATGGAAAGTGTTGTTTGAGAATGGCAAAAATATGGATATCCGGCTGGCCAACAGCCGGGGAGAGGAACTGCGTTTCCGGAAAAGCGGGAATGCATTTGAATACCGTGACCGCATTACCGGTTCGGGATTGTACTCTATCAAAGGTTATTGGAAGGATTCTTTGATTTACCAGTCTGATTTTTACCGTCTGGAGGCACTGCCGGACCTTGCTCCGAAAATTCTGCCGGCAAGCAAGGAATTATATCAATATCATTTTTTGAAAGACAAAAAGACAATCCAGGTTTCGGCGGAGATTTCGGACGATTTTCTTGTAAAACAGGCATTTATCGTAGCAACACTGGCGAGAGGTTCGGGAGAGAATGTGAAATTCAGGGAGGTGAAAATGCCGCTCTCCCCATCAGATTTCAAGCATGCTAATCTCAAAAAGACCATCGATCTGAGTGCGTTGAATTTCACGCCGGGTGATGAGCTGTACTATTACTGGGCTGCCGTGGATAACCGGCAACCCGAGGCCAATTTCAGTAAGTCAGATACCTATTTTATTGTCTACAAGGACACTGCGCAAATCGAGGAGGCCGAACTAGCGACCATGGCGGTGAACGTCATGCCCGAATATTTCCGAAGCCAGCGACAGATCATCATCGATACTGAAAAGCTCATCGCAAAGCGAAAAAAAATCGATGCAAAAGAATTCAAATCGACCTCTAACGAAATCGGTTTCGACCAAAAAGTACTTCGTCTGCGCTATGGACAGTATTTGGGCGAGGAATTTGAAACCAGCATCGGCGGTAGCGATAACCCCGTGCCCGACAACGGCAACACAGTGGATGCATTCACGCATCATTCGGATGGCAAAGGCGAAGGTGCGGAGGCGGGACGCGCCGAACCTACCCACGCGGAAGGACATACGCACGAGCATGAGCCGAAGGAAGCCGGTGAAAAAGACCCGCTCGCCGCACTGATGGAGCAGTATACCCATGCGCACGACGATGCCGAGACAAATACATTTTACGAACAGTCGACACGGAGCCTGCTGAAAATGGCTTTGGAACAAATGTGGCAATCTGAGCTACATTTGCGGATGTACGAGCCGGAAAAGGCCCTTCCGTTTGAAAATAAAGCATTGGAATATCTCAAAACCGCGCAGCAAAAGGCGAGGGCTTATGTCAAAAAGAGCGGGTATGATCCGCCGCCGATCAAAGAAAATGAAAAGCGCCTGACAGGCGAATTGAAAGATGTTACCGGCAGCCGCAATGCTGAAAAGCAGTGGACCGAAAAACGCACCGATGAGCTGGCAGCTGCATTGTTAGGACACCTGGATAACCCAAAACGTCAGCAGGCTCACATGGGCCAGCTTGCCATGGAACTTTCGCGGCGGCTTGTGGAAAGCGGTCCGTTTAATGGCGGGTTACAGAACTGGGGCGTGATCGCTTCGTTGCAAAAGCTGGTGAATGGCAAAGCGTTGACATCGGCAGAGCAGTTACAATTGAAACAGGAACTCTATAAGCGATCGAATGCCGGTTTACAGCTCAGAGAGACCTATTTAAACGACCGAAAGCTGGAAGCGGCTTTCCGGAAGCGCTTGAAGTAATAGTATCAGGGCTGTTCTAAACAGACATTGCCCGCAAAACATCGATATGATCCAAAGCGATTTTGACTATACGTTACCTTTAAATCAGGCAATCCTGCTGCTGCTGGTCGTTTTGCTACTGCTACAATGCGGGTTGCTTTTCCGCAAGCACCGGCATTCCCGGAGGTTTGCGGTTAGGATTGGCCTTAATGTCCTGCTCTGGGCTGCTATCATGACGTTTGTTTTTAAACCTTATTTTCTTACAGATCGGCAATCGGCTACTGGCCTTATTATCTCGAAAAACGTCCCGTCGGATTTTAGCCGACAGGTAAAAGACAGTCTTGTTTCCGCAGAGGTAATGCAGCCTGACAAACTGGATGACATCAGCTCCGACACGCTTATCCTGATCGGGCAGGATTTTCCGAAAGACTTTTTCGCTCGCATTAAAAAGTTAAAAAAAGCACCCGTAGTGCGCTGGATACCCTATTTTGCATCAGGGCAGTTACAAGCTTTGCATTGGAAGGGCATTGTGCGAAAAGGTGAAATGCAGGTGATTAGCGGCACTATCAAATCGGCAGAAAAGCAAGTCTTGAAAGTTCGTTTTGGTTCACAGACGCTCGACAGTGCTTTGCTGGTTAAAGGGTTAAATGATTTTAGCCTGATGTTTCCCGTATTTGGTTTTGGCAGAACGGCTACGGAGCTGGTTTTGGGTGATCAAACGCTGGATACACTCCGGTTTTTTGCGAGACCCGATGAAAAGCTTACCATTCGGTTTTTACTGAACAGCCCCGATTTTGAAAGCCGCAACCTCGCTAACTGGCTTGGAAAAAACGGGCATTCGGTATTGTACGAGGCGACGCTTTCGAGGGACATAAAGAGCACCTTGAACCTGAATAAAGCCAAAGATCCGGATCCGATCGTCACCGCGCCGACCAGCGCGACATCACCGGTGATTAAAAAAGCGGTATCAGCCGGGAAGAGCGTGCTATTTACAGGACTGACCGATGTTATCCGCGACCTATCGACGATCAATGCAGCATTCGGTACGGGTTTTCGGGCCAGAAGGATTTCCAATGACGACCAGATAGCGCTTTCGCCGGAGCTGAATGCATTGCCTTATGCATTTGTCCGGAATGCATTGCAGGATCAAGCACCGCATTATCCGGTTATAGCAGAAAAAGTAACTGGCAGGGTGGTAGTAAGCCTTTTAAATGAAACTTTTCCGCTGCAACTGGCCGGTGACAGCGTCGGTTATCAGCGAATTTGGAATGAAATACTTGCATTGGCCCGTCCAGTGCCAGATTCGAACGCCTCTTGGACGGCTCCGCTAGTGAAAGGAATCCAGCATGAACTGCGGTGGAACAACTTTCCAAAATTGCCAGCCAGCGTGCGCATTGGAAACGATACTGTTTTCAGCACACCATCTGCATTGAATAGTGCTTCTGTGACGGCGTCTTTCCGTCCGTCTGAGTCAGGATGGGTAAAGGTAAGCGAGCCGGAAGAAGCTGAAATGTACGTTCAGGAAACTTCCGGCTTCGTGAATGCGCTACGAATGAAAGAGCTGGTAAAGTCAGCCAAACCATTAAATGCACGTGTTGCGGATGTAGCGAAACTGCCGGCGAAAACACCCATCCGCCTGCCCGACTGGGCGTGGTATGCCATCCTGATGGTGGTATTTGCGGCCGTCTGGATCGAGCAGAAATTATAGCCTGGTGCTGATCAATCCGATTTCAAAGATTTTACCGGATTCATCAGCGCGGCCCTTACCGATTGAAAACTGATCGTGACGAGCGTAATAAGGATCATCAGCGTGGCTGCTCCTGCAAACATACCGGCGTCCAACTCAATATGATAGGCGAAGCTCTGCAGCCATTGGTGCATGAGCCACCAGGCTAACGGAAATGCGAGGAGGACCGCAATCAGCACAAGCGCCACGAAATCCTTCGAAAGAAGTGTTACCACGCTGCCCACACTGGCTCCCAGTACTTTACGTACACCTATTTCCTTTTTACGACGCTCGGCTGTGAATGCGGCGAGGCCGAACAAGCCCAGGCAGGAGATGATAATGGCCAGAACGGCAAAGTATTTCGCAAGTTCACCCACGAGTTTTTCGGAAGCGTATTGAGCTTCGTAGTCGTTGTCCAGGAACCGGTAGTCGAAGGAATAGCCTGGGTTGAATTTCTTGTAAAAATCACGAATGCGGCCGATGGCTTGCGCTTCCTGGCCTGCCGCAATTTTCGCCATCACCAGCATGGTTTCCGCAGGTGATATGTACAGAATAAAAGGCCTGATAGCTTCGTGCAACGAGTTGAAATGGAAGTTTTTGGCCACCCCAACGATGCGTTGTTCCGTTCCGCCGATCATGATCGTTTTGCCGACCGGGTTGGCTATTTCCATAGCTTTCACAGCCGCCTCATTGACGATAATACTGTTCGCCTCCGTCCCGAATGTTCGCGAAAAGCTGCGACCTGCTGCTATTTTGATGCCTATGGTCTCGATGAGGTCATAATTGACGGGCATCCGATAAAAACGGATCTTGTCGTCGGTGTTTTTGCCTTCCCAGCGAACGCCTCCACCTGTGCCGGGCAGGAATGCGGGAAGGATGATTTTTTGCTGGATGCTCGATGCATTGACGATCCCGGGAAGCGATTTGAGCCGCGCCAGGAACGCATCGCTTTTTGCAGCCGCATTCCCTTCCATTTCAAAATAAATGATATTCTCTTTGTCGTAACCGGGATTTTTGCTTTGAACATAACCGATTTGACGATAAACCACCATCACAGAAACGATGAAAATAACTGACACCGTAAACTGAAACACGACCAGTCCTTTACGCACCCATAGCTCGCTCAGCGGATTGATCAGTTTGCCTTTCAAAGTAAGGGCCGGGTTGAAGCCTGAAAGGTATAATGCCGGGTAACTACCTGAAATTAAGCCTGTAATAAGGGTTATAGTTACCAATGTGGCAGCCAGCGTCCAATCGAAATGCAGGGTGAGGTTTTTTCCTGTAAGTGCATTGAAATTTGGTAAAATAAGAAAAACGGCAATTACTGCCAGCAGCAGTGTGACGAAGCTCATGAGCAGTGATTCTCCCAGAAACTGGAAGATCAATGTTATTCTTCCTGCGCCTAGTGCTTTTTTGACACCTACCTCCTTGACCCGCACGGATGCTTTTGCCGTGGAGAGATTCATAAAATTAATGCACGCTATGAGAAGGATGAAAATCGCGATCGCACCAAATAGTTTCACATATTCGATCCTGCCGCCTGCCTGAGTGCCGTTTTCGTATTTTCCGTGAAGATAACCGTCGGAATAATTTCGGATGAATAGTTTTGAAGTCTTATCATTCAGTTTTTTTGCAGCCAGCGCTGCCAGTTTCTGTTCAAATCCGACCTTATCCGCGCCAGCTTTCAGTACTACAAAATTTCTGAATGGCCCACTCGCGGTACTAGGCATACCAGACTGCGGCAGGATATCGTCCCAGGCGCTGAGGGGGATCAGGAAGTCGGATCGTTCTGTGGAATTGGAAGGGAAATCCTCGAATACACCGGAAACCTGGCATTTGCGCGAATAAGCCTGCCATTTCCAGTCGAGTGTTTTGTTTAAGGCATTATCGGTAGAGCCAAAAAGGCGCACGGCAAGCTTCCGGGAGATCACAACATTGTTTTTATCTTCCAGCACGGACTCCGGATGCCCTTGCAGCAATGGAAAGGAAAACGCCTTGAAATAGTCAGAGCTAACAAAATTCCCGGAAGCGCCAATCGTGCGTTCGCCGGTTGTGAGATTGAATTTCTGAAACCAGGAAGGCGGTGTGGTACTGACCGTCATTTCCACTTCCGGCATTTCACGCAGCAATATATCTTTCAGCGCTCCACCCGTGCCCTCGGATGTGACGATTCCCGTGCCGCCTTTTTCATGGATCATAACCTGATAAAGTCGGTCGCCCTTTTCATGGAATTTGTCAAAACCAAGCTCGTCTGTCACCCACAGGTAAATCAGCAGGGTACAAACAAGGCCCGTTGACAAGCCAACCACATTGAGCAAAGTAAACTGGCGGTTTTTTATGAAATGGCGCCAGGCCGATTTGAAATAGTTTCGAAGCATATCAGGACCAGGTATCTGAATGGATGGAGATTCGATTTTTCTTTCTTTCAAGAATTGGGGACGAATGTGTTTGATGGCCGACAAGATATATTCAAGCCGTGCCAGACCAATGCCTGCTTCCTTTGTCCGCTTTGCGAATACTTCGTCGAGATTGCCGAGGAGGTCTTCGGTATAACGCCGGGCAATCAGTTTCTCCAACATATAACCCACCCAGCGCGGTGGCTTTGGGGCTTTTTCCAAACTGTCAGGCATAAAAACTTGGATTTAACTAGCATTGATTGATTTATCGAAACAAATCACTCCGAACGCAGGCTCCTTACCGGGTTCATCATGGCTGCCTTGATGGCCTGAAAGCTGACGGTCAGCATGGTAATCAGCAAGGTGCCGAGGCCTGTGAGGGCGAATATCCACCAGGTAATATTGGTTCGGTACTCATATTTTTGGAGCCATTTGTCCAGAAAATAATAGGCGGCCGGTGTCGCTATCACGAATGCAATGCATACGAGCATTACAAAGTCGCGGGACAATAATCCCCAGACATTGAATATCGTCGCGCCAAGTACTTTTCGCACGCCTATTTCCTTGGTACGCTGCTCTGCGATGAACGACGCCACGCCAAACAGCCCGAGGCAACTGATCATGATGGCTAGTATCGAGAAAAAGGTGGTCAGTTTGCCAATGCGCACTTCATCGAAAAACTTTCGGGCATAAGCTTCGTCTACAAATTCATATTCAAAAGGAGATCCCGGGTCGTATTTTTCGAATATGGGTTTTATTTTTTCCAAAGCGGTTGCCGTGCTGATCGACGGCTTAATGCGGATGTTCACGACACCGCCTCCTTCTCGTGCGAGACAGAATATCAGCGGCCTCACAGGGGCATAAGGTGATTGCACGATGATGTCTTTGATGACGCCCACGATCTTGTAAGGCTTTTTGAACCACGTCAATTGTTCGTCGATTGGTGACTGGAGGCCCATGAATTTGACTGCCGTTTCATTGACGACCAATGCCACCGAATCCGTCGCGAATTCGCGGGAGAAATCGCGTCCCTCCTTGAATTGCCAGCCTATCGTTTTACCATATTCATAAGAAACTTCATCGAAGGCGAAATCGACGGATTGCGCAGGGTCTTTCCCTTTCCATTCAAAACCGCTCGTCGACGACCATGATTGCGTAGTTGGACTGTTGGATTCTGCTACTTCGATTACTGCACCGGTATTTTTCAATTCCTGACGTACCACTTCGAAATGCTTGTGGATGTCGGACGTATTGCGGTAGGAAGTAATAAGGCCGTGGCGACTGTAACCAACGGGGCGATTCTTGGCATACTGGATCTGCCGGAATACAACAGCCGTTCCGATAATGAGTACAATGGAAACGGAGAACTGCACAACCACCAGCACTTTACGCGGGACGGCGGCAAAACGTCCCGCCCGAAACGTCCCTTTCAACACTTTTACCGGTTGGAAAGAAGACAGATAGAATGCCGGGTAGCTGCCCGCTATCACTGCCGTGATAATGCTGAAACCGGCCCCGGCGATCCAGAACACAGGTTGGGACCACGGCATAACGATCTTTTTATCAGCTACTTCGTTGAAAAACGGTAAAATCAGCATTACGAGCGACAACGAGAGCACGAATGCAAACGCCACAACCAGAAATGATTCCGTGAAGAACTGGGTGACTAACTGGTTCCTGACCGAGCCGACGGCTTTTCTGATCCCTACCTCTTTGGCGCGTTTTTCTGAACGTGCCGTGCTGAGGTTCATGAAGTTAATGCAAGCAAGAAGTAACACGAAAACACCGATCGTGCCGAAAAGCCAAACGAACTCGATGCGTCCACCGACACGCTGCCCCTGTTTAAACTCAGAGAACAAATGCCAGTCGCTCATTGGGTTCAGGAATACGTCAGGCTTGTATTTCAGTTGTTCTTTGTTGATGTTTTTCTTCTTGATATCCCTGATCCTGGCCGTGACCGCTTTGATATCCGCATGATCATTGAGCTGTACAAAAGTCTGGTAGGCATTGGGCCGCCACGGATCTTCCATGGTTTTCAGCCATGGGTTCGCTGCGATCATCTGTTGCCACGGCGCGATAAATTCCAGGTCTTTGAATGAGGTATTATAAGGAAGGTCTTCGTAAACGCCGGTCACTTTGGCCGTCAGGTTATTATCGATCTTAATCGGCTTGTCCATCGGGTCCGCGTCGCCGAAATAGGCTTTGGCGACAGATTCGGACAGCATAATGGAATAGGGGTCTTTGAGGCCGGCATAAGTTCCTTTGAGCATTTTCAGGGAGAGCATTTCAGGAGCGCCAGGCTCGATATAGCAGCCTTTTTTACTGAATTTTTTGTCACCAACGGCCAGGATATGCGGTATGGTCCCCGAAGCCATGAGCACGTGTTTGAAATCAGCACCGTAACTATTTCTCAATTCTTCGCCCAATGGAAACGGAACGGACGTCTGCGTGCCGATCTCGTCATTATAAGTCTGGTGCTGCCATACCTGGGCAATGCGGTCATAGTTTTTGAAATGCTTGTCGAACGATAGTTCGTCGTAAATCCACAACCCGATCAGGATTGCTACGCCCATACCCATAGCCAGGCCGGTAATATTGATGAAGCTATAAGCCTTGTTTTTGGCCAGCGTCCGGAGCGAGATTTTAAAATAGTTGCGTATCATTTCAGGGCTAAATAAATAGGTAGGTGAATAGGCACTTGGTCTGCGTTTCATAAAATACGGCCTGATGTACCGGATGGCGGCCATTATATAGCTAAGCCGTGCTTTCTGGCGGCTACTCGTGGCGAATTGTATGCCATAAACCTCGTGCAAATCGCCCAGGATGTCTTCCAGGAAATGCGGGGCGATGATGACGCTCAGCAGGCGGTCGACCCAAGCAGGCGGGCCATTGTTTGGAGAAACCTTGTTCATGGCTATGAAAAGCTAAGTTTCGGAGAGAGTTTATCGGCAGGAATGGCTTGCCAGAGCTGCTGACGAATATTCTGTATTTCCTGCAATGCCCGGTTTCCATAGCTGGTAATGGTAAAAAAGCGTTTCCTGCGTCCGCCGCGCTCGGCCGTAGCCCCTCCCATTTCGGAGGTAAGAAAACCTTTTTCTTCCAGCCTGTATAAGGTAGCATGCACAGCACTGAGCGAAATGGAACGTCCTGTAAATTCCTGAACGCTTTCCCAAATGGTAACACCGTAGGCCTGTTCGGTGCAGGCCGCTACTACTAACAGGACGATTTCTTCAAATTCTCCCAGAAAAGTTCTTTTCATATCCAATGGAATCATTAGTTATAATAATGCAAAACAAATGTCTTGCCAGCAAGGCAAAATGGCCATCAAGATCACTAGCGGCGGCTTTTAAGCCGCCGGCCTTGTCCGAAACCGAACAGTTTTGTCCGTTGATGGACGGAAATAAAATTTTTTCACAAACCTTGTAACGTTTTCAGTGCATGGTCGTCTCTGCTATTGAATATGGATTTACAAGCCTTCAACCAACGCATTCTTCCCGTTCAGGGGCGCCTTTTCCGGCTGGCGCAAATGTTTCTTCGCAACCGCGAGGAAGCGGAAGATGCCATTCAGGACGTGCTCCTGAGGCTTTGGACGAACCGCCAGCAGCTTGAAGCCTATCAGAGTGTGGAGGCATTGGCGGTGCAAATGACGAAGAATATTTGTCTGGACAGGCTTAAATCCCATGATAAACAAAAAACGAGCCGGGAAACGGATATGACGGTTATGCAGGCAGTGGAAGTATCGCCTTACCGGCAGGTGGAAAACAGCGACAGCGCCGGGTTGATCCACCGGCTCATCGGCGAGCTGCCCGAACAGCAGAAGCTGGTATTGCACCTGCGTGACGTGGAGGAGTATACTTTGGAGGAGATCGAGGAAGTAACAGGGCTTAGTAATGCCAACATCCGTACCATTCTTTCCCGTGCGAGGCAGAAGCTCCGGGAGAACTATTTAAAAGCAAATGACTATGAATCAGGATATTGAAAAACTTCTCGAAAAATATTACGATGGCGAAACAAGCCTGGAAGAGGAGCGCGCATTAAAACAGTTTTTTCAGAAAGGCGAAGTTCCGGAACATCTGCAAAGCCACGCCGCGCAGTTCGGGTACTTCGTCTCGGCCAGGCAGGAATTTCCGTCGCTGACTTTCAGCCATGAGCTGGCAGCCAAGCTGGATCCGCCGCAGCAAGGCCCGGTGCGCAGGTTTACAAGCTGGGTGGTGCGGATCGCCGCCGGTTTGGCGCTACTTATCATCGGTTTTGGGGCAGGATGGATGTTTCAGTCTAAATCAGGAAACGGGGACGGACTGGTTGCCCTGACCGGCGAGAATAAGGAAGTTGCCGAAATGAAAAAGGTGCTTGCATTTGAACAAATGGGCAATACTTCTGCAAGTGAGCGCATTCAGGCGGTGAACCACAGTTACGAAATGTCGGATGTGGATCGTGATGTAACACAGCTGCTGGTCAATACGCTGAATTTCGACCCGAACGTAAATGTGCGGCTCGCAGCTTGTCAGGCCCTCACGCATTTCGCAAACGAGGAGGAAGTGAGTGAGGCGCTAATCCAGTCGCTGGCCATCCAGACCGATCCGAATATCCAGATATCACTGATCGAAGCATTGGTGGCCATTAAAGAGAAACGGGCGGTAAACCAGTTTCAGCAGCTTGCCCGCAATCAGGAAGTGCTCGACGTGGTGCGCCTGAAAGCGGAAGAAGGTGTGGACCGCCTCAAAGCCGACGTCTGATCGTAACCCTTTTATATCAAGTTTTAATTTTCTATTTATTTTTTCCAATCAAAACCATGAAAAAAGCACTTTTAATGGGTGTAGGGCTATTGTGTACCCTGGCCTCTGCGCAGGCGCAAACTCCTGAGTACAAGACCAAGCTTGCCAACACCAAGGATAAGAAGATTACCATCGAACTTTCGGCCAGTGAGGTGAAGATCGAGGGGCATAACGGGGACGATGTGATCATTCAGGCATCGTCAGGCTATGAAGCGCCCCCGGAACGGGCGAAAGGGTTGAAACCTTTGTATTATTCGGCCGTCGATAATTCCGGTATAGGGCTATCCGTCACACCTGACGCTGGCGGACTGAAAATCGAGAAAGCGACGAGGAAGCAGATCAAGTACACGATGAAGGTACCTCGCCAGGTGTCCTTGTTGTTTAAGGAAACCAATTGGAGTGGCGGCGGAGGCATCACCGTTAGCAATATGGACGGCGATCTCGAAATCAAGACCAATAACAGTAACATTACATTGAACAACGTGACCGGCCCAATCGTAGCCAACAGTACAAGCGGCGAGGTAAAAGCGATCTTTTCTAATCTCAACCAGGGCAAACCTACGGCTATATCGACTATCAGCGGGGAAATCGACATTTCGTTGCCCGCCACAGTGAAGTCGGACCTGAAATTGAGGTCGATCAATGGTGAAATGTACACGGACTTTGACCTGGGTGTGAAGAATGTCAAAGATGGAATGTCACGCGTGGGTGGTGGCAGGAACATCGATGGCGCGATCAATGGAGGCGGAGTTGAGATGTCGATCAACACCATCAGCAGCAATATTTACATCCGTAAGCAGAAGTAGCATCCTTAACCTTGCATCTATAACCATGAAAAATTTAATATTGTCGGCCATGCTCATTCTGGTGCTCGGCCCTGCATTCTCACAAAAAATAATTGATAAAAAGCTGCCTTATGAAGCAGGCAAAACGGTGAACCTGAACCTCCGTTTCGGGGATAGCATTCAGGTGCGTTATTGGGACAAACAGGAAGTGTCCGTGCACATGAAGGTAAAGATCAATCAGAATAAACTGAACGATGCCTTTCTTGTCACAACCAGCACCACGGCCGACGAGATCAACCTTAAAACTGATTTTGACAAAGACCGGCTGAAAGAGGGAAAAGGAGAGGACTGTCCGGGTGACAAGCACACCTGGCGTACCAGCGATTCGGGAAATAATTATTATGTGTGCAGTGAGATCAGCTATGTGGTCAACCTGCCTCGACAGGCCAAGCTGAAACTGGAAACGATCAATGGGAATATTGATATCCAGGGTGCGACGACGACTGTTTTCGCCAAGACCATCAGCGGATACGTGGACATGAGCTGGCCTAAATCGAAGGGTGCCAATGTGGCGATGAAAACAATCACCGGTGAAGTGTATTCAGATCTGGATATCGATTTTGGAAACAAAAAGGAGAAAAATCCTATTGTGGGCTACCAGTTGCAGGGTAAACTCAACGGCGGAGGCCCGGACGTAACGCTCGAATCGATCAGTAATAATGTTTATTTGAGGAAGAAAGATTAATGTCAACCGCGAAAGAGGGAAGCCGGTGATTGCCAGCATATATGCGGTCACCGGCTTCCCTCTTTAGTTGCCCTGCGTATAGCTATTGACGGCACCGGGTAATCGATGATGTTTAAACTGAAAGTTGCTTGTCAAATTGGCTTTAAGCGCTATTAAAACTTGCGCTTTTGGATCTGTAACATTATATTTAACTAGCTGGTAGCCAGTTTTGGATGGCTTTTTGTAGCGAAAATTTAGTGGCCACTGAAGGGATTTGATAGGCCTGTTTGCTCCCCCCATTAAGACTCCGTTACACCCTCGAAATAGGCTTTCTTACCCCAAAAAGAGGAATTGGTCGTGTCAAATCGGTTATACTTGCAGATCGGTATGAAATCACGCACTTGATTGACTATCAGAATAGTTCTTTCTTTGTAAAAACACAAATCCCTCATGAAAACAGAAAGTAAATATTTAGAAGAAATTAACAGGCTTCTGGCTGATTATCTTCTCGAAATCAAAAATTCTGATCTGAAACCACTCTCCGCCCAAGTTTACCAGGTTCAATCCAAGAACTTTGTCAGGTGGATCAACGGTGAATTTACCCCGGGTGAAGTGAAGAAGTCTAAGCGCCAGGCACAGGACAACGCAGCAAAGTAAAAGCATTATTGACAACACACGCTTACACTGAATACTTACCCTCCGTTCCTCTATTACTCATCACTCCAGTCATTATAGACTGACATTGCACGCCATCACTTCATTGCTTACAGCGAATTGCTGTTTAAGCGAATAAGATCTCCATGGTTGGCTTGTCAGTGTCGAACGTCGGGCATCGAACGTCTTACTCCGGTTATCGTAATGCTATAAACAAAACACCTTCACGGTAGTACCGGAAGGTGTAAGATATACTCAACGTTTATAACGTACTTCATACGTTCGGATCCAGAAAAACTCCTTACTTCCACATGCTTTTGCTCAAATTACCTGTAAGGATCGACAAATTTACGACAGTGTCGAAAAACCAGATGTAGACACGTATTGGTTTTCATGTAGCAATTTCTCTACAATATCTGTTGCGTTTTTTAGGTAGATTTGGCACTTATCAATTCGTATTGCGATGCCAGTGCGGAGATGGTTAGAAAATTCGCTTACATGATTCGATCAATTCTGGAATGGCCCGTCCGTAAACAACTTGAAGGAGAATCAAATATCCTTAACCGGGCCCGCATCAAAGTATTGTCCTATGCGCTATACCTGAGATTGTTTACTACGGCGCTCCTCCTTATTTTTTATATTGTTGAAGATTATAAGTTTCAGGCCGTCCGCGTTGCCATTCTGCTCGGCATTGCAGTGATATTCTACATGGCCGTCGCGCTGGGCTTCAAATGGCAAAGAGCTATCCATACCGCTATATTGATTTTTGTCGCTATCATTTCGACCAATCTGTACGTCTTCCAGCACGGCTTCGACCTGGTGACGCTGCAATATGCTGTTATCATCATCTTTTGTGCATTTTATGGATTAGGTAACCATTGGGGGATCATCTATTCGGTTGTGGCGCTGTCGCCATTTATCCTTTATGTATTGCTCGGTCATCAGCTGGGAACGCAGGTTCCCTGGGGACCTCCCGGATCAGGAAGGGTTACCATAGCAATCCTGCTGTTCCATAATTTCGTGTTCCTTATCCTGATCAATTACTACTTTTTCAATTCATTTTACGACACGATCAACGATCTTGATGCACGCAGTGACGAGCTCCGCGCCAGTCTTGCCTATCTTGAAGATTCGAGAATGAAGCTGGAAACCGAGTTTATCCATCAGAAACATCTGATTGCAAGCATTTCGCATGATATCAAGAGCCCGCTAAGGTTCCTGATGACCACTACTGGCCGCCTCTCACGCAACCATCCTGACCTGCCTACTGTGCGGGCGATCAGCCAGTCGAGCTACCGGCTTTACCATTTTATGAAGAACCTGCTGGAATACACCGAATTCCGATACAAGCATTCCAATGTCGAGCTTTCGTATCTCGATCTGCATGAACTCGTTGCGCAGAAAATAGCCATTTTTGCTCCGGAAGCGGAAGTGAATACCAATGAATTTGTAAATGGCCTGACGCCGGGAGTGATCATCAAGAGTAATATTCAGCTCGTGAGTATTGTCCTCCATAATCTGATGGACAATGCAAACAAGGCAACCAATGGGGGGATTATCAGCGTTACTTTTGCAGATTTCCGAGACGAGATGGTCCTGTCGGTAAACGATACAGGTCCCGGGATGGACCTTGCAGTAAGAGATTGGATCAACAGCGACCAGAAACAGCTTCCTACCTCAGATGATTCTGCCCAGAACTTCGGGATGGGCTTGTTGATCGTCAAAGAAATCACATCGCTGATCCGCGCCAGGCTGTATGCGGAGCCATACCTGCCTAACGGGACTTCGGTTCATATTATTTTTTCGAAATAAAATCTCAATGTAGTCTACTTTCTACATGAAATTTCATTTATATTAAACTACTTTTAAAACTGATTTGAAGTAACAGGTATTTGGATGAAAACGGTTTTGCTGGTAGAGGACCATTCGATCGTGCGGATGGGCGTAAAGTTATTAATTGAAGATTTTTTACCCTCGGTAACAGTCATCGAGGCAGGCACCTTTAGCGAGACACTCAGGCTTCTTCAGGCGAGGTTTTTCGACCTTGTCATACTGGATATCAAAATTCCCGGCGGCGAAGCTTTCAATATGATCTCGAAGATCAGGGATATTCAGGAAAAGGTCAAGATATTGGTGTTTTCGTCCCAGGATGAGGAATTGTATGCTATCCATTACGTAAAGGCCGGGGCGAACGGGTATTTGCCGAAGGATACTGCGAACGATGAGCTGGAAAAAGCGATTACTTCGGTCTTGAGCGGCGGTACATATATTAGCAGTGTGGTCCAGGACCAACTGGTCAATAATACGCTGCTGGAAAGGGAAAGCAAAGAAAGCCCGCTGGAAATCCTTTCCAACCGGGAGCTTGAAATCATGGATATGCTCCTGACCGGTAAATGGACGAAGGACATCGCCATTGACCTCCATATCAAAGAAAGTACAGTGTCAACCTACAAGGCGCGGATCTTTGAGAAACTGGAAGTGACAAACATTCTGGAGCTATTCAAAAAGGTCGAGATTTACAAGCGGAGAAAGACTGTTTGACATTGAGCATTCGTGTAATAGAACTTTTACGCGAAAAAATGTAGAACAACTACTATTGCGCATCGAGATATTCGTATAACGCCATTCAGATCAAGCCACTTAGCACATCATTTTTTTATTTTAAATTTACCTTCGGAAGCTGGGAGCTCCCTGATTCACAGTTTGTATCCTCTATCAAGTTATTAATTTAAAACAATGGAAAGGACGTTGAAACTCACCAAATCTGCTGAGCTGCCCTTTTTTGGAGCCGTATTTATTACCATAGCAGCCGGTTCGGTGTTATGGAGCTCTATTTTATACGGTTTGTATCTAATCATCAGCAAAATGTAATCGATCCCGCCCAAAGATCGGGCGGGTTCACCGGGCTATTCCGATTTTAACGACTGCACCGGATCGGTCAATGCCGCTTTGATGCTCTGGAAGCTGACCGTAAGCAAGGCAATTCCAGTGGCCATCAGTCCGGCGGCCGCGAAAATCCCCCACGAAAGTTTAGTATGGTATGCGAAATCTGCCAGCCAGCGGTCCATTATGTACCAGGCTGCGGGCGAGGCGATTACAATGGATACCAATACCAGTTTTACAAAATCTTTGGACAACAGTGCTACCACGCTGGTCACATTCGCGCCTAACACTTTGCGTATCCCGATTTCCTTGGTCCGTTGCTCCGCTGTAAAGGCAGCCAGTCCCATTAAACCAAGACAGGAAATAATAATCGCCAGGATACCGAAATAGCGGATAAGGCTATTGATGATCAGCTCAGAGCGGTACATCCGCTCGAATTCTTCGTCCAGGAAATTGTATGAAAAGGGGAAATCGGGATTAAATGAACGTGTAACCGCCTCGATATCAGCAAGGGCGCGTTTGGTTTGGCCGGGCTGTGTCCTTACCATCATATATTCGGTATTGAGGCCTTTGTAGCACACCAGTATCAGGGGTTTGATAGTGTTGTGGAAAGACGATATATGAAAGTCCTTCATTACGCCGATAATCGTACCGGTGCCCATCCAGAACTTTACCTGTTTGCCTACCGGATCTTTCATTTTCATCATGCGCACGGTCGCTTCGTTAATGATATAGTTAGCGGTATCCGCGGCAAAATCCTTGGAAAAATCCCTTCCGTCGGCCATTTGGATATTCATGGTTTTGGCAAAATCGTAACCGACAAATGTTGCATTTACCGTATTGTCAGCGGTTTTGTCCCGGCCCGGCCAGTCGAGGTCCCCGGAGTTGCTGCTGATGTTGGCCGGAATTGCACCCGTTGTGGTCGCGGCCGCTACGGCCGGGGTAGCAAGAATTTCCTGTCTGAACACTTCGGGCTTTTTCCCGAGTTCACCTTCCAGCGGGATATAAAGGATATTCTCGCGGTCCATACCTAATCGCTTGGTCTGAATGTAGTTCATCTGGTCGCCTATCACCAGCATTCCGACGATCAGGAATATCGACAGACAGAACTGGAACACCACGAGTCCTTTCCGGAGGTACAGGCTGCTGTGTGAGAAGGTAAGCCGCCCTTTCAGAATGCGTATCGGCTGTAATGACGATAAATAGAGGGCCGGATAGCTGCCTGCAACAATGCCTGTAATGCCGATCAATGCAATGAGCGACAGCCATAAAGTAGGGTTGAGGATATTTAGGGAAATCTCTTTTTTTACCACATCATTAAAAAATGGCAGCAATGCGAATACAATCAAAATCGCGAGTATTGCGGCCAGGGTGCTTACGATCAGCGATTCGCCAATGAACTGCATGACCAAAAACTTCTTTTCAGCGCCTACTACCTTTCTTACGCCCACTTCCCTGGCACGCTTCACAGAACGTGCCGTAGCCAGGTTCACGAAATTCACACAGGCGATTAAAAGAATAAAAACGGCCACTACTGAGAAGATACGCACATATTCGATCCTGCCGCCAGTGGGTTTGAAGCCGGTATATTCAGAATACAGGTACACATCGCTCATATTTTGAAGCAGCGGAAAGCCACCGATTTCCGGCGGGGCAGCCTTTTTGATGACTTTGCGCATGACGGCCTCGGCATGTACTGGATTGGCCTGGCGATTGAGCAATGCATAAGTTTTGAAACTATAATTCCCCCACCATTTCATCCAATCCTCTTCCTGGGTTTTGAAATTGACGATCCAGTCGAAGCGGACGGACGAGTTCATCGGAATGTCTTCGAAAACCGCTGAGACGGTGAAATTCTTTGCATTATCCAGTTTGAGAGTTTTGCCTACGGCACGGGTCGCCCCGAAATATTTGTCGGCCAGCTTCCGTGAGATCGCAATGGATGTGGGCTGTGTAATCGCTTTGTCGGGCACACCTTCGATAAATGGTGTCCTGAAAACCTTAAAGAAGCCGGGCGTCGCGTAGATCCCGCTTTCCTTGGTCGATTTTTCGCCTGCCTTTATCAGCAGCTCACGGTTATAGGTGATTTTGGTAATGGCCTGGATTTCGGGGACATCTTTTTCCAATGCTTCCAGCCAGGGGCCCGGGGTTACATCACTTACCTCCTTGCGTCCATTTTCCTCATAACCTGTGCGCACAAAATACAGATCTTCCACACCCGGATAAAACCTGTTGAACGAAATTTCATCCCGGACCCAAAGCCAGATCAGCAGGCTGCACGACATTCCCAATGCAAGACCGAAGATATTGATGAATGAAAAAAGCTTGTTTTTGAGCAGACTGCGTACTGCAACCTTCATGTAATTTTCGAACATGGCTTTCAGGATTAGGTAAACGAACGGACAATTGTCGGAATGATGCGAAAAAAGGCAACGGGGTTGCGCGCAGTATGTATTAGCTGTTAAATTAAGTTAAACGCTCATTTTCAGACCCTTTCGTTAACTTTTTTTAAGAACACCAAGCCCTTCCGGCAAGGGCATGATCGATAGTTTTGCTGCATCATCCAAAACACCTTATCAATCATGAAATCTTATGAAAAATGGAATAACCTGGTGGCATGGACTGTATTTGCAGTCGCCCTGGTTACGTACGTGCTTACCATGGAGCGCACGGCGAGTTTCTGGGACTGCGGGGAATTCATCGCCTGTGCATTCAAATTACAAGTCCCGCATCCGCCAGGCGCGCCGCTTTTCCTGCTTCTAGGCCGGTTGTTTTCAATGCTCGCTTTCGGAGATGTTACGCAGGTCGCCTACTGGGTAAATATGATGTCGGTGCTGAGCAGTGCGTTTACAGTGTTCTTTTTGTTCAAAACCATTACAATGCTGGCCTGCAAGCTGGTGGATAAAAACCGTTCGGACTTCACACGGGCAGATATTGTGCTCGTAATGGGGACGGGCGTAGTGGGGGCACTCGCTTACGCGTGGTCGGATTCGTTCTGGTTTTCGGCAGTCGAGGCAGAAGTTTATGGCATGTCGTCATTCTTTACCGCGATCGTCATTTGGGCTGTGTTCAAATGGGAGAGTATGGATGACCCTTCTACTGAAAACCGCTGGTTGATCCTGACGGCTTACCTGGTAGGTCTTTCCATTGGCGTGCATTTGCTCAACCTTGTCACGATACCGGCGCTTTCATTGGTTTATTATTTCAAAAAATATCCAAAACCAGGCGTTTTTGGCGCTTCTGTGGCCTTTCTGTGTGGCCTTATTATATTGGGGATCATCAATGCGGGCATCATTCCGGGACTGCCGGAGCTAGCCGGAAAATTTGAAATATTCTTCGTCAACTCACTCGGGTTGCCCTACAATACCGGCATTGCATTCTTTACATTGATTTTCATCGGCGGACTGGTTTGGGGCATCCGACACTCACATCGCACGAACAAGGCATTGTTGAATACCGGTTTGCTTTGCCTCGCATTTGTGTTGGTAGGTTATGCCTCATACGCTCTGGTGCTGGTGCGGTCGGGTTACAACACACCTATTAATGAAAACAACCCGAGTGACGTGCTGCGGTTTGTTTATTATCTCAAACGGGAACAATATGAAAGCCGGCCGTTGCTCTATGGTCCCTCGTTCGTTTCGCGCCCGGTAAGTCAGAAACGCGGAGCCCCTATTTACGCCAAAAAAGATGGCCGATATGTTTTAACCGACTACAAACCAATTTACGAATACGAACCCGGAAGCAATATGCTGTTGCCAAGGATGTACAGTTCGCAGCCGGGACATCCCGCACTTTACCAGCAAATGACCGGCCTGGCCGAAGGTCAAAAGCCGACGATGAAGCATAATCTCGCCTATATGTTCTCGCACCAGCTCGGGCACATGTACTGGCGGTACTTTCTGTGGAACTTTGTGGGCCGGGAGAGCGATCAGGAAGGGGCGGGCACGCTGCTTCCCTGGAACATTGCAACGTCTTACCCGAGCAGCATCGCCCATAACAGGGGGCATAACAACTTTCTGATGCTTCCTTTTTTGCTGGGAATTGCGGGCATTGTATATATGTACTACCGCAGGCGAAAAGACCTGCTGGTTTTAGGACTTTTGTTTGCGTTAACCGGTGTGGCGTTGGTCGTGTACCTGAACTCGCCACCCACCGAGCCGCGCGAACGGGACTATATCTATGTTGGCTCTTTCTATATTTTCTGTGTCTGGATAGGCTTCGGCGCCATGGCGGCAGCACGTTTTTTGGAAAAAGTAATTAAGGATGAAATGCTCCGCGTAAGTGTAGCCGGTGCATTGTCACTGGCTGTTCCCGTGATCATGGTCGCCCGTGGCTGGGACAACCACGACCGGAGCAACCGCTACCAGTCCGTCGATTTTGCCCGCAATATATTAGCCTCATGCGCGCCCAATGCGATCCTTTTCACCGGTGGCGATAACGATACTTTTCCATTATGGTATGTGCAGGAGGTAGAAGGTTTCAGGACGGATGTGCGCGTTTGCGTGCAGACGTTCCTGGGCACCGATTGGTATATCGAGCAGCTTAAACGGAAGATCAACCGCTCCGATGCGCTGCCGCTTTCGCTGGATTCGAATAATTACCAATCCGGAAAAAACGAATACCTGCCGTTTTATGAAATCGCGTCGGTGAAATCAGGCATTAACCTCAAAGAATACCTGGAACTCATCCACCACGACAACAAGGCCATTCAGGTGCCGCTTACAAGCGGTGATATGACGTCGATTTTACCGTCATCCACCTTGTTTTTACCAGTGGACACGCGGCAGGTAAAGCACATTGTCAAGCCCGACCTGGTGCCGTATCTCAGCGATTCTATGAGCTGGAAGATTGGTGAAACCGATTTGTTGAAAGGGGATCTCGTGATGCTCGACATCATTGCCAGCAACAACTGGAAGCGGCCCGTCTATTTCTCATCGACCATGGGCTCGTCCCACAATCTGGGCCTGGGAGAATATCTCCAATTGGAAGGGTATGCCTACCGGTTGCTGCCGGTTCGGGTACCTGGTGCCTCGGACGGTTATGTGAACTCGGACATTATGTATGATAATATGATGAATAAGATGTCGTGGCGGGAAATGGACAACCCGAAAGTATATTATGACGATACTTACCGGGGCTCGCCTGTAATCAGTGCCCGGTTGTCATTTTTGCGCCTGGCGCAGCAGTTGGTCGCCGAAAACCAGCTCGATAAGGCAAAAAAGGTCGTAAACAGGGCTATAAGCGTCATGCCGGACGATACCATTCCTTACGACCAGGTTTCGGTCGGTTTTGTAGGGACATTGTTTGATGTCGGGGAGGACCGCAAGGCGCTGGACTCGGCCCGGACGATGGCGCTTCGTTCCGACGAGAACCTGACTTGGATCAAGGAAACAGGCGGTGAGCGGAACCGCGACGTGAACACTGATCTGTTCATTCTGCAAAGCATTGTACGCGAATGCCGACGGGCGAAGAAAGATCAGGAGGCCGACCGCTTCGAGGCTGTGTTCCGCAAGCACCTTATCGCCTTTAATATGTACAGTAAATAGGCTGTTGCGGGCAAGGTTTTTTAGTAATGTATATCTCAAATCAATCAGAGATTCATGGACAAAGAAACCTTGCCCGAAAACGGGGCGCTTGTAAGATTTATGCGCATCGACGACGACGAATGGAAGGACGGCGAGTATGATGCGGAGAATAAGATGTTTATCGAAATTTATTCGACAGACCTCACTACACATAATTGGACAGACATTCGCAAATGGGCGCGTTTGGATGCGTGAATGACAGATAATCAGTGCCTTTCAGTAAATAATCGGTGATTTTTCTGTATTAAGCTAATATTAAGATTTATATTTAAACTGATGCGGAAGCCCTCCAAATGACTTCTACAAAAGGTGAATGCTAATCTAAAATTCGCTTATGATTAAAAACCTACCTCCTTTGAGGCAAAGCTGGCTTTGTCTCCTTATCGCCCTTGCTTTCAGTTTTCAGGGCGCTGCCCAAACCGCTATCACGTCCAATCTGCCTATTGTGGTAATCAATACCAATGGCGGGTCCATTCAGAATGACGACAAGATACCGGCGACTTTTAAGATCACGGCCGCTGGCCCCGGTGGCCTGCATAGTTTTGATGTCAATTCTGTGACAAACACTTTCCAATTTCAGGGTGATATCGGGATTGAGATCAGGGGAAATACTTCCATTTATTGGGACAAAAAATCCTATGGTTTCGAAACGCGTGACGCACCGAACGGCTCGAACCTGGATGTTTCCCTGCTGGGAATGCCGGCCGAAGCCGACTGGGTCCTGAATGCGTGTTATGGCGATAAATCGTTCATAAGGGACGTGTTCGCGCATGAAATGTACACGCGAACGGGCCGGTACTCGCCACGTGCGCATTACGTGGAGGTATACTTGCAGGAGATCGGCGGAATGGCCTATCACGGGGTGTATATCCTGATGGAAAAAATAAAAAGAGGTGCTAACCGGATCAATATCAAAAAGCTGGGAGAGGCCGACACCGACGCGCTGAAAATTTCGGGAGGCTACCTTTTGCAGGTGGGCGAAGACGAGGAGATGAAATGGACGTCAGGTATTGCGCCAAACGATGCGCCGTCGCAGCCGAAGCCTTTCTTTCATGTCGAATATCCGAAGTTGCACAACTATACGAATATACCCAACCGTGACCTGCAGTTCAATTATATCAAACAAAAAATTGATCATTTCGAGCAGGTGCTGAACGGGCCGGATTTCAAAGACCCGGTATTAGGATACAGGCCGCTGCTGGACGAAGATGCGACGATCGACTACCTGCTGCTGCAAGAGCTTACCAAAAACTCGGATAACTGGCGCGCAAGCACATTCTTTTATAAAAAACGGGACGACGAAGGCGGCGAGATTGTAATGGGGGCTCCCTGGGATTACGATAAGTCGATGGGTAACCAGCAGTGGTGCTACGAACTTTCCGTGTTGCCCACCAGCTCCTGGGCGTGGCAGTTCAATGTGTATTGTCAGGACAGGCCGCCGATGACCGTATTCTGGCCCGCGCGGTTGCTGACAGACTGTTATTTCAAAACCAAACTGATGCTGCGTTATCAGCAGCTCAGGCAAACCCAATGGAGCAATCAGGCCATTTCTGACTTTGTAGACCTGAAACAGGCCGAACTTACAGCCCAGAATGCCATGCAGCGGAATTTTGCACGATGGAATATCCTCGAAACAGCTGTGATGTTCAACGAGCACTACACATTGCCGGGCAATACGTACGTTAAGGAAGTTCAGTATCTTAAAACCTGGTTGACGGATCACCTGGCCTGGATGGATAGCAACATATCGGACATTTCGACGGAAAATTGTGGTGTGTTACCCGTTACATTCAGCGAATTTGAGCTGCGGCAAGTGGAACAGGCGGTAAAGGTGAGCTGGTCTACTGCCGATGAGGTGAATAATGACCACTTTGTTGTCGAGCGAAGCAGGGATGTGCGACAATTTGAGGCCCTCGGTGAGGTGAAAGGTTCGGGAACTTCGAAAGTGGCTACTGAATATACCTTCATGGACGATCAACCTCTGGTAGGCACTGGTTACTACCGGATCAGGCAGGTCGATCATGATGGCACCACAAGTTTTTCCACCATTCGTACTATCAGTACTGCGGGAGGTAGCGACGTTACAGTGCTGTTTCCGAATCCAACCGCTGACCGGCTATGGCTCAAAGACCTCGATCCAGGTTCCACGATCCTTATTACGGATGCTAAGGGGACGAAAATCAGACAGGACGCGGTTAGAACAAAGCAAACCGAAGTTGCCATTAACGGCCTGAGCGCCGGTAGTTACATTCTTACCGTAGTAGGGCCTAATGGGAATGCCATTACTAAAAAGCATTTCGTGATTCGATAAGAGACAAAAAGGTTATAATCCGGTTGTCAATGCCATGGACTTGTTCTATGGCATTGCTTTTTAAAGAACTTTCGCATAATCAATATCAGAACTTATGCTGGAAGAGCTTTGGTACAAGAATGCCGTGATATACAGTCTCGACCTCGAAACTTTTATGGACGGTAATAATGACGGAACAGGTGATTTTGAAGGGCTATGCAACCGCCTGGATTATTTACACGCGCTAGGCCTGGACACGATTTGGCTGGCACCTTTTCAGCCAACCCCCAACCGGGACAATGGCTATGATATCAGCGATTTTTACGGGGTCGATCCACGCCACGGATCCAGTGGCGATTTTGTGGATTTTATTCATAAAGCGAGGAAGCTGGGCATCAAAGTGATTATCGATCTGGTGGTTAACCACACGTCGGATGAACACAACTGGTTTAAGGAGGCCAGAAAATCGAAGGACAATCCGAAAAGGGATTGGTACGTCTGGTCAGATAAACGGCCGTCGGGATGGAACAAAGGGATGGTGTTCCCGGGTGTTCAAAAAGCGACCTGGACGCGGGACAAAAAAAGCGGCTCCTATTATTTTCACCGTTTCTACGAATTTCAGCCTGATCTCAATACCGATAACCCTGAAGTACGCGAGGAGATCAATCGGATTATGGGATATTGGCTTGAACTGGGCATCGCGGGTTTCAGGGTCGATGCCGTTCCGTTCATCCTGGAATCACCAGACCCAGACGGTAAGCCGCTACCGCTACATTTTGAATATCTGAAAGAAATGCGCAGGTTCCTGCAATGGAGGCGCGGGGATGCCGTACTCCTGGGCGAGGCTAATGTGCTTCCGCCGGAGAGTAAGCAGTTTTTTGGCGAAGATGGGGACGGTATCCATCTGATGTTCAATTTCTTTGTAAACCAATATACCTTTTATGCACTTGCTACTTCTGACACCAGGCCGCTTGTCAAAGCACTTGAAGCAACCCGGGAAAAGGCGCCGGGCAGTCAATGGGCATTTTTCCTGCGCAACCACGACGAGCTTGATCTTGGAAGGCTCACCGATGAAGAGCGGCAGGTTGTATTTGAAAGATTTGGCCCGGATAAAAACATGCAGTTGTATAATCGTGGCATCCGTCGCAGGCTTTCACCGATGCTCGGTAACCGGCAGCAAACCGAACTGGCTTACAGTCTGATGTTCTCCTTCCCCGGAACGCCAGTTATCCGCTATGGGGACGAAATAGGAATGGGGGATAACCTGGCACTGAACGAACGCGACGCAGTGCGGACACCGATGCAATGGACGGGCGAGAAAAATGGTGGTTTCTCAAAAAGTAAAAATGTCGTCAACCCGGTCATCGATGACGGTTACTATGCCTACGAACATGTTAATGTCGAGAATCAGCGCCGCGATCCTGGTTCACTGCTCAACTGGATGACGACGATGATCCGACTTAGAAAGGAATGCCCGGAGATCGGCTATGGTAACTGGGAGATCATGGACACCGGACAGAAGGAAATCCTCGGAATGCGTTATAGCTGGAAAAACAAAGTGTTGCTGATATGGCACAACTTCCAGGGAAAATCGCTGGAACTTGTCGTACCCGAAAAACAGGCGGGCACCGGAAGGTTGATCGATTTACTGAACAATATCGAAAGTTTGCTCGATCATAAAGGTCGGCATACGATCACACTTGAAGCATATGGGTACCGCTGGTTCCGGGCCTATCAGGAGTAGTCAGCAGTATAATAGGCTGATTTTGTATTTTTCTGAAAAACATACTTATACTCAACGTTTAAGCAGCTATTCCTATAAACCTATGAACACGACCGATGTTGCCCCTTTGATCAATAGCCCAACCCCTGAATATTATGAGATAAAGGCAGCGACTTTACTGGAAGCTTGCAGGTCCATCCATAGCGATACGATCAAACAAGTTCGCAAATACCATCCGCAACCCGAAAAGCTGACGGACCTCAACAAGCCTAATACCAATTTTGGGCCTGACGATGCGAGACTGGTGATCGCGCGGGAGCACGGTTTTGAAGATTGGCCGTCTTTCCTGCAACATATTGCAGATCTGAATGGACCCGAGTCCCGGGTATCCCGATTCGAAAGTGCGGTTGACGCCATAGTAACAGGTGAACTGGAAGCGCTCAACGCTGCAATTGCGCACAATCCGGACATCGTTCATGAGCGTTCCGCGCGCGGGCACAAGGCTACTTTGCTACATTATATTGCTGCCAATGGTGTGGAGAATTACCGCCAAATCACCCCGCCAAATGCTTTGGAAATTGCGGATACGCTGCTTTCGGCAGGTTCATTGCCCAATGCATTTGCTGAAATGTACGATAGCAAATGGGCGACGACGCTGGAATTACTGGTATCGAGCGTCCATCCATACAAAGCCGGCCTGCAATCGGTCCTTGCCGGAAAGCTCCTGGATTATGGCGCGGCGATCAACGGTGTTAGCGACGACGGTGCGCCACTGGTAACTGCGATCTATTTTCATTATCCTCAATCAGCCGAATTGCTGGTTGAACGCGGCGCCCGCGTCGACAATGTCGTTACAGCGGCAGCGATGGGACACACTGAACTGCTTGCAACTTATATAGATGAACGTGGAAAATTGACCGCAAACGCGCCATTGATCAATGTAGGATGGCTCAAAGTGGCGCCAACTCCGGAGGCAAACCTGGCGATGGCATTTGTGTGGGCAGCGATGCTCAACAGGATTGAAACGGTCGCATTTATGCTTGAAAAGGGTGTAAGCGCAGCCTCTAAAGACCACCGCGAATGGACTGCGCTGCATTGGGCCTGTTATTATGCTTATCCAGAGATCGTAGATCTGTTATTGGCTCGCAAAGCCCCGCTGGAGGCGCGTAACGAGTTTGGCGGAACGGTGCTGGACCAGACACTCTGGGCAACAGCGCACGAGGGAATCAGGGCCCACCATTTGGACATTGTAAAAAAGCTCGTCGACGCCGGGGCGAAAATACATACATGGTGGTTGCTGAGTGATTTGCATCCGCCGCTGCACGAAAGCGTAGCCGCGATCTTGCAGGAAAAGGTTCGATGATCGCATAAAACCGTTGTACGATAACCCATCCATGCTGTTTGGTAATCGTTCCTGAAATCCAATTGGTTTGAAATAAATATCCACTTAATTCGAAGAAATGTCAGCCGGTTATCAAGCCGGTCGCATACTTACTCCGTTCCTGCCACGACCTCGTTGTGGATTATTTCGATATGTTTTTTTTGGGAACTTAAACAGGTATGCTATGGATTTTTTTCGGGTTAATGAGTGCCGATTGATTTTTCGGATCGCGGTGTTGTGGCTATGCAGCCTGACCATCGTAAGCACTAAATGCACACGCGCCTTCGCGCAGGGAGTACGCACAGATCTTCTTTTGCCGGATACACCGGATTACGCAAGTCTTTCTGAAAACGGGAAGCATTTATTTGATGGCCTGACCAACAACGGACAGTACCATGGCGAAACGGCCATTGTATGGATGCGGCCTATTGCCGAAGTATTGTCCAATAACCGCTTGCAAATCACAATTCCGGGCCGCGCCGAACAGTATGACGTCCACGTCAAAACCATCGAATATTCCGACGACAGGAATTACAAGGTTTACGGAACGGTAAGCGAGAGCCTGCTATCCGTATTGCTGACCTCCCGCAACGGCATGAAAGGCGGAGTGATTCAGGGACCTGAGCGATCCTACGAAATCTGCGATTTAGGGGACGACGGGCAGCTTTTGCTGGGGCATGAAAACGACGCGGGAAAGTCCAACTTTTGCGCGTCCGGCATTGGCTCGGCCATACAAATCCAACCGGAGCACGAGCCTGACGAAAAGGGAAGAAAGCCGGGCGACAATGCGAAGATCGAGCCTTGTATGAACAACATCCGGGTACTTTTTCTGCATGGCAACAATGTGAGCCCTATGTCGGCTATGAACCATGCCTATAACACCCTTGATGTGTTCAATCAGACGGTAACGAATAGCGGGGTGGCTGGTACTGCGTTTGTCCAACTGGCAGGGGTGGTGCAGACGACTTTTACAAAGACGAACCATGACATTAAACTGGACGCATTGGCTTTGAGTAATAACGCTTCTGTTCAAAATCTATGCAACCAACACAAGGCAGATTTGGTGTTATTATTGAACTGGGAGGGCCACGCTGATGCAGGCGGAGTTCCAGATCCAGAGATTTATCACCATCCTAATAGTAGCAGGAGTTTTGCAATTGTGGATTTGTCAAGTCCCAGCGTTCCAGTAGTAGGGGCGCATGAGCTGAGCCATCTGTTTGGGTGCAATCATGAAAACGAAAGCTTCGGATTGCCGTATGCGCAAGGATATATATTCCTCGGTCAATACACTAGTGGCTAAAGGGAATGCTCCGGGCAGTAAAATCTTCTATTATTCTAATCCAAACAAAACATTTGCCGGATCAACAATGGGAGATGCCACCCACAATAACGCCAAGGTAATGAACGACAAAGCATCTATCGTCAAAGCCTTCCGGCCTGAGCCAAATGTTTTGAGTGGTTCGATTTACGGGCCGACAAGCGGATACGCTTATCAGGTTTACACCTATGAGGCCATCGCTAAATGTGGGAGCCCGCCTTATACTTACCAGTGGAAGGAGTCTTCGGATGGGATAAACTATTCCGGTAATGGCACGGGGGAGTTTTACAACGTTGGACTGTACCACAATGATAATCATCAATTTTACTTGAAATTGAAAATCACATCAGCAGATGGGCAGGTAGCCGAGAACTGGATGCAGATATGGGTGGACGATGAGCCCAATGGCGGTTATAGAAAGGGACAAAAGCAAGATGACTCATTGCAAGCCGAAAACGGTGAGGTGGTATTGCAACCTAATCCGACATCTGGTCCGGTGGAAGTTGTTTTCAACGCCGAAAAAGCTATGAAAGTAGAATCGGGGCTATCAGATTTGAGCGGTCAGGTGGACCTGCAAGACCGTACTTTCCAATGCGCAGCGGGGCGAAATGTGATCGCGCTCGATCTCGCGGGCAAGGGTCTGGCACCAGGTATTTACATTGTCACAGTCCGCGGCGGCGGCCATATTATTCGAAAAAGGGTTGTCTACCAAACCACATTTAAGCCATGAAACAATACAGCTATATACTAATCCTACTGTTCTCTGGCACATTATCCTGCGAAAAGCATCCGCCCTTGAACCCGAGGATGGTGAACCAGTTTATCACTGGCGAAGTCAATGGTGTTCCATTTAAATCGGGGATGACGGTAGAAATGGGTGCATATGTGAACCAAGATTGGTGCGACAAAGTCGTGATAGACATGGGGCTGATCAGAAAAATCAGCGAGGAAGAATATCAGGTGATCATTCTGAATTATTTCCACGCCAAGCCAGGCAATTATGTACCAACCGGCAGTTTTGTTAGCCACAAGAAAAACGCTTTATGCTCTTTGGATTCAATCAACATCAGCTCATACTTTCAGTCCTTTCCGGGGAATGATATATCGATGGATACTTACAGGCTCGTCGAAGGTCCATGGAACTACTTCAAGGTTTTGTACTATGATCCCAAAAAGAATGAGGTTCAGGGGCAATTCGCTGCAAAATTTGTGCGGATCAATAAACACCAACGAGCGAAGGAAGCCGCGGATACGATTACCTACACCAATTGCAAGTTTATCGTTGCAAATATGTACGTGCTGGAAGTCTTCACGGAGCCGCGATAGGAGATTCGCGTGGAAACAACAGTCGCCTGGGCTCAAACCGGCGATTGTTACTTGCTTTTTTCAAAACATCATAAAAAACCAATCCAACAGTAAGGCCTTAAATAGCCCGCTGTATGGAAATAGCTTATTAAAGCCATGAAGCGATACAGCTATATTTTTATATTAGTAATGCCTGGCCTGCTATCCTGTGAAAAACAGCCACCCGTGGACCCACATATGGTAAATCAAGTGTTTATAGGCGAAGTAAATGGTGTGCCTTTTAAAACCGGGATGGCGGTTTGGAACGGTGCTATTGTGAGCAAGACTTTTTGCGAGAATGACGTAATAGGTATGGGTTTGGTCAGAAAGATTGAGGAAGATGAATATCAGATTATGTATCTGAATTTTTTTCATGCCAAACCTGGCAATTATACGCTGACTGATAGTACGGTTAGCCATCGGAAAGATACTTTATGCACCTTGGATTCGATCACTGCTGGCTTATATGTCGAGTCTTATCCCGGCGACGATGTGTCGATGGATAGTTATAGGCTTCTGGAAGGTCCATGGAACAACTTCAAGGTTTTGTATTATGATCCTGGGAGGAATGAGATGCAGGGGCAATTCGCTGCTAAATTTGTGCGGGTCAATAAGCGCCAGCATGGTAGAGAGTCGGTAGACACCCTTGTCTATACCAATTGTAAATTCTTCGTCTCGAATATCTACGTGCAGGAAGTTATCACCGTGCCGAGGTAGAGTGGTCTTTACCGCCATAGAAAAACCGCCCGGACTGGCTCCGGACGGTTTTTAATATTAGTACTGTTACTGACCAAAGCCGACGGCAAGTCCTCTGACAGGCTCGCTGAATGCGAACTTGGGTAGGGTAGCGCCGGAAGGCAGGTCGATCGTGTAGAAGTTGGTAACACCGCCAACAGTAAAGATGCCATAGCCTTTGCCCGAGATATTGCCGATATCGAATCCGGCATTTGGACTTACGTCGATTCCCATCCCTTTTGGCTCGATCAGGGTGCCATTGTTGGGCGGGCTTTGTTTGTATAGTGTATTAGATTGACTGTCAATATCAAAAAGCGTAGTATTGGCAGCCACCACGCCCGGATAACTGTTCGTGTAAGCGACGGATGTTGCAAACGGCGTTGGTCCTCCCATTCCAATCGTCAATGCTCCGTCGATGGTGGTCTGACCATTCGACACGTCGATGCGAAGATTTTGACCGTTATCGCTTACTACGCGCAGGCGGTTCGCAGCTGGGTTGAAGTCGACACCAAAGTAGGTTCCGCTTAATATGACAGGCATACCGTCAACTATTTTGGTAAGGTTTACCAACTCGGTAGCCATACCTGAACCTAAGTCAATGCCGTAAATTTTGGCATTATTTCCCAAAGCATACAATCTGCCGTTGGCCGGGCGGATGTCGATCCCAAGCAACGAAACACCGGCGAGGCCTCCGATCGTTTTAGTGCCGTAGTCGCTGCCGGTTTCAGGATTGAAAATTTTCAGCGTACCGGCATCGGTCAATGCATACGCAACAGGAAGCGGCGGAATTGCTATGCCTATAATGTTAACATTTGCCGGGAGATCGCCCAGTTTTTGCAGCTTTCCGGTGGTCAGGTTCACCAAATCGAGCTCCCATTTCCCACCAAACTTAACAGAAGCAATAGGATATACGTCTGACGGTGCCATATCGGGCGAAATATCGAACCCGCCTACTTCTTCAACCGCTAGTCCCAGTGATCCCACGGCTATCAGTGCACCGGGGTTAGGAGGGTTTTGGATGTAAAGCATATCCGTGGTTGCATCGATGTCGTACAAGGTCGTTCCAGCGCCCATCGGAGCACCGGTGACGCCTGCGCGACTGTTGGTATAAGCTACCGCACCAATCATCGGACTGGCGGGGCCGTTTAGCGCCATGTCACCCGGTACAATAGCGCCTGTTTCGGGGTGTAACCGCAGGTTTTGAGCTTTCGTTGTCACCACACGGATCCGGTCCACGGTCGGATTAAAATCAAATCCTATGGAGCCATCTAAAACGGTGGCAATCGAACCGATACGAGTCGCTTTACCTTCCTGAGTACTCGTTTTCACGTTCACCTGGTAAAGATTATTCATAGAACTCACCGCGTAGAGCTGGCCTGTGGCAGGGCGGAAATCTATTGCTTTCAGCATTTCTCCCGCTTCCAGCCCCGTTATCGCAAACGACCTCATCGGGCTGGCGGTATTCCTGATGTTGATTTCATGCAGGCTGTTATCATCGGATAGCGCGTAGAATACACGGTCGGGTAGGGATTGCTGTGTAGGCGGAACGCGGTGGTCTTCACAAGAGAACAAGATCGCCGAGAATGCAAGGGTTAATAATGCTGCCGGTTTAAGTAAATAGTCGAGTAATTTCATAGCATCTGTGATGAGTTATGTGTAGTAAGACACTCGACATACGTTCACCTGGATGCTTTGGATTAAGGATGCGACAAAAATATTGAAATAGCAATTCGCAGCCGGAGAAAAAGTGTTGTTAGCCGCTTATTGCAACTGCTGGATGAAATATGACATTCGCTTTACATTCAATTAATAATCAATTGGTTAATTGCGCTATACGGTCAAATGCAACCCTCAAATATCAATAAATAGAGAATAATCTGGATTATTGGCAAGAACTGAAAAAGTAAGATGAAAATGACTGGATCGATAATCAGTATAGCTTATATTGCAGTAGATATTCTCAACGATCTATAACATTTCACACATGCTAGTTTCTTTATTGCGGCCGATCAGGTTGATTCTTTTTCTGGCTTTTTTCCTTGTGATCTCGCGGCTTTCTTTTGCGCAGAGCACTTTCGAGTTTATACAGGACGGGGTTAATAATAGTTATGAGCCGCCCGTTCCCAAAGGCCCCACATCCATTCCACAAACGTTATCATTCTTTTATAACAAAAATGGAAGCGTTGATGAGGGGATTTATTTTCAAAAGCTAAAAACGGCACTTTCAGTTACATTTAGTTTCGACGATCAGCCTTATGTGAATGTGCCGCAGCATGTGACCGGAATGACGTTTGGCGCGGCGTCCGGTGCTAGTTCCGGCCATGTGCGTCCTGTGCCGGTGGCAAATACTAATTATTTTTATACCGATACTACACGGACCATTTTTACCTCCCATCCCAAAGGTCCTGTAGGAAAGGGCATTAATCTCCATACAAATGCGGGATTGCAGGTTTTTTTGTCCGCAAAGCCATTACAGGCGGCCAATGCACCCAAAACCGACACGAGCCGCTATTATTACGGTAAACTGCGGTTGCAGTTCAGCCGACCTGTCGATAATCCCGTTATTTCGTTGATAGGGTTGGGTGCTACTACTAATTTTGGCAACAAAAGGCTGGGGTTCGCCACCGAGCTGGAACTGCAAAGTCCTGCTGTCCCGCTCGTCAAATTATCCGGTTCTTACGAGCTGTTAATCGACGCGTCGAAGACGAAAATCCTGCACGACAAGACCCCGATCACAGGTAATTGCGACAATGGAGCGGCCTGCGGCAGTGTACTCATACAGGGTATGCAAATCAGCACGGTTGTCTTTGCAGTTTATCTTCGCGCTGACGGTGGCCCCGGTGTTTGGGGTACCGAAAAAGTGCAGAATTCAGGAGATATGTGGCATATTACAGTGTCTCTTCCAGAGCAATAGCACTTTGTTTCTGTCCATTTCCTTCATGCATGATTTTCTCCCGATGCATTTCGCCCCATTCAATCAGTGATTGCAGTACCGGTGAAAGTGTGTCACTGTACGGAGTAAGCTCGTATTCGATCACAACAGGAAAGTCGGTGTAGACCTTCCTGATTACGAACCCGTTAATTTCCAGTTCTTTTAATTCGTTGGACAATACCCTGGCCGATATGCCCGAAAGTGCGCGCTGGATCTCATTGAATCTTTTGTGTCCGTCGGCCAGTGCCAGAATGATTTTTAACCTCCACTTGCCCCCAATTACATATAAGGCGTCGCTGGCAGCTGCCAACTTGCTGTTGCATTCGCCGGGTGTAGGACGCAGCCCGTCATGATTAGTAAATGACATATTGACTTTTCGCTAACTAAAAGGTTATTGCTAACCTTTTGTATACTACTATATAATGTATAGTAAATGTAGTTAGGTTTGTGGAAAAATCAAAATGAATATGAAACCAATGAAAATCTTAACGATAGCGATTACTGCGATTGCCTCGCTGATGCCCGTTTTGAGCGGCGTTATGAAACTGACGAAGGGTCAGGAAATAATGGACACACTTAACAAGTTTGGAGTAGGAGATCACGCCATTTTGCTGGGCTTGATGGAAATCGTGTTTGCTGCACTTTTTATCTATCCCAAAACCATGAAAATCGGCTTTATCCTTCTTTCCTGCTATTTCGCGGGAGCGCTGGCCACCGAGCTATCGCACGCTTCACCGTTTAATGCGGCATTGCCACTGGCCCTGATCTGGATCGCCGCCTTCCTACGCGACCGTTCTATTTTCCTACCTGTCAAGTCGGTAGAGAATGTTGGTTGATGCCGGGATATCGAGGCCCGGGGCGGGAACCCTGGGCCGGTTTGCTGGCAATGGCATGATTGCTGTTCTCTTGTTTTTAATTGCTAAATTTGGGAAAGCCATCGCAAATGGATTAAACACATGGTAAGAACAATCATAACACCCGATAGGCCTTCCATTTCGTTTGATATACCCGAGCAATATGTGGGAAAGCAAATAGAAGTGATCGCATTTGAAAAGGAAGAAGGGTTTGAAATTAAAACTCCTGTCAAAAAAAAGGTGACTTTCGAGGCATTGTCGATTGATACACGCGGCTACAAGTTTGACAGGGATGATGCCAATGAATAGCAGGGTATTTCTTGACAGTAACATCCTGGTCTACTCTTACTCCGCTACCGAGCACGAAAAGCGCACGACGGCGCGGAGGCTGATCACTGATAACCTGACGTTTATCAGCACACAGGTTCTGCAAGAGCTTTGCAATATATTGACAAAGAAATTCGGATTTAGTTATACCGCAGCTGCATTGGCTATTGAAGAAAGCTCAAACAACAACGTTCTCTTCACTAACAAAAAAGAGACAATAACGCTTGCCTGCGATATTGCCGAAAGATATAAATTCTCATTTTACGATAGCCTTATAGTAGCTTCCGCGCTGCAATGTCAATGCGACGTCCTGTATTCAGAGGATCTGCATCATGGCCAATTAATCGAAGGCGTCCTGTCAATAAAAAACCCATTTTAATTTAAACAAAAAGCCATAACAGACCCCGCAGGGTTTTCCTTCGTGCCCCCAACGGAGATGGCCACATACTGCTTGCCACCACTCATGTAAGTGCAGGCGGTGGCGTTTGCGACGCCTGGAAGAAGCGTTTGCCAGAGAAGTTTGCCAGTTTCTTTGTCAAATGCGCGGAGTTTGCGGTCATTGGTGCCGCTGATAAACACTAGTCCGCCTGCTGTGACAATGGGGCCGGCAGACCCTTCCTGGCCGGTTTCGGGCGCACCATTTTCTTGCCGCTTTTCATCATTACCGAGTGGAATTTGCCATTCGAAGTCGCCGGTGGTGAGGTTGATCGCATTGAGCGTTCCCCACGGTGGACGAATCGCCGGGTTGCCTTGTGGATCGCGGAAATGCCCGTAGGCGGTTAGGTTCAGGTATTTGTCGAGGCCTTTTTGAGTTTTTCCGGTTTCCATTTTGGTAATTTTGCTGGAATTCTGCGGCCGGTCGTAAAGAAAGGCGATGATGCCCTTTTCCTTGCCTTTGATGGCGGTGGCAAATGCGGGCATTTTGCCGCCGCCTTTTTTGATCTTGTCCAAAGCCACTTCCCGCGTCATCCGGCTGCGGAGGCCGATCAGAGAGGGATAATTTGGTTCGTCGCCGTTTTTGTCCTTGCCGTGACAGGCAACACAGTAAGTCATGTATAATGTTTTTCCCTGATCAAAAACCGTCTGATCCTTGGCTTCCTGCTCCGTATCCACCTTTTTCATCGACTGTATTTCCGGTGAATCATTGGACTTTACAAAAAGGACCGTGGACGACGGATCATAAGCTGCGCCACCCCATTCGGCGCCGCCGCGGCTGCCGGGCAACATGAGCGTGCCTTTCAGGTCGGGAGGGGTAAATAGGCCTTCATAGCGCATTGAGCGGAATTTTTTCACCAAACTATCGTGCCCTGCATCTGAGTAATGCGTCAGGTCGGCTTCGGTCATCCATTGCCTGGCAAACGGCTTGGGTTTGAGGGGAAATGGCTGGGTAGGAGAGGCCTCTTCGCCGGGAATATGGGAAGCAGGTACTTTTCGTTCTTCGATGGGAAAAAGAGGTTTGCCGGTTTCGCGGTCGAATACAAACACAAATCCGTGCTTGGTCACCTGCGCCACCGCATCGACTTCTTTGCCGTCTCTTTTAACCGTAACCAGATTGGGTGGAGCAGGAAGGTCGTAATCCCATAGGTCGTGGTGAACGAGCTGATAATGCCAAATGTATTGCCCTGTTGCTGCATTTAATGCAACCACGCTGTTTCCGTACAGGTTCTTCCCTTTCCGGTCAGCGCCGTAGAAGTCGTAAGAAGGTGATCCTAGTGCCAGAAAAACGATACCGCGTTTGATATCCAGACTCATCCCTGCCCAGTCGTTCACGCCGCCGGCATATTTGTAAGCATCTTTGGGCCAGGTTTCGTAACCAGGCTCGCCGGGAAGCGGGATCGTATGGAACGTCCATTCCAGCTTGCCGGTTTTGCAATTATAGGCGCGAATATAGCCTGGCTGCGCGCCATAAAGTTCGGATACTTCCGCGCCCATAATGAGCAGGTCCTTATAAACAATACCAGGCGAAGTGGGGATCACTGAAATAGTCTCAGGATCGTCCCGTAAGCCCACATTCATACTCACTTTACCTCCCTTGCCGAATGTCGGCACCGGCTTACCGGTTTTAGCATCGAGCGCAAAAAGGTTGTCGCCGCCGGTAAAGAGGATACGTTTGTCCGGTTCGCCGGTGCCGCTGTCGTCTTCCCAATAGGTAACGCCACGGCTCACGCCACCACCTTCCGCCCCTTCGAAAGGGTCGAACGACCAGATTTGCTTACCTGTTTGTGCATTGATCGCGTAGGCCCAATGTTTGGCAGAAGTGGTGTACATCACACCGTCTACAATGATCGGGTTACATTCACTGCTTCCTGCGCGGCTCCCTGCTTTGATATCCTGATAAGAATGCGTCCAGGCCGGTTGGAGCTGCCCGACGTTGGAAACACGGATCTGATCGAGCCCCGAATAGCTAGTGCTCGCGGCGTCCGCTTTGTAAACACTCCACGAACGATCGTCTGCATTGCGTGTTTGATAGGCTACCAGCGCGGCAAATGCGGCTATGGCCGGGACTATTATAAATTTCTTTCTAAAAAAGCTCTTTTTAAGTCTGTCAATTCCGGTCATAGGATGAAGTTCAACTCCTCAAAAAGGGACGGACGATCAAAGACTACTTTTCTGGTTATGAATAAAAAATTTATAAATATCTCTTAAACAGATAGCAATAGCACGAAACAAGGTAAATGCAACGTACCTGACAAGCCTTGGATGACTGTTCCTAATGGCAGCAGCTATTAGAATCGCCTTTGAAATCTTCGTATTTATCGTGATGGCGCATCCAGTCCATAATCCCGTCTTCATTTCTTCCTTTTGGGGTTAAATCCAGATAATTGTGCGCGCCGATGAGAATGTCACCGCCGCGGCCATAGCTGGAATAAGTGTGGAAAATGTTACCTGAATTGTCTTTATAAAACACGCTAGTACCAGGCGACTCAGTACCCGAGTCGTGTTTGGCATATTCGTAGTTGTAGTACACCGTTCCGTTCTTGATCTGCTCCTCAGTGAACGATACATGATAGTCGTAGTTGAAGTCGCTGCCATACGACGAAACCCACGTGAAATTCCAATTCATACGCTTTTTAAATGCAAGCAATTTGGCCAGCGGCGCACGTGATACGACCACTACCGACACATCGTGATGTTTCAGGTGTAGGTTGGCGCCATCAATATGGTCGGCTAGAAAAGAGCACCCGGGGCAGCCTTCTTCCCATTCAGGGTCGAACATAAAATGGTAAACCACGAGTTGACTTTTTCCGTCAAAGAGGTCAGGAAGCCAAACTTTTCCGTTGGTACTATCGAATATGTACGATTTATCAACTTTCACCCAGGGCAGTTCACGTCGCTGGCGGCTTAGTTCGTCATTGAGATAGGTAAGCTCCTTTTCTTTTTTCAGGAATTCCTTGCGCGCTTTGATCCACTCTTCCTGTGATACGATCCGGTGTTCGGAGAGATTCGATGCGAGCGTACCCGCCATGCTGTCCAGCTGCTTTTCCATGAATGTCAGATTTTGGTTTATACAAATCTCAGCAATCTTTTCCCGAAAAAAGATGTGCAAAGACGTCTAGTTTAGGGGGTGTTTGAGACAAAGTTTTAAATGTACTATTCCAAGAGCGTATTGGCTATTTTACCAACCGCCGGGCACAGCTGGTACGATTCTTTACAAGTGCTTTCATTACAATTTAGTTATTGTTTCAAACATTCATCAACCTAAATATAGATTGTCATGAAAGCTTTAAAGTTGAATATCATTGCATTAACTATAATGGGGTCGACGGTTGCCCTGGCTCAGACGACCACTCCGAGCACTTCGACACCGTCGAGCACGACACAACCTTCGAGTACCACTCCGGGTAGCACCACACAACCCAAGACAGTACCCGGAAGCACCGTGCAACCTTCGACTTTGCCAGGCGCTACCAAGCCGGGCAGCACCACTACACAGCCATCGTCGACCACTGTGCCAAGTAGCAGCTCGCAACCGGCGTCTATTCCGCCAGCCACCGTTCCTGACCGCAGCAGCCAGCCGACAACCACTGTGCCGTCCAGTACCACCGTACCAAGCAGTACAACTGTACCTAGCAGTACCACTGTACCGAGCACCACTACTGTACCAACCTCACCAACAGACCCTAATGCCGTTCCACGTACTTCCACTCCGGGAACATCGCAGCAGGGCACTTTGCCCAATAGCAATAATGTACCTAGAAGCAATATTCCCGGCGCAACAACGCAGCCTTCGACAGTCCCACAAAGCACCACGGTGCCATCGTCGACCGTCCCTGGCAGCGCAACTACACCGTCGACCATCCCAGGAGGTGGCGGTACCAGCATCCCACCAAGGTAGGGGGTGATTTTATCAAGAAAAAGGGAGTAGGTCGTTGACGGCCTGCTCCCTTTTTTACTGTATATCCCGTGGCACAGTTTTTAACCTTCTCAATGCAAAAACGAAACAGCTATGCCACAAGTAAATAATCGCGAAACATCGGGGAAGATTGAGCCGGGAGTGGTTCTTTCAGTAACGGGAGCAGAGTCGGAGAACGATGCGGTGCTGGCAGTGGAAAATTATCTGCGTGTCAACAAAAAAGAACACCTTGAGTTGGCACTACCCGAAAAACGTGAGGATGGGAACTACGAAATCCGGCTGGCTTAATGTGGTTGCTAGCCGGAAGTCTTTGAATTTATGCGAGATGACGTTCCGGTTTGTTCCTTTTCGTCTTCCATAATCTGAAATTCCTTTGTAGGGTTAAACCAGTTATGCCCGGAAGTACTTCCGATGGCGATAACACGGCCATCCCTGATATCTGCCAAAACCTTCGAGCTTTTCAGTAGGTCCCAGCTCTCGACATTGCATACATGCATACACCTGAACAAGAATCTGCCCAGGTACGGCGCGTCGCATGACTCTCCGCCATGCATACCCGAAAGGAAGACCCTGTGTCCACCAAATATATAGTTAACTCCTTTAATATTAAGTTCGAGTTCGGCAGTCACATATATTTGCTCGTGGACGTAAATGTGGACCGCCTTGATTGTTCCAATTTCCATGATGCGTGTGTTTGATGATAGACGTATAGGCACCAAAATTGTGCCTGCCGAACCGTTTGTCGTATTTTGAGCTTCCATAAACAACCATCATGTCGTGAGAGTAGCAATATATACGTTTTACAATAAAAATGTAGTATTATTATGACGTTAAATTTCTATTAAGTGTACTTTTCGCTTTCCCAGTGTGTAGAATATTTCTTCAATTTACACCAAAAAAGAGTATATTTTGAAGTTAATAACGTCTTTATAATAAGCTGGTTATATTATGTCTCACCACTTACGCCCTAGACTATGAAAACCCTTTTTTTGTGCTGTCTGCTGACGATTATCTTTTTTAGTTCCCGGGCGCAATCGGATGCCAGGCATGATCGTTCACGTGATGCCGCGTATAAGCGGAACGCAGCTTCGAAAAGGACCTACCGGTTTCCGGAATTTGTGAACGGGACGGTCTATTTCACTAGTGGCAGGAGCCGGACTGCGCGCCTTAATTATAACTATCGCCACGGATTAATCGAATTTATTGATTCTCATCAGGATACACTGGTTTTTACTGGAAAGCATCTCATGGACCGCGTGGAAATTGGCAGGACTGTATTCTTTCTCAATGAAGAAAATGGTGATATGGAGCAGATCGGCCGATATGATGGTGTGATTCTCGCTCAAAAGACACGGCCGGAAATAGTCGGCGATAAGTTGCATTATTCCGGGCAACGGTTTAGCGCGAGTAGCACTGTACAGCCATCGAGCCTTTTTGTGGGAACGTCCGGGTGGGGGGTACAATGGCAGAATAATTCGTTTGGGGAGTCGTATAGAGTGAAGAGTTCCTATTACCTGATCGATGGAAACCGTGCTTTTCATGAAGCTTCCAAATCGAATGTGATGAAAATATACGGACGGTACAAAGGCGCTGTGAAAACATATTTGAGTGATAACAAGGTCGATTTCAGAAACCACGAAGACCTGCATAAACTGCTGAGCTTCTGTGCAACACTTGCCGATCGCTCAACGGAAGAAGCACAGTGAACATTTGACGTCTGTTTTGCCAAATATTCTCGGCGTTTCTTTAAGTTAGCGTATTGAAAATGATGTGTTTACTAACCAGGCACTACCATGAAAATACGTCTGCTGGCAATAGGTCTGTTCCTGTGTTTTAGTGCAAATGCGCAGGTTTTCCACGATCCGGAAATTCCTCAAATGGAAAGCCGGAGCCGTGGTAAATTACTCGATCGCCATTCGGCCGCGCTCAGAGCCAATGCGACCACAAACTTCAATGTAACTTATTACCGTTGTGAATGGGAGGTCGACCCTGCCGTTAACTATATCAAGGGAAAAGTCACTGCCCACTTTGTGATGAATGCAACCGGAAACAGCATCGGACTCGATCTGGTGGATGTCCTCACCGTTTCGTCGGTAACGAAGGGCGGCATACCGCTTACATTTTCGCAGGCCAGTAACACTTTAACGATCAACTTCCAGTCACCCGTTGCAGCTACTGTTACCGACTCGGTCACGATCAACTACGAAGGTGCACCACCCGTGGCGAATGGGTCATTTGTGGCCACTACACACGGCCCGACTACTACGCCGGTGATCTGGACGCTGAGCGAACCGTACGGCAGCAGGGATTGGTGGCCCTGCAAAAATGGTCTGGACGACAAGGCTGATTCAGTGGATATTTACATTACGCATCCATCTACGTACAGGGCAGCTGCCAACGGATTGTTGCAAAGCGAAACACCCGTTGCGGGAAGCAAGACAAGGACGCATTGGAAACACCGTTATGCGATTGCAAGCTATCTCGTGTGTTTTGCAGTGACGAATTATAGTGTTTTTGACCACAGCGTGATGATCAGCGGGACCAATGTGCCGGTCAAGACGTTCTGTTATCCCGAAAGTCAGGCGGCGTTTCAGGCGGGCACTCAGAATACGCTGGATGCGATGGTGTTGTTCAGCAATCTCTTCGGCGATTATCCATTTAAGAAAGAAAAGTACGGGCATGTCCAGTTTGGCTGGGGCGGTGGAATGGAGCATCAGACCTGCTCGTTCATGGTTAATCTGGGAGAGGGTCTGGTGGCGCACGAACTGGGGCACCAATGGTTTGGTAACAAGATTACGTGTGGCACCTGGCAGGATATCTGGTTAAATGAAGGTTTTGCGACCCATTTGGCCAGTATTTATATGGAAAACAAATACCCGGCTAACACCAATGTGAATCGGGTCAATGAAATTAATACAATCACCTCACAGCCGGGCGGGTCGGTGTGGGTGGACAATGTGAACGATGTCAACCGGATTTTCAGTAACCGGCTGAGTTACCTCAAAGGGTCGCATTTGCTGTATATGTTGTGGTGGATACTGGGCGATGCCACGTTTTTTGCCGCAATCCAAAGCTACATCAACGATCCTGCGCTTGCATATGGATTTGCCACCACGGCAAACCTAAAAGGTCATTTGGAAGCTGCCAGTGGCAAAAATCTGACTTATTTTTTCGATCAATGGTTTACCGGACAAGGCTATCCAACTTACCAGGTAGAGTGGTATCCGACGGGTAACAATGTGGAAATCAAGCTGAGCCAGACGCAATCACACGCGTCAGTACCGTTTTTCCAACTGCCTGTGCCATTGCTTTTTAGAAATCCGGGTACCGGGCAGCAAAAGCTGGTCGTGCTGGATAATACTACGAACGGTCAGATTTTTACGGACAATCTGGGTTTCGAAGCAACAGAAGTGGTGTTCGATCCCGACGCCTGGCTGATCACGCGTAACAATACGCTGACGAAGACCTCCGGGCCGCTCCCTGTCATTTTCAGCTCGTTTAACGTCGGATGTGCAGGCACATTTGCGCATATCACCTGGCAAACAGCGGAGGAAGTGAATGCAGATTACTTTGAGATACAGAAAAGCACCGACGCACTCCAATGGGAATCGATAGGAACTGTGAATGCAATAGGTAATTCCAAAGAAATGAAAGCGTATTCTTTTGATGATCCTATTGTTTCGGAAAATAAAAGCTATTACCGAATTGTCGAACATGATATTGACGGAAAAACGCAAAACACCAGTATTCAGACGGTGGTGTGCGAATCCAATGGCGAAAGTATATTTGTTTATCCAAATCCTGTAAAATCGATCTTGCAAATCGATATCCCGGACGGAAATGATCCTGTTGAATCAGTCGTTGTTACGAGTGTTTCCGGAAAGATTTATGAGTTTGGAACTGATAAAATAAATGGTTCGAATAACCATAGAACACTAGATGTTTCCGAACTGCCAGGCGGATTATATGTTCTTACTATTCAAATGGGAATAAGCAAATCGGTAAGTTATTTTAAATTTTTGAAAGAATAAATATGAGTATATTGTCCTGAATGTTCAACAATTGACAGGGCAAGCGCGTAAGAGGATTTAAATCATGCAAACTAACCTCCAACTCGAATGCGCAAACTATTCCTTACAACGATCTACATTGCGTTTGTTTTTTTATGGCTGGCCGGTTGCAGTCAGAAAGATGACGAAACCGTAAAAGTGACGATCAATGTGCCAAAGTATAAGAATGATACTTTGACGATTTCTGCCACTAACATGCTTAGTATGGATTACGACGTTCTGGCAAAAGTGAAACTGGATAGCGGCGGACGGGGAACAATCGAATTTAAACTTGAACAGCCTGTTTTCGTGTCAATTTCAGGACCTAAGATGGGTGCAGAACTTTTGCTGTCACCTGGCGAGCATCTTAGTATTTTGCCTCAGTCTCCCGGCGCAAAATGGGCCATCACTTTTGCTGGTGATGGTGCCGCCGTTCAGGAATATCTGTTCGACATGCATGACATCCGGCGGAAGCTGGATACCTGGAACGGTAAATACTCATTCCGGCTGGATAGTACAGAGTTTATCAAAGCAAGGGATTCTCTTAGCCGTTCATACACTCGTCTTATTACTAACCTCAAAAATAATCCGGATGTTTCTGACGAGCAGATCCAACTTCTTTTAAAGCAGAATAAAATGGGCCTGCTATTTTACGAACAGAACTTTACCGTTAGTAAGGATTCAATAGAAATACCACTTGCCATTCGGAATTCCATTGCCAATATGCCTGTCGATACTGTGCTACTGGGAAGCAGAATGTTCGATTACAGCATATTCGCTTCCAATTTTTGCGGCAGGGAATATATGATGAGGTTTATGATGAAATAGAAAGGAAAGACATCGATTCTTTGTACGAAATGGTACCTGTTTTGGCAGATAAAAAGATAAGAGAAAAAAAATATCCCAAACCAATTGAGGATTTTTTGAGAGCCAAGAACATCCACTATCATTTTGGAATGGAGGGCCTCAGTCCTGAGTTGGAAATGCTTTGTAAATCATTTCAAAAAGAAACGCAAAAGCAAGAATACCGCGATGTTTTACAGCAAGATTTGGATAAATGGCTCGCGCTTGGACCCGGCAAGCCAGCGCCGGATTTTACAGGTGTAACGCCCCAGGGTAAACAGATTTCCCTTTCCGATCTCAAAGGTAAGATTGTATATATCGACGTTTGGGCTACCTGGTGCGGACCATGCGTGGACGAATTTCCAAGTTCAAAAAAGGTGCATCAAAGTTTCGCAAAGAACGATAAGATCGCGTTTCTATATGTATCGGTGGACAGGGACACGCTGGCCTGGAAGAAGATGGTCGCGGCTGGTAAAGTCCCCAGGGGCATTCATATTAACACTGATAGCGATGACCCAAAGTCGGTATGGGCGCTTTATCACGTTTGGGGTATTCCCAGGTATATTTTGGTTGATTCCAACGGCAAAATGGCGGCTGCACATGCGGTAAGGCCTTCGTCGGGAGAGCTGGAAGCGCAGTTAAGGGAACTGCTGGAAACGGGCCGACTTGCCAGCAATGGAGGCTAACAAGCGATATTGAGGCCGAATTCCACAAACGCACGTGGAAAGTTGCGGCCTTCATGACCTGAGCGGCTAAGTTTCACCAGTGCAAAACGTTCGAGCATTTCGAGCCGGTTCCATTGTGATTCAGAAATGCCGGGGCAGTTCCACTCGTGCGCTTTTGTATTCACTTCTTCCGGTACCTCCTCGTTTATCCAGCTTGGTTCCAGGCTCTTGAGTGTTGCGGGAACCGAGCTGGTATATTTCCACACCAGCGAGTACACGAAACGCGCATAAATGCTTATTTCTGAGGCAGTATGGCATGGCATGTCGGCAAGCTGGTCTTTTTCCTGATAGTTGAATTTAGCCCAGTCCGCGAGCTGCAATTTCACACGGCATGTATCGAGCTTGAAACGGACGATCATAGGAATGCAGCGCAGGCTGTCCACGAAATCACTTTCAAATGCAAAAAAGCGGGTTCGAATAGCAGGCAAGTCGTTCATGGTCACGCTGGTTCTGAATAGGTCGATTTGCTGAGTTCGACGGGCAGGAAAATAGCTTTTTCGCCGTCACAGGTAGGGCAGCAGTAGCTTGCCGGAAGGTCTTCGAAGGCGGTCCCGGGCGGGATGGCGCTGAGTATATCTCCATACTCAGCGTCATAAACAGTCAGGCAGTCCGGGCATTGGTGAACGAGTTTGACCAGTTTGACAGCCGTTTTGGCGTCATCCTGCTCGGACAGCAATACAGTTTTCAGACTTTCTTTGGACCGCTGGTTGTTAAACCGCCTGCAAAGACGTTCCAGTTGCGCAGGAAGATGAATTTTAAAGAGCCCTTTTTCAAAAAGCAGCTGATTGCGGCTGTTCGGGTTGAAATTTTCGGTATAATATAAATCGTAAACGCTGAATAAAGGAAGTTCGCCAATGCGCAGCAAAGGCCGTTTTCGGATCAGTATCGATCCGAAAACTTCTGATTTCGCGCGCGTCTGAATGCCGAAGCAAAGCCCGAAGGTACGTGTGTCGTTTTTTGAGAAATAACGAATAAGCTGGTTTTTGAGCTCGGCACCGTCTGCATTGTGGTCCTCGGTTTGCCAGGCCAGCTCGTTGGCCGCGTGTCTAACATTGATATTATGGTTGCCGAGGATATTGCTCCACGCTTCCCGGTGTTGATCCTCAATCCCTTTGATAACCAATGATTTCCATGGCGTTGCGCATATCTCCCCGACACGTGTTTTCAAGCATAATAAGCAAATATCCAGGAGAAATTCAATCGGAAATTCTTCATCGCGGCGGTACAAGCCAAGCCATGTACGCGATTCGTACCGGTTAAATCCCTCATAATAGGGGAGTGTGAAAGAAGGAAGTTCAAGATCCTGAGTGGCAGGTTGAAATACATAGCTGATGCGCTCTTCAACAGCCGTTTTCAATGCTTGTTCATCGATGCATTCGCCCGAAAGCATGCATTCTTCGAGTACTTTCGCTAGCCGACCGATCTCATTGGTATAAATCAAATTATCCCATTTGAAAACCGTATTGGTTTGCTTTAATCTAACATACAAATACCAGAAATGCGGTTCAGGGGAGGATATAAAATTGAGGTTACCGGTGAAAAACGGTGTAAAACTCTGATTAGAATCAGAAATATTGACTTTCAGCTGCGGATCAAAATCAAAGCTGTCGAGTACCGAATGGTATTCGCTGGCATTTAGCCATTGCCCAGTCCGAAAAACCTCCTCGCCGCAGTAGGAGCTCACGATATTCGGCGAGCGGTCCGTATTTACCTCGTAGAAAATGCCGAGGTTTTTCAGGTCACTTTCCAGAAAACGCATATCCTCATAATGCACTGTCATCAGCAATTGCTGACGGGCACCAAACCGCACTTTTCTCACATTCGCTTCCCATGCCGCCGACAGAATGTCTTTCAGGTAGCCGGGCGAAGCAATCCCGCCGGGAAGGTTGATCTTGATGTTATAGTAATCGCGCATGTTTCTTACTGGTCAAATGTGTCATTAATGGTCAGGTCCACTGACAACCCTTCCTCCTTCCTCCCTAACCCCTCCTCCGAATGTCAAATTGCCACCAAATTCGCTTCCAGCACTTTTTCGAGTATCGATCTCACTTCCGGCCTGCATGACCCGCACCCGGTTCCTGCGCCGGTGGTTTGACAAAGCTTTTGGAAATCGCTGCAACCGCCATTTATCGCTTTTTCGAGGTTGCCCTGGCCTACATTGTTGCAGGAACATACGAGCTTGCCTTCCATGGGGTCCGCTTTCTGGCTCGCCCGGAGCAGTTGCAATCGTTTTTCAGACAATTCCACACCGTTGGCGATCAGGTCGCGGAATTCCAGGAATTCGTTTTTATCACCGATTAATATAGCCCCTATGAGCTTGTCGCGGTGCACAATGCATTTCTTGTAATACCTTTTTGATTTATCAATGAACACAATTTGTTCGAAAGCGGGATCGTTGGCTGGGACTTCCGTAACGCCTATGCTGCAAAGGTGTAACCCTTCCATTTTGAGGATATTCATTGAAGTACTACCCTTGTAAGGTTGCGAAATATCACCGGCCAGGTGGTTCGCGATCACCTCAGCCTGTTGTTCGGCGGCGAGGGTAATGCCCCACATTTGCCCGTTCCATTCCGCGATTTCCCCGGCAGAGTAAATATCCGGATCGGAAGTCTGCATGTAGTCGTTCACAACCACGCCGCGTTTGCATTCCAGTCCGGCGGCTTGGGCGAGATCAATGGTAGGGACGGTACCAATCGCCACTACAACCACCTGGCAATTGATTTTCCGTCCCGATCTTAGCCTGATCGCTTCGACGGTATCTGTTCCCGAAAAAGTGGCAACTTCATCATTGAAATACGTTTCGACGTCCCTGTCGAGCAATTCCTGATAGAGCAGCTCACTGGCCAATGGATCAAGCTGACGCTCCATAAAACGCCCACTGCGCTGAATAATGCTCACTTTTACACCCATTTCACGGAATGATGCAGCCAGTTCGAGCCCAAGGATACCTCCTCCGACGACGACCGCATGCGGATCGGGCTGTTTCAGAAATGGCAAGAGTGAATCGGCATCCAGACGCGACCTCATATTGAAAATTCCCGGCAGGTTAGGCACGTCCCTGGGCATAAATGCCTTGCTTCCTGTGCCCATCAAAAGCTTGTCGTAATGGTGCTCTATGCCGTCGCTATCGATCACAGTTTTATTTTTGCGGTCGATATGGACAATGCTGACGCCCTTGTGGACGGTAATGTGATTTTCAGCAAACTGATCTTCACGCAATTTCACCAGTTGCTCCCAGGTCTGCGAGCCGCTGATATAATCGGGCAGCATTACCCGGTTATAGAATGGATATATTTCTTTGGAAAAAACATGGATTTCGTCATCCGCATTTAGCTGGCGGTAGGCATTGATAAAGCCCAGGCCAGCAGAACCTGCGCCGATGATAATGATCTTTTCAAAAGGCTTTTTATATAATGAAACCTCGACTGCCGAGAATTTAAAATCCGGCTCCTTTGATTTCGGATCTACCAGGGAACTGGTCAGGTTATTGGCCCTTACTAAATTACTTCCAAGGATTTTCCCCCAGTGCATCGGTAGAAAACAAAGCCCTTTCCGCACGTCCTCGCTGATCTGCGCCTTCACACGCACCTCCCCGCGACGGCCACTGACCGTTACCAGGCTTCCCTCTTGAATATTCCGCTCACGCGCGTCTTCCGGATGGATTTGCAAGAAGGGTTGGGGGATATGTTTGTTCAGTTTGGCGACACGGCCGGTTTTGGTCATCGTATGCCACTGGTCACGGATCCTTCCGCTGGTTAAAACCAGCGGGAATTGATTGTCGGTGGGTTCGGATTGGTTTTCGTCCGTTAGGGCGTGTATTTGGGCTCTTTTGTTTTTGGTGTAGAATTGATGGTCTGTGAAAAGACGCTTGGTTCCGGGATGGCGAACTTCTGCCGATCGCACTGCGTCCATGCCGGAGAGCGGCCACTGAACGCTGCGTTTTTCTTTCAGCAATTGGTGGCTCACGCCTGTAACGTCGATAGTCGTTCCCGCAGTTACCTTGACGTATTCGTCGTAAACTTCGGAAGTGGTTTTGTAATTAAATGCCTTTTCAAAACCCATCTTTTGTGCAAAACGCCAGATAATCTCTGAGTCCGGCAATGCCTCGCCAGGTGCGTCGACTACTTTGGGAAGATAGGTAATCCGGCGCTCGGCGTTGGTCATGCTGCCGTCTTTTTCCAGCCACGCGGCAGCAGGGAGCACTACATCTGCGAAATGCACCGTATCGGCGCGGTTGGATACATCCTGAACTACCACGAAACGCGCTTTTTTTAATGCGGCTTCGGCTGCATTCATATCCGGCATACTCACCAGCGGATTGGTATTGATGATCCAGATGGCTTTCAAACGGTCGTCTGCTAAGGCTTCGAACATTTCCGTGGCGGTAAGGCCCGGCGTGCTGCCTATCTTGACCGGTGCTTTCCAGAACAGCTCCATTTCCTCACGGTGCGCGGCATTGGTTATCTCGCGGTGACCAGGCAGAATATTCGCAAGTCCGCCGGTTTCGCGGCCGCCCATTGCGTTCGGCTGTCCGGTTAGCGAGAATGGCCCGTTGCCCGGTGTGCCGATCTTGCCGGTAATCAAATGCAGGTTTATCAGCGAGAGGTTTTTATTTACCCCAATCACAGATTGGTTCAGCCCCATTGTCCAGAATGACAGGAAGCCTTTCGCCTTTCCGATCCATTCGGCAGTGGTATAAATGTCCCTGGCTTCTATTCCGCAGATTTCGGCTGCTTCGTCAATGGTACGTTGCATTACTTTCTCGCGGAAAGCTTCGAAACCATCGGCGTGGTTTGCGATGAAATCGGTGTTGGTATAACCTTTTTCAATCAAAACCCGTCCTATTGCATTATTCAGGACAATATCGGTGCCGGGGCGGATCTGTAAATGCAGGTCCGACGACCGTGCTGTATCTGTCCGGCGCGGGTCTACACAAATGATTTTTACATTGGGATTAGCCGCTTTATGGGCTTCAACCCGCCGCCAGATAATAGGATGGCACCAGGCCGGGTTAGCGCCGGTCACAAACATGACATCGGCCGCCTCGATGTCATCGTAGCAAACCGGAACGCTATCCTCGCCCAGTGCCAGCTTGTAACCAACCACCGCCGAGCTCATGCAAAGGCGGGAGTTGGTGTCAATATTATTAGAACCTATAAAACCTTTGATCAGCTTGTTGACCAGGTAATATTCTTCGGTAAGGCATTGTCCGGATACGTAAAATGCCACCGAATCCGGTCCAAACTTCTTGATCATCGTCTTGAAAACCGCCGCCGTCTTTTCCAATGCCTCGTCCCAACTCGCGCGTTGAAGCGGCATCGAGCGGTTCAGGCGCACCTGCGGGTAAAGAAGCCGGTCCGACTGGTCCATCACCGTGTAATGCAGGTTCATGCCTTTTGAGCAAAGCATACCCTTATTAGACGGATGGTCCTTGTCGCCTTCCAGACTCAGTTGCCCGTTGTTTTCTTTCGTCACCACGACCCCGCAGCCCACGCCACAGTAACAGCAGGTCGATTTATAGGAGTTGGATGCGGTTTTCATTTTAAGAAGAATGATTGAATGATCAAATAAATCCATTTCCGTCGGCTTAAGCCGACGGCACGGCTCATGCCTCGGCGGGTTCCAATTGTCCCGTTTCGGCCGTAACGCTTTGTGTTTTTTCGAAATTGATTAATGCTACAATGGCTGCGATACATGCGATTGCTACGCCGATGTACATGAATGCTTCTGAATACGAGATAGTGCTCGATTTGAACAGGAAACCTGCCATTACAGCGCCTACATTACCACCCGCACCTACAATACCGCTTACCGAGCCGATCGCTTTTGGATTGATGAACGGAACAATCGCATAGGTAGCGCCATTGGCCATTTTCAGGAACATTGCGAAGCAAAGCATGGTGATCACTGCACCTACAATGCTGCCGCTCTGAGCGAAAATCGCTATACCGACCCCTTCCAGCACCAGAAGCAAAGCCAGCAAACGGCCTTTACCCAGCATTCCATATTTGTTACCCACTTTATCAGCAACAATACCTCCGATGGCCCTTGCAAAAATGTTCATAAAACCGAACGTACCGGCCAGGATACCCGCTGTGGCGAGAGAAGTATCGAAGTTTTCAAAGAAATATAGGGCAGCAACATTGTCAAAGGTGATTTCGATACCAAAACATGCACCATATGCCAGGAACAGCGCCCAGGTACGAGGGTCTTTCATGGCCATGGCCAGTGTTCCTTTGGTTTTGACTGCCTTTGGGTTTGCGATAGCAAGCTCTTCAAAATTACCGGCAGGAGTGTCTTTGGTGAAAAAATAGTAGACGAACGAGAAGATCAGCAGGGCAGCGCCAGGAATCACCATTGCGATCCTCCATGCGGATTCGGGCAGGTAGCCTGCGCCTACAAAGCCTGCGAAGATCAACGGCATGACCATATTGGTGATACCGCCACCCAGGTTGCCCCAGCCGCCAGCGACCGCGTTGGCCGTTCCCACGATCTTCTTGTCGAACATTACAGACGTGTGGTATTGTGTGATAACAAATGACGCGCCGATCACACCGATAGCAAGGCGGAACAACAGAAAGCCTTCGTAGGAATGCACCAGACCGACTGTCATAACCGGAATAGAACAGAGACCCATCAGTGCGCTATAAGTTTTGCGGGGTCCCCAAGAATCGCAAAGTTTACCTATCGCGATCCGGGCAATCACGGTTGCGGCCACCGAAGCAATGATAATGTTCCCGATCTGACCTTTTGTTAATCCCAAATCGACTTTGATCACCGTCATCAACGGTGCCAGTCCGAACCATCCGAAGAAACAGAGGAAGAACGCCATCCAGGTGAGGTGGAAGGTGCGCATTTGTACACCTTTGAAACTGAATATGTTCAATTTTTCAAGCGGCTTATTGGTCGTTTCCATAGTAATAAGAGTTTTGATATTGATAGTTTGACAGGATGCTTATTTCAGGAATTCTGGTTTGATATTGATCATCAGATAAGCCCAATTGGACATTTTCTGAGGGTTTTTAACTCCTTTTACCTGCGCAAGGCTGTTGGTTGAAAGGAAAGTGCAATAGCCGCCCTGGAAGCTGATCGTCTTCGTCAGGTTGTAATTGGCGATAATATCGATCTCATTGCCGAAGTTGGATGACAGCTTCTGGTCACCGGCGTTTCTGACCTGCGCAGAGCTGGAAAACTGGTGCAGATCTGTCTGGATCGAAAGTTTGTCGGACGCTTTGATGGTGGTGTTGATATAAAAATCAGCCAGTCCGCCTTTTCCAAAACCATTTGCTGCATAGAAGTAATCCATTTGGCCCCAAAACTTGTGCGGTGTGCCGTAAAGCGGATCAAATGTGTGGTTTTTGCGTGAACCGGTAGCTGTTCCGGAGGTGTAGTCAAAGCCAGGACCAATGGAAAATGCCTTGCTCATCGTATACAACCCCCGGACAGAATACATATATGCGCTCAGCGACGCACCATCTTTATCTTTGCCGGCCTGGTAATAGGCATTGGCAGTCAATGCGAGATTCTTACCCACTTTCGTTTGCAAGTAAGGGCCAAATGTCACGCGGCCCCAGCTGCCTTTCGCCAGTTTTTTAGCGCCGGTAGTATCCAGTTTATATTTCTGAAAATCGTCTTTCAGGACCAGGAAAGAGACATTTCCCTGTTTTAGTTTTTTGCCCAGATAAGCAAACTGTAACGATTTGTACATCGTGCCTATGCCATTGGTCCCCGCAGGATAGCCATTGGGCACCCCGTCATATAAAGTGCCGGTTTTTAACTCACGGTTCTGGTTATACGCAAAGCCTAAATGAGCCGTAAATCCGTTGTTGCCATATTTAATGAGGGCAGCATCGTGGCGGCGCGCCTGTTGCAGCCAGTCAAGGTTGCCCAGTACACGGCTATCGTCGTAAAGAAACTCCTGGCGACCGATCTTCAATGCAAATTCTTTACCCAGCTTCGTCTGGTTCGTGTCAAGCAGGCTGATTTCCCCCCAGGCTTCGTGTAACATCAACCCGTTTAGGGCCGCGTTGGTAATGCGGTTGTTTGTGGAAGCATCCTGCCCCCATACTCTAACATCTTGAACAGCAATAAAAAACTGTGTCCTGTAACCCTTGTAACCCGCATTTAACCGCGTACGCTGGGATGTGAAAAAGGCTGGCTTGTCCCCTTTGGAAAGCATTGTACCTTGTCCGTCAAGCAATTCTGTCCGGGTACGTAATTGTCCCGAAGCACTGAACTGGGCTTGTGATCGCGTCGGGGCCAGCAAGCCAGTCCCGGTGATACCCAGCAAAAGGAGGTAAACAGCTTTTTTCATTTTTATCGATGTTTTAGAGTGAAAGCGGGTGCTTAGAACGCCATCTGCATGCTCTGCAGGTAATCCAGTGCGTAGGAGGGGCTCAGCGCTACAACCTCTCCCATAATCATGATTGCCGGGGTTCCGATCTGGTTTTCTTTCACCAGTCGCGGCATTTCCCACACTTGTCCAACCACACTCTTTTCATCGGGGCGCGTGCCGTTCTGGATCACCGCCATTGGCAAATGTCCCCGGCCGATGTGTTTGTATAGCGCACATATTTCATTCATTTTACTCATTCCCATCAATACGATCACCGTAGCTTTGGACTGGACCGCCAAGTGAAGGTCATCCGACAGCTCGCCGTTTTGCGTTGTTCCAGTAATTACCCAGAAACTTTCACTTACGCCGCGGCGCGTAACCGGAATGTCCATCGAAGCCGGTACTGCAATGCTGCTGGAAACGCCCGGTACCAGTTCGCAGGGAATATTATGGTCTCTTGCATATTCCATTTCCTCGTGTCCCCGGCCAAATACGAACGGGTCGCCACCTTTCAACCTTACTACATGTCCGCGCTTGCGTGCAAGGCGCACGATCAGGCCATTGATCTCATCCTGCGAGAACGATGGGTTGCCTGCTTTTTTACCGACATACATTTTCAACGCGTGTGCTGGTGCGAATTCAAGAAAGTCAGCATTGGCCAGTTCATCATATAGCACCACGTCCGCCTGCTTCAAAGCTTTGATCCCTTTGAGTGTAATCAGCTCTGCATCTCCCGGTCCGGCTCCCACTAGTGTCAGTTTGGCTTCCATCTCTTATATATATAATAGAGTGAATATTAGAAATGTACTATATATAGTGTTTTGTAACTATATCAATTATAGGTTCAAATTTAAGTGCATTATTTTACAAAACAATCATTTTGCCAAAATTTATGTTCATTTTTAGCCTTATACACGAATATAAAATTAGGAAATTGAAAAAACACGATTTACATTTGACTTATCAAAAACATAATAACACACTGATAATATTTGAATAGTACAACAAAATAATAATGTTTTCACAAATCAATAGTTATTATTTACTATGAAAACTGTTTCAAACACCCGAATCGTAGTGGTAGGCAATGGTATGGTGGGCTACAAATTCTGTGAGAAGCTGCTCGCCAGAAAAAAAAGTGATGAACAATTTTCAATCACTGTTTTTGGGGAAGAACCTCGCGTAGCGTACGACCGCGTACATTTGAGCGAATATTTTGCCGGTAAAACGGCGGATGACCTCACTATGGCCGGAGCTGACTGGTATACCGAGAATGGCATAAGATTGTTCCTTTCGGATCCAGTGGTAGACATTGATCGCGAAGAAAAACTGGTTCGTTCCCACCATGGACATATAGTATATTATGACTACCTGATCATGGCTACGGGCTCTGGCGCATTCGTTCCTTCCATTCCCGGAGTCGAGAAGGATGGGGTGTTTGTTTACAGAACTATAGAAGATCTCGAACTCATCCAGTCTTATGCAAAAAAGGCAAAGAGAGGTGCTGTGCTCGGTGGCGGATTATTGGGCCTGGAAGCTGCGAAGGCATTGCTGGACCTCGGTTTGCAGGAAGCGCACGTTGTCGAATTTGCGCCAAGACTGATGCCAAGGCAGATCGACGATGCTGGATCCAGAATGCTGCAGAGCCAACTGGAAAGCCTCGGTTTGCAAATCCACCTTTCAAAAAGTACACAGGAAATAAAAGGGGCTGACTGTATCGAAGGAATGCAGTTTGCAGATAATTCCTTCCTCGATGTGGATATGCTCGTCATTTCGGCAGGTATCCGCCCACGGGATGAGCTGGCTAAAATTGCAGGTTTGGAAACGCATCCGAGAGGCGGGATTGTGGTTAATAATCAATTACAGACTTCGGACCCTTCGATTTTCGCAATTGGAGAATGTGCATTGGCCCACCATATGATTTATGGATTGATCGCACCGGGTTACGAAATGGCGGAAGTTGTGGCCGTAATGCTGACTGGCGGTGAAAAGGAGTTTTTGCCTTACGATATGTCGACCAAACTGAAACTGATCGGCACAGACGTAGCGAGCTTCGGTGATCCGTTTATTGAGGAGCCGGCATGCAAAACGATCCGTTACGAAAACAAGGCAAAAGGTGTTTATAAACGCATTAATGTAAGCCCTGATGGCAAAACGTTGCTAGGAGGCATCCTGGTAGGGGAAGCGGAGCAGTACAATATGCTGCTGCAAACCTGTAAAAGTAAAACGATTCTACCACCCGACTCCGAAGACCTGATCCTGGGTTCACGCGGCGGCGAGGAAGCTGGTGCCGGAGTAATGGGCTTGCCCGATGACGCGCTTATATGCTCGTGCGAGGCCGTTACGAAGGGAATGATTTGCCACGAGGTCGGTGAAAACGGCCATAATACAATCGATGCGTTGAAGAAATGCTGCAAAGCAGGCACTGGCTGCGGCGGTTGTATCCCGATGGTGAAGGATCTGATCTCGGGCGTGATGAAGGAAAAAGGTGTGTATGTGAGAAATGTGGTTTGCGAGCATTTCGATTATTCACGTCAGGAGCTGCTGGACCTTGTGAAGATGAATGGTTTGAAAACATACGGAACTGTCCTTGACCATTTCGGAAAAGGGGACGGCTGTGAAGTTTGTAAGCCAGTGGTGGCCTCCGTGTTGGCGAGTCTTTGGAATGAAAATATCCTTCAAAAGGATCGGGCGATCGCGCAGGATTCTAACGACCGCTATTTGGCCAACATTCAAAAAGGAGGTACTTACTCGGTTGTTCCGCGGATTCCGGGAGGTGAAATTACGCCTGAAAAACTGATCGTTATTGGTCAGGTAGCGCAGAAATACAATCTATATACCAAAATTACAGGCGGCCAGCGCATTGATATGTTCGGCGCGCACCTGAATGACCTGCCTGCTATCTGGGAAGAGCTGATCGACGCAGGCTTTGAAAGCGGTCATGCCTATGGTAAGTCGCTTCGGACTGTGAAAAGCTGCGTGGGATCTACCTGGTGCCGCTTCGGTGTCCAGGACTCGGTCACGTTCGCGATCGAAGTAGAAGACCGTTACAAAGGCCTTCGCTCCCCGCATAAGTTGAAATCTGCGGTTTCGGGTTGCGTACGTGAATGCGCTGAAGCACAGAGCAAAGACTTTGGTATTATCGCCACCGAAAAAGGCTGGAACCTGTTTGTGTGCGGAAATGGTGGTTCGAAACCGCAACACGCACAATTGCTGGCAACGGACGTAGACAAGGAAACCTGTCTCCGCCTGATCGACCGTTTTCTGATGTTCTACATCAAAACCGCCGACCCGCTCACACGGACCGCTACCTGGCTCAATAAGATGGAAGGTGGTATGAACTACCTCAAGGCAGTGGTAGTGGACGATGTGTTAGGCATTGCCGCAGAGTTGGAAAGTGACATGCAGAACCTGATTGATGCGTATCAATGCGAGTGGAAAGAGGTGGTGGAAAGTCCTGAGCTGCGTAAACGTTTCAGTCACTTTGTAAATACCCCTATAAAAGATCCAACAGTAGCATTCGAAGGCATGCGCGAACAAAAGAGAGCCACCGAATGGGCATAGATGCCCGGCATAGATGCCCGGCATGGATGCCCATTCGGAATGCGCCGGGAATAATGCCCCGCATGTTCCCGGATGGAAATGCCCGGGGGAGCGCCTCCCGTCGGCTGAAGCCAACGGAAATGGATTTGAATGGCACGAACACAAATCACAAAAAACAACATCACTAACCCCGGGTTTCAACCCGGGGGTTTCACCAGCGATCAAACTACAAGTAGATATGGAAACGATCACCGACACAACCAACAAGGTAACATGGCACATGGCGTGCTACATCGATGACATCCCGGAAGACGGCGGCGGCTGCGCGTTCATCAGTGGGAAGCAAATCGCGATCTTCAATTTCAGCAGAAGAGGCGAATGGTATGCCACCGACAACCAATGTCCGCACCGCCAGCAAATGGCAATTGGTCGCGGAATGATCGGAAGTCAGGACGGTGAACCAAAAGTTGCTTGTCCTTTTCATAAAAAAACCTTTTCATTGCAGACTGGACAGTGCCTCAACGACGACGCTTACCAGATCAACACTTTCCCGGTGATGGTAAAAGAGAACCGGGTCTATGTAGGGTTGTAGCGTCGGGTGATGGTTGTATCGCGGGTGCATGATGTTGTTGGTGACAACACCAACAACGGCGTCAAAAGCGTCAGCGACATCAGCGGCCTGTCCTACATCTAAATGACGATCACATAACCCGGGGTTTCAACCCCGGGAGACAACATGGAAAGACTTGATAAGCGGGTAGCAGGCAGCCTGACGCGTTTCTACGTGGTAGCCTTGTGTGTAGTAGCTATGCTGACCGTCAGCGGATTGTTCCTCATCAGAAGGACGATCAGTAACCTGAATCACGATAGCAGGGTGGTGAATGTGGCGGGCCGACAGCGTATGCTGAGCCAGCGCCTCACCAAACTAGCGATACTTAAAATTAACGGCATGGAGCACCGCGACTCGACTAGTTTCGGTGCTTTGCTACAATTGTGGAAGGATAGCCACGAAGACCTAGCCCGCAGGCGCCTACCGGTGGAAACGGGCTTTGTCACCTGGAAAAGCCAGCCACTGGACACCATGTTCCGGGACCTCGATCCTGTTTTCGATGGCATTTATAATAATTTTGCATTGATCAACAGCGATTCGGTTGCTGATGACGGCAAGCGCGTGGCCCTTGCGCAGGTGCTCGACAATGAGCCCCGGTTTCTCGCGCGCATGGACCGTATTGTTTTTCAATTTGATAAAGAGAGCTTCGAAAGGCTGGAAAACCTGGAAAGGATCGAATGGATCCTTGATATCATGACGATTCTCGTATTGGTGGCAGAAGGCCTTTTAATTTTCCGGCCGGTTGTAAACACCACCAGGCGCGTGGTCAGGATGCTGACCGAGTCGGAAGATGCATTGCAGTTTTCCAACCAAAAACTAAAAGAGACGAATACGCAACTGGTTGAAACGCAAAAGGAACTGCTGCGGCTGGAAGAGGAAAAATATGAACTGCAGCGTGCGGAAGACCGAGTACGAGCCGGGGCGCTGATCGAAGGACAGGAGGAGGAACGAAAGCGGTTTGCATTGGAACTGCATGACGGGATCGGGCAGATGCTTACCGGGTTGAAACTCCATGCAGAAAAGCTGAAATCCGTGCAGTTCCATGACGAAAAGCACCAAAAGCGCTTTGATCAGCTCGTTACCCTTGTTCAGGATATCATCGCTACTACGAGGCAGATCTCATTTAATCTGATGCCTTCGGTTTTGAGTGATTTTGGGCTGATATCCGCATTGAAACTGCTTTGTCAGCAAACGGCGGACGTCTCGGGTATCAAAATTGAGTTTGAAGGCGACACCGGTGACCGGCTGCCATTGACAAGGCCTATGGAGATCGGGTTGTACCGCATCGCGCAGGAGGCGCTCAATAATGCTGTGAAACACGCGAATGCGGATCGGATCAAGATTAAATTGGAACAAAATAAGAATCGTATCGTTTTGCAAATCGCGGATGACGGAAAAGGATTTTTAATTAGTAATTTAAAGTCAGAGGAAGGATTATTTCTGACCCGCAACGGCATGGAGAATATCCGTACGCGTACACAATTGCTCAATGGAGAGATGGAAATCATCTCAAAAGTGGACAGCGGGACCAGACTGATCGTCCAGGTTGATTTATAAGTTTGTTGCTGATTACATTATCGTCATATGCCCATTAGGATTCTTGTTGTAGACGACCATTCTGTGGTGAGGCAGGGAATTATCACGCTGCTCGAAGATGAGCACGATCTGGTGATCGCCGGCGAAGCGTCGGACGGAGACGAGGTCTGGGAAATGGTCGAGCAGGTAAAACCTGATGTTATTTTGCTGGACCTGACCATGCCACGGATGCCGGGCCTGGAAGTTATTAAGCAGATAATACCTGTTTTTCCCAATGTTAAGATATTGGTTTTTAGTATGCACAATAATACCGACTATATTCTGTCGTCGGCATTGAATGGCGCTTCCGGATACCTGGAAAAGGATACGAGCAGAGAAGAAATGCTGAAAGCGATCCGCGCTATCGCCAGAGGTGAGTTGTATTTCCCGCCTTATACATCTTCGGTCATCATCAAAAATCTGCTCAGACAGCTTGCGCGTGTACCCGACACCCGTTCGGAACCTGAGGAAGTTCAGGAGAAATCAATTTGGAAGATCATCACGCCCCGCGAGCAGCAAATCCTCAAATGTCTCACCGAAGGAATGAGCAGCAGGGACATCGCCGTCAAATTTGATATTAGTTCCAATACAGTTGCCAACCAACGGGCTAGCATCATGAAAAAAGCGAATGTAAAAAACACCGCTGAGCTCATCAGTCTGGCCATGAAGTAAGTAATGGCCTGATTTTTATAAAGTCCGTCATGGGTTTATCGGGCCTCCGAAAATGGAGGCCATCATTCAAATCGAAAACACCATGACCAGGATTTTCACCTTTATATTACCCCTGATATTGTGCTGTGCAATCGCTTTTGGGCAAGCTTCCGCCACCTCCGCGGGTAAAAAGTCATCTGAAAAGAAGAAAATCGTATTCATCGCCGGACCCGACAGTCACGGAAAGGGCGAGCATGAGCATAACGGCGGCAGTACGTTATTGGCTAAGGCATTGAATGACAGTCTGCCAGGCGTGGAAGCTACGGTCGTACACAACGGCTGGCCGAAGGACGAGCGTGTACTTGACGGCGCGGATGCCATTGTTTTTTATTGCGACGGCGGAGGCGATCATCTGGCGCTGCCGCACGCGCCTTACCTGGATAAACTTGTTCAGAAAGGTGTAGGAATTGTCAATCTTCATTTCGCATTGGAGGTGCCTCAGGAGGCTGGGAAGTATCTTTTGCAATGGATAGGGGGGTATTTTGAGATCAACTGGTCAGTGAACCCGGTTTGGGAGGCCAGTTTTGCGAGCTTTCCTGATCACCCGGTGGCGCGTGGCTTGAAGCCGTTCAGCATTACGGACGAATGGTACTATCACATGCGTTTTCCTGCGGATATGAAAGGCGTTACACCGATCCTCCAAGCATTACCTCCGGAAGCTACCTTGAACAGGCCGGATGGAACGCATTCGAATAATCCTGCGGTGAGGGAGTCGGTTATCACCAAAAAAGAGCCTCAAACACTGGCCTGGGCTTTTGAGCGGCCAGATGGCGGCCGTGGGTTTGGCTTTACTGGTGGACATATACATAAAAACTGGCAGAACGATAATTTTCGCAAACTGGTCCTCAATGCCATCACCTGGGCTGCTAAGGCCGATATTCCACAGAATGGCGTTCCATCCGCAACACCCACTGAAAATGAATTGAATGCGCTTACCAAGCGGGTGAACTGACCGTCGTTTAAATAACTTGACAACTTGACAAGTTTGTCGTATTTTAGTTGCGTAATGATAGCAATGTTATGAGAACAATGAGCGTAGGCGAATTCAAAGCCCACTTTTCACAAGTACTAAAAGATGTGGAAAACGGCGAAAAAATAGGGATCACTTTCGGTCGAAAGAAAGAAGTGAAAGCTTTTTTAGTGCCCAGCGAGACAAAAGAGCCAAGGAAACTTGGGGTGCTGGAAGGGCAGAACGGTTATTTTATGAAGGACGATTTTCAAATAACAACAGACGACGAATTTGAAATATGAAATACTTATTGGATACACACACTTTAATCTGGACATTATTCGATACTCCTAAACTTTCTGACACCGTCAAAGGCATCATTCGCGATCCGGCCAACGATATTTTTGTAAGTGCAATCAATTTTTGGGAGATTTCTATCAAAGTGGGTTCGGGTAAACTGGGGCTGGGTGCGGTAACACCGGAGTCGCTCCCGGAAACGTGCCTGGACCATGGATTTGAATTCATTAATCTGGATGTACAAGAAGCGAGTTCATTCTACCGGCTTGCGGCAGCTTATCATAAAGATCCTTTCGACCGAATGCTTATCTGGCAGGCTATCAATCGAAATCACATCCTCCTTACCAACGATGAGAACATCGCCAAGTACAATTCCGAAGGCCTGAAAGTCGTCTGGTAAGGCCTAGCTGCCCATTTTTATTGGAAAATGAAACAAACTTCTTGCGATTTAATTTTCTTTAACCTTACTTTGTCTATCAAATTAGTAGATTTCACTGTTAACCACCAGCATTGAGATCTTAACATAATCTTTTTCAAACATGAAATCGATGAACCTGTATTCTTCGCAAAGGGCTATTGCGCCTATGGTGGTTTCCATTCTATATAGCCGGTTTTCCGGTTCCTGTTGTCGGTATTGACATTTAATGCCGCAGACCATTGTCTCGCGGTAGCCTGATATTCATTCCTGTTACTCATTTAATTCAGTCCACAGCCTGGCTTCCGCCGGATGTTGGGGCTACTAACATCACTGTTTACCATCATGAAAAAATTGAACACTCTTTTGCTCATCTCTGGACTATCGTTGAGCCTTTTTACAACCACATCTGCACAAGAGCAGGCGGATAATAAAGTGATTATCACTGGCGTGCGGTTTGCCTATCCGCTGGTCGAGAAGTGGATCAAAGAATACACAGCCGCAAATCCGAAATCTCAGATCGTAATTGAAACGCGTACGATCACAGATCCTCAAAAATATGATTTGCTGATCGAAGCTTATGATCAGGATAAAGAGGTAAAGGAGACGCGCGAGTACATTTCGATCGGGCGTTATGCATTGTTGCCGGTTGCTAATTCAAAGTCCGCATTTGCTAAAGATTATGCTGAAAAGGGCCTGAATGAGAAGACATACAAGCAGATTTTCTTCCATGATATTTATGCAGAGAAGGACAAATCGCTGACCACACCATATACTATTTATACCCGTTTACAAAAGGCCGGTGCGCCGTTGACTTTCGCAAGATATTTCGGGTACGAACAACAAAATATCAAGGGGAAGGCCATTGCGGGAGCCGACGAGCATCTGATCAAAGCACTTTTAAAGGATGATACCGGCATTACTTATACCACCCCAGGCCTGGCTTACGATCTGCAAACCAGGAAGCCAGTTGAAGGGCTTACCATTATCCCGGTTGATCTGGATGGTAATGGAAGAGTTTCCAAAGAAGAAAAAGCGCTGGATAATCTCGACAATGTGATCGCCAGTCTGGAAACAGAAAAAATCAAAAATGTGCCGGTCGAGTACCTCCATTTTTCAATTGATAAACACAATTCGAATCCCGAAGCTAAAAAATTCCTTTTGTGGGTAGCTGCGAATGCGGAGAAGGACCTGCACCAATATGGCTACCTGAAACCGGATGGCAAGCGCGTTCAGAACGAAAAGGAAAAGCTGGAAAGATTCCAGGCTGTAAAATAGGCAATTGCTGACCGTGAGATTAGTAGTTTTTGGACGCTAACTTGTTTTAATACAAGCCAAAAACCAATATCGCCATGAAAAAGATCGCCTTAATACTTTCCTTGTTTGCATTTGTAGTTGAGTCAGTAAATGCCCAGCGCATTGAATTAAAAGCCAGTGAGCTTGTCCCATTTCAGGTAACAGCAAGCCAGACGGATTATAAGGGAAAAAATGCCGTTGCGCTGGAAATGCCGGGTGCGCCTAATAGTGAAAAGACGCTCGCATTGATCAAGAATGTGGATTTTCATAATGGGATTATCGAAGCTGAAATTTCAGGGCAACCCAAGGCAGACGCCGGAGGAGGGGCGCGGGGTTTTGTTGGGATAGCGTTCCGGGTCCAGGCGGATACATCCAAAATGGAGCTGTTTTACATCCGTCCGACTAATGGCCGGGCCGACGATCAGGTGAGGAGGAATCATTCAACGCAGTATGTTTCTCACCCAGGCTTTCCCTGGCCGAAATTGCGGAAAGAAACGCCTGAAAAGTATGAAGCCTATGCCGATATGGTGCCGGGTGAATGGACGAAAATCAAGATCGAAGTGAAGGATGAGACAGCGAAGTTATATGTAAATGGCGCCACCCAGCCGACGCTGATTGTCAATGATCTGAAACAGGGAAAAGACCTTCGGGGAAGTGTTGGGTTATGGATCGGACCGGGTACGCTCGGGCATTTCACAAACCTGACCATCGATAAAAAGGATTAAATTTTTCATTATACGTATAGATATAAGCGGTTGCACTTCCTGGTGTAAATGGAACTCTTATGCCTTGATTTATAACATATTCAGTTAAGTATTACATTAATTTATAAAATGAAGACAGCATTTACACTTATGCTGGCGGCGGTTACGGTCGTGGCCGCTCCCGAAACATTTGCGCAAAAGAAGAAGCCCAATGTGATCGTAATCCTGGCCGACGACTTGGGTTATGCCGATCTGGGCTGCTATGGCAGCGAAATCCCGACACCTAATCTTGACAAGCTGGCTCAAAACGGCATCAGGCTCACGAGCTTTTATAATACGGCACGCTGCTGTCCCACACGAGCGGCCCTGCTTACTGGAGTGTACAGTCACCAGGCGGGGATAGGGCATATGATGGATGATAAAGGCGCTGACCATCCTGCTTATCGCGGCCAGCTTAATCACAACAGTGTTACCATCGCCGAGGTGATGAAAAGCGCGGGTTATTTTACTGCTGTGGCGGGCAAATGGCACGTTGGGCATCAACATGGCGTGTACCCGTCCAACCGGGGCTTCGAGCGCTCGCTGCATGCGCCTGCGGGAGGGTTTTATCATGGTGAGGGCAAGAATGCGAAGCTTTTTCTGAATGGTGAAGAAATACCGAATAACTCAGATAAGCTACCCAGGAATTGGTATTCAACGGATCTTTGGACGGATTATGGCCTGCGTTTTATCGATGAAGCATTGACTGATAAAAAGCCATTTATGCTTTATCTGGCGCACAATGCACCGCATTTTCCCTTGCAGGCGCCTGAGGAAGACATTGCGAAGTTTCGGGGTAAATATCTTAAAGGCTGGGAAAAACTGCGGCAAGAACGTTATGAAAAGCAGATCAAACTGGGGCTGATCGATCCGTCGTGGAAACTGCCGCCGATCAATCCGAATGTGACCAGATGGGAAAGCCTCCCCGAGACCGAAAAGAAGCGGTATGATGATATAATGGCCATTTACGCAGCTGTAATTTACAGGCTCGACAAAAGCATTGGTGACCTGGTTGAAGGATTGAAAAAGCGTGGTGTTTTTGACGATACTGTCATTCTTTTTGTATCGGATAATGGCGGCAATGCTGAACCGGGCATCGAAGGTCGCTATGAAGGAGATAAACCGGGTGACGCACAATCCACTGTTTTTCTGGGCCAAGGTTGGGCTGAGGCCGCATGTACACCTTTTTGGGCTTACAAACACCATACACACGAGGGCGGTATTTCCTCTCCCGGGATCATTTCCTGGCCAGCCGGCATTCCGGCGTCTCGCAACGGGAAATTTGAAAAGCAGCCTGCACACATTATCGATATTATGGCGACACTAGTCGATTTAGGCAATGCGCAGTATCCGGCCACGTTTGCAGGGCAATCCATTCAGCCGCTGGAAGGTGCCAGTTTGAAGCCCGTATTTACAGGTAAACCTATTGATAGAAAGACCCCGATTTTCTGGGAACACGAAGGTAACCGCGCCTTGCGCGAGGGTAAATGGAAGCTGGTGGCGGAAAAAACGGAGAAATGGCAGCTATATGATGTCGAAAAAGATCGGACTGAGCTTCATGACCAATTTCACAAGCGGCCCGAAGTCGCTAAAAAGCTCGTTGCCAGGTATGAAGAATGGTACAAACGGGTAGGAGCGGAAGAGTATGAGAAAACTTTCAAATGGTTTTATGATTATGACAAAGCCAAACAACAGGCAAATCCGACTGTCGGCGGCGGTAAATAAAAACCTTGAAATTTTGATCAGATGACAAACAAATACTTACTCCTCGCATTTACAGCGTTATCGGTTGCGGTTTTCACTAACGGAAAGAGCTTTGGGAAAGACGGCGATGAAAAGGCCAAACCTAAATACAATGTCTTGTTCATTGCCGTAGACGACCTCAATACAGACCTCGGAGCTTATGGGAATACCTTCGTAAAATCGCCGAATATCGACCGGTTGGCAAAGCGGGGCGTAAAATTCGATCGGGCGTACACGCAGTTCCCGCTTTGCAGCCCAAGCCGTTCTTCGCTTTTGACGGGCCAGCGCCCGGACGTGACGAAGATCTATGAGTTGCAAACGCATTTCCGGAAAAACCTCCCGGATATCGTGACTTTACCCCAACTTTTCAAAAACAACAACTATTACAGCGCACGGGTTGGCAAGATTTACCATTACGGTGTGCCCGGACAGATTGGAACGGATGGTCTGGATGATCCGCAGTCGTGGGATCATAAAGTCAATCCGAAGGGCAGGGATAAGACGGAAGAGTCCCTAGTGAAGAATCTCACACCGGATCGCGGACTGGGTAGCGCCCTCGCCTGGCGCGCTACTGAAGGCACCGACGAGGAGCAAACGGACGGAATGGTTGCCACCGAGGCGATCAAGATCATGACTGAGAAGAAGGACGAGCCGTTTTTCCTGGCTGTTGGTTTTTACAGGCCGCATTCACCTTATGTGGCGCCCAAAAAGTACTTCGATCAATATCCGCTGGATAAAATACCATTGCCGAAGGAAGCCGAAAATGATCTGGACGACATCCCGGAAGCAGCACTGTTCACCAAGCCTCCGCATTGGGGACTCGACGAAGCCAAGCGCCGTGAGGCATTGCGGGCTTACTATGCCACTATTTCTTTCATGGATGCACAGGTAGGCCGACTGATAGACGCCGTTGATAAGTTGAAACTGACCGGGAATACGATTATCGTGCTTTGGAGTGACCATGGTTATAATGTAGGGCAGCACGGGCAATGGATGAAGCAAAGCTTGTTCGAGAATTCAGCAAGGGTACCATTAATTATCTCCGTTCCCGGAGGCACCAAAGGAAAGGCATCGGGGCGGACGGTGGAACTGCTGGACATTTACCCCACGCTCGCCGAACTTTGCGGCCTCGATCCGAAGCAAAGTTTACAGGGCAAGAGCCTTACACCACTTTTAAAGAACCCGAATGCAATCTGGGATAAGTCGGCTTACACCCAAGTCCGCCGCGGAGAGATATTCGGTCGCAGCGTCCGCACGGAACGTTTCCGCTACACAGAATGGGACCACGGAAAAGCAGGAGTAGAACTGTATGATCACCAGAAAGATCCCGAAGAATTTACCAATCTTGCCAAAGACAATAATTTCATCATAACAGCCAATGAAATGGCTGCATTGCTGAAAAAGGGTTATCCGGTGGTGGAGTAGTGATGGTATGTTAATTTACGGGATACAACTCTGGGAGCCTTCGTTGAATGCCGTTATAACCATCATAGGGGTATTCTTCAAAGTCGTTAAACCTGTAATTATCCAACTCTTCGACACTATCGTAGACACGGACACGATCTATCAACTGCCGTTGGTCTAAAGTGAGGTCAGAGAACAGCAGACTCGTGATAGCCTGAATCTTTTCTAATTTGGTTTTTCCCGATAGTGATGGAGCACTTACAGCAAGTGTATATCTGTCTTTTACCAGACCATGGTATGCCGATGCCAAGCCAATAGTGTCGACAACAAGCCCATCTCTCTTCTTATCTCGAAACACTTTTTTAAGTGTCTCTACCAGATCTTTTGTAGCCATGACAATACAATTTTTACGGATTCGAGAAAATTCTTAGCCGTCTGTGGATCACAACGTAAATCGTACCTCCGTTGTTCACTCCAATCCGAAACGAGGGACCAGTTATTGGCAAATTCATCTTCCTGTGAAGACAATATCTTCAAATCGTGGCTCAGTCCGGCTAAAAATATTAAATCTGCAAGATCGTGAATCATAAAAGCCCGTGCGATATGTCCGGGTACCACGGTTTTGTCAAATATCTCAACGTTCAGTTTTTTACAAGCAATGACCTTTAAAGCTAACTCAATGGCATAGCCGCCCATATAATGCGCCCCATGATAATGTCCGGCATCTAATAGACATTCTGCCTCTTTAAGCCGTTCAGTCGCCAATAATTGTAAATCCGAAGCGAGTGTCAAGTTGGTCAAGTTAGATTGTGATGAAACTGGCAACGGAACAAGTTATGTCGGGCTTACATTATTCGCAAGCGAAACCATTCGCCGACAAGCAAGCGGCTTAACGGCAATTATCAACCGGCGAGCAGCCGGTATTCAAACCCCTAAACCAAAATTTTTCCAATTCTTTGCATGTAACCCCTTGCATTCTTAAAATCTTTTATCAATCTTTGTCTATCGAATTAGTAGATTTATAAAGAAGGAAGGGAGAGGTTAGGCTCTATGATCTTCTGGCAACCTGTGACTTGTAAGGTGCCCCGACCTAATTCTAATGATAAATCTGAGAATCCAACCACCGGAGTAGACGGAGTATTTGAAAAAGTTACCCACGCCGCTTGCAGGTCAAGGGAAGTTCGTAGCTGGATCTGGTCATTTTGCGTGACTGGTTCCGGTGCTCAAAGTATTGTAATGTATTCAAAATCAAATCACTCCATGAAGGTTGAAGGACTATTTTCTTATGCATTGACGGCGTTGTTGCTCGTCGGATTTTATTCAAATGCGCAAAATGCAACCCTCAAAGACGGTATCTGGCGGGGTGTTTTTAAAGTCGGTGAAAACGACGTTCCTTTCAATTTTGAAGTAAAAAATGGTCAGGGCCAGGAGCAGGTCATCACGGCGATAAACGGCGCACGCCGGGATGATTTTCAGGTTAAAAACATTGGCGGCGACTCTATCCAGGTCAGCCTGAATACATTTGAAACCGCCTGGTTCGCAAAAGTACAGGCGGATGGAAGCATCACCGGCGTACAAAAAAGCCTGGTTCCGGGGAATACTTCGCGCATTTACACTTTTACGGCACAGCCTGGCAAAAGCTACCGTTTCGCCGAACCGGGCAAAGAAATCGCACCGAAAGCAAATATTTCGGGAAAATGGCTTATTAAAATCCAGCCCGATCCTTCCGCAACCACGCCTGTACCTGACCGTGTAGCAGTTTTCGAGCAGAAAGGAAACAAAATCAACGGCATTATCCTGTCGGTTTCTGGCGATAGCCGGGAGCTGGAAGGGAATGTAAACGGTGACGAATTTGCATTATCAGGCTTTACCGGGTCAAGTCCTGCCCTTGTGAAAGGAAAGATCAACGCCGACGGTTCAATTTCCGGAGGCATTGGTGCTGGTCCTGAACCTATTCGTTTTACAGGTATTAAGGATGATAATGCCGCCCTTCCCGACGCCTATTCCCTGACTTTTCTGAAACCCGGTTATGAGAAACTCGACTTCACTTTCCCGGATATCAATGGGAAACAGGTTTCGCTAAGCGATGAGAAATACAAAGGCAAAGTGGTAATCATCGAAATCATGGGAAGCTGGTGCCCCAACTGCATCGACCAGGTGACTTTCCTGGCGCCATGGTTCAAGGAAAACAAACATAAGGGCGTCGAGGCGATAGGATTGGCATTTGAAGCGAAAGACGATCTAGCATTTGCCAAAAACACTTTAACCAAACTGAAAAACCGCTACGATATTCAGTATGACCTGCTTTTCGCAGGAAAAGTAGGGGGCAATGCCGTAGCCGAGAAGCTGCCTGCGATCGACAAATTTCTCGCTTATCCTACGACGATCATCATTGGCCGCGACGGCAAGGTGAAGGAGATCCATACGGGGTTTTCAGGTAAAGGGACCGGCCAGTTTTACCAGGAATATGTAGACAAATGGAATGCAGATCTGGCGAAACTCATAGCGGAACCACTTCCATAAGCAAGTAAGCAGCGCATTTCATCACAGACTAAAAATTAATAAACCTTAGATACATGGAAATTTATTTGGACAATGCGGCTACTACCGCGCTGCATCCGGAAGTTATCGAGGCAATACTTCCTTTCCTGACCACACACTACGGAAACCCCTCCTCGTCACATGGGGCCGGACAAAAAGTAAAAGAGGCAGTTCAGCATGCCAGGCACATCGTTGCTGGCCTGATTGGTGCGTCGGACGATGAAATCTACTTTACAGCCGGTGCCACGGAAGGGATTAATCTCGCTATAACCGGCACCATCCAGGCTTATGAACTAAGCCACGTGATCACGAGCCGGATCGAGCATAAGGCGGTTTTGCAAACGCTCAAACATCATGAGAAAGAAGGCGACATCGAAACCAGTTTTGTGAAGCTGGACGAACGCGGCAACATCGACCTATATCACCTTGAAAACCTTCTCCGTGCGAACCCACGTACACTTATCGCGCTCATGCACGGGAACAATGAGATCGGTAACATCACCGATATTCATGCCATCGGCATTCTGGCCAGCCGTTACGACGCGGTATTTCTGACAGACACTACCCAGACGCTAGGCAAAGTTCGCCTCGATGTGAATAATTCGGGCATCGATTTTCTGGTAGGGTCGGCGCACAAATTCCACGGGCCAAAAGGTGTTGGTTTTATTTATATAGATAAAAAGCACCGCATTAAGCCGCTTATTTATGGCGGCGGGCAGGAGCGTGGCCAACGTGGCGGTACCGAGAATGTGATCGGGATAGTCGGTCTGGCCAAAGCGCTGGAAGTGGCATACCGGGACCTGGATGTAAGTCAAACTAAAATCTGCAAACTCAAACAATACCTCGTCTCCAAACTCGCCATCAGCGGGATCGAAGGCATCTGCTACAATGGCGAAAGCAAATCAATCGAAAACAGCGTTCCGAACGTCCTTAATGTCTCTTTTCCCTGTCTGGCAACGGGCAGCATTGTAAAAAGCCTCGACCAGGTTGGCATTGCCGTTTCGGGTGGAAGCGCGTGTTCGGGCGCAGCCGCCTCACACGTGATACAGGCGCTCGCATGCGAGCCCGGGAAAGAGAATGTACGGTTTTCGTTCAGCAAGTTCAACACTTTTGATGAGCTCGACAGGGTGGTAGACGCGGTCACGCGCATTTACGAATCGGAGCAATTATTAACAATATCCACAACATGAAAAAAAATCTAGTGCTCATCTTCCTCCTGTTCAGTGTGATACAGGCACATTCATCCCTGGCACAAACTATCAGTGTAACCGGAAAAGTAACTTCGAAGACAGACGGTGAGGCGTTGCCCGGCGTAACGATCCTGGTTAAAGGAACATCCAAAGGCACCGCTACCAATGGAGAAGGCATATATTCCATTGAAACCGAACCCGGTTCGGTATTGAAATTTTCGTTTATAGGACTAAAGTCCACGGAACTATCTGTCCCGGCGGATGGCAAACTGGATGTACAGCTTGAAAATGACGAGACTATCCTGAATGAAGTGGTCGTGACGGCCCTTGGTATTGCGAAGGAGAAAAAATCGCTGGGTTATGCCGTTCAGGAGCTGCAAACGAAGGGTTTAGCGGAAGCCCGTGAGAACAACCTGGTGAATGCTTTGTCCGGTAAAATTGCCGGAGTGAACATTACCAATAGCCAGGGAGGCATGGGTTCGTCGCGGATCGTGATCCGGGGCGAAACTTCGATAGCGGGTAACAACCAGCCGCTGTTCGTAGTCGATGGTATTCCGGTTGACAACTCTCAGCTTGGCGCGGGGGCTAACGGTTCGCGCGACTTCGCGAATGCGATCGCGGATATCAACCCCAACGACATCGAATCAGTGAGTGTACTGAAAGGTCCTAATGCAGCCGCATTGTACGGTTCGCGCGCTTCTAATGGGGTTATTTTGATTAAAACCAAAACCGGCAAAGCAGGGCAGAAAGGGCTGGGAGTGAACCTCAACTTTGGTTATTCATCTGAAAAATTACTTGTATTGCCTGAATATCAGGATGTGTTCGGTCAGGGAACCGGCGGCGCGTTTTCTTATGTGAATGGCAAGGGGGGAGGTATTAATGACGCTACGGATGAAAGCTGGGGCCCGAGAATGGACGGCAGGCTGATCCCGCAGTTCTTCTCCAATGGCGAAGCGGTACCGTTCGTGGCGCATCCCGACAATGTCAGAAATTTCTTTGAAACGGGCCACACTCGCACCACCGGCGTATCGGTTTCCGGCTCCAATGAGAAGGTCGACTACCGTTTTTCCTTCAATAACAGCAAGCAAACGGGCGTGATACCGAATACCGATATTTCCAAAAACTCATTTGGCGTGAATTCAACTTACCGGTTGAATGATAAGCTCACATTAACCACGAGCGCCAATTTTGCCAGAAACAGCTCTGATAACCTGCCGGGGACATCGGGACGGGGAAGCAGCGTTATGCTTCAATTTTTGTGGTTTGGAAGACAGGTGGATACCGAATTGTTGAAGGATTACAACAAAGGTGGCTTCGACTACAACTGGAACCACAGCTATTACAGTAATCCATACCTGCTGCAATATGAAAATACTGCCCAGCAGCGCCGCGACCGCTTTTTTGGCAATATCAATTTATCCTACAAAATCACCGACTGGCTTTCTGCCACGGTACGGACGGGCAACGACTATTACAACGACAAACGGAAGTTCAAAGTGGCTTATGGAACGAACGGAACGCCATTTGGGTCTTATACCGAAGATAGCTACGTCGTGAATGAGAACAATACCGACTTTAATTTCAATTTTCACAAAAACATCGGCCCCGACTTCGAACTCGACTGGCTGGTAGGGGGTAACCTCAGGAGTAATTTCAATGAGCAGAACTACCAGCAGGCGCCTAAGCTGGCCGTGGCTGGTTTGTTCACGCTCAATAACTCACGCGACCCGCTCGTATCCTATAATATCCTTCGTAAACAAAAGGTTTACAGCGCATTTAGCTCGGCTCAGCTGGGTTTCCGGAACTATGCTTTCCTGAACCTCACCGCTCGTAACGACTGGTCGTCGACCTTGCCGAATGGCAACAATTCCTATTTCTATCCTTCCATTAATGCAAGTTTGGTGTTGACGGACGCCTTTGATATCAAAAGCAATGTGCTGACGTATGCCAAACTGCGTGGCGGCTGGGCGGAGGTTGGCAAGGACACCGACCCTTACCAGCTTGTGAATACCTATCCATTCAATCAGCCATTTGGCAGTGCGCCGTTGCTGACAGTTTCGGATGTTTTGCTGAGTGCCGATTTGAAGCCTGAAATTACGAGATCCACCGAGGTCGGAGCGGACGTTGCACTGTTCCGTAACCGTTTGCGGCTGGACTTGAGTTATTATAATACAGATAGTTATAATCAAATTCTCCGTGCTGACGTGAGCCCGTCGACGGGTTATAAACAAAAACTGCTGAATGCGGGCCACATCAATAACCGGGGCGTTGAAGCCATGTTGAATGTGAAAGCGATCGAAACAAAATCAGGTTTCCGGTGGGATGTCGGAGTGAATTTTTCAAGAAATCGTAGCAAAGTTGTAGCGTTGGACGATGCAGGCTTCCTGAACGATTATAAATTGGGTACCAATGGGGTAACCGTTTACGCGAGTAAAGGGCTGGGTTATGGTGCATTATTCGGATCTGCATTTGCTCGCAATGAAGCAGGTGAGCAGATTATCGGTGCCAATGGGTTGCCAACCAAAGACCCGAACTTGAAGGTATTGGGGCACTACACTCCTAAATGGATGGGCGGCGTGACCAACTCGTTTTCTTTCAAAGGGTTTAACCTGAGTGTATTGATCGACACCAAGCAGGGGGGCTCCATTTACTCTGCTACCAATGCAACCGGGAGATATACTGGCGTCTTGAAACAGACGCTGCCTGGTCGTGACGCTGAACATGGCGGTTTGACCTACTACTATCCCGGAAACAACAAATCAGGCGTGGCTGTACAGGTGCCGAACGCGGCTGCCGCACCATCTGGCGCGGTTGTGTACGACGATGGTATCATTGCCAAAGGTGTCACAACAGACGGCAAGCCAAACTCGACAATCGTTTCTGCCGAGCGCTATTACAAAGGCGTTTACAGCAACAGTGCAGGTATTAATGAAGCCAGTGTGTTCGACGCGTCGTTTATCAAGCTGCGCGAGGTGAAGCTGGGTTATGCGGTGCCGCAATCATTTATTTCCAAATACAAATTACAAAGCCTGATATTCTCGGTCTACGGACGGAACCTCGCATTCCTGCAAAAGAAAGCGGATAATATCGATCCTGAAACTGCATTCAGCACTGCCAATACCGGTCAGGGCCTCGAATCGTTGCAGCTTCCAACGACCGCTTCTTATGGATTTAATGTATCAATAGGCTTTTAAAATTGAAATACTCATGAATAAAAATATAAAAGGAATCCTGATCGCCTCAGCAACTTTACTTTTGACTGCTTGCCAGGATCAATTGGAAAAAGTAAATACGAACCCAAACGAGGCAGTGAATGCACAGCCGGAATACCTGCTGGCGAATTCGATCAAATCCAATGCCGACATTATTCTAGGTTCGGATGCTTCGATGGAAACAACGACGCTCTTTATCCAGCATTGGGCCAAGATCCAATATACCGATCCTGACAAATACACCGTCAGTATCAGCAATGTACAAAATGTGTGGACGAACCTGTATTCGCAGGGGCTGACCGATTTTGCAACGATTATCAAACTTGGAGAAGCAAATGGCAATGTGAATTACCAGGCGGTAGGACTCATCCTGAAATCTTGGTCGTTTCAGTTGTTAACCGATTTGTACGGAAACATTCCGTACAGTCAGGCGCTTAAACTGGAAGAAACGCTGACGCCGAAGTATGACGAGCAAAAGGACGTTTATCTGGGTTTACTGGCAGATCTAAAAAAAGCATCGGAGCAGATTGATGTTAATGGCAGCCCGATCAGTGGGGACCTGGTTTACAATGGAAATCTTGCCAAATGGAAGAAATTTGCCAATTCCCTGCGTTTGCGCATTGCATTGCGGATTGCTGATAAAGATCCGCAAACAGCCAAAGCGGTGGTCGCCGAACTGGCCGCAAACAGAAGCTTGCTGATCGCTTCCAATGACGATATCGCCCAACTGGTTTACCTGGCTTCGCCCAATCAAAATCCGGTTTCCCGCGATCGCGAAACGCGCGATGATTACCGGGTCAGCAAGTCGGTGATCGACAAATTGCAGGAATTGAAAGACCCCAGACTGACGGTTTTTGCCAACAGAACGGTGGACGCCACACCAACGGGCTACATTGGTGTTACAAATGGCCTTCCGGCTGATTCTGCTGCTAAACTGGGCTTTACAAAGACTTCCAAGCTCGGAGATTACTTCACGGCACCTGCTTCACCGGCTGTTTTTCTGAGCTATTCGGAAGTGCTGTTCAATCTTGCAGAGGCGGCGCAAAGAGGATTTATCTCCGATAATGCGGCGGATTTGTACAAAGCGGCCGTAACGGCGTCCTTGCAGCAATTCAAAGTTAACAGCGCTGACATTGCGACTTACCTGGCACAGCCTTCGGTGGCTTATCACCCGACTAACTATAAGAAATCGATTGGAGAGCAGAAATGGCTGGCATTATTTAGCCAGGGGCTGGAAGCGTTCGCCGAATGGCGCCGGCTCGATTATCCGCAGCTGAAACCGGCCTATGCAGGTGTTTTGAACGGCAAATTGCCCGTCCGCCTCACATATCCTACCGGCGAGCAGGCATTGAATGCAGCCAACTATAAAGCGGCCGTTGCAAGCCAGGGTGAAGACCGGCTTACGACGAAGCTTTGGTTCGATGCTTTCTAATTTTAACAAAATTTAATGTTAAAAACGGGCACGAATGCTGCCGGAAATGCGTAACAATAAGACATTCTCAACAAATCACTTAAACATCAACATAACATGAGCAACACCTTTTTTCTCCGGATTATCTACCGGAACGCCGTTAGTCTTCACAAAATCACTTCGAGTGTAGAATCAGTGAAGGGAGCGAAGATCAAGCACTTGAATTTTATCAGCAAGGGTAAAAGTTTTGTAGGAGTGATTGCATTTGAAGCGTCGCAACTGATCGATTTCGAGAAGATTATGACGCTGATCCGGCGTAACAGGGATATTTCCGAAGTAGAAAGGATTATGGACGGCTCGTTGTGTTGATGCCAGTGATCAGCATTTGATCCCATTGTTTCAGAATTGGAAATTGTGTCATAATTGAATGCAGGAGGCCCGTATCGGGGCCTTTTTTTGCAAAAACGCTCCTTTTTTCTAGAAGCAGGGGGCCGCTCTACGGCCGACTATCGAATGGCCGCAGGGCGGCCCCCTGCTTTTAGAAATGTGTATTGTGAGGGAGTCGTTTAGCTCCAAAGGAGCTTCCTAACGGATTGAACGGCAACATGGTTCAGGCTAAACCGTCGCCGTAACCTGCTTGGGTTTTCTGTATTTATTTAAATTAATCAATAAAACACTTCCCAGGATAACGATCAGGCCGGAGATCTGCATTGGCGTGATCGATTCGTGGGCGAAGAATATGCCCAGAAGTACAGCTACAACCGGATTTACATAGGCGTAAGTACTCACTTTGGTAGCGGGCTGTACCTTCAAAAGCCACACATAGGCACTGAAAGCCGCGATGGAACCGAAGATGATCAGGTATATCGTGGCTAGCCAGGCGCTGGTGGGTATGGCTGCCATATTAAGCTTATCCCATTCGTTGGAAAGCAAACTTCCGGGGATGAATGCGACACCGGCAGCAAGCATTTGCCAGGTAGAATTCACCGTCGCCGAGTTGGAAACGGAATTGTATTTCGAATATAGAGAGCCGCCTGCCCAAGCCATTGTGCCGATCACGACCAGCACCATCGCAAATAGATCGCGACTGCTGTTGAGTGACGTCATGGTAGCCATGATTTTTTCACTGAATAGCAGGACCACGCCCGCAAAACCGATCAGCAAGCCCAGGATCGTCGATTTGCTGCCAAGATTTTCAGACCATTTCGGTTTGTCAAGTAATACAAACCATATGGGCGACGAGGATATCATAATGGCGACCATCGCGCTAGGCAGGAACTGTTCTACCCATATTACTACGCCATTTCCTACGAATAGCAGCAGAAGGCCCGTAATGATGGCCGGTTTCATGGCCTTCCATGAAAACACATTTTCGCCCTGGCTCAGGCTCCATCCGAGCATGAGTAAACCGGCGATAACGAAGCGGAATGCGCCCAGAAAAAATGGTGGAAATCCTTCCAATGCCCTCTGAATGAAGAAATAGGTGGATCCCCAAACAATGTAAACGGTGGCAAATGCCAATACCACCATTAATGTGGAAGGAGCTTTACTTGTAGTTTGCATGATGATTTCATTTAACGGGTATGACTAATTGTTGTTCTTCTTTGACCGTTTCGAGGACGATCGTAGTGCGTGTGGAAAGTATATTGGGAATTTTACTAAATTTATTACGCATCAGGTCCATCAGCGAAGCCGAATCGGCGGTGCGGACTTTGACCATATAACAATCGTCACCTGCAATGTGGTGAACTTCCTGAACCTCAGGGATTTTGGCAAGCTCCTTGGCGGTGTTGTTGCTTCCCATTCCCTCTGAAGATTTCATTGAAATAAATGCAAGCAATTTCTGGTGCAGGGCCACCGGGTTCAGGCGGGTCGTGTACTGCATGATCACATTCTTCTGTTCGAGCTTTTTGACCCTCTCCAAAACCGCTGACGGTGCCATTTCCAGCTCACGGGCCAAGTCGGCGTTGGTGATGCGCGCATTCTCCTGCATAAGGCGGAGTATGCCGAGGTCAATCTTATCAAGAACGATATCTGTTCCGTTCATCATTCTGTAAATTTATATTTTTTCAGAACTATATTCAAAAAAAAGAGTGATATTTTGAATATAGTTCAGTTAGTACAGGTTTTGAACCTGGAAAGTTCGCTGGGAGGTTACTTTTTTTATGTGAGTTGGCCCCGATTTCTGAAAATTCGGTAATAATCAGCATTTCAGTGCTTTTGATATCTGGTAAAAACCTGAATCCTAACTTGTCATGCACATGAAGACATTGATCCTTTGCGTTTTAACCATTATTTTTTCAGTCGGCGCGGCATTTAGCCAAATCGATAAAAAAGCCACACCAGAAACAGTGGCCTTGTACCGTAATCTTGAAAGGCTTTCCGAAGAACACATCCTTTTCGGGCACCAGCACGCCACTGAGTATGGGCACGGCTGGGTGGGCGATGAGGAGCGTTCGGATGTAAAATCGGTAACAGGCTCCCATCCGGCCGTGATCGGGATCGATTTTAGCGGACTTTCCGGTCGGCCCGACGATGCGATTGCCAAAACGAAAGAAGCGTTGCGTAAAAATGTGGTGGATACCTACAACCGCGGCGGAGTGACCACCGTTGCGTGGCATTTCTCCAATCCGGCCTCGGGTGGCGGTTTTTATTGGAAAGATTCCGTTTCCGTGGCCGCAATGGCCTTAATCAAGCCCGGTGGTTCGCATCATGAACAATATAAGAAGATATTAAGAACGATCGCTGAGCTCGCCCAGTCTGTCAAAGGCCGGGACGGGACTTTGGCGCCGATGATTTTCAGGCCTTTTCACGAGTTCGACGGTGATTGGTTTTGGTGGGGCAAGCGGCATACTTCAAAGGAGGATTTTATGGCAGTATGGCGTTTTACGGTGGCATACCTGCGCGACGAGCTCAATGTCCATAACTTTATTTATGCATTTTCTCCGGACAATAAATTCAATTCCGAGTATGAGTTTTTGGAAAGATATCCCGGAAATGACTGGGTCGATCTGGTCGGAATGGACAACTATGGCGACTTTGGCCGGGATGGAAAATACAATCTCGAAGCGGGATTGAAGAAGTTGAAAATTGTTTCTGATTATGCCAAAAAAGCTGGGAAGCTGGCTGCATTCACAGAAACCGGCCTCGAAAGTATCCCTAACCCTACCTGGTGGACTGACACGCTTCTGAAGACATTAAAAGCGCAAAAAATGAACCTTGCGTACGTGCTCGTTTGGCGAAACGACACCAAGAGCCCGACCCACTTCTACGCCCCGTTTCCCGGGCAGGTCAGCGAAGCAGATTTCGTAAAGTTTTATAACGATCCTTATACATTGTTTGAGAAAGATTTGAGGGGTATTTACAAATAGCCAATTACGTCTGATAATTGATCGGTTGCCGATCGTTCATTATAGCTGTTATCAAGCGGTTCCGCCTGATGTGGACACTGCGTATTTGACTAAAATTGCCAAAAAACGAAGCAACGACTATGGCAATGCGTCATTTATTTATCAATTTTTCACTTTACTTCCGGCTACCGGTCATCCTGCTTTTGATCGTGGTCATGGCCTCTTGCAATAAACATGACGTCGCGCCTGGTAACACAAAGCCAGAAAAGATTATGCCTGACATCCGGACGGGCCCGGCCACCTTTCATACACTCGGCGGCGTGGTGGAAACATTTAATGTGAACTTCGAAAAGCTGGGCAATGTGCCCATTGACGAATATGGTATCGCATATGTATTCCAGGTTGAAGCTACACTGACAGAGCCAGTTGCTGATGGGGCTAATCCGGTCGCCAAGTTTAAAAGTGCCGCAAAGCAGGGTCCGATCACCGAGACGTTTAAAATCGGCTTTCCAGTGGGAACGCATGCATTTGCGTACCGTGCCTATGTGAAGATCAAGGGCGGGGATGTACTGTACGCGGAGAACAGTTTCAAGATAACTTATTAATGCTGGACTTGTCGCTCCGGGAGCTCCCGTTCCGGGAACTGCCGTTCCGGGAACTGCCGTTCCGGGAACTGCCGCTCGGCGAACTTCTGCGTTACCTGGTGGTAATTGAACAGTTCCACAAGGTCGATGAGCACCGTGTTTGGATCGTTTGCATTCAGGTACGCCTTTACCTTCCGCACGAAATCATAGAGTGGCTCAAAGTATTTGTGCCCGGTTTCTTCCTGGAAATCCTGGATAGTGAATGTGTTTCCTTTTTTCAGGATCATATAAACGGCGATAAAAAAGTAAGAGATCGGCAGCTTACTTCCTTCAAGGATAGTGCCGCTTTGCAGCGTGGTGCGGAACCTGCATTGCTTGCATTGAAATTGCTGCTTAGGTGCAAGCCAGTAATGATGTGTGCCGCCGCATTTCTTACAAATGATCCCGCGTCGTAACCTGAAATCCCTGAATGCCTCGGTGGCGATGGTCTCGTTCTTGTAAATATCGATCAGATTGCCGACTTGCATAGTGAAATGATGGATTGAGATGCCCAAAACTAAGAAAAAAGACAATATAATACATAGTCTATCGAATTAATATAGAATATTTTTAGTGGTACGCTTCCAGATCATTAAACCCACATATTCTATTAAAACCATAGGAAAATGAGCCGAATTTTGCATGCCGATTTGCTGGATTTTACGAATAATAATATTGGGCTTTGGCGGATAAATGCTGTAAATTGGTATAATCTACGGACAGTGGCCAGTTTGAGAAATGGGTCTGTTCGCGGCCGGTGGCAGGTTGTGTGGTTCTTTAACAGCCTGATTTGTAGTTCACGTATGTTTGTGATCGTTAACCCGGTGGCGCCCCGGCAATTCCTTGCGGCGCAATACAGCGCGTTTCTCAATACTAATCAAATACAGAATGGCCAAGTTAAATCAAAATCAAACTGCCTTGGGTGACGTAGCAGCCCGGCAGTTGGCGATCGCGACCCGGACGGTCCCGCAATTCGAGGCGATCACCCCACGTTGGCTTACGCATTTGCTGAACTGGATCCCGGTGGAATCAGGCGTGTACCGTCTGAACAAGGTTAAAGACGGAAGCACTGCCGAAGTGGACTGCTCCCGCCGCGATGAGCGCGAACTACCCCATACTTTTATCGACTATGTGGAGAATCCCCGCGAATACAACCTCACGGCTGTGCAAACGGTGCTCGACGTGCACACACGCGTTTCGGATTTGTATAGCAAGCCTTATAACCAGATATCCGAGCAGCTTCGCCTTACCATCGAGAGTATCAAAGAGCGCCAGGAAAGCGAGCTGATCAATAACCAGGAATATGGATTGCTGTCCAGCATTGCCGATAAGCAGCGGATTTCGACACGACTAGGCCCACCAACTCCGGACGATTTCGACGAGCTTTTGACGAAGGTCTGGAAAGAGCCCGGTTTCTTTTTGCTACATCCCAAAGCCATTGCCGGATTCGGTCGCGAATGCACGCGCAAGGGCGTTCCGCCTCCGACAATATCCCTTTTCGGCTCTCAATTCATCACATGGAGAGGTATTCCACTAATCCCATCCGACAAAGTGCCGATCGAGAACGGTAAAACCAAAATCTTGCTCCTGCGCACCGGTGAAAGCCGTCAGGGTGTAGTGGGATTGTATCAGCCGGGCTTGCCGGGAGAGCAGTCGCCCGGACTTTCCGTTCGCTTTATGGGCATCAACGACAAAGCGATCGCCTCCTATCTGGTGTCGCTTTACTGCTCGTTGGCTGTGTTGGTCGACGATGCGATCGCGGTATTGGAAAATGTCGAAATCGGTAACTACCATGAATACAAATATTGACGGATTACCGGGCTCACCGGAAGGCGTGCCTGATGCAGGAGCTTTAGAGCGGCTTGCGAACGAGCTTTTCAAGGCGTTGCCGGGTGAAATGCCGTCGCCGGTTTTCTCGCCTCACCTGGAAGACCATCCACGGGCGCAAAAAATGCTGGGAATTATTCAGCAGGAATTCGGCCACGGACATGAAAAGCCCCACGAGGATTTCGATATGGAGGAGCCGCAAACGAGCTTACCCGACCCGCATTTTACAGATGGTAAAGTGCCCCCGTCGGCCGCAGGTGTCGGCGTCTCGCCCGGCAATGTACAGGGCCCTTCATCCTCGCAGGCAAATCCTTCGTTGCCATATCAGTTTGACACGCAGCATGATTTGCTGGACGTTTTAAGCAAAATACCTGATTTCGGCAGTGCGCCGCATTTGCCTTACACAAATTTTTCTTCCGGGGAGTCTTCTTATTACTTTTTGGGTGAAAACCTTTCTGGCCGACAGCATATTCCTGGTGTTTCGAATTTTATACCGCGCAGTTTCTCCCCGTTTTCAAGCAGCAATATTCACACTGGAAATGATCGGGACCAGCTTGATCGCGCGGTGCAGACGTCGGTGGGGAAAATTCCTTTCGATGTAAACCGCGTACGGAGCGACTTTCCTATTTTCAATGAGCGTGTGAATGGAAGACCGCTTATCTGGTTCGATAATGCCGCTACGACGCAGAAACCGAAGCAGGTGATCGACCGGGTCAGCTATTTTTACGAACACGAAAACTCCAATATACACCGCGCCGCACACGAGCTCGCTGCACGTGCGACGGACGCATATGAGGGTGCACGAGAGAAGGTAAGGGCGTTTGTGAATGCGGGTTCGGTAAATGAGATCGTATTTGTACGTGGAACAACGGAAGCCATTAACCTAGTAGCTAAAACCTGGGGCGACCAGCACCTGCAGGCTGGCGATGAAATCATTTTGAGCCACCTGGAACATCATGCCAATATCGTTCCGTGGAAGCAGTTGGCCGATAAAAAGGGGCTGGTTCTCCGCGTGATACCGGTAGACGACGACGGACAAATATTGCTCGAAGCTTATGCCGGGTTGCTAAACCCAAAAACCAAACTGGTATCGTTTACGCAAGTCTCCAATGCATTAGGGACAGTTACCCCATCCAAGCCGATCATCGATATGGCTCACGCGGTTGGGGCGAAAGTGCTCCTGGATGGTGCACAGTCGGTCTCACACATGCGGACGGATGTGCGTGCGCTCGATTGCGACTGGTTTGTATTTTCCGGTCATAAAGTGTTTGGTCCTACCGGCATAGGCGCATTATATGGCAAGGAAGAAATCCTGAATGCGACGCAGCCCTGGCAGGGCGGTGGTAATATGATCGTGGATGTCACTTTCGAGCATATTCAATACCATAATGCGCCTTCACGCTTCGAGGCAGGCACTGGCAACATCGCCGACGCCGTAGGGTTAGGAGCGGCTTTGGATTATGTGAATAAAATTGGCATTGAGAACATCGAACAGTACGAGCACTTTTTGCTGGAATATGCGACAGGCCTTATGAAAAATGTGCCGGGGCTCAGGCTTATCGGCACAGCGAAGGAAAAGGCGTCGGTATTGTCGTTTGTATTAAATGGTTATAAAACGGAAGAGGTAGGCGCAGCCCTAAACAAAGAAGGCATTGCCGTTCGCTCGGGCCACCATTGCGCGCAGCCCATCCTCAGGAGGTTCGGAGTGGAAACCACTGTACGGCCGTCACTGGCATTTTATAATACTTGCGAAGAAATCGATGTCCTTGTGTCGACACTGCATAGGCTGGCAGGTCGCAGTCGGAAGTAGATTCGATATCTGGTAAATGACCATGGCGTGCAATTCATGGTCATTTAGCCCTTTTTGTCTAAATTGGGGCATGCCGATCGATCGCAATACCATCAAACTGCTGAGAATCCCTTTCTCGTTCTTTTTGGCGCCGTTGTTCCTGTTCGCTTACAGTCAGGCGGAAGTGGTGATGCACCGGCAGGCATTATGGAGCTTTTTGATCATTCATCTGCTCGTTTATCCTGCCAGCAATGGCTATAACAGCTACATCGATCGCGACGAGGGCAGTATTGGCGGGCTTGAAAAACCACCGCTTCCCACGATCCACCTTTTTTATCTTACACTTTTTTTAGATGTTGCCGCAACCGTTCTGGCGTTTAGTTTCGTAAATACGTTGTTCGCGGTTTGTCTGGTACTTTACATCGGTGCGTCGAGGGCTTACAGCTCACGACAGGTCCGGCTGAAAAAGTATCCGTTCATTGGATTTCTAACGGTTGTTGTGTTCCAGGGGGCATTTACCTATTACATGTCGATCGCCGGTATTTCGGGCGAAGCATTGCGGCTGGATGCTTCCAATATTTTTGTATTGCTGGGCTGCTCGTTTCAGATCGCGGGCGCATATCCGCTTACGCAGGTGTACCAGCATGAGCAGGACAAGCGGGAGGGTATTATTACATTAAGCTACAAACTGGGCTATATTGGCACATTTGTGTTTACAGCACTCATGTTTTTGCTCTGCAATGTGTTTTATTATTTGTATTTTACATCCAGGGACCTTGGAATGGTTTTTTACATTGTCCAGGTGTTCTTCATCCCCATCGTAATATGGTTTGGGGTCTGGTTCTGGATGGTTTGGAAAGACCGCCGGCAAGCCAACTTCCGCAACACGATGCGGATGAACTGGATCGCGGCGATATGTATGAATAGTTGTTTCCTAGTTCTAATTATTATCAACAGAATCCCATTGAGTTATCTATCCTCTATTGAAACAGCCGTTCCGGAATATGGTTATGCACAGGAAACGCTTACCGATTTTTACCTACGCTCTACCGATGACCTGACCACCCGCCGCAAGATCAGGATCGTGGCAGGCAAAACCGGTATCGAAAAGCGCTATTCGGTGATAGGAGATTTTGATAAAAAGCCGGAAGCATTCGAGTTTTTCAATAAAAATGCCACACTGCTACCCGAGCCCGGACTTACGCAGCGTATGCAGCTTTACCAAAAGCATGCAACAGCATTGTCGAGAAAGGCCGTTGAAAAGATTGCTGATTTTGAGCATATCAAAAAATCAATAACGCACCTGATTACGGTTACGTGCACCGGCATGTTTGCGCCGGGCCTGGACGTGGAACTGATGCGCGAACTGGACCTCGACCCGACCATCGAGCGGAGTGCTGTTAACTTTATGGGCTGTAATGCGGCCATTCTTGCGCTAAAAAATGCCGACGCGATATGCAGGAGCAACGACGGGGCCAAAGTATTGGTCGTTTGCACAGAGCTATGCTCTATCCATTTTCAAAAGCGGTATAATGATGATTACCTGCTTTCCAATATGCTTTTCGGCGATGGGGCCGCGGCATTACTCGTGTCGTCGAAGCCGGACGACGGGTATTTGCATGCTGTAAAAATTGACGGCTTCAACTCCATGATCCTGCACAATGGCTATTCTGATATGGCCTGGCAGTTGTCGGAAACGGGTTTTATCATGAACCTGTCATCCTATGTGCCCGATCTGATCCGTGAAAATATCAAACCCATGCTGAATGCGGTCGGCCTCAAAGCCGGCGATTATCGGCATTGGGCGGTGCATCCGGGCGGGAAACGCATTGTGGACGATTTTGCGGCTGCTTTAGAGTTGGATAAATGTCTGCTCGCCCCCACTTATAATGTGCTCAAAAACTATGGCAATATGTCCTCGCCGACAGTATTGTTTGTGTTGAAAGAGGTTTTGGAGAAAGCAAAACCAGAAGAAAAACGGGACCGAATTTTTACAGCAGCATTTGGTCCAGGGCTAAGCATCGAAACCATGCAGCTACAATATGTTTGAGTTCAGAAGCCCCGAAAAGGAGTTACTGGACAGGGATGATATTCCGACAGCGGATCTTTTCCAGAATCTGAAAGAGCTGGATTTTATCAATCACTGGCTTGGGGGATACAATATTTCATTTGCGGCACTAAAAAGAATACTGAAAAAAGGCCGGTCGTATAAGCTTATCGACATTGGCTGCGGGGGAGGGGACACGCTCAAACGAATTGCGGCGTGGAATGGCAAAGCGGGTTTCGACCTTGCATTGTTTGGTATAGATCTCAAACAAGATTGCATTGATTATGCCGAACAAAACCTTAACGGTCGCGGTGTGACGCTCATTTGCGATGATTACCGCAATACTTATCGGCATTTGCGGCAGGTCGATATTATTCACGCCTGCCTTTTTTGTCATCACCTTTCGAGTGATAATTTAAAAGAGCTTGTCCGTTTTGCATTACAAAACCGGGCCGTTCTTGTGATTAACGATCTGGAAAGAAATCCGGTCGCGCATTATTCGATCAAATGGCTGACACGGCTTTTTTCCAAATCTTATCTTGTCAAAAATGATGCCCCGTTGTCTGTTTTGAGGGGTTTCAAGAAAAAAGAATGGCTTGATATATTAAATGCTGCGGGTGCCAAAAAGTTTTCTGTGCGCAATAAGTGGGCATTCAGACATGAAGTGATCGTGTATGGAAACGCAGACTGAGCAATTCGAATGCGCTGTGATCGGCGGGGGACTTGCTGGCTTATGCCTGGCGATCCAGTTGGCGGATCACGGCATTTCAGTGGTGGTTTTTGAAAAAAATAAATATCCGTTTCACAAAGTTTGCGGAGAGTATATTTCCATGGAAAGCTGGGGATTTCTGGAATCGCTGGGATTGCCGCTTTCTGATCTGGATTTGCCCATTATTAAAAACCTCGGCATTACCTCCGACCGCGGGTTTGTACTCAATCATCGCTTGCAAATGGGCGGTTTTGGGGTCAGCCGTTACAGTCTGGATCACCATCTTTTTGAGATAGCATTGAAAAAAGGAGTTAAGGTAATGGAAAACTGCCGGGTTCAGAACGTGGAGCGAGACGGAGAGCAAGCTCATTATGTTACCACTTCGCTGGGCGTATTCCGCGCTGATGTTGTTTGTGGCAGCTACGGCAAATACACGCCACAATTCATTCAGCTGCATGAAAACCAGGACACTCCAAACAATGCGCTGAACTATATCGGCGTCAAATTCCATATCAAAACCGAGTTTCCCGCCGACCGGATTGAGTTGCATAATTTCCGGGATGGCTATTGCGGGATATCGCGGGTGGATCAGGGCTGGAATTGCCTTTGCTATCTCACGACCTCCCGTAATCTGCTGGAAAATAGAAAGGATGTCAGGTTGATGGAGGAGAATGTACTCTATCAGAATCCATTCTTAAAACAGTATTTCACGCAATCCGAATTTGTGAGCAGGCAGCCGCTTATGATCAGTAATGTGCATTTCCGGAAGAGACAGACCAATTCGGACGGTATTTTCCTGCTTGGCGACGCGGCGGGCTCCATCACGCCTCTTTGCGGGAACGGCATGAGCATGGGCATGCGGGCGTCGCAAATGCTAGCGAAAGAATTAATACTGTTTTTTGAAAAGAAGCAGGGCCGGGAATCCGCGCTGAAAAACTATCAACTTGCCTGGAATGCGGCATTCGGAACGAGGATTAACGCTGGTTATCATCTTCAAAAGCTATTCGGCAAGAGCCGCACGACCGATTTCGCACTAAGGACACTTCATAGCATGCCTGCCCTTACAGATCGCCTCATTGCGCTCACGCACGGCGAACCGTTTTAATGTGCCCTCAGAATTTAAGCCTGATCTTGTTTGCGATCTCAGGCATGCAGATCTTGAACCACTCGGTATATGAGCCGGGATTAGAGGTAATGTCCGACTGTATGTCGCTTATTTTCATGTATTTATAATCGCTTGCCTCGGTGGTGTTCAGCACGGGGACATTGTCGGAGATACCCCAGAACACATGGTCGAGCTCGTGCTCCGTAAGTCCATTTTCAAGGTCGGCGTGGTATTGGAATGAGTAGAGGAACTGTAAATCGGCGTCGAGGCCCATTTCTTCGCGGAGCCGCCGTACAGCCCCGTGGTGTGCCGATTCGCCCGGTAGCGGGTGACTGCAGCAGGTGTTTGACCAGAGCCCCTCGGAGTGGTATTTGCCGAACGCACGGCGTTGCAGCAGCATTTCCTTGTTGGAATTGAATATAAATACTGAAAATGCACGATGTAATGCACCCTTCTGGTGTGCTTCAAGCTTGGGCATCAGCCCGATCGCTACATCGTTTTCATTTACCAGTACAACTTGATCATTCATAGGATGGTGGGTTTCAGGCTTTTGTCGCCGATCGCAATCTGTTTACTCACTTTATAACATAAAAACGTCGTAAAAGGTCAAAATGATGCCTGGAAAGTCTCTGTGACGCGCGATATCTCACCCGGGAAAGATAAAACTTAATTATTTAATCGCTTTTTGTAGGAAAATTAAAATTTGCTGCTACTTTTGATATTCAAAATATCTTATGTTTGATTTTTAAAATATCATCTCATGGGTGCGCAGGACATTTTCTGGTCGGTTAATATCAAGTTCCTTCGTTTGCGTCAGAAACTTAGCCAGGAAGCACTGGCTGAAAAGCTGGGGATAAGCAGGGTGAAGCTGAATGCTCACGAAAGCGGCCGTACCGCTAATCCGACAATTGACGATCTGATCAATTTTTCGGAGTATTTCAGGATGAGCATCGACAGTATCCTCAAAGTAGAGCTCAGTAAGCTGTCTGAACAAAAACTGAAAGACCTTGAAAAGGGGAGCGAGCTTTTTATGAAGGGCAATCAGATCCGTGTGCTTGCGATAACTGTCGATAAGGAGGATAAGGAAAATATCGAATATGTGCCTGTTCAGGCGCGTGCAGGCTATCGCTCGGGATACAGTGATCCGGAATTCCTGGCCACCTTGCCACGGTTTAATCTGCCGACAGTGCCTAAAAACGGCACGTTCCGGATGTTCCCGACCGTCGGGGATTCCATGCTGCCAGTTCCGGAAGGAGCTGATATTATCACCAAATACGTTCAGGACTGGACGTCGCTGAAGCCAGAAACGCCTTGCATTGTGATCCTCAAAGGCGACCAGGACTTTGTTTTCAAGCAGGTTACCATTAACCATGCGGATGGGACGATGTTGCTGCAATCCTTTAACAAACAGTACTTCGCTTATACGGTGCCCATTACGGAGGTTATTGAACTATGGGAATATTACAGCTTCCATAGCAAGCAGTTACCTGAGCCGCAGACAGACATGCAGCAACTGATGAGAATGTTGCAGGAAATGCAGAACGAGATCAAAGAATTGAAGCGCCGAAATACATACAAATAATTGTATAGCCATGATTATAAATGTCTAAACAATCAATGTTTCTACTGATTTATCGTGGTAATGTTATATTATTCAAATCGTGTAAAAAATCAGTTTTAAAGGTTATTTGTACGAATAGTAATACAAATTTAGAACGAATCAGGCACTTATGGCATATTTGACGTAGAATAAGTGTGACTTTCGAACTGAGAAATATAAGTAATCTCCATTAGATATAGTTTTTGGTTCAGTACGTAGTATCTTTGATAAGTACAATTTGTGTGTTTTTGACACCCCTTAAATCAGCTTTGTTACCCCAAAGTTCGTTTAGGTGGTCACAAAAAGAATAGCTGATCATCCATGACGGACTAATTTCGTCGGTAAATAAATCAACCGACTCAGCATGTCATTTAGACCTCTATTCATCACTCTTATTGCGCTAATCATATTAAACCTAGGCCAAGCCAACGCGCAGAGCCCGACTTCCGCCGCGCAGCGGTTCAACATATTTGTAAAAGGGGATGCTACACTATCGTCCAATGAAACCGAAGGCCCGATTGCTATCGGTGGCAATCTAACCTCGAATCAATATCAGATCAGTTTTGACAAGCAGCACGGTGTATTTTTCGTTGGCGGCGCATCAATCGGCCTTGCTGTACGCGGTGGCGTCAAGCTGAATAGCGGCAGCCTGATGGTGAACGGCGATAACTATATTAAAATAGGCAATTGTTCACCCTCGGATGCATCAGCTACCACCCTGAAAGTTTGGTATAAAGACAACAACGGCGCGGCTTCCACCATACGCGTTACTGAAACCAACAAACAATATTGGGAGACTCCTAATATTACGATCAATGCCAATGTGAACACCTGGTCACCCAGCGTGAGCGAAACCGTAAATCCTGCCTGCGAGAATGTGTTCGGCACCGGAGCGGGACAGATCGATATGGATGCGGCATTTACAACGATGATCAAAAGGTCGATGCAGCTGAAAGACATGTCGGATAACCTGCCTATCCGCGACCAGAATGGCAATATCATGCCGTCCGCGGCAATGGGACCTTACCTTGATCCAAGTGTGATCGGCAATAACCCTAAGATCATAGTTGATCCGAACAAAATCAACGTGCTGACTGTTTCAGCGGCTGTTTGGAACAAAATAGGCAATGCTAATATCGAAGGCATTCCGGCGGGACCTTCACTCGGGCAATCGTCGTACGGCGGCAATTTCGGCCTTGTAATCAATATTGTAGATTTCCCGACCTTCTGCGCTGCTAACGGCGGTGATCCGCGGATCAGTTTTCCTGGTTTCGGAGGCTTGAACGACTCCCAGGGCGCTTACGTGATCTATAACTTCCCGGATGCGACCAAGTCGATCACATTGGGAGGCAATGCACAGATCAGCGGAACGATCTTTGCCCCGCAAGCAAACATTGTCAAAGACAACAATGGGAACATCAATGGACAGATCATCGGCAAAAGCTTTATCCATACCCGCGATGAAGTTCATTTTTGGCCGTTTCTGCCCTCCATTCCGGAGCCGGTTGCGAAAAAAATCGACGTAGTTGCCAGCTCGAAATGTTTAAATAATGCCCCCTGGCTCGATTACGCCGTGACGCCGAATTTCGACGCCACTGGTATGACTGCCAAGATAGAATGGATCAACTCGGAAGGTAAAGTTATCCAGGAAGATAATGACAGGCCTTTGAGCGGTAGCATTCTGTTCCCAGGCGCTTCACTGGATATCGATGGAAATGGTGCGGCATGGCCGGGTTGGGAAAAGGACGGAAGCAAATGGATTGAAGTTGTAGATCGTTACGGATCGTTGCGTAACGAAGGTGCAAAAATCCGTGTGACCGTTGATCCATGGACGATCATCGACATTACTTATCCTGCTTCCGCCGGAACTTGCTACACCAGCCCTCCCCCCGCAACCGTTTTGCCGGTCACTTTGGCAAGCTTCACCGCGCAAAACGTGAATTGTGACGTGGAATTGAAATGGAAAGTGACCGAAGCGAAAAACTTCTCCCATTTTATGGTCGAGCGTTCGACGGATGCAAAAACATACAATGCGGTTGCCAGGATCGATTATGATGCCAGCCAAAACGTTTATGCTTTCAAGGATTCACCTTTTTCTTCGGAGTCTGTACCTGCCAAATACTATTATTATCGTCTACAACAGGTAGACAATGACAAAACTTTCGAATACAGCGCGATCCGGAGTGTAGAAGCCGGAAGCTGTGATGCGCGTCTGTCGGTAGATTTCTTCCCGAACCCGACGCAGGATCAAATGAATGTGAAAAGCTTCTCGCCAGTGAAGAAAATCGAAATATTTACGCTTGGAGGAAAACAGGTATACCAACTTTTACCAGCCGGTAACGAAACAGAAATTAAAGTGAACGTTCAGGCATTCGCGCAAGGTTTGTATATTGTGAGTGTGGTTAATGCGGAGGGGAAACATTCATCCAAAGTTCTTAAAAAGTAGATTATTAAATCTTATATAGCGTTATGTGAAACTTAAAGCTGCCGGCACCTTTGCCGGCAGCTTTTTTGTGCCCTATACTAGGATAATTTCCTCCCTTTCCATTCATAATGCGGTTTTTGAGCCGCAAGTCCGAAGAAACACACATAACAAGGATAGAAGATTTGCGTAATCGGAATGTAGATCAGCGAGGCGGTTTTTTGTAAAAACATTAAAACGGAGCCCAGGAAAAGCCACTCCGGAACGCATTTTAATGCGAGTAAAATCAGGAAAGAACTGGTGCCGAGATAGCCGGACAACCAAAGAATAGCACTCAGAATACAGGAAAGGTTACAAGCAAAGATATATAGCGCCAGTACAAGGGGCGTTTTGCTTTGGTAATGCTTCCATTTGCTCGCCCAGCGTTTGCGCTGCCGGAAAAAGTCGTTCCATTTTTTGTGCGGAGCGGTCGAAATAATCGCTTCCCTGTTGCGGAGAAAGTGTACAGAGCCCGGGTAGGCGGCCGCTATCTTGTGCATTAAAAACTCATCATCACCGGAAGCCAAATGTCTGACCCCATCGTAGCCATTTACGGCCAGAAAGGCGTCTTTCTCATAAGCGAGGTTCGCGCCGTTGCACATGGAAGGATAACCCGCCGCAATGGAAGCTGCACCACTGCCGATGAGACTGGCGAATTCGACTGTCTGTAAATGATCGGTAAAGGAGGTTTCTCCATTGAAAGTCACAGGGGAGCTGATCAATTTCGCACCGGTAGCCGCATAATGCGCAGCGACGGCAGCGAGCCATCCGGGCCTTGCCCTGCAATCTCCGTCGGTCGTCACAACAAGCTTGCCTTTTGCCTGGCTTATCGCGGTTTCGATCGCCCGTTTTTTTGGTGAGCTGGTCCGTACATCGGGTAAAGTGATCAGCCGGATATTGCATGGTGCGGTCCTGCTGATATTTTTCACTACTTCTGCCGTATTATCCGTTGAGCTGTCGTCCATGACCAGCACTTCAAACTGGCTCGCAGGCCAGGTTTGAGCAGCGAGGTCGCGTAGCAGCAGTGGAATGTTTTCGGCTTCGTTACGGACAGGGATAATGACCGAAATGAATACTTGTTCCGTCTGCGCGGACTTTACAGGCTTTTTATTTTTTTGCCAAAAGAATGCAAGCAACAATGTGAAAAGGGCGTAACTCGGAATGACGATCCACAAAAACTGGATTAGCAGTGAAACGAAAAGGGAGATAGTCAGCATCGCTTAGAATTTAATCCGTTTCCACTTGTATTTCCAGATCAGGAAAATCCCTACCAGTATCGGTCCTAGTACATTGATAATCCACACTAAAAACGTCGCCGCAATGACTTTTTCCGCTGGAAGCCCGTAAGAAGCGAATACCACCAGTGCTGTAAACTCCCTAAGGCCGAGATCTCCCAAAACATTGACCGCCGGGATCAGGGTTTTAGCAAGGAATATCAACGTAACGCAAGATGCGAGTTCATCATAACCGACTGGAAAGTCGAACAATGACAGGGCGAGAATGAACTGCGTCAGGAAGATCATGTACCGGATCAGTCCGTATAATGTAGTCAGTGCAAGCTCGCTGCTTGTGTAATTGCCGATGATTTTCAGATAATTGTGCAACTTCCTGAAAACTTTGCGCTGAGGATGCCAGTCCGTCAGTGGTTTTCGAAATGCCACGGTAACAATGCCGAGTACGATGATCAATGCGAGCAGCGCGGTTATGGCGTTCTCTGTAGTCGTTGAGATGGCCAGCTTTGAGCGCAGGTGCAGCCACCCGATCGTTCCCGCCAGCACTGAAACATAAAATTGAATACCGTTCGATATCAATGCAGCACCGATGGCTTCCAGTCTGCGGTCTGATTTCAGTGACGCGACGCGACCGAGCGTGTCGCCCAGCTGTGCGGGAACTGCTACGCCAACGGCAAGCCCTGTAAGCGTTCCGCGAAACGCTTCCCAAAAACCGATGGGGATGATTTTTTGCGCCAACTTCTGCCATTTAAGGCTCTCCATGGCCCAGTTGAAGGGAACCAGGATCAGCATTGTGAAAATCACCGGGAAATGTTCGGACGTAAGAATTTCCTGAAAAACAACGCCTATATCACCAATACCTTTTTGCTCATTCCGGAAAGTCTTGAAAATGTAGCTCAGGATCAGGACAGTCACAACAAGTTTGCCGATCCACAACAGGATTGGCCGGCTTGTCTTTGCTTTTGGGGTTGAGAGTTCCTTATCTTGCACCATGTTAAAAACGCAGCAAGCCGACGTTACCGAAAAGGTGATCATTGGGGTCGATCCCGGCACCCAGGTGATGGGTTACGGGGTTATATCGGTCAAAGGACAGCAAATTTCCCTGGTTCAGTATGGTGTGATTCATCTGAGCAAATATAGTACGCATGAACTGAAGTTGAAGAAAATCTTTGAACGGCTTACCCAACTGATCGAAGACTATTTGCCCGATGAGATGGCGATCGAGGATCCGTTTTATGGAAAAAATGCGCAATCCATGCTCAAACTGGGTCGTGCCCAAGGGGTAGCAATGGCTGCCGCGCTGGCACGCAACATTCCGATCGTTGAATATTCTCCCAAAAAAGTAAAGCAATCGGTCACTGGAAGCGGCAGCGCTTCCAAGGAACAAGTCGCCTATATGCTTGAAAAAATCCTCAAAATGGAACTGAGCCGCGAGTTTATGGACGCCACCGACGGCATTGCCATCGCGATCTGCCATCAGTATCACGCCAATTCCCCCGCAGCTGTTACAGGCACTTCAAAGAAAGCTAAAAAAGGCGGCTGGGGCGCTTTTGTAAGCGAAAACCCCAACCGGGTCAAGTAAGATCACAGCTGCATTTCAACGTCTATTACCAGTCACATTTACTTATTAATGGTTTTTTAATTTAGACATTAAAAAACTTTAATGGTATTAATCCAACATTGGATACTACTAATCAAACGTTTGTTTAATAAAATCAAACAAGTGTTTGATTTTTGTTTTTGCGCCTTTTACCTTTGCATTGCCGTTAACAAAAAACGGAAGATATAATCCTGTTAATGAGCCATATAAATGGAATATAACGCGAAACAAGTGCAGATCATAGAAGTGGCGGAGCGGCTGTTTTCACAGAAGGGTTTCGCAGGAACTTCGGTAAGGGATATTGCACAGGAAGCCGATGTGAATGTCTCTATGATCTCCTACTACTTCGGCTCTAAGGAAAAACTGATAGAGGCGCTATTTCAATTGCGGATGACCGAATCAAGGTCGCGCCTGGAAATGCTGCTTACCGCTGACGACATTTCACCCATTCAAAAGATCTTCGTTTTCATAGACAGCGTGCTGGACCGCCTCATGGGCAACCAATGTTTTCACAACATCATGCTGCGCGAGCAATTATCATCTGAAAGGACACCCGTTATCTCCGAACATATTCTGAACCTCAAAATGCGGAACGTCGAGTTGATGCACCGGCTTATCCAGGAAGGACAGGACGCGGGTGTTTTCCGGAAGGGTATCGATATGAGCTTGATGACAACTACGCTCTATGGTACCGTGAATTACGCGATCGCCACACAGGATTTTTATAAGAAAATCAACAACCTCGAACATATGGGCGACGAGGAGTTCCAAAAACACCTCAAACGAAAACTAAGTCAGCATCTTAAAAACCTATTTAAATTGACAGTAACCAATGAACACCACATCCAAAACTAAAAGAATGGTTTGGGTCGCCGTCAGCATTGCCTGGATTGCCTCAGCGAACCATTCACACGCCCAGAGTGCCCGCACGATCAAACTGGACGAAGCCATTGAGTTGAGTCTGAAAAATAGCAAGCAACTCAAATTAAGCCAAAGTAATATCGACCTGGCGGGGTTAGGCATTCGCCAGATCAAAGAAAACCAGCTGCCTAGTCTGAGTGTATCGGGTTCTTATCTCCGGGTAAATACACCAAACGTCAATCTGAAAATCCAGCAGAGTGGAAATGACAGCACTGGCGGTGGCGGCACGCCTAATGTACACCAGGCGATGTACGGAATGGCTAGCGCGTCGTTGCCGATATTTTCGGGTTTTCGCTTTAAATATGGCCTTGAATCGGCCAAATACGTAGAACAGGCTGCTAAGCTCGATGCGGATAATGACCGGGATGCAGTCATTCAGAACACCGTCGCCGCATACAGTAATTTATATAAGGCCAAAAAATCGGTTGATCTGGTATCGGAAAACCTTTTGAGCGAGCGCCAGCGGGTTGCCGAGTTTACTAACCGTGAGAAAAACGGGATGCTTGCGCGAAATGACCTGATGAAGGCCAAATTGCAGGAATCCAACGTAGAACTTGCCCTTTTGAACGCCGAGAACGACCTTAAAATCACCACGATTAATATGAACCTGTTGCTGGGACTTCCGGAAGAAACGGTGATCGAGGCTGATTCGAATAGCTTTATTACCCTGAAAGAAGAGGGCAATGCAGCGGAATGGGAGCAAACGGCGATAACGCACCGGAAGGATTTCGCAGCCAATGGAATCCGTCAGAAGGCAGCAGATACGGACATTAAAGTAGCGAAAGCGGATCTGTATCCAAGTGTGGCACTTTCGGCAGGTTACGTTGCATTGAACATTCCCGGCGTAGTTACCGTGCCCAACGCAGTGAATGCAGGCATCGGTTTCAAATATGATATTGCATCGCTCTGGAAATCAGGTTCCAAAATTGCTCAGGCCAGAACACACGCCTATCAACTTAAAACAAACGAACAGATTTTGCTCGACAAGATCCACCTGGAAGTCAACACAGCTTATTACAATTATGTGTTGAGTAAAAGGAAGATCGATGTATACGCCAAAGCTGTAGAGCAGGCCGGCGAAAACTATCGCATTACAAAAAATAAATACGACAACAGCCTGGTAACCACCACCGAACTCCTCGACGCGGACGTCGCACAAGTACAGTCACGCATCGATTACGAAGCAGCGAAAGCGGATGCTGTGGTGGCATTCAAGAAGTTAGAGCAGGTTGCAGGAGTAATAAATTAGGGAGAAAGGGAGGAAAGGGAGGAGGGACCGAAGGGAGGAAAGGAACAAAAGGAGGAAAGGGACAAAAAGGGGAAAGGGAAGAGGGACGAAGGGAAGAAGGGCGAAAAGGACTTCTTAAATAACATCAAAAAAACCTCCTCCCTTTCCTCCTTCGTCCATCCTCCCATTAATTCATTCAATCATTCAAAATTGAAAAAATGGAAACCAAACAAAACACATTGGAAACAGAAGAAGCACCTAAAAAGAAAAATTATCGCTTCCTGATCATATTAGGTTTGCTGATCGCAGTAGGCGGAACGTGGGGATTTACCAAATACAACCACGGATTGCACCATGAAGAAACGGACGATGCGCAGATCGACGCCAACATTAGTCCGGTAATACCCAGAATATCAGGCTATGTTACCGAAATAAGGGTGAAGGATAACCAGTCGGTGAAGAAAGGGGATACCCTGATCGTGCTGGATAACCGTGATCAGCTGATCAAACTGGAACAGGCGAAAGCAACGTTGGCAGGATCGGAAGGTAGCCTGGTGGCCGCTAATGCGACTACGAATGCGTCTGCAGCGAGCGGCATTACGTACGAGGCCAACATTTCGGTCGTGGAAGCGCAGATCGAAGAAGCGAAAGTGAATGTATGGAGAGCCAATCAGGATTATGCGCGTTACGAAAACCTGATCAAGGACCACTCGATTACCCAGCAGGAGTTTGAGCAGGCTTCGGCTACCAAGCAAAAGGCGGAACGTGCGTTAGCAGTTTTACAGGCGCAAAAAGGAGCTGCGGAGCGTCAGGCGAAGGCAGCGGGTAAGCAAACCCGGGCTACTTCTGTGCAGACTACCGTGGCGAATGCCAACATCAAAGCACGTCAGGCCGAAATCGCCAATGCCGAGCTAAATCTTTCCTATACAGTGATTACCGCGCCTACCGATGGACGTGTATCCAAAGTGAATGCGCAGGTAGGACAGTATTTGCAGGCTGGCCAGTCGCTGTTCAGCATTATCTCAACCACGGAACCATGGGTGGTTGCCAACTTCAAAGAGACGCAATTAACCAAAATGAAACTGGGCCAGAAAGTACGCGTGCACGTGGATGCCTATCCGGACCATGAGTTTGAAGCCAGGGTAGCATCATTTTCCCCAGCGACAGGCGCGCGTTTTGCCCTGCTGCCTCCCGATAATGCTAGCGGTAACTTCGTGAAGGTGGTACAACGCCTTCCGGTAAGGATTGAATTTTCGAAAGCTGATGACCAATTTATCTCTCAGTTGCGTCCGGGCATGAATGTGTTTGTGGACGTGGAATTGAACTAGGGTCTGATTGTTGATTCTAAACCAAAATTAAATGGAATTACAGGAATCACTCGTCGAATACGGCTTCCGCAGGGTTATTATCACCATTACTGCCGTATTGTGCGCGCTGCTCGAAATCGTCGATACGACGATCGTCAACGTGGCGCTCAACGACATGCGCGGTAACCTGGGCGGTACGCTCTCGGAAGTGAGCTGGGTAATCACAGCATATGCCATCGGTAACGTGATCATCGTACCAATGACCAGCTGGCTTTCGCAGCAATTTGGCCGCCGAAATTATTTTGCCGCTTCCATTATCATATTCACCGTCGCATCATTCGCCTGCGGTAATGCCGATAACATTTGGGAGCTGGTGTTTTTCAGATTAATACAAGGTTTTGGAGGAGGCGCACTGCTGGTTACTGCGCAGACGCTCATTACCGAAAGTTACCCACCCGAAAAAAGGGGTATCGCGCAAGCCATCTACGGACTTGGTGTGATCGTGGGACCGACATTAGGTCCGCCGCTGGGAGGTTATATCGTAGATAATTACAGTTGGCCGTATATTTTTTATATCAATATCCCATTGGGTATCATCGCGGCCATGCTTACGCTGCAATTTGTAAGAAGCCCCAAGTTCTCCGCGAAAAAAGCGGCCAACGAAATTGACTGGTGGGGCATTATCCTGCTCGCGGTAGCTGTGGGGTCGCTGCAATATGTCTTGGAAAAAGGACAGGAAGAAGATTGGTTCAATGACGAGATTATTGTAATCCTTTCGGTAACGACTGTTTTCTCTTTCTTCTTCTTTATCTGGCGGGAGTGGACTTACAAAAACCCGATCGTAAACCTGCGCGTGCTCAGCAACGGAAACCTGAGGGTAGGGACGATATTGTCGTTCATATTAGGCTTCGGCTTGTATGGGTCTACATTCATCATTCCGCTTTACACCCAGGCCACATTAGGTTGGACGGCAACACAATCGGGTATGCTGATGGTCCCGGCAGCCATTGTTACAGCGATGATGATGCCCGTTGTTGGCCAGTTGCTTCAACGGGGCGTCAAGCAGCAGTATCTGGTGGCGCTGGGGATGATATTTTTCTTCATGTACAGTTACTGGGGTTATTTGATCCTCACCCCGGACACCGGAAAGGACGCATTTTTTAATATGTTGATCGTGAGGGGGATAGGGTTGGGGTTATTGTTTGTGCCAATCACAACACTCGCATTATCGACCCTCAAAGGTCGTGAAATCGGGGAGGGAGCTGCATTTACAGGAATGATGCGTCAATTAGGCGGCTCATTTGGAGTGGCGGTCATCACCACATTCATGGCACGCCAGAACATGCTGCACCGTAACGACCTGGTGAGCAAGCTGGACGTCAACAATCCGGCAGTGCAACAGCGCGTCGAAGGCTTGCAACGCACATTTATGGCGAAAGGCATGACGGCAGACGCGGCCCTGAACAGCGGTTATAAAATGTTGGATTTCAGTGTTACCAAACAGGCACAGGTACTATCTTATATGGATGTGTTCCTGTATCTGGGTGTGATGTTTCTCATATGTGTACCCTTTGTGCTATGGACCCGGAGCGGTAAAGCGAAAGTAGATACTTCGGCCGTGCATTAGAGTTTTAAGTGTAGTAGTGTTATTGAAGAAGCTTTCCGGTTCCGGAAAGCTTCTCTTGTTTTGTTAACGTACAAAGCTCCAGCTTCGTACCAGCCCTATTCGCAGGCCTCCGGCCGACCGAAACAAGCAAAACGCTCTTTTCAATTCAGAGTCCCAAAATTCCCTTCAATTCAAACATTTTTAAAGTCTTAACCTTCGGGAATTGGATCTCAGCGAGCACATTAAAATGCCTGTCATGCGTAATCACATAGTCAGCCTGGCAACTGATAGCACAGTCCACAAATTTGTTGTCGTCCTGATCAGCAATAAGATTCCACCGGTAATGAGGCGTTGTGAGAATACTATTGGGTGCGAAGTTGAGTAAATCGACGACATTAGCAGCAAGAATAGGAGAATAAAATCAATAAGGTGTGCGCTTGTGGGTTTCCAAAGCGCGATCCAGATCTTCTTGAGAAAGGCCTTTCGATTCCCAAATCTGATCCATTTCGTCATCGATCTGTCTCGCGAAATATTCCGTTAACAGTGCTTTGATTTCACTTTCCTGTTTGGCATTCAGTTGTTTCTCAAATAGTTTGATCATAAACAACTGCATGGAGTTGAGTTTGGTAGCTTGTTCCATCTTCTTGCTCAATAATATGTTACAACTTAACAACCTTTTTGCAATTGTTCGTTCGCGGAGCCGCAAAAACTCTCCAACGGTGTGATTGGCTGAACGAAGGCCCGTCGTCCCTTTCCTCCCTTCTCCTTCACCCAATTCCCCCTTCCTCCCTTTTTTCCCTACTTTTGCCCCATTACATCCAACAACAACAGTGCATCAGAATTATTATTTCTTAAAACAACTCGCGCCGCGGCTTCATTCGGAACTGGCCGGGAAGGTATTTATAGAGGCATTCAGTCAGCAGAAAGATGAGTTGATCATCATTTTCGGGGAGAACGTGCCGAAGGCACAAGAGGGGCAAGAGGGAAAAGAGGGAGAAGAGGGAGGAAAGGGACGAGAGGCAGAAGCGGAGTTAACGAATCCTTTTTTTATCAAAGCCACACTCACTTCCAGTTTCTCATGCTTAAGCTTCCCCGACCGGTTCGACCGTGCCCGACGCAATAGCGTTAATCTTTTTACGGAATTTGCCGGGGATATAGTGGAGTTTGTCAGCGTTTGTCTCAATGAACGTGCCATCCAAATACATTTTTCCACTGGTAGGGATTTGATATTCAAGTTGTTTGGGAACAGGTCCAATCTCATTGCACTGAATGAGGAAGGGACTGCCACTCAGCTGTTCAATAATAAGCTGGTTACAGACCGCAATTTAACAATTGCTTCCCTTAATCGTGCTATCGATCAGTCATGGGAAGCGTTTGCTGCAAACGGGGGACGTTTTGAACCACTGTTTCCAACATTTGGAAAGGTTGTGAATAAATATCTTTCCGGGAAACTGGAAGGTAAGGATGATCCGGCTGAACGGTGGGCGATTGTGCAGGACGTTTTGAAAGAGCTGGAATCGCCGGTCTTTTACATTACCAGGCTCGATAATATACCCGCCCTCATACTTTTTGAAACGGGCGAAGTGATGGAGGTCCTTCACGATCCCATCGACGCGTTGAATGCATTCTACCTCGCGTACATCAGATTAAGCGGGCTCGATAAGGAAAAGGCGGATATTGTCAGGTTTTTGAAAAAGCGCATTCAACAGACGGACAACTATCTGGAAAATACCTTTCAAAAACTGGTCGAACTGGAAAATGCGACGAAAAACGATGAGCTGGCGAACATTATCATGGCCAACCTGCACCAGATTCCCGAAAGGGCCGAAAAGGTGGAATTATACGATTTTTACCGCGATCAGCCCATTGTTGTAAAGCTTAAAAAAGACCTTTCCGCACAAAAGAACGCCGAAGGATATTACCGTAAATCTAAAAATGAAAAGATAGAACTGGCGCGGCTGAACGACAGTCTCGCGGCCCGGGAGGCGGAAAGGCAACGGTTGCAGGAACACCTTGAATACATCGAAAAACTAGATTCACTGCGGGAAATGAGAGCTTATATCAAAGCCAACCGGCTCGATCAGGGGCCGGCCGCAACTCCGGTGGAGGATTTGTTCAAAAAAGTTGAGTTTATGGGTTATACCATTCTGGTTGGCCGTAATGCGAAGAACAACGATGTCCTCACCAAACAATATGCTACCAAAGAAGACTTGTGGCTACATGCCAAGGACGTAACCGGTTCGCATGTGGTGATCAAAAACCAGCCCGGAAAGAAATTCCCGGCACCGGTGATTGAGCGCGCGGCGGAACTTGCTGCATTCTACTCCAAAAGGAAAAATGATTCGCTGTGCCCGGTGATCGTCACCCCTAAGAAATTTGTCAGAAAGCCGAAGGGACTTCCGGAAGGAGCCGTGGTGATCGACAAGGAAAATGTAGTGATGGTGGTCGCCAAAGGGGAATAAAAGGGCAAAGTTTATTGTTTATTAAACGGAATGGCCCTTTGATAAATCTTTGGTTATAACGAACTTCGTGTGAAATTTGGGAACCGGAATTTTTTAGTGCAGAATGCTCGAAAGTCGTCGATTTGTCATCATTGGATTTTTTGCTTTAGTAGGTTTAATATACTTATTACGACTCTTCTACCTCCAAGTCCTGGACGAAAGCTATTCTATCGAATCGTCCAGTAACTCCATTAAGCGTGTAATCGAAATTCCTTTCCGCGGCCAGATCTATGACCGTAACGGAAAGCTTATCGTATATAATACCCCCGTTTATGATTTGCTGGTAACACCCTATAAGGTGCGTGTAGATGATACCTTGCGTTTTTGTCAGGTTTTGGGTATTGAAAGACGCGATTTTGATAGCTTAATGACGGCTGCCAGTGCTTATAGCCGTCAAAAACCATCGTTGTTTCTCCGGCAGCTCTCCAAGGAAGACTTCGCCTCGATCCAGGATATTATGGTGGATTATTCGGGCTTTGAGTTTGCGAAAAGCTCGTTACGCACTTATACTGCGCCAACGCTGGCGAATACGCTCGGATACGTGAGCGAGATCACGAAGACCCAGCTCGAAAAGCAGGAGGAGCCCTATTACCGGCAAAGTGACTACATAGGGCAAAGCGGCATTGAGAAAATCTATGAGAATGATCTGAGAGGAAAAAGGGGCACCAAATTCGTCATGCAGAACGTCGCCGGGGTTTATAAAGGTCCGTGGAAGAACGGCGAACTTGATACGATGGCCGTGGCTGGCGACAATCTGTATTCGGGCATCGACTTGGAAGTGCAGCAGTATGCCGACAGTCTGATGGTCAATAAGGTAGGAAGCGTGGTAGCGATTGAGCCGAAGACGGGTCAAATCATTTCAATGGTGTCCGCCCCGACGTATGATCCTAATCTGCTAGCAAGCAGGTATTTTTCCAAGAACTTCGCCGCATTGGTACGGAATCCGTATAAGCCGTTGTTTAACAGGCCGGTTATGGCGAGTTACAGGCCGGGATCTACGTTCAAGCTGATCCAGGCGCTGATCGGTTTGCAGGAGGGGGTTATCACACCGGGAAGCGGTTTTACGCATGCCAATTGTCCGGTAGGATGCCACAATCACCCGGCCACGAGCACCGTAGCATTGGGTGTGACGCATTCATGTAACCCGTATTTTTACAATGTATTTCGCCGGTTGATCTACAAAAACAATATTAAAAATACCTTCAAAGCGTCGGCTGTGGGATTGGATGCCTGGCATGATAACATTGCGAAGTTCGGGATCGGGCAACGGCTCGGGATCGATTTGCCGAGTGAATACAAAGGGAATTTACCCAACAAAAAATACTACGACCGTTTTTACGGTGAATACCGCTGGAAGTTCTCTAACATTTACTCGCTGAGTATCGGCGAGGGTGAGTTGCTTATCACCCCGTTGAAAATGGCCAATGTAGCAGCCATTATCGCAAACAGGGGTTATTTCTACACACCGCACGTCATCCATGGGGTAGGTGATAAGAAGAAGGTGAAGGCGGAGTATCTGGTAAGGCATGAAACGGGGGTGGATCCGCATAATTTTGACCCTGTGATCGAAGGGATGATCGGGGCGGTGGAGGCCGGTACAGCGCGCAGGTCCAGAGTGGAGGGTATTACCATTGCTGGTAAAACGGGTACTTCGCAGAATAAGCGCGGGGACGACCATTCGATATTTATCGCTTTTGCACCGGTGGAAAACCCTAAAATCGCTATTGCGGTGTTTGTGGAGAATGCGGGAGCGGGAGGGGTGGCTGCGGCACCGATCGCCAACCTTATCATCGAAAAATACCTTACCAGGAAGATTACCAACAAGGCGCTGGAAGAGCGTATGTTGAAAGCGGATTTCATGAGCAAGGTGATCCTGCCGGGCCAGAAAAAGCCTATTCCTGTTGATACTACGAAGAAAAAGCCGGTCGTTCCAGTTCCTGCGAAACCAGTGACACCTGCGAAACCCGTTGCGACCGCCTCTCAGAACAACCAGCGCAAAGCATTATAGCATTTTAAAACAGATCAAGAAATGGCTGAAAGCAAGCCGATAACCAAGAATGTAGACTGGATGGTGGTGTTGATTTACATCGCTTGCCTGGGCATTGGATGGCTGAACATCTATGCCGCCGTTTACAATCCGGAAACGCACACAAGCATGTTTGATCTTTCGAACAATGCCGGAAAACAGCTGATGTGGATCGGTACCGCCGCATTGCTGATCATTTGTATTCTCGTAATCGATTATAAGTTTTACGAAACGTTCTCTTTCGTGATCTATGCCGTCGTGATATTTTTGCTGGTCGTCGTGCTTTTTGCGGGTTCGAATATCAACGGATCGCGCTCCTGGATCAAGTTAGGCGGGTTTTCATTGCAACCGGCCGAGTTTTCAAAGCTGGCGATCAGTCTGGCTATTTCCAAATACCTCAGTGATCCCGCCATCAGTCTTACCCGTAAGTTGAAAGACTATTACCCGATCATGGGTATCATCGTATTGCCCGCATTCCTGATCCTTTTATCGAATGAAACGGGTTCAATGCTGGTATTCGCTTCATTTGCTATCGTGCTTTACCGGGAGGGGATGCCCGGCGTAATTCCCGCAATCGGGATAATTGGAGCGGCATTGCTGATCATCACCCTGTTGTTTGTCAAATGGTATATCGCCGGTGCGATCATAGTTATTGCCGGACTCGTGATTTGGCTTATGCCGGTGATGACGCGTCGAAGGGGCGGGTTGTGGGCCACAATCCTGGTAGCCTTTGTGATGATCGGAATCGTGTTCGGGGTGGATTTTTTCATGAATAATGTGCTTCAAAAGCACCAGAGAGGCCGGATTATGGTTTTGTTGGATCCTGATTCCGACCCGCGCGGGATTGGTTGGAACGTGATCCAATCAAAGATAGCCATTGGCTCGGGCGGGCTAACCGGCAAAGGCTTTTTACAAGGAACTCAAACCAAGTTCGACTTCGTGCCGGAACAGAGCACCGACTTTATATTTTGTACGGTAGGCGAGGAGCATGGCTTTCTCGGAACGGCCATTGTAGTCTTCCTGTTCATTGCGCTCATTTGGAGGCTTGTGGTGCTGGCCGAACGACAGCGAAGCAGGTTCGCGCGGGTGTACGGGTATTGCGTCGCGGGGATCCTGTTCTTCCACTTTATGGTCAATGTAGGCATGACGATCGGCCTCATGCCGGTGATCGGGATTCCGTTGCCGTTTTTCAGTTATGGCGGATCTTCGTTGTGGTCATTCTCAGTACTTTTATTTATTTTCCTAAAAATAGACGCACAACGGCCGTTTACGTTATCCAGGGGCTAATGAGTGAATGAGTGAATGAGTGAATGAGTGAATGAGTGAATGAGTGAATATGTCATCATTCACTCATTCACTCATTCAAAATTCAATCATTCATAACTTCCCCGCTGCCAAAATCAGCAACACCCAACCCACGATCAACGCAAGCCCGCCGATCGGAGCGGTGGCGCCGAATTTGGTGATGCCGGTAAAGCATATGGCATAAAGTGATCCCGAAAAGATGATAACGCCTATGGCAAACGCATTGCCCGACCACCCAAGCATTTTGACCGCATCCGGACTAGCCCGTTGCATGAGTAACCCCACCAGCACCATCGCCAGTGCGTGGTAAAACTGGTATTTAACGGCCGTTTCAAACGTTTCGGTCCTCCCCGAAGCTTCCAGCATTCCCTTTAATGCGTGAGCGCCGAAGGCGCCCAGTGCTACTGCAAGCGCGCCGAGGATTCCTCCCGCCTGGATCATAAATTTCATATTGATATACTGCTAATCGTGATTTGAAATAGGTCGCGCCAAGCTTGCCGTTTAATAGAATCCGGGCAATATCGGCCTGGTAAAGTTAGCCGCCGCGCCAGGCGCAACCAACTCTTTGGCCCAATTTTATTAACTTGCTGCCTTTGAAATCGGGTTCGCAAGTGCGGCAGCCCGTGGCGGAAAAGACTCAACCAATGACCATACAGCGATTTATCCAGCTCTGGACACACCGTTATCATAAGTATTCACACATATTTAAAGCCCGGCTGAAAGGGCGGCGAGCCCGCACGCATTTCAAGCGCGTCAAAAGCAAGTTGAGGCCCGGTCAGCAACTGATAGCGATTATTCGTACCGAACATTTTGGAGATATCGTGGCTGCGGAACCTATTTCGCGCTACGTCAGGGGTAAGTATCCGGACGCACATATAGTATGGTTCGTCAAACCGGCCTTTCATGAGTTGGTCGACCATAACCCGGCAGTCAACGAGGTGCACAAAGAGTTTTGCGTGACCGAGCGCAAAGAGCTGATGGCAGCAAACATTTTTGACCAGGTATTTGAATTACAGTTCAGAAATAACAACCATTGTCCCAAATGCCAGGTATTCGTCGAGAATCCGGTGGCTATTGAGCGTGACATCAATATTTTCAACTATTTTGATTACGGTAACCTCCTGCAAGTATTCGCGCAGACTGGCGGCCTCATTCCTGAGAAAACAGCCTTCCCGGCAGACGATCAGCCAAGGTTGTATTTGCAGCCGTCGCACCGTGAAAAAGTAGATGCCCTGAACTTGCCGGACAAGTACATTGTCTTGCATTGCCGCTCCAATTATGAACCGAAAGACTGGCCGGCTGCGCAGTGGGAACAGCTCATCAAATGGCTGGCAGTACATTATGATTACCAGCTGATCGAAATAGGTCTTGAAAGCAACCTGAAAGTGACAGTTCCGGCATACCGGAACCTGTGTGGGCAACTCTCCATATTGGAAACCGCCGAGGTGATCCGCCGGGCCGCATTCTTCATCGGTCTCGACAGCGGTCCGTCGCATTTGGGCAATGCTACCGGAACATTCGGTATCATATTAATGGGCGCACTGAACAATTTCCACGACTATAACCCCTATTCAGGCGGTTATGGAAGGGAGGCGAATGCAGTATTCGTTCGCAAACATGGCGTGCCTTGTGCCGCGTTGCCTTTCGAATTTGTCAAGGAAAAGGTAAAAACAGTGCTCGAAAAGAACCCTGACAGGACGCCGGAAGTGTTATCGTGACCCGAAAATAGCGCTTCCCACACGCACGAGCGTGCTGCCTTCCTCCATCGCGATCAGATAGTCGCCGCTCATGCCCATTGAAAGTTCTTGCATAGTCACGCGGTCATTTTCGTGTTTTTTGAAAGATTCAAAGAGTGTTTTCAGGCTCCGGAATTCCAGTCGCACTGTTTCCTGGTCGTCGGTGTTGGAGGCCATTCCCATGAGTCCGACGAGCCGGATGTGCTTTAGTGTAGCTAGTTCGGGGCTATTGATGATGTCAAGGGCATCCTCTTCCGACAAACCGAACTTTGTTTCCTCGCGAGCAATATAGATTTGCAGCAGGCAATCGATGACCCTGTCGTGCTTTCCGGCTTCCTTATTTACTTCTTTCAACAATTTGAAACTATCGATGGAATGCACCAGATGCACGAACGGTGCCATATATTTGACCTTATTAGTCTGAAGGTGGCCGATCATATGCCATTCGATGTCTTTGGGGAGCACCTCATATTTGGCGACCATTTCCTGGACTTTGTTCTCTCCAAACCGCTTTGTTCCTGCCTCGTAAGCCTCCATCAGCACTTCTGTGGGCTTTGTTTTAGTTACGGCGATCAGCCGGGTTTCTTTGCGGAGCGTTTTTTCGATTTGGGCAAGATTAGTCGCTATGGAAGGCATTGGAGGAACTAAATTTTTGATAATTAGCCTGTTAAAACATCAATTTACTGATCGGAACCTATAAATCGCTGTTTACGTATTTCAAAATTGAAAAAAACATAGTTCTTTTACCAACTAAATTCAAAATTTAACCTTCTGTATGGACTATAACCAGGAACAAAAGCAAGACAGAAAAACATTGCTATGGGCGGCTCTCGCGGTTTTGTTGTTGCTTAATTTAGTGCTCGTATATTTTATATATCACGAAAAACAGGAGAACCTGGCTAAGGACGAAATTATTACAGCCAAAACCGAAGAAGTGTTGTCCATCAAAACGAAACTGGATTCTATTTCAACGGAGCTGGACATTAAGATAGCCGAAATTCAGAAGCTGGGCGGCAGCGTCGATTCACTTGTTGCCTTGAAAGCCCAGCTGGAAAAAGATAAGCAGGAACTTAAAAACGCCAACACCTATTCGGCTGCGAACTACAACAGAAAAATCAAGTCTTACGAAACGGTGCTATCCGAGAAGGACGGCGAGATTTCACGTCTGAAACAGGAGCTTGGCATCGCCACCTCGAAAAACGAGGAGCTTAACCAGAAGGTAACCGGTCTGGAATCTGAAAAGCAACTGCTGGCTGACTCTGTTTCGACCTATTCGGCTCAAAATAAGGAGTTGAGCGAAAAAGTGACCCTTGCATCTGCATTGCGTGCAGAGGCTGTTACCGTGAATGCGGTTTCGGCAAAAGGTAAAGAACGTGAAGGCGGAAAATACAAAGCCAAGCGCATCGATCGGTTGAGAATCAATTTCAAGCTCGGCGAGAATGCGGTTGCCAAGCAAAATGAAAAGGAAATTTACCTGCGCATCCTTGATCCGGACGGCGCCGTGCTTTCGGACATGGCTACGGGCTCAGGTTCGTTTATGTACAATGGTAAAGAATTGATTTACAGTTCAAAACAAACCATCAACTTCACAAACAGCGGCCAGTCGGTTGATATTTTCTACGGACGTGGCGGTATCCCGATGAAGGATGGCAAATATGCGATCGAATTGTATAGCGAAGGGTTCAGGATCGGACAAGGTGATTTTACAGTAAAATAGCCTGCTGATTGAATAACTTGCAGTTAAGTCAGATAAGGGCTTGGAATTTCGGATTCCAAGCCCTATTTTTGCACCCTCATTTTGGTCATTATGTCAAAGTGAGGTTTTTTAATTAATAATAATTAATCAATTACCGTATGTCTAAGCAATATGAAACGGTGTTCATTCTAACTCCCATTTTGTCTGAGGCCCAGGCAAAGGACGCCGTTGAAAAATTCACTACGATCATCACCTCGAACGGTGCTACAATCGTACATGAAGAAAATTGGGGATTGCGCAAGCTGGCCTACCCCATCCAAAAGAAAAACTCAGGTTTCTATCACGTAGTAGAATATACTGCGGCCGAAGGAAACGTGGTGGATGTTTTGGAAACCGAGTTCCGTCGTGACGAGCGCGTTTTGCGTTTTATGACTATCGCCCTGGATAAGCATTCAATTGCTTACAACGAGAAGAAACGTAAGGGTCTGGTAGGAAGAAAGAAAGAAGAAGCAACTGAGTCCAAAACCGAAAACGCATAAGCTATGTCATTAGTAAACGAACCGGTTGAGAAAAACATTAACCGCAAAAAATACTGCCGTTTCAAAAAAGCAGGCATCAAATACATCGATTACAAGAATCCTGATTTCTTATTGAAACTTGTAAACGAGCAAGGTAAAATCCTTCCGCGCCGCCTAACCGGAACAAGCCTGAAATATCAGCGCAAAGTATCCCAGGCTATTAAAAGGGCACGGCACCTGGCTTTATTGCCATTTGTTGCTGACCAATTGAAATAATACAGTAAAGAGCTACAAACAATGGAAATCATACTTTTAACTGATATAGCAGGAGTAGGTTACAAGAACGATATCGTGACTGTGAAAGCAGGTTACGGTCGTAATTACCTTATTCCTCAGGGATTTGCGTTATTGGCGAATGCTTCTAACCGCAAAATCGTTACTGAAAACGTGCGTCAGGCTGCGCACAAAGCTGAAAAGCTGAAAAAGGACGCAGAAGATATCGCAACAGCGATCGGCGACCTGACAATTGATATCAAAACTGTGGTAGGGGAAAGCGGCCGTATCTTCGGACGTGTTACCAATACACAGGTTGCTGATATTCTTAAAGCAAAAGGTTTCGATATCGATCGGAAGAAAATCACTGTTGACGATGTGAAGTCAGTAGGTACTTATTCCGCATTGATCGATCTTCACAAAGAAGTGAAACACAAAGTGGCGCTGAACGTAGTAGCAGCGGAAGACTAAGTCGTTTCTCAAACGCATAAAAAAAGGCAACCCGAAAGGTTGCCTTTTTTTATGCGTTTGAGAAAGCTATAAGCTATAAGCCTTAGGCTTCCTTTGCCTCTACAGCTTATAGCCTACGGCTTATAACGCTGGAATCCGTAACACCTGTCCCGGATAAATCAGATCGGGGTCTTTCAACATGGGTTTGTTGGCTTCGAATATGACGGGGTATTTCATCATGTCGCCGTATACCTTTTGGGCGATTTTGGAAAGCGTGTCGCCTTTCTCGACAGTGTGATAAGTGGCTTCCGGAGCTGGTGTCGCCACCTCCAGGCGGTTATCGACCACTTGTACGCCTTCGACATTGCCTACTGCCAATGCGATTTTTTCAGCATCTTCCTGCTTCGCAACTTCACCTTCCAGCGTCACTGTGTCACCAGAGGTTTTGACTGTCAGTTTGTTGTACGCAAGGCCGAGCGATTTGACATGCGCGAGGAGCGCGCTGGCCCGCAGTGGTTCCGCTTCGGGAGTGGCAGCGACGGCCGGAGCCTCTTTACCGAATACTTTTTCTCCTACACCTTTGATAAAAGATAATAAGCCCATGTTTTTGGATTTTGGTTTGATAATAGAATTGAGTTAATGAATGAAAGGTAATTGTGTGCATTAACTTTCGGGGATTAAGTTGCAATTATTATACCAAATTTACTATCGGCATATAGATTTCATAATACAGGTTTTAAACCGGCATCTTTGTACTTTTGCAGCTACGCTCTATTACCTGATCCGCATATAGTAACGAATGAACCGCACCACATCTCTCGCCAGTCTGAAAAGTGAAGATTTTGACATCTGTATTATCGGGGCCGGGGCCAGCGGCGCCGGTTGCGCACTCGACGCCGCATTGCGGGGCTACAAAGTTGCCCTGATCGACCGTAAAGATTTTGCTTCGGAAACATCTTCACGATCGACGAAGCTGATACACGGCGGGGTCAGGTATTTGGAACAAGCTTTTAAAAAGTTGGATTTTGCTCAGCTCAAACAGGTGCGGCACGGCTTGGAAGAACGACACATTGTGTTGAAAAATGCGCCGCATCTCGCCCGGCCACTTGCGTTAATGACGCCGGTCAACTCTTGGTTTGAAGGATTGTATTTCAAGATCGGTTTGCAGATCTACGACACTTTTGCAACGAACGACTCGCTTCCCAAAAGCAAATGGCTGACTAAAAAGGAGGTTTTAGCTAAAATACCGACACTCAACCGGAAAAAACTCCATAGTGGCGTCCTCTATTACGACGGCCAGCTCGACGATGCCAGATATTGCCTCGCATTGGCGCAGTCTGCGGCCGAAAAAGGAGCGTCCGTCGCGAATTATATTGAAGTACGGGGCTTTGGCAGGGATAATAAGGGGAAACTAAATGCGGTGGAAGCATTGGACGTGATCAGCGGTGAAAAGCTTACGATCAGGACTAAACTTGTCATCAATTGTACCGGCCCATTTTCCGACCATATCAGATTATTCGCAAACCCATTGCTTACTGAACGTATCCGTCCGAGCAAAGGCGTGCACCTCGTGCTTCCTTATGATACTTTGAACAGTGAATACGCCATGCTCATTCCGAAAACACCAGACGGAAGGGTGGTATTCGCGATTCCTTTCGAAGGAGCAACGATGATTGGGACGACGGATACCGAATGCGACGATATCGAATCAGAGCCAACTCTGAATGAAGATGAAAAGCAATATCTGGCAGACACATTAAACCCTTACCTGGCCAAGCCGATTCAACCCGACCAGTTGCGGGCGGGATTCGGAGGATTAAGACCGCTGATTGCCGCTGATCCTTCCAAATCGACGAAAAACCTGGTGCGCGATCACGAGGTGGAAGTGGATGAAGCGAGCAATCTGGTGAGCTTGCTCGGCGGGAAATGGACCACTTACCGGCTAATGGCTAAGGATACGATTGATCAGGTGGACGAAATGCTGGGCAGAAGCAATGCATGTACTACGGCCGACCATGTGCTCGCAGGCGGCGAAGGCTATGTTTTCGATGCGTGGCAAAAACTGGTATCCCAATACAAATTGCCGGAGGAAGTGGCGAAGCATTTGGTAAAAAAATACGGCTCGAGGGCGACACAGATTGGTGAATTGGTTGCCGATGACCTGTCGCTGGGAGAGCGGCTCAGCGCGCGTTATCCCTACATCAGGGCAGAAGTGATTCATACAGTCCGCAATGAAATGGCGGTTATCCCGCGCGACTTCCTGGCAAGGCGGATCAGGCTCGAAATTACAGACTGGGATGAAACCTTAAACAGTCTGCCGGTTGTTGCAGATCTGATGGCGCGTGAACTCGGCTGGAATCAGGAGGAAAAGCAAAGGAATGTGGACGCCTATGCCAGCGAGATCAGGAAATTTGTTTCGGACGCACAATAGTCGGCGCCGGTTATCACAGCGTTATTTTAAGCATGTACATTATTGATTCGGCCTGCATATCGCCTCAGCAAACTTTTGACAATGCCTTTTTCGAAGGTAATGTGAAGGTGCATGAGGGGGACAGGTATATTGCCGTAGAACCAGCTTACGGGCAGCTGATACCGGCGGCTTTGATGCGCAGAATGGGCAAAGCCGTGCGGATGGGCGTGGGAGCGGGCCTGCCTTTAATGCAAAGAAATCAGGTGGAAGGGATCATTTTGGGAACAGCCAATGGCGGACTCGAAGATTGCCTGAAATTTCTGAACCAGATCGTGGATTACAACGAAGGGACGCTGACGCCTACCAATTTCGTGCAGAGTACACCCAATGCTGTGGCTGGGAACCTCGCTCTCATGAGTAAAACGACCGGTTATAACGCCACGCACGTACACAAGGGCCTGGCATTTGAAGCTGCATTGCTGGACACAATGATGTTATTGGATGAAAAACCGGGACAGCGGTTTATGATCGGCAGCATTGAGGAAATATCAGACTACAACCACAATATCGACCTGCTTTCCGGTTCATTCAAAACCGGCCATTTCACTTCTGAAAATCTTTTTTCGCTCGATTCGCCTGGCTCGGCGAATGGAGAAGGCGCGGCGATGTTCGTTGTGCAGGCAGAGAAACCGGCGGGGAAGGCGGCAAATATCAGGGACGTTTTCCAGAGCAGTTATCTGCCGGAAGAGGAGATCAATGCAACTGCGGAATTCTTTCTGGAACGTAATGGCCTATCAGTGAAAGATATAGATGCCATTATCCTCGGAATCAGCGGCGATAACCGTACCGATCATCTCTATTTCAATTTACAGCAGTCGCTATTTGCTCATGCGGAATGCTATACTTACAAAAACATGGTAGGGGATTATCCAACCGGTTCCGCATTTGCGACCTGGATGGGCGCCCAAGTGCACGCGGGAGAGAAGGTGCCGGAGCAGTGTGTATGTTCCCGCTCCGGCTCGGACAAAATCGAAAATATCCTGATTTACAATCACTTCAAAGCATCCCAGCACGGATTCATCCTGCTGGGAGCATGATTTAGATCAGGCCTCAGCTCTTTCTTTCATTTGAATAACCTTAGCCAGGGTCGGTAGAATCGTATCGTGTTTTTTCACAAAAGGATTGGATTGGTCCCAGACATAACCGGCGAGTACCGAACATATCTGGTTTTTAATATCCTCATCAATGGTTTTTGCAAAAACAATCGTCTGGAAATCACCTGTATACCAGCCGTTAACATAGCTTCTAAACACATCAATCCCGCCCTGAACCACTTCTTCATAGTCTTTGGTCCAATCGACGACTTCGCCTTGCAAGTGCCTGTGCGTCATTTTTGCAGAGAGTAAGCCCGATGCAGTCGCGAAGGTCACGCCTGATGAAAAAATAGGGTCCAGAAACTCTGTACTATTCCCCGAAAGCACAAATCCTTCACCAGACATTTTCTTCACACCAACGGAATAACCCAGGATGTGGCGTGGTTCAAATATGAGCTGCGATTCTTTAAAACGGCCATTCAAGTCCTTAAAATCGCGGATAAAATCCTTGTACTTTTCACCGCCGTTCGCAGCCAGATCGATGATTTTTTCTCTGTCGCCCACAATACCCACCGAAGTGGATCCATCCGAGAACGGGATCGCCCATATCCACGACTTGTTATCGTCGAATGAGTGGACAAAGATGTTGTTACTGGCCTCTTCACTTCTGTTTTTATCCTCCAAATGCGAGAAAACGGCGCCTCGCGGGGAGAAAGCGGACGGTTTGCTAAGGTCGAACAAGCGGGGTAGCACACGGCCGTAACCGCTGGCGTCAATAATGAACCGCGACTCGATGCGGTGCATATCGCCATCGACGTCTTTATAATCGATCACCTGTTTCTCAGGACCGCATTCTACCGCCAGTACCTCGCATTCAAAATTGACGTCAACGCCCTTGGCCCGGGTCGCTTCGGCCAGCGTGTTGTCGAAATCGGCGCGTTTTACCTGCCACGTCCAGGTCCAGCCTTTGGTATATTGTTCTGAAAAGTAAAATTCACAGCGTTTTTCGCCCCGCATGAATGCCGCTCCTGTTTTCTTCTGAAAGTTAAGCGGCTTAACCGCTTCCAGAAGCCCCGATTCGTCCAAATGCTCCATGCAGCATGGCAACAAGCTCTCGCCAATCTGGAAGCGCGGGAATTTCTCTTTTTCTAATATGGTAACTGAATATCCTTGTTTTTTTAAATAGGAGGCTGCGACGGTTCCGGCCGGTCCGGCGCCAATAACTACAACATCAACGGTTTGCATAATCAGGCATTTTTAATTTTCTGGATGAGTTTATCTTTATCTACAAATGAGAAACAGGTAACGAAAGCGCTTACCGTCACTCCTAGAATTCCGTGAAGGGAAATATTCTGACCGGTCAAATGCAGGTTCGGCACACGTGTCCGGGTGTTGATCTGCGCCCTGGCGGGAGAAGTCGAATCTTTGAGAATACCATATAATGCGCCGTCCCTGTTTCCGATATAATCCCGGAAGGTAAGCGGCGAAGCACTGTGTACGGCTTTGATTTTCTTTGAAATACCCGGAAAGACCTGTTCCAGCCGGGCTAGCACCTTCTGCTCTTTCTCTCTTTTAAACTGCGTGTATTCCAAGTCACGCTTACCAGGTTCGGCAACGGTACTGAATGTGCCGCCCCATTCGGCGGTTTCCGACGCATTCATATAAGTCATGATCGACATAGAATCCGCGTACTTACCTGTCTTTGAGATGTAAGGTGTACAAATAAAATAGGTCTGCGGCCAGGTTTCTTTGTCATAGTCGATTCCGCCCCAGACGTCTTCGATATGGTGTTGGTAAATATTATGATCCAGGTATTCAAAACTGTTTTCAAAAAAGGATATGTGTACCAAAAAAGTCGAAATGCTGTTTTCCAGCCCCTGAACCCTGTTTTTATACACATTAAGAAACCGTTCCTGATCAAAAATGTCTATCGTGACAGCCGGGTGTACGTTGGAAATAAACTGTTTACCTTTGAAAGTATCGCCGTTTTCCAGCACCACCTCGGTTACCTCACCCTGATCATTATAATTCGCGGAAACCACTTTTTTATGCTTGTAAATCTCACCGCCATGCTGCCGGATCGCCTTGCTTAGTTGAATGGCGATCTGCGAACCGCCATCAATAAATTTGTAAGCACCCGACAAATAGCTTTTCATGATCAGCGCATGGACGTAAAACGGCGTCTTATGTTTCACACCCGCGTAAAGCAGATTGGAACCTGCGAGTACATTGCGCAACCTGACATTGTCCGTCAACGAGGCGATGTAATCATAGGCATTCAAGCCCATAACACCGGGATCCATCTGGTAATTTTCGCCTGAAACTTCCAGATTATAAAGTGGAAACCGCTTACAGGTCTCGATGATCTTCTCGCAATAAGTTCTGATAGCCTCTTTTTCTTCCGGGAAATAGGAAGCCAATGTCTTTTCAAAGTTTTCAAAACCCTGGGCGTAAGGATATTCGCTGCCATCGTCGAAGCGAATGACATCGAACTTGTCATCGTTCATCCGTTTAACTTTGAGCTTGTCGAGTATGCCGAGGTATTTGAAGAACTGGTGCAGATTTTCGCCTTCGTCCAGCCCGCCGACATAATGCACACCGGTGTCGTAAATGCTTTTGCCGCGGCTGTAAACCTGCAAATGGCCACCGATCTGATGGTTTTTTTCCAAAACAACAACACTGAAACCTTCCTTAGCCAGAATATCGGCACAAGCCAGACCTCCCAGTCCGCTTCCGATAATCACAAAATCATATTCTTTTTGCACTGGGGAAGATTGCATTTATCTGTCTATTGAAAAAATGATCGGTCGGGTAGTTAGTAATCGGTTGTTGGTATGATTAAGGCTTTCTGAGTATAAAAAGTACATTCGAGGTGTTGTCGGAATGCTCCTGCATTTCGTATGCCAGGTTATGCTGTTGTGCGAAATCGCAGATATCCTGGGAGGAGAAGAAGTGAAATTCATCTTCTTTCCTGTTGAATGCGAACAACCCGGTCGATAATTTTTCGGTCGTTTTGGTATTCCTGTGTTTGTCTGCCAGATCGGTAATGCCGTCTCTTATGAAGAGTATTCCACCCGGATTCAGCGCCGTGGCAAACCGGTCGAGCAGCACCATCTGTTTTTCGCGGGACAGATAATGCAAAACATCGTTCAGAAAAATCACATCTTGTGGCTGTGTATTGTACTTCATGATATCAGCAAATACAAATTGAAGCTGATCCGTTTTGCGATAGCTGTTCCGGGCAATTTCAACCTTTTCCTCATCATAATCTACACCGGTTATTTCCCTTTCGGCATTTTTGTAATGCAGGAAAAAGGAAAGGTACCCATATCCGCAGCCCACATCCAGTATCGTTTTGCGATTGCCGATCAGGTTATTATAAAAAGCGTAATTCTTGCTTTCTAACTGCCATTTGATTTTAAAATACCATTCCAGTACCGGGCCCTTGAAAACGTAGTTGGTAAATATCTTATGTTTCAGGTAAGCCGTATCCTCCATTTCATATTTAAATTCGGCGAATGCCTGGCGGAAATATGAGGCGATATTTTTGGTTTTATCACGCAACTGAGTGCCCCATTGCGCGTCCGCATAATGTATACGGGGAAGTACGCGTACATTCAATGCGCCCGGACGAATGAGAAAGTCGTTTTTAGGCAACACATCATGCGCACCGTGGATGAGGATCGGCTGAACGTCGAGGCCGAGCTGTTCGGCCAGGTGAAATGCACCTTTATGAAAACGGGCAATGGTTCCGTCCTCCGACCGGGTGCCTTCGGGAAACACAAGCACGGAATAGCCATCAGCTACCAGCGCTTTCACCTTGGCTATATTCTCTTCCGGGCCGTCATCGGTATAAATGTAGCCCGCATAACGGATGATCGGACCGAAGAAAGGCGAATTGTAAACCCATCCTTTTACCATTAACACGATTTTCGGGTGTAGCATAATAGCCAGCAGAATGTCCAGAAAAGAGGTATGGTTGGCGATAAATACAACCGGCTTGTCCATATCCAGGTGTTCCTGACCTGAAAAATTCTTCTTCACATGAGGCCCGGAATAGATTACGGTTTTGGCATAAAAAGAAAGCGATTTGTTGATCATCGCCCTCTTCTTTTTCCTGGAAATTGGCAAAAACATGATCGTAATCAACTTGGAATGCAAAAACAGACAGCCGGACAGAAAGTAAGTGAAGCTGGAAATGCTGATCAGAAAAGGCAGCATCGTAACCGGCGCTTTTTTCTTTGCAATGCGGTTTTGGACAAAAAAATCAAACAAGACCGGCTGAAAAACGAAGGAAATGAAAAGGATACAAACGATCCCTAGCACACTCACCACTGAAATGGAGTGGATAGCGGGATGTGTGGCGAAAAACAATGTGCCCGTTCCGATAATGGTCGTGGTGGCGGATAATGCAATGGCCGATTGGTACGACCGCAGCGTGTCCTTTCCATACTTATACCGACTCAAAAGCCCGTCGGTGACGAAAATGCTGAAATCGTCGCCTAACCCGAAGATGAATGTGGTAACGATGACATTCACGAAATTGAATTTAATGCCCAAGATCGCCGCGATGCCCAATATCCAAATCCAGCTGATGACCATCGGCAAAAAGGACAGTAATGTTAGCTCGATCCTTCCATAAACGATTAGTAACGTGAAAAATACGATGGAAGCGGAGATCAGCAACAGGTAATTGAAGTCGTTCTTCACCATCGTGAGCAGTTCGCCAGCCAGCTCGCCACGGTCGAAAATTTCGACGCCATCGATATTGCGAAGTTCTGTTTTTACACCTGCTAATTCCTTCTGGTTCAGCACAACCGTAGAAATGAAGGTTGTGCCCGAAGCTTTGATGTCGATCAGGTTATCGATGCCTAGCTCGTTAAAAAGGGTATCCAGGGAAACGCCCTGGTCGGAGCGCCCGCCGATCCAGTTTTTAAAATCATTAAATGCATATGCATTGAAGCCATTCCGCGCTGCCGCCTGGTTGAGGATCCGGAATGTGGAATCTTTACGTTGCGGCGTCCAGAAATTTTGCCAGCGAAGCAGCCGCTCTTTTTTTAAGTCTTGCGGGATGAGTAATGAGCCCGATGACACAAAACCGTCGATACGTCCCTTTTTTCGCAGTTCATCCAGTTTCTGATAAGCATTGAAATTCACTTCCTCGGCCACCGCCCGTTTTGAGTCGGAGGCAAAAACGTAAATCCGCTTTTCATTCGTCGGGTTGATACCGGTAAGTGCCTCTTCGCGGCCCCGGAGCTCTTCATCCTGAATACTAAGATTTTCAAAACCACTGTCGAATTCGGTAAACCGCGCGAAATACAGGAATATAATGGTTAAAAGGCCTACAACGGCCAGAATGCTGCTGCGCCATTTCGTAGGAATAGCTGGAATATGAAATGAGCGGTGCTCGTTCGGAATCAGCTTGGTATTGAACGAAAAACTCGAAAGGAGCACGGGCAATGCGATGAGTGTAAACAATGCCGCCCCCAACAAGCTTAAAGAAGAAAACAGGCTAAAATCCTGCAAAACCGTCGAATTCGCGAAATGCAATGCGCTGAACGCCAAGATCGTCGTGAAACTGCCGGTGAGAAGGGGCGCGCTTACCTCTTTGATTGCAACCGGAATGGACTGCGTATGGCGTAAATGCGTGAAAAAGTGGAATGCGTAATCAAGTAATATGCCAAAAACGACCGCGCCTGTGGCCAGCGAGATCCCAGAAACTTCCGGCCGGACATATCCGACGATCCCCAATGCAAAAATCGCCCCGAATACGCCGGGAAGGATGATATAGAGTGGAATTAGGAACTTGCGGTAGTAGGAGATCAGCAAGATTAAAATGCCTGCTAATGCAAGAAATGATGTGAAATAGGAGTCTTTTTTGACCTGAATGGCATTCCTGGCAGCAATTTCAAATGTGCCGAAATAGGTGAACTGGTTATGCCGATGGTTCTTATTCCATCTGCTTTTGAACGATTCCATCAGATCGAACAACTCCACGTTTTTATCCGAATTACCCGAGTCAAAGCTGGTAGAAGCGAAAATGAGGATCTTTTTCCGGTCGCTGGTGAACATGACGCCGTCGTCCATGACCATGCCATTGGAATTACTGCCTGCATTGAGCTCCCGAAAGTATTTGCCGGTAATGCCCAGCGGGTCGTTAAGGATGAACTGTTTTAAAAAAGTGCCGCCCGGCGTGAGCAATTGATTATAAGTAGCCGCTATCGCAATTCGAATGGAGTCAGGAAGGATTTTTGATTGAATATGGGCATAATAGCTGCTGTCGATCAGCTGCGGGAAATGGCTGTATACATATTGATACACATCTTCCTGCACATTGGGCCGCTCGGCCTGGATATTGCGGATATAGCCGTTGGTATATCGCCCGAGTGAGTCGGAAAATGCTTCCGCAAGAATCTTGGCGTCGTCCGTGGTGGTTTCTGCCGGAATATCGAGTGAGAAAACGACCTGGTTGATGATGTTTTTACTTTCCACCAAACGATTGAACTCTTCGAAGCTCTTACCTTTCGGTAAGGTGGCGAAAATACTTTCGGTTACTTTTAGCCGTGCAATACCGGCCAGAAGTATACCGACAATCAGGATCAGGCTAAGGAAAAACGCGGCTTTGTGGTTGGAAAGAAATTTATGTAGCCTTAAAAGTAGATCTCCGATCATCGACAGGGGAAACGTGAATGTCTGACAAATTTAATGAAATGTATCAGTCAGGCAACTTTCGCGCCAGCGGCAAAGCCTGCCTGTCCGTTTGTCAAAACCGCAAAAAAAGATTTATTTTACACAATATTAAATTTCGCCATCTCTAAATGAATCGTATTTCATTAGCTCAGATCGAGCAGTATGCTTTTGAAAAGAAGGAATTTATCTTAGCCGAAGACGCCCTCCATCAAGTATCCAAATCCTTTGCCTTTTTAACGAATTTCTCCAAAGACAAAATCATATACGGGATCAACACGGGCTTTGGGCCGATGGCGCAATACCGGATCGAGACCGATCAGCTCAATAATCTGCAATACAACCTGATCCGCAGCCATTCCAGCGGCATCGGGAAGCCGCTGAATGAAATCTATGCCCGCAGCGTCATGCTGGCCCGCCTCAACTCTTTTTTGCAGGCGAACTCGGGTGTAAGTACTGCTGTAATCAGCCAGTTGGTTACTTTTCTCAACAACGGCATCGTGCCCGAAATCTTCGAGCACGGTAGCGTGGGAGCGAGCGGCGACCTCGTGCAACTGTCGCACCTGGGCCTGAACCTGATCGGGGAGGGGCACGTGTATGAGCAAGGAATAAGAAGAAAAACGGCCGAAGTTTTGGCTGAAAAAAATATCAAACCGCTCAAAATGGAGCTGCGGGATGGTTTAGGCCTGATCAACGGCACATCCTGCATGACGGGAATGGCGGCCGTGAACCTGATCTACGCCAAACGCCTGCTGCAATGGGCGATCGCGTCGTCGTCGATGATCAACGAGGCAATCGAGTCGTTCGACGATTCGTTTTCGAAGCAGCTTAATGCCGTCAAACACCATAAAGGACAGCAGCTTATCGCCCAGCATATGCGCGACTTTGTGGCCGGAAGCGGCCTGATCCGCAGCCGGGAAGAGCTTTTTCGGGATGATACGGCCATGCAAAAAACCGAATTTGAGCGAAAAATACAGGAATACTATTCAATTCGCTGCGTGCCGCAAATCCTCGGACCGATCCTCGATACGATCCAATACGCGCAGGAAGTCGTTGAAAATGAACTGAATTCGACCAATGACAACCCGATCGTGAGCCCGGACGACGATAATGTTTTCCACGGCGGCAATTTCCACGGAGATTATATTTCGTTGGAAATGGATAAAGTCAAAATCGTGCTCACGAAGCTGACCATGCTGATGGAGCGACAGCTTAACTTCCTGATGAACAGTAAGCTGAACGGTAAATTCCCGCCTTTCCTGAATGCCGGAACGTGGGGACTAAACTTTGGCTTCCAGGGTGTGCAGTTCACAGCAACATCCACCACAGCGGAAAGTCAGTCGCTATCGACGCCGGTTTATGTACATAGTATCCCGAACAATAATGATAATCAGGACATTGTGAGCATGGGTACGAACAGTGCCGTGATTGCCAAGCAGGTACTCGAAAACTCGTTCCAGGTGATGGCTATTCATATTATGGCCATTTGTCAGGCGATAGACCTGCTGCATCCGGAGGAAAAGGAGAAGTTATCGCCGAATGCTAAATCGGTTTATAACCAGATCCGTCAGAAGGCCAAATTTGTAACAGACGACGTACCGCAATCCGAAAGCATTGCGGCCGTTTTTGAATATATTAAAGAAACCCCATTTCAATTATGAGTTGTGCATTGGTGACGGGCGCGTCCCGGGGACTCGGCAGGGCCATTGCGGTGCAGCTCGCCAAAGACCACGGGTTGCATATTTTAGTCAATTATTCATCGAACCAGGCTGCTGCCGAAGAGACATTAGCTGAGATCCAGGCTGCTGGCGGGAGCGGGGAATTGCTGCCATTTAATGTCCAGACGAAAGTAGAAGTGGATAAAGCGTTGAATGGTTGGAGGGAAAAGAACGAAGATAAGTTTATCAGTGTTCTCGTGAATAATGCCGGGATTACGCGGGATGGGCTCTTTATGTGGATGCCTGAAAAAGATTGGGACGACGTTCTGAACATTTCCACCAAGGGACTTTTCAATGTAACCCAGAATGCGATCCAGCAGATGTTGCGCAAGCGTTCGGGGCGTATTATTAACATTGCGTCGGTTTCAGGGATGAAAGGTGTTGCCGGACAAACCAACTATTCCGCTGCGAAAGGCGCCATCATTTCAGCAACGAAGGCGCTTGCACAAGAGGTGGCCAAACGCAAAATAACAGTGAATGCAGTGGCGCCAGGTTTCATCGTGAGCGACATGACCAAGGACCTTAATGAGCAGGAATTGAAGCAAATGATCCCGATGAACCGGTTCGGAAAGGCCGATGAAGTGGCGCACCTGGTGAGTTTTCTCGCTTCGGATAAAGCTGCTTACATTACAGGGGAAGTTATCAATATCAACGGAGGAATATACTCTTAACAATGAGCCACAGGGTTGTCATTACCGGTATCGGAATTTACTCTTGCCTGGGTCAAAACCTGGACGAGGTGACGAAGTCGTTGTATGCCGGTAAAAGTGGCATTGTGTTCGATCAGGTTAGAAAAGACTTTGGTTTCCGTTCTGCATTGACGGGTATGGTCCAGGAACCTGACCTTAAAAACTACCTCTCGCGCAGGCAGCGCTTAGGTATGCACCAGCCCGCCGTGTATGCGTACATGGCCACGCGCGAGGCATTGGAGCAATCAGGACTGGATATTGATTTCCTGGAAAAGACCGAAACCGGCATCATTTACGGCAATGACAGCACCGCGGCGTCGGTGGTGGAGGCCGTTGACAAGGCGAAGGAGAAGCATGATACTACATTAATAGGAAGCGGTGCTATTTTTCAGAATATGAATAGCACCGTGAATATGAACCTTTCCACGATATTTAAGTTGAAAGGGATCAATTTTACACTGAGCGCGGCTTGCGCGTCCGGCTCGCATTCGATTGGCATGGGTTACCTGATGATCAGCCAGGGATTGCAGGAGCGGATTATTTGCGGCGGGGCGCAGGAGATCAATGCAGCCGCTATGGCCAGCTTTGATGGCCTCGGTACTTTCTCGGTGCGGGAAACGGAGCCGGAAAAGGCTTCCCGTCCATTCGATCGCGACCGCGATGGGCTGATTCCGAGCGGAGGAGCGGCCACCGTAATCCTCGAATCGTACGAGTCGGCCGTTAAAAGAGGGGCGCCGATCCTGGGTGAGCTCATCGGTTATGGGTTTTCTTCCAATGGCGACCATATTTCCAACCCGAGCATCGACGGCCAGAGCCGTTCGCTGCAAATGGCGCTCCGGCAGGCGGGAATTGGCACTTCGGACGTGGATTACATCAACGCGCACGCAACGTCTACACCGGTGGGCGACGGCAGTGAGGCCAGGGCTATATTTGAAGTTTTCGGTGCGGATGTGCCTGTTAGTTCTACCAAATCGATGACCGGCCATGAGTGCTGGATGGCAGGTGCGAGCGAGATCGTTTATTCGTTGCTCATGATGCATAATTCATTCATTGCCCCGAATATCAACTTTGAGAACCCTGATGAAGATTCCGCGCGGATCAATATCATTCCCGAAACCCGTGAACAGAAAATAGATTGCTTTCTCTCCAATTCTTTTGGCTTCGGCGGGACCAATTCGACGCTGATTATTAAGAAGATCTGATTTTCTCTCTATAAAACAACTTCTACAACTTCGTGAACGGCAGTTCTCCACTGCCGGAATTTTGTATTTTTGTCTACCTCCAATATTCCACCCTGCCACTGCAATGAATTTGCATTCAAATTATTGTGTGAGGGAGATATTATATTTGAATATTTGGGAATATTTTTAAACTATCAGCAAGAATAAACTAATTTTGTAGCCATGTATGCTAACGATGTAAAAATGAGTTGGGAAGAAGTTATTGAAGAGACCAGAGATTTTTTGTCTGAGGAGTTTGAGGTGGACCGGGATCTGATTCTTCCTGAAAATAGTCTGAAAGATACGCTGGACCTGGACAGTCTCGACTACGTGGATCTGGTAGTACTGATTGATGAAAACCTCAACGTCAAGCTGACAGGGGAAGATTTCAAAGAAATTGTCACATTTGGTGATTTCTATCAGCTTGTCCGTAAGAAACTTGCATTGTAGTAATGAGCCGTTGGGACGGTAAGACCAAGGGATCCTTAACGGGTTATAAAATTTTCCTGTTCTTTATCAATACATTAGGTCTGGATTTCGCTTATGGCCTTTTACGGGTAGTTACTTTTTACTACTATCTGTTTGCCGCGAAACCCAGACGCGCACTTTTAGATTTTTATCATAATACCCTTCACATAACAGGCCCGGAAGCAAGAACGCTGGTTCGCAGAAACTTCTACATTTTCGGGCAAACACTGGTCGACAGGGCTGCTTTCCTGCTCGGTAAGGACCGGAAATTCTCGCACGTTTTTGAAAACGAGCAATACCTGATCGACATCCGCGATACAGGTAAAGGTGGGATTTTGCTGAGTGCGCACCTGGGTAACTGGGAGACTGCCGGTAACCTGCTTAAAGGCCGCATTACGCCAACGATCAACATCGTTATGCTCGATGCCGAGGTCGAAAATATCAAGAAGTATATGGACCTGTCCACGGGCGGGTCGCGGTTTAAGGTGATAGCGATCAAAAACGATCTTTCACACATTATAGCTATTCGCAATGCATTGATAAACAATGAATTTGTGGCTATCCACGCGGATCGTTACATGGAAGGTGCCAGGTTTATCGAGCTGGACTTCCTCGGCCGGAAAGCCAAATTTCCACAAGGACCGTTTGTGATCGCGTCCAAATTCGATGCGCCGGTCACATTCGTATTTGCGGCCAAGGACGGGAAATACAGTTACCATCTCAGCGCGACATTGCCAATTGAAGGTAAAATGAAGCCAGAAGAAATTGCGCGGTTATATGTCGCGGAACTGGAAAGGAAGGTGCGGGAGTATCCCGAGCAGTGGTTCAATTATTTCGATTTTTTTCAAGCATGATCATTGGCAAGGAAGCCATTACCGACTACATTCCGCATCGCCCGCCTTTCGTGATGGTCGACAAGCTGCTCAGCGCGACCCGCGAGCGGTTCGAGTCCGAATTTGAGATCGAAAGGACGAATTTGCTGGTAAGCAATGGTTTTTTTCAAGAAACAGGACTCATTGAGAACGTTGCGCAAACCTGCGCTGCGGCATTCGGTTATCTGGACCGGGAGGAAGCCGGGGAGCCCAGGATCGGGTTCATCGGGGCGGTCAGTAAACTGCATGTATTTGAGCTTCCAGTCGTCGGATCCACGATCCGGACCGTGGTAACCCCATTGCATCAGTTAGGAAATATTTACCTCATAAAGGGCGAAATTTTCGCGGAAGGGCGTATATTGCTGGGTTGTGAAATGAAAATTGTAGTAACCGAGTAACCCCTAATGATTGATTTCATGATTTCTTGCGAAATTGAAATAGATATAAGATTTAGTGAAACAGATGCCATGGGCGTGGTCTGGCATGGCAACTATCTGAAATTTTTTGAAGACGGTCGGGAAGCATTCGGCAAGGCTCACGGACTGGAATATCTGACTATTTTCGACAAAGGTTACGTGACGCCGATCGTCAAATCGGAAATTGACCACAAGGCGCCGGTTTATTACGGGCAGGCTATTAAAGTGATTACCAGGTACATTCCCACCAAATCGGCCAAGATACAGTTTGAGTATGAAGTGATCAACCTTTCGACCGGAGAGCTTTGTGCTGTCGGTAAGACGATGCAGGTTTTTCTGGACAAGGATTCGCGGGTGCTGGAACTTATCACGCCGGACTTTTACAGGGAATGGAAAGAAAGTTATAATTTATGATTTACATCGGGTCCGAGGTGATGGTCAGCCCGTTGGGGATGACGGCGGAGGAGAATTGGAATTCACTCCTGGCTAACCGTTCGGGCATCGCACCGGCCGATCGAGCCGGTTTTGCAGGAGAACAAGTCTGGTTGTCCAAAATACCTTCCATTACAGGTTCCCGGCGCTTCGAAAAGCTGGTTATGCAAGCCATGACGCAGATCGAAAAAGGCATTGACCGTTCGATCCTGAGCTCTTCCAGAACCATTGTACTGCTGAGTTCCACGAAAGGCGAGCTCGAAGACGACATTAATGACCCATTCGGAAGCATTGCGGGTGTTTTGGTGAGGCAGTTCAAACTGGCAAATCAGCCTTTGATTATCTCAAACGCCTGTATTTCAGGCGTCCTGGCGATCAACACTGCGGGTGGTTTTATCGATGCAGGGATTTATGATCATGCTATTGTCATTGGCTGCGATGTCGTTTCGGATTTCGTGGTTTACGGGTTTCAATCGCTTTTTGCGATCAGTAACAAGCCATGCGCCCCATTCGACGCTGGTCGAAATGGCATCAGCATGGGTGAGGGATGTGGTGCAATGGTCGTCTCTTCTGACCGGGCTGTTTTCAAGAATAATCCGTTAGAACTGCTTACGGGCACCAGCGCGAATGACGCCAATCATATTTCAGGACCTTCCCGGACCGGAGAAGGGTTATTCAGAAGTGTATCCAGGACGCTCACAAGGCACGGGGTAATGCCCGGGGATATCGATTTTATATGTGCCCATGGAACAGGAACGGTCTTTAATGACGAAATGGAAGCCATCGCATTCGATCGCCTTGCACTTTCACGAGTTCCCCTGAACAGTATGAAAGGCTATTTCGGGCATACATTAGGGGCAGCCGGACTCATTGAAACGGCGACCTCAATGCAGATGATGCGCCACGGTGTCTTACTCAAAAGCCAGGGCTTTATGAATACCGGAACATCGATTCCATTAAATGTGATTACCGCGAACGAGGACAAGAAACTGAATACCATATTGAAAACAGCGTCCGGCTTTGGCGGGGGGAACGCCTCTTTGATGATCAGGAAAATATGAGTTTTATCACCGCATATTGCAGCTTAACGGAAGACGTTTGCTCGGTGAACGGAACAGCGATCATTGGTCGTGACCATGCGTCCGCCGATTCCTGGTTCAAGCAGATTTATAAGCAGCAGGAACTGGCATATCCGAAGTTTTATAAAATGGATATGCTTTCGCAGGCCGGTTTTCTAGCTTCCGAGCTGATCAAACGGGCCATTCCGACGCTGACAGCCGCATACAACGATGATGAGATTGCATTGGTGTTTGCGAACAGGTCGTCGAGTGCGGAAACGGATCAGCGGTTTATAAATTCCTATGAGCATAATGGAGCGCCAAGCCCGTCGCTGTTCGTATATACTTTGCCCAATATCGTGCTGGGGGAAATAGCTATTCTCAACAAATGGTACGGTGAGAATATGTTTGCTGTTTTGCCTAAATTCGCACCTGATTTTTATCTCGATTACCTGCAAATCCTGCATGCTGCCGGTTCCAAGGCCATACTTTGCGGATGGCTGGAAGTAACGCAAACCCAAACGGAGGTCCTGCTTTTTATGGTAGAGGAAAAAGGGACGGGAATAATGGAATGCAGCAAGCAAAACCTTGCGGAGCTTTGGCACGCCTCTTTTCCGGCAGCAAAATAGTTTACGCTCAACTTTAACAAATCAATGGGTAGCTTAAAAGAAGACCTTAAAAGACAAATTATCGAACAACTCAATCTGGAAGAAGTTTCGGTGGAGGATATTGCCGACGACGCACTGCTTTTCAACGACGAAGGGCTTGGACTGGACTCCATCGACGCGCTGGAACTGATCGTGTTGCTCGAAAAATACCACGGCATCCAGCTCACCAATCCGGAAGAAGGGAAAGAAGCATTCCGGTCGATCGATACGATGGCCGAATATATCCGCAAAAGAAAAGCCGACTAACAATCAACTGAATGGGCGTCCGAGTAACCGGTATTGGCATTGTTTCAGCGATAGGTCTGACTGTCGGAGAGAACCTGCGTGCATTGCGTGAGGGCAAATCCGGAATTGGTCCGGTGCGTTACCTAGAAGGTGCTAAGGCATCGCTGGCCGGAGAAGTGAAGATGTCGAACAGCGAACTTGCCGATGAATTGGGCCTGGCCGCTGGGCCTGTTTCACGAACATCACTGCTGGGGTTGAAGGCCGCGCGGGAAGCCTGGGGCGACAATAAACGCTCGGGCGTAATCCGTACCGGCATTATTTCGGCAACTTCGGTGGGCGGGATGGACCGCAGTGAGGTTTTTTATCAAGATTACCTCAATAAAACAAATCCGGATTACGACCTGCTCAAAACCCATGACAGCGGCTCGACTACTGAAAGGATCGCAGCTGAACTAGGTATTTCAGGATATATTAATACCCTTTCGACTGCCTGCTCATCGGGCGCAAATGCCATTATGCTCGGTGCGCGTCTGATCCTGCAAGGCAAGCTCGACCGCGTGCTCGTAGGCGGGTCGGATGCATTGGCAAGGTTTACAATTGACGGCTTCCGGTCATTGATGATCTATGACGACCAATGGTGCAGGCCATTCGATGAATCCCGGAGCGGGCTTAATCTGGGCGAGGGGGCCGCTTTTTTGCTGCTTGAGAATACCAAAAGCTTTGCATTGACAGGCAACCGTACCTTATGCGAAGTGAGCGGCTGGGCCAATGCGGCGGATGCCTACCATCAGACCGCATCGTCGCCGGAGGGCAAAGGTGCCACCATGGCGATCGAAAATGCGATTGAGAAATCGGGACTGAATATTAATGACATCTCCTATGTGAATGCGCACGGGACAGGGACAAAAAATAATGACCTATCTGAATCGGTGGCGTTGAAAAATGTATTTGGAAACCGTATACCGCCATTCAGCTCTACCAAAGCATTTACCGGCCATACTTTGGCTGCGGCGGGCGCAATTGAGGCCGTTTTTTCAGTGCTTTCGATCCAAAACAACCTCATTTACCCAAACCTGAATTACAAGACAGCCATAGAGGAGACCGGATTGGTGCCGGTTACCCGCCTTGAATCCGGTAATGTCGTGAATGCGGTGCTCTCCAATTCCTTTGGTTTTGGAGGAAATAATTCATCACTGGTCTTTACCCGCCATGAATAAACCCGAGTTTTACATCTCCGCGGCATCGACGATCTCACATTTGCCGACCTTTAAAAACGTGGGATTCTCGTCGGTTATCGGGCCGCTTGAAGCCAACTCTGTATTAATCACCCCGGATTATAAAGGTTATATCGAAGCAGGCCTGCTGCGGAGGATGAGCAAGATCCTTCGGATGTCGGTCGCCTGTGCCAACGATTGTCTTGAACAAGCGGGAGTTGAACAGCCCGACGCGATCGTGGTCGGAACGGGATTGGGATGCTTGCAGGATACCGAGAAGTTTCTCAATACTTCGCAGACCATCGAGGGACTGCTGCCGCCGACTGCTTTTATTCAATCTACACACAATACCATGGCCGGCCAGGTTTCGCTGACGATCGGCAACCATGGCTACAATATGACACACACGCAGAATACTTTATCGTTCGAGCATGCGATGCTGGACGCAATGATGCTTTTGCAGGAAGGCGACAGTCACATCCTCGTAGGGGCAGCGGATGAATATATTGAAATACTAACTGAGATCATGGCGCAATTGGCGCCTGGCCAGGACGGCCCTATGACTTCCGGATCATCCTTTTTTGTGTTATCAAAGGAAAGGAATGAGCAGGCGCTGGCGGTGGTGAAGGATGTAGCCACGATAGGGCTCGTGGAAGATGTGCAGCAGAATGTAGGTGATTTCATGGCGGATAATGCATTGACTATCGAAGATCTGGATCTGATTCTGTATGCCGGCAAGGACAATTTCCCGGGAAACGCGGTGGATTATCTCGCATTGTCGGGCATTTATTCCACGGCATCAGCATTCGCATTGCATTATGCAGTCGATGTTTTTCAAACTGATAAAAAGATTAGTAATGTACTGATCTGTAATTCATTACGAAAAAGTAACCTCGGGCTTATGCTCGTTCGAGCCGTTGAAGCATAACATTTTTACGTTCATTTGCATTACCGCATTTGCGTTGTGCTCCATTATTTTTTGGGAGACAGGATACGTGTGGCTGGTGTTGACGGCGATCGCGTTGTTGTATTTTGGTGTTACTGCTTACGGCTCTTATCAGATTCAGGCCAATTATTTTCTGAAGTCGATTAATAAGGGTAAAACAAAAGCCATCGCGCTCACTTTCGACGATGGCCCTGATCCTGAAACCACCCCTGCAATTCTTGATACTTTACTCGAAAAGAAGGTAAAAGCTACGTTTTTTGTGATCGGAAAAAAGGCCGTAAACCATCCTGAACTGCTGCAAAGGATTGTAGACGAGGGGCATACCATTGGCAACCATTCATATAGTCATCATTATCTGATCGGGTTTTTTTCAAAACAAAAACTAAAAAGTGACCTGACGCAATGCAGCGATGCGATCAGTGATATTACTGGTAAAAAACCGCTGTTCTTCCGGCCGCCATTCGGGGTTACCAACCCGCGTTATGCGACGGTACTTGGCACATTGGGCATGCACTCAATCGGTTGGTCGCTGCGGAGCCTCGACACGCGGGCAAAAAACAAATATCAGCTTATTAACAAGATCATTTCGACGATAAAGACCCGGGACATCGTTCTACTTCACGACCATCTCCGCATTACCGCCGACTCGCTCGGGGACATTATTTCGCATTGCCTTGAAATGGGTATCAAAATAGAAACACTCCCCCGGCTGATCGGAAAAGAACCTTATGAACAGCATTAAAATACTTATCCTGGCCGTATTCAGCATAATTGGCGGAAATGCGTTCGCGCAATCCTTCAAACCCGCTGCACATCCCGAGAAAATCCTGGCCGATTTGCGGAAGGTATCGCAGTCGACGAGCTCAATACAGGCTTCATTTACTGAGGAGAAATTTCTGGCGGTTTTGAAGGAGCCAGAGAAATCGTCCGGCGTATTCTTTTATCAACAAAAAGATAAAATGCGCTGGGAGCAAAAAACGCCTGCCAAATATGTGATCTTGATTAATGGCGATAAATTACGGATTCAGGAAGGCGGAAAAGAGAAAAACGTCGGTCAGGCTGGCCGGATGGCAGCGCAGATTAAAGAACTGATGATCGGATTAGTTAATGGTGATTTCCAGCAAAATAAGGGTTTTTCGCTGGCCTGTATGGAAAGCGACGACCATTACCAGATCTTGCTCACTCCGGTTAACAGACGATTGAAGAATGTTTATTCCAAAATTTCACTGGTTTTCCTGAAAAGCACGCTGCGTTTGAAAGAACTGTCTTTCTTTGAAAAAGGAGGGGACAAGAGTATGATGAAGTTCCAGCAGGAAAAGTTTAACCAGCCCATCAGCGAAAATCTATTTCAAAATCTGTAACAGCCCGGCAATGTCTCTCGACGATCTTTATTCAATTGATATAATAAATACGGACGCTGAAAAAGTGGTTGCCACCATTAATATCGATGCTGCGCATCCTGTTTTTGAAGGGCATTTCCCCGGATCGCCGGTGCTTCCGGGAGTGGTCCAGCTGGAAATGGTGAAAAAGGTGATGGAAAAGCATTTGGACAGGGCATTGTCTATGGCGGAAATGAGCACATGTAAGTTCCTGGAAGTTCTTAATCCAACTGCAACGCCTGCATTGACCATTGAGATCAAGTACAAACAGTCGAATTTACTCGAACTGACTGCCTCAGGAACATCCGGGGCAACAACTTTTTTCAAAGCCAGAGCGAGTTACCGCTAAACCTACCGAACCGACAACATTCTATGCTGCTTTCTGATATCCAATGCTGCGTGATCATCCCAACTTATAACAACCGGAACACGCTTCGCAGGGTAATCGACGGCGTTTTTAAATATGCGTCGGGGCAGGAGGTGATTGTGATCAACGATGGATCTACGGACGATACCCGCGAAATTCTCGATTCATACGGACCCAGGATTCGCGTGTTGCATAATCCGGGCAACCGTGGAAAAGGCTATTCGCTGCGCACGGGCTTTGAAGAGGCGTTGAACCTGGGGTTTAAAAATGCCATCAGCATCGATTCCGATGGCCAGCATCTGCCCTCCGATATTCCGCTTTTCATCGAAACGGCGGCGCAAAATCCGGGTGCATTGCTGATGGGATCGCGCAATATGGAGCAGGACGGTGTTCCGGGTAAGAGTTCTTTTGGTAATAAATTTTCCAATTTCTGGTTCAAGCTCGAAACCGGCCTCACCTTGCCCGACACGCAAACGGGCTTCCGACTTTACCCGCTCGAACCGCTGAAAAAGATCACACTTTTTACAACGAAATTCGAAACCGAGATCGAGGTAATTGTGAAATTGGCCTGGAACGATGTGCCTATTCTTCCAATTAACATTCAGGTTATTTATGACAAGGATGAGCGCGTGACCCATTTCAGGCCATTCAGGGATTTTACACGCATCAGCATCCTCAACACCTGGCTGGTTACACTTACATTGCTATACTATCTCCCCAGACGGCTTTTCAGGCAGATCAGGAAAAAGGGCCTCTGGAAGATCATTCGCGAAGAGGCAGTTAAGGAAGAAGAAAGCAATTTTAGCAAGGCAAAATCCATCGGTTTTGGCTTTTTTATGGGCATAGTGCCGATCTGGGGATTCCAGTTGCTGGTCGGGATACCGTTGTCTATTTATTTCAGGATGAACAAAGTACTGTTCCTGGCTGCGGCCAATATCAGTATTCCGCCAGCTATCCCATTCATCATTTATGCGAGCTACCAGTTCGGCGGATTGTTTTATCAGAACGGCGCGCAGATCACGTCGGTTGAAAACCTGACCCTGGAATCGATACATGTTAATTTTGTACAATATTTTTTAGGAGGAACTTTGCTCGCGGTGGTCGTGGGTTTGGTTGGCTTTTTCCTGAGTTACCTGCTTCTTTCCATCCTGCGGCCAGGTCGCAGCGCCGGGTAATTTTCTACTATTTGCCATTTATTTCACGGATTCTGCCAATTTATTCGTCTTAAAGTCATAAAATTGGGCCTTTGTATCGCTGAGTGTAACGGTTGTTGTTACGTTATGAACGCCAGAACGTTATTGTTCCGTTAGCCTGTTTGACACTCCAAATACTCTCCGAATCTTCCTAAAATCTATACGAATTGCTCAAAAATAAGGGTTTTGCAATTTTGTTATGAGGTGCCATTCTCTATATTTACGGGAATTATAGACCATTTAACCAAAATAATTGTACAGAGCATGAGTATCATTACCTATTTAGTGCCGGCATTAGGCCTTATTGGCTTGCTGGTTATGTTCTTCAAAAGGGGCTGGGTTGTCCGGCAGGATGCAGGGAATCCTGAAATGAAAACGATCTCGGATGCCATTGCGGATGGCGCCCTTGCCTTTCTGAAAGCCGAATGGCGTGTACTTATAGTCTTTGGTTTGATAGTCAGTGTTTTATTGGGTTATTCAGGCACGCTGGTTGAGAATTCCAGCGCTTTTATTGGTATTTCATTCCTGGTTGGTGCATTTATTTCAGCATTTGCAGGCTATATCGGGATGAATATCGCTACCAAATCCAATGTGCGCACAACACAAGCAGCGCGTACGAGCCTCACAAAAGCATTGGAAGTGTCGTTTACCGGTGGTTCCGTAATGGGAATCGGCGTGGCGAGCCTTGCAGTGATCGGTCTGGGCGGATTGTTTATCATCCTCTATTCGATGTTCGTAGGCGATAGCGGCGATGTAAATGGATTGGCGATGGAAAAAGTATTGGAAGTCCTTGCCGGATTTTCACTCGGCGCTGAATCGATCGCGTTGTTTGCACGTGTAGGAGGAGGGATTTATACCAAGGCGGCCGACGTTGGCGCTGACTTAGTAGGTAAAGTGGAAGCCGGAATTCCGGAAGATGATCCTCGTAACCCGGCGACAATTGCCGATAACGTGGGTGATAACGTAGGTGACGTGGCCGGAATGGGCGCCGACCTTTTTGGGTCATATGTTGCGACAATATTGGCGACCATGGTTTTGGGCCGCGAGATTATAGCGCAGGGAACAGATAATTTCGGTGGCATCGCCCCAATCCTGCTTCCAATGGTGATTGCCGGAGTAGGACTTATCGCTTCCATTATTGGTATGCTGCTCGTACGCGTTGCCGATGATAATGGGGATGTCCAGGGCGCGCTTAACCGCGGTAACTGGGGTTCTATCATCCTTGTGTTGATAGTGAGTTATCCGTTAACGATGTGGATGCTGCCGGAAGGCACATTAACGATCCGTGGCGTCGATTTCACTGCTATGGATGTGTATTGGGCGATTTTGCTCGGTTCTATCGTAGGCGCGATTATGTCGATGGTAACTGAATACTACACGGCAATGGGTAAAAGACCGGTTCAATCTATTGTAAATCAGTCTTCTACGGGTCACGCGACTAACATTATCGGAGGTCTTTCAGTAGGTATGGAATCGACGGTGATCCCGACGCTTGTACTTGCCGCCGGTATCTTCCTGAGCTATGAATTTGCAGGCCTTTACGGCGTAGCGATTGCCGCTGCCGGTATGATGGCAACTACGGCCATGCAGCTCGCGATCGATGCATTCGGTCCTATTGCGGATAATGCGGGTGGCATCGCCGAAATGGCGCATTTACCCGAAGAAGTTCGTGGCCGCACAGACATTCTCGACGCGGTAGGAAACACCACCGCTGCTACCGGAAAAGGATTTGCAATTGCCTCGGCTGCACTTACCTCACTTGCATTGTTCGCTGCTTTCTGTGGCGTTGCAGGCATTAATTCAATTGATATTTATAAGGCTAATGTGCTGGCCGGCTTATTCGTCGGAGCGATGATACCGTTTATTTTCTCTTCATTGGCTATCGCCGCAGTAGGCCGCGCTGCCATGAAAATGGTGGAAGAAGTACGCCGCCAGTTCCGCGAACTGCCTGGTATCATGGAAGGAACTACGAAACCGGAATACGACAAATGCGTCGCTATTTCGACCGAAGCGTCGATCCGCGAAATGGTAGCACCGGGACTTATTGCATTGCTGGTTCCCGTGATCGTCGGCTTTTTGTTCGGGCCGGAAGTACTCGGCGGAACGCTGGCCGGTGTTACAGTTTCGGGTGTATTAATGGGTATCTTCCAAAACAATGCAGGCGGTGCATGGGATAACGCTAAGAAATCCTTCGAAAAAGGAGCGGTGATCAATGGCGAAACCTTCTACAAGAAATCAGAACCGCATAAAGCTGCTGTGACAGGTGATACCGTTGGTGATCCTTTCAAAGATACTTCCGGACCATCGATGAACATCCTCATTAAGCTGATGTCTATCGTCTCCCTCGTGATCGCGCCGCATATTGCCGTAAACGTAGTTGAAACAGAAGCATTAAAGGCAAAGGAAGCGACAGTAGTAACCGTAGCGGCAACTCATTCAACCGGGCAAAGCGATCTTTCAGTGGCAAGCTATCCGCTGGAAAAGAAAAGTAAATAGGGATATTGGAACAATATAAAAGACGCCTGGTGATTGTTCATCAGGCGTCTTTTTGTTGGTGGTTCACCAGCCCAAACAAAAGAGCTAAATGCATGTATCCATTCGTATATTTGTAGCCGATGAACAGTTTACCAGATTACAGAGAAATTATGGTGAAAGGAAAACATGTTCTTACATGCAAGGGTGTGGACTGATAGCGTGCAGGTTGCGGGTGCTGCCTGTGTTAAAAAAGAATTGAAATTTTGATTTATAGTATGAGAAAATTAGTAAAGCGCCTTTTCCTTTTGCTGGTTTGTGCCCTTACAATCATTTTAACAGACGCCTGCAAGGAAAAGGATAATCCTGAAGTTCCTTCTGTTATTTACGGCAGGGAGGGCGATACCTGCCAATTGTCCAAAATAACCGTAGGTACCTGGGATTATTTACGATACGATTACACGAACCGGACTGTGCGTAAGGTCACTCTGCATACACAAAATGCCGATTTCCCTTGTGAACTGATTTATTCGAATGGTCGACTTCAGAGAGTGTCCGGTAAGATCATGGATACCAGCTATGAGTACGATGCCAAAGGCCGGGTGATCAAGGAAAACAGAACATTACATAACGACGATGTCAATACACTTATCCCTCATTTCGGTGCCAGGATATTTGAGTATAACGACGCTGATCAGGTGGTAAAATGCTCCTATGTAGAAGGGCGAGGCACGGAATACAATTCTTTTTACGTCAAGAAAGGGGAAATATACCGCTATGAAACTTATGCTTATGATGTTCAGGGAGATGTTTTCGGCATGGTTGCTTACGAACGCGAGGCTAAATCAGAGAAGTTTAAAGTAACGGCTGACTATACCTTTTTCCATGACAAATTGATTAGCCCATTTTACGGCCATCCCGGCATTTTCGATTTCAATCTCTATTTTGGCAATGAATCTGGCAACGGTCCTGCCGTATTTTCAAAGCATAATATTGTGAGGCGAGTAGAGAACGGTATCAGCAGCAGTACCACTTATACTTACACCGGAAATAGATATCCGCTTAAAGCAACCCACTTTCCCTGGACCGACAACTTCTTTGTGGACGACATTCGCTTCGAATATCTGAATTGTAAATGAGCGGGGTTATAATTTATTTCAAGGAGTAAAAGTATCGACTTTAAAACTAGATAAAATGCCTGGTGATTGTTCATCAGGCGTTTTTTTGTTTTATGCCAACAATTCGAATTTTCCGATTTCGGCATTTAAATTTAACCTAGATAAAAGCTTAGGCAATGGAACTGACAATCGAGATAAACAATCCGAAGGCAAGACGCCTGATCGACGATCTGGTTGACTTAGGCTTGATAACGGTTAAGGAGATGAGGCCAACCTGGAAAGAGCGATGGCAGGAATTATCTGATAATCTGCCTAAATCCGTAGATATATCTGAACAGGAAATACTCGAAGCAATTGCAACTACACGCACTAATCCAGGAAAGCTTTGATACGAATATCCCTAAATGGCATTGGATTTCCGTGCGGTACGAAGATAATTGTTCATGATTAATGAAAATATTGTACTTATTGAAAAACAGGAACTTAATGACATTACTGCCCCGTTAACCAAACAGTAAGTGTTAGTAAGTCCATGAGCCGTAAGCAATATTTTTTTATTATCCTGATCCTCGGATCGTTGGCGACAGTCAGTCCTTTTTCCATCGACATGTACCTGCCGGGTTTCCCGCGCATCGCTACGGATCTCCAAACTACCATTGACCGCGTACAGCTTTCCCTGACAAGCTATCTGATCGGTATCTGCATTGGGCAGCTAGTGTACGGACCGTTGCTCGACCGTTTTGGTCGTAAGAAACCATTATATGCGGGACTCATCCTTTACGTGATCGCATCGTTCGGATGTGCTATGACGTCTTCCGTCGACGCGCTGATAGCCATGCGGTTTTTCCAGGCCATGGGCGGCTGTGTAGGTCTGGTAGCTTCGCAAGCGCTTGTAAGTGACCTTTTTCCGTCTGATAAACGTGCGGAAGTTTTTTCACTGATCACACTCGTGATCGCCGTTTCGCCGATGATCGCTCCAACAGTAGGGGGATACGTTACCGCGTCCATCGCATGGCAGTGGATTTTCATTATTCTGGCTGGTATTGTAAGCCTTATTATTGCTGCGATCTACTTTTTCCTTCCGACAGGACGGGCGGCAGATAATTCGGTATCGCTTCGACCTGCGGCCGTATTAAACGGCTACGCGACGGTGATCAGCCAGCCACAATTCCTGATTTATACACTGGCCGGTGGCTTGGCGACAGCCGCACCGTTCGCCTATATTTCGGGCTCGTCAGATGTGTTCATGAACATCTATAAGGTGTCGGAGCAGCAATACGGCTGGATTTTTGCATTCCTGGCTGTGGCAATGATCGGATCGACACAGTTGAACCATTTTTTGCTCAAAAAATACACCAGTGAAAAGATCATCCGGTTTACCCTCGTTTACCAGAGCATAGTAGGGCTGTTCCTCATCACCGGCGTACATAATAACTGGTTCGGACTCTACTCGCTTATCGGCGTAATGTTTGTATTCCTTACCGGCCAGGGCCTCACGGGGCCAAATGCATCGGCATTATCGCTTGCACCGTTCCGGAAACACACAGGCAGCGCATCGGCTTTAATGGGTAGCTGGAGAATGGGAGCAGGGGCGGTTATTTCCGCGATTGTCAGTTTTTTGCATAACAACACCGCCATGCCGATGGTCGGAATGATGGCATTCTGTTCTTTCGGAGGACTTGTTATACTTTATGCAGGAAACAGCGTCGTGCGCCATCGCGAGAGCCGCCGCGAGGTCGAAGAGGAAGTTTCTGTACTTTTATAAATGCATTAAGGCAACACCTTAATCGCATTATAGAGCATATTAATGTACTCGTCGCGGTCAATGTCGAAAGCCACCACTGCATTCGGTTCCCGGTTAAGCACGTTGTAAAAGTCAACTACCGTGGCCCCACGGGTCAGTTCGCCTTTCGTTTCCACATCCACATAGCACGATTTCGTTTTGAAAATCCCCGGGTTCATCAGCCAGGCGATTGCACATGGGTCGTGCAACGGCGCGCCTCCATCCAGTTCGGGCATGTTTTTCCGGTAAAAAATCGAAAAGAAGTCCATCATCCCGGCAGCTGCCGTGCCCGTCTTATTTCCCAGCGATCTGAATAACTCGATATCTTTCTGAAAAACGAGCGCTTTGTGCGTGACATCGAGCCCGCACATCGTGATCGGCACTCCTGCATTGAACACAATTGCTGCCGCTTCGGGATCATTATATATGTTAAATTCTGCCAGTGGTGTCATATTCCCCCGGAAAATTCCGCCGCCCATCAGCGAAATCCGCTCGATTTTGCTTTTGAGATGAGGGTATGCCAGCAGTAGTGTGGCAATATTGGTGAGCGGTCCGGTCGGGACAATGGTAATGCTGCTTCCGGCTTCCACGAGGATAGCGGCCATAGCTTCTACGGCACGCATGGGCTGTACTGCCATAGTGTGAGTCGGCAAGGAGGGACCGTCGAGCCCGGTTTCGCCATGGGCATAGTCGGCGACGGCGAGGTCCCTGAAAAGGGGTTTTTCGGCACCATGATACACCGGAATGTCCGTAGCGCCGATCAGCGTCAGGATTTTGAGCGCATTGTTCATAGTCTTTGCCTGAGTTTGATTACCGGCCGAGATAGTAACTGCCCTGATATCGAACATGCCACTTCCAAAAGCCAGCATGAGCATTAAGGCGTCATCGTGGCCGGGGTCGCAGTCTATGATGATGGGAATTTTGCTCATGGTTAATCCATTTCATAATGATAAGGTGCGGAAGTTTGCGCGCCCATCCGTGTGACCGAAATGGCAGCCGCCCTGCACGCAAAACGGCATGCTTCTTCCATTGATTCCCCATCCGCCAGGGATTTTAAGATAGCGCCGTTGAACACGTCCCCCGCAGCAGTGGAGTCGAGTGCGGCCACAATGGGAGCGGTAATGGTCCCCGAAAAGTCTTTGCTGACCAGGTAAACGCCTTTGCTTCCAAGGGTAATGGCTACATTTTGGACGCCCTTGTCAAGAAAATACGTCGCAGCTCGCTTTAATGCCGCTGTACTGTCGACAGAAATACCAGTGATGATCTCGGCTTCGGTTTCATTGGGGGTGATGAGAAAAAGACCGTCCAGAAAGTGGTCGCCGAGCGTGGTCGCCGGAGCAGGGTTAAGAATGACCCGGATAGCCAGTTTGGCGCATTTGTCAATTATCCATTGAACGGTTTCAAGCGGTATTTCGAGTTGAAGCAACACAATGGCAATCTGTTCAAAGGCAGTATCTGGTATATCAGACGGGTGCAAGTCCATATTAGCCCCTGAGGCAACAACGATTTCGTTCTGGCCCTCCGCATTCACCGTAATGAGGGCAACGCCAGAGGAGAATGCGCCCGTCTCAGCCAGGTATTGTGTGTCTATTCCTTCTTTCGTCAAACCTTCCCGCGCCTGCTGGCCAAATATATCGAGACCCGTTTTAGCGATAAAACGGACGTCGGCGCCCAGCCGTGCAGCAGCCACCGCCTGATTGGCACCTTTTCCACCAGGGTTCATCAAGAACGTTCCGCCCAGCACGGTTTCGCCTGGCTTTGGAAAGTGGGCTGTCTTAACCACCATATCCGTATTAGAGCTGCCTATAACCAGGACTTTCTGCTTCATTTCCGCTTCGTGATTGATTTTTTATCCACCAAAATCCCTAATCCGAAGTGGTGCGGATAGTTGTAGAGCTGCTGGCCTGTCGCTCTGGCAATGTCCTTGACTGCTTTTCTTACGTCGGGAAAACTTTCCGTGTCGTGGAAAATGGTGCAGTCGCTGTGCCTGGCTGCCCATAAGCCGCATTCAAAGGTGTCGTGATAGTTGTGCACGATGTCGACGTGCGCCAGGTTGTAACGCGTATCATCGGAAGCGATCCAGTCTTTGTAGTCGGATTTGACCAGCTGTATATTAGTGAAAGCCCTGAGACGCTCGCTGGTCTGCTGGAAATGCTCTGTTTTGTTTTCGGTATGAATGTCGCCCTCAAAAGTATCTACACCTATGACTTTATCGAAGAAGTTAGAAAACACCACCGCCGAATAGCCAAACTCTACACCAAATTCGATGCAGCGCTCCTGCGGCAACCCGAACTGCGTTACTATGTCCCCGATAATCAGTTCCAAGCCCTTCCAGGCAGAAACAATTTCGATTAGTTTTTCCGGTTTGTTAAGGCTCCGGGGCTTATATGGCCGAATGTCCTCGATGAAGTGCTCCCTGATGTAAGTTCTCAATCCCATGATGGCTATAATGATGCAGGCCGCAAATTAACCCGCCTTCTCGGACAATCATAGCGGTGATTTAAATAATGTAACCGAAGGTATTCGATCGGTTCGGCAATCTTTTTGAATAAATGTAGAAGAATTTCATAAAAATTTTCGAACAAAAAAAGCGCCTTGTAGTAAGTGATTAGGGCTATTCGCCTGATAACTACCTACTTTCTGACGTATAATATTCATTTTGTAGAAGTAATTTGTATAACTTTGTAACAATTGCAATTACAAAATTCTGCTATATTTGGGTTTGAGTTGGATAAAACTATCATTATGCCTAGAATTTATTCGATAATTCTACTTTTGTTAATTTTAGCATCGGTTTATAACCCTGTTGTTTCTCAGGATGATGGTGCGATATCGACTAAAAGGGACCTACCTATCGGTATCGTGAGCTTCGGGATCTCCGTTACTTCGGGTGTCCTAGGCAACGATAACTTCATTGATGGCTACATTAAAAAGGCAGGAACCGAAACATTTGTCTTTCCTGTGGGCGACAACGGCTCATTCAGGCCATTTGCTGCGTTTCCTGAGCAGGTGGTAGGCGCTTATTTTGGTGTCGATCCCAGTGTAGCGGTTACCAGCAACCCAACAGGTGGAAACTATGGTGTATTACCCGCAGGTGGTCCGTTCAATGCTTCCAGCATCGAGTCGGTGCTATCGGCCGTGAGTAAAACGGAATACTGGGACATCAACGGCCCTGCGTCCACGCGGATTACGCTGTCTTGGGACGCAAACAGTGATATCAACACCCTTACTGCCGGTAGGGGATTAACGAAGCTGACCATTGCCGGGTGGAACGGTAGCCAGTGGGTGAATATCGCTTCCACGGTTGATGTCAATTCCATTTTCGAAGCGCCAAGTACATTGGCTGCCGGTTCACTGACCACCGACGCAGCGATTGCACCTGATACGTATAATGTGTACACCCTGGCTGCCATGTCTGACGGTGCCTTGCCGGTAGTGCTCGTGAGCTTCGATGCCTCGACTAGGGAAAATGCCAGTTACCTGGAGTGGGTTACAGCCTCGGAGATTAATAGCAGCCATTTTGAGATTGAGCGGAGTGCGGATGCGAAATCATGGAGTTATGTTGACCAGGTAGGCGCCATAAAAGACGCTGCGGTATCCGGCGCAAATCCGGAGCGCTACGATTTTACGGATATCCACCCGCTCCACGGAATCAATTTCTACCGGCTGAAAATGGTTGACCGCGACGGCACATTTGCTTACAGCCGCATCGCCAAAGTAGATCACGGCGCGGACTCCGAACTGCATGTTTTTCCAAACCCGGTGGCTGAAAGGTTGTTTCTCACCGGAACCCAGGCTCAGAATGTACGCACCGCCGATTTGGTAGATCCGAATGGCCGGACCATCTATTCATCAAAAAAAATGGATAACGACGGCATAGATGTCAGCCGGATGCCCCAAGGCCTTTATCTGTTGAAATTCTCCTTTGTTGATGGGTTGTCAAAATCTTATAAAGTTTTGATTAGTAGATGATCAATTATCTAACAGAACTGGCGACCACCGAAAAAAAACGTTTTAAATATGGCTTATCTTGATGCTTATACGGCGCCTCTTACGGCTAACAAAGCAGCACACTTACTGAGAAGGGCTACTTTCGGCCCCACGCCGCAGGAGATCACTGCTTTTACCGGTCTCACCGCCACCGACGCGGTCAATCAGCTTTTTGCCAATGTGAGCTACACGGCCAGCCCGCCACCGCCCATTGACCTGACGCCGACCAGTGTGAATTATCAAAAACCGTTGACCAGCTTTCCTTTTATATCAGCCAAAAGCGGTGAACATAGTGTCCATTTGCGCTATTGGTGGGTGGGGTTGATGCTTATCCAGAATGGTAAGCCTTCCGTCCTGGAAAAACTGACTGCATTCTGGCAAAACCATTTTGTGGTTTCCCAGAATGTAATGGCGGACTATCGCTATATGTACCGCTACCTCAAACTGCTCCGCGACAATAGTTTGGGGAATTTCAAGACAATGACCATCGGGATCACCAAGGACCCGGCGATGCTTATTTATCAGAACGGGAACGGGAATAACAAAGACCAGCCTAATGAAAACTATGCACGTGAGTTGCAGGAATTGTTCACAGTAGGGCAGCACGATTATGCAGGAAACCCGAATTACACCGAACAGGATGTGAAATCGGCCTCTAAAGTGCTCACCGGCTGGATGGTAACCAACTATTATGCAAATGGTACCAGCGAAATTGGTTCCTTCTTTACGCCAAGCTACCACGATTCGTCGGATAAGACATTCTCGTCTAAATATGGAGGCATTACCATACAAGGAAGGACGGACGCTACGGCCGGCGATGTGGAGATGAACGAGCTGATCGACATGCTGCTTCGGCATCCCGAAACGCCTAAAAACATCTGCCGTAAACTGTACAGATGGTACGTAAGCCACAATGTTACCCAGGACATTGAAGACAATGTAATCGTGCCGCTCGCACAGTTTTTCGCGAGTGCGCAGAATAACTACGCGATCAAGCCGGTGGTTGAAAAGCTGCTTAAAAGCGAGATCTTTTTTAGTGACATGAATATCGGCTCGATGATCAAATCGCCGATGGAATATTTGATCGGAATGGGGCGCTATTTTAACCAGCCTCTGCCCGATATGATGGCCGATACTCCGGCATATACAAACTTTGTGAGGTACTTCCTGTGGGGAATGGGGGGTATGAACCTTGAAATACTGACCCAACCGCTGGTATTTGGCTACCCGCCTTATTACCAGGTGGGTTATTCAAAGAACTGGATCAACGGTTCTACCATCACTGCCAGAAGGGGAAACAGCGACACAATGATCTATCCAAGCCTTCAGATAAAGCCCGGCGTTCTGCTGGGTATCGATTTCCTGAAGTGGATACAGGCAATCCAGCCGAATTTTACGAACAGTTCGCTAAGTCCCGCTATTACACCGGACGAAGTCCTGGCGGCATTCTCGAAAAACCTGTTTGCGATCGACCTGACAGATACGCAAAAAAATTACCTCATCGATGTGGTTTTTATGAATAGCCTGCCGCGTATCGAGTGGCGTTATGAGTTGAATGGTTACCGCAACAACCCGACGAGCATCAATGCGCAGAACGCTGTTAAAAACAGGTGCACTAACTTGATGCGGTACATGATCAGGATGGCCGAATACGAGGTTTTTTAATTCGAAAATTGTATGAAAAGAAGAGATTTTCTGGCATCCGCCTCGGCTATGGCCCTACCTGTAATGGTAAACGGCTTTGGCATAACAAGCCTCAGTAACCGCTCATCGCTGGTGCAGTCGCTGATGGGAACAGCCGCCGTGAATACGGACCGCATTCTGGTGATCATCTATCTGAATGGCGGTAACGACGGCCTCAATACAGTGATTCCGTTGCAGTATTACCCGAAATATCAGAGCATCCGCACTAACATTGCGATACCGCAGAACCGGGTGCTGCCATTGTCTGGCATGCCCGAAGCCGGTTTTCACCCCGCGATGACCGGAATGCAGGAAATGTATAACCAGGGGCAGCTGGCCATTGTCAATTCGGTGTCTTACCCGAATCCGAACCAGTCGCACCATCGCTCTTCCGACATCTGGATGACGGGCGTGGATGCAACCCAGTATGCGAATAGCGGATGGGCGGGCAGGTACCTGAACAACCGCTTTCCAGGCTATCCCCAGAATTATCCGAATGACCAGATGAAAGACCCGCTGGCCCTTCAGATTGGCGTACTTAATTCCACGAGCCTTCTGGGGCCGCAAACACCGATGAATATTTCGGTTGAGAATGTAAACAATTTCTATGCGTTGCTTGGCGGAGCGCAGAATATGTCGTCCACCGAACTTCCTTGCTGCGAGGCAGGAGATATGATCAAGCACGTGAGGCAGCAGCAAGTGCTCTCGACGGGATATTCCGGGCAGATCAAGCGGGCCTACGATGCGGGTTCAACCATGGCGAGCTATCCGGCCGCTTCAACAACTTCGGATCTTTCCGAACAACTGAAAATTGTAGCCAAAATGATTCATGGCGGTTTACAAACCAAAATATACTTCGTGGAGCTGGGCGGTTTTGATACACACGGCGACCAGGTGACTTCCTCGGACACGACGATTGGATTACATGCCAACCTGCTGCGGAAATTATCGGACTCCGTTTCGGCATTCCAGAAAGACCTTGTATTGCAGGGGACCGCTGACAGGGTGATTGGAATGACGTTCTCTGATTTCGGACGGCGGGCCAATTCAAATGCCTCGCGGGGCACCGACCATGGTGTAGCTGCGCCCATGTTTGTATTTGGAAAGGGTATCAAAAGACAAATGGTAGGAGTGGTGCCTGATTTGAACAATGATCTTGAACCACCAACTACCACACCAACTAATGAGAATCAGGAAGTAAGAATGCAGGTGGATTTCAGAAGGATCTACTCTGATATTCTCCGGGATTGGTTTGGCACAGAGGGCTCTACAACAGACGCCCTGCTGTTCCGGAATTTCAAAACTACCTCCCTTTTTTCCAATGTAAACGAAACGATCGCATCTGGTGCATGGCCCGATAGGTCGATATGGTCGGCGGGCAGGGTTCCGGCAGCGGGCGACTATGTGCGTGTCAATACCGGCCACACGATAGCCCTCGGACAGAATGTCACGGTGAGGAACATCTTCGTCGAAGGCGGCGGCGAGTTGAACATTCTTGGGAACTACACGGTCAACACAACCGGTTGACCCGGACGAAATAGCGTAAACCCGAAAGTGCCGGAGGAATTGATTTCTTCCGGCACTTTTTGTTTACTTTACAAATGTTAAAAACGCAGCGCAATCAATGAAAAAAATCATTTACTACATGCTCGTGACGACGGGCCTGATGATGCAGTCTTGTCAGCAGAAATCAGAAAAAACAGAAGAGACTATGCCTCCTATCAAAGAAGTTTTTGCAAGTTATTATGAAGAAAGGCTTCCCCTTTATCCGTTGGAAGCGACCATGAATGGCGATAACCGGTACAACGACCGCATGTCCGAGGACTTATCCCAAGCCGGAAAGGCAAAGGCCACGGCGTTTTACAAAAAATACCAGGATGAACTCGCGAAATATGACCGCGAAAAATTGACCGGTGAAGAGAAAGTGAGTTGGGATTTGCTTCAATGGGAGTGTAATATCAATCTGGAAGGCCTCAAATACCCGATCGAGCTTATGCCAATCAACCAGATTTTCTCTACACACCTCATGATCGGGCAAATGGCCAGCGGCAGCAGTTTGCAGCCCTTCAAAACTGTAAAAGATTACGATAACTGGCTGAAACGGGTCGACGGGTTTGTGGTATGGTGTGATACGGCGGTTGTAAATATGCGAAAAGGCATTAAAACCGGATATGTTTTGCCGGCATCGCTGATCAAAAAGATGATCCCGCAGTTTAGCGATATGGATCATGGGCCTGTGAAAGACCATTTGTTTTATTCGCCCGTCAAAAATTTCCCCAAAGATTTCTCAGCAGAAGACAAGGCGCGGCTCGAAAAAGAATATGCAGCCATGGTGGAGTCGAAGATTATCCCGACGTTCCAGAAAATGCATGTGTTTATTGAGAAAGAATATTTGCCTGCGGGAAGAAAAACGAACGGGTTTGACGCATTACCAAACGGTAAGGCCATTTATGATTACTACATTAAATACTACACCACAACCGAAATGACTGCCGACGAGATCCATCAGATCGGATTGAAAGAAGTTGCCCGGATATCGGGGGAAATGGAGAAGGTAAAAGAACAGGTAGGTTTCAAAGGCGATCTTAAATCGTTTTTCAATGATGTCAGGAATAATAAAAAGTTGATGCCGTTCAAGAGCGCCGAGGAGGTGATCGCGAACTTCAATAAGATTCACGAAAGGATGAAGCCGAACCTGAAAAAGCTGTTTGAGCTGACACCAAAAACGCCGTTCGAAGTGCGGCGGACCGAGGCATTCCGGGAAGCTTCGGCATCTGCCGAATATAACCCAGGCCTGCCAGACGGCTCGCGGCCAGGCGTTTTTTATGTACCTGTGCCGGATGCAAAGGAATACAATACAGTGTCCGACGAAAGTCTCTTCCTGCATGAGGCTATTCCAGGTCATCACTATCAGATTTCACTGCAACAGGAAAACGAAGGGCTTCCTGAGTTCCGCAAAAACCTGTGGTACAGCGCATATGGCGAAGGTTGGGCGTTATATACCGAGTCGCTGGGGAAAGAGTTGGGCTTGTACACCGATCCTTACCAGTATTTCGGTATGCTAAGTGCTGAAATGCACCGCGCGATCCGGTTGGTAGTCGATACTGGGCTGCATTCAAAAGGCTGGACGCGGGAACAGGCCATTCAATATTCGCTCGACCATGAAGCGGAGTCGGAGGAAAGCATTACCGCTGAGGTAGAGCGGTATATGGCTGGTGCCGGGCAGGCATTGTCCTACAAAATAGGTCAGCTGAAAATAAGGGAGTTAAGGTCGAAAGCGGAAAAGGAAATGGGCGACAAGTTCAGTATCCGCGAGTTCCATAAGCTGGTGCTCGAATCCGGTTGCGTGCCGCTCAAACTACTGGAAGATAAGATCAATACCTGGATAGCCGGGAAATAACACAAGCAAAAGAGCAATGTCACTTTCCGGCATTGCTCTTTTGCTTTTATCACTGCTCACCTCGCCACTTCGGGCATGCCAATGTCCTTCCCCGCCTCAGAAAGGCCGATTTTAGCCGAAGCGAAACTCGCCAGCATTGCCACTGTCAGTAGAATAGGTAAAATTATTCTTTGTTTCATATAAAAATAAATGGTACAATAAGAGATAGGAACAGTATAGAACAGGACAGTTTATTGATTATATATTAGCATTATTACACCAATAAATGTACATTTTTTTAGTTAGGTATATACACTAATAAAAAAGTGTGATTGGCGATTTCTGAACCCACGATGATGAATTTAAGGAACTGCATTTTTCTGGCGCTCGGGTCTGCGGCGATTGCTTTGAGTATCCAGTCCTGTAACCGCACGCCGGGCAACCCTTCCGACGAAAAACTGCCGGAGGAGGTCAGCTACAATTTCGACATCAGGCCCATTCTTTCGGATAAATGTCTGGCATGCCACGGTCCCGATGCCAACAAGCGCGAAGCTGGCTTGCGCCTCGACGATCCCCAAAGCGCATTCAAAGCATTAAAGGAAAATCCGGGTGCCCATGCGCTCGTGGCTGGAAAACCGCAACTCTCGCAGGCATACCTCCGCATTACGACTGAGGATACTTCGCTCCGAATGCCGCCGCCCGCCTCTAACCTCAAACTGACGCAACGGGAGATCGACCTGATCGGAAGGTGGATCAAGCAAGGTGCTAAATATGAAAAGCACTGGGCTTTCGTAGCGCCAAAAAAACCGGCTGTGCCGGAAGTGGATAACGAAGATTGGCCAATCAACGAAATCGATCATTTTGTTCTTCAGAAGCAGGAACAAAAAGGGTTGGAACCTAATGACGAAGCTGATAAAGAACGGTTGCTCAAAAGGCTGAGCCTGGACCTCAACGGTCTGCCGCCTTCGTTGCAGCTGATGGACGAATTCCTCGCAGACGACAGTCCGAAGGCCTACGAGAAAATCGTGGACAAGCTGCTGGCCAACCCTTCGTATGGTGAGAAAATGGCGATCCACTGGCTCGATCTGGCAAGGTATGCCGACTCACACGGCTATCAGGACGACGGTTATCGCACGCAATGGCCGTGGCGCGACTGGGTGATCCATGCATTCAATAAGAATATGCATTATAATGACTTCGTTACCTGGCAACTTGCGGGCGACTTATTGCCCAATTCTACAAAAGAACAATTACTGGCCACAGGTTTTAACAGAAACCATAAGATCACAGAAGAAGGTGGTGTAATTCCCGAAGAATACCGCATTATGTACGTGACCGACCGTAACGATCTCTTTGGTAAGGGGTTACTCGGCGTTACGCTCGAATGCGCGCATTGCCATGATCACAAGTACGATCCGTTCTCGCAAAAGGAATACTACCAGATGTTTGCATTCTTTAACAATGTAAGGGAAGTGGGGATCGAATCTGTGATCGGCGGGCCGGAGACCTATGCTAAAAAACCGCTGATGGAGATCAGCGACGATGATGTTAAGAAGATATTGACGTTCGTGAACAAGCCCGATACCAACCGCCTGATCGTGTCGGTGATGGGCGATCTGGATACGCTACGCAAAACATATGTCCTCAAAAGAGGTGTTTACGATGCACCGGGAGAGGAAGTGCAGGCCGGTACACCCAACGCCATTCTTCCATTTGATAAAAAATATCCCAAAAACCGACTTGGTCTCTCACAATGGCTTTTTGATAAGCGCAACCCATTGACAGCCAGGGTTTATGTTAATATTTTGTGGCAGGAATTTTTCGGAAAGGGTATTGTTAAAACGTCCGGTGACTTTGGAATGCAGGGTGAATTGCCCTCGCATCCCGCATTGCTCGATTGGCTTGCGGTCGATTTTATGGAGCACAATTGGGACATCAAACGATTGGTAAAACAAATGGTCATGTCGGCCACTTACCGGCAATCGGCTGTGGTTACCAAGGAAAAGCTGGCCGTGGACCCCGATAATGTGCTGCTGGCAAGAGGATCGCGCTACCGGATTCATGCAGAATTTATCAAAGACCTGGTTTTGGCCAGCAGCGGACTACTGAACAGGACTATTGGCGGGCCGAGTGTGAAGCCTTACCAGCCCGCGGGGCTTTGGGAAGGCGCTACCTCCGGCAGGGGTTTGTTGTCAGTTTATAATCAGGATCATGGCGCGAGCCTTTATCGCCGCGGAATGTACACGTTGATTAAACGAACTGTTCCGCCGCCGACAATGGCGATTTTCGACGCCAGTAACCGCGATTTATGTGAAGTGAAGAGGTTAAAGACCAATACGCCCTTACAAGCGCTCGTGATGATGAATGACCCGGCGGTCTTGGAAGCGTCCAGAGTGCTTGCCTCACGATTGTTGCAGGAAAAAGGCAGTTCAGAAGACAAGATCACCAAAGCATTCCGGCTGATCGTGTGCCGGAAACCCAATGCGAAAGAGTTGGAGGTACTTACAGCTTACTATAACAAACAGCTCAAAGAGATCCAGCCGGCCAAGGCGGACAAAATGACCGCAATTGGCGAATATCCGCTTACCAGGAATGTTGATAAAAAGGCGCTGGCGTCGCTAATGCGCGTCATTTCCACGATTTATAACCTGGAAGAAACGATTACGAAATCTTAATGGCAGTCGACTTTCCAGTGAATAGATATTATAAGTACAAAATATGGAAAAGGAAATCATAGAACACGGATTCAGCTTCAACAGGAGGCGGTTTCTATCCACGATGAGTCTGGGGATCGGGAGCGTGGCATTGGGCTCGTTGCTGATGCCCGACCTTTTGAAGGGTGGGGGAATGGAGGAGGCAGGTTTCGAACCGGGCATACCGCATTTCGCGCCCAAGGCGAAAAGAGTGATCTACCTGTTTCAAAATGGGGCACCATCCCAGCAGGAACTGTTCGATTATAAGCCGAAACTACGTGAAATGCTGGGCCAGGAGATCCCGCCGTCAGTGCGTGGCACCCAACGGCTTACGGGGATGACGGCCAATCAGGCGTCTTTTCCGCTGGTTGGTTCGTTTGTCGATTTTAAACAATATGGGCAGTCGCAGGCGTGGGTGAGCAATCTTTTGCCTTATACTTCCAAAATAGTGGATGACCTGTGTATCGTCAGATCGATGTACACCGAGGCTATCAATCACGATCCAGCATTGACGTTCCTGCAAACCGGCTCACAGCAGGGAAACCGACCCAGTATGGGTTCCTGGCTAAGCTATGGTCTTGGAAATGAGAATAAAAACCTCCCGAATTTTACCGTGCTCCTTTCACGTGGCGTCGGTAATGGGCAAGGGGTTTATTCCAAACTCTGGTCCAATGGTTTTCTCGATTCTGTCCACCAGGGCGTGCAGTTCAGCAAAGGCGAGGACCCGGTGCTTTACCTGCGCGATCCCGAAGGTATGGACCGTAAAGAGCGCCGCGATATGCTCGACCAGCTTTCTGAACTCAATGACTTGTCATACCAGGAGTTTGGCGACCCCGAGATTGCTGCCAAAATCAAGCAGTATGAAATGGCTTACCGGATGCAGACCGCTGTGCCGGAAGTAATGGACCTTTCAAAGGAATCCGACGATATCATCAAGCTTTACGGCCCCGAATGTCTTGTTCCGGGTACGTACGCGGCCAACTGCCTGCTGGCACGCAAGCTGTCAGAAAATGGTGTGCGTTTTGTGCAGCTTTACCATCAGGGCTGGGACCAGCACGGTAACCTGCCTTTTGAAATCACCAAACAGGCCATGGATGTCGACCAGGCGTCGGCTGCATTGGTTACCGATTTGAAACAGAGAGGCTTACTGGATGAAACGCTGGTAATATGGGGAGGCGAATTTGGCCGTACCAGCTACACCCAGGGTAAATTGACAGCTGACAACTATGGCCGCGACCATCATCCGAGGTGTTTCACGATATGGATGGCCGGTGGAGGTATCAAACCGGGAATGGTTTATGGAGAAACGGATGAGCTGGGTTACAACATCGCGAAAGATCCTGTGCACGTCCACGATTTTCAGGCTACTGTCCTGCATCAGCTCGGTTTGAATCATGAAAAATTGATTTTCAAACACTTAGGCAGGCGGTATCGCCTTACCGACGTGTCTGGAAAAGTGGTAAGGGACATCATCAGCTGATTTTTTTAGTTTTCAAGGTCGATCAAATTTTCGGGTTATTTTAAATGCATTTAAAGCTCAGGGTTTTCGCGGAACAGTTATTAGTTGCTGCTAATATCTTCATATTGTTTTTACTGCTCTTCGAAAGCAAACTGGTCATTCCAGCCTGGCTGCAAACCATCGGCCGGATGCATCCGCTTATCCTGCATTTCCCGATCGTGATCCTGCTGCTGGCCATGCTGCTGGAATTCTTCCGTTTCAAGCCCGAATATGCTACCAATGCCTTTTACCGGAATTTCTTGCAAGGGTTATTGCTGATTGGCGCGCTATTTGCCGCGGTAACTGTGATCATGGGGCTATTCCTATCGAGGGAAGAAGGTTATGCCGGTGAGATATTGCTTTATCACAAATGGACAGGTGCCGGGATATTCTTTTTGTCGTCCATCATCTACTGGGTAAGGAATGCAGGATGGTACAAAACGGTATCGGCGAGGGCGGTTGCATTGGTTACGGTGGTTGCATTGATCTTGACGGGCCATTATGGCGCCGTACTTACGCACGGAAGCGATTTCATTTGGGAACCTGTTTTAAACCAAAAACAAATGGCCGCAGTGCCGGTAGAACAGGCCGTGGTATATAATGATGTGATCCGCCCGATCCTCGAACAAAAATGCACCAGCTGCCATAACCCTGACAAGCTGAAAGGCGAACTGGTACTGACCGACCCGGCATCGATATTGAAGGGAGGTAAGTCCGGTAAATTGTTGGTCCCCGGCAATCCCGAAATGAGCCTTCTGCTACAACGCGTGCATTTACCCATCGCGGAAAAGAAGCATATGCCGCCATCAGGCAAGGCACAACTTACATTGCAGGAAATATCGTTGCTCACACTTTGGGTAAAGCAAAAGGCGGATTTCAAAAAGAAGGTGACCGATTTCCCTGCCACCGACTCTTTGCGGCTTCTGGCGACTTCGTATTTGCAACCGGCTAATGAGGAGGTGGAATATGATTTCCCTGCTGCCGACGAGGATAAGGTGAAGGCATTGAATACAGATTACCGGACGATCCTTCCACTTGCAAGAGAATCACCCGCGCTCGCAGTGAATATCTACAACGCTGCTTCCTACAATGTAAAGCAACTGGATGATCTGGCTGATATCAAAAAACAAGTCATTTCATTGAACCTCAATAAAATGCCGGTCAAAGATGCGGACATTAAAAGCATTACCCAGTTCGAAAATCTCCGAAAGCTGGACCTGAATTTCACCGACGTTACGGCGGCAGGCTTGAAACAACTGGGCTCTCTGAAGCATTTGGAAAACCTTACATTATCAGGCACAAAACTGGATCTGAATGACTTCAAAGGGCTGATACCTGGTCTCAAAAGTGTTAAAACGCTGGCTGTCTGGGATACCAAACTATCAGCGGCGGATGTGGAACAGTTGCAGCGTGCAAATAAAGGTGTGGACATCATTGGAGGATTTAAGGATGATGGTAAAAACCCATTGAAGCTCAATCCGCCGCAAGTCAAAAACAGCTCGACTATTTTTACGCAGTCGCTCGCTGTGGACATCAGTCATCCGATCAAAGGAGTGGATATCCGATTCACGACCGATGGTACCGAGCCCGACAGCGTCAAATCGCCCTTGTTCGATAAAATGTTGATCAACAATAACATGACGATCAAGGCAAAAGCTTACAAAAATGGCTGGTATGGAAGCGATTTAGTCACTTTCGAGTTCTTTAAAAGTGCATTTAAGCCGGATAGCGGCACATTATTGACCCCGCTGAACCGTGTGCACCAGGCTGAGGGCGTAAGGACATTTTTTGACCAAAAACTGGGCGCGATCGGGGCCAATAACCCCGCTTGGGCCAATAACTGGGCCGGGGTAAGGAATAACGACATGGCTTTCGTTTCCGAATTCAAAAAGCCGGTGACGATTTCATCGCTCGGCCTGCATTATATGGTCGAGGAGGACACCGGAATTTTCCCGCCTGAGCTGGTCGAGATTTGGGGAGGAACCACCCGGGATAACATGAAGTTGCTGGCGAAATTCAAGGCGCCGATGCCGGTCAAAGGGGAGAAGCCTTCGTTGAAAACCATTGAAGGGAAGTTTAAACCACAAACCGTTTCCTATATCAAGATCGTGGCCAAACCGCTCGAAAAAATCCCGGAATGGCACAGGAACAAAGACAAAAGGGCATTGTTGCTGGTTGATGAAATGTTCCTGAACTAGGCCGCTCAGGCTTTGGATAACCTCCGCCACATTTCCGCGCATGCACGGGAGTTGTGGTAAGGGCATTTCCAGAAATTGATCTTATCGCCTTTCACAGGCGTTCCATCTTCTTTTACTGTTCCAAACCATTCGCCTTTGTCGCGGTCGATAAACTTGCTGACAATATAATCCCAGCTTTTTTCGGCCCTGGCTTTGAATTTCGGGTCTTTGGTGAGCTCATAGGCATTGTAAAAGCCTACCAGTTGTTCTGAAAGCACCCACCAACTGCGGTCGGTTTGGGTATGTTTCGTTGCCGGATCGTATTCGTAATTTAATGCACCATCGGGACTTAACCCTTTCAAAGCAGCCGTCGCCATATCGATCGATTTTTTCTTCATCCGGGCGATGAGCTTTTCGTCATGCAGGATTTCGGCGGTCTCGAAAAGCAGCCAGGAAGCTTCAATATCGTGTCCATAGGAAATAATTGGATCTTTTGCTTTCCACTTTTCGTCAAAAAAGAGCTGCATACTGTTCGTTTCCGGATTGACGATATGGGTAATAATCGCGTCGAGCATGTTCGCTGTCTGCTTTTTGAGCTTTTGATCAGGCCAGACGCTGTACAGATTCGTATAAGCTTCTACCAAATGCAAATGCGTATTCATACTCTTGATCCACGGGCTTTTGCTTAGAATATAATCGTCAGTTGCAGACCAATCTCTTGCAAATGCTTCGCGATAGCCGCCGTTGACGGGATCGAATGCATGTTTTTCGATGATATTAAAAAGCTCTTTGGCTTTTTCGAGAGCAGGTTGGTGATGGGTAACCCGGTAATATTCGCTCAAACCATACATGGCGAATGCATTGCCGTAAATCTGCTTTTTGGTTTCGAGTGGCGAGCCGTCGGCATTTACGGACCAGTAAACACCGCCATGTTCCGCATCAAAGAAGTATTTTACGAGTTGCTGGTAAGCGCGGTCGGCAAGGGTGAGGTATTTGGCTTCTTTCAATAACCTGTGACCAACGGAGAACGTCCATAAGATGCGTCCCGCCAGTACCACCGACCTTGCAGAATCTTTGATCGCCTGGTTCTCATAGTTAACCCGGCCATAAAACCCGCCTTTTTCCGGATCCGGGCCATATTTTCCCCAGTAATCGAGGATTGCTATAAATTCTTTTTTGAATGCCTCGGGCGTAAAATCGGCCATATTCCGGATCGTTTTTTAGGAAAAAGCAACCACGGTATGGTTCATACTTGTTAAGGAAATGCTCACCGTGTTGCCGTCGGCAGTTGTTCTTTTACGAGTAATGTTTGGAGTAGTTTGTCTGAGGTTAAAAATAAATCTGCCTCGTCCTTTAAAGCGAGCGCAGTGGCAAGCTGAATGCTGTCGAGCGACCGGAGACCCTCTAATCCGTACTTACTGACCAGGTCACACGCACTCCCAACGATATCGTTATCCAAAGGCATGAAAGTAAATTGCAACGCATCTCCTTCAAACAAACCAGCTATTTGCCTGACAATTTCCGTGGTTAGCTCTCCCTGTCTTCGCTTTTTCCATAGCGCCGAAAGAAACTCTACCCGAGTCAGTTCAGACAAGAAAATCGAAGAAACGGAGCTGTTGACAATAATATTTTTGAAGGACTCGCTGTCCTTTTCTTCGTGATAGAGTTTTACCAGTGAAGAGGTATCCAGAAATAGACGCATTAAGCATTCCGTCTTTCTGTGACTACTTCTTCTGATAGCGAGCTTTTAAGGTTTTTCAGGAGCTGCCGGCTTTTATCGAAAGAAAAGTCATTCCATTTAAGAATTTTTGGAGTTGCCTCGGCCGGAGACGGAACGTCAGCTTCTGGAAAGGTGACGATGACTTTAACAGACCGGTTCACAGCGGGTTGTGAATCCAGATGGATGCTGCCGTTTTGATAGGTTCCTTTGATCTTGAGCATAGTGGTATAGTGTTTATTTTAAATCAAAGTTAATGTTTTTCAGCAATCGAAACCAGTAGTCATTTTTAGATAACTGAGTAACCGAAATTCCAAGACAATCTGTTTTCCGAAATACAAAAAAGCCTGACAGTTGACCCGTCAGGCTTGCATTGGCTATATTTAGCAAGGCTAGTCGCCCTGGTTTTCTTCGAGATTTTCGTGGTTGTCGCCGCCGAGACTGTAATAGTTGTTTTCCTCGTCCTCACGTCCGATTTCCTCATCAGCGTCGTCCAATTCTGAGCCAGGGACATCGAGGTCGTCGCCAACCAGATCGTCTTCAAACGACTTTTCATTCCAATCGTCGGCATCCATATCAACTTCACGTTTGATTCGGGAAATATCCTCGGGGTCGACATCGGGGTCAATCAGGCCTTTGCGGAAAATATCTTCGTCGGCGGGGTAATTTCCCGGCAGATCGTCATCATATAACTCATCATCATTTGGGTCCATAACTGTAATGGTTAAAAGTGTAATGGATAAAAGGTCAGGTCGTCGTGTTGCCCTGTTCGCTCATTTGTTTAAAAAAGCATTCCTGACCGAAACTTGTTCGTAAACATGGCGCCGGTCAGCGTTATAAAAGGGCCTTCCAGTGCTTTTATCTAAAATAAATAATTTCACCCAATTTTACGATTGCATGCAAAGAAAATTAATCCGGTCCGCCGGCGTTTTTGTGGCTATTGCGGCTGCTGCGACGCTGTTTGCGTACCGAAGTGATGACAAGAGCCCTTCCGCTAAAAAGAATCTTTTCACACCCGTCGATGCCAAAGAACTCAAACTCCCGGCAGGTTTCTCGGCTACTGTGCTGGCATCGGACCTGGGCGCAACCCGGCACATGGTGGTGGGCAAAAATGGCGACATGTATGTGAAGCTTTCCAAACTAAAAGACGGTAAAGGAATATACCTTTTGAGGGATACGAACGGCGACGGCGCGATTGACGAACAGAAATTGTTCGGCGACTATCCGGGAACGGGCATAGCCATTAAAAACGGCTATCTGTACAGCTCTTCCAACAAGGGCGTGTTCCGATATAAACTGAATGACAAGGAAGAAATCATTGACTTTGACAAGCCTGAAAACATCATCAGTGGGCTCGTGGATCACGGAAGGGACAATGCGAAACCTCTCACACTCGACAATAACGGCAATATCTACGTGACGGTTGGTTCTTACAACGATAATTGCCGTCAGGCAGGTTCGGCGAAAGGAATGTCACCCTGCACTATTCTCGATTCGGCTGGTGGTGTGTGGAAATTCAAAGCCGACAAGGCCAATCAGCAATTTGCTGACGGTACCCGTTTCGCGACCGGCGTCAAGAATGCAGTAGGCATTGATTGGGATAATAAAACTAATGCGCTTTACGTGACTTCACACGGCCGGGGCAAGTTTGACGATATGTACCCTCAATATTACACGCCCAAACACAGCGCCGAACTACCTGCTGAAACGCTGTACCGCCTGAAAGAAGGTGACGACGCAGGCTGGCCGTACATTTATTACGACCATTTCCAGAACAAAAAAATGCTGGCGCCTGAATACGGTGGTGACGGAAAGAAAGTTGCCGGAGAAAAGGCTATCAACCCGTTGGTAGCATTCCCTGCGCATTTGGGGCCTAATGCATTGATGTTCTATACCGGCAGTTCGTTTCCGGCACGTTACAAAAACGGTGCATTCATCGCATTTCACAGCCAGTCGTCCGAGCTCAAAAAGGGGTATATGGTAGCTTTCGTGCCGTTTGTGAATGGCAAGCCAGGTAAATGGGAGATTTTCGCGGATAACTTTGCGGGTACTGATCTCGTGAAACCTACCGGCCCAATCCAGCACCGTCCATGTGGACTTGCGCAAGGTCCCGATGGCGCGCTGTACGTGACAGACGACCTGAATGGGACTATTTTTAAAATCGCCTACAAGAAAAAGTAGGACTTCGGAATAACTAAAAAGCACGGAACCGGTACGACGATGTACAGGTTCCGTGCTTTTGCTTTTACGCGCTAGCAACGATCTGATCAGAAGTTGGTATCCGCCTTATCCAGTTCCATTTCCTTGATCCAGATGTTCCGGTAGTAAACATCATGGCCTTCCGACTGTAATTTCAGTCCGCCCGGCGTGTCGGTAATCCCTTTGCCGCCATCGTTTCCTCCATCGATCCCGGAATTTTTACCACCCCATACCTGGCTGATTTTCTGGTTGATATGTACTTTCTTTCCATTGAAATACAGCGTTACGATCGGCTGTTGAACGAGTTTGCCATCTTTAAACCTGGCCGCACGGAAGAGAATGTCATAAGAGTTCCATTTACCTATTCCGTTGTAAGCATAGTAAGGTGATTTCGACTCGTTGATCACCGCGCCCATTCCGTGCGATGTGGTGTCGCCGTCCAACACCTGTATTTCATAACGGTTTTGCAGGTAAACCCCGCTGTTACCGCCCGGTTTGGTGATCAAAAACTCCACGTGAGCGCGGAAATCTTTGAATTGTTTTTTAGTCACGATATCAGCGGCACCATACAGTCCGCCAGCAGATGCGGGATCATTGCAGTTGATCACCGTGCCCTTATCGACCGGATCGTTCACAACCGTCCATTTAATAGGCGGCTTGGCTGCGAAACGCGGGCCTTCCCAGTAAATCCACTTTTCATCGAGCATCTTACGACTGCCATCCAGATATACTTCGGCACCTTTCGGCGCTTTCACACCCACACCCACATGCTGCGCGTGAACGGATGTTACAATGGCCAGCGCAATGAATGCCTGGCCGGTGATAACGATTTTGAGTTTTGAAAAAAGTCGGTTCATGTCAAAGATTTTGCTTTCGGTCTAAAATGTGCCGCAAACAGGGCAATCGAATAAGTGCCGGAGCATTTATAATTACTCACCGGATGACGTTTTTGTCGTTGGGATGTTACCCGGTGCATGTTAATGTCATCCTGAGCGCAGCTGTTAATGTCATCCTGAGCGCAGCCGAAGGATAGTAGCGATACCGCATGCACTTCGACTGCGCTCAGTGTGACAGTATTGCGTTCAGGACGACAGTACTTTTAATCAATTCAATAAAAACAATACTTTTAAAAAGTATTAATCTACAACTTTTCCTCGAACAGCTTAAAAATCCGCTTGTACTCGTCCGTCCACGACGACGCTTCGATGAATGCGTGGTCTTCCATGGGGTAGGAGGCGAGTTCCCAGTTGTTCTTTCCCAGCTCTATTAATCTTTGCGACAATCTGACGACATCCTGGTAATGCACGTTCACATCCACCATGCCGTGGCAAATCAATAAATGGTTTTTCAGCCCGGCTGCGTGATATATGGGCGAACTTTTGCGATAGGCGAGGCTGTCCATTTGTGGTTCGTTGAGGATATTGGCTGTGTAAGGATGGTTATAGGCGGCCCAGTCGGTGACGGGACGGAGCGCTGCGCCGGCGGCGAAAACGTCGGGTGTCGTGAATAGTGCCATTAAAGTGATGAATCCACCATAAGACCCGCCGTAAATGCCGATGCGTTTGGGATCGATGTTGTAATTTTTGATGAGCCATTGCGCACCGTCCGTGTTGTCGGTGAGGTCTTTGCCGCCCATAAAGCGGTAAATGCCTGTCCGCCAGTCGCGGCCGTAGCCTGAACTGGCCCGGTAATCCATGTCGAGCACGGTATAGCCCTTGTCTGTAAGCAAGTTATGAAACATGTATTCGCGGAAATATTGACTCCACCATTTGTGCGCATTTTGCAGGTAACCGGCCCCATGCACAAATATGACAGCTTTCCCGTTCGACTGCTTGGGTTCATAAACCCGCGCATAAATATCCTGTCCGTCGCTCGCCTTAATTGTTACCACTTTCGCTTCCCTCCATGGATAAGAAGTAAATTCAGGAAAGACTGAATGCGTAATCTGCGCTGGTTGGCTGTTTTTGGATGCATTAACTGGATTATCGATCAGGTAAAGCTCCCAGGGAACATTGCTTTTTGAATACCGGAGCGCGATTTTGCTTTCATCCGGCGATAATGTCATTTCATGTGCACCTGCATTTTGCGTAAGGCGCACACGAGCCCCGCCAGCCGCGGGCATGCGGTACACATGCTGCTCGCCCGGATGAACTTCGTTGGTGATCAGGTAAAACGTCTTTTTATCTTTGGACAGAACCAAATTCTGCACTTCGAATTTGCCGGAAGTCAGAGGCGTTTTCTTGCCTGTGGCAATGTTAACGGTATATAAATGCGAATAACCGGTGGCTTCACTCTGAAAATAGATCGTCTGATCATCCAACCAGCCAATTTCCCCTGCGCTTTGCGGATATCCGCCAATGCCAGGCCCACCGATCCATGCCTCATCACGCTGACGGTCGAGTAGTTTGAGTGAAAGCGATGCCGGGTCCAGTTGCATGACCCAGCGGTCTTTGCTATCGAGCGAGCGGATCACGACAACTGCATTCTGCCCATAGTCCGACCAAAATGGTCCGTGAAAGATGACATTGCGTTCCTTTTTCTTCGACGCCGTGTCCTGCGCCGGATAGTCTTTCAGATAATCCGGCTTGTCGTAGATGCCGGGAATACCCTTAGTGTCGACCTTGCGGGTCGTGTCTTTTTTGACATCATAAATCCAGAATTCTGACGAATTTTCCGGAGCGCCCACTTTCGTCCTGCCGGGAATGTCCTCAGTAAAACCCGATTCGGTTACGTAATTGGGCACAATGGTGGATTTCGCTGATTTATCGGCCTCGGCGAGTTTGTAAGTCACGAACTGCCCGTCAGGACTGGCCTGCTGACCGGAAATGTTTTTGGTGCCGACGAATATCTCTTTGGGTCGTTTTGGCTTTTCTGTTTCGGTGATTTTCTTTCCGGCATCTTTTTTGTTCTTACGTTCTTTCAAAACTTCAAACATGGCCAGTTGGTCCGCTTTCAGGAATTTTTCCTGTTCACCGGGTTTAGTATCCGTTTTTTTGGGGCCTGTTTTGAAATCTGTCAACTGACTGATCAGCCCTGAGGCAAGTGAAATGCTGAAAAGGTTGTCGTGAAATTCAAATATGATTTCGGTTTCCTTTCCATTAAAAACAGGATTCGTCTCACGTTCAACGGTATTCGTCAGTTGCCGGATTGAGAAGTCTTTATAGTTGATGAGAAAGATATCGCCGTTCTTTTCATAAACCCTGATCGAATGGGAGCGATTGTAAATCCCGTTCTTACCTGGCATCTTCTTGCGATCGGCAGGACTTACTTTGCTGATTTTTTTGGAAAGAATAGTATAGGAATACAGCGAATCGGACGGGTTTTTGTCTGGATTCCAGTTAAAATAGATGGCTTTGGAATCGTCGGACCAGGTGATGTCGGTGGGGGAGGTGCCGATCCATTTCTTGGGATCCCGCATAATTTTCTGAACCGTAAGCGGGGTCAGCGATTGGGCAGTAGTTTTGTTAATGCAAAAAAGATAAAACAGGAATGTAAGTTTGCAGATGTGGCGCATGGATTGTGAATGATTGTTACGCTAAATAACGACATTCGTCAGACTAGTGCAAAAATGGGCAATGTGGTCAGGATTCCGCTGGAAATGCTATTTTTGAAGGAATCTCAATGAATATGATCAAACTAAACACCTTACTATCACTCCTGATTATCGCCTTGATCAGCTTTGCGTGCAACAAACAGCAAAGTTATCTTCCCGAAAAAGGCGTTTCCTTCGCATTGAACGAATACCGGAAAAAGACGATCGACAGCATTCATTATGCGATCGAGCTGGATATTCCGGCTGGGAAATCGGCAAAGATCATTGGCCGGGAGACCATCAGTTTTAACCTGAATGCATTGGATTCCGCGCTGGTGCTCGACTTCAATGCAGACAGTTCCAAAATCTCTGAGATTAAGATCGGTGACGAAGTTTTGCCTTATAATTTTGTGAATGAACATATTGTCATCGATTCCAGGCATTTGAAAAAGGGACGAAATGCAATCACAATTGACTTTACAGCGGGAGATTTGTCGCTTAATAGAAGTGAGGATTACCTCTACACACTCTTCGTGCCCGACCGCGCATCTACCTGTTTCCCGCTTTTTGATCAGCCTAACCTGAAAGCAACTTACACGCTGACGCTCAAAACGCCTCAGGGCTGGGAGGCTGTTTCGAATGGTGGCCTCATTTCCAAAGCCATTGAAAAAGGTAAAAGTGTTTATCGGTTCAATAAAACCAAACCCATAAGCTCGTACCTGTTCGCATTTGCGGCGGGAAAGTTTTTTAAGACCACAAAGTCCGTTGATGGCTGTGAAATGACCATGTATTACCGGGAAACGGACACTGCCAAGGTCAATCGTAACCAGGACGAGGTCTTCGAACTCCACGGAAAGTCCCTGGAATGGCTGGAAAACTACACGGCAATCGATTATCCGTTTGAGAAATTCGATTTTGTGCTCTTTCCTTCGTTCCAATATGGAGGTATGGAACATCCTGGGGCCATTTTTTACAATGAACCGGCACTTTTTCTCGACGAAAATGCATCCGTGAACCGCAGGATGGCGCGTGCCAGTGTGATCGCCCATGAGTCGGCGCATATGTGGTTTGGTGATTTGGTGACGATGGATTGGTTCAATGATGTGTGGCTGAAAGAGGTTTTTGCCAACTTTATGGCCGCCAAGATCGTACATCCCAGTTTTCCCGAAATCAACCACGACCTGCGGTTTCTGCTGGCGCATTACCCTAATGCATACGAAGTCGACCGCAGTGCAGGTACTAATCCAATCTTGCAAAAGCTTGGCAACCTGAAAAATGCGGGCACGCTTTATGGTGCTATTATTTACATGAAGGCTCCGATCGTGATGCGACAACTCGAACGCAAAATCGGCGCGCCTCTGATGCAGGAGAGTTTGCGGGAATACCTCAAAACATATTCATTCGGCAATGCACGCTGGGATGACTTGATTGGGATTATCGACCAAAAAACACCTCAGAATATCGCGCAATGGAGTAATGTGTGGGTCAAAACCCCGGATATGCCCGAATATGCATTCGACTCGGCCAATGTGGTTGCTCAGTTGCGGGATAGTGTGTCGGCGCGGGCGTGGGAGCAGCCTTTGCAATCCAGAAAGGTAACATCAGTGGGCCAAAACGCATTTTTCCCGAATAGTGATGGGACGGGATATGGCTACTTCAAAATGGATCCGGCGAGCGTTGCTTATTTCTTTAGAAACTATGGAAGCGGAGATTCTCTATTCTCCAACCCGGTATTCCGGGGCGCGATGCTTGTCAATATATGGGAAGGTTTTTTAAGAGGGAACGGCCCAGGGCCGGAGGCATTTGTTCAAAATATGCTGGCTGCATTGTCCAAAGAGCAGAACCCGCTTTTAGTCGATTATCTGTTAGGGAATCTTCAAACGGCGTGGTGGATGTTCCTGAGCGCCCCTCAAAGAGAAGGATACCAAAAGGAAGCGGAGGCTGTTTTATGGCAATTGCTGTTGAAAACAGAGGATAAGGGTATTAAAACTTCTTACTTCCGTGCATTCAAAGGCATTGCATTGACGGACGACGGCTGGAAAAAAATGGAGTCGCTCTGGAACGGCAAACTGGATGTTAAGGGGCTGGTTTTGTCCGAAGAAGACAAAATTTCACTCGCTTATGAGCTTGCACTGAAAGGAAAAGGGGAAACGACAACGATCTTGAATCAACAATTAACCGCCACCAAAAACCCTGACCGCAAAGCGAGAATGCAGTTTGTTATTCCTGCATTGAGCCACGATGAGCAAACGCGGGATGCTTTTTTTGAATCTCTGAAAAAAGAGGAAAATCGTGAAAAGGAAGCATGGGTGCTGGACGCATTGTCCTACCTGCACCATCCGCTGCGAGCACAAAGCGCCTTGAAATACCTGCGTCCCTCGCTCGAATTATTGCAGGAGATCCAGCTTACCGGCGATATATTCTTTCCAACCCGCTGGCTTCACAACACGTTTGCAGGGCATTCGTCGCCGGAAGCTGCCGAAATAGCGAACCAGTTTCTGTATGAAAGACCTGACTATCCCTATTTTCTGAAAAACAAGATCCTGCAAGCGACCGACATGACAAATCGTGCGGTTAAATCCGCAAAAGTATATGGCCAAAACAACCATTCCGCTTCATCATCTCAATAATGACTCCGGTATTGGGCTATTTATGCACCGGATCGACCAAGTCGGCGACATAAAGAATCTCCGCACGGGTGCTCATCGTGACGATCACGGCAATTTCTTTTTTCAGGAAAACGGATCCACCTGTATGATGGTCGATTTCAGGGAAGTCCGGTTGGATGGCTGCGGGGTTTTCTGCGTCCTGCCCGGACAGGTACACGCGCCGGCCGCTGCCGAGGGAGGAAGAGGTTGGTTTATTGCCGTGGATATGGCGCTCCTGGACGAGCAGCACCGTTTGGTCGTTGAGGAATACTCTCGAAATGCGGTGCCGGTCGCTATTACCAGCGAGCAATCGGATTTACTGGGCAGGAGCCTCGCGTTACTTTTGGACTTTTATAAATCTGGTGACGAATGTAAAAAGCCGCTTCTGCGTGCGATGCTGACGGTGTGCCTGGGCATTTTCGTTTCATTTTTCGAACAAACTATGCCACGGGAAACAGGCCAGTCACGGCCGGTTGCAATTTATCGGCAGTTCAGACAGCTATTGGCCAAACATTTTAAAACCATAAAAAGTCCCTCCGGCTATTCGGCCATTCTCAACATCACGCCCGCCTATTTGAACGAAGTGGTGAAAGAAGTGTCGGGCCAGCCTGTGAGCTACTGGATACAGAACGAGGTGATGATGGAAGCTAAAAGGCTGCTTTATTACACGGATTTGAATGTGAAGGAAATTGCATTCGATCTTGGATATGAAGATCACGCTTACTTCTCACGGCTTTTTCGGAAGGTTGCTGGCAATGCAGCGGGAAAGTTCCGCGAAGAGTACCGGCGATGACGTAAGTAAGAATACCATAAATTGTCCAATCATTACCGCCGTTGCTCCGTTTATTGCGATTGGTTTTGCCTGTTGTTTTGTAAAGTAAAAATTGGGTTGGATCGTCAGCCACAGTAACTACGACAACATCAACGGCAATCGAAATGAACATCATCAAACAAAAAGCGATTAATCTGTTAGAAACTGCCCTGGGGAAATCGGGCACGGTATTAGCGATCAGGGCATGGGAACCAGCAACCTTTTTTGAGGTCGACGTTCACTTTCCCGAGATGGATATGAGTGGATGGAAGCGCGTACAGCACATTAAAGTGAAAGTAGCTCCCGGCGTTTACCGCGACTACACGCCGGCAGGCTGGGACGAGGATATCAGGACTTGTACTTTATATATCAATGCCGAACAACATGGTCCGGGCAGCCACTGGATCCGTTCCCTGCGCGAAGGCGACAGCATCACGTATGTTGGCGTAGGCCCTACCGCGCACGGGCCTTCGATGGCGGCTGAAATGGTGATTCTCGGTGATATGAGCAGCATTGGGCATTATCTGGCCTTGCAGCAACTCGCTGGCCCGCGCAAACTCACCGGCGCCATCACCATCGAAGACGAGAACCACCGCGAGGAATTTAAGGAGTATTTTAACTGGAATATTCAGCCCGTCAGAAAAACAGATATGGGAGGCCTTACTTCCATGCTTAAATGGACCAAAGACAAACCTCTGGCCCATTCGAACGTCTACATTTCAGGACATATCCCGACCTGCATCCGGTTACGTAAGGAACTCAAAAAGAGGGAAGATTCACCTCGTGGCATTCACGTTCAAGGGTTTTGGTCCTGATCAGTCGAAAATGCCATTCATTTCTGTCAGGATCACCGGCTTGCCGTCGGTGACGATGATCGTATGCTCATGTTGCGCCACATAACCACCCTTCGAGCCGGTGAGCGTCCAGCCGTCCTTTTCTGTGCTGGCTATGGTAGAGGCAGTGGAAATGAACGTTTCTACTGCCACAACGCTGTTTTTTCTAAAACGGGCGAGGTTATAGCGGTTATAGTAATTGGCGATTTCGTGCGGTTCTTCATGCAGGCTGCGGCCTATCCCGTGTCCCGTGAGATTGCGTATCACCTTGTAACCTGACTTTTTAGCCTCGGTTTCGATTAGCTTGCCAATATCCGCGATCCGAACGCCACCCCGAATATTGCCAAGTGCCTGCTTCAAAATGCGTTTCGAGGCATTGACCAACTTATTGTGCCCATTTAGATCCTCTCCAAGGACGAACGAGCCGCCGTTGTCGGACCAAAAACCGTTCAGCTCGGCGGATACATCGATATTGACAAGGTCGCCTTCCTGCAAAATCTTATGTGCGGAAGGTATGCCGTGTGCAACTTCATTGTTGATGCTGATACAAGTCCAGCCCGGGAAACCGTAGGTAAGCTTGGGTGCCGATTTCGCGCCCAGCTTATTTAGTATTTCGCCTCCAAAATCATCCAGTTCCTTTGCTGACATGCCGGGTTTCGCATACTCACGCATTGCGCGTAACGTGGTGGCCACGGCGTGACTGGCTTCCTGCATTCCTCTTAATTCGTATTCTTTGGTAATAGACATGTGTAAGTCAATGTTTGTTGTGCTGCTTTTTAGAGGGCGGCCATTTGTTTGATAACCCCTTCCTGACCTGGTTTGTTCAGTTTACCGTGGAGAATACTTTACAAGGTCAATTCCGATGCCGTTCGGATCCTGGATGGCGAAATGCCTGTCGCCCCACGGTTCATCGCGGATATCGATCCGGATATCGGCCCCTTTTTTCTTCAATTCCCGGTAGAGCTTGTCAACGTCGTCGACCTCGATGGTCAGGTACATACCCTGGCCCTGAAAAGCTTTCTGAAATAACGGCTGCTGGGAAGGATGATCGGGCAACAGAAAGCTGATTTCCGCCTCGCGGCCAGGCGTGTGCATCAGTAAATAGAACTCATTTTCAAATGTCACACCAAAACCAAGCGTCTTGGTGTAGAATTCCTTGGTTTCGGCGATTTTGCTTGTGATGATTCCAGCGTTCAGTTTCATTTTGTTTTTAGTTTGAGTGGTTGAACCGGTTTGTGAAAATGCATTAAAGCCGAACAAGGCAAATGCAGCAAGCGTGACGTATCGTTTCATTTTCCTTTGTTTTTAGGTTGATGTTTTCGATACAAATGTCAGCTCGTCGGCCCATTTGGGATTGTAAAAAACGGACAAAATCACCGGCCGAACGCCTTTCCGGGTGTCACGCCGTAAAAATTCTTGAATTCTTTAATGAAATGTGCCTGGTCGTAATACCCGTTGTCATAGAATAACTTATTTTCTTTCAGGCTTTGCTGGGAAGGTTTGGCGCGGAGAATGTTCTGAAAGCGTACTACTTGGCTGAATGTCTTGGCAGAATCTCCTATATAAAACTCAAAAAGCCTGCGAAGTTGCCGGGAACTCAATCCTGTATCCAGGTCCTTTTCAATGTTTAATACACCAAAGTTTTGAAGGATAACAGACAGCGCCTGATAGAAGCGGTCGTCGTTTTCAAAATTGATGTGCAGAAGCAAATCCAGAAAGTAATTGTCAAACCTGGATTTAATTTCCGAAGCTGTCAGACCTGGCTCGAAATGTGTGGCTATAAAACGTGCGGTTTCAGGGATCACAGCCGCCAGGTTCTCATAGCGGTTGCTTAGTTCGGACGCGTCTATTTTGAAGAGTTGTGGAAACATTGTGGGTAGAAAGCGGACGCCGACATAGTCAAAGTTGTTCTCCAGGGGGAATTCGGTATACTTTTTACAAAAGCCCATAACATAATTTTCGGCAGGCCGCTGCATTTCGAAAAAGATGTCGATACAGCCGTCGGCGACGACCCGGTAGAAAAACGGGTCCTGTAACGTAACAGTTGTAGTGAGCCGCCAATAACAGTAAATAATCCCTTGCACGCGTAAATCGGGTACAAATTCCTGGTAAGTAACATGCTCGGCCGACTGTTTAACAGTAGGCTGCACTGGCTGGTAAAGGCTGCGAAGGTTTGGGATACCGAAAATTTCTTCCATTTAATTGAAAAATGTTGTCCGGCTCCTGCTTATCGTGCTGGCATGCATTTTGAAATGTATGAAATATGTATTTAATTGTATATCAATACATAGCTTCGTTTTTTCACTCTATTATGGGCGCGCAGCCCAGGGTCTGCAGCAAGGGTTCAGTTGCCGGGTAATTTTGACCGAATGCTGTCTCCGAGACGCCTGCTTGCGAAAATACATAAATATTCAACGTTCATTAAATCAGGTGCACTACTATGAGTAAAGTAATTGAGAACATTCAGCTTTACGCTGGAGTTGTGAAGAGGGTTGGATACACCCTCACGGTGGGCATGCTTAGTTCTGATTTCAGGAACGAATTGCTCAAACTCTACAACAGCTACAATATAAAACCAGGATCGGCGGACACCACACCGGTCGACCCTTTCATTATCCCAAAAACGGACGTTTTTGAATTATTTGGAAATGATTCTGCCGCCTATGAAGGCGTGTATGAATGCGGTTTCGGTCATACTACCGAATTTGAACTGAAAGTGATCAGTAACCTCGTCAAGAAATGGAACCCGAAAAGGATTTTCGAAATCGGGACATTCCAGGGGCGTACTACGCTGAATATGGCGCTCAACACGGCGCAGGAAACTGAAATTATCACACTGGACCTCCCCGCAGACGAACTGGAATCGACCAAGATGGATATAGAAGAAGGGGAAATAAGGTATGTAAAAAAGGAGGTCTCCGGTGAACGTTTTCTGGGCCATCCGGCAGCTGCCAAAATACGCCAGGTGTACGGCGATTCTGCTTCGTTTCCCTTCGATGAATACGGCAACTCAGTCGACCTGGCCTTTATCGACGGTTCCCACGCGTACGAATACGTGCTTAACGATAGTGAGAAGATCTTTTCGGTGATGCGCAAGGGAGGGCTTATTATTTGGCATGATTATACCAACTGGCCGGGCGTTTGGATGGCATTGAACGAGCTCTTCCAAAACGACAAACGCTTTGGCGGGATACGGCACATCGGCGGGACCAGCATCGCAATACTGACGGTTCCGTGAGAATTTGTAAATAAAGCGTTGTGCTGCGTATAGTGTACATCGGTCACATGTGATTGCCGCGGCATCATTTTTATGGTGATTTTGTCAAAAAACAACCATATTATGAGCAATAACACCATAGTAACGGCCTATTTGAAAGAACTGGAAGCAGAATACACCGCTTCCCACAAGTGCCTTGAACGGATCCCTGTTTCGTTGTTCAGCTACAAGCCTCATCCGAAATCGATGGAGTTGGGATATTTAACGCTGCTGGTTGCCGATATTCCGCTTTGGGTTACCATGATGATCCAAGAAGGCGAAATTGATCTCGCCAAATACAAACGCTTTGAAGCGAAAACCACCGAAGAAATGGTTGCCCGTTTTGAAGAGAATTTCAACGGAGCGAAAAAGGCTCTTGGGAACGTTACCGACGAGGACCTGAATGCGCCGTTTTCACTGAAAAGCCAGGGGCAAGTGTTATTTACACAATCCAAAATGGAAGGCGTCGGGTCGACGATCAACCACTGGGTACACCACCGCGGACAGTTGACGGTATACATGCGTTTGAACGAGATCCCTGTGCCTTCCATTTACGGCCCGTCTGCCGACGACCGGACTTTTTGATTAGCGCGGGGGACTAAACCGGTCGAATTGCTCTTTTTTGAGCTCTTCCAGGATTTCCCGGGTCGATTCAAAACTAGTGTGCTGGTAGGCCCGCAAACCGAGTGTTTTGGCCATATTGGCGAACATAATGCGGTCATCGAAATATACGCACTGACTGGGCGTTGCCTGCGCGATGCCCATCGCCAGTTCGAAAATCCTTGGGTCAGGTTTCCGCATTTTAACCTCGCAAGATGAGATAAAGGCGTCAAAACAGGTATGGAGCTTGAATTTCTGAATGCGGTAATCGTTGAGCTCTTTGCCTTCGTTGTTAATGGAAATGATCCGGAAGCCGCAGTCTTTTTTCCATTCTTTGAGCCAGGCAAGCATTCCGGGAAGTTCAACGGACTGTGAATACATAAACTCTTTGAAATCCTCGCGGACGAAGTCACGGGGATGATTGAATATCACCGTGTCGAGATATTGGTCCAGGTTTACGCTTCCAATTTCATATACATTGAAAATGAAATTGTGGAGCTGGTCCATCTCTTTATAATTGAGGCCAAATTTCTCGGCTGCCAGTACGCGGGACTCGTGGCCCCAGCCATTACTCAACAACACACCGCCAATGTCGAAAAAGAGAATTTTAAGGTCGCTGATCTGCATTAAAAAATAGAATAAAAGTGATCCCGCTAATATACATATTTGTTCGAACGTAAACGTTCGGACATACTATTCGCAGGCCTCCGGCCGGCATGGAACATGAGAACTGAAAAAACAAGCAGCAACGTTTAAGTATGTAAGACCGGCCGGAGGCCTGCGAATAGCGTGTTTGAAGCGGGAGCTTCAAACCAACTCACGATAGCTTCAACTCAGTATCAGGATTAGCACTACTATAAATATAATGCTCCGGCTCACTGACAATACCAGCCTTAACAGGATTACAGACAATATACCGTGCTTTTTGCCTGATAAATTTGACCGATTCAAGACCTATCGGATGATTACGATGTTGCCAAAACTGAAATTCGCATTTCGGACTCGTGCCTTTGGCAAAGTACCGAAACATGTAAAGCAACCATTCCCGCCGACTTTCGCGGCGATTTTGTTCAATAAGCTTAATGATTTCTTTCGCAGTAAAACTTTTGAAGTCCTTAATCACCTTTCCGACGTCACCATCCTCAGCCGAACAGATCATGTGAATGTGATTGGTCATAATGACGAACTCAAATACCTGCAAACCTTTATGCTCGATACAGTAGTTGAGGTTTTTGATGATTTCATCAGCATACATTTTCCGGCTGAAAACATCGATCCAGCCAACAACGGTCATCGTGACGAAGAACAGGCCACCTTTGTAGAATTTGTACTTTTCAGACATAGCTTTTTATGCCTTTAGACGTACGTCACTAAGAAAAGTAACGCACTCGTTCGAACGTAAACGTTCGGACGTAATATTCGCAGGCCTCCGGCCGGCATTGAACACGCGAAATGAAAAGAGACGGGAAGTAATGTGCAACTGAAAAAACAAGCAGCAACGTTTAAGTATGTAAGACCGGCCAGAGGCCTGCGAATAGTGTGTTTGAAGCGGGAGCTTCAAACTAGCTTGCTATTTAACAGTGCGTTTGGCCCAGTTGAAAATGGTCGAGTAAACTTCTTCGCGGACGGGCTTTCGGGATAATACCAGGTCGTGCATGCCACCCTGCACGGCCTGAATGCTATATTGACCTACAATATTCTGTGCTTGTTTAGCGATTTCTTCGACGTTCAAAACCGCATCGCCTGTAAAAAACAGATCGCTCCATTTCTTTTCGTCTATAGAGCGCGCCGCATGCAGCACAAGCACAGGTTTGTTGATCTGTAAACCTTGTGAAACTTTCAGCTGGCCATCGTGAACTGCCTTGATCCATCCAAAATTGACCGGTGGAGCGATCAATGGTTTGAAACCCAAACTATATGACCATTCCCCATGCGCACTCACATGCAAACTTTCACCGTAACGCGGGTTCAATCCCGAATCAATTGTGGTTTCCGGATGCTTTTCGGCTCGTTTGAGAATGTACGGCATGGCAGTTTTTTTGAGCACCGATTTCACACTCACATCGAAAAACGGGCTGTTGAGCAGCAGCGCGTCAAACTTTTCTTTGCCGAGCTGTGCATTTGCATAAAGTGATACCACCAATCCGCCAAGCGAATGCCCGCTCAGTAGCACTTTCGCAGAGCCTTCTGCGCGAATGATAGCCAGCGCCGTGTCGATATCGGCATAGTATTCCGAAAGGTCCCGTACATTGTTGAATTTCTGATGACTGAGCCACGAACGGCCGCATTTACGCAAGTCCACAGCGTAGAAATTGAAGCCTTCCTTAATGTACCGCTCGGCCATTTCTTCCTGGAAAAAATAATCGTTGAAGCCGTGGACGTACAGTACCGCTTTGTCGCTCTTTTCAGGGGTTGTTTTGCGCACGATGGTGCAGGTAACGCTTCCCTCATAGTCAGGAGATTGTACTATTGTGGCCTGTTTAAAGCCTTTTCCCAGAATATCGGCATAATAGGTCACCTGCGCTGTTGCAGTGGCGCAGCAAAGAAGGAATGAGAACGCTAAAATCGGAAGGGATTTCATGGAGGCATTTAATAGACAACTGTAAATATAAAGTCTGAAAGCCCTTGTGGCAACCCTTTGGTACTATTCTATCTTTTTCAATTCGTCGCCGCGGTCCGGTTTCAGGTTTACTTTGCTGAACTCGGCATTCGTATTGTTTTCGATGGTGAAACCCTTTGCAATGTCTATTTCCACCGTAATTTCGTCGGTCGTGAAGTTGAAAATGTGCCCGCCTGCTTTTTTATCATCAGCTACAAAATGCAGGTGAAAGCCGGGGACATTGGTTCTGGCAAGGTAGGGAGGCAGCAAAAAGCCATTGCATATGCCTTTGGTATTTTTCAATTCAAAAACGGCCTGATTCGCTTTCAAATGCTCCGGCAGGGTTTTGTAGGGAGGGAGCGCCGGTCGTGCCGCACGGGTGGTCATGGATGTAAACTGGCCGGAAATCCTTAGGGCGTAAATGCCATTTGGATTGAGGATTTGAGAAAGCTGCTCCTGAATCTTTTCGTAAGTTAAATCTTTTCCTGAAAACCGGATCACTGTATCGGCCTTGAAAAACTTGACGAATGCCGCCGAAGTGCTGTCTGTATCAGCCACTTCTTTCACCGAACCGTCATAACTGATTTTGTAAACATGCCCACGGTCGATCAGCAGTTCGCCATCCACCTTGTTGAATGTCCCGACCCCAAAATCGCCTTTCTTTTTGAGTTGTCCGATGGTAAGGTCTCCATCAAAAACGCCGGCCATCAGTGCGTCGATAATGGAATATTGATACATAAAATCGCTTTCCGGCTTTGTATGGCTGTTCGCTTGTTTCGAAGGACGCGCAGTATGGCAGCCCGACAGAAAAATAGTGCCTAACAGCAGATTGAAAAAGCTTTGTAAAATCATGCTTGGGAGAGTTCTTTTCATTGAAGTTGACAGTCAGTTTCGGGTTTATAAACCGGGATGTTTACAAAAGACGACATAACGGCACATCTTTACAAAGTTGGGGGAGTAATGAGCTAACGGGGCAATAGAATTCAGCCGGGGATAAGTAGGAGAATAGGAAGGAAAGGGCCGGGAAAGTTGATATTTCACAAAAAAAGGATCAACTTAAAACACCTAACATTCCTTTACTAACACCAATAAAATTTGAAATGAAAGAGACTTTACTTCTGCTACTGCTGCCTGTGCTTTGCCATGCACAACTCGCCGCTCCTGTCATGTCCGAAAAAGCAGCGAAAATCCACGCGAAAGCATTAACGATCGATACGCATGCCGACGTGCCTATTAATATGATGAAACCCGGCTTTGATGTTGCTGTGGAGCATGATTTTGTAAAGGAGCGCTCACAAATCGATTTTCCTAGAATGATCCGCGGCGGAATGGACGGCATGTTCTTTGCCGTTTACCTGGGACAAGGCAAACGAAGCGAAGAGGCGAATGCCGAAGCCAAGCAAAAAGCGCTCGCCATTTTCGACAAAATACACGAAGCAGTGAAGCTGAATCCGCAAACAGCCGGCCTGGCCACCACATCCAAAGATGCTTATCGCCTGCAAAAAGAGGGCAAACGAGCCGTATTTATCGGCATGGAAAATGGTTGGCCAATCGGAAAAGACCTGGCCAACCTGAAAATGTACTATGACCTCGGCCTGCGCTATGTGACATTGTCGCATTCGTCGAACAACGACATTTGCGATTCTTCCACGGACGCCGATGGACCCGAATTCAACGGATTAAGTGCATTCGGAGAGCAGGTGGTAAAGGAAATGAACCGGCTTGGGATCATGGTCGATATTTCCCATGTGTCGGATTCTACTTTTTATGATGTGATCCGGCTTACCAAAGCGCCTGTTATAGCCTCGCATTCATCCTGCCGAGCATTATGCGATGTGCCGCGTAACATGACCGACGATATGATCCGAACGCTGGCGAAGAACGGCGGCGTTATCCAGATCAATTTTGTGCCCAATTTTGTCAAAAAACCTTCTCAACCGCATGAAATGTCGTTGAAGGCGTTGCGCTTGAAAATTCGGCAGACCGACCTTTCCGACGCGGACAAAAAGGCGCTCCGGGATGAAATGGCAGCCATTAACGAGAAATATAAATCGGACATGCCCACGGTGCAGGATGCTGTAAACCACATTGAGCACGTCATCAAGCTGACAAGCGTGGACCAAGTCGGGATTGGGATGGATATGGATGGGGGCGGAGAAGTGATCGGTTTGCAGGATGTGAGCCAGATCGGCGCGATCACGGAGGAGCTTGTAAAAAGAGGTTATTCAGCAAAAGATATAGAAAAAATATGGGGAGGGAATGTCATGCGCGTTCTGGATCAGGCAGAAAAGGTTGCAGGCAGCTTTTGATTTCAAATTTCCCAGTTCGGCACCGGAGAAGAAAGGGGCAAAAAATATATACATTTTTATAAATAGTTTAATAAAATTGTAAATCTTACACCCTGGAACTGATTACACTTAATTGAAGAATTGCAAATGGCTAAGTCAACTGGGAAGAAAAATACAAAGTCAACCACGGATCCTGTCGAAGACACCGGTGCTAATGTCGGAGCCCAGTCGTTGAATGCGGTCGAGACAATTAGCCGGTTTACTGATTTCGATATCCACCTGTTCAAGCAGGGAAAGCATTACAAGCTTTACGAAAAGCTCGGTTCGCATGTGATAGAGGTCAACGGTGTAACAGGCACCTATTTCGCCGTTTGGGCACCCAATGCGACCTATATTTCAGTAGTAGGCAACTTTAACGGCTGGAACCACAGCAACCATTCACTCGCTGCAAGGTGGGATAGTTCGGGTATCTGGGAAGGCTGGATCCCGAATGTCGGGGTGGGAGAGGTTTACAAATACTATATTGTTTCCCAAAACGGCCAGCACCTCGAAAAAGCGGATCCGTTCGCGCTTTGGTGCGAAGTGGCGCCACGCACGGCTTCAATCGTGTGGGACACCTGGTACGAGTGGCAGGATGCCGACTGGATGAAGGTCCGCAAGGAAAAAAATAAGCTCAATGCGCCGATTTCGGTATATGAAGTCCATCTTGGCTCATGGCAACGCGACCCATCGGATCCCGAAAGGCATCTTACCTATAAGGAAATAGCGGAAAGCCTTGTTCCATATGTAAAGGAAATGGGCTTCACGCACGTTGAACTTATGCCCATTATGGAGCACCCGTACGCGCCATCATGGGGATATCAGATTACCGGTTATTTCTCCTGCTCGTCCCGTATGGGCACGCCGCAGGAACTCATGTTCCTGATCGACAAGCTGCACCAGGCCGGAATAGGGGTATATATGGACTGGGTCCCATCGCATTTCCCGGGTGACGCTCACGGCCTCTTCCGCTTTGACGGCACATCGCTGTATGAGCACGAGGATCCGAGAAAAGGGTACCATCCCGATTGGAAAAGCTACATCTTTAATTACGGACGCAATGAAGTCCGGTCGTTCCTGATCAGTAACGCAATTTTCTGGCTCGACCGCTACCATACCGACGGCTTGCGAGTGGATGCCGTGGCATCAATGCTTTATCTCGATTATTCAAGGAAGCACGGTGAATGGATACCCAATGAATTTGGCGGACGCGAGAACCTGGAAGCTATTTCTTTGCTTCGCGAAATGAATGTGGCCGCATACACCGAGTTTCCTGACATTCAGACCATCGCCGAGGAGTCTACCGCTTTCCCGGGCGTATCACGGCCGGTATTCGTCGGTGGTCTCGGATTTGGGATGAAATGGATGATGGGTTGGATGAACGATACCCTGAAATATTTCGAAAAAGACCCTGCATTCAGGAAGTGGCATCAGGACCAGCTGACATTCAGTTTGGTATATGCGTTTTCTGAAAACTTTATGTTGCCGTTTTCTCACGATGAAGTGGTGTATGGCAAGAAATCGCTTCTCAATAAAATGCCGGGCGACGAATGGCAGAAGGCTGCTAACCTGAGGCTCATGTTTGCCTACATGTTTACGCATCCGGGAACGAAGCTCGTATTTATGGGCGGGGAGTTTGGGCAAACCTCGGAATGGAATTTTCAGCAAAGCCTGGACTGGCACCTGCTGGATCACGCGCCTCATAATGGCATTAAAGAATGCGTTAAGACACTGAACCAGCTTTATAAGGACGAGGCAGCGCTTTATGACTTCTCGTTCTCTCACGAGGGCTTTGAATGGATCGATACGCAAGACAGGGAGAATTCTGTGTTGGTTTATGCCAGAAAGGCATCCGACCCCGCACAAAACCTCATCATTGCATTGAACCTTACCCCGGTGCCCCGGAAAAGCTACCGCGTAGGTGTAAGCTCGGACGGCAGCTGGAAGGAAGTGTTCAATTCCGATGCGGCGGCGTTCGGAGGAAGCGGGATCATTAATTACGATCCTGTGGAAGCGGAAAACCATCAGTGGCATGGCAAAGCAAACTCTGTCATCCTGGACCTGCCTCCAATGGGAGCGGTGGTTTTGAAGAAAAATGTAACCACGAGAAAATAAACCAAATCCGTGTCCAAAGGGTGTTGTGGCTAAGTTTCTCGAACCGTTTACTTAATTTATGAATGAACTTGGGGCAGGGCCGTTGGTGCCTGCCTTATTTTTTTGTACATTTTTTTACCTTTGCCGATCAAATCATACAGGATCCGATGAAAAGCATTCGATTAATAGTACTTTTTATTTTTATAGGTTCAACAAGCGTTTTTTCTCAGGATATTTCACGCGTTACATCAGGAATCGATTTAGGTCTTGGTTACCAGGACAAAACCTGGGTGCCATCAGCCACTTATCATCAGGAATTGAGTTTGAACAACTTCCAATGGTTCAGGATAGGGTGGGGAGTTCGTACGTGGGGCTATTATGCCGGCCGTACAGACCTGCTTCCTAAAAGCAATGCCCTTTCGAATGACACCCTGCAATTCGGCCGGATTACTGCTAACGGGTTGAGTTTTTTGATCGGTGCCAATTTCAGGTTGTGGAAATTCGATATTGGAGCTAATACTGACCTTTTCGGTTTGGCTTTCGGATTGAAGCGGAGCGCACTGTATACCAAACCTGGTTTATATGAAGGTGAAGGCAGTAAATACTATAACCAGTATCTATCAAGCGCTCCTGCGACGCTGAATGCTGTACCGCTTGTGCTGGACAACCAAAACGGTCAATCGGAAGTGTACCTGCGTTACTGGATCACAGACCGTATCGGTTTGAAACTCGCTTATGTCCACGGGCGGATCACTTACGCATCGCCTTACAAGCTCGACAATGGGCAAAAGCGCTATTCAAGCTCCTACGGCGTTCCTTATCTCGCTATTTCATTTCCATTATATAACTGATCACACACACTGGTATGGCTGAAAACCTGATCGATTCGCATAAATATAACCTCTGGAAAAACAGACTCGTAGCAAATGGGCTCGACGTTCATCGCGTAGATGAGCTTTACACACGCCGCAACGGACATGGTGAAGTGCTGTTTTCCCTGCTTTATACCGACGCTACAACACCAGAAGGCAACAAGATCCCGCCGATCTGTTTTCTGAAAGGCGAAGTGGTAAGTGTGCTCGTGTGTTTCATTGATTCAGCTACAAAAGAAAAATATCTCCTGCTTGTTCAGCAAAGACGCATTTGTGACGGTTCCATGACCTACGAACATCCGGCAGGTATGCTGGATAGTGAAAGCGATGCCGCCTCGGTGGCTGCCCGTGAGGTTTTTGAAGAAACAGGTATCTTAGTCGACAAATCGCAACTGGTAAGCGTGAATGCAGATCCTTTTTACCCGTCAACAGGCACGAGCGATGAGGCTATGTACATGTTCTACTGCGAACTGGAACTGACGACCGACGAAATCCATTCCTATCACAACAATGTGCAGGGCCTGATATCAGACCATGAGTACATCAACACCTACGTGGTGCCGTTTGCACAAGGGCATAAGCTGATTACCAACGTAAACGGCGTGCTGCTCGACTATCTGTACTTAAAAAGTGTGGGTGACTGGGAGCTTCTGAAACAACTTTAAGCAACAAATCAATCTCTTTTAAGTCCTTTCCAAATACCCGGAAAAGAGCATTCCGCGTCCCTGATCTAATATCTGATTTGGATTGTCAACCATTTTGTGAGAAATTGCGCCCCCAATTTTTCAAATCATGACAACTCCTGTTTTTTGCGGTATTGATTTCGGCACTTCCAATTCAAGTCTGGCAGTAGCAAATCAAGACGATGTTTTTCTGATTCCTGTCGAGGAACACCAGACAACTATTCCCAGTGCTATGTTTTTTGCCCGGAAGGACAACGAAGCTTTTTTCGGCCGTGAGGCGATGGAGCGCTTTCTGTCACGCCAGCCGGGACGACTGATGCGCAGCCTCAAACGCGTGCTGGGGACTACCGCCATGCGGCAGGGAACGATGGTCAATGGCGAACTGATGAAATTCGATCAGATCATTGCAGCCTTCCTGGATCAGATGAAGCGTAAAGCCGAAGCTGATTGCCAAACCGAGCTCCGGCATGTGGTAATGGGGCGGCCGGTGCATTTCACAGATAACGATCCGGCCGCAGACCAAAGAGCGGAAAACGAATTGAAAGCAGTGGCGATGAGCATGGGTTTTGAGCACGTCGGTTTTCAGTTTGAACCGATCGCTGCGGCGTTCGCACATGAGGCGCGTGTGACGGGCGAAAAACTGGCCATTGTCGTCGACCTTGGCGGTGGGACTTCGGATTTTACGATTATAAGATTATCCAAAGAAAACGCTAGAAAACACGACAGAAGTGGCGATATTCTGGCCAATACCGGTGTTCGGCTGGGCGGAAATGATTTTGATAAAGACCTGAGTCTGGCCGAAATGATGCCGGAACTCGGCTTCCGATCAAAATATGGCGCCAAAAACCTCGAAGTGCCTTCCTACCATTACTTTGACCTCTCGGAATGGAGCAAAGTAAATTTTTTATATACAAACAGAATACTATTCCAGGCCAGACAACTTCTTCGCGAAACGCACGATCCTGTTAAGTACGGCAGGCTCATTAATGTGCTGGAACAGGAGACAGGCCACGCGGTGCTGGCCGAAACGGAAAAAATCAAGATCGGTTTGACGAAAAGTGACGTCCATGTAGCCGCGCTGGATTTCATCGACCAGGATCTGCGGTTGGATGTGGCCCGTGAGAACTTCAATGCGGCCATCAGTCCCAAATCCGAACGCATTGTGAATGCAGCTAAGGAATGTTTACAAAATGCAGGCATAGCACCCGAGGCGATCGGGCTGGTGATCATGACGGGAGGGTCTACTGAAATTCCGCTCATTCAGGAGCAGTTCCGGCAACTATTCCCGCAAGCCGAATGGTCGGAGGAAAACAAGCTGTCGAGCGTTGGTTTGGGGCTTGCCTATGACGCACGGAACCGATTTTCGTGATGTATTGACTGGAAAATATACTTATTTTTAGGCCATTCATTAAAATTTCACCAACCACAACAAATTAAAGCAATGGCAACAGTAAATGTTTATCTGACCTTCAACGGCAATTGCGAAGAGGCCTTCAATTTTTACAAATCCGTGTTTGGCGGCGAGTTTCCTTATGTCGGACGTTTCGCTGACATGCCTCCCGGCGAGGATGGTGGCAAAATGAGCGATGCCGATGCCAACAAGATCATGCATATCAGCTTGCCTATCAGCAGCGAGACGATGATCATGGGAAGTGACACCGGTGGCGAGTGGGCGTCAAACTATAAGGAAGGCAACAATTTTTCGATTTCCATCAATGCGGACAGCCGTGCGGAAGCCGACAGGTTATTCGCTGGCCTTTCCGCGGGCGGCCATGTAGGCATGCCGATGGACGACACGTTCTGGGGTGCTTACTTCGGAATGTTCACCGATCAATTCGGCATCAACTGGATGATTAATTACGACGATCCTTCTAAAACACAGCAGAGCTGAAATGTGCTAGGCAGGCTGCCGTTGCGTCATTGCCGGTGGCCTGTCCGCCTGACTTTCTTCTACGTCGATTCCGTCGAGCATATGCGCGAGGATGGGCGCACATTTTTCGCGGCAAGCAGGATAGAAATGTCCATGTTTCCAGAAATCGGATTTAGGAGATAGTCCCCACCAGAATTCGGCCATAGCAAGCGGTTTCATATTGTTTTTGAAAGCATACTGCAGCAATTTGGGCGCGGCACATTCTCCTGCACCCGCTGGCGGGTTTTTATAAGAAGCATCAGCGAAGATTGTACGCAGGCTTTTGGATTCGCCAGCCTGGTTTAGAAAATGATATTGGTCAAAAATCTCATTCTGCAACGATGCTGAATGGTTTTTTCTCTGTGCTTTCAATTCACGGATGCGTGGTCCGTGATCTTTTCCTTCTTTTTCACCAAGCATTCTGATTTCTTCGCTGAGCTTCGACAGTTCCGTCATGCCGGCATTCAAAAAGCCACCTTCCGTCAACCCGTCGAAAACAGGTGGTACAAACAGGCTGTGGTGGTTTCCGCCGGCAAGTTTTCCGGAAAATGCCGAAAGGTACCCGATTTCATTTTCTTCGGTTTGAACTACCAATACACCAAACATTTTACCGATCACACTTCCCGTAGCCACAGAAAGACCAAAATTATGGAGCCATTCGTCCTGGTTTGCAAGGTGTTGTTGCAGTTTTTCAACCGCAAGCAAGCTGAGTGGATGCGGAATGTAATCAAATGGAAAAGTAAATTTCTTTGGTAAGGAATAGTCACTGTTCACTCCTTCCAGCAGGGTGAAAAGCGCCTTTGATGCGGAAATAGGAAGTGCTGACAATAAATTAAGTGCCTGATGATGTCTGGAATACACATTATTATTCCATTGCAAAGATAATGATTATAAAAGATGTCTCGTGGTGAGTAAAATTAATGTCATGTTTACTTTACATTTTGTAATCTTTGATTTACCTTTCTAACGTTAAACCACTTACGCCATGACACTACTACTACCAGCCCATTATCGGGCCAAAGCTTTGTTTACAGCTCTCGCCGGGCTTGCAGGATTTATGGTTGCCTCTGCGGAAGGACTGATCAATTTGTACCGCATCATTCTCCCGGGGAGGACAATGCCGGATGGTGCTTATCCCTATCCGTCGAATTTTTGGCAAATTAATTCCATGCTTGAAAGCGGATCGGTATGCTTAATCGCATTGGGTGTCCTGGGTTTATTCCTTGCCAGGGAGCCGGATGAATTCTATTACAAGATCCGGTTGGAATCGATGCAGTATGCGGTGTTTGTACAGTTTTTCGTGATGCTGGCATCGTTCTGCTATTTTTACTTTACACCAGGCTATGAGATGATCAACACCTTTCAAGGTATTCTCGGATTAGGCTTTTCCAGTTTTCTAGTGACTTACGTTTTGCGGTACTATTACGTCATCTTTTTCCAGGCTGATCAGCATTGAGTGCCCAGGACCAGAAATTGGAAAATACATTGCGCGTCGAGCGCGCGATCAAACGAATGACGCAGGCCGATCTTGCGGAGCTGGTAGGGGTATCCAGGCAAGCCATCAATGCGATTGAAACAGGTAAATACATCCCTTCGACTGTTTTGGCCATCAAGCTCGCCAGGGTATTTGGAAAGGCGGTTGAGGATATTTTTCAGCTTCAGGAAGACACAGGTAATTAAGATTTTCTTTCTCTAATCATTCTTCTGGCCATGAGGATAACTCATTTAATGCTTCTCCTAATTCTTTTTGGGGCGCACATCACCTATGCGGGAAAGGTACGAATAGAAGGTACCGTTAAAAATTTTTCGGGTGAGGCGCTGATGTGTACGGTCATCGATAATGGCCTTTCCGAGAAGCCGGTTCAGGTGGTTATACCTATGCAGGGCGGGAATTTCGGGGGTGATTTCGAGGTGGCTAGCACTGTTCTTTTTAGTATTAGTGATGGTACCAACTATTTTGGAGGATTCGTGGAGGCTGGCGACAGCATTGTTATCCAGTATGATTACCTGGATTTTGAACGCAGTATTGTATTTCAGGGGAGGGGAAAGGAGAAGTTTGAAATAATGCATGCTATCGGTCGAATTAAAATTTTTCTCAGAAGCCAAGTGGCACCGGCACGCGCTAACGCTTACCCGGTAGACTATTTGTTCGGGAAAATAGACAGTTTGAAATCGACAGCGATGGATAATATCAACCGGGCGGCTGGGAAGATGAATGCGGAGAGCCATTATCAGGTGGTCGGCTTTCTGAATGCAAGTGTGTTGAAAGCGAAGATCAACAGTCTGGTGGCGATCTTTGGCGACTCTTATGACGCCATTCTCAAAAAGCACCAAGAAAAATTGAGTCTTAAGTCAGTTTCGGATATGCACAAGTTGCTGGAATTTGATGATAGCTTTTATCGTTCGAAGTTATATGTGAGCGCAGTCAGAGATGTGATGGCGATTTACCTGGAAGAGAATGTCCAGCCGCAGGCGACGGATTTTTCGGAGCGGAAATACTATTATCTGAGTGACAGACTTCCTCCAAAACTGCGAACGCCTGTCCTTTTTATGATGCTTGATCAGGACATCAGATCGGGTAATGAGACGGTTAGCAATTCTGTTATTTTAAGTGCCTCCGATTTGTTGAGTGACAGTAGCTTAAAGCAAATTGTAAAGGATAAAATCGGTGGGTCTGCTTTGATTGGCGTAGGTCACAAGGCCCCGGAGTTTTCGTTGCAAAACCTCGCAGGAGAGAAGGTTAGCCTTGCTTCATTCGCCGGGAAGACTGTTTACATAGATTTTTGGTTTGCCGCCTGCGGGCCTTGTCATAGTCTTTTCAAGGCAATTGAGCCCGTAAAGAAGCATTTCGAAGCTGATGATCGGGTGGTCTTTCTTACGGTCTCGATAGATGACGAAAAAACTTGGAAAAAAGCCATCACCAGATTTGGGGTAAAGGGTTATCATGTATTCACTGAAAACAAATTCCGCGACCATCCCGTCATTAAGTCCTATCAGGTAGGGCAATATCCAACGACTTACATTATCAATTCCAAAGGCGAATTCCATTCCGTCCGTCCTTCCGGTAATCCGGAAATTCTGAAACAGCAGATTATTGAATCCGTAAAAACGAATACAAAGTGATAGCAGATAGCACAGGGGGAAACGGTAAATGGAAATCAGTCGCAATGAAAATCGATGATTTGTCCCCGCCACTGCAAGCCGCCGCACGTGCAGGTGTGCCTGCCACCGGGGCAATCCATTGTCCGGGTGTCATACAGGCCGGTGGGACCAATGTTGTCGATGATCTGGCATTTGCAGGTGACGCTGACACTGGGCTCAACGTGATCGACACATGACCAGGGAAGCCCGGCCATCAGAAGAATGCAAACCGACACGCCCATTTTTCGAGTAAATAATGCTTTCATGAAGGATACTGGTTAGGGTGATTTGAAGCCTTGAATACACGCGTTCGAAAATTGTGAAGTCGCAGCTAATATACTAAAAATCAGTTCCTTGCTTTCCTACTCGTCGCAGTTTTGGCGCTTTGAACGAGCATGGGTTAAATACTGTAAGTGCAGCGTTTTGAAGTGCTTTTTACCGTTTAATAAGTAAGTCAATATAACGACATCATTCTACCGCATCAAAATAGCTTCACCGATAGGCGTTACTTCTTCTGCCGCATTAGACAAGATGACGATTCCCGTTTGCGAAGTTGAGTCAAACCCGACGTATGACCTGAAACCCCCTGTTCCGCCCGAATGGTGGAAGTAGGTTTCTTGGTCCTTGCTTCTAATACGCCAGCCAAGTCCCATGCTTTCGTCTTTACTTTGAAATGTTGTCCGATGACTTAGTTCAATGGCTTTTTCCAACTGGCCTTCCGGTTTCATTTGGGCCTGTATGTATTTTATCATATCGTTCAGGGTGGAGCGAATCGCTCCTGACCCTTGAAGCGAAGCCAGATCCCAGGGAGATGTTGCCTCTCCAAGCTCGTTATAACCTTGCGCCAAATTTCGTTGGGCCGCCTCGCCAAGGGTAATGCCGGTACGGCTCATATGCAACGGTTTGCAGATCCGGCCCACAATGAGCTGCTCAAAACTGCTGTTCAGTTTGCGCTCCATTAAGGTCCCCAATACCCCAGCTCCAAAATTGGAATACGAAAATTGCATTCCAGGTGCCGGAATAGGCCGATAGCGCATTAGAAAACTGTAAAGTGAATCGGTATTGTAGTGTTTATAAGGATTTTTAGAATCTACTCCGGCGGTAAAAATATTTGCAGGTAGCCGCGGAAAACCCGAAGTGTGGTTTGATAGCTGTTGTAATGTGATGGGTTCTCCCTGAAAGTTCAGTGCGGGTATTGAATCGGGTAAATATAGGTTTATCGGATCATCGAGTTTCATTCTACCCGCCACCACTTCCCGGGCAAGTAGTAAGGATGTAAAAGTCTTTGTCACCGAACCGATTTCGAATATTGTAGTTTCAGGGTCGGGCAGCTGGGAAAGGTTTTTGTTGATTGAGCCGTAGCTGTACTTACGGACTTTGCCCTGGCGTATGACGGCCAAAACCAAGCCACTTGTATTGCCTTTTTGAATATATGGTCTCACCAAATGCTCCACCAGCATGTCAAGGGAATCTTTAAAAGGATTATCGCTTGCAGCCAGGTAGGTTTTTGGGGCGATCACAACAGGGACAATCGCGAAGTTCATTCTGCTGATCTTGCCCTGCTCATCAACTTTTAGTGAAAACACCTGCTGTGAGTTTTCAAAAGTCGCATAATAGTCCAGGCCTTTTTCGTTTATCTCTTTAAATGCGATTGCATTCCAGTTTCCCGCCTTAGCCTGAAACTTGCTTAATCCGGTCGCAAATTGTTCTGCGGTCATTTTTCGCTGAAATGTAGCGGACGTCAGCGCATATATTTTTTCTGGCTGCCGCCCATTGTAACTGGCCTGTATACTCGTGGCAAGAGAATCGTAAAGTGCCCTGTCTGGTTGAGCGTAAGCGCATTGTACGAATAGGATAAAAAGGCTGAGTCGCAAAAGAGTGTTCATAAGCATTGCCAGGCAATTCGGAATGGTGATATGATCTTAGACTGTCCAAAGTGCCACTTGGTTACATATTTCTGCTTTAATTTTCAGTATAAAAAAAAAAGCTGCCGGACAAATTTGCCCGGCAGCCTTGCATTGTTATTGAGACCGTTTTATTATTTAGTTGATCTCATCAAAATCACCACCTTCTGAACGTCCTTGCTGCCGTCGGCGAGCGTCACGGTAACAGCATACATGCCCGGTGTGAGCTTACTGATATCGAGGCCGTCGACTGTTACAGCCTGGCTTTCTGCTACTTTCAGACCGGCCATTGTGTGGAGCGTTACTTGTCTGATCTGTTCGAAGTTCTTGAACCTCAGGCGCTCGGTAGCCGGGTTCGGGAATGCTGTCGCAATGCGGGACGCACCGAAATCAACATTCTGAATGCGGCTGTAGGCGAATGTGCCGTCCTTATCGATCATTTTCAGACGGTAGTAATTGCTGCCTCCCAGAGGATTTGCGTCTGTAAAATCATATTTAACAACGGTTTTGCTTTCACCAACAGCCATTTTTCTGGCAATTGCTATCCATGTTTTGGCATCGCCACTTCTTTGGATTTCAAATTGCTGGGCATTCACTTCCTCTGTAGTGGTCCATTGCAGCTGAGCGGTTGCTCCTTCTTTGGCAACTGAGAAAGTTGCAAGGGTTACAGGAAGTACAGCGGATGGGCAACTCGCACCGTCATTGTTGCCGGACGGAATGCTATTTGATAGCAATGACGCAGTCCGGCCGGCAATGGTTACCTGGTAAAAGGCACCCGTAGCGTTGTTGAACACATACAAATTGCCGGTTGGGTCACCAAATACCGCACCGTAGTTATCTGAGGCGGTTCCCGGCAAACCAGCCACGGCACCCAGGTTGGTCACCGCACCTGTGGCCGGATTAATCGATTGCAGCGAGTTACCGCCATTAAGGATACCATATAGCAGATTATCCGCCGAATTAAAGGCAAGGTCGGACGTGCCTACGTTAGCTGCTCCTGTAATCGTGGTGCCAAACGGACTCGCATCCGGCGCAAAGCCATTCGTTGGGTCCACCAGTTCGAGATAAGTGCTTCTTGCCGGATTTACGTCGATCACATAGTAAGTATTGATACCAGAGCTTGTGATCAACATATAGCTGTTGGGAAGCTCTGCGCCGATGTTGTAATTGGCTGCTGGAAGGTTTGCAACCGTATGCTGCGTGGTGGCACCATTGCCATCTATCCGCACCAGGTTACCCGCTCCATCATTTTTCACAGACCAAAGCGTATTGTCGGCCGAACCATAGATTAATGCATTCAGAGAATACGGTGTAGCCGCAACCAATGTACGCGTACCGGTTTTCACATCATAGGTGTACAGTGAAGAAGTTCCCGACGCAGGTGCCGCGACCTGATAGGCGATGCCATCTGTACACGTGAAGGGTGGGATACATCCTCCGATATTGATCGGTTGGCTTGCGGGGCTGAGGCAGTTTCCGGTCCGGTAAAATGCGTAGTAAGTGCCTGGTGCCGGGGCGGCTGTGGGGTCACTTACCAAAGTTCCCGCGCTTGGGGTTGCAGACGTGTAGAAAACCAGTGTTGCGCCCGTAGGAGTAGTTCCGGCAAAAGGCAGGTTGGTTAGATTATAAGTTGTTGCGGGACATACCGGTGCATCGCTCAGCGTTTTCAGGGTTGGCGCAGGTGGGTTGGCGAACACTGTAATCGTAGCGATCGTGGTTACTGGCTGGCAAGCACCTAGTGTGCTCAATACGACGCGGTACATATGTCCGTTCCAGGCTGCCACCAATGGCGTAACAGTGATTGCCGGTGTGAGTACACCAGTAATGCTTCCGTTCGCATTGCTGAAATCGGCTGCCAGATTGGCCCAGGTAGTACCACCGTCGACGCTGCGTTGCCACTGGTAATTGACTGTCCCTGTGCTGGTGGCTGCCGATGTAAACGTAACAGGCGAGCCAACGCAGGTGGAATCGCTCAGTGGTTGAAGCACGACGGTAATATCGCACATCACGGCCGTTGGGCAGCTTGCGCCGTCGTTGCTTCCATTTGGGCTACTGGTTGATAGTTCGTTGGCAACCTTGGCATCGATATCGATGTAGTAAAATTTGCCGGTGGCATTGTCAAACGCAAACAGGTCTCCGTTGGCATCGGTGAAGACAGCTCCAAAGCCACTGGCACCAACAGGCAGACCTGCAATAGCGCCAAGGTTAGCTACACCACCCGTATTTGGATTAAAACGTATCAGTTGATTGGAGAAATTCAGCACCCCATACGCAAAGCCGCGGGATGGAATGAATACCTGGTCGGAAGTATTAAGAGAAGTCAATCCCACCATAGTACTGCCGTAGGGCGCTGTATCGGGTGCAAAGCTATTCAGCGGATCAACGAGTTCCAGGTAAGTGGCACGGGCCGGATTAATATCCACAACATAATAAGTGCCTATTGCAGAGCTTGTAATAACCATGTACCCATTCGGCATCTCGAAGCCCACATTATAAGTGGATGATGGCAGGTTAGAGATTGCAAATAGGTCGGTCGTGCCATCCGGATTAATTCTCGCAATATTACTTGAGCCGTTTTGTGTAGCCCACATTGTATTGTTGACAGAATTGTATGCCAGGCTATTAACGAAAATCGAAAGCGGCGCGATCGGTGTGCGTACGCCACTGTTTACATTGTAGGAATAAAGTACGGAAGGATCGCTCCCGTCAGCTGCTACCTGATAAGCTACACCATTGGCACAGTCAAACGGTTGTTTACACGCACCGATGTTGATCTGCTGACTGGCCGGGCTCAGGCAATCGCCAGCTTTGTAAAATGCAAAGTAAGTCCCAGGTGCAGGGGCGGCGGTAGGATCCGCTACCAAAGTACCGGCACTCGGAGTAGCCGATGTGTAAAATACGATTGTGCTGCCAGCAGGGCCATTTCCGGCGATCGGCAGATTAGTCAGATTATAGGTCGTTGCCGGGCAAACGGGCGCATCGTTCAACGCTTTTAATTGTACGGCGTTGGTATTGCTGACGATTGTCTGAGTAGCGGGATTTGAAGTAGGCGAACACAAACCACCGCTGCTGCTCACCACTGCCCGGTACATATATCCATTCCAGGCGGCAACTTTTGGCGCCACGGTAAGCGTAGCGGAGAGCACCCCGGTTATAATTCCGTTGGCATTATTGACATTCACTAAATTTGCCCAGGTAGTGCCACCGTCGATACTGCGCTGCCATTGATAGGTGAGTCCGGTTCCGGTTGCTGTCACAGTAAATACAGAAGCATTTCCGCCCGCGGGATCCAGACATACGGTGTCACTTTGAGGATGTGGTGCAATGCTGATGTCGCACATGATCGCAGTGGGACAGCTGGCACCGTCATTGTTACCGGAAACTGTGCTGGCAACAAGGAAGGTAGCCTCGCGGGTTGCCAGGTTTACCTGGTAAAATGAACCTGTCGGATTGTTGAATAAATACAGCTTGCCAGTAGCATCTGTGAATGTTGAGCCATAGGCGCCGTCGGCGGGCAACCCTGTTACGGCACCCAAAATGCTGATAACACCTGTGGCCGGATTGAGTGATACTACCTGACCAGCTGCGACACCAACCACCGCCCCGGTAGCAGTGTGGAAAGCCACGTCTGAGCAGTTGATTGTTGTTGCCGCCCCGCTGTATGTTGTCCCGTAAGGAGCGGTATCCAGCACATAACCAGCGGTAGGATCTACAAGCTCAAGGTAGGTAGCGCGTGTAGGGTCAACGTCTACGACATAATATGCATTGATAGAAGATTGCGTAATGAGCATGTAGCCATTGGGCAGTTCGGCACCGAGATTATATGCACCATTCACCGGTAGGTTCGGTATTGCATATTCTATCACTCCCGCTCCGGCTCCCACTCTGGCAATATGATTGGTCCCATTGATGGTCGTCCAAACCATATCATCCGCCGTGCTGTAAATCATACTGTTGAGCAAGTAACTGGTTACGCCTATCGCGGTTCGTACACCCGTAGCCATATTATACCTGAAAAGTGTCGAAGTCAGATCGCCGGCGTCTTGTGCCACCTGGTAGGCTACCCCGTTTGCACAGTCAAACGCTGTCTGCTGGCCTAGCTGAAAGCTTTGGCCGGTCACGTTACCAGCACCTGTGGGCAATGCAATGACGCCTTGGAGAGCGGCATCACCGGTTTGCGCCGCGGCGTTTGCTCCCACTACATCGACCAGGACCGCATATCGGTCGCCAAGACGGTTACCGGAAGGGTTGGTAGGCGAGTTTGTGATTACCACCTTATAACCGGCGGCATTGGGCAGGCCAGTTAAAGTGTAAGTGCCGTTGGCCGCCGCGGTGGTAGAGCTGACCACGACATTGGATGGATTTACCAGGTTGACATACACGGTGCCACCCAGATTCGTCCCGGTCCCACTGACAGTCACCGTTCCGGTTACGTCGCGGGCGATACTGCTGCTGATAGCAAAAAAGCTGATAAGCAGCAGTACCAGAGGTACTAATAAACTTCTCTTCATGATTAAATGGTTTAAATAAATTAATAGATACTCATGATTTAAGCGGTGGAGGTGGATGGTAAAAATGGAGTGCGTGTATAGTGTCCGGACATGGCGTTTCCGCCGCTGGCCTGTTGGACAGACGCAGCAAACCTGTTTCAGAAAACGGGTTACAGACGAGATTGGAAATTTATCCGGGAGTATTTTTGGTTCGCAAGTAAACGAACAATGTCATGCAGGTAGCGGGTAAAATGTAAAAATCAAGCATTGGCGTAGTGTTTTTTTTATATCCTCTCTTGACAAAATATCACTGGTCGTATAAGAATTTTGACGACGAAAGATAACTACGATTTGCATATGGTTCTTGTAGAAACATTTCAATTTTGTTGTAGAAATATCGTAGGTAAATGTGACACTATTTGACAGCATAATGTGGCTTAGCGTGCAGTAAATGGCAAAAAACCCGTTGATACAAAAAGTGATCAACGGGTTGGTAATGCAGAACTGCGAAAAAAATTATTTACTATCTCTCAATCCTTTTAAATAAGCTACTTTCATTAGGATTTCATCATCTCTTCTCCTGGTTGTAATCACGTCGCGCATTGCAGACCAATCCGTTCCCATCGCATCGCTACGTTTTTGCAATTCTTCGCGACTGAGATCCCGGCAATACATCGGTGAGCCAGTCTGATGTTTCCATGATTGGGAGATATCGCCGACATCGAAAGCATCGAACCCCAGGTCTTGGATCAACTTAGAAACAATTTCCTTTGCTGTCGGATCGTCACCTGAAACTGGAATAGCTATACGTTCCTGATCGCCAGCGGGTTTGCCAAGGTCATTGAGACTCGACGCATATATGGCATTGAAGGCCTTCACAATGGGAAATCGCAATTCTTCCTGTACCCACAAACTGTCTATCCCGCTCCGTTCCAATGTCGGCAATACGCCATCGCGCAGCATCGGGTAATAATTGCCTGTGTCGATTACGACCACTTCGCGCGGCAACTTATTGAACAGATTTTTTGGGAGGTCAGGAATGTTTTTCTGAGGGATCGAAACGATGATCACCTGGTTTTTCATGGCGTCTTCCACGGTGACCGCCTTTGCCCCGATCCCCTCAGCGAATTCTTGAATGGAAGCCGGGCCGCGGGAGTTGGCGATTGAAATGTTGTGACCAAGCGCGACGAGTTTGGATGCCAGGCATGTTCCCAATTCCCCTGACCCGATGATTCCTATATTCATTTACGGTTTGAGTTTGAGTTAAAGAAGCAATTATTCAACTTCCGGATTGGGCTGGCCTTTCCCGGTTGTGATCACGCCGCGCAGACTTTCCTTAATGTAAAAAGACCATGCATCGTGACAGATGTTGTAGCATTCGAATTCGGGGACCAGGCCTCTGTGGGTAAACTGAATATGCGTTTGGTTGTCCTTCCCGGATATCTCAAATTCGATCTTCGTGCCATTCCATTCCGTTTGGTCTTCGGTAAAATTGAAATAGTTGTCGAGTACCAGCCAGACCACTTTTTTGTCTGGGATCATCTCGACTATTCGCATGGTGCATTTGTGAAGCTCTTTTCGCTGATAGGTGAATTCGTCATTCAGCTTTGCTGTGCCGCCGTCAATTCTTTCTGACCACCATCCGCGAACGTTATTAATGGCGTCGAAGGCTTCTTTTGGGGATTGATTTACATCGATGGACGTGGTGAAATCGTTTGCTTTCATTTGTGATCTGTTGATAAATGGTTAATAGTTTGTCAATGTAAGGCCCTGAACTCGTGTTTTTGAGTGCTAACCTTCTCGATATCAATTGGACTGGTGGTTGTTTAATAAGGTTTCCAGCTTTTTCAGTTTCGATAGCCAGAACTGGTCGAAGTAAGAAATCCAGTCTTTTATTTCATTAAATCCTTCCTGTTTCAATGTGCAATACCGTTCGCGGCCCACATCTTCGATGGAGATAAAACCTGCATTATGCAGGATTTTGACATGCTTGGAAACAGCCGGACGGCTCATATCGAAGTTGTCGGCCAAGCCGTTGATCGTCATTTTGTCCTCAGAGAGCAGCATGAGCATTTTCCTTCTACTCGGGTCGCCGATCACCTGGAATGCGTCAAGCGTTGGTTGTGTCATTTTTTTTAGCGTTTAAATGATCCGCTATCTTTTGCAGGTTTTTAAGCCAGCCGTCGGTCAGGCCGTGGTAGAAATTCAGGTTCTCTTCTCTGTGGAAGCCACTGTGTTCCAGCAAAAGGTCTGTCCCCTTGTCTGTTTGCTGCAATTGCCATACAACCACGGAATCGAGCGTGATCTCACCATCTCCGGGCCCGCTCTTCCAGGAATAGGAAAGTTTTTTAGGCGGATCGATCTCCAATACTTTGCAATAAAAGATGCCGTCGAAATTCAGGCTAGGGATAGGGTTTATCCTGAACTGAAAGTCGTGCCCTATAACAGGCTGGAAGTCATTTTTCATAAGCCACAAAACCATTAGCTCGGGCTTGGTAAGATAATCCCAGACCATCGCCGGTGGATGGGGGAAGAAGAATTGATGTTTGATCGTTCTGGTCATAATGGGTAACTTTTGAGTTACGCAAATTTATAGGTAACTTTTGAGTTACGCAAATTTTTTTTGAAAAAATGTCGGATATGGTCGGAAGTTGTTGCTAAAAAAACTTGTGTGCCTGAAAAGGTAATATTATCTTTGTAACTAAGATATTTATCAAATAAGATATTATGAATGATGACACAATCCGACGGGTCCGGAAACTGAGCCAGGCGTATGCCTACACTTCCATCCAAATGCACGAGGCTATCGGCCGGAAGGCGGGACTCTCCGGAACAGACCACAAATACCTCGGATTTCTGATCGAGAAAGGGCAAATGACAGCCGGCGAGCTGGCATCCTTAACCGGTTTGACGACAGGAGCCGTGACGGGCTTGATCGACCGGTTCGAAAAGAAAGATCTCGTGAAAAGGCAATTGGATAAAGATGACAGAAGGAAAGTCATCATTTTGCCCAACACCGAAAAAATCATGGCACTTTTTGTTCCGCTCTACAAAGAATTCAGAAGAAAGTCGGAAGAGTTAACAGCTTCATTTTCAGAAGAGGAGGTGAAAGTCATTGAAGCCTACTTTTCAAAAGCCATTGATATAATGAATGAAACGACCGATCAACTCAATAATCAATTGTAAAAAGGATGGATATGAAAAACGGCAGGGCCTATATTCTTGGATTTCAGGAAATCGATAAAACGAAGCTGACAATCGTCGGCGGTAAAGGTGCTAACCTCGGCGAACTATCCAGGATTGAAGGAGTGGAGGTGCCTGAGGGTTTTTGCGTTACAACGGAGGCTTACAGCGAAATCACTGGGAGTAGTAATGCATTTAATGGGCTGTTGGACCACGTGTCTGCCCTGAAATCGGAAGACAGAAAAGGTATCCGTGAAACCAGTGCGCAAATCCGGAAAGGAATTGAAGAGATTGCGATTCCGGAACACATTACGAGTGAAATAACCCGTCACCTCCGTCAATTGGGTGAAACAAATGCCTATGCCGTTCGTTCCAGCGCCACCGCCGAGGACCTTCCGACGGCTTCATTTGCAGGGCAGCAGGATACTTATCTGAATATTATTGGAAACGATGCCATTCTGAGCCATATCAGCAAGTGCTGGGCGTCGCTGTTTACGGAGAGAGCGGTCATGTACCGTTTGCAGAATGGATTTGATCATCGGAAAGTCGCTTTATCAGTGGTTATTCAAAAGATGATTTTTCCGGATGTGGCCGGGATCATGTTCACCGCAGACCCGGTTACCTCAAACAGGAAAGTGCTGTCCATTGATGCCAGCTTCGGACTTGGTGAAGCATTGGTTTCCGGAATTGTAAATGCAGACAATTATAAAGTCCGCGACGGTCGGGTGATCAGCAGGAACATTTCTGCGAAAAAACTGGCTGTTTTTGCATTGGAAGAAGGCGGTACACACCAACAGGAGATTGGTCCGGAACAGCAAAATGTGCAAGCACTTTCTGATCAAGAAATCTTAGCATTGGAAAGGATAGGGAGGAAAATAGAGGCGCATTTCGGCAGTCCGCAGGATATTGAATGGTGCCTGGCCGACGGCACTTTTTACATTGTCCAGAGCCGGCCAATCACCACGCTTTTCCCGATCCCTGAAACGGATGACGAGGAAATGCCGCGCGTGTACGTATCTGTAGGGCATCAGCAAATGATGACCGACGCGATGAAGCCATTGGGATTGTCTTTCTGGCTTTTGACAACCCGCGCACCTATGCGTGTGGCTGGTGGAAGGTTATTTATCGACATCACCGCTATGTTGGCGACGGCGGCCGGAAGGGATACCTTATTAAACGTCACGCTTGGGAAAGCCGATCCACTCATTAAAGACGCACTCACAACCATCATTGACCGTGGAGATTTTATAAAACCGGATGGGCAGGAAATATCAGGTAATGGCCAGGCCAACAAAGCAGCACCGGCTTTCAACTACCAAATGCTCAACGAATATGAGGGCCCCGACGCCGCTGCGAAAGCTGTTTCTGATCTGATCAGGAATAATGAAACATCCATTGAAATATTAAAACAAAACATCAGGACTAAATCCGGACCGAAGCTGTTTGACTTTATCCTTGAAGATATTCAGGAATTAAAGAGGATCGCATTTGACCCGCAAAGTTTTGGTGCGCTCATGACGGGCATTAATGCTGCGTTCTGGATCAATGAAAAAATGGGTGAATGGCTGGGTGAGAAAAGCCCGGCAGATATCCTTGCTCAATCTGTGCCTAACAACATTACTTCGGAAATGGGCCTGGCGCTGTTGCATGTCGCTGATGTAATTCGGCCCTATCCGGAAGTAATCGCCTATTTACAGGAAGTGAAAAATGAGGACTTTTTAAATGAACTGACTCAATATAATGACGGACAACAAGCGCTGGACGCCATTAATGATTATCTCAATAAATACGGAATGCGGTGCAGCGGAGAAATCGATATTACCAAAACCCGGTGGAGTGAAAAACCTGCTACGCTTATTCCATTGATTCTCAGTAATATTAAAAACTTTGAGCCTGGCGCAGGCGACCGGAAGTTTGAACAAGGGCGGCAGGAAGCTTTGAAAAAGGAAAAGGAATTGCTCGACCGGTTGAAGCAATTGCCTGATGGTGAGGAAAAAGCCAAAGAGACAAAACGCATGATCGACCTGGTCCGTAATCTCAGCGGCTATCGCGAATATCCAAAATACGCATTTATCAGTCGTTATTTCGTCTACAAACAGGCATTACTCAAAGAAGCTGAACGACTCGTTGAAGCCAATGTCATACAGGAGAAAGAAGATATTTACTACCTCGGTTTCCAGGAACTTCATGAGATCGTCAAAACACATCAGCCCGATTACGGGATCATCAACAAACGAAAAGCCGATTATCAGATTTATGAAAAGCTGACCCCACCGCGGGTGATCACTTCCGATGGTGAAATCATTACGGGCAAGTACAAAAGGGAGGATCTCCCGGCCGACGCTCTTGTCGGGTTAGCCGTTTCTTCGGGCATCATCGAGGGGCGAGCGCGCGTGATTTTAAGCATGGAAGATGCCGAGCTTGAAGAAGGCGACATATTGGTCACCACCTTCACCGATCCCAGCTGGACGCCATTGTTCGTATCCGTCAAAGGACTGGTTACCGAAGTAGGCGGACTCATGACACACGGGGCTGTGATCGCACGCGAATATGGTTTACCGGCGGTGGTTGGGGTGGAAAATGCTACTAAGCTGATTAACGACGGACAGCGGATCCGTGTGAATGGAACGGACGGATATGTTGAAATGTGCTGAGGTCTGGCCCTTGTGAAGCCAGACCTCAATGGTCATTGAAAAAAATCCGATTAACTTATTGCTGTGCCGCAGGCTCGCTGTAAAAAAAGTCGTCCATGATCACCAAATCGTCGCTGCCGTTGTAGGTGTATTGCGCTGAAATTCCGGCTGATCCTGTGGTGATGATAACTCTTGTTACCTGATTATCAGGGAAAACAACGCCCAGGAATGAGAACCCATTCGCGTCAGATTTTGCTGGTACATTGAATTTGCCGAGGCTTTTATCCCCTTCAAAAAATTCGATGCTGGAAACATTCGCGCGGTCGACATCGGAGAACACTGCTCCAAAGCCCCTCACAAAAGCAGCATTGGAAGTGCCGGGAATCTTGAAAACAATGTCCATCTTATTGCTTCCAATGGCCGCAAATGTACGTGCCGGGCTGAACGACTTGAATTGCTCACTGTTGCCTGGGACCGCATCGCTGAAATCTTTATTGCTCACCCGGAAACCTTTACCCGGCGTGGTGAACACTACGCCACGCTTTCTGCCTACCGCCACGGCGGGGTCGGTGCTGTTGAAGAAGTCGCCTGGAAAAGTGTCTGTATTGGTCTGATTATCAGGTACGGCATCCCAGTTGATCTCCCTGCGGCCTGTTGCGTTCACGGTGGTATTGAGCGGATTGCCCAGCAAAGTCCTGAATGCATCGATTTTCGCATTGATATCGCCACTGCCTTTGATCTCAGTAACGTTAATGGTCGGTGTCGGCGTGTCGCCATCTTTCTCGGAATCGCAGGCGCTCATTAATGCAATGCAGGCGAAAAGTGCGGTGATTTTTACAAGATTCGTTTTCATGGATAGTCTGATTAATTGATTTGGATATGGATATGAAGTTGATAATGCATTTAATTCATGCAGAGCGAGACTTGTGCTGCGGGAACAGGGCTCTGGATTTTAAGGAACAGGTTGATCCCCAGTGGTTCCTGCTCAACGGAAATGTGCTCGGGTTGCACGCCGGCTTGTAACGTCAGGTCGATCAATGTCTCGGGGCTGCGGTGGATCAGGAACCACTCGCCAAAAAGCTCCATGTATCCGCGGCTCGGGTTATCCTGCGAAAAATTGCCGATCAATATCTCGCCGCCCGGTTTCAGAAAAGTAAGGAGGCGTTTCAGCGCCATAATGAACAGGCGGTCCTCAAAATAATCGAACAAGCCCGCCGACCAGATCACATCGTACTTTTCGGCAGTTGAAAAGCGAAGAATGTTTTTCTGATGAAAATTGATCTGCTCTGCATACGGACTGCATAGGTCAGTAGCAAATGCAATGGCATTGGCATCGATATCGACGCAGGTAGTAACCAGTTTATCAGGATCGATCTTCGTGTAAAGCTCATAAAGATCGCGGGCGGGGCCACTGGCGACATTAAGGAGGTGAAGCGGCGCTTTTCTCGTATCTAGTTTGCCCAGTAGTTGTTGCTTGAAGAAATCCTTCCGGTTGCGAACAGCATCCGTTGCTGCATGATAATGAAAGTACTGGTCCCACTTTTCATAGTTTTCATGGCCAAATGTGTGGTAGGTGTAGATCATGTCGATCAGCCTGAAATCACCTGCATATCCCAACGGTTTTCTATATACGTAACCATGAATACTGTTGGCAAGAAAATCGTCGTGAAAGATGCTTTGCAGGTAAGCAAGTTCGGTCTCTGCAAGCTGGCCCGACTGTTTCATGCGGTAGAGCTGCGCCATGAGCAAATCCAGCAGCGCATATTCATTTTCTTCCGGCCCGCCGGCATCAACCATATTGCGGAGTAAGCGTACAGAATCGGATGACGGGGCCTGAAAAGTGCGTGCAGGTGCGGTCAGGACAAGAGTATCCTGGTCTGCGTCCCGGAGAGACGCGAAGTCATGATTTTTCATATTTCTGATTTTTTTGGCGTGAAGTTTCTGTTTCTTCTAATTATTATTTGCGTTGAATATCCAATGCGTTTGACTTGCATTTGATATTGACAAAGGTACAGTGCCCAATAGGTGTCAAATGGTAAGGGTTCGTAAAAAAGTATAAAAAAATATAAAAATAGGATAGGGGTTAAAGTGGTTGTACTCGTTGGGAGGGAGAACGGGACAAGGGACGAAGGGATGAAGGAGAAGGGATTAAGGGAGGAGGGACGAGGTTCGTAAATTGTAACTTCATACAACCTTTTCGGTCGGGGAGTGCCTCTTTGGTATAAAAGTCATTCCCTAACGAAGTCTAATTTCTGCTATGAGATTATTGCTATTCATTCTCCTCTTACTCGCTGGCCCGCTTGTGCATGCGCAGGATTCGCTCGCGGTCTCATTTACCGAAGAGCAGGATTCGCTGCCGAAGCAGCGCTTCGTCGATCGCTACGAGAATGTGTTCATGACCAAAGTGCCGACCCGCCATATGTTTAAATTAGGTTTGACATTCCTACCTGATTACATGGTTAGCGTGGAAAAAAGTGTTCATGAAAATACACAATACGACCTCGGATATGAGTTCAAAATGTTGCCTTCGTGGTCGGTGGGTGCCGAACTGGGCGCCAATGGCGGCTGGGCTACCGAAGGGCGCTTAACCGGCATGCTAACGGCGAAGCTTTACAGCAGGTGGTATTATGATATGCGCCGAAGAATCAGCGAAGGTAAGAGTGTCAATAACTTTACAGGCAATTTTGTGGCAGTAGTTGCAGAAAGACTATGGGGGACGGAAAATGTGGATTATCGTGTAAACAAAATAGGACTGGAGTTTGGGCTGCAAAGGCGGTTTTTTACCCAAAGCAGGCTGGAATTGGGTATAGGCGTGTTCTATCAGGACTATAATCGCAGCGAGAGCCCATACTGGATGGTTTACGACGTCAGTAAGTCCTCGCGGTTCGCCATTGCCTCCCGGACAAGCATGGGACTGGCTTTTGGCGATTGGAAGCGGAATAAAAACCAGGCATTCTGCGAGGTTTTACATTGCGACGATTTTGTGCAGGAACAGTGGAAGCTATTATGGCCAAGGCTTCATCTTTCACAAAGCTATTCGAATGGGACGGTCGGGCTGTCCTACGAACGAAAGATCAAAAGCAGCCCGTTCTCGGTCAACACACACGTTACTGCAGACTTTATGAGGGTATCCACCAGAAACTTGCCCATACCGTCGGAGGAGAAGCGGGTAGGTTACGATCTGCAATTTCAATCGTCTATCCAACTGCGTTATTACGTGAACCAACGCAGGGCGATCCGGCGTGGGACAGGTGGAAACAATCTGGCTGGGCTATACGTGGGCCCGTACATGGATCATCTTTTTTACCACCGCGAAAACATTTTTGAAGAACAAACAAGCAAAAAACATCTTGGCCTGGGAGCAGGGGCAGGTTTCCAGCAAACCATGTTCAAGAAGGCCTATGTCGATTTATCCTTCAACATGAGCCATAATCTCCTGAAAGTGACCGAAGATTCGAAGCGCTATCTGGGAACTATCAGAATGGGCTTTGGATTGATTTTTTGATCAGGCAGGCACCTCTTTATTCAGCTTTTCTTCCGCCAGTTCAATGTCGTCTTTGTCGGCCTGTGGTTCTTCTTGCTGTGTTTTGGCACGTTGTTCGTATTGCAGACTGATCAGGATCGGGAAGTGATCGGACGAAAAGTTTTCCAGCCGGGATAGTTTCACCAATTTAAAATCTGTTGAGCAGAAAACGTGATCAAGCGGGAAGCGCAGGAAGGGCATTTTAGCGTGGAATGTGTTGTAAAAGCCCCTGCCAATGCGAGGGTCGAGCATTCCGCTGATTTTTGTGAAAAGTTCAGTGGTATATGACCAGGCCACATCGTTGAGGTCTCCCACGACAATGGACGGACTGCCACTTTCCTTTACCTCTTTCGCCACCATCAGCAGTTCCTTATCCCGTTCGGTTGAATGGTCGTTCTCGCCCGGCACAGGAGGGGTAGGGTGCACGCAATACAGGTCAATGAGCTCGCCTGAATGCAATTTGACTTTGGTTTTTATAGAAGGAATCTCAGCATCGACTAAAAACCTGGTCTGAGGATCGACCAGTTCGAGCCGCGAGTAGAGCAGCATGCCGTAAGTATTTTCCTGCGGCACGGTCACATGGTAAGGGTATTTTTCTTTGAGTACTTTGGTATTATCATACCAAAATTGATCCGTTTCCAACAGCAGGACGACGTCCGGGTCATTTTTGTCAAGCATTTTCAGGCATCCGGCTACATTGCGGTTATCCTGAAACACATTGGAGGAAACGATCGTGATCTGATTATCCTCGTTTTTAGTTTCTGCTTTGAGGACCGTCTTCGCGGCAAATGTCGTGAAAGGATAAATCTGGTAAATCAGGTAACATGCATTCACGGCCAAAATTGACAAAAAAACGATGTCATAGGCTTGGGAGGAAGCAAAAAAGAATCCGTAAGCGGCAATGATGATCAGGTTCAAAGACAGCTTCTGAAGTCGTGGGTATTCAAAGACCCGAAAGGCCCAATAATCGTTTCTAATGAGGGGTATCAGCGAAAAAATAACGATTATCGCACCGCTTACTTGCAGCGCAATGTTAAATGAATGCATATCAATATCCATATTTAGGATAAAAAAGGTCGGTGCTGTTTCGCAAATATATTCGTTTCGGGAAGCAAAACCATATCGTAGCGGTCGAGGCCCTGCGCATAAAAGTCCAGCGTAATTTTGGAGACCGTAAACCCCGATCTCTCAAAAAAGGGATAACTCAGCTGCGTAGTATCCAGCAATACCCGGGCGCCGGGGCGAAACTCCTGTATTTTTTCAAGGCGGAATGTCAACAGCTTTTCGCCGATACCCTGCTTGTGATAATCCCTCGCCACCATGCCCCACACAAGCATTGCATCCTCATTATCCACGGGCAGATAAAATCCGGCACAAGCAACGGCCCGGTTATCTTTTTCTACAACATAATAATATACACCGTCGCTATTATCGCCTGTTTGGGTAGTCAAGGACAAATCATGAAGTAATTTTTCAAACTCTTCTTTTTCGTGATAAGCAAAGAAATCCGGGCAGTTGCTGTCGAAGGCTGCAATGCAATGGGAATAGTCAGTATGACGATATGGGCGGATGACCATGTTTTGTAAGTTTTTAGCTGAATTTGATAGTGTATCAATCTAAACGCGGTATGCCAGGCGTAGATTGGTTGTGTTGGTCGATCACACATTATACACTTAATTTTCAATATAATTTAACTATGAAAACACTAACACTTTGTTTCGTAATGGTGGCCGTTCTTTTTGGTCAGCAAACATTTGCACAAGAAAAAACGGTGATGGTTGGCGGCGCTGCCATGTATCCATCGAAGAATATCATTGAGAATGCAGTCAATTCCAAAGACCACACTACGCTCGTAGCAGCAGTAAAAGCAGCCGGTTTGGTCGAAACATTGTCCGGCCCCGACCCTTTCACCGTCTTCGCGCCGACCAACAAAGCCTTTGATAAATTGCCGAAAGGAACGGTTGAAACGCTCGTAAAATCTGAAAACAAAGCTACTTTGACCGGTATCCTGACTTACCACGTTGTTTCTGGTAAAATGAGTGCCGAAGACCTGATGAAGGCCATTAAGGACGGCGGAGGAAAGGCAACCCTGACCACGGTTGCGGGTGGAACGCTCTCGGCTATGCAAAAAGGCAAGAAAATCGTCCTGACCGACGCCAAAGGCAATACGGCAATGGTCACAATTGCAGACGTTTTTCAATCGAATGGAGTCATTCACGTCATCGACACGGTGCTGATGCCCAACTAACAAACCACATGACAACGGGCCCCGCATATACGGGGCCCGTTGCTTTTTAGTGACCTTTCCAGGAATTCGGAGCGGTTGAAATCAACTTGAACAAAACTTGCCACGGGTTTGAACAGGCCTTAACAGCTTCAAAACGCATTTTTGCCCTAAAATAAAAAAGCAAAAATGCTATGAAAAACCTCGTTCACATTCTGTTCATTCTCCTGGCTGTTCAATGTTTTGGACAAAAGAAAAAAGAAGCTGTATCCTCCCAAAAGACCGATTTCTTCATTCCCATCACACCCGACAAATGGGCGTTCGAGGAGGGGAAGGTAACTTTTGAAGAGTACAAGGGCGTGAAGGCGATGAAGCTCGTACCAAGGTCCGGCCAGGTGGTCCTGAAAGACGTAGTTTTCAGGGACGGGACCATCGAATTTGACATCGAACCCTCGGCAGCTGAGTTTGCCGAATCCATTTATTTTCATCGGAAGGACGTTAAGGAACAGGAGATTGTGTACCTGCGTATGTCGAGAGTGGGAAATCCGCTCGCCAACCAGGGTATTCAGTATTGTCCTTATTTCGATGGTATCAATATGTGGGATATGTATCCCGAATACCAGGCACCCGCGATGGCGAAAGCCGGTGAATGGAACCACATGAAGCTGATCATTTCGGGCAAGAGGCTGCAAGTTTTCCTCAATAATGCACCCAAAGCGGTACTTGACATCCCCGAACTTCAGGGCTCACTCGGCGAAGGTAGCATTGCTTTCGAAGGTGCGTCTTATATTGCCAATGTGCAGGTGAAGCCCGGCGAAGTGGACGGTCTGAGTCCGCTTGCATTGCCGGACATTACGGATCACGATGGACTTTACCTGAGAGAATGGGCTTCCAGCGCGTCCATTGACCTTCCGGTAGGCAGTGAACCAGCTTATCAAAACCAGCCAAAGCCGGAATTGTTTACAGACAGCATTGCCGCCGAACGCGGAGGTTTTGTGAACCTGACCCGCAAACATGGCGGCAACAAAACGAGGAAGCTCATTTGGCTGAGAACCAAGATCACGGCGAAGGAAGCCGTAAAAGTGGGGCTGCAACTCGGTTATAGCGATGAGATATGGGTGTTTTTGAATAACCAGATGATCTTTGCCGACAAGAATCTCTTTCAGCAAAATATGAAACGGTACCCGGATGGAAGGCTTTCGATCCAAAACGGGAACGTCCGGCTCAACCTCAATCAGGGTGAAAACGACTTGCTCATCGGCGTTGCCAATGATTTTTACGGCTGGGGGATGATGGCGAGGCTCGAATATGGTGAGGCGATCACCGAAACCGGTAATGTTGCCGGTATTGTTGGTCTGGCAAAAGAGATCGCCACCATGAACCTCGAACCCTATCTCGGAACTTACAGCAATCCGCAGGTGCAGTTCAAATTCACATTTGCCAAAAAAGGGAATGTACTTACCGCCCAGGCCACCGGTCAGGAACCGGGCGAATTACAAGCCAACGGCAGGCATTCCTTCGCGCTTCCAGCCGCATCGGTCCTGTTCGAATTCAAACCAGCGGATAAAAAAGTGATACTGAGGCAAGGAAGTGAAAGCAGGGAGTTTGTGAAGGAGTAGGCACCATTTTATTGCACAGCCTCATCACCGTTCAGGCTCTGAATGCCCTCGTGGCATTTTGAGCCTGATTTTAGTTAAGAAATGTGCTATATTTGGTTAAAAGACGTATTGTTATGGTGGTAGAGCAACAAAATGAAGATTTGGTAATACGGGTAAGTCGCCCGATTGATATGCGCGCGGCTCAAAAGCTGTTGGATTACTTTAACCTGATGGAATCTATTTCCAAAAATCAGGGGACAGAAGAACAGGCGACTGAATTGGCCCGCGAGGTCAATAAAAATTGGTGGGCTGCAAACAGGAGCCGCTTTATTAAATGATCGTCGTCGTTGATATGAATATCCTGTTCAGCGCGGTTATTACGCCAGATAACAGGATAGGTGAGGTAATTGCACATCCAGCGGCACCTTTTGAAAAAATATCCTGCTACTATGCTTTTATAGAGATGTTTAAGCACCAGCCTAAAATTATGAAGCTGGCAAAAAGGCCGGAAAATGAGGTTTTAGATATTCTATACACCGTCTTGCGCCACATAGAGTTCTATAATGAGACTATCATTGAACAGCGTCATTGGGAAGAGGCTGAGCGTCTTACGATTGGCATCGATGCGCTTGATATTAGTTATGTTGCCCTGGCCCTTCAAACAGATGCCTGGCTATGGACTGGCGACAAAAAACTAGTGACGCATCTTCATAAAATGGGCTTTCCGCGCACCATTACAACAGGCGACCTGTTTGAAAAGCTGGTTTAACAGTCTAATTAGCGACTTTTCTCGTCTTCGGGAGGAGTAGCAATTTCGATTACGTGCTTCACATCGAAAAAACTACCGGTAACAAAAGTTTTTTATTTAAAGTAAACACGTCATTTTTTAACCGCCTTAATATGCTCGGCCACATTGAGCATCGTATCCACATAAATATCTTTTTCATTCTCCTTAATATAGCGGATCAGTGCGCGATGTGCTTCGGTTGAAACATTGAGGTTGTGTTCACCGCCTACGCCGTGGAAAAGGAAAACCAATAGCTTGCCGCTTGACTGTGCCTGTTTCACGAGCGCGATCATTTCTTCGGCCGTCACATCCGCCATGCTGTAACAGTCGATATCCATCAGGTTTTGCTCGTTCAGCGCGTGCATTTCGTGCCTTACTGCACGGGCGGCTACAAATTCGTTGGAAAGTGTATGGATGAATTCGCCTTCGGCCACTTTTTTATGTCCGCAAGTGAAAGCAAAAGTCCGCTTATCCTGGCCGTCGATTGCTTTCAGGTAGGCATTACACATCCTGATCTCCTCCTGCATTTTGCTAAGGCTGTATTTGCTCATGTCGCGCTCCGGTTTCACCCAGCCCATACCGGGGCCGGTGGCGTCGCAGGGGTGGTAAATGGTGTGATTTCCGAGTTCGTGGCCATTCGCTGCGGCGGAACGCCAGTCTTTAATGCGGTTACGGGCGGCATCGGAGGAGGCGGTCAGGTAAAATGTGCCTTTCAGGTTCAGCGAATCGAGGGCGGGAACGACGTTATCCAGGTGCACATTCAGGGCATCATCATAGGTAAGTACCACCGCACATTTTTTGCCTTTCCAGGGTTTGGTATCATCAGTATTTTCGACATCCGTCCGGAATGGCGAGGCCGGCAATCCTGCCGAATTGTAAAAATTGACGCCTTCGGGATTGTCCTGCCACGCGTAACGCACATATCGCGGAGTTTTGACGGCGTCGCTCGACACAGTAACCTGGTCTTTTCCAACGACCTCGGCTTTCGCCCAGACGAATTTTTTGTCATAATCCGCCACAGCAAACCAGCGAAGCGCTTCGCCATCTTTTGAAGTGATCCCATCGGCCACATGGTCAAATGTGAGGTGGATTTTGCCATTTTCAATGTGGTGGGATTTCAATATCGGTCCGGAATAAACGACGTCGTGCTCACCATAAGCCAGATTTCGTGCCGAAAGGGCAAGCCGCTTGCCAATGTCTTTCTTGCCAAGCGGATGAATGTCATTCCATTCGCCGAGGTCGATCGTGACGGTAACAGCGGTGTTAGGCAATGTGAGCGCCTTGTTTTGAGCTTCTCGCAGCAATGCAATGTTACTTTCCGCGGGAGAATAGTCAATATCCTGAAAGTTGGGCAGTTGCGCCACCAGGAAAGGCAGCTTATCGTTGTTCCAATGCGTCCGCCAATCTTTGATCAGCGCAGGCAGCAATGCATTATAAGGCGCAGGTTTGGTTGTATTGGTTTCGCCCTGATACCATACAAATCCTTTCAGCTTCATCGGCAAAATGGGAGCGATCATGGCATTGTACAAAGCTGTCGGCTGATCCTGGCGCACGAGCCAGGCGACTTCCGGTATTGCGGATGTTGTAGGCGGATATACCTGGCCGACTTTGTATTGCCACGTTCCTTTCAGATCCATTTCTTGTCCGTCAACGGTCATGAAATAAGGCTTATCAGGCACAAAACCTCCTTTTTCGCTTTGATTGGTGACCCTGATCACAAAAGTATTTTTGCCCGCTTTGAGCAGATCGGCCGGGATTTCGTACCGGCGCGGCGGATACTGGTAGGTGATATTGCCAATCTTTTTACCATTGACATACATTTCATCGGCATCCACGATCCGGCCCATGAAGAGCTTAACAGGCTTTCCGACCCAGTTTTGGGGTATTTCAAACGTCCTTCTGAACCAGACAACGCCGTTCAGGTCTTTCAGTCCCTGATCTTCCCAATAGCCGGGGACATTGAAATTCCGCCAGCCTTTCGGCTCGTAACTTTCGGCCTCCCAGTGCTCCTTTCTTCCCAAATCGGCCGACTGATCTATGGAATGAACAATGGGTCGCTTGCTGGCCGCATTGACAAAGTTGGTATCCTTATTTTGGACAATTGTCTTCTGAATTTGGTCGAAATCTTTATAGCCGCCCTCACTGATCCACGCTTCAATGGGCGTTCCACCAACGGAACTGTTAATAATGCCAATAGGCACTTTGTATTTGTCATAAATATCGCGGGCAAAAAAGTAGCTCACTGCACCGAAACTGAGAATATCCTTTGCAATGGCCGTCTTCCATTCTCCTTTCGGGAAGTCTTTTGCCGGACCATCAAGATTGGTTAGCGTTGGTACGAAGAAATTACGGATATCCGGATAATTGGCCGAAACGATGTCATCGGGATAGCGCTCCTTGACCCGCTCCATATTGATTACCATGTTGCTCTGTCCGCTGCAAAGCCACACATCGCCCATTGCGATATTTCGGATGCGGACTTCGTTTTTTCCTTTCAAAACCAATTCGTGCCCTGTACCGGCAGCATGGGACGGCAGCTGTATCGCCCATTTACCATCCCGAGAAGTGGTGGTATTGTAAGTTTTTTGGTCAAATGTAGCCTTGATCTTTTCCCCTGGCGAAGCCCAGCCCCATATTTGAATGGGCTGGTCCCGCTGCAAAACCATATTATCGGAAATGAGTTTGGGCAGACGGATTTGCGCGTTCAGCGGACTGACAATGCAAAAGCAAAGAATGAGCGCGTATTTGAGAATTTTCATCGGGTAATCGGGTCCCTTTGGTTGATACGGTGAATAATAATGCCTTTTGAATGCACTGCCGTCAGCAGCAATTGTCCGTGCTTGGCATGGCGGATAGGCACGGACGCGCGGGCGTCGCCGCAGATAAGTAAGCCGCTTTTACCCGGACTTTGAGGTGCGAAGCCTCCTTTGCCATTTCCAAGCAGCAGCAAGCCGGTCGACGCATCCTGCCTGCCCATATTTACTTCATTAGGAAAGAAATTTCCGGTCAGGACCACGTCGGGGTTGCGGTCTGCATTCACATCGGTTACCACAATCCCAAAAACCGGCGCGACCTGTGCTTCCACAGGCAATGCCGAGACTTTGAACCGGCCATTACCTTGGTTTTCAATGTATGCGCTTTGCAGGTAAGTGGCCTGAGCGGTATAGGCACCGTTTTTCTCCTCCGCCGTGAGCAAGTCGTCGAAAGTGGTTTTGGCGTAATCGATATAATGCGGAAATTTTCTTCTGAATTGGATCACCTGTTGGTTCAGCGCGTCGCGCGGGACGCTCGGGTACGAGACGCCCTGCATGTAGTAACCCATTAAAGGATCGAAAGTACCGTCGTTATTGAAATCCTTCGCAATCATTCGTATTGGTTCCTTCGCCGATGCGCGGTAAAGCGTGTTGACGCCCTCATTTCCGGCTATAAAATCCACATCGCCATCCCGGTCAAAGTCTCCGGCCGCCAAACTGTTCCACCATCCCGCATAAGGGGCAAGGTTGTTTTTGGTAGATTCTGCTTCTAAAAATTTCTTTTTTCGGTTCGTGAATATGCGTATGGGCATCCATTCGCCGGCTATGACCAGATCATCCAGACCGTCTTTATCGGTATCGGCCCATATTGCGGTGCAAACCATGCCTGCCGACAAAAGTGCCGGACAATAAGTCTTAGTAACATCCGTAAAATGTGCTTTCCCGACTTTGGAATCGTTGCGCAACAGGTAACTGCGTGCGGGTAGGGGGTATCTACCGGGGATCATCCGGCCGCCGATAAAGATGTCAGCATCGCCGTCTTTATCAAAATCATTGGAAACCACACACGAACCGCTGACCGAAATCGCAGGCAATGCACCGGAAGGAGACAAGGCGAAGTTGCCTTTTCCGTCATTCAAATAGAGCTGTACCTGGTAAAAATCCGAATCGCTTTCCGGGCGTTCGTTACCGCCGTTCACGATGATGAGATCTTTGTCCTGATCGCCGTCCGCATCGAGAAATGTCGCCGAAATGTTTTCGTGCAGTGAATCTGAGGCGATTATCCTTTTTGAAAAACCACCCGACGACTGTTGCAAATAAATGCAAGGTTTCCCTTTCTGATAGCTTGATCCTGCAAAGAAATCGTCCATCCCGTCGCCGTTCGCATCGCCTACTGCAATGGCGAATCCGCCTTTGGATAGCATTTTATGCAATGCCGCGGTTTGTTTGAAATCAATGAAACCCGATTTTTTGTGCCGGTAGTCGATGTTTAAATCATCAGTAAGATTTGTAAAGTAAGGTTCATCGGGCATTTCAGCTGCTTTCGGGCTATCGGTTTTTGCATTTTTTTGCTCTAAAACCAGCCGCTGGTTCGCTGCAACTTTGTATTGTTTCTGAGACTTCCCGCCAGGCCACGTTACCTGCAAACTATCAATCATTTTTGCATTGCCTAACCCGAAATGAATGCCCGCATCGACGGAAGACAAAAACCCGCGTGCAACGTACATTTCGGCATACTGCGTTTGCTTTCCCTGCCAGATCGTAACAGTTGCCCCAACGCCCGCCAGGTTGCCTTTTTCGCCTTTGAATGTAATGGAAAGGTAATTAGCGCCTGTTTTTTCACGGCTTTGGTTTTGGTAAATAAATGGTTCCGAGTCGATATTGTTGACTACCAAATCCAGGTCGCCATCTCCGTCGAGATCCGCATAAGCCGCTCCATTTGAATAGGATAGTTCGTCGAGCCCCCAGGTTTTAGATGTGTTTTCAAAAGTGAGGTTTCCGGCATTCTTATATGCATAGTTCGCCGTCTTCACCTCGGGCACTTTTTGTATCAGTTCCAATGCATTTTGCTGCTTGAAATTATTGGTACCAAAACTGGAAAAATCTTCCTTGAACTGAATGAAATCCCGGTCGGTCACGTCGCGGCGGTAGCCATTTGTGATAAAAATATCTTTTAAACCATCATTATCATAATCGGCGATCAGCGGCGCCCAACTCCAATCCGTTTTGGCAATGCCCGCCACCAGCCCGATTTCGGAAAATAGCGGTGTCGTGGAGCCATTTGCAGTCGAAACCGCCCCCAGGTTCAGTTGGAGCATATTGCGCATGTATTGCAACTGGTAGCCATATTGTTCCGAAATACTCATTTCCTTCCGGTCGTAATCCTGTCCGGCCAGCATTTTCTTTTGCCTCAGATTGTCTTCCGGCAGCATGTCGAGCTGGAATATATCGGGATAGGTATCATTGTTAATGTCAGCAATGTCGACGCCCATTCCGAACAAGCTCGTATGCGCCGTCGCTTCCTTGATCACATTTTGAAAAAGCGGTTTTGCATTGTTCTGCTTACCGGCATTGAGGTACAGCATATCGCTGCTGATGAAGTCGTTGGAACAATAAATATCCGGGTAGCCGTCCTTATTGAGGTCACTAATGGCCAGTCCCAACCCAAGCCCCTCGAACCTGACACCCGCTTCTTTTGAAACATTGGTATACTTCGGAAGGCCATTTGCGCCTTTACCTTCATTGATATAAAACCGGCCGGTACTCGGGTAGGAGCCGTCATCGTAGGTTTTTCGGATAAAATTAGGGTTCTGCAGGTCCGGTGCGGTGTTCATCAAGTAGGCATCGAGGTCGCCATCCAGGTCCGCGTCGAAAAACGCTGTTTGGGTTGTAAATGAATTGTCGTTCAGTCCGTAATCTCTGGCCAGCTCTTTGAACACGGGGATGCCATCTGCACCATGCCCCTGGTTTACGAAAAGGAGGTTTTCAGAATCCGGCATTTTGACGTGCCTGGCCACGCTGATGTAAATATCGAGCAGCCCATCCTGGTTAATATCGACCATCGATATACCACTGCACCACCGGTTCGTTGTCACGCCCGACTTGTCAGTCACGTCTTCAAATGCCCATTGATTGGCAGCCGTGTCTATTTTGCTGAGATATAGCCGACTGCTCACCTGGTTGCCGCCCATGAAGATATCCGGTTTGCCATCTCCATTCACATCGCCGATCCCAACACCGCCGCCATTGTAAAAATTAGTAAATGTGAATGGATTGATGGAGTCATTTGGTAAAAGTTTGTTGATGAAGTTTACATGGGTTTCGCCCGGGTCACGGGAAATGAAAAGCGTTTCTGTTTCGGTTTTGCAGGAAAAAATAAAACCAAGCGCCGTAATGCAAGCAATGACACCGGCTGCGAACCGGTGCCATTGATGTTCTTCACTATGTTTTGCCGGATTAATAACCGGGATTCTGATCTCCTGTCTCAATTTTTGCGTTGTTATCGACTTCCTGTTGTGGAATAGGCAGCAGCTCATGTTTTTTAGCCTGGAAATAGGTGAGCGGTTCCGCTTTCAATTTACTCTGTTTTCTCCATCTCAGAATGTCGCGGTTGCGGATCTGCTCGCCGCTGTGCTCAACCCGCCGTTCATGCACGATAGCCGCAAAAACCTGGTCTTTCGTGCTTACAGGATATTTGGCGGTAGGGTAGGCAGGCATTGAAACGCTCTTACGGGCACGGATCATATTCAGGTATTTAACTGCCTGCGGGATATTGCCAAGCTCGTTCTCCACCTCTGCCAGTGAAAGGATTGTTTCCGCAAACCGCATAATGCGCTGGTTGATACCGCCTGTGAGGAATGATTCGTTCATTTTGTACATCAGCGAATATTTTTGCCAGCTTACCTTTTTGGTAACGCCGTCAATCACCGAGGCGTTGCCATTCTGCTGCCCATCAGTAAGCGTGGAAGCACCATTGTTATACTTTTCTCCGGTGAAGTAAAATGAATCCTCAAAGCGTGGGTCTGTCTTTGCATCGCCTTTACCTGTTTTTTCAAACTCGTTAAGCAGACTGTTCGATGGGATCACGTTACGCCATCCAATCGCGGAATATTCCTGAGTACGCACAGTTTCTGTACCGGCTGTTGCTCCATTACCATCACCGTCCCAGTTATAAACCCCGCCGGAAGGATAAAAATTAACTTCAAAAATCGACTCCTTATTAAACTCGGTTTCTTCCAGGAAGTTGTCGTTATAATTGTCGACCAGCGCATACACGTTTGAATCGTACACTTTCAGCAACTCGGTTTTGGCAGCCTGATAGTTTCCCTGCTGCATTAAAACGCGGGCCAGTAACATTTGGGCGGCACCTTTGGTGGCCCGTCCCTGGTTTGCTGCATTGTAAGTAGCCGGAAGCGCGCCTTGAAGGTCCTGCAATTCAGCTGTTACATAGGCATACACGTCCGCTTCCGTCGATCTGGGCAAACTGCCATCCAATGTCTGCACGTAATTTTTGTAAAGCGGCACGCCGCCCCACATGCTTACGAGCTCATAATATGCATAGGCGCGGAGGAAACGCGCTTCGGCAAGCAGGCGCGCCTTATCGGCGGGCGCCAGGTCGGTTACCTTCTCTGAGTTGTCAACCACAGCATTCGCACGGTGGATAAGCCGGTAGTAGGCCAGCCATACGGTCCCCATTACCGAGTTACCGCTGTCGTGCGTGCCCAGCAGCAACTGGTTACGCGGTGTTTCGAGCTGGCCGCCACCCGCCGCCATGTCATCGCTCCGCAGATCGTGGAGGAAAAACCATTCGCGGGCTACGAGGTTGTTGGATTTCAGCATCGAGTACACGCTCGTTACACCACTGGTAAGTTCGGCGCCATTCTTGTAATACCCCTCGACGGACACGCCATTCGGATTGGATTTGTCCAGCACGTCGTCATTACAGGAAAACGCGATGCCAAATACCAGCAGGGAGCCAATTATGATATATCTTTTCATTTCAATGCTTGTTCAAATGATTACTTAGAAACCAAAACTCAATCCAACCTGCAATGTTCTCGGCTGTGGGTACATACCATAGTCGATCCCGTTGATGAGCTGCGTGCCGGTGGCCGTCGATGATCCGTTAACCCCAATCTCAGGATCAAGACCCGAATATTTGGTCAGGGTGAGCAGGTTTGTTGCCGAAACATATATACGCGCCTTGGTAATTGTGTTCCGCGTCAGCGCAGAAAGGCCTTTGCTAGGAATCGTGTAGCCGATACTGAAATTCTTCACACGCATATAGGAACCGTTTTCGATGAAGCGGTCGCTGGTACGGCTGTTGTTGTTCGGGTCGCCGCTCACGGCGCGCGGCACATCGGTGTCGGTATTCGTCGGTGTCCACGCATCCAGTACGTCTGTCCCTGCATTGAACAACCGCAGCATTCCTTGTTCGATCACTTTCGTGCCATTGTAAATCTTGTTACCCTGCACGCCTTGCAGATAAAGCGAGAAGTCGAATCCTTTGTAACTTCCCCCGAAATTGCCTCCGTAGCTGAATTTTGGAATAAAGCTTCCCAGGTATTGGCGGTCGTTTGGATCGATGACGCCGTCGCCGTTGGTGTCTTTGAAACGGATGTCGCCCGGAGCGGCGGCAGGCTGATATTTGGTCTTATCGTCCCCGTCGATCGCATTATACTGCTGGATTTCGGCCGCGCTTTGGAAAATACCGTCGACTTTCCATCCATAGAATGACTGGATTGGGTGGTTAGCTTCTGTTTTGGTAATATCAAAACCTCCGAAATCGTCATTTTTACCGGAGAAAAGAGCCGCATTCTCGGTGGCAAGGCTGATAACCTTATTCCGGGTAATGTCCAGATTCACAGATGCATTCCATTTGAAATCGCCGTCGCTTTTGTTGTAACCCAGCTGGAATTCATACCCCCAGTTTTTCATTTTACCAATGTTCGACAATGGAGAGGATGAATAGCCCAGTGAGTTAGGGATAGGCACTTCCAGCAGGAGGCCGTCCGTGTTGCGGTTATAGCGCTCTGCGGTGAATGTAACGCTGTTGTTGAACAATGCGAGATCGATACCCAGGTTGGTCATTTCAGTACTTTCCCACTTCAACTCCGTATTACCCAGCGAGCTGAAATATGAGCCCAATGCCTTGGTGCCACCAAAAACATAGTTGGAATTGTCGGCCTGCACGAGCGACTGCCATGCGTAGCTACCAATGCCATTGAAACCGGTTTGTCCATAACTCGCCCGCACCTTCAACTCCGAAATAGCCGGTACATTTTTCAGGAATTCCTCTTCACTAATCCGCCAGCCGACTGAAAGAGAAGGGAAGGTTCCCCATTTGTTTCCCGGCGCAAAGCGCGACGAACCATCACGACGAACCGAGCCGCTGAGCAGGTATTTGTTGTCATATTCGTAGTTAAGACGACCTACGTAAGAAATAAGTGCGCTTTCGTCCATTGTACTCGTGGCGGTGGGGTTGGAAACACCCTGCATCTGATCGATGTCGTTATTGGGCCGGTAACCTGAGCCATTGAGCGTGTTGGTACGGAAAGTCTGCTTATCGATAATGGCAGTCACATTCAGGAGGTGTTTGCCAAAGGTCTTATCAAAGGTCAGCTGATTGGTAATGACCGGTGAATAGTAGCTGGTGCGGCCATTGCGGAGCTCGAACTGGGTCCGGGACTTGTATCCGTCGTTGTAGATCGGGAACTGGTCGTTGGACAGATTGCTCACCACATCGGCCCCGAAACTGAAACGGTAACGCAGGTAGCTGGTGAAATTAACTTCCGCAAAGATCGATCCCAGCATTTTGATCCGTTGGTTCCGTGATACGTCCATGAGGGCAATCCGCAAAGGGTTATCCGGATCGCTGCCGTCCGCTGCAGTGGGGGAACTGTATCCGCCAGCCTTCGTCGGGTCGGTGACCGGCCAATACGGCAGATTGCGGATGGCCTGCATGACCAATGTCCGTCCGCCGCCAAAACCCTGCTCACCACGGCTTTTATCATAAGAAAAAGTCAGCGTTTGCCCGATTTTCAGGAATTTGGTGAGCTGATGGTCGGAGTTGATACGGAAATTGGCGCGTTTGTAGTTGGTTCCGACAAGGATACCTTCCTGATCAAAATACCCCGCAGATGTAAAAAATCGCGATGTATTGTTGCCGCCGCTGATCGACACCTGATGCTGCTGGATCGGCGCACTGCGGAAAAGTACATCCTGCCAGTCAGTATGCGTTTGGGCAAATGTGGTAGGAGCACCCTGATACACAGGCTGGTTCAGATCGGAGAGCCTGCCAGGCATTGCTATGCCTGCATTGCCGAGCAGTGACGTCGCATACTGAACGTATTGATCGGTATTCAGCAGGTCGAGCTTCTTCCATGCCGATTGCGTGCCAAAGTAAGTATCCACATTGACGTGCAGCTTGCCATCTTTGGAGCCTTTTTTGGTGGTAATGATAATCACACCATTGGATGCACGCGATCCGTAAATGGCGGCCGAGCTGGCATCTTTCAAAACTTCGAGTGACTCTATGTCTTTCGGATCGAGGTTATTAAGGTCTCCGGATGGGATTCCATCGATCACATACAACGGCCCGGAAGCATAATTGATAGAACCGATCCCCCTTATACGTACGATGGGTGTTTGGCCCGGACTACCATTATTCACGACCCTAACCCCTGGAACGCGCCCTTGTAAGGCCTGTTCCGCACTGACGACCGGAAGGGCGGTCAGTTCTTTGGGTGATACGGACGATACAGCGCCGGTCAGCGATGATTTTTTCTGAGAACCATATCCGATCACCACCATTTCTTCCAATGCGCGGTCTTCCGCAACCAGCTTCACTTCAATGCGCGTTTGACCACCCACCGTAACCTCCTGTTTGGCATAACCAATAAAGCTGAAAACCAGCACGCTGCTTTCAGACGGCACATTGATGCTAAAATCGCCCTGGGCATTCGTGGATGTTCCGACACTTGTTCCTTTCAATGTAACATTCACCCCCGGGAGCGGATCCCCGTCGTCGGATGTTACATTGCCCGTAACCTGTTTGTCTGCAAGTGATCCGGCCAGCAGTTGCGCGGTAGTGGTCAGGGCCAGAGAGAGGACAAGTAGCCACGTCCTGATCCTGGTAAAAGTGTACCCTCGTAAAAGGTTTTTCATAGATTGTTGAATAAACGTAATTAAGACACTTATAAAAAGAGCGAAAAAAAACCAACACAGTTGCCTGCGTTGCAAAGGAAGCGATCCATCCATTTCGACGCGCCATCCTGATGTTGAAAACAGGGCGCGAAACTGTAAGTGGATTTAAGTGACAAAAAATGGTACTTGGCAAAGGTGTGCTATTTTTAATGAAATGTCAACACCACACTTAAAAAAATATCACTTTCCTTTGAAAAAATTTATATTTCATCCGATGCGCTGGTCAGGATAGCGACTGGTTTCCGTTTCAAAGCCATATACTCGGATGGGAGCATATTAAACTTAGCTTTGAATGACTTCGTAAAATAATTAGGCGTCGTAAATCCGGCCGAATACGAGATTTGCGACACATTAAGATCACTTTTTTCGAGCAGTAGCGCAGCCTTTTCGAGTTTAATGGAACGGATAAACTCGATAGGCGTTTGCCCGCTGATCTCCAACACCCTGGTATACAGCGTTCCCCGGCTCATGCCCACATGTTTCGCCAGATTCTCCACACTAAGCTGGGTCGAATTGAGATTTTGGTCGATATAGGCAAGAATATCTTTGATCAGTTTGACGTCTGCTGACTCTATCTGGGCTTCCGGGCCGGAAAAGCGGATTTGCCTCGAATAGGCATCTTTGAGAAGCCGGTTCAGCAACAGCAGGTTGTTAACCTTCACATTCAATATTTCAAAATTGAAAGGTTTGGTCAGATAATCATTTGCCCCTGAGCTCAGGCCTTTCAACTGTTGCTCTTCGCCGGTCGACGCCGTGAGCAGGATAATCGGGATGTGGCTGGTCCTTTTGTCGGATTTAAGCTTTTGGCTCAGCGCAATGCCGTCCATTTCGGGCATGGCAATGTCGCTGATGATAATTTCCGGATGGTGGGCCAGTGCCTTTTGCCATCCTTCTTTCCCATTGCCGGCTTCAAGCACCTTGTAATGCATTTCCAGGTTTTCTTTCAGGTAATGCCTGAATTCTTCATTGTCTTCCACCAGCAGGACTTTAGGCGTCTCGTCCTGATGTTTTGGCATTGCCTGTTGTTCACTAGTAACAGGATCTATGTCGACAATCGAAGCGGAAGATGCGGGTTCGGCGACATCCACTTGTTCGGGAGCGTAGGCCCGGAAGGGGAGACTAATACAAAAAGTACTGCCTTTGCCGGGTTCGCTCTCCACGCTGATTAACCCGTTATGCATTTGCACAAATTCCTTTGCAATTGACAAACCAATACCGCTCCCCTGGTTCAATACCGAGGAGTCTGTGTCGCCCTGGAAGAAGCGTTCGAAGATCTTTTCACGGTATTCGGCCGGAATGCCAATGCCCGAATCGGAGATTCGGATGAGGAGGCATTGCTGTTGTTGCTGATCAGCCCAGCTGCTCATTTCCACGCGCACTTCGCCGCCCTTTGGCGTGAATTTAAATGCATTGGAAAGCAAATTGAACAGAATGCGCTCCATTTTATTGGCATCAAAGTCGGTGACGAGCTGTGAAATTTTAGTATCCAAAGTAAATCGGACCCCTTTTCGTTGCGATAGCTCTGTGAATGAATCACAGGTGTCGCGGATATGGGCAATGATATCATTCCGTTGTAATTCGAGCGTGAGTTCCTGGTTCTGTAAGTTCCTGAAATCCAGTAGCTGGTCTACCAGGTTTAGCAGCCGTTTGGCATTGCGCCGGATGGCTATCATCTTTGGTTTCGATTCCGCGGAGGGTGACTGGGCCAGCAGGTTTTCCACCGGCGCGAGAATCAGCGATATCGGTGTCCTGAACTCATGGCTGATGTTGGTCAGGAATTTGATTTTCATCTTGTCCAGCTGCCGGGCTCGTTCGGTTTCCTGCTTTTCCTGTTCTTCCCTGAATTTTCGGTGCAGTTTTTGAATTCCACGCCGCCGCATGAGAAATACGACCACAATGGGTGCCAGAATGTAAAATAAATACGCGTAAATGGTCAGATAGAAAGGTGGCCTGATGATGACCGCAACGGAAGCGGTGTTCGGCCCCCAGTCGGTATCGTTGTTACTGGCCTGCACTTCAAACCGATATTCGCCGGGACTCAGGTTCGTGTAAGCGGCCATATTGCCCGGCCCGGCCTGTTGCCATTCATTTTCGAAGCCGGTCAGCCTGTACCGGTACAGCGTCTGCTTCGGGTTAGTGTAGTTGAGAGCCGCATAGCCGATCGAAAAGTTTTGTTTGTAATCCAGGGTGATCGATTTAGCCACAGAAATGTCAGCGTCGATCGTATTTGAATCGGCTGACGAGATCGTCCGGTTACCGACTTTCAGGTTTTTAAGAATCACCGGAATGGCGCTCCGGTTTCTTTTCAGGCTCTGCGTATCCAGGTAGTTGAAACCCTCAATTCCTCCAAAAAACAGCGTATTATCCGAAGCCCGCAATCCCGCACCGAGCACGAAAGTGTTGTTTTGCAATCCGTTATAGACCGAATAGTTTGTAAACCGATTGGTATGAATGTCAAACGAGCTGATCCCTTCATTGGTACTCACCCAAATCCGCCCTTGCGCATCCTGCAAGACCTTGTTGACGATACCGCTAGGCAAGCCTTCCCGCGCTCCGAATGCAGAGAACTTCCGCGTTTGCGGATTATAAAGCGCCAGGCCTTCGCCGCCTGTTCCGACCCAAATGTTGCCATCCCGGTCTTCAAGGATAGATAGTGCATTGTTGCAGGGCAGGTCGCTGTTTTCCCGGTTTAAAGCCATTGAGGATCGTTTTTCAGGATCAAAGACAGCAATACCAGTGCCATGCGACGCGATCCAGAACTTCCCATGCCTGTCTTCGACGATATCACGGATGTATGCATTCAGAGGGATGATCCTTTTGGGAAGCGCAATGTCAGGATTGTGGTATTTTTCGAACTTTCCGGTCTTCGGGTCCAGCACATTCACGCCGCCACCGTTCGTGCCGATCCAGAGCTTTCCCTTCCTGTCTTGCCGTAAACAGAAAATGTCGCTGTTGCTTAACGATGAGCTATCCGGGCCCTGGGTATACTGCCGGTATTGGCCCGTGGAAGGGTCGAAGCGAAAGAGGCCGTCCTGAAATGTGCCGATCCACAAGGCATTGGGCGCGGTTAATGTCAGCGACAAAATGGCCAGACCTGCTGAGGCCGATTTATTTTTTGGATTGATGTTGTATTTGGTGAAAAGATTGGTCTTGCGGTGGTACAAATTGAGCCCGCCGCCGTCCGTGCCTACGAAAATATCGCCGTCGGGCTTTTCCGCAAAAGCGGTAACAAATGGCGCGCTGAGCCCGTAAACATCGTAAGGGTCACAGCGTTTCAACCCGAAAATGGTCAGATTCTTATCGTATTTATTAATGCCGCCTTTATAAGTGCCAAGCCAGTAAATGCCCGAGCGGTCGATGAGTATGCTGCGTATAGACTTATTCGTTAGACTGAATGGCCGCCTGGGATCGGGAAGATGCCGGGTAATCTGTCCGCTGGGGATATCTACTATGTTAAGCCCTCCATCCGTCCCGACCCATATTTTATCTCGGTTTTCCACAGCGATCGCAAAGATCATTTTGTTACTGATAGACTGGACGTCAGCATGCTGGTAAACGAATTTTTTAAGCATTTCCCCTTCCATCGTAAGCATAAAAAGACCATCCTGCGTGCCAACCCAAAGGTGCCCCAGGCTATCCTCGGCCATTGCTGTGACGAAATTATTGCCGGTACTGGTCGGCGTTGAGCCCTGGTGCTGTACTGCCTGGAATCGGTTCTGCTGCCTTTCAAAACGGAACAGGCCATTGCTGGTGCCCACCCACATTCGTTTTTTGCTATCCACAAATAACCTGTGCACATGCTTTTCGGCAACAGGCGCGGGGACGCCTGTGGATTTAGAAAGCGTTTTGATTTTCAAAGTTTGCGGATCAATGCTTACCAGGCCCTGTGTGGTGCCCGCCCACAGGTTTCCCATATCGTCCTCGCAGATCGCATTGATGGTATGGCGGCTTGAAACGCGTAAAAACGCATCTTTTCGCCGGTTGTACCGATGGAGTGAGCCCGTAACAGTGCCCACCCATATCGTTCCTTTTTTATCTTGAAAGAGGGAAGAAATATCATTAGTCCGCAAAGAGGTGGTATCCGATTTGTTATGCCGATATACAGTGAATTCGCTGCCGTCAAATTTGTTCAGCCCGTCGTCGGTTGCAAACCAAAGCCAGCCGTAACTATCTCTCAATATCGCATTGACCGTGTTGGATGACAGCCGGTTCATCGAAGTGATAGAGGTGAACTTGGGTTGTTCGACCTGGGCATAGCCGTAAAAGCCGCCAAAGTTCAAGGTCAGCAGCAGGCAAATCGGCAAAATGGCGGACGGTCGGATCTGTTTCAATGGTCAAATAGGGTATGGCAACGCTTGTACATCACATGACGACGGAAACGGCCGTCCACCGGGCTCGAAATACGCTCAGAGTCCAACTTGCTCTCTGAATCTGTCAATAATTTGGCTGTTTTGAACATTATTATCCATTATTTGAACAAAAGTGTTCACGCCGGATAGGGCACGCATTCTACTTTTGTCAACAATTATTCAAAAACAATCTCCAAAAAATTATGTTCTAAAAATATATTGTCAAACTGACAAATAAAAGTTTTATACCTCAAACCTTGAAAGCCTATGCATTACTATTTACCTAACACGAAATCCGGGCTGCGGTTTTTCCGGGCCCACGGTCTGCAAATACTCGCATTACTGGTGCTCAGCCAACATGGATATGCTGATAATGCCCATTTGCATCGCAGCAAAAGTGGTGTTGTTATCACTTCGGCAGCAGACATTGAAATTACGGGCAGGGTCACCGGTGAAGGAGGCGATGGCCTGCCGGGAGCTAATATTCTGATTAAATCTACTACCCGCGGGTCTGTTACCGATGCCAATGGGAATTACAAGATCACCGTGCAGGACAATGAAAACGCCACGCTGGTGTTTTCGCTGGTAGGTTATGTTTCAAAGGAAGTGCTGGTGGGAACGCAGAAGATCATCAATGTGGCCCTTGTGCCCGACAGAAAGTACTCGAAGAAGTGGTGGTGGTAGGATATGGCACCCAGCGGAAGCGGGATGTGACGGGATCAGTGGTTTCGGTGAGCGAGGCCACACTGAAAGAAGTACCTGCCCCCAACCTGATCAACCAGCTGAAAGGCCGGGCGGCGGGCGTTTCGATCATCAGCAACGGGTCCACGCCAGGGGCGCAGGGACAGATCAGGATCAGGGGGAACCGTACTTTGACGACCAGTTCAGGATCCAGCGACGGCCTCGACGGTCCATTGATCGTGGTCGACGGCATTCCGTTTGGCGGGCTGAACGATATCAACCCCGACGATATCGCCAATCTGGAAGTGTTGAAGGATGCCTCCGCAACTGCAATTTACGGTTCGAGAGGGGCAGGAGGGGTAATTTTGATCACCACTAAAAGAGGGAAAACCGGCAAACCGGTGTTCAGTTACGACGGCTACCACGGGCAGACGCGCATTATGGACAAGTTCAACGTCATGAATGGACCGGAATATGCGCAGTTCAAGCAGGATGCGGCCAAATACAACCGCAGCAGTCCGGGAACTTCGGGTTACCTGCTCACACAAAAGGAACAGGAGGCGTTGGACAAAGGCGTGTCGACTGACTGGCAGGATCTGATTTACAAACCCGGCTATATGTCGAATCACCAGCTGGGCATGCAGGGAGGGACTGAAAATACGCAATATTCGCTTGGATTGGGCTATTTCAATGAAACAGGCATTATCCCGAACCAGAATTTTCAACGTTTTAATATCCGGGCGACGATCGATCAGAAGATCGGAAAGCGCATTAAAATTGGTTTGAACACGCTCAACACGCTTACCTACCAGAACACGCCCGGCGGTGGCGGCGTGCCGGGCGGCCTCGTACGTCTGACGCCACTGGCATCGCCCTACAATGCAGACGGGACGGTGAATATGTTCCCTTCGGAAGGCTCCATTGATGCAGCAGGGGTAAGCCCGCTGACGATCATGACGAAAAAGGATTCCTACCTGGGGCGGACGCGGTCGATCAGAACATTTAACAGCGCTTATGCAGAAATCAATATCCTGCCGGGATTGAAATACCGTTTTAATGCGGGACTCAATTTCAGTCAGTCCAACTATAATGGTTATAACGGCCCGCTGACCTACTTCAATTCTGCAACGGTACAATCTTCGTCTACGGCCGAGATCAGCAACACCGAATATTGGGATGTAAACCTGCAACATTTGCTGTATTTCGATAAAGTGTTTGCCAATAAGCATAAACTCGGCTTTACGGCGCTTTACGAGATTACTAAAAACCATTCGCTGGGCAGCCGTTTTACAGTGACGGGCGTTCCGGCGGATTATATCAAAACATCGAACTTTTCACTGGCATCCGGTCAGCCGGTCGCGAACTCGGACTTTGGTAATTCATTCTCTGAAACAGGGCTGCTTTCTTACATGGGCAGGTTGAATTACAGCTACAATGATCGCTATATGGTCACATTGACGTTGCGCCGCGATGGCTCTTCGACATTGTCGCCAGGCAACCAGTATTTCAACTACCCGGCTGTCGGCCTGGGATGGAATGTGATTGAGGAAGGTTTTATGAAAACTATTCCATTTGTTTCCAACCTGAAAATACGTGGTGGCTGGGGTATTTCCGGCAACAGGAATGTAGGTGCCTATTCGACGCTGGGCGCATTGTCGGCGGGTTATTATAATTTTGGAACGGGCACGGCGGGGCAGCAACTGGCCTATACCGTCACGAGCCTTCCGGCGAGCAACCTGAGCTGGCAATCGACCTCGCAAGTGGACATTGGTATTGATTTCGGGTTTTTGAACAACCGCATTACCGGTGCCGTTGACTGGTACCACCAGAAAACAAAGGATATTCTACTTTCCGTGCCGCTTCCTCCAAGCAACGGAGCAGGCTCTACTTTAAAGAATTTGGGTAGAACGGAAGGTAAGGGGCTGGAAACCACGCTTACATTTGAAATCGCGCGCAAACCAAAGGGCTTCAACTGGAGCGTCGACGTGGTTTACTTCTTCAACCGCGAAAAGATCACTCAGCTGACTACACCGCAGGAAAAAGCGAATCTGGGTGCGGGCTGGTTTGTCGGACAACCGCTTTCAGTCATTTACGATTACAAAAAGCTGGGTATCTGGCAGCTTGCCGACGCCGAGAATGGTACGTTGGCCAAGCAGACGTCGCCAGCCCAGTTTCCGGGGCAGATCAGGGTGGAAGACCTCAATGCAGATGGTAAGATCGACGCGAGCGACCGGCAGATACTGGGCAATTTCCAGCCTAAATGGGAGGGAGGGCTTACCAGCCGTTTCAGCTTTAAAAACTTCGACGCTTCGATTGTCACCTATGCGCGGATGGGCATGAAAGTGCTGGTGCCTTATCTGACGGGCAATTCTACCGGTTCGGGAGGGTTTGCATTCTTTAACCAAAGCCGCGTTAACCAGATGAAAGTGGATTACTGGACAGAAAACAATCCGACCAATGCATTCCCTGCTCCCGACGCAAGCAGCGCAGTCGCCAATTTTGGTTCTACACTCGGTTATTATGACGGTTCTTTCATCAAATGCAGAAGTATCAACCTGGGTTATACTTTTTCTAATGACTTAGTGAGTAAAATCGGTGCAACGTGGGCCCGGATCTACGTAAACCTGACCAATCCTTTCATCATTTATTCGCCACTTGTGAAAGACAATCTGGCCGTAGATCCCGAAGGAAACAGCTATGCGAGCGGACAGTCGACGCTCAACCCGCAAGGCGCCAGCGAGCGCGGCGCTCCTGAGCGTCAGATCGCCGTAAACCTTAATAATCCGCCGGTGCGTCAGTTCACGGTAGGTGTCAATCTTAAATTCTAATCCTCGACATAACTATGAAATCCATAAAACTGCTGGCAACACTGGGCCTGATCGGGATTTTCAGCTCCGGCTGCGAAAAGATACTGGAAGAACATCCTCAGTCGCAGATCGTCCCTTCCTATTTTAATAGCCCTTCCGGTGTGTTGGGGGGCATTGCAGGGGTATATAACGACATACGGAGCCAATGGGGCACCGAAGGTTTTACCGTGGAAATGCAGGCCGGGACCGACGAGTTTATCCAGGGCCTGAGCGCAGGTACGCCTATTCCGTATACTTATAATGGCTTGAATGGCAGTAATTTCGGTTCGGCCTGGGGAGTTGCATTTCAGGATATTAATACACTGAACGGCGTACTGAAATATGGCCAGACCATCGAGCTTGCCGAGGCAACCCGCAAGCAATATCTGGCTCAGGCGAAGTTTCTGAGGGCATTCTGGTATTTCTACCTGGTGCAGACCTGGGGCGATGTTCCGCTGCATACCGAGTTTATCACGGTGCCATCGCAGGGCGCTTCCCGCCAGCCTGCGGCGCAGGTTTATGAACTCATTATCAAAGACCTTACCGAAGCGGCAGCCGATTTGCCTAACCAACCCACGGCACCATTTCTGGGAAAAGCGGCTACCAAACCGGTGGCGCAGTTTCTGTTGGCAAAAGTGTATCTGACCCGCGGTTGGTTGAACAACACAGCCGCTGATTTTACACAAGCGGCCACTATCTGCGACAATATCATTGCCAATAAATCGGCTTATGGTCTCGATCTCTGGCAGGATTTCGGCGACGCATTTGTGCCTGCGAACGATTATGGCAAGGAAACAATGTTTGTGAGCGACCACGTGCTCGACCCGAAATACGGCTATTATAGCGTCGGCGGAGCAGCAGGGGGCGGGGCGGCCCAAAATCTAACGCCCTGGTTTACCAACTGGAATTATCCCAACAACAGCGGTATCAACTCGATCAAGAACGCGGCGGGCGCATTTGTCAACAGCGGAACTTCGGGGATGGTGCGTGACTCGTACTATGGCCGGCCTTACATCCGGATGCGCCCTAATTCAGATAAATGGCCTTCCGGTCCACATGCAGGGAAAAATTATTTCCTGGATCAGGCATTCGTTAAAAGAGATATTGACTCGCGTTTTGCCAACTCATTCTACACTGTATACATCTCTAATACGGCTGTGACCAACACACCTAATGCGACCAACAATACCAGGGGCATAGGTTATACTACTGTTGTAGGCTCCGATACCGCAGTGTGGCTGCCCGATTACGAGGTGCCTGGTGCGCCGCAATTCGTGGGAAGCAGGCCTTTCAAAGGCATTGTCGTGCCGCCGAGCCTTTGGAACAATGGTATTTTCCCGGCTTTGAAGAAGTTCATGGACCCGAGCCGGGGCGCCAACTTCAATGACCCTTCCACGCGGCCTTGCGTTTTGTACCGCTTTTCGGATGTTTACATGACAGGTGCAGAGGCGCATTTAAAAGCGGGCGACGCGACCAAGGCTGCGAACCTGCTCAATGTCGTTCGGCAACGTGCCGCATTCCGGAAAGCCAACACCGCAGCCCAGAATGCCACCGCAGCAGCAGCCATGACGATCAAAGCGGAGGACGTGACTGTTGATTTCATACTCGATGAGCGCAGCCGTGAATTTTTTGGCGAATGGCAGCGTTGGCACGACCTTGTGCGTACGCGTTCGCTCGTGAGGAGGGTGCAGGAATGGAACCGGGAAGCGGCGCCTTTTGTGAAAGATTTTAACATGCTGAGGCCAATTCCGCAGGCGCAGATAGATAGAGTTGTGGAGGGACCTGCTTTTCCTCAAAATAGTGGTTATTAAAATATAAATCAGCAAACTATGAACCGTAGTTTTTTACCGGGTGCTTTCGCTGCCATTGCGATGACAATCGCTGGCAGCGGGCCTGCACTTTGCCAGAATGCGCCTTCGAAAATAAAGCCGCTGGTGACCGACCTGTTTACCGCGGACCCTTCCGCCCATGTTTTCAATGGCAAAATTTACATTTATCCATCTCACGACATTGAAGCAAATGTGCCTCAGGACGATGAGGGAGGGCATTTCAACATGCGGGATTACCATGTGTATTCCCTGGATGAGATCGGCGGCAAGGTAACGGACCATGGCGTTGCGCTGGACCTTAAAGATATCCCCTGGGCGGGCCGCCAGCTTTGGGCGCCGGATGCTGCATTCAAAAACGGGACTTATTACCTTTATTTTCCGGTGAAAGACAAACAGGATGTTTTCCGGATCGGAGTTGCTACCAGCAAATCGCCGGCCGGGCCGTTCAAAGCGGAGCCAGAGCCTATTCCCGGCAGTTATAGTATCGATCCGGCTGTTTTTACGGATACCGACGGAACTTCTTATATGTATTTCGGAGGGATTTGGGGCGGTCAGCTGCAACGCTGGCATACCGGAAAATACGACAAAAGCCTGTCGACCGACTTAGGCAAGGGGCATGAAAAAGAACCAGCGCTCACTGCCAAAGTAGCGAAAATGAGCAAGGATATGCTCACTTTCGACGGGCCGGTAAAAGATGTTCAGATTAATGACGAGCATGGGAAGCCGCTTCTGGCCGGCGATGCCGACAGACGGTTTTTTGAAGGTGCGTGGATGCACAAGTACAACGGTAAGTATTATTTCTCCTATTCCACCGGCGACACGCACTTGCTTTGCTATGCGGAAGGAGATGCTCCTTACGGCCCATTTACCTACAAAGGTGTGATTATGAAACCCGTAGAAGGATGGACCACCCACCATTCGATTGTTGAGTTCAAAGGCAAATGGTACATCTTCTATCACGACGCCGAAATTTCGGGTAAAACCCACCTCCGTAATGTGAAAGTGCGGGAATTGAAACGGGGAGCAGATGGCGCCATTCAGACCATAGATCCAGCCAAACTCTAAATCAGGGAGCGAATTTTTTGAATACCAGCTAAAAAACATCGGGATTCCCGATGTTTTTTAGCTTTGTATACCTTCTTCGTAAGTCGGGCCGTAGAGTCCCGGCACTTTATTTCCGGTGGCGCGCAGGTAAACGATCAACTCGCCGCGATGGTGGTAAATATGATTGAAAAGGAACCCACGGGCTACAATGCCCCTCGGCATAGGGCCCAGGACAACCTTTTCGCCCACTTTCATAGTCCACGGGTCCTGCAATTTCTCGTCAGTAAGCGATTGAAATGCAGCCCTGGCTTTTTCAACATTACTTTCAAAAAGAGCCAACGTGGCCTTGATATCATTAGTATCGCCCCTTTCAAGCTTGTCGGCGGTCAGATCATAAACATCCTGGGTGAATGTGCCCACGTACCAGTAGTAAATGGTGGCAATATGCTGTGCGAGCTCGCCCATCGTCCACGAAATATCCGACGGCTTGTAACCCAGGTCCTTTTCGGGGACTGCCTCCAATAATTTACGGGTGCTGGTGACTTCGTGCTCAAATTCCCCCTTCAGGTATTTTAGCATGGGTGTTTGTTGTGTGGTTGTTTCCATTGTTATTTGTTGAAGTGTTTATTTTAATTGTAAACCTAGGACGGGCTATTGACAACAGCATGTCAGCAGGGAATTTAAAAAGTCTTTGCCGGGTTCGCCAAATAGTGGGCGCTATAAATTTTGAAATTGTAACAAATGGACAACAGGGTAGTTTTTGATTTTGAGATTGAATTTACCAACGGCGGCGGTATCCAGGGACAGGATTTTCGGCTCGACATTGCAGGAGAAACCATTTCCGATGATGAATTGGCCGATTACATTATCAAGGACCTTCGGCTGCTGATGGTCGGTAAAGTCAAAATCCTTAATAAAATTTATATTCAGGAAAAACATAAGCGCCAGCCGATCGACCTGCCATTCCCCGAACAGCTGGTCGATCTAAGCCATACCATATTCGACGGGCTTATCACCTACAAAGGGCTTCCGGGACCTATCGTCTGCGATTTTCTTAGCCGCGAGAATTCCAGGGGCAAATATGAAGAAGGTACCGAGTTCCAGATCGGTAAAATAGAAATGGTGGCCAATACCGGCACGTATATCGACTGTCCTTTTCATCGCTATGAGCACGGCAAAGACCTTTCCGAGGTCTCGCTGGAAGCATTTGCGAACCTAGAAGCCATTACCATCCACACGACAGGAGTAACAGAAATTGGCATTGAATTTTTCCAGAACCTGGAAATCCGCGGTAAAGCCGTCATGGTCAACACCGGCTGGTCTAAAAACTGGAATACCGAAGCCTATTTTGAAAACCATCCCTTCCTCACTGGCGAGGCTGCTGAATATCTGCGCGATTGCGGCGTGAAACTTGTCGGCATCGACAGCCATAACATCGACGACACCCGTGGCAATGCGAGGCCCGTACACACCATTTTGCTGGGAGCAGAAATTCTGATCGTCGAGCACTTGTGCAATCTGGACAAACTTCCGCCGTCAGGTTATCTGTTCAGTGCCGTCCCTCCGAAATTCAAAGGTGTGGGGACATTTCCGGTACGGGCATTCGCAACGTTGCCTTAGTTGTTCATTAGCTTTTACATTGAACTGTTAAAGCTAATGCTGATATTCCAGAATATCACCTGGCTGACAATCAAGTTCTTTACAAATCGCTTCGAGAGTCGAAAATCTAATAGCCTTGCCTTTTCCATTTTTCAATATGGAGATATTGGCCATCGTTATTCCTATCCGTTCTGATAATTCAGTGACAGACATCTTTCTTTTAGCCAGCATAACATCGACGTTTATTATGATTGGCATTTTAAATCGTTAATTGGTTTTCTTCGAGAAGTTGATTTCCCTGTTTAAATATTTCAGCCATGATTAAGGCGGCCATGGCCAGTATCAGAGGCGTCAATTGTAGCGAATAGCTGTGAAAACTCGCTTGCTGAGCATCAATATTTGTAACACTTGACAGAATAAAAATGATAAACAGGTATTTGTGCATTCTCTGGAAAGAAAGGATATTTCTTTGCCGAAAAGTTTCCGTTTGAATGACGGACCGAATGATATTCAGGAGTTCCTGTACAGTTATGAAAATGAGAAAAAGGATTGCTATTATCTGTAAATAATTGCAATACAGGGACAACGTCTTGATTTTATCAAATGACAGGAGCGTCGCGTCATTTGAGTTTCCCGTATTCCAGCTCTCGAAAATGCTGCGTGTCAGCATACCATGAGATGATAATAATCTCGCATCCCATCGGCCATAGTATTGTGGGTCAATCTGCAAATGGATAAAAATAGCGGTAACACTGATGGCCGCAGCTGCAATGAGGATTTGCAACCCTTTGCAAAGTAAAACAGGAAATCTAAGCATATTGGCCCCTTTCATATTATACCGTTTTATGTTCAGGGTAAAAGTAATTCGTTTTGAATGATTATCAATGTAAATTTATCGATAATCGATAAATATTTATTGAATAACTGGCTACGTTGTTATTTTCCTTTGTTCAACCGGAAAGTTGTATTGATGGTGAAATTGTTCCTGTCGGCGTGTTGACGTAGATTACCCAGGCGCAGATTATCCGCCATTTGTTTTGTCAGCGCGTCGTTCCAGGGAAAATCATGGTATTCCAGCGAAAGCCCGACACGGCCATATTGAACGCCCAATCCACCGACCCAGCCAGGCACCAGGTCATTAAAAAAGCGGTGATTCCAGTGCCGGAAATCAAAATGCGAATAGCGGCTTCGAAAGATGATCATGCGGTCGGCTTTTAAGCCGGCATCGAGGTGAATTTTGAATTTTGATTTCGCAGGAATATAAAATCGGGCATGTGCCGCAAGCGATAGCGAACGGTGCCATTCCTGATAGGGACGACCTCCACCTACTTTGATATACCAACCGGAAAAAAATTCGTCATCTATCCTCACCGAGTGATAATCTAAACGAGAATATAATGCAATCAGGTTGCTGACCCGCCTCTCTGCCCAAACGCCTCCGCCACCTGCAAAAGCAGATTTTGCTGACTTCTCATACTTCACGTTTGGCCGGTCCACGTGAAGGGTATTGTAAGTCATACCATATTTTTCGAACGAATAATGGGTGGATATCCCGTAATTCCAACGCGGCGGTGCCTGGGCATGTGCGGAAGTTGTAAACAAGACAGCCAACATCAGTGGTAGGAAGAAGAATCGCATCATGGCAAGTTGAAAATCTAACGGCCTTAATTTAATTTTTTAATATGGAAGAAAAGCGCCGTTCGCCACAATTTTAATGGTCACCTTTCTCGAAGTATCTACATTGAGTTTTGCCGGGTGCTTTAATAGTCAAAAGGCATTCATGAAACACAATATCATTACGAACTTGAAATCTAACACAAACAATATCAAAACAGAGTTTTTCAATTTTGCCCACATTGAGAAGTTCTTTACGAAGGCTGATACGCACGATGCATTTCAGGTTATTTCGGACCGGACTTTCAAGGATTTGGATTTGGAAGATGTGTTTAGATTTATAGATCGTACCAGTTCGCGCGTTGGGCAACAATATTTATATTATTTACTGCGATGCATTCCTGCGAACAATCAACGCTCAGACCGACTGGAAGAGCGGATCAATGCATTCCAACAAAACCCTGCGTTGCGGGCATCCGTTACAAATGAGTTTTCGAAATTAAGTGAGCGGGGAGCTTACCATGTCTCGTCACTCTTTCACGGTAAGCATATTGAAAGGCCGGGCTGGCATTGGCTCATTCAGATCCTTTCGGGAATAAGTGTTTTAACGATTATCCTGTCCGTCTTTTTCCCGCAAATGTGGGTTTTGTTGATCCTGTTGTTTCCGATTAATATGGGCATTCACTATTGGAATAAGAATCACATTTATCAATACAGCAATTCGATACCACAGCTGCTTTTAATGAACCAGATAGCGCGAAAGGTTCTGGCCAATGCCGGGTTTTCGCATTTAACAAAAGTAGCAGGTTCGGTCGATTCGCTGAGGAAGCTGGTCCCTCAAATGTCGATCTTTAAAATTGAGGCGAAATTGCAAAGTGAAATTGGTCAGGTCGTCGACTATTTTCTGGAATTGATTAAAGCATTGTTGCTATTAGAACCCATCGCATTATTTGCGATCCTGAAAAAGCTCGACGCCAGAAGGGACGATTTAGCAAGAGTTTACAAATTCATTGGCGAAACAGATTCGGCATTGTCGATCCTGGCCCTTCGGGAAAGTTTGCCTTATTATTGCAGGCCGACGTGCGATATTAAGATCAATGAAATGAATATCAATGGCATATATCATCCGCTATTGTTCAAGGGTGTTCCCAATGACATTGCGCTAAAAGGCAAATCCGCATTGTTGACCGGGTCAAATATGTCAGGAAAAACCACTTTTATCCGGACTGTCGGCATCAGCGCAATTTTAGGCCAAACCCTCAATACCTGTTTTGCAAGAAAGTTTGCAATGCCATTGATGCAAGTGCAATCGTCCATTCGTATCTCGGACGATCTGCTCGAAGAGAAAAGCTATTATATGGAAGAAGTTCTTACATTGAAGCAGTTGATTGATGAAAGCAACGGCACTAAGAGAACACTTATCTTACTGGACGAATTATTTAAGGGCACCAATTCCATTGAAAGAATTGCCATGAGCAAGTCAGTGCTGAGCTATCTGGCACGCAATGGCAATCTGGTGTTCGTTGCTACACACGACAGAGAATTAGCAGATTTGTTGTCGGAACATTATGAGCTCTATCATTTTACCGAAATCATTGAAGCCGAGCAGATTGTGTTTGACTATAAAATTAAGGCTGGCGTGCTCAAAACAACAAATGCGATCAGGATTCTGGATCTCAACCATTTTCCGTCTGAAATTATCGGTGAAGCAATCAGACTGGCATCAAGGCCCTAAATAATCCGCTTTTTAATCGCCAGTGAAACAGCCTCGGTTGCTGAATGTACGTGCAGTTTGTCATATATTTTTTTGATATGAGAGCGGACGGTGTCGATGCTGATATTCAATTCAAAACCAATCATTTTATAACTGAACCCATTGACCAGCAATTGAAGTAATTCGGTTTCCCGCTTTGACAGATTGTAATTTTCCTGCTCTTCACTTTTAGCCACGGGAACCATCTGCAATACCTTTCTGGCTACGGAGCCGGTCATGGGAGCGCCGCCACTCATGACATTCCTGATGGCGGCCGGAATTTCTTCACTCGCATAACGCTTCAGAATGTATCCCGAGGCCCCGGCACAAATCGCATTGAAAATATTCTCGTTATCGTCAAAAACGGTAAGCATAATAACCGGCAGGTTTTCATTTGTCTGCCGGATAAGCCGAACGGCTTCCACGCCGTTGATTCCGGGCATATCGATGTCCATCAGCACCACATCGGGGTTGAATACCAGCAGATCGGCAGCCAGGTTTTGCGCATCTGGCATTGCGGCCAGGAGATCCAGGTCCTCATGGTCCGCAATGAGCGATTCCATGCTCCACCGCAATGCCTCATTATCATCGTAAAGCAGAATTCTAGCAGCCATGATTTCGGGGTAGCTTATGAGTGGGTTAGGCAGTTGTTGATTCATTGTCTGGTTAAATCTAAGGTTATTTTATCACGACTTTATGGGTGCGTACCAGGTTTTTTTCCTGGACATGCAGCATATAAACTCCGGGAGACATAGTGTCCGCTGGAAGCAGTGAAATCGTATTGGCCGATTCCTTTTCAGTCCTGAACCTGATGCTGGTGCCGGACAGGTTAACCAATTTGATTTTAGCAGCATCTGCATCACCAACTCTTATTTTGAACCCTGTGGAGGTCGCCGGGTTAGGAAAAGTTGTGAAATCTGTTTCTGTTTGGGCATGATTCACATCGGCCTCGTCCGCATTGAGCCGGGCGGCGGGCTGTTTGGTCTGCGTACTAACCCCAAAATGATTGACACCGGTTGATCTGGCAGTAAACAGCGTTTTGTAAGGGCCCGTACCGGTTACCGCTGGACCTGCAACAGCATCAGACCACAAGGAGCCGTTCCACTTTTTAATTTCTACCGGATGAGCAGGATTAAAATCGGTCGTTGCGTCCGCTGCATCCCATTGAAACTGGTAAATCCAGCTGATAGGTGTTCCTGACGGTGGCAAACCAGTGCCATGATCGATTGTATAAAGGATATTAACATGGTGGCCCGGGAGAAATACGGTTGGATTATAGGAGGCTTTCGCACTCATTCTGGCAAATCCACGGTTCGCAACTGCGAACAAGACCATGATTGGCGTGTAGCGGTCGGTGCTCGGCCCTACTGGAAACCGGTGCAGCATGGCTCCTCCTTCAATTGGCGGAGGTAATTTTAGCATTCCTGTTCCGTTAGTGATCACAAACCGTGTTTCATCTGCGCCGGTGATGTTTTCACAAGTTAGATCATAATCGCCAAGGGCTATTTTTCCTTTTTCGAAGATCGTTTCGCATCTGATCGGGTTACTTCCCCAAAAACTAAATGCGGAGGCCAAGTTGATTTGTTTTGAATTATTGATCCTGACCCGACTGATAAACGTGGTACTACGACTGTTGTGGGCCTGGATAGTCTGGAAATCGTTTCCTGCAAACTCGATTTCAACCATGTCGACAAAGGTTCCGAGCCGTTGCTCCAGATTACCGTGTATTTTGATTTTTGATTCGGGAGACCGCCCTACCAGCGTTCTTATCGGCGAGGATGCTGTGCCACTCCTGATAACGAGATTGTTACATTTAGAAGGGACGTCAACCAGTACATTACCGTCAATAATGACGTTGTCATATGTTCTCGGAACAATCCGTGAAGGCCACGTTAATGGATTGCTCCAATTACACGAGCTGCACGTTGCAATTTGGTCGATGGGAATGTAAACTTTCAGGGGCCAACTCACGTACACAGTACCGGGAAAATCAGTTGTTGTCCTCCAACCGCTGACTATTACATTGGTAGAAGGAACAACATCACTCCACGCGACCCGTTCAGATGCGCCGTCCGCTCTTCTGGTGAGGTAAAGTTCCCAGCGCCCGGTGGCTAAGTTATAGCGTATCAGCTGGGCCGTGTAGTTTTCATCGGACCGGTAAGCTCTATATTCAAGGCTGCGATCGGGCCTGAGGTTCCTTAAATAACGGCCGTTAGCAACATGGTGTTGATTGGGATAACCCTCCACGGCAATATCGGCCTTACTGGATCCAACGACGGCAAAGAGTGCCGAAAACAGAACAATGCTAAATCTGAAGAAAGTTTTCATGTCGATTATGTTTAGAACAGGTCAAAGTTCCGACAACTAACCCTGCTGGTCAATCGCATGATGATGTGGTTTTTACGTCACATTCTTATTAATGGACTGGTATTCAATGTGCTATCCTGCATGTAAGGCTAAGAAACGGGAATGGTTAAACGTACCATTGTTCCGGCACCGGGTTTTGTGGTGATGTCGATCGTCCCGTGCAGTCCGGCAGCCCGGGCTTTCATGTTTTTCACCCCGTTTGACGATGATTCTTTTAGCAGGTCAAAGCCAATTCCGTCATCTGTAATGGACAACAGGATCTGTCCCTGGGTCTTTCGTAAATTGATCTTGACAGTGTTGGCAGCGGAATACTTGGCTATATTATTAATTGCTTCTTTAAAAATGAGAAAGAAATCCCGCCGCTGGTGCATATTGAGGCTCGATGAAAGGGCCTGTTCGTCTACCGCAAAATCCGTCATGATATTTTTGGGTTCAAGCGTGTGATTGATGAATTCCCGCATGCGAACGAGCATATTGCCTAGTTTATCATTGTCCGGCGTGATCGCCCAAACGATGTCGCTCATTTCCTGCTGAATGTGAGTGGATTGCTCGGTGATTTTTTTAAGATAAGTCCCTGCTTTCTCCTGATCTTTAGATAAGTTATTGCTCGATATCTCTGACAGGATTTTAATGCTTGTCAATGTAGAACCAATATCATCGTGCAGGTCTCTGGCCACATCGTTCCGGAAATTGATCAGAGCTTGCTGCTGTTCGATTTTCTTTTTCAATTTAAATCTATTAAATAAAACCCCAGCCAAAAGAAACAGGATCAATACACCGGCAATAATGCCATTACGGGTGAAGTTCTGCTTTTCGATTTGAAGCTTGCGCAGCCTGCTCTCTGTGTTCAGCAACGCAATTTGATTATCCTTCTTTTCAGTTTCGTATTTCAATTGCAGCTCAGCTACGTTGCTTTGCGTTTCTTGCTGGATCAGGCTATCCTTGTATGCGACATACTTTTTGAAACTGTCATACGCATTGAAATAATCCTTTTTATCTCTGTAATAAATTGATTTGTGGTAAAATAAGTCCCGCAGATTTGACTTGCTTTTGATTTCGGAAGCCAGGATAAAAGATTTGTCAAAAAACTGCTCGGCGGCAACAGGATCGCCAAGTTTTAAAGCCATATTGGCGGCGGTCAGATTTCGGTCGGCTTGTTTTGGTTTGTCGCCCAGTTCCTTAAAAATAGCAATCGCCTTTTTTTCAAAAGCCAGAGACTCACCGTATTTCCCCTGCTTGCCCAGCAGCATAGCCATCGTGCCGTAGCTCGCAGCGATATTTCCTTTCACGCCCGACTGTTCCGAATACTTCAATGCCAGCTTTTGATAATGAATGGCAGCCGGAAGTGAGTCGATGAGAAATCTTGCCAGGGAATTATAATTGTTGGTCAATCCGACGACGTCCCTGGATTTTTCGCGTATCGCGATTGCTTCTTTAATGTATTTCAGTGCTGCCGCACTGTTTCCAAGATTGCTATTCGCCGTTGCGAGGTTAGTCGCAGCCAGGGATGTTGTGTAGGGGTCGTTCAATTTTTCACCCAGCCGCCTGGCTTTGAGCAGCCATTCAATTTCTTTTTCATATTCCCCCTTTAACCGGAAAAGAAACCCAAGATCGTTGTAAACAATGGCCGTGTAATCTGACTGATCTTTTTCAAATTTAATAGCAAGGGAACTGCGGTACTGAACTTCCGACTCCTTGTAACGATGCTTAAACATATAGTGCTGACCAAGCTGAAGTCTGCCCAGGGCATGCATGAAATCATCTTTGATCAGTGTGGCTACTCTTATTCCTGCCAGGTCGAGAAATTCGATACTATCCTGCCTGGAAGTGTATTTTTTTAACTCCGCAATTTTTAAAAGTGCCCACCCTTCGCCACGAAGCATTTTCTTTCGTTTGCTCAATGCGCCCGCAGCACGCGCAAGGGACATGGCCGAATCGATATTCGAATCCGAAAATTCGTCTGCTGCGTTCAGTAACTCATAAATACGTACAGAATCCTTGCTGGTATATGCCCCTTGCCCGAGTACCGAAGAAACATGGATGCATGCCAATAGCATCGCTATTGCACAAAATACCAGCGATTGCGGAAAGCTCCGGCGCATGATTGTCAGCGGTTGGGTTTATCATGTAAGTTAAGTGCGATTTTCCGCTTTCAAAAGAATCTCTTCGAAGCGACCGCCGCGTTGTAGTGGACTACCTGCAATATTGAATTTGGACTACATAGTATGTTGCCAATCCGTTTAATTTGCAAAAGTCCCCACCTTGACAACCCGTATATGTGCCTCAAACCTTTCAGCAGCATTCTGCCGTGTTTTGTTTTTTCTGCAATGCTTTGTTCCTCAGCTCTCGCGCAGCATCAACATCCCGCCGAACCAGACAAAAAAGTAAATCCACTCTCTTTTAGCCCGGTACTGAATGAATATCTCGGCGACCCGGAATTGAAAAATTACAAGTGGGAATCTCAAATTTTGACCGTGGCACCAGGCGGAGTAGATACCGTGGCACACCGACACGACGCGGAAGTTTTTGGATATATTATTGAGGGAAAACTGGAAGTCGGATTAAACAAGGAAACGCCAAAGACTTTCATTGCAGGGCAAATGTTTCATGAAACACGCAACATTCTGCATTCTTTCACCCGCAATCCAGACCCGGCGAACCCCACCAAAGTATTGCTCATTTTTGTCATAAAAGACGGCAGGGCCGGTTATACCAGGGAATATCCACCGAAAAACTAAACCGGAAATTGCCTATTCATCCAGCTTAATTTCGACAACCAGCTCTTTTCCATTCCCGTACTTACTGATCGCCTCTTTTTGTGGCAGCTTGATCAGACTATATTTTTTATCAGAGAGATCCACTGTCTCGTCTAATTTCATTGGTCTGCCCTCTACAATCAAAAGGTCTATTTTATTGATGAACGAGAAAGTCCCGCTGCCTGTGAATTTTTGTGAGTTAAGGTTAACCCTGACATTTTTTCCTTTGAGATAAAGTCCATTGTCCTTCGCCGAGAAAAACACCTCAGATGCATAAAAGGAACCAAATAATTTGCTGGAATCTTTGATACTATCCGATTTAACAATGGTAATCGGTTTTGCCAGTTCTGAGATTTGTTTTTCAGCATTTGAATAATTGGCAAGGTGAACTGGTATTGAATTGGTATTGATCGGCTTCGTAGAATCAAAAGCCAGTGTAGAGCTTGAAAGAAGTAATGTGCTTAGAAAATTCAGGTTTTTCATATCATTGTTTTTTATAGGTTTTTCAGTTGATATGATCCTGTTTTCTAAAAAGGTGGCAGTGTTGGCATCTTTTTTTCCAAATTCATTTGTGTTGTTATTCTTTACATCCGCTTGTGCGACTGTATCAATTTGGGGCACACCACTTTCTATTGCCACCGGTGCATTCATTGGCCCATTTGACAAAAAGTATATTCCGAGTGTGGCCGCCAGGTTCAGTACCAGGGTCGCAGATGAAATATCAGTCTTGAAATTAAAATGGCTGGGAACCGAAGTTGGGATATATTCCGGAACTCGCGCTTCGGTAAAATCAAGATCGTTAAAACGAAGTCTTTCTTGTGGTTGCAAGTTCAGATGGCCCAATCGCTGCACGAACCAATAGTCGATATCCCAAAGTTGGTTGGGAAGCCAGAGCAAAACCAACAACTTTTTTCGTTTTTTGCCGTCTCCTGCTTTTTCTACAAGGATTTGCCTGATCTTTTTTCGGGCCCTGGCCAGGTGGGACTTTGACGTTCCCTCGCTGATACCAAGTTCGGCCGCGATTTGAGCATGCGTGAAATTCTCAAACACGTACAGGTTAAAGACAATTTTATGGTGTTCGGGCAAGCTCCGGACAATTTCGAGAAGTTCTGTCTCCGAAAATGCATCTTCGTCGTTGCTTTGACTTTCATCAGCGGATTCATGCATAGCCGCATCATAGGCAATCCTTTCCTGCCGGCGCTGTTGCCTTTTCTGCTCCCGCAAGTATTGCAAAGCTACGTTGACAACTATACGCCTTAACCAGGCCTCGATCGGGCCTTTGTTTTCAAAGCTCGAAGATTTGTCAATCGCTAAAAGAAACGCATCATGCGCCAGGTCTTCGGCGATTTGCCTGTCATAGGTATACCGGTAGCAAACGCCGATCATTTTAGCAATGGTGTGCTTATAGGTAGCCTCCCAAAATGTTTTCGATACATCATTCATGCAGGCAATGATGCTTTGTTGCTGAAATGGTGGCAGTTTTTTAATCTAAAATTAACATATTTCCAATAACTGACATATCAAATCATCCGGCGAAGCTAAACGGGAAGGAGTGTGGGCGCCTGCTATTCACTCGACGGTATTCCGCTGGTCTGTGTGGCGACGTTCCGGTAATTGCCGGTTGTACCCGTGTGGTTCTTCGTGTTCCTTGGGGCGGAGCCACTGCCTGATTTCATTACAGTATCGGGCTCCGTCAAATTTTTTCTGCGGATTGCAAGTGCTTCTTTTGAAAAAAGCATTGATTGGGAAGCCTCCGTCTCATTCGTACTTTGGGCCCGGTTGTCAGCCGCCTGGTAATCGCTCCTTTTTTCGCTTTTCGGAGTGGGGGTTTGGATTCCCTGTCCCTGCACTTTCGTCGTACCGGCTTTGTCGGTCGAGCTGGTGGTGGTCTGGGCGTGTGACACAGTTGCTGCGCCCAGGCATGTTATAACCGCCGCTATCATTACTTTTTTCATAATACTCGTGGTTTGGTTCATCAATCGGTACAATGCAATACAGTTAAAAATTGTGCCAGCATTTACCGGTTCAAAACCATGCCCACGAATGTCTATGATGAGTATATATAGAAGTAAAGCTACAATGTGTTAGTCTTAAAGTAGTAACTGTTCGTCCCATATTCGGCGCGTTCGTCCCAATTTTTTGTCAGCGAAATGCTGTGAAGTTACTTTTAGCTGACCATCGGTTTCTTAAATCAATGTTAAACTTTAAACGACTCAACTCATGAGCAGGGACATTTCTTGGATCAACGAAATTAAGAACAACACAAACGAAGACTACATCATCTGGTGCCACGACACGGACAATGAAGGCGTGTACCGGGACTCTTTTACAAATGAAGAAATTGGCAAAAACGACGGCGGACAGCAGGTCGTCATTAAGGCTGGAGCGCACCTGGTAGCAAGCGGCTGTGGCATTCCCGACGGCGGCGACAAGGACGGAAAACCCAAAGCGCGCGTAATATGTGCGTATTCCGCGGCGCTGCACCACGTCGGCGATCCGGGAGTGGGCTTGCGGATCAACCGCGTGATGGCCGATGACGAAAAGGACAAGCTCGTTTACCGTGATCATTTCACGACAAAGCAACTCGCCGAAATCATTTTCCCACGCGGATCGGAGCAGAATATCATCCTGCGCATTGATGCTGACGGTATTTATCTGGATATTAAGGAAGCCAAAACATCCTCGGAATGGGAAGCATACCTTTTTGGCCAGAAAGTGAAGAATTTGTTTGAAGAACTTGCACCTGAACTTGCAAAACTCGCGATCCAGGCCGCCCAGAAAGCGCTGGAAGCGGTATAACCTCATCTTTGCGGATCAGCGAACCAATGCATTGTATCCTGGCCGGTGATTTCCTCCGGTTGAGGAACAATGCATTTTTATTGATTGATCGTTGTATTGAGTCGTCCGTGCAAGGGAATTTCATAACTTTAGCCCCCCGTCTGTCAGCGAACCAGTGAAAGTTATCACTTAAAATTAAATGGTTATGCAAAAAGTAGTCCCACATTTATGGTTTGACAAAGAGGCCGTTGAGGCGGCGCAATTTTACACTTCGATATTCCCCGAATCCCGGGTTACCAGCACGACGAGGTTTGAAGATACGCCTTCCGGGGATGGAGATCTAGTCCTTTTCGAGATATGGAACCAGAAATTTTGGGCCATCAGCGCCGGGCCGCTTTTCAAGTTCAATCCTTCCATTTCTTTCATGGTGAATTTCGACCCGCTACTGTTTGGGTCCTCCGAAAACCCCGCGCAGGCTGCGAGAGAGAAATTGGACGAGGTATGGAATGCGCTGGCCGACGGCGGCTCGGTGCTCATGCCGCTCGATAAATATCCTTTTAGTGAACGGTATGGTTGGGTAGCGGATAAATATGGCCTGTCGTGGCAGCTGATCCTTACCAATCCGGAGGGCGACCCGAGGCCACCCATCGTCCCGTCCATGATGTTTGTGGGGGAGCAATGTGGTAGGGCAGAAGAGGCTATTAACTTCTACGCATCGGTTTTCGAGAACGTCAAAACAGGCGTGATTCACCGCTATCCGGAGGGTATGAGCCCCGACAAGGCCGGGACGGTGATGTTCGCCGATTTTCAGCTCGAAGGTTCATGGTTCGCGGCGATGGACAGTGCGCACGAGCACCAATTTGCATTCAATGAAGCGGTTTCGCTGCTGGTAAACTGCGATGACCAGCAAGAAGTTGATTATCTCACGGCCAAATTATCGGCCGTCCCGGAAGCCGAGCAATGCGGTTGGGTGAAAGATAAATTCGGTGTATCGTGGCAGATATCACCCACTATTCTGGAAGAAATATTCGTCAATGGTTCAAGAGAACAAATCAATCGCGTTACACAAGCACTTTTACCAATGAAGAAACTTGATATCGCTGCATTAAAGCGTGCTTTTGCAGGCTGATTTTTAATGAATGCCACGCTCAATGCAGATAATAGCTGGACGATAACGCAGGGTATGGATTGATCGGTTAAAATTCGCCTAGTTTTTGAAAATTTTCAGATAAAAGGTAAATTTTGTACAAACGGGTCATTTGCGTTCTATTTTTTGAGTTGCAGACGGTCTAGTATTGCAAAAAAATCGGCAGGAATTGCCACGGCAAATCAGTGGCTATTGCCTTAAAACCTTTCTGTAATTTTTAGATTTTATGATGAATAAATACTTCCTGGCACTCATTTTACTTTTTTCACTCCCGTCGTTCGCTCAAAAACAAGTCAACAAACATAGCGGTGTTTGGTTTGGTTATTTCAATCAAACCAGGCTCAGCAACAAATGGGGAATCTGGTTGGACCTGCATGGCCGGCGCACCGATTTTCTGGACAGATGGTCGACGCAGATCATCCGGCCCGGTATTACTTACTACGCCAATGACCACCTGCGCTTCACAGTTGGCTATGCCTATGCAAGAAGTTACCCGGCGGCAGGCCTTCACACGGTACGTCCCGAAAACAGGTTATGGCAGCAGGTTTTATGGACGAGCCGGCAAAAGCGCCTTCAAACACAACAGTGGATCAGGGTAGAAGAACGGTTCAACAGGAAAATTGCAAATGACAAACTTCAGGATGGCTATAATTTCAATTTTCGTTTCCGCTATCTCTTAAACCTGATGGTGCCATTGAACCGCGATTTCATAGAGCCGAATACCCTTTTCTTTGCCTTCAATGATGAAATTCACATTAATGCAGGAAAGCAGATCACCTACAATATATTCGATCAGAATCGCCTGTTTGTGGGCTTGGGTTACCAATTTACCAAAGGGCTTAATTTGCAGGTCGGGTATATGAACCAGTTTCAGCAATTACCATCCGGCAATCATTTTAACAGTAATAATGTGCTGCGGATCTTCGCTTTTCATAATTTGGATTTCAGACCAAAAAACAAGTAATGCAAAGTATCCGTCCGACGAACACAACTGGTTAACTCAAAGGTGCCGCTCCAATCTGGGCCATGATGGCAAGCATATCGGGCTGACCATATTCCTTGACAAACCGGCCATCAGAAAGATGATAAAAATTAATTGCCTGCGCCTGGATAGGTTTTCCTGTCGCAGGCACACCAAAAAAGGTGCCCTGATGTGTACCGCGCATCGTGAAGCGCGCAGCAATTTTATCACCATCAGAAACCATATCCTCCAATGTCCACTGGATGTCTGGAAAACCGCTACGCATCATGGCAATAATCGAAAGGTACCCGGCAGGCCCCTGCATGGGATCGGGCCGGCCCGGTACATGAAATAGAGCGTCGGGGGAAATGAGTTCTTCGGCCAGTGATTCGCTGGCAGAATTAATGAACGTTACAAAACGCTGCATGATGCGGTTGCTTGTGTCTGCTGTCATCTTAACGGTATTTTATTGAATACCGGCAAAATTACGCCCCTAGCCCTGCGCCGACCCATAAACAATCTTAAGAAATATCCTTAATGTAGTTTAAGGGATAATAGTGCGTGCAATATCTTTTCGGATTTTACTGAGAAATTCCGGCGTAATGCCCAGGTAGGATGCAATCTGTGTACCGGCAATCCGGTTGGATAGTTGTGGATATTGTTCCAGAAATGAAAGATATCTTTCTTCGGCTGTGGAGCTGATGTTGCCGAGCACCCGGTTTTGGAGTTCAATAAATTTCTGTTCTATGATGATCCTGAAATTTCGGTCAAACTTGTGGTGGTGCGTAAAAAGGTCCAGGAGATCCGGATGCCCGATTTGAAGGACCAGTGAAGGCTCTAAGGCTTCGATATAAAACAAACTGGGCTTTTCTGAGTAAAAGCTGGATAGATCAAAAAGCCACCGGGCCGCCGGGAGGTCATTTTCCGCCGCAAACTGGATGTTATGTTCATTTCCATTTTTGTCAACAGCATACATTTTAAAACATCCTGATACTACAAAAGTAAAGTGCCTGCATACGTCCCCCTGCTGCAAAACGAAATGACGGCGTTTCACAGACCGCTCTGTAAAGCGTGAAAACAGTTCAGTTTGCTCCGAAGTGTTAAGAGGGAAATAATCCTTAAAATAGTTGATTAACTGTTGGTGAGATGGAGTGCCGCTGTTCAAGGTCTATCAAATTAGGTTTATGCAGGTCTTAATGTTACTTGCAGAATGGTTTCATTATTGAATATAGCAAAACCATAATTTAACACCATCAGGCGCAGGTAAGAACTAGCATCATAGAGTAAAGAAACTATTAAAAAACTTCATAAATAGTTGTTTTCCGAATGATTGACGCTTTAATTTGTCTACCAAGTTAATAGAGTAAAGTCGGGCCCACCGGCGAGTATTTTATGAAAAATATGAGAATTCCCTTCGTATTGTTTTGCCTGATTTCCGTTTCTGCATTAGCCCAGCGCGACCGCCAGGGGCAGACGCCGGCTAATGGCCACGACCACGCGAAGCACGTGGACGAGAACGAATTTGCACATAACCATCTGGACCATATCCAGGCTTACCGGAAAGAAACGGCCTACGTACACAACCTTCCGCCGGCACAGTTCCTCGACGGTATCGGTACCTCCACTTTGAAGATGACCACGAAGTCGGAGCAAGCTCAGAAATATTTTGCGCAGGGCGTTGCGCTGCTACACGATTTCTGGGATTTTGAGGCGTATCGCTCCTTCAAAGAGGCTATCCGGCTGGATTCTTCAGCGGTAATGCCCTACTGGGGACTTTACAGCGCCATCGGCGCGACGGAAGGTACGGAATTCGATGAGGATAAAAAGCTGGCTGTTAACAAGCTGAAAGCATTAAAAGACAAAGCTAGCGAGCACGAGAAGCTGTATGCCGAAGCCATCCTGCTCCGCGATGCGCCGGGCGAGAACAGCCGGAAAGAATATCAGCGGAAATTGGAAATCATCGTGCACAAATACCCGGAGGATGTGGATGCCAAGCTTTTTCTGGCATTGAACAAAATGAGCGGCTACGACGTTGACCTGAACCCGCGCGAAGGCCAGATTTACAGTGAATACCTGCTCCGCGACGTGCTGAAAGCCGATCCCGACAATGCCGGTGCACACCATTACTGGATCCATTTGATGGAAAACTGCTGCCCGGAGGAGGCTATAAAAAGCGCTGAGAAGATGAAACAGCTCGCTCCTGGCGCCGCGCACATGGTACACATGCCGGGACATGTGTATTACAAGCTAGGGCAATATCAGAAAGCACACGAGGCATTTGTAGCGGCAGCCGTAGTGGATTCTGTTTATATGAAAAAACAGGGCATCCCGGAAGTGGACACCTGGAATTACATTCACAATGTCAACTACCTGCTCTCGAACAGTGCCGAAAACGGGCATTATAAAACGGCGCTTTACTATGCTGAAAAGCTACAAAATATGCCTGTTTCCAAAGAGCGCAAAGCAAAGTATGAAGGCAGGTTCTTCTACCAGGGCATTGTGGCCCCAGCCAAGATGGAATTGTGTTTTGGTTATTATAAAAAAGCTGCGGACCGCCTTAAACTGATCAACGACAAGGATAGCATATTTACCGGCAAAGCCATTGCCTATAAGGATGGCTTGTACCTTTTTGCTTTGGGCATGGATGCCGTGAAACGCGGCAAAGCCGACGAAGCTAAAAAGTATTCCGACGCGCTCGACGCCCATCTATACCGCAACAGCACGCAATCGTCCCCCGACGATGTGATCGCCGCCAGACGGCTCGGCGACCTGAACGTGGCGTCGCTGGAATTGCAAGGCTTGATTAAAAGCCTGGAAAACAATGCCGATGAGGCGATTAGGATCCTGAAAATAGCCCAAAACAAAGAGCATGACCTGGGGTACAGCGAGCCGCCGTCTTATGCGAGACCAGTGCTGATTAGCCTCGGGGAGGTTTACCTGAAAGCAGGAAAATATGACCTGGCCATCAAGGCCTATGAAGAACTCGCCAAAAAACGCCCGAATAGCGCCAATGCATTATGGGGGCTATACAAAGTTTACAAGCAAAAAGGCGATGCCGGGAAGGCGAAAGAACTCGCTTCACAACTGAATGAAGTAATCAAATCAGGCGACAAAACGCTTTATCCGCTCTGATTACGCATTTAAGCGGCTACTTACAGCAAAAAGCTGATACACAACCTGGTGCGCCATAACCTGGCACCAAACCAACCACGGGCGTTTGATAAATAGTAAAAATTTTTACAAAATATTAAACTACTAAATTGGTAGATTAAATAGTTTAACTAATTTTGTGCAACAGCCACCACCAAACCACGTATTTCCATGCCCTTTCCGGGTAGGAAGCGTCTTGTTCATTTAAACCAAAAACTGTAATGAAAAGGCACATTTACAAAATTTTGGGACTGGCGGCTGGCTTGTTCCTTGTTGCATTCAACAGCCACGACGATGCTTATGAGGAGCAACTCCGGCAATGGCACGAAAAGCGGATCGAGAGCCTGAAAGCGGAAACGGGATGGCTAAACCTGGCAGGACTGTTTTGGCTCAAAGAGGGTACCAATACCTTTGGAGGGGCCGAAAAGAACGACATTCTGTTCCCAGCGGACAAAAGCAAGCCCTTCCTGGGTGAGATCGTGCTTCACAAAGACAAAGTCACATTAAAAGCAGCGCCGGACGCGCAGATTTTCAACGGCGACCAGCAGGCTACCGAACTGGATATTCTTCCGGAAGGCAAGCCGGTTACACTCAAACACGGGCCATTGAGATGGTTCATAATCAAACGGGGCGACAAGTACGCGGTCCGTCTCCGTGATCTGGAAAGCGAGTTTTTGAAAGGATTTACAGGTATTGAAAGGTATCCGGTGCAGGACAAATGGCGGGTTAAGGCGCAATTCGTGCCTACCAAAGGCCGCACCGTATCGATCACGGACATTACCGGCCGCACCGACGATCAGGTGTCGCCCGGGAAACTGGTATTCACCGTCGATGGGAAAGAGTACAATCTGGACGCTGTCGGCAGGCCCGAAAACCTGTTCATCATCTTCGCGGATCAAACCAATAAGCACGAAACCTACGGCTCAGGCCGCTTTTTGTACTCATCCGTTGAGCCGGACGGTACTGCCTGGCTCGATTTCAACAAAGCCATCAACCCGCCCTGCGCATTCTCACCTTATGCCACTTGCCCGCTGCCACCAAAGCAAAACAAACTGACTTTGGCCGTTTCAGCAGGTGAAAAACGCTACGGAGAGCATTAAAATCCCCGACACGGGAATCGCCCCGCGTTTTCCCGTGCCTTTTTCACTCCACAAATCAACACCATATCATGATGATAGAACATTACGCTATTCGATTACGTATACTTATATGCGGTAGGCTTGGAAGTGTAGCGTGGGCAGTAATACTATTTGGCCTGACAACGCAGGAAATCCATGCTTCCAATCTCCCCGTTTTTACTGCCGCGCCGGTCGACAGGCACATCTCAGGCGTGATCCGCGACAAAGACTCGGGGCAGCCGTTGCCCGGCGTGTCGGTGATCATCAAAGGCTCTTCGAATGGCACCATTACCGATCAGGATGGCAAGTATCAACTTAACGCACCGGAAAATGCGACTTTGGTGATTTCCTTCATCGGGTATTCCAGCATTGAGAAGGCGATCGGGGGACAAACGCAGCTTTCCGTTGACCTGAGCGCTGATACGCGGCAATTGAGCGAACTGGTGGTGATCGGGTATGGTACCCAAACCAAATCCGAGTTTACAGGTTCGGCAGTGCGTTTGAAAGGAGAAGCCATCAAAGAGCAGCCTATACAGAGCTTCGACCAGGGGCTGGCAGGCCGTGCGGCCGGTGTGAGCATCTCGCAGCCGAATGGCGTACTGAATAACCCGCCGGTGATCCGTATCCGCGGCGTTAACTCCATCTCATTGAGCTCTTATCCATTGGTGGTAGTCGACGGCATTCCCATTAACACCGGGAACGTTTCAACGAGCACGGCGGTGCCCAATAATCCGCTTGGGGACATTAATCCGGCTGATATCGAGTCGATCGATGTGCTGAAAGATGCCGCCTCGACCTCCATTTATGGCTCCCGTGCCGCTGCGGGGGTGCTTTTGATCACTACCAAACGTGGGAAGACGGGTAAGCCGAGGATCAATATCGAATCATGGGCCGGAGTGTCGGAAGTTACGCGACTCCCCAAGCTTTTGAATGCGGAACAATATATAGCCATTAAAAACGAGGCGGTATTGAATGCCAAGATCCTGGGAGGCAACGAGCACAATGACAAGGTGCCATCCGCATTGTTTTTCCCAAACCTCAATCCCGACGGCACGCCGATTGACACACGTTGGTACGACTATATTTACCGTACAGGTGTTTCACAAAACCATAATCTAAGCGTTTCAGGCGGTACTCAGAGCACTACTTATTATTTCTCTGCCAATTACAGCAAGCAAAACGGTTTTTTGAAAGCCAACGAGTTCGACCGCAAATCGGCGCGTTTTAATATCGATCAGGAAGTGAACCGGTGGCTCAAACTGAACGGAAGTGTTTCCTATAATACCACAAACAATGCTTCCCCTTATGCAGGATCGCTGCCGGGTTCGAACTTCTTCCTGGTCGGCCTCGCACGTCTCGCCATTGCATTGCCGCCCAACGTGCCTGCGTATAACCCCGACGGTTCATACAATATCAGCACAGCCAGTCCGAATACCATTGGCATGGGGAACAATCTGGTTGTCAGCAACTGGGGTAACCCGGTGGCGCAGCTGGACAAGAACCATTATACTTCTGCCAATGACCGCATTATCGGCAGCTTCGCGGCGACGGCTCAAATCCTGAAAAACCTTCAATTCAGGACGAGCTATGCCATCGACCGGCTGAGAACAGAGACCAAAACATTCGATAGCGCATTGCAGGGCAATGGCTATTCTACGAAAGGTAATGCAGTGAATGTGTCGGCGCTCCGCGACAACTGGAACTGGACCAACACGCTCACATTCACACCTACATTTGGCAAGCATTCGGTGTCGGTGCTGGCGGGTTACGATGTGCAGAAATTCAGTAATTCGGCTTGGGGCGCTTCCCGCTCGCAGGGTACTGACCCGTTTTTTGAAAATTATCAGGGCAACTGGGGCTCCATTACCACTTCCGGCAACGAGCTCGACAAACGTGCTTACCTGTCGTACTTTTCACGCGTCAGCTACGATCTCGCCAAGAAGTATTTTGTGACTGTCAATTTCCGGCGGGATGGTAATTCGGCATTGGGTCTGGATAAAAAATATGGAAACTTCGGCGGCATTTCGGCGGGCTGGGCATTGTCGGAGGAGGGGTTTTACAAAACCCTGGGACTGGCTACGGTGCTGAACTCGGTGAAACTGCGGGCGAGCTGGGGACGGGTTGGCAATGGGAATATCAGCAATGCATTCGGTTCACTGGAATTGTATAATGGTGGTTTGTACGGCAGTGCGCCTAGCTGGGCAATCTCGCAGGCAGGCAACTCAGATCTTGGTTGGGAAACCAGCCGGCAAACCAATATCGGGGCTGATCTCGGACTGCTTGACGACCGGATCCAACTCGATCTTACCTACTTCGATAACAATGTGGATGGTCTTATCCTGAGCGCCCCACAGGCCATTTCGAAAGGCATTCCAAGCAATTCCATTCTCCGCAATGTAGGCGCAATGTATAACCGCGGCATCGAACTGGGGATCTCGGGAACGATCGTCCGCTCGGGCGAATTCTCATGGAACGCCTCATTGAATTTTACCAGGCTGAAAAATAAGGTAACCGCATTGTCGGATGGCAATACCGACATTGTGGGCACTACACACGTAGCCTACGAAACTACCAATGTAACACGGGTAGGGCATTCGGTAGGTAGTTTGTATGGTGCCAAAACAGCGGGCGTCAATCCTGAAAATGGTCGCCGGATCTTTATCAATGCCAAAGGCGAAAAGGTGCAATACAGCCAGGTTGTCGGCCCTGGTGAAAGCAACTGGACTTACCTGGACGGCAAAAAGGCGGCAGCCATTACCGGCGCCGACTATTACCTGATAGGCAATGCACTTCCGAAATGGTATGGCGGTTTCTCGAACAATTTCAAATACGGGGCATTCGATGCATCGGTGAACTTCACCTACTCCGGCGGTAATCAGGTCATGAATGGAACCCGGGCCACTTTGCTCGACCAGCGCGCTTACAACAACTCGACCGAGATCCTGCAACGCTGGCAAAAGCCCGGGGATGTGACCGACATTCCAAGACTGGTGTACAACGACCAGCTTTCGAGCGGCTCGTCGTTCCCGGTTTCTACCAATGCGGAAAAAGCGGATTTCCTGCGTTTGCAAAATCTTTCTCTTGGCTACCGTTTGCCTGCGTCGGTGTTCGGGAATGCGGGTATCGGGCCGGTCCGCATTTATGCACAAGGTTCGAACCTGTTCCTGCTGACGAGCTACAATGGTACCGATCCTGAATCGTCAGTGAATGGCAACTCCAACACGACGCCGGGCATCGAGAAGAACTCGGTAGGGCAGGCCCGGACCTTTACACTGGGTGTGAATTTAAGTTTTTAACCAAGAGGTATTATCAAAATGAATATATTCAACAAAATAGGCCGTAAATCGCTCGGATGGGGTTTTTCTGTCGCATTTGCATTGCTGCTGCCTTCGTGCGATTCCGACGACCTGCTCCACCCTGTGCCTGAAACGTCCATTACCGGAGCCAATGCATTCGATACACCGGAGCGCATTCTCGGGCTGGTCAATGGCGTCTATAAATCGGCGAAAGGCGGCAATTTTTACGGCGGGAATTATTATACCTATTCCGAAGTAAGAGGAGAGGAGTTCATCAACCGAACCAGCAACACTTTCACCGCATTCGAGGCCTGGAACCACACGCTGAATGCAAGTTCTAATTTCATTGCCGGTTTTTGGGCCACTGGTTATGAGACCATTAACAATGCCAATATTCTTATCAAAGGCATTGGCGAGCATCCAGGTGTGGTCAGTGAAACGCTGGCCAAACAGTATGTGGCCGAGGCGAAATTCGTGCGTGCGTTGAGCTATTTCGCACTTGTAACCGCCTACGCACGTCCATATAATGAGGATCAGGGCGCTTCCAAAGGGCTGCCGCTCAGGCTGCAAGCCGAAACGACCACAGCTAACAACGACCTGAAACGGAGCACCGTTGCTGAGATTTATGCACAGATCATCCAAGATCTCGATGAAGCCGAGCCGGGTCTGCCTTTGAATTACAGCACCGCACTGCTCAATACCACCCGTGCGCATCGTAACACTGCTATTGCCCTTAAAACCAGGGTTTATCTGAACAGTGGAAAGTATGCGAAGGTGATTGAAGAGGCGAAAAAGATCGTTTCAGGCGAAGCGCCATTTACCGCGGCGACGGGGGTTAATCATAAACTGGAAAACATTACCGAGATTTTCACCACCAACTACACCAGCAGCGAGTCGATCCTTTCGGTACCGATGACGGAGCTGGACAATGTGACCGGCCAGACCTCCTTTCCCTATGTGATCAATGCGAATTCGGAGTATAACCTCAACCCGGCCGGTATCTGGGGCGATACCGAATGGCGGGCTTCCGATCTCCGCCGCAAGTTCGCACGCACGGCGTCGGGCGTTCAGTTTCTGACCAAGTATGCGAAACCATCGCCTTTTCTGGATTATCTGCCCATTCTGCGGTATTCGGAAGTGTTGCTCAACTATGCCGAAGCGGCAGCCAGGACAGGCGATCTCACGACAGCATTGGCATTGCTGAAAGCCGTAAGAAACCGCTCGGACGCGGGTTATACTTTCCCGAAAGAAGCGACCGGTACACGGCAGGCACTTCTCGCGACGATCTTGAAGGAACGCCGGATCGAGTTACTGGGCGAAGGTTTTCGCTCCAACGACATTGTGCGAAACCTGGCGCCATTCCCTGCCAAATCAGGCAACGGGCTCGTCGCACCCGAAGTGGTTCCTTCGCAGGCCAACTACGTGTTTCCCCTGCCGAATACTGAAATCGTAACCAACAAGCTGCTTCTGGCAGATTAAAAGTCCATATCCCTTAATACTCATGAAAAAACTGACCTATCTGATTTTCCTGTTTTTTGTCTCGGCACTCGCCGTTCAGGCCCAGCATGCGGCTCCTCAAAATATTGAAAAACCCGACGACCATGCATTGGCCAGGATCAAAGCGGGCAAAGCCTATCTCGTAGACGTCCGCACGCCCGAGGAATTTAACGGCGGCCATTTGCAATACGCGACCAATATCAATTTCAATAGTCCGGAGTTCAAAGCCCAGATCGGCAAACTCGATAAAAACAAGCCGGTATATCTCTATTGCCGGTCGGGCAACCGCAGCGGTAAAGCTGCGGACACGCTTAAAACGCTGGGTTTTCACTCGTATCACAACATAGGCGGCTTCGAACAATTGAAAGCCGAAGGTTTCCCGGCCGAGCAACTTCAAACAAGCGCGAAGGAACAGGGCATTAGCCAACCAGGTAGTGGTAATTAAATTAAAACTGAGGTATGCATTTTGGAATAAATAAAATCTCCGTGAATAAACGGGGAGGTGGGAGGGGTGCAAGAACGATCTTGCTTTCGCTGATTTTTTGGATCGTGCAGGTGAGCGCTTATGGCGCGGTGCCTGTGGAAGTGACAGGGAAAGTGGTAGATAAGGACGGCTCGGCTTTGCCCGGCGTCAATATTCAGATTAAAGGGACTACACAGGGTACTGTCACCGATACGGATGGCAATTTCCGGCTGGATGTGGCGGATGGGCAGGAACTCGTCGTGTCTTTCATCGGCTACGTGAGCCAGCAGGTGCGCCCGGGCAGGCAGAGCACCCTTACCGTTAAGCTGGAAACCGATCAGCGGCAACTTAATGAGGTGGTCGTTGTCGGCTATGGCACCCAGGAGCGCAAGAATGTGATCGGTTCCATTGCCAAGGTTGATCCTACTGATGTAAAAGGCATTCCAGTGGGCAGTTTCGATGCCCAGCTGCAAGGAAAAGTCCCCGGCGTGCAGATTACTTCCAACACCGGTGTGCCGGGAGAGGCGGTAACCGTGCGTGTGCGGGGCGCAACTTCAATTAATGCTGATAATGACCCGCTGTATGTGATCGACGGCGTTTTCATGAACAGTAACAGCATGCAAACCATCGGCACGGGCGGTAAGGCCACTTCCCCGATTGCCGACATCAATCCCAACGACATCGAAAGCCTGGAAGTGCTCAAAGACGCGGAAGCGACTGCCTTATACGGTTCACGCGGTGCCAATGGGGTTATCATCATAACCACCAAAAGAGGAAAGTTTAACCAGAAAGCCAAGGTAAGCCTGAATGCATCCTATGGCTGGGCGAAAGCCGCCAAGCTCTGGGACCTGACGACTGGTCCGCAGCACGCGCAGCTTGTGAACGAATGGTGGGTCAATACGGGCAAGGACACGCCGTCTTTGAACAGAAATGAAGCCAATCGCCCGTTCCGGCCCGTTTCGGAAGGGGGACGCGGGTTACCCGAAGAGCAAAAAACCTACGACAGGCTTGGCGAAATTTTCCAGACAGCTCCATTGCAGAATTATGACCTGTCTGTATCCGGTGGAACGGCCTCTACCAAATACTACATCGGCGGCGGCTATACCAATCAGGAATCGATCCTGAAACCGATCACATTCAACCGCGCGAGCTTTAAGGTTAATCTGGACCAGAAAATTTCTGACAAAATCCAGATCGGTGTCAGCAACAGTTTCGCGCGTACATTCCGCAACCAGGCACGTGCCGGCGACGGGCCCGCGGGCGGACTTTTGCAGGCTGCATTGCACACGCCTACCTACTTGTCGCCCACGAATGAGAAGGGCGAACTCGTTGGCCGGGCGGGGTTTGATAATGTGACTTTACTGTTGCAGAATTATGATGTAAAATCTGTCAGCTTGCGCTACATCGGTAATTTATATGCCGAAGCGGATATTTTGCCTAATCTCAAATTCCGCACGAGCTGGGGGCTGGATTATAATAATTATGATGAAAATGAATATTGGAACACCTTCCTGATTTCGGGTAGCCCAAATGGCCTCGCGACGGCGAATAATGGCCAGGCCACGACTTGGATCAACGAGCAAACGCTTTCATACCGTCACAAATTCGGGGCGAAACATTCATTTGGCATTCTTGTCGGGAATACCATTCAGAGCGATGTAAATACCGGTACCACGGCTACGGGACGCGGTTTTGCCAATAATTCTTTCAAACTCATATCATCAGCCGCAACAACGACAGGGTCGAGCAGCTGGTCGAAGAAAAACCTGGCTTCGTTCTTCTCGCGTGTCGATTACAATTTCGGGGGCAAATACTTGATCGATTTCAGCATCCGTGCCGATGGCTCATCCAGCTTTGGTGCCGACCGTAAATGGGGATACTTTCCGTCGGTAGGCGGCGCGTGGCGCGTGAAGCAGGAGGATTTTCTCAAAAACGTATCCACGATCAGCGACCTGAAAATCCGGGCGAGTTATGGGGTAACCGGTAACCAAAACGGCCTTGGCAGCTTCGCCGCGCTGGGCCTTTGGGGAAGCGGCTCGTCTTACCAGGGCAATCCAGGCATTGCGCCTCAGCAACTCGCCAATCCGGACCTGCAATGGGAACGTACCAACCAGCTGAATGCGGGTGCGGACATTACCTTCTTCGGCGACCGCCTGGGCATCGAGTTCAATGTATACCGCAAATACACCAGCAATGGCCTCCTTTCCCTGACTTTACCTGCCACTACCGGTTTTGCCAACTACCGCAGCAATACGGCCGAGATCAGCAACAAAGGGTTTGAGCTGGCAATCCGCTCGGTGAATTTCCAGAATAATACATTCTCCTGGACGACGAGTTTTAATGTTGCAAGAAATGTCAACAAGATCGAAAAGCTGGAAAATCCGCTGGAATATGGCAGCCGGAGCCTGATCCTCTTGCAGCAGGGACATCCGCTGTATTCGTTCTGGGTTTACAAACAACTTTATGTGGACCCTCAAACGGGTAACACAGTTTATGAAGATATAAACAAGGACGGAAAAATCACCGTGGCAGACCGGCAGATCAATGGCAGCATCTGGCCCAAGTTCTTCGGCGGGCTCACCAATTCCGTTACCTATAAAGGTTTTGATATCAATGCGTTCCTCGCATTCAGCTATGGTAACAAGGTTTACAACCATAACAAATTCTTCGGGGAAGGCGGCGGTGCCCGTGATGCAGCGCGGGTGATTTTCGCGAGCAATAACGACCGCTGGCAGAAGCCTGGCGACATTACCGATGTGCCCCGCCCGGATGGCGTAAATGTGAACAACTACCGTGATGGTGGCAGCCGCTGGCTCGAAGACGGATCATTCGTACGCCTGCGCAACCTGACTGTGGGCTACACCATTCCCGTACGTCATATTACCACCCTGCGCATTTACGCGACGGGCGCCAACTTGTTCACTATCACCAAATACACCGGCCTCGACCCTGAATCGAGTTCATCGAGCGCAGCGAACGAGCAGGGGATCGACCTGGGCACGCCGCCACAGCCCCGCAGTTTTCAACTGGGCCTTAACCTGACTTTTTGATGATTATTAATATGAAAGCATTCAAATATATACTGCCGCTTTCCCTGATTTTGGGCCTGGGCTCCTGCAACAGTTTTCTCGATGTGCAGCCGCGATCTTCCATTTCAGATTCGCAAACGATCGTCGATAAAGCTTCCGCGGAAACGGCCATTAATGGCGTTTACGACTCATTCCGGAGCTATTACAGCGTCGATTTTCAGTCGGTTGGCTACCTGTCGGGCGACAACATCCAATGGACCGGCTCACAGTCGCAGGTCCAGGAGTTTATCAACCACCGCGTAAATGCTGAAAATTCGACGGTATCCTCGGTTTGGCGGGGCATTTACAGCACGCTCAACCGCATTAACCATGTGATCGAAAAGGTGCCGAATGTGCAGGACCCGCTTTTGACACCGGCTTTGAAAAACAAGATCATCGGCGAAGCCTATTTCCTGCGTGCTTTGGCCTATTTCGACCTGGCGCGCATTTGGGGCGGCGTTCCTATCGTGACCAAACCGACCGCGACGCCGACCGACAACCGGGGCATCGAGCGCAGTACCCGGGAGCAGCTTTACGCCCAGGTACTCGCTGATTTGAATGCCGCCGAGCCCTTGCTGCCTGCTGTTACCGACCGTTTCAGTGCTACGCAAAAGACAGTTTGGGCGCTGAAATCGCGGTATTATTTATATCAAAAGGATTACGTGAAAGCGGAAGAATATGCCACGAAAGTGATTGCCGATGCAGCTAATTACCAGCTTGTGAAGCCTTATAATGCATTCTTCGCCAACGACGCAAGAGGCACCACAGAGTCTGTTTTCGAGATATTTTACAGTGTTAATGAAACGAACAGTCATCGGACACAGTGGCAGCCGCAGGAAAAAGGCGGTACGCGCCAATGGGCCCCTAACGATGCATTTGTGGCGCTGGTGAATGATCCCGCCATTGGTGGCAATCGCAGTACGCTCGTGGCGAAGGACAACCAGGGCCGCTGGTATGGCAATATGTACTACCGCAGCCCCGCGACCGATCCGACCTTTGTGATCCGCATTGCCGAGCTCTACCTCATACGTGCGGAAGCGCGTGCGCAAACAGGCGCACTTTCAGGAGCTCTCGCTGACCTGAATGCGATCCGCGAACGCGCGGGCATCGCGAAAAGCACTGCCGCCACCGCCGAATCGCTCCTGCTGGCCATCGAAAACGAGCGCCGCATCGAGTTTGCATTGGAACCGCACCGCTGGTTCGACCTCGTACGGACAGGTCGAGCGGCTGCGGTATTGAATGTGACCGATCCCAATCGCCTGCTCTTGCCCGTACCGGCCGAGCAACTGCTGATCGATAAAGCTTTGAAACAAAATCCCGGCTACTAATCCCTGAACCTGTTGCTATGTCACAGAACGTAATTTACCAACATCCTGCCACCGACGATGCATTGCACGCGACCAGGCGCGACAAATGGAGTCCACAGGAAAAAGTGCTTTTCCGCATCGCATTCATCTATTTAGCGATCCAAAGCATCCCGCTTGACTGGAAATATTACCGCACGGTTTTCCGGATCGACTGGCTCAATCTTACTTATGGCGATATTTTCGACCTCGCGCGCTACCAGCCCCGTTTCTTCGGCGAGCAGGATAGCTGGGCCAACTGGCTCGTCGTGCTGGTGATCGCTATTGCCGGTGGGGTTGTCTGGGGTAACCGGGATAAAGACCGCAGAGAGTATAACCAGCTCTATTACTGGCTCCGCGTGATTGTTCGTTACCGCCTCGCGGCTGGTTTGATCGCCTATGGTTTTATCAAATTTTTCCCCTTGCAGGCCCCACTGCCATCGATCAGCAACCTGAACACGGCTTACGGTGATTTTAGTGCCTGGAAGCTTTTTGCTTTGAGCCTCGGTGTGGTGCCGAATTATGAGTCCTTTCTGGGCTTTGTTGAATTGCTGGGCGGGCTGCTTTTGCTTCATCGCAGAACGACCACCATTGCCACGCTGATCATCATTCCGTTCACAGGCAATGTGTTTTTTTCTAATCTGGCTTACGAAGGCGGCGAGTACATTTACAGCTTTTACCTGATCGTACTCGCATTGTTCCTTTTTGCATTTGATGCGAATAGGCTCTACCGGTTGCTTACATTGGAAAAACCGACGGTACCAAATCTGGTTAAGCCCGATTTTCGCGATACAAGGATCAAATATGGCCGCATTGCATTGAAAACGGCATTTATTCTATTTTTTGTCCTGATTTACGGTTCAAAAACCTACGCGGGCTACCACAAGGGCCCTTACCAATATCCCACGAAACCGGGACTTGCCGATGCTGCCGGAGTTTATAATGTGGAGCAATTTGTGCTTAATGGCGATACGCTGGCCTATTCCGCGTTGGATTCGGTCCGGTGGAAGGACGTGGTGTTTGAAAAATGGGCTACGCTGAGCATCCGCGCTTCGCGGCCACAGGTGATCGATTCTACCAATGTCGAGCAGATCCATTTCGATGATGCCAAACGGAATTTCGAATTCGCGGGCTCGGGTGGGCGCAACTATTACGGCTATGATTTTGATGAACCTTCCAAAACACTGAAACTGACTAATAAGGTGAATTCAGCTGACAAATTGGTGCTGCATTACAGCCGTCCGGATAGCGTGACGATTCAACTTTCAGGCCTCAGCAACGGCCGTGATTCCTTGCAGGTCGTTTTGAAAAAAATCAATAAAAAATACCTGTTTGAAGAAGTCAGGAAGACTGGGCGCTGGCCATCAGGCCCGGGAGGCGAATATAAATTGTAATTCAAAAACATTAACGATATGTCAACAATCAGAACAACCGCGGAGGAGGACCTGGCGCTCGAAAGCACCGCGCAGGCGACCAGCGCTGACAGAGCGAGTGCGGCCCCGAATAGCTGGCCTGAATGGCAAAAGATCCTTTTCCGGGTCGCATTCGTGTTTTTCCTGGCCATGTCCATTCCCAACAGTGTCAGCTGGTACACCGACCTGGTGACCTTCGACTGGACGCGCCTGCATTATCGCGATGTGTATGACATTGCACGCTTCGGCTCGGGCCTCGATATTTTCGGTCGGTCCATTTTTGGCTCGCAGCTCGAAGGTTATGCCACCTGGATCATTACCTTGCTGGCGGCCATTGCGGTGGGCCTTATCTGGACGGCGATTGTAAAAGTCATCAAAAAAGAGCCGAAGGAGTATAACCTGCTCTATTACTGGATCCGCGTGGTGGTTCGCTACCGGGCAGGGATCGGCATTATTGGTTTTGGTTTTACTAAACTAATGCCCACGCAAATGCCTTACCCGTCATACGGACTGCTGAATACTAATTTCGGCGACTTTACACTCCAAAAGATCTACTGGCTGTCGGTGGGCATTGTGCCCTGGTACCAGGTTTTTGCTGGTGTAGTGGAGCTTACTGCGGGTGTGCTGTTGTTTTTCCGCGGCATGACTACGCTGGGTGCGATTCTGCTGCTCGGGGCGCTGGGGGACATCGTGTATGTCAACTTCGCCTATGACGGTGGCGTGCATGTTTACAGCTCGTATTTTGTGCTTCTGGCCGCGTTTTTGCTGATTAAGGATACACCCAAGATCTGGAACCTGCTTATTCTGGAACGCTACACCATTCCTCACAAATTCTATCCCGCATTTTCCCGGAAGTGGCAGCGGTATGCGCGCACCGGCTTGAAAGCCGGTGTTTTTGGGCTCTTTCTCGTGTATTTGTTTTATTTACAATATGTTAATTTTAAATACGACCCTTACAAGCAGCCTTCGACAGCGGGTATCAAGGCCTTGCGCGGGAATTACAATGTGACCGAGTTTAAGATCAATAACCACGAAATACCTTACTCGCCTGTGGACACCCTGCGCTGGCAATGGGCGACCTTCGAGAACTGGACGACATTGACTTTTAAAGTAAACAAACCTACTCCGCTCGACCTTTCCAACGGCGGCGGCGCTCCCATGCGCGACCTGGGGCGGACCTTCGAGCTGACGGGCACGGGAGGCGGGCAGCGGGTGTTCCATTACCTGGCCGATACCTTGGAGCATACTTTGTATTTGCAGGATAAATATGCCCGGGGTGGCCCGCGTGATGGCGTGGGACAGCTGCAACAGCGTGAAGCACGGCAAAAAGATCCCGGCGACCAGCCGCGCGAAGGCCGTTCGCGGCGGGGTAACGAGCAAGGGAAAAACGAGGACCGGAACTGGATCAGTAAGGCGGCTTTGGCACGGATAGGGGATGAGAACAAGATGATCGACCCGCGCGGGCAATCAGCGCGCCGCGACCGCGAGTTTGCCGCCAAACCCCGCCGTGACAAGCGTAACCGCATGATCCTTAGTTACACTACCACTGATGGTTCGCGGGTGATCCTGAAAGGCATTAATGAGAAAAAAGATTCGATTTACGTAGTCTTGGACCGGGTGGAAAGGCCTTATGTCCTGGCTAAAAGCACGCTCAATGCTGGGAAGTACGATTAAGTTTTTAGGCACTGCGCTGATGCTCGTGACGGCTTTGCACACAGCTACCAGCCTCAAAGTCAGCCGGCAGCACCCTGGTGTGTTGCTGGCTGATACCCTTTCACAGCCAGTGCATTACGGATTTGGCCGACCGGCTACCGCCGCCGAAATCGCCGCGCTGGATATCGACGTGCGGCCGGATGGCACTGGTCTGCCCAAAGGCGAAGGCAATGCAATGGAAGGCAAAGCTATTTATATTCAAAAGTGCGCAGCCTGCCACGGCGCTACTGGCACCGACGGGCCGAACGACCGGCTCGTCGTGGGTGATACTACCAAAGGCGGTGGCCGGAAGATCAAAGCCATCGGCAATTACTGGCCCTATGCCACCACCGTTTTCGACTATATCCGCCGGGCCATGCCGTTTAACCAGCCTGGTTCACTTACAGATGACGAAGTGTATAGCCTGACGGCTTATTTGCTGAATGCGAATGGTTTACTACCTGTCGATACGAAATTGAATGCGAAAAACCTTCCGAAAATCAAAATGCCCGCCCGCGATAAGTTTATTCCCGATGACCGCAAAGACGGCCCCGAAATCAGATAACAATGCAGCTTCCCGACGATAAAAAGGACATAATTACCACATCCAAAATCAGCCGCAGAAGCCTGCTTGCCGGAGCGGCAGCGGCTTCGATAGTACTCGTGCAAACGGCCAGCGGGAAGGCTTTCCAGGCCGCTCTGACCGCTTCGGAACTGGCTGCCGACGATCCTACCAAAGTCCCCGGCGTTCCGCCTGGAACGCTTGGTACGCGTTCGCCATTTGAAAAGCCCGTCAAAACGCCATCCGACACTTCCTCCCGAACGCCTTTGCAGGATTTGCACGGCATGATCACGCCCTCGGACCTGCATTATGAACGTCATCACGGCGGTGTACCCTCGATTGATCCGGCAAAATACGAGCTGGTCATTCACGGCATGGTTGATAAACCGATGATTTTCACACTTGCCGATCTCAAACGCTTTCCGTCCGTTTCACGCATTGCATTCCTGGAATGCTCGGGCAATTACAGGGGAAGTAATGATGGTAAAATAAAGCCGCAGGAAATCTGCGGGCTCACAAGTCAGAGTGAATGGACGGGTGTGGCATTGTCGACATTGTTTCGCGAAGTAGGCGTAAATCCGAAAGCAAGCTGGTTTTTGGCCGAGGGAATGGATGCCGCTGTGATGACGCGCAGTGTGCCGGTCCATAAGGGCTGGGATGATGCCATTATCGCGTATGCCCAAAATGGTGAGGCGATCCGGCCGGAGCAAGGTTACCCGGCAAGGCTATTCCTGCCCGGCTGGGAGGGCAATGCCAACGTGAAATGGCTGAGACGTATCGAGCTTGCCGACGAGCCGTTTATGACCCGAGAAGAAACCTCCAAATATACCGAGGCAGTAGGAGGGGGGAAGATCCGGCAGTTCAGCTTCACCATGGACGCCCGCTCAATCATTACTTATCCTTCCTATCCTGCCAAAGTAGAAAAAGGGTGGATCGAGATCCGCGGCATTGCGTGGAGTGGTCGGGGAAAGGTAACCCGTGTAGAAGTGAGCACCGACGCGGGCAAAACCTGGCAACAAGCAGCTTTGCAGCAGCCAGTACTCGACAAAGCGATTATCACATTCCGTTACCTTTGGAATTGGGAGGGTAACCCCACCGAAATCATGAGCCGCGCAGTGGATGAAACAGGTTATGTTCAGCCGTTTTTGAAACAACTTCTGGCGGCGCGCGGCGGCAATATGGGTTACCATTTTAACCCGGTCACGGCCTGGTATTTGCAGAAGGATGGGCTGGTTTCGTTTAAGGCAACATAAATTTGGGATTTCAATAAACTTTTCTCCCGGTAAGTATATTTCGTTAAATTAATGGTTCTGAAACAAAGTTTACAGATTGTTTCTCTGGTAAAACTGAAACTTCAAAACAAACAGCGATGAAATCATTAGTCCGCATCTCATTGGTCCTGGCTGGATTCCTTTTCTTTTCTTCGGATGTGTTCAGCCAGAGTAAGTTTGCACTTTCAGCCACAGTTGCCCCATTTTATGCGCATACAAAAGGCTCAGTAGAAGTTACAGTGCCTGACCCAAATAATAGCGGAGATTTTATTTCACAGATGTGGAAGTCGAAATCGTCGTCAAATGGATTTTGGCTTGGTTTCAACGGAAGATATTCGTTTTCACAAAAATGGTCGGCGTCAACAGGTTTGTGGTATGCGTATTCCAGAATTAAGACATCTACTTTCAGTAGCCGCAGCTATAATTTCTCAATCCCTGTAATCGCTAATTTTCAGACATCAGAAAAGAAATTATCGCCCTATTTTTCGGCTGGTGCATTATGGAATTTTGGTACAACCAGTCACGTAAGATTCCCTGATTTGGGAACGGTTACTTTTAAATCCGACCGCAACAGGTCCAGGATATCGCCAATGGTAGGGGCAGGAGTAATTTATCATTTCGCCCAACGTTTGTCATTCATCGCCCAGCCAATTTTCAGCTATGCGATCCCGCCTTCCGGTGTCGACATTCATACATACCAATTGAGTCTTAATACGCAACTGCTATTCAAGTTGTAGCCCCGCGCGATCTTATTGAATGGGGCTGGAATAAAAATCAAGAAATTATATCAATGGGATATTTGAAACAATACTACGAGCGATTGGTTGCGCTGCCTGAGTCTGAATGGCAGTTCATCGCTTCAAATTTTGTGCGCAAGGAATTTCAAAGAGGTGAAACTATCACCAGTCGGAACAATATTGAGCAATACCTTTATTTCTTAGAAACAGGAATTGTTCGTTTTTTTATTCCCAAAGAAGAAGGCGAGTTGACTTTTAATTTTAATTTCGAAAAAGAATTTACCGGCTCCTACGATTCATTTTTGTCCCGGACACCATCCCAATGCACTTTGCAGGCAATAACCAGCACGATTAGTTGGCAGATATCCTATGAAAGTTTGCAAAATATATATACCCAAACGCAAGTGGGGAATTATTTGGGACGTATGGTTGCAGAACAACTTCTTTTAATGAAAGGAAAGCGGGAACTCTCCCTGGTTAACCATAATGCAAAGGAACGATATCTGAACCTTTTCACCGAGCAGCCGCAAATACTAAGGAACGTTCCTTTAAAATATGTAGCCTCCTATATTGGCATCACACCGCAGGCTTTGAGTAGAATTCGCAGACAAATTAGTTAACATATGTTCATTGCCTTGGAGTATCATTTGCCGCAATTTTGCAACAAAATCAGCAAATATGATACTCCCGATTCTAGCCTACGGATGCAATGTTTTACGCCAGCATTGTCATAATATTGAACCAGACTTTCCTAACCTCGATGATTTGATCAGCAGCATGTGGGAAACCATGTATAATGCAAATGGCTGTGGGCTGGCTGCGCCACAAATTGGTCAATGCATTAACCTGTTTGTTGTCGACAGCAAGTCAACCTACGAAAGTTATGATCCAGCTGAACAGGCACAGAATTTCGAGGCTGGCGATACTGGAATTGTAGAAACTTTCGTGAATGCCAGGATTATGTCCCGTTCGGAGCGTGTTTGGGCTCAGGAAGAAGGTTGTTTAAGTATACCCGGCCTGGATGGGCTCGTAACGAGGAACTGGGCAATTACAATTGAGTATCAAGACCAATCTTTCGAAAAACAGATCAAATCTTTTGCTGGCAAAACCGCACGCATGATCCAACACGAATATGATCATACGCAAGGCATTTTATATCTGGATTATTTGAAACCCTTGAAGCGGCAACTGATGGAAAGCAAATTGAAGAAACTGGCAAAGGGATACGTCAAGCCCAATTATCCCATGAAATTTGTAAAGGATTGATCACTCCGCCACACTAATTTCTAGATGTTCAGCTCTCATGTGGGCGCTTGTCGCCGAAAACCAGGTACACCGCGACAACGCCTATTGCGAAAAAACTTAGCACAAGAGGAAAAACCCCGCTGACCATCACATAACTGATGATCGACCCCAGGGACGCCCCAACGAAGAAGAAGCAAGTCCCGTAAACAGACGAGGCGATACCCGCCATGTTTCCCATGGGTTCGAGCGCCAAAGCACTGCTATTTGGCTCGACGGCCAGATTAATGGCCATCATCAGGATCACACCACCGAAAAATAAAGGCATACCCGGCGGGTCCCCAAGCATCAATGTGGACAGGAACAAGAGTCCTCCAACTGCCAGGTAGACGATCAGAAGCCATTTGATCGCGCGCCTTGCTCCATACCTGGAAGAAAGCCGGGAATTCAATAGGGTGCTTAATGAGCAGAGGAGCCCCATACCTGCGAAAATCCAGACAAAAAGCTCCGGCCTTCCATATATCTCGCTCACAATGTGTTCCGAACTGGCAACATATGCGCTTAAAGCAGCAAAGAGGACCGTCGTAATAGCGGTGTATCGGAGAAATATGCGATTACCTGCAACCTTACGGACAGATCCACCGATACTGGCCCAATTGAGTGTAAGACGTTGGTCCGGTGACAAAGATTCCTCCATTCGTAGTGACCAGAGGAAAACCACAACCGCAAAAAGAGGTGGGGTAAGAAAAACCATTTTCCAGGACCCGACCGATAGAATGGCCAATCCCAGGAAAGGCGCAATAACAGGAGTGAATAAAAAAATCGTGAATACAAGGGACATGATGCGGGCCATCTGATCGCCGACAAAACGGTCGCGAACGCCTGCAATGGTCGTCATAAAGACGGCCGACGCTCCCATACCGGCCACAAACCTCGCTGCCAGCATGAGCTCGATACTTGGGGCCATAGCTGCAAGCAAGCCGCCGACGATGTAAAGCGGAAACCCAACCCGAAGGATCGCAACCCGTCCGAAGCGGTCTGAGAGTATGCCGAAGACGATCTGGGCGACCTGTCCCATAAAAAAGAATGTGATGATCTGTGCTGTCGTTGTCGAATCACTTTTCAGCCCGAAGTGCTCACGAACTTCACCGAATGCGGGCAGCATAATATCAATGCCCAAAGCCGTCAAAGTCATTGTACACGCCGACAATGCGATAAATTCGGCTTGCTTCATTTTAAATGCCTTTGCTATTTCTTTTTCCATGCTGAGTCTGGTATTAAGCAATCCTGTGAAAGTTCAATGCAAAGGTATAGCCAGCGATTACCATAAATGATGGCCAAATGAGACATTCTGAAGGGTTGATTTGGACAGTTTTCATGTGGCAGTTGGGCGTTGCGCAGGCAATTCATAGGCATAGTCTTTTTGCAAGCACCTGTACTTTGTTTTCAATTCAGGAATTCACCGACATTTCTTTAACCATTATGAAAAGCCTGTTCGGATTATTAAATCAAAATAAAGGACAAACGCTTGGCCTCGCATTAGCAGGGATCGGGCTGCTTGCAGTCGCCAGGGCCGTGTATCAGCGCATTACAAGGCTTGACTTTCGTGATAAGGTGATTGTCATCACCGGCGGTTCGCGTGGGCTCGGGCTCGAAATCGCCCGGATATTGGCGGGGCAGGGAGCGAAAATAGCGATTTGCGCCCGGTCAGCTAACGAGCTTTCTCTGGCCGCATCTGAATTAAACGCCGCGGGAGGAGAGATATTGACCGTTGAGGCTGATCTGACTTCCCCAGAGGAAGCGCAGCAGTTTGTGGACAAGGTAATCGCACATTCCGGCCGCATCGACGTGCTGATCAACAATGCAGGTGTGATGCTGGTGGGGCCGGAAAACGTAATGGAAATTGACGATTATCACCGTGTGATGGACGCAAATTGCTGGTCGGCGCTATACATGATCAAAGCCGCATTGCCGCATTTCCATGAGCAGGGAGGCGGGCGCATCGCGAACATTTCATCCATCGGCGGCAAGATCTCCGTGCCCCATATGCTTCCGTACAGCGTCAGCAAATTCGCATTAACAGCCCTTTCCGAAGGCCTGGCCACGGAATTGAAAAAATACAACATCCATGTGACAACGGTAATTCCCAATCTCATGAGGACCGGCAGTCCACGAAATATCGATCTGAAAGGCGACCATGAAGCGGAATATGCCTGGTTCAAGATCGCCGATTCGTTGCCATTACTGTCGCAGGACGCCAGCGCAGCAGCGACCGATATTGTCGAGGGCATTGCAGCAGGCGAGACCGAAGTGATCCTAACGCCCATTGCCCGTGCGGCCACAATCATGAACGGCATTGCGCCCGGAGCGCTCACCACGGTCATGCAATGGGCCGACCGTTTTTTCCCGCAAAGCGACAATACAGAGGTGAAAAAGGGCTACGAAAGCGAGTCGGGCACCACAACCGGCATGATCGGCTCCCTTACCGACGAAGCTGCCGCGAGGAATAACGAGTTTTAGGATAGGTGTTGCGGGTTGATTACTCCGCTTTACCAGAGCCGCGGTCAAAAAAATTACTTTTTTCGCCAATCGCAGTTCTGACACACATCATGATCTCTTCGTGCAAGTCGGTGCCCGAAGCGTGAAGTGGATCGATACCTTTTACCAATACTGCCCGCAAGGCAAAAAGCTCTTTTCTGTTAAATTTCTTTGAAGCTTTTACCAGTTCCAGCTTCATAAGCTCCTCCTGCTGATCATGTTTCGGGTTGAAAATTTCGTTGATATGGCTGCATTGGTGGCAGACGCCATTTTTATTGATCAACGCGCACCTGCTTTCAAAGATATCCGTCATCAAATTTCTGGCGTCGTTCAGCAAGTGCTTGATCACACCTTCAGTCTCCCCGAGGATGAGACAGATTTCCTTGATTTGAAAATCGTAAACATCCTTTAAAATCAGCGCGACCTGGTTTTCTATGAGTAAGGTTTTTGAGATACAGGTGAAGCAAAAGTCGATGTGCTCTTTCATCTCGTAAGCCCCGACATGCGATGTGTCATGAACCATCCAGAAAGTCTTCCTGACCTCCTCCGAGCCTATTGCCAGATCCGCGCCGCGGTCCTGGGCATCAGTTTGCCATCTTTTTGATTTCCGTAAGTGGTCGTAGGCAAGGTTGGTGGCGATCTTGAATACCCAGGTTTTTAAAGAAGAGTCCTGGTTAAAGGTCGATATATTACTAAATGCCTTAATAAAAGTGTCGTGTGCCAGGTCGTCCACATCATTACGGTCCGTAAGCAGGCGGTACAGGTAAGATTTTAACTGGTTTTGAAATTCAGCAAACAGTGTTTGAAATGCGTTGATATCACCGGAAATGGCATTTTTGAGGATTTCTTCTCTTTCCATTATTGACAGACTAAGATTAAGGTTGCGGCATTCCGCAGGAAGGCCGCAACCTAATGTACTATAATATGTTAAGCTTGCCACAGTCCATATCGACCACATGACTATTGAATACTACGCCGATTTCAGAGGCTAGAAAGGCCGCTGTTTCACCCAGCTGCTTCAATGTCGGAGTCGTCTTTAATATGTCGAAGGCTTTGTATTGGGCAACTATCTGCTCGGAAGGGATTCCGAGATGTTTTGCGGAGGCTTCGATCCATCCGGAGATTCTTTTCGTTTCCATGATGGCGCCCGGACAAATACAGATGACCTTTATACCATCTCCTCCCCATTCAGCTGCCATTACCCGTGTCAATCCCTCAACAGCTGCACTGGCGGCCGTGATACCGGCCAGATTGGGTAGTTTGGAACGGGATAGCGCGGCTGTGAGCAGCAAAATAGTCCCCTCGGACCGGGTTTGCAGCATATATTTGGCAGCCACTCTTGATGTAAGGAATTGTGAACCGCAGATCTTTTCCATCGGTGCCATAAATTCTTCAAAAGTAGCTACTGTTGTCGGCGGACGTCCGCCCATTTCGCTATAACTGACCCCGATACCATTGAATATGATATCCAACTTTCCGTTATCCGAAACGACTTGTTTTAAAAAGCCGTCTATTTCGGCCTCATTCAATGCGTCCACTTTGGCAGCTTCGGCATTTCCTCCGTTGGCTTTGATCTGCCGGGCTAATGCTTTTACAGCATCGAGGTCACGGGCGGTAACATAAATCTTCGCCCCATGTTGCGAAAACGCGCGCGCGACTGCTCCTGCAATCTCTCCGGATGCGGCAAATACAACGGCTACTTTGTCTTTTAGATTTTCCATTTTGCTTGAGTTTTATCTTTTGACGATTAAGCCCGGCAAAACGGTCGGTTTAAACGAAATATCACAAACCGGGGCTTGCGATTATAGAGGCGACGGCTAAAATGGTGAAGCAAAACAGCGGATCAGTTAACCTGTTACGCTCAAATTTTAGCGATTATACAATTCGATCTTTGCGAAAAAATCATTGAACATCATTTGAATATCCAGGCTGTCATAAACACGGATATTTCTTCCCTTTGGGTTGTATTGATATAGACCTTGATGGGTGATGATGGGCGCATTAAGCAATGCATAACGGCTTGAAGAAGGGTCTGCCTCAAAGGAAGATTGCAGTGCGGTGAGCAAGACCAGCGGGCTGTCTCCCAAAATGTAGGTCTCCCCAATGTTGACGTATTTCACGATCCGACCCATCAATCCTTCCAGCGCTTGTGTCAGATAGTCACCCAAACGACCTTTGGACTTCACTTTCAATAACAGTTCCGAATAGGGCAGGAGCGCTTGTCGGTACGCATTTCTTGGGACCTGCCAAAGTGTGATCGACGAGTTGTTGAACACAACTCTGGCCGCATTTATATCAATTCCCAAATTATATTCAAGTGGCGTGAAGTTGGGCGGAGGAACAGCGAGCGTAGGATATTCAGGCCCTCCGATCCATATTAACGTAAGTTTTGATGCAATGGCAGGCTGGACGAGTAAAGCACTTGCAATTTCTGTTAGTCCTGCTCCGCAGACCACGTATAGAGGGAGTTTAGAATCTGTGCGCATTGCTTCACTAATAATGAAGTCAACGGCCTTGCTCTTTACGGGCGTGCTGTCGTTGATCATGCCAACATTCGAACCAGCAAAAACCGGAACATTTCCAGTCATTTTCATGATTTCAAGCAGCTCTTTTGCTTTGCCGGCAGCATTATCAGCCTGGGTTTTAGAGTTATCAAAACCATCACCAGCTTTAAGGTGTGATCCGATGATCCCTCTTACTTCGACAGATGGAGACAGCAGTTGGTGGGCAAGTTGAAACATTCCGTCAGGATCTCCGCTGAAATCATTGTCCACGATCACGCGCATCCTGGGCTGTACCAAGCCATTTTTAAATATATTCACTTGTTGCGCCCAAAGTGGAACAGCGGTAGCAAACAAAAGAAAAATCAATGAAATGCCAGCAAATGGCAAAGTACTAAGTCTGGACATAGCGGACCGGGTTTGTTACCAAGCAAAATACATAAAACCCTTATCTCTATTCAAAAATCATAAAGTTTACTTCCTGTAAGGCACGTTTGCCTTTCGCCAATATTCAGTTTATATTAAGGCAATTAGTTGAACTACATCCGATAGACTGATGAAATATTTTTACTTATTGATTGCATTCGCGTGCTCTCTGATCGTCAACGGTCAGGACGTAAAAAATACCTCGTACACTTCGGTTCCGGGCGAAAAGGTCTTACGCCTTGAATTTGTATTGCCGCTGTCGCAAACGGAGGCTTGGCGGTATTTTTCAGAGGATGAAAAGCTCAAACAATGGATCGCTCCTGTCGTCCATATGAACCTGAAAGCAGGCGGAAAGCTGGTTACAAATTACGATAAAAGCAAGCCGCTGACAGACAGTTCCTCTATTTCCATTGACGTTATTAACTACCTCGACAATGAATTGCTTACACTCAAAGTGAATCTGAACGGCAACTTCACTAAGAAAACACAGGACGAAGACGATAACCTTCAGGAAGTCATCCAGCTTTTCCCAATCGATGGCGGCCACACGAAAGTGGTTTCATCCATGATCGGCTGGGGCCAGGGCGCTGATTGGGATAAGATCTATTCGTTCTTTGTTAAAGGAAACATTTATACCTATGAGGAGTTGATTAAGTTGTTTAAAAAGAAGGGTTAATTACGATTCGCTGATACTCTTTTTCGAGCGTCAATTCTAAATTTCTGCCATTAACAGCAAGTTTCCATTTCACTCAACAAATCTAAAAAGAGAACCATGAACCTGAATAACAAAAAGATTCTTTTGATCGGTGGTAGCCATGGTATGGGTCTGGGAACTGCGCGCGCACAAATGGCCAGGCGAGCGCCTCAGAACGGATAACGCCGCATGCCTCCATCGACTACCACGGCCGTGCCAGTGATGTAGCGTGCCCGGGAAGAGACCAAAAAGACAGCCATATCTGCCATATCTTGCGGGTTTCCGAAATCGCCGAGCGGAATCTCACGTTCGGCGAATGATTTCCTTTCTTCGTCTGAAAAGTAGGGCCGGATGTTGGCAGTGTCGATCAGTCCTGGTTGCAGCGTATTAACCCTGATGCCAAATTGCCCGACTTGCCCAGCCAGCTGTTTCGACCAGGCGGCCATGCTCGCTTTGGCCACCGCCGAAACGTTAATGCTGCGGAGTTCGTAGGTGCTTGTCAGGTTCAGGATCACACCCTGGCGGCGGCTGATCATCTGGGGCAAAAGCGCTTGGGTAAGCTGCCTGGGTCGGTCGAAATCGAGTGCCATGGAATCTTCCCACGGTTTTTCAGGACCCGTAATTTCGACGGGGCTACTTTGTCCGGCGTTGTTGATGAGGATATCAATATTTTCAAATGCAGCCTGCGCCGCTTCTGCAATGCGCTGTGGGCCGTCCGGCGCCAGTATATCCTGTGCGAAGATCACGGGGGTGATGCCAGTTTCGGCGATAACTTCATTTTTTAGCTTTTTCAGTGATTCTGCGTTGCGGGCTGTGGCAAACACTGTCACGCCTTCTCTTGCCAATTCCATCACGATCGCGCGGCCAATGCCCTGGCTGGCGCCGGTAACTACTGCTGTCTTTCCTTTTAAATGCAGGTCCATGGTGTTGTTTTCTTATGTATTTTACTGGTTGCAAACCTAACAGGAAGCATCTAACTTTGGATGCTATACAACCAATTGTGGGGTACTAACAAAAGTGTAAGTAATGGGATCCAGAAAAGAAAATTCTACCTACACCAGCAACGAGAAATTCATCATTGAATGCAACCTTACCTACGCTGTCAACAAGATCGGCGGGCGGTGGAAGATTTTAATTATCAGCAAGTTGGAGAAAGGTAAAATGCGTTTTGGTGAATTGAAAAAGGAATTTCCCTACATCACCGAGCGCATGCTCACCTTGCAACTCCGGGCACTCGAACACGACGGGCTGGTAAAGCGGACCGTGTATGCAGAGGTGCCGCCACGCGTCGAATATGAGCTCACCGAAATGGCCATGGCATTCGGGCCGATATTCCAGCAGCTCAGCGAGTGGGGCGGGAAGCACCGGAAGCTGCGCGACGCCTGAATTTAAATACCAACATTTTCAAAAATTCATGGCAAACGAACATGTACAAGCTGAATGGGCAAAGTTCGGCTACTTATTCAAAAGGGAGGAATTTCCCGCGAAGACAGTGCTGCTCCCAGAAGGCGAGGTTGCAAAAAAGGTTTATTTTATTGAAAAAGGATGTCTGAGACTTTCTTTCAATAAGGATGGCAAAGACATTACTTTTCAGTTTTTCTTCGAAGGAGAGGGTGTTTCTTCGGCAGAAAGTTTCCGCTATAACCAGCCAAGCCTTTATACAATCGAAAGCCTTGAACCGTCCGTGCTGCATACGCTCACGAAAAAGGATTATTTTGAGATCATCGAAGCGTCACCGCTGATCAGGGAAGCGATGGAAGAGCAGACGCTCCAACGGCTGCTGTATGTCGAAAAACTGTTTCTTTCGAGGATCAAAAATAGTCCCGAGGAGCGGTACAGGGAGTTGCTCGAACAGCACCCGGAAATCCTTCAAAGGGTGCCCCAGCATTACATTGCCTCTTTCCTGGGTATTACTTCGGTCTCTTTAAGCCGGATCAGAAACAGGAGATAGCATTTATTAACAATTGTTATCGCCTGCCGGATGCATGGTGGCGACTTTTGTAATGTTAACAGTCTCACATTCAAAATCTAAAAATCATGCAACCATTTAAAATTGAAATCGCCGACAAAGAAATTGATTATCTCAACCAGAGACTTGCCAACACCCGCTGGACCAACCAGACCACGCAAAGCGGATGGGAAAAGGGTGTTCCCGTCGACTATTTAAAGCATATCACCGATTATTGGCTCAATAAATTTGATTGGAAAAAGCAGGAAGCTGCCCTGAACCAGTATCCGCATTTCATTACCGAAATTGAAGGACAGAATATCCATTATTTGCACATTGAGTCCCCCAGGGCAAATGCAGTTCCCTTAATGCTGATCCATGGTTGGCCGGGATCTTTCGCAGATTTCAGGAGCGTTATTGAGCCACTTTCAAATCCGCAGGACACCGGACAGATTGCATTTGACTTGGTTATTCCGTCTATCCCGGGCTTCGGATTTTCGGTTCCGGTGAAAGAAAAAGGGTATAATATGTTCAAGATCGCGACGACGTTCGCCAGTTTAATGGAAAGACTGGGCTATGAAAAATTTGCCGTGCACGGAGGCGATATGGGCGCTGGCATTGCCGGAATCATGTCGGGCGTCGCTGCGTATAACTTGATTGGTACACATATTAATTCAGACTTTTTCGCGGTAGCCGGGCTAGGCATGTTCCCGTCTGATCATTCTTCATTTACGGAAGCTGAAAAAGCCGGACTGGAACGAATGAAACAATACAAAAAAGACGGGACGGCGTATTTGGAAATCCAGGCCACCAGGCCGGAAACGATCGGTATTGCATTGTCGGACAGCCCCGTTGGACAGTTGGCCTGGATGGTTGAAAAATATAAGGAATGGACCGACGCCGATAAAGCGTTGCCGGAAGACGCCCTTGGTATGGATCAAATGTTGACGAATGTTTCATTGTATTGGTTCAATCAGCTGGGCGCGTCGACCGCAGCAATCCTCTCCGAAAATATGAGCATGGCATTCAACTGGGGTGGGGGCGATGCACAAGAAGCCAGTCAGTGGACGCCTCCAAGGATTCCGTCCGCAATCGCCTGCTTTGGTAAAAAAGAAGAAGAAAGCCTGTTGAAGAAACTCACTTCCTTCATGGGCGAACCCGACAGATGGTCTTTTTATGACAAAGGGTGCCATTTCCCAGCCATGGAAGTCCCCGATTTGCTGGTGGCCGATATCAGGCAATTCTTTTCAGCCATTTAAATACAGAAGTGTAACCCTGCAAACTAACAATTTGCGGGTTTCACTTTTCTGCATTAACAATGCTCAGATCGATCGCTAATTTGTAACTTCGTGTTGTACTAAAATTTTTGATCATGACAGTAGAACAAATTGCAAACCGCCTGGCGGATTATTGTCGAAATGAGCAATTTAGCGAGGCCCAGGAAGCCCTATATGCCGAAGATGCAGTGAGCATCGAACCTTTCGTGTTTTCAGGTTTTGAGAAGGAAACCAGGGGGTTGAGTGCCTTGAAGGAAAAAGATGAGAAGTTCAGCTCGATGGTGGAATCCCGATATGGCACCACCGTTTCCGAGCCCCAGGTCGCCGGAAATTCATTTTCCTTTGTACTAACAATGGATATGAAGATGAAAGGAAGAGATCGCGAATTGCTTAAAGAGATCTGCGTGTATACCGTCAAAGATGGTAAAATCATTTCTGAGCAATTCTTTATGTAGGGTACGCTAGTTGTGTTGCACCCAGGTCAATATTTTATCAATGTAGCTGCCGCCACTTTGCTTACTATTATCGGGACTACCTAAATAGTGATTGCAGCCTACGCATGTATCATATACCAAGTTAGTTTTCCCTAAACGCAGAAATTCAAGCCGAACATAATCCAAGCCGTAAATAGGGGAACTATTATCCTGACTGGCAGCAATCATGTAAATCGGAATTGTCAGCTTGCGCAACTGCTCAAAAGGAACGACGGCACCAAAACTGGCCCAACGTAGGTAAGAATGGCCGCCTGTTTCTTTATCAGTGGCATTCGGATTTTTATAAATTTCAGCAATGCGTTTAAATGAAGCTTCTACACTATCCTGGGCCTGTTGCTGGGTTAGCTCGCCTTTGGCTGCCGCGATGCGCCAGTTCATGATGCCGTCATAGAGTTGGTTGAGCCCACTTCCGACAACGGAGGCAATATGCGTAACCCGCTTGTCTTCAACAGCTAGCGAAGGAACGACCTGTCCACCTTCGGAGTAACCATAGGCCACTATTTTTGTTTTGTCCCAGAAGCCGTGGTTGATCAGATAACTGATAACGGTTTTAGTCGCCTGTACGCGCCAGTTTAAACTAAGCCGTTTGGTATATTCGGCGGAGGGTTTATGGGCGAATATAACCTGCGAGGGGTTCTTCTGATATTCCGCGACACTTAGTTCGAGGTTTAATGTATCACAAAAAGAGGTGCCAGGTTTACCCAGGATGACATAGTGATACTTGTCTTTTGTTTTGCTGAACAATTCGTCACTGAAAGTGGTGGGTGTTGTTACAAATTTTTTCCCTTGAATATAAAGGCACAATGGAAGTCCCCCGCTACCATTGACTTCAACAACCAAAGGCGCTTTTCGGAGGATATTTACCGTGTCAACATAAAACCGGATGAGGCCTAATTTCTTATCATTGATTGAAAATTCCTTCAATCCATACCCCTCGGGAGTTACGGATTGAGCCATCATATTATTTTTTATTAACAATAGGGCAACTAATAGTAGTATTGATCTCATAAAAGGGTTGACAAATCAGATTACATCACAAAAGAAGCATGTTAAGGGATAAAGAGTTGCATTATAAGCTTACAAGACTAGCCATTCCCTGCTTTTATCTTCCAAATCGTCATCCGTAACCTGCATTTCTAAGTTTTTGATTAATTTCAAAATTTTGTGCCCGTTACCAACCTGCCGCTAATCCAAACATATGGAATCTACTGACCTGTTAAAGCAAATCGAGTTCATCAAGGAAGTGGATAAGCTCAAATACATTCTTCGCAAGACGAAGCTGTTGAATAGCGATCGAAACGAGAATGATGCGGAGCATAGCTGGCACCTGGCGCTCATGGCCGTTGTTTTGGCCGGTCATGCCAACTTTCCCATTGATCTGCTAAGGGTTATCAAGATGCTCCTGATTCACGATATCGTTGAAATAGACGCCGGTGACACCTTTATTTACGATACACAAAAAAACCATAGCAACACCGAGGAGGAAAGAAAGGCGGCCAATCGCATCTTTGGGTTATTGCCTGAGGATCAAGCTAGTGAGCTGATCGATATTTGGGAAGAGTTTGAGGAAGGGCAGACAAACGAAGCAAAATTTGCCCGGGCTATGGACCGCCTGGAACCGCTGCTTCAGAATACCTCCAACAATGGCGGAACCTGGAATGAGTTCGGGGTGAACTATGAAAAGGTTTACCACAAAAAGCAAGTTATTCAACACGGTTCCGACTCAATCTGGCAATATGCGGAGCAGCTGATCAATGAGAGTGTTGAGAAAGGAATTTTGAAGAAGTAGGGGGGCATGTACAAAGCGCGGACCACTGCGCCTGCATTCAGCGCGATCGATCGCCAGGTAACTTACATCGCGATGCCCTGCGCGGGCCGCCCGTAAAATATCCGGGAACTTCCCGGCAGATTTACATAAATTGCTTTTTTTACCAAACACCCTTTCCGCATGACACATACTACCTCCAACCCGAAGATCCACGAAGGCCGCAATTTAAAGCGATTTAGGGAGCTTTTTAACCTCAAACAGGACGCGCTTGCGTTTGAGCTCGGCGAGGATTGGAACCAGCAAAAAATCTCCCTCCTGGAACAAAAAGAAAAAATCGATTCCGACATTTTGGAGCAGGTTGCGGCTATACTTAAAATCCCCGCTGAGGCGATTCGGAATTTTAATGAGGATCAGGCAATTAATATCATTACAACTACTTTCAATGATAGGGCATTTGGTAGTTCTGTGAATCACGGAACCATTCAATCAGATCCCATAGACAAGATTATTCAGCTTCACGAGGAAAAAATTGCATTATACGAGCGGATGTTGAAGGAAAAGGATGAGATGATGGAGCGGTTAGAGCGGTTGATTGGGAAGGGGTAAAAGAAGGCGTCATCAAAAAAGATGACCCGGAAAGTAAATCAAGAAAATATCCTTCATATTTGCCCATTTGGGCTTAGATCTTATTTGACGGTCATTTGATAAAAAGGCTGTATTGATCGGTTAAGTAGCTGATTATCAATCAAATTTTATTTGATGGTTATTTGATAGACTCAACTTTTACGTCCTCACGGTTCACCAGCCGGAAGCGCCCCCAAACCCCAACTCATATTCGGCTCGGGCCCCATTTCCAGCACCAGCGATCCGCCTTTCAGCAGATCGGATGCTTTGAACCAGAAATTTTGCAGCGGCACACCGTTGAGGGTCGCATTTTGCACGTATACATTTTTGCGGGAAGTGTTTTTGGCTTCGATGGTAAAAGTTTGCCCTCTCCCGAATTGCTTACCGAGGTCAATTATCGCTTTTTCAAACATTGGGCTGCCTATTTCGTAAATCGGGTCGAAGCGGGTGCCGCCGTCGGTCTGGAAAAGGCCGAGTGAGGCCATCACGAACCAGGCGCTCATTTGTCCCTGGTCTTCGTCGCCCAGGTAGGCACTGGAAGTTTCGTAACCGTAATAGCGGTCAATCACCGAGCGGCTCCATTTCTGCGTCAGCCACGGCTTTTTTACCCAATTGAAAAGAAAGGCAAAATGCATAGACTGCTGGTTTCCCTGCACCACAGGATAGTCCCAGTATTGATCGTTCGGGCCATTGTAGCGCCATTTTACGCTTTCATTAAAACCCCAGTCGAGCCTTTTTACGAACTCATTTTCGCCTATCATCTTCGCAAGCCCCGGAACGTTTTGCGGGACAAAAAAAGTGAGCTGCCAGGCATTTCCTTCGACATAGTGATGGTTAGCCCCGGATTTGAATGGGTCAAAATCGGCCAGCCAGTTCCCGTTTGCGTCCTTCATACGGGCGAACCCGGTTTTTGGGTCGATGACATTTTTCCACCAGTTTCCCCTTTCGCCGAAAGTTTGGTAGTCCTCTTTTTTGCCTAATGCCCTGGCAAACTGGGAAACCGTATAATCGTCGAAGCTGTATTCCAATGTGTTCGAGAACCTGCCCTGGTCGTAAGGCACATACTTGTGGTTTAGATAAGTAAGCAAATCCTCATTCCCGGCCCGACCGCCGCCGACCGCTTGCGGGGCAGTAGTTTGCATTTTGCGAACGGCCTCGTAGGCTTTTTCGACATCATAGCCGCGAATGCCCATCTGGTATGCGCCTACGATGAGAGGCACCTCGTGCTCGGCAACCATCACCGGAATGTACTCCATTCCCGCCGGTCCTTTCGCGAGCCAGCCGTTGCGGTCGTACATTGCCAGCTGGGATTTAACCCACCGGTTCGACCATTCGGGCGTGACCAGGTTCCAGAACTGGTTGAGGTTCCAGAACGTGTTCCAGAATGCGTCACAGCCCAATGCGACGTCGTCCTTGTCCTTAAATTTGTTGACATTTTCATCCGCGTCCCGCCAGCTTCCGTCCACATCGCTGAACGTGTTTCTGCTTAGCGAGCGGTACATATTGGTATAAAACCGCTCCTTTTCCCGCATATCATTGCCGGAAATCGACACCCTGCCCAGCAGATCATTCCAAACCTGCTCCTGGTTACTCCTGACCTTTTCAAAATCCCAGCCAAACGGGTCCGAAATCTCGGTTTTTAAGTTCAGCGACGCATTCTCCACACTCACGTACGAAATGCCCGAGCGTACCTGCACGGCCTTGTTTTTTTTAGTATCAAATTCCAAAAACATCCCTGCGTTTGCGGCGCTGTCGGCTGCAAGGCTACTCTGCGGCTTTACTACATCATTCAACCAAACACCGTAGTTTTCAATAGGCTGGTCAAACTCCATCACAAAATGTACCGTGTACTGCTGATCGATGCCGCCAGACCATACATTCGTTGAAAGCTGCTCGCTATACCCCTCGATCCGCCTGTCGCTCACTTTGTCGATCTTTACTTTTTTGATCTTGTAACCATATTCGGTAGGGATTTGCAGGTCTACCATGACTCGTCCCGTTTCACTTTTTTGCCAGGTATACTTCTGAAATGAAGCCCGGGTAGTCGCCGTGAGTTCAGCGGTGATGTCGTTATCTGTCAGATCTACTTTATAATAGCCCAAAGGCGCCTGCTCGGTACTTTTATCAAACCGGGAGCGATAGCCTCCGTCGGGATCAGCCTGGTCGCCGATCTTTGTTTGCAACGGCCCGGCTGTTGGGAAAGTGCCGAGTCCGGTCATTGTCCATTCGTGAATGTGGCTAAACGTCCCTATTGACTCGAAAGTAGGGTCATAACCCGCCTGCCAGCCGCCATTCTGGTTATCCGGACTCAGTTTTACCATACTGAAAGGCATCCACGGTCCGGGCGCGATCATCCAGCGCGAATGTCCCGCGCCGAGCATCGTGTTCACATACCCAGCCGGGGTTTTAAGCTTTTGTTTACTGCGATCAACTTTCCCGGAGCTGACCAATTCGTTATTCACAAAAACCGTGAACTCTCCCTTTTCGGGCCCAGTGACCGCAGGCATAGGCGCTTCGAGTATGTAGCGCCCCTGTTCTATTTTTTGGGATAAAATCGTTTCTCCGTCCAGCTTCACTTCAACCAGCGGTTCGCCTTCAAGTTGGGTAACGTCGATTAAAAGGGGGTGAATGAGTTTTCCATCTGCATTCAATTCATAATCAGCGGCTTTTATATTCCGTAGCAATGCACTCCCCGGTCTAGCAAGGGAAGTTTTCGCCGGGCCTTCCAGTCTCACCTGATCAAAGGCCAGCCAACCTCCACGCAGGGTCGTCAGGACAATTTCGTTGACGCCTTTTTTGATCAGCTTTGACGGGATTTCAATCTCGACCAATTGCTCTTTGGGGCCAGCCGTAAATCTATCCGGATTTTTAAAACCTGAACCTTTTGCCAGTTTGAACTCCCAGGATTTACCATTTACCAATACTTTAAAAAGCGGCGCGTGCAGGGAATCTGTTTCAAGCAGATCCACTATTAGCTTCCATTTCCCGGAAGCTGGTTTCTTCTTAATATCAAACAAAACAGTGAGAAAATGCGACCTGATCCCCGAGGTGCCACCCGTCCCGCCCCAGCCATTAACAGGGCCAGGAAGCACGTAAGGCCACTCGCTTCCGCTATTCGAACGCCCGATGAGGAAGAACTTATCTTCATAACCAAAATCCTTTTCCAGGAAGCGTTTGTACTCACCAGGTGCAAGCGCCATTCCGGACGGGGAATTGTCTGCCTCGCCGATCTTCCAGATCGTTCTCTGCTTCGCGCAGGCCTGTCCAATGATGAATGTCGACAACAGCAGAACGGCGAACGCCCTAATAAGAAAATGAAGCATGGATCGAGAAGTATTTTTGTTTGCGAACGGAGAACGGATTACTGCTACAATGTACATACAAAGTTTTCAAGTCAAAGCATTGATGGGGCGAAAAAATACTCAGAAGTCAGGCTCTTTGATGGAAATTGTGCATTCTTGAAGCAAATTACTGGGTTGTGCTCCTTTTGGGTTTTGTATATACATTCTTATCGTGCGTCGTCCAGCGGCCAATGACGGAAAAATAAAAGCGAAGACAATTCAAAAGGTAGTATTCTTCTCATAAATTGGTGATTAAGTTGTCAGGAGGCTACTTAATTGATTTTAGGGTAAACCTTTCGCTTTTTACCAACATTGAAGGAAATTCATTAAAAGTATGGGCATTAATATAAAATTGTACATTCTAGTATTTGCTTTCTTGGTCGGTTGTAAAAAAGATCCTGAACCGCGAAAGCCAACAGCACTTGAACGGCCGTATTTGAGGAAACTCACGGTTGAAGGAGCGAAAGAGGTAACGCTGGACCATTCAGCGAGGACGATTCAGATCGTTTTGCCAGAGACCTACGAATCCGACGAAATTGAGCTGCAAATGGAATTGATCGACGGCGTAAGTGTAAGTTCAACAGATCCCGTGAAGACGTATGGCTTTCGGGGATTTCGACCGATACCATTGCATATTTTGAATAACTATTCCCAGCAGTATGACACCTATACCATTTATGTTGCCGTGGAAGGGGAAATTGAAGCTCATTTGTGGGAAGATTTGTATTTAACCGAGAATGGTTCGTGTGAAGCTGTTGTGGTCTTCACCAGCGGAATGGGTACGGTTCCAGAACGGCCTTCCGAATCAGATGCAATGAGCGCATGGTTGGGTGATGCGAAAAATGGTAAACCAAGCATCAAAAATACGGGTAGCAATTTGTTTCAATTTGCCGATGCATATAAGCTGGTCCCGTCCGAAAGTCTGGACCTGACAATTATTTATAAGGAGCAAAAGTATCAGTTCCCAAAAAAAGAAAAGCTGACAAAATGGTTCGTGCGCGCTTCGATAGACAGCTTACCGAGCTGGTGGAGCAGATTGCCTAAAAGTGCGAGTTTGAATATTGAAGGAGGTTGCTTTATGCCTCAAAAGAAATATCAGATTAAATTGCAAAACGATTCCGAAAATGTGCGTGCCATCGCGGCAGAATATAAAGGAACTCAACGGCTCTCTTTCAAGATTCCGGATGACGTAAAGGATGGCAATTATTATCTTGGATTGTATGAAGGAAATGAGTTGATTTCCAAAAGCATTTACACGATCTCGAACGACACACGTACGAAAGGGATCCAGCAGGTTTGGTCCGAGTACGCCGAAGAAGTAACGCCTATCGCGCTCGATGCAGGTACATTTGAATCGATTATATCGGCGGCGGGCAAAGAGATTTATGTGAATCCCTTCCCGATGTTTACCCGGGCTTTTACGCAAGGTGCGATTACCGAAGATCAGCTGCCCTCACTCCGGCTCATTGGCAATGGGACGACGCACGAACTGGCTCCCAAAATCCGGGAAGACCGCCATTTCGGCGATAGCGCGTTGGTGCTGTATTATGCCTCCTACAAGCTGCCACAGCATTTGGCTCCCGGAAAATACACCATCCAGTTAAACTATAAGGACTCAGGTGTGACAGGCCCTTTTTGTAAGCAACTCGAAATCAGGTAGCATGCCGGAGGATACTAGACGTATATTATACCTTCCATCACTATAACAGACGAGCCACTGATCCAGATGCCTGATGATGTTACTTCCAGGATCAGGACGGAGGGGCGGTTTAGTTGTGAGCCTTGAAGGATCCGGTAAGTTTTGCCGATATTGATGCGCCCTGAATGAAATAGTAGTCCCGCCAGCGGACCTGCGGCACTGCCAGTTGCCGGGTCTTCATCAATGCCGATACCCGGATTGAAAAAACGAGCTTGGGCGATGTAAGGCGTGTCCTCCTCAAAAAGAGTGAAACAGTAAAAGCCTTCGAAACCATACGACTGAGCTATTTCAAGCAGCAGTCGCTTTTCAACGCGAGCTGCCTGGAGTGCCTGCACGTTTTTTAGCGGAACCATTAAGTGCGTAGCCTCTGTCGCAACTACGGTAGGCGAAAGATTACCAGACAACACCAGGTCCGTTTCCAGGCTGAGTGCACTGGCTACGTCGGCAGGTTCAACATATGCTTTGACAATTGCCGGAGCCTGGCGCATACCAATAAACGGCGTGTCCGGATTCGTAAGATCTACCTTCAGATTAATCCGGTCATCTTTCATAATTACAAAATGCTCATCCTGCTGCTCCTTAAAAATATCCATTTTGATAAGCAGGGCAGCGCATACAGCCCCAAGCAGGTTGTGCCCTGCACCGCCGACTTCATGGCCAGTGGGAGAAAAGGAGCGGACTTTCAGTGCCTTTTCCTTTTCAGAATAATAAATAAATGATGTCTCCGAATAGCCGAACTCCCTGGCAATGTTTTCATAAACCGATGCCGGAAGGTCTCCCTCTGTTAATACAACTGCCAGTGGGTTGCCCCTGTACCTTTCCTGAGTAAAAACGTCGAGTACATAATATTGATAGTTTTTCATGAAATCGCTGGATTAGTTAGCTGAATGATTATAATACACTATGACTTTCTGTAAGTTTCAGACAACGATATAGTTAACTTCACAGTAGTGCCACATGGACTGTCGTTGTTATCTTTTTTGTCTATGATATCCAAGGAAGCATCTAAATGCTGCATTTCCCCCATGCTTTGAAGCAAGCCTTTCGTGATCTTTTCGCCCTGAGAAATATGGTTTTCTTTGATATTGTTATGTTTCCGGCCAACGCCATTATCGTCAATGATACAAACAAGCTTCCCTTGACTGGCGTGGACATCAATAGTTAAGTTCTTAACGCCTTGCTTTGGCATAAGTCCATGCCATATCGCATTCTCAACAAATGGCTGCAGTAGCATTGGCGGAAATGGCATATCCATCAGTTCTTCATCTTCTTGTACATTAAATGTGTAACTAAATTCATTGTTGAATCGAAAAGCTTCCAGTTCGATGTACATTTTGAGTACATCCAAAACTTCTTCCAGGCGAATAAAAGAATGTCTTGAATTATCCAGAATACGGCGAATGAGCTTAGCAAATTTCGACAGATACTTGGCAGCGCTCATTGCTTCGTTGCTAATAATATAATTTTGAATAGAGTTGAGGGAATTGAAAATAAAATGAGGGTTCATTTGGGCTTGGAGAGCATGCATACGCAACTCACTCATCTGCAAATGAACCTGATTTTCCATTTTTATGGAAGCCTCCCTTCTTTTAATAAAAAGAAAGATCATGCCAACTATTGAAATTGCTACAAGCATTCTAAACCACCAGGTTTTCCAGAATGGTGGTGCTATCGAAAACCGATATTTAAGAACCTTGCTTTCATTACCATCTGGCGAGACTGCTTTAATAAAAAAAGTATATTTGCCTGGGGAGAGATTATAAAAGTTAATAGGCGTGTTTTCTGCCTGTTCCTGCCAATCTGCCTGGATTTCACTAAGCTTGTACTGATATGACAGATGCTGTTCACTGAGAGAGATTCCGGAAAAAGTGAAAGCTATGCTGTTATCGGAGTAAGACATTTCCGGATTTACCGGAAGGTGAAAAAAGGTTGCATTTCCCTTCCTGGCTTTTCCATTTCCTTCGGCATCTTTTATCGTTATGTTCTCCAAAACTATTGAAGGAGTCAACGTGTCCTTATACTGGAAATTAACGTCAAAATGTAAAAGACCATCTAAATTGCTGTTCCAAATGTCTCCCTTGTCATCCTTTATCAGTTGTGAAATTCCAAAATTTGTAAATGGAACACCATCAGTTTTGGAAAAACGATGAACGAAATATCTTCCTGCCGCAGACTTACTTTTCAGGTCAACCCGACAGATACCTGCCTGTGTTGCAATCCATAATCCATGATTTTTATCAGCAACAGCCGATATAGCCTGGAAACCAGGTAATCCATTCCTATCAGTGATACTTTCTTTAAGGGTTAGCCTGCCGTTCGTTAGTGTGCAACCCAGTACTCCGTTATTTTCTGTAATAAACCATAACAAACTGTCCTGCACACATTGAAAGTAATTATATGTATTCGGTAACACATGGGGCAACTGTACGGTATGAAGTTTATTGTTTTTAAATACAAACATATCGGTCCTCGTGCTTAGCCAAATATTGCCGTTATCATCACCGCAAATTCTGTTTACAAATCCCAAGGGTGATCCGTCTGGTTTTTGGCTTATGCTCCTGACAACTTTGTCATCCTGTAACAATACTATCCCGTTTCGCAAAGGCAGCCAAATCGTTTTTTTTGAGCGGTCAAAGAAAATTTCCTGATCATAAAAGCTTGATTGGCCGAATCTATCGCTTAAATCTTCGATATTTTCCCCACTTAGCCTTAATAATTTGCCACCGGTTATGCCCATCCAGAAGCGTTGGCGATCATCAAGGGTCATCCCGCCGATTCTGGCATCGGTCATTAAAGGGGCTAATTTGTTTTGAACGGTTAATGGTGCTTGTCTCAGCTTTCCATTTTCAATAAATGCAAACCATTTGCCGTTTTGTGATAGGTACAGGTTGCCATTGTTTCCCAAATGCATATACCTTATATCCTTTTCGGCCAGGCCGTTTAGATGATTATAAAAGGTCGTATAGCAATTTCGAACCTGGTATAGTCCACGCCCGTTTCCCATCCATATCCTTTGTTGCTTATCTTCATAGATGCAGGGAGTGAATAAAGAACTCAGTCCATCTTTTTCATTCAGTTCGATTAGTTTATTATGTTCGAACAGAAGAACTCCACCTCCTTCAATTGATACCCACAGTCGGCCCCTGCTATCCAAGAGGCTGGCTAAAATGATTTTATTTGAAAAATTGTAAGGGTGGAGTATTTTAAGTCTGTAATTCTCCACAGTGTAAACACCGTCTTCGGCAATTACCAGCAGATCATCCTGTGTTTTTGAAGTGGCTATACAGTCGTATATTTTTTTGTTTGAATTTATTACTTGTAACCTGCCAGCGGCATTTAGAATAAACAACTTACCACTGTAAACGATTGCACGATCGCCATTACGTAGCCTCGTAATTTTTTTGTATAAAAGGGTATCGATAACAGGATGTTGCGAAATTTTCTTGAACCCCTTGTCATTCAACTCAAACAACGAACCATTTATCCTGGTTTGCAAAGAACCATCCTTCGTTTGAAAAAAGCCTGTAATCCACGTAGTTTTCGATGGATAAGGTGACGGGAAATTAGTGAATTTATTTCCATTGAATATACTTACACCCTTATATGTCCCTATAACTAGCTCACCTTTCTTATTTTCGAAGACTTCCGTTACTCTATTGTTTATAAGACCGTCGTTGGTATTATAGTTAACAAACTGCTTGCCATCAAAACGACTTAGGCCAATGGTAGTTCCAAGCCACAAAAAGCCCCGGCTGTCCTGAAATATATTATAAACATAGGGGGAAGGTAAACCATGCGAAACATCAAAAAGATTGAACGTGTAGCCACCGCCATGCACTTTCGCCGTAAACAGTATGCAAAAGAGAAAAATGAGACTTAGTCTCGATAAAATATTCGACAGCATGGGTAATCTCTATAATGGATTTGTGAGGTGGCTCGGTTTTGGCAATCAACTTAAAAAGACGCCATGACATCTATAACATTCTGTGTCACTGAGAAATATAGACGGATACTGCTGTAAATTAAACATTTACACCTATAATGTGCGCTTCGGTGTCATATTTAGATTTTTTGGTAAATCATTACTTAGCCGTAATAGAAGCGTCTGCAAGAATGAAGGCAAAAGTGAGCCTCATAACTTACACTGAAATGCCCTACGCGGGCCGCCCGTAAAATATCCGGAAACTTCCCGGCAGATTTATATTAAAATTGCCTTTTTAACAAAAAACACCTCTCCGCATGGCACATACTACATCCAATCCAAAGATCCATGTTGAAGGGGAAGGATGAGATGATGGGGCGGTTGGAGCGGTTGATTGGGGGTAGGTAGGAACAGTAAACGTTAAAGCTCCGCAGGAGCAACCTGTTTATAAAAGAAATCAAGGATCATCATAGATTTCGGCCCCAGCGGGGCCTCCTGTGAATGGGCAATCACCCAGGTGGCTCCGCTGGGGCCTTTCAATAAACTTGATATGTACTTCTCTATAAACAGAGAGACGCTTTGCGGCTACGCGAATTTCAATGACGTAAGCCGGTGAATGTTTTATAATTTTCATACTTTGAAAGGCGTTACAGCCAGCATAAGCCTAATTTGAGAGGCTCAACTAAAAGCCCCTTAAAACGGAGCTTTTTAGTTCTTAATTGTCGTTTAAATTGTTAACCAATCATCATCTGGTTTTGTGATAAGTCAATTGTGCAAGCGGCACTTGCACAAATTATGTGGTACCATTGATTATGGTGAGCTTCAAGTTTTCCTTTTAGTTAATTCTCGCAAACAAGGTAAAATTCCACTATCTTCGTGTACACAAATTCGTACACCCATGAGAATCATATCAGCCAGGGAATTCCGCGGGAAGCAAAAGGATTATCTGGATCTTGCCGAGAAGGAGAGGGTGATCATTCACCGGGGAAAGAATAAGAAGTCAGTTTTACTCACGCCAATCGATGAAAGTACTGAAACTGATGTCTTTTTTTCGGACCCGCAAGTGTTAAATGCCATCAAAGAGGGCATTGAGGACGTGAAGGCTGGAAGAGTGACTTCCATTCGCGATCTCAAAAACATATGGGCAGATATTCTGTAACCTTCTCTGACAGAGCTAAAAAAGACCTTTCATTTTTACATAAATCCGGCGGCAAGTCACTCGTAAAACGCATTGAGCGCATTTTTGAGGAGCTTGGTGAAGATCCGTACAAGGGAATCGGCAAGCCCGAGCAACTCAAAAATAATCTTTCCGGGTTATGGTCGCGACGTATTGATAAGAAGCATCGCTTGGTTTACCAGATCATTGAAGAAACTGTTACAGTCTTTGTAATTGCTGCGAAAGGGCATTATGATGATAAATAGTGATCTCTATCGAACTTACGTCCCTCTAAGTGGCTTGTATTTCAGTACATTACTTCAAAAACACACCAGTAAAACCTCCCCATTCCTGCTTTTCACTATTACATTCATTCACCTAAACATTTGTGTCATGCGGGATAAAAAATCGACTTTGTTGTACCGGTGGTTTGAGAAAGTTTGGAATGAAAGCAATGAAGATGCCATTGAGCAGATGATGACGAGCGATGCGCATTTTCAGGGTATAAATGATAGTTTGCCGCAGGGTGCGGCCGGTTTCAGGGAGTTTTTTAAGCTATTTAACACGCAGTTTCATGATATTCGCATTGATGTGGAAGACGTCGTGTCACAAGATGACATGGAAACTGCCCGAACGGTCATTTACGCAACGCACGCCGGGACGGGAAAACCTATCGTCGTGCCGGGGCTCTGCATGATCAAGGTTGATTCAGGAAAAATCGCGCAAGCCTGGAACAGCTATGATTTCGCATCGGTTGATGCGCAGATACTGTAAGTGTAGGGTTCCGATTTTTCTTGCCAAGTTCGGTTAAAAAGGCTTTTGACGGTATCATACAGTTACTTCTGCTTTCGCCCAAAACATTGACTCAAATAGATTAGTTAAGATATTTTTTAAAGTAACCTGCTTTTGATTGATAACCAAGTTTTTCATAAAACTCCTTTGCTCCAAAAGTTGCCAAGGAAACGATGACACAATCATTCTTTTTACTGGCTTGCTCGAAGTGAGTCATTAAAATTGACCCAACCTGCATTGATCTGTATGAAGTGTCAACCACAATTTCATCGACATATGCAACAAGTCCGCTGGCATAAATTGCATGATGGAAATAGCCTGATATATAACCTATAACGGTTTCATTTTTTACGGCAACAAGCAAACAATGCTGTTCATTATCAATGAAGTTTGTGAAATGGCTTGCTAAATATTGCTCGGACACTGTTACCGTGTCACTCAGTTGATTTGCCAATGCTAAAATTCCATAAAGATCTTCTTGTGTAGCCTTTCTAATGAAAATTGTTTGGTCCATGTTTATAGGGCGATCTAGTCGGCTCGGCAAAGCCAAGTTTGTACAGTTGATAGGAACAATAGTTGCTGATCGATAAAAACGATGTGTGAACAGTTATCGAGATAGGCGACATTTTTATCTCCGATCACTTGCTTAATATTCGAAATTTGTTTGGAAGAGAATAACCCATCTTGCTTGCCGTACAGTGCATAAATCGGGATTCCCCGCTGCCTTAAATAATGTAATTCGGGCGTGATATCAATGTTGTGTTTGACTTCACGGTGCCAAAACGTTGACACCGCGTTTTCATTTTTTGTATAATGGATAATCAAACTGTCTGTTTTATAGGTGTCGTAAATTTCCCTGGCCCGTTCATTTGGCGCTTGTAAGGTAAAAAATCCATTAGCTGATGCATGCTTGAAAACTAACGTACGGTAGTTCAGTGAATTGGTATCCATTTGCATGATCGAGTTGAGCTCGTTTAAATTCAGAGAGTCCCTTTCACGCCCATAAATGGCCTTCGTTGAAGCCAGGATTGTATTATATGACTGCTGCTGTGACACCAGGGAACTGCACATCACCAACGACTTCACCATGTCGGGATGCTTTTGAGCATATTGTGCTGCAACCAGACCGCCGAAGCTAAATGCAAGCAAATGAGCGCTCTTAAGATTGTATTTCTCATATATGCCTTCCAGATCTGTAAAAGCTTCATTGAAGTTCATTCTGGCATTTTCATCCTTAGAGCGGCCTTCTCCTCTGCGGTCATAGACGATCACAAAAAATCCTCTGGCAGCTAGCAAATTCGCGGTAGTCGATTCGAAATATACGCTACTACTTCCCGGACCACCATGTAAAAAGATGACCGGTTGATCGTTCGGATTGCCGAATGATTTGCTGTATAGTTGTTGTGATACACCAATTGAACGGATTGATAAAAGCAATAGAATTGCCGATAGTATTTTCATAAAGACTTTAATGAAGCAGTGTGTAAATAACGGACATTAAAGCAATTCAAGAAAGTACTTAGAAGTAAAGCCGAATTTGCGTGTCCATTTTGCCGATTATTGACGTGGTACAAAGCCCTGTATTTGCGTTTGCTGCAAAGCACAGATTGCTTCGACTTGCTCAACTCGATTGCCCGTAGCGTACATGGTATTTTGTGACTTGCGATACCTGCATTGTAGCGTCCAGTAGATCAACTGTGGCGGACGTTCGGTACTCTAATCACTTTTTAAATTTTCAAGCGGATTAGTGAGTGACGCCTTGATCGACTGGTAGCTGACCGTTAGCAATGCGATTACAACCGCCAGGGCCGCCGCCAGAATGAAGATCCACCATTCCAGGTTTACATGATAGGCGTATTCCTGCAACCATTTGTCGACCGCCCACCACGCAACAGGGAAAGCGATCAGGTTGGAGATCAGGACGAGTGTCAGGAAGTCTTTCGAGAGTAGTGCGGCAAGACTGAATGCGGTAGCACCGAGCACTTTCCGGATACCAATTTCCTTGACACGCTGCTCTGCTGAGTAGGTTGCCAACCCGAAAAGGCCCAGGCATGCGATAAAAATCGCGGCAAGGGCTGTCCAGATCATCAACGTTTGCCGCCGGGTGGTCTTCAATGTAAAATTTCGCGAGCTGGTCGTTCAGGAAATGGTATTCGAAAGGATCGTCGGCATCTGCCCGAACCATGGCTGCTTTCAGTTTTTCCAGCGTCGCCGGAATGTTGCTGGCCTCTATTTTGGCGGTATAGTAGTCTATGCCGTGAATAGGATTTTGGGTGTAGCCTAATACCAGCGGAGCTATTTTGTCCCTTAAAGATTGAAAATGAAAATCTTTGACAATACCGACTACCTTCGCTTTAAATGGCGTCCCATCGGCATTGACGGCCTCGAAATCACCGCCATTCGCCGATACCGTCGGTATCTCGACAAACTGTCCCGCCGGATCGGTGATATCCAGCATCCTGGCGGCTGTTTCATTAAGGAGTACGGAGGTCGAATCGGACGGGTTGTCGAAATTCCGACCGCTCGCCAGCCTGACATCATAAGTGTTCAGAAAATCCTTATCCGTCCCAAAAAAGTAAGCATCCCTGGGCTCGGTACGGTTCCCCTGTTCGTTAATCTTAACCCTCCTGTACATTTTCCATTCCCCGGGCACCCTCGAAGTGACGGATACGCTTTTCACCGAAGGTATACTGGTCATTTCTGCCTTAATTGCCTCGTAACCGCTCCTTGCCTTACCTGTATTGACGTCGATCACCACGAGCAGGTCCTTGTTGAAGCCCAGGTTGGTATTATTCATGAATTTCACCTGCCGGTAGAGCACGATTGTTCCAATGATCAGCACGATAGAGACCGTGAACTGGAAAACCACCAGGCCTTTTCGCAACCCCAGACTGCCGCTCTGGTTGATTTTCATGCCCTTTAACAACGAAACAGGTTTAAAACCGGAGAGCAGCAGAGCCGGGTAACTTCCCGAAATCAGCCCGATCAGGATCGTGGTGCCGGTAGCGATCAGCCATATGCGGTAGTTGGTCGAGAAATTGAGTGAGAGTTGTTTTCCGACAAAATCATTGAATGGCCCCAGCACCAGGTTGAGCAAAAGCACTGCCAGGATGAACGAAACGCCGGTTATCAGCAATGCCTCGAATAGAAATTGATAAACCAAATTCTTGCGGACTGCCCCGATAGATTTGCGTACGCCGATTTCCTTGGCACGGTTGGAAGCTCTCGCCGTCGACAGGTTCATGTAATTGATGCCTGCAATGAACAACACAAAAAGCGACACAATTGAAAACATGCGGATATAGGCCGGATTTCCCTGAGGCATGGCCTCCACATTCGTATTCCTTGCCCCATCGGTAATGTTTTCGGAATACAGATGCATGTCTTTCAATGCTTGCAAACTGAAATGCAGGCTTGTCCCTTTTTCTGGCTTAAAATTCGAAAGTACCAGGCGGGTCATTTTAGTTGACACGGTTTCAGGCTCCGAGCCGGTCCTCAGCAATGCGTAAATCGCAAAGCCATTGGAAGACCAGTCGGTTGACGTGAAATTTTTAGAATCATCCGAGCTGGTAGCTTCGGAAATTACATTGTTGAAATCAAAGCTCGAATTACGCGGATGATTTCTTAAAACACCCGTGATCTTATGAGGATAATCCAAATGGCCCCATTGCAGCTTTTTGCCAAGCACCTGAACAGTTCCGAAAAGCCGCATGGCCAGATCTTCATTAATAACAATCGAATTCGGCTCCATTAACGCCGTCCTTTTATCTCCCGAAATCAATGGGAAGTCGAAGATTTGAAGGAAATTCTGATCGGCCACCGTCACGGTTTCCTGAAAGTTCACGGGATTTTCGGGATTAACCAGGTTCGCCCGTCCGATGCGTTTGATACGGGTCGTATTTTCCACTTCCGGGATGCTGCGCTTCGATTCCTCCGCCAATTTGTAGCTCGCCGCCCCGATCGTCGTTTCTTCTCCCTTCACATTCTTGTGCTCGACAACCCGGTAAATCCTGTCCGCATTCACATGCTGCCGGTCAAAAGTGAGTTCATCGAACAGGTACAAGCCGATGAGTAGGAAACAAGTGAGCCCGAAAGTCAGGCCGGCGACATTCAGTGACGTGTAGAGCTTGTTGCGGACGAGTGTGCGGACCGCGACTGTGAGGTAGTTCCTGATCATATCTCAATTCGTAAAAAGGGTGGCTGGTCATCTTTGCAATTGCGCCGACAGTCGCAAAAAATGCATAGGGGACATTACCTCAGAACAGAACAAATCCGTACCATTTCGAAAGGCTGCATAAACAGCCAATTTCGAAATCCTGACTGTTCGGTAAGGAACGACGGTGTTCAATAATGGACACTGATTACGAATTTTGACTTGCGGCACTAACCTATAAATGCAGCTGAATGCCCGCGGAAAATGTCCTCGCCCGTGGATACGCGCCATAGTCGTACCCCTGCGAAGCAGGCGCCTGTCCCGAGAAATTCACTTCCGGGTCCCAGCCACGGTATTTGGTAAGTACAAAAAGGTTTTGTGCGTTGAGAAAAACCCTGGCGGTTTTGTCTTTCCAGAGCGGGATGCGGCAGCCGAGTGAGAGGTTTTGAAGACGGATGAAGCCAGCTTTTTCGAGATAAAAATTCAGTGGGTAACTACCAAAATTAAAGTCTGCACCCTGCCGTGGAATATTTATATATGGCTGATTGGGATTCCAGGCATTTTGCAAAGCATAGTAGGTAGTGTTGCCAATGGTGCCGCCGTGCAGCATTGCACCCATTTGATTCACCACCTTTTGACCATGTTCTCCGCGAAACAGCAAGCTCAAATCAAGCCTGTTCCATTGCCAGGACGACGAAATTCCCCAGACGACGCTGGGCGTGGGACTGCCGAAATAGTCAGCGCCGGTACCGGGCGGGTGGGTTTCCCGGGCTGTTCCTACGCGATATGAGATTTCCGTTTCCGGATAGCCAGCATCGCGCAATTCCTGCTCCGAATGCCAGACGGCGTCGCTATGAAATCCGAAAAAACTGCCCACCGGCCTGTTCTTTGCTGCATCCCGATCCGTTCCCGGGTAAGCGCTTTTGGGATCCCGAACCCGATTGGAAAGCACGGTCACATTCCCTGAAATAATCCCTGTTATTGCCCCGAAAATTTCAAATTTGTTTGATGCAGTGAGCTCGATTCCATGGTTATGTAATCCGCGAGATGCTCCGTAAAATCGCTTTACATTGCCTCCCGGCTGCAACATGCCTGTCTGATAGGGGACATGATTGGCCATGTTTTCAAATAGATCCAGTTCGAGCCGCAGCTTCCCTTTCAGCAAATCCACGACACTTCCCAAGCTTACCAAATGGCTGTACACCTTCGGATCATCCCCGACAATTTGTACGTGGGGCGTCGACACTGAAAAAATGGGCTGCGTAAAACCATAGTCGGCCACAATCCGAAGCCCGTTCCCAGGCGACGCCAGCCAGCCGGATCTGCCCGGCGCCTGCCATGCTGCACCGCCCCCAATCGAATGGAATTGATACGGCTCATAAGTCGCATTTAAAGGCCAGCTTTCCCTTCTTGCATTTAAATTGAAGGTAAAACCGCCGCCAGTTTGAAGGGAAGATTGCAAGATAAACGAATGAATCCGGGTTTTGCTCCGCGCTCGTGAATACGAAAATGGTGCAGCCAGTGGTGCCAACTCTGCGTCAGGATGGGCCCTTACCGTTTCGATCCATCGCGTCAGATCTGTTTCATTCGGGCTGGTTGCCAATGCCTCACGTCTCTTGAAATCCTGCCTCGAATAACTGGCAGCAACCAGCAGCACATTTTTCTTCCACTGTCTTCGGTAATCCAACGCTGTTTCGAATGAATGCTGGTCATGATCGGTAAACGCGCGGCTCGGCGTTGCGGCGTAGTCGGGCACACGGTTAAAATACTGCCTGTCGAAGGTCGTACCATACTGCGCTCGTAATGACAAACTTTTAATAATGTCAAATTGAAGATATTGTGAAGAAATCATGCGGCGGCTGTCCGAGTCTGCACCGGAGTTCTGCACCTGTGCCACGGGATTGGCCATATCGAACTTGCCGATCGCCGGCCTGTGAAAGGTTCCGTCTGCATTGTACACCGGGCCAAATGGAAAGGCCGTATATACACCGGAAAAAGCACTGCGCATTTGAGCGTTCGCCGTTGCATAGTAAGTACTGGTACCAAGGCGCAGGCGGTTTTTTAGAAAATTTGCGTCCAGGTTTACACGTATGCTCTTCCGGTCGTAGCCGCTCGCGAGCAATACTCCTTTCTGGTCCGTGAGATTACCTTGAATGGAGAATTTCAAAAAGTCCGTCCCTCCGCTAAGTCCAAGCTGGTTCCTGAATGCGGTACCGTTCCGGGTCACCGCGTCAACCCAGTCAATGCCCTGTTGCTGAAACGACGGATCTTCAAGGATAGGCGCCAGTTTAAGTGTGTTCGGATAGTATTTTTCTATTTTCCTGCGAAAGGCGATATAGTCTGATGCGTTGAGGATGCCAGGCTCTCGGGCGATTCGCTGGATCGAAGCCGAAGATTCAAAGTCGATTTTTAACCCATTTGAAGTCGCTCTCTTTGTCCGGATCACAATAACTCCGTTGCTACCGCGACTACCGTACATGGCCATCGCAGAGCCATTTTTGACCACTTCAATGGATTCAATATCAGCCGGATTAAGAATTGACAAAGGATTAGCCGCCATCGGTTGCCATTGGGGCTCAAACATACGCGTCCTGTAATCAGCCGAGTAAAAATCAATCGGCATCCCATCGATCACATAAAGTGGTTCCGACGAGCTGAACATAGTGGAAGTCCCCCGCACTCTCACCGAAAAATCTCCGCCCGGCGCACCGTTCGTCTCTGTCACCCGCACACCAGCCATTTGCCCGGCTATTAATTGCTCGGGCGTCGCGGCTACCAGTTTTTGCCCATTATGAATAATCCTTCGGCCGGCCCAGGGTGAGTTATCGCTTAAAACGTCGATAGAAAATGCCTTGACGGAATCCCGGCCGGAAGAATCGCCTGGAAATGACTGTGCATTGACATAGGAAATCGCCAGGAACGTAAAAAACAACCCGAAACGCAGGCTAATCACCACAGAGTAAAATCGATTCATTCAGAATGGATAGAGGTATGTAACTTATGTTATATTCAATTCGCCAAAAATACGGCAGCCGCGCGGGATTCAAAAGGATTCTGGACAGTTGGAGATAATGCAACCATAGTTATAATTACGCAACGAAGTTCTTTTTTCAAAGTAATTGAATAACTATGCGCTGCTTGTTCCTCCCTGGTTGGATAACTATTATGCTCCTAAGCATCTCTATGGTGGTTTTGGGGCAAAAGACCGCCATATTAAGTGGCTATGTAATGGATGAGGCGTCGGGCAAACCGATGCCGTTTGCCAATGTATATGTAAACGGCAGCACGCAGGGGGCAGTCACCGACGAAAAGGGCTATTATGCACTAGCCGGTTTGCCACTGGGTACGGTCGAAATAGTCGCTTCATTTGTTGGCTATCAATCTGCTGCACAGAAAATACGGTTTGAAAATACGTCTGCAAAAAAAGCCGATTTTCGGCTGAAACCAAGTGCTCAAATGCTGGATGCGGTGACGGTAAAGGGATCCCGGAAGCGCTCGGAGCGATATTTACGTGAATTTAAAAGACAACTCTTCGGCGAGCCGTTTGGCGGGCAGTGCCTGCTTGTAAACAGCGAAGTCCTCAATTTTGAAGAAGTTAACGGTCATCTGTACGCAACGGCAAATGAACCTTTGATTATTGACAATCAGGCGCTGGGTTACCGACTGATTTATGATTTGCAACATTTCGATGGTGATGCGTCCGGCAAGGTTTATTCTGCGGGTACTGCCCGTTTTGAAGAACTGAAAGCCGCGAACGAACGGGAGGCAAACCGGTTCCGGCGTAACCGGCTGATTGCGTACAAAGGGTCGATCAGGCACCTAATGGCTACGCTCATTGATAACACGTTCGAGCAGGCAGGCTTTCTGGTTTATCAGGAAGATGCCGCTAAACCGATGCCCATTGAACGGCGGTTGATCACACTTGCCGATGCGGTGAGCGCTTACAAGCGTTTGGTTCCAGTCAAGGCTTCTGCGTTGATCCAGCCCGGTCGGTTACCGAATGAACGGCGACTGGTTTCGGCCATGAAACTGATCGTTTTCTATACGCCTGGCTCCTCTGGTTTTTCGCCGTATCCTGATGCCCGTTACGCCTATACGGAAATGAAACTTCCTGGCGGGCAAATGCAAATGACGATCGATGGGGTTATTACAATGCCGGAAGGGATGGAAGCCAAAGGCTCGATGGGTAATGACAGACTATCGACGATGCTTCCCGCGGAATGGAAACCGGAAGGCAATGAGAAAGAGCTGGTTACAAATGGACCGCTGGCGACTCAGGGAAAACTTGCTTTCCCCGACGCCGGGTTAGGGCGCATCAATGAGGCCTTCAACGAGCGATTCAAGCTGCTGGCCCCAACATTGTTTGTGCATATCGACAAACCGTTTTACGCCACCGGGGACCGGCTCTGGATGAGTACCTATTTACTCGACGCGGCCAGTCACCAGCGGATAAGCGGCGAAACGGCCATGCATGTCGACTTGCTTACGCCGACAGGAAAATTGGTACAGCACCAGTGGGTACGTATCGTGGACGGACGTGGCGAAGGAAATTTCCGACTGTCTGATACGCTTATGACGGGCACCTATCGCCTGCGTGCCTATACCGACGAAGACGATGCTCAACGGCGCCCGGCTTTCGAACGGAATGTGGCCATCTACAATCTGTTTCGTAACGACATATCGAAAGGTAGCGATTCACTTTCTCAGCAATTAGACATTCAGATTTTGCCGGAAGGCGGTCGCTGGGTTTCAGGATTGCCTGCTCGGCTGGGCGTAAAAGTTGTGCAGCCCAATGGTCGTGGCTTGCCTATCGCGGGACGCATTGTCGACGACCTGGGTGCTGAGGTAGTTCGTTTCAAGACTAATCAGCAGGGGATGACCAGTGTTTTGATGCAGCCAAAGACGCAGCGGATTTATCATGCCGAAGTAATGTATAACAACCAGCAGCAACGCGTTACTTTACCCATGCCCGAAACGGAAGGGTTGTTGCTCTCAGCTGATGCGATCAGCGATACAACCCGTTTGGCATTGACCATTATGAGCTCAAACCAAGCTGTTACCGACTCGGTGTATATCCTGGTTCAGCAACGTGGCCATGTGGTCGATCAACGAAAAATTGTCCTGCAAAATGGGCTGGCGAAGATAAGCTTGCCGATGATGAACTGGCTGCCAGGGCTTGCGCAAATCACGCTTTATGATGCAATCGGCAAACCGCAGGCCGAACGATTGGCGTTTGTACCCGAATCCATTGCGCCGGTAGGTGTGGTGTTGGGATTCAATAAAGCCCGGTATCAGCCGCGCGAACAGGTCGTTTTGAGTGTCAAGCTGAGCGACAACGGATCACCGGCATTAGCCGCATTGTCGGCTTCAATCACCGATGTCGGTAAAGTGCCTGACGATACCGCGGACGCTACTTTGCAAGCACATTTACTGCTAACGGGAGAGCTTCGCGGTCGGGTTGAAAATCCAAATCAATATGTAGTGAACCCCTCGGCCGAAATCCGGCGGGCCCTGGACGACCTGCTGTTGACGCAAGGCTGGCGAAGGGTTAGTGGCACGCCTGAAACGGACTCGCTCGGTGGTGTATCGCTTAGAGGGCGCATTTTGAATGCAAAAAAGCAACCAATATCCGGCGCGCAGGTGATCGTGGCCTCCACAATGCCCGGGCAATCGTTCATAAGATCAGCCGGTGCTGACGAGCAGGGGCGCTTTCGGCTGGCAGGGATGGCCATTTCCGATACAGTACAGCTAATTGCGCAAATTGCTGATCGGCATTTTAAAAACATTTCTGCAAGTGAAGCATTTCTGATACAGGAAGGGCCTGGTGAACGATGGGAAACAGGCAAAATAGCTGAGGCGCCGGATTGGTCGGCGGTACGGGCTCAGCTGGAAGATGCCCGGACCAGGCAAGAAGCAAATCCCGACGCGTACCGTGATAAGAATGTGAAAGAGCTCAATGAAGTGACGGTTAGGGCGAAAAAATACAATGAAAGGCCGGAAGATATCCAGCTGCGTAGTTTGCACGATGCGGCCGATGCTGTTGTCATTTTCGATGAGAAGTCGCCCGCTTACTCCAATCTGTACGAAATGATTCAGGGGCGATTTGCCGGAGTGACTGTGGCACGAACCACCGCTACACCTGGCGGGCCGCCATCACCCCCTGGATATCTTGTGTCAATTCGGGGCATGAGTAGCTATAAGAGTGGTACACAGCCATTGTTTTTAATGGATGGCGTGCATATTCAAGACCGTGATGGAACCGCTTTGATGACCTTTAATCCGCGGGATATTGAACGCATCGAAGTTCTGAAAAATGCTGGTACAGCGGGTATATATGGCGTTCAGGGAGGGAATGGGGTTATTGCTTTCTATTCCAAGGGCGCACGGTCTGCTCAGGCAGGCGCGACACCCGGCAAAACTATGACGCCGGTTCAATTCATCGGCTATCCGTCTGTTCAGCGCGAATTTTATGTGCCACGCTATGATACGGAAATGTCCAACAGCACTATTTCCGGTCCCGTAGATAGCCGCGATGTTCTGTACTGGAAACCGATGATGCAAACGGACGGTCAAGGGCAAAGCCAGCTGCGTTTTCCGCTGTCCGACGTAGTGCAAACCCTGCGTGTGGTGATACAAGGCATTACGACCGACGGACGTCCGGTGCATTGTGTTCAGTTGATGCGGGTCCAATGACTGGTATCTTTGCTGGTTTACTTACTTGGCTTTCTTTTTTAAAAAATAGAGATAATCGCCATCAAAGTAGCTCCCTACACTGGTGATAACCGCGGGGTATATCATGTCCGCCTGCACGAAACCTTCGGTGCAAAGTGAATCTTTACTATCGGTGTGCACTACAAACTTCAAAGTGGCTTTACTATCGACGGGACTTTTGGCCAAAGCAGGAGTCCAGGTTATTCCTGAATACTGCGCGCTGCTGCCTGTATTTCCGACCCGTTCGAAGATACCGGATGGTGTGACGTCGCCCGATGATAAAGTGGGATTGGATATTAACAAGCACTGCTGAAACCTGCCGTAGATTCTGAAAGATGGGTTTACCGACGATTCCTCGCGTTTGGTTACGGTCAGTGTCACTTCCCGGGCAAACTGATCTGATTCATTCAAATAGAACAGCCGGTTTTCAGCAATATCAGTGTATCCATTTGGATCAGCCTGATTTGCAACCGTCAGCTGCCAGAAGTAACCCGGTCCCGTACGGTTACCGACCGGCGCGAAATGCCCACCTCCCGGCCTGTCATCATCAGGCTCAGGATTTTTCTTTTTACAATCCCAAATAATTAGCGTCAAAATAAAAAACACTATGAGACGGACAATTTTACTCATCAGGTGAAAGTTCTTCATGTGACCGTTAGTCTATTTAATGTTACAACGAAAAGCTTTGGTAAAAAGTAAGTCTGTTTAAAGACCGCTATGAAATATTTTCTATGTCTCTTCTTAGTGCTTTTGCTTGGATGTTCCAATGAAAAGGACCCGGGCCCTATTTCGCTTTCCGACCGCGAAACCGCTTTACAGGGCATTGGCAGTGCCGCCATCATTCGCAGCTTTCTCGAACTTCAAAATTCAGCGAACGCACTGAACGAGTTTGCAATTTCCTATCAACACGATTCTACCAGCACTCAAAAACTGCTTGTGCTAAGAAAAGAGTGGGTCAATTCGGCCGTCGCCTGGAAAACGGCAGCGATATTTTTGCAAGGTAAATTCAGTACCGATATTTCTTCGTCCAATCTTTATGCTCAGGCAAATGCCAACGCAATAGAGGATATTATTTCGTCCAATGTTCCACGATTTGACCAGACTTACATGCGATCACTTTTAGAGACGTCCACAGGTCTGGCGGCGATCGAATATCTGATATACGGGACTAACAGAGAAAACGCAGCGTCGGTAATAGCTGCGTTTAGTGCCAGGGGTTCACGCCGCGGGGCTTTCCTCCGTGGACTATGTCTGGATTTGAAGCGACGCAGCGACCAGCTGTTGTATCAATGGAGCACGGGAGGCAACGGTTATCTTAATCAATTTGTGGCGTCGAGCGGCCCTGAGCGAAGTTCTTCCATCGGCGTGTTGACGGACAATATGATCGCTACCATTGCCAAAATAAAAGAAGAAAGGCTTGGTGCACCGTTAGGGGTCAATGAGGGGACTGCCCGCCCGGCCCTAGTCGAATCTAAATATAGCGGCGAGTCGACAGCCTTGCTTCGCGCTGAATTAAAAAGTGTAGAACAGTCATTTTCAGCATGGAGGACAGATGGCATCGGCGCGCGCGCGTTATACTGGCTTCTGGACCAGGCAGGTGCCAAATCGGCTGATATGGCGCTCAGTAAAGCCCTTGAAGCGCAATTTATGGATATCGTCTATAAACTCAACCTGATCAAAACTCCTCTGGAACAAGCAATTTTAACTGATCCGCAGCAAGTGATGGCTGTGTACGAATCAGTCGGGAAATTGCAAAATATGCTTCAAAACGAAGTCATTGCCGGGCTCCACTTCCGGGATTAGTTATGTTTTCAGATTTAGTGTGCAATCACAATCTTCGTTACCCGTTGCCAGTTATTTTGGCGTATAACCAAAATGCTACCTTCGCAATGCTTTCTTTTTTGTAAAACAATGGATGAGTCGAGCGTTGCGCTGTAACGGGCTTCTTTATTGGGGATAAGTGTTGGTCCAATGTAAATAAAGGTCTCGTAGCATATCTTACATTTTTTGGAGAGCTGCCAACTGTTGAAGAGAGTGTGAGACACTATTGTCGTGACCGCGGGATGATCTAAGGACTAGTAAACAAGCACGGACTGTTGGGACCTGCTCCCGGCACGGTCGCCGGGTAACATACATCACCATGCGCGTAAAAAGGTCCTGAAGATCACCATTAGTCATTCATGTTAATGAAACTTTATACAATTCATTCTATATTTATCGACTTAAATATGAAATATTTCTACATCATCCGCTATGCATAATATAGGGCAAGAAATCAGTCCTGCTGAACAGAAAATGAAGGCCATTCTTCTGCATGCGCCGGTGGGGCTGGTTGACATGGACGAAAGTGGGAAAATAGTAGATATCAACCTGGTGGGCAGCAAGCTGCTTAATCCCCTGGCTGGCGAAATACTTCACCCGGGAGTGAGTTTATATCCCTGCCTGTCGGTGCTGGATAGTGAAATCGTAAGCCGAATCCGTAGTTTTTCAGAGCCTTCGGGATTGATTATGCTGAATCAGCAGTACCGCCATACAACTCCGGATTCTACGGAAGGCGAAAAGCATTTCAAGCTTACCGTAACCAAAATTTTTGAGGGCTGCGTTATCGTAAGCGTGGAAGATGTGACCGAAAAGATGCAAGAAGAACAAGCCCTGAAACAGGCACAACAGGATAAAGCCGTTGCCCAGGGTAAATACGAAATAGCATCAGAAGTGATCCATGACATCGGCAATGCGGTAGTTGGGTTCAACTCTTATCTGACCCGTATCAACCGCATGCTGGTACAGTACAACCAGGGCAACTTGCAGAAGGTAGCAATGTTTTTAAAGCAGCAAAATGAGCCTATTAGTGCCGCAATAGGGGCACCCAAAGCCGCCGCCCTGATTGACATGATGGAGGCTATCAGCAAATCTCTTGGAGATAGCCACGATGAACTTCGGCGGTCAGTTAACGAGCAGCTCCACCTTACTACCCATATTCAGGACATTTTAAATATTCAGCGCCAGTATATCAGCGGGCATGAATCCCAGGAAAGAAAGCCTGTTAATCTCAAAGACATTATCAGCGATTGCCGTTCAATGGTATTTGCCAACATGGAAAAGAAGGGGGTTAGGCTGTCTTTAAGCGTACCATCGGAACGTGTTGTAATTAAGGGCGACCGGACAAAGCTCATGCAGGTACTGCTCAACATCCTTAAGAACAGTATTGAAGCGATCGATACGGACGCCGTTGAAAAAACAATCAGTATTAAACTGACTGATACCGAAAACAATGTCGAATTAACCATTACGGATTCAGGAAAAGGTTTTGATGAACAAACAGCAATACACCTTTTTGATAGGGGATATACAACGAAAAGTACTGGTACGGGCCTGGGCCTTTACAATTGCAAATCCATTATTGAGAGTCATGCCGGCACTATTTCCTTGGAAAGCAACGGGTTAGGTACAGGTAGCATAACTACCATTTCAATCAGAAAATAACGACAACCGATTTTAAAAACGATGAATGAAATCAATACCTCAGTACTAATTATTGATGATGAGGAAATGGTAAGGGACAACATGGAAGATATTCTCGTGCCGCGTCATCAATCCATTGAAAGCCAGCAGATAGACCATGCCGCGAGTATCCTTTTTGATGCACCGGTCTCGATTCTGGCTCCCCTTACCAGCAATATTCCCATTTTTAAGGTAGAAAAAGCATCAAACGGGATGGAGGGGCTCGAAAAAGTGAAAGCCTCCATCGCAAACAATAGCCCGTATGCGGTTATTTTCCTGGATATGCGTATGCCGGGCTGGGATGGACTGGAAACTGCTATGCAGATCAGAAAATTTGACAGTAAAGCCGAAATTATCTTTGTTACTGCATTTACCGACCGTTCCATTGAGGAAATTATCGAACAGGCAGGTCAGAACGTAGGCTATCATTGCAAGCCCTATGCTTCCGAAGAAATTATACAGTTGGCCACCAAAGCGGTAACTGACTATAGTCGGCTGCGCAACCTGGAAAACCTGATCGAATCTATTGCGTCTATCGGATTAAACGAGCGGCAGCTTACATCTTTATTAAAGAACATACTGGATCAGCTGGCCACTACCATTGGTACTGACATGGCTTTTCTGGGCAGGCTTCAGGACGACTTTTCTTATGAGAAGGTTTTGTCTATCGGCGCAATGGAAGAAAAGATTAACATTGAAGAGCTGGTAAATCGCATCAAAGAAATAGAAATCTCTCCGCAGGAAGTAATTCAGATAGAAGAGCTGGTACTGGCGCGCTTAAACGGGTATTCTGTATTTGCGGTACTTAAAAAAAATGGCAGGCTAAAAACTGAAAAAATGTACCTGCTGCGGTTATTTGTCCAAAATGCTGCTCAGGCGATCCGCAATGCGGAAATGAACGAAGAACTCATACGCAAAGAGAAACTTTCGGCTGTGGGCAGGGCGATAGGCATGGTCATTCACGATTTACGGCCAGCCATCGGAAACATACAATTACTTACCGGTATTATCCGTGAGGAAGGTTATAACAGCGATTGGCTAGACATGATCGACAGATCGGCCGGACAGGCTTCGGAAATATTTGAGGACTTTCTGGACTTCATCAGGGAAACACCTATTGAAAAAGAGACGGTGCTGCTTAAACCACTGCTTGAGAACGCACTGCATCAGCTAGCCTCAAGAGACGCACTTGGCAAAGTGAATATTGAAATCGAAGCGGGCGATGAGCTGGCTGTTCAGGGTGATCAAAGCAAATTGAAAAGGGTAATTATTAACCTCGTTAATAATGCTGTTGACGCACTTCTGGATAATAAAGTGAGCGAGCCGCAAATTCAAATTATAGCCCGCAGGCAAACTGACTTCGTTTCCATACAGGTCAGAGATAATGGCCCAGGTATACCACTCAGTCTGCTAAAAACACTTTTTGAGCCATTTGTAACCAAAAATAAAAGCAATGGAACAGGTTTGGGCCTGGCCATCGTAAAACATTATGTGACGGCCCACGGAGGCAAAATCTCTGTCTTGAACGATAATGGAGCTGTTTTTAACATCACATTGTAACTGTTCCATGACCAATGCAGCAACATTGAGCCAAGTCTTGTCCTGTTGAAAAAAGCAGATGCCCTCGTTACAAGGGCATCTGCTCGACATTATTTAATATGGACGAATTTGTGTGTGTGGACAGATCCGTCAGTGTGTGTGATGCGAAGGATGTAAATCCCTGAATCCAGTTTGCTTACATCCACCTTGCCCGATTCAACCGGTCCGGAGTTGTACACCTGCATTCCTGCCAGGTTGTCGATCCGGATGGCTTTCACCTGTTTCCAGCTGGTCACTTTGAGCGTAAGCTCATTGTTTACAGGGTTTGGATAGATGCTGCTTTCGAGCTTGCTTTCGAAGCGAACGCTCCTGATGCTACTAAATGCAAAGCTGCTATCGCGATCGATCATTTTCAGGCGGTAAAGATTATCGCTTTTAGCGCTAACCTCCGGTTGGTGGTCAACAAAAGCGTAGGTCTTTCTCACCTTGCTTTCACCTTGGGCTTGCAGACTACCAATCACCTTCCACCTCTTGCCGTCGGTGCTGCGCTGGATTTCGAAACGGCCGGAGTTGGTTTCTTCCGAAGTCACCCATTTCAATTCAGACGTATTCTCACGCGCAGTAGCCGTGAACGACACGAGTGTTACCGGAAGCGGGTTCTCCCACCGGATGGTGTAAGGTGCAGGCGGTGATTGTTCGCCAGCTTCATCCACATAAGCGTACTCGAAAGTGGTGCTCGTGTAACCGGTACCCGTTAGCTTAATGGCCATCAGGGCAGGATCGTAGTTCGGGATCACTTGTCCGGCCGTTACCAGGGTGTCGTTGTAATACAACTCGCCGTTGTCGGGTAGGGTGGTGATAACCACGGTACGGTCTCTGCCACTGCCGTTGAGGGTACCATCCTCAGGGTCAGTACCTGTCAGCTGGGAAGGCGAAGTCGTGCCCGTTCCTGTGCTGACATGCGTTCCGTTCAGGGGGATGACCACATCCGGTGTCGGCTGATCGATCACATATTCCTTAGGATCCGCAACCGGTGGCTGCTGCACCCCGAAATTAGCATTGGTCACATCGGTTGTTGTGATAGTAATGCCCGTCAGGATACCATTGACTGTCCCATCGTTACCAGCAGCTGTTCCCAGGTTTTCACCGGTGTTGAGCCAGCCAGCTGGCAGACTTGGTGTAGCCGAACCGGCGGCAGTCTGGTGCAATACCACACTGTAATCGCCCGGGGCAACATTGCCGAAGTCGTAAGAACCATTGGCTGCAACGGGAACCGTTGCTATAACCGCGCCAGTTGAATCCAGCAGCGAAGCATAAAGCCCTGCGGGAATGGCGATCGCGCTGGTTGTGTTCACAGTGCTGTCAGTCAACGCATTGGCATCGTGGAATACGTTACCACTCAGGCTGACAACCACAGGTGTTGTGAATGGCGCTGTTACCGTGCTTTCATTACTTACCGCGCCACCATTGTCTGTTACAACAAAAGGGACAGAAGCAGTCACGGCGCCATCGATCGGATCGATCAGCACAGAGAGGCCTGCTACCGGAACCGTCAATGAGTCGGGCCAAGCTGTTTGTCCTGTGCCTGGTGTTATGCCCGGGGCCACATAGGTTGTGCCATTGATTGTTACCGTGGTCACACTATCAGGGAAGGCGGTGAATGTGATCGTTTCAACAGTTCCGTCTGAATCCGTAAAATCAAACTCGTCTGAAATATCAACGGTTACCACACCGCCCGGATTAGGTTGCGAAGCCACTGCCGCATCAGTAGTAACAGGAGGGACCTGCACCCCGAAATTAGCATTGGTCACATCGGTTGTTGTGACGGTAATTCCGGTCAGGATACCATTGACTGTCCCGTCGTTACCAGCAGCTGTACCCAGGTTTTCACCGGTGTTAAGCCAACCAGCTGGCAGACCTGGTGTAGCCGAACCGGCGGCAGTCTGGTGCAATACCACACTGTAATCGCCTGGGGCAACATTACCAAAGTCATAAGAGCCATTAGATTGTACGGGAACGGTAGCTATAACCGCACCAGTTGAATCCAGCAGCGAAGCATACAGTCCTGCCGGGATAGCTATCGCGCTGGTTGTGTTCACGGTGCTGTCAGTCAATGCATTGGCGTCATGGAAGACATTACCGCTCAGGCTGACAACGACAGGCGTTGTGAACGGCGCTGTTACGGTGCTTTCATTGCTTACTGCGCCACCATTGTCTGTTACAACAAAAGGAACAGAAGCAGTCACGGCGCCATCAATCGGATCGATCAGGACAGAGAGGCCTGTTACCGGAACGGTCAGTGAATCCGGCCATGCTGTTTGTCCTGCGCCTGGTGTCACACCTGGGGCCACATAGGTTGTGCCATTGATGGTCACCGTGGTCACACTATCAGGGAAGGCCGTGAATGTGATCGTTTCAACGGTTCCGTCAGAATCTGTAAAATCAAACTCGTCTGAAATATCAACGGTTACCACACCACCCGGATTAGGTTGCGAAGCCACTGCTGCATCGGTAGTAACAGGAGGGACCTGCACGCCGAAATTAGCATTGGTCACATCAGTTGTCGTTACAGTAATGCCCGTCAAAATACCATTAACAGTTCCATCATTACCAGCAGCTGTTCCCAGGTTTTCACCGGTGTTGAGCCAGCCAGCTGGCAGACTTGGTGTAGCCGAACCGGCGGCAGTCTGGTGCAATACCACACTGTAATCGCCCGGGGCAACATTGCCGAAGTCGTAAGAACCATTGGCTGCAACGGGAACGGTAGCTATAACCGCGCCAGTTGAATCCAGCAGCGAAGCATAAAGCCCTGCGGGAATGGCGATCGCGCTGGTTGTGTTCACAGTGCTGTCAGTCAACGCATTGGCATCGTGGAATACGTTACCACTCAGGCTGACAACCACAGGTGTTGTGAATGGCGCTGTTACCGTGCTTTCATTACTTACCGCGCCACCATTGTCTGTTACAACAAAAGGAACAGAAGCAGTCACGGCGCCATCGATCGGATCGATCAGGACAGAAAGGCCTGTTACGGGAACGGTCAATGAATCCGGCCAAGCTGTTTGTCCTGCGCCTGGTGTTATGCCCGGGGCCACATAGGTTGTGCCATTGATTGTTACCGTGGTCACACTATCAGGGAAGGCGGTGAATGTGATCGTTTCAACAGTTCCGTCTGAATCCGTAAAGTCAAACTCGTCGGAGACATCCACGGTTACCACACCACCCGGATTAGGTTGTGAAGGCACTGCTGCATCGGTTGTGACCGGAGGAACCTGCACCCCGAAATTAGCATTGGTCACATCAGTTGTGGTGACGGTAATGCCCGTCAGGATGCCATTAACAGTTCCATCATTACCGGCAACTATACCCAGGTTCTCACCGGTGTTAAGCCAGCCTGTTGGCAGACTTGGCGTAGCAGAACCGGCGGCAGTCTGGTGCAATACCACACTGTAATCGCCTGGGGCAACATTACCAAAGTCATAAGAGCCATTAGATTGTACGGGAACGGTTGCTATAACCGCACCAGTCGAATCCAGCAGCGAAGCATACAAACCTGCGGGAATGGCGATCGCGCTGGTTGTGTTTACGGTGCTGTCTGTCAATGCATTGGCATCGTGGAAGACGTTACCGCTCAGGCTGACAACAGCTACAGTGAAATCAGCAGTCACGACGCTGACATTACTTTCCAGGCCACCATTGTCAGTGACAAAGAATGGAATGGAAGCATCTACACTGCCATCGACCGGGTCGATCAAAACAGAAAGACCTGTTGCAGGGACCGTCAGGTTACCCGCTGGCCATACCTGCTGGCCTGAACCCGGAGTAGTACCTGGCGCAACATAAGTCGTGCCATTGATGGCGATCGTCGTTACGTTTTCAGGGAATTCCGTGAAAGTGATCGATACTACAGTACCATCCGGATCATTCAGACCGAAATGCGAAGTGAGATCGACAGTGGTTGTGCCGCCCGGGTTTGGTTGGGTAGGCTCGTCCCCGCCGGTGGTTACCGGTGGTAATTGCACACCAAAATTCGCATTGGTCACATTCGTGCCAGCTACTGTCACGCCGGTGAGGATACCGTTGACGCCCGCGTCGCTACCGACTCCTGTGCCCAGGTTCTCGCCTGTATTCACCCAACCAGTAGGAAGGCTTGGCACGGTAGAACCAGCGGCAGTCTGATGCAGCACGATGCTGTAATCGCCAGGAGCGGTTACACCGAAATCATAAGTACCATCCGGATTCACAGGAACCGTTTTCACGGCAGCCCCACTGGTATCCACCAGTGTTACGTAAAGGCCCGTAGGAATAGCTACGGCAGAAGTGCTGTTGACAGTCACATCTTTCAATGCATTGGCATCGTGGAATACATTACCAGTCAAAGTTACGGGCGCAAAACATGCTTCTGGCGCATTGATGGTCACATTCACCTGTTTCACCAATTGGCATTGGCTTGCATTGTCAGTCACAGTCACGGTGTAGGTTCTCGGCGAACCGGTAGTGACGGTCGGGTTGGCAATGAATGCATTCGAAAGACCAACTGAGGGGCTCCACATGTAGGAATAGCTTCCGGATGAAGTCACATTCAAAGGAAGTGTTGCAGAAGTGCCCTCGCACAATGCCACATCGCCGGTTGTTGCTGCAATGGTATTTGGATTAACCACAAGCACAACTTCTTTATAGTTGCTGCAACCGGTTGCCGTGTTGGTCTGCGTCAGACGGTAGGTCTGGGTAGAAGTGGCAGCGATTGTGGTAGACGTGGCGTTCGGACTAGTCACGCCAGCAACAGGGCTCCATTGCCAGGTGCTGTTCGAAGGGGCGGTTCCAGCCAGTGCCAGGGTCGCAACGCCACCTTCGCAAATCGAAGTGTTACCAGTGATGGTAAAGTTGTTAGGCGTGTTGACGGTTACTACTACCTGGTCGGTTGTAGTACAACCGTTTAAGGTAACGCTTACGGTGTAGGTAGTCGTCGAGGTTGGCTTCACAGTCGGCTGGGCCACATTTGCCGCGCCTACTATGCTTGCGCCAGTCCACGAATAGGTCGCACCTGCGATGGCAGGGGTACCGATTACAGCAGATTCGCCAGGGCATAGGGTAGCGTCGCTACCTGCGTTCGCTGACGGGCTCACTTTAACCTGATCGGTGAACACGCAACCGCTAGGCAAGGTTACTGTCACCGAATAGATCGTTTCTGTGGTCACTGTGGCAGTCGGATTGGCAACGGTTGCGCTGCTCAAACCGGTTGATGGTACCCAAAGGTATGTTGCGCCCGAAGGAGCTGCCGGGTTTCCAGCTGCACCGTATCCGATCGCAATTGGTCCGGCAGGACATACGTTCTGATCAGCCAAATCGAGGCCCGTTACGGGGTTGACGGTCAGTGTCACCTGGTCGGTCAGCGGGGTGCTGCATCCGGGATAGCTTACTTTTACTACGTAGGTTGTTGTTGCTGTCGGATTGAGCACAGTGGGATTGGCGGCTGTATTGCTGCTCAGTCCGGTCGCAGGCGTTACGCCGTCGGCCATAAACCATTCATATTGTGCAAACGGCTCTGCCGAACGTCCCAGTTGCGCAGGCTCTCCCTGGCAAGTAGTAACAGCTGCGCCTGCATATTCGCCGGTGCTAACGGTATTGCGTAGCACCACCGTGTCGGTAGCGGTACATCCTGAAAGGGGATCGGTTACCGTCAATGTGAAAGTTTGCGGCGTTGCAGCGGCAAATTGCACCTGTGGTTGGGCGTTGGTCGGCCCTGTGCCATTGGTCCAGGCCGCATTGGAAGGTTCCCAGGCGTACGTCCAGTTAGTGCCCGCAGGCGCTGGGGTGCCCAGGGTCACGGTTGCACCGTTACAAACTGCGCGATCGTTGCCTGCATCAGCAGCCGGTGCAGATACATTGACCATCAGGGTATCTCGGTTGCGGCAGCCGGAAGCAGTTTCAGTAATAGCCACACGGAACTGGGTTGTACCAGTCACAGTTGCGGTTGGGTTCGAAGCAGTGCTGCTGCTTAGCCCGGTAGCAGGATCCCACAGGTAGGTAAAGCCCGCCACAGCCGTGCTGCCGATTTGAATGGCCGTCCCCGGACAAGTGTACTTATCTTCCGCTGTGAATACCGGCAATGACCATCCCGGAGGGTTGATCACGAGCGATTTCTGGCAGGAGATAGAACCGTCGTACTTGTTGGTGATCGTTACCGTGATCGTTGCTTGTGCGGTGGATGTAATCGTTACCGTCGGTGCGCTTGCATTGTCGACCAGATTGGCAGGGCTCCACGAAAAGTTGTAGTTGGACGGTTCAGCGATGCTGGTACCTAATTTCAGCGCCACCGGCCCGAACACTTTCGGGCAAGCCTGGTCTGAAAGTGTGAGTATTTCAAAATCACAGCCTCCCGAACCTGTGCACGGCTGTACCGACACATCCGCCGAGCAGGTCACGCCATTCAGTGTGACAGTGCGGCGGAAGACCGTTACGCCGGTGTTGCTTTTCAGGTAAGCATCCTGACCAGCATTCGCAGTTTGCAATACGGCACCATCTCCGGATACGACACTCCAGGTATAAGTAGTGCCGGGTGCATTTTGTTCGTCAAGATGTCTGCTCCAAAGAGGACCGCAAACCGTTTCATCCTGGTTAGTTATACGGTTATTGAGGACAGATACTTTTACTTCATCGGTAAAGGCACAGCCCCCTTTAATGGCAGATACTGTATAGTTGATCGTCCCACCGGCCACGGCAGCAGTTCCGGCATTGAACACCGGATTGGCAACCTGTGAAGCAGAAAGATACTGGCCTGATGTCCAGGTATATGCAAATGTTGCATCCGCGGTACCGCCCAGGGTTACCGAGGTGTTTTTACAAATTGTCTTGTCCGTTCCGGCGAAGGCCAATGTGTTGTTTGGGGCAGTGACCGGCGTTACAGTCACATCGTCGGTAGTTGTGCAAGTGGCACCCCCTTTTTGCTGTACGGTGACTGTCAAACGGTACACTGTTGCTACAGTCGGGTTGGCAATGGGCTGCGCACAGGTGGTACAGCTGAGTGACGAAATCGGATCACCGGAAACCCTTGTCCATACATACGAAACGGAAGGGCTGGAAACGGGTGGCGCACCAATCTGAACGCCGCCGGCGCCCTGGCAGATCGACTTGTCGGTACCTGCATTGGCGATAGCGGGAACAATTGTCACCTGATCGATATCCACGCAGCCGGCCGCGTCGGTTACCTGCAATGTGTAGGTAGTTGCTGCCGTGATACCCGGAGTAGTCCACGTGCCGGTAGACGCGAGCGGAGTACCATTGCTGGTGCTGCCTTCATACCACTGATAAGTGTATGCAGGTGTTCCACCAGAAGCAGTTCCTGCCAATTGTACAGTATTGGAGCCAGGTCCGCAGACAAACCATTGTGGTCCGTCTGCATTGGCGATCGGCGATACATCGGTACCTATGATCACTGATGCAACCCCCGAGCTGTCTACTGTTGTGAAACCGCAAAAACCGTCGTTGATCTTTACGATCCGGCGGTAGTAAGCCGAAGTATTCCTGGCCAGCGGCTGCAAATCCTTGAATACCTCACCGGGCATGTCGGTCCACGGCCCTGTCGCGCTTTCGGCAATTTGCCATTGGTAAAGCATCGTCGTGCTGAATCCGGATGGCGAAGTGATAGTGGCCGGGCTGGCATTGATCACCTGCGGAATACCCAGGATACACGCCTGCTGACTGGCCGGCGAAAGCGTCGTCGCAGCGAATTGAAGATCCGGAACAGGATCGGCCGAAAGCTTCCATACATACTGGGAACGAATATTTGCGCTCGGTGTCGGCGTGACTGCATAGTTGCAAGGGCCGAATAGGGCGTCAGTCAAATAAGTCCCGGCGGCATAAACATCGCCTGCGGCATCAACACCAACGGATACTCCTTCATCAATAGCCAAGGTAGCGCTCGCACCTCCCGCTGTTTTGATCCATACAAATCCGGCATCTGTTGTGTACTTGCTTACAAAAATATCTGTGGTGCCGATGGCAGTACCCCGGTTAGTCACCTTAACGACCCCTGCTCCCGGATCCCAGTCGCGGTCCAGAAGAGCGGGCGCATTTGCATAGCGACCGGTGGCTAACAGATTTCCGGCGTTGTCGAGCGTAATGTCGTTGACAGCATTACCCTGAAACATTCCCCAGACGTAATTGCCATCACCGTCCCATTTGGTGATGAAACCGCCTGACGGTATGTCGCTGGTACCCGGACCTGGATCCAGGTCAAAAGTTCCCCCCGCGTTTCCCCCGATATAGATATTTCCGGCATTGTCTGCTTCGATAGCAGACACCGAGCTGGTACTGGTATTTGAGATCGTCTTGACCCACTGAAATGTTCCCGCGCCGTTCAACTTTGTGATAAACGCCGTTTGCGTGGACGCCCCGGGGACAGAAAAGGGCCCAAAATCAGAAGGAGTATTTGAATTCAGAGTACCTCCCACGATTACATTGCCATTGTTATCAACAGTCAACGTGGTTCCATTGTCGTTGAATCCTCCACCCATCCGCCGGGCCCATATAAATGTGCCGTCCGGAGTCAATTTTAAGACGTATGGGTCAGTCCACCCCTCTGCCGAAGGCGTCATGGTAGACACACCCGCACCTGGGTTAAAGTCGACTGTATTGGCGAACAGCCCGGTAACATAAATATTCCCGGAACCATCGGTTTTGACATCATTACCACTACCCGTGCTCCCTTGAACTGCGGAGACGTCTGCTAACCTGACGGCCCAGGAATAATTCCCGTTGCTGTCGAGTTTAAGTATAAACGTTTCCGTGCCATTTGACGCCCTGGTAGAAAGTTGTGCAACGCCACCACCTGGGTTGAAGTCGGCGGTTCCCCGGAATGTCCCGGTGATAACCGGGTTACCTGCTGCATCAACGGTGATCGACGTAGCGTTCGCCTGAACCGTACCGCTGATCTGCCTGGCCCATACCAAATTTCTGTCTTTGTCCAGTTTCTGGATATAAGAAGTCTGGCCGGTAGCATCTGCGGTCAAAGGAGTTACGCCTGGACCCGGATCAAAATCGACTGTTCCGATGAGTCGTCCCACGGTGTAGGTGTTTCCTGCTGCGTCTGTAAAGCCGCTTTGAGGAAAGAGCTGCGCCCCGGCGGAAACCAGTCCGGTTTCTGCTATCCACACCTGGCCCACGTCCTGCGTGGATTGGGCGTGCGCGTGACCTGAAATAAGCCAGGGTATTAAAAAGCACCATAAAATAGCCAGCCTTGCATAGCCAGCCATTCGTGTTCGATTCACCAACCGCAAGACGGCCAGCGCGACGAACTTAGTAAATAGTTGTTTCTTCATTTAATGTAAAGTTTGGTTCGTAAAAAGAGCCTTGGGAACGTGCATTTTTATTTTATCATAGGCAGTAATGGATAGGATGAGCGATTTCACAGAAGTGTGTGTGAAGTATTTAGAGGATTTTCGACAAGCCTTAGTCCCTGACTTTTCTTGCTAATTCTATCACGCTTGAAACACCCATTTTTTGAAATATCCTGGCTTTGAATGTGCTGATGGTATTGGCACGAAGGTTCAGATCTAATGCGATTTCTTTAATCCATTTGCCTTCGATCAGCATATGCATGACCTCTTTCTCACGATCCGACAGTCCGGTAACTGTTTTCGGACGCTTTGCGGATGGATTACCTGTCGAAACGGCGTCGAGCAGCCGTTCCTGAACCGCCTGGCTCACATACCGGTTTTTTTTCATGACCGTGGTAATGGCGGTGATTATTTCAGCCTTTTCGGCAGATTTGGATAAATAACCGTTCGCGCCGGACGCGATATATTCCAACGCATGCAATTGCTCATCCGCCCCCGAGCATATGAGGATCACCACGCCGGGTTGTACTTCCCTGATTCGTTCAATCATCGACTTGCCTTTTCCTCCCGGGATATCTATGTCGAGTAAAATCAAGTCAAATGGCGATGTCTGGATTTGCGACATCCCATCATCAAAACCAACCGCTTCCGCGATTGTTGCCTGGTGGTAAAGTTCGTTAAGTACGATCCTCTGACTAGTGCGGACTAAAAAGTGGTCTTCAATCAGTAGAATTTTCATCATGCATAAGTGTGTTGGTTATAGGGAGTGCACCGCCGTAACAGTTGTTTGGTTCTGAAAACAAACCTAGATAGATGTTGTCAAATCTGTTTGTCAAATATTTATAAAACTAGTTAGAAATATGTCTACAATTGTAGTATTAATTCTATAAATATTGTCGATTTTGCGAAGTAGTTGATGCCAGGTGGAGCTTGCTCATAGAATGCACAAGAGTAATTGCATGTGGGTGGGTATCGTCGCCTGGGCAATATGACGGTATGACGATATAGGTTATACGTACCAAAGTCATTTCTTAAAAAACTTGACCAACAAGCGCTCAACTGGTCGACATCCGGGAACAGGCTCAAATTGTCATTTACTGAGACTATTGATGCTACTTTGGCCGACGGAGTGCCATGCAGCAATGTTCGAATGTGAACAGTACAACAGCCAAAATCGGACAAAAAATCTGGTTGTTATTTTTCGATCGTATTGGTTCCGAGTGAGTTATGATCAATTTTGTTGCTGGCTTTTGATTTGCTGTGCAAAGTGAACAGATTTATCAAAACCCAATCCAATAGCCATGCTCAGCAGTTACATGAAAATCGCAGCGAGAAACCTGAAAAGTAACAAGGCTTACACCCTGATCAATATTGCAGGACTTGCATTGGGAATGACTTGTGCGATCCTGATTTTCATGTTGGTGAGATACCACCTGAGTTTTGATAATTTTCACGCGGACTCCGACAGGATTTACCGGATCGTAACCGAGCAGCACCGTGACAATATCAGCTACCAGCGAAGCGTCCCGGCCCCATTGGGTAAAGTTTTCAGGAATGATTATACTTTCGGTGAAAAAGTCGCCCGGATCGCGACTTTCGAAGAATCACTCATTACGCTAAAAAATGGAAAGGAGCTTAGAAAGTTCAAGGACGATCTGGCATTTGCAGAATCTGATTTTTTTGAGATTTTCAACTTTCCATTATTGCAAGGAAATAAAACGACGGCGTTGGAGGCCCCTGGAACGGCCATCGTTACTGAGAAGATCGCAGAAAAGTATTTCGGCAGCGAAAATCCGATTGGAAAGGTATTTTGGTTCGATAACAAAATTGCTTTCACTGTGACCGGGGTTTTGAAAGATTTGCCTGAAAATTCGGACCGGAAAACGGGTATTTATGTCTCCTACAATAGCTTGAAAGCATTTAATGCATGGCTGGCCAGCGATGACTCGTGGGGTGGCATCCAGAGTGCGATGCAGTGTTTTGTCCGGCTACGACCCGGTGTAACAGTAGCCGAGGTTGAAAAAGTGTTCCCGGCTTATGTCAAAAGATACCGGCCAACAAGTAAAAACGTGCACCACTACAAGTTACAACAATTGGCGGACGTCCACTTTGATTCCCGGTACGACGGCCCGATGGAAAGGCGGACTTTATGGATACTGTCGGTCATTGGCTTGTTTTTGATAGTTACGGCGTGCGTCAATTTTGTCAATCTTGCGACCGCACAAGCATTCAGGAGAGCCAAAGAAGTAGGGGTCCGGAAAGTTTTGGGAGGTGTTAAAGGGCAACTTTTCTGGCAATTTCTTTCCGAAACTTTATTGATTTCAACGGCCGCAATCATCATCGCATTGGTTCTCGCGGGTTTGGCCCTGCCTGCCGCCAATTCCTTTTTCGATACCAAAATGTCCATTAATCTGTTGACTGACAGGTTATTATTATCATTTATTTTGACGTTGGGGATCGTAGTTACCTTTTTTGCAGGTTCTTATCCCGGGCTTGTCCTGGCGCGTTTCCAGCCAATCACCGCACTAAAAGGTAAAATGTCGCAAGCCAGCATCGGGGGCTTCAATACACGCCGGACATTGATCGTAATCCAGTTTGCCATTTCTCAGATCCTGATTATTGGGATGGTCGTGATTATCAACCAAATGCGGTACGCCAGCCAGGCTGATCTGGGATTTAATAAAGAGGCTATCGTTATGGTCCCATTGGGTATTGACAGCACGAATGTAAAAATGAAGACGCTGAAAAATGAAATTTCAGAGATTGCCGGCGTTGAAAAAGTATCACTTTGTTTTTCGGCACCCGCTTCCTCGCAGGCGTGGAATAACAGTATCAGGTTTGACAACCAGTTGGAAGAAGTGAATTTCCCTACGAGCATCAAAGCTGCTGATGCAGATTATGTTTCTACTTTTGGTCTGGAACTTGCGGCAGGAAGAAATATCTTCCCGACCGATTCGGTGCGTGAGTTTTTGGTGAATGAAGCATTTACCAGAAAATTAAATTTCAAGACACCTCAGGAGGCGATCGGTAAAGTCGTCGCAGCCAACGGCGGATCGATGGTAGCCCCAATCGTGGGGATCGTTAAAGACTTTCATGACAGATCTTTCCATGAAGATATCAACGCAGTAGCCATTACCAGTTTCAATTCAAATTACTCCGAAATGGCTATCAAAGTGAATTTAGCCAATGTAAAGAATACAATATCGGCCATTGAAAAGACCTGGACGGCTAAATATCCCGATCAGATCTTCGAGTCCCAGTTTTTGGATGAAAGCATCGCCCGGTTTTATGAAACCGAAGAACGTATGCTCAAACTAATCCAGGTATTTTCTTTCATCGCGATCTTCATTGGGGCGCTTGGATTGTATGGTCTGGTCTCTTTTATGGCAGCTCAAAAAACAAAGGAAATAGGCATCCGCAAGGTGTTAGGTGGCAGCATTTTTGAGGTGCTATGGATTTTTGGAAAGGAGTTTTCGACCCTGATCCTGATTGCGTTTGCCATTGCCGCACCAGTTGCATGGTGGGTGATGAACGGGTGGTTAGAGGATTTTAAGTTCCAAATAAAAATTGATGTATGGGTATTCGCCTTAACGCTTGCGTTTACATTTCTGATCGCATTAATCACGGTCTTTTATAGAGCTTTCAAGGCGGTTCAGATGGATCCCGTCAAAAGCTTGCGATCCGAATAACGGCTTGCCTTCAATCTTATAGCTGATCTACGGTCAATCAGATTTGTGTTTCAAACTTGTCTCAAATACCCCCTGAATATGTTTGAAATGACCACGGTAATGGATTTGCAGTTCACTATTTTTGCTGCTGTCCAAAACCTAATCAACAAATTTGATCACGAATGAGAAAGGTAATCGCCGCTATCAATATGACGCTCGACGGTTTTTGCGATCACACCGCAGTATCGCCCGACGAAGCAGTGCACGATCACTATGGTGAGCTTCTGAAAAATGCCGGTACTGCGTTGTACGGCAGGAAAACCTACCAGCTGATGGAGTACTGGAAAGGCTTGGTGGAACACCCCAGTGGGGAAAAGTCGATGGATGATTTTGCAATGAAGATGGACGCTATTCCCAAAATCGTGTTCTCCCGCACCTTGCAAAGTGTGGATTGGAAAAGTGCAAAGGTTGCAACGCGCGACCTCGAAGCGGAAACGCTTGCGCTCCGGGAAGAAGATGGCGGTGACATTGTGGTTTGCAGCCGCAGCGTGATTATTGCGCTGATCAACCTCGGCCTTGTAGATGAATTTCAGCTGATGGTCCATCCGGTGGTGGCGCGAAAAGGTTTGCCTTTATTTGAGGAACTGGCGGACGGAGTGGTTTTCCAATTGATAAAGACGCAGACCTTTGCCAGCGGCGCAATATTACTGTACTATGCTCCATCGAAGCAATAATAGCTGAACCGAAAGCGGGCATTAAAGCGTACTTCAGCCGATTTCTTTAAAATCGAATTCGTCTTGGAAAGTGCACAACGCGTGCCCGCTTGCAAATGATGCATACCGCTTTTCATGAAAGCCACAGCCCGAAAATTTTTCAAAAAAATCAATCGTAATATTGCAATTGACAAATCGCTCTTTATATTTGCATCATGGGAGTGACAAAAACAGAAATATTTACCGAGCAGCAGAACCGGATTGCGGATCTGGCCAAGGCGTTCTCACATCCGGCCAGGGTTGCGATCTTGCAACTCTT
>NZ_JAMOZL010000003.1 GCF_023667495.1 Dyadobacter sp. MSC1_007
TATTTTCAACCATCGCCTTATAGCGGAACCTAGCATAATTGATCTGCCGCTCCACACGTCGATTATGCCTGTCATCCCATTCAGCATCAACCAGATGGGCTAAAAGCTCATCGGCGGTGTAATCATCGGTTTTCCCGCTTTCCAAGCTGCTTTTAAAGGCATGGAACATGCCATGGAATTTGAGCTTGCGTAACTTCTCCAATGTGTCGGTGTTCATTGTATTATTTATTTAAAGGATTACTGATAATAGTCTTCGCCCCTGATATTATCATGATGGGGCATGGGCAATTCGTCTGCAAACAGGCTGTCTTCATATTGGTCCATATTCTTTTCCAGTATTGTCTGGATCGTTTTGTAGTTGTAAATACCATAGCTGAGTGCCCTCTGGCACGCACTGATCAACCTTTGTTCACCAGCCTTTTTCGCGAAGGATAAGATGCCCACGCAAGACCGGTAAGCCTGTTCGGGATGTTGTTTGCGGTCCAGGATTTTATGGATATACAACCTGACGTCTTCGTGGATTGAGGAAGCCCATTCCAAAAACCGGTCTGGCGTCCAGTCGGTTACGAACCGATGTGTACTGGCCAGATGTTCTTTATCGGTAGAATAATTGTAGGGGCTTTTGACACGCTGATGCAGGGCAATACGCTCGTAATGGTAATAAGCCTCAACCAAAGAGTTGGAAAACAGCAGTTTGATCTTCTTTCCAATGAACCGGTAAGGCACGCTGTAATAGTGCTTGTCAACGCTCAGGCAGACATGCCCGTTTTTCATTACAGTGGCATGTAATTGCTTCTTGAACTCATACCGAAGCACAGGCAGCGGCGCCAGGGCTGAACGTTCTACTTCTTCGAACTGGAGCCTGCGGCTGTAATTACGGCCCCGTAGCAGTTGGTTGTTATGTGTCTCAAGGGCAATCCATATGGCTGCGTTTAGCTCAGAGAGTGAGCTGTAAACCTGCTTCCTCAAAGGGGCATAAATGCGGCTGTAAACGATTTTAACAGCCCCTTCCACCAACGCCTTATCTCTTGGCCGATAAGCGCGGGCAGGCAATATGGTAGTCCCATAGTGATCGGCAAAGTCAGCAAAAGCTTCGTTTAGCGTTGGTTCGTATTTATTGCTTTTTATAACAGCTGCTTTAAGGTTGTCGGGAACAATCGCTGCCGGTACGCCACCGATATAGTGAAGCGTATTTTCACAGGCTGCGATTAGGTCTTCTTTTTGCTGGCTGTTGACCGCTTCCACATACGTAAGCTGGCTGGCCCCAAGGATAGCCACAAACACTTCGACCTCAGTTAATTCACCGGTCTGCTTATCTACAATACTTAGTTTAACGCCTGCAAAATCAATATACAGCTTATCACCAGCCTTGTGGTCCTGGTGCATCACAGGGTTTACCCGGGCCTTCCAATTGGTCAGGTGGAAGCAAAACTGGCCGGGCCGCCGGGCGGTATATCCAAAACCATCAGGAAATTCCTTTTTATAGGCCTCCCAAAGCATATGGCGCGTGACACCAGTCCGTTTAAGCTCTTTATCAATGTGGGGAAAACAACGCTGCAGGTTCAGTAACCGGTCTTGGGGAGGCTGTTCTTTAACCGTTCCGAAGAAGTCGTCCAGCTCCTTGTCATTCAGCGTATTGACCTGTTCGAAGGTTAGCCCGCTCGCATCAAAAGTAGCCATGTACCTCTTTGCTGTATTGCGGGACACACCAGTTTGGGCTGCTATTGAAAGCTTACTACGCCCCTGGCTGTACATTCTTAGGATCTGTCTTATTTTACTCATGCTGATTGTCGAATTGGCCATACTTCACGCGATTGGTTCGCGTCAAAAGTAGGGTTGATTCTACAGCATCTTTTTGCTCTTCGGGGTGGTCAGTTTGCTCCGAATTCAGGTGGTCAATTTACTCCGAACTCAGGTGGTCAGTTTACTCCGAATTGGGGTGGTCAATTTCACGCGGAACAGGTGGTCAGTTTAAACCGAATTGAGGTGGTCAGTTTCACCGAATTTTCCATTGTTAAGGGTCTACTCAGATCGTTTTGCTATGAAAAAGCTTTTTTACCTGATCGTCATCACGCATTTCCTGGTTTGCTGTAAAAATAAGGAAATCGAGACCTTTCAAGGGCCGCCCGGGCCTAATGAAGGAGATACCAGCATTTACCATACTGACCACTACCGATTGACGAAGATCGTTAATTTCAGCAAATCGGATTCCAAAGAACCTCACGGATATGTGCAATTCACTTACGACGCTCAGGGAAACCTCACGCGTGAGGCCATGTACGATATGCCCGACGTGCTCTTCACATACAGGGCATATACTTACCGCAATGGTCGTATGGAGACCAAAAAAGTGTATGGTGGCGTTGTAAATAGCCTTACCTTGTCGACAACGAGCACCTACACTTACGAAGGCGATCTGCTGATTCAAGAGGACATTCTGGATGACACAGGTACACTGTTGCGCTCGATCCATTGGGTGTATGCCAACCGGAAGCTCGTTGAAACTTACACCTGGTCGCAATCATCATAACTCAAAATACACTTACGATGGCAGGGGAAATGTTGTCAAGATGCAGGAGTATATGTATGACAACGAGCTTTCGAACACCGAAAACTACACTTACGACGACCGGAACCGTTTAATCAGGACGGAGCGGTTTGATCATCAGAATGCCCTGGAACTGATCACCATTAAGGAATACACAGGGAATAACACATTGCCTTCATCGGAAATGCATCAGAACGCTGCCGGAAACGCGAAATCTGGAAGAACATATGAGTTGGATGTCGCCGGCAACCAGATCCGTACTTTGATTGGTACTAATGTTGTGAATAAAAGAAAATACTACGGAAAGCTGCTTCGCGAAGAAATACTATATTCGCCTGAATGGGGTTTTACAGAAGTGGGCATGAACCGTTATGAGTATGAAAAGAAATAGCTTTTGAATCTAATCGCTTGAAGGGTTGCTGTACCTGGCGCTATATTCCGTTTGAGAAAGCCGAAAAATCAGCGCTTTTCATCTGAAAGTGCTTTGGGAAGGACTCGAACAGATGAGTCAGAAAGCTTAGGGAGTCGAGGACTGTTGGTGACAGTCCTTTTTTGTTGTCCGCTTTCGGCTCATGACTGTTTAAAAATCAGCTCAAAAACATTGAAAGTTGATCCGTAATTAGATCATATATGAGCTATAATTGGATTACGGCTCATTTAAGCAGAGATTATAGCTCATTTTTTGTTAAATTTGAACTTTAATTCGATGTTAAATGAGCCGTAATCATGTCACGAATAGATTCTGATATACTTCATTTCGTAAAGGATCATCCCTTATGTTCTTCCGTTGAGATCCATAAAACTGTGGGCAGAGGTTCTTTCGCGACAACCAAAAGAGCAATTGCCGCACTGGTTGAGACAGGCCAGCTATTGGCTGAGGGTCGAACGCGAGCGACAAGGTATGTGGTTAGCCCGGCAAATAAGCTTTTTGGTCAATTGGACATGGCTGTTTATTTCGAACAGGAAATAGACGAGCGGAAGATTCGGGAAGATTTCAATTTCCAGTTGATCACCGAGGTACTATGGGATGTAGATCTATTCACGGTCGACGAAGCAGATCGGCTGCAACGGTTGCAAGGAGAGTTCCGCAATAATGTTGCCGAGATGAGCCCGGCCGCCTACAGTAAGGAAATGGAAAGGCTCGCTATTGATCTAAGTTGGAAGTCCTCACAAATCGAAGGTAATACCTATTCGCTGCTTGAGACCGAACGGTTATTAAAGGAGAAGGAAACTGCCGCCGGTAAACCCAAGGATGATGCGACCATGCTGTTAAATCACAAAGAAGCGCTGAATTTCATTGTAGAGAACCCTGATTACGTAGTGCCTTTGTCAATCGCACGAATCGAAGACATCCATAGCATTCTCATTAAGGACCTTGACGTTGAACGCAATATCAGGCGAAGGCGTGTAGGTATTTCTGGGACAAATTATAAGCCGCTTGACAATGAGCACCAGATCAGGGAAGCTCTGGAAGATATGTGTAGATTGATCAATCGAAAAAAAAACGTGTTTGAAAAATCTTTACTGGCCTTGGTATTGCTGTCATATATTCAGGCATTCAATGACGGGAATAAACGAACAGCACGCATTGTTAGTAATGCGATACTGATTGCTCACCAATATTGCCCTATCTCTTTCAGGACTGTCGACGCAGTTGAATATAAAAAAGCGATGCTGGTCTTTTACGAGCAGAATAATATAAGCCCGTTTAAAAAAATATTCATTGACCAATTCAACTTCGCGGTGAAGACCTATTTCTAAGCACCAATCACACCCGTCAACACCCCGAATACTCAGGCCTGAAAATCCCATTCAGCGCAATAATCGTTTTTTCCACAATCGTCCTGCCATCTTGTAGTTCAATGTAAGGATTTGGATCGTCAGCGTAAATCTCCTTTATGACCCCCTCAGCCCGTTCCAGTCCGTTGATGTCCAGGATCATTTCCGCTTTTGCTCCGCGGTTTTTGCAATCTATTAGCATTTCTATAAAGCTCTCATTTACTGATAATGTCGTGCGTAAGTCCATATATTATAGTTGCTTGTCTGGTTGTAAGGCAGTTAGGTAGAACGCAATGTCCTTACTTTTATACGCTACTAATTAACATTTGGTTCAATGACTTTTTTCGTTTCTTTCAATCGTATCATCGTACCTTTGCGGCTTCAAAAAATGAGACGATGATTACAGTTGAGAATTTGGCCGTTGAATTTAGCGGTTCTGTCCTTTTTAGCGAAGTTTCCTTCGTTATTAATCCTACTGACAAAATTGCCCTGATGGGTAAGAATGGAGCCGGGAAATCCACAATGATGAAAATTATTGCTGGCGAACAAAAAGCGAATCGCGGCCATGTACGAGCGCCCAAAGACGCCGTGATCGCGTATTTGCCGCAACATTTATTGACCGAAGATAACTGTACCGTTTTCGAAGAAGCGGCCAAAGCATTCAAGCAGGTTTTTGAAATGCGTGCCGAAATGGAAAAGCTGAATCTTGCGCTCGAAACCCGCACGGATTACGAGAGCGATGAATATATGGCGATCATCGAACAGGTTACCGAACTGGGTGAAAAATATTACCAACTGGAAGAAGTCAATTATGACGCTGAGGTTGAAAAAGCCTTGAAAGGATTGGGATTCCGGCCGGAAGATTTTCAGCGGCAAACCAAGGAATTTAGTGGAGGATGGCGGATGCGCATTGAGCTTGCCAAAATACTATTGCAAAAGCCAGACCTTATTTTGCTCGATGAGCCTACCAACCATATTGACATCGAATCCGTAATGTGGCTGGAAGATTTTTTGGTGAATAAGGCCAATGCGGTAATGGTTATTTCCCACGACCGTGCCTTCATCGACAATATCACCAACCGCACCATTGAAGTAACTATGGGGCGGATTTTTGACTATAAGGCCAACTATTCGCATTACCTGGTGCTGCGTGAGGAGCGTAGGTCACACCAGATTAAGGCATATCAGGAACAGCAGAAAATGATTGCCGATAATATGCAATTCATCGAACGCTTCCGCGGGACATACTCCAAAACCAACCAGGTTTCCTCCCGCGAACGCATGCTGGAAAAACTGGAAATTATTGAAATTGATGAAATCGATAATTCGGCCCTGAAACTTCGTTTTCCACCTTCGCCACGGTCAGGGGACTATCCGGTTACCGTGAAAGATGTGTCAAAATCCTACGGCGATCATGTCGTGTTCAAAAACGCAAGCATGACCATTTCGAGAGGGGAAAAGGTATCGTTTGTAGGCCGGAATGGGGAAGGTAAATCTACAATGATCAAGGCCATCATGGGCCAGATCAATGTGGACGGAACCTGCCAGCTTGGGCATAATGTGAAGGTGGGCTACTTTGCCCAAAACCAGGCATCCTTACTGGATCCCAGCCTGACTATTTTTCAAACGGTGGACGAGGTCGCAGAAGGGGACGTAAGAACCCAGATCAAAAATATTTTGGGAGCGTTTATGTTTCAGGGCGAAGATATCGACAAGAAAGTAAGTGTATTATCGGGCGGAGAAAAAACGCGCCTTGCCATGGTGAAGCTGCTTCTGGAACCTGTAAACCTGTTGATTCTCGATGAACCTACAAACCACCTGGATTTAAAGTCAAAGGATGTTTTGAAAGAAGCACTCAGAAACTTCGATGGAACACTGGTGCTGGTTTCCCACGACCGTGACTTTTTACAAGGGTTATCACAGAAGGTTTTTGAGTTTAAAGACAAACGTGTGATTGAGCATTTCGAGACTATTGATGCATTTTTGGAGCGGAATAGGATCAAGAGTATTGCGGATTTGCAATTGGCGAGGTAGGGGGTTAGGGCGATAAGAATATTCTGACGGAGGGGCTTAATATACCGTCAATTCTTTTACTTAAACAATAAGCTATAAATTAGTAACTCCAAGTATATTCGTTATATCGGTTGCTTATTACCCACTAATAATTATCTATTGTACATTTAAAATTGCCGATGAAAAAACTTTACAAGTACCTCTTTATTCCTCTATTTGTATTTAGCATTTGGATCCTTCAAAAGGACAACAAAACGTTTTCTCCCGGAAAAACATCAAACAAACTTTCTCAAACAACAAAATCAAACAATAATACCCTTCTTCCCGACAGCGCGGCTATCCGTAACATCAGGAAGGTAATTGCAAATAGGGAATATCACATCAGCTACGACGATCAAACGCATAGTTTCCAAAGTCCCAACCGCAAGCAAAACCTGCGCGCAACCTACGAGCCTGGTGCCCTGACGATCCGGAAACGTATCGATTCCACCGATTCGGGATTTACAATAAAGCTTTTGAATGAAGGTGTGTTTGCCGATGAAAAACTGATTTATGCCGTGGCGCCGGAAAGTGCCATCACGCATTCGGAAAACAAGATTTTGATCGACCATGGGCATTTTTCGGAAGAGTTTATCAATAGCGAAGAAGGCATCCGCCAGAATTTCATTGTTGAGCAGGCACCTGAGGGTGTAAAGTCGCTGGAAGTAAAATTGGCTGTTTCAGGCGCAACAGTACGTGATATGGGGCAAAACGAGCTGCATTTCATAACGGGCGCAGAGGGCGATCTGTCCAATAAACTTGTCTACAATGGATTGAAATGCTGGGATGCGGAGGGAAAAATACTCGACGCGACACTTGCCTATGCCAACGACAGAATTGAAATCAAAGTCGGAGTAGAAAACGCAAGCTTCCCAGTAACGATCGACCCACTGACAAATAGCATCGCGGATCACGCGAATAAGATTCTTGAAATACATCAGACCTCTGCCTGGATGGGTTATGCCGTTTCCAGCGCAGGAGATGTGAATGGAGATGGATACAGCGATGTCATCGTGGGTGCGCCTAAATATGACAACGGCCAAACCGACGAAGGGGCCGCATTCGTGTTTCCGGGCAGTGCTGCGGGTATCAGCCTCGCAGCAAAAGTCCTGCAAAGCAATCAAGTGAATGCGCAAATGGGCACGTCGGTGTCGAGCGCTGGGGATGTTAACAAGGATGGTTACAGCGATATACTGATAGGAGCGCCTTACCATGACGGCGGGCAGACAGACGAAGGCGCGGTATTCGTATACCTGGGCAGCCAAGCTGGTATCAGTGAAACACCCTCCAAAAGCCTGGAAATTAATCAGACCGGTGCGAACTTCGGTATTTCCGTGGCTATGGCCGGAGATGTCAACGGCGACGGGCACAGTGATATCCTGGTCGGCGCGCATCAGTACGATAACGGCCAGCTTAATGAAGGCGCGGCATTCCTTTTTTATGGCAATACTGCGAGTGTCAGTTTAGCTGCCGTGGCGCTGGAAGCCAACCAGGCAGGTGCCATGATGGGATATGCTGTTTCTTCGGCCGGTGATGTAACCGGCGACGGTTTCACGGATGTGATGGTCGGTGCGCGGCTGTACTCGAACGGACAGGCATATGAAGGTGCCGTTTTTATTTACAGAGGAAGCGCTGCTGGGCTGGTCACAGCTAACCCTTACCGCCTCGAATCCGACCAGATCGATGCGCGGTTCGGTCACTCCATTGCCCCGGCAGGGGATGTAAACGGCGATCAAGTTGCGGATATAATTGTAGGTGCATACCTGTACGATGCCGCCCAAGTAAACCAGGGTGCCGCATTCCTGTATTTCGGGACATCCAATCCACAAGAGCCGGTATACCGCAAGGCGATATTGATCCCGCTGCAACAGCGGGAAGCTCAATTCGGATGGACAGTTGCCGCAGCGGGCGACGTCAATGGCGACGGCTTCTCTGATTTTATGGTTGGGGCGCGATATTACGACAGTGAGAAACTCAATGAAGGTGGCGTATTCATCTACTATGGTGATCTTTCCAGGGAGTATAATGGGTCGGATATAATGATCACAGGCCACCAAGGGAATGCCTGGATGGGCTCCGCGCTGGCACCGGCAGGTGACGTGAACGGGGACGGTTACAGCGACCTGATCATCGGTGCGTATGCATACGACAATGGACAGACCGACGAAGGTACCGCTCTGATTTACCATGGTGGTGGCTTAACCGGCAACGAGAGCGCCGGAACCTGGCTGTACGACTCGGTAGCTTCGAGACGGTTCGGATCGGTGGTGGCCGACGCCGGTGATATCAATGGCGATGGATTCGATGACGTACTCATCAGTGCACCAGGAACCGATGCCGCCGCGACGGGCAGGACCTGCATCGTTTACGGCTCGCCATACGGCATTCACGAGGCCTGGTTTTCAGAAAAAATGACCATCCCATTCGGTCGTACCGTCGCGGGCGCAGGCGATATCAATGGCGACGGCTATGCAGATATTATTATCGGTAATCCCAATTACACCAACTCCGGAAACGGGGGCGAAGCAAGGATTTACTATGGTTCCTCAGTTGGCCTCAACACCATCAATTACGTTACGCTGACAGAACCATCCAATGGTTCATTATTTGGAGCTGCGGTTTCCAGTGCCACAGATCTGAATGGCGACCATTATGCAGATATCGTGATCGGCGCACCGAAATACAAGGTCAACAATGAAGTACGAGGAGCCGCATTCGTGTATTACGGCGCTCCGACGGGTTTGATCACTACTCCCAAAATCCTGCCGGGCAAAAGCATCAATGCCAGCATGGGTGCCGCAGTAGCCGGCCTGGGCGATACCAACGGCGATGGGTTCGACGACCTGATCGTAGGGGCGCCGACAACGAATACTCCTGCGGTGGAAGCGGGTGCGGCCTGGGTCTATTACGGATCTGCCAACGGCGTAGACAATTCTACCACCTTCCTTAAAACTGACTATGGTTATACTCATTTCGGTACATCAGTGGCAGCTGCGGGTGATGTTAACGGAGATGGTTTTTCCGATGCCGTGGTGGGTATCCCGGGCTGGGAAATTTCAAAATCGGGTGCTATCGCGGTGTACCTCGGTCAACCGGCCGGGTTGCAAGAGACGTATAAGCAATTCCATTACGGCTCACTTGGTGATAGGGGTTTTGGAACATCGGTATCCGGCGCAGGGGATATCAACGGCGATGGTTACAGCGACCTGATTGTGGGTTCGCCCGGCTTCCATTCCTCGGCGGGCCGTTTTACTATTATCCCGGGTAATTACCCCGGGGCGAACGGCCCCGGCACCGTTACCGGTTGGGCACTAATAGGCGGCGCTGCAATGGATCAAATGGGCGCTTCGGTATCCGGCGCGGGAGATGTGAACGGCGACGGGTTTTCGGATTTTATTGTCGGTACACCCGGATACGACGTGCCGGCCGCTCAGGATGCCGGCCGCATTCGCACCTATTTCGGCGGGGGAGAATTCTCCACGCAGAATGAAGATTTCATTGCGAGACGGGCTAACCTTACCCTTTACAATGCCGGCACATCTACGCCCTACGCGCCAGCGCTCCCCGGTCAGGATACAGAAACGACCTTCGATATCAAACTCATTTTCCAATCCTTTCTGGGAAGGACCAAGGCCAAGGTTGTTTGGGAAACCAAAGTGCCTTCACAACCTTTCTCAAAGATTGGCAATACATCCATTGCCAACAGCGTGCAGTATACCGGATCAATGCCGGCCTATGAGGATCTGGGGCCCGTGGGTATGTCAGAAAAGAAATTTATCGTGCCGGTAACCAAACTTTCGCCGGGCACGAAAGTAAGGGCCAGGGTGAAATTCGACCCAGCGCTCGCATTAACCGGCCAGATGTACGGCCCGTGGCGTTACCCGTCTGCATTGGTGTCGGGGAAAAGCGTCTCTCCGCCACCACAGGAAATCGTTTCTAACCTGCGCATGTCTGCCGAAATAGCGGAAAAGGTTGAAGAAAGTGTTTCTATTTATCCGAACCCCGCGAGTGAGCGACTGTTCATCCGTTCTAATTCTCAGAACGCGATCACCGGTATCAAATTGATAACAGCCAGCGGAATGGCGGTTTACAGTGCTGGTAAAGCGCAGACAGAAATCGATCTGAAAGGCGTGGCTCCGGGTATGTACGTGCTCGTGACAAAGCACGCCGACGGTTCCGAGTTGTCACATAAAGTCGCGATCAGGAAGTAAAAGCCACGATCTCATATCAATCAATAAAACGAGGCTGCCTCCAAAAGGCAGCCTCGTTTTATTGACAGCCGTGACCGATCATGACCAACAAAAATCCCATCAATCTGAAAGTGCTTGGGAAGGACTTAAAGAAATGGGTCAGAATGCATAGGTAGTTGAAGACTGTTGGTGACAGTCCTTTTTTGTAGCTTAAAGCCTAACCGCATGATAATAATGATTCTCCCCCTCATCCTCAAATTCCTCAATAAGCGAAAGCCCCGATGCAGCTAGCAGTTCTTTGTATCGCTCCGCTCCAAGCGATATCGATTCTATTGCTGTAATGGCATCTTTCCACTTCATTTTGTGAGAGGGTGCCGTAAATAAAAGCTTCCCGCCGGTGGACAGCGCATTGGCCATTTTTTGAATCACAACTTCCTGTGTTTCTTCCGGTAAAAGGAAAATTAGTCCCCAGGAAATGATGGCGTCGAACTGCCGGTTGAAAAATGAGGAATCTTCTGCGGCTTCGCAGGCGACGGGACTATCTGGGAAATTCTGCTTGAAGATTTGAACCATCGAAGGTGATGCATCAATCCCATAAACGGTGAAACCTGCCTCTACCAATGCCTTCGAAATCGGGTCGCCTGCACCACAACCTACATCCAGAACGGTCGCATTTGGAAGTAGTGAACTTGCCCAGAGCCGAACTGATGACGCACCGACGCCATCGATGCCTTTTGAGCGACAGCGAATGAATGTCGCCGCGTGGTCCTCGTATCCGTTTGATTTGTCAGTTCTGAAAGTCAGCATTCGACTCATGATAATGATTGTTTGATTTTCTACTCACCCAATGTCATAACACTTTCATAAGGCCTGACCTCAATTTTCCCCTTCGTTGGTGTCATGTTTTTCCAGACCCAATTATAATGGTTGATGACCTGTTTTGCTTCCATGAACGGGCGGTTTGCTGTTGTATGGCAGTCTTCTACCACCAAAATATTAAAGTCTTTTACAAGCGCTGATTGAATTGTAGATTCTACACAGAAGTCTGTTGCACAGCCGGTTATCACAAGTTCGTTTACATTAAGCCCTTTCAACTTAGCGTAGAAGCTGGTATTGTAAAAGACGTCATTTGCGAATTTCTCAACCATCATATCGTTTTCACGAACCTCTAACTCATCCAGTAATTCCCAATCGTGAGTATTGGGAATGAACTCGCCCAATGCGCTTCCATTGTGCTGCACAAATGCGACAAGCCATGAATTTCTCCGGAACATAGTAGCAAGCGAGTTGATTTTCTTGACAACCGAATCCGTTTCATACCGCGGTGTTTCAGGCGTAAATGAGCCCTTTTGCATATCAATTATCAGAAGGCATTTTTGTGATTTCATCGATCTAAGATAATAGACTTCGACTGGTCGTTAAAACGTAATCGCAGGAAGATTTAAACTAAACCGCCAACGAAGAGAAATGGCAAACGCAGGCCAGCCTCAATCGGATCCATTTATCGGATATTTTCATGGCATTGTTGTCTTGAAATACCAATTCGCTAACCGATAAGGGTATTTGGCAGTGGCTCTGAAGCCGCTCCAAGCCAGAGTTTCTAAGAACGTACAACGAAACATGTTAAACGGGTGTCGTTAGTTGATATTAATAATAACTGCAAATCAGGTCGGCTATGGATTTTAAGATGCGCTATTTATCCTTAATGTTACTGGTTAGTTGTAACCAAAAAAATCCGGGTGTAGAGTGCTCGGAGAAACCAAGAGACAGTTCCGGTTGCTATACAAATTATGACCCGGTCTGTGGTTGTAATGGAAAGACTTATAGCAACGACTGTGAAGCCCGTGCTCACGGAATAACTGCTTTTACTATCGGTGAATGTGAAAAAAAGTCCCGTAAATGATGCTCATTTCGAAGAGTGGGTGCATTTGGAATTAACGGATATTGCTCATTTCATGAACCAGAGGCATTCGAAGGCCATCCTTGTCACCGCTTTTGTAGAAAGGCGGCACCTAATTATACAATGCTTTGAAAAGGCGTCGGCCCAATAACCAACCAGCGAGTAAGATAAATGCGATTAACTTTCCAGGCAGTAAAAGAACCTGTAAAAGCAGCAGCAACCGATTGAAATCGTCTGATATACGGAAAGGGTTGTCAATCAATCCACCCGCCCAGCCCATATTTGTACTTTCCGGCGTTGAGTTAAAAAAATGGCTCGTCACTACGTATGCAGCGAAACAGCACAACCTTACTATGACGGGACCAGCACCATCATGAGACCGGTTATGAAAAACCCAGTAAAAGCCAATACCCGCCAGTAGCAAACCTATCAGGGTAGCGGAGTAAATCAGCCATTTTTTTGGGCGCTTACCACGATCATCCGGATCTTCCTGATTTACTTCCAATTTACCAACAGGACCGGGGTTGGCAGATTCGAAAAGCCATTCAATCAAGCTCATATAACATTTCTGATTCGTGTTTCCAAGGCTAGCTTTGGTAAACAAGCTGCTTGTTCCCGTTTGAGTAATTTGATTCAAAATATCAGTTTTTTTCTCAGCCCTATACCTTCATTTCTTAAATGGTTGTAAACTCATTTAATGGGCCGTTGGTGCGTGATGAACTCTACTCTAACGGATTGTGTGTTCTTCAGAATGGACTCGTTTTGTCAGACTACTTCCTAATCAGTAAATCCGAATCATTGGTGTATTCAATCGCATGTTTAAAAATGACCTTTTACAGTAGATCGCACAATGATGTGCAAAAGCATATCATTGATGAGCGCTGATCAGTAACAATGTGGCTTCTATCTCTTTCAAAGGTATCTTTAATGCTTCAGGTATATCTGATGAAACCATATTTTAAGATTTTCGTCATTCTGACAGCTGGTATATTGATTGTCCTTGTTGGCTGTAAAAAATCGGATGATCAAATTACTCCTGATCCCAATCTGCCGAAAGTCATTACCCATCCGTTCTCTGACCTTACTCCCTATTCCGTCAAACTTAGCGGGGCAGTCACAGCCCAGGGAGCTTCTGCGGTCAGCGAGTCTGGATTTTTGTTGGACACTATTCCGTTACCGACGATCGAGAGAAATGCCAACAAGTTTGTGAGGGACCGGAATGCCAACGGCGAAATGTCACTCACGATAACGAATATTTCCGGTAATCATACGATCTACATTCGTGCCTATGCTGTCAACGCGCATGGGACAGGCTACGGTAATGAAGTGAGCTTTAAAAGTTTACCTGAAAAATCATTCCCCGGAATGATGAAATTATCCACTCAGGATGAAGTGATTGATGTAGGGAAAAACCACTTTACACATATTGGTCAGCTTGAAATCACGGGTTCGGTGACCGATCTTTCGCCCTTGCAGGATCTTGCTTCCATTGGCGGAGCATTGTATATCCGAAACACAACAAACCTTAAGAGCCTCAAAGGGCTTGACAACCTCGAAGCCGCCAATGCAACCGGTTTGTTTCATGGCATGTATATAGAAAACAATGCAAAGCTTCAGACCTTGAAAGGTCTGGACAAAATGGCAGCCGCCCGAGGGGAGCTATATATCCGAGATAATGACGAACTGGAAAGCCTTGACGGGTTAGGCAGCCTTACTTATATTCATTTCGGTGATTTTATGATCGAAGGATGCGCAAAGCTTCGTAGTTTGAGAGGATTAGAGAAGTTCACCTGGTTAAATGGTGATTTGATCCTGATAAATAATCCCGTTTTGAACGACATAAGAGCGCTGGGCAACCTTAGTACCTTGACCGACGTTCTGAAAATATTCGGCAATCCTGCACTACAAAACTTAGACGGGTTGGAATCTCTCCGTAAGGTCGAATCCCTGTACCTTGAAGACCTCCCTCTATTATCCGATTTGAACGGATTGAGTAATCTGGATAGCATCACCAGAGGATTGTCCATTACTAACCTGCGCACGTTGAAAAGTCTCGTATCCTTTTCCAAAACGTCCCATATCGGCTACATGACCATTTCCGAATGCCCTTCGATGGAGACATTGGCAGAAGGGGCGATCTTTAAGAGCGTCGGTGGAGCCACTTTTAGAAGTACAGGTTTAACTACGCTGAATGGTCTGCAAAACATGACAAGTGCACGGACAATTGAAATTTACAACAATGCAAAGCTGACAGACTTGCGGGGGCTCAATGGTCTTGAGTCTATGCGAGGAGAAAGCTATTCATTACTAATCCATACGAATAAAAACCTCACCAGCCTTGCCGGTCTCGAAAATCTGAAACGTGGCGAATCCCCGAGTAACACCGGCAGCGTACAATTAATTGACAATTCAGTGCTAGCCAACTATTGCGGACTGAAGCCATTACTGGCCTCCAACTGGCCTGGGTTTTTCTATGTAGCGGGGAATTTAGCCAATCCTGAAAGATCCGAGATCGTGAACAAATGCGACAAATGAAACCCTAAACGGCCTATGATGATTTTCATGGTCTCTAAATTTGCTCATAGGAATAAACCTTTGCGAAAAAAAAAAGCGTTTGGGTAAAGTCTTTATGTAAAACAGGCCAATAGGATTGCGACATAACTAATAAAGTTACCTATTCCTGGGCGCCGCTTATTCCGGAGTGGTACACTTTCCCGCTCTTCATTACCACACAGGGGGAAGAAACAGTGCTATTAGTTGAGTTATAAGAAGACCACTTTCTGACGCCAGTAGTAGCATCAAGTGTATAAAGGACTAGTCCAGGAAAGCTACAAGTATATACTAGACCACCGGCGACAGTTGGGCTTGAATAGATATTGCCGAACATCCAGTAATCCCATTTTTTCAATCCGGTGGCCACGTCCACTGCGTTCAACTTATCATCATCTATGGTGCCGAAGTACACGATCCCATCACGGACGGTAGGGCTGGTTACGCTGTTATAGGTGTTATATTCCCATTTCTTCGAACCGGTGGCTGCATCCAGGGCGTACAACTTCCGGCTGCGGGACAGCGCATACACCACACCATTTGCGACTGTCGGGGACGAAGAAATACCGAAGCCTTCCAGAGCGTCCCATTTTTTTACCCCGGTAGCTGCATCAATTGCAAAGAGCTTTTTATCATCTCCCGTATAGACCAGCCCGTTGGCAAATGTAGGGTTAATGCCAAAACTGAAACTCGAGGCCATCGCAAACTCCCATTTTTTCGTGCCGGTAGCCGCATTAAGTGCGTATAATTTTTGGTCATCACTTCCCACGTACACCACGCCGTTCACAGTCATTGGACTTGAAGAAACTGGTCCACCGGTGAGAAACTCCCATTTTTTCGTACCGGTAACTGCATCAAGTGCGTATAGCTTTCCATCTCGGCTTCCGATATACACCGTCCCACTGGTCACCATCGGGCTAGAATAAACTTCGCCATTAGTAGGGAATTCCCATTTTTTTGTCCCGGTAGCAGCATCAAACGCGTGTAGCTTTTTATCATTACTTCCCACGTACACTATACCATTTGCAACGGAGGGACTGGAATGAATTTCCCCGCCCGTCGCCGATTCCCACTTTTTCGCTCCGGTGGCCGCATCAAGTGCGTATAAGTTATGGTCATAATTACCGACGAATACCGTTTCGGCAACATCCGGCTCGGGTTCAGGTTCGAGTGTGGTTTTCTTTTTGCAGGATGTGAAGATATTTACGAACACTAAAAGGGCAAACAGGAGAATGAACTTCATTTTAAGTTGCTTTGAATTGGGCTTGGGTTGTAAAAGTAATAGAAGGCAGTCGTTATTTGAGTAAAACGTCTGTGAGCTTGATCCGAAAAAGCCCGTTTGTGAATTGGCTCGTTTTCGGCATTTTATTCCTTAGCGGTAGTAAATCGAACTGAGTATCTTGACTGAATGAAATAGCAAAACGGCCTTCTATTATTCCAGAAGCCTTATTAAATTTTGTAATTTTGATCCATCCGGGTATGGAACCATCGTAAATATAACGGTTAAGCACGCCGCCCGAATTTCCGAGGTAGGATAAGCTGGCATGCTCATTTTTTAGTTGGCTATTCTTGTCCAACTTCGCGATTTTAAAACGCCCCTTCTTTAAAGGAATATTGTAAATCAGCAGTCCCTGAGTTTTTGTACATTCCGGATCGATGCATCCATTGCTGGTATTTGGATTGGGGCCACTGCCCATACCCGGATAATCAATATCGGTATACACGATCAGGTTGAATTTTTTCACATTCTCAATTTTCTCTCCTGTCTCTCTGAGCCTTAAGACCTTACCAGTTCCAAACCACACAGTGTCATTTAAAACACTAGTCACATTAAATTTGCTATCGGATGGCAATGAACGCTGCTTTGCACATCCTATACAGACTACAAATAGGAGTACGCATTGATGTACGGCTCTCATGACATTAGTTTTTACAAAAGCGGTTCTGGAATCAATCTAACTAATAGTTATATGAAAGTTTCTTTAGTTTTCATATAGCAGCTTTTTTTTAATGTTTCTATACACAACGGATAGTTAAAGTCGAGACAGGCATTATGTTAAGTATGGGAATGACTCAAACGCTGGTTTGATGCGATGTCACCGACTTTCCCGCCTGGTTATATCGCATCTACGAGTAACTGAGGCACGCCAGTTGCGACAGAATTTTACTTAATTTATTAAATTGCATAATAAAATAATGTTGTCAATCATGCTGATATGAGTAGCCCAAAAACAAGCGAAAACGCAGATAGTCAAGATCGAAAGGTCGCTCATGATGGTGAGCCAGGCATTCTTGGCCGATCTGCCATCGAAATCTTGCTCCATTTCTTATTATCTCTGATTAAATAAAGTCCAATAGGCAATTCTCACGAAGGACTAATAATTCTGACCCCTTCCAATTTCGCTGTTTCATCAAGTTATTTACCGTTTTATGCATTTATGAAGAGCCGGTTGCTTCTCTTTTTACTTTCCTGCCTGGTGCACTCGTCAATTGCCCAGCAACCAGGGATTGACTCTTTGATCGAAGAACAGTTGAAGCAGCTGCACATTCCCGGTCTGGGCGCAGCTAAAATTGAACAAGGAGCAATATCCTGGACACGGTATTTCGGCTCGCAGGACATCTATTTAAAGTGGAGAAAACTCATCGATTTGCTCTATAAATCTTGACATTTATGATGGCGTGGCTTTTAAAATAGCACAAACGTTTGAAAAACGATTGATGGAATCTCCCCATTGAAGGATTCAGATTAGTTAAAGGCTGCTTCAAAGCATTCATCTTCCGATTATTTAAAGCCAGCAACAAGCCACCGGCATTACATAATTGCGGTGTGCCTCATACGTCTCAAAAATGAGTCTACTCAGCCAGTATTGTTTTGCGGCAATAGCGTTCCTGAGTCGAACGTTGTCGACTGTACATAAAATTAAACGGCTGATCTGTCTAACTTACCCTCTCAATTGTCCAGTTGCCGGTTAATTCGCTGTGCTTTTCTTGTCTGAACGTGTAGGTTTGAATCATCAGATCACCAATAAACCGTCAGATCATGAAGACACAGACCACTTTCAAGAGCCTCTTACTTATTGCATTGCAACTTTTCGGGATTTCGGCAGTGCTCGCTCAATCGTCCATAGAACCCGTAGGCAATCGGAGCGAAGAAATTTTCAGCCATATAAAGCAGATCAAAGCCGGCATGCTGGACGTGGGCTATGTGGAGGCCGGACCCATTGACGGCCAGACTGTCCTGCTCATTCATGGCTGGCCTTATGATATTTATAGTTATAAAGAAGTCTCTGAACAATTAGTTGCAAAGGGTTTTCGGGTATTGGTCCCATACCTGCGGGGTTACGGAAGTACGACATTTCTTTCCCAGGAAACATCCCGGAACGGCCAGCAATCAGCTTTTGCCTTAGATATGATCGCATTTATGGATGCTCTAAATGTTAAAAGTGCCATTGTTGGTGGTTTCGACTGGGGAGCGCGTACTGCGGATATCATGGCTGCATTGTGGCCGGAAAGGGTGAAAGGGCTTGTCTCGGTGAGCGGCTATCTGATCGGGAGCCAGGAAGGTAATCGGGCGCCATTGAAGCCGAAAGCAGAGCAATCATGGTGGTATCAATATTATTTCGCCACTGAGCGCGGCGCGGCGGGTTATGAAGCCAATACCTACGAGTTCAATAAGCTCATCTGGCAGACTGCTTCGCCGACCTGGAAATTTGATAAGTATACATATGACCGTTCCGCAGGTTCCTTCAAGAATCAGGATCACATTAAAATAGTCATAGATAACTATCGCTGGCGGCTGGGGCTTTCGAAAGGGGAGGCAAAATACGATGAACTGGAAGCCAAACTGGCAAAATTTCCGGTGATCACTGTGCCAACCGTCACTCTGGAAGGGGATGCCAATGGCGCACCACATCCTGAGCCCAGCGCTTACGCGGCCCGTTTCAAAGGCAAATATGCACATCATACCATCAAGGGCATTGGCCACAATTTGCCTCAGGAAGCCCCGGAAGCATTTGCCGACGCAATTCTGGAAGTGGCTGGGTGGATCAATAAATAATTTCAAAACAACGGCGAGCGCACCCTCAAAGGAAAAAGTGACGGGCTCACCCCTTTCTTGGAGGCTAAAATCCGTAAAAGCAGCATTTACATTTCGTTAACTTTCTTTTACAGCTCATTAACAGACGACAGGCTAGAAACTTTTTAGCTTTGTGGAAATCCATTCCCAACAGACCATCCATGAAAAACCAACGTCTCTTTCTGATTCTTTCCTTTCTATTAGTTGTATTTCACGTCCAGGCTGATGATCTCGACGATTTTATCCGGAGCCAAATGCAAAAGCGCGGTATTCCCGGTTTGTCCCTGGCTATCATTCAGGATGGAAAAATCTTGAAGGCTCAGTCATATGGATTTATTGATAAGGATGGAAAGGTGCCTGTCACGACGAACACCTTGTTCCAGGCGGGCTCGGTTAGTAAATCGGTTGCGGCTATGGGTGCTTTGTATCTTGTTGAGCATAATAAACTGGCTCTGGATGAGAATGTTAACGTAAAACTTAAAAGTTGGAAAGTCCCTGATAATGAATTTACAAATGACAAAAAAGTTACATTGCGCGGGATACTCAGTCATACTACCGGTCTTACAGTGCATGGATTCCCGGGATACGCAGTGGGCGGGAAGGTCCCTTCGGTAGTCCAGATTCTGGATGGGGCAGCCCCGGCCAACACACCACCGGTTCGTGTCGACTTTGTTCCGGGCTCCCGTTGGAGGTATTCAGGTGGCGGTTATACCGTCATGCAACAACTGATGGTGGATGTGACCGGCGCTGATTTTCCGGAATTCATGAAAAGTCATGTGCTTTCGCCACTTGGTATGAAAAATAGTACCTACCAACAACCTTTACCTCCGGAACTGGCAAAATTGACGGCAACCGGTTACTACAACAATCGAAGTTTAGTGGAAGGCCGCTGGCACATCTATCCTGAGATGGCAGCAGCGGGATTGTGGACGACTCCGTCCGATCTGGCCCGATTCGCGATTAGTATTCAGAATGCTTATGCTGGAAAATCAGGAAGTGTATTATCCCAATCCATGACCCGTCAAATGTTGACAGATCAGAAAAACAGGGATGGACTTGGTGTTTTTTTGCAGGGTGACAGCACTACGCTCCGATTCGGTCACAATGGGCGCGACGAGGGTTTTGATGCGTTACTTACCGCTAGTGTGGACAAAGGACAAGGCATTGTGATCATGATCAATGCGAATGATAACTCGCATATGATGGGCAGGATTGTTGATTTTATCGCTGACTATTACCATTGGAATGGATTTCCTGTAAAGACTAAACCGGCTGCGGTGGATGTTGATTCCAAAACTTTAACGGCTTTCGAAGGTCGGTATGAGTTATTTAATAATCGGATGATCACTTTTGAAGCTGAGAATCAGCGACTTTTTACCATAGAAGATGGTTTTGTTGATGAAGAATTTGTGCCCGTCGCTACTAATAAATTTACATCCACTGACCGTAATGTTTCTGTGACTTTCAATTCCGACGCCAATGGAAATGTGACTGGCTTCCGGCTTGAAGACAATGATCAACACTATGAGCGAAAAGTACCACGTATCGGGCCGCTTGCCGATGCCCATAAAACCAATACCGATCCTGATCCGTCACGCACACCTAAAATCATGGCGGCTTTGCAGGCTATGGTAAAAGGGGGTAAAATATTGGAAGAAGCGTCAGGCCTCACTTTGGGAGCTAAACGCGATTTTGCAGGAGGAATGCCAGAGCCTCAAACTTTAAAATCATTAACATTTATTCATTCAGAAAACGTCGCAGGCCGGGGAATTAAGCGCCATGAAAGCGACGTAAGCGAAATAGTAACTTACCAATTGAAGTCCAATCAGCCGGACACCTATATACTCGTCCATCTGACCTCCGACGGCTTGGTTACGGATTGCGATCTCGTTGCAAAATAATAGCTATTTGAAGCGAAACTTCATGGGTTCCGTATTTATTGCAAATAACTGTCTTGATCTAATCATTTTGGGTTTAAAAATTAAACCCAAAATGCAATCCCGGCTGCCCGAAGAAGAACCTTGACCATCTATCGTCAATCTGTTTAAACGAATCAGGCATTTTTGATTGATAGGGACGATGAGTTATTGCTATTGAAGGCTGTATAAAAAACCTATCCTTGAAAAGTTTAACATGATAACCAATGGAATAAGTGTTAAAGATTTGAAAGCCATTGTCAATCTTATTTCCGTTATCATTTACAAAAGTTTGCCAGGCAGGCATGACGTCAACTTGTCCAAAAAGTCCTTTCCATAAAAACCTGTAATAAGCAATTGAAAACCCATATTCGCGAATATAACCTGGAAATCCTTCTCCTTCCGATTCATATGATTTTCCAAAAGGAATGCCAATTGGCCAGCCATATTTCCAGGTTTTTAGTTCAAGCGAAATTACATCCTTTCCTGTAATGCGATAACCTAAGTTGAGATAGACCATCTTAGGCGAATTGTTGTCAGGGATTAAATTAGCCAGCATAAATAAAGTGCTGCCTACAAAAAACTTTTTATAAGTACTGTCTTGTTTGGCATATTGGGCTTTAACTTGTAGCGTGCCTGCTATCATTAAGGTCAAGGAGAGCCATAAAATTTTCTTTTGCATATCTTTTCTTGTTAAATGATATCGCAAAACTAGATGGCAGCTGGCTTAAAAACGTTCACTTAAGTTAAGAAATGACCCTTAAACTTTGTTTTTCTCCAAAATCCTTGCACGTAACCTGCTTAATGACTGTGGTTTTATCCCAAGATAACTTGCTAACTGGTGTTGCGGAGCACGTTGAATCAGATCTGGCCTTTTTTGTAACAGATTCAAATATCGTTGCTCGGGGGAAGAAGTCTTAAACTCATCAAAATTAACCTGTTGTTTGGCCAACAATTCTTCTGCCAATATTCTGCAAAGGGTTTCAAACTTGGGAAACTTGCTGAACATTTCAGCCTCCATATCAGGATTTGAAATTATCAGAATTGTATCTTCCACACAAGATATGTAATATTCAGAAGGAGCCTTATTGATAACACAATTTGGTGTCAAGGCTTCCATTTCTGTGTAGAAAGCAGTTGTTTTTTCTTCTCCTCCTATTACGTAATATGTCCGAATACAACCTTTAAGAACAAAGAATCCATCATTAGACTTTTGTCCTGCTTTGAGTAAAGTCGTGCCTTTTTTAAAAGAACGGAATGTATCTAAAGAAATGATAGCGTTCTTTTCATCATCTGTCAGAGAAATGTATTTTGATATAAAGTCAAATAGTAAATCTTGCATTGTTTTATGTTGTTACTGACGTCTGTTACATTGGCACTGACTTTTGGGTCTTTGCGTGCGAGAAAATCGAGGCGGAGCGGCGCAAAACAGTTTGGTGTTATGAGGGCAGGTCTTGCCGGCTGTGTTGCACTCAACAAGTTACAATATTTTCAGACAGCGTTGTACTAACAATGTGGCTCTTGTCTGAAGTAACGCATGTCCTTTGCTTGCACAATGGCGGGGTTCACGGCCGCGACAATGCGGCACAGGCCCACATGACACGAGGCTGCGCTAAAACGGACTGTTCTGCTCAATTTTTGAAAACCCGGAACGATCGCTCCTGCTTTTGCTCTTCGACTGTCAGGATGTAAATTCCGGATGGCCATTGACTGGCTTCAACGTCGAGTGCTTTTGTCGTAATGCTTTTCTTCTGCAAGAGTGCGCCCGAAGTCGTGTAAATGCGGATAGTCCTTTTCGCCGCATGTTGAAAATCCAGTTTGATAACATCACTGAACGGGTTTGGCGATAACGTTACTTCGAAAGCCGGCAAAGGGTTTTCGGAAGCAAGGATTTCTTCGAATCGCAGTATCGCCGGCTCTTCTACAATACCGGCGCCACACACATTCCACACACCCAGGAGGCTGTAAACTGCCCCGCCGGTATTCTGGACGATCATCGTATCCAGGGCGTTGCTGGTTTCCCTCGTAGGAAACGCGGTGGTTATTCCTACGGAGTAGCGCCAGGGCGAATCGCCCTCGAATTCCAAAGGCAGCCGCACGAACAAATTGCTGTGGAATGGAATGGAGCTCGCTCCGAACCGGGCTTTGGCGCGTTGGCGGAGAAAAAGCGGTTCCGCATAAGTGCTGGCGGATGTGCCAGGGTCGGATGCCAGCACCCTGAGCCGGTAACCGCGACCGCGTGGCAGGTCGCCGGGTATCACTGCGGTGAGCGGCGTTGCGTTGCCAATGGTGGTAATGTTCCGGAAATTCTGTCCGTTTACATCGGAGACCTGCACTGTGAACCGGTTGGTAGCCGAAAAAATGCCGCTGCTGCGATACTCGACACGGATGGTATCCATGCTGCAGAACGCCGAAGAACCAGGCGACCACCAGTTTGCTACGCTTATACTGCGCTCCGAACGGGGCTGGACGGTGACCACTGCCGAGCCCGAGAATGTCCCGGCCCCGCACTGATTTGTAATGGAGGCAAGCTCATAAGTTGTGGTTTTCGACGGATTTACCCGGATATAACCCTCGGGAGCGATGAAAGAACCTTTGCTGCCATCAGACAATACATATTCGATAGGCTCATAAAAATCCATATTGTTGATACGGACGCCCAGACCGGCTGTGTCGCCTGCGACAACGGTCATGTCCCCGAAAAGCGTAGCATCTACAACCGTGTGAATGTACATGCCTAGCTGCTGCTTCAGACCGTATTTGGGAACATTGACGATGATATTATAATCTCCCGCTGCAATGCCTTTTGGAATATTAAAAGCCCTCCGTCCGGATGCAACTTTGGTTGAATCGAGCAGATATTTCCGTTTCGTCGATTGATTTTCCAGTTCAAAACGGATAAAGGAATCGGACAAATCGTAATCGCCGGTCAGATTGTAGATAATGTCCAGGGATTTTCCCCCGGCACAAACGGTGCCTACAACCACCATAGACATGGTCAGTGCAGGTTTAGGACTCACCACAACGGCTTGTGACGGCGGCCCGAAACCGCATGCATTGCTTACCGATTTAATTTGAAAGGTTGTCCTGCCGGAAGGCGAATGAGAAAACTCTTCGGGCGTCTGATACTTGCCTTGTTTTTCGTTGTATTGATTCACTGTCGTGATCGGGAACGAACCGCTGTAATCGATGCGGAACAAAAGTTCCTTACTACCATCGAGTATGATCGGATTTTCGTTAGGATGATTAGGGAAGGTTAGCGAGGCGGTCGGCAACTGCCAGATTAGCACAGGCACCTCGTTGGATACCGGCCCCTGTTGCGAGCTGATCCGTGATATGTATTTCCCAGGCCCGAGGGTTGCCGGGATAACACCGGTTATCCGGTTGTTGTCGCTGCCGGTAGATATTGTTTGATAGGCACTCTCATTTTCTCGCCTTACCTGCCAGGAATAAACGGCGCCGCTGGCGTCGCCATCCTGAATTACGAACGGCACACTCACATTTGCTCCCGGGCAAAGCGTCACATCGGTAAATGTTTCAGTCATGACGATCCGGTAAGGGATAACTGTCATCGATTTGCTGACATTCACTTCCTGCCGCCCACAGGCCGTCGTAACCGACTTGATGGTAAAAATATTCTCACCCACTTTCGGCCTGATTTTGAAGGGTGACATTCCCCCCTTTAAGCCTGTGAGCGTGTAGTTCTGGCGCCCGTCGGAATACACCAGCGTATCTATCGATCCGCCTTTGGAATTGAAATGGATATAAAAATCCCCGTTCGACGTAAAGTCCGGCTGATTAGTGGCCCGGTTTACGAAATTGACAGACATATCGAAAAGCGGGTAACTAAGCGATGGAAAGAACTCTGAGCTGATCACTTCCGGTAGTGTTGACGCAACCCGGAGACCAAAATTTTCAGTGCCGCCACCCGAAGTTCCTCGGGTATCATCTCCCGGAATTTTTAACTTAATCCTGCCGCCACGGGTTACCGTCGCGATCGTTTCGTAGTTACAGCAATTGTCACCCTTCACGATCTGGATCCGAAAAACATTTCCTTCTCCAAAGGTTCCTGCTGTTTGGATGTCTAGTTCAAGGTTGTCGCGATGGCACCCGCTGAATGCAATGGGCAACACGGAAATAAATGGCTTCGTACTCGTTGGGTTTTTGACTGTGAGTTTGGCTTTGGGAAGGTCAGTCGTTGCAAAGCAGGCATTACGGACGGATTTTATACCAAAATCCATGGTTTGCTTAACGAACAGCGCTTCATAGAAAAGGGCTTCTGCCGGGCGAGGGGATAATTGGATACCCGAACTCGTCACGACGTCGTACGGCCCTCCACCCGACATCTCCATGTAAATCCGGGTGTTGGTGGGCATATCGTATACAAACTCGTTTACATCGGTGGGATAAGTAAGTTGTGGTTTGGATTGAATGGAAATGTTGCTCACATCCAGCGAGCGCACCGCCGGCGCACTACTCACAAGTCGGAATTTGAACGTGGCACGCACGCGAGGATATTCAGTAGTGTAATTGGCAAAAACAGGGATTTTGAAGGAAACATAATCGCCGTCCCTGGTAACCGGGACCGTTTTTACTTCGCCATTCTCGTGCCTGATCTCCATTGAAAGTGTGCTGGATGCCGGTATGGGCACATTGGAGACGAAATGCAAGCGGGCGGTTTGTTGTTCGCAAAACGGTTTCGCCGGGTCCAGATCGTCGAGTATCATGCCGGGAAGCACCGTAACCGTGGCCGACGGGGCCGGTGACGGCGTGTAGACTCCGCAACCGGAACTCACCGACCTGATCGAATAGATGGTGGTTTGAGCAGGCTTCTTGTAAAGCGGGTTGCTTTCATCGAACTCGGTACTGGCTCCATTGAAGTAATCCCGGCCATCACTCAGTTTCACCCGATAATTCCCGGCACCACCATTTTGCAATTCCAGCAATGTAGCTTCTCCAAATGCAACGGTGTAAGCCGCTTTTCCAAATGAGATTTGCGGCGGCATCTGCACTTGCAAAAATACTTTTCCACGTCCGCCAACGATTTTAGAATCCGGCGTGATCACGCGGATATTCAGCGGGGTGTTGAATTCGGGCACGAAGCCCGACGGCATAGTGACTTCGAGGGTGTTTTCGGATGTTCGCTTTGCCGACAACTCCATTGTACGGCCACCTGGCTTGTCTTCTCCGGTATATATAGCTTCTTTCAACCGGACTTTCCAGCCGACGGCACCGGCAGGTAATGCACCGTCGCCGGAAAAATGGACAGATATATTGTTGCCTGGACAAACCGTCGATGGTGAAACCGACGTCGTAACGAGAGAAACCGCATTTACGACGGCCCGTGCCACGCCGCTGGTTTGCATTGCTCCGCAATAATTTTCTGCTCGGGCAACCGTAAAGTTGGTCGTCCGCTCCACCATTTTCGAATCGTTTTGCTCCGGCATTCCGGGGCCTAAACTTGCGTAAACACGAATGCGGCTGCTATCGTTTAATACACCAAACCCATCCGACGAACTGATGGTCCGTATCTGAAAGCGGTGATCTTCATATTTATTAAGAGTATCGGACAGGAGGGAGGAAATCATGACGACTCCCTTGCCATGCACATGGAAATCGTTCTGCCAGTTGCTCGTTATAGCTGGGGCGGTGGCGGCAATCCGCAACCAAAGCTGCGGGTGTGAGGTGAGTGCAGAATCGGAAAACGATACTTCGATAGCCCCGTTTTTGAGCGTAGCCGCATATTGCGTATAGCTTCCGGATTCTGCACTGGTTTTGACCTGCACCCAGAATTGATTGCCGGCCTGAAACGACCCTGTGAGGCTTACGGGAATGCGATGTGCTGTTCGCAGACATGCGGGCTTTAATTCGGAAATGGTAATCGACGCGTTTTGAGCAAAAACCCTAGAAAGGGCCAGTAGAGCAATGAAAAAGCAAGTAAAATATCTGATCATAACTGATTAAGAGGAACGGCGGTGTCGATTGTATCCGCTAGATACACAAAAGTACACAAAGGATCCATTCTTCTGGCATTACAGAATCGTCGTGCCTTTCATACGTTCTAAACATTTCCAGTGCGGTCGGGAGAAGGGGTATACGGGTAGGCATATCTCGTTGACATCCACTGCAACATCGGTTCTTTCCATTCCTCCCCGATCAAAAATATTCTCCTATATTTGCCCCGCAAACTTTAATAAATTTTCTATGAAACTATTTTCAAATGTCAGACCAAAATGGTCCTGGAGAGGCATACGGGTGCAAGTCCCGAGACCTGACCGATGTAGTTTCATTCGTTAAAGTTTGCGGTGACCTCTCCTTTTTTCTCACTCTTTTTCATGGTCATATGCAAACTTTAACGAATGAAGAAGGAATCGGCTTGAATGAACATTCAGCTAACACCACGAGTGATGCCCGTCACGCATCAAATGTCGGCATACCGCTGACGGATTCACAAGCCGAGTTTTGGTATTTGGTAGAATGTCAGGGCAGTAGGGAGCTGGCGCATTCGCTCAAAATGGTCCATGATTTTTCAGCTTTATCATTCGGATGTTCCGTTTGACAAAGCTGAAAAATCAGCTCTTTTTGATCTGAAAGTGCTTTGGGAAGGACTCGAACAAATGGGTCAGAAAGCCTAGGGAGTTGGGGACTGTTGGTGACAGTCCTTTTTTGTTTTACATAGCAATGCACAACAGTTCTTCTTCACCAGTTTCTCAAAGGAACCGGGTTATTTATGGGTCACTTACAGTTGGCGTAATGCTCGCTGGTTTTTTGTCGCGGCATCTGCTCGGACAGTATTCATTCATTAAGCTTTACGTTGGCGATGTCTTGTGGGCAATGATGGTGTTTTTCGGCTTTGCCTTTGTCTTTTGTAAATGGTCGACTTGGAAGGTAGCTGCGACGGCGCTCGGATTTTCGGTATGCATTGAGCTCAGTCAGCTGTATCACTCGGCGTGGATTGATAGTATCCGGAATATGCCACTGGGTGGATTGATACTCGGTTTCACATTCGTGTGGAGCGATTTGCTGTGTTATGGTCTGGGAGTCGGGCTTGGGGTACTGGTCGAAATTTTTATGGTTGGTTCGGTTGAAAACCCGACTAAAAATTGACTCAGGCAGCACAGAAATTAAACGGTTTAATTCGGTCTTGTTCCGACCTGGGCACAAAAAAGCCCCGAAAAGGGGCCTTTTATGACTTTTATGATGGACTATCGTGATTCCTCCTAACCTCGATCTGCATTTACTCAACATTAAAATTAGCGATAACATATATGAAGGACGCCACTTCCACTCCATCCTTCATAGCTGGCCTGAACTTCATCTTATCCGCAACTGCCATGAATTCCTGCCCATTGGTCATATATGCCGATTTGAAATCGACTTTTCGGACACGCCCCGCTTTATCAATCGTTAACCAAAGGCATGTGGATCCTTCCAGATTGTGATTATTAGGATCAGCAAATGCTTTGGGCATTTTAATATTTAGGGCTATTTCTCGCTCATTAAGGCAGACAGGATATGTATCCGCTGTTGGCAAATTCTGGTCTAACAGCCACTGATCGTTCATTAAATATTTAAAGGTGACTTTTCCAACCGGGTTTTCGGATTTTGGGAAAACTTGGCTTGATACACTTTCGCCGTTTTGGTAGACTGTTTCCCACTGTACATTGCCATTTTTATAATAATTTCTGGAGATACCGTGTTCTTTGCCGTCCTTCATCTCCTGATACGAAGTAAGCAGTCCGTTTTGGTATGAATGCTGCTTTCCGTCGCGTTTGTAATTCTTGTATTCCTGTTCTTCTCTATTAATTACATCTTCCAAGTAGGAATATTCATTGATATAGAGCCCCGTACCATCTGTCAGCAGATGCTCACCCTGCTCAGTCCAAAAGTCATGGATCAAGAAAGTCCCGTCCCTAAACTCTGCCTTCAATTTCTGACTTCCGTCCTGGTAATATTCGAGCCAATTTTTATCTCTTTGGAAAGTAGATAAATATATTCCCGATTTCGATAGTTGGCCATTGTCATACCATTCTTGATACAATCCAATTCTTTCGTTGTTAGGGATGGACTTATAGGTCGCTGCCAAACAAATCCTTTTTCCTTGCCCTTGCAATTACCTTTTCATTCTGCTTGTAAATCAGATGAGCCCTACGGATAAGATCGGCCATCTCGGAATCACCTATGTGTTCAAGCCCCTTAAAAGCGGTTTGCACATATTTGCCATAACCATTGAAATAAAACTGTACAAATCCACCATTCGTAACTTGTCCGTCGACATACCACCAATAATAGAGCGCCTTTTGGGCATACGACAACGAATTTCCTTTCTGATCCTCTTTGCCATTTACAAAAGCCGTAATTGGTTCAAGAATCAGCCATCCAAAGTCAAAGTCTGAGAGCTTGAAATAGTCAGCTATATTAATTTTCGGTCTGAAATGATTGACCTTGTCAAATTCCCAATATTGGTCTTCATTGGAACCACTCTTTTTCAAAAAATCAAACAAACCCACATTTCAAGTCATCTTCCGAATTATTATTTAGCAAGAAAATCAAAGTAATCCGTTATCTACTTTTTGGCTCTATTTTGCCAAAGCTTTTAACATCATTCTTATATTCCCGATCACCATAGCTGCGTCGTCTCGATGCACAAAATGTCCGCTGTTACTTAAATAAATCAATGCGCCACCCTTGCTGGAAGAGTGAATAAAGCGCCCCCACCGTAGCATATTAGAGCTATTTTTTACTTCAAAGAACCGCTCGTGATCATAATCCTTACTCCGGCGTTCTATTGGCACTTCGAGCTTTCCACCTACAAAAAACAGGATGGGCACCTGAGGAATGGGTAAACTACTCAGCTCAGCGAAGTCAGTTTTTCGGAGATCCGTTAAAACCTGTCCCTCACTCCACGCGGCATAGCGCGACGAATCGACTTTTGAAGGAGTATACAACCGCTTTTGAAGCATTTCGTCAATCCGCTTTTCGGAGACCCCTATATCTCTAAAGATTTGATTCCAGTCCGCTTTTGTTTCCGTAAAATCTGCCGGATCTACAAATACAAGCCCAGCAACATCATTCGGATAATATCCTGCGAAAGTCCGCACGTATACACCACCCATGGAATGACCAACCAGAATATATGGCGGTTCTATTTTCAGTTCTGTCAGAAGTAATTTGAGGTTCGCTGCTATCTTCTGAGGAGTAGGTAGCTGGTAAACCTTTTCTGATTTCTCCACGCCTTGCCTGTCATAGAGAAAAACAGGAGCATTTTTAGCAAGTGAATCTGTTATGTTATTCCAATTTCCAAGCCCCATACCCATGCCATTTTCAAAAACCAAGACCGGCTGACCTGGCCTTCTTTGTTCCAAGCTTCTCGTAAGAACGTGGTAATTGATGCTATTAACTTTAACCATTTTTTCCTGGGAGAGCGCAGGGAGCGTGGATGCCAGTAAAGTCAGAAGGGTCAGGATTTTTATATACATACGGCGAGTATTAGAATGACTAAGGTAAGATGCCAATGTTATCTCAATCTTGTCGTACGACAACATGAATCTATGTCGGGGAACAAGCAATATATAAATATCCTTTAAGTTGTTTTGTGGCATACAAAAGAATATTAAATACTTATTTAATGTCTTAACATTTGCACTATGAAACGGTTGATTCTTGCAGCCCTCTACTGCTGTTTTTATATTTTAAAGAAAGCCATTCATGCAGCGCTCAGACGGTTCCGAAATACGAAATTCAGCTTAGTTATGGACCATTTGCACGGGAACAGGTATTAGACGATTTCGTCGAACGATCACTTAGGTCTTCCTTTAATCAAATCCCCAAATGGGATTTTTCAAACTCATACGCCATAACTTATCGCTACCAGGGAAGGCGCCGGGTTGCGATTGGCCTAACGTCTGGCTTCACTACCCATACGACGTACAGGACCTATTATTCCGACTCAAAAAGCTTCTATAAACATTCCAGCTTCACCACAGCCTTCGAAACAAAATTCACCTACATTGAGAGACCATTAGTTCAACTTTACGCTATCACAGGCTTAGGGATATTGATAGTGAGAACGAAGGATCAACGAATTATCAATGCAACCAAAACTTACGGCTGGGCCAACTTGTCAGCTAACTCCCATTGGCATTCGTGTCGGCAAAAAATTGACTGGTTTTGCAGAATTGGGTTATGGATATAAAGGAATAGCCAATTTTGGCGTAAGTGCAAGGTTTTAAACGAGATATCGGCCTTCCTTGCGATCGTTTAGTTTGTCCGTGAATCGTCAGTAGACTTATTCTTGAGTTATGATTTGGTTACATTTTCTGCTGTCCATCCTCAATTGAATTTCAATTCATTGCAACCACAATTATCTGATAGGCCAAAATCCCATCGAAAACCCTTTCTGCTTCTTACGTTTCAGCTTCTTCAACTGATGCGGCACATACTCTCCATCCTTAACGGGAGACGACAAGGAATCGAGAGACTTATCATTCTCTAATGAACTACTATTTCTGGCATGATAAACATTACCCGCACTAGCAGCCTGCCCCACATCCATTCCTATCCTTTGAGAGTTTTGCTGATGAAGAGAGGAAGCATCCTCGATGCATCGCTCGGTAATTCCCTTCGCGCTATACTGCTTACCCAATGCACTTCCATTGAAAACACATTTCGCACGATGATCTAAGTAAGTGATCCCATACAGCTTGCCTTCATCATTTTTTCGGGTTACCGTATCGATCCCATCCTTTTGCAGAAGGTTGATAAGCCTGGGCAATGAGACGTTTTGTTTGCCATACAAAGTAAAATCTATACTATTCTTAACACGTATGGAGTCCTTCGAGACGGGCATTTTAAATTACTTTAACAGTTCTGCAAGTAACCCACCGAGAAGTTTTCTATAAGTTTGGAGAAACGCTTCCTAACAGCACATGGCCAGACAATTTTACTTTTTCGCGATCTTCCTTTTTGTTATTTTGATTTTGCAGGAAGTTTTGATAACAACGATGCTGATGATTGTCGGACCAGCTGTTTATGCCTTGGGTTCATTCATGGCATATTTCATCTTAGTCTCAGCAACACAGGCTTGCTGTGGCTTGATCGTGCTACGTTATTGCTACACTCAACGGTTCGTGTGGCCTTTCCGGGTGGGCTGGCTATGTGTAATCACATTGTCTGTACACACAGCTGTTGTTTATGAGATTTTAATTTATCAAAACCTCGAAAGCTGGTATTACTATTCTTACTGCGCTGTGTCCGCAGCCAATTTGCTATTAGGGGTAAGCCTGGTGGTATCCAAAAGTCGTGAGCATTTTTGGCTGAAATGGATTGGTATCGCATCAATTTGCGTCGACGCAGCCCAGATAGCACTATTGATTTGGTACGCTGTCTTCGCCGATTTCCAGATGAAGGCAATGCTTTCGGAGATTAGTATTGTGATAAGCTGGCTCATGGTTGCAATATCAGGGCTTTGGATCATGCATTTTGCAAGTGAGGTAAAAGCGGATAAAGGGTTCAATCGCCTATCTAGGTTGTCGGTGTTTGGTTTTGTGCTATTGGCTGTCACGGTTAGTTGTTTTTCCATCTCCCACGGTGCCAACTTTTATGAAGAAACCAGGGCTCCCCTCCCTGTGCGGAAGGTGTCAGCAACGGAGCAAGCACTTGCAGACCGTTTCGAATCACATCTTTTTGTCAGCAGTGACGACGAAAAATTACCTTACAGGCTGATGAAACCGCTTGACTACGATTCCGCGAGAAAATATCCAATTGTCCTTTGCCTGCACCATGGCGGAGTCCACGGTCGGGACAATGCGGCACAGGTCCAGGGCTCCTATGCACCAGTATTGGCGAATTATGACAACCGCAGAAATCATCCCGCCTTCCTTCTGGTACCTCAATGTGAAGTAGGATCGAGTTGGATGGACCCGGACGTGGATTCTGCGATCATGGAATTAATAGCTTCTCTCGAAAAACAATATAGTATTGATACGCTGCGACGATATGTAATCGGCGAGTCAGGTGGCGGCTATGGATCATGGCATTTCATTGGCAACCATCCGGGTATATTTGCGGCGGCTATTCCAGTCTGCGGTGGCGGTGAGGAAGAGTTGGCAAAAAACATGGCCGATGTTAGCATCTGGGCCTTTCATGGGAGTGATGACGTGCTTGTTCCTGTAAGTTATTCAAGGAATATGGTGAACGCGCTCCGGAAAGTAGGTTGCAAGCCGCGCTACACTGAGTTTGCAGGCGCCGACCATTATATCGGCAGGCAGGTTGCTGACACGCCCGGCATCTGGGATTGGTTTTTTGCCCAGAGGCGTAAAACTAACGACTGATGCGCACGTAGAAGCCATAATGGTTTTCAAATATTTGGAAAGCCAGGCGGTAGTGGCCTAAATCAGTTTTATGATGACGTTCTGGCATGGCGCTTCAAAGCTGCCGCAGGATACCTAACTCAAAATCAGGCTCAGGATAGTCTTAATTTATATTTTGATAAAATAAAAGAGATTTATAAACAGCCTAATGAAGTGAATAAAGAATATCAAGGCCATTCTTATAAACGATGGGCAAGTTTTTGCTCCACAATTTCTTTTGAAGAACTGCGGAAATTAAATATTCCTATTTACCTGATTGTGGCAACTGCTGATAGTAATTCACCAGTTTACGGACTAGATTACGTACTGCTCGATTTTATAAGACTTGGTAAGACTAATTTAACGTATGATCCTTGCGTGGGATGTAATCATTTCTTGTCAATAGTCGGCGAAAATTCTTCGATAGACAATACGGATAAATATTTAGATAGGGTTCTGAAATGGATAAAGCAGAATTAATATGTCAGCTTCAATTATCCCACGTTCATTCGATGGGAAATTTTAGTACGAGGTTGACCGTGCCTATTAATTCTAATAATGTTATGTCCTGGGGCGTATTTCCGATCCCTTCATGTCGACAGGTGTTGGTCCCGAGCGCGTGGGACGGATAAAGACTATCTGTCGGATGGTATTGGGTGTGGGCCCTTATTTCTTGATCCAAATACTTGACTTAACCTGTCGACCTTGCGGATCGTATTCCCATGATTTATTGGGTACTCCATTCTCGTCATACTGCTGATAGTGCCCATAATTATTATAGTCTTTTGTATAACCGATGCTTTGTATATTACCATTTTCGTGGTAGAAAATCTGGGTTGTCAAGTTGGGTGCGTAACTAGTCAAGGATTCATATTCCGACTGTCCTAGCCTTGAGAATCGGCGATAGGCGATTTGGCGGCCATAAGAGTCGAAGACGGTTTCAGCATGCACTTGGATGCGGTTATATACAAACCGCAGAGAATCTTCCGTCTTGTAAAAATCCCGAATTAATAACTTTTTAAAGGTTTGCTCAATTGTCGAATCGTAATACGCCCTGGTAATGTTTCTCGGTTTGCCACGCTCAAAAAATCTCCGGACTGCTAGCTGTCCCGATGGAAAATACCAGCGGGATTCGCCTTGTAGGGAGTCATTGATGAACTTCTCTCTTCCGTAAATTACACCGTTTGGGTAAAATACGGTCCGGTCACCATTTTTTGCTCCATTTGCATAATACTCTTCCATCTCAATTTTTCCATTCGGGTAATACTCTACTTTCTTACCATCGGGTTTGTGTTTTGACGCATGCCCATATAGCGCCCGCAATTCATTCAGCTCCCAGAAGCCCCGTTGGAATTGCCAGTCCCGCTTCCCGTCTTTAGCTTTGAACTGAATATTGCGTTGGCATGCGGAAATTACTGGCCTATCATTGACAAGGGTTGCAAATACGACCCATTCTTCTCCTGCATCCACACCCATATCGCACGAGGAATTTATATCATTTTCAATGATTTGACTGAATTTGTTGCCTTTGAACTGTTCGACAACGTCGATAGCTAAGAGGCTCTGTGAAGGAAGCTCTCCGGAGTTTTGGGATTTAATTTCCCGTTCGCTTATAACGCGGACATGGGCTACAAAGCCAAACATCTCTAGATCACCGATCTGCATAGGCCGCTCGCGTTCAGCGATGCAGGTGCATGCGAATGATGACTTATATAGCAGACCGAGAAAAAGTAGTAACGTTATTTTTAGAAGTCTCATCATTTATATTAGGTAAGATTCAGCGAAACTTGTGAAAAGTTTGTCTCAATGGATGCTTACTTGTTCGAATTGCCAATTACGATCAATGGTTTTTGTTTTTATATATAAAAAATTTATATATAAAAACAAATGTATTTTTTTCCTACTCTTGCCGGGACCGGAATTTCTCGAGTTTGGTAGCCTCATTTGAATAACTCTTCTTCTCTGGGTGTTAACCGATTTCTTCGATATCAGACAATTTTTGGCTTCGTACTGGTTTCGAAGAATGAGCAGAACCGAGACTTGCAATTTGATGCCCTACAAAGGCGGGTTGTGAAAAATTTTCGCTGTGAAGGTGTCGGGTGGACCTAAGGAGAGATCTGGGTATGCAAAGATGGTTTCGAAGCCGAGAAGGAGTGGTGTCATCGTCGTCTGGCGAATCGACAAGCTGGCAGAGCGTTCCATGCGACCTCACAAATGAAGGATCAGTGCCTTTCCATTTCTTTCGTCTCGCTGACCGGTTTCAAGCCGGGATATCTGGCAAGCTGCCAGCTAATGTAGTGCAGAAGGCCACGAGCAACCCGGTGCGGGGCGATGCTTCTCAGATATTTACGCCTGCCGTTGTAGTAGACGATCAGAGTAATGATCGGCGAGTCTGCGCCTTTGACGTTGCTGAACCGGAGTGCCTTGAGCTGGACATTTTGGAGCTGAGAGATCAGTTCACTGTATTGTCGTCGAGCACGGCCGAGTAGGCACCAGTCCGCTTCGAAGCATCACTATACGGATTTCGAAAATGTACATACAGGTTCCGTGCGCTGTCGATCTGCATGGATACATGCGGGTCACTCCCGCCATAGGTAGAATGGTACACCAGTTTTTCAAACGCTATCGCTCGGTCTGTGAGATAATCTTTCTTTTTCAGCGTCAGCGTAGGTTTGTCCCAAAAAAAGGCCTTTGAAAAATCGGAAATTGGCTCCAATACCAAAACGGAATCATTGGTGCTTATGATCTTCAAATCGTAGCGGTCTTTATATTCAACCTCGTGATTTGTGGAAGAACGTGTGTACATCGACTGAAAACTCAATGTGTCGCCATAAACGAACAGATGGAAAAAATCCTCCTTCAACTCTCTGTTCGACATATAATTAACCGAATCGCGACCCGTATGAAGGATTTCAATCACTTCCAGCTGCGACGAAATCCAGGTTCCTTTCAGCTCATTGGGTTGTGCGAGGCCGACCGTCCTACATAACAGGACAAGGGTGAATATTGCGGCGATTCGGCGGGTGTGCATTTGAGCTATGATTGAGAGCTTAAATATATGTAATTCTACAATCTCCCTGTCCTCGGTAACTCACTGACAGCGAGTGTGTGTCGGACGGAGCACGAGGGCAATACCGAGTTGTTACTGGGGCAAGCGGGCCTGACAAAATTAAGATCACCAGCGGTGCGTCAACGAATTCAGGCGGATTCCACGAAAGCTTTGTATTCTCTTTGAGTCCTATCAGGTTCTGATCCAATGCTGCTTTGCATTGCAATCGGTTCCTGAATAAATGATATGCATGTCCTGACCGCTACCGCTAAAGATGATTCGGATCCTCACATTGTCGCTTTTGGTCCAGCCTGAGGCGTTTAAGATATAACCTGTGGCAGAGAAGTTAGAGTCGTTTGGATTTGGCTTAATGTCAGAGAATATTTTGTCACCCACCTTGAAGTCCGATGAATTTGGCGGAAGAGAAAGAATCGTGGCATTCGTTCCTTTGATTTCAAACTTGCTTCCGACGAGTGAATCGCATCCTGGTTCTATATTTTATTTATACAGCCATTTGCCAGATATTGGTAGTTCTACAATTGGGGCCGTGTCTTTTGAGCAACTGAAAGTTAAAATCGCAATGAACAGCACCAAAGCTGGAAGAAGTTTTTTCATGGAACAGTTTTGATTCGTAAAATAGGTTTATTTGCAATGCATCGGAATACCGATAGGTTTTTGGGTAAAAGCGCTACTTTGAAGTTTACTTAGATGTTCGCGATGTGAAAGATCTCTACAATTAGATCTAATAATCGACCGGTCTAAATGGCAAAACCGATTCCAACTTTTGCCATTGCTTCGGCAGAATTGATTTTTGTGAATCGATTGTTCATGCTGGTTCCTGAGTAACTTAGAGTCGCGTCAAAGTAAATATTTCCGAAAAGCCGTTGCTGGTAACCCGCGATACCTCCATAACTTACAGATTGTCTATTAAAATTCACTGTACGAGAGACATTTACATAAGTATGTTTGTAGGCAATGTGGGGTGCAAGATAAAAGCCTGAGAGGTTGTCGGAGGCCTTTCCTTGCCTAATCTGCCGCCTTTGCAAAAAATAATAGCGAAGTTCCAGATTACCCATCGTTGAGATATTTGTAGTTGAATATTCTCCCTTTCCGTAGTTATCGGTAACATTAGATATGCTTGCTTCAATTGAGAGCGGTGCCTTCCCAAGTTTTCGTTCATAGGCGACCTTGGCGCGAATAGATTGCACATCCAGCCCGATATTGATCTCGGGTAGCTTAATCTTAAATTGTTGTCTGATGAGATAGTCGCAACGAAGTATATCGCAAAGTGGCGCCCTGCCATTTTTTTTCCAATCGCCAAATGCAAACCCCACAGCAGATCGCGATGCCAATATCAGGTTTCGAACCTGGAATCCGTGGCCTGTGTTAATGTCAGTCCAGTAGCTCAACGCATGCGGGCTAATGTAAAAAAGGCCTAGTGTAAAATCAACAAAACCATTTGAGAGAAAGCGGCTTTGGAATCCGTAGTTCATGCTTATGAGTTCCCTATGCATGGACCCTTGAATTGGGAGTAGTGAACGCTCATAACCAAGTGAAAAATAGCTTCCACTGAAATTATTAGCGCTTTTCTCCGAAGCGATTCTTTTTTTCATGTTGTAATACCAACGTGTGTTGGCTGCCCAAAAAAGATTCCTGCCTCGCAGCTGCGTGTTAATTTTATCCAGAAAAACGCCGTCGCCTTCAAATGTAGCTCGTGAATACAAGCCCGCTTCAATCGACCAAGATGGGAAAATTTTGTACTCAAATGCCGCGCTAAGTCCTATTCCTTTGTAAGTAGTTGACGTATAGCCTATTTTAATGATTTTCCGCGTGGGCACCTTGGTCATAAATGCTGTCTCATAACGATCAATGAAACGTTGCTCCTCGATACTAATGGCCTCTTCGGTGAAAGTGATTGATGTTGTGTCTTGTGCAAGGGAATTCTGAATACAAACGCGAATGATCAGAACTAGCAAGACTGTTTTCGGTAATGTGGCTAGGGGCATTGATAGTTAGCTTGGTTGCAAAGATATCAATAAAGAGGCCCTATGCACCCTTTTTGGTTGTATGAGATTCATATTTTAATCCATTTACCGCGGGTTTTGAGTGCTGGGCCCTAGGCTTTGCAGTAAGCCTGTGTAGCTAATCATCGAGCTTATTCCAATTTAATTTGTTGATTTTGGAAATAGCGATCCATCAAATAGAGAAATTTTATACGACGGATTCATTTCACATATTCAGAAATAAATTTGATGCTTGTCCCTGATGGAAGTTTCGGAACAATTGCGAAAACATAATTTACCGCATCAACAGGGATTGACGCATAACGAAGTTGTGCCGTTACTGTCAGGTTGTTGTGATTGCAGTCAGCTACCACACTCTGCGATATGACATCGACAGGTGGGTTTGTTTTAAAATTGATGACTATCAGACTCTTGGTTTTAAAATCGATTTTCTTTCTTAAAAAAACTACTGTTAATTTTTGATATAATTCATTATCACTTTGTATTATGTGATAGTCTACATTGGAACTTCCTACTTTATTGAGCCGCGCTTGCGGATTTAACTCGTCATTAAATAACTCGTACTTTACAATTCCATCTTCGCATCGATACACGTAGGGTTCATCTTCATCGCATGATCCTAATAACGTACCTATAGTTAATAATAAAATGATATGTAGCCTGTTCATATACATAAGTTTACGAGTAGATTTGTGGTTGCGTTGATTTCGAATGTTGACTTATGATTTAAATGAAAAACAGTTTGCACGAGCCATTAATTTGTAAACCAGAAAGATTTGTGCCGGCGAAATTGAAATTACTTTTACTGAATCTGGTTTCATTTGATATATCAGTTTTGGCATTACATAAGTCGCTGATTGTTAGTATCATACTTATTAATAGGAGGTTTCTTGGCTATGCCGAATTGGAAATTGCGGGTTATTCTCAAATGAAATCAGGCACTTACAACAGAAGTTGTAAGTGCCTGATTTCATTTAGTAGTGATGATAAGATTCGAACTTGCGGTTCCTAGCGCACTATGAAGCACATTTTACTTAAAAAGGCAACTGTGTTCAGCTTCCCTTCAACCGCTCCCGCAACTCCTTCATCATATCCTCACTAATCTTCGCATCCAAGATCTTAGCATAAATCATAGTCTGCTTCAAAGACCGATGCTCCAGCATTTTCGAAACCGTCTCAATTGGCACCTTATTACTCAGCGTCACTGTAGTAGCGAACGTATGCCGCGCAATATGAAAGGTCAGCGTCTTGGAAATCCCACACAGGTTGGCAACCTCCTTCAAATAAGCATTCATCTTCTGATTACTTAAGACCGGCAACACCACACCAGCATTAAAGAATTGCGGGCGCCCTTCATACGCCTCAAAAACGTCAAGCGCAATTGGCAACAGCGGATTGCGTGTAGGCGCATCCCTTTGACATCCACTGAAGCAACGGTTCTTTCCATTCCTCCCCGATCAAAAATATTCTTCTATATTTGCCTTGCAAACTCTTATAGAATACGTATGATTAACTTGAAAAAAGCCAGGCAAAAATGGCCTTGGAGAGGCATACGGGTGCAAGTCCCGAGACCTGGCCGAAGTATTCTTCGTTGGAGTTTGCGGTGACCTCTCCATTTTATTCACTTTTTTAAAAACCATTGCCAATGCAAACTCTAGATGGTTCCGGTGTCGACTCGAATGAACATTCAGTCAACCCAACGAATGATGCACGTCACGCATCAAATGTCGGCGTACCGCTGACAAAGTCACAAGCCGAGTTTTGGTATCTCGTAGAATGTCAGGGCAGCAAAGAGCTGGCGCATTCACTTAAAATGGTTCATGATTTGGCGCTTTATCATTCGGATGTTCCGTTTGACAAAGCTGAAAAGTCGGCCCTTTTTGATCTGAAAGTGCTTTGGGAAGGACTTGAAGAAATGGGTCAGAAGGCTTAGGGAGTTGAGGACTGTTGGTGACAGTCCTTTTTTTGTTTTTTGCAATCCAGATTCCTAATATATTAAACTATCACCCAGGCCACAAAAAAAGGCCCCAAAAAGGGACCTTTTAAAACTTGGGAGGGAGACGGGTCTCGAACCCGCGACCTCTAGAACCACAATCTAGCGCTCTAACCGACTGAGCTACAACCTCCATTTCAGGGTACAAAACTATAAAAAGGTTTACAGCTTGCAATATTTTTCTTAACTTTTTTTGCAAGCTGTAAACTCATTTACTCAAATATATAAGCTTACTTCGCCGCAACGTAAAGAGCGTCAGCAGCTTTCCAGTCCACTACATTCCAGTATGCATCGATGTAGTCCGGACGCTTGTTTTGATATTTCAGGTAATATGCGTGCTCCCATACGTCCAACCCGATCACCGGTGTGCCTTTTACTTCGGCGATATCCATCAATGGATTGTCCTGGTTTGGAGTAGAGGTAATAGCAATCTCTCCGCCTTCCTTCACGATCAGCCATGCCCAGCCCGATCCGAAACGGCCGGTAGCTGCTTTTTTGAATTCATCCTTAAATGCCTGGAATGAACCGAATTTAGTGGTGATCGCTTTGCCCAGTTCGCCGGTTGGCTCCCCGCCGCCGCTTGCCGACAATGATTTCCAGAAAAATGAGTGGTTCCAGTGACCGCCGCCATTGTTGCGTACAGGTGCCGGTGCTTTGCTGATGCCAGCAAGCAGTTCTTCTATGGTTTTGCCTTCCAGCTCAGTGCCAGCTACTGCTGCGTTCAAGTTGGTAACGTAAGCCTGGTGGTGACGGTCATGATGTATCTCCATGGTCAATGCATCGAAATGCGGCTCTAATGCATTGTTTGCGTAAGGTAAGGGATCGAGTGTAAATGCCATTTTTAGTGTAGTTTAATAATTAATAAATATGTTGTAACAGTTGGCTAACAGCAGAAAACCGCTTTATGTTCTTAATTGCCGGAAAAATTTGAGCAGCAATTGCTGAGATTCCGCTGCCAGAATTCCGGTGACCAGCTTGGTTTTAGGATGAAGCAGCGGTTTGCCGACGAGGGTAAACCCCCGCTTTTCGTCAGGAGCTCCAACGACCACCCGCTTCATCTGTGACCAGTAAAGCGCTCCTGCACACATCACGCAAGGTTCGAGGGTTACGTACAGGGTGCATTCGTTGAGATATTTCGATCCCAGGTGATCGGCGGCGGCGGTGATGGCGATCATCTCTGCATGGGCTGTCACGTCATTGAGCCGTTCGGTTTGATTGTATCCTCTACCGATGACCCGGTCCTTAATCACCACCAATGCCCCGACGGGTATTTCCCCTTCACTATATGCCTTATGGGCCAGGCCAAGTGCCTCTTCCATAAAGTATTGGTCCATGATGTCGGCTTCGATATTCATATTGGAGTGAGGTTCTGATTAAAAAAACGGGACATTTACTGCATGGCAATAAATGTCCCGTTTTCTTACTTATTAATTCAAAATCAAGGTTTCATCACACGCTGAACAGTGCTTAGGTTTCCGTTCTGGATCCTTAACAGGTATAGTCCGGATGGGTAGTTTCCAAAGTTTACTTCCGTTGTTTTCTGGCGTACTGGATTCGTCGCACGGACACGGCCATTCAGGTCTATCACCTCAATGCTCGCCTGTTTGGGTGAAATAGTGCCGGTAATATCGACTGTACATTTATCCTGGATGAGAGTTGGATATACCTTGGCCCAATCTGCGGGAGCCGGTGGTTCTACGCCCAGGATTGGGTCTACCTGTACTCTTGCAGTGCCTACACCGGTTCCTGTACCGCAGCTGTTTGTCACTTTCGTGATTGCGTAAGTAGTGGTGGTTTTGGGTTTCAATTTGAAAGTATATGGACTCGCATTTGCCGTGATAAGCGTGTCTTTTGTGCCATTGTTCAATGTAAACGTCCAGGGCGATTTTCCTGTAATGTCTGCTTTCAGATCAGCGCTTTCACCTACCAGGATCGTCTGGGTGCCTGTAAGTGTGGCAACCGGCAGCGGACTCACATTGAGGGTAATGGAGCTCACACTTCCTTTTACCGTGAAATCGGGATTGGTGCCCGAGCTGATCACGCGCACGAAATACGATGCTCCTTTGGTTGTGTCAGGCAAAGTTGCAACAACTACATTTGAACTTGCGACCGACGGGATGGTGTAGAATTTGCTGTCTGTATTTTCCTTCGAAATCTGGACTTTAAATGTGTTACCGGCTGGGAAGTCACCCGACTGCTGGAATGGCAGGCTGAAAGTCTTGCTCGCGCATGCCTCCGCAATAGACGGGCTTCCCGAAGTGATGGTAGGAACTTTTACGGTAATAAGCGCACTTCCGATCGGCAGACCTTTTCCGCAAGCATTGGAAACCTCGGTTACCAGGTAGCTCGTGGTGGTGCTTGGCTTCACATTCACCTGGAAGTTGGCTTGATCGGTCGTACCGGTCTGGCCGCCGGACAGGACGTAGGTCCATGGCCCGTCGCCGGTGAATTTGATATTAATAGTTGCCGATTGACCAAGATCGATGGTTGAACTGCCAGAGATCGTCGCAGATGGCAATGATTTGATGTGGATCTTGATTTCTTCCTTAGGGCTTTCGCAGCCATTCGAGCCGGTTTGAGTTACATAGAACGAGTAATCCTGAACCTTTTCGGTAAATGGCACAAAAGGAACCCCCTGCCAGTCAGTACCGTTTGCTTCGCGGTACCATTTAAGGATTGTTCCGGTAGCGTCAAGAACAGGGGCGACTGCATTCTGGCAGTATTCCAGATAAGTTTTGGTAGTTGGTTTAGGCGTCGTGTTGACTTTAATATCAATTTTCGCGCGATCTCCTACGCAGCCTTCCAATGTTTGACCAACAAAATAAGAAGTCGTTCCGCCTTCCGCAGTGGAAGGGGTAGGAGCGGCTGGGCTTGGTGTGCCGCCACTTGCAGCAGTGCCGTACCAATCCAATGTCGCATTGGCAACCGGTGTCGCTTCGAGCGGCTTGGCAGGAATAAACTGGCAATATTCGATCAACGACTGAGCGATGCCAGGAAAGCCAGGCAATGGTTTTACGCGCACTTTCAATGCAGTTCTGGTTGTGCTTTCACAGCCTTTTGACGTCAATTGGGTTGCATAATAAGTCGTTTCTCCCGCAGTTTTCAGATTGATCGTCGGAGCGCTCGGACTAGCTGTTCCGCCACTTGCAGCGGTGTACCAGTTGATGGTATTTCCGTTGGTAGGTTGTGTCGGGAAAGTATAGTTCTTGTCTGTTCTCTCCTGGCAGAATACGTCGGAAATGACAGGCAGGGCGGCTGGGGTAGGGTTGACAACTACATCCAGTTTCGCACGAGGGCTTTCGCAGGATAATGTGCCATATGTGTTTGACTGGCTCACATAGTATGAAGTTGTTCCTGCAACAGTCGCGGTTGGCGTTGGAGCGCTGGCCGAACCGGTTCCACCCGTTGGGCCTGTGTACCATTTATATACGCCGCCCGAAGGGGTTAGGGCAACCGGTTTTTCACCGATACAATAGTTAACTGGGGTCACGACGGCAGGAGCTGCAGGTGAATCTTTAATCACCACGTCGATCTTAGCTCTTGGACCTTCACACAAGCCCGCAGAGGTTTGGCTCACGTAATAGCTTGTTGTGCCAATAGCGGTAGTTACGGGAACCGGAGCCGAAGCTAATGCGGTGCCGCCGGTCTCCGTTGTATACCATTGCAATTCCGTACCTGTGGCTGTAAGGGCGGTTGCAGTTGAATTCTGGCAAAGGTTAATGGTTGCCGTAACGGTTGGCTTTGTCGATGGGTTTTTGACAACAACTGCAACCTCTTTTCTTTGTCGGCTTTCGCATCCGTTAACTGTCTGCGAAACATAATAACGGGTGGTTCCAACGACATTGGTGGCAGGTGTTGGGGTCGTTGACAAAGCACTTCCGCCGGTTGGTATTGTATACCATTTTAGATCAGTACCAGTAGCCGTAAGTGGCGACGCCTTTTCGTTCAGGCAATATTCAACGGGTGACGTAGCTGTCGGAGTAGCAGTTTCATGAATTGTCACCTTGATTTCCGCGCGCGGGCTTTCGCAACCCGGAGCTACTGTTTGAGTAACATAATAGCTGGTTACGCCTGCTGCGTCGCTGGAAGGTTTCGGTGCCGAAGGAAGCTGTGATCCACCTGCTGCGTCCTGATACCATTTTAAGGCAGTACCAGTTGCAGTTAAAGCGGTGGTAGCGCCGCCAATACAAAACGCGACATCAGCAACGCCTGGTTTTGCTGATGGGGTGCAAGCAGTCACGTTAACCACAATTTCTGACCTTAGGCTTTCGCATCCATCAAGAGTCTGGCTAACATAATAAGAAGTAGTTCCAACGGCATTGGTGGCAGGAATGGTAGCAGTTGTGGAGGCAGTTCCTCCGGTCGCATTCGGTCCATACCAGTTATGAATTGCAGTGGCCAAGAATGTTGCTTGCAGTGCACTTGCAGGCTTATCAACTATATAATTAACTGGCGTAACAACCGTAGGCTTTGCCGGTGGTGTACAAGCAGTAACAGTAACGTCGATTTTGGCCCTGTCGCTTTCGCAACCGGCGACGCTCTGGCTTACATAATATGAAGTAGTTCCAATGGCATTCGTGGCAGGGACTGTAGCAGTTGTGGAAGCAGTTCCGCCAGTCGCATTGGGTCCGTACCAGTTATGGGTCGCTCCTGTCAGAAAGGTCGCTTGCAATGCAGAGGCCGGCTTGTTAACTACATAACTTACTGGTGTGACAACCGCAGGCTTAGCCGGTGGGGTGCAAGCGGTAACGGTAACATCGATTTTAGCTCTCTCGCTTTCGCACCCGGCGACAGTCTGACTTACATAATATGAAGTAGTTCCAACGGCATTCGTGGTAGGAACGGTAGCGGTCGTGGAGGCTGTTCCTCCTGTTGCGTTAGGTCCGTACCAGTTATGGATTGCCCCTGTTAGAAAAGTCGCCTGCAATGCAGAGGCAGGTTTGTTAACCTCATAACTTACAGGTGTAACAACCGTGGGCTTTGCCGGTGGCGTACAAGCGGTCACGACAACATCAATCTTAGCACGGGCACTTTCACAGCCCGCAACCTTTTGGGAAACATAATAACTGGTGGTTCCTGGTGCTGCGGTAGAAGGCACAGGTGCAGCTGGCAAAGGTGATGCGCTTGCCGGGCCATTATACCATAATAGTCCGGTTGCCGGTGTAGCTGATAAAGCGTCAGCAGAAGCTCCCTGCACATAATTAACTGGCGAAACGACCGTCGGCGCGGCGGGCACGGCATTAACCGTAATCGCAACGCTTTCCGAACCCTGAATCTGAATAACTGCACCCAGTTTTGAAACAACCCGGATTTTATAAGCAGAACCAGCGGTAGTCCCGGCAGGAATAGTTGCAGTGATAGGTGATGTAGCGGACGTGCCTATTTGGGTAGGTGTAGCGCCAAATGCGCCGGCGGCATCCGACAATTGGGCGATGAAAACCACTGCTGGCAGCACTGTTCCCGTGGTTGTATACGGGACTGAAACGTCACTTCCTGCGCAAACTGGGTTGGGTGTAACCGCTCCGGTGGTAATGGTAGTCTGTCCGAAGGAATATGTCAGGCTGAGAACCGTGACGAAAATGGCAAGTAAACTTTCTTTAATAAATGTTCTTTTCATGTATCTGTCTAAATATCTTTCCGCTAACCTTTTGTTTGGTAAAGTTAGAGATATTTTTCAAATACACTTAAGGTGATTCAAGGAAGCTCGCTTTTCCTTTCAATCAATGAACTATACACGATATCCTGAATTTTTCTTCTCGTACGCTGGGTGGTAATCGAGGTGTTTTCCGCATCGGGATTGACGCGGTTGGAAAGAAATATAAAGACAAGATCTTCTTCCGGATCAACCCAGACCATCGTTCCGGTGAAACCTGTGTGCCCAAACGAGTTTATAGACGCTTGCGGTGACACATAAGAGCTGTTACCATCTGCGGGTGCTTTGTCCCAACCCAATCCACGGTGATGGGATTCGTCATAAATGCGGGAGAAGAATGGGACGGTCGCCTGTTCATAATATCTTTTGCCTGCATAAGTGCCTTTCCAAAGGTTCATCTGGTACAGAATAGCCAGGTCGCGCGCGGTCCCGAACAGTCCGGCATGGCCCGACACGCCACCCATAATGGCGGCCATCTGATCATGCACCGTACCTTGTAGCAGTTGTCCACGGAACCGGTAATCCTGTTCCGTTGGGGCGATTTGCTTCTCCGGGAAACGGCGCAACGGATTGAAACCAAGGTAATTCAATCCCAACGGTTCATAAATATTGGCCGCTACAAAAATGTCCAGCGGCTGGCCGCTAACCCTTTCAACAATCTTTTGTAAAGTCAGAAAACCGAGATCGCTGTATAGATAACCGTAATTCCCGGCGCGGTCTCTGCGGTTGTTCATCGGCGACTCCACCACCCATTTCCACACAGAATCACGCATGGCACCTTTCGCAAACAGCTTGGGAGCCACTTGTAAATAATAGGCAGTGTCCTGTTTCGAACTATAATATTCAGGAAGAAGGCCGCCCGCGCTTGTTTTCGTACGGTCCCAAAGCGAAGGATAAAAAGAAATCAGCCCGGAACGGTGCAGCAGCAGGTCGCGGACGGTGAAGTTTTGTTTATTGGTTCCTGCCAATTCAGGAAGATATTGCGATGCTTTTTCGTCCAGATTGATCTGTTTCCGGTCATAAAGCAGCATCACAGCCTGCAATGTGGCCGAGACCTTCGTCAGTGACGCCAGATCATAAATGGTTTCGGGGGTCACCCGCTCATTGGTCCGGTAACTAAGGCCGCCAAACTGCTTTTCATAGATCACCTTACCTTTTCTTGCAACCAATATTTCACATCCCGGAAACACATGGTCGTTGACAGCCGCAGTGGCAATTTCGTCGATCTTTTTCAGCGAGCTGCCGTCCATTCCGACACTCTCGGGCGTACCGAATGCAATGCGATTGATAGAAGTCGTGCTGATGCCGCTTCCCGATTTATAGGTAAGTACCGAAACTGGCAGACGGCCCTGAGAACCGATCGCTCCGAAAATGATTTGAGGTACAATTTCTTGTGAATCTTTTCCATCCTGGCCAGTGCAGATCAGCGCATCGGTCTCCGGGAAAAAAGGAATGCTGTATGGTGTGCCGAAAACGCAGAGAATGACCTTCTTGTTCTGCTCCTTCAACTGCTTTACAAAATCAACCATTCCGGAGGTAATGCCGTAATTTCTACCCGGTTTGGAACCGATACCGTGGATGTCGACAATTACCGTGTTGTAAGGTTCCAGGTATCCGAGCATTTCGGTGATCTGCTCCTGCGACGACGGCCCGTCATAAAAGGAGTAGTTTCGCATCGGTTTATAGCTCGATAGCATTTTCTGAAATGCCATGCTGCTGCCTTCTCCCATGCTCACCGAAGCCATATTGTTGTCCATCACCGACCCGATCGGGATCAGGTTGTCGTCGTTTTTTACAACTGTTACCGACGCCTCACACAGTTCGCGATATAGTTCTTTGCTTTTTTCTGTATTGAGATCTGCGAATAAATTGTTGGTATCGATCGGTTTGTATTCGCTTAACCCGGCCCAGTATTTGGCTTGAAGAATACGTTTGACTTTGTCATCAATGATTTTTTCGCTGATTACCCGCTGATTGACGGCGTCTTTAATACGGGCAACGGTTTCGGCAATGCTTTCCGGATAAAGCAGCACGTCGTTTCCGGCGATCAGTGCTTTCAGGTTTACATCTGCCGCCTTGCCGGTTTTCAGCACGCCGCGCATATTCATCGCATCGGTAAAAACGAGCCCGCGGAAACCCAATTCCTTACGCAAAAGGCCATTCACGACTTTATCGGACAATGAACTGGCCTGATTAGGGGTGTTGTCCAGCGCAGGAATGTACAAATGGCCATTCAAAACGCCCATCAGACTGTCGGCGATCATTTCGCGGTACGGATACAGGTCCGTCTCGTTGAGTTGTTCGATTGAATGCGAGAGTACCGGCAATGTGAAATGCGAGTCAGCGTCGGTATCGCCATGGCCCGGGAAATGCTTGGCGGTTGCGATGATTTTGTTATGCTGCAAGCCTTTCATATAAGCAATAGCCTTGCGGGTTACATTCTCACGGTCTTCGCCGAACGAACGTATACCGATCACCGGATTGGCCGGATTACTGTTAAGATCTGAAACCGGGGCAAAATTGATCTGGATGCCGAGACGTTTGCATTGCTTGGCAATGTCGTCGCCCATTCGATAAATAAGTGCATCGTCCTGGATCGAGCCGAGCACCATTTGTTTGGGAAACGATACGGTACTATCCAAACGCATTCCAAGTCCCCATTCACCATCGATACCAATGAAAAGCGGGATATTTGAATGCGACTGGTAACGGTTTGTGAGCAATGCCTGGCCTACCGGACCGCCCTGGAAGAATATAAGTCCGCCAATCTGGTAATCGCTGATCAGCTTGTCAATGTATTTGTAGTGAGATTCATCACGGTTGGAGAAGGTCGCGACCATGAAAAGCTGACCGATTTTTTGTTCGATCGTCATCGATTTCAATGTGCTGTCGACCCATTCATTTTCGGGAAGGACAAGCACCGGTTCTCTGCGCTTTTTAGGGGCTTTGTGAACGGCCTTTTCCGGGGCAACCGCTCCGGTTAAAGTTGGCTGAGTCCTTACAGTCATGATTTTCCAGGCAACGGAAACCATTGTGCTCAACACGAGCAACACCAACACACCCACTACAACACGGAACCGGCTATACAACCAATTTTTCATACCTGGAAACACTGACTTTAACGAGGGATTGTTAGGCTAAACGATTCAACACCAACCATCTTGAGGTTATCTTAAGTTACAATAATAACAATTTTTGTTTGCTTTAAATCCAATAAAATGCTGTTTTAAGGCAATTCTAATATTTGCTTCGCCGATTATAGTTTCAACAACTAAAACCACCAGTTAACGGCTTAGCTGGTAAGGTTCCGGAATATGTCTTCGAGCGAATTTCCGGTTTCACGGAGCGCCTCGAGCGAGCTATCAGAAACGACTTTTCCCTTGTTGATAATGATCACACGATCGCATAATGCTTCCACTTCCTGCATAATATGCGTGGAAAAAAGCACTGTTTTGTCCTTGCCGGCGGTCCGGATCACCTCGCGGATCTCCTGGATCTGGTTAGGGTCAAGCCCGGTGGTAGGCTCGTCGAGGATCAGCACATCGGGGTTATGCAGGAACGACTGCGCAAGCCCGACCCGCTGGCGGTAACCTTTCGAGAGTTGCGCGATCTTCTTCCGTTTTTCCACTTCCAATCCGCACATCGCTATCACTTCATCGACCCTGGCTTTTAATGCTGCACCGCTCATGCCATACAAATTCCCGGAGAATAGCAGGAATTCGGTTACGTACATATCCAGGTACAATGGGTTATGCTCGGGCAGGTAGCCGATGGATCTGCGTGCAGGCATAGGCTGTTCGATGACGTCAAAATCCGAGACCTTTGCCAGCCCTTCAGTAGGTTTGAGATAGCCGGTAAGGATTTTCATGGTTGTCGACTTCCCCGCACCGTTTGGTCCGAGGAAGCCTACGATTTCACCTTTTTTCAAAGAAAATGAAATCCCGTCAACCGCGCGCTGCGTGCCGTAAACCTTGGTCAGATTGGTGACTTCGATCATATATTTAAAACTCTAAACTTTCAACTCCTAAACCCTGAACCCTTACACTTTCAGGAACAGTTTATTTTTGTAAAGTAAATACATAAAAGCCCATTGAACCATAATGAAGGCGATTACTTCGCCTACTGCTTCTACCGGATGCGGGAAATAGCTTAGCAGTCCACCGAACAATGCGCGGGCAGTATAACCGAAATCGATAAAGCTGCCGATCATATAAATGATAATGGAATTCATGCCGATAACTACAAAAAACAGCGTCCATTTGCGGTAGTTGAGTACGTCGACAATCCAATAGAACAAGGCCAGCAGCAATGTGCTGAACCCTCCGGCGCATAACACGAACGAGCTGGTCCAGAGATTTTTGTTGATCGGGAAAAAGTAATCCCAAACCACGCACAGCAGCAGGCTCACGATCCCGGCGAATACCAGGTAAGTCACTTTGCTTTTCTGGGAAAGCACTTCGCCGCTTGTCCGCAGCAGTTCTCCGGCAAATATCCCCATCAGACCGGTTGCAATGGCCGGGATTGTGGAAACAAGTCCTTCGGGATCATGAATGGTCAAATGAAGGCGGCCGGGAATGAGCATTTTATCAAAGTAGCTCGCCGGGTTACAGTCTATGGTAAGGTGACCTGCGCCGCAGCCAGGAACGGGGTAGAACGTCATGAACAGATAATAACCCACGAGCAACCCGCCAAACCAGATCCATCTGGCCCGGAAACCGAAGTAGAGGTAAATGATCTGCGCGAACATTCCCGCCAGACCAATCCGCGCCAATACGCTCGGGTAACGCATTTGTGACCATTCGGTTTCGAACAGGCCATTGTTATAAATAATGCCGAGGATGACGAGGATAATGCCGCGCTGGATCACCTTCCGGATCAGCTCCGACGGCGGTACGCCTTTTTCGAGGCGGCTGCCCAGCGAAAATGGTGTAGAAACACCGGCCATGAATAGAAATGTAGGAAAGATCAGATCGTATGCCCGGAAACCATTCCAGTCGGGGTGGGTAAACTGGTGTGCCAGGAAGATTGCCCATGACCAACCGGTCACTTTTGCGAGGGCAGCGAAGATCTCTTCGCCTCCAGAAATCCAGAACATATCAAAACCGCGTAACGTATCCAGGGACAATAACCTTTGAGAAGGAGAACTATCTTTCATCTGATAAACAAGGGTGTAGGGAAATAAAATTTGGAGAAATGAGTGCCAATTGAAATAAAACTAATAACAACTACTGTAAAGATTGTGAAAAATACTATTTATACTTTCCCGCAGAACTACATTTATTTGAATAAACATATAAGTCTTCAGTATAATGAAAAAAGCAGGAGCTTAATGCGGTCATTTTCAATCGCTAGCGTTTCGGGAAAGTGAGTATGGCTCTGTCTGGTATACCTCGCGGGGCGAAGACGGCGTTATATGCATCCAATTTCAAACCATTATTTGCATCCATGAAAAAAGTCCTGATGCTACTTTTTGCCGTCGGCGTGTTGCTGACCGGCTGTGCCACTTCCAACAATACAAGCCAGGGTTACAAAGACGAGGAATTCCGGAATGAGGAGCCTGTTGTGAACAACAAACTCAACAACCGCAGGCTTGAAAAGAACATGGACCGCTATGCTGATGAACTGCAACTCACGAAGCGTCAGCAGAAGCAGCTCAAAAAGATTGACAGGCAGTATGCACGAATGGAGCGGAAAATGTCGAGACGCGACGATACTAAACGCCGGGACCGAAAAAGGCTTGCGGAAGAAAAGCGCATTGAAATGATCGGAGTCCTTACATCCGACCAGCAGCAGACGCTGGAAACATTGTCAAAGAAGGGCAGGTTTAGCTTGGATCAGTTGTTTGGGAAGTAGCAACGTTCCGCTAGGCTGTACTTCCTGATCTGACTATTTCAACGTTTCCAGCCAGGCCGAAACTGTGGGGCCGGACATATCGAAGAGCAGGCCGGGGAGGATGCCGATAAGGATCGTCAGAATCACCAATGGGATAAGCAATACGGTTTCGCGGCGCGTAAGGTCGGTCAAAACGTGTGTGTTGCCGTTTTTATACCAGAACGAACCGAAAAACATGCGCTGGTAAGTCCAGAGGAAATATCCGGCAGCCAGTACAATGCCGAGCGTAGAGAGCGCAGGTATCCAAACGGGCAATGCATCCGACTGGAATGCACCCATTAAGGTGAATAGCTCCCCTACAAATCCGGAGAAGCCGGGTAGGCCCAGTGATGCAAAGAATGCGATACCGGTAATGACCGTAAAGTGCGGCATTACGCCGATCAGCCCGCGGTAATGATCAATGCGACGGTCGTGCGTGCGGTCGTAAATAACACCGGTTAGCAGGAAGAGCATTGCCGATAATATCCCGTGGCTTACCATCTGATAAATGGCACCATTGAATCCTTCGGCTGTGAATGCGGCGATACCTAGCAATACAAAACCCATGTGGGAGACGGACGAATAGGCGATCATCTTTTTCAGATCGCTTTGTCCTAATGCATTGAAACCTCCGTAAACGATGGATATCATCCCCAGGACCGCCAATGGGACCGCACTGTATTGGGCTTCAAAAGGGAAAAAGCCGTCGACGATCCGGATGAACCCGTAGCCACCAATTTTCAAAAGAATACCTGCCAGGACCACGGAGATAGGCGTGGGCGCTTCCACGTGGGCGTCGGGCAGCCAGGTATGTACCGGCACAACCGGCAATTTGACCGCGAAACCAATGAAAAGAAACCAGAATGCCAGCAAACGAACTGGAATGCCGCCGATAAATATTTCAGAAGTAGTTGCCAGGATCGATCCGGGAATGTAGTTGCCCGGATCAGCAAGATAGGAGAACCGGAAGGTGTGAATAAGCTGCTCGGGTGCGATTTTGCCGTCGAAAAGCCATTGCTGGATCTGCGGGATCATGTCGGGGTGAATGGCATCTTCAATACCGATAATGCCCACGGCACGCGCAGTTTCCACTGGATCGATGGCCGATAAGTACAGGCCAATCATCACAATCAGGATCAGCAGCGATCCTAAAAATGTATAAATAAAGAATTTGATCGCTGCATATTCACGCCTTGGGCCGCCCCACAAACCGATGAGGAAATACATCGGCAGCAGCATGAATTCGAAGAACAAGTAGAAAAGGAAAAAGTCCTGGGCCAGGAAGCAGCCGATCACACTACCCGAAAGCAGCAGGTAAAGGGCAAAGTAGCCGCGCGCTTTATGATTTATGTTCCACGAACTGATCACACCTGCAAAGAGCACCACCACTGCCAGCAACACCAGCGGGAAGCTGATCCCGTCCACCGCCAATGCATAGTCGATCGAGACAACGCCTAATGAACCGATGGGCAATGTGATCCAGTCCTTTACCTCGCTCAACTGATGTCCTGCGTCGAGGTAATCAAAAGAGAAATAGACGCAGGCTGCAACTATCGCTTCCAGCAAAAGGGCTATGAGGGCGATTAGCCGGAAATGCTCATGCCGCCCGGTAGGCCACGCTGCAATAGCGGCAGCGCCGAGTAATGGAATAGCAATTAAAAAGGTGAGTATATGATCAATCATCAAATATTAATTTAAACCTAGCTATCCAGCTTTTACACCGCAACGAGCCACAATATCAATAAAAAGACGCCCATCGCCATTACAATGTAGTAAGACTGGATCCGGCCGCTTTGCAAACCGCGTGCCGCCTGCCCGGCATAACGTACGGAAAAAACCGTCAAATTCACTAATCCGTCCACAAACATCCTGTCGAACCAGGCGATGAGATGTCCAAATACAAGGCTTCCCCTGGCCACTGCATTCACCAATGCATCGACGACGTGTTTTTCAAATAACTTTAGATACCTGGTGATGTAAGCGAATGGGATAATAAAATAATGTTCATCAGAATAGTCGCGGAGCCAGATTAATCGCTCAGTTTTGGATTCCGACTGTGCCATCGCTGCATTTGCGCCAAATGGATCGGCTGCCTGCGTTTGCCGGTAGGCCAGAAAGATCGAAACGAATGTAACGGCACTTGCGACGAAAGGTACCCAACCCAGATGTCCGTGTTCTCCTTGTCCAACCAAGTGCAGAAACCATCCCATTGCATTAAGGGGGTTCCAGGAAAACCAAAAGAACAGGGATAACACCGCAAGCAGCGCCATGGGCAGCCACATAGCTACCGGCGATTCGTGCGGGTGAACAGCAGCGGGAAACCGGTTTTCACCAAAAAACACCAGCCAGATCTGCCGCGTCATATAATAGGCAGTCAAACCAGCTGAAAACAGAATGAGCGCCGGGAAAATGTAGCCGATCGCGCCATAACTGGCAGCCCATAGGAAGCCCTCTGTTATGATGGCGTCCTTAGATAAAAACCCTGAAAAGAAAGGCAACCCCGCAAGTGCGGCCGCACATACGAGGAAGCAGATGAATGTGATGGGCAATGCCTTACGAAGCCCGCCCATCGTGCGCATATCCTGAGGGTCATAACCGTGCAATTCATTGCCCGGAGTTACCGCATGGATCACCGAACCGGCAGAAAGGAACAATCCTGCTTTGAAAAAAGCATGGGTAACCAAATGAAAAAGGGCGGTTTGCCAGCTTCCAAGGCCGATAGCGACGACCATCAGGCCCAACTGCGACATGGTGGAATAGGCCAGGACGCGTTTGATATCCCACACTTGCATGGCCTTAATAGCCCCAATCAGCATGGTTATGGTGCCAATCACCGCTACGATCAGTTTTGCGTCGATTGTAAGTAGGAAAGAAATTCGCGCCATCAGGAAAATCCCTGCAGCAACCATCGTCGCGGCGTGGATTAATGCGGATACTGGCGTGGGGCCTTCCATGGCATCGGGTAACCAGCCGGATAGCGGAAATTGCGCCGATTTACCTACACATCCACCAAAAAGACAAAGCCCGATTACCGTAAGCATTCCGGGACTGATCGTATCAAGTTTAAGGGAAAGCACTTCAAAATCGGTAGAGCCGATATAGTAAAAGAGCATCAGAATGCCCGTCAGAAATGCTGCGTCACCAATGCGGTTGAGGACAAATGCCTTTTGTGCTGCCCAGACGGGTCTTTTTTTTGTATACCAAAATCCAATCAACAGGTAAGACGACAATCCCACGAGCTCCCAGAAAATGTACATCACCAGCAAGCTACCCGAGAGCACTATACCGATCATTGAAAAAAGAAATAGCTGTATGAATGCGAAGTAGCGGCCCACACCACGGTCGTGATGCATGTAGGCGGTAGAGTATACCTGCACAAGCAATGCTACGAAATGTACCACTGCAAGCATCACGCAAGTGAGCGTATCGAACCGAAATGAAAGCTCTATCTGCGTCTCCCCGATTGTAAGCCAGGTAAAACGGATGGTATGAAGGAGATCGGGCTCGGCGTATAGGAGGCTGACGACCAAGCCAACAGCCGTAAAGATGGCCCCGAGCCACCCGGCGAATTTATTTAGACTTTTTCCACCAAGCCACAACAACAAAAAACACGAAAACGGCAAGCCCAACAGCAGATAAGCAGGTAAGTGGAATGCAGAATCGGGCATAAGGTGCTTGAATGCGTTTAATTTCGGCAAATATCCTGAATTCGCTGCCGAATTCAAACAAAGCTAGATGTCTTTCTCAATATCCTCCATCTTCCCCGAACCGTGGATCACTTCAAGCAATTCGCGTAGATCGTACGTCGACCGGTTATACGTATTGCCGAGAACGATGATCACGGCATCGTCTTCCGGACAAACCCACAGCATGGTGTTGTAGCCTTTCCACCAGCCGCCGTGGTAGATAAACCGCGGTGAATGGTCTTCCTTAATGTGCATCCGGAAGCCGTAACCGTAATTCCGGATTCCGTCACGCTCGAAGCTGCGGGGTTTGAATGCCTCGTCGAGCATCTTTTTGTCGAGCACAAGGCCTTTGGTAAGGCCATTATAAAACCGGTAAATGTCGCCGGCGGTAGAGAAGAGCCCCTTGTCGCCGACCACATCGTCATAATAATCTTTTTCAAGTCGCCGCCCGAACTGGTGGCCGTCTGTCCTGTATTTTCTGGCGGCTTCGGTCGTGTCCGTGATCAGAAAAGTGTTGGTCATGCCCAACGGCAAAAAGATCTGACTGTTGAGGTATTTGCCGAACGAATCGCCGGTAACCTTCTCCACAATCGCCGCGAGGACGCAATAATTGGTATTACAATAATTGAAAGACCTGCCCGGTCGGTTGTAGGGTTGTGGGGTAGGGACCACTTTGGCATACCAGTCGAGGATATCCATATTGTCGGGATATTTCCTGCCGTGGCGGACGCTGTCATCGAACGAATAAATGTAATTCGGCAGGCCGCTGCGATGGCTCAGGAGCATATCCACCTTCACACCGTGATATGGAAAATCCGGGAAGAACCTTTGGACGGAGTCATCAAGGCTAACCCTTCCTTCCTGGATCAGTTTCAGGATCGCAACCGCCGTAAATGGCTTGGATAACGACGCCAATTGAAACCTCGAATCGCTTGTAAGCGTGTCTTTGGCCTTCATATGGGCGAAACCAAAGGAGCTTTCGTAAAGGATTTTGCCCTTTTGTACGATCAGCACATTGCCGTTGAAACCAGCCTTTTTCTTACGCCTGAAAATATCTTCGATCTTGGAAATTTTGAGGGCGGTTTCGGCATCAGGATCCTTCACCGGGACAGGATCGAGATTAAGATTCGATTTGCCCGACACGGCCACATCCCTGTTTTCACTTTTGTTTTTCCTTACTAAACCCCAGGAAATCAACAAAATAACCAGAACAGCAACTGCCGTCCACCACACTTTCGGCTGCACTTTTTTCAACATAGGCTTTTGGCCTTTAATTTCTGAACGTTGATATGCTAACGCCTGCGCGCTGGCATTTTCTATATTTTACTACTACAAATTAAGCGCACAATGGCTTATGGAACTAATACTTTTGCATGTTCTTTGCGGCCATCTTTCACATAAGATAACAAATATAAACCGGATTTGAGCGGATAATGCGGATAAATATGTGCCAATCCAAAGCCTTCAAGCTGTGTGCGGAATACAACATTCGTGCCGGAGCAGGTAGTGAGCGAGAATGTCGCAGGATCGGCACCTCCTGTTGTTACGGTAATGCATTCGGGAGAGGAGGGGTTAGGGGTAATGTGCAAATGCTGCTGACTTTGCGACATTGAAACCGAAACCGATTTCGACAGCGCTACCGCCTCATTCCTATCGACCTGCCGCAGGCGATAATAGCTCGTGCCGGGCAGTGGAGCGGTGTCGCAATATTCGTATGCCGTCCGGCCGGTTGTTTCTCCTGCCGCATTCACACTGCCGATTGGCTCAAATGCCCGCAGGTCTGCGCTTCGTTCGATGACGAATTCCTTGCTGTTCTTTTCCCAGGCGGTTTCCCACAAAAGTGTGACCTGTTTTTCCCTTGCACGGGCTTTAAAATAGGTAAGGTCGATAGGAAGAACGATGGCAAGGACCTGTCCGTTGACCTTTATTTCATCGAACCAGAGCGTTCCATAAATGTCAACAGCATTGTGCGCGTAGATCCTGACAGAGAAGCTGTTGTGCGACAGGTTATTAAAGCTGACAGGCACCGAATAGTCGTTGAACTGGCTGGTATTGCCGATCGTAAATGCGGCCAGATCGGAAGCGAAAGCATCCGCGCTCGTCCGTACTTTGATCTGATTCGGGCCATTAGGCGAACGCCGCAGCCGGAATGAGATCGAGGAAATGTTGTATTTAAATGAATTGGCCGTAAAAGCGAACTCCATGTAGCGCGATGCCGCAAAGCTGACTGGCCAGGGACGGGTGATGTAACCTACCACGATGGCGCCTCCCGTGCTATAAACCGTCGGCAATGTGAAGGTATTCATCCCTCCTGCAAGGCTGGCTGCCGAAGGTGAAAAATTAGCGTGGTTGGAGGTTCCCGCTTGCGTGTAATCCATCGTCCATTTCACCTCGAAAGATTGCTGCGCATTGACTCCCAAAACAAAAAACAGCACCATCGACAAAGCCGAGGTGCTGCGCAATAGATATTGTCCCATCCTTTTCATGTGCGTGTTGTTTAAAGTAAAACTTACACTTGTTACTTTACTTATTACGGTAAAGCCATGAAAAGGTAACGGCTTGTAGAATTAAAATTCTGCGCTTTTTGGATAACGCGGGAATGGGATCACGTCGCGGATGTTGCCCATGCCTGTTACAAATTGTACCAGACGTTCAAAACCCAGTCCAAAACCCGAATGCGGCGCTGTTCCGAATTTCCGCGTTTCGAGGTACCACCACAGGTTTTCAGGATCGATACCTACTTCGTGAACGCGGCCGAGCAATTTTTCATAATTTTCTTCACGCTGGCTTCCACCGATAATCTCACCGATCCCTGGGAAAAGTACGTCCATAGCGCGTACCGTTTTGCCATCTTCATCAAGTTTCATATAAAACGACTTGATCTCGCGTGGATAGTTGGTCAGGATCACCGGTTTTTTGAAATGCTTTTCTACCAGATAGCGCTCATGCTCGCTGGAAAGGTCGATTCCCCAGCCTACCGGATACTGGAATTTCTTTTCTTTATGTGGTTTTGATTTCAACAAAATATCGATGGCCTCTGTGTAAGTCAAGCGCTCGAACGGATTGTCGACCACAAAGCTCAGTTTTTCAAGTAATGGCAGTGAGCGCTCGTTTTGCGGCTTGCTTTTTTCTTCGTCTTCCAATCTGTTTTGCAAGAAGTTGAGGTCATCCTTGCAATGGATCAGCGCATAGGTGATTACTTTTTTAACAAAATCTTCGGCCAGGTCCATATTGTCTTCCAGCTCAAAGAAAGCCATTTCAGGCTCAATCATCCAGAACTCGGCCAAATGGCGTGTCGTGTTGGAGTTTTCCGCCCGGAACGTAGGCCCGAACGTGTAAATTTTTGAAAGTGCCATTGCACCCAGCTCACCTTCCAACTGTCCCGACACCGTCAGGTTAGCCTCCCGACCAAAGAAATCTTCTTTAAAGTTGATAGCGCCTTCCTCTGTGCGTGGCAGGTTATTCAGGTCGAGAGTCGTTACCCGGAACATTTCACCAGCACCTTCCGCATCAGACGCCGTGATTACCGGCGTGTGGAGGTAGAAAAAGCCTTTATCATTGAAATACTGATGCACTGCAAAGGCCAATGCATGGCGGATGCGCAGGATCGCGCTGAACGTGTTCGTACGTGGACGCAAGTGTGCAATCTCACGCAGGAATTCCAGCGAATGCTTTTTCGGCTGCAATGGGTAAGCGTCGGGATCGGCTGTGCCATAGACTTCCAGCTCTGTCAGTTTAACCTCCACAGCTTGTCCCGAGCCCATTGACGCGATCAATTGGCCGGTTACTTTAAGGCACGAGCCAGTAGTCACTGTATGCAGAAGTTCGGCGGAAAACTGGCCTGGTTCGGCCACCGCCTGGATATTGTGTATGGTCGACCCGTCATTCAACGCGATGAAAATAGCGTTTTTGCTTTCTCTTTTTGTTCTAACCCAGCCTTTCACCACAACCGTCTGGTTGTCGGGTGCGGCTTGTAAAATTTCTCTGATTTGCAACGGTCCCATTTGTTTGTTCAATCTTTGGTTTTCATGCCGGCTGACTGCCGGTTTTTCGAATGAGGCGCAAAATTACAAATTAGACCACGAAAACCTATTGTAGGCCTGCAACTTACTTTTCTGGTGGCCGGGATGATTGCACAGTCTGGTTTTCAGCTTAATTTTGCCTTTATCATCCTGATTAAAGACTTGTTGTTTTGAATAATCGAATCGCAATTATACTATCGGTGGTCTTTCATCCGCTGATCCTTACTACCTATCTTTTTGCATTGCTGTTTTTGCTATCTCCTGATCTGGTTGGAGCGAGCGCATTCGAGCTATCGGGCAAGTTAAGCCTCCTTTTATTGCTGTGCCTCAATACCTTCATTGCACCTGCATTGATGGTCTATTATTTCAGAAAAATGGGGGTTATCAGTTCTTTTTATGTAGACGACATTGTCGAGCGACGGTTGCCTTATCTCGCCTGTGTGGTCGTTTACGGGGTCGCTACCTATCTGTTTGGCTGGCAACTGCAACCGATCAGCGAACTTGCCCCTCAGATTTCCGTGATACTCGCCAGCGTGACCCTGTCCTTAGTACTGGTGACGATGGTTAGTTATTTCTGGAAAATCAGCGCCCATGCCACCGGAATAGGAGGGTCTATCGGCATGATATCCGCATTGATGGTCCGTTTTGACGAACCGGCATTGCTTTCGCCGCTGTTATTGGCTATTCTTATCGGCGGATGGCTGATGAGTGCGAGATTACAGCTGAATGCCCATACCCCGTCGCAGATTTTGGCAGGCGTATTTTGTGGATTGCTCGTGAGCACCGGCACCGTTTATTTTTTCTTTTAATATCACCATTAAATGTTGAGGGTATGTACGGGAATATCATTTTTGATAATACGGATGGCGTTCTGCGCATCACACTCAACCGGCCGGACGTCTACAATGCACTGAGCCCTGCACTGATTTCCGAGATCACTCAGGCAATGCTTGTTGCAGCAGACGATCCTTCCGTCCGGGTAGTACTGCTTACGGGTGCAGGCAGCAAAGCATTTTGCTCCGGCGCCGATCTGAAAGAAGCTGCATTATCCGGCAAAAGCGCCGCCGATATTCTTAAAGAGTATTATGAACCGATGGTAAATGCCATTCGGGATCTTCCCAAGCCGGTGATATGCAAGCTGAATGGTCTGGCCGTAGGCGCAGGATGTTCCCTTGCCTTGGCCTGCGACGTCGTCATCGCCAGGGAGGATGCTTACCTGAGTCTGCTTTTTGTACAAATAGGGCTCATGCCCGACGCCGGATCGACCTTCTTTTTACCACGAATGATCGGCCTGGCCAGGGCTTTCGAGCTCGCTTCCACCGGCAGGCGCATCGACGCCAAGGAAGCTCATGCTATCGGACTGATCACAAAAGCCGTAGCACCAGCCGATCTGGATTCAGAAACCGAAGCACTAATACAATATTACCGCAATGCACCCACCCAGGCCATCGGCGCTATGAAACGGGCATTCAACCAATCCAGCCATTCGAGTTTGCCTCAAATGCTGGAATGGGAGCGGGAAAACCAGAATATGTTGTTCCAAACGCAGGATGCGAAGGAAGGAATTTCAGCATTTCTGGAAAAGAGAAAGCCTGATTTTCAGGGCCATTGAGGCTTTTGGTCAAATTTTTGCACATTTTTTGACGGCATAACTTGCTCTTGGAAACTTCATTATCTATCTTTGCAGTCCAATTCGAGATCTGGTTAAGCATCAGCAACCATGTCGAATCGGAAAAATAAGGTTGCGTAGCTCAATTGGATAGAGCACCTGACTACGGATCAGGAGGTTTGGGGTTCGAATCCCTACGTGACCACGGAAATCAAGCACTTAGCATTAATTTGTTAGGTGCTTTTTTCTTTGGTGCAATGCGAAGTGCAGTACATCTTGATGCGATTGGCTTGAATTTGCTATAATTCGTCTTGGATTTCGGGTAAGTTGATTAGCAAATTTGGCCGTCTAATTATAATTGCACTTGAAGTTTGGACGGAAGCGTCTACCCAAATGAAATAAACTAACATATGTCATTCACTGGGCAACGCTCATCAGAGTATTAAAATCAAAGATCTTAAGTTAACTTTCATGTTTGGCTGCGGGTAGCGACAAATTTGCTAGAGTTTGGTATGTTTTGAAAAATAATCTTCAAGTCCTGCCTGGTCGTAAACCGTAGACGTCAAAAAATAGCAAGAGGCTTTAAGTGGTCTTATGCTGAGTAAAACATATGTAGTGTGTATGGTGCTTAAAGGGCAATTCAGTTGAGTCGCTCTTTTTCGTTCATAAGGCCTTTATATATTAAATTGCCGCTCCTCTGATATTGTTTGATGGTATCCAAGCAATTTGAACATACCCGGACATGCAACGCTACACGCCCGGATCGATTAATAGTCAGGTCAAGGCATTTTGAAATTTAATTCAAACCTTTTTGTGGAAAGACCAGTGTAAACTCGAATTCCAAGGTTCGGATCATAATAGCTCATCTGTGTTGCGTCGAAATAATTTCTGACAGGAACCAAATAAGAAACCAATGAAACATTGTCACCTTTTTGATAGCCACGCTGGCGCAACAACTCGGGGTTTATCCTAATTATAAAATTTCCCTTGGAATCGTAAGCGGATCCAGTTGCTATGGAATTATAGGAAGTGGGAGATGCCTCTCCTTTATTGTTAGCAAAAACTATGATTCCTTTCGAAAAGGGCTTTGTGGTAATGGTGCCTCTTAGCAGAATATAATTACCGTAATCAGCATCCGTTGAATCTTTCTGAATCATGCTCAGAATTTCACCCTGCAAATCTGTTGCAAATAATTCGAGCCTATCTCCATAATATGGATATGGAGCAGCAGGCCAGTGCTCGGTTTCTCGAAAATCGTCCAAATATGGAAAAGTGGAAATACTTCCTCCCACATGGCCTATACCAAATTGTTTATACGTTTCGAACCCTTCCTTCGAATACGTAATATTGTAAGTACCTGCCGGAACATCTTTTATGATCCAATGGCCATCCTTATTTGTTTGCACATCAATAGCTGGCTCAATCCCTTCAAGCCGGATATTGACACCAGAATGATCCAATGTAAAACCTGCACCAGAGTTCTCTTGCTGATAATTTCGAAGCCGTACATAACCCTCAATGTTTCCCTTCATCGGTTCAACGTGATCAAGGGACGTGCAGCCGTAAAAAACAAAACAAACAAGGAGCAGAAGTAAAGAGTAAGATGTCTTCATAAATGATAAGTTGTTTAGAGTACACTTCGCTAATATTACAACTTTCCGTCTTACTTCTAATTATGTTATCTTATACGAGCCCCGGGTTGTCTAAAAACTTTTTAAAAATCTTTCCGTGAGGTTTTTACGTTGTCAGCGCTACGGGCCAATACCTTTGCGGGTATGCTGTAAGCCTCTCTGAATTTGTAACCCATAATTTACCACTTAAAGTATTTTTTGTAAGTTTAGAAATGTTTCTACTTATAAATCATTACTATCAAGCTCTATCTTTAACCTAAGGAGCCTATTACAGGTATTCTTTTCATTTAACTCATTGTTTATGAGTCGTTATTTACTCTTTTGCCAGCTGGCTTTGTTATGTTCTTTTAATGCCATGGCTCAATTTTCCGCAGGAACCAATGGATTTTACACCTCGGCAGGTACGATTGTATCTATTGATGGGCTCACATTCCAACCAACGGCACCTTTCAATATTCAGAACAACACCCTGACAATCTCTCCAACCGCACTACCAGGAAGTCCTCCCAGCATTCTACGCGTTTACTCTTTGGACTCACCAATTACCTTTGCGGGCCGCATTGGACATTTTTATCGTACTTCAGAGCTTAATGGGAACACTGAAACGTTGCTCCAGGTGGCTTATAAAAATGAAGCGGCACCTGTTACTACAACTGGAAGCGTGGTTAATACCACCTCGCATTACATCTATAATGATTTAATAACTCCGGTTACATTTAGTGCCGTAACAGCAGCGCAGGCAGGTGCTCTTCCAGTCACTCTGCTGGAATTTACAGCTAAAAAGGAAGGATCGGCTGCCAGTCTGAACTGGTCAACTACCTACGAGTCGAATAGCGACTATTTTAATGTGGAACATAGCAGTAATGCCAAAGACTGGAACACGCTTTCAAAGATCACAGCAGCCAATCAGAGTAGTCGTTTGAAAAACTATGGTTTTTCGCACATTTTGCCGGCGGCAGGCGCTAATTATTACCGGCTAAAAATGGTGGATAAGGATCAGTCCTATGCTTACAGCACGATCCGTGAGCTTCATTTTGAGCAATCTTTCCAGGTTTCCCTTTACCCTAATCCTGCCGTTGAGAAAGTCCGGATCAGTATGGATCACTGGGAGAAAATTGCCGCTGTCAAACTTTTAAACGCACAGGGAACCACGCTTTCAGCGTCTTTTAAAAAACCGCTGTCTAAAGAAATCAATATGAAAGACTTTTCTGCTGGTCTGTATGTGGTACAACTGCTTTTGAACGATGGAAGCTCAGCAGCAGTCAAAGTGATCAAACAATAACTTATTTAAACTTAGCTCAGAAATGAAAAATTTATATACAGCATATTTTCAAGTTGGAATGCGTCATAAGTCATTAAATCATCTGGCAGTATTGATCTTCCTGCTCCTTATTTCATTGCATGCCCAGGCGCAGGTAGGGATCGGTTTAACACAACCCAAAGCTTTTTTGAACGTTGCGGAAGGAAGAACAGTGCTATTCGGAGCCGATACTGTGGGTTCCCAATCACCGAATCCAAAGGGTTATTCAAAAATGATCTGGTATGCTGGCAAAGGTGCCTTTCGGGCAGGAGGACTATCTAGTAACGTAAACACCTATGCTAATTGGGACCACGCGAATGTCGGCTGGCATTCCTTCGCGAGCGGTGAAGATACCAAAGCAAGCGGGAATTATTCAACGGCTATGGGATTTAACACACAAGCAAGCGGCGGACAATCAACCGCCTTCGGTAGTAATACAACCGCAAGCGGGGATTTATCCACGGCTATGGGTTCTTCTGTTAAAGCAGAGCATTATGGGTCATTTATTATCGGTGACAATAGTGTTAGTTTAGGTTCCTATTATGCTACCACAGCTAATCACCAGATGGTAATGCATTTTGCGGGTGGTTATCTTTTGTATACCGGAAGCGGTAGACAAGATAACTTCCCATCCGGAATACAGCTCCTACCCAATGCTAATGCATGGTCAGTGATATCCGATTCGACACGGAAAGAAAACTTTCGTACGACCGATGGGGCGCTGTTTCTTAAAAAGATCAGCGGGATGCGGCTGGGAAGCTGGAACTATAAGGGGCAGGACGTGAAGCAATACCGCCATTACGGCCCTATGGCACAGGACTTTTTTGCAGCCTTCGGGCATGACGAATTGGGGGTAATCGGAGAAGATAAGTCCATTAACCAGGCTGATTTTGATGGCGTAAACCTGATTGCAATCCAGGCATTAATCAAAGAAGTAGAAGCGTTAAAAGCAGAGAACAAAAGCCTGAAACTTGCGGAGACGTCCATGAAAGCTGAAACTCAGTCACTGAAAGAGAAAATGCAGCAATTTGAAAAGCAACTTTCCACATTAATGACCTCCGGCACCGTTTCAACGATATCGAAATAGGGGGTAAATTAAAGAAATGAGCAGCGGATGCTCACCCTACGTGACCACAACTAAGGCGCCTTTCGAAAGATTGGCGCTTTTTGTTTGTGCCTGGCGTTAAGCTTCGGATCGGATTTATACGAAAATCGGGACGGAATTTAAATAGTACTTTCTGGATATCAGCAAAAAACGCAAGTATTGAATGCAAATTTCTATCTTCGTTCATTGACCATTCTAAACAACGAACTATCTATGAAACACTTCAAACGTTTAATGGCGACTGTCGCCCTTTCACTGGTACTAATTACAAGTTGCCAAAAAGACATTGAAAAGGAAAGCACAGTAAGTCCCACAGAATTGCAAAATGCCCGGAACGCAGCGCGACTCTCCGCCGAACTGAAGGCGAAGTTGGATAAGGTGCGGGCATCATTGCCCGTTAGCGGCCGAAAAAATCAGCGTCAGAGCGCTGAGCTGGTATTGAAAATGCACCCGGAATATCGGAACATGATACTCAGGGCGTTGAACTTAGTGGAGACTCCATGCGATGACAACACAGCCGTAACGCAATGGCTGGATCAGCAACTAGCTGACTGGAACGATGAAATCATTGGTTATGTGTTCGACTTTGCAATGCTGGACCTGCCAACCTACGACGCATTTGTCTTTGAAAACAGCTCTGCCAACCAATATTTCGGAGTTAAGGGTGAGTACACCCAAAAGCTTACCAAAACATTTAAGGACCTCAAACAATTTTGGAACATTCCGTCCGATGACATTGTACTCGCAGGCATGCATGGCAACATGTTGCTTAACCGCGATAAAATCATCCGGACTTACGTAGCCGCATTCGATGTCGACGCGGCGACTGCTGCTCTGCTTGCCGACATAGTGGTGCAACTGACCAACGAGATTCCGCAATACAGAAAAGGCGATCACCCTATTTTTACATTCAATGCATTCGCCTTGCAGGGCTTTAATTATCCACCATTCGCCAACATTCCTGATAAGATTATCATGGGCGATGGAATTTTGGCAGCATTCACCGAAACCGGCTTTGGCGATGTGGCCCCTCAGGCAATACTCGCCCACGAATTCGGTCACCATATTCAATTTGAACTGGATTTGTTTGGCGACGAGGAAAGTCCCGAAGCTACGCGTAGAACCGAATTGATGGCTGATGCGTACGCCGCATATTATTTGTCACATGCGAAGGGAGCTTCCATGCAATGGAAAAGGGTGAAATTGTTTATGCAGGTGTTTTTTAATATCGGCGATTGCTCATTTACGAGCGATGGTCACCACGGAACACCAACGCAAAGAATGGCTGCTGCAGAATTTGGTTACAGCGTTGCCAACAACGCTCAGAAACAAGGAAATATACTGACCGCTCAACAATTTACCGCCCTTTTTGAGGCACAATTGCCGACGATCGTTTTGCAATAGAGCATTTGAATGTGGGAAGTATTAAGGAGGCCGTCTCATTTCACATTTGAGACGGCCTCTGGCTTTCGTTTGATTTAAACCCTGCAATGGAATTAAGTCAAGACAACAATTTTCCCGGCTCCATGGTTAGTCTCCATAAACTCATGGGCTTCCACAATTTGGTCTAAATGAAACGTTTTGCTAATCGGGAGTATGATTTCACCCGCCTCAACGGAATCGATAAACTCCTGAAAATCCTCTGCGGCACTCGTAATTTGCCCACTATCATAAATCGTTAGGCGGACAGTTGCCGGGATGAATTCCATCGGAGCAAAATCGGGGATCGACCAGCTTTCGGAAAGCATACCGGTCATGCAACCGGTTCCGCCGGGCCTGAGACATTCCAATGAATCTTTCAATGTCGATGTCCCGACCAGTTCTAATGCCTTATCGATCCCGCCAGGGAATATTTCGTGTATTTTTTCTTTCAAATGCCCGTCGTCGATCAGCACATGCGAGGCCCCATTGTCCAGTAAGGTTTGTGCTTTTGATGGATTGCGCGTGGTGGCCGCTACGATCAACCCGGCCAGGTTTGCCATTTGAACGGAGAGCATACCCACCGATGAAGTCCCGCCTCTGACAAGCAGGGTCTCGCCTTTCCTGGTATCCAGAGCCAAATGCAAAGAACCGTGAGCAGTTTGGAACATTTCCGGAATCGCACCCAAAACTTGCCACGGAAGGTCGCTCTTAAATGGCCGTACCAGACGTTTGGCTAAAACGGTGAACTCGGCATAGCTGCCATCAATGTCGCGGCCCATTCCGCCCATTAATGCCAGAACCTGTTGTCCTTTGTCGAACTCTCCGGACGGATCAAATTCCACTTTTCCCACACATTCAATTCCCAGGATACGGGGAAATTTTACATCAGGCGAAAGGCCTTTACGCGTCATTATCTCGGAGCGGTTCAGTCCGAATGCTTTTATCTTGATTAAAACCTGGCCTTCATGCGGTATTGGCACAGGAAGGTCTTTTAAGATCAATTGGCCTGCCGAGCCTGGGTGGTAAATGACGGCTGTCTTCATAATTGCAAGTTGATTTCCAGTAAATGGAGTTGACTTTCAGATGGCAAAGATCAGTCTGCCGCGCGGTTAAGCCAATATGGTAGATTAAGAAATACCCTTAATGTAGATTAAGGTTTGGGTTGCTGCGAGGAGATTTCCTTTTTTCCTGAATGCAGTCTTTCGATGTCGGCAATCCATCGCGCTGCCGGAAGGTTACTATCTGCCGCAAACTGAATGTTATGCTCGGTTCCCTTTCGCATCGATGGCAAACATCTTCAATCAACCGCTTACTACAAACGAATAATGGTTGCAGGGTTATTGCAGTTAGATTAAAAGCCAATTTATATAAATCCGTCGGGAAGTTTCCGGATAATTTACCGGCATTTGTCATGTAGGTTGCCGAGTTGGATGCTGCGCTTTTAGGCGATTTTGCGGCTTATGCAGCATCAAAATCTTGTCCTACAACAATACGAATCTATGTCGGAGGACAAGGTCTAAATTTATCCCATGCCCTTCCTTTGTATAAATATCAGTCTTGACGAAGCTAACAACGTATACTGCTTCCAGGCAGCTCAATAAGTTAAGCAATCACCCTCCATCATTTATCACGAATAGTATGCAAAAGCTCGTTGGTCTCGTCGTCTTGCCGCTTTTTATAGGAAGTGTTACGTGCAATGCTCAAAGGCTGCATCAACACGAAATTCAAATCAGCTGCGGGCCGCTGGCAAGGCCGCAGCTATTGGAGGATTTGGTTACCAGCTTCGTTGGGATATTTTTTGGTGAAACAGCTCCTGAATTGGAATTCTCAACCTTTTATGCGGCTACTTACCGATACCAGGCGCATCGCCGAATGTCAATCGGAGTAGTATCCGGTATCACCAATGGTAGCACATTTAAAACGGACTATTCCCATTTAAAAAGCTTTTACAAGCACACCAATGGCACAATGGCTTTTGAGACGGAGTTTATGATTGCCGACAGGCCGATTGTTAAATTATACGCGATCACCGCTCTGGGCGTCCATGTGATCAGAGTAAAAGACCATGTCCAAACTAAAACATACGCATGGCCAACATGCCAGATAACTCCTTTCGGGATCAGATATGGAAGAAAGCTGGGAGCCTTTGCGGAAATTGGTTACGGATATAAAGGGATTGTAAACTTCGGTTTAAGTGCAAGATTATAGTTTATTGAATGGTGACAATCTGGCCTAACTTCTCGCTGGTTTGCTTTGGATCTTTGAGATCATTGCCGACGATCGCGTAGACTTCGTACTTACCATTGGGAACTGATGCCGGAATTGGAAATTGACTGAATGTGGGTCCAAAACAAAGTATCGTCTCCCTCGAACCGGTACTGGGCAAAATGTGCTCCTGCCCTGTTCCCAAGTTCCTGATGCGAAGCGATACCGTGGTAGTTTGACTATCATATCGATAAGGAATATCAGCAACGATGTTCTCGCTTTTGTGAAGAACATTGGTCGATTCATAAAAATAGCATACACCTGATTTCAGCAGCGAAGGCCGGGATAGTATTCTGAGAAGAGGTTGTTTTTCCCCTGCCATGAAATTAAAATTCGCGTATGGCGGGAACGGATAGGAAAGCGGCTGGTATTCTTTTGAATCTATGAAAATCTTCGCACGATAATTACCAGGTTCAATGTTGTCAGGCATGTTTAAAGCCAGGGTATTAAAATCCTTTCTAACCAATGCTATTTTAACGGCACTTACAAAGTCGTTTTCAAGTTGCAGCTCATACGTGTGGTCCGGGCCCAGATTAAATCCGGATATCGTGTACATGGGACTTCCTGCTACAAAAAATCCGCCAACCTGATCGATTTCAGGTTTTCCATGCTTGACTTTAATCAGTCCGGGCCGATCGAGTACCTTACCTGCCCACTTGATTGTAACATCAAAAACATCCGCAGGAATGGTTTTAGGAATGTCGATCCTAATCTTGTCACTTGCCGATCCATCGCTTGCAAACGTAGCAGACATTATTTCAAACACCTCACCAGAACGCTTGCTTTTCATGCTCACAGTCGGGAAATAGTGGAAATCGCCTTTCTCGTCTATATAGGGGACACTGCCAATATTCTCCAGGGGTATCTGGATATTTGTATCGTACGTAATGGTCACTTCATATTGTGCTGTATCTCCTTCGATATTTAATGGAACCGCGGGAATTACACAGATTGCAAAGGATTGATTTCCATATTTTTCGCTGCTAACGGCTAGGGAAAAGCCATTGGACTCATATCGGATTCCTTTGCTTATATCAGTTTCAAGATTAAAACCTTTATTCATTTTAATCGATGGCAGTATTATTTTGCCGTGCACATAACCCAGGGGCAATCTGATAAATATAATCCTATCGACGAAAGAAATATTTTCCTGGCTTACACCTTCCACCTTAAACTCCTGGAATGCAAAGGAAGCGTCCTGCTTCGCTGGCTGCGGATTATCTTTGTCTTTTTTGCACCCTAAAATGACGAAAAGAAATATGAATAGTATCAAATTTTTCATAGGCTGATGTTTTGTAGATTATATCGCGGAGGTTGAATTGCGTCTCCCTTTTATTGGCTGATTTTCAATCCAATTTAATCCTTTCAATTCAAAATAAAAAGAAATCAACAAATAGTTACAACATGGTTTAGGCAATCCATAAAAGGTCATAACTTCTGATTACCTTGTTAATGTAACCAGATTTGTGGACAAGGTTTAAGTAATAATTTATTGTCACCTAAGAAACTAGCAGTGTATGATTTTGAAGATACTTAAAAGCCTCATTCTCGGTTTTCTATCTTTTGCTTTTGTTTCATATTTAGCATATTTGTGCGCATCGAGCCACATCCAAACTGTACGGGTGAAAAATTGTGAGAATGCCGCGGGACAAAGTTTAAAAGCGCTTAGTAAGCAGGTAAAAAACGGCTGGTTTCAAAGAAAACATAACGACGTGCAAGTTTTTTCTGATGGTCCATGTATGTTCTATATGTTTTATGAAAATCCCGGCGCATTATATTTTGGACAGGAAATGGCGAGCGGGTATATTGTAGGCGTTGCTATGAGTACTGCCGATCTGCATCAGTTTGCCGATACTGTCTCCTCTCACACGGATTTTCAGAAGATGCAGGATTACCTATTTGCAAGAGCGAAGGCAAACCCTGCACCAGCGCACGAATTTTAGCGAATTCCAGGTTGTTAAAAGCCGTCCGACTTTAAGCTTCTATTTGCAGAAATGGTATTCCATGGCGCAGGCATCAAATTTCCACATAAATTAAAACCAGATAGTGCCAAATCCTACGGCCGATAAAAATTACAAAATACGCGATCACGAACAAAGCGATTCCTGTCATGTATTTAGTTCTGAGATTCATGCGCTTTAAAAAAGGAAGAGTAGCAGAAGAAAATAGCGCTAGAAAGTAAATGAAAGTCAAGAAGCTGTTCAAAAAAAGTAGTGCGGGAACTGCCGGATGGTCGGAGTATGGCGGGAAGTCCAGGTGATACCTTCATTTTCGGTAAAATAAATTTTGGTCTGCCAAAACCTACCTCGCCCGTTTTTCAAGAGCGTCGCGGACAAGTTCCGCGGCTTCTTGTTCATCTTTTTTCAATAACCACCATTGAAGCAGCAGGAATGGCGACATTAGAACAAATGAAAACGCTGCTGTAACGACGAGTATTCCGACAAAAAGAAACCGTAGAATTGCTTTAAAAAAAATATTCATAGAATTAAAGAAAGAGGGCAATGCACTACGATTGAGGGCTAATTGAAGTCACTCGCCAGTGCTGTTGGCTTAATTGAGTATGCGGCACCACTGCTCCATTACGGTATCCAGTTCGAGCAAAGGCAGCCTTTGTGATTTGTGGTTCTTCATTCGCTCGCGAAGGCCGTTGTCCTCCATTAAGGTAGCCAGCGATTGTTTCAATTTGTTTACATTTCCTGCTTCCACCAGAATACCATTTTTTCCATCCTCGATCAGTTCATCGGGGCCGGTATCGCAATCGAAGGCAACAATTGGCAAGTGGAATGCAAGCGCTTCCAGGAGCACCATCGGTAACCCCTCGAACCGCGAGCTCAGGCAGTATATAGAAGCTTTTTCAAAATACTCGAAAACTGCCTGTGTAGCAGCCACAAGTTCGACGGAATCCCCGATACCGAGTTCCGCTATTTTGTCTTCGAGGGCGGGCTTGTCTTCACCGTCACCGATGATAAGCAACTTCCATTCTTTCCGAAGCACTGCTGGTAGTCCGGCCCACGCATCCACCAACAGGTCAAAACCTTTTTGGTAGGTATGCCTTCCAACAGAAATGACGGTTTTTGATGGTTTTTCATTCACATCGCGCTCTTCCAGGAACATAGGGTTTGGAATATGTGTCAACTGCGCATTGTGGTACCACGCACCCTGTTTCCAGAATTGCATATCACGGGCTGTCAGCGTGACGATCCTGTCGGCAAAAGAAAGTGAAAGTTGCCGGGCCAAAGATCTTGAAGCTATACCGAGGCTCACATTAAAATTGAAATGTTCCCACACTACATGCCGGACGCCGGTAAATGCAAGCGGTGGGACCGAATGTATAGCCATATTCGACTCAACCGTAACAAACGTGTCGATATTATTGCGGTTAACCAGCTGCCGGATCTTTCGTTGGGAATAGACGGCTTTTTCGATGCCCTTTCTATCATCCAAATGCATGCTGGTTACCCTCACATTCGGCTCCAAAGGAAAGAAAATGTTATTTGGATCACCATTGAGACTTAATACATGAACATTATAATCTCTTTTGGCAAGTTCATTGATAATGACTGAAGCTACGCGTTCTGTTCCCCCAACCAACGAAATATTGTAAATAAGAAAGACGATATTTGGCATGCGATTATTTAATTTCTTACCACTGCTTTGCGAGGATCAAACTGCTTGTCCAGCATGGATTTAAGTAAACTGATCATGGGTTTTTCGAACCATCTATGCAATGCGACACTTACAAGGCAAACCAGGGCCATCGAAAATACCAGGCCCAGCAACTCATATACAGGGCCTTGCAAACCTATCCGCACATACACCAATCGCAGGAATGCGTAAATAATGAACGGGTGAACAAGGTACATGGCATAACTTGAATCGCCGAGCAGCACCATAGTTGAATGAAATTTATTTTGAACATTAATGCGGTTTTCCAACATTAGAAAGCCACAAGTTGTCAAAAATGCAGGTATGCCGAAGAGCAGAAAACGGTTTGAAGAAAGGCCATAAGCATATTCGGCGTACAATGAAAATGCCAATGCTATAAAACCGGCCAAGACTAATACATTTTTGAGCGATTGTGTCGTAAAACGCAGTTGGTGTTTCCAGAGATAATACAAAATTCCTCCGGCGACAAACTCCATAATCATACTACCGCCCCAAAAGCGAACCACATAACTTTCCCAGTGGACGAAGGCCGAAATGAGTACGAAAAGTGATAATCCGACAAGGCAGGCGACCATTCCCTTTTTACCCCCAAAAATGGAAATGAAAAAGGCAATAGACACGTAAAAGAACATTTCATAATTCAACGTCCAACCTAACGTCAGGATAGGTCCGCTGTTTTTGATATGGTAGGGGATGAACAGCAATGACTTGGCCAGTGCGGTGGGCGTTATAACGACGTTCCGAAACCAGGAGGGTTTGGCTAAGTACAATCCGGTAGTAAGGAATGTCATCGCATAATACAGCGGCACAATGCGAATTATGCGGCGGTACAGAAAACCGTCAATAGAATTATTGACAATGTATGCCATGATAAAGCCACTGATCACGAAGAATAAATCGACACCAAAGCCTCCCAGGGCCGGCTTGGTATATTCGAAATGAGCAAATATTACGAGCAATGCAGCCAGTGCGCGTAGTATTTGAATACCTTGAAGCATATTACTATGTTAGTCGTTTGAATCCGCATTACGCACGATGTCCCGCCTTCAAAGGGATGCGAGGATTTATAAAGACAGCGCGAATCCGTTAGGCAAATTTCGGTAATATAAATTCAATAAGCTTGATATTGATCAGTGAAATCTGATTTTTGGGCGTAAGTTGTTGTTTTTCAAAGAGCTACATTCAGCATCTCATAAAATTTTGCGACGGCTTTCTTTTCGTAGGCTTCTTTGAGGGAAATGATCATGATAGTTCGCCTCATGTTTTTGCCGTCGATGGGTATTCCAACCACATCGGGGTCGTTTACGCTTGTTTCGCTTAATATGGTATGCCAATGGCCTGTTTTTACAATTTCGAATAGCGTAGGTATATCATTTATTTCCATGCAGATATTCGGGACCAGATTTTTTTGGCCGAATGATTCTTCAAAAAACTGTATGCTATTATTGCCACTGAAAGGTAAAGCCAATGGCAGTTCGGCGACTTCGTTAAGCGATATAGTCGCCTTTTGAGCCCACGAAGAACCTTTTGCAGTTACCAGCACCATATTCGCTTTTAAAAGTGTCTGATATTTTAAATGCGGTTCCCGGAGTTCCTCATGGAATGTCAAAATGAAATCGAAATGATGTAAATTGAGTCTTTCGAGTAGGTCTTTTGTAGTGCCAAATACAACTTGGATTTTAATATTGGGATACTGACTTGCAAACTGTACCAATATTTTAGCAAATAGGATCCGCATGGAATAAATTACGCCGATGGTAATTTTTCCTGTATTCAAATTCTTCAAATCACGTAAAAGCAACAGCCCTTCATTTGCTCTGTTTATACTCTGCAAGGCATATTCACTAAACAGGTTACCAGCTTCAGTAAGTGTAATCCTCTTGCCAATACGGTTAAATAAAGGGACGCTTAATTCATCTTCCAGTTGCTTAATTTGCTGTGAAAGAGTGCTTTGGCTGATATTCAAAGCCGTTGCAGCTTCGGTGAAATTCAGTAACTCCTTGGCTTTCAGAAAATATTTGAGCTGTCTTAGTTCCATATTCTAAATCGGTTTTTTCGATCGTTTCCATCGAAAAATAACGTTTTGCGAATAACGGCAATATTTTAATATTTGCCTAATTAACTCAAATTGAACATTTTATCACGTAAAAAACTAAAACTATGAAGTTGAAGCTAATTTTGCCGTTCCTTCTTTTGACTGCTTGTTTTACCGCGTTTGGTCAGGGAACGCAGAGCGCCGCTGTTGTTGAAAAAGGCTTAGTCAAAGTATCAGTCATGTACCCGTTTGCAGAAGGAAAAACCTTTAATATGGAGTATTATGAGGCTAAGCACATGCCAATGGTAGCAAAGTTTTTAGGATCAAATTTGGTAAAATATACCATTGAAAAAGGGGTCGCTAGCGGCATTCCAAACCAGCCTCTGCCTTATATGGCTATTGGTACGTTTTATGTAAAAAGCCTGAGCGACTATCAAGCGGCTATCGGCCCGAATAGAGACGCCATTCGGGCCGATTTCGCAAATTACACCAATACTACGCCTGTCATTTTGGTGAGTGAGGTGGTGAAGTAGAAATATTATACGCCTTACTCGGTCCTTAGGTTTTTGACCGGGTTCATCAATGCAGTTTTAACCGATTGAAAACTGATAGTAATTAAAGCGAGCAACAACGCCGATAACCCCGCCAGCATAAATTCTTCCCAGCCGATCGTTACACGATAAGCGAAGCCAGCCAGCCATCGATCCATAGCCCAGGCGGCAAGAGGCAGTGCGACGAGAATCGCGATGAGAACCAGCAGGATAAAATCTTTGGATAGCGAATATACCACGCTGCTAACCGAGGCGCCAAGAACCTTGCGGACACCTACTTCTTTCACCCGGAGTTTGGCCGAATAAGACGATAGCCCGAACAGGCCAAGACAGGAAATGAAAATGATTAGCACTGCAAACCTGCTAAATACCTGGCTCATCCTATTTTCGGACATATATAGCTTGTCGAGCGTTTCATCAATAAAAGAATAAGTGAATTTGGCTGACGGGGTTAGCGTTGCAACCTGTTTTTCAAGGAATTTGATCGTGTTGGGAATCTGGTTCCCTCTCACTTTTACGAGCAGGTATGTCGCGCGATAAGGGTTGTAAGAAATTACCATGGGTTCAATGCTGGAATGCAATGACGCAAAATTGAAGTCTTTCACAATCCCAACGACCGTGCCTGTGTCTCCATCGGCCACAAAAGGAGTGCCTAGCGGCTTTTCAAGATGGTAAACTTTTGCCGCCGCTTCATTGAGGATAAATTCGGCTTTTTTAATCTCTGGAAACTGACTATAAAACGGCCTCCCTTCTTTTAATTGGATGCCGAGCGCTGTTAATATTTTCTCGTCGGACCACAGCATACGCGCGTGATCAGGTATGTTCTGATTGCCTGTTTCGTGAAGGGGATGCGCTTCGTAATTTCCAAAACGTTCGCCCGGAAGGGTTGAAGTGACGGAGAAATCGCTGATAGCGGGGTTCTTTTTCATTTCGTCAACCAAGACCCCGTATTTTTCCCACATCTGATTGTACATCGTCACGGCAACGACCTGGTCCTTGTCAAAACCCAGGTCCTGGTTGTGAAATAGCTGCATTTGTCGGTAAACGGTGATTGTTCCGAAAATCATGAAAACCGAAACCGTAAATTGGAATACAACTAATCCTTTTCTAATGACATTGACGGTGCTACCGGATATCTTCTTCCCTTTCAGCGAGATTACAGGGTTAAACCGGGCCACAAACCAGGCCGGGTACAAGCCGGCAAATAGTGCAATAACAACCACCAATCCGAGTAAGGTGGTCAGATTAGGGAGTGTGAAAATATCAGAAAAAATAAAACCGCCAGAGGCCAGGTTGGTGTAAAAAGGGACACTCAGCTTGAAAAGCAGCACCGCCAGCCCGGCCGACAAAAGGGTGACCAAAAACGATTCTCCCAGAAATTGCTTGATCAGTTGCTGCTTGGTGGCACCTACCGCTTTCCGAAGTCCAATCTCTTTCATTCGGTTGAATGCCAGGGCCGTAGAAATGTTGATAAAATTCACAGTCGCGACGAGCAAAATGAACAACGCTGCGATGGAGAAAATGTAGACGTAAGTAATGCTGCTATTCGGAAACATTTCCTTTTCAAGCTTCGAATGCAGGTGAATATCTTTAATGGGCTGTAAATGCAGTTTCCGGGTCGCCAGTATCTCTTTTGGTGATTCTCCCATGGGAGCGTAAAATTTGGTCGCGAATGTACCCAGCCCGGCTTCCAGTTGCTGTTTGGATGCATCCTTTCTGAGCATCACGTAAGTATAAAAGCCCGACCAGTCGATATTTTCCATCGATTGTTTATCCAGATAACTGTTAATGGTCGGCATTGAAACCAGGTAATCGAAGCGCAGGTGACTGGGAGACGGGGAAGTCTTTACGACGCCGGTCACTTTTAATGCCAGCCGGCTGCGATCATCCTGGATAATCTTGCCCATCGGGTCTGTTTTTCCGAAGTATTTTTCAGCCGTCTGTTCTGTCAGTACAATCGAATTGGCTTCATCAAGAGCAGAGGCGGGGTTTCCACTCACAAATGCGAGGTCAAACATACTGATCACGCCGGCGTTTACGAAGAAGCCACCTTTTTCTTCAAAGCGCTTTACTTCACCCTGCGGATTGGTGTGGCTAAGCAATTGAAACGGGTATAAGCGGTGAAAACGAACACTCTGCTCGATTTGCGGAAATTCTTGCTGCAACGCTGGGCCTAATGGCGGAGGCGTCGCGGCCCAGTGCCGATTATCATCTCCCTTGCTTTCGTAAGTTACGCGGTATACACGATCGACATTGGACAGCCAACGGTCATAGCTCAGCTCATGTTTAACATGAAAAATTATAATGAGTGCGCCCGCTATTCCGACAGCCAACCCAACAATGTTGATCAATGAGAAAGTCTTGCTTTTCCAAAGGTTTCGCCAGGCGATTATTAGGTAATTTTTAATCATAGCAATGATTGTTTGGGGACAGGAATAACGACATTTCCTTATTTGGCAAAAAATATACCAAATAGTTAATGTATTGATTAATAGTTAGTTATTGATAAGATTTCAGCTTTGACTGTTCGAATTCGTACAAATTTGTTCGGGTTGAAGGAGTTTGGGGGAATGAGAGGCTGTATGTTTCAGGTCGCTACTTATCCCCGCTTTATCGCGTTTGCTTCAACAGGGAACTGTTCGTTATTTTTGTATGTTCACTGAGGAAGAACAAGGAAAATAATCGAACAATGCTTTCTGAACAGGAAATAGCCTATTTAGCTTTAACGAATTTAGAGGCTCATACCGGCATTGAAGGACAGTGGTTCACAGCAATGCCTTTCGACCGAGCTATTGACGGGGAAGTTGTGCTCAATGTCCAAGGCAGGGAGCTCAGGTTCAAAGCAGAGGTAAAGCGTGAATTTCGCGAATATCATATGGATGAGTTGCTGGATAAAGCCAGCCGTTACCATCCCCTCGTATTGATTGCCAACCGGTTGTTTCCTGCTCAGAAGGAGCGGCTACGTGGGCATCAGATTTCTTATCTGGACGTCTCGGGTAACGCCTACCTTAAGAGTGGCGAAGTCTTGTTGTGGATCGAAGGGCAAAAAGGTGCGTATAATGGCATGGAAGCCACAAAAACGAATCGCGCGTTCACCAAGGCAGGTCTGAAAGTCGTCTACGCCCTGCTACAGAATCAGGCCGCGGTCAACTTTACTTACCGGGAGTTGGCCTCTTTCGCAGGGGTTGCGCTAGGGACCATCAACGAGGCGATGACCGCCCTCAAAGAAGCAGGGTATCTGCTTCGGGTAAATAAAAACCGCATGATCCTTGATAATAAAAGGCAGCTTCTGGAACATTGGCTCGTGGGTTATGGCAACGTACTCAAACCGTCTTTGCAGTTGGGAAGCTACCAAATGCGGGATACTGCTAATTGGAAAACAGTGAAACTTCCAGCGGGCGCGTTATGGGGCGGCGAACCTGCAGGAGATCTTACAACAGGGTATTTACATCCGGAGCGGTGGACAATTTACATCAGTCACAGCAAAAGCGAAGTAGTGAAGGAATTGCAACTGATTCCTAAGCAAGATGGCAATCTGAAATTATTTAAAAAATTCTGGACGGATGTTGCGCTCGATTCGCTAAACATTGCTACCCCTGACCTGATCACATATGCTGACCTGCTGCTGACAGGAGATCAAAGATGTATCGAAACAGCAAAAATAATTTACGAACAGAAACTAAGTAACGCCTTTGACACTTGATGGATTACAGTGAATTAAAGCCGGTGTTTGACACTGTTGAAAAGGCGATGGATAGGCTCGGAATCGATTATTACCTGATAGGTGCGCTGGCCAGGGGCATCTGGTTCAAGCGCTCACAAATCAATTCAAGAGTGACCAAAGACGTAGATTTTGCAATTCTGGTGGGCAGCGAGCAGGAGTATGAGACAGTGAAAACCTACCTGGTAGAAAATGAAGGGTACGTTCGGCTCCGAGGAAATGCCTATGTTTTAGTCTCTCCCGAAAAGCATCAGGTGGATTTACTGCCTTTCGGAGACATTGCCTCATCGGGCAGTATGCTGATAGAAGGTCAAAGTATGACAAAAATTGGTGTAGCAGGAATGCAAGAGGTCTATCAACGCGGTACAGAAAACGTCGAATTTCAAACCGGAAACACTTTCAAGGCGGCCACAATTGCCAGTATTGCGTTGCTGAAACTGATCGCTTACGACGACCGACCAGAGGCAAGACAAAAGGATGCCATAGACATCGGTAACATCGTTCATCACTTCTTTGATATGCATACGGAAATGATCTACGAAGGACACCTGGACTTGTTCGCCGACCAGGATGAGCTGAATTCAGGCAAGCGGTGGGAGTCAAGTGATATCGGTGCAGTTGTGCTGGGTCGGGAAATATCGCGGATCGCCCGGGGAAACGAGGCATTGCATGAGAGGTTGACCAGGATACTGTCTGACGAAATAGTCTTCGGCGAAGAAAGCCGATTCATCAGGTTGATAGCCAGGGATAGGGGTATGGAAATACAACAAGTAATTGCCAGCCTTGGGGAGGTTTTATGGGGCTTGGAAAACGCAGCCCCGCAATCCTAACAACGGTCGTATGGGACTTTGCACGTTTGCAACACCTCAACCACCATGGGTCTTCAAAATATACGCTTCAAATATGGAGCCCTTCTTCAACGAATACTGCTTGACTACTTCGGCGCCATTATCTTTGTAAGCTTGTCTGAGTAAATCATAATAATCATTTCCATAACCCGAAACATGCGGATTTTCGATAGAATTGCGCTCACCTTTTAACACGAAAACCCTATCATAATAGAACTTGATCGTACTAGCACTATTTGCAATCCAGAATAAGAAACCCAAGGAAATCAATTTGGTCATTTTGACTTTGCTGCTTAGTTTACTCACCAGAATGTAGGCGACGGACAATCCAAAGACGAGTTGCACACATAACATAGACCTGATATTTAGATCGTTGTAATATCCTATTTGAAATAGACTTAATAGCACCGCAAAAATGGCAGCTACCGTCATCATCTTGCGATCAAAACTCAGTAAGTCTCGCCCAAATAGCAGGAACCAAATGCCGTAAGTTGACAACAGATAGAATACATAATAAAAGAGCCAATTTTTGGAACCTGAATTCCAAATAGCCATGTTACTTTTCATGTCGGTAGCCTCGGATCCTGTTATGAAAAATAACATTGGCAGATAGGCGAGAGTCATCACAAATACAAATAGAAAACTCCTGGTAAAAGAACTGGTTGTCAGCTCTTTGAGGTATTTAAATAGCGGCACCGCAACAAACGGAAGCATTCCAATCGTAGCGAACGGAGTTAAAAATAACGTGGCGGGCAAGAAGAACAGTATTGAAAAAAGGTAGGACTTGTTTTCCCAAACAGCCAGCAAGAAACTGATAGCCAGTATACAGGGAATCGTATGCTGTGGCGACTCCGACAGGGACCTTGTGAATACCGGGACCTGATTTAAAACAAAATTTTGCGCTATGTGAACCCCATTAGTGTCGATAGAATTCACCCAGGGGAATATAGACTTTATCAACGGGTAGCAAATGCTTACGTATGACCCTATCAATAATGAAATACAAACGATGAGTCGTTTCAGCGTTCCGAATTCGATAAATTTTATTTGGATCCATGCAAATGTCAGCGAAACGCCGATCGTGCTCCAAATGAAAAAATAGTATTTGGTAAGTGCCAGGGAAGTGTATTTTCCAAGCAGAGAAGGGATTAAATAAAACCCCAGGTAGTAGCACATATAAATATCCTTCTCCGAATCATACACAGGTAATGGCTGTGTAGCTAAAATGTTAAACTTATAATTGTGGACCAGGTAATCATAGCTCTGGTATTCAAAAAGCCCGAATTCGGAGAGGGAGCATATGCACAATCCCAGAATAAGTGAAGTTTTTACAATGTTAGTAAGCTCAATGCTATCTTCTGTATCAGGCTTGTGTAATTCGGATATTGTAATCGCGAAAGCGATGATATATCCTATAAATGAAATTATTGCAAAGATCGGTTTGATCCAAAAAAACATGAAAAGCACCGACGGTATCGAAATGTAGAGGAGAGTGAGGATGGTTAGCTTCTTCATGCGTTGATTTTATTATTATCCATACAACCATTATGCAAGGATACTGCCTCTTTGCAACAAGACAAATCAATACGGAGTAATAATTATTTAAAGGAAAGTATTGTAATATATCTAATAATTTTAAGGATTATTGAAAGTCCGGAGATGCTATTTGTCTTTCGAGGGAATGTTGTCTTAGGACTGGCATTCTGATAGGCATCCCAAAAAAACTATTCCTGTAAACATTTTTCCTATGGCGCTTTCTGCGAAACAATGGGCTGGCATTGCTGTGGCCGTAATTGAAATTCTGGTTTTCTCTATCGCCAATATAGTGGAAGGTCCAGCGAAAAAGAGCAAGCAATTATCCGTTCTCCCGCGTCAGTACGCCACGGAACATGGCGACGTATGCCAGAATACGTTACTCGAAATTAAATAAACACCTTAGCCATGAAAACCCGAATCTTATGCATTCTTTTGATGATCGCTCCATTTCTAGCTTGCGACCACTTCGAATTCAGCCCGAACCAGTCGTCGGATCGGACTAGCCCTTCTGATCTTAATTTGACCAACTTGGGTAAACTGCGGAATCACGTTGAAGATGACACGGTAACGATCGTTTTTGCTGGTGATACCCAGAGATGGTATGACGAGCAGGAGCGGTTTGTTAAAAAAGTAAACAGTTTGCCAAACGTGGACCTGGTGTTATTGGCAGGCGATATTTCGGATTTTGGGCTGTTGCAGGAGTTTAAATGGGTCCACAGAAGGCTGGCGGAATTGCATGCACCATTCTTTGGAGTAATTGGAAATCACGACCTGGTCGCCAACGGCCGGGCGGTATTCGGACAAATGTTTGGGCCCTTAAATTACAGTTTCGTTTATGGAGGGATCAAATTCATAGCCCATAATACGAATGGGCTGGAAGCTCCCAACCAGAACGTACCGGACCTGGATTGGTTAGCCCATGAGCTTCAAAACAAAGAAAATGCTAAGTACATCATCACCGTTTCGCATGTGCCGCCATTTAACCCGCTGGAATTTGGCGAAGCGTCGGTGCAGCCCTACACCAAACTGTTGCGGAACACGCCCAATCTGCTGCTTTCGTTGCACGGGCACGTCCATGAGCACAGGGACTACTACCCATTTGATGATGGTGTCCATTATATGACCAGTTTTTCTTTTCAACAAAGTGCCTTCATTGTACTGCAAATCACTGGCGGGAAAGTCCTGAAAACTATCGTAAACTACTGATAATGAATAAAATAATTTTGTTGGGAACGCTTCTGTCCTCAGGAGTAGCAGGTACTTGCTATGCCCAGTTCACGAAAAAGCTCATTCCGGACTTTGTTAATGTTCAATACGCGGGCAGCACAGGGTGGGCAAGTGTTGGCACGGGCTACGAGATGTTCAATCAGCGGTTACGTGCTGGTTTGCAATATGGATACGTGCCGCCAGAAAAGGGCGGTTCTCTGCACCTGCTGTCGGCGTCCGTTTTTTACCGGCCTGCAAGCATTCCGATTGGGAAGCAGTGGCATCTAAACCCTTTGGACCTGGGGGGTAAGGGGAGTTATCAATTTGGTAAGAATTACTTTTTCGAGTTGCCATCGCGGTACCCGCCCAATTATTATTGGTGGAAGCCCGCCCTTCGGCTGCATTTGGCAACGGAGACCTCAGTAAAATTCGACTTGCCCCACAATAATGCCATTCGCTCAGTTAGCGCTTATATGGAGTTGAATACCAATGATTTGTACCTGGTAAGCTATGTTTTGAACAACAATTCACTTGGACTTGGAAATATTGTCAAAGCGGGTGTTGGGATAAGGGTCAATTTTAAATGATCCCATCGAATCAGTAAGCTTTATCAAAAACTTTCTTATCATCAGACACTTAAGAATGGTGTCAAATGAGCTTTGGTATATGCGAGGTGCATTGCGCTCGTGTTGACGGGTTGGTCTTACGGAATAAGCGGTTAAGTCAATGAAGTCTCAAGGAAAGAAAGGTGCTTTTCGAAAGTGGACGGTTCTCTCCGTTATGGCGTGCCTGTGGATGGCGCTGCTGACGGGTTGTGGTGTCGAAAAGCCGGCTGAGATTGAACTGGCGCTGAAAGATGTGCCGGAAGAGCTTGACTTTAACTATGATGTCAAACCCATATTATCGGACAAATGCTTTGCTTGCCACGGTCCGGATAAAACAAAACGGAAGGGCGGCTTGCGGCTTGACACAGAGCAGGGAGCTTATGCAGCACTGAAAGATGCTGCCGGAAAACATGCCATCGTGCCGGGGGATTTGGGAGCAAGTGACGTTTACACGAGGATCATTTCGCAGGATCCGGAGATGAAAATGCCGCCTGCCGCTTCCAACCTCAAACTGTCAGTGAGGGAAGTAGCAGTACTAACCCGCTGGATTGAACAGGGAGCAGAATATAAACCGCATTGGTCGTTCATTAAGCCCGAAAAGCCGGAAGTTCCAAAGCCAAAGCGTGCCGGATGGGCCAAATTGCCCGTAGATAACTTCATTCTCGCACGCCTTGAAAAGGAGGGCCTCGCTCCTTCGGCCGCTGCCACCCGCGAAGACCTTATCCGCAGGGCTAGTTTCGATCTGACGGGACTTCCTCCGACGCTCAATGAAATCGATGCATTTGTGGCAGACAAGTCGCGGGATGCCTACTCGAAATTGATTGACCGCTTGCTGACATCCCCTGCTTACGGGGAGCGGATGGCCAGCGAATGGCTGGACGTCGCCCGGTATGCGGACAGCGATGGCTATCTGGACGACAAACATCGCGATTTTTCACCATGGCGGGATTGGGTGATCAGTGCATTTAACCGAAATATCCCGTACAACAAGTTCATAACCATGCAGCTTGCGGGCGACCTCATGCCGGGTAAAACGAAGGAAAGCATCCTGGCAACTGCCTTCAACCGGCTGCACAAGAAAAGCTCAGAGGCCGGGATCGTTTTCGAAGAATACCGGGTAGAATACAATGCCGACAGGGTGCAGACGGTGAGTCAGGGCATACTGGGCCTTTCGGTGCAATGTGCCCGATGCCATGATCACAAGTACGACCCCATCAGTCAGGAGGCGTATTACAAGATGTTTGGGTTGTTCAATAGTACCAACGAAACGGGAAGCCCGGTTTATGGGCCGGATCAAACGCCCGGGCCGTCGATGCTGCTTACGACCAAAGAAAACGAGCAGCTTTTGCGCTTTTTGAACCAAGAAATAGACTCGCTAAAGAGCGATATTGCCCTCAATGCTACCAATGCGGAGGCTGATTTTAATCAATGGATGAATGCCGGGAAGCTGTCAGGAGAAATGGTCGGCAGGCAAGTCAAGACAGGAATGGTAGCCTATTATCCGTTCGAGAAAGTGAAGCCGACAGGTGATAAAAAGACTGTTATCCCAAATGCAGTCAATACAAAACAGCTGGCTCAAGGCAATGATATTATACTGAAACCTGGTGTGAAAGGCAATGCCTACTTTGTGTCGGATTACAACTCGGTGAAGCTGGGGAACAAAATCGGATGGCACGAAAGGACCGAACCTTTCTCGGTCGATTTATGGATTAATCCTCATACCATTTACCCGGATGCCGGTATATTTTACCATTGTGAAGATATCCGTGTCGGGTACAAAGGCTACTCTTTGCGATTGGCTGATAATAAATTGCAATTCATCATCGCTCATTCGTACCCTCAAAATGCAATTCAGGTAAGCACCGTTTCGGCAGTTCCCCCACAAAAATGGACGCAGGTCACCGTGACCTATGATGGAACAAGCAAAGCCGCCGGGGCAAAAATCTACGTGAATGGCGAGCGGGCACGAGTGACGATGGATTATGATAATCTTTACAAAGGTATTTTGTATGAAAAAGATATCCACACGTATGGTTTCCAGGGCTTTATGGTCGGCCAGCGCAATCTGCTGATCCCGTTTAAGAATGGCGGCATCGACGAGTTGAAAATCTTCGACAAAGCATTGACAGGACTGGAAGTATTGTATAACCATAATGCGCAGAAGGTCGCCGAAATCCTTAAAAAGCCCAGTGGAGTCGGAAGTGCAGAGATATTGAAGGAATTTTATCTTGCCAATTTCAACGACCGAAGCAAGTCTTTACGGGACAGTCTGAAAGTGAAAATGGACGCGGAGAACAAACTGGTCAACAGCATTCCCGAACTGATGGTCATGGGCGACCTGCCCAAACCCCGGCCAACCTATCTATTAACGAGGGGCGTTTACAATGCGCCCGCCAAAGAAGTGACGCCGGGCGCTCTGGATGCGGTATTACCTTTTGATGGAAAATTCCCTAAAAACCGGCTGGGGTTGGCAAGCTGGCTTTTTGACAAAAACAATCCGCTGACTGCGCGTGTGTTTGTGAACCGCATCTGGCAAATGCATTTCGGGCATGGCATTGTTCGTTCCTCCGCCGATTTTGGTAATCAGGGAAATTTGCCTTCCCACCCCGAGCTGCTCGACTGGCTTGCCGTGGATTTCATGAATTCGGGCTGGAATATCAAAAGGCTGCATAAAATCATCATGCTTTCCGCGACCTATCAGCAAAGCTCAAAAACGAACTCAAAACTGGTTGAAAAAGATCCCGAAAATGTGCTGCTGGCGCGTGGAGCCCGGTTCCGTTTTACAGCCGAGATGATCAGGGATAATTCGCTTGCGATCAGCGGACTTTTGGTTAATAAAGTGGGCGGTAAGAGTGTATACCCTTATCAGCCAGCCGGAATTTGGGATGAGATCAGTGATAAGATATGGCGGTACCGATATTTCCAGGAGCCGGGAGAAGGACTTTACAGAAGGAGTCTTTATACTATTTGGAAACGGACTTCACCACCTCCGTCCATGCTCATTTTTGACGCGCCGGAACGTGGCGAATGCGTGGCAAAGCGCCGCTCGACGAGTACGCCTTTGCAGGCGCTGGTATTACTCAACGACCCTCAGCACGTCGAATCCGCCAGGGTACTCGCGCAAAAAATACTGCGGGAAGCCCAAGGGAGTAATACCAATGCAGTGGAAAAAGCATTCAGGCTGATCACAGGCCGTAGGCCCGACGCTACTGAGCAGCGGATCCTGGCCGAATTTTATGCCGATGAACTAAAACGTTTCCGTGAAAAACCAAAGCAAGCTCTTGAATACCTGAGCACCGGAGAGCTGGAATGGGACACCTCGCTCCAACCGGAAGAAATTGCCGCCCTTGCTACGGTATCGAATTCAATCATGAACACAGACGAGGGCCACACCCGTAAATAATGATTGGTATGGATGATCTAAAAAAAGTACTCACGCAGCTCAACAGACGCGATTTTCTTACCAAAGCAGGGCTCGGGTTTGGCTCATTTGCCCTTTCAAGCATCTTGCAAGGCAGCGTTCCCGCGAGCGAAAAACGACGGGAGGACGAGGTAGCGACAGAATTTATCAGGGGCCCTCATTTTTCTCCAAAGGCAAAACGAATCATTTACCTCTTTCAAAGCGGCGGCCCATCGCAGCTGGAAACATTTGATTACAAACCTGCATTAACTAAATGGCATGGTCAGGAAATTCCGGATTCGGTCCGGGGAACGCAGCGAAATTCCGGGATGGTCGCGGGGCAGTCTACTTTTCCACTGGTTAAATCGATATTTGATTTTAAACAATATGGCCAATCCGGCGCGTGGGTGAGCGAACTTTTTCCTTACACGGCCAGGATCGTCGACGAGTTATGCATTATCAAATCGATGCATACCGAAGCCATCAACCACGAACCGGCGGTGATGTTTGTGCAAACGGGTTCGCAGCAAAGCGGCCGGCCGTCGATGGGCTCCTGGCTGAGCTACGGGCTTGGATCCGACAATCAGAATCTTCCTCACTTCATGGTGCTCATCTCGAAAGGGGTTGGCGATCAGCCACTGAGCACAGCAGCCTGGGCAAATGGATTTTTAGCGTCCCACCATCAGGGCGTCCAGCTACGGGCTGGAAAGGACCCTGTATTGTATTTGAAAAATCCTTATGGTGTACATAAAGAGGACAGAAAACGGGCACTCGATCGCATTAAGGAACTCAATGAGCATCAATACACGCTTTGGGGAGATCCGGAAATACAATCGAAAATCACCCAGTATGAAATGGCATATAAAATGCAGACTTCCGTACCGGATGCGATGGACACCTCCAAAGAGCCTGATTACATCTATGAAATGTATGGCGAAGACTCCCGCAAGCCAGGAACTTTCGCGGCGAACTGCCTGCTGGCCCGGCGCATGGCCGAACGCGATGTGAAGTTTATCCAGCTCTACCATATGGGCTGGGACCAGCACGGTGATCTACCCAAAAATATTGCCAAGCAGGCAAAAGACGTGGACCAGGCGTCAGCTGCATTGGTTACAGATCTTAAACAAAGAGGGCTGCTGGAAGATACGCTGGTGGTTTGGGGCGGGGAATTTGGGCGAACCAGTTTTTCACAAGGTAAACTGACACCTGATAATTATGGTCGTGACCACCATCCGGGCTGCTTCACCATGTGGATGGCCGGTGGCGGCGTAAAAACTGGTCAGGTTTATGGAGAAACCGATGAATTCAGTTACAATGTGGTCAAAGACGGGGTGCATGTTCATGACTTTCAGGCCACACTTTTACATCTATTTGGTTTGGATCATGAAAAATTGATCTTCAAGCATCAGGGACGGCGTTACCGTCTCACCGACGTTCATGGCAGGGTTGTGAAGGCGCTGATTGCGTAATATCGGGTCTATAAAAGTAAGTCATGCAGTATAGTGCCGACCGTATGGTAAAAAGTGCATAATCGGCTCATTTGCAGCATCGTAATTTCTTATCTTTATACACCCTGGAACCAACGTTCCGAAAATTCAGCAGTACCATTTGTCACTTAAACCTTCGACTTATGAAGCCCGGGCATTGTTACCTCGCATGCATCGCATTTTTAACTTTGGCCTGCTTTAAGAAACAGGAGAAAAAAGAAAATCAACCATCCGACAGCACTTCGCGAATCACGGTTTGTTATAATCCCAAAACCACCGATTTAGAATGGTTCACTTCGGGGAAAAAGGCCCCTATGCTCGAAGGGTTAAAGGGTATTGACTTCAAAGTCTCGACTTCAAGCCCGGAGGCACAAGCCTATTTCAACCAGGGAATGATGCTGGCCTATGGCTTTAACCATGCGGAGGCCGCGAGGTCGTTCCATGAAGCGATCCGGCTGGATTCCACCTGTGCCATGGCCTACTGGGGGTTTGCATATGTACTGGGCCCCAACTACAATGCGGGCATGGAAGAAGGCAATTTTCAGCGCGCATGGGAGGCCGCAAAGAAGGCGCAGCAAATGGCGGCTAAATGTACTCCCAAAGAACGCGCACTGATCGGCGCGCTTGCCCTTCGATATGCAAAAGTACCTCCTGCCGACAGAGTACCCCTGGACGTAGCCTACTCCAGAGCCATGGAGAAAGTGTACAAGCAATATCCCTCCGATCCGGATGTTGGCACTTTATACGTGGAGTCTCTGATGAACCTGCACCCCTGGGATCTATATGAAAAAAATACGAAGGCCCCCAAATCGTGGACACCGGCGGTGACAACAGCCCTTGAAGAATTGCTGAAAAAGAACCCCCGGCACGCGGGCGTGAATCACTTCTATATCCACGCTTATGAGGCCTCGGCTACACCGGAAAAGGCCATGAAGTCTTCCGGCCTGCTCGATTCGTTGGTTCCCGGTGCTGGTCACCTCCTCCATATGCCGTCCCACATTTACCTCAACACCGGCGACTATCATCTGGGCTCGCTCTCGAATATCCGTGCAGTGAAAGCCGATAGTAACTACATTACCGCTTGTCATGCGCAAGGAGCCTACCCGCTCGCTTATTTTCCGCATAATTATCATTTTTTGGCTGCTACGGCTACTATGGAGGGGAATTCGGACCTGGCCAGGCTTGCTGCGCGGAAAGTACAGCAGTATACTGCGAAGGAGGTTATGCGGACACCCGGCTGGGGAACGCTTCAACATTATTACACCATACCCTATTATATAGCCGTCAAGTTTTCAATGTGGGACGACATTCTCTCGCTGCCACGCCCTGCCAGTGGTATGATCTACCCACAGGCAATCTGGCATTACGCAAGGGGTATGGCTTTCTTAGGTAAACACGATCTGGTCCATGGGCAGGAAGAAATGAACAAGCTTCGTTTGCTCGCTGTGGACACGACTCTTCGGCACGTTACTATATGGAATATCAACACTACTGCCGACCTGGTTCAAATCGCCTCCAAAGTTTTGTCGGCAGGCATTGCGGCGCGGCAAAACCAGCTCGACAAGGCTACCACGCTCCTCGGGGAAGCTGTTGCCATTGAGGACAAGCTCAACTACAACGAGCCGCCGGACTGGTTTTTCTCAGTCCGGCATCACCTTGGAGCGATATTGCTTAAAGCTGGAAAAAGTGCAGAAGCCGAAAAGGTTTACCGGCAGGATTTAACGGTCTGGAAGAAAAACGGGTGGGCGCTGATAGGCCTCTATAATTCCCTGGCGCAGCAAAACAAATCCAGCGAAGCGCAAGCAGTAAAATCCGCCTTTGACGAATCCTGGCAATACGCCGACACTAAAATCACGAAATCGTCGAGTATCCTGGATTAGGATCGTTTTTGGAAAGCATTTAAAATTTATGACAACGCCCCCGGCGCAGGACCACCTGCTGGCCGGGAATTGTCTTTGGGGAGCGGCACAAACTCTTCATTGTCGGTCGGAGGAAGACTGATGCGTCCCTGTTTCCAGTCTTCCTTGGCCTGTTCGATCCTTTCTTTGCGGCTGGATACGAAGTTCCACCAGATGTAACGTTCTCCCAGATGTTCGCCGCCCAGCATCATCAGTGTAGTCTTTTCCTGAGCGATAATCAACGGGTCCACACCTTTTGAAAATACCATTAGTTTGCCAGCCGTATAGGTGATCCCGTTCACTTCAACACTACCCCTGACAATGTATGCACCTCTTTCACTATGTCCCTGCGGCAGGCCAAACCTGGCTCCCTGATCGAGAACTACATGGAGATAAAATAACGGCGAACTTGTGCCGACATTATTGGTCAGTCCGTAGGCGTCACCGGCGATGAGGCGCATCCAGATTCCCGTGTCTGTAAATATGGGCAAGTCTCCGGCTATATAGTTTTTGAATGAGGGATCACTTTCTTCGTCTTTTTCAGGAAGTGCCACCCAGGTTTGTATCATTTCCAGCTCGCCGCCGGCCAGCATTGCGGGATCTTCGAAGCGCTCACTGTGTGCTATCCCTTTGCCGGCAGTCATCCAGTTTACTTCACCCGGCTTGATGATCTGCTCCACGCCAAGACTATCCCGGTGAGTGACATTTCCGCTGAACAGATAGCTCACTGTGGAAAGCCCGATATGCGGATGCGGCAGTACATCGAGGTTGGTCGCGGCTGGCGTTGGCATATTTACCGGTCCGCCATGGTCCATAAAGATGAACGGTCCCACCATTCTCCGGAGTTGATAGGGCAGGATGCGTTTTACTTCAAAGCCGGGGACTATTTCAGCCTTCCTGGATTCAATAACAATGTCGAGCACAATGAAAGGAATTAGACTTATCTACTGTTTGAGTATTTGTCAAAAGTTCGAAAAAGAAAGGCAAATTTCAAATTCAGATTCACAAAAGCCGTTCTTTTGAATATATTGACTTCATGAAACTACTCGCCGCCTGCTTTTTAATTTGCTTAACAGGATTGACCGCCTTGGGTCAGAAGAATTCAGTTCCTGTGCTCCGTACATTTTCCGACAGTTTAATCATGTATCTGGATGGGCAAAAAGATGAATTTAATGGTATAAATAAATTAGGGTCCCAATTCAGCTATGGTTTTGTAGTTGAGAAAGATTCTGCAGTATTTGCTTTGGTATCGAAATCAGATTCAATATCATTAATACTCAGACCGAAAAAGAAATCAGTATTTCAAGTTGTGAGGGAATCGAAGGGTGATACAGTAACCTTCATTTTTACAATCCATAAGTTGGTCAAACCTGCTTCATTCAGTAATCAATATAAAAAAGAAAATGAAGGAAAGGCCATTATCGAGATCCCGGAAGTATATGAGCTGGTTAATATCATTTTCGCGCTGACGGAATATGGAAAGACTAATGCGATCTATAAGAATACGGAATACTATAAGGCAGTAAGTGATCATTTCACCCCTTATCGACAGGATGCAGCTGTACGGACGATCGATTCCCTGTTGACGGTTTCACCTGAATTCTACTATCAGCATTTGAAAATGGATAGCTATGCGTATGTGTTTTCGGGAAAGAAAATTACAAATGGTGGTGTGTACGACCGCGTTAGTTCGGGAGAAAAAAATGAACTCGACGATTACATTCCATTGCTCGAAACATTTGCTGAGAGATCCGGATTCAGGAAGTTTTATAAAGAGAAACGGAAATACTATTCAGAGCTTACAAAGGATTACACGGACAATATCAAGATAGCCGACATGAAGTCCTGGTTGGAGAAGCAATTTCCTTCGACCAAATATGATGCTGTCAAAGTGATTTTTTCTCCTTTGGTCGGCTGGAACCAATCCGCCAATTTCTTTCATGATAACGGCTTCGCTGAGGCACAGGCACATGTCAACTTCCCGTTTGTAGATAGCGAAGACAAAAAGCAACCCGCCGAAGTTTTGAAAGGTCGACGAATTATGATCGCATTTACAGAAATCAATCATGCCTACCTGAATCCCGAGGCTGAAAAATATGCCAAGACCATTTCCAGTGCATTTAAAGATCTATCTAAATGGACCACCGCAGCCAAACCTTCTGCCGGATACAATAATGCCATGGTTTGCTTCGAAGAATATATGAACTACGGACTGGTAACATTATATTACTCAGACATTTTCGATAAAAAAGCATTTGAAACGCTTAATGTTAATATCGAAAGCAATATGACCGGTTCGCGCGGCTTCCAAAAGTTCAGAGACTTCAATCAGGAATTGCTACGCTTATACAAGAATAGAAAGCCCAACCAAACCGTTGCCGATCTGTATCCTGCTATTATTGAATGGGCGGCCGGGGAGTAAGCGTGGGGCCATCCAAACCCTCCAAGTTTTGCCCGCCTGTATTTGCATTTGACCGTAGTTCGCTTAGTTTTGTTGTAAGGTAAAGATGGTTACATCGTCAAGGTAATCAGCTTAGCGCCAACTTCACTCACCCCGTTCAGTCTTCCGTCAAGTAATGTAACAAAGTGCTAATGAAACATTTTTACAAATCCGCTTTAATCCTTGTTTCTCTTGTTTGCCTTTTATGTATTGGCAACGTTTATTACGACTCGCAGTCGCAGTTCACAACTATTGGTGAACCTAAGGCTCCAACAGCTGCTGGTCAGAATGCCGCTGTTTCCGACAGTTCCGTACCCGGTATACAGCAGGTAATTGTGCAGCGCGAATACCGGGTTACTTACGATAGTCAGGCCAAAAAATTTCAGAGCCCGAACAGAAGGCAAAACCTCCGGGCCTTTTACGCTCCGGGTTCCCTTACTTTGCGGAAAAGGATCGATTCCACAAATTCTGGCTTTGAACTAATACTGCTGAACAAAGGGATTTTTGCTGATAACAAATTACTCTATTCAGTGTCAGATAATGCGGCGCTCCGCAATTTTGAAAATAAAGTACTGATTGATCACGGTCCGTTTTCGGAAGAATTCGTGAATAACGACGAGGGCGTACGCCAGAATTTCATCATCGACCATGCTCCCGCGGGAACACGGCAACTGGAAGTAAAGCTGGCCGCTTCCGGGATGGAGGTGGAAGATATGGGCAATAACCAACTCCGTTTTGCCACAAAGTCTGGTCAGACGGCCCCTGCTAATGTATTGAACTATGACGGGCTCAAATGCTGGGATGCCGACGGGAAAATACTCGATGCCACGCTGGCCTATGAAAATGCACATATTACAATTTCGGTTGACGTCGAAAATGCCGCTTTTCCTGTAACGGTCGACCCGCTCGTAAACTCGTCTGCCAAGTATGCCAATAAGGTCCTTGAAATCCATCAGAGCAATGCCTGGGTCGGCTATTCGGTATCCAGTGCAGGTGACGTGAACGGCGACGGTTATAGTGACATTATCGTGGGAGCTCCCAAATATGATAACGGGCAGACGGACGAAGGTGCTGCATTCGTTTTCCCCGGCTCAGCGTTGGGGATAAGTCTTGCAGGCGTGATATTGCAAAGCAACCAGGTGAATGCACAGGCCGGGACTTCCGTTTCGAGTGCAGGCGATATCAATAAGGATGGTTATAGCGATGTGCTGGTGGGAGCACCTTATTACGATGACGGCCAGATCGACGAAGGAGTGGTATTTGTTTATTTGGGCAGTCCTGGTGGTATTTCCGCCAGCCCGGTATCGATGCTGGAAATCCATCAGACCAGTGCTAATCTCGGAATATCGGTAGCGATGGCCGGTGATGTGGATGGCGATGGGTACAGTGATATCCTGACCGGAGCGCATCAATATGATAATGGACAGACGAATGAAGGTGCAGCGTTTCTCTATTACGGAAGCGCAAATGGCGTTGGCGGTCGTGTGATAGCGCTGGAAGCCAATCAGGCCGGTGCAATGATGGGTTACGCGGTGGCTTCGGCCGGCGACCTCAATGCCGATGGTTTCAGCGATGTGATGGTAGGTGCAAGATTGTATTCCAATGGGCAGACGTACGAGGGCGCGGTGTTCATTTATAAGGGCAGCGCTGCCGGAGTGGTTACAACAAATCCATTTAAAGTAGAAAGTAATCAGGTTGACGCCAGGCTCGGACATTCCATCGCACCCGCAGGTGATGTGAATGGGGACGGTTATGCTGATATTTTGCTGGGGGCCTATCTTTATGACGACATACATGTAAATGAAGGTGCTGTATTTTTGTACATGGGCTTTCCGGCTAATGAATATCCGGCCTATCATGGGGTGACAATCTATGGTCGTCAGAGGGAGGGATGGTTCGGATGGGCGGTTGCAGGGGCCGGTGATCCAAATGGGGACGTATATTCTGATTTCATCATTGGAGCACGCTATTACGACGTCTCCCATAACAATGAGGGCGCTGCATTCGTATACTACGGCGGCCGTTCACTTCAAAATTATATATTACATGACCGTTATATAAGTGGGGATCAGCCGGAAGCCTGGTGCGGCAGCGCTGTGGCGTCAGCCGGTGATGTGAACGGTGACGGGTATAGCGATATACTCGTGGGGTCTTACACCTATGATAACGGGCAAAACGATGAAGGTATAGCGTCGGTTTACCATGGAGGATCAATCGGAATCCAATTCTTTTCATCGGCAAAAGAAGTATTGAAGGACTCTGTCGACAAACAGCGGACCGGGGCGATGGTCCGCGACGCCGGAGATGTGAATGGTGATGGCTTTGATGACATTATTATTAATGCGCCTGGGACCGATCTGACGACCTCACAGGGACAGACCACTGTTTTACACGGAAGGGAATATGGACTTCGCGAGCTCATGGCGAATCCGGCCACGGGAAAAACAACGGTTAATTTCGGACATGCTGCGGCCGGTGCGGGAGACATTAATGGCGATGGTTATACCGATGTTATCATGGGTCGTCCGAACTATGGACCTGGTAATGGTGGAGAGGTGAGGATTTATTACGGTTCAGCAATGGGCATTGATACGCTCAATGAACAGGTGCTGACCGAGCCCAATGCAGGGTCCATGTTTGGATTTGCTGTCGCCGGTGCGGGTGACCTCAACGGGGACCATTTTGCCGACGTGATCGTGGGAGCCACAAAGTACAAAGTTGGTGACCAGGTACGGGGGGCTGCATTTGTTTATTACGGATCTGCGTCAGGATTGATTGGAACACCCAAAATTCTGATAAGTCCCTGGGCAAATAGCAATATGGGTGCGGCGGCCGCAGGCATAGGCGATGTAAATGGAGATCATTATGACGACATGGTCGTAGGGGCGCCTACCACTAACACAATTGCCCCTGAAGGCGGCGCTGCATGGATTTATTACGGATCGGCTACCGGTGTTGAAAACGCAGCGACATTCTTTAAAAATGACAATACCAAAGCCCATTTTGGAGCTTCGGTCGCCCGTGCCGGAGATATTAATGGAGACGGTTTCAGCGATATGGTCGTTGGAATACCGGGTCATGGCCTGAGCTATCAGGGTGCCATGTGTGTATATTATGGTTCGGCGACAGGCCTTTCTGAATCTGGTAAAAGCTTCCTGAAGGGCTCAACACCAAACGCAGCATTTGGGATTTCGGTGTCTGGTGCCGGCGATCTGGACGGGGATGGTTACAGTGAAATAATTGTAGGGGAGAATTCAAGCAACTATCCGGCAACTTCTGCCGGACGTGCATATGTATTCCCGGGTACAAAGGCTGGGTTGAGCTACTACAATACGTTTGAAGTGAGCGGTGAATCCGCAATGGAGCGTCTCGGAACTTCTGTTTCCGGTGCCGGCGATATCAATGGAGACGGCACTCCGGATCTCATTATTGGCGCTCCCGGTTATAAGACTTCGGGACTCACCGATGTAGGGCGTCTGTTCATCTTCTATGGGAACATTCCATTCCAGAACGCACCCTCATATTATCGCTTGGGAAGACTTAACAGCCCACGACTTTACAATGCCAACCTGACGACGCCCTTCGCTCAAACTTACCCCGGCCAGGATGCTGAATCTAATTTTGGGTTGGGAATTGAAGCCAAATCGTTTTTAGGAAGAAATAAAGGAAAGCTGGTCTGGGAAACCAAGGGTTATGGTCAACCTTTTTCGTCCATTCCCAACTCTGGAATTAGTAATAGCACGAAATCCACCGGCTCTCAAAATACCTTTATGAACCTGGAATTTTATACACCAGAATTGAAGGTGTTAATACCAAAAATTAACCCGGAAACGAGGGTCCGGGTGCGCGTGAGGTATGATCCGGTTTTGGCATTGACGGGACAGGTTTATGGTCCCTGGCGATACCTGCCTTCGTTCCTTACAGGCAAAAGCGTTTCGGCACCGCCACAGGAAATGGCTTCCACGCTTAGGACGTCATCTGAGGTGTTGGAAGAAGAGACTGAGAGCGTTTCTATTTACCCTAATCCGGCAAGCGAGAAATTGTTCGTTCGTTTTAGGTCGGAGCAATCTATTGCGGGAATGAAACTGCTTGCATCTGATGGAAAGGTTATATACAATGTGCCCACAGCGCACCGCGAGCTGGATTTGAGAAATCTGGCATCAGGGATTTATATCCTCACTATCAAGCATGTGGATGGCACTCAAACCGCGCATAAGGTGGTTGTGAGAAAATAGTGGGATATTGTTGATGCCAAATATTAAACGGGCCGTTTCATACATCGAGACGGCCCGTTTTTTTGTTTATACAAAAAAATACCTGCAAAGTTTCCGGTTGCCACGCTGTGTTGTTGGGCCTAATTTTGGCTCAATAAAAAATCAACAAAATGAAACTGACATTCGATATTATGTACAAAGCATGCCTGGAAAGGGACGAATCCTTTGAAGGTTTGTTTTACACAGCGGTGAAAACTACGGGCATATTCTGCCGGCCTTCGTGTACGGCCAGGAAGCCTAAAAAAGAGAACGTTACTTTTTATCATTCGGCCAAGGAACCGATACTGGCGGGTTACCGGCCGTGCAAAGTGTGCAGGCCGCTGGAAAAGCTGCATGAAACGCCTGCTTACATCGTGGATATCTTAAAGGAACTGTCCGAAGATCCCAGCTCAAAAATAATGGATGCCGACCTTGTGCAGCGCGGAATCGATCCTTTTACGATCAGAAGGTGGTTCCTTAAAAATCACGGCATTACTTTTCACGCATATCAGCGAATGCTGCGGATTAATACGGCATTCAAAAGAATTCAGGGCGGGGAAACCGTAACCAATGCCGCCTATGATTCCGGATTTGAATCGTTGAGTGGTTTTGGGGATTCGTTTAAGCAGATATTCGGGGTTTCTCCGAGTAAAAGTAAGGCGCAGCGGGTGGTCGATCTCAAACGTTTGGAGACACCCCTGGGAACGATGTATGCCTGTGCTACCAATGAGGGTATCTGCCTGCTGGAATTCACAGACAGGAAAATGCTCGAAACGGAATTTAAGGGGCTAGTCAAGACGTTGAACGCAATTATTGTTCAGGGAGAAAACAGGCATTTCAGCATTCTTGAAAAACAATTGGCCGAATATTTTGCAGGTGAAAGGACGACCTTCGATGTGCCTTTGCATACTCCGGGGTCGGCTTTTCAGCAGGCGGTCTGGAACGGACTGCGGCAAGTGCCGTTTGGTACAACTTCGTCATACCAGCAGCTGGCGGCCGAACTGCAAATGGCCAGTTCGGTGCGGGCCGTAGCGAATGCGAATGGGTTTAACAGAATAGCCATTCTTATTCCATGTCACAGGATCATCGGCTCCGATGGTGCGCTGACAGGCTATGGAGGCGGAATCTGGCGCAAACAATGGCTTCTTGACTTTGAGAAAAGCACCGTCAGCAAGCTAACTTCGGAGGTCAGCGCTATTCATACTTGATTTCGACAGCATTGATTTCAGCCCGTCCCGGCTTACTTCCGGAAACATTAATACCGACCCGCGGAGCCCTGTCCCAACGCGGGAGCCACGGTGCTTCCAGCCGGACCGGGCTTACCAGTGAATCAACCTTTTGTCCCGGGACGCCCCAGCTAAACTGGTAGTAGCGGCCATAACGGGTTTGCAGTTCCAGCCGGACATTTTTGTATTTATCAGGAATTTCCTTTGTTTGAATAACCTCATGAACGCCGTCTTTTACCTGCCAAAGTTCAATATGGTTCTGACGCACACCATAACCGATCGCGTTGCTGGCATCGCCATACACGACGATGCTTTGCAGCAGTTCGTCGCTGGTAACCACGTCTGTTGCAAAGGTGTAGTTGCCTTTTTTGACGGTCAGACCCAGGAAATTTCCGGTTTTGCCTGGGTTGTTGTTTTCAATCCACAGCGATCCGCTTTGTACGATAAAATCGGTTTTTGGGAAACTTACATCAAAAACCCAGGGAGCTTTAAGTGTATCCCGCCCATAATTGATCGAAAAATTGGCATTGTTAGCCGGGATCGGGGCCATTCCGGCAGGTGATTCGGCTTGTGCCGGGGTGGTTTTTCCGTATCTAAAAGCAGGCCATTTAGTCGTTTCATCCCAAATCAGTTCGCTGAGGACTCCTTGTCGGCCTGTAAACGTGAAATCGGTGGCATTGTAAGCGTGGTGCAAATAGAAATAGCGTTGATCGGGTGTTATCACGACGGTTCCGTGTCCGGGGCATTTCCAGGAATCATCACCAAAAAGCACCGGATTCCCGGCATATTTAACCCAGGGCCCTTGCAGCTTTTCGGCCCTCGCCAGTCCTACCTGATAATCGCAACGATCGCCGCAGCAAGCATTTCCGGAATAGAGCATGTACCAGTAATTGCCACGTTTGAAGATCGACTGTCCCTCTGCACCGCCTGATTCCCAGCCTGCCGCATCCGCTTTGATCAGGCTGAATTCTTTACCGATCACTTTTAATCCGTCGGGCGCCAGTTCAGCGCCGAGCAGTTCAATGTCCCGGTCCTTATCGAGGCCGTATGCTTTCCAGGTAATGTATAATTTGCCCTTATCTTCCACCACAAATGCATCGATCGCCTCTTTGGTCCATTCAATGATGACGCCGTGGTCCTTGAAGCCTTTTTTCAGGTCTTTGGTGCTGGCTACGCCGATGAATGACTGCTTGTCGGATTTCCGTCTGGCGGTGTAATAAACGTAGAATGTACCGTTACGAAAAAACAACTCAGGCGCCCAGTAACTGCCCATTGTCCATTTGGGGAGCTCATCGAACACAGGCCCGAGATATTCCCAGTTGACGAGGTCTTTGGACGTATAAATAGGGTAGGCTGGTCCCCATTCGGAGGAAGTTCCGGCTGCATAATAAGTATCCCCCACGCGGATCACGGACGGGTCCGCAAAGTCACCGGCAATGACCGGGTTTTTGTACGTAATAACCCGGCCGGGGGCTGGTTTTTGGGCCAAAATATCTGCGTTTGAAACCAATATCAGCAAAAGAAGGACTTGTAAAAACTTCATTCGTATGTGGATTGTTGACGCCGCAAAATAATGAAAATGCTTGTTACATGGGAGTAACGACATTTTTTGCTTCTCCCCGCAGGAACGCTTCAAGGTTGTCGGCTACCATTTGCAACAGGCGTTTCCGGGCTTCAAAGGTTGCCCAGGCCACATGCGGGGTGATTACACAATTAGGAGCTGACAATAGGGGATTATCCGCTTTCGGAGGCTCGGTAGACAGCACATCGAGACCGGCCCCTGCGATCACGCCGTTGTGAAGCGCTTCCGCCAGGTCGGCTTCGTTAACAAGCGGCCCGCGACCGGTATTAAGGATAATAGCGTTCGATTTCATCCTGCTAAGACTTTCCCTGTTGATAATTTCACGCGTTTCGTCGGTGAGTGGGCAATGGAGACTGATCACATCGCTTCTTGTAAAAATATCGTCCAGCGGGACCATTTCAATACCGTCGACAGGCACAGGATGCTTGCGGTACGCGATCACGTTCATGCCAAATGCGAGCGCAATATTCGCTACCTGCGACCCAATGTCTCCCAATCCGATCAGGCCCATTGTTTTTCCGGCGAGTTCGGTCAAAGGTGTTTTCCAGTAGCAGAAATCCGGAGAAGATGTCCATTCGCCCGCAAATACGCTTTGGCTATGCGTTTCCGCGCGGTTAACAAGCGATAACAGTAATGCAAATGTCTGTTGCGCCACTGAGGCCGGACCATATGCCTTTACATTGGTGACGGTAACGCCATGTTTGTGTGCGGCTTCAACGTCGATATTGTTATAGCCGGTTGCCATCACACCGATGTATTTCAGTTGTGGAAGCTGGGCAAGAGTCTCAGCAGAAAGTACAACCTTATTGACCAGCACTATCTCTGCATCGGCCGCTCGTGCAACGATCTCCTCCGTCTTCGAGCGATCGAAAATGGTCACATTGCCAAGTTTGTAAACAGGTTCCCAGTCCTGATCACCGGGGTTCAAAGTATATCCGTCGAGAATTACGATTTGCATGGGTTTGATTTAGTTTAAATATTGCTCCATCCTAAAACCTGATAATGCGTGCGTTGCTGATTACTATTGCCGCCATAGATCAACGTTTTTTTGCCGACTATATCCTCGGAAATCTCACTAAAATAATCCATTCCCTTAAAATGCTCTCTCATGATGGTCTGCGTAGATTTGATTTCAAAAATATCAAACAGGTTGCCGTTTTGCGTAAGCAGGTCTATTTCATGCCCGTTAGAATCGCGCCAGAACCAGTAGTCACGGTGTAGGTACTCATGTTCATTTCTTTTATAGAGCTCTGAGACCATTAGATTTTCAAAAATATTGCCTCGCAAGGGGTTTCCATTGAAAGTAGCAACATCCCTGATTCCCAGCAGATGACATAATAAGCCGGTATCGTAAAAGTAAAGTTTTGGGGTCTTGACAATGCGTTTGCTGAAATTCTGATAATAGGGCTGTAATTGAAAAATAATGTAGCTGCTCTCCAAGATCGACAGCCAGGCTTTGGCCGTTGGTTGTGAAATGCCGCATTCATTAGCTAGTGAAGAAATATTCAATAATTGCCCTATGCGCCCTGCACATAATGCGAGGAACGCACGAAACTGCCGCAGGTCACGGATGTTCAGCAATCCGGTCACATCCCGTTCAACGTAGGTTTGGATATAATTGGCATAGAATACTGTTGGGTCAATTTGTCGGTCGTAAATAGCCGGGTAAAAGCCATTTAAACATGCTTCTCCATAATTTTCAGCCAGCAAATTTCCGGTTTTCATTTCCTGAAAATCAAAAGGGAGAAGTTTGAACAAGGCCACCCGACCCGCAAGACTTTGCGTGATATTTTCCATCAAATGGAAATTCTGCGAACCCGAAAGGACGAAAAGACCCATCGTTTGCAGTTCGTCGACGATTGTTTGGATATAGGAAAATAGGATAGGGGCCTGTTGTACTTCGTCCAATATAATCCTTCCACGGTTTTGCGCCAGAAAGCCCAGCGGGTCTTCCATGGCGAATGCCTGGTTATCCGGATTTTCCAATGGGATATATTGGTAGTCAGGAAACAAATTTCGCAATAGCGTTGTCTTTCCCGATTGTCTTGGCCCGGTCACAGCAATGACGGGATATTTGTCGCTTTGTGCGCGGATTGCAGCCTCTATGCGTCTGTTTACAAAGGTCATATGGATCAGTTAAGCATTTCAAATATAGCGCTAATTTTGAAATTACATGAACTTAACTTTGAAATTGCATAGCTTTAATTTTGAATTTGCATAAGTTTTATTTTGAAATTACATAGACTAGACTTTGAAATTACATGAAACTGACCTTGAAATTACATAGCTTCAATTTTGAATTTGCATAAAAAAATCCCTCCCGGGAAAGCTTCGGGGAGGGATTAAGGGAGGAACTAAGGCTAATTCTTCGGATCAGTGCTGATCTTGCCAGCTCCTGCACCTTGCATTTGCATGGGGTTAGGGACTTTCTTCGTTTGCTGTTGCTTGAAGATTTGGAAACGGGTTGGCTGTGCGATGCGCGGGAACGAATTGTTCTCGGTATCAATGTCAGCTATCTGCTGATAAGGATCCAGTGTCCATTGTACCACTTTTTTATTCGTGGCGATCACCTTGTTGATCTGCTGGTCGTTGAACCGCCAGATTTCGGCAGGAAATACAGCTACTGAATCCGTACCGTCTTCAAAACCCATTTTCACAATTACCGGCATGGGCAAACCTCCTTTATTTTTAATCGAAAGGGTATAAAAATTGGTGTTCTCGCGAAGCAGCTGGCGCTCGTTTTCCGAAAGCGTAGCCAGGTACTCTTCATATTTTTGTTTGTCGGCCTCTGTTACTTTGAATGGATCGTAGCGGTTGTAGAAATCAGCCATGGTAGAATCCTGGGCAACCACTGTTTCGCCTTTTGTCTTGGCGTCCTGTATTTTGCTCATGGTGTTTAGCTTACGCGCAGCCTCTTTACGTGCCAATTCCTTTTCAATGACAGGGTTTTGTGTATCGATGCTGAACCAATCGACAGTTACCAAATCCTGGTCCACCGGCTCGGTGCCATAGAACCAGCCTTTCCAGAACCAGTCGAGGTCGACACCCGATGCGTCTTCCATAGTACGGAAGAAATCAGCGGGAGTAGGGCTTTTGAAACGCCAGCGGGTCGCATATTCTTTAAATGCATGATCGAACAGCTCGCGGCCCATCACGGTTTCGCGGAGGATATTCAATGCGGTGGCCGGTTTGCCGTAGGCATTAGGTCCTAATCCGATTACATTCTCGGCGGAGGCCATGATCGGGCTCAGCACAGACTTGTCTGATGACATGTATTGTGTGATCATATTAGGCTCGCCGCGACGGGTCGGGAAATTATAATCCCATTCTTTTTCGGCCAGATACTGGCAGAATGTGTTCAAGCCCTCATCCATCCATGCCCATTGCCGCTCGTCGGAATTGACGATCATCGGGAAGAAATTGTGCCCTACTTCGTGAATGATCACGCCTATCATACCATATTTCACTGCTTCGCTGTACGTACCGTCTTCTTCCGGGCGACCTCCATTGAAACTGATCATCGGATATTCCATACCACCACCAGCCACCGAATGGCAGGAAATGGCAACAGGATAAGGGTATTCAAATGTGCGTGCTCCGTAAGATTTCAATGTGTGGGCCACAGCACGGGTCGAATATTGCTCCCAAAGCGGGTTGCCTTCTTTGGGATAGATAGACATACACCAGATTTTGCGGCCGCTTTTGTATACATCGCTCTGCATAGCGTCCCAGATAAATTTCCGGCTGCTGGCGAATGCAAAGTCACGAACATTATCGGCTTTATAAATCCATGTTTTCTTACCCGGATTTTTGTTTTCGCGTTTTTCGGCTTTTTCAGCTTCTGCCTGAGTTACGATCAGGACTGGATTTTTTGAGGTTTCTGCTTGTTTCAAACGCTGTTTCTGAGTGGCAGTCAACACCTGCGCATAATTCTGGCATTCACCGCTGGCGGCTACCACGTGGTCGGCAGGGACAGTGATCGCGACTTTGTAGTTACCAAAGATCAATGCAAATTCACCCTGACCGAGGAACTGCTTGTGGTTCCAGCCATTTACATCGTCATACGGGGCGAGGCGGGGGAACCAGTGGGCGATGAAATAGTTGGCATTACCATCTTTCGGGAAAAACTCATAGCCGCTGCGGCCATAATATTCAGTGATATTGTAGTTCCAATCCACACCAAACACAAAGGCAGTACCGGGTTTCATCACCATTGGAAGGTCGATGCGCATCATCGTTCCATTAATGGTGTAGGGCAATGCTTTGCCTGCCTTATCCTTTACAGCGGTGATATTGTAGCCATATTCAATTTTTGGGTCGAGGGATGAGCCGCGGCCGTTGTTTAATGCCTGCAACTGGGCGGTAGTCATACCTTTTTCATTGACAGCCCCGGTCCTCGACATTGCTCCGATCCCATCTTTTTTGAAGAGGTTCTGGTCGAGCTGGAGCCAGATGTATTTCAGATCGTCGGGAGAGTTGTTGTAAAAAGTAATAGTCTCAGAACCGATGATCCGGCGATTGTCGTCGTCGAGTTCTGCCTTGATGTCGTAATCGGCGCGCTGTTGCCAGTATTCCCGGCCCGGGGCGCCGGAAGCGGCACGGTAGGAGTTGGGAGTGGGTAGCGTTGTGCCGAGTTGTTCAAAACGGTCGTTTGCCTGGTAATTAGGCGAAGTGGGCAATTGCTGAGCTACGGAAGCCACTGTAATCAGTAGCATTAGCAACGGGAGCAACGTTTTTTTCATAATTGGTTGGTCATTGAGAGTGAATGCTTGCTAGTTGACAGGCATGCCTGTGAGTGTGCGAAAAAGTTCGTTGTTAAGGATCAGCGAAAGCGCCATCCCGAAAATAATACCTGATAGTATATTGATCCAGCTGATTTTTTGAACCCTCAAAAGCTCGATCATGACAAATGCTATGGCTAAAATAATAAACACGATGATAAGCTGGCCTAGTTCGAGACCTATATTAAACCCGAGCAGCGGATTGAATATCCCGGCCTCCTTACCCAGCAGCGCCCGCAGATAATTGGAAAACCCCAAACCGTGTATCAATCCAAAACACAATGCGAGCGGATACCTGAATGCCGGCTCATTGTCTTTTTGTGCGTATGTTCCTTTGGGTACTTTATGGAAAAAGTTGAGAAATGCCGTGATCATAATGGTGATTGGAATGAGCAATTCTACCCAGTCGGGATTAATGCTGACATACCCCAATGTGGCCAGCGCGAGGGTTACCGAGTGACCGACCGTAAATGCCGTGACCAGCACGATCACTTTTTTCCAATCAACCAAGGTATAAATCGTGCAAATCGCTGCGATGAACAAAATGTGATCATAGCCATTAGAATCGGTGATGTGACTAAAACCCAATTGGAGGTAAGCCTGAAACTCGGACATTCAGTAAGGGTTAGGGTGTAAATCAATTGTCAAGACAAAAATAGGTAAACGCAGAGTATTTCCTTTCCCGCATGAAAGTAATATGCGACTATAAATGGAGGATTTTGTCAATATTGACCTAAAAAACAAAGAAAAAGACCGGAAGCATGTGCTCCCGGCCTTTCTAAATTCTGACACCAATTATATAAGATTTTGAAAATGCTTATTTGTAGATCGTATTCTGTGGATCCCAGTTAGCCCATCCTTTGGTCCAGTCTGTGGTCCCGAAAGCACCTCTGTAAGTTTCTTTTGTGAAAAATGCATCAGCTCCTTTGCCTTCCCAGATCGCACCGGTAAGAAGCGGAGATGTTGCCTGTGGCAGAAAAGCAGGAGCTGCAAGGTTGAAGTTAGCGCTGTTAAGCAGTAACGAGGCAAGGTCTTTCGTCTCATTCTTGCGTGCTGCTGCATTGAAATAACCGATAGCCTGATCTTTTGTAATCGCACCTGCACCAAGAATAGCGTCTGTCATGTTTGACAAAACAATACCTTTCAGGTCAAGAGCTCCGCTCGTTGCGTTTGCGTAAGTTCCTGTGGCAGTTCCGTCCAGACGAAGGCCCTGTGGATAGCCTACAAATAACGAGTTGAAAATGTTGATGGATGTGTTACGACGTAAGTGCATCGCGGCCTGGTATGCACCGGATGCCGGGCTTACGAAGTCTGTGGTTGGCGCGGTATTGAAAACGAAGTTACTGACGTTGGCAAATACAGGTGCTGTCAAAGGTAACCCTGCGTTTGTTCCTGTTGCAGGCTCGCCCGGATCAAAGTTGTCAGATTCGAATCCATTCGATTTAGACTGATCGGAAATTTTAGGATCACGCAGCGAAAGAGCATACTGAATTTTACCTGTGAAGCCCCAGTCAGTATCCCAATCATCATCAAAGCCACGGAATGCAATGAGGTTTTTTGCATTAACCGTTCCACCGAACCATTCGAAAGAATCGTCACCACTGTACGATACCTGAACGTGGTCGATGGTAGTGCCCGAGCCTACTGCATACAATGTCAAACCATTGATTTCGCTGTTTGCCTGGTTGCTAAGCGCAACTCCTCCGAATTCGATACGCACGTATTGAAGCGTACCTGAATTGTCAGCAGCATTATTTTCTGTTCCCAATCCACCTGGTACGCTGATGCCACCCTCGGGGCCTCTGCTTCCAATCTGGTTATGAGGTGCTTTTCCAACCAAGACTACGCCACCCCAGTCACCATAATTACGTTTTCCAGGCTCTTTGGAAGAAGTGAAAACAATTGGCTGTTCGGCCGTACCGATTGCCATAATTTTAGCTCCCTGATTGATGATCAGCGTGCCACCTTGTTGCTTGCCGCTTGGATCATCTTCTTTTGAACCGCCTTTGATCAAAGTTCCTTTTTCGATCGTAAGTGTTGCGCCGGATTCCACATATACAAAACCTTTGATCACATAAACCTTGTCGGCTGTCCAGTTTGTATTCGCAGTAATGTTACCCTTTACTTCCACAACCGAGCGGTCGGAGACTGTAAACGGAGTTGTACTTTTCACTGTACTGGTACCAACGGTTACTGAGATAAGGCCTGTTGTTGCTCCAACAGGAACAGTTACTTCAAGAGAAGTAGGAGTTGCAGCTGTAACGGTGGCTGGCGTTGTATCGAAAAGAACTTTGTTGTTTGCCGGCGTTGCGTCGAATTTTGTACCTGTTATGACCACCTTCGTTCCTGCAAGACCTGCGCTTGGTGCAAATGTTGTGATGGCGAGAACCGGATCCGGGGTAACTGGCTTGTCATCGTTATCGCAAGCACTAACGGCCATAAACAGACCGAATAAGAGGAGCAAAAGATACTGTCGATTTTTTAAAACATTCATAGCGAATCAGATTAGTTTACCTGCGAATTGTTAAAAGTGAAAACTGTGATAGACTGTTTTTGATGGTTAAGGGATTACGGTTCTTTTGCCGAAAGTATAGACGCCCGTCAGCGTGAAATAGCTGCCTCTTCTGAACTTGCGAATATCCTGATCTGCATTTGCTGTCTGAGATGTTACGTCTTTGCCGATTTTGCCGTTACGGTTGAAGTCTTGTGAAAAACGGATGGGCTGGTTCAGGATGTCCTGGATCCCAAGGCGGATTTCGATGTTGCTCCTGAATTTTTTACTAATGTTCAGGTCGACTACGTTACGTGGCATTTCGTAAACAGTAGGGTTTTCCATATTACCCACTGTGAAGATTCTTTGTCCAAAAACATTGTAAAGTGCATTGAACTGCCAGTTAGAAACCGGGTCTGCGTAATAAATACCGGCATTAACCAGGTATGGCGATTGATTTGCCATCGGGCGTTTTTTGTCGGTGATACCTTTAAGGTCATAGTTCTGGATCACACCGCCCAGGTCCGGGCCTGTAACTACGTCACCGAGGTTTACAGTGCTTTTGATCAGAGAAGCATTACCAACCAATGTGATGTTTTGAAGGAACCGGCTTGAAGCTTCCTGAAAACCTTTGCGGATCTCCATTTCTACCCCATAATTCTGTGCAGAACCTGCATTGATAAAGGTATAAGCAAGTCCGTTTCCGGTCGGCAACAGGAACGATTCGATCGGGTCCTTAAAGTGCTTGTAGAAGGCCGTTACCGAGATCAGCTCATTAGGTGATGGGTACAGTTCCCATTTCGCATCCAAATTTTGGATTTTGGCTGTTTTAAGGGAAGTGTTTCCGCGGATATCGGCAAGGAGGTTAAAGTCAAAGTAAGAGAATGGCGCCAGCTCGCGGAATTCAGCCCGGTTAAGTGTTGAAGAATAAGCCAGACGGAGATTTTGCTTGTCGCTCAGCTTATAAGTAAAGTTGAGTGAAGGAAGAGGAATAAAAAGCTTGTTGTTTACAAGTTCTTTTTTCTCATTAACAACAACTGAATGCAATTGCTGGTTGTTGAATTCGCCACGGAACCCAACTGTAAGGCTCGCCTTTGATCCGAAATAAATGTCCCCGCTAAGATATGCTGCGTAGTAGTTGTTGATACCCTGGTAAGAATCCAGGTCCTTCGTACCATCTTTGATCGTCAATCCACCTTCCTGGCCATTTACATTTTCCTTCGCGAAGATCGTTCCGAGATTGTTTGCAAATAAAGCCAGGCTGCCTACGCTGTTATATCCATAGAAGCGTGCAGAATAATCGCGGTCCTTGCGCTCTCCGTAAACTCCGAAACGCACTTTATTAGGCTCGCGATCTGTCGGGTTTCCAAAAGCATGTTCCCCGTTCACAGCTAGTGTCAAAACACGCTCATGCAATTTTGAGTAGAAGCGGCCCAGGTCGATCGGGTTTGGATCGGTAGGTACCACAGCCCTGAATGGCGCTGCGTTGCCGTCTGAACCGGTTGCGCCGGTTTCACGCTGAAAGCGCATTCTTTTCCAGTCGGGCTCCCAACGGCCGGTATATCCGTAGCCGGTAATCCAGTTCAGCTTGGTCAGATCGCCCAGTTTGTGATCTCCTGAAACTTGCGTAGTTACAATACTGCGGTTTTCAAAACGTTGGGAATAGCTCAGCTGGTCGGTTCCGTCTACGACTTTCTGTCCGTTACGAACCACTGTTTCTGTGTTACCCAATTGGTTGAAAAGTGTTTTCCATTCCAGGTTGAATACAGGGGAGAAGCGGAACGTCCAGTTGTGCAGAATGCCTACTCTGGATTGGCGTGCGTAGTTGGAATCTGTATATTTTTCAAAAACATCATTGGCGGTCAAACCATTCTGGTACAATTTAAGCGCAATGTCTGCACGTTGATTGGTAAGGGAGTAGTTGATATTAGTTAGATTACTTACTGCAACATTACCAATGTCGAAACGACGTCCCATGTTGAGTGCAAAGCGCATATCAGGCGCTATGTTGACGTTTTTGAGTGCCCAGGAATTCGGCAGCAACTGCCCGTAACCTGCTCTTTCAATATTGTCCAGCTTGTTGAAGTCCGCTGATCTTTGTGGGAATGCGCTCGAAAGCGTCTGGTCCTTACCCCAAAGGCCAAGCCAGTTTGCACCGCTTCTTGTGTGGGTTTGTGCGTTTTGAAAGGTCACGTTTGAACGGTATCCGATGGTAGCAGCGCCTTCGGTGAAGTTCTGATCGGGACGGCGTTTGGTATAAATCTTAATAATACCGCCAGCAAAATCGCCTGGTGATTCGGCAGAGCCGGATTTATAAACAATCATCCGGTCGATGATATTACTGGGCACGAGGTCGAAAGAGAAAGAACGGGTATCAACTTCGCTGGAAGGGGTGATCACATCGTTGATCAATACTGCATTGTAGCGTGAGCCTAAGCCGCGGATCATCACGAAGCGGTTATCCACTATACTGACACCGGGCACACGGCGCATGGCGGCTGCCGCGTCACGGTCCTGCGATTTCTGGATCTGTGCAGCGGAGATACCTACTGCAATGGGTTTAAGCTGTTTGATTTCGCTGATTACAGCTACTTCGGTATTGGTAGCACGGTTTCCGCGAACAACAACTTCTTGCAATGCTTTACCTTCCTCGTCGAGTTCGGTGTCAATGACCGTTGTATTTCCCGACTCAACGCGAACGTTAGGAATTTCTTTTGTTTGGTAGGAAACGAATGTGATAATGACTTTGTGAGTGCCGACGGGAACATTGGAAAGTACAAAATTGCCATCAACGTCGGCGGCAGCACCTATTTGTGTGCCTTCTATCATAACGGACGCTCCGATGAGCGCCTCTTTGGTCTTTGCGTCTTTGATCGATCCGCGGATGCTTCCGGGATCAGCAAAAGCTGTTATAACAGCAGTGAGGGTAAATAACAGGGTAAACAGTTTGGTTTTCATCTTACGGTGTCAAATTTTCGACACAAAAGTAGATCGCCAATGTTACCCCAATGTTACCCCTATATTATGGCTCAGTTATTTCGGGATTGTACTTTGTAGTTAAAAATCAGGCACTTATTCAATAATTCCCTGTCCTTTTTCAGCTTCAAAATCATCCAGATCATGCACAAAACCATTGATTACGGCATACTTTACTTTGCCTGCTTTTTTGAGGATAAATGTGGCCGTGTTGCCTAGTCCCGGCGTACCCGACGGGGCGGCCTGGCCGGTTCGGAGGATGTGGAGGGGCGTAGTTGTGAAGTATAACCCAAGCGCCCGTGTGTTGCTGTCCGCAGTCAGCCGAACGTAAGTGTAACCTTCCTTGAGAAGGCTCAGCGCATTCAGTTTGCTGATCTCGCTCACATTCCGGTAACTGGTGGGATATACTTTGCCTTTTTCGATCGTAAGCCCGGTAGCATCGATCTCCTGACTGCCATACTGTGGATGCAAATCTCCGAAATCTTCAATTTTACTATAATAGAAGAACTTACTCGCATTGGCATAATTGATCTCGCTCCGATTAATTCCCAGGTCGGCTGTGAACGACTTTCCGGACTGTTTTACAGTTGCATTTCGGACGACGAGGTCGTATATCCAGCGGCCATTTTCGGGAATGTTATAATACTCTTCGCGGTTTTCTTTGGTCAGTGAGTTGTCTGCAATTTTGTCAAGAGCTGAAAGAATCGCCATGAAGTTAAGCTGCCTGATGTATTGTTTTTCAGGATCGCCCACAAAGCCGCCCGACTCGATCAACACCAATGTCGTTCCCCATTTTTGCACATTATCCCCAAATCCACGTGGTTCATGGTCGTCGGCATACCGCGCTACCTGGCCTGGAATGTATTTCTGTAATATCTTATTCATGCCCACAATGAGTTGCATAGAACGCTCACGCACCGCATTAATCGACAATTCGTAGTCATAGGAAGTGGCCAGGAACGAGATCGTTGCTACTTTGGGGCTGCGTCCGGCCGAATAGCGGGGAAGTTGGTCGTGAAGATTGAAACCGTAGTCGGGTTTGAGCCGGTCTACAAGGCCTTTCAGGATAGCTGCTTCCGGCGTTTGCCTTGCGGCCGCGTCGCGGTTCATATCGATGCCCTGCGCAGTCCGGCGTTGGTAGCGCTCCGCCCCGTCGGGGTTAAGCATTGGGACAAAGTATAAGGTGGTATTTTCCAGAAGATTTTTCCTGAAACTGTCGAAGCCGTCGTTTTTGCCTTCCAGGAAATTGAACATGTCGAAACTCGCCATAGTGGCGGTAGGCTCGTCGCCGTGCATTTGTGACCACAGCAGCACTTTTTTCTTGCCATTACCCACCTTAATCATCTGAATAGGCCGTCCTTCGAACGATTCACCAACCTTTTCAATGTGGTAAGCTGCATTGCCCTGACGTTTTGAAATCAGCGGGAGGATATCTTTCTGTTTGAAACGCCGTTGGGTGAGTGATGCTTCGCGGTAAGTTTCATGAACGTTAAAAAGGCGACGTGCGAGGTCTTCGGATTGTGCCAGGGAATCAACGGTAATCAAGGTAATCAGCAGGAAAAATAGTTGTGGTTTCAGTCGTCTCATGATGGGAGAAGGACATTTGCAACCGCAATGTACAAGAATTTTCTAAGCAAATTTTAATGTAATATTTGGAATTCGGATGGCCGGTTATTGTAAATATTGCTTACATTTGTGGCATGTTAACAGCTGAAACATATCATCAATTGCATCACGGCCTCATGGCTTCCGGACGTCTTGGGTGATGTGTTTTTGCAAGTAGTGTTGTAATAAGGTTGAATACATAGTATCCCAGAAGCCCGATTGATAAGATCGGGCTTTTTTTATTGTGATCTCCAATAACATAGTGGTATGAAAACCGTCATAATCAAGTATAATGCAGGTAATGTACAGTCGGTCATGTACGCGCTGGACCGTATTGGTGCCAGCTATCTCTACACCGACGATGAAGCGGAAATACGGTCGGCCGATAAGGTGATTTTCCCGGGAGTAGGAGAGGCAAGCACGACCATGTCGTACCTCCGGAGTGTTGGTCTAGACAAAGTAATCCCATCATTGAAGCAACCCGTTTTTGGCACTTGCATTGGCATGCAGCTTATGTGCCGGTTTTCGGAAGAAAACAATACCGAATGTATGGGCATCTTCGACGTGGATGTGAAACGCTTCCCGGCAACTCCGGGGATGAAAGTCCCTCATATGGGCTGGAACAATATATCAAACTACAAAACACCCCTTACCGACGGCCTTCCTGACAATGCGTATATGTATTTTGTGCACAGCTACGCAGCGCCGGTATGTGCGTACACGGTAGCCAGTTGTGACTATGCATTGCCATTTAGCGCGATGCTACATAAGGATAACTTCTATGCAGCCCAGTTCCACTGCGAGATCAGTGGCAATGCCGGGCAGCAGATCCTGGAAAACTTCTTGAAAATCTGAAATAACCTATTCAAACGCATGATTCAAATCATACCCGCTATTGACCTGATCGAAGGTAAATGCGTACGCCTGACCCAGGGAGATTACGGACAGAAAACCATATATAATGAAAACCCGCTCGAAGTTGCCATGCAATTCGAGGACGCCGGACTGAAAAGGCTGCATTTAGTAGACCTGGACGGGGCTAAGGCCAAAAAAGTAATCAACTGGAAGGTGCTGGAAAAGATTGCAGCCAAAACGTCCCTGCATATTGATTTTGGAGGAGGCGTACAGTCAGACGATGATTTACGGGTAGTTTTCGAAAGTGGTGCAAAACAGGTGACTGGCGGCAGCATTGCCGTAAAGCAGCCCGAAGTGTTTGAAAACTGGCTGAAAGAATATGGCGGGGAAAAGATCATCCTTGGCGCGGATGCCAAGAAGGAAAAGATTGCAGTGAGCGGATGGGAAGAAGGGACGGCGATTTGGGTGTATGATTTTGTGGAAGAATATGTGGCAAAAGGAGTGAAATACACGATCAGCACCGATGTAGCGAAGGATGGTCTGTTGCAAGGTCCTTCTTTTGATCTTTATAAAAATATGCAGGACAAATGCCCAGACCTAAACATCATCGCAAGCGGCGGGATCAGCGGCATTGAGGATGTGGAGAAACTGGCAGAAATGAATATATATGGCGTGATCATCGGGAAAGCCATTTACGAGAACCGGCTCAGCCTGGCCGATTTACAGCGTTTTTCAGTTTAAAATATGCTTACAAAACGAATAATTCCCTGTCTGGATGTAAAAGACGGCCGGACGGTTAAAGGGGTCAACTTTGTGAACCTGCGCGACGCTGGTGACGCCGTGGAACTCGGAGCGATGTATGCCGCACAAGGCGCCGACGAACTGGTGTATCTCGATATTACCGCAACTGTTGATGGGCGCTCGACGTTCATTGACCTCGTGCGCAGAGTAGCACATACCATTAATATCCCTTTTACGGTCGGTGGAGGTATTTCTTCCATCGCAGACGTTTCGGCGCTGTTGCATGCAGGAGCCGATAAAGTGTCTATTAATTCGGCCGCGGTCCGCAATCCTGACCTGATCAACGAGCTTTCGCTGGAATTCGGAAGTCAGTGCATTGTAGTAGCGATCGATACGCGGTTTGTGCCGACAGAAAACGGACATGAGCACATTGTACATACGCATGGGGGCAGAAAACCGACTGAGATCAGGTCGATACCCTGGGCAAAAGAGGTAGAGGACCGCGGTGCGGGTGAGATCCTGCTAACGTCGATGGACACCGACGGGACCAAGAACGGTTTTGCATTGGAACTGACGGCTACCATTTCCGGTAATGCCAATATTCCGGTTATCGCTTCGGGCGGAGCGGGTAATATGGAACATTTTTACGATGTTTTTACCGCCGGAAAAGCGGATGCCGGGCTTGCTGCAAGCATTTTCCATTTCAGGGAGATCGATATTCCGGACCTGAAAGAGTATTTAAAAAATAAAGACCTGCCGATCAGAATGACCCGGTAGTGGCCCAACTTTATGGGTTATATTGCGGCGAGAGCGTCCAAAGTGCATTTCGGCGCGGGAGAATGCAACATCATTTAATTGAACATTTAAAAATGAAGGATACTTTTTCAACCATTGATTTTGATAAATCGGCAGATGGACTTGTGCCGGCCGTGATCCAGGATACTAATACGGGTAAGGTGCTCATGCTGGGCTACATGAACTCGGAAGCACTTGACAAAACCCGCAAAGAGGGCACTGTGACCTTCTTTAGCAGAAGCAAACAGCGTCTTTGGACGAAAGGCGAAACTTCCGGGAATTTTTTGTTGGTGAATGAAATCGCGGCCGATTGTGACGGCGATACATTGCTCTTAAAAGCTACTCCGGCAGGGCCTGTATGTCACACTGGGGCGGACACCTGCTTTGGGGAAAAAAATAGCCAGCCGGAAATAGATACTACACGGATCGGGGAAGCATCTTTCCTGAACTACCTGCAAAAGGAAGTGATCCGCGAAAGAAAACTGAACCCTTCGGACACATCTTACACAAGCAGCCTTTTCAAAAGAGGTATCAATAAAATTGCACAGAAAGTAGGTGAAGAAGCGGTCGAAGTTGTCATCGAAGCGAAGGATAACGATGATGATCTTTTTAAGAACGAAGTTTCCGATTTGCTGTTCCACCTGTTGATTTTGCTGGAACAAAAAAACATTGACTTAGATGAGGTAATTGACGTACTTCGTAGCCGTCACCATTAAAAACCAATACTTTATGAAGTTACTCCTACGTCTTGTAATCAGTACTTTAGCGATACTGGTTGCTGCTAATCTGGTTCCGGGAGTAGTGGTTGCAAGTACCACTACCGCGATCATTGTAGCCATCGTGCTCGGGATTTTGAACACATTTTTGAAACCCGTTCTGCAAATCCTCGCACTTCCCATTACCATTCTGACGCTGGGGTTGTTCTATTTTGTCGTCAACGTATTCATCATTTACCTCGCCACCTATCTGGTCGATGGCTTTGCCATAAGCGGTTTTATTTCCGCATTGTTGTTTGGTCTGGTAGTTTCGGTCGTGTCGGCAATCCTTGGTATGTTTTTGGATTAGTGTGAAAAACGCCTGTTTGTCAGGCATTAAATCGTTTCACATGAATTGACAATTACTGCTTATGTTGAGTCAACTGGAGGAAATTAAAGACACGCTTTTTAAATATTTCGAAACGCGGATCGATCTGTTTAAAATCGAAACCCGGGATAAAATAGAGCGCGCGGTTGTAATGGGCGTTTATGCGGCCATTTTGCTATGTCTGGCGCTCACGATCCTGATTTTATTGGTCATATTGCTGGGGACTTTCCTCAACAAATGGCTGGAAAGCGACTATCTCGGCTATGTGATATTGCTGGGTGTATTTATTCTGAAGTTGGTTATTACCATCATATGGAGGGAAACCTGGATCAAACTTCTGCGTAAGATTATCGTTCGTTTTGTAAAGGATAAAGAGGAATAATGCTTTTTGGCAGTTTTATTGGGGATAAATTTCTTCGAATTGCTATTTTTGGATTCCTTTTGGAATTTCTCAGACCACTATTTTAATCAGATATCAAATGAGTTCTCCAATAGATTCTTCCGTAAAGATCACCAAGCCGTTTTCTTCCGATACGGACAAGGAAAAAGAAGAGCTGTTGCAAGACGCTGATCTGTACCGGGACAAACTGGAAGGCCAATGGGAAGGTCTCAAGAGTGAGGCTACCCAATACGGCAAGCAGGCGCTGGTGATCGGCGGGGTTATGGCAACGACGTTTTTGGTTATGAATGCGCTTTTGCCAAAGGTGAAAAAGAAGAAGGAGATAGTTTGGGAGCCGGAAGAACCGGTTATCAAAACCAAGGTTACCAAAGTGAAAACCCAATCTGCGGTGGGTCAAGCCGTTCAAAGTTTAGCCTGGACATTGGCAGTGGGATGGGCGCGCCAGAAGCTTAAACATTTAATTGAAGACGAACGTAAAACCGAATGAAAACAGCGAATCATCAAATCGCAGACCTCCTTTCCACACGTAAAGAAGAAAAAAGGAAATCGTTTGCTGTTCTCTTAGATCCTGATAAAATAAATATCTCTACTTTTCCGAAATTCCTCGAATATGCGGTAGGGCATGGCGTTGATTTCTTTTTTGTAGGAGGAAGCCTGATCACCAACTATGCGATCGATCAGCTAATAGCCGCTATTCACGAACACACCAATATCCCTGCAATCCTTTTTCCGGGTAGCAGCCTGCACATTGAACCGACTGCCGATGCCATTCTGCTGCTTTCGCTGATTTCCGGCCGTAATGCAGAGTTACTCATTGGTCAACATGTGATCGCGGCCCCGCTGCTGAAACGAAGCGGAATCGAAGTGCTGCCAACAGGATACCTGCTGATCGAAAGCGGCAAACTCACTACGGTATCATACATTAGTAATACAATTCCCTTGCCCAGGGATAAGCCTGGAATTGTGGCGTGCACTGCCCTTGCTGGTGAATACCTGGGATTGAAAAACATTTTTCTGGATGCCGGAAGCGGCGCACAGTTCCCCGTTACCGCCGAAACAATCGCGGCAGTAAGGGCCACAGTAGATACCCCCATCATAGTGGGCGGTGGAATCGATTCCTACGAAAAAGCCGATAATGCGCTTCAAGCGGGAGCCGATGTAATCGTGGTCGGGAACGGAATTGAAGCCAATCCGGAGCTGCTGCCTGAAATTGCTGCCTGTGTAAAGGCCTTTAACGGCAAACTGGAAAGTGTTTAGGCAGATAATCCAGAATTAGTTGGATTTAATAAAGTGATTAAAGAATTTTCTAAGGAAATTTTAAGTTCTTGGAAAAATACAATCCCAAAATTTAGGATTATTGAATTCAATCGTATTACCTTTGCATCGAACCTTAATTACACCCAAGAAATGAAAAAATTCTTTGCATTTGCGTTTGTTGCCGGGATGGTAGCTTTCGCTGCTTGTACTAGCAAACCAGCTGACGAATCTGCTGACACTACTGCTGTAACTGTTGAAACTCCTGCTGTTGATACAACTGCTGTTGATACAACTGCTGCTGCTGATACTGCTGCTGCTGATACTACTAAGAAGTAATCAGACGTACAAGTCGAAAATCTTGAAAAGCCCTATGAAAATAGGGCTTTTCTTTTTTTATTCGGGGATGAAAAATGTGTCATTTGGTTCGTACGTTCCGGAAGCGGCCAGTAACTATTGCCAGGAATTATACCGCAACCATCGCTTCGACTTTTTCCTGTCGAGGCCCCGCCGGACCAGGTTAGGTGATTTTACAGTGAGGCCAGGCGTTACGCCACGCATCACAGTCAATGTTAATCTCAATCCTTACAGCTTCCTGATCACTTATCTGCATGAAGTGGCACATTGCGTTGTCCATTATCATTATAAATCAAGGTTGAGAAGAAAGGTTGCGCCACATGGCAAAGAATGGAAGCATGAGTTTCGTACCCTTTTGCTGCCGGTAATGAACGAAAATATCTTTCCGGAAGACATTCTGGTCCATTTGCTTCGTTATGCTGAAAACCCTGCGGCTTCTACCGGTGGCGATCAGCAGCTTTATAATGCACTCAGAAAATATGACGAACAGGTATTGAATACCGGAAAAGTATCTCTGGTGCAGCTTGATGAGGGCACCAGTTTTGTATTTCAAAACCGGCTTTTTACCCGCGGTACCCTGAGGCGGACACGTGTACTTTGCACGGATAATGCCTCGAAGCGTCTTTATACAATCCCTGCTCATGCGTTGGTTGAAGCGTGTTGATGTTCATAAAAAATCCACCCAGGCAGTTTTCAGCTGTCTTGGGCTTCTGATTTCTTTTTTTTCATTTGGACAAAAATCTGTGCTTTCCGAAGGGCAATGGTTTAAGCTTGCTATCACCCATGGCGGCGTTCACCGGATCGATGCGGGTTTGCTTTCGCGGATGGGCATCAACGTTCAGGGAGTTGATCCGACCAGGATTCAAATCTATGGCAACGGCGGGGCAATGCTTCCGCAAGCTAACCAATCGGGCTATTCCAATGCATTGACGGAAAACGCGATCTGGGTCGCGGGGGAGGCAGACGGGAAGTTCGATAAGGATGATGCCGTGTATTTTTATGCCGAAGGTCCTCATGTAATCCGTTACGATTCCGCCAGGGCCGAATTGCAGCATCAGATTAACTACTATTCCGACACTACCTACTACTATCTCACGATTGACCAGCGCCCCGGATTGAGGATTAAATCAATCAGCGAAATTCCTGTGTCCACAGGGAAAATCACGAGCTACTTTGACGACTATTGGTTTCATGAAAGTGAAACCTCCAATACTTTAAAATCAGGAAGGGAATGGTGGGGCGAATACCTCGGAAGCAGCGCAGGTTTTAGCATACAGGTTAATATGCCGGGCATCATGCCTTCTTCCGAGATTAAAATAAGAACTTCAGCTATCGGCGCGGCGCAGGTGCCGACCCGTTTCATCTGGCAGCTAAATGGCAGCCAGTTTGGAATAGATACAATAGGTACAGTGAGCCCGGGTACTTACGATGTCAAAGGCCTGCGTGCCGATGCGACGCGTTTGGTCAAGTCCGGTGCAACACCCCCGGCCGCGCTTAACCTTACAGTTAATTATGACAAGAAAGGCCAAAACTCGGCAGAGGCTTATCTCAACTATATAGGTGTACAGGCCCGGCGCGAATTGCGTGCCTACGAAGGCCAACAGGCGATGTATTTTCTCCCGGGAGCTTTGGATACTGTCACTTATCTGTTTTTAGGCAGTTCGGAAGGCCTGATGCTTTGGAATATCACCAATCCTTTGGTTCCATCGGCGGTTACTGCAAAAGACGGTGCATTTCGCTGGACTGCAAAAGGAGGAAGAAAGCTAAGCCAATACATTAGTTTCAGGTTTGAAAATGCATTAGAGCCGGTTTCGTGGCAACCTGTGAATAATCAGAACATTGCTGCTGCCCGGGCACCTGACTTACTAATTGTCACGCCGGCCGCGTGGCAGAACGAAGCCAACAGATTGGCTGCTTACCGCAATGTACATGACGGACTGGAAGTGCTTGTAGTTACCACGGCGCAGATTTATAATGAATATGCCTCAGGCAAACCAGACCTTACGGCGATTCGGAATTTCACACGCGACTTGTACCGAAAGTCTCCCGGCAAGCTCAAATATCTGCTACTTTTTGGCGACGCTACTTATGATTACAGGAATTTACTTCAAAATCAGTCTGAAATACAACGCAATAACTGGGTTCCGGTGTATGAAAGCAGGGAATCACTGAACCCCGTTTATACCTATTCGTCGGACGATTATTTTGGTTTTTTGGAGGCTGGCGAAGGCATATGGAATGAATCGACGGTCGGCGACCATACTGTTGATATTGGTATCGGAAGATTGCCGGTAAAATCGACTACCGAGGCTAAAATTGTGGTGGATAAGCTGATACATTATGAATCGGGTGCTTCTGCCGGGATTTGGAGAAATACAGTGCGTTTTGTGGCCGACGATGGCGATGGGAATATTCATCAGCGACATGCCGACCAGCTCGCCAAATTCATCCAGGGCGGTTTGTTTCCTGTAAGGTCATTTGTCGATGAAGTTCCTCAGACGACTACCAGCGGAGGCCAAAAAGCACCCGCTATCAATGCAGCAATCCGCAAATCCATTGACGACGGTACATTGATATTGAACTACACCGGACACGGAGGCGTGAGTGGATGGGCGGAAGAGCAGGTACTGACGCTCGCAGACATGCTTTCGGCACGTGGAATGGATAATTTGCCACTGTTGCTCACAGCAACCTGCGATTTCGGCCGCTATGACGACCCTGGGACCGTTTCAGGCGCCGAATTAATGGTATTGAGCCCCAAAGGAGCGGCAATAGGAGCGATTAGTACCACAAGGCCCGTTTATGCCAGCACGAATTTCACGCTGAACCAGGCTTTTTATACTGCGCTACGGGATGCCAAACCAGGACAAAGGCTGGGCGACTTCTTTAGGGAAACTAAGAATAACGCATTAAGCGGCAGCCTGAACCGTAATTTTACCTTGCTCGCCGACCCGTCGATGCGCCTGGGCACGGGACAGAACGGGATCCGGTGGATAACCCCGCCAGACACGCTTCGGGCACTGCAAAAGGTAAGTTTGGAAACGGAAATATTTGATCGGGAAACAGGAAAAAGAGATAGTCTTTTTAATGGAACCGCAAGATTAATGATCTACGACAAGCAGGTCGAATTCAGAACGCTTGGTGGCGAGGGAGCTCCTGAAAACTATCAGGAATACCGGAGTAAATTATTTGATGGCAATGTATCGGTTAAGGAAGGCAGGCTCAAATGCACGCTCGTGATGCCAAAAGACATTGATTACCGGATCGGATTGGGGCGGGTGAGCGTTTATGCAACCCGGTCGGACAGTACGCTTGATGCCGCTGCACAGTTGCCGGTAACGGTAGGCGGAAGCGCTCCGTTGGGCACCGACAAAACTCCCCCGCAACTGTCGGGTTATCTCAATGCACCGTCGTTCCGAGACGGGGATACGGTTGAACCTTCTTCCATTCTTCTGCTTCATATGAGCGATGAAAACGGCATTAGTGTGTCGAAAGCGGGCATCGGGCACGATATTACTGCTACTTTAAATGATACATTAACCATCGTATTGAACGACTATTATGTTGCCGATCTCGACGATTACACTTCGGGCAAAGTTGTTTTTCCGTTAGAAAATCTTCCAACCGGCAAATATGTAATTAGACTAAAAGTGTGGGATGCGTATACTAACTTTTCTGAAATAGCGTTCGGGTTTCTAGTAGGCCCGGCAAAGGGAATCCAGCTCAACGCACTTAACGTTTATCCTAACCCATTTGAAAGAGACCTTTCTTTCGAGCTCAGCCATAGCAGAGTAAATGAGGACGTAGAATTAATTTTTAATATATTGCTTGCCAATGGGCAACAAGTGGGCACATTCAGAAAATTATATTACAACAGCGAACCGGTCATCAGGGAATCCTTGGATACATTACAATTGACGTCCAGACTTCCTTTTTATAATACACTGGTATACCAATTAAAGATCAGATCGTTAAAAGACAATTCCACTGATCAGAAAGCAGGTAAACTCATACGTTCTCCTTAGGATAATAAAACTTATCAATTTTTTAGTATTAACTATCTTTCATTGTATTTTTGACCCTTTAAAGAAGCTGTTATAAGGCAGTTCCTATCGCAAATCCAATTTCTATGAAACTTTTTTTTGTTACATTATCCTCACTATTCATTTTAACATCAGGTACCCTTTTAGCTCAGCAGCAGGATTCGACCCGGATCCCCGCATCGCCACTTTCCTTTTTAACATTTGCCCCTGATGCAAGAAGTGCTGCCATGGGAGAAGCGGGAGTTGCGCTAAGCCCTGATGCCAATTCAAGTTACTGGAACGCAGCCAAGCTTCCCTACAACACCAAGGATTTCGGTATTTCAGCTTCCTATACACCATGGTTGAGGCATTTGGTTGACGATATGTGGTTGGGTTATCTGACAGCCTACAAGAAATTGGGCGACAGACAAGCAGTAGCGCTTTCATTCAACTATTTTAACAACGGTGAGCTGGATTTGCGGAATGGAACCGGCGATAACGTGGGTTATTTCAATTCCCGCGAATTTGCCGTGAACGGAACTTACTCCCGTCAGCTGGGAAAAAATTTCTCGATGGGACTTACGCTGAAATACATCTCATCCAACCTCGCAGGTAGCGCGGTGATCAACGGTGTCTCTCTAAGCCCGGCCCGCGTGGCAGCTGGTGATATCAGCGCTTATTATAAGAAGGAATTCAAAAATGAAGACACTGGTAGCGAGCTGATCTGGTCTTTGGGAGCTGTGCTTTCAAACCTGGGAGGTAAGATCAACTACGGTTCTGGAACAGACACTGAGAACTTCATTCCTACGAACCTGAAAATAGGTACGGGATTGTCTTACACCGGCGACGGAAGAAACCGCTTCAACTTCATTGTGGATTTTAGCAAGCTGATGGTACCGACTCCTGACGGCACGAAGTATAATCAGAAACCACTTCTGAGCGGCGTGTTCGGCTCATTCTCTGATGCACCGGACGGTTTTAAAGAAGAAATTCAGGAGGTAGCTCTGGCAACGGGTCTGGAATACTGGTATAACAATATCTTCGCACTTAGAGGAGGTTACTTCACCGAGAACAAAAACAAAGCAGGCCGCAAGTTCTTCACGGCAGGAGCAGGTTTGCGTTTCATGGACAAATATGCAGTTGATTTTGCATATATGTTCCCGACAACACAAGGCAGCCCACTCGCACAAACACTCCGCATTACCCTTTCACTGGGCTTGAACAAAGCTGAAAAGCTGGACGTGGGCGAGACAGAAAACTAAGCAGAAGCAGAAATTTAATTTTTGAGAACGAATGGCGTTATTGCAACGTCATTCGTTTTTTTATACTCACCGTCACTCATGTTACTCGACCGTACGATTGCCCCGGATTTCAAGATCATTCAAACTGTAAGTTTACCAGAACCCAAAACCTACAAACTTGATAACGGAATACCACTTCATGTGATCAATATCGGAGAGCAGCCGGTTGTACGGCTTGAATGCATTTTCGATGCTGGAAACTGGTATGAGAAACAGCTCGCTGCATCTTATTTTGCTATCAAGATGTTGCCCGAGGGTGCAGGTGGAATGAGTTCCCACGAAATCAGCGAAGCATTCGACCGGGTGGGCGCATTTACAGAAATGACCCATACTTCAGACCGTATCGGGATAGTGGTTTATTGCCTCTCACGTTTTCTGCCTGAGGTGATGCCGCTCGTCGAAAAACTGATCCGTAGCGCTACTTTTCCGGAAAAAGAGTTTCAGGAGCTTAAAAACATTACAATTCAGAACCTCAAAGTAAATAAGGAAAAGAACGCTTACCTGGCTACCACCGAGTTTCGGGCAAAGCTTTTTGGACCTGATCATCCCTACGGGCAGAGCCAGGAGGAGCAAAATATATTGTCTCTTAGAATCGAGGACGTCAAAGAGCATTACGACCGGTTTATTAAAAATGGCCGTTTTACCGTCATCCTTGCCGGGCAGATCGATGAAGCGGATGTCAGCCACGTGAATGCGGCGTTAGGTGCTAATACGATCGACAACAATGCAGGTGAGGTGTCTTTCCAGCCCTCAGGCATGTACGAAGGGGCAGAGGCATTGGTGGAAAGAGCGGAAAGCGTTCAGTCGTCTATCAGAATGGGCCTCGTGCTCTTCAACCGTCATCATCCCGACTATTTCAAAATGCTGGTCACCAACGAAATTCTCGGCGGCTATTTCGGGTCGAGATTGATGAAAAACATTCGCGAAGAAAAAGGGCTTACCTACGGCATTTCATCACATTTGGCGACGCTTCGCAATGAAGGTTACCTGATGATCGGCACGGATGTGAAGAAGGAATTTACCCAGCAAACGATCGACGAAATTAAGAAGGAGATTTACCGGTTACAGACAGAACTTGTTGGAGAGGAAGAATTACAAACTGTAAAAAACTTCATGGCAGGCGAATTCGCAGGTTCGCTCAACACTGCATTCGAAGTAGCCGACCGCCGCAAGGTGTTGTTACTCGACGGCCTGCCAGCAGATTTCTTCAATCAATATATCGAACGAATCCACAGTACTACGGCGGAGGACGTGATGGCCATGGCTACGGCTTATCTGCGTCCGGAGGACATGCTGACGGTTGTTGCGGGAGGGAAGTAGTCACTATCATCCTTTGTCCAGCGCGTCTTTGTAAGCTTTAAGACATCGCTCACGTGCCATTTTATGGTCTACCATTGGCTCCGGATAATCGGCGGTACCAAATTCAGGCACCCATTTCCTGATATATTCATTTTTCGGATCGAATTTTTCGGCTTGTGCAGTCGGGTTGAAAATCCTGAAATAAGGAGCGGCGTCAGTTCCTGACCCAGTCGCCCATTGCCAGCCTCCATTATTTGCCGCAAGATCGTAATCCAGCAGTTTTTCGGCAAAATATGCCTCGCCCCACCGCCAGTCGATCAGCAGGTGTTTGGCTAAAAAGCTGGCCGTCACCATTCTGACGCGGTTGTGCATGAAGCCGATCGCATTGAGCTGCCGCATTCCTGCATCCACGAGCGGGTAGCCGGTTTTTCCCTCACACCACTTTTTGAAATCGGCCTCGTCGTAGCGCCATTTGATATGGTCATAAGGCTTCCGGAAGGCTTCACCTTTACCGACATGCGGAAAATTAGCCAGGATTTGTTGATAGAATTCGCGCCAGATCAACTCGTTTAGGAACGTCTGGCTATGCTCTCGGGCTTGCCGGACCAGTTTTCGGATACTTACCGTCCCAAAACGGAGGTGAATGCCGATACGGCTGGTGCCTTCCATAGCCGGGAAATCCCGTTCCTGGTCATATTTTTCCAGCAAAGCACTGGAAACACGGGCAGGAGGGAAATCATAAGCTACGACCTGGAATCCCATGTCGGCAAGCGAAGGAACTGACTGTCCTTTCCATGGAAGGAAATTACCGGTGTATTTCCGCGTAGGATAGGACGACAGGTAAAAGTCATTACACTTCTCTTTCCAGGCGCGGCTGTACGGGGTAAATACCGTGTAGGTCGAGCCTTGCGACGTCAGGATTTCCTGTTTATCGAAAATGACCTGGTCTTTGCAGGTTTTGAAAACAATACCCTTCTTTTTTAATATTTGATAAACGTCCCTGTCCCTTTCGGTGGCGTAGGGCTCGTAGTCTGTATTGGTGTAAACTTCGGCGATATCATATGTTTCAACCAGCTTTCTCCAAACTTCCAATGGATAGCCATATTCGATCAGCATGTCAGCATCGAGGGTTTTCAGTTCGTCGCGTAGATTTTGAATGGCCTGGTAAATGAAGGTCACCCTGGCGTCTCTTTTTTCTTCAAGATCATCGAGAATATTTCGGTCAAAAATAAAAAGCGGGACTACCGGATATTCTGAACGGAGGGCGTAGTACAAGCCCGCATTGTCCTGCAACCGGAGATCGCGTCGAAACCAGAACAGTGTGATTTTTTCTTTCGTTTTCAGGCTCATGCAATGTTAATGGACTTATTGAATTTAGTTGATACTAGTTTAATACGAAATGTATGCCTGTTTAGATTTGAAAGGAACGCTCCAGAATTGAAAATCACACGATGCATTAATATAAATACCGGACGATATTATGGGTTTTTGCATTGTATATTTACCGTCTCAGCGACTGGAATGACATACGCTGATGCTAACCGGCTGTGTTACACTTAACTTAACCTTAATTCATGAAATTCAAATTCACAATCCTTTTCACCCTGATATGCCTTGCTGTATTCGGGCAGAAGAATGCTGACAAGCAGGAATGGAAGCAGCTTTTCAACGGGAAAAACCTGGATGGCTGGGATATCAAGATCCGTGGCTACGCCCTGAATGACAACTATAAAAATACATTTCGGGTAGAAGATGGAAAGATGGTGGTCCGGTACGACCAATACGACGATTTTGCCCAAAAATATGGTCATATTTTCTACAAAGGCGATTTTTCTTACTATCGCATTTCTGTTGAATACCGTTTCGTTGGTGAGCAAGCGCCCAAAGGTGAAGGCTGGGCTTGGCGGAACAGCGGTATCATGGTGCATGGGCAACCGGCAGCGACGATGGGCAAAGACCAGGACTTTCCGGCGTCTATCGAAGTGCAGTTATTGGGTGGAAATGGTAAAACCCGCACAACCTGCAACCTCTGCACACCCGGAACTAATGTCGTAATGGACGGCAAGCTGATTACGCAGCATTGCATTAACTCAAAGTCAAAAACCTACGACGGCGACCAATGGGTGAAGGCGGAAGTGCTCGTGCTGGGCGATTCGCTGATCCAGCATTTTGCCAATGGTGAAATGGTGCTCGAATACAACAAACCGCAGCTTGGAGGAGGAAACGTCGGCGGACACGATCCTTCGATCATGATAGCAGGCAAGCTCCTCGATCACGGCTCGATCTCGTTGCAAAGCGAAAGCCACCCCGTTGAATTCAGGAAAGTGGAAGTATTGGACTTAAAAGGATGTATGGATCCGAAGGCGACGAACTACAAGTCGTATTATGTGAAGGCGGATAATAGTAAGTGTAGTTATAAGAAGTAAAGCGGAGCCTTTTAAGCAAAATGTCACCCTTCGACTGCGCTCAGGGTGACATTTCGTTTTTACAACCGCACGATCTCCGCACCGATTGCATTAAGGCGCGTGTCTATGTTTTGGTAACCGCGGTCGATCTGTTCGATATTATCGATGATACTTACACCTCTCGCTGACATAGCGGCGATCAGCAGCGCAACCCCAGCACGAATATCCGGTGAGGTCATACGAATGCCGCGTAATTGCGTTTCGCGGTTGTGGCCAATCACCGTTGCGCGGTGTGGATCGCAAAGGATGATCTGCGCGCCCATTTCGATTAGCTTATCCACAAAGAACAAGCGGCTTTCGAACATTTTTTGATGAACCAGCACAGTTCCTTGCGCCTGCGTGGCGGTGACGAGGATAATGCTCAATAAGTCGGGCGTGAAACCCGGCCATGGCGCATCGGCGACAGATAATGTGGAGCCGTCCAGGTAGTTTTCAATGCGGTAACGTTCCTGGGCAGGGATGAAAATATCATCTCCATGGAATTCCATCTGGATACCAAGCCTTTTGAACACATCGGGAATAATTCCCAACTGCGGGATCTGGCAATTTTTAATCGTTATCTCGGATTGCGTCATTGCGGCAAGCCCGATGAAGCTACCGATTTCGATCATATCCGGAAGCATGGTGTGTTCTGTGCCATTCAGCTCACTTACACCTTCTACTACGAGTAAATTCGAGGCGATACCTGATATTTTGGCGCCCATTCTGTTGAGCATCTTGCAAAGCTGCTGAAGATAAGGCTCACAGGCTGCATTATAGATGGTAGTCGTGCCCTCAGCCATCACCGCGGCCATCAATACGTTGGCAGTACCGGTTACCGAAGCCTCGTCCAAAAGCATGTAAGTACCTTTGAGATTGGTTGCATCTACCTTGTAAAATCCGCCATCTTCCTCATCATAACTGAATGTTGCCCCCAGTTTTTCAAATCCTAAAAAGTGGGTATCCAGCCTTCTCCTGCCGATCTTATCGCCTCCGGGACGAGGTATACGTCCTTTACGGAAACGAGCTAGCATCGGTCCGAGTAACATTACCGAACCGCGTAAAGCGGCCGCTTTCTGGCGGTAAGAGTCCGATTCGAGGTAATCCAGGTTGATTTCACTGGCTTCGAAGCGAATGGACGTATCGCTCAGGCGTGTGCGACGAACACCAAGATCGCCGAGCAGGTTGATCAGCTGGTTTACGTCGCGGATATTCGGGATATTGTGAATAGTGACCGGTTCTTTGGTCAGCAATACGGCACAGATAATCTGTAATGCTTCGTTTTTGGCGCCTTGGGGTACGATTTCACCCTTGAGACGTCTATCCCCGGTAATTTTAAATGATGCCATATAAGGTTGTGGGCAGTTGAGACTGTATAAAATGAAACCTGGATGTTAGATTCCAGGTTTTTTGCGGTTGTTGTTCCGGTTGTTGTTGTTACCGCTGTTTCGGCCGGAGAATTTGTTGGGCCGGTTCCGGTTTTGGTTCCCCTGGTTGTTTCCACCCTGTCGCTCCGGATTGTTATGGCTGGATTGAGGTTTGAAACCGCCGCCCATATGGTTGACGCGGTTGCGCTCCTGGTTGTTGTTGCGGTCTTTGGGAGCAGCTTCAACGGGTCCCGATTGTCTGATATATTCGATTTCTTCTTTCAACTGACCTTTGCTCAGTTGTTCGAGCTGGCCAAGTAGCACGCTGTCTTCCGGATTATCTTTATTCCATGCATTGAAAAACGAACGCATGAGGCGGAATATATAAGAAACAAATGCCAGACGGTCCTCCGGATTTTCGGTTTGGACTGCCTTTTCCAACAGCAGGTCGATATTGCGACCGTAATGGCGGTATGTCAGGTTTTGCTGGTTATAACCTACTTTAAGCGGTTTTTTGCCAAGAGCTTCTTTGGAAGGAGGCGGGAAAGGGCTGTCAACGTCTAGCTGGAAACCGGAAATAATGTACAGGTCGTCCCATAGCTTATTGGTGTAATCCTGATTGTCCCGCATGTTGGGATGGATCTGACGCATAAGCTCGACCAGGATGTGTGCGTAAAGATTGCGTTTTGCTTTATCCTCCATCTTGACGATGTGGTCAGCAAGTTTTTGTACGTTACTACCGTATTCTTTCAATGGGATATCTTTTTTATAATGGACAAAAATAATAAGTTTTTGTGGAAACAAAATGTGGTGCAGTGCTAAAACAGGCGGGTAGTGCCTCTTATAAAGTATCTCGCCGCTGGTCAGCGGGTATAAAGCAACATTCCACGCATACTTTCCCGGGTGTATCGTGATGGACTTTGTTTGCTTCCGACCGGTTCGAGTTTATAAAAGTAGCTTCCTGAGGGTAATGGGCCGGGTGTCCAGAACCATTCATTCAAACCGGTATGACATTTAAACACCTTTTCAAAAACGGTCGTTCCGTTCGCATTCATAATCATCAGTTTCGTTTGTTCATCAACAGGCCCTTCAAAATTTACATTAAACCTGAACCAACGGTCGGCAGGGTTAGGCGAAACTACTGCATTCACGAAGCTATATTGATTACTGACAATAAAGTCAATTTCGTAAGGTGCCGCTAAATTCCCTGCGGTATCCCTGCATTGAACGATCAGATGATATTTTCCGGGATCCAGCGGAGAAGATAAAGTCAAGTCGAAATCATATTCACCATTATTCAGTCTTTTCCCTTTTGCATTGCCGAGGGGAATGCGCTTTTCCGGACATCCTGCGCATTCCGGATCAAGCCAAATGACGATATCCGAAGTGTCGTCAGGCATTAAGGGTACGCTATCGTCGAGAATTCGGACGCTAATAACCGGTTTGGAGGATATTGCTTCGCCATTCATGATTTGCCGGCCATCGATTGTGACGATGGCGAGCGGAGGAATGTTGTCGGCTGGTTTAGGATGGACAAATTCTTCGGTTTTGATGATCAATGTATTGTTTTCCTCATTCTCTTCTGTCAAGAGATTAGCCGGGTCAATTTTGAAAATCCACTGCTTGTTATTGCCTGTGAGTTTAGTGTTTGGGATTTGAAAGAAGAGCGTATCGCTGTTCGGGCTGGCAGGTCTGATGGTCTTGAAAGAATAAATCTCCTTACTATTCTGCTCGGCGCTGATCGTGATTTGCAGCATTTCCTTTCCAAACCGACCATTGTTCCGAATGACCAGTCCTGCCAGTATACCGTCTGCGTTGGCGGTTGGACTATCAGACAATATTGCAGAGCCGGGGCCAATGCTGTAATCGGGAAGTCGGGCCGGGAAAATCCTGATAGCCGGGTCTCCGTGCAGGATCATTTGCTGAACCGTAATACTGTCGATAATGTCGGGATTGCGGTGCATATTTCGCCGGATGGCTTCTTGCTGGATAACACCGAACGGTGCGCTTGTAAAAGCCGAATCTGCAAGCACTTCATAAAATAGGTCTGTATAGCGTTTGAGAGCCGTCGATACGCCGTTGAATGTGTGGGCAAGAAACAATACCGCACCACTTTCGGGGGTGAAAAGCCAGTCGCTGCTCAATGTTTTGGGAGAATAAAAAATGCTCCCCGAGGCGCAACCATTCAGGATCACCGCCGGATAACGGGGACTGTTTTGATAACCACGCAAAGGATCACTGGCAAAACCTATATCGACATCACTAACATCCGGGGCGGAATGACCGAACAATGTAATAAGCGCCACGCCGTCATTGAGAGGCTTTTCCAGGGGAAGCCGCTCCACCGCATTGTCTGTAAGTTTGGATAAGGTCTGTACTTCCGCTCCAAGTGACGAGCCAGTTAATTTATCCTCAAAATTTTTCACATAGGATTTAAATGTGTTTAGTTCGTCGTGCGACCTGCCGCCGCTTAAATGCAATATGCGTTTCCGCCATGCCGCCGAAGCCGGTTCTGCTTCCATGGCTTTAACTTTTCGCAGATAATCCATTAATTGTTGTGAGGTCGAAGCGTTAATGCGGCCGATCGGCACGATTGGATAAAATCCCGACTCATCAGCGGGCGTTACCAATGCAATATCGGAACCGGGCCAGCCTGCATTAGGCACCATATCAGCTTGCCAGGAGTCCGGCATTTTCCGAGCTTTTTGTGGGTCGATGGACCTTCCGGCAAGCAAAACGAATTTCAGGTTGCCTTTGTCGTGGAGCCAGCGGATTGCATTGCAAATGCCTTGCGGGCCTGGCTGTCCTCCATTGAACTGATCGTAAAGCTCAAAGCTATAAACGGCAGTAGTGTTGAAGCCGCCGCCAGTCTTGGAACCACGGTAATGCATGTATTCCGAAACTGGATCGGCCCCGCTGACGGGCACGCGTATGAGTGGATGTGTGATGATAAGATAGTCGGTTTCAGGATCGATTTGAGTAAAACGGACGGTTCTGGGCGGTAGAATTTGCATAGGCTCGACGATCCAGGATGTCCCAACCGCGGGACCCGATTGTGGATAGAGCAACCGCACGTAAGAAACTGAAATGCGCGCGCCCTTGCCGATGGGCATCAATGTCAGGGTCAGGTTGCCAGCCTCATCCAGGTCCGAATACTTGATCGGGGCATTAAAGTTTTCAATGTGATAGCCATCCGACTGAATGCTAGCCAGTTTTCTTTTTAAATGCTTTTGACTGCGACTCCATAGCTCAAATGAACGTTTTTCCGGCGTCCTACCTGCGATCTGCATTTCGATTGTTGCATTGTTGAAATGTTCTTTTGCTACTTTTTTTGTTTGGATTGTAATCTCGTAACTGGCGTTTTCCGTGATTTCTAGGCCCGTCCAGCCTTCACCGTAATCATAGGTAGTCAGTACAGAGCCATTTTCGAAGTTGCTACCCGAGGGATAAAACCGCCCCGGCATATAATGTGAGTTGAATAGTAATAAGGACTCTTCGAAATGGAATGAACTGCTGTCAGTTGCGGATTCCTGGTAGTTAATCCTTTTGCCAGCGATGCCATTATTTTGCCAGGTAAGAAAATAGGCAGTGGTATCGGAATATAGACTGTAATAGGCGTGAGGCATCGCCTTTGGGTGAACGTAAAGCACCGAATCACCTGCACCATCATTCTTTTTCCCATAAAACAAAATAGAACCTTCACTGCCCAGCAGGCCGTTTTTGTCTCCATTTACTTCAATAGGAAGCTCATTGCCGTGTCGGTACATCTTAATGGAGCTGGCAGAAAGCGAATCAGCCGGAAAACCAAAGCTGGCCAGTTCCCTTGCATTGATCTTGTAAAAACCTGTCTTTACCACCGGGATCCGAAGGTAGGTGAGGCTGTAATCGATCCATTCATTGCCGTAGTGTATCTGGGCCGTGCAAGTAATACTGCAACAAATCAGGAAAATGGTCAGGTAAGTGTGTGTTAAAATCCTTGTCATAGTTTGTGTAAATCATGGCACAAGGATTATTTGGCTTATTCCGGTGATTTTCTCACATACAAATTCATGGAAAACGCATAGGCATGAGCGTCATCCTGATCATGAAATTCTGAACTCAGCAAATGCCAGTCGGCCTGGTCAAATGCAGGGAAATAAGCGTCGCCTTCTACCTGTGCGTGTACAATGGTTAAGTAAAGTCTTTGGACCAGCGGCAGCATTTGCGCAAAAACACTTGCCCCACCTAATACAAATACGTCGTCTTCATCAGAAAGTAACGCCAATGCTTCGGAAATATCTTTGACGTATTCGATGCCCGGTTCGGGCTTGGAAGGAGCGTGGGAAGTTAGTATTACATTCCGGTAGTCGGAATGCAATGCATCGGGTGCTTCAAAACTTTTGCGGCCCATGATGAAAGGCTTACCATTCGTGGCTTTATGGAAGTGTTCCCACTCGTCGGGCAGATGCCAGGGCAGCCTGTTACCGCGGCCGATTACCCGGTTTTCGCTCATGGCCGCTATGATAAAAAGTCGGGGTTGTGGTGCCAAAATATAGATCGTTAGGTCTGAAATGAAAGCCAATTTACACTTAAAACGAAAACGCGCCGGGGGATAAACATTTTTCTTGCCGGTCGGCACTTTAAAATTACCATTCATCCTAACATAAACATTTTTTTAACATGGTACCTTGCATCACAAAGTACCTGTGTATACCTTTGTATTGTTAGAAGTTTTAATTCTATCTGTTAGCCATGAACTTATTCATTTAAATTAACTCATGAAACCACATGAATATTGAAAATGCCCAAGTGCAGATGCGGAAGGGAATTTTAGAATTCTGTATCCTGCACATCATATCCCGGGGCGAAGTTTACGCATCGGATATGTTGGATGAACTGACGTCCGCACACATCATGGTGGTGGAAGGCACGTTATACCCTCTTCTTACCAGATTAAAGAACTCAGGCTGGCTGGACTATAAATGGGTGGAGTCGTCTTCGGGCCCTCCAAGGAAATACTATGTTTTGACGGATGAGGGGAAGGTATTCCTGGAAGCAATGCAGGCCACATGGTTCGAGCTGGCCGAGTCGGTGCAAACCGTGATTAACCGCACGGAGGAATTGAGCAAAACGGCTTCGACCAATCTTCCTGACCCTAACTGATCACTTAGAGACATTCGATTATTTCAATCATGAAAAAGACAATCAGCATTAATATAGGCGGCATTATCTTTCACATCGAGGAAGATGGCTACGAGAAACTGAAAGGTTATCTTTCGTCTATCCAGAAGTACTTTTCTTCATTCGCCGATAGCAAGGAAATTCTTTCAGACATTGAAGGAAGGATTGCGGAGCGGTTTTTGAACAAACAAAAAGCGGAGACCAAGCAGGTTATATCCCTGTCGGATGTAGACGAACTCATTGCTGCAATGGGTACCGTGGCCGACTTCGAGGCTATCGAAGAGGCAGAAGACATCCTGGCCAATCCGCTTGAATCGGCGACAGCGCAACAGTCTGCTCCGAAACAGGAAAGTTACAGCAATCCGGTCCCTCCCAAGACCGAAGCTGCCAGGTCTACCGCGCCGAAGAAACTTGTCAGGGACCTTCGCAGGAAATTGCTGGGTGGTGTGGCAGCCGGTTTGGCACATTACTTCACCGTGGACCCGATCTGGATCAGGCTTGCATTCCTGTTTGCCGTGATAGGCCTGCCCGCAGGTTCAGGTATGATGGATATGAATGCGGAAGACGTGTTCGGCCCGATCTCAGGATTTATGGTGCTGGTCTATATCGCCATGTGGGTAGCATTCCCAGGGTCATCGACGCTGGAAGAAGATGCACATATCAAGAAATTTTACCGCGATCCGGACCGCAAAGTGGTAGGTGGTGTGGCGGCCGGAGTAGCTTCCTATTTCGGAGTTGACCTTGGAGTCGTCCGTTTTCTTTGGGTATTATCGATCTTACTATTTGGAACAGGTTTTCTGATATACATTGTACTTTGGGTGATCGCGCCGGTTGCCAACACGCTTACTGAAAAAATGGAAATGCAGGGGGAGCCTATTACCCTCTCCAATATTGAGTCGAATATCAAGCAAAGTCTCAATCTGGAAGAAAGAGGGGGAGAAGAGCATGTGGCTACCAAAATTTTGCTGTTCCCTTTTCGTGCGATCGCATTAGTTATCGGCGCATTAGGACAGCTGCTGAAAGGATTAGGGCCGGTATTGAGGGTGATGATCAGCGTGTTTCTGATTGCTACGGCCGTGCTTGGTCTGCTCGGACTGGTTATTGCCGGTGGTGTTGCATTGGGCCTTACCAGCTCGGGTACATTCGATAGTTTGCCGCTGCCATTCCAGATTTACCAGGAACTGCCTGAAATACTGATCTTATCAGGGATACTGGTCGCTGCTATTCCTTTGATCACATTCCTTTTACTTGGTCTGACGCTGCTATCGAACAAGAAGATCGTGACTGGAAGCGTGTGGCTTACTTTGCTCGGTCTCTGGATCGTGGGTGTGATCGGTGCAACAATTGGTGGGGTATCTTACCAGAGAAATTTTGCCAAAGGCGGCGAGGTAAACGAGTCGGTTTACTATCCTGTTCCAACTGGGACCCTGACGCTGGACTATGATAATGATTGGGAAGAGGAAAATGTAGATGTGGATGTAAGGTTGGTTGGTTTCGTAGGAACCGACAGTATTAAGCTCGATAAACGGTTTTATGCCCGGGGACGGTCACGGGAGGATGCAGAAAAAAATGCTGCAAAGCTGAAATATGATGTTATGGTAAAGGATTCTGTGTTCAAGTTCACAGAAGGCCCTTCATTGTCGAACCGTATGCAGTTCCGTGGCCAGGATATCGACCTTGCATTGCATATCCCTTATAATAAGCCGTTCGCTATGACCCGTGATTTCTATTATGAATTGAATGAATGGGACAGCAATCATCAGATCAAAACTAAATACAAGCTGGATGGCGGGGATGTAATTTGGAATAATCTCGTATGGGTAATGCGCCGCGATTCAGGACTGGTGTGTGTGAACATCCCGGCGAAGTATATCAAAACAGAAAGTGATGAGCACGATAACAACTCCGGCTACTCATTTGAGTATGACGATAACAACGATCTGGAACTAGGCGAAAGAGGAAGTTATAGTAAGCAGTTCCCCGTGTCCGAATTCAAAAAGATCGATATCGGCGGTGCTTATTCTATCATCGTTCGCCAGGGAGCGGAGTTCGGTGTAACGGCTGACTCGGACAATCAGGAGCATATCGACGATATCAAAGTGATAGTTGAGGACGGTGTGCTGCGTGTTAAACGGACACAGGAGTTCAACCTCTTTGACGCTGACAAATGGGAAAGGATAGGGCTGGTTATTACGATGCCTACCATTGAAGGCCTGTCGCTTTCCGGTGCTAATAAGACCCTGGTGACAGATTTCAAAGGACTTGCGAAGCTGAATGTGGACATTTCCGGCGCTTCGAAATCAGAGATCCATGTCGACGCGGACCAGCTGACAGTGAACATCTCCGGCGCTTCCAAAGCGACATTGAAAGGCTCGGCCAAATCAGCAAAACTGGATGCCCACGGTGCCTGCAAGCTGACCGCGACTGAAATGACGATCCAGAATGCGGATGTGAATGCATCCGGGGCATCGAAGGTAGAATTGAGCCGCGTCCCTAACCTGAACCGCCACGCGAGTGGGGCAAGTAAGATAAATGTTCAGGAGTAATGCAACTTTTAGATTGAAGTGAACATCTTTCAGGAAACACTAACTTATTATACCATGAAAAGGACGCAGCTATTCTTAACTATGGCCATTCTGCTGGCTACTTTATCCTTCAATGCCATTGCTCAGAATAACCGCAATTTTACGGTGACTGGTTTTAACAAATTGTCAATGGGTAGTGCTTTTAAGATCGAAGTAAAACAGGGAAGCAATTTCAGCGTCGCCACTTCCGGCCGTGAGGAGGATCTGGAAGACCTGGAAGCCACTGTAAAAAATGGTACGCTGCACCTGGGCTATAAAAATAATGGTTGGAACAAAAACCGGAAGACCGTCAACGTCAATATCACAATGCCTGCATTGGCCGGTGTGGACTTTTCAGGCGCAAGCAAGGCTAATGTGGCTTCGTTCAGCGGTGTGAAGAGCATGGAAATCGAGGTGTCGGGTGCTTCACAGGTAACGATGGCGTGCTCTGCACCAAAAGTGAGTGTCGATTTGTCCGGTGCGTCATCACTTTCGCTCTCCGGGCAGGGTGATGTACTGAGCGGTGAAGTGTCGGGTGCATCGTCATTCAAAGGCCGTGAGTTTTCTGCTAAAACAGTCAGTATCGATGCTTCCGGTGCCAGCAGTGCGGCGATTGTAGCCAGCGCTACGGTTAATGCCGAAGCCAGCGGCGCGAGCAGCATTCGTTACTCAGGCGGGGCCAAAGATATTCATTCAAGCACATCCGGCGCCAGTTCCATCAAAAGAGAATAAAAAATAACGCATTAATATTCACCATGAATTACAAATAAGGCCTGCGGTTTGCGGGCCTTATTTGTTTATTACTGCCTACTGTTGGCAGTCGGCATATTTGTAAGTCGTTCTTCTGATAAATTTTCCACCTTGTGTGTCCACTGTACTGACGGAAGATTGGGGTAGGTTGCCATTAGTGTATGTAAACTTAGTGTCTTCTTGCCATACGAAAGATGTATCGTTGCCATAAGTAGTGTTTTTTAATCGCGTAACATTATTTATCCCCATCCCTACCATGGATTGTACAGTCCCAAACGGGAGAGGCATGCCTTTGAATTTGGTAGGCACGAGTGTTTCGGGATTGATTTTGTTATCATACTGAAATTCCTGTGTTGCGTTCGTCTTCCCCTTGTACACTGTTTCGTATTTCAAAAGGTTTCCATTCGTGTCATATTTGTAGTTGGTTACTACATCTACGCCAACAATCTGACTATTTTTGCCGTTTTCATTTTTATAGGTGGCCGTTGAAATTGTTCCGTCGGGTGCGGTCGACTGCATCGAAGTAATGAGGCCACCAACATAATTTGTCAGAGTCTTGAAATTATCCTGATTGATTGCATCCGTGCTTACCAGATTATTTTGCGCATCGTAGTTGTATTTTGTTTTTGTGGTAAATGTTTGGGTAGCCGCCGGTAAATTGTCACCCAAATAAGTGATTACACTGGTCATATTCACTTCTTTTAACCACCCGTTTTCGTATTTGAAATCTGTCGTACGTACCAAGTCCGTCAGCAATTTTCCAACAGGACCTTTATCGAGAAAAAAGAATCTGGTGGATTCTCCGCCCTGTTGATTTCTGTTCTGAGTAAAGGCTTCCTGAACCAGGAAACCCTCCGCGTCATACTTGTATTGAAGCTCATCGTTTTCTGCATCGTCTTTCACGAGAGTGTTCTGAACAGTGTCATTTTCTATTGTCCGAATTACTGTCGAAATTTTAAGAGGCAGACGATCGTCTGTTTGAATGATATTCTTATCGTAAGTGCCAGTTGTTTTTGAACCGTAATACCTGGTTTCGACGACGTAAGAGAGTCCCGCATATTTACATGAACCGGTGTTAGGCTCCGGTTCATGATCTTTGTTTGAGCAGGAAAATAAAACGGCGAGTGCAATTGCCGGGATAATTGATTTGAGAGAACTAAGTAAAGATTTCAATAGGTTTCGAATTTGTGACGTGTTAACAGAAACTTCTCATTGCGTAATGTAAGTAACTTACAATAACTTCTACAATTTGGGATAAATCTGATTCTTTTACAACTTGCGTCACGCAACACGCATTACTGACACGACATGACAAGAAGATATACGTTATCCGTTGCCTTGCTTTTTATCCTTTGCCAGCAGCTGGCGTTTGGGCAGGGCAGATCCAAATTTGGTAACCGCTATACCAACCCCTTCGGAGTATTGAGCGTTACCGCAGGCTTGGGGGTCGCCTATTATATGGGCGACTTGAATGACGGGGTCAATATGAAGCATCTTGGCCTTGGGCCATCCATTTCGCTTGGCGCATTATACCGCCTTACCGAACACGTGAGCGCAAGAGGAGAACTTCGGTTCTACCAGGTTTCGGGCGATCAGAAGTATTCCAAAAATTTTCAGAATAACCTTTCATTCAAAACCTTTAATCCTGATTTCAACCTGGGATTGCAAGCCGACTTGTTTGCATTCAACCGCCAGGCGCCGATCAATCCATATTTGTTCGGGGCAGTAGGCGTAACGCATTTGAACCCAAAAGCGGAACTAGGCGGAACCTGGTACAGCCTGGCGCCATTGACGACCGAGGGTGTGAAATATAAGCGTTTGCCGCTGGTTGTTACGGCGGGAATAGGGGTCTCTTTTAAAACGACCCAGCGCCTTAGCCTCGGGGTGGAGCTGTGCAACAACTTTGTCAATTCCGATTACCTGGACGATGTCAGCACGGTGTATCCCAACCCCGACCAGCTTCCCAGTGACCTTGCCAGACAGCTTTCCGACCGTGCTCCGGAGATAGGCGAGCAGGCCAGGCAGCCCGGATGGAACCGGGGTAGCGCCACCAATAAGGATAGCTATTTGTTTTTACAGGTCCGGGCCACTTACCTGATCGGCAACCGGGCGCAGAATATCGAGAGACGAAAAACCCGCTGTCCGAAATTTTAATCCATTGAATAAACTAATGCTGAAACCCAAAAAGCCCCATCAATCCGAAGTGACCATGACCGAAATGGTACTTCCCAATGACACTAACACACTTAATAATCTGATGGGAGGGAGGCTGCTGCATTGGATGGACATTTGTGCCGCCATTTCTGCGCAGAAGCATTCCAACCGCATTGTAGTAACGGCTTCTGTCGATAATGTCTCGTTTACCGAACCCATCCGGCTTGGTAACATCGTAACCATGCGCGCCAAAGTGACCCGCGCCTTCAACTCATCGATGGAAGTTTTTCTCGAAGTGTGGGCTGAGGATATCCCGGCGGGGCAGCGTGTGAGCACCAACCGCGCATTTTATACATTCGTAGCAGTAGACCAGAACGGTCGTCCCATCGAAGTACCGGCCCTCGAACCGGAAACCGACGAGGAAAATGAGCTGTATTTAAGCGCCCTGCGTCGCCGTCAGTTGCGCCTCGTGTTGGCCGGACGTATGAATGCCACGGAAGCTACCGAACTCAAAGCGCTTTTTCAGGTGAAATAAGGCCGTTGGCATGCCATAATTTGGTAATTTTACCAGATCAACTCTTTATTGCTATGCCCAAACAGATCATATTTTCAGATAAAGCACCGGCCCCCATTGGTCCTTACAGTCAGGCTGTTAAAGTAAATGGCACTGTTTATGTTTCAGGACAGATCGCCGCCGAGCTTGCGAAGTCCGGGGATATCAAAGCTGAGACCGGAATGGTCATGCAAAACATCGGCCATATTCTGGGCGCAGCAGGTCTTGGTTTTCATAATGTGGTGAAAGCCAGTATTTTTCTCCGTGATATGAACGATTTTGCGTCGGTAAACGAGATTTACGGGAGCTTTTTTACCAAAGAACCACCAGCCAGAGAGACCGTGCAGGTAGCGCGTTTGCCTAAGGATGTCAATGTCGAAATATCGGTTATTGCGGTGGAGTAGCAATTAGCCAGATGACCACACTTGACAAAAACCATTGAACTAGTAAATAATTTTTTGAATAAATGAATAATCAACCTGTCCGGGTAAGATTTGCGCCAAGCCCAACCGGTCCGCTGCATGCGGGTGGTGTGCGTACGGCTTTGTATAACTATTTGTTTGCGCGCCAGCAGGGCGGGCAAATGTTGCTCCGTATTGAAGATACCGATCAAAACCGCTACGTGCCGGGAGCGGAAGCATATATATTGGAAGCTTTGGAATGGCTAGGCATCCAGATTGACGAGGGCCCGCAGCAAGGCGGCCCGCACGCTCCTTACCGGCAATCGGAAAGAAAAGAAATGTACCGCGAATATGCGGAAAGGCTGGTTCAGGAAGGTAAGGCATATTATGCTTTTGATACGACCGAGCAGCTGGACGAAATGCGTAAAAGAATGGAAGCGGCAAAAGTTGCGGCTGTTCAGTACAATGCGATCACCCGTCTGGAAATGACCAATTCACTGACCTTATCGCCGGAAGAAACAAAAGCACGCCTCGAAAGTGGCGAAGCCTATGTGATCCGGATGAAGATTATGCCAAAGGAAGAGGTTCGTTTCAATGACCTTATCCGCGGCTGGGTGGTGGTGCATTCATCACAGATCGATGACAAGGTCCTGCTAAAATCGGACGGTATGCCGACTTACCATTTGGCGAACATTGTGGACGATCACCTGATGGGCATTACCCACGTTATCCGTGGTGAAGAATGGCTTCCATCGGCTCCATTACACGTTTTGTTATATCGATATCTCGGCTGGGAAAGCACAATGCCGCAGTTTGCACACCTTCCGTTACTGCTGAAACCCGACGGAAACGGTAAGCTCTCGAAACGCGACGCGGACCTGGGCGGTTTCCCGATTTTCCCATTGGAATGGACCGATCCGGTTACAGGAGATAAGGCAAGAGGTTTTCGTGAGGAAGGTTATCTGCCCGGCGCTACGGCCAATTTCCTTGCATTGCTGGGTTGGAATGCGGGAACCGAGCAGGAAATTTTCAGTATGGATGAACTGATCAGCTCATTCAGCTTTGAGCGTGTACACAAAGCGGGCGCGCGTTTCGATATTCAGAAAGCAAACTGGTTTAACCAGCAATATCTGAAACAGCTGGACGACTCGGTGATCGTTGAAGAACTCAAACCATTGTTTAAAAATAGTGGTATCGATATAAATCAAAGCCAGATTGCGCAGATTGTGCATTTGCTGAAAGACCGGGTACATTTTACCAAAGAAATCGTTTCCGAATCGCTCTTCCTTTTCCATGCACCCGAAGTTTATGACCAGGATGTGGTGATCAAGAAGTGGAATGAAGAGGCTGTTAATGCAATATCAGGTTTTAAGGATGCATTGGTTGCTTTTGAAGGAGATTTCGTTGCGCACGACATCAAGGAATTGCTGTCAGCCACGATGGATTCATTGGGTATTAAGATGGGTAAAATCATGCAGGCATTGCGGTTGGCCGTAACAGGCGCCGGTGCAGGCCCCGACCTGATGATCATCATGGAGATACTCGGCAAAGAGGAAGTGGTGAAGAGACTGGAAAGTGCCGTAAACCGCTTATCAGCGCAAATCAGGCTGGCATAGTTCTGTTAAGACCGTATGATCAAATAGAATTGTTGCCGGATAGATCATTGCCTATTTTCGTAAATATTGAATAACGGACCGCCGGGCGGCCCATCGCTATCAAACACATGGCTAAGAAAAAACAATCCGAAACGTCCAAACCCGCACCCGAAAAACCGCGCGTGCACAAAGACCTGGATGGCTTTGATATTCAGATTAACTCGTTTGGCGAAATCACCACGAGCTTTGATATGGACCGTATCAATGAATTTTTGAATAAAAATGTGGATGACAAAAAACTCCGTGACCGGGAAGATATTCCGGGTAGAAAAACCCGGAAAGCCAAAAAGAAAACTTCCGAAGAAGAAGAGGAGGAGGAAGAAGAATAGCAGGGCATTTTGACAGTTCGTTTGACCAAACCAACAAAACCTTTACGAAAAAATGATCTCACACGAAATTGATTACAAAATCATCGGGGACGATATTCAGGTCGTTGAAATTGAGCTCGATCCGAACGAAACCGTGATCGCCGAAGCTGGTGCCATGCTTTTCATGGAAGACGGTATCCAGTACGAAACAAAAATGGGTGACGGCTCGGAAGCTAACCAGAGCATTATGGGCAAGATTTTCCAGGCAGGAACCCGCTTGCTGACGGGCGAGTCGCTTTTCATGACCCATTTCACAAATCGTGGAGTAGGAAAGAAAAAAGTCGCTTTCTCGGCTCCATATCCTGGAACGGTGATGCCGATAGATCTCTCTAAAATTTATGGAAATGAGTTGATCGTTCAGAAAGACGGCTTCCTGTGTGCGGCAATGGGTACGAGCATGAAGATCCATTTCAACCAGCGTTTCGGCTCAGGTCTTTTCGGAGGAGAGGGTTTTATATTGCAAAAACTGAAAGGCGATGGAATGGCATTCGTTCATGCCGGTGGTGTGGTAATGGAAAAGCAACTCAACAACGAAACTCTGCGCGTCGATACCGGTTGCGTGGTTGCATTCGAACAGTCGCTGAGCTTTGATATCCAGCGTTCAGGCGGATTGAAATCGATGGTTTTTGGCGGAGAAGGAATGTTCCTGGCCACGTTGCGAGGAACAGGCCGTTGCTGGATCCAGTCGATGCCGATCTCCAAATTGATACAAAGGCTTTCTGTTGCCGGCCCTAATGCAGGTAAAGAAAGCGGCTCGGTAATCGGAGGTTTGGGAAGGTTGTTCGAGGATTAAAGATGTCACACTGAGCGCAGTCGAAGTGCAGGCGATCACGCCATCATCCTTCGGCTGCGCTCAGGATGACAATAGCGACTGCGCTTAGCATGACATTGGCGCTGCGCTCAGGATGACAAACCTTCACTTCAAAATATAAACACCCTTGCCCGTCCCCATCCAAATCTCGCCGGTAGGGCTTTGTGCGAATGCGAAAACTCCGTCGCCTTCCAGGTCGCGAAGTTGCCAGTTGCCATTTTGAAACACGCCATACTCCTTATCCCCACTCCAGAATGATGCCCACAGCCGGTTTTCGCGGTCAACGAATATCTTGTGGGTCATATAAATGACTGATTGCTCGTCTGGCAGATTGAGGACTTTCGCAGATTGCCCGTTAAACATGAAAATCTGCGGTCGGTTGGCAACCATCGTGCTTGAAAGCCCATAACTGATCGATGCCAGCAATTCATTTTGCTTGTTGGTGACGATATTCCCAAAATAATAAGGTTTGAACCCAAATTCCTTTGCATTGAACACGTCCCATTTGGTTTCCCCGATGCGGACGATGGAAGTGCTGTTTACGCCTTCATTAAGCGCAACCCACACCTTGTTTTCCTGATCAATTGCAATTCCCGCAATCAAATGACCGGGTAACAATGAATTTTGAGGAGTGAATGTTGAAAACTTTTTGCCGTCATATTTTACCAGACCGCCCTGCCCGAAACTGCCTGCCGAAAACCAGATGTTACCCGGGCCGTCGATGGCAACGGATTGGACGCCATTCCTGGGCAGATTAAACTGTGAGGGATCGAACCTGGTAAACTTCGTCCCGTCATATTTCACCAGGTCATCGGTCCCAAGCCATACATTGCCGTTTTTATCAATTTCAATGTCCCAGATGGCAACTTTGTTGAGAGGAGAGTTAGTTGAATCAAAAACAGTCGCTTTTTCGCCATCGTAGCGGATCAGCCCCTGATTGAGTGTGCCGAGCCAGGCGGTGCCGTTGGGTTGGAACGCAATGGAAATTATATGATAATCTGCCAGCGCGAAGTTTGAAATATCCAGCGGGGCAGGAATATCATTTTCTCCTTTTTTACAGGCGTTGATTAATGTGAGAAGAATGAGAAATGGTAGCAGTCTTTTCATCGGGTAAGGGGTTAACGATTCTGGAACGGAGCACTAATCCCGGAGACACAAGTATAGAATAAATAGTTGGAATCGGTTGACTACCAGGTGTGTAATTAGTTAAAAACGATGCTTTGGGTTTTTGTCTGACTGTCTGTGACCATTTGCAGGACGTATTTTCCGGCTGGTAGCGCGTACTGCGGGCGAACTGAAATGAGCCCGACTGCCTCGCGTTCCGAAGTGAATATCGGGTGTTCCCTTCCCGCGACGTCAAAAAGTCGGCATTGCACATTCAGTTCCTCAGATGGCCTGATGAAAAACTGCTGTTGCGTAACCGGATTAGGAAACACAGTCCAGGGCTCCGGTGCACCGTTCTGGAACACGGTTACAATCGTTGAGTGGGCGATATTTCCATTAGTATAAACCATTTGAAGCCGGTAGAAGATGGTGCCGTCGCCGGGTTGTGAGTCTGTAAAGCCGAATACGCCCGATTGCCCGGGAGTAGGCGCGGTGAAAGTTTGGAGATCGCTATATCGGGTTCCGTCTGTGGTTTTTTGCAGAACCATTTGCTGTAAGCCCGGAACTGGCGCGAGCAACCATGAAACACGGATATCCTGACCAATATGGCTCGCCGCTATCTGGTTCACATATTCAATGGTTTTATAAGAACTGTTAACCTGAAATGGCTCCGAAATGCTTCCGGGAAAGACGGGGTTGTCACCCACAATCCTGATCCGATAGTTGCCATTTGCCAACCCGGATGGGATTAGGATCGGAAGGGGTTGAGAACTTCCAGACCCGACTGTTTCAACATATTCACCTTGTTCATTTAATAACTCCGCATGCAGCCGCAATGTGTCGGGTGCATTGCCTTCAACATAGTAGGGTAATGTAAAGCTCGCTGACGGATACATGTATGCAGGCGTAACACCCGCGTGCAAGGTATACGCAGGCTGTACGGGCACGACCTTCGTAATGGTCGAATCGGCCAGGCTGCGGGCCCATGCTGTGGCGGCGACCGTAAGGCCTTGTACTCCGCCTGCGACATTTTCGAAATGGCCCGAAGCAGGTCGGGGCATCTGGATAGTGTCGAGATATGGGCCCTGGAATGTATTGAATCCTTGTAAGGCTATGAGCCGGTTTTGCGCATTAAGCACAGGTAAATACGGGTCTTTAAGTGCGTTGCTGGCGGAATTGCGCGCAATGAACCAGGGAACGGGATAACCGGCATCCCTCCGGCTGTTCTGAATGAGTGTTCTGATATAATTGAAATAATCATTTTCCCTAAAACCCAGTTGTGCATCATTTTCACCATGCGACCATAGCACAGCCCGGATTCCTGTGATTGATGTCATGTAACGCAATGTGTTGACGATGTTGCTGTAAGGCTGTCGGTTTGGCCAATATTTGTTTACATATAAATTGAATGCATCCTTCCCCGAAGCGGCGTCCCGGTAGTTTTCCGAGTTTGCTGCGGCCCAGGCGGCATTGAAGAATAGCACCGGAGTCTTCCATCTTTTGAATAAAATATCACCTAATTCACCCCAATACCAGGACGCCTCGCCATTTGGGAAAATGTAATTACCAGCTTTAAGAGCCGCAAATTGCGGCACCGGCATGGGTGAATCGGGGGCTACGGTAATATTTTCAGAGTTGAGGATTTTATTGACTGCATTAAAGGAAATGACGTTGGACGATGCATCCCTGGAGCCAAGATTAGGCAGGCCCATTGCATTGGAATTGCCGGTCACGAGAAAAACTTCACCTACCCCGACCCTGGCTACTGATGCCGTATCCGTGTGGCCGTCGGAAGCGGTGCCGGTCAATGTAAGTTTATACCAGCCGGTTCCTATGGTGAATGTGGTGTATAAAAAGCCCTGAATAAGTTGTGCCGGAGGGAAATCCTGTTGCTGGGAAGGCGATGTATTGCCTTCGATGGGAGACAATGCGGCTGTGATCCGCGTGTAGGGACAATAGGTGTAAGAGGTTATGCTAATGTTTGCATTGCCGGTTGCATTGCGTTGCATGACCAGGTTATTGACAGGAGAGGTGATAGCGAGTTGCGCGCTTACCGGACCTGCGTTCAAAAGTAACACCAGCATCCATATTCCCGCAAGGGGATACCTGCCGACCTTTTTAACTATCCATTCCGACATATGTTCGACTGCTTGGTATTGTTACAGAACAAATATAATGGAAACGAAAAAAGCCGGCCCTCAGATGAAGGCCGGCTCTCGTAATCCGATATTAAAATTGATTATTTATAGCCTGGGTTTTGTGGTCTTAGGCTCGGGTTGTTAGTCATTTCCTGGATACCCAGCGGGAACAGCAAATGTTTCTCCTGCAAAGCCGCGCCTCCGCTTACATTCAGGTTGCGGTGGCCTACGAAGTTATCGAAGCCTTTGGTTTCTTCGTTGAACACTTTACGCAGACGTACCATGTCGAACCAGGTAATGCCCTCGTATGCGAATTCGTACCAGCGCTCGCGCCACACCGCCTCTTTGAAAGAAGCAGGGGTGAATGTACCGATCGCAGGTGTTTTCAGCTGCGCGCGGTCACGGATGCGCTTGTAAGCATCGTAAGCCTCCTGATTAACAGTACCCAGTTCGGCTTGTGCTTCTGCATACATGAGCAGCACTTCCGCATAACGGATCTGGTTTACGTTCAGGTTGTTAAGACGGGTAGGCGTAATGCCTGGCCCACCCAGTGCAGCGATGTTGAAGTACTTGAAAACGTAAGGTGCACCCAGTTCGAATTTGGCCCCTGTTCCGTTGGTGTAATAGGAGGTATAAAACCATCCTTCCTGATCCTTGGTACGAAGGTCACCTGTTTCGTAAGATTTGTAAAACGACGTGGTGGGAACCGTACTTCCAGTGCCGCTAAGCCCTGCATAGGTGACCGCTTTGAAGTTCGGGAAGAAATCGTTCAGCGGGAAAGCTTGAACTACCGTGTTGTACTGGATCTGGAACAGGTGTTCAACCCTGTTTTTCAGGTTTTCCTGGTGCAACTCTTTATAGGTAGTAAACAGGTTGAGCGTCGAAGGATTAGCCTTTGAGAAGTTGATCACTTCAAGGGCTTTGTCGGCCGCCAGCTTGTAATGCGATGCTCCTTTTGACAAAGGGAAACCTGCCATCGTAAGGTACACTTTTGATAAAAGTGCTTTCACCGCCATTTTAGATACACGTCCATTGGTGTTAAAATCAGCGAATCCGGCACCTTCGGCAGCTTGCAGGTCTTCCAGGATCAGTTTATAGACTTCTTCCTGTGGAGCCCTCGATGGGAAGAAATCTTCCGAGTCCGTAGTTTGTGGTTTTGTGATCAATGGCACATCACCCCACAATCTTACAGCATAGAAATAAGCCCATGCACGAAGGAACCTCGCCTCGCCGATCAGCCTTGTCTTCTGCGGCTCATTAGCTGCCGGGAATGGAATGCCTGGAATCTTTTCGATAGCCAGGTTGGCGTTCGCAATCACGCGGTACAAGCCGTTCCACCAGTTGCTAATGTGGCCTGTATTACCATCGTAAATGAGAGCATACAGGTTGTTCAGGTCGGAGTTCTGGCCTGTTTCGGTAGTAGCTGTACCGGTTGGGGCTTCAAGCATCTGCCAGTTGGCCGAGAAGATACCCGCACCGTCACCGATGAAACGCGTATCTGCATAAGTAGCAGCAACAGCAGCTTCTGCGTGGTCAGGAAGGGTATAGAAGATGTCCGGTTGAAGGTTGGACGGGTCCTTTTCATCGAGGAAGTCGGAGCAGCTTGTCGGGCCCAGCAGGATCGCCCCGCAGACCATAAGCTTATAGATATTCTTGTTATATAGTTTCATGCTGAAATTCATTTTTAATGATACTACGGTTTTCGTGGTTAGAATGCAACCTGAATACCTCCCATGAAAGTGGTTGGTTTTGGATAGCTGTGCCAGATCATCCCTTGTGAGAATACGTTGTCGGCATCACCACCGCGGATCGGCGTCTGCTCAGGGTCCCCAAACGGATATTTGCTGATCAGGAAGAAGTTCTGAGCAGAAACATAAAGTCTCAGTTTGCTCAGTTTTAGCTTGCTTGCGATGTCCGCAGGGAAGTTGTAGCCGAGCAACAGGTTCCGGCCACGAATGAACGAACCGTCGAAGATCCAGCGGGTATCCACATTAGTTACATAACCAGCTTTGGTATCACGGATTTGAGCAATCGGGGTGTTCTGGTTCTCAGGGGTCCAGGCGTCCAATACGGTTGTGTAGCTGTTAGCCAATGCCTGGCGATCTTCGCTGGCGTGCAGGTTCATGTCCATCAGGTCGTTTCCGTACGAGAATTGCAGGTCGAGCGTCAGGTCAAAGTTTCCGTAACGCACGCTGTTGGAAAGTGATCCCCATCCTTTAGGGCTACCGTTTCCGATGATGCTACGGTCAGCGTCGGTGATCGCATTGTCACCGTTTACATCTTTGTACTTAACATCTCCCGGAAGCATTTTCAGGTTACCACGGTAGCTGGTGAATTTTGCAGCCTCGTCTCTCTCAGCTTCGCTCCATGTGCCCAGACGGGTAAGGCCCCAAAATGCGCCAGCAGGCTGTCCAATACGGATTACACTGGTTTGGTTGGTGATCGAAGGGCCACCCACACCGAAGATGTCCGATGGCGTTGCCAGCGACAATACTTTGTTCCTGTTGAACGAGATGTTGAAGCTGGTATTCCAGGTCAACTTCGCATTTTCAATGTTAACGGTGTTCAGGCTAAATTCGAAACCCTTGTTCTCCATCGAACCAATGTTCTTTCTGATCGTCGCATAACCGCTTGTACGTGGTACTGGTGCATCGAGGAGCATGTCGGTCGTTTTGCGATAGTAGTAGTCAGCTTCGAAAGAGATTCTTCCTTTCAGGAAACTGATTTCCAGACCAGCGTCGGTTTGAGCAGTTTTTTCCCATTTCAAATCTTTGTTGGGCAATCTGTTGATACCGGTTCCGCTGGTACGCGTATCATTGAAAATGGCAGCATAGTTCGATCTCAACAATGGCAGTGACGAGTATGGAGGGATTTCCGAGTTACCTGTCAAACCGTAGCTGGTACGTAATTTCAAGCTTGAAATCACGGGGTTCGCTTTCAGGAATTCCTCATCAGAAACTTTCCAGGCGAAAGCCGCCGACGGGAAGAATGCAAATTTGTGGTTATCCCCGAACTTCGAAGAACCATCCGCACGACCAGTCACTGTGAAGAGGTATCTATCCAGCAATGTATAGTTCAAACGACCAAAATAAGAGTTAAAAGCAAAACGCTGCGCTCCCGACACGTATGGGTTAGACGATGGCAATACGGCACCCGCACCCAGGTTGTCGAATCCGAAATAGTCGGTGGAGAAGCTTTGTGCACCTACGCCAGTTGTGCTGACATTGGTTTCCTGCCATGAAATACCAGCAAGGGCGTTGATCGAGTGAATACCAAATGCCTTGTTATAAGTCAAAAGGTTTTCCCATGACCAGAATGTCTCTTTCCGGTTTTCTTTTCTCGCAGTTCCCAGTTCGTTTGGCGTCAAAGTACGTGTCTGTGACTGGTTAACTTCCTGGGTGATCACGTTCACTCCCAATACCGAACGGAATTCAAGGCCTTTTGCAAGGGTAATGTTTCCGTAAAGGCTACCGAGCGTAGTTTGCGTGTTCAGGTTGTATTTACGTCCGTTTAAGCGATGTACCGAGCTCATTGAGCCCTCTGCACCGGGGAAGTCGCGGTTGTTTGCATAACTTCCATCTGGCCATTTCACAGGAAGGAAGGGGAAATCTTCCACCATCTGGCGAGGTACCGCATCGTTGATATCGACCAGGTTTTCAGCCTGGTTGTTATAGCTCAGCGTACCACCGAGTCGCAGCCATTTCTTCACCTGATCGTCGATGCTGAAACGGGTAGCGTAACGTTTCAGGTAGGAAGTTTTAATTAAGCCCTGGTCGTCGCGATAGTTAAGCGAGAGCGAGTAGGTGGTTCTTTCGTTACCGCCGCTGAAACCCAGCTGGTGGTTTTGAGAAACACGGTTCTGGGTCGATTCTTTGAACCAGTCGGTATCATAGTTAGGAGAGAACGTACCGTCGGCATTCTTCGTGAAAACGTCGGGGTGAGCGGCCGCCAATGTGGTACGGCGTACCATAGGGTCATGGCTTTTATATTTACCCTCTGCCCATCCGGCTGGATCGAATTTCGCCATATTCTTGTATGCGAGATCTTCAACCTCCATATACTGCTTGGCGTTCAGCACTTTCGCTCTTTTCGGGCCAGCTGTGGGTACGCTCAGGTCGAGACCGTAGGTGATTGTGCTTTCGCCGGATTTCCCTCTTTTGGTGGTTACCATGATTACCCCGTTGGCACCACGCGCACCATAAATCGCCGTCGACGATGCATCTTTCAACACCTCAACAGACACGATGTCATTGGGGTTGATAAAGTCGATAGCCTGGCTCTGCTGGTTCTGGTTACCTTGCGGGAGCATTACACCATCTACAACGTACAATGGGTTGTTGGACGAGTTGATGGAGCTGAAACCACGGATACGTACGTTGGCACGGCCTCCCGGACGACCCGAGTTGACGTTCACCTGTACACCCGATATCTTACCCTGCAAAGCCTGGTTGAGGGATGGAGCCGGGCGCTCTCTCAGCTGTTCTTCTTTCACGGAACCGACAGACCCTGTCAAGTCGGATTTTTTTGCGGTACCGTACCCGATAACTACCACTTCGCTAAGCGCTTTGGAGTCGGATTCGATTGCAACGTCCAACACAGTGCGGTTACCCACTACTAGTTCCTGGCTGACGTAACCTACAAAACTGAATACAAGGGTTGCATTGTCGGGCACTGTGAGGCTGTAATTTCCTTCTCCGTCTGTGGTTGTACCGCTGCTGGTACCTTTTACTACAACGTTCACGCCGGGGAGTCCGTCTCCGGTGGCTTTGTCGGTTACTTTACCTTTAAGTGATTTATCTGCCTTAATGATTGCAGTAATCGCAGGGTTGGCATGGGTTGCGCTGGCCAGAATAGGTGTCGCGAGCGCGGGCAGGAGAAAAAGAGAATTTCGGATGCTCCGCATTTGGAGTATCCAATGATTGGTATCGATATTTTTCATGTAGTTAAGTTCGTTAAACGTTTCTCATGCAGTAGTAGGAATCATACATTTCCGATTTCATAGGGTTTGGACGTTAGGCTTTGAGTTTTAGTCATAGTTTACGGTTTCTGGTTAGTAAAGAATCAGGAGTTTTAAGGTTAAAATTATATTTACTATTTGTTTAATTATACTCAATTCGGGCCAGAGCTTTCTATTTGGGATTTTTTCGAACTTAAAAGTGCGATCATTTATCTGAGAATCGCTATTAAATCCAATGGTAACCTATACGTCTAACGTTACGGAGGATGGACTGAAAAGGCGGCCACTCAGCTTTGCGGGGCACGCGCCAGTTATGATGCTTTACATGTAATTGGCGTCAGCGGGCATTGTTTAAAAATCTTAAAAATGCTTTGCAATATTATAATATTTAACAACAGATTTCGAATAAAGGGCCTTAAAAAAGCATATTAATTTGTGCAAACGTTTGCATAATTTTCACATAATATAGGCTTTTACTCCCTTATAATCATGGAGTTACATCTATATTGTCGGCTAAAAACCGCTTGTCAGGGCGCTCAGGAGCATCCTGATTTTCGCGTATTTTCAGCCAGTTTGATCAATATTGTGTGAAGTTCTGTCAAGATCCTATATTCACCATCGGTGACTTGGTGGCCTGCTGCCGACCTTTTCGTATCGTAATTTTATCTGCGGCGGGTTACTGTTCTGAACAATATCGCTTATCTTTCTGGCAAAAAAGCTACCGTAAATTACCTCTTGCGTCTTGTTGATTTATGAATCTGGTTGTATTGAAAAAAGCATTTAAGAAGTTCCTCTGGGGGATCATGATCTTTTCAATGGCCGCGATGCCGGTCGTCCGTGCGATCGATACCGGATTGGGCCTGCATCAGCTTGCAACGCATAAAGCGGCATTGGCAGGCGATTTTTGGTTTCCTAATCCCTGGAAATATAGGGTCTTCTCGGTTTGGCTCGCGGAAACTACCTATCAGATTTATACCAATACAATAGACAAGGTTATCCCGGTCGACGGCCTGATCAAATATACCAGCCCGATCAGCAACGACCGGTTCGCGATTACAGCGAACCTCAACAGGTTCAGTGACAATGGCTACGAAATATCGTTTCCGGATTACTTTTTCAAAAAGGATAAAACAGGAAAAGGGGAATGGGAGATTATTAAGGAGTACCACCGGTATTTCATCACATTTATGTTTCTCCGGTTCATGATCAACCTGGGCATTTTATATTTCGCTTACCGGTTTTTCAAACTCTTTATCCATAATTTCTGGATGGTGGTGTTGGGCGTTGTTTTTCTGGACAATGGCATCAACAATGCATTCAGGGACACGGCATTTGGGTTCGATACTTATATTGACTTGCTGCTATTCCTGATCAGCGCATTGGTGATCGTTAAAAATTACTCCCCGCTCTGGCTTATTCCGGTAATGGTCATTGGGATACTCAACCGCGAAACGTCGTTAATGATACCAGTCATATTCGCCACGGTCAATTTTGCCCGCGACGGTTATAAGATCAAACTCCGGAATTTTGGCTATTCGGCTGCATTGGCCCTTATCGGCGTAGCGGGGTTTGTTGGGTTGCGGTGGTATTATGGTTATGAACCTTATATGCTGGTTTCTGGCTGGTATAGGGTGGTCGAAAACTTTACGAACTATTCCATTGTAAGCGGCCAGTTTGCGATCATGCTGATATTGCCGTTTTTAAGCCTGTTCTTTTTAAGATCTTCCCCGCTTTTACTTCGGACGATCTGGATAACGGTAATTCCGGTATGGTTTGCCCTACACTACTATGCGTTTCCCGTGCTGGAATCGCGCTATTTCCTGGTGCCGTTTGCATTGGGCATAATTCCTGTTACATTGTTTGGAATAGAAAAGACCTATTTGGATGAAAAAAGGCCTGGCATTGTTTGATTTTGATGGTACGATCAGTTCGAAGGACTCATTTCTGTATTTCCTGCGCTATACGCATAATTTTCCTGGCATTGTTTTTAATGTAGTGCGTGTTGCTCCTTACCTGGTGGCTTTCAAGTTGGGTATGATGTCCAATGAGGCCGCCAAAATGAAGTTGTTCAATGCGTTTTACAAAGGTGTTTCCAAGGATCAGTTTGATTCGTGGGCACGTGGTTTTCTGTCAGAGATCAATTCTTTTATCAAGCCAAAAGCATTGGAACAGTTGCGGCGGCATAAGGAGAAAGGCGACCGGGTGGTGATTGTATCCGCCGGCTTCGACCTGATCCTGAAATACTGGTGCGAGCAGGAAGGTGTAGAGCTGCTCGCAACCTGCGTGGATGTGCAGGATAATGTGATTACGGGCAGGTTTAAGGGGCCTAACTGTTACGGTATCGAGAAAGTCAACCGGATCAATGCGCATTTAAAACTGGCCGACTATGAGCAAATATATGCCTATGGTGATTCGTCGGGAGACCTGGAAATGATGAAAATTTCAAATAACCCCACTCACCATAAAAGAATTTTCAGTACATGATTAGTTAGTTTGATTCAGCATGCGTTATAAACTCAACAATGGTATCCTCGGTAGACTTAATCCAATTCCTTAAAAATAGTGAAGGCAGGAACCTAAAAGGTCTCAATCGCCTTAAAACCGTTTACAGGCCTTACATTTGTCCATTTGACCAGATCCTCGAACTGATACCGTTACAGTCGCGGGTGTTCGACTTAGGATGCGGCTCAGGGTCGCTTTTATCACTAATCAACCATTTCCGGAAGCCCGAAAAGCTTGGGGGCATTGAAATTAGTGAGGTGCTGGTGAACAATGCGAAACAGCTGTTGGCCTCCGCCAACATCCCGGTTTCCATCTACAAATACGATGGCGTTAACCTCCCTGACGAAATTGCTGATTATAATGTGGTTACGATGATCGATGTTTTCCACCACATCCCGAAAGATATTCAGCCCAACTTTTTTAAGCAGCTTTACGATAAAATGCCAGCTAACAGCGTGCTGGTTTTCAAAGATATCGATGCGGCTAGCCCTTTTGTGTACACCAATAAACTCCACGATATGCTGCTTGCCGGTGAGATCGGAAATGAATGGGGCGCGGGCAAGCTTTCGGCTAAGTTGAAAGAATCCGGGTTCGAATGTTCGGAGACAAAATACAAACACATGCTGGTGTATCCCCACTACACCATTCTGGCTAGGAAGCCATGAAACGGTAACCGTAAAAACAGAAGATAATATAGGCCAGGAACAGGACTATGGTAATCTGCAATGCCCTGTCTTTGTAAATAAGGGTAGTGGGATCGCCTTCGCCTTGAAATTTATCCAGTTCGGTGAGCTGGATGAAGCGGAAAATGCCGTAGACGACAAAAACCAGTGAATATTTCAATATGTCAGAACCGATGAGGTGAATGATATCTTCGTCGATCGTATAGAACATATAACTGATCAGTGTGATTGTTGTGCAGGAATAAATGTAAGTATCCAGCAATTTTGGGGAATAGTCTGATAGTACTTTTCGATGGCCGTGTGCGTTTTGGCTAAGTACTTTCAATTCACCTTTTCTTTTTATAAAGCCAAGCATCAATGCAAGGAAAAAGGTTACTACCAAAATAAAGTCGGAAGGTTTTACCCCTATTGCCTCGCATCCTGCCAATATCCTCAATTCAAAACCAATGGCTATAAAAATGCAATCTACGATGCTGATGTTTTTGAAATAAACGGAATATAAGACATTGAGTACACAATAGCTTATCAGAATAACCGCAAGCATACTATTGCTGATAAAATACAGCAACAGACCAGAAATGGTAATGCATAGCATCGCACTGATGACAGCCACTCTCATGCTCAGTTTGCCCGAAGCAAGGGGCCTGTTCCGTTTCACAGGGTGGTTCCTGTCGGATTCTACATCTTTGATATCATTCAGGACATATATGCTTGACGCCGCAAGGGAAAAGGCAAAAAAAGCAAGGACTGAGTAAAAAAAAGCGCTTTCTACAAACAGCTTCCCTGAAAATAATAATGGCGCCAGTATTAGAAGATTTTTAATCCATTGATGGATTCGAATTTGTTTTAATATCAGACGAACCATGGGAAGAGGAACTCAAATTCAAGTTTAGCTGCCGCCAAAGATATATAGAAAAGTTGTTTCGGATAATCCTCAGCTAATTTTCGGTTGAAATTTGATATTTAAATGAAATGCCCCGATCCGGCATTACCGAAACGGGGCATTTGAAAATAGAATAGGAAGCGCTTATGCCAGGTCGACGGTGCGTCCTGTTTTGACAGATTCGTCACATGCAAATGCGATCTGAAGGCTCATCACCGCATCCTGCAAATGATCGGTCAGGTCGACATTTTCGGTGATCGCTTTCAGGAAGTAGCGCTGTTCCCGGTTGCAAAGCTCCTGGTGGTCCGGCTCGTCCTGAAGATCGATCCAGGTATCTTCTTTTACAAATTCATCAGAGCTATTCAAGTCGGCGTGGTGCACACGGATCGACTCAGTTTTGGTATGCGCTTCTACGGACGACGATTTGCCGGTCCCGCCTGCGTCTTTTGCCACAATGGAAGCCGAACCTTTCGGTCCGATCACGTCTTTCACAAAGAACGCCGTTTCGCTGATCATCGGTCCCCAGCCAGCTTCGTACCAACCTACCGAACCATCTTCGAACCATATCTGTAACTGACCGTAGTTGTAATTTCCTGCGGGAATATCTTCCGTCAGGCGCGCGCCGATCGCATTTACACGAAGCGGTTTCGAACGCGTCATTTGGCACATTACATCAATATAATGCACGCCGCAATCCACGATTGGGCTCAGGCTTTTCATCAGGTTGCGGTGAACACCCCACATGTAGCCGTGGCTTTGCTGGTTGAGGTTCATTCGCATGACGAGCGGCTTGCCCAGGCCCTGCGCTTCGGTAACGAATCGTTCCCATGACGGATGCACGCGCAAAATGTAGCCTACCACGACTTTTTTATTTGCTTTTTTAGCAGCCTCCACTACGCGTTTTGCACCTTCCACGGTGTCGGCAAGTGGTTTTTCAATGAATACGTGTGCGCCTGCTTCCAATGCATTGACAGCGAAATCCTCGTGGGTATCAGGATAAGTGGAGATGCAAACGGCATCGGGCCGGGTTTCTTTCAATGCAGCGTCGTAGTCGTTGAAAAGGGCGTAACCACCCCCTAGCTTTTCATTCAGTACTTCTTTGCTTTTTCCTGTGGAGACGATCCCGCAGATCTCGAAACCGTCGAGCAACTGGTATGCGAATGCATGGGAAGCACCCATATTACCACAACCGACTACCAGTACGCGGATGGGGCTTTTGTTTTCAAAAGATGACATAATAAAAGGTAAATGTTAAGATTTTGGGTTAGCAGGAACGGACGGCCATGCAACATTGCAGCCCTATTTGAGTGTCAAAATTAGGGATTTAAATCTGTTTTCGGAGACATCCTTTTGGAATGAAAAAAAATACCGGAACAGTGACAAATCGTTTTGAAATTAGAATTAGTTGTGCAATAATGCATCAAATTTGTATCTCCTCATCTACTTGTTCATGACTAACTTTTTACATTGGTGCGGGCTGACCTGCATGATGCGCAGCAATGCGATTGCCACCATTTTCCTTCTTTTTAGCTCAGTTTCCGCCTTTTCCCAGGAAGATTTTAAGCCCAAAATAGGCCAGATCGACCGCGCTTCTCTGGAAATGACTTCTTATCCCGGAGACAGCACCGCCGACGCCGTCTACCTTTATGATTATGGCAATGTTACATTCAGCTATGATGACCAGAAAGGTCTCATGATGTCTACCAAAATCTGGACCAGGATTAAAATCCTCAAAGAATCGGCTCTCGACAGGGCTTCGGTTGGGATACCCGTTTACGAGGGATCGAGCTATAAAGAGCAGGAATGGTTAGAGGACCTAAAAGGTTATACTTACAACCTTGAAAACGATCAGATCGTTACCACTGAACTGGTAAAAAAGACAGTTAAAAGGGAAAAGTCGTCGGCTACTCAAAGCACGATGAAGTTCAATCTGACTAATGTAAAAAAGGGTTCGATAATCGAGTATTCTTACACATTGGTTTCGCCGATGACTGTACGGATCAAACCGACACCTTGGAACTTCCAGGGTTCTATTCCATCCAAATGGAGCGAATACCGTATTACCATACCATTTTTCCTGGACTACAAGATGACGATGGGAGGGTATTTGCCGCTTTACATTAATAAACAGGAGCCGGTAAATGTGGACGTGGGGCATTCCCGTTACAATGGCAACGGGATTTCCTACCGATTTGTCGTAAAAGACGCGCCGGCGTTTGTTAACGAGCCCTATATCACCACAGAAGCGGATTATCTATCTAAGATCAACTTCGAACTGGCAAGCATAATTGTCCCTGGTGAGATGACTAAAAATTTCTCCCAAAGCTGGGAGAACGTTGAACGGACGCTGGACGAAGCCAGCTGGTTTGGTGGAGAGCTAAGGAGAAGTGGATTTTTGAAAGATGTTAAGGACGAAATTGCTGGCAAGACGGCGGATCCCCAGGAGCGGATGAGCCTTGCTTACGCGCACATTCGCGACCGCATGAAGTGGGACGGCTATGCGGGTTTGTTTGCAGGGGACGGTATTAAAAAAGCATATGACAACAAAAAGGGCAATGCGTGCGATATTAACCTGATGCTCACCGTACTGCTACGCGAGCTCGACCTGGAATGCAACCCATTTATTCTCAGCACGCGTGCACATGGCTACCTGCACCAGCATATCCCGATGATCGAGAACTTCAATTACATAGTGAGCCATGTTAAGATCGGCGAGAAGGAATATTTTTTGGACGCGACACAATCATATGCGAAACCCGGATTATTACCTGAGCATGCGCTGAACGGCTTCGGAAGGCTTATTCCTAAAAAAGGGCAGGGCCGGTTCCTGGAAATTATTCCTGGCGATTCACAGAGCAAGCTGGAAATGATCAATGCAAGCATCGTCCCTGACGACGGGGCGATCAAGGGAAATTACAGCATATCCTATGGAGGCTACGAAGCATTAAAATGGCGCGAGAAGTACGGAACAGAAGCCGATAATGTTTTTCATGAAGCATTAAAGAAACAAGTTCCTGAATGGCAGATCCAGAATGTATCAATCAAAAATAAAACGGAGGACCTGAAAGGCACGGTGAATGTTGCCTGCGATTTTGAGATTGAAGATGAAAATGCGAGCCCCGGGGTATTCTATTTTAATCCTGTGCTGGCCGGGAAGTGGACGACCAACCCCTTGAAATCAAAAGACAGGATATATCCAATCGATCTGGGAACCGCGATTTCGGCTGCATATATCGCCAATTTCACTTTGCCGGAAGGTTATGTACTCGAAGAAATGCCAAAAACGGAGATCGTTATGCTGCCGGAGAAAGGTGGGAAATTTGCCTATCAAGTTAGGCAGACCAATAATGTGATCCAGGTAAATAGTTCAATCCAGGTAACCCGGACGCGCTTCATGCCCGAGGAATATGCTCACTTGAAAGAGTTCTTTGAACGGGTCGTTCAGAAGCACGCGCAACCGCTGGTGATTAAGAAAAAAGTAAATTGATACCCCCCTCATGCGAACAGGAATTATTATTCAAACTGTAATAGGCATTGGATTGACATTGCCTTTAACTGCCTTCGGGCAAACGGATTTCAGCATAACCAAGATCAGTCCTGCGCTTATGAAGGATGCGGACGCGGTTGTCAGGCTGGATGAAACCTTGTGGGAGATCAAATCCCAGAGTGAAGCCATTGCAATAAGCAGGTTGGTGGTAACAGTATTCAACGAGAAAGGTGAGGACGAGCATGGCCGGTTGACTGTCGGTTATGACAAGTTCACAAAGATCGTCGACATTAGCGGCGCTGTTTACGATGCGAGCGGAAAGCAGATCAAAAAGCTTAAAAATTCGGAGATTGAAGATTACGGTTATGGTGGGGCAGCGGGGGACGATATTACTGATGCAAGGGTGAAGTTGGCCAGCTTCGGGAAGAAAAGTTATGCATATCCCTACACGATAGAATATGTGCATGAGACCCGGAACCGGAATATGATGTTTTATCCAAAATGGACCCCATCAGCCAGCATTGGATCGGCTGTTGAACGCTCTGTTTATAAAATCAAAGCACCGGCGGGTTTTAAATTTCGGTACAAAGAATACAATGGAGCGCCGGCTGTGACGAAGTCAAAAGATGCTGACGGGGCGGATTTGTATGTATGGACTGTGGAAAATCAGGCAGCGAGGACAAAAAATGACACTTATCCGCTTCCGGCAATTGAAAGGGCACCTATGGTCATGGTTGCACCTGCGGACTTCGAAGTACAGGATTACAAAGGGAATTTCAACACGTGGGGCGATTTTGGAAAGTTTTATCATACCCTCAATGCAGGCCGCGACGCATTGCCGCCAACGACCGTATCAGAAATTCAGACCGTCATCAAGCCAGCCAAAACCGACCGCGAGAAAGCGGAACTAATCTATAAATGGATGCAGGCCAGGTCGAGGTACGTAAGCATTCAGCTTGGCATTGGAGGCTGGCAGACGATCGATGCTATGACCGTCGCCAGAACGGGTTACGGTGATTGCAAAGCATTGACCAACTTCACCCTTGCCGCGTTGAAATCGGCAGGCATCAATTGTTATGCGGCATTGATAAGGGCAGGTGAGGAGGAAAAAATGAAGGCAGACTTTCCAAGCAACCAGTTTAACCATGTAATTGCATGTGCGCTGGTTGATAAGGATACTCTCTGGCTTGAATGCACCAGCCAGACCACGAAACCCAACTTTATGGGAACTTTCACAGGAAGCAGGTCCGCGTTGCTGGTTACCCCGGAAGGCGGGAAGCTTGTGCAAACACCGGATTACAGGGCAAACCAGAATATCCGGGATAGCCGCGCCAATGTGACGCTGGCAGAGAGTGGCGACGGCGCTGTCGAAGTGAAAGTTTTGTACACCGGCCTGCAACATGAAACGCGGGCTATGGTGATGCATCAAGGCACGAAGGAAGAACAAAAGAAATGGCTGCTAAACCATATTAATCTACCGAGCCTCGATTTGCAGCGTTTTGAACTGACCGAAGGGCAAGACAAAGAGCCTTCCGTAACTGAAAAACTCAGCCTGAATGTCCGCAACTGCGCTACCAAAACAGGCACCCGTTTATTTGTAAAACCCACCCTGCTGAGCCGCCCGTTTGACCTGCCAGCCGTCACCGAACGTACAACAGATTTCTATCTGCCACATTCAGACTTCAACTTTACCGATCTTGATACTGTTTCTTATCAGGTTCCGGCAAGCTATAAGCTTGAAACCACATTGCCTGCATTCCAGATCGCTTCCGCATTCGGTAGCTATGAACTGAAAACGACCTATGAGAATAACAAGCTGATCTGTTCCAGGAAAGTGGTAATGAATGGCGGACGTTACGAATCAAAGGATTTTGCAGCCTGGATTGATTTTGTCAAGAAAGTCAGGAAGGCCGACAGGGTGCAAGTGGTGTTCGTAGAAAACAAGCTCTGACCGGATTTCGGACTATGTTAAAATATGTAAGGAATTGATTAAAACGTGTGAATATCGGCATAGATCAATCCCTTACCTTTGAATTAAAATTTTAACATAAGCAGCATATGAACAAAGAAGCATGGCAAGGCATTTTCCCCGCACTGGTGACGCCCTTCAAATCGGATGATACTATTGATTTTGAACTGTTCGGCAAAAACCTGGAAGCTCAGGTAGAAGCGGGTATAACAGGGGCTATTGTAGCCGGCTCACTCGGGGAGGCAAGTACCTTGACCAGGGCTGAGAAAGCAGAGCTGGTAAAATATGCTAAGAAATCGCTGCCCGCCGGGATGCCGGTCGTGCTTTGCATCGCCGAGCAGTCCACTGCCGAAGCGGTTAGCATTGCCAGGGAAGCTGAAAGCATCGGTGCCGACGGACTGATGGTGTTACCTCCGATGCGCTACAAGGCGGATGATGAGGAAACCGTTATTTATTTTAAGACCATCGCGGAAAATACTGCGCTGCCGCTGATGATCTATAACAACCCGGTCGACTACAAGATCGAGGTGACGCTGGAAATGTTCGAGGAGCTGGCCAAGGTGCCGAATATCCACGCCATTAAGGAATCCACTCGCGACGTAAGCAATGTAACACGCATTTTCAACCGTTTCGGCGACCGTTTCAAGGTGTTTTGCGGTGTAGATACGTTGATCATGGAAGAGGTTATGCTTGGAGCGGATGGTGTGGTAGGAGGTTTGGTTGATGCGTTCCCAAAAGAAACCGTTGCCATTTTTAATCTGGTTAAAGCGGGATATTACAAAGAAGCTCTCGCCATTTACCGCTGGTACCTGCCATTGCTTGAATTGGATATTCATCCAAAACTGGTTCAGAATATTAAACTCGCCGCCGCAAAAATGGGCATCGGCTCAGAATATGTGCGCGCACCAAGATTGCTCCTCAAAGGCGCCGAGCGTGAAAGGGTGATCGCCATTATCGACCAGGCAATCGCTACCCAGCCTGAATTACCTGATTATTTGAATTTAGCGGCTGATACGTCTGTGGCGTAAAGTTACTGTCAGTCTGAGCGCTAATAGCAAGGCAAAAAGCAATATGTAATGACGTCCATGCGTGTCACCCTGAGCGTAGTCGAAGGGCATCCCGCACGATACCCTTCGAGTGCGCTCAGGGTGACAAGACAATTCGCCGATTTAAGTATATTAAAAACGTCATTGGCGGCGCTCTGCATCCTATGCATTTCACAATGCGCAGACCGCCGAAATACTTGTAGGGTAAGCGCGCAACGCACCGATAACAAGGTTAGCGCACCGCAACAATATTGTCCCAATGGTCTCAATCCCTTCAAAACCCGTAATATTGACAAAGTAGCGGAGGGAAATTATCGAATTCCCGTTATAGGTTTATTCCTTTTTGTCAAAAACCATTGAATATGAAATTGTCCGATTTAGACCTTATTTTAGAAAAAGCGCAAGCAGCATCTGTCGCGATGAACGCCTATGCATTGCGTCGCCGCGTTGCATTGATGAATGCGATTGCCGATGAAATAGAAGCATTGGGTCCCGAACTGATCCAAACGGCTATGCGCGAGTCCAACCTGCCCGAGGCACGTCTTAGCGGCGAAAAAGCCAGGACTATATTTCAATGGAGAAGCTACGCGGCGGCTGTCGAAAACGGTTATTCCCTGGATGCCAGCATCGATACCGCGAATCCGCAGCGCACACCGCCCAAACCTGATATCCGTAAAACGAACGTCGCGTTAGGTCCAGTGGCCGTTTTTGGTGCCAGTAACTTCCCTTTTGCATTCTCAACGGCTGGCGGCGACACGGCGAGTGCCATTGCTGCGGGCTGCCCGGTGGTAGTGAAAGCGCATCCAGGCCATCCCGAAACATCGCAGATCATGGCTGATGCGATCAGTCGTGGGGTAGCGAAAAGCGGTTTCCCGGAAGGCACTTTTGCGCATATTTTCTGCGATACTAATGAAGAGGCTCAGGCCTTGGTAAGTCATCTGGTGATCAAGGCCGTGGGCTTTACAGGATCCAACAGAGGCGGTATGGCATTGGTGGAAGTAGCGAATAAACGCCCTGACCCGATTCCTGTATTCGCCGAAATGGGCAGCATTAACCCTGTATTTCTGCTTCCTGGAAAACTGAATACAGCCGCGGCAGAAGTTGCAAAACAATATGCTGCTTCGCTGACATTAGGCGTTGGCCAGTTTTGCACCAATCCCGGACTGCTGATCTGTGAAGACGGAGCGGGACTCACCGAGTTTGCCGAAGCATTGAATACTGAAATCGCTAATATCCTTCCGGCCCCGATGCTGAATGCCGGTATTGCATTGGCTTACCGTGGTAGTCGCGAAAAAGTGATCGGACAATCCGGCGTGGAGCTGTTGTCAGTCGCCACTTCTGAGCCAACGGAGGCGCAGGGTGCAGCTACCGTTGCAATGGTTTCAGGGATTGATTTTTTGATCAATGATGATTTGCAAACGGAAGTTTTCGGGCCATTTGCCTTGATAGTGAAATGCAAAGATGCTTCCGAAATTTCCGCTGTGGCCTCGAAGCTGCACGGACAGCTTACTGCTACACTTTTAGCTACAAGCGAAGATCTTGCTACACATCAGGAACTGGTAAGCATCGTTCAAAGCAAGTGTGGAAGGATTATTTTCAACAATTTCCCTACGGGTGTTGAGGTTTGCAAATCGATGCACCACGGAGGGCCATTTCCTTCGTCGAGCAACAGCCAGTTTACCTCAGTTGGCGCGGATGCTATCAAACGTTTTGTTAGACCATTGAGCTTCCAGAACTGGCCGGATGAATTTTTACCAGAAGAACTGAAAAACGTCAATCCACTCGGAATATGGCGCACGGTTGATAATCAATTGACGAAGGAAGCGATAAAGCTATAAGCACCAGGCCTTAGGCTTTAAGCGATCTTATATAGCTTATTCATAAACAAAACTGGCCTAAAGCTTATAGCCTATAGCCTAAAGCTTTTTATGCGTAAAACTTTTTTTTGTATCGATGCCCACACTTGCGGCAACCCTGTGCGGGTTGTGGCAGGTGGAGGGCCGCTTTTGGAAGGAAATAGTATGATGGAGCGCCGTCTCCATTTTCTGCGCGAGTTCGACTGGATCCGTAAGGGACTGATGTTCGAGCCGCGTGGGCATGATATGATGAGCGGTAGCATTCTGTATCCGCCCATCGACCCCGCCAACGATATCGGTGTATTATATATTGAAACCAGTGGTTGCCTGCCGATGTGCGGACATGGGACTATTGGAACAGTTACAATTGCGATCGAAGAAGGCCTGGTTACGCCCAAAGTGCCGGGCAAGCTCAGGCTGGAAACACCCGCAGGCCTTGTACTGGTAGAATATGTGCAGGAAGGCCGAAAGGTGAAATCCGTTAAGTTGATTAATATTAAATCATTCCTCGCCGCTGAAAAGCTAACTGTTGAATGCCCGGATCTGGGAACATTGACGGTGGATGTGTCTTACGGAGGTAACTTTTACGCGATCGTGGACCCGCAGGAGAATTTCAAAGGCATTGAAAATTATACCGCCGATCAGCTCATCAGCTGGAGTCGGGTGTGCCGTAAGCGAATGAACGAACAATACCAGTTCGTACATCCGGAAAACGAACATATAAATGGATTGAGCCACTTCCTATGGACCGGCGCCACCCTGGACCCGACGTCCACCGCAAGGAATGCCGTTTTTTATGGCGATAAAGCCATTGATCGTTCCCCGTGCGGCACAGGCACATCCGCGCGGATGGCACAATGGCACGCACAAGGGAAGTTGAAAAAAGGCGACCGTTTTATTCACGAAAGCATTATCGGTTCAAAATTCACCGGCACTGTTGAAGACGAGGTGACCATCGGCGATAAGCCCGCCATTATCCCTGGAATAGAGGGTTGGGCAGTCATTACGGGCCATAATACGATTTTCATAGACGACGAAGAGGACCCTTACGCATTCGGGTTTCAGGTATTGTAATAAGCCTTAGGCTTTAAGCTGTATGCTCTATGTCGTGGGGCACCTTGACTTAGGAAATTTTTTTGTTTTAATTTTTAAAAAAGCTTACAGCATAAAGCTTATCGCTTAAAGCCACTATGAACCAACAAAAAGGCGCTGCACTCATCATTGGCGGCGGTATTACCGGTCTGGCTTCGGCCTATTATTTGCTGAAAAGCGGATGGAAAGTCACATTGCTGGACAAAGGTGATTTGCATGATAACTGCTCGATCGGCAATGCAGGGATGATCGTTCCCAGCCATTTTATTCCTTTGGCGGCACCGGGTATGGTGTCTAAAGGCATTAAGTGGATGTTCAACAGCCGGAGCCCTTTTTATGTAAAACCTTCCCTCGATTTTTCACTTATTTCGTGGGGATTGAAATTTATGAAAAGCGCGACCGAAGCAAATGTCGAACGTGCCGCCCCGCATCTGCGCGACTATCATTTGCTAAGCAAACATCTGTACGAGGAATTGGCTCGTGAAGAGGGGTTTGATTTTGGTTTAGAAGAAAAAGGCATATTAATGCTTTATAAAACTGAAAAAGCAGGTGAAGAAGAGATCCATGTAGGCAAACAAGGCCAGCAATTGGGTCTCGACATCGATATGCTCAGCCGCGAACAGGTGCAGGCATTGGAGCCGGGAGTGAAACTGGATGTCGCCGGGGCAGTACATTACCGTTGCGACGCGCATTTATATCCCACGGCACTCGTCAATCAACTGATCAAAAGCATTAAGGCAAAGGGCGGCGAGATAGTGCAAAATGCCGAAGTGACCGGTTTCGATATTCAGAATGGTGAAATAAAATCCGTTAAAGCTGCCGGGAAAGCATATTCCGGAGATATTGTCGTCATGACTGGCGGCTCCTGGCTTCCTCAGCTCTCGAAAATGGCGGGTTTGTCAATCCCGGTTATGCCGGGGAAAGGATACTCCTTCATGGAACCCAATACCGAACATCCGATCGTACACCCTGCATTGCTACTCGAAGCCCGCGTAGCAGTCACACCCATGAATGGACAGGTACGTTTCGGTGGAACGATGGAGCTGGCTGCATTAAACAATCAGATTAATATGAACCGGGTAGAAGGCATTGTGCAGTCAATTCCCAAGTATTATCCTGAGCTGAATGTGGCTGTTCCCGCACGTGAAAAAATATGGTATGGCTTCCGACCATGTTCGCCGGACGGATTGCCATATTTGGGATACAGTAAAAAAATAAACAACCTGATCGTCGCAGGCGGTCATGGCATGATGGGAATCAGTCTGGGCCCCGCGACCGGAAAGATCGTAGCCGAAATGGCAGAGCGCGCGGCGACATCGGTGGATACATCCCTTTACGATCCGGAACGGTATAATTGACGCGTTATACGTAAACGTTACATTGCGTACCTACGGCACGCTGACGTAATATAACATATCGTTTTCTACTACCGACATTGCATCCCTAGCGGGATGACGATTCTCGCACATTGTCCCGTTAGGGACAAAATCTCGGCGGGACTAGCGGGATGACGATTCTCACGCATTGTCCCGCTAGGGACAAAATCTCGGTAGAATTGTTTTGCGCCCGTGCCGTTAGGTATGGAATGTAATTTGGATTATATCGCCAAAATTTTAGCGATATTTCGTTCTGAATCGGCATCGACTCATTAAACACACTATCAATTATGGCAAACACATACACACAAATTCATTTGCAGCTGGTCTTTTGCGTTCAAAATCGTGAATGCCTGATACACGTAAAATGGAAGGAGGAATTGTACCGATATATGACAGGCATTATCCAGAATTCGGGACACAAGGTTTTGCAAATCAACGGCATGCCGGATCACGTTCACATTCTGATTGGGATGAGACCAACCGAGGCATTATCCGGTTTGATGAAAAAGCTGAAAGGTGATTCTTCTGAATGGATCAATAACAAAAGATTTGTTCCTGGTAAGTTCAGATGGCAGGAAGGGTTCGGCGCATTTTCATACTCGAAAAGCGATCTTCCGAATGTGATCCGATATATCCAAAACCAGGAACAGCATCATGCAAAAAAGACTCTCCGAGAAGAATATCTGGATATCTTGCGGAGAAATGAGGTCGAATTTGACGACCGATATGTCTTCCATGATGTTTAACATTTCGTTTGTTACCAACATTGCATCCCCGGCGGGAATGGTGCTCATTGCAAATTGTCCCATCAGGGACAAAATATCGGTAGAAACGATGGTGGTTTGCGCCCGTGCCGTTAGGTACGGTATGTAACCGCGCGGGATTGGCGTTTCGCAGTGCATAATGGGTATCATATCGCTATCCGCATCGATTTGCCAGCTTATTCTTGAAAATAAATATGTAGATTACCATTTGAATCGAATCCTAAAAATCCAATCCTTTTATGCCACAGGAAAGCACCTCTTTTAAGCCCTCATTAGGTCTCGTAGATGCCACAATGCTCGTTGCCGGAAGTATGATCGGATCGGGCATTTTTATTGTTAGCGCGGATATCGTGCGAAATACCGGAAGCGTGGGATGGCTAATGTTTGTGTGGCTTATTACCGGCTTTATGACGCTCACCGCGGCATTGAGCTACGGCGAACTGAGCGCCATGTTTCCCAAAGCGGGTGGACAATACATTTATCTCAAAGAAGCGTATAACCCATTGATCGGGTTTCTGTACGGTTGGAGCTTTTTCACAGTGATCCAAACAGCCACTATCGCCGCCGTGGCTGTGGCATTTGCCAAATTCACCGCATACCTTATTCCGCAATTCAGCGAAGATCTGGTCGCATTGGATCTCGGTTTCCTCAAAATAAGTCCTGCCCAGTTACTGTCCATTGTCGTCATCGTGCTGTTGACGTTTACGAATACACGTGGTGTCAATAGCGGCAAAATTATCCAGACAACATTTACATTAACGAAGCTTCTTAGCCTTCTCGGCCTCATTGTATTTGGGCTCCTGTTTATGAAACCTGAAATCTGGGCAGCGAACTGGGATTCTTCCACGATGTGGGATTTATATAAGCTCGGCGCAGACGGTAGTGTGGCCTCTTATACTACCATTGCGGCGTTGGGTGCTATCGCCGCATCGATGGTTGGCTCTATTTTTAGCAGTGATTCGTGGAATAATGTAACTTTCATCGCTGGCGAGATCAAAAACCCGCAGCGTAATATCGGTCTCAGCCTTGCATTAGGTACTATCATTGTGACGATCATCTACGTGATGACCAACGTGATGTACACAGGGGTGCTCTCTTTGGAGGAGATTGCAGGATCCGATAAAGACCGGGTTGCGGTAACGGCCTCCAACGTCATTTTTGGCAGCGCCGGAACGATCATTATCGCTGTTATGATCATGATTTCGACCTTTGGATGCAACAATGGACTTATTATGTCGGGAGCTCGCGTGTACTATTCAATGGCCAAAGATGGCCTGTTTTTCAAGAAAGTAGGTCAGCTTAATAAAAATGCGGTTCCGGAAATCGGGCTGTGGCTGCAATGTGTGATTGCCTCCCTGTGGGCACTTAGTGGGAAATACGGCAACCTGCTGGATATGATCTCTTTCGTGGTGGTGGTATTCTACATGCTCACGATCATCGGAATATTCATACTCCGTAAAAAACGCCCCGATGCCGAACGCCCTTATAAAGCATTTGGTTACCCAATTTTGCCTATCATCTACATTATCATGGGTATCGCGTTCTGTATTTTGCTCATCATCTACAAACCCGAATACACCTGGCCAGGGCTGATCATTGTGCTGCTTGGAATACCGGTGTATTATATGGTAGCGAAGAAAGAGATTGTGACGGTGGAGTAGGGGGCTTTGAAGGATGTAAATGTCGCCCTGAGCGCACCGGGCCGCCGGGCGGTCGAAGGGTAGGTGCGTAACGCATTGCATGACGTTGTACCGAAGTCTTCAGCTGCGCTCAGACTGACATTGTTCAGGCTTACTCTTCCAGCAACTCGTCGAGGTTACCCAGCGCCATCGTGAAGCCTTCTTTGAAGCCCATTTGCATGATCACTTCAATGTCTTCATACTTATCGTATTGGATCGAAACCGAAACCGTCGTGGTGTTATCCGTCTCGGAGAAAGTGTTGGTCCAAAGTGAGCGGGCGAATTCGGTATTGATATTGCCGTTCTCGTCGCAGAAAGCGTCGTAGGCTTTGAAGCTCTTTTTGGGATCGATTTTGTCATAGTCGATCTTGGCCCAATGCTCTTCGCCTTCCGGCCCTACCATCGCATACAGCCATGAGCCGCCTTCACGGAAATCCTGTGATTTGGTTCTCGCTTTCCACGGACGCGGCGCCCACCATTGGTCGAGCAGTTCACTCTGCGTCCAGGCAGCCCACACTTTGTCAACGGGAGCGGCGAATTCTCTTTCCACATTGACACGTGCGTTTTCTTTGTCTACCGAAAAATTCATTAACAGGTTACTTTTCATTTTAATTGGAATTTAGGTTGAGTAATACTTGATCTAATTGGCTGAAACGGTCTTCCCAGTACTTTTTGAACTGTGTCAACCAGTGGTCAAACTCTTTCATTTTATCAGGATTAAAGCAATAATGAATCTCCCTCCCGACTTTGTTCTGTTTCAACAGCTCGCAATCGGCGAGTACCTTAATGTGCTTGGAAACCGCCTGCCTGGTCGTATCAAAATGTTCGGCCAATGCGTTAGGCGTCATAGATTGGGCGGCAATCAGTACCAGGATCGCCCGCCGCGTCGGATCCGCAATAGCTTGAAAAATATCTCCTTTCATACACGATCGAAATATGCAACTCGATGATTGCAAATATATATGCAACTTTTGAGTTGCGCAAATTTTTTAGGAAAATTTTTACCCAAGACATTAAGTATCCCTCTAAAAACGGCGCTGGACGCTAAAATGTAGTAGTCCTTTGGCGTGTATTCGAATAATTTCATTTGCCTCTTTCAACGATTGATTTTTTTTCCCACATTGGATCTTAGTTAACGCACCTTAATTGTTAATGACTATGAAAAAAATGTACAAGTTCTTGATTTCAAGAACGGCAGTGGTAGCATTAGCTGCTACCGTTACAATCGTTGGTTGCCAGGATGCTGGCATCGAAAATCAATCCGCCGTTACGCCCACACCTGAGGGAGCAGGCCTGCGAGTCAGCGCAGAAAGTGAATATGTCGATGGAGAACTGCTTGTTCAGTTTTCCGAAGGCACTTCTGAGGCCGTCAAACAAAAAGCTTTCGACAAGGTAAAAGGGCAGCCTATCGAAAAAATCCTTACCAAGGCGATGGAACGTGCCGGGAAAAAGGAAGGAGTTTTAGTCCTTAAAGTCAGTAAAAAGGTAATGGAAGCCATTGCGGACCTCAAAGCCTCGGAAGGAGTCGCGTTTGCAGAGCCCAACTTCGTGTACTATCACAATGCAACCTCTGCGGACACCTATTTCACCAATGGATCGCTGTGGGGAATGTATGGGCCGTCGACCTCGCCGGCTAGCCAATTTGGCAGTAATGCAGCTGCCGCATGGGCAGCCGGTAAAACGGGTTCTGCCTCTGTTTACATTGGGGTGATCGACGAAGGTATTCAGGCCACGCACCCTGATTTGGCAGGACAAATTTGGGTTAATCCCAGTGATCCTGTGAATGGTGTCGACAATGATGGAAACGGTCTGATCGATGATGTAAATGGCTGGGATTTTGCCAATAATGATGCATCGATCTATGACGGAGGAACCAAAGGTACGCTTGACGACCATGGAACTCACGTCTCGGGAACAATTGGCGGCAAGGCAAACAGCCAGGGTGTTGTGGGTGTTAACTGGAACGTGACGCTTATTTCAGCTAAATTTCTCGGACGCAGAGGCGGTACCACAGCCAATGCAGTTAAGGCAGTCGATTATCTGACGAACCTCAAAAGCCGCGGGATCAATGTCGTGGCCAGCAACAACTCATGGGGTGGAGGCGGCTATTCGCAAGCACTTTACGATGCGATCAGCCGTGCCAATAATGCTGGGATTATGTTTATCGCAGCAGCTGGTAACGCTGGAACCAATAACGACGTTACCGCGAGCTACCCGGCCAATTACAACCTGCCGAATGTAATTTCGGTTGCGGCCATCGATAAAAATGGCGGACTTGCGAGCTTCTCGCAGTATGGCGCCACAACTGTCGACATCGGAGCGCCGGGCGTTGCAATCAACTCGACGACCGCATTTAACCTTTATTCGTCTTACAATGGCACTTCCATGGCTACGCCTCACGTAACGGGCGCGGTTGCGCTTTATGCATCCACTCATCCAGGCGCGACGGTAGCACAGATCCGGAATGCAATATTGTCCAGCGCGGTCCCAACGCCATCACTGGCAGGAAAGACTGTCACCGGCGGAAGGCTGGATGTTAATGCAGCTTTGAGCAAATAGAAGTTAGAAGCAGTTTTGAAGAGCGGAGGCACCATCAAGTGGCTCCGCTTTTTTGGGTTTTGGGGTGAAAGCGGCAGCAGGCCATAGACCTAGCGAGGCACGAGATTTCGCGCTCGTCTGACTTCATTTAACCCAATTTTCCAGTACTATTTCATCTATTCGTTCGAGATGCTTTGAATTATTGGTCACCATTGTGAGGTGATGCGTGACGGCAGTAACGCCAATCAACAAGTCGAAATCGTCGAGGGGTGTTCCTGTCTTTTGCAATCGGGCTTTCTCCTTTGCAAACAAATCAAGAGAATGAAAAATGGGTAATATCTGTACGCCAGTCAAAAAAGTACGTAATACTCTCAGGTTTTGTTCGCGCCTTTCACTTTTCTCAACACCAAATTTAAGTTCGGCAAGAGTTATTTCAGATATATAACATTGCTCGGGTATGAGGGAGTCGAATCGGTTTTGCAGATCGAACTTACCTTTCATAAAGTAAATGGCAATGTCCGTATCAATCAAATATTCCTTCAAAGTGGCTCGATTTGGCGTGTTGATACTCTGCTGTCCCGGATTTCAGCAATGATTTCTTCGGCTGATTTCTCAGAAATGAATGCACCAAAAGACTCGCGGAAAGCTGATTTTTTCTTTTGCGAGTCAATTTCGGCTGATGCAGCAAGCTTCGATATCAGATCCAGCTTGTCAGCCGAATTCAGATTATCCAAAAGCGATGCATAGGCATCTACAAGGGTAGTATTTCTTTTCGCAGGACTCATATAGTATCGAATTTACAAAAAAATGCCCGTAAATACACTAGGAGGGATACCCCTCCACGACACGAGGCCGACCTTCATGTACAACGGGCATTTGAACAAGTATGGAATGCAAAGGTAAGTCTTGAAAATGACTCGTTAAGCTTTGCTTGATAACCCAAACCAGCCGCTTGCACATTAGGTGGTATTCTCGCATGATTCTGCTTTGTAATTACCGGCGGGCGATGTAAGTTTACCTCGTCCAGTTGTTAAACAAGTCACCGTATCATCCTTACTCGCAATCATAATGGTTGCCAATGGATACTATGTAATGAACGGTGCCGTAACTACCGTAATGGGATGATACCATTGCCTTGTTTGGCTGGACGCGGCAAGTGCGGCACCGTTTGTTTGCTGCATTCATCATCAATCCGATCGATATGCAAAGCGAATTTCATCAGCAGCGCCGCGAAAATGCGGCATTCTCATTGCTCAAAGATTTTCTGAATGACGACGTTGACCTTGTGGAATTGGAGCACGTTTTGAACGATATGCTCATCCATTATCTGCGGCCCGCGGTAGAATGGAACATTTCACGCGAACACGCATTATATGCGATCGATAACAGCGAAGTGTTGATGAGGTTATTGCGGAAGATGCGGGAGTTTGGGGTGAGGGAGGAGATAATCTGATAACCTTTTGAACAGCGAGCTACCAGCCCTTCGGAAGACCAACTCTTTTTAAAATTTCATTGGCCTCCTTAGCCTTTTTGACAAAAATAGGCTCATCGGCATATCGATCCGAAAGATTCGGATCGATCTTATAGCTTTTTGGGAGTTTTTTGTTTAGCGTCGTTTTCATGATATCTAATTTAACGTTTTTTCTTGATAAGAAACGCATCATACTGAATGCCCTTTCTGAAATTTTGCCATTTGCTGTCGAGAAGTCCTTCTATTGTGAAGTCCATTTCAATGGATGATAAATGGCGCGCAATCCCAATGCGATATAGTCTTGTGCGTGCTTTGGTACTACCTTTAATGAATATTTTGGCATTCGGATAGTGATTTATGAACGTGTAAAGAGTCATCGCAACTGTTGCAAGGACTTTTTGGGTATCTCCATTATCCGTAATTGCCAGATCATCCAGATCTCCTGTAACCGGGTGCTCATCCCCGAATCCAAGATTGTAAAAATCATCAAAATCGAGGTCATAATATCGCACTACTTTAACAAAGCTTCCTTTGAAGCCAATGCTGGTGAATTTGTACAGTTTAAAGTCGTTTGAAATAGTTACATCAGTGTATTTGTCCAGCATGAAGATGACGTGTAGGATATCAATTTCAGATTTGTTCCAAAATTAGATAATCATTTGCCGGGTTAGCTGATTGTAATTTGTTGGTTGAAAATTCGCGTTAGCCGATGGATAATTGCCTATTTACGCAATACCAAAGTCACCATCCCACGCGATGGAACCTTCACGCCATCCTTCAAATTACCAACTTTCTCCCGCTTCATATTAACCCCTGTTTCTCCGGTAGTCAAAAACATATCCGCCCCGCTTTTCACGCGGAACCCGCTGATTTCTGGTTTTAAAACCCGCTCTTCATTTCCATAATTAATAACGACGAGCACCATTTGTTTTTCATTCGCATAGGCGGTAACCATCAAATCCTGAGCGATTTGTTCTTTGGTGAGCTGGTCGTTTCGGGTGATGTTTAGCCGATGCATTCCTGGGCGGATAAAGCGGCTATAATGGCCGAGTGCCCAGAGGTTTTTGGTGGCTGTGACGGTGCCATCTGTGTATTCCTTGTTTGCGGGTTTGAGGGCGATGAGGTAGTAGCGGGTGTCGAAATCGGGGTTGCCTGGCTCCCAGCTGTTCCAGAGTTGCCAGGCTGATGCATTGCCGTAAGCAAGATCGTCGTGGATTACTTTGGAAAGAAACAGTGCACAGTCGATGGCGGGAATGCGGCCGGTTTTGCCTTCGCGGTAACCGTCGGCGAGCATCGAATATTCGGTTTGCCAGAACGTGACGCCATACTTGCAGGTGGTGTCTGCCACATGTTTGCGGATGGCAATGCGGGCGCTGTCGCCTTTGTCGGTGAAGTAGCTGTGACCGCCGATGAGTTTGGGCAGGGTTTTCAAATTACCCACAAAATCACGACTGCCGGGTTTGAAGAAGGCTTGCGTTTGTTGGGTAGCGTTACCGTTTTTGCCGTAGAGGAAATCGAGTTGGGCGGCTTCGGTGAGTAAGATTTTGGACTTTGAATTGGTCAAGGTTAATGTGCTGTCGAGGGCTTTGGTTATGCGGGCGATTTCATCGTTTCGCCAGGGGCTGCCTTCCTGCTTGGCGCCCTGTCCGGGAGCGTGGTACCAGTCCCATTGCGGCTCATTAACCGGACTGATGTAGTTGAAATGCAAGCCTTCTTTATCAAAATGATCCAGGACCGTAGCTAGAAAACGAGCGTAGTCGCCGTATTTTTCGGGTTTTAGGTTCGAAACATAATCTTTATCAGTTTTGTAACCCAGCCCATTTTTAGTAAACTGAACCGGCGGCGTGTTGGAGAAAGCGATCAGATTTTCGACTCCATATTGCTGCGCTTTTTTGGTAAACCAGAGATAACCATCCTGCTTGGTCCAGTCGTAAGTGCCGTCGGGCCGGAGAAAGCATTCAACCCGTTTGCGGAAATCGGTGATACCGCTGCTATCGCCTTGCTCGGCTGTGCCGCCGCCGATATTGAACCGCCAGGCCGACAACCCAATGCCTTTTGGGCTGCCATCGGCATTCATTTCCTTACTGAAAAGCCATTCCGCAAGTTGCTCGCGATTGTGCGAGGGCCAGTTTTTACCAATACCCTCAGAAAACCAAGCACCGGCAGCGCCAAAATTATCTATACGCTGGGCCCGGTCGTTCGCATTGATTTTGATGACCAGCTCGCGATTCTTCTGAGCAGATGCAAGCCCAGGAATTAGCAAAAGGAGCGTCAAAGATAAAATTCGAAGCATTTTTTAGTGTATTAAAATAAATTTAAACCTAAACTCAACAGGATCACAACCACTGCCCAGCCTGCGATTTGCAGCCCCAAAGGATGCCGGTACCCGCCCATTAAACGCGCTTTTCTGCTTGCAAGCAGTAGGATTGCCAATGCCACGGGCAATACGAACCCATTTAAAGTACCTACAAAAACGAGCACTTTTACCGGTCTGCCTACGAGCAGGAAAATGACGGTGGAAATGAGAATGAATACGATGGTTAAATAGGAATGGTGTTTTTCAAGAAACGGATGAAACGTTCTCAGGAACGAAATGGAAGTGTATGCCGCTCCCACAACCGAAGTAATGGCCGCCGCCCAGATCATGAGTCCGAACAGCTGCCTACCCAACTGCCCGGCGGCATTTTCGAAAACGGAAGCGGCCGGATTTTCAGGATTAATCTGCGCTCCGGCCAGGATAATGCCTAATGTCGCCAGAAACAGCAAGTAGCGGATGATAGCGGTGATAAGGATGCCAGTAGAAGCACCCCGGTTTACTTCCGGTAACGCAGCCTCACCTTTTAGCCCCGAGTCGAGCAGGCGGTGTGTGCCCGCAAATGATATATACCCGCCCACGGTCCCGCCTACGAGGGTGAGCGTGGCCACGGCATCGAATTTCTCAGGTAAAAACGTATGACTAAGCGCGCTGGCAAGTGGTGGATGCGATGTGAAAGCGACATAGAGGATCAACGTGATCATTACAAAACCTAAAATTTTGGCAAAACCATCCATTGCCTTACCGGCTTCTTTGAACAGAAAAATTCCAATCGCGAGCCCAGCACTACCCACAGCCCCGACTTTCACTGAAATACCCGTCATTGCCTCAATGCCCAATCCAGCCCCGGCCACATTACCTATATTGAATGCAAGACCGCCGATGACGATGAGAAATGCCAACAGGTAACCCAGACCGGGCAATAATTCATTGGCAAGGTCTTGTGCACGCTTGCCCGAAACGGTAATGATCTGCCAGATATTGAACTGGACACAAAGGTCGATGACGATCGAGAGCAGGATGACAAAGCCAAAGCTCGCGGCCAGTTTTTCGGTAAAAACGGTCGTTTGCGTCAGGAAGCCGGGGCCTACCGCGGAGGTAGCCATCAGGAATGCCGCGCCTAGAAGGGCGTTTTTGTTTTTCATCTTCGTGGCATATTAAATTAAGCCATAACCGCCGCCACCGGGAGTTTCAATAGTCAAAACATCCCCATCATTTATTTTCAAACTACAAATTCCAGGTAGTTCACGATTCAAACCATTTGAAAAAAGCGAATGACGCCCGCAAAGCCCCTCCTGGCCACCAGCCATTCCATAAGGCGCATAACGGCGGTGCTGCCCGAGCAGCGTTACCTGCAATGGCGCCAGGAATTCCAGTTTCCGGACAATCCCATCACCACCTTTCCACGCTCCCAATCCGCCGGAGCCTTTGCGAATACCGAATTCGAGCAACCGCACCGGGCATTTTCGCTCCAATTGTTCGGGATCGGTAATGCGGGTGTTGGTCATGTGCTGATGCACCGCCGACCTTCCGTCAAAGCCATTACCAGCTCCAACGCCGCCGCCGATGGTTTCATAATAGCCGAATGCATCGTTGCCGAAAAGGAAATTGTTCATCGTTCCCTGGCTGCACGCGGCCAGTCCAAATGCCTTCAGAAGCGTATCCACCAGCCTTTGGCTCACCTCGGTATTGCCGCCCACAACAGCCGGACATTGCATAGGATCGTCCGAAAAGTTAGGATGAAGGAAGCTGTTTTCCGGCAGCTTGATCTCCACATTTTGCATTAACCCATCGTTCAGAGGGATTTCCTGATTTACCAAAAGCCTCAAAACATATAATATAGCGCTGTAAAGGATCGAAATGTTGGCATTAAGGTTGTTTGGATGGACAGCCGACGTTCCTGTAAAGTCGAATAGCTGCTTTTCCGGTGTTATCGTGATTTTAACCTGAATGCGATGCCCATCATCCAGGAACTCCGTTGCTTGGAAAACATGGTTTTGCAGCGAGAGGAGGGCTTTTTTTAGCTGAATAATAGCCGTCTCTTTCAGTAATCTCATGTATTTCCTTACCTCCGAAAGCCCATGATTTTCGACCAGTTTCAAGAGCTGGGAGCTACCTTTTTTCAATGCGGACAATGCAGCAATGATATCGGCCTCATTGGAAAGGAAGGAGCGGGTAGGATAGGGGCCGTTTGTAAACAATTCCCGCAATTCCTGCCATTGAAATACACCATTTTTAACCAGGTAACGAGGCGCGATGACTACGCCTTCTTCGGCCAGACAAACCGCGTCCGGCGGCATGGAGCCAGGCGTTTTGCCTCCCACTTCCGCATGATGCGCGCGGTTGATGACGTAACCAACAAGTGTTTGTTCATCGGAAAATACACCGGACAGCAGTGTAATATCAGGCAAATGCGAGCCGCCATATTTCGGGTGATTGGTGATCACGACATCCCCTGGGCCGATTTCAATTGCCGCCTTCACCAACCGCCCGCATATGCCCATACTGCCCAAATGCACCGGAATATGTTGCGCATTCACGAGCAGTTCGCCGTCGGCGTCGAGCAATGCGCAAGAGAAATCAAGCCGTTCTTTGACATTTACCGAAAAAGCCGTTCGTTGCAGTTGTACGCCCATCTCTTCGGCAATAGCTTTGAAACGGTTGGTAAACAGTTGTAGTGCAACTTCCTCACTATGACCTTCCTCAACAACTTGGCCGGTTGCAGTTTTAAATGCAATAGCATCCTTATCTTTCTGAATTACGAGCTTCCAACCTGCCGGAATGTAGGCGGTTGATGTATTATTGAGCAAAACAGCAGGCCCATCGAATTCATCGCCGGGATTTAGTGCGTCCCAATCGAATACTGCCGCCTCCGCTGCGGCTTTTTCGCCAGTCAGGGGTGATATTGTACGCGCCGAAGTCGCTTTATTGCCTTCAACTAAGATATCCTGCAATGCAACCGGCTCGCTCCGCTCCTGGATTTTCAGTTTAATACTTTCAAGTTCGACAACTGCATTGACCGGAAAATAGCCAAATTGGATGCGGTATGCATCCTCGAAAGAAAACAGTGTTTCCAGGCCCTGATAAGCGATTTCAATGGTATTTTCCTGTCCGGCAAATCGGAGGTAGACATAGGAGAAGACAATCTCAAATGCCTGAATGCCTTGTGTGGCAAGTGATGCGGCTGCGAGGTCCGTCAGGTCTTTTTGCCAACTGGTAATTCGGGATTCGACCTCTACCCAGGGAAGCAGAACCTGCCTGGAAACAATGGTGCTCACGAGCGCCTCGCCGATACCTGCCGCACTGAACAGACCTGCGTCATAGGGAATGAGAACGGTGTTTATATCGAGCAAGTCGGCTAGTTGGCAGCTGTGTAAGCCACCCGCTCCGCCGAATGTTACGAGAGCGAATTCGGTGGGGTTAATACCTTTTTCAACCGAAATTTTCCGGATCGCATCGGCCATTTTCTCGTTGGCAATGCGTTCAAGACCGGTAAGAATCTCATGTTGGCCGAGGAAGTTGCCGGTTTGTTCCTGAATGGAGAGTCGAAGCGCTTCTAGCTTTTGCAAAGCAGCGTCGGGATTCACCGGAATGCCAAATTTGGCGGTATCTAATTTGCCCAATAAAAGGTTGATATCTGTGACCGTCAATGGGCCGCCTGCGCCGTAGCAGGCCGGACCTGGTGATGCGCCCGCGCTTTCCGGGCCAACTTGCAACGAAAAGCCATCGAACCAGCAAACGGAACCACCGCCAGCGGCCACGGTTTCAATAGCCAATGTAGGATTGTGAAATTCGATGCCGTCGATTTCGGTGATGTATTTCAACTCCGGTTGCCCGTCAATCAGCGCCGTGTCGGTACTGGTCCCTCCCATATCGAATGTAATCGCTTTGGCATAACCAAGCTTTTTAGCAAAGTTGGTGGCCGCAACCATCCCTCCTGCGGGGCCGCTGAGCAGACTGTCTTTGGCACGAAATCCGCTTACTTCGGCCAGGCTGCCCGTGCTGGTCATGATCTGTAAACTGCCCGTCGGCAATGCATTGGCTATATTCGTCAGATATTGGTCGAGGATTGGATCCAGGTAAGCGTTGACTACTGCGGTTTGGGTTCTTCGCAGGTAATGCGAGAATGGAAACAAGTCTGCGGAGGCTGAAACGTATGGGATGCCTTTATCCTTAAAAATATCCGCAACCTGACGCTCGTGATCAGGATTTTTATACGAATGGAGAAAGGAAACGGCGACAGATTTGTATTCATTACCACGAGTGGCATTGCCTATTTCCGCTAGATCCGGGCTGCTGATCACCACTCCGTCTGCATCGAGTCGTTCATGTACTTCCACGACTTCATGATACAGTAAATTGGGTTCAGGGATATTCAGTTGAAAAAGCGACGGCCGTTGCTGATTACCGATATAGAGCAGGTCTTTGAAACCCTTCGTGACGACCAACAGTGTTTTTGCGCCTTTTCTTTCCAATAATGCATTAGTGCCTTTGGTCGTGCCGAGGCGCATTTCAATGGGAGGAAGCGGTTGATTAAGTGGTGTTTTGGTCAATAACCGTGCTGCCAAAATCGGTGCTTCTTCGCCCGCTGTGATTTCAAAATCGACGGAATTGCCAAATGGCAGATCGTCTGCTAATGTAATCGTGCGTTGCTGTCGGTCAATGCCGATGATTGAACTCGTGTCGGTGTTACCATGCAGTTTGAAGGTATAGTTTTTCAAAACATTGCCATCATAAGGCCACGACGCGTCAAAGCGGTATGTGTTGGAGGTCAGTTTCTCAGTTATTCTTCCTCGGAGACAACTGGAACTGAGGACTTTGATGCGTGTTTTGGTGCCCGTCGGATCAATGGCGAGGCAATCGGTAAATGTCCCGCCCGTATCGATGGCTATTTTCCAGGTGGGAATAGAAGTGGTTTTCAAAATAGTGGGTTTAGACAGATATTCACTGATTTCGAAGATAGCGGCTATTTGCCTCTTTTAAAAGTCAGCGGCTATTAGAGGATTGATGAAAATCTATGTAAGTTTGAATAAATAGGCAAACCACTATGGCAGAGAGTTTTGATGTAAACAAAACATATCGGCACTGGGCTGATACTTCTGATAGGGATTTTTTGACAATGGAACATCTCTATAAATCGGCCGATTATCATTGGTCACTGTTTATAGGACATATAGTTGTGGAAAAATTACTAAAGGCATCTGTTGTAAAAAAGACGCTGACGCATGCGCCCTTTACGCATGATTTGGTGAGATTAGCTAAGTTGACGGACTTGGAGTTTTCCGGTGAGCAACTGGATTGGATGGACACGATCACTACATTCAACTTGAATACAAGATATGATAACTATCGACAACAGTTCTTTTTGAAGTGTACACCAGAGTTTACAAACAATTGGATCGAAAAAATCAAACAGCTACGGTCATGGATAAAAGAGAGGCAATGTTGATTGCCAGTCAGTATGTGACGCTGGTAAAGAAGATGTATCCTGTTTGCAAAGCATATTTATTCGGCTCATTTGCGAAGGGAACGAACCATTCGGATAGTGATATTGACGTCGCTTTGGTTCTGGAACAGGCAGATGATATCTTGGACGCACAGGTCGGAATGATGAAGCTACGCAGATCTATCGATCTGAGAATTGAACCTCATCCATTCGTATTCCAGGACTTTGAAAAAGCGAATCCGGTTGCTTTTGAAATTATGAACCATGGGATAGAATTGAAATATTGATTGTTCAAATATCCCGAAACCCCTTCTGATATTCTCCTGGCGACATACCGGTTGTCTTTTTGAAAACCCGGTTGAAATTGGTGACGTGGTCGAAGCCGGTTTGGTAGCAGATGTCTGAAAAGCTGTCGAACCTCCCGGAAAGGATGATTTTACAAGCCTCGTTGATCCGCACTTCGTTGAGAAAACTGACAAATGTCTTATCGGTGTGTTTTTTGAAGTACCGGCAAAAAGCCTGCGGCGTCAGATTGGCTATTTCCGAGATTTCGGCGAGGGAGATGTGCTTCTTATAGTTACTGACCAAATACTGAAAAATACGGTCCATACGGATCCCTTCCACTTCGGAAATAACCTGTTCGCTGTTGCTGGTGGCCAACGGTTTCAAATCACGAGCTGTCGAGAATTGGTATAAAAGGGTGATGAAGGACGCCACTCGCTGGCTTTCCTTGTTGTGGATAATTTCCGAGATCGTCTTTTGAATCGGTCCGCGGGCCTCCTCAGGGATTTGAAACCCGTTGTGTACCCCATTCACAAATTTCCGGATACTGGCCATTTCAGGCAAGCTGAGGATATTTTGGGATAAATAATGTGGGTCAAAAAAGATTGAAACGGAATGGATTTGCTTCGGTTCTTCGGGATTGAAGTAAGAGTCGTCGTTCTTAAAAATATGCGACTGATTTGCTCCGATAATATAAATATCTCCGGATTCGAACCGCTGCATATAATTCCCGGCCACCAGAATGCCCGAGCCTTCCACGACCCATTCGATCTGAACCTCCCGATGGCGGTGCAAATGGTTATAGTAATGCGGCAGGATGTCCTCCTGCACCACAATGGTACTTTCGCGGGAAACGGGGATCGTGAATTGTACGACTTTCATAGGATGAATTTAATGCGCAACTTCATTGCTTTACAATTACTGGCCACCCGGCTTTCCAATGCAGTTCTTCAACCCGCAATTTGGAACGACCTTTATCTTTTGCATCGTAACCGTGAAATATCAGATAATCCTTTCCATCGAAAGTGCAAACCGCATTGTGCCCTACACCATGCCATTCTGCATCGCCTTCCATCAGGAGCGTGCCGCCAGCTTTCGTCATCGGTGTTCCGTCCTTATCGAGATAAGGGCCTGTTAGCTGTTCTGATCGCCCAACCCGCATTTTGTAAGTGCTTTTTTCGCCACGGCAGCAATAATCGTAGGAAGCGAACAGATAATAAAAGTCATTTTTTTTGACTATAAACGGCGCTTCAATTGCCCCATTGCCAGCCGTAGAATCGCTTCCTGGCTTTGTACGCGGCACGCTTGCGAGGGTCGACCATTGCTGCGGCTGTGCGATGCTCCGGGCATCGGCGGCGAGTTTCACGAGTTTGATGCCGTTCCAGAACGAACCGAATGCAAGCCAGGGGTCGTTTTGCCCGTCGACGATAAGATTAGGGTCAATAGCATTCCATTCATCGCGACCGGGAACGGATTCTATTAATTTTCCGTGATCCGTCCAGGCGTAGTCTTTACTTCCGGGATCGAGTGTTTTATTGGTTGCAAGGCCAATGCAGGAACGGTTCTTGCCAAAAGTTGAAATCGAATAGTAGAGATGATATAGTCCATCGTAAAACAAGATATCCGGCGCCCAGATATGCCCTTTAAAACCGGGTACAGCCTTGACGGCCCATTTGGGCGGAGTGCTGAAAACGGGTTTTTCTTTCTTCCAGTTTTTCATATCCCTGGACGACCACATCGCAACGCCCCGGCCAGTGGCAAAGAGGTAGTAAACCCCGTCCTGCCGGATCATCACAGGGTCGTGCACAGGAATGTTCGTTTGTAGCGAATCCTGGGCGCGACCTATTTGTGCGCCCAGGATCAGCAATAGGAAAGCTACTTGCCTCATTATTTCAGCATGATCTTCTGCGGTACACCAAACAGCATTTCGCCCACTCCGGATGTCTTCACGCCGATACGCGCGTAAATGTATTCGCGTCCGGCCAGGTTGGCGGGAATCGTGGCTGTCAGGGTAATGGGTTTGGATAAATCGGTAATTTTCGCGGCGACTTCCTGTGCATTGCCGACATTGTTGTTCGGATCCACAATAGTTGTTGTGCCAATATACAAATTTACCCTTTCCAGTGTTCTGGTATTGTTTACCTGCTGTAAATTAAATGTCGCCGACACTTTTCCTTCTCCTTTGGAATAGGTATCGTTTTTAAACACAAAATAGGGAACAACAGGAACATCGATTTCGGCTGTACCACGCAGTGCCACATCGATCGTGTCGGTGTTGTCGATCCACGGGCCGTTTCCACGGAGCCTGACCAGCTTATAGTTGCCGTCGAAAAGGGAAGCGGAAAAAGTGCCATCCTGGTTCACGTGCACCGGGAGTTTGGTGAAAAGCTGATAGCCGCGCTGCCATAATTCGAGCTGTACTCCGTTGGAACGGACGCCTACGGGCTGGCCGTCGTGTACTATGCGCCCCTTCAACACCGATTTCGGTTCGGTGCGGTTATCTTTTTCACATCCCGAAAGGCCGACCATTAATGCCAGCAATAGTGCGGGAATGCATTGTATGATTCTTGATTTCATTGCTTTTCGGATTAATGTAATGGATTACGGATGATTTTCGGGTTGTTGTCGATGATGTTCTGCTGAATGGCCGAGTAGTAGTTGCCCATCTGGAAGAACCTTGGTGAGCGGAAACGTGGTGCCACCAGCTTGTCGAAAACATATTTGCCATGCGTCGCGTGTCCCGGGCGCACCACGCGGTATGGGTACAAGGCGTAAATCACCGCGTCAGGATTCGAGACGTTGCCGTTCCAGACCTCATGCGCAATACGCCATCTTTTAAGGTCCCACACACGGTGGTCTTCAAAGGCAAGTTCCACGCGGCGTTCGTTCTGGATTCTTTCGAGTGTCAGCGTTTTTACGCTATTTGCTTCGAAACCGGCACGTTCGCGCAAGGTATTGACGTATTTCAATGCATTCGCATTCTGTCCCAGCTCGAAAGCCGCTTCGGCCGCATTCAGATATATTTCACCCAGACGGAAGCGCACCCACCACATGTCGCTGCGGATACCGCGCGTGCTCGACATGGCCGTCTGGTCGACATATTTGCGCAGATAGAAACCCGTGTTGGAAACCTCCGTTTGCGAACGCTGCGGGCCCGAGGCGCCGGTTAGCAGGCCGCCATCGTCGTAAGTTGAGCCAAGGACGTTGGATTCTACGGTTTTGAAAGCATTGGTGGCATTATCCCAAACTTTTACACCAGCCTGGATCTGAACTTCTGAACCACGGAAACTGGTGCCGGGATAAATGATCGTTCCATAAAGCCGCGCATCCTTGTTGGCAAAAATGTCCTGCAACTTGTTGTAGTAAACATAGTCGGTATTACCGGCATTGCGGTTTTTGAGCTCTCCGGATGTGCCGTCGAGGTATTCATAATCTTCGACGAGATTAAGCGATGGGGTAATAGACGAAGACGAAAGGTTGTCCTCCCGGACGTTGCGCGCAACGTTGTCGTAAGTAAAACCATGGCGTTTGTCTTTACTAACCAGGAAATCCTGTGCCCAGATCACTTCCCGGTTAGAGCTTTTTTTGGTGATAGCCTCATAAAAGTTCATGCCCTTGTCAGGATTAGTTTTGTAAAGCTCATAGCTGCCGCTGCTGATGATCTCTTCCGACGCTGCCAGCGATTTGGTATAATAATCATTAGCCCTGGAAGCCGGGATCCCTACCTCTCCGCCGGGTGTGGCAATGGGTGAAGCCATTTTATTGTTGTACTTCGCAATAGACGCTGCGTACAACATAGCACGGCTTTTCACGGCCAGTGCCGTAAATTTGTTCGCACGCGTATTGCTGGTACCATTGCCCAATTGGTCCTTCACGGCATCCAGCTCGCTGGCAATGAAATCGTACACCTCTTCCTCCTTATTGCGGGGTTGCTGCAAGGCCGAAGGATTACCGTCGAAGTTATAGATCAGCTGTTTGGTTACAAGCGGAACACCGCCCATACGCTTCACGTGCTCGAAATAAACAAAGGCGCGCAGAAAGCGCAATTCTGCTGAAAACTGGGCTTTCTGCCCATCCGAAAGCTTCACTGCATAGGTTTGGATGTTTTCCAATGCGAGGTTAATGTCGCGGATCAGGCCATAATCCCAAAGCCTCCACCGGTCTACCGGGTAGGAGAGGATATTGTTCCGCGCATCATCGTTGTTGGACCACATGGCTTCGTCGTAAGCCGCGAAATCCTGCCAGCCTTCCCGGTTGGTCGCATTTACGTCGCCGTTAGAGCCGTGGTTGAGGTCGGTATGGTAGGGCAAGCGATCGTAATAATTGGCCAAGAGCCCGGTGATCATTTTCGGGTCGTTCCATACCTGATCTTCAAGAATGATATTTTGCGGTTTGCGTTCGAGCCAATCGTTGCAGCCGGCAACAACTAGCATGGAGGCAGAAACCAGTATTTTAAATGATAGCTTTTTCATAACCAGTTTTTAGAAAGTGAGGTTAAAACCTGCATTAAACAATCGCTGTTGCGGATACACAAGCGCATTACCCGATGAAATTTCCGGATCGATGCCGTACTTTTTCACATTGTCGATCGAGAAGAGGTTGGAAGCATTCATGTAAATACGCAGCGCCGACAAGCCGATCTTTTTGGTAAGGTTTTGATCAAAACTATAACCTAGCTCGATGTTGCGGAGGCGGATATAGCGCACGTTGGTAATCCAGAAATCGCTTTTCCGGAAGTTCACATGGCTGGTATTATCCTTGCGTATTGCCGGGTAGGTCCCTGAGATCCATTTACTGTTCGGATCGAACGGATCTTCCCGGTGCCAGCGGTCTTCGAGCATATATCCCGGCGAAGTACCATTGTTCTGGTAAGGGATTTTCAACTCCCAGTTACGCTGGAAGCTTTGCAACGATGCACCCGCAAAGTCGAAGAACATCGAGAAACCTTTGTAGGATACGCTCCCGTTAAATGCAAAGCTCAGGTATGGGTTAGCGCCTTCCGCGTAGCCGATCGGACGCTCGTCAAGGCCGTTGATGATGCCGTCTTCGTTCACATCCTTGTAGATGAAATCACCTGGCAGATGGGAGCGGTTGCCCTGGCCGTCGTTATCTATCGGATGGCTTTCAATCTGCTCCATCGACTGGAATTGGCCCAATACCTGGTAACCCCAGTTGATATTGCCCCAGCGGTCTACAAATGAATCGCGGTACTCATTATAAGAGTTCCCAAAACGCGGTTTGTAAAAATCCAGGTCGCGCCGGCGGGAAAGCGTTGCATTGGCACTCAATGTATAGTCAACCTGGCCCACATTGCTTTTGTAGGTCAATACCCCTTCCAAACCACGGTTGGTGTCTGAGTTCAGGTTTTCATTGGGCAAAGAATAACCTACTTCGGAGGGCAGCAATACATCATAGCGGGCAGCTGGCAAGCCTGTGCGTTTTCTTTCGAAAATATCAAACTGACCAGAAAGCTTGCCATCCAGCAGGCCGAAGTCCAGACCAATGTTGGTGGTCGTGTTGGTGATCCATGAAAGCGTGGTAATAGGCAAACCTCGCGGACGGACGCCTATGTTATAATTCCCATCAAAAATTGCGCTGCCTTGCAGGAAATCGTAACCCGGCAAATAGCTGAATGGCGCTACTACGAAATCGTTGTTGGCATTATTAAGACGGTCGGCACCGGTGCGGCCGTAAGAAGCACGGAGTTTCAGGCTGCTGAACACATTTTCAAGTTTCCCTTTGAAAAAGTTTTCCTCGGAAATACGCCATCCCGCCGAAACGCCCGGAAAGAAACCATAACGTTTGCCAGGTGCGTACAGGAACGAGCCGTCATAGCGGCCCACAAGTTCCAGCAGGTATTTTTGTTTAAAATCATAATTAATCCTGCCCACATAACCAGCCCGCGCCTCGGTGCTCCACTGGTCAATGAGGATATCCTGGTTCGCGAACGACATCAACGGAATGTAGTTGTTTGGCGGAACAGTATGCACGACGAGGTAAGTATTCACATTGTCGGACCGCTCGTAGGCCGCAACGGCGGAAATATCGTGGTTGCCGAACGCTTTCGCGTAGCTCAGCTGAAATTGGGCAAACCGGTCCACGATATTGCGTTTCCTGCGTTCGCGCCAGGGGTTTTGGTTACCGCCGCCGGGAACGACATTATAGGTGTCGTTGTCCTTATTGTAGGTATAAGCGTCGTACGTGTATTCAAAACCGTCGAAATCGAAGTTGGAGAAACCATAAGAGTAGGTTCCCTTCGCTTTCAACCCGAATTTGAAATCATATTCGGCATAAAAGTTGCCCTTCACCGCCCTTGTGACCTCATCAATATAACCCGTCACGTCCCTTTTGTAAGTGGCCGGATTGACGTTCACATTATGTGTCTGGTTGATGTACTTCGGATTGTCGTTGGCATAGGGACGCTCCGTAGGCCACATCGTGAAAATACTGAGGAAAGGGTTGAAATAATCGTCAAGCCCCGGCACACCTATCTGAAACCGGTCTTCAATGCGACCGCTGATTTGTGTTCCGACTTTCAATCCTTTCGTCAGGCTCGATTCGAGGTTGGCCTGGATATTGGTCCTTTTGAAGTTGTAGTCGCGGATCAACGCGTCCTGGTTCAGGTGGCCGATCGAAAGGAAGTAGTTCATCTTTTCGCTGCCGCCCTGCACATTGGCATTGCCAAAGTATTGCGGCACATTGGGGCGCATGACCATATCGTAATAATCGAAGCTCTGGTATCCCTTTTCAGTCCCGACGCGCCATTTTTCGAGTTCGGCAGGGGTAATGGACGGGTTCCGGCCCTGGTTCACATCCGACTCAACAAGCCCGCGCATATGTTGGTAGGCATTCGCCGGACGCGGGTAGCGGGTGAAGTTTTGCAAACCATAGTAACCCGAGACGTTGATTCTGGTGCCGTCTCCCGCTTTGCCGCGTTTGGTTGTAACAAGTACAACGCCATTGGCTGCCCGCAAACCGTAAATCGCCGCGGAGGCATCTTTCAGGATCGACACACTCTCGATGTCGTTCTGGCCGAGGTTGTTGAAGCTGGCCGCATCGGAAGGGATACCATCGATGACAAAGAGCGGAGTTCCCATGTTCCGGATCTGGATCGTGGTAGCAGCGCCGGGGCGTGCATCGGCCTTACGGGCAGTAATACCCTGAACGCGCCCTACGAGTGCATCGGCTGTTCCAATGGAAGGGGTGCGCACGAGGTCACGGGCCTGGATGTTACTTACCGCGCCGGTTACCGCTGCCGAAGACTGCGTTCCATATCCCACTACGACCACTTCCGTCAATTCTTCGCTGCTGGGAAGCAATATCACCTGAATGTTCGACTGGTTTGCGATCGCAATTTCCTGCGAGGCGTAGCCGATGAACGAGAAAGAGAGCGTGGTAGCCGTTTCGGGAACGCTAAGTGAGAAGGTCCCGTCGGTGCCGGTAATGCTTCCGGTGGTAGTACCTTTGACGACCACGCTTACACCCGGCAGCGGGCTGCTCTTTTCGTCGACGACCTTGCCGGTGATGGTTTTGTCGACAAGTTTGTGATAGGTAACCGTCGGGCCGATACGGAGGTTTTCCGACCAAGCCTCCTGAGGCGACAGGCATCCTGCCGCCAAGAGGGCAAAAAGAGGCCTGTGAAGCCCCGAGAAGGGGTTTCGTTTGTTTTGGTTGTTCATTGTTAACCTGGGTTAGATGTGAGTAGTAGTTTTTACAGCATTATGTGTAGGTATTATAATTATTTATTGATAAAAAATATTGAATAAATACTATTTAAAAAGATATAAAAAAATAGTCCTCCGCCAGGCTTTGAGTGCCCGTCGTCCTTTTGTTAATCTAAATCAGTCATCCAGATTCGCAGAAGGCACTTTGAATGCCTTGCGAATCTGAACGGTGATTATTATACGCTAAACTTGAATTGAGTTTGAAATCATAGGCTTTTGCAGTTAAGAAATTATAACCCTTTTTCCTTTACAACTTTCATTACCCCGGTCATTAGGCGCCAGTGGCCCGGGAACGTACATACGAACGGATAGTCTCCAACCTGATCCGGTACTACAAATTTCAAGCGATAGGTCTGGCCGGGGTTTACGAGGGGCGTAGCAGCCAGGACCTGAGGGATATTGGGTACATAATTCTTTTCTGCACCGTCTTTGGCGGTGATCATTTTATCAGCAGCAGCGCCGATGATCTCGGTAGACTTGGGACGTCCTACCACAATGTTATGCTGCATCGCATCCGGGTTTTCGAACACGATTTCAACAGTTTTACCAGCCACGGCGGTAAATTCGGTGACGGTGAATTTCATTTCTTCACGAATGGCTTTAATCGTCACGACTTGTACATTCGGGTCGGCGGTTACTTCTTCCTTAATGCCGTAAGATTCCAGAAGCGTTGTGTAACGGCTGCTCAGATCGTCGGAAACTGTGCTTTTAACCGTTGCGAGCAACTTACGTCCTTCATCGTTCGTGGTTTCTTTACGTTTCGGGTTCCAGGCACCCAGAACGCCTTTCAACACGGCATTACGGCCTTGGGCATCCAGTGATTGTGAAGTCTGGATCAATTTCAGCACATCGTCACCACTCGCATAAGAGGTGTAGCCACGCACAGTACGTTCAAGCGCGAAGTCCGAAAGACGGTCAAGGCGGCGAACTTCGAATGTTTTGCTGAGTGTATTGTTTTTGTTCTCGTCTTTTTCCGGAACCACATTGTCCACATCCACCGTCGCGGTCACATTCACTTTACCTGCTTCATCGGAAACAAATCCAAAGCCGGTTTTCCAAGGGCCATTGTTTCCTTCTAATAGTTTGACGGTTTCACCTGGCGCAATTCCATTGGTAAGCTGGCGGCTGATATAATTGGTGTTCAATGACCGGCTTCTGATGCTTACATTCACAACAGGCACCTGCTCTTTGGTCACCGCAACGCTTCCCTGGTTCGTAATTTCGATTGCAACACGTGCATATTCGCGAACATAAGGTGTTTTTGGTTCAATAGTAATGTTGGTAACGGCCAGTTCGGCAGATCCCTCAACAGACACTTTGCTTGCGGCGTGGCCTTGGTGGTTCATGGTCGAGTGATCCATTGCCTTGGCGGTTTCCGTTTGCTGCGTGGCAGCACTTGAAGAGCCTGCTTTGGCTACACGTTGCGCAATGTATTTGTCACGCAATGCACCATTATGTGAGTTCAAAATGGCTGCAAATGCATCCGGCATCCAGCGGTCTTCTGCATTGGAATAAGTATCCAGCAGGCCTAATACTGCACTTTCAACCTGTGGCGACAATGGCGTCTCTGTAAATGCAAGCAAAGTATTGAGTACTACCAACGGCTCTTTGTCGTGTAATGCGTCGGCGGTCAGTAATAGTTGGGCAGTAGCAGCAGTTCTTGGCAATACCTGCACGGCAGTCTTGCGGACATCGTTGGAAGGATGTTTCAATGCTTCTGTTACAACGGGCAATACTTGCGGGTCTTCGATTGCATTAAGGCCGTGCAAGGTCCATAATGCATGGATCGCCGCTGTATTCAGGCCTACTTCGTCAACGGATTTGTCTTTAACCAACTCAACCAGTTTCGCAACCACATCTTTTTGACCACGCTCCACGAGCAGGCGTTGCGCGTGGCGGCGCCATAGCATATTGTTATTTTTCAAAGTAGCAACAAGCTCGTCCGGACGTGATTTGCTCAATGAAACCGGGGTATATTTTGGAGCATTTTTCCATGCAATGCGGTAGAGACGTCCGTGCGTAAAGTCGCGAAGCGGCGTTTCGTAGGCATTTCCCTTTCCGTTTTCGGATCCTTTTGGAGTTGGGTTATGCTGGATGATGTAGCTGTACCAGTCGGCCACCCAAACGGCGCCGTCCGGACCTACTTCGGCAAATACAGGCGCTACCCATTCATCGGCTCCTGCCAGCAGGTTAAAGCCAAGCTGATCTTCGAAATCCGTTCCTTTTTTAGCCATGATATTCTGGTGAAGAATGTGGCCGGTTGGCTCGGAAACGAATGCAACCCTGTTCCAGTATTGTTTCGGGTAAGCACGTGCTGTATAGAAATTATGTCCTGCTGCTGCGGTAAAACCTCCGAAAACATCAACCTGACGTACTTTTGGCGTAATAGGCTGCATGTCTTTATGCGTATCAGTGCTGCGGCTGCCGTTATCGACTTTACTGGCACCGAAATAGCGATTCGGAATGGCGCTGTACCATCCGTGTGAGTTGTTGGCAGTTGAACCGAACAAATCACCAGCTTCATTGAAACCAAGTCCCCAGGTATTATTAGACGTTTTTGCAACGATTTCCATATCAGAACCATCCGGCTTGAAGCGGAACAATGCCTGACCGAAATCCAGCTCATTGCTTTTACCTACTTTACCCTTAAATCCGGAATAACCCACCGAGCCGTAAACCCAGTTGTCAAATCCATAATGCAAGTTCGAAGGTCCCGCGTGGGTATCGCCCGTGCCAAAACCCGAGAAAAGGATTTTCTTCACATCAGCCTTGTCGTCGCCATTAGTGTCCTGCAAGAACAGCATATGCGGTGCCTGTGAAACGATCAAGCCTCCATTAGCAAAAACGAGGCCGGTAGGAATGCTCAGGTCGTCTGAGAACTTCGTGAACTTATCGGCTTTGCCATCTTTGTTTGTGTCTTCGCAGATCAGGATATAATCACTGCCGCCTGTGTCTTTGCGTTCGTTAGGGTAATCTTTGGTGATCAATACAAACAATCTTCCGCGTTCGTCCCATGTCATCGCGATCGGGTGCATTACGTCAGGCTCGTGCGCGAAAACGTCCAACGTGAAGTCGACAGGAATCTGAATGTGCTTAACTGATTCTTCTGGTGATAACGGCAATTGCTGCATTTGAGCGCCGGGGCGTTGCTCGTAATTAGGAAGCTTTGCCTCGCGGTATTCAAATGGTTTTGGGTTCAAAGCGGCTAGTGCCTTGCGGGCATCGTCGTTTACTGCCCAAAGAATTCCTTTTTCGATCAGGTCGTGGAAGCCCGGAACAGCCCAGGTGCGTTCGTCGTGACCATATGCGGTGTAGAAAATGCGGCCTTTGCCATGCGTTCTAACCCAGGTATAAGGTTCTTTTTCTTGTCCCGGCTTGTCTTTTGCCTGGTCTTTCTGAATAGTGCGTTCGGTTAGAACGATATTATCAGGCTGTAAAAGCGTGTGCAAATAAGTTTCATCCACTGTTTTGAATTGCTTCACACCCGCGATAGCAGGATGATCAGGCTTGGTCCAAACCGGCTGAATGGTATCCCAGGTATGTCTCCAGAACTGGCCGCCCATCAGCTTCACCACGTCCGGATTGTTCCGGAAACAGTAGGAAGCGCAGTGCACGGGAATAAAACCTTTGCCACTGGCCACATAGTCGAGCAGTGATTTCGCTTGTTGCGGTGCGATGGAATCCCAGTTGGCATACAACATAAGGGCGTCGTATTTGGCCAGTGTTTCAGGGTTCAGGTCGTTGAGGTTATCCGTGTAGGTAAAGTTGAAACCTTTCGGGCCTAATGCCGCCATAATCTGCGGAACGCGTTCAGCGGGTTTGTGGTGGCCTTTATCCCCGAGGAAAAGGATTTCCAGTCGCCGCGCTTTGGAAGCTTCACCCTTAGAAGACGTGCTCTTGACCGACGCGTTCTGAGAGGATGGCTGAGAGGCACAGCCCAGCAGGACAATACCTAGTATAAAGGATAACGCTTTGGTTTTCATTGAGGTTTTGTTTCTTGTTTGTATTAGGAATTGGTTGGGTTTGTTGACATAGTGCATGCCCTTCGACTGCGCTCAGGGTGACAGCTGGTGTTGCTTTTCGGTTGCCCCGTGCGCTCAGGGTCTCTTCGACTGCGCTCAGAGTGACATTGCTACTGTCATCCTGAGCGCAGCCGAAGGATGTATGCGCTATGTAATTTTACACACTCTTAAAATCCGGTAACTTGATGATCGCGCCGCCTTGCATTGCTGATTCGTGCGCCAGAATACCAACACTCGTCCAGTTGGCAGATTGCCATGCGTTCGGGAATGGTTCGCGGTCTTCGATCAACGCACTGATGAACTCGTGTGCCAGGTGCGGGTGTGATCCTCCGTGGCCGCCGCCTTGTACAAACGACAAATGCGCGTTGTCATCCAGATTGTAAACACCATGACCTGTGAAATGACGGATTTCTTCCGGTAGGTAATGGGCGTAATCCGGCGTTGTTACTTTCTCAGGGATTTCGTGCTCAGCCTTTTTTGCGGTGTGGATTACGGGATCTTCACCTTCGATCAATGGCCATTCAAACGATTTCTTGCTTCCATAAACCTCAAAACTCTCGCGATACTGACGCGCTACATCAAACAACGAACGATAAACATAGGCAGACAGGTCGCTATCCTTAAATTTAATATGTGCTGACTCAACTGCAAAGGGCGAATTGTGAATTTTAATCAGGTCTTCGCTAATCGTTCCCGAGCCAAAGCAGGAAACATATTCTGCTTCCAGTTTCAACAAACCGGCCACCGGGCCCACGCAATGCGTTGCATAGTGCATAGGAGGCAACCCAGGCCAGTAATCAGGCCAGCCTTCCATATCCTGCTGATGGCTCGCTTTCAGGAACTGAACTTTGCCCAATTCACCTTTTTCGTATAATTCTTTCACAAATAGGAATTCCCGCGCATACACGACGGTTTCCATCATCATATATTTTTTCCCCGACTCGCGTGTTGCTTTTACGATCTCGATACAGTCCTCGACGCTGGTTGCCATCGGGACGGTGCAAGCCACGTGCTTGCCTGCGCGTAATGCTTTTAATGTCTGTTCAGCGTGGTTGGGGATAGGGGAGTTGATGTGTACTGCATCGACATTAGGGTCGGCCAACAATTCATCATAACTCGTGTAACGTACTGCAATGCCATATTGGTCACCGATTTCGTTCAGTTTGGACTCTGTACGCTGGCAAATGGCATACATATTGGCATTTGGATGTTGCTGGTAAATGGGAATGAACTCGGCTCCGAAGCCCAGTCCGACAATGGCAACATTAATTTTTTGGGACATATTGATTAACAGGTTAATGATTCAGCAGATCAGTGGTTTAGCAAACCGACAGTTCTTTTTAAGCAGGGCGCCCGATTTGCTTTCAAGTCGTTTGAAAGCCGGTTGCCCGGGTATTTTTCGACAATACAATTTTAAAGCAAAATAGTGCTAAAAACTTTTCACGTTTTGATTAGTACTGAATGTATTTTGACCTGTTTTTTGGCTATTGAAAATTTTTAAGCAAAAAATAGCTAGAAAAAACTGCATTTAAATATCGATTTTGCACAAATTGACCTATCAGGCATTAAACAAACTATTTAAAACCATGATCAGACCCGCCCGACCTGACGACGCTCCGCATGTAGCACCGCTGCTGGTTTTGGCAATGGGGCATATTGCCGGGATTTTTGCGAGATCAACGCGTTATGAGGATGCCATTCCGTTCTTCCATTCGTTTTTTGAAGCGGCCGGCAACCAGTATAGCTATGCCAATACGCTGGTTTACGAAACCGGAAGCAGCATCGTTGGCTCAATAACTGGTTATGATGGTGCCCATCTGCATGCATTGCGACAACCGGTGCTGGATAAATTGAGAGAAGCGCAGCCGAATTTTGCTCCAAATGACGAAACAGAGCCGGGGGAATATTATATCGATTGCGTCAATGTGCACCCGGCGCATCAGGGAAAGGGAATAGGCAAAATGCTAATCAATGCATTTTGTGATCATGCGGCTTCGCTTGGATATAGCAAAGTCGGGCTGATCGTGGACCAGGTGAATCCGGCGGCAAAGCGATTGTATGAAAATTTGGGATTTGAGGTCGTCGGAGAAAAGGATTTTATGGGGCACCGGTATTTCCATATGGTCAGGGAAGTGAATTTTATCTAAATTGCCTTTTTATATCATCAAGCACCCATAATAACCCACCTCATGTTCTTAAGACGAGATTTCATCAAAGCGGGAGCATTGGCAGTAGCTGGTATGGCTGTACCCCAATGGTCGTTTGCCAAAAGCGCTGATTTTCCGGTAGTTCGCATTCCGGCGGACAAGCGCAGTTTCACGAGCCCGGCCGTTGAAGCGACCATCGCCCGCATGAAAAAGGTCATCAAGGATCCCGAATTGGCCTGGCTGTTTGAGAATTGCTTCCCTAACACCATCGATACCACGGTTCATTATAACCCGATCGATGGAAAGCCGGATACTTTCGTCATCACCGGCGACATCGACGCCATGTGGCTTCGTGACAGTACAGCGCAGGTTTGGCCTTATCTTCCTTTGCTGAAAGAGGATCCAAAATTGAAAGATATGGTCGCCGGTCTCATCAACCGCCAGACCAAATGCATTCTGATCGATCCGTACGCGAATGCATTTTACGATCGCCCGAAAGAAAGTGAATGGAGCAAGGATCAGACCAAGATGAACCCCATGCTTCACGAGCGCAAATGGGAGCTGGATTCGCTTTGCTACACCATTCGTTTGGCATATAACTATTGGAAAACCACCGGCGACACCAAGCCATTCGACGGCGACTGGTTAAACGCCATGGAGCTGGTGCTGAAAACTTGCAAGGAACAACAGCGCAAAGACGGGCCGGGGCCATACAGGTTCGGCCGCGTCACATCCTGGTCAACCGACACGGTGCCGGGTAATGGTTATGGTAATCCAATCAAACCGGTGGGATTGATCGCCAGCACATTCCGGCCATCGGATGATGCAACGATATTCTCATTCTTCATTCCATCGAACTTTTTCGCCGTCGTTTCCTTCCGCGAAGTAGCCGAATTATTGGAAAAAGCATCCAGCACGAAAAATGCAAAGCTGGCTGCGGATTTCAGGGCGCTGGCTACGGAAGTCGAAGCTGCATTGAAAAAACACGGTGTATTGGAGCACACGCAATTCGGTAAGATATATGCATTCGAGGCAGATGGTTACGGCAACCATCTGATGATGGACGACGCCGGTATTCCCGGACTTATCAGCATGCCTTACCTGAATGCAGTTTCGGTGAAGGACCCGATTTATATCAACACACGCAAATTTGTGTTGAGCAATACGAACCCTTATTACTTCAAAGGGAAGGCCGGTGAAGGGCTGGGTAGCCCGCATACGCTGGTGAACCAGGTGTGGCCGATGGGCATTATCGCACGGGCGATCACTTCCACGGACGATAAGGAGATTGAAGCGCAGCTGAAACAGCTCAAAACGACGCATAACCACACTGGTTTCATGCATGAGTCGTTTGACAAGGATGATGATTCGAAATTTACACGCAAATGGTTTGCATGGGTAAATACGCTATTTGGCGAGTTGATCCTGAAATTAGAAAAAGAGCGTCCACATCTGCTTGCGAAGATATATTGAAATGAATGCGTGCCGGTAATTACATTGCGTACCTGCCGGCACGCCAAATGCATCAATCGTTTTTTTTCTACCGATATGTTGTCCCTGCCGGGACAATTGTTACAAGCCGATCCCATCGGGATCAAATCCGGATACAACGAAACGGTCGCATTGAAGAACAATCCCATCGGGATCAAATCTCGATAGCCCGTCGTGTTGTGGTTTTATGGCGTGCCGTAGGTACGCAATCTGAAATAGCGTCCATTATTGCTCCGGACTATGCCCAATCTTCCAAACCGGACGCATACCATCGTTTCTTGCCACGCTACATTTGACCCAAAACATAGGGTCATGCAAACAGCGACATCCATTCGTAACGACTGGAATATTGAGGAGATAGAAGCGATATATAACCGCCCATTGCTGGAGCTGGTTTATGAAGCGGCATCGGTACACCGGCAATGGCACGACCCCGAGGCCATTCAAGTATGCACCTTACTATCTATCAAAACCGGCGGCTGTCCCGAAGACTGCGCCTATTGCGGTCAGGCAGCGCGGTATCAGACGGGCGTCACCGTGAAGGCTCTCATGAAAAAGGAGGACGTCGTGTCTATTGCCCAGCGGGCCAAGGCGAGCGGTTCGAGCCGGTTTTGCATGGCTGCGGCCTGGCGTGAAGTGAAAGATAACCGCGATTTCGACCGCGTGCTCGAAATGGTGACCGAAGTGGCCAGATTAGGTTTGGAAGTTTGCTGTACACTCGGAATGCTGACCGAAAGCCAGGCTGAAAAACTGAAAGCGGCGGGTTTGTATGCCTATAACCACAACCTCGATTCATCCGATACGCATTACGACAAGATCATCACAACCCGCACGTACGACGACCGCCTGAATACGCTCGACCATGTGCGCGACGCTGGAATATCCGTTTGTTGCGGAGGAATTATAGGTTTGGGGGAAACAAAAAGCGATCGCATTCGCATGCTGCATACACTCTCCAATATGCCGGAACATCCCGAGTCCGTGCCTGTCAATGCATTGGCGCGGGTGAAGGGCACGCCGCTCGGTGATATGGACCGGCTCGACAGCTGGGAAATGGTCCGGATGATCGCTACCGCGAGGATTTTAATGCCGAAAGCGATGGTGCGGCTGAGTGCAGGTCGCATGGAAATGAGCGATCAGGAGCAGGCATTCTGCTTTATGGCCGGCGCCAATTCGATATTCACCAACGAAAGCGGCGAACTGCTCGTAACGCCTAATCCTGCGCTGGATCAGGACAGGGAGTTGATGCAGGTTTTGGGGTTGAAGGCGTTGGAGAAAGCGTAGGTGAATGCTTAGCGATGTTGTGAGAAGAGTCCATAAAATACTTTGGAGCCAATTATCCCGTGCTCCACTAAACGTGATCCAGTATGAAGTCAGCTGGAATATTAAGCCTGTCTCTGATCACTTTTAGCAGCGAAACATCCGGCTTCTGATCTCCATTAATGATCATTTCGAGATCCGTTTGCGAAATTCCGAGTGTTTTGGCGAGGTCTTTGTTCTCACACCTCATTTCGTACATTCGCTGTTCGAGAATACCTTCAAGTGAGGAAGGTTCGGGGATGGGGTAGATTATTTCCTCATATGCCATTAAAGCCTCGCCCATCGCCCGGATATGCATTTGCTCCTCTCGTGTTACGTTAGCTGATCCTTTTTTCATTAATGCGCCGACCTTTTCAAGTAACGCGGCATGCTCCTCTTCGTTTGTGACCTTGTAAGTCGGTTTAGTTTCTTTCATAGTAATCGTACGTTTACATCGTCATATTGCTTATGGGTACCGATAAACCGGATATATAATGTCCTTATTGGGAAATGGATTCGTACAATTAGCCGATAATGGTTCCCTTTGATATTGAATACAAAAAGATCGTCTCCGATTGAATCAACGGAACTGAAACACTCCTTCACCTCATGGAATGTTCTAAAATTTTTCTTCTTCATAATTCTTACCCACAAGTTTAACGCTTCGTTAGCATCTGGATATTTATAAATGAAGTCTCGGAGAGTAGAATAACTAAATACCTGATAAAATTAAGGCTACCTTAATTTTATCAGGTATTTAGTTATCAGATGACCGTGTTGGCTTATCCGGCGGAAATTAGTTAACTACCGGTCGTTTTAAGCCGTTGCCGGTGTTGTCACCGGCGACAAGCGTTATTCGCTTCCAACTTGGCGATCAGCGTCGCAACCCGCAGCTGATTCACAATATGCAAACGCATTTCGGGCGTTACCTGCGCCAGATTCTCAGTGAAAAGATAGCCCTCGACCAAAGTATGGATCGATTCGATCATTTCGCAGCCGCTGTCTCTAAGGAAAAACTCGTTTACAATGTTTTGCTGTTTCATTAGCCTGAGTTCCTTTGCTTCAAAAGTGTGCGTTTGGACTGGTAGCTTGTTGCGATGTTGAATCTTGAAGTGTGTTCATAGTTTGTTGACTGTTTAGTGATTGATTTGTGTAATTTTCCAACAAAATAAAATTAAAAAAATTTACTTTGGAGTGAATTTGATCAGAGTCAGGACCTCTATTTCTCCAAACTCGGAAAGGATTTCCTTCATTCTCGAGTGTGAAATACCTCTATTGTATGTGAAATCCCTCCACGCGTAAGTAAGCTTTCCTTTTTTCACTTCGGCTGGCAATGTGGGATAAATCGTTGTTAACCACCATTTGAAAGCCTCCTCCATGGAAGTAAATGTTTTCATTAAGGCAAAGATAACAATTTGTGCATATTTCCAACAAATAATTATCTGATCTCGAAAGTGACGACAGTCTTTTCAGTAACATTACCAAAGTCAGATAATATCGCTTTCATGCGCTTCTGAGATATTCCTTTCTTGAAAGTATAATCACGCCAGGCATTGCGGTATCTAGGTTCTTTCGTTTCCGCTGGTAGTACCGGATAAATATTTTTAAGCCACCATTCGAAAGCTTCTTCGATGGAGTTAAAGGTTTTCATGAAGGCATTCGAATTTTTCATAGTGACCACATTTGCTATAAAAATGCCAACAGTCTGATACAGATCGGCATTTTTATAGCGAATGGCACACATGAACTACTCTGCGGTCAATCTCAAACCACCTCTTTCGCTTTTCGTCTAACCGAGCGCCTTGCCGTCAGATGTTCTTGGCCCGCCGTTTTGTTGACAGCTTTCTTGGTTTTAAACTTCCTCCCCAACCAAATAACAGTCCCCGTCACCGGCAAACTTGCGGCGATGAGGGTGACTATGAATGCGATAATCTTTGTGGGCCAGCCCCAGATGCTGCCGGTATGGATCGGGTAAACGAGCCTTCTGACTTTCATACCTGCCGTTTCCTGGCCGTAAAGCCGTTTGCCGGTAAGCTGACCGTTATTTTGATCAAAATAGAGAAAGTTTACAATGTTGCTGATCGCGGCATGATCATCGACTTTGGAAACGGTAATGGAAAGGCTGTCGGATGCGGGAACTGTGAACTGTATTTTGCCCGGGTTGGGAAGCTGGCGATTGGTTTCTGCATATATTTTGGCCAATGTGCCATATTGGGCCAGTCCCGGAGCCGAAATGTTGGCCGGGGCTTCGCGCTTTTGCTGTGGCTTGCCGTCAAAGGTAATGTAGATCAGATTATTGACCCATTTGTAGCTCCATACCAGTCCGGTGGCGGCGATGAGGAAGACAAATGGGAGGACATAAAAGCCGAATACTGCGTGCAAGTCCCAGTTCAATCTTTTAAACTTCGCATTCCATTTAATGGTAAATCTCTGCTTCCGATTCTTGCGGTTGGGCCACCAAAGCACCAATCCTGTAATTTGAATAACCAAAAACATCACACATGCAATGCCGGTAATGACTTTGCCGGTCTCTTCCAGGCACAGGTACCGGTGAAGTTGGAGTACAATGTGAAAAAAGGCATCGTTTTCGTGCCTGGTGTCGGTTATAGCTGCGGTGTAAGGGTTCACACCGACTATGAAGAAGTCTTTCTCTTTTTTCCCTTCCGTCAATGCGAAAATGACGGCTCGTTCCGGCGCTGGCTCGATAATGATCCTCGAAACCCGCTTTTTTGGATAAGCCTTTGAAACGACGCTTTTCAGGTCATCCAAGGGTAATCTTTCCGATTTAGCCAAAACATCTACCACATGCAGCTGTTTGTAAATAACCGGTTCGAGCTCGTCCTCAAAAACCAGCAATGAGCCGGTGAGCGCCACTATAAAAACCACAAGGCCGGAGGAAACCCCCAGCCATAAATGCAGTTGCGATGCAATGTTCTTGAATGCCTTTTTCACACTTTTTTGATTTAGGAAACAGACCAGCTATTAAAAGGTATAAGAAATAGTCGCCATGAAATTGCGTGGTGCTCCCGGGAACAATCGCAGATAATCGTAACCACCAACCCAGTAAGTTTTGTTGCCCAGGTTGTTAAGATTGACCTGGAACTGAAACTTGTCGATTTTATAATATATAGCTCCATTAAGCAACGCGTAGCCCGGCAATGTCTGTGTGTTGTTGATCGAGACATTCCGCTCTGTTACGAAATTGCCGCCCAGCCCGACACCAAAGCCGCTCAATGCATTGTTTACGAAAGTGTATTTGGTCCAGATGCTTCCCTGGTTTTTAGGCGCATTTGGTTTTTGCATGTTAACCAGCGCCTGATCGGCCGTTTTCGAACCGGCGTCGGTAATCTTGGCGTCATTATAACTGTAAGCCAAGATCACGTTCCAGTTGGGAAGGATGTTTCCGGTCACATCGAATTCTACACCTTTCGCCTTTTCTTCGCCGATTTGCTGCATCAGGTTCGGGTTTTCGGGTGCATTGGCTGAGTAAAGGGTGTTAGTTTGGGTGATTTGATACACCGCTAAATTTGCAGTAAGACGACCATCGAGCCACTCTGTCTTCAAACCACCTTCGGTAAGGCTGCTGCGGATCGGGTCGAACGGGCCGCCGGAAAGCGGATCGCTCTGTACAATAGGATCCTGTGGATTGTAGCCCTTCGTGTAAGTCCCGTAAACATTGACATTGTTGGTCAACGTATACACAGCACCGATGCGCGGCAGGAATGCATGTTGCGTTACATTCGTCTCGTTGTTTGTTGTGTAGTTCTTTTTGTCAACGTAAGTGTCATAGCGCAGGCCAAGCAGGATTTGAAGGCGGTTGATCTTTAATTGTTCCTGTAAATACAAGCCATGCAGCTTATAGAAGACGGGTGTGGTTGAAGCATTAGTGACGACGTTGAAGGTGTATTTGGAAGGATCTTCCATATTGTTATTCTGCAACGTCAGGTCGTAATGCGAAATATTGGGCTTAGGGATGCTCCTGGTAACGCCGTTTTCAGTGTAGTTGTAGAAGACGTATTTTTCAGGTGTTTTCGCATTGTACGCCGCTGCACCGCCCGCTTTCAGCAGGTAACCGTTGGCGGTTTGCTGACCAGAACCCTTTGGAGTGGTAGATTGAATGTAGTCATACCCTGCCACGAACTTATGCTCGGCGATCCCTGTGTTGAAGTTATGGTTAAAAAACAGCGATACATTGTCCATGAACGACTTGGTTTTACGGATAAAAACCTGCCGCGCTACGAGATTATCGATCGCTTTTCCAGCCGAGTCGACGCCATTCACATTGCTGCTACGGTGTTCGAGCAGGTCTTCGGAATAGCCTGTACGCAGGTAGGCGACGTTGAAGGAGGTATTTTGGGTAAACTGATGGTTCAATGAAGTCGTGATCAGGTACGTTTCTTCATTGAGATAATCATTAACCGCATTCAGTGAAGTTTTGATGGAGCTGGAATATAAATCGTTGCCTCTTACCGATTGGCCGCGATCGAGGCGGCTGTTGGAGCGGTTGTAAACAAGGTCGAAATTGATACGGGTCTTGTTCGTAGGCAGGAACGACACCGAGGGTGCCACGATTATATTTTTATCGAATTGCAGGTTGCGGAAGCCTTGTGCATTCACATAACCGAGGTTCAGACGGTAAAGCAGCGTTTTGCTTTCGTTCATCGGTCCGGTAAAGTCGGCCAGCGTGCGTAGTGTATTGAAACTTCCGGTAGTAAATGTGAGCGATTTCTGGGGAGTCCTCAATGGCTTTTTAGTCACGCGGTTGATCGTGCCGCCGGGGGAAGTATTGCCATACAATGCAGAAGCTGCACCTTTGATCACTTCAACTCTTTCCAGGTAATTCACAGGCGGTTGTTTCCAAAAACCTGAAAATGTCCTCAAACCATTCACAAGTTGGGTCGTACTGCCGCCATTCATGCGGAAGCCGCGGATGGTAAGATCATCATAAAAAGTAAACTGGTTTACACCGCTCATGTTCTTGACGGCGTCGCCCATCAGGAACGTTCCCTGATCGCGCATTACTTCTTTGGTAATGTAGCTGATCGCTTGCGGCACTTCCTTGATCGGCGTGGCGGTTTTGCTGGCTATAAATGAAAGATCGTTTTTGTAAGTCGTTTCTGCCCGTCCGGTGATCTCGACCGTTTGAAGTTCCTGTGCGCTTTCTTCGGTTGTAATATCAAGAGTTGCTGTCTCGCCGGCCTTAACGGACACGTTGCGGTCAATACGTTTGATCCCAACGCCAGTTGCAATGAGCTGGTAATGCCCTGTCGACAGACCATTAAACTCGAAATCACCGCTTGATGAGGTTAAGGTTCCTTTGCCCGTGCCTTTCAATATTACGTTAACAAGCTCTGCGGGCTGACCCTCCGCGTTTTTAATCTGGCCTTTTATATTACCTGTTTGTGCAAAAACAAAGGTGGAAACTAGCGAGAAGAAGAGTATACAAAATATCCTCATGATATGGGAGTTAAATGGGACTGCTTTACTTACAGTCCGCAAAAGTAGTCTTATTTAGACCAATCCCAAATAATAGGCAAGCTGATTTGATGTTAATTATCCTGACGAGGTAAAATCGTTTTATTAGTTCAATTTTTTCTACTAATACTTTTATTGCCAGCTAATTGAAACTTTTGGTTACAAATAGCTGGCAATAAAAATGGCCGAACTGGATGTTATCCGAGGTTGGATTTGATGAATGCCAGGCCGTCGCGCATCAGTTGTTCTTCCGAGTCGAACATTTTGCGCCAGATATTGGCTACGGGTAGTTTCGGACTGAATGCCTCAATGCTGATCCAGCCATCGTATTTTATGTCGCGTATTGATTGAAAAACGCCTTCCCAATCTACATTACCCTTTCCTGGTGTCGAACGGTCGTTTTCAGAAAGCTGGATAAATGAAATACGGTCGCCAGCTTTGCGGATGGTATCGCCTATGTTTTTCTCTTCGATGTTCGCATGGAACGTATCGAACATGATCTTGCAATTCGGGTGGTTAACATCATCCACAAAGCGAATGATCTCGTCGCCGCAACTCGTCAGGTACAGTTCGAAGCGGTTGAGGTATTCCAGGCCCAGCGTAATGTCCAGCGATTCGGCGTAGTCGGCCACTTCGCGGATGCCTTCAATGCCCCATTGCCATTCTTCCTGGGTTGCGGGTTTACCTGTAAAAACGCCCAATGCAGAATGGTAAGGCCCCATTAGTCGTGTCGCGCCCAGTACAAGGGAGCAGTCTAACGCACTTTTGAGGTGTTCGATGGTGTGGCGGCGCATAGCGGGGTCCGGGCTGATCAAATGCTCGGACGGGCCGCAGATCGTGTCGGTTTCGCATTCAAGGCCGAGCTCATCCAGCTTTTTGCGAAAGTTAAACCAATGGGTAGGGTCGGTATTGAATATCGGGACTTCCACTCCGTCAAATCCGATCTCTTTAATGAGTTCGAGGGTAGGAAAAAGGCTTTCATCAATTTGATTTCCCCACAAAAGGAGATTCATACTGTACTTCATCAAAATCAGTTTTGTCCGGTCTGCTGGCTAAGGTGCCCGGGAGTGGATAATCGGTAATCTAATCAGTATACAATCTTAAAGTAAAAAAGTACCGTTCATTTTACACGTTTTGATAAGTATTGACTTGAAATTGATATTAACCCATCTAAAAATAAAATTATCAGGCAAAATAAAGTCATAGCCCATCCGGGCACAAAAAAAGCAGCCTTTGAAGCTGCTGTCTGATAAATATCGTCTGGTATTTTACTGCACCCTGGTGAAAATCAGCTGATTTTGATTCTCATAATAGAGGATCAGCCGGTTAGCTTTCAGGTCGTAGAGATTGACATTCGGCAATGCATTGACGAAGAGGTTTCCCCATGGCGTTTCCGCCCGTTCCGTCCCGCCGCCGCCGAGCTGGATGGTATTCTGCTGGGCCGTTTCGTAGAAGCCGGTGAGGATATTGGTAGATGTTGTGCCTTCCAACTCGCCCTTTTCTTTGAAGTTGAGACTGACTTCCATCAGGCCCTTGGCTGTTGCGGGTTTTTTGATTGTGTCATCTTCCTGAACGATACTCTCCAGTTGCCACTTGCCGGTCAACTCCATATTACTGCTGATTGTGGTGGTTTTTCCACAACCTGATAACAGCGAAAAAAACAGCACGGATGCTGTCAGAAGTATAAGGCTTTTCATAAACGCTATTTGATAACGAAACTGCTTAAAGATGACATCGTACGCGCGAAAAAGGTTGCACTAAAATTCGGCGGTTCTATAAACTTAAAAGAAATATGCCAGTTGTCCGAGCGCATTCTTCAAATATTATAACGTCGCAGAAACGATATTCTTTTGCCGGTCACACAATGAATTTGTGATTTAAAAAATGAAATATGGTCTTATTTTGATACTAAATTCTTATTATTGCTGATATTTTGGGTAAAATCCTGAAAGAAACATGAAAGCACCCATTCATAAGAATATCGAAAGTCAAGTCCGGACTGTGACCGTTCATGAGCTAAAAGAGTCTCATTTTGATCCCAATTGGCATTTTCACCCCCACTACCAATTATTTACCGTATTGGAGGGAACAGGCAAACGGTTGATAGGAGATTCGATACAAACTTTCGGTCCGGGGGATACGGTTTTTCTCGGCCCTGACGTCCCGCATTTATGGCGCAGCGACCCTGCTTATTTCGAGGCTGGCTCGTCGTTGATGACGCACGGGATTGTGCTTTATTTTCAGGAAGATTTTTTGGGAAAGGACTTTCTTGAAAAGCCGGAAATGCTTGCATTGCGGCAGTTGTTGCTCGATTCCAAGCGTGGCGTTTCGTATAAAGGACCGCTCGGCGAGCATATCCGAGACCAACTTATCTCGCTGACGGCCGTCGAAGGCTTCAAGAGCATTCTACAATTACTTACTTTGCTCGACAAGCTCGCTCATGATACCAGCGGGGAGCCGATTTCCAGTTATGGTTATGTCAATACCTTCAAGGTTTCGGAAACGGAGCGAATGCAGAAAGTTCATAATTACGTACTCCAGCATTTCTTCCAGGAAATCCGGTTGAGCGATGTCGCATCGCTGGCAGGAATGACCGAGGCCGCTTTTTGCCGTTATTTCAAAGCGCGGTCCAACAAAACCTTCATTGATTTTGTCAACGAGATCCGTATCGGGCACGCCTGCAAACTGCTTTTGGAAGATAAATGGACGATCGCCCAGATTGCCTACGACAGCGGTTTCGATTCCCTATCCAATTTCAACCGCAACTTCAAAAAATACATCGGACACACCCCGCGGGAATACAAGGGGAATTATTAAAAAAAAACCCTGAACTCTAAGCGATCCGGGTCTCCCGTCAGGGTATGCAAAATTTACGCTGGTCAACCGTGATGTTGAAATGTATCTCCGCTTTCAATGCTCTGAAAACTTTTACGATCGTGTCCAGGGTCGCACTGTTGGAACTACTCTCCAACTTGGATATTTGAGATTTCTGGACTCCTACAAGTTCTCCAAGTTGCTCTTGTGTAAGGTTGCGCTCCTGTCTCACACTGCGGATCATCCTTCCCAGCAAATCCATTCTTAGCTCATATTCATAAGCTTCCCGATCGACGCTACCGGGCGCGCCGATGTATTTGTCTTTCATCTCAGACAAAGTGTAGGTCTTCATTTTGATCTCCTTATAACGTTCAATTTTATTTCCAAATACTTGATAGAACCCGCCAATGTAAGTTCTAATATTTGGAAACTTTCAGCACATAAAAAAGCCCTGGCAAGTTTCAATTACCAGGGCGCTGATTCTAATTATCCTTTGACATTATTCGTGCCGTACTTGCCGCGCTGTGGGCGGGAAAGCATTGCGGTAGCCTCTTTATCATTCAGGAACTGCTCTTTTTTTGGATCCCATTTCACTTTCCGGCCTAGCTTCATGGCGGTATGTGCGAGCAGGCACGCAGTACACGAGCGATGCGCAATCTCAGCATGACTGATCGTCTGTTTGCCGCTGTGAATGCTCTCGATCCAGTTTTGATGCTGTTCAGGACTTTCATATAAGTGAATTTCGTTAGCCTGGATTACAGATCCGAGAATTTTTGGATCGCTGGCGTAGAATGCTTTGTTCTCCTTGGCATTTTGTGCAGCCACAGGATCAGAAGCCGTAACGCCTACATTGCCGCGAGAAACAAATATCCAGCCCTCGGTCCCTTCGAATTTGATACCATTTGGATTAGTACCGCCGATTTCCATTTGTACGCCATTGGCATAAAGTGCATTCACAAGGAAGTCGCCATGGACATCCCATAAGCCCGAACCTTTGGCAGGGAATGTAGCTTTTCCTTCAATTTCAATAGGGCCGGTAAGTTCGGTATCCATTCCCCAATGCGCGATGTCGATGTGGTGGGAGCCCCAGCCGGTGATCATACCGGCACCAAACTGTTCCAGGCGCAGCCATCCCGGACGATCGTTGATATCCGTCTGAGAATGCACGCGATCAAGCGTGTAATATACTTCCGGAGTCGAGCCCAGCCACATGTCGTAATTCAGGTTCGGGGGAACAGGCATTTGAGCAGGGTTTCCGCCCGCCGGATCGCCTGGCAAGCCTACATACACTTTTTTAAGTTTTCCAATGCGCCCGTTACGTACCAGTTCGCAGGTCCGTTTGAATTGCGGCCAAGGATTGACGGAGCGCTGCTGGCTGCCGAGCTGGAAAATAACACCTTTCTTTTTGATCATATCAGCCATTTGGCGGCCTTCCCTGATCGTCAGTGATGTGGGTTTTTGCATATAAATATGCTTTCCGGCGACAGCAGCTTCCATTGCGGGCTGTGCATGCCAGTGGTCGGGTGTGCTGATGATGACTGCGTCAATGTCTTTTCTGGCCAGGATTTCGTGGTAGTCGTCGTAAGTTTTGACTTCCAGGTAATTCTCCTTACCAGTCCGTTCAGCATACTTTTTCTCGATCCATGCCTTTCCTTTTGCAAGCCGGTTTTTATCAACATCGGCCACCGCGATCACGTGCGCGGCCTCGTTTTTGATCACTTCCGGCAAGTCGTGTGTGGAGCCGATGCGCCCGAAGCCGATCTGGCCGATATTGATCTTGTTACTCGGCGCATTTTTGCCAAATACACTCGATGGCACAATGGTTGGGAAAACGGATGCGGCGATGATACCTGCTGTTCCGGTTGCGGCGGTTTTCAGAAATGACCTTCTACCCTGATTATTCTCCTGCTGATCTTTCATTGGATTCAGATTTAGGATTGATGACTGATATGTTTACGATTATTTTTTGCGGACCTCATCCTGTGGACTCGTCGCGTAAGCTTTACTATAATTTCTTGGTTTTTGCGGACCGATAGCCCATTCAATGCCACCCAAAATGTGCTTTCTTAGGTCGTCTTTTTCATAATCTTCCTTCTGATGGCCCAGCGAAGTGTAGAATGCCCGTCCGCCATCGTATTCATGCCACCATACCGACGGAAACACGTCACCAAATGTATCCAGCGCTTTTCCGGCAGGTTTTGCAATCGTCGTGTGGTCGTTTACAGCTAGTACGTTCAAATTGACGCTCATTTCTTTAAGAAAATAAAACTCATCTTTTTCCCGCTGCCAAACGGCTGGAAGGTGGGCCAGTGCAGGATTTTTTGGATCTAAAACCTTCACTGCAAAGCTTTGACCCGGTTCGTGCCAGAAGAATGTTCCACCCAGCAGGTCTTTGAACCATCGCCACTTGCGTTCGGTGCCGCATGCGGAATGCAATCCAACGAAATTTCCGCCCGCCTGTATGTAACGCATGAGCGCCACACGCTGCGCATCCGTATCGAAAACGTCATTATTGGTGTTCGAGAAGACCAGGCAGTCATACTGTTTCAGGTTTTCGTCCGTGAATTTGCCCGGATCGGAAGTCGTATCCACGGCAAACCCATTTTGCTTCGCCAACGCCTGGATGGCAACCAGCGAATTAGCAATGTTGTCGTGGACATAACCTTTGCCGTTTTTGGTATAAACCATGATTTTGACCTTGTTCCACTTGATTTTCTGTGCGTTGGTATCAAATGATAGTGTGGAAATTAAAACTACGAGGAGCAGCTTAAGGTAATGCGATCTTTTCATGTGAAATCGTTTATAAATGAATTGTTTTACTAAAATCCAATCGAATTTCCCCCATCCACCGGCAGCGATACCCCGGTGATAAACTTGGAGGCTTCCGAGGCTAGGAACACGGCAGCCCAGCCGATATCGTCAGGCTTACCCCAGGTTCCCATCGGTGTGCGGTCCATTGCTTTGTCCCTTCTTGACGGGTCGCCATTCATCGCAGTGAGCATCATGGGCGTTTCGATAAAGCCTGGCGCAATCGCATTTACGCGTACATTGAAGGGGGAAAATTCGGTCGTCAGTGCTTTCACCATGCCGCCAATCGCAGACTTGGATGCCGTATAGGCCACCACGCGGTCGATACCGTAAAGTGCAGCCATGGAAGTGATCATGATAATGGATCCTCTTTGACGGGCGATCATCCTTTTGCCGCATTCACGGGTTATGGAAAAAACGGCATGCAGATTGGTCTGAACTATCCGGTCAAAATCCTCGTCAGTGACTTCTACCGCGTGTTTTTTCATGTTAATCCCCGCATTGTTGACGAGAATGTCGATCTCACCAGCCTGCAATTCGATGTCTGCAATCAGCGCTGGTAACGTTTTAAGATCGGTTACGTCATTTACAAAGTAGCTTGCATTGTTACCCAGCTGAGTAACCGCTTCCTGCAAAACCGACTCGCGCCGACCGGTAATGACCACCTTAGCACCAGCCTGAACCATACAGGTGGCAATGTAAAAGCCGATTCCGCTGCCACCGCCGGTAATGAGAGCAATTTTACCAGCCAATGAAAAAATGCCGGGTGCCGTGTGTGAACTGATAGGGTTACTGACTGACATATGTTTAGAAATCGAATAGATATTAAAACTCAATAATGGACCTGGAAATACTCATTTCCAATCCCCTCAGTTCGGCGAGTGCTTTGAGCCTGCCGATAATGGAATACCCTGGATAGGTTTTTTTGTTTAAATCGTCGAGCATCTGAAAACCGTGATCCGGCCTCATTGGCAGCAACTGGTCTGGATAATGGTTGGCTTTGCGCCTCAGTTCTTCCTTATGCAATGCCTTGACGACAGCGTACATATCCACATCACCTTCCAAATGCGGCGCTTCATGGAAATTGCGTTCATTGTCCGCATCTCTTCTGGTTGTTCTCAAATGCACGAAATGAATGCGGTCACTGAAACGTTCTACCATTCCGGGCAGGTCGTTATCTTGCCTTACACCGAGCGATCCCGTGCAAAATGTGATTCCGTTAGCTCTTACATCGCAGGCATCCAGCAACTGCCGGAGATCGCTTTCGGTGCTGACAACGCGCGGTAACCCTAGTAGTGATTTAGGAGGGTCATCGGGATGGATGCAGAGATTAATGCCGAGTTCCTGTGCTACCGGTGCTACCTGGCGTATGAAATAGTACAGGTTTTCACGCAGTTCTTTATCGCCGATGTGCGCGTATGTATCAAGCATTTCCTGGAAATTGGCAAGCTCAAATGCTTCTTCGGATCCTGGTAAGCCCAGCAAAACCGTGTTTGTAAGTCTTTGAATGGCGGCTGGCGACATTTCAGCCAGCTTTTTCCGGGCCGACTCCTGAACTGCTGCGTCATAATCTGCTGTTGCACCCGGCCTTTGCAGAATGTACAGATCGAACAATGCAAAGTCTTCCCAGACGAATCGCAACGTTTTATGTCCCTCAGGGAGGGTGTATTCCAGTTCGGTGCGGGACCAGTCGAGCACGGGCATGAAGTTGTAACACACCGTTTTGATTCCGGCGGCTGCCAGGTTCCGTAATGATTGTTTGTAATTTTCAATATAGGTTTCTCTGGATGGCAACCCCTTTTTGATCGCCTCGTGGACCGGCAGGCTTTCAACCACAAGCCAGTGCAGTGGAGAGTACCAGTCGTTTCCAGCTTCGACTAATGCTTTTCGTTCTTTAATAGCATCAATCGACCACACTTCGCCAACCGCGATCTGATGAAGCGCCGTTACTATTCCGCTGCAACCCGCCTGCCGGATATCCATCAGGGATACCGGGTCATTAGGTCCGAACCAGCGCATCGTTTGTATCATTTTATAATAACTATTTTTGTAATTATATAAATATGTAATTGTATTGTAACCGATTGCATTAACTATTAGTATATTTGAAGACGTGATTTGCTCCCTTATCCCCCTACAACGAAAGCATTATGGAGAAAGAAATTACCATTTATGATATTGCGAAGATACTTAGGCTCTCTCCGGCGACCGTAAGTCGGGCTTTGAATGATCACCCGGCGATTAAAAAACAGACCAAAATTCTCATCAATGAAAAGGCGGCCGAGCTGGGCTATCGCTCCAATACTTTTGCCAGCAATCTGCGCACCCGTAAAACGAATACGCTCGGTGTGATTGTACCCCGGCTGAACAGTAATTTTATGTCGGCAGTGCTTGCTGGTATGGAGGAAATCGCCAATAATGTAGGATATAACCTGCTGATCAGCCAGTCGCTGGAATCGGCGGGAAAGGAGCAGGCGAATGCAAAAACGATGTTCAACAGCCGGGTCGACGGCCTGCTCGTTTCCATTGCATATGACACAGATTCGTTCGATCATTTTGAGACATTGATCAACCGGAATATTCCTGTCATCTTCTTCGACCGGGTGATCGACCATCCGCAATGTACGACTGTCATTATCGACAACAATCAGGCGGGCTATGAAGCGACCAGGCACCTCCTCGAAGAAGGATGTCGGAAAATCATGCATGTGACCGGCGATGTAAAGCGAAATGTGTATTCAGGAAGGCTGGATGGCTATAAAAGGGCATTAGCTGAATGGAAATTACCAATCGACGAATCGCTGATCCTTCGGACTGACCTCAGCCAGGAAGCAGGCATTGCCGCGGCGGAACGACTGCACAGCATGGCCGAAAAGCCCGACGGGATTTTCATCGCCAACGATCTGTGTGCCGTCACGTGTATGAAGGCTTTGAAAGAAAAGGGCTATAATATTCCCGGTGACGTAGCGATTGTGGGTTTTAACAACGATCCGGTATCCCAGGTGGTGGAGCCGCACCTTACTACGGTGTTTTATCCGGGTTATCTGATGGGAAAAACGGCTATGAAAGCGATGATCAATCAGCTGAACGGCAATAAGACTGCCGATGTTAAAGAACCGATTATCCTGCGCTCGGAACTAATTATCAGAGGGTCGACCGTTAAGAGCAGTAATTCGTAATTTTGGCTGCTTAACGAAATGCGCCGCGCGGGATTTCGACTGTAAATCAGTATTTTTGATAGTAAAGCAAGATTATCATGGAAGCGGTGGCTGAAAAACTCTATACTCAGGAAGAATACTTTGCCTTCTGCGAATCGCATGAAGGGCGGTTCGAATTTGTAAATGGGGAGATTATAGAGATGTCAGGAGAGTCAGTTACTTCCAACCAGATTGCAGGAAACATCCACTTCTATATGCGGGGTTTGTTGGAAGACGCTCCCTATATTTTTGCCCAGAATGCGGTGAAGTTACAGGTACAAGAGGGGCGTATTTTTCGTATTCCTGATTTGATGGTTTTTAAAGAAAGCGGCAATTTGATCAGGTATGCCACAGAGCCTGTACTCATTGTGGAAGTGATTTCTGAAAGCTCCACTCACACAGATCGGGTCGACAAATTAAATGAATACCGGCTAATTCCTTCCCTTCAATATTATCTGATTGCAGAGCAGGAAAGTTGCCAGGTGGCCGCTTATATCCGCGAAGGTGAACGCTGGTATGTCGAGTTCTTTGACAAAATAGAGGACATTATAAAACTTCCTTACTTTGGCATCGAGCTTCCGCTGAGCGCTGTTTATAAGAAGATCAACTTTGACGATGCTACTGTTGCGAAGGGACGTTCGATTCCAGAATGAACACCTGCTGAGCCGCCTCCCCAGTCGTTTTATCTTTCACCAACCTGTTAAATGCAAGCACCTTCCCATCCGGCGACCAAACCAGATTCGAGGGAGCAGGATCAGATGGTTTAGTTAGTGTTTCTAGCCTCTCGGTGAATGGCTCCTTGCCAACTTTGCAAAGTACAATGCTTCCCTGCCACACAAACGTAATATGCTTCCCGTCCGGATGCCACCTGAGATTACCCGCAATATCAGAAGTGCATTCCGTGACTTGTACAGGTCCGCCGCCATCGGGAGAAATGACGAATATCTGGCTGGTCCCTTGATTATCCTTTGCTAAATAAGCCAACTGGCTTCCATCCGGGGACGATCTGACGATTCCTGCACAACCAGGATACTTTGTGTCTGCGGTAAATGTGAGCCTTCTCTGGATGGCACCCATTGGAGGCATAGGAAAGTCAGTAGGAGTGCCTTCCAGTGGCCCTTGCAGGCCGGGCTGCGTAATGTCCTCGGGAATATCCACAATGAAGACTTCGGGAACATCGTTACCACTTTTGTTTTTCACGGTTCCCAGAAATGCGCGTGCGATCTGACCCGATCCATTTGCTTTTTTATAGCCATTGATACCAACCCAGCTGTCACCAGCGGCATGGCTGATCTCGTTGCTGCCTGCGACAGGATTTGGCACCACCCGCACAACCAGCGCACTAAACCATTCTCCGGAAACATTTTCAGGATTGCTATCAACTTTAACCGGCCTTATCTTTTTCGAAACACCGATCGTGCGCAAATTATGTTTCTCGCCGGTGGAATCTTCCAGGGCTTTCAGGATGGCGTCATTATAAGTGTAGCCGATCCATTGGCCGTCGCCACTCCATTCGTGGCGGTGCGTTCCTCCGCGCAATGCACCTGGTGTGTACGGGAATGTAACGTCGCGTGCGTCCATATAAATGGGCACGTTCGGGCGTGAATCGTGGATGATCACGCCCGTGCGTCTCCATTGCTGGTAAGGATTTTCCTGGCTGCTATTGGCTAAGCCGTGGATAAATGCGACGGCATTTTCTTTCGGACTATAACTTACTGCACCGGCTCCGGGGCCCCAGGTCCCATTATTTTTAATATCAAATAAAACCTGTTTCTCCCCGGTTTCAATATTCACCCTTTCAATGCGCGCCGATTCGGCGATGCCGCCATCGTCCGTCCTCGTGTCATAGACAAGCCATTTTCCGTCAGGCGAGAAATTATCATTGTTGTCCAGGTCGTGATTGTAACCCGGATCATGGGTGATTTGCTTTTCTTTGGAAATAGTATCTGTTTGGCAGGACTGCATAGTCAGGAGCATTGAAAACGATAAAACCGGGATAGAAACAAGTCTCATATCAAAATCTACTTTTGCGGGGCGCTGATCACACCCAAATATCTTCCCATCCAATAGGGGAGAAGCCATATATCACCGGCGCTGTGCTCGGAAGCACCATTGCCGTTATTCCGGTCGAGGCTGAACATATTACCATTGTGACGTTGGATCGGGCGCTCGTCGGGTGGAAGTACCTCTTTCGTGGTTTGTTTCCGGAAATTAGGTTCCAGGAACGTAATGTCCTTGCGATGGCTGTTTTTGATAACCCAGTCGATCAGGTCGATCGGATGCTCCTGTAAATACCATACTGCTTCGTTCAGGTCAAACTCTTTCGTGCCTGTCAATGCGGTGAAGATATTCCACGCGCCCTCTTTTTCCGGCCGTTCTGCCTGCCAGTGATCGATGATCTGCTTTTTATATTGTGCCTTCAAAGTGTCATTGAAAGCATATCTGTACAATCCCCAGTATCCTACAAAATACATTTCGTCGTCAGAGTGGTTCCAGCCGTCGGACATATGTTTGGCGTGATCGTCCGCATTCTCAGGCGCTTTGCCGATGAGGCTCATGGGACGCATCATGTTTTCCAGATAACCATATTTGGTCATCAATTCGAAAGCTTTCTTTTTATATTTCTCTTTTTTTGTAAAATGATAAGCCGTCTGCAGCATGGCCACAATGTTGGAAGAGTTCAATTTACGGTCACCCACGTTGGTCGGAAATGAGTTAACATAATCCGGGTGCCATTTGCCCCACAAAGTAGGTTTTCCATCATAATCGATCAGGTACATGTCGTTTTTAACAATGTGCGACATTACGGTATCGATCAGCATAATGGCCCTTTTTTTCATAGAAGGGTCATCAACAAGCTCCGCCATCGCTCCAAATGCGAAAATATGTCCGATTATCTCATCGCTGCTGGTCGTCGATTTCCAGTCCCATTCTTTTTCCGGCGAATGCTGCCATCTTTCGATATCATGCAGTTCTTTCATGTGTCCGGCGCGTTCGAATGATCGTGCGGGAAAGCCTGGGACCGGGTTTACAGTGTAAAGCCTTTCCATAGCATCCAGCGATTCGCGGCAGTTTTGCAGTGCTTCCGGATCTTTTGTAACAGCATATCTGAAAATCTCGCCACCCAGGTACATCGACGTCCAAAGTCCGTCGTTATCGGAATCTTCCATATAGCCGGTTGAAAGATTGCCGTTCTTAAGACCTGACAATGTAGCATTGAAGCCATTTCTAATGTGCCGAAGACGTACTTGTTCTTCAAAAAGCATCGCCTTGTCTTCCAAAGTCATCGATTTGAAATTGATCTGACCAACACCTTTTGTAGTCAGGATTAATGCAGAGTTTTTTGGGCCTTTGGCGATATCGATCACCGTATTGCCTGGAAGCCATCTTTCACCAAAATAATAATCGAACTTGCCATCGGTGCGCAATGCAAATGCACCCGCATTGGATCCGAACCATACCTTTCCATTAATCTCTTTGACGGCTGTAATGCGCGTGGCAGGTAGCTTTTTGTTAATGGTGCCGGTTTGCTTGCCTGTCGCGATATCAAATGAAAGATATCCATCGGTGGTTCCAATGATGATTTTCGAGTTTTTGGAAGTCAAATCGAATGCAGTGAAATCGGTGCCTGTTAGTGCCCTGGTTAGTTTTTTATCGCCAACAGACAACTTATAAAGTGATTTCAACCCAAGTATCCAGAATTGATTGGCATTGCTTTGAAATGCCAATGCCACGATGTTGTCGTCAGGCAATTTACCACTCCACAGGTTTTGCGAATCTTTGATAAGCTGCAAACCTGCGCCATCCGATACCAGGAAAGTGAAGTCGTTCCCACCGGCAAACAGTGTAGCCTTGGGTAATGTATGTTTTGAGAAAAGCGTCCCAGCCCATGCATTGCTCATCACCACGGCGTCGGTCAGGTAAATGAGCTGATCCTGATATTCTGAAATGGCGGCAATGTTCTTATCCTTCATGAAGCGGTACGTCCGGTCGGGTTCTACGGTCCCGGGATAGAGGAACTGGCCATCGTAAACATGCTGCAAGCCTTCTTTGGCTAATATCTGGATCACCCCGTTGCGGTCGGAGGCTATTTGTCTGAGCGATGCTTTGGTGGTGTCGGCGTAGTATTTAATACTGTAATCCTGCGAGAAAGGTTTGTCTTTGTACTGCTGGGCCACGGCATTGGAAAAAACCAGTGCGGTTAACATCAGGAAAAGGAAGGAAAAGGAATTTCGGTTTTGCATTGTATTTACATTAAAATTAAAAATTGCCCGGCACCGTGTTTAGCGGGGCCGGAATGAGTGTTTCACTTCATTTTTGTTCTTCTATTCATCATTTCTTTCCAGGTCGCCAGTATGATTCCCTGGGATTTTACGAATTCTTTCAAACCCGGGTCCAGCATGGACAGCATATCCGCATAGCGGGACCCGCCCGACGCGCTGATGTGTTTGAAATCATCAGTAATATCACTGCTGTGTACGATGATCATCGCCACGCCCGGTTGCATATTGGAGATGGTTTCTTTGAGTTTTTGGGCCTTGAATTTGCCCCATTGTTCAGCCGAAACGTTATCTCCTTCCGGCTTCCAATCGCCGCTGATCGTGTGCAGGTCGTCGAGCACGGGCAGGCCGGCATCCCAGATTTTCTTTCCAAATTCAGCTGAACGCTTGGTGATCTCAGGTTCAGGAAGCTCCATTCCTTCCTTCCATTTGCCCTCGGCCTTTAGTTTTTTTACCAAAGGATAATTCAGACATTCTGTCAAAAGCTTATTGTTGCCGCCGGGAAACATAACAGGGATCTTGTATTCTGTGCCTACTTTGATATACCTCTCCAAAAACGGGATATGCGCGAACAATGTACCCATGTGCGAGTCCATATGAGTCGGTTTGAGACCTAGTTTCAATGCGCGGTCCAGCTGGGCGCGGATCTCTTTCTCCACGACATCCGGATCTGCGTTTTTGATCACATCCGCCACCTCGTGCCACATACATCCTTCCTCATCCACCAGGCCATGCGAATGCTGAATGCCATTTAAAGGAGGCCAGCGGTAATCCTGCCATTCCGAAGTCAGCGTTAAATGGAGCCCCGCGTCCATACCTGGGTTCGCTACGGCAAATTTGGCAAAACTTGCCGCCCATGGGCAGGGCATCATAATGCTGCACGAAGTAGCTATTCCCTGCTGAATCGATTTCTTAGCCCCTTCATTGGAGTAATAAGACATGCCGGCATCGTCCACATGGAAGATAATGACCTTGGCACCTTTCGGCCAGCCCAGCTTTTCAGCATAGGTCCCGCCGGTTTGCGCAACCGAATCGTTCATGGCTATAAGTAGAATGTTGATAGCTAAAGATAGGAGAAATCGCATCATCATGGCTCGTTTATATGAATTGCTTATTATTTAGAAATCATGCCCATATACCTGCCCATCCAGTAAGGCAACAGCCAGAAAACCGGCTCTCGCTCTACCTGGGGATTTCCACCGGCCAAAGTCCAAGGGTTCTTGTCCCAACGGACGGTCATCCGGATACTGGCGGGTTGCAACTGGCTTGCCTGCTCGTCCTCCATTACCGGTGTACGCACCACGCTGATGTCTTCTCTTTTGCGATGGTCAATCGGCCAGTCTACAAGATCGAGTGGGGTATCCGTCAAAAAATCGACCGAGTTGCGCAACTCCACCTTCTTGTTCAGGCAGTAGTTGTAAATGAAATTGATCAATGGATTATGGTCGCCTTTGCGTTTTTCAAACCATTCGTCGAGGTGTGCCTTGTAAAATTTCAGGCGTTCCGGGTCTTTCTCGCAATGGATCAGGATAGGGTAGAGGTAAGCCTGCAGCACCACATCGAAATAGATCAGCCATGCAGGGTTCTGCCTTGTGACATCCTTCATATTATCCAGGTAATGCTCTTTTTCGATCAGACGGACATATTCTTTCTGATACTTTTCATTGCCTGTCATATAATGTGCCAACTTGATGAATGCCAGCATTTCCATAGAATTCTGGTTGCGGTCGGGGAGCCATTCGGGATCGCGGTTAAGCTGGTCCGGAGACCATACCGACCAGCGGGTAGGCTTTCCGTCCACGTCTGCGAAATTCAGATTATGCTTCATCAAGTAATCCAGGATCGTGGCTACATGCGCGGCAATGACCTTTTTCTCTGCAGCGTCAGCTACCAGGGTATAGTAATAAAAGTACCCAAACATATGTCCGCACATTTCGTCGCTGCTGGTATCGCCTTTCCAAAGCCATTTACCATCCTTCGACGGATGCCAGCGAACTTCAACTGGCTTGAAACGCGGTTCTTTCACCAGTTCATCTGCCTTTTCTCTTTCCGTATAAGTGCGGTTGCCGTCGTGCATATTTTTCCAATCAGGCGGAATGATCGTGCGGGCGAAAAAGCCGTCAGTCCCGGTCACTTCTTGTAACAATTTTAGAAATCCGAAAGCCTTCCGTGCATTTTCTTTGGCAATAGGGTCTTTGGTGGCCGCATATCGGAAACTTTCCATAGCGAGGTAGTTACCAGTGTATTCGCCATCGTTGTCATCATCCTCCGGCTCCCAGGTAGTCGTGTCTCCCGGAGCTCGCAAATGTGCTTGCCCCGCGATCCAGGGTGCGCGGATATGCCTTTTCATCAATACATCATAAAAGAAATCGCTCTTTTGAGCCAGTGTCATCCGTCTTTTCCGGATAGCACTCACACCCTGCGGCGTAGCGATCCAGGCGGTTCCCTGCCGGTCAAATGCAATATCATTGACTTGATCATCCATTAACCACCTTCTCGAAAACAGTAATGAACGGCTCCCGTCCTTCCGAAACCGCACGACGCCCGTTTGCGTACCCACCCACATGCTGCTATCCGGCGCATACCGCACGGATGTCACATACGTCGACGGGATACCATCGGCTGTTCGCAGTTCTTTCTCCTTTTTGCCGGCGTTTTGAATGGTGACGCCGCCTAACCCGCCTATCCATAATTTTTGGCTGGCGTCGAGGGCTAACCCCTTTGCATAGGCGCTGATCAAAGCGTCTGTTTTGTAAAAATGCTGCGTTTCTGTTTTTGTCCAATGGTAAAGTCCCACGTCGGTAGCGATCCATAATCCTTGGCCGCCGTCCGATATCACATCTCTGACAGACCTGGAAATTTTTGCTTTTTGTTTTACAAAACCATTTCCCTCATCAAGCCAGAAACCGTTTGGCCCTAATGCATAAATGCGGTCACCGGTTGCGCAAATGGCTGATATAGGACCTTCCGGGCCTGTTACTTTTTCGGGGATATTGTTGCGGAACCTGTAAAGTCCATTCCAGTTTCCCAGCCAGATCGTAGCGTCGGCACCTTGGGCGAGCGCATAAGCCGGGCCGTTGTTCTCGCCTTCAATGACCTTGGTCCATAGGGTGCTATTTGGTTCTTTATAAAGAATACCATCGGCTGTGGCTATCCAAATACGGTTTGCCTGGTCGGGCATAATGCAGCGTATATCATTTACACCCGGCTCGGTGATGCTGTAAGCCTCGTGGTATTCCTGCCAGAATGGTTCATCCTGGTAAAAAGCCTCTTCGGTTTGCAGGTTTTTCTGGTTTCCACAAGAGAACAGCAGCGCTACGAACGCTGCTGCCCAAACATTCATGATGCATTTAGGAATCCCTTTCATCAGGCTTCGGCGTAGTTTTCACTTTCCTGGAATAGCAGACTGACGAGTTTTTTGTATTGTGAAAAATCAGGGATCAACAGCTGTGCACCAGCCTTGACCAGACGTGGTCGTTTGGCGGGATTGTGGCCAAACCGCTGTACTTCATTGCTGGTAATGCCAACCGAAATGCCTCCTGCGCGACGTCCTTCACGGATTTCGTCGGGGCCGTCGCCAAAAACAGCCAGTTCATTTCCCTTCAGATTGTTATCGCGGATGATCTTTTCGATGATCATCTTTTTCGAGAATTTCGTGTAGTCTTTAAGCGCTCCGTATATTCCGCCGTCGAACAAATCGGCGTAGCCTAGCATCTGTGCTTCGTTTTTCACATCTTCCGCGTCCGTCCCGCTGGCGAGGTACATGGTTACCCCTCTTTCTTTTAATTGATACAAAAATGCCACCGCGCCTTTCAGGGTGTAATCTTCCTGTCCGAGTTCGCCTTTTGCCAGTTTGTCCATCCGCAGGTTCACCATTTCCATTAAACCGTCGTTGTAAAGCTCCTTATACTGGAATTTATCGAGTATCTGATGCTCGGGAACGAAGCCGAATTCGCGGACAAGGTTCACCAGCCCTTCCATTTGGTAGATCGTCTGAATACCCGTCGTTTTGTGGATAAATGCTTTTACTTCAGCAAAAACTTTATGGAAAGTGCCGGAGTCAATGCTGTCGTATTGCTCACCGAGAATGGCTTTCATCATCACCGGCTCCATAATCTCCTCCCAGCCCTGGCGTAATGAGCTGATGGTACCATCATGGTCGAACACCGCGTACCGGATATGTCCCAGTTTTTCAAGGACTTCCGGCGCACAAAGCTCAAACTCTGAACCGGGGTAATACACAGCACTGCGCTCGTTTTCGGCCAGGTCTGCATTATATATGTAGTCCGGTTCGCAGCTGATCTGTAATATCTCCTCAGCGGATGCGGTTCCGGTAGTGTACAATTTTTGCACGGTCACAGCTGCCGCAAAGTTGCCGAATTCCGCTGCATCCTCCGGTGCGAACCCGGCAGCAAGGCTTAGCGTGATCGCGCTGATGGCCGTATCGCCGGCCCCAACAGTGTCGAGCTTGCTTTTTAGCTGGATGCCCAGCACTTCGTGGTATCCCGATTGGTCGAATGCAATAATGCCTCTTTCGCCGCAGGTCACGAATACCGGTTTTTGGTATCGGTCGAAGATCTCTTTGCCATAACCCTTCACATCCGCGACGGGCACGCTTTCATCAGGTGTAACATACAAGCCGGTGAGCGATGCTATTTCCCTGTCGTTGGCTTTGAGATAGGTATTTTTAAAACGATCATTGAAATGCCGTGAGTCGAGCATGACGATCTTGTCGCTGTATTTCTCAAATAACCGGTTGGCTGCATCAATGAACGAATCATTGGTGATGCTGCCGGTCACCTGCTGGTTGAAGATCAGCGCGTCGCATTCCTGCAATGCCGATTCCAGAGAGGCCAGTATCTTCTGATCTGTTTCAATACTTCTTTCATTATATACACCGAAGTCGATCCGCGGTTCTTCGCGACCGTCGACGAGCCTTTTCAGGTAGCTGTAAGTATTGAAATTTGCGGTCTGTATATATAAGGAAGACGTGTCGGCCCCGAGGTGCTGCAATTGCGCTGTCAGTTCGCGTCCCTGCATATCGTCGCCGACGACACCGATAACCCGGATGCCCGCTGGTTTAAGGGCGGAAAGGTTGGCAACAACGTTGCCAGCGCCTCCCGGTGTATAATAATGCGTTGCCACGGCCTGGGCCTGCAGGCCCGTTTCTATGGAAACTTCGGACCCTCGTTCGTCCATTACCCAATAGGAATCCAGGCAATAATCGCCATAAACGGCAATTTTAACAGTGGAAATTTTTTCTAGAATTTGATTGATGCGGCTTTGATCCATGAGCGGTTACTGATCTGGATTTAGGAAAAATAAAATGGATACTTCGTTCTTTTCGTGATATATACTCCGTGCTGCGAAAGGCGGGCTATCTGCTGACGCCGCATTTGTCCTGAATGTTACAAAATTGTTAAATAATGAAAACGACCGTGCCAGCGCAATTGCCTGCAGGCAGTTGTATTTTTTGCTAAGAAATGACTGGTAATGAGGGTATGAGTACCAAATGCTATGGTATCGTTACGTTTGAGTTAACAAAGGCCTGTTTGCGCAAATTGAAGATATTTTTACGCAGTTTGCGATTTGAATTCAAAAATGAAGGCGTAGATTTATCCCATCATTACAATGACACCGCTCAACAGAAAACATTGCCGATCATTTAAATAGCAGAATTTTAAGTTGCTAAGGGCATGTTTGAACCAACAATATTTTAAGAATCCGATTGTATTTCAATGAACTAATGTACTTGAAAGATCAAAATCGCCGGATTTCTTAGAAATTGTATAATGTCAATAATAAACTTGCTTTTTATAATACTCAGGTACTGATATAATTAAACCCCTTTCGATAAAATAAAACTTTACGACCGTGGCCTACCCAGACGAAAATACCCTCAGAAAAGTGACGCAAGGCGACGAATCTGCCTTTGCGGAGTTGTACAACTATTACCAGACGCCCGCTCTGCGGTTTACCATGTCTTTGTTGAAAGATGAGGAAGAAGCTGAAAATATGGTCCAGGATGTTTTTATCAAAATATGGGTGAAGCGGGAGCAGATCAAGCCGGACTATAATTTCAATTCCTATCTGTTCACCTGCCTGCGGAATATGGCATTTGATCATTTTAAAAAGATAGAAAAGAGCGAACAGCTCCGGAAGCATTATATGGAAGCGATTCGTGCGGCGGGAGATGACGAAAAAGAAGAAGCAGAAAGAAGGATTGGCCTGGTCCAGGCAGCGGTGGAATCGCTTTCTATGAAAAGAAGGCAGATATTGAAGCTCAATATAGAAGAAGGGAAGTCGTACCAGGAGATCGCCGAATTTCTGAGAATTTCCAAGAATACAGTTAAAAACCAGCTTGTAAAAGCGAAACAAATATTAAGGGAAAAGGTGGATTTTGCCACAGTTTGAAACGGCCTTATATTCCTAAAACCTGAAAAAGCAGAAGCGGTCGACGCTTCTGCTTTTATTTTTTTATCGAAACCAAAACTATTTAAGCTCGCCCAACTTGTCAAGGTCAATGCTTTTCAATGCGTCTTTGAGCTGATCGACAGATATATTGTTCCCTTGTACGTTCACAACATAGCGCTCGCCAACGAGTATATTGATCTCACCTGATTTATTCTCGTTGTCAAACTTCTCAAATGCCCTGTGACCATCGATTTTGGTTGTTTTCTCGTACCCTGTGGTGGTCTCCTTATCGATTTCAGCGATAGACCAGGCCGCCAGGGCCATTGTGGAAACGCCTGCAATGCCGCCTGTATCCACTATTTCAATATCGAGCGATTCGTCACCGCTGCCTTTGTATTTCGCTTGCGCGGTTGAAACTGTGAAGCCCATTGCTCCGGTTTTTTCACCTGTGGCTTCGGTACGGCTCATGCCGGAAATGTTTTCAGGAAGGAGATCTTTCAGCTTACGAAAATCGACGGGATCGACGGCCTCCCTGTCTCCCATTGCTTTTGCTTTATCGGCAATAGCCTGCAGCGCATCAGCCGGACTGTCGGCTTCCGTGATTTTGGCGTTTTCAGCTTCTTTTTCGTCTTGACTTCCACCACAGCTGCTCAGTAGCAGTGCGGACGAAAGGAACACAGCAATAAAGGATGTTTTCATCTGACTATTTGATAAAAGTGTAAACAAACCTCAATTTAACGAAAACATGCCATCGATATACTCATACTGATTCACCGGCAGTATATTCCTTTACTGTATCTTACCAATAGGGGTGTTCAGGGACTTGCTGATGAAATAAATGCCTAATAACACAGCCGGTATACTCAACATCTGGCCCATATTCAAAGGATAGTTGGCCTCGAATGCTTCCTGGTTTTCTTTGAGGAATTCATAAAGGAAACGCAACGTAAATACCCATACGAAGAACACGCCAACCATTAGCCCACGTGGCGTCGCGGCTTTGTATTTATTCCAGATGCGCAACAGCACGAAAAAGAGAATGAAGCAGGAAATGGACTCATAAAGCTGCGCAGGATGACGGGGAATTTGCCTGAATTCGGTGTTATGCAGGAAAACAAAGCCCCAGGGAACGTCAGTCGGTTTGCCTACGATCTCCGAGTTCATGAGGTTACCAAAGCGGATCAATGCGCCTCCTAATGCAATTGTGATCACCATTCTGTCGGCAACCCAAAGGAACGTCTGGCCGCTTTGCCATCTCGACCTTGAATAGAGCCAAAGCCCTGTGACGATACCAATGATAGCGCCATGGCTCGCAAGGCCAGCGTAAGGAGGAAGGATTACTTCGAGTGGGTTTTTGAAAAGGACTTCGGGCTCGTAGAAAAGAAAATGGCCGAGACGTGCGCCTATTACAGTCGATAAAACCATATAAAGCGTCAGGGAATCGATGTCTTCGAGTGGTTTTCCTTCTTTCTTAAATATATGGATCATAATTTGCTGACCGATCAGAAAACCGGCTGCAAACAGGAGACCGTACCACCGGACGGGGAATGGGCCATAATCAAGAATTTGAGGGATAGTGAAGATTTCGGGACTGGCGTCCCATAAAATATACGAAATCATGCGTTTGTGATGTTAATTGCCAAATATACTACTTTGAGACAAGACGGGAAATGAAATTTATACTCATAGGATTGGTTCGGATTTACCAGGCGGTGCTTTCCCCTTATCTACCGAATTCGTGTCGCTATACGCCGACTTGCTCACAGTATATGGTCGAGGCGGTACAGAAGCATGGGGCATTCAAAGGCGGGTGGCTGGGACTCAAACGCATTGCCCGCTGCCACCCGTGGGGAGGTCACGGACATGACCCCGTTCCCTGAATTATCCGATCGCTACCTTTCTCAGAATAGAGTCGATAATGGTCATCGTTCGCACGCCATCGGCTTCCGCTTCGTAATTCAACAGTATCCGGTGGTTCATAATATCGGGTGCGAGCTCTTTGATGTCTTCCGGCAACACATAATCGCGTCCTTCCAGATAAGCTAGTGCCTTGGCGGCGCGGTTGAGGTAAATAGTGGCCCTGGGTGAAACACCGAACTGAATGTAACGTGCCTCGTCGCGCAGACCGTAATCGAGCGGGCGGCGGGTGGCGAATACCAGTTCGATAATGTACCTTTCGAGGGTGTCAGAAATGTTGACTTTATTGACATTGTCGCGTATCGCAAAAATATCTTCTTTGTTCAGGATCGGCTTGATCTGGTATTCATAATTGATGTCGGACATGCGCCGCATTACTTCCAGTTCCTTCATTTTATCGAGGTAATCGACATACACTTTCATCATAAAGCGGTCGATCTGGGCTTCGGGCAGGGGATAGGTTCCTTCCTGCTCGACAGGGTTTTGTGTAGCCAATACCACGAACGGTCGGTCGAGGAGATACGTTTCATCCCCGATCGTAACCTGTTTTTCCTGCATGGCTTCGAGCAATGCGGATTGTACTTTGGCCGGGGAACGGTTTACTTCATCGGCCAGGATCAGGTTTGAAAATATGGGCCCTTTCTTGACTTCGTAATCACCGATCTTAGGCTTATAGATCATCGTTCCGATGAGGTCGGCGGGCAGCAGGTCCGGAGTGAACTGAATGCGTTTGAAATCGAGGTGCAATACCTTGGCCATTACATTGATAGTAAGGGTCTTGGCCAGGCCCGGGACGCCTTCGAGGAGGATATGGCCTCCTGTGAAAAGGCCTATCAGCAGTCGGTTGAGCAGTTTGTCCTGCCCGACCACCACCTTGCCCATTTCATCCAGTACTTCCCTGATTTTTTCTATATACATGAAATTTTGTATCGAATATTAGTGAGGTAGCGGGCTGGGTTTAAGCCCAGATAGCCCTTATAAAACGGTCTTTGCCGTTAATGTCGCGGAGGATCTCTACGTTTTGATAATTCCTCTCTTCAAAAACCTGTTTTGTTTCGGCACCAAAATGTTCGTTGATCTCCACATAGCATTTGCCGGCACGTTTTAAATGATGTACACCAAAGTCTGCAATGGCTTTATAAAAGAGCAACGGATCGCTGTCTTCTACAAAAAGTGCCTCGTGCGGCTCAAAACGGAGTACATTCGGACGCATGTGTTCGGCTTCGGAATAGGTAACATAAGGTGGATTGCTTACCAGACAGTCGAACCGGATAATATCGCCCGGCAACGGGAATGTCACATTCAGCATATCCTGTTTGGCAAATTTCACGTCGGCGATCAGCTGGCGGGCATTTTCCCGGGCTACTTCAAGTGCTTCGTCGGATACATCCCACGCATGTACCGTCACGTGCGGGAGAAATCGGGCCAGTACGATGGCAATGCATCCGCTACCCGTTCCAATATCGAGAATGGAAATGTTCTTATCCGGCTCGGCATAATCTCGAGTTACCATTCTGACGAGCTCTTCCGTTTCGGGACGTGGGATCAGTACAGAAGATGAAACGCGGAATTCGAGACCGCAAAATTCGGTGGATCCGATAATGTGCTGTACCGGCTCATTGTTGTTGAGCCGGCCGATAATACTGTCCCAATCGGGTTGGGCGGTGGTTTCTGGAATCGGACGATCTACAAGAACATCGATGTTGCGAAGCCGCATATAATGCTCCAATAACATGAATGCGATTGCCTGGGCTTCTTTTTCCGGATAGACTTTTATGTTTTTTGCAATATATAGGTATAGCTGGCGTGCTGAGGTCATTTTCACCGATTTTAATTCCAATGTCGGAAAGTTAGCAAATTATAGTAACTCCCGAAAGTTGAGTTTAAAAGCAGGTTTGTATTTTTGCCACATGGAGACGCACAATCAATGGATGCAGCGGGCATTGCAGCTGGCAGAATATGGCCGCGGACGGGTAAGCCCGAACCCGATGGTCGGTTGTGTGATCGTCCATGATGACGTGATTATCGGTGAAGGATGGCATCGGGCATATGGGGGTCCGCATGCCGAGGTGAGGGCCATTGAGGACGCCGATGCAAAGGGCCATGCGCATTTGCTATATGAGGCCACGGCCTACGTAACGCTGGAACCCTGCTCGCATACCGGTAAAACGCCCCCATGCGCCGATCTGCTGGTAAGCCGGAAGCTCAAAAAGGTGGTGATCTGCAATCGTGACCCTAATCCCCTGGTTTCGGGAAGAGGGATCAAGCGCCTTAGCGATGCGGGCGTCGAGGTAGAATGCGATGTAATGAGCGCGGCAGGTCTGGAACTGAACAAGCGTTTTTTTAAGGCTATGAACAGGGAAAAGCCCTTTGTAATCCTCAAATGGGCTGAAACGGCGGATGGTTTTCTGGGTTACCGGGACGGCAGGCCGCTGCATATCAGCAACAGGATCTCCAATATGCATGTTCACCGGTGGCGAAGCGAAGAAGATGCCATTCTCGTAGGATACCAAACGGCGCTGACAGACAACCCGCTGCTGAACGTGAGGCATTGGTCAGGTATTAATCCGGTAAGAGTGGTGCTTGACAGACACCGGCAACTTCCCGCCGACCTGCATTTGTTCGACGGCCAGCAGGCGACGATCGTTGTAAATTATGAGCAGGATACCACCATACCCGAATCACCGGAAAGATATTCGGAGGCATCAGTGGCTTATATGCAGGTTAGTTCCGGCAGTGATGAAATCGCACAACTGCTTGGCGGGCTTCATACCCGGAAAATACAGTCGGTATTCGTAGAAGGCGGTGCTGCGGTGATCAACTCGTTCTTGCAGAGTGGCTTATGGGACGAGATCCGCAGATGCCAGGGGCCATCCGCAATTGGTGACGGCGTACAGGCACCGGCACCGCGTGGTACGCTTGTCAGCTCACAAAAAATAGGGGACGATCTCTGGACCTTTTACCGGAACGACTAAACGCTCCACAGGTTTTCTTCCGTTGTCCATATCTCCCAGGCTTTTTCGGCCTGCAATTCCAGCATTTTAAGGCCGTTTTGTGTGGCAGCACCTTTTGCGGCGCCGTTTTTGAGAAATAAAGTTTCGGCCGGATTGTAAACCAAATCGTACAGGAAATGCCTCCTGGTGACCCATTCGTAAGGGATCAGTGGGCATTCCTCGGTGTTGGGATAGGTTCCCAGCGGTGTAGTATTGATGATCAGAAGGTGTGTATTCATCAATTCTTCTGTAAGTTCTTCATAGGAAGCGCAATCGTCGCTTTTCTGACGTGAAACCAGCGTGTATTCCATTTTAAGGTCTTGCAAAGCAACCCGCACCGCTTTGGCAGCGCCACCATTACCCAAGACAAGGGCTTTAAGGTTATCACAGGACTCGCCGCGCCGATCGAGCCATTCCACAAGCGATTGCTGGAAGCCGTAATAATCCGTGTTGAAGCCTTTTGTACTGCCGTCAGCATATATCTTGATTGTGTTCACAGCACCAATGCGTTCCGCGGAAGCATCGTCCAGATCGTCCAGGTACGCTATTACATCCTTTTTATAGGGAATGGTCACATTCAATCCCCGGAGATCCTTCTTTTTCAGTAAAGTCGGCAGTTCTTCCAGCGATTTGATCTCAAAAAGTTCATAACTGCTTTCCTTGATTTTCTCGCGGACAAATTTGTCGGTGAAATAACGCTTGGAGAAAGAGTGTGTCAGAGGGAATCCGATCAGGCCGTATAAATTCATGGATTTGCAACAACGATAATGAGGACGCTAAGTTAAACCAGCCTCCAGCTAATTACAAATCCAATAACGGGTAGCCATTTGGTGTTTTGTCCGTATTCTAACATAAGTTTTACACACTGAGGACATGCTATGTTCTTATAAGTCAAATAGTTCGGACGGCTTGTTAAATTGTATTAAACAATATCCGAACAAATTTGTATTATATGACTAAATCGAGTAGAATTACCTATCCTTTATCAGTCCGAATAATTATGAAGTCGAAAGATTTTTACTACACACTAATTTTTGTAGCAGCATTGTCCGTCGCTACCAATGCGCAGCCACGCAAAGATTACAAAGTGCTCCTGAAAAGCGGGGCTTTTACGCCGGAAAGAAATGTTAGTGCCGATCCAAACCGGCCCTCTGGCTTTAGACTCTCAAACGCCGGACAGAAATCGTTGGTGATCATTCAATTCGAAGACATCCCAACGGAAGCGGAACGGAACCAGTTGAAAAGTGAAGGCATAGAGCTGCTCGAATACCTCCCTAACTACGCCTACACTGCTACGATTGCAGGAAGCGGCAATCTGCGGGCACTTGCAAGGACCAAAGGCCGGGCCGTGGTCGAGTTGAGCGCGGAGCAAAAAATGCATCCGGGGCTTGTCGTTGGCAGCATTCCTCCTCATGCATACGCCACTCCGGGAAAGGTCGACCTCTGGATCAGCTATCCCAAATCGTTCACCTACGAGGAAGTCCGGAATGCGTTGGGAACAATGAATTTTGATATTATTTCGGACCAATTTCAGGCTTACCACGTGCTGGCTGTGAGGATTCCTGCCAGTCAGCTAAAACAGCTTGCCGAACAGCCGTTCGTTCAATATGTGCAGCCTGTGCCACAGTCGGACAGGCCGTTCAACAACAAAAGTACTGTCAATGCGAGAGCTAATGTACTGCGGTCTGCATTGCCGGGCGGACGCAATCTCAGCGGTGCCGGTGTAGTTGTAGGTGTTGGTGATGAATCCAATCCGCTGCGGCATATCGACTTCAACAACCGGGTGATCAACCGTGCAGCCATCGAAACGGGTTCGCACGGCTTGCATGTAATGGGTACGCTGGCGGGCGCAGGTGTGATGGATGAGCGCTTCACCGGTTATGCGCCCAACGTGACGATCGTGAAGCAAAGCTATTCGAACATACTGGCCAACTCCCCCCAATATGTACAGGATTTCGGAATGGTGATCACCAATAATTCCTACGGCTCTGATGTGATCACTTGCGAAACAAACGGCGTCTATGACCTTTATTCCTACATTCTGGATCAGCAGGCGTTACAAATGCCCCACTTGCAGCATGTGTTCGCGGCGGGAAATAGCGGCATCCTTACCTGCACTCCTTTTGCAGCCGGGTTTGCTACGGTGCTGGGCGGATATCAAACCGCCAAAAATGTTATTACGGTAGGCGCAACCGGTGAAACCGGCCTCGTATCGACATTGTCGAGCCGCGGGCCGGTGAAAGACGGTCGTACCAAGCCTGAGATCATGGCGCAAGGCAGTGGAATCATGTCGACGATCCCGGTTAACCTCTACGGCAGTGGTACCGGAACCAGCATGGCAGCGCCGGCAGTTTCGGGCGGGTTGGCAATGCTGTACGAGCGGTACAGGCAGTTAAACGGCAATCAAAATCCCAAAAACGCCCTGATGAAAGCCTTGCTGTGCAATGGCGCCATCGATAAAGGTAAGGAGGGACCCGACTACCAGTTCGGTTTCGGCTGGATGAACCTGACCCGGTCCGTGAAAATACTTGAATCGAATAGTTACACCACAGCGCAGGTATCACATCAGGTTACCAATAACTTCTCTATCCAGGTTCCTTCCAACACAGCACAATTGCGGGTGATGTTGTATTGGAATGATCCCGCCGGGTCTACGCTTGCATCGCAGAACCTGGTGCATAATCTTGATCTTTCGGTAACAAACCCTCTTTCCAAAGTTGTACTGCCAAAAATTCTGAACCCGTCCGCGGGAAGTGTCGATGTCGCTGCGGTATCCGGTGTGGATAACCTCAATAACATGGAGCAGGTGGTGATCAACGATCCGGTGGAAGGACAATACAATATTTCCGTAAAAGGAAGCACCGTCGGGCAGACTCCCTCGCAGGAGTATCATGTAGTATATGATATTGTACCCAATTCGCTGGCGATAACTTATCCGATGGGAGGCGAGCGCCTGAAAGACAATGATGCCATTTATATCACCTGGGACGCATTTGGCAATACTTCCAGCACATTTACTGTACAATACAGCGGTAACGACGGAGCCAACTGGAGCACCATCGGGAGCAACCTGGCGGCGGGGACAAGTCAGTTTGCCTGGCCTATACCCGGCGGGTTCAGGACGGACAAGGCGAGGGTGAGAATTATCCAGAACAGCACCGGTGCGGAAAGTATCAGCGCGCCGTTCACCGTGGTCGGGGTTCCTGCGGTTACTTTATCAGCGCTGCAATGCGAAGGATACATTGCTTTGGACTGGACAGCCGTGACGGGTGCAACCGATTATGAAGTGATGATATTAAAAGGAAAGGAAATGATGCCAGCCGGGACCACAACTGGTACGAGCTACGTAATTGGCGGACTGCTCAAAGATTCTACCTATTATGTTTCGGTAAGGGCGAGACTGAACGGCAATCCAGGGAGAAGAGCGCTGGCCATTTCCCGCAAGCCCGACTCCGGGACCTGCGCAGGCAGCATTTCAGATAATGATCTCAAAATCGAATCGATCCTGACGCCCGTCGCTTCCGGCAGGAAAAATACTTCTTCGCAGCTTGGCAATTCAATTTTTGTGAAGATCAGGATCAAAAATCTGGATGATGTGGATTTCAATGGCCCGGTGGACGTAGGTTACAAGCTCAATGGAGTTTCGGTCCCCATCGAGACGATAACGCCTTTTATCGAAAAAGGAAAAACCTATGACCATACATTCTCGGTGGGAGCGGATTTGTCTAATACTGGTGACTATACATTTAAGATATACATCCACGGGACAAATGACCTTGTTGCTGCCAACGATACTTTGGTCAAAACTTTCCGGCAGCTGCCGAATGACGCGATAGCGCTGCCGTTTGTGGACAATATGGAGAATTTGCCTGTCCAGACGATTGTCACAAGCCAGGTGGGTCTTACAGGCGACGGCCGTTACGATTTTAGTCCCGGTACAGACGCCGGGCGGATCAGGACATTTGTTAATTCCGGGCTTGCCGCGTCGGGGCAACGGGCACTTACGTTGGATGCCAACCGGTATTATTCCCTGGGGAACACTAATTACCTTTCAGCGACATTCAATATGGGCGCCTACGACATCAGCAAGGACGATGTAAGGCTTGTTTTTTCCTATAAAAACCATGGACAGAAGACCAATGCGAACAACAAGGTTTGGATACGGGGCAAAGATTCCGACGCCTGGGTCGAGGCATATGATCTTTTTGCAAACCAAAATCTTACACAGCAAGGTTATAAAACTACTCCTGGGCTTGAAGTAAGCGCGCTCTTGTCGCAAAATGGCATGAATTTCTCGTCCAGTTTCCAGGTGCGCTGGGGGCAATGGGGGAAAATAATCACTGCCGATTACAGCAGTGGCGCAGGTTATTCCTTCGACGATATCAAGTTGCTTTCGGTTACCGACGATATCCAGATGCAGAGCCTTCTGACGCCGTTGCCTGAAAGTTGCGGGCTAGGCAATGCAGAACCTGTTTCCGTCAGGATCCGCAACAGTTCTGCGAGGGATATCGCAAAGCTGCTGGTTGCGTTCAGGTTACCCAACGGCACGGTGATCAGGGACACGATCCCGTCGCTTGCCAAAAGGACCACGGCAGATTTTGTTTTTACAATGAAAGCAGATTTGTCCGCCATTGGTGCGTTAGATGTGAAGGTTTGGTCGGAATTAAATTCGGACAGCTTTCGTGATAATGACACCGTTTCGGTAACGATTTTCAATGCACCGGTGCTCAGTTCTTTCCCTTATCTCGAGAATTTTGAAACAGGTGACGGATTCTGGAGTGCGAAGGGGATTAATAGCTCCTGGCAGCATGGCATACCTACCTCAATCCTTGTGGGAACTGCCGCGAGCGGTAGTAAAATCTGGAAGACAAACCTGTCGGGCAGCTATCACGACAAGGAAGAATCCTACCTGTATTCTCCCTGCTTCAATGTAAGTTCGCTGAGCGCACCAACGCTCAGTTTCAGCGCCGTAATCGACCTTGAAGTGTGCGAGCCTACGCCATGCGATTATGTTTATATTGAATATTCCGGCAATAATGGCCCGTGGACCCGGCTCGGGGCAGCAGGCCAGGGGACCAATTGGTATAACAAAACATATTCAGGAAGCGGGGCGTGGAGTATGCAGGATTATCTGCGCTGGCACGTGGCTACAATCCCGTTACCGACTGGTTTTTCGAGTTTGAAACTAAGGTTCGTGATGAAGTCTGATGGCTTTACGCATCGAGAAGGGATTGCTTTGGACGATATCCATATTTACGATAACGTCTCGGCAATCTACGACGGGTTGGGTTCTCCGGTTACCAAGAATGTATCCGGTGGGTCTGATTGGGTTAATTTCGTGCAAAACGGGAAGATCATGGCCGCCATCAACCCCCATGGGCAAAATATGGGAACTACTGTGGTGCAATCCTATGTGAACACGGCGGCGGTAAGAAACGCCAATGGCCAGTATTATCTTGACCGGAACTTCACAGTGAAACCGTCGAATGCATCGCTTGCGGAGTCGGCCACTGTGCGGTTTTACTTTTTAGAGAATGAAAGCGAAGAATTACTCAGCGCATCTGGTTGTAATATTTGCGGCAAACCGGCCAGTGCATACGAATTAGGCATTTCGAAATATAATAATACGACCGACCGGTCCAAAGAGGATGGGTCAATAGCAAACAGCACAGATGGCGGCTGGTCGTTCCATCCCGCCGGGGAGGTTAAGATTGTGCCTTACGGCAATGGATATTATGCGGAAATGCAAATGAAGACGTTTTCGGAATTCTGGTTATCAAAAGGTTTTGCTGGAAATTCGGGTGCATTACCTGTCCAGCTGATTAGTTTCAATGCGCGCCGGAAGCCCGGTGATGAAAGTTCGAAAGATGTGATCGTTGAGTGGGAAACCGCTTCGGAAGAGAATTTCGACCACTTTGATATTGAATTTGCCATCGGCGATGACGCTTACCGCGAGGGACGTTTTGTGAAAATTGCACAGATAAATGGAGAAGGCGGGTTGAAAACCACCAGGAAATATGATTATACCGACAAAAGCGCCGGTAAATGGGGAACCGTTTATTACCGCCTGAAAATGGTTGACATCGACAGCACCTATCAGTATTCACGGACGAGAAGCGTGCAGTTTGAAACGCAGCCTGGCTGGGCAGTGTATCCCAATCCTTCCAAAGGGGTTTTTTATGTCGGATATGCAACCGAAGCTAAGGATGTCGCGGTCAATGTGTATGACCTTCATGGCAGAGTTTTAAAGAAAATCAGTTCAAATGCGCCTGCGGGAAATCAAAAGCAAAAAGTGGATCTTTCGGGGCGAGAATTCAGGGAGGGAATGTATTTGCTGGAAGTAACGACTGGCGAAACGAAACAGGTTTTCCAGGTGTTGAAAGACTGACGTCATGAAAATGCTTTTGCATTGCAGCAGATCGAGCTGAAATGGCGAACAGGACATTACCCGCCTCGGGTTTCACCAAATGAAAATCATGAATAAAGTTTTATTGATCCTCTGCCTTTTTTCCCTTTCCGACGCTTACGCCCAGATCAACGGAAGGTCAGCCAACATCATTCTTGACACCGACATTGGTCCCGACTATGACGACGTCGGTGCCATGGCGATGATGCACGCATTGGCGGATAAAGGCGAAGTAAGGCCGCTGGCAGTGATTTCGTCAAACAAAAATGAACTGGTTGTCCCGACCATTGAGATACTTAATACCTATTTCGGAAGACCGGAATTGCCAACTGGCGCACCGAAAGGCAACGGTGCAAGCTTTGGAGCTACGCAAAAGTGGCCCGAGATGCTGGTCGAAAAATATCCTCATAAAATTGCAAAGACGTCGGACGCACCGGATGCCGTGGCAACCTATCGCCAGATCCTTGCCAAACAGCCAGACCAGAGCGTAACGATTGTCACGGTTGGCTTTTTGACCAACCTGGCCGACCTCCTGGATTCCGGTCCGGATAAAAATTCACAGTTGTCAGGCAGCAGTCTGGTCAGAAAGAAAGTCAAACAGCTTGTTTCGATGGCGGGAGGCTTTCCGAAAGGTTGGGAATACAATGTAAGGGTTGATTCTGTGGCATCTGCCAAAGTATTTTCAGAATGGCCGACAGAGATACTTTTCAGCGGGTTTGAAATAGGAAAAGAAATTAAAACCGGCAAGAAACTGATCGCCAATGAAAGCCTGAAAAGTCCAGTTAAGGAAGTTTTTGCAATGGCTATGCCGCAAAGTAAGGAGGATGCGGACGGGCGCATGAGCTGGGACCAGACTGCCGTGCTGGTGGCTGTGAGGGGCATTCAGCCTTATTTTGGTGTAAAAAGAGGTAAAATCGTCATCCAAGGCGGCAGCAACAGCTGGCAGGACGATCCTATGGGGCCGCACGCGTATCTCACTCCCGCAATGCCCGTCGAACAACTCACGGCACTAATCGAAGGGCTGATGATGTGGGAAGGTAAGCGATAGTCTTAAACGACCATCGCTTCGGTACTTTTTCCGCTGATATGATCACCGGCGGCCAGCTTGATCTTATCCAAATCTTCATTCAATCTTTGCGTGAATAGCGCTATATCGAAGCTATGAACGACGATATTCGCTCCTTCTTTCATCCAGTGGATCTGCCGCTCCGGTTCGAGTGAAAAATGGATGCCTATCGAGACACCTTTGGCACGAGCGGTGCGGATAATGTAAGAAACCGCCTTTTCGAACTCCGGATGGTCATATTGCTCGGGTAGGCCCAGGCTTACTGAGAGATCATGAGGGCCGATAAAAACAGCGTCCAGGCCTGGCACGGAAAGCAATGCGTCGAGCTTATCCATCGCAGGGACACTCTCAATATTCGCAATGCAGATATTGCCTGCATTATAATGTGCCACATAATCTTGCAAGTGCTGTGGCATAACCGCCTTTCCTGACAAATAATCTGCTAAAACCTCTCCTTTTAGTGGTCGATATTTGGTTGCTCCCACGAGTTCGGTGATCTGATCGGTGGATTCCAGATAAGGCGCTACGATTCCTTTCGCACCCGCATCTATCGCCTGACAAGCCAGGTAAGGATCGGGACAGGGAATGCGCACAATGGGGGTAATGCCGAGATGTTTGAACTGCTGGCACATGGCAGCAACTTCATGCCTGCCCAGCGGTACATGCTCCGTATCAATAAATACGAAATCGACGCCGGTTTTTTTGATTGCCGCCGGCCACATTGGTCCGGTTGCAGTAATGCAGGTGCCGTATACATTGCTTCCGCTCCTTAACTTGTCGAGTAATGACGGGTTCATTTGCTTTGGGGTTATTGTTTTAAAATCCAGATCTCGGTTACCTGTGAGCCGCGTTCGCCTTCCCCGCACGTCCAGCTGAAAGTTACTTTGCCGTCGGCAGTGGCAGTTTTGGGAATATTGAATTCGAATGTCGGTTGTTCGCCGGTCTGGATAAAATCGTGAATGGTCTGGCCATCGTCCGTGGTCATTTTCATCCTTGAACGGAAGCGGCCGGTGTAAGATATCCTGATGCGGTAAGAAGCCGTCGGGTCCAGTGTTTCGTATTTGATATGTAAAGGCTGATCGTAAAGTGTTTTGGCCTGCTTCATCCACGCCCTGGGTGTGACCTGGCCTTTGAAACCTGTTGCTTGTATTTCGTCAACCCATTCTTCTCCTACCAAACCAACGCCAAATCCGGTCCTTGGGGATTGCAGGCTTCCCGGGTCTTGTTCCCAGGGCAGGCCGGGTACTATTCGCTGCCAGCTTTCCGGATCGCCGAAATGGTCGTAAAAACCACCTGGTCCTGGGTCGGTACGGTGCAACACCGCATCGATTTCTTTCAGCATTTCTGCTTCGCTACCCAGTTTTTCGATTCTCTGAAGTTGGTCGAGCAGATAAGGCGAATCATTAAGGGGCATATTAATTAGGTCTATAAAATTGCCCCTTCCCGACATCGCGCCGTGTTTTTTCATGGTCAGCTGCGCACCGATGCTTTTATAAAGAGAGTCGGCAAGATCCTGGCATTTAGCCTGATAATCCGGCAGGATAGGTTGTTTCCAGGCGCTTTCCAGCACGCTGGTTGCCTCACGGATCGCCTTCACGGCACCAGCCGGTTTGGCCGCGTCGAGTATGCGCCGTGCATGTTGTTCCAGCTCGGTTTCGTAGATCAGCCTTTTGCGGGTATAAGCATCGAAATATGCCCTGATCAGCCCCATTTGGAACCGGGGATTTTGAAGCAATTTGAGCGGCGCCAACTTTTCGAGCGTCTGCCATTGGTGGAGTGTAACGTCCACGCCGTCATTGGTGATCAATTCTCCCCGCCAGTTGCGTTCGAGGGAAACGATGCCTTGCGCGCCTGCTTCGGTATATCCAGATCCAAAAAACAGTCTTGCGTAATCCCGCAATGTCTCGATCACCGGCGTATCAGGGTTCCAATCCTGATCGCTCCAAACGAACTTGTTGACATCGTCGTTGGTACCCTCTGAGTAACTCACACTGCCGATCCCGTATTGGTCCAATGCATTGTGTATGGTTTTTTCGTCGAAAGGGCGGGGATTAATGCTCTCGCGGCCGAGCGTCATGGCAAATGCGAGGTCCCAATGCGGCACGGGATATTGTGAGCTGTAATTGTGTGTAATGTCTGGATAATGGCGGATCGGGATTCCGGGTTTCAGAAGTTCCCGGATTTTGTGAACAGGGATTTTAACCCACGGACCAAAAACAACCCCGCCAAACCACGGGTATTCCTTATTAGCATGCGCAAAGAATGCATCGAACCATTTTTGTGTAGGTCTGAATACTTGTGGCGATACCCATATTTTGGCGTTGGGATGGTATTTCTGCAATACAACCGCCTCTTTGGCAAGCCAGCTGAAAAGCACGTCTGGTTCGAGCTCGCCCGGGTCGCCTGCGGGAACGAATACTGCATTGAGCTTTGGAAGACTCGCAAATACCTGGTCGCGCTCGGCCAGTTCTTTGGCGATGGAATCCGGATGCGCATAATTCTTGCCCATATTGGGATACCATATCGATACATCCAGGCCGTAAGATTTGCAGATCCGCGACTGCTCCACGATCATCTGCGCCGCCGGGATTTTCATATGCTTGCTGGTAGCGTCGTCGTCGGTGCGTGGGGGAAGTATTTCAATGGTATTCGCCCCAAATAATGCCAGTTCACGAATATATTGGTCGAATGCTGCGACTGTGAATGCGTCATATGCATTGGTTTTGGGACGGTAACCGAGCTGGTGACCCCGAACCGGATATTTTGGACTGGTACTTATAGAAAATGTATCGGCCAGGGCAATCGCACCGGGCTTCATTTCGAGATTTCGGAGCAATCGCCCTATTCCGTAGAGCATGCCGCGCGCATCTTTGGCTATGATAGCAACAGTATTGTTTTGCTTTAATACCACAATTTTAAAACCTTCATCACTGATGCTGGTTTGCCTCGGGATTCGATTCCGATAAGCCTCGGGAAGCTTGGAAAGGTCTTTTCCGAGAGTAAGGATAATCGTAGTGCCGCTTTTCGGTATACGCTTCAAAACGGGGAGGAGAATGCCGGTCCTTTTGGCGACTTCGGTTTGAAGGACTTCCACGCTTCTTAGCATAATGGCAGGATCGGCAGTGGTGCTGACTATGCGGCTTTTGGAAAGATCGATCCCATAAGCAGCTCCGGCGGCATGAAGTATCACAGCCAGTATAAACAATCTGAATGAGTTTCCGGACGCCATTTTTAGGGATTTATAATTTGATAAATATTCTCTTTTTATACAAAAGAAAAACCGGGATGAAATTGACACAGACAAAAAACAGCGCAAACAGCAAGCTCGCCAGTCGGGGATCCATGCCGGTTTGTGCCAATGCATTCGTTCCAAGGTGATTAAGCGTATCACCGCCGATTGGAAACACATAAAACAGCAATGCAAGAATATCGGCCAGCACGTAAGCAGCAATGGCATTCGCCCCGAAAATGACGCCGGGTGATATACCTTTCGTTTGTCCGCGGATATCGATGATGAAATAGGAAGCACCGAGCAGCAGCGACGCGAAGCCGGAGGTAACCAGCACAAATGAGCTTGTCCAAAGGTTTTCATTAACCGGGAATGTAAGGCCCCAGAAATAACCCAGGGCAGCCGACGCGAATCCGGCGGTCATCAGGAAATTACTTTTTTCGTTGGGGGCTAGCGAGGTGAGCATTAGCCTTCCCGCGAGCATTCCGGTAATGGTCGTGACAATGGAAGGAAATGTGCTGAGAATACCCTCAGGATCCCAATTTCCCTGCCACATCTTGCCTGGCAGATATTGCTGATCTATCCAGGCGGCGATATTCAAACCTGGTTCCAGCATTACTTTGCCAAGTCCTGGAACTGGGATTAATGTCAGGACCATCCAGTAAAGAATCAGAATGGCTGCCCCGATCAAGGCTTGCTGTTTCCAGGTAGTGTTCAAATAAAGGATGGCGCATACCAGGAACACGATTGCAATGCGATGAAGCGTGCCGGTATAGCGCAGGTCGGAGAAATCGAAATTGGGTAGCATGTTCAGGAACATGCCCACAGCGAAAATCTTGGCTGAACGGATCAAGATCTTTTTGTAAAGATCCGTTTTGGAAGCCGCTGACGCCCGTCTTTTATTATATGCATACGCAATGGATACCCCGACAATAAACAGGAAAGTGGGGGCAATGAGGTCTGTGAAAGTAAGCCCATTCCATTTGGTATGGCTCAGGGTAGGAAAAACGTGCGCTTCGTTGCCTGGAAAATTAACCATGATCATAGCGGCGATTGTAAATCCGCGCATGGCGTCCAATGAAAGCAGCCTCGACGATGAGCCCGAAGGGTTTTCCATATAAGTTGTTTAACTGAAATACGGGGCGGGGCTTCGGAAAGGCTATCGGGAGGGAAGTAAAAAAGCATTTTACTGTTCCTAACTAGTATATTTTCATCATTTATCAGTAATTAGGATATCATTGTAAAATCTTCACGGCCAACACCAATCCGGATCATACCTATCAAATCTATGAACAAAATATTCCCTTACTCATTGATATTATTTGGCCTGCTGCTTCTGGGCGGCTGCAACAAGTCAGGTAGCATCTCCAAAGAACAGGCCGAGAAGATCGGTATTTCATGGAAACTGGTTAGCAATTTCACTGAACCCGCGGGAAGTTTTGAAGCCAAGTTTACGATACGGAATGAGAGTGATTTCACGCTGGATGGTTCTAACTGGAAGTTATTTTTCAATATGTCGCCCCGGCCGATCCATTCTAACAAAGTGGCCCAGCCTGCGGTGATCGAGCATATCAATGGGGACTGGTATCAAATGGTGCCCGCGAAGGATTTCAAAATGCGCCCCCGCGATTCGATGACCATTACCTATACCGGGACAGAAGGGGTTATCAAGGAAACAGATGCGCCGCTGGGGCTGTATTTTGTGTTTTATGATAAAGATGGAAAAGAAAAGGAGATCGTTCAGGTCACCGACTATACGATTGAGCCATTTACTGCAAAGGAGCAGATCCTGCGCGGAAAGATGGATTTGAAGGAATTGCCGACGGCTGAAAACCGCTACAAAAGCAATCTCGCATTTACTAAACTGGCAGAGGATCAATTGCTGAAAATCATTCCAAGTCCGGTTAAGATGACCCCTGGAACTGGTGCATTTACATTGACTGACAAGGCTAATGTGTTCTATCAGGAAGGTTTGGAAGGCGAAGCGAAATACCTGGTTAGTAAGTTGAAAACCCTGACAGGAACCGATCTGCCGATCCGCGCCGGTTTGCCCAATGCTGCTTCATCGTCTGAACCAGCCATTATATTGAAAACCGGAAAAGTAAGTGTAAATGGTATTGCCAAAGAAGCATATAAACTAGGTATCAATCAGAATGGCATTACTATTGAAGGAAGTGATGCTGCGGGTGTATTTTATGGGGTTCAAAGTCTTTTGCAACTAGCCCCGATAACGTCCTACCAGAAACCTGCTCCGTCATTTGAACTGGCTTATATGCAAGTCGAGGATGCACCGCGATTTCATTTCAGAAGCCTGCATTTGGACGTAGCCCGTAATTTTCAGACCAAGGAATCGGTGAAACGCATTATCGATTTGCTGGCTTCGTATAAAGTCAATCATTTACTTCTTTACACTACCGAAGACGAAGGCTGGCGGATCGAGATTGATGGTTTGCCGGAGCTTACACAGGTAGGCGCGCAACGTCAGCATACCTCAGGCATGAATGCGCCTGCATTGCACCCGGGATACGGTTCAGGGCCGGTGGCTAATGAAAAAGGTAAGCATGGCAGCGGTTATTACACCAAGGCCGACTTCATTGAAATACTCAAATACGCACACGAAAGGCACATTAAGGTTATTCCCGAGCTCAACTTTCCAGGCCATGCATTGGCGGCTATCAAATCGATGGAGGCGAGGTATGAGCGTTTGATGAAGGAAGGAAAAGAGACAGAGGCAAATGAATACAGGCTTATCGATCCCGATGACAAATCGGTTTACATTTCGGCCCAGGGTTATAAGAATAATGTTGTGAGCGTGGCCAGGGAATCGACTTACCATTTCTTTGAGAAGGTGGTTGATGAAATTGCCAAGCTTTACAAAGAGGCTGGATTGACAATGGACACTTTCCACACGGGCGGCGATGAAGTTGCGGATGGCGTCTGGACCAAATCCCCAATGGCCGCCCAGTTGTTGAAAGAGCATCCCGAAATCAAAGGCCCGCGCAATTTGCAGGCATATTTTTTCAGAAGGCTGCTGCCGAGACTGGAAAAGCGTAACCTGAAAGTGCATGGCTGGGAAGAAGTGGCTTTGACCAAAACTGAGAAAGGCGCTTACCTCGCCAATCCGGAATTCGTAGGACATCCTGTGGTTCCTTATGTTTGGAACAATGTATATGATGTTGATTTGGGTAATCGATTGGCTAATGTGGGTTACCAGGTGGTGCTTTGCAATGTGACCAACTTCTATTTCGACATGTCGTACAACAACGATCCCAAGGAACCTGGCTTGTATTGGGCAGGATTTGTGGACACACGAGATAACTGGCTATTTGCGCCGTATAATATGTTCCGTACCACCGAGGAAACTTCAATGGGCAAGCCGATGAAAGAAGAATTTGTAGGTAAAGAACTCTTGAAACCGGAAGCTAGGAAGAATATCATCGGCGTGGAAGCGCAGCTTTGGAGCGAAACCATTAAAGGCCGTGATATGATGGAATATTCTATTCTGCCGAAGCTGCTGGGCTTTTCAGAGAGTGCCTGGGCGGCAGAACGTAAATGGGAGGGTGTGGCTGATGACGCTGCTCGTGGAAAAATGGTCCAGGAAGGTTGGAATATTTTTGCCAATTCGATAGCCCAAAAACACCTTCCAAGACTAAAGTATATCAACGAAGGCTACAATTACCGTCTCCCTTTGCCGGGGGCCGTGGTTGAAAACGGTATGCTGAAAGCGAACATCGAGTTGCCTGGATTAGCAATCCGCTACACCACCGACGGATCGGAACCCACAGAAAAATCTCAGCTTTACTCAGCCCCCGTGAAGGTTTCCGGGACTGTGAAACTAAAAAGCTTCGACCTGGCAGGAAGATCGAGCCGCAGTAGCGTCGTATCGGCCAAATAAGGCATTTAATCATAAATATAGCATAGCAATTTACCGCTCAACTCCTTATCGGATAGATGAATATAGGTGTAGATATCGGCGGCACGAATATTCGTGCGGGGATAGAGTCCGGGGGATCGATAACCCGGCAGAACAGGACGTTACTGTCTAATAAGCACTCATTGTCGGATACTTTGGGCCAACTTATGGATGTGATCAGGCCGCTCACCGCTTATCCTGTTAAAGGGATCGGCATAGGCGTCCCATCGGTGGTCGATGTGAATAAAGGCATTGTCTATAATGTGATGAATATCCCATCCTGGGAAGAGGTTGCATTGCGGGATATTGTGGAAAAGGAGTTTAACCTGCCAGTTTCGGTCAATAATGATGTGAACTGTTTTGTATTGGGTGAGCACCGTTTTGGATTAGCCAGGAAATTCAGTTCCGTGATCGGTATGGCGATTGGCACCGGGCTTGGATCGGGGATCATCATTGACAATCATTTATACGCGGGTAGAAACTGTGGCGCGGGGGAGATCGGGATGTTACCCTACAAGGATTCGGTGCTGGAAAATTACGTTTGCAGCCGGTTTTTTGAGGATTCTTTGGGAATTGATGCTTTTGCAGCTCACGAGGCAGCGTTGAAAGGCAGTGCAAAGGCGATTGAGGTGTGGGAGGAATTTGGGGTGCATTTGGGCGCTGTTATTAAGGCGATCATGTACACCTACGATCCCGAGGCGATTGTGCTGGGGGGCTCCATTGCAAAGGCAAACCAGTTTTTTGAAGAAAGTATGTTGGCCAGCATTCAGGATTTTGCGTTTCCCGAATCTCTGAAACGCCTGATATTATTGAATTCGCAGAATGAAAATATCGCATTACTGGGCGCAGCGGCATTGCTGGATGCTTGATGTAACGCCAATTAGACTTAAATTAGGTTTATTAATCCCAAACCAGCCCTCATGCAAAGGAACATTTTTATAGTTGTCCTGATCTTCCTGATATTCTTCGTCATTTCCTTTCTGACGAACATTCTTGGCCCTATTATCCCTGATATCGTAAAAAGCTTTAAGCTAAGCATCGGTCTTGCCGGCTTTTTGCCTTTTGCATTCTTCGTCGCTTATGGGGTCATGTCCATTCCGGCAGGGCTAATGGTAGAGCGGTACGGCGAAAAAGCCATGCTGATCATCGCTTTTGTGCTGGCATTCGCAGGGGCATTGCTATTCGCATTGATTCCGGGTTTTTCCATCGCATTGTTTTCATTGTTCATGATCGGCATTGGAATGGCCATTTTGCAGGTTGTGATCAATCCGCTGTTGAGGGTTTCGGGGGGAGAGGAGAAGTTTGCTTTTTACTCGGTGCTGGCGCAGCTCTTTTTTGGCGCGGCATCGTTCCTAAGTCCATTGCTTTATAGTTACCTCGTAGCGAACGTACATTCCGGGGAGTCGGGGTTTTTGATTGATATTTTGAATGGACTAGTGCCCGAAAACCTGAAATGGGTGTCGCTTTACTGGGTTTTTGCAGTGATTGCCCTTGCTATGGTAGCTGTAATCGCCTTCGTGAAGTTTCCAACGGTAGAATTGCTGGAAGATGAACGCATGGACGTCGGCAAGTCCTTCAAGGAATTAAGCGGAAACAGGCTGGTATGGCTGTTTTTTCTGGGCATATTTGCCTACGTGGGAACCGAGCAGGGCATTGCCAACTGGATTTCGCAGTTTTTGCAAACCTATCATCAGGTAGACCCGGCCACTACCGGCGCTTCGGTCATCTCTTACTTCTGGGGACTGCTTACAATAGGGTGTTTTTTAGGATTGATACTTTTAAAAATTCTGGACAGCCGGAAAGTCCTTACATTCTTCACCTGCGGCGCAATCGTATCGTTATTAATGGCCTTGTTCGGGCCGAAGGAAATAGCATTGATCGCCTTTCCAATGGCAGGTTTTTTCGCCTCTGTTATGTATTCGGTGATATTTTCGCTTGCGCTCAACTCGGTGCCGCGTCACCATGGGACGTTTTCGGGGATCCTATGTGCAGGTATCGCGGGCGGGGCAGTGGTGCCATTGATCGTCGGTGGGCTGGGGGAGCTGGTCGGCTTGCAGTTTGCAATGCTTTTTCTGCTTATTCCGCTGGGTTATATCCTCAGTATCGGGCTATGGGCCAAGCCATTGGTCAATAATGAAACAGTTTCCAGCCTGAAAGAGCTTTTCAGATTGGGATAATCCAGATACATTTGATCCGTTAATAGCCCCGGTCAGCGATGTACAAGATCATCCTCCTACTCGATTTTGCGGAAGAATATAGCAAGAGCCTGATGAAGGGGATTAATGCGTATTCCAAAGAATTTGGTCCGTGGATCTTTTGCCGGATGCCTCTATTTCACAGGGAAACGGTCGGGATCGACGGGATTTTGAAATGGGCCCTCGAATGGGGTGCCGACGGCATTGTAGGGCAGTTGTACAATAAGGAAATCGACAAAATAGTCCGTGCCAAAATCCCGGTAATCGCCCAGGATTTCAAGGAAAGATTTACCGAAATACCCAATATCACCGGTGCCTACCATGAAGCTGGCCAGCTTGGGGCCGATTACTTCCTAAAAAAAGGCTTTACCAACTTCGCTTTTTACGGTTTCAATGACATCGTGTGGTCCCGTGAGCGTGCGGAAGGTTTTGAAGAACACCTTCGGAAAAAAGGCCATAAGGTGCATTATTTTGAACACAAGAAGGCGCGGTCTACCGAGTTGTGGTATTATAAACCGAGCTCCTTGAGCCGCTGGCTGAAATCCCTGCCCAAACCTATCGGCCTCATGACTTGCGATGATAACCAGGGACAGCACATTACCGAAGCGTGCCGCCATGTGGGCATTCGCATTCCGGAAGAAGTGGCCGTACTGGGCGTCGATAATGATGAAATGATCTGCGACCTGTCCGATCCGCCGCTTTCCAGTATTGCCCTCGATGTTGAAAAAGGAGGTTACGATGCGGCAAGATTGCTGGACCAGATGATCAGGAATGGCACTGCCGATTACTATGATATTGTCGTAAAGCCGACGCAGGTCATCACGCGGCATTCCACGGATATTTATGCTACCAATGATGACCATATTGCTTCTTCATTGAAATACATTCACCAGAATATCGATAAGAATCTCCATGTGGATGAAGTAGTGAAACAGGTCCCGTTGTCAAGACGGGCCTTGGAAAAGCGGTTTTTGGAAATCACTGGTTATCCTATTTACAAATACATTTTTAACCTCCGGATCGAGAAGTTTACCCAAAAGCTGCTGGATACCGATATGTCGGTTTTCGAGATTGCATTGGATATGGGGCTAGGGGATAGCAAAAATATAGCCCGCCAATTCAGGCAGGCTAAGGGATGCAGTCCTAGTGCTTATCGTAACAAATATCTTGCTGGGAAGTGAGTTTGGAGTTTAGAGTTCAGAGTTTAAAGTTTAAAGTTTAGACTTTGAACTTCGAACTCTAGACTTTTAGACTCTAAACCTTCAACTCTTTCACCAGATCACTACGCGTGCCGAATCTGGCAACACCATTTTGCTTCCGGGCCCGCAGCTCCACGCTGCCTGGAACTCCTTCAAATGCGGGAGCGGCCCGTTGATGCGGTCCTTGGCAGGCGAATGCGGATCAGTCTGTACCTGATTTCTTAATGCTTCATTGGTTGTATTCATGTGCCATACCTGTGCCCAGCCGAGGAAAAAGCGTTGTTTCCAGTCGAAGCCGTCGATAGGCGCAGGTTCTTTGCCTTTCAATGATTTTTCCAATGCATAATATGCTAAGGTCAGTCCGCCAAGGTCGGCTACGTTTTCACCGATCGTTAATGCGCCATTGATCTTGAAGCCTGGCAATGCTTCGATTCCGCTGAAATAATCGATATACTTCTTGGTAAGCTTGTCAAAATTGGCGCGATCGGATGCGGTCCACCAGTTTTTCAGGTTACCCTCATCATCAAATTGCGATCCCTGGTCGTCGAAGCCGTGTGTGAATTCATGCCCGATCACGGCAATGATACCGCCGTAGTTAATGGCATCGTCGGCATTGCGGTTGTAGAATGGAGGTTGCAGGATGCCGGCCGGGAACACTACTTCATTGTTCAATGGGTTGTAATAGGCATTGACAGTCTGAGGTGTCATCAACCATTCTTTCTTATCCACTTCCTTTCCAATCTTTTCAACTTGCTCCTTATGACCAAAAAGGGAAGCCGAGATCACGTTCTCAAAAAGCTTGTCGGAGGCGATTTCAATGGATGAATAATCCTTCCATTTGTCGGGATACCCGATTTTGTAGGTAAATGCTTTCAGTTTTTTATGCGCTTTTGCTTTGGTGGAGTCGCTCATCCAGGTAAGCTTGTCGATTCTTTCCCCATACACCGAACGCACGTTTTCGATCATTTCGGAAACCTTCTTTTTGTCTTCCTCAGGGAAATACTTCTTAACAAATAGTTTTCCAAGAGGCATTCCAAGTAATCCATCGGTAGACCGGATCGCTCTTTCCACCCGGGCTTTCTGTTGCTTCGTTCCGCGCATTACTGTGCCGAAAAAGCGGAAATCTTCCTGATCGAACTTCTTAGGCAGGTAACCCGCGAAACGGGAAAGCAGCTGCCATTTAGCATACAGTTTCAACGTTGCCAGCGGGGTTGCTTTGAGCAGTTTGTTGGCATTTTGCAGATAAGGCTTGTTCTGGACAATCAGTGTGTCGGTTTTGATATCCTGCTTATCGGCAAAGGTCTTTTGGTCGAAGTCTGGCATCAGCTTCTCGAAATCGGCAAAGGCCATTTTGTTATAGGTCTTCACAGGATCGCGCAGCTCTACATTGGTAAGTTGCAGCTTGGCGAGTTTGGTTTCAAAATCCAGAATGGTCTGACCCGGTTTTACGTCTGTAAATCCCGCCATCGAAAACATCTTATCCACAAACCCGACAAACTCAGTCCTGACTTTCGCGGTGATCGAGTCGGTGCGGTCGTAGTAACTTCTTTCACCAAGACTCAGCCCATCCTGGCCCTGGTAAAGCACATTTACCTTGCTGTTGCGCAGGTCGCCTTCAACACCAAAACCGGTTATAGTCGACACGCCCACCTTTTGCATTTCACCCGATATTGCTGCGAGGTCTTTCAGCGAAGTTACCGCATTGATTTTGTCGAGATAGGGCTTCAAGGGTTCCAACCCGCGTTTTTCAACTGTCGCGGTGTCCAGGAACGACTGATAGTAATCCGCGATCTGCTGTTCTTCCGATCCTTTTTTACGGTCTTTAAGCTGGGTAATTTCCTGAATAATGCCTTTCAGCCTTACTTCTTTATTCTCTTTGTCAAGAATCCCGAAAGCACCCCAGCGGCTTTCAGTACCGGGGATAGGATTTTTCCTTTTCCAGCCACCGTTGGCATAAGTATCAAAATCATCGCAGGCTTTGGCGCTTGAATCCAGCGAGCTGATGTCAAATCCGGGGACTTTGGTGGTGTCGGTTTCTTCCTTTTCTTTTTTACATCCGGCCATGCCCATTGCGATGGCAAAGGCAGCGGTGCATAATGCGACTGATCTCATTTTTTGTAATTTGTTTTTGAAGTAAAATAATGTGGATTAATGAATGCCGCCCATCCAGCCTTTGATCGGTTTCCAGAAAACAAGCAGGATCAAACCGAAGGCGGTGGTGACCAGGGCTACCTGATTGAATAATGCGGGCATTTGCATGATATTCTCCTCGTCAAAGCCTCCCGCGAAGATTCCGGCGATGAGGTTTCCGAGTGAGGCACCTACAAACCATATCCCCATCAACTGGCTTACATAGCGTTTAGGTGCCAATTTGGTATAGGAACTCAGTCCAACCGGACTTACGCACAGTTCACCGATGGTATGCAGGAAATAGGTAAATGTGAGAAAGAAAGGCGATGCTAGCTGGCCTTTGACGGCAATATTGGAAGCCCCTACCATGACAAAGAAGCTCAAACCAAGCAGTATCAAACCGGCCGCAAACTTGACGGGAATCGACGGGTTCATGTTTCTTGACGAAAGATAGATCCACAAACTTGCCAGGACAGGCGCAAATATGAGTACGAATGTAGGCTGGAAGTTCTGGAACCAGCTCGATGGTACTTCCCAACCGCCTATCATGCGTTGCGTATGACGTTCGGCGAAGATTTGCAAGGATGTTCCGGCCTGCTCATAGCCCGCCCAGAAGAGCGCAATCGCGAGAAACAGAATGATCAACACCAGTACACGAAATTGCTCCACGCGCGTGAGGCCGCCAGCCACTAATATATAAAGGAAGTAGGAAGCGGAAATTGTTACGATGATCACCCCTGCTCCCTGGGCAAGTCCCTGAGCGGTGGTCATGTCGATGGTCCCGGTTGTTTGCAATACGATAAGAAATACGATCAGTAATGCGATAAGTCCGTAACCCAACATTTTGTTTGTGCCCGATTGTGCAACAGATTCGGGTGTAGAAACTTTGGCCAGCGGCACCTCGCCCAGGCCTTTGAGGTATTTCGCGCTCCCAAACCGGAAAACGATCAATCCAAGAAGCATCCCGATTGCGGCTGCCCCGAAGCCCATATGCCAGCTTACTTTTTCGCCCAGGTAACCGACAATCGCGATTCCCAGGAACGAGCCGAGGTTGATACCCATATAAAAGATAGAGAATGCAGCATCCCGCCGTGCGCCGCCTTCTGGGTAAAGTTCAGCAACGATAGAGCTGATATTAGGTTTGAGCAACCCGGTACCGACGGCCACGGTGACCAACCCCAAATAGAAAATCCCCGTTCCGGCGGGGATAGCAAGTATAATATGGCCCAGCATGATGATGATACCTCCGTACCAAATGGCTTTTTTCTGGCCCAGGATATTGTCGGCCAGCCAGCCACCAGGTAAAGTCAGCAGGTAAACCGACGCTGTATATAATCCGTAGATCGCCGCCCCTTCGCCTGCGCTCATGGCCATTCCACCGCTGACATTGTCGAGCAAGAAAAGCAGAAGAATCGCCCGCATGCCATAATAGCTGAAACGCTCCCACATTTCGGCAAAGAACAAGACGTACAGGCCTTTGGGGTGTTTTTGGGAAATCTGTGAAGACATAGAAGAGAAGTGTTTTATTTGGTTTTTGGGGTTGTTATCAATACGTTTTTATCGTGCAAGATAGGGAATATGGATAAATATCAATGGCTGGTAAAAATAAAAGCGATAACGGGACGAGCGTCCTGTTATCGCTTTTGTAAACGACTTGTCGAAGAAAGTTTACTTAACCGAGAATGAGCCTTCGCCTATCGAAAATCCTTCGGCGTAAAGTTCAATAGTGTATTTGCCGGAAGTGAATTGCGCGTCCCTATCGTAGAGTATGCTCACGTCCTGGTTGTTATTCGAATATGTGACATCCTTACTGACTGTATATCCTTGCTCCTGGCCATTATACTGGAAAACGCCGGACCCAGTTTTGGTATCGGAGATGGTCGCCCCGCTTGGATCGATGATCCGCATGTATATTGTCTTGTTGTCAGTCATCGTAAGTGGGTTCTTTTCAAGGATGAAATCGACCCTTACCTTATCCACTCTTTTAGATTTGACATTTTCGCCTTCACGCACTTTGCCTTTGGACGATACCGCATATACTTTCACGTTCCGGGCGCGCAAGGCTGCGGCCATCGTTACTTTCGATTCCAGTTCGGTGTTTTTGGCTACTACACCGCTCAGGGAGTCGGCGACAGCCTGCTTGCTGGTCTGTAATTCAGTTTTTTCCTGTGCCAGCGTTTCGTTTTGGCTTATGAGCTGCTGGTTTTCCTCGCGAAGTTGTGCGATCTCAGTGTCCTTTTTGGTTAAAAACTCCTCATATTCCTTGATTTTTCGACCCATGGTCACGTTACCTTTGCGCAATGCTGCCCGGTCGCTTTCCAATGTGGCCTTCATTTTCTGGAGTTCTTCAATGTCGCCGCCCAGCCCTTGTACTTCGGCGATGCGTGCATCCAGTTGTTTGGAGATAGAATCGAGCTTGATTTCGGAGGCGGCCAGTTCACTAACCCTTGCGGAGAGGTCTGTTTCCTGCTTTTGGGTTAATGTGTGCTCATTGTAATACAGATATCCGAACACGGCTGCAAGGATGGTCATCAGGATCAATCCGATCAATAGACCGGTGTTACTTTTCCTTTCCATAAATATATGTTTAGGTTATTGATATATTTTCTGGAATAGGTTCAAAAACCATGCCACTACTATACGTCAGTAGTCGCCGCCTGCGCCTCCGCCGCCAAAGCTACCACCGCCAAAGCCTCCGAAGCCGCCACCGTCACCACCGCCCCAGTTGCCGGAGAAGCTTCCACTGCCCGAATGGGTGGTATATGGCCAGATCACAGGACCGCCGAAGTTGCGGTAGCCGCCTCTTCCGCCTCCATTATTCCGGTTGCGGAACATGATGATGAGTATGATGATGAATATAATGATGAATATGAAAAAGGGCGGAAAAGAGTTGCCACCATCGTCTTCTTTAGGATCTGCCTTATATTCGCCGGTAGCATATTTGAAGATCGCATCGACGCCGTCACTCAATCCCTGATAAAACTGCCCGTTTTTAAACTGAGGTGTAATTACCTGCGAAACGATCCTTTTGGCGATTGCATCGGGGATCGCGCCTTCCAGCCCGTAACCGGTCGCAATGAAAACTTTTCGCTCAGTGGGTGCCCAGAGTAACACAATGCCGTTGTTTTTGCCTTTTTGGCCTACGCCCCATTCTGTCCCAAGTTTGAACGCATAATCCGCGATAGGGTAGTCGCCAAGCGTAGGTACCGTCACGATCACGATCTGGGAAGATGTGGAGTCGTTATAGGCAACCAGCTTTTGCTCTAATTGTGCTTCCTGGCCTGCATCCAGTTGATTGGCAAGGTCGTTCACCAATCTGGGAGGATTAGGCTTAGGTGGTATATCCTGAGCGTGCACATTAAGGAATGCGACAACCGCCAGGACAAACAATGTGAGGAATCTCTTCATAGGGTTCATTGTCCGAACGAGATGTCGTCCGGAAGTTCGTTGATGTCGCCGGACTGGAAGGGAAAGTGCTTTTTCAGCTGAATGCCGGCTTCCCGAATTCCTCTGCTAAGTCCTTCTTTATATTCTCCTTTTGCGAAATGGCTTCGTAGCAGCTCTTTTGTACTGTTCCAGAAGTCGGCAGTTACCTTTTCGTCGATGCCTTTATCTCCCAATACGGCGAACTTGCGGTCTTCATAGGCGAGATAAAATAAAACACCATTACTTTCGGCTGTTTCGTGGAGGTGGAGGGCCAGGAATACTTCTTTGGCCCGCTCCATAACATCCTCGTTCGGGCATTTTTTCTCGATATGGACCTTTACTTCCCCGGAAGTTTGTTTTTCTGCTTCCTGAATCGCCTCAATAATATATTGCTGCTCTTCATCATTAAAAAATACGGGTTCGGCTGCCATCGTGCGGGTATTTGGGACTGGATAGGATTTTATACAACCTTCCGGATGTAACACTCGGAAGGTCGTATGGTGATCAGAACTGTACGGAAGGAGCTTTTTCCGAGCCTGCCGCGGCTGTGAAATATCCTTTTTGAGAAAACCCGAAGATGCCCGCAAAGATGTTGTTAGGGAATGTCCGTACGTCCTGATTGTATTCCTTCACAACGGTATTGAAGTTATTTCTTGCTACTCCGATCCGGTTTTCAGTGCCTTCGAGCTGCGCCTGCAGTTCCAGGAAGTTCTGGTTGGCTTTCAATTGAGGATACTGTTCAACTGTAACGAGCAATCGTGACAATGCGCCGCTTAACTGATCCTGTGCGCCCTGAAATTTCGCGATATTCTCGGGAGTAAGTTCACCAGCATTGATGGTGGTTTGCGTTGCCTTGCTACGAGCCTCGATAACGGCTGTCAAAGTACTTTTTTCAAAGTCGGCTGCACCTTTTACGGTGCTGACCAGGTTAGGGATCAGGTCTGCGCGCCGCTGGTATTGGCTTTCAACCTGTGCCCATGATTCTTTTACACCCTCGTCTTTCTGTACGAGGCCATTATATTTACCGCAGCCAACGAATCCGAGTATCAGAACTACAACGATAACTGCAATGAGTCCTTTTGACATTTTACTATTCAGTTTAGAGTTAATGATTGTGATTCAAAGTTGACCAAAGCTAGCAAAATCTTTAGGAAAAACTACATAGCCGGTTCTTAGGTCAATTTATGCTTCCTGTTCGCAGGATAATGGGTTTTTGAACACTATGGTGGATTAATCTTCACCTACTTCCGCAATCTTGTTCCAGCGGCCCCAGTTTACGGAGGCCTCGTAATCGATGAGATGACTTTCAAAATACATAGCGCCCCAGGTCCAGTTGACATCCAGATTGTTCACCAAAAAGTCGCCGGCTATCTCTCTTTCTGAGGCCGTAATGAACCCGGTTTTATTTAGTTTATTGATAATCGCATTGACTTGCTGATCGTCAGTTTGTGCGTTTGTCCATTTCTCGAAGGCAGCCTGATCATTGCTCCACCTTCTAAAAAAATGATGTTTAATACCACTCGGCTTGAACATCCGCGGGCCATAACGCAGCAATGTCCAGTGCAGAAACTCTCTTTTTAACAGGTTAGTGATAATGGGATCCTCGGTTTTGCTATCGGATTGGCCATTTGCTATTGCGTTATATATGTACGGTGCAGAAATGCAGCCCAATGAAAGCCAGTCGGAAAGGCGTGTGTCCGTCAATGGTTCACCTGTTTCGTAGGATAGTTTTCTCTCAAGATAACTTTCCAGCAACTCTAAGGCAGCCTTTTCTCCGCCGGAAAGATATCCGGCAGGGCCAGCAGCTTGTATCTCATTTGGATCAATTCCAAGCGCTGGTAAAGAGGGCATCGAGCCGGCGTCGAACTCGGACGGCAATGTAATTGTGTCGGGTTCGGGGAATGAACCTTTGATGTTAAGGTCCTTCCGAACTTGCTCGTTGAAGCTGGCAAAGCCGGATGGCAACTTTGATATCGGGAATGGAAGATCGGCTGCATTGATCATCGTATCCATCCAGAAAAGCCGGATATCTATATTAAAAGTTTTAAGGTTTTTGCTCAGCGAAGATTCTATGCGGGTTTCTTCCGGGGCAATTTCCTTACTGGTATAAACATATTCTGCGGCATAATCCTCGGCCAGCTGCGCTACGATGGTTTCCGGATCTCCTACTCGGATGAGCAGATCGCCGCCCTTTTCACGAATGCGGTTTCGCAACTCGGTCACTGACTCGATCAGGAACTTTGCGCGAAGGGCGCCGGTCCGGCGGAAGCCCAGTTTTGTTTTCTCGAATTGACGGGGATCAAACACATAAACGGGGATAATTTCGCTTGCAGCCTCGGAGGCCGAATGCAATGCCTGGTTATCCCTTAACCTTAAATCATTCCTAAACCAATAAATAATACGACGGGCCATTAACGCGAACTAATAAATGCTGGGGTATTCATTTTTAATGCAAGTATACAAAAAATGGAACGGGGGGTAATGCAAAAGCCCGCTGCGAAATGCATTCGTTCGCAGCGGGCTTTTTGAGAAAGTATGGTTTAGTAGCTCAGGATCGTAAATTCGGTTCTCCTGTTTCGCTGGTGTTCTTCTTCGGTTTTCGCATTGGGTACGATCAGCTCTCGCTCTCCATAACCTTTGGCAATCATCCTGTCGGCGTCGATTCCTTTTGAATTCAGGTAAGTCACGGCCGACTCTGCCCGATTTTGCGAAAGGGTCATGTTATATGCGTCCGTGGCTCGCGCATCCGTATGAGAACTCAACTCGATGGTCATGGTCGGATTGTCTTTCAGTATTTGAACCAGCTTATCCAGTTCGACAGCGGCGTCGGGACGGATGTTGTATTTGTTCAAATCATAATAGATGTTTTCAAGAACAAAGGTTTTGTTCAGTTCCAGCCTGTCCAGTTTGATCGTGATATTGAAGGTAGTGTCGGTAAGTTCTTTGGTCAGGAATATTGGCGGGATCGTTCTGCCATTCATCGAGAACGGTTCGCGCTTGCTGATATAGCCCTTTCTTTGAACCAGCAATGAATACGATTTTCCTTCTTCAACAGGCTGCTTACCAAATTTGCCTTCCTTATTTGTAGGCAGTTCCGCGATCTGAGTATCGGAGGTGTCGGGAAGAATGTGGATCACTGCCGAATCGATCGGGGTTGGTGTTTCTCCATTTGCTATCACATTACCTGCCAGAAAATACCTTACAACCTTTGGTTTGCCATTAATATAGTTGGGGTTGTTAGGATTAAGAGGATCGTTAGGATCAGTATGTTTGGCGACGGTAGTGTCTGGCTCTTCCGGGCCAGCAAAGTAATAGATATCATCGTCCCCTTTTCCACCGTCACGGTTGGACGCGAAAAACCCCTTTTTTAGGTTTTGATAAAACACCAGACCGAAATCGTCCTGCGGACTATTGAATGGAAGTCCAAGGTTTTCAATGGAGATAACGCCTTGGCTTCTGGTCGCTGAAAAAAGGTCGAGCTTACCCAGGCCCGGATGGCCGTCGGAAGCGAAATAGAGTTTTCCGCCTTCTGCTACATAAGGAAACATGTCGTCACCGGCTGTATTGATATCCCTGCCCATATTCACCGGTTTGCTGAAACGGCCGGAAGCGTCCATATTGGTTCGGTAAAGGTCGATACCACCTGCGCCACCCACTCGATTGGAAGCGAAGTAAAGTGTTTTGCCATCGCGCGAGAATGCAGGCGAGCCGTCCCAGGCGAGGGAGTCGTTAATCGGAAGGATCGCAGGTGCTGTCCATTGTCCGTTGATGTTGCGGCTCATGTAAAGGTCTACATCGGGCGAACTGTTTTTCTTACCGGTGTTGCCCCTTGCGAATACGAGTGTTTTACCGTCTGGCGAGAATGCCGGTGAAGCTTCGTTGGCATCTTCGGCAAATATCTCCTGGCTGAACAGGACAGGATTGCCCTGGGTGTTACCTGGCTCAGACCCGATTGCAACTTTGTACAACCCGAGCATCGGCATGCCGTTATTTTTGTAAATTTTCTCCTTTTTGGAAGACGAAAAAACCAGTTCGTTCCCGACAATCGTAGGCGCGAATTCAGTTCCGTTTGTATTGATTGGCAGGTCTTTCAACTCCGCTTCCATTTTCTGAGTGCGGAGGCGGTCGGCTATCCGGAGGATCTCGACTTCCCTCAATGCACGTTCTTGCAGGTTCTGTGGCACATTCTGTCCCTTCGCAAATGCAGCAAACTGTGCCGAAGCTTCCTCGTATTGCCCGGCCGTCTTCAATGCATAAGCATATTGAAACTGCGCGTCAGCATTGGTAACGCCGCCGTCCAGGGCCTTTTTGTAGTAGGGGATCGATTCTTTGAACCGATTGGAAAGTCGGTAGGACTCGGCTATGAGGTAGCTGGTTTGCACTGGTTCGTAGTTTTCTTCGGCGGCTTTCTGGAAACCTTTAATTGCAAGGTCATATTCTCCATTAGCAAATTTCTTTTGGCCGTCTTTATAAGCCTGCATCGCCGAGTTGCAGCCGGACAAGTATAAACTAATGGCAAAACAAACTAGGAGAGTAGAGTAACTCCGGAAAAGTTTCATAATGTAAAGTATAAAATCAAACGATTCGACGCGCACACTGGGTTTTGAAAAACAATACTAATAAACAACGTTTGGAAATAAAATTCCGGATACTTGGGGCCAAGAATTTTCGACGCCTCTCTCAGGAATTTTCTGCATGTCTTTTCAAGCGTGTAATTTCACGGATCTCCTTGTCGTCGGAGGGAGATATTTGCTGGAATGAGGCAATATAGCAGTTAATCACTGGTTTTCCCGTAAACGGACTTCCCTTTATCTCGTCTTGAAATAAGGACACATTCTGCTGTACGCTGTTTTTCAGACCCATTGATGCACAATGTGGTTGTTTTGGTATAAAAAAATCTTATAACGGTTTGCAAATCAATGTTAGATTATTACTTTTGCAGTCCGATTTTTCGGGAAAAGTGTTTATATAACAAACGACCGGTTTGGTAACCGGATCAAAATCAATTTGTTAAATGCCAACTATTTCACAATTAGTCCGTAAAGGTAGAGAGACCATTACATGGAAATCCAAGTCTCCGGCTTTGGATTCATGCCCTCAGCGTAGGGGCGTGTGCACCAGGGTGTACACGACAACGCCAAAGAAACCGAACTCAGCACTTCGTAAAGTAGCGCGTGTTCGTCTTTCTAACAACAAAGAGGTTAATGCCTATATCCCAGGAGAAGGCCACAACCTGCAAGAGCACTCGATCGTATTGATCCGTGGTGGTCGTGTAAAGGATTTGCCAGGTGTTCGTTACCACATCATCCGTGGTGCATTGGATACTGCAGGTGTTAACGGACGTAAGCAACGTCGTTCTAAATATGGTGCTAAGCGCCCGAAACCAGGACAAGCTCCGGCAGCACCAACAAAAGGTAAGAAAAAATAAAAAGTAACTCTCTCTGCTTTTATTAAGTAATTAAAGTTGATAAAAGGGAAGTAATCCTGGAATTGCCCCAGGGTGAATAAGTTGCAAAACGAAACCTCGTGTAAAAAATTAAGACAAAATGAGAAAGTCGAAACCAAAGAAAAGATATATCCTTCCTGATCCAAAGTTCAGGGACGTACAGGTTACCAAATTCGTTAACAACCTGATGTATGAAGGAAAGAAAAGCATTGCTTTTACTATTTTCTACGATGCATTGGAGCTGGTAGAGAAAAAAACCAGCGAAAATGGCCTGGAAACATGGAAGAAAGCATTGAACAATGTAACTCCTTCTGTTGAAGTAAAGAGCCGCCGTGTAGGTGGTGCTACTTTCCAGGTTCCAACCGAAGTTCGTCCGGAGCGCAAGCAGTCACTGGGTATGAAATGGTTGATCAACTACTCCCGCAAGCGTGGTGAGAAGACAATGGTTGACCGTTTGGCCGGTGAAATTATCGCTGCTGCAAAAGGTGAAGGAGCTGCTGTTAAGAAGAAAGACGATACGCACCGCATGGCAGATGCCAACAAAGCGTTCTCGCACTTCCGTTTCTAGGCAGAACAATAAGTTTGAATGGTCGGAAGTCTGGTTTACCCGGACTTCCGATTTTTATTTTAAGGTTTTTCAAAAAAATAACTTTTCCTTAATTGTTTTTATAATCAACAATGTATACTTTTGCGCTCTGAATTTTCAAAACCAGCAAGTTAAGCTACGCCAGAAAGTTCAAAAAGCTTCGCATAGAATTGCACATTGATTATAATATAACACATCACCATCAGTCATGGCACGTGATTTAAGATTAACAAGAAACATTGGTATTGCTGCGCACATTGATGCCGGTAAAACAACCACAACGGAGCGTATCCTTTATTACGCAGGGGTAAGCCACAAAATTGGAGAAGTGCATGATGGTGCTGCTACAATGGACTGGATGGAGCAGGAGCAGGAGCGTGGTATTACGATTACATCTGCGGCAACAACAGTTGGCTGGAAATATCGTGATGAAAACTACCATATCAACATTATCGATACACCGGGACACGTTGACTTCACTGTTGAAGTAAACCGTTCTCTTCGCGTATTGGATGGTCTTGTTTTCCTTTTCAGCGCTGTTGATGGTGTTGAGCCTCAGTCTGAAACAAACTGGCGTCTGGCTAACAACTATAATGTAGCCCGTATCGGTTTCGTAAATAAAATGGACCGTTCAGGTGCAGACTTTTTGAAAGTTTGTACTCAGGTGAAAGAAATGTTGGGCAGCTATGCTGTACCGCTTCAACTGCCAATCGGTGCGGAAGATACTTTCCGCGGAGTAGTTGACCTGGTTAACTTCCGTGGAATCGAGTGGAATGAAGCTGATAAAGGAATGACCTTTACCGAGGTTCCTATTCCTGATGATATGCTTGAAGAAGCAACTGAGTGGAGAGAGAAATTACTTGAAGCGGTTGCTGAATTCGATGACACTTTGATGGAGAAGTATTTTGAAGATCCTGCTTCAATCTCAGAAGACGAAATCCTTGCTGCATTGCGCGCTGCGACTATCAGCATGAAGATCGTTCCTATGGTTTGTGGTTCTTCCTTCAAAAACAAAGGTGTTCAAACGATGCTGGATTACGTAATGGCTATCCTGCCATCACCATTGGATCGTGAAAGCATTATCGGAACAGATCCACGTACAGGTAACGAGATCAGCCGTCAACCATCTGAAAAAGATCCTTTCTGTGCACTTGCATTCAAAATCGCAACTGACCCTTACGTAGGACGTCTTTGCTTTATAAGATCTTACTCTGGTGTGCTTGAGTCAGGTTCATATGTATTGAACAACCGTTCAGGAAATAAAGAGCGTATCTCCCGTATCTTCCAGATGCACGCTAACAAGCAAAATCAGATTGACAAGCTTGAGGCAGGTGACATCGGTGCGGTAGTAGGCTTTAAAGATATCAAAACAGGAGATACCCTGTCTGATGAGAAATCACCGATCGTTCTGGAATCAATGGTGTTCCCAGAGCCGGTAATTGGTTACGCAATCGAGCCTAAGAAGGCTGCTGATAGTGATAACTTCTCAAAAGCAATTACCAAGCTGATCGAAGAAGATCCGACTCTTCAGGTTGAAAGTAACGAAGAGACTGGTCAGACGATCATCAAAGGTATGGGTGAGCTTCACCTTGAAATCATCATCGACCGTATGCGTCGTGAATTCAAAGTAGAAGTAAACCAGGGAGCTCCTCAGGTTGCCTACAAAGAGATTCTTACGAAGAACTTTGAGCACCGTGAAGTTTACAAGAAACAAACTGGTGGTCGTGGTAAATTTGCCGATATCGTATTCGAAATCGGGCCACGTGACGATAATGAAGAAGGAAAAGAGCCGAAAACTGGTCTGCAGTTTGTTAATGAAGTAGTGGGTGGTGCTATCCCTCGCGAATTCATTGCTCCTGTTCAGAAAGGATTTGAAGCTGCAATGATCAACGGAGCATTGGCAGGATATCCTTTGGATTCGATGAAAGTGCGTTTGTTCCACGGTTCATTCCACGATGTCGATTCAGATTCACTTTCTTTCGAATTGGCTGCTAAGATTGGTTTCAAAGAAGCTGCACGTCATGCAGGACCGAAGTTAATGGAGCCTATCATGCACGTAGAAGTTCTTACTCCTGATGAATATACCGGACCTATCACAGGTGACCTTAACCGTCGTCGTGGTATCATGAGAGGTATGGATTCACGCAATGGAGCACAGGTTATCAAAGCTGATGTACCTCTTTCAGAACTTTTCGGTTATGTAACTGACCTTCGTACAATGTCATCCGGACGTGCTACTGCATCCCTGACATTTGCTTACTACGAGATCGTTCCTAACAACATTGCGGAAAGTGTAATCGAGAAAGCAAAAGGACTCGTTAAAGCGTAATATTGATCCGTTGCCAGAGCGATCTGGTAACGGATTCTTTATATAGATTTAAGTCAGTGAAGTAAATGGTTCTTTCGCTGATGGATAGTCAGAATAGCTCTGATTAAATTTCTGAACCGGAAACAAACAAGCAACATGAATCAAAAAATTCGTATCAAACTTCGGTCATTCGACCACAACTTGGTTGATAAGTCAGCTGAGAAAATTGTAAAGGCGGTAAAGGCTACGGGAGCAGTAGTAAGCGGTCCGATCCCTTTGCCAACAAAGACGGAAAAGTTTACCGTTCTGCGTTCTCCACACGTTAACAAGAAGTCGAGAGAGCAGTTCCAGCTTTGTACTTACAAACGTTTGGTAGATATTTTCTCTACAAGTGCAAAAACAGTAGATGCCCTGATGAAATTGGAATTGCCAAGCGGGGTTGATGTAGAGATCAAAGTATAGTAAAAGCGACTTATTCGGTTAAGTCAAACATAAATTGGATGAAGGTCCGGGTTCCTCTGGAAACCACATCTGAGCTCAGAAAAGCCTGATCGGCGCTTGTTTTAACATGTAAAAGATCAGCTTCTCAAAAAATGAGGTCAGATGTTCGTTCATCTGACCTTTTTTGCTGATAATCAGCGAGAAATATTTTAAGGCTGCTTGGATACTAAAATACGTTTTCCTACCTTTGCAGTCCGTTTTAAAGAATAAGGGGTTTTACCTGCTAAATTTAAATTTCAAACATGTCTGGTTTAATTGGTAAAAAAATCGGAATGACTAGTTTGTACAATGCTGACGGGCAGGCTCTGGCATGTACTGTGATCCAAGCTGGTCCTTGTGTTGTTACACAAGTTAGGTCCGAAGAAAATGATGGCTATAAGGCTATTCAGTTAGGTTTTGGAGAGAAGAAAGAAAAAAGTACTTCCAAACCGATGATTGGCCACTTCAAAAAAGCCAACACAACTCCCAAACAAAAATTGGTTGAGTTTAAGGAATTTGAAGTGGAACATGAACTTGGAACTTCGCTATCCGTTCAGGATATCTTTGAAGAAGGCGAGTTTGTTGACGTTGTTGGTTCTGCCAAAGGACGCGGTTTTCAGGGTGTTGTAAAGCGCCATGGATTTGCCGGGGTTGGAGGTCAGACTCACGGTCAGCACAACAGAGCCCGTCACCCAGGTTCGATTGGTGCTTGTTCATTCCCATCACGCGTATTCAAAGGCATTCGTATGGGTGGACGCATGGGTAACAATCGTGTAAAGATTCAGAATTTGCGTATTCTGAAAGTGATACCTGAGCAGAACATTCTCGTTGTGAGTGGCTCAGTACCGGGTTCAAAGAATTCATTTCTAATTATTGAGAAGTAGCACTGATGGAACTGTCCGTATTAAATATAAAAGGAGAAGATACCGGCAAGAAGGTAAATGTGTCTGAGGAAATTTTCGGCATTGAACCTAACACGCACGCGATCTATCTCGATGTAAAGCTTTACCTGGCCAATCAACGTCAGGGAACGCATAAGTCAAAAGAACGTGCAGAGATTAATCATTCTACACGTAAAATCAAACGTCAAAAGGGAACTGGTGGAGCACGTGCTGGTAGCATTAAATCTCCGGTTTTCGTAGGTGGTGGACGTATTTTCGGTCCCCGTCCTCGCGATTATGGTTTCAAGATTAACAAGAAAGTAAAATCGCTGGCTCGTAAGTCTGCTCTTTCTGCAAAAGCTCAATCTGACGCCATCTCTGTTTTGGAAGTTTTCACATTCGATACTCCTAAAACAAAGTCTTACCTGAATGTTTTGAGCTCACTGTCTCTGGTGAATACTAAAACATTATTGATCCTTCCGGCAATCGACAACAATGTATATCTGTCGAGCCGTAACATTCCGAAAGCGAAAGTTACGACAGTGGATGCGGTCAATACTTACGACCTGATGAATGCAGACCGTCTTTTGATAAGTGAATCTGCTCTGTCTATTTTGGAAACCCAATTGAACAAATAATCATGAGTGTACTGAAACGTCCGATAATTACTGAAAAGGTAACGGCTCAGGGTGGTCAAGGTAAATATGCTTTCGAAGTGTCCCTTACTGCAAATAAGGTAGAGATCAAGAAGGCTATTGAGAAACTGTTCGGGGTTACCGTAGAAAGCGTTCACACGATGCGCAGCATCGGTAAAAGTAAGTCCCGTACTTCGGGAGGTAAGTTTGTAAGTGGAAAAACGTCGACTATCAAGAAAGCTATCGTAACGGTAGCCGAAGGAGAAATCATCGATATCTACGGTGAAGCATAGTTGAGCGATTCAAATCTTTGACGAGTTAATAGCAAATGGCAGTTAAAAAATTAAAACCTACAAGTGCTGGTCAGCGTTTCCGCTCGGCTCCTACGTTTGAGGAGATTACCGCTGCGAAACCTGAGAAGAGTCTTCTGGAACCCATCAAAAGAACAGGTGGGCGTAATAGCCAGGGACATCGTACCATGCGATATATTGGTGGCGGACACAAGAGAAAATACCGTGTAATCGATTTCAAAAGAAACCGTTTCGACGCTCCCGCTACTGTCCTTACGATCGAGTACGATCCAAACCGCTCAGCGCGTATCGCCCTGATCCAGTTTGAGGACGAAGAAAAAAGATACATCATTGCACCAAATGGCCTGAAAGTAGGACAAGTAATTGTTTCCGGAAATTCAGTTGCTCCTGAGGTTGGAAATGCACTTCCCCTTGGATCTATGCCAGTCGGTACAATTGTACACAATATCGAATTGACTCCAGGTAAAGGAGGTCAGTTTGCGAGAAGCGCCGGAGCTTATGCTCAGCTGGTAGCGAGAGAAGGCAAATATGCCGTTCTTAAAATGCCATCTGGCGAAATGCGGATGATCCTTTCAACTTGCATCGCTACGGTAGGAACAGTTTCCAATGCAAGCCACATGAATGTTGCCCTGGGTAAAGCAGGTCGCAGAAGATGGCTGGGTCGTCGTCCACGTGTACGTGGTGTTGCAATGAACCCTGTTGATCACCCAATGGGTGGTGGTGAGGGCCGTTCGTCCGGAGGTCAGCCTCGGTCAAGAAATGGCCAGTTCGCGAAAGGTCTTAAGACCCGTGACCGCAACAAGCATTCTGAGAAATTGATTATCAGCCGTCGTAAAAAATAAGTAGAATAACATGGCACGCTCATTAAAAAAAGGACCATATATCGACTTCCGTCTTGAAGGCAAAGTTGAAGCAATGAACAACGCTTCACGCAAGTCAGTAATCAAGACATGGTCTCGGCGCTCAATGATATCCCCTGATTTTATCGGGCATACATTTGCAGTTCATAACGGAAACAAGTTTATCCCGGTTTATGTAACTGAGAACATGGTAGGACACAAGCTGGGCGAGTTTTCTCCAACCCGCAATTTCCGTGGCCATACTGCAAAAAAAGATAAAGGTAGAAAATAATTAGTTGACGATAGCTGGTCCTGAACAGGGACGAGCCTATATCTGAAAGAACATGGAAGCAAGAGCTATATTAAGAGATGTGCCTACTTCTCCTCGCAAGATGAGATTAGTAGCCGACATGATTCGCGGACAAAAGGTCAGCAAAGCGTTGGCACTTTTAAAATTTCAACCAAGGGCTTCTTCACCAGTTTTGCATAAAGTTCTGCTTTCTGCTGTTGCCAACTGGCAACAATTGAATGAAGGTTCAAAATTGGAAGACGCTGATCTGATCGTTAAAACCGTATTCATCGACGGTGGACGTATGTTGAAGCGTTTGCGCCCTGCACCTCAGGGAAGAGCACACAGGATCCGTAAGCGGTCGAACCACATCACAATCGTGATCGACGACGCATCATCGGTTCCAGGCGCAGAAAAAGAAGCAGTAAATACCGAATCATAAGTAAAACGATCTATATCGAATGGGACAAAAGGTTAATCCTATAGGTCTGAGACTAGGAATTGTTAGAGGATGGGAATCTAGCTGGTACGGAGGAAAGGACTTCTCTGACAAATTGGTTGAAGACGAAAAAATCCGTAACTACATCAAGGCGCGTATCCCCAAAGGATCAATTTCCAAAGTAGTTATTGAACGTACTTTAAAGCGCATCACTCTAACTATTCACACTGCTCGTCCGGGCATCGTGATCGGTAAAGGTGGTAGCGAGGTTGATAAAATCAAAGAAGAGCTTAAGAAGATTACAGGTAAAGACGTTCAGATCAATATTTATGAGATCAAACGTCCTGAAATCGATGCAAAACTGGTAGGCGAAGCTATCGCTCAACAATTGCAGGCTCGTATCTCTTACCGTCGTGCAATGAAGCAATCTATCGCTTCGGCAATGCGTGTTGGAACACAAGGAATCAAAATTCGTTTGGCAGGACGTCTGGGTGGAGCTGAAATGGCCCGTACAGAAGAATACAAAGAAGGACGTATTCCTTTGCACACGTTGAGAGCTGATATCGATTATGCTATCTCAGAAGCTCAGACTATCTATGGAAAGATCGGTATTAAAGTATGGATCTTCAAAGGTGAGTTGTACGGAAAGCGTGACCTGACTCCAAGCGCAGCAACAGCGGCGTCAGACAGGGCAGACAGAAGCGCATCCGGCGGTAACGACCGTGGTAATGATCGTGGCGGAAGAGGCGACAGGAGAGGCGGACGTGACAGAAACGACGGAGGAGCTCCACGTAGTGAAGGTGGTGGTGGCGGAGACGCAGATCGTCGCAAGAGAAACAAGAATAAGAAGAAGTAATCAGACATTTTCCGGTATCACGCCGGTTCAAATAGATTAGAATCATGTTACAGCCGAAAAGGACAAAATTTCGCAAGCAACAAAAGGGAAAGGGTTCATACAACGGTTTGGCAACTCGTGGACATGAAATCGCTTTTGGATCGTTTGCAATTAAGGCACTCGAACCAGGTTGGTTAACTGCACGCCAAATTGAAGCAGCCCGTATCTCGGTAACACGTGCTATGAAACGCGAAGGTCAGGTTTGGATCCGTGTTTTCCCGGACAAGCCGATCACCAAGAAACCTGCTGAGGTTCGTATGGGTAAAGGAAAAGGTGCCCCTGAGTATTGGGTAGCTCCCGTTAAACCCGGAACGATCATTTTCGAAGCAACTGGTGTTGCACTGGATACTGCGAACGAAGCATTGCGCTTGGCTGCACAGAAGTTGCCAATTAAAACCAAGTTCGTGGTACGTCGGGATTATCAGGAATAGGGTTAACCCGAAAGTATTAAGAACACTAATTATTTAAAGCAATGACTAGTAAAGAAATAAAGGATCTGTCGCAAGATCAGCTTAAAGAGCAGATCGCCCAAGAGAGAGAGCGCTTACTCCGGTTGAAATTTGCGCATGCTATTTCTCCAATTGAGAACCCTTTGCGTATTCGCGCCTCACGTAAGGAAATTGCAAGACTCTTAACAGAGCTGTCGGCTAAATCTAACCAACAGTAAATCAGTTTAGAAATTATGGAGGCAACAGAAAGAAATTTACGTAAAGAGAGAGTTGGCAAGGTAGTGAGCAACAAAATGGAGAAATCCTGTGTGATCACTGTCGTGCGTAAAGTGAAGCACGCCAAGTATGGTAAGTTTATGACTAAAACTACCAAGCTGATGGTGCATGACGAGACAAATCAGGTTGGAATCGGTGATACGGTTCGTGTGATGGAAACTCGCCCGCTAAGCAAGAACAAGCGTTGGAGATTAGTAGAAATCCTTGAAAGAGCGAAGTAATCATGGTACAGCAAGAATCAAGACTGTCAGTAGCAGATAACAGTGGCGCGAAAGAAGTACTCGTAATCCGGGTACTCGGCGGAACTGGAAAGCGTTATGCTTCGGTTGGCGATAAGATCGTCGTGACAGTAAAATCCGCTCTGTCTTCGAGCAATATGAAAAAAGGAACGGTTTCAAAAGCCGTGGTAGTACGTACAAAGAAAGAAGTACGTCGTAAGGATGGAACTTACATCCGGTTTGAAGATAATGCGGCAGTTTTATTGAACAACAATGACGAACCACGTGGTTCACGTATTTTCGGGCCGGTTGCACGGGAATTGCGCGAAAAGCAATTCATGAAAATCGTATCACTGGCACCGGAAGTGTTGTAAGAAATCAAAACATCAGTATTTCTTTAAACTGTTAAGAGAATACCTCAATGGAAAGTACAAATAAAAAGGCACCGGCAAAATTGCACGTACGCAAGGGAGATACCGTGAAAGTTATTTCTGGTAATGCCAAAGGCGAGACAGGTGTAATCACAAAGGTGCTTGTAGAAAAACAACGGGCAACAGTAGAAGGTGTTAACCTGATCACAAAGCATGTTAAGCCTAATGCGCAGAACCCACAGGGAAGCATCGAAAAACGCGAAGGCGCTATTCACATCAGTAATCTGATGGTTGTGGATCCTAAAACAGGAGAAGCTTCAAGAACAGGCCGTAAAGCGAATGACAAAGGAAAGTTGCAACGGTTCTCTAAGAAATCCGGAAACTTATTGTAAGCCGGATTAGCCGGGAGCACTTGAATTAATAACTAAGCGCGTGGGTCGGCAATCCACATAATTACTTTCAAACATGGCACAGCCTAGATTAAAAGAAAAATACGTTAGCGAAATCGTTTCGCAATTGAAGGGGAAATTCCAGTACAAGTCGAGCATGCAGGTTCCCCGTTTGACAAAGATTGTTATCAATAAGGGAATCGGAGCTGCTGTGGCAGATAAGAAACTTGTTGACACCGGTGTAGAAGAGTTGAGCCTGATCACAGGACAGAAAGCAATCGCTACTATTTCTAAAAAGGCGGTTTCTAACTTTAAATTACGTGAGAACATGCCTATCGGAGCGAAAGTAACACTTCGCGGAGATCGCATGTATGAGTTCCTGGACCGTTTGACATCCATTGCAATGCCACGTGTACGTGACTTCAAAGGTATCAGCGACAAAGGATTTGATGGACGTGGAAATTATACGTTCGGTGTGAAGGAGCAGATTATTTTCCCTGAGATCAGCATCGAAAAAGTGAACAAGATCAGCGGTATGGATATCACTTTCGTGACATCTACTAACTCTGATGAAGAGAGCTACGAATTGCTGAAAGCATTGGGAATGCCTTTCACTAACGCGAACAAATAAGAAAATACTACAAAGATTATTTACCGACAATGGCAAAAGAATCAGTAAAAGCACGGGAGAGAAAAAGACAAGCGCTAGTAGAACGTTACGCTGAAAAGCGTACCAAGTTGAAAGCAGCCGGTGACTGGGTTGGTCTTGACAAATTACCACGTAACTCTTCTCCTGTACGCCTGCACAACCGGTGCAAAATCACCGGAAGACCTCGCGGTTATATGCGTAAATTCGGAATTTCCCGGGTGCTGTTCCGCGACATGGCGTCAGATGGAAAAATTCCAGGAGTTACAAAATCAAGTTGGTAAGAATACTTTCAATTCTGATTTCAATTACTTAACTTTGCACTCCCGTTTAAAACGGGGTGTTTAAACTTGGCATAAACATGTTAACGGATCCCATAGCAGACTATCTGACGAGACTCAGAAACGCTATCAAAGCGAAGCACAGGGTTGTTGAGATACCTGCATCCAACATAAAAAAAGAGATTACAAAAGTACTTTTTGATAAAGGGTATATTCAAAGCTATAAATTTGACGAAGTAGGTCCTCAGGGAACTATCAAAATAGCACTGAAATACAATCCTGTGACAAAGCAATCTGCAATTGTGAAATTGGAGAGGGTTAGTAAGCCTGGACTACGTAAATATTCAGGTTCATCAACACTACCACGTGTTTTGGGTGGCTTAGGAACAGTGATTATCTCTACATCTAAAGGTGTAATGACAGATAAGGAAGCTAAGACACTGAATGTAGGTGGTGAAGTGTTATGTTTCGTGTATTAATATTTTAAAGTTATTCAGGAAATGTCACGAATAGGAAATAAAGTTATCGTTTTGCCGGCAGGTATTTCTGTATCGGTAGGAGAAGATAACGTAGTGTCTGTTAAGGGACCAAAAGGAACACTTACCCAGGCTGTTGACAGTGATATCACTGTGGAGGTCGAAGGTAACGAGCTTAAAGTAAAGCGCCCGACAGAACAGAAGCGTCATAAAGCCCTTCACGGATTGTACCGCTCACTGATCAACAATATGGTGATCGGGGTAGGTGAAGGTTATAAGAAAGAATTGGAGATCATTGGGGTAGGTTACAAAGCAAGTTCAGCCAACAATGTGCTGGAATTGCAACTTGGATACTCGCACAATATCTTCATGGCTATTCCAGGTGAAATCAAGGTGTCAACGACTGCTGAAAAGGGTCAGAACCCGAAGGTGATTTTGGAAGGTATCGATAAAGAGTTGATCGGTTCAGTAGCTGCCAAGATCAAATCCCTGCGTAAAGTAGAGCCTTACAAAGGAAAAGGTATACGTTTTGTTGGTGAGGTGGTTCGTCGTAAAGCAGGTAAGTCTGCTTCTAAGAAATAGTGCGTTGCCACAAAGTAATGTTATAAACAAAGTTAGATAAGATTAAAAATGGCTAACGCAAAAGCAGATAGAAGACAACGCTTGAAACTTCACATTCGTAAGAGGGTGAAGGGAAGCGCGGAACGTCCAAGATTGTCAGTGTTCCGTTCAAATACCAGTATTTACGCACAGATCATTGACGATATAAAGGGGATAACCCTGGCGAGCGCATCTTCTGTTGACCTGGGAGGAAGAAAAGAGAACTCAAATGTTGAGGTCGCTCTTCAGGTTGGCAAGAAAATCGCTGAAAAAGCACAAGAAGCAGGTATCCAGGCAGTAGTTTTTGACCGTAACGGATATTTGTACCACGGTAAGGTAAAAGCATTGGCCGAAGGAGCTCGTGAGGGTGGCCTGAAATTCTAAGTATAACAAAGACTATGTCTACAAATACAAGACCTTCAAAGGTTAACGAATCTGACTTGAAAGAACGCGTTGTGGCGATCAATCGGGTGGCAAAAGTAGTAAAAGGTGGTCGTCGTTTTAGCTTTTCGGCCATCGTTGTTGTCGGTGACGGAAACGGTGTAGTAGGTTACGGATTGGGTAAAGCCAATGAAGTAACTGATGCTATCGCGAAGGGAATCGACGATGCAAAGAAGAACCTGATCCAGGTGCCAATGCTGAAACATACTGTACCTCACGAAATGGAAGGTAAATTCAGCGGCGGTTTCGTTCTGATCAAACCAGCTGCTCCCGGAACTGGAGTATTGGCAGGTGGTCCGATGCGTGCGGTTCTGGAAAGTGCTGGTATCAAAGACGTACTTGCGAAATCCAAAGGATCTTCCAACCCCCACAATGTAATAAAGGCTACAATTGATGCTCTTTTGAAAATGAGAGCTCCGCATCAGGTTGCTTTCCAGCGTGGCGTTAAATTGGAGAAAGTATTCAACGGATAATCCGGCGGATTATCCCTTATCTGAGAGTAATCATGTCAAAAGTACGTATTACACAAGTTAAAAGCACAATTGACCGTCCTGAGAATCAGAAGCTGACTATCAAAGCTTTGGGATTGGGTAAGCTTAACCGGTCGGTTGAGAAGGAAAACAGCGACGCTATTGCGGGAATGATCCGTAAAGTGAGCCATTTGGTTAAAGTTGAAGAAATTTAATATACTAAAAGTATGAATCTTAGTTCATTAAAACCGGCTGCTGGCTCCGTTAAGGTAGGAAAGAGGGTTGGGCGTGGTCAGGGTTCCGGTAAAGGCGGAACTGCCGCACGTGGACACAAAGGGGCGCAGTCCCGTTCAGGTTATAGCCGTAAACCTGGCTTTGAAGGTGGTCAGATGCCACTTCAGAGACGTTTACCTAAATTTGGATTTAATAACATCAATCGGGTAGAATACAAAGCGCTTAATCTGGATGCTATCCAGGCTTTGGTTGAAAAAACCAGCGCAAGTGTAATCACACTTGAATTGATTCGTGAAAATGGTCTTTGTGCAAAGAATGACCTTGTTAAGATTCTTAACAGGGGTGAGATTTCTTCTGCGGTAGAAGTTCATGCTCATGGGTTTTCCACATCCGCTGTGGAATCAATTGAGAAAGCGGGAGGTAAGGCTGTTAAACTTTAATTACAGCCTGCCGACACAATTTGTTTACTGTGAACAGAGATTGTAAGCCCAGAAGATGAAACGATTTTTAGAGACTATAAAACACATATTTGCGATTGAGGAGTTGAGAACACGTATTCTCAACACTCTTTTGTTTATAACGATCTTCCGTTTGGGGTCTTACGTAGCGTTGCCAGGTGTTGAGCCTGACCAGATGAATGTATCCACCCAGGGATTGTTAGGGTTGCTGGATACATTTTTAGGTGGAGCCTTCAGCAAGGCCTCCATTTTTGCGTTAGGTATCATGCCTTACATTTCGGCATCCATCGCGATACAGCTTTTGACTATGGCTTTGCCGTACTTCCAGAAGATGCAGAAGGAAGGAGAGTCGGGGCGTAAGAAACTGAATCAGATTACCCGCGTTCTGACAATCGTTGTTACTCTTGTTCAGGGAACAGCTTATCTCAATACTACTGTGCCTGATGAGGCATTGCTGGTAACAAGAAGCATGTTCACAATATCATCCGTTTTTGTTCTCACAGCCGGAACAATGTTCTGCATGTGGTTGGGAGAGAGAATTACAGATAAAGGTATTGGGAACGGAATTTCGATGCTGATCATGATCGGTATTGTTTCCAGATTTCCAGGAGCTATTTATAAGGAATTTGTATCGAGAGGAAGTGGACAGATCCTCCTTTTTGTATTGGAGATCGTGGCACTTTACTTCGTGATCATGGGAGCAGTAATGTTAACCCAGGCAGTAAGAAGAATCCCTATTCAATATGCGAAGCAAGTGGTTGGTAACAGGGTAATGGGCGGTCAACGTCAGTATTTGCCTTTGAAATTGAATGCAGCGGGTGTAATGCCGATCATTTTTGCACAGGCTTTGATGTTTATCCCTTCTTTGGGAGCATCATACTTTGCTGAAAAGAGTGATTTCGCAAGTAATGTGGCTACTATTTTCGCCAATTACACGACCTGGCAGTATAACTTGTTGTTTGCAGTTTTGATTATCGTTTTCACTTTCTTCTATACTGCAATTTCAGTTAACCCGCAACAGATCGCGGATGATATGAAAAGAGGCGGAGGCTTTATACCAGGTGTTAAGCCGGGGCAGCAAACTTCCGAGTACATCAGCTCCGTTCTGGATAGAATTACATTCCCAGGTTCGTTGATGTTGGCAGTTGTGGCAACTTTGCCTGCATTTGCAAGTCTTTTAGGAATATCTACTGACTTCGCCCACTTCTTCGGCGGTACTTCACTGCTTATTATGGTAGGTGTGGTATTGGATACACTTCAACAAGTGGAAAGCTATCTTTTGATGCGCCGCTACGAAGGTTTGATGAAGTCAGGACGTGTAAAAGGGCGCACAGAGAGCGTTGCAATCTGATAGAATGATTTATCTTAAGACAGAGGAGGAAATAAACCTCATCAAAGTTAGTGCTCAGGTTCTTGGAAAAGCGCATGCAGAAGTAGCTACCTGGGTGAAGCCGGGTGTTACAACCGGGAAGCTGGATATGGTTGCCGAGGAATATATCAGAGACAATGGGGGAATACCTTCATTCAAAGGTTTCAACAAGTTCCCGGCGTCACTTTGTATCTCTGTCAATGAAGTAGTGGTGCACGGGATACCGGGTAGCTATATTTTGAAAGACGGAGATATTGTCTCCATTGACTGCGGCGTGAAGCTGAACGGTTTTCATAGCGACAGTGCCTACACTTATCCCGTTGGAGAGGTATCAAAAGAGGTGATGAACCTATTGACAGCTACGAAAAAGTCGCTTTATAAAGGGATTGACCAGGCAGCTGATGGAATGAGGATTGGAGATATCGGTCACGCGGTACAGAGTTATGTAGAGGAGAGAGGATATACTGTGGTAAGAGAGCTTGTTGGCCATGGGGTAGGTAGAGATCTGCACGAAAGCCCAGAAGTTCCGAACTACGGAAAAAGAGGAAAAGGCGTAAGATTGCGTGAAGGAATGGTTTTGGCAATTGAGCCCATGATCAATTTGGGTTCCAAGGGTGTAGTACAGGAAAGAGACGGATGGACTATCAGAACCAATGATAGGAAATATTCGGCTCATTTTGAACATACAGTCGTGGTCCGGAAAGGAAAGGCAGAAATTCTGACGACATTCGATTACATTGAAAGAGTGACGGCCAACACCAGCCTTATGGTTGAAGTACAGTAATAAACGCTACTAATGGCAAAACAAGCATCAATCGAACAAGACGGAGTAATTCTCGAAGCATTGTCAAACGCAATGTTTCGTGTTGTATTAGAAAATAAGCATGAAGTGATTGCTCATATTTCTGGAAAAATGAGAATGCACTATATCAAAATATTACCGGGCGACCGCGTAAAACTAGAAATGTCACCTTACGATCTATCCAAGGCGAGAATCACGTACCGGTACAAGTAAGGAGTCGATCACCTTTATTTAACACATAAGTAAAATCAGATGAAAGTCAAAGCATCAGTTAAGAAGCGCAGTGAGGACTGCAAAGTTATCCGCCGGAAGGGTAAGGTGTATGTAATTAACAAGAAGAACCCACGGTATAAACAAAGACAAGGATAATAATTATGGCACGTATTGCAGGAGTAGATATTCCAGACCGCAAAAGAGGCGAGATCTCACTAACGTATATTTTCGGAATCGGACGTAGTTCGGCTAAGAAAATCCTCGAAAAGGCGGGTGTAGATTTGAACAAAAAAGTGATCGACTGGACCGACGATGAGTCTGGTGCAGTTCGTGGGGTCATTGCTGGGGAGTTTAAAGTAGAAGGCGCTCTTAAGTCTGAGGTTCAGTTGAGCATTAAGCGTCTTATGGACATTGCTTGTTATCGTGGGCTTCGTCACCGCAAAGGATTGCCATTGCGTGGACAAAGAACGAAAAACAACTCTCGTACTCGTAAGGGTAAACGCAAAACAATCGCTAACAAGAAAAAGGCTACTAAATAAACAATGAGCTGTGGATTTTATCCATGACTTGTTCCAGAAGCAATGGCACAGAATAAAAGAAAAGATAAAGCAAAAAAGAGAGTAGTAGTTGTAGAATCTGTTGGTCAGGTTCACATCAAGGCTTCTTTCAATAATATTATTATCTCTATTACTAACAGCAACGGACAGGTAATTTCCTGGGGTTCTGCCGGTAAAATGGGATTCCGTGGTTCTAAAAAGAACACTCCATATGCTGCACAAACAGCTGCTCAGAGCGCCGCACAGGTTGCTTTTGACCTGGGAATGCGCAAAGCAGAGGTTTTTGTTAAAGGACCAGGTTCAGGTCGCGAATCAGCGATCCGTACTATCCAGAATGCAGGTATCGAGGTGACCACTATTCGTGACATCACTCCGCTTCCGCACAACGGATGTCGTCCTCCAAAACGTCGTAGAGTATAGTAGTTAGTACCTGAAAAAGGTACCCATTCGTAATTTGGACACTGGGGTTACAGAATGGTTTCAATCAATTTAGTAAACAAAAAGTTTTAATGGCACGTTACACAGGTCCCAAAACCAAAATCGCAAGACGTTACGGAGAGCCCATCATGGGCCCAAGCAAAGCGCTTGCAAAGAAAAATTACCCTCCCGGAATGCACGGAAAGGGTCGCCGCTCTAAGAAGTCAGAGTACGCTCTGCAACTGGCGGAGAAACAAAAAGTGAAATTCATCTACGGCATTCTTGAAAGACAGTTCCGTAGCTTGTTCGAAAAAGCTTCAATTAAAGATGGTATCACAGGTGAAAACTTGTTGAGATACTGCGAAGCCCGTCTGGATAACACAGTTTACCGTTTGGGTATTGCTCCTACAAGACGTGCTGCCCGTCAGCTCGTTTCTCACAAGCACATCCTGGTTGATGGTGAAATCGTAAACATTCCATCATACTCTTTGCGTCCCGGTCAGATCGTTACGGTTCGTGAGAAGTCTAAATCTCTTGAAGCAGTTACAGAAAGCCTTGCAGGACATAGTTCAAAAGGTTTTAACTGGCTGGAATGGGATGGTCAGCAATTGTCTGGCAAATTCGTTACATTCCCAGAACGCGAACAAATCCCGGAAAACATCAACGAGCAACTTATCGTTGAATTGTATTCTAAATAATAATCTTCATATTACATGCACTCCCCGAAATTCGGGGTAGTGCTTTTTTAGCCGGAAACGGCAAATTTTGCGATCGCAAAGGTAAGGTAGCGTGATCAACTATCATTTACTACTATAAAAGGAGCAAGGACTATGTCAATATTAGCTTTCCAAATGCCTGATAAGGTCGTCATGGAAAAAGCAGACGACTTTCACGGGTTGTTTGAGTTTAAGCCTTTAGAGAAAGGATACGGCGTAACCATTGGTAATGCGTTGCGTAGAATACTTCTTTCTTCTTTGGAGGGTTATGCCATCACGAGTGTGAAGTTCCCAGGAGTTCTTCACGAATTTTCTTCTATCGAAGGTATAGTTGAGGATGTTACGGAAATCATCCTGAACCTGAAAATGGTTCGTTTTAAAAAAGTTTCTGACCTGAGTGAGAGTAGGATCGTTGTGAACCTTAAAAATGTATCCGTTATTACAGCGGGCGACATTGGCAAGTTTACCAGTGCTTTTGAGGTGTTGAATCCGGATCAGGTTATTTGTCATATAGATGACCAAAAGGAGTTCGAAATGGAACTTCTGTTGGATAAGGGCAGAGGCTACGTTCCGGCAGACGAGCCGCGTGCGAATGAATTGCCATTCGGCTACATTGCAGTAGACTCTATTTATACACCGATCAAAAATGTGAAATACAGCGTTGAAAATACGCGTGTGGAGCAACGTACGGATTACGAACGTCTTTTAATCGACATCCAGACAGATGGATCTATCCACCCTGAGGATGCATTGAAAGGCGCTGCTAATATTCTGATTCAACACTTCATGTTGTTCTCTGATCAAACTATGACGTTTGAGAAGCAGAAAGCGGAAGAAGACAATCAGGTTGATGAAGAAATGCTGCGTATGAGAAAACTGTTGAAGACTTCATTGTCTGAGCTGGATCTTTCCGTACGTGCATATAACTGTTTGAAATCAGCGGATGTTAAATCGCTTGGTGATTTAGTAAGACTTGAAATTTCGGACATGATGAAGTTCCGGAACTTCGGTAAAAAGTCTCTTACTGAGTTGGAGCAGCTTGTAGCTGACAAACAACTCACATTTGGAATGGACGTGGCGAAATATCGCCTTGACGAGGATTAATTAGTATTCCATAAGTATGTATTCTGTAGCGCGCTAGCCGCAGCTCGAAGCAACTAAACAACAAAACAATGAGACACGGTAAGAAAGACAATCACTTAGGAAGAACAGCATCTCACCGCAAGGCGATGCTCTCAAACATGGCTTCCTCTTTGATTATCCACAAACGAATTGAAACAACACTGGCAAAGGCAAAAGAACTGCGTAAGTATGTTGAGCCTCTGCTGACACGTGCGAAAGACGACTCTACCCACAACAGAAGGATAGTTTTTTCATACCTGAACGACAAAGAATCTACAAAGGAGCTTTTTGGAGTTGTTTCAGATAAAATCGCATCACGTCCGGGTGGATATACCCGTATCATCAAACTGGGTAACCGTCTTGGTGATGCCGCGGAAACAGCCCTGATTGAACTGGTTGATTTCAATGACGCATTATTGCTTGCCAATGCTGACAAACCTGCTAAGACTCGTCGTAGCAGAAGAGGCGGTAAGAAAGCCGAAGGCGCTGATACGGAAGTAGCTGCTGCACCGGTGAAAAAAGAAGACCATCCGGTCGTAGCTGAAACCGAGCCTGCTGTTGAGGAGGCTCCGAAAGCAGAAGAATTGCCAGGCGAAACTGAAAAAGAATAGTTTGGAAATTGAAATTTGAAATATAGGAAAAGGGTTGAACGATTTCGTTTAACCCTTTTTTATGAGTAAAAATCAGTATTTTTGCACCAGAATTTAGATCTGCCCTCGCAGAAGCACTCTGGAATCGTCGGGAAATAGAATAAACCATATATGAATCAAAAAAAGGAAGCTCTGTTGTTGCTTGAAGATGGAACAGCATACAAAGGACTCGCTTTGGGAAAAAGTGGCACCACAGGTGGTGAAATTTGCTTTAATACCGGCATGACCGGGTACCAGGAAATTTACACGGACCCTTCCTATTACGGACAAATCATTGTCAACACCAATTCACACATTGGTAACTATGGAGTGCAGCTGGAAGATGAAGAAGAATCTGGCTCCGTGAAAATCAGAGGGATGGTTTGTAACACATTTTCTCAGATTTATTCGCGCGACACTGCTGACTTTTCTCTTCAGGAATATTTTGAAAGAGCCAATATCGTTGGGGTCAGCAACGTGGACACCCGCCATCTCGTGCGCCATGTACGAGAGAAAGGTGTAATGAATGCCATTATTTCTTCGGAAATTCTGGATGAAGCAGAATTAATGAAGGAATTGAAGAAAATACCTTCCATGGACGGACTGGAACTTTCGTCGCAGGTAACGACGGAGGAAGCATACTACATGGGCGACGAAGCTTCCAGTAAGTGGCGGATCGCAGTAATGGATTACGGCATTAAGAAGAGCATTTTGAACAATCTTACTTCGCGAGGCTGCTACTGCAAGGTTTTTCCGGCAAAAACCCCCTTCGAAGAAGTAATGGAATGGCAGCCCGACGGTTTCTTTATATCAAACGGTCCCGGGGATCCCTCCGCAATGCTATATGCGGTCGAGAGCGTGAACCAGATGATCAAAACGGCTAAGCCATTGTTCGGGATTTGCCTGGGGCACCAGCTACTGGCGCTTTCAAGTGGTATCAATACCTATAAAATGCATCACGGGCATAGAGGGTTGAACCATCCTGTTAAGAATCTCATTACGGGACTTTGCGAGATCACTTCACAAAACCACGGTTTTGCGGTGAATCCGGCAGAAATCGAGAGCCATCCGGATGTGGAAATCACTCACGTCAATTTGAACGACAAAACGATTGAGGGAATTCGGAGGAAAGATTACCCTGCGTTCTCTGTACAATATCACCCCGAGGCATCACCCGGGCCTCACGACTCACGTTATCTTTTTGATGAGTTTATCAAATTGTTAAGCGCTAGTTAATACAACAAAAATCCCTTCGCTCCCCGCAAAGGGATTTTTTGTGCACTGCTGATTTAATTTGTCGTTATCGAGCTGTTTATAAGCGAGTAAGGTGATGCCTCATGTAAGTCGAAGCGTCATAGCGCCGTAAGTAATTTTCACAAAAAGAAGCTTGGCTAGCCAACCGTAAATTTGCCTGAAATTGACGCGTAGTTTATGGATGACGAGTTTTTTTGTGTTATTTTGTAGCGTTAACATATTCCAATTTTAATCAAACCACAAGCTGCAAATGAGTACGATTCAGTCAGTACATGCAAGACAAATTCTGGATTCAAGAGGAAACCCCACAGTAGAAGTTGATATACGTACCGAGAATGGTTATTTAGGACGTGCCGCTGTTCCTTCCGGAGCATCTACCGGAAAGCACGAGGCAGTTGAGCTTCGCGATGATGATAAAAGTGTATATGTTGGGAAAGGAGTTCTGAAGGCGGTTGAGAATGTAAATGACATCATTTTCCCTGAACTGATCGGCTGCTCTGTTTTCGAGCAGAATCTCATAGATAAAATCATGCTGGAATTGGATGGCACGCCTAACAAAAGCAAGTTGGGTGCCAATGCAATCCTAGGCGTATCCCTGGCTGCTGCGAAAGCTGCTGCTCAGGAAGCTAATCTTCCACTTTACCGTTATGTAGGCGGAACGAATGCAAATACCTTACCGGTTCCGATGATGAACATCCTGAATGGTGGAAGCCACGCGGACAACTCCATCGATTTCCAGGAGTTTATGATCATGCCGGCGAAAGCGGATACATTCTCGCAGTCATTGCGCATGGGTGTTGAGGTTTTTCATACGCTTAAAACGGTTTTGAAAAGCAAAGGATACTCTACCAACGTAGGTGACGAAGGTGGTTTTGCACCTAATATCAAATCTAATGAAGAAGCTATCGAAATCGTAATTCAGGCGATCGAGAAAGCAGGCTACAAACCAGGTGAAGACATTTTCATCGCGATGGATGCAGCTGTTTCTGAGTTCTACGAAGATGGTTTTTACCACTTCAAAAAATCCGATGGCCGTAAACTGACATCCCCTGAAATGGCTGACTACTGGACTCAGTGGGTTGCCAAATATCCTATCATCTCAATCGAAGATGGTATGGATGAGGATGACTGGGCTGGCTGGAAAACTTTGACAGACTCAGTTGGCAGCAAATGCCAGTTGGTTGGTGACGACTTGTTCGTAACTAACGTAACCCGTCTGCAACAAGGAATTGAATCACAAATTGCTAACGCAGTTCTTGTAAAAGTAAACCAGATCGGTTCATTGACCGAAACAATCGATACCGTCAATCTTGCAAAACGCAACAGCTATAAGAGCATCATGTCGCACCGTTCAGGTGAAACTGAGGATTCAACTATCGCTGACCTTGCGGTTGCATTGAACACTGGCCAGATCAAAACAGGGTCGGCTTCCCGTTCAGATCGTATGGCGAAATACAACCAATTGCTTCGCATTGAAGAAGAGCTTGGTGAAAGCGCTTACTTCCCCGGATTGAAATTCTAATCAAACCATAAAGAGCCGGAGCCCAGTGCTCCGGTTCTTGTTTCAGGGCATTTCGAAGATGAAAAACCAATCATTCTGGTCACTGCATAGCTTGAAGAACTTTTATATTGCCACGCTCGTAGCCTGGCTGATATGGGTTTTGTTCCTGGATAACAATAATATAAGGATTGTACTTTCCAACCGCATGAAGATGAAAGATCTGGAAAAGGAGAGGGCGATACTTCAGGGAAAAATCAAGGAAGTAAAAAAGGAAAGGAATGAAGTTTTCGGTAACCCGAAAATGCTGGAAAAATGGGCGCGCGAGAAATTCATGATGCGCCGCCCGAATGAAGAAGTGTATGTGATTGTGGATGAAAACAATCAACCTGTAGAAAGCAAGAAGGCAGAATAGGCATACAATAGCCTCCTGCAAAATATATAATCTTAATCTCCAATACATTGAGCAAGAAAGTCATTCTGATTATCATGGACGGCTGGGGAATTGCCAAATCCGGAGAGGAGGGCCGTTCGGCCGTACTCGCTGCGAACACCCCATTCTACGATTCTATTTTAGAAAAATATCCGCATAGTAAACTGGAAGCAAGCGGGCTGGCGGTTGGGTTGCCTGATGGACAAATGGGTAACTCTGAGGTAGGGCATACCAACCTTGGCGCCGGTAGGGTGGTTTATCAGGATTTGGTAAAAATCAACCTGGCAGTGTCCGAAGGAACGCTCGCCAATGAACCAGCATTGGTTAATGCACTGGAATATGCAAAAAGCAATGGTAAGAAGGTACACTTCATCGGACTAGTGTCTGACGGGGGCGTCCATTCACATATTGAGCATTTGAAAGGCCTTTGTCAGATCGCCGCCGACCGTAGTGTGGACAATGTGTTTGTTCACGCATTCACAGATGGCCGGGATACCGACCCCAAGAGCGGCCTGGGCTTCCTGACAGAGCTAAGAGACTCAATGAACAAGTCGACCGGGCAAATTGCAAGCATCACAGGACGCTATTATGCGATGGACCGCGACAAACGCTGGGAGCGCGTGAAATTGGCGTATGATGCGATGGTCCATGGCGAAGGCAAGCACGTACCTGCGAGTGATGTGCTTACAGCCGTACAAGCGTCATATGAAGAAGGAGTAACCGATGAATTCATATTGCCGATCATCGCCACCGATGCGCTGGGCGCGCCTATTGCATTGATCGAGGACGGCGACATGGTACTTTGCTTTAACTTTCGCACAGACCGTGGCCGTGAAATCACCGAGGTACTTACCCAGCAGGATTTCCACGAACAAAATATGCACAAACTCAATTTGAAGTACATCACAATGACTAATTATGATGATACATACAAAGGAGTGGACGTGATATTTGATAAGGATAATCTGAACAACACTTTGGGAGAAGTGCTGGAATCGGCAGGAAAGAAACAGATCCGCATTGCCGAAACAGAGAAATACCCGCACGTAACATTCTTCTTTTCGGGAGGCCGTGAAAAGCCGTTTGAAGGTGAAAGCCGACTGCTGTGCCCTTCACCGAAAGTTGCAACTTATGACCTTCAGCCCGAAATGTCCGCATTCGGCATTCGTGATGCGATTGTTCCTGAATTGATAAAAGAAGAGGTGGATTTTGTCTGCCTTAACTTCGCGAATCCGGATATGGTAGGACATACCGGCGTGTTCGAAGCTGCTGTGAAGGCTTGTGAAACGGTTGATCAGTGCGTTCAGGCAGTAGTTACCACTGGACTTGACCATGGCTATTCGTCCATTATCATCGCCGACCACGGAAATTCAGATTATATGATGAATGACGACGGCTCTCCAAACACTGCGCATTCGCTGAATCTGGTGCCCTGTATTTTAGTCGATAACAACTATCAGGCCCCGATTAAAAACGGAAAGCTTGCAGATATTGCACCAACCATTCTGGCGTTGATGGGTATTCCACAACCGACAGAAATGACTGGAACCAGCATTTTGTAAAACTTAACCCGTTCAAAAGGTGTTAATTTGCAGAGAGTCCGAACGGGCTCTCTGTTTTTTTATAATTAGCCTGGGACATAACTGAGGATGAACCCTTTGAAAATGCAATTTCAATCATATCAAGAACCTTATTCCAAAGTATTAAGCCTGATCAGGTGTTTATCGGTAGCCTTCTTGTGTTTCGCATTCACATCATGTCAGGATGAAAATGAGGCAGGTAAAGAAGATATAAAGCTTTATTTTGATCTCAAAGGCTTTATAGGGAATCAGGTCATCTATTTGAACGAAAAAAAGCCGGAAATTACCAAGACAGCTGCATTAGGCAAACGGAAAGAAGTATTGAAGTCGCGGGATGTAGACTGGAAAAAGGAGTTGGAATTGTTTATACAGGCTGATCTCAATAAACCTTCGTACCGGCAAAGCTATGACGTACTCCGCGCCGATTCTTCGCATTATGAATACCGGCTGAAAGCAAATGCCGATCTCCCGGTTAAATACCTTAAAATAATCATCGATACTACGCTGAAACAACCTGTTTATGTAGAAGCGCTACTTGTTGCCAGAAATAAGATATATAGTTCCGAGAAAAAGATCAAGCTTCAATCAATTCGAAAGGACAATTTGCTTGAAATTGGTTCCTATTCTATCGAAGGATATCAGAAGCTGGTGTTCATGGAGACGAAACCCTTCACAATAGCCGGTAAAATAGGATTATAGCGGTTTTTTTGCACAATTTTGCCTGTACTCTTACACCATAATTTGGGTAAACATTACCCAATTTTCTAACGGCTGATCTGATTTATTTGCATGAATACCAGACTTTCCTTATAATCGTTCAGCGACTCAAAAAGAGCCCTAATCCGTGAGATTTGGGCTCTTTTTGCATTTAGCGAATGTCTATTCCTGGTTCAAAATAATGTTGAATCTTTCCCGATTTACCAGTCGGCACAGAATTGTTTCAAACTGAATCAGAATCATGTAGACCCGGATCAAATTTAACCTGTCACATGTAAACTAAATCACACAAGTAAAACTTAATATCAATGCAACAAGAACAGAAAAATAAGCAAAGCATAGCTTGGGCAATGGTTGTTGTCCTTGGGCTAGCGACAGCCATGTTTGGCTACCTGTTTACAACTCAAAAACAGGAATTGACTCAGCAGGAAGCTACAGTAGTTGAGAAAGCAAGAGAACTGGCTGTAACCAAAACTAAACTGGATTCTATTTCGACAGTACTTGACGCGAAAATCGCAGAAGTTGAAAGACTGGGTGGCGACATTACAGAACTGACCAAAGTAAAGGAGAAACTTGAAGCGGATAAAGTGGCATTCAGCCGTAGCAGAAGAGTTGAAACCAACAAATACCTTGGCAAGATTAAGGAATACGAGAAATTCCTGGTAGAAAAAGACGAAATGATCGCGCAGCTTAAAGCTGAAAACGAGCATCTGGTAGCAACCAACGACTCATTACACACACACGTAGGTTCATTGACCAGCGAACGTGAGCGTTTGGTACAACGTCAGGCTGAATTAACTGACTCTGTGGTAACTTTTACCGCTGCAAACAAAGAGCTTAGCGCGAAAGTTAGCAAAGCAGCATCTCTGAAAGCTCAGAACCTGAAAATCCTGACTGTAAACTCAAGAGGCAAAACCAAGGATAAAGATGAATACAAATCCAGCCGTGTAGACAAGCTGAAACTGGTGTTCAACCTGCCTGAAAATGAGTTGACTGCACAAGAGCCAAAAGACATTTATGTAAGAGTGCTCGATCCGGAAGGAGCAGTTGTAGCCGACGATGCAACCGGTTCAGGAGAGTTTGAAATTGATGGTGCACCTTCGAAATTCACAACCCGCGAATCGATTGCTTATCAAAACAATAACCAGAAAGTTGAGATGTTGTACGATAACACATCGCAACTCCGCCCAGGCAAATACAATGTAGAGCTTTATGCGGAAGGTTATAAGATCGGTGGTGGTAACTTCACTATCAAGAAATAAAGAGCTAACTTCACACCATGCATAGCTATAAAAGGCGGCTGATTTAATATCAGCTGCCTTTTTTCTTTATGGTCGCCTGGATTAAGGCTGCGTATTCTGCGCTTTGATAACGTCGATATAATGCTTTAATTCTTTCGTTCTGGCCGGTCCCGATTCGGGATATTCCATTTTCATTTGCTTCAATTCTTCTGTCACTATTCTTGCTACGGTAAGTCTGAGATTCTTTTTATCGTCGGCGGGTACAACATACCAGGGCGCTTTTTTAGAAGCTGTTTCGTTAATGCAATCTTCGTAGGCCTGCATGTACTCGTCCCATTTATCGCGGACCTTCACGTCCTGTTCTTCAAACTTCCAGTTTTTTGAAGGATCTTCAATGCGTTCGATCAACCGCTCGGCTTGTTCCTCTTTGGATACATTCAGGAAAAACTTAATCACCCTGATGCCATTTCGGTAAAGGTATTTTTCAAGATTGCGGATGTCAGAATAGCGGTGCTTCCATACTTTTTCCAGATCCTCAGTCAGTTCGAGCGGAAGCCTTTGTGATTGAGTAAGGATTTCGGGCTGGACTTTCACTACTAATACTTCTTCATAATAGCTGCGGTTGAAAATCGTAATAGTGCCGCGCTGAGGCAGCACTTGGTTGGTCCTCCAAAGGAAATCATGCCCGAGTTCGGTCTCTGTCGGACGCTTAAAGGAGTGTATTTTGACACCGACGGGATTTACGCCGGAAAGTACATGCTTGATCGTTCCATCTTTCCCCGCCGCGTCCATGGCCTGGAAAACAACCAGCAAGCCGTAACGGTTATGCGCGTACATTTTGCTTTGCAATTCGTCGAGCTCGCGGCCAGATTCCGCCTGCATCGCTTCATATTCGTCCTTATCGGCGTAAATATCCTTAAAGCGGGTTTTTACCTTTTTAATATCAAATTTTTTACTGCCGTCGTAACGGTAATCATCCAAATTGAAGTCTGACATTTCCGTAGGGTTTGATGTGAATAAAAAACTCAATGGTTTTCAAGAAAATCGATCAGGCCTGCAAATGCAATGGAGCGGTGACTGATTTTAGATTTTTCCGCCAGGCTCATTTCTGCAAAAGTCCGATCGTGGCCTTGCGGAACAAACACCGGATCATATCCAAAGCCACCGGTGCCACGTTTCTCACCTATGATCGTGCCCGGAACCCTTCCCTCGAATGCATGATATTCATTCTGGAAGCTTAGGTAAATGACCGTCTTGAAGTAGGCGCTGCGGTCGTTTTCATTGGAAAGTTTTTGTAGCAAGAGATTGATGTTATCATCATGGCTGCGTTGTGGGCCCGCGTAATATGCTGAATGCACGCCAGGCTCGCCATTGAGAGAGGGAACGATGAGACCACTGTCATCGGCGAAACAGTCGAGGCCGTATTTTTCGTGAACATAGCGGGCTTTTGCCAGCGCATTCTCCTCAATCGTCTCAAATGGTTCTGGGATCTCTTCTAAGCAGCCGATTTCGGACAGTGTAACGAGCTCAAACTTGTCACCCAGCAGTGCCTGTATTTCTTTCAGTTTGTTTTGGTTGTTTGTTGCAAAGCAAAGTTTCATAGGCAAGTAATGTTTTTCTGAATGCATTTTACATAAAAAAACGGCTACTCTTGTGAAGCAGCCGTTTTAAATGAATTTAGAGCGTTTATTTCGTAGGAGCAGGTGCTACCGGTGCAGCTGGTTGCGCAGGGCCCTTGCTGAAATCGAGAAGCTCCATTTCGAACTGCAATACCGAGTTGCCAGGGATCGGGCCGTAAGCCTCTGGTCCGTATGCAAGACCCGATGGGACTAGCAGAAGTCCTTTTTCGCCTTTTTTCATCAGCATAATACCTTCTTCCCAACCTGGGATCACCATACCTGCGCCTACTTGCAGGTCCAATGGCTTGCCCTGGTTTTTAGAACTGTCAAATTCTTTTCCGTCGAGGAATTTACCGGTGTAATGCACTTTCACATTGTCACCCGAAACAGGGCTTGGCCCTGTGCCTTCGACTTGTGGTACATAAACAAGGCCTGATGCGGTTTTTCTGGCCTTAGCTTTCAGATTGTTTTTAGCAAGAAAATCTTCGATAGTCTTGGCATCAATAGATTTCTGTTTCACGCCGGCTTCGGATTGCTGCTTTTGGAATTCCTCCGAAGTAAGCACGCTGATAACTTTTACCGTAAAAGTCAATTCCGATCCTTTTTTGATCATTGGAGGCATTGGCTGGCCGATTTTTGCAAACAAAGTGTCCGCATTGACCATAAATTTCGCGCTGTCGCCTGTTGCCAGGGTCGTAAGACCTTCTTCAAAGCTGCCTTTGTAAGGAGGAGCCTGCAACACCATCTTAACAGGGTTCTTTTCTTTATAAGTATCCCGGAGCGTGGAATCAGATCCGTTTTTCAGCACCAGGTGGAAAGTCATAATATCTCCCAGTTTCGCTTTCCTTGCATCGTCCTCATGTTCGAAAAGCTGGTATTTAAGGCCGCTTTCGGTAACCTGTGTCCGATATTTGTTGCAAGCGGCTGCGAGAATAGTTATGCCCATCGCATAACCGATTGTTTTAAGATTCATTGGATTGTTTTATTAGAAGATATTTTAGTGAATGAGATGTAAAGAATTTAAGTTTAGTCAACGCTTAAAAGTTGTTCCTGGTATGATGGCAGCACACTTAAAAATCGTGCAACCGTTTCATTTACTGACTGTTCCGATCGTCCTCCCGAAGCGTTCTTATGTCCGCCACCACTGAAATGCGTACTGGCCAGATCCCTTACTGAGAATGTGCCGACGGAGCGGAATGAGATTTTAACCTCGCCTTTTCTTTCAATAAACATAGCTGACATAACCACGTTTTCGACCTGCAATCCGTAATTCACAATGCCCTCGGTTTCGCCAGAGCTGGAATTGAATTTTTGAAGCTCGGCCTCGGTCAGTACCATATAAGCCGTCCGGTATTGGGGCAATACGACCAGTTTTTGAGAAAGTACATACCCCAGGAATTGCAGACGGGATAATGGTGCATTATCGTAGATCAAACGATGCACGCGACTGGAATCGAAGCCGGTCCGCATCAGATCCGCAACTGCCAAATGCACCGCGGGAGTCACATTACCGTGCCTGAACGACCCGGTATCGGTCATAATGCCTGCGTACAGACATTCGGCCATGGGTATATCAAAAATTTCTTCGGCAGGTAATCCGCCTTCCATCTCTTTGACAAGCTCATAAACAAGCTGAGCCGTTGCAGCCGCATTGGTATCCCAAACCATCCATTTAGCAAAATGCTCGGGTTCCAGGTGATGATCGATCATCATTTTGGGAGCCGCAGCATCCTGAACCACTTTGCCAAGGTCTTTCAACCGGGACAATGCAGAAAAATCCAGACAGCAGATCAATGTCGCCTGCTCGATCTTCTTTTTGCATTTGCCTTGCTCGCTTTGCTTTTCGTAAACCAGTACATGCTCCATTCCTGAAAGCCACCGAAGGTTTGCAGCATAGTCGGTAGGACTGATTACGGTTACGTCATGGCCTTTTTTGATCAAATAACTAGCCCAGCCCAGGGAAGATCCCAAAGCATCAGCGTCCGGGTCGCGATGCGTCGTAATAACAATTTTTTGAGGTTGGGATAAAAAAGAGCGAAGCTCTTCAATGGTTTGATTCACAGTTATTTAATTCAAAAGAAGAATTTCCTGATTGCTTAGAGCCCACAAAATTAATAAAACTGTTGGGATTTGCTTAATCCTGAGCGCTAAAGGCTGGCAATCAGGCAGTGATTTCGACCGGAAACGAGGTTCAAAAGGAAAGGTTTCCGGATATAAATCTAAAAATAGTAGCTTTGCAGCAAAATTAATTTAGCCAATTAAGTATGTCCACAAATAAGACTTTTACCATGATCAAGCCTGACGCTGTGCAGGATGGTCATTCAGGTTCAATCATCAAAATGATCGAAGCAGCGGGATTCCGGATTGTAGCCCTGAAAAAAACACAGCTTACGCCAGAGCGTGCGGGAGAATTTTATGCTGTACATAAGGAACGTCCATTTTACAATGACCTTTGCTCATACATGTCATCCGGCCCGATCGTGCCGATGATCCTGGAAAAGGAGAATGCGGTTGCTGATTTCCGTACATTAATCGGTGCAACTAACCCTGCCAATGCCGACGAAGGTACAATCCGCAAATTGTTCGCCAAGTCCATCGAAGCGAATGCCATCCACGGATCGGATTCCGACGAGAATGCAGAAATTGAAGGAAGCTTCTTCTTTGCCCACATCGAGCAGTTTTAAGCGGCCATAGTCGAAACAAAAAATGCCTGACAGAATCGATCTGTCAGGCATTTTTGTTGAATAAGCAATGCTATTTTACTAAAAGACTGTCGATTACCTGGATAATGCCGTTGTCAGCATTTACATTTCGTATTTTGATTTCGGAGCCATTGATCGTCACGATCGAGTCCTTTTTTTCAATTTTCAATGTATCTCCATTTAGTGATTTTTTAGTACCAGCAGAAAATTTGTCATAACTAATCACCTCTTTTCCAATAATGTGATGTTTTAAAAAAAGCCTGGTAAAAGTATCGCCTTTGGCTATGATCGCTGCCGAGCCAAAAATTTTGGCTTTGGCAAATGCATCATTGTCGGGAGCAAGCACAGTAAGATTTTCCGTTCTGAATGAGTCACTCATCTCCACATTCAACATTATTTCTTTAAGAATGCTGAACTCATCATTTTGGAGAATAATATCCGTAATGGTCTTGGGTTTTACCTTATCCTCGGCATCTTCTTTGCAGGAAAAAACAATGGTCGAAAATAGCCCGGCTGCCAAAAAAAATGTCGCACAACGCCCTACAAAACGGTTTTTTTTCATAGCTTTCCAATTGGTTAATTTCTGTAAAACTAATGGAAAATGTATTTTCACAGAATCTCTGACCAGAAATTTTTAATCCTAATCCCATAACTACCATGTTAAAACTAAGACAATTGCTTGTCGCAGGAGCCGCTGTTCTGATGCTGAATTCAGCATTTTTAGCGCTCAACGGCCCCTCGGCGGACCCTCTCAAAAAACCTGTCAAATTATTCAACGGAAAAGATCTTACCGGTTGGAAAGTGAACGGAACCGAAAAATGGTATGTCGAAAACGGCGAACTTATCTGCGAAAGCGGTCCGGACAAGAAATACGGTTACCTGACCACCGACAAGTTTTACAAAAATTTTGACCTAACCCTGAAATTCAAACAGGAAGCCAATGGCAATAGCGGAGTATTTTTCCGCTCCACTGTGGACGGGACCAAAGTTTCGGGCTGGCAGGTAGAGGTAGCGCCACCGAACCATGACACCGGCGGTATTTACGAATCTTATGGCCGCAACTGGCTCATCCAAATCCCTGATGAAAAAGAAGGCTTCCTTAAAATGGGGGAATGGAACACATTGCGTATCCGCGCAGAAGGCGATCGCACGCAAACCTGGCTTAACGGCCACGCGATGGTCGATTTCAGCGATGCCAAAATAGGCGCTGGTAATGGCTCCATTGCATTGCAGATCCATGATGGCGGCGGTATCAAGGTGCGCTGGAAAGATATCATGATCGAAGAGCTTTAATAACAGTTATTTTTCATTCCGCCGGCCGGTGAATTCATCCTGCTGAAACCGGTACTTCGTCGGAAATCGCTTACTAACAGGCTTCATGGCTGATAGATTTGTGTCAACAGTTGCACAAATCTATTAGCCATGAAGCTTTTTTATTGCCTGTTAATGTTAATTCCAACCGCCGCCCTGGCCCAGAAAAGCATTCAGGGAAAGGTGACCGACAAGAAGGGAAATGCCCTACCGGGCGCCAATGTATTTCTAAAAGGCACTTATGACGGCGGGACCACCGGTGCAGACGGTATTTTTAGTTTTCAAACCTCGCAAAAGGACACCGGGACCCTCGCCGCCAGTTATGTAGGGTATGAGGTGTTTGAAGCAAAAATAGGGTTGAAAGAAAACGTCTCAGACCTTTCCATCAAACTTGAAGAGCTCGCCAATGAGCTGAACACTGTGGTTATCACCGCGGGCGCATTCGAGGCGTCGGATGACAAGAGAATGGCCATGCTCAAACCACTCGATATTGTGACCACGGCGGGGGCAGCGGCCGATATTACCGGAGCCATGCAATTTTTGCCTGGCGCGCAACGGGTAGGGGAGCAGGAGGGGCTATTCGTTCGCGGAGGCTCCGGACAGGAAACCAAAGTGGTTATCGACGGGATGATCGTACAAAACCCATTTTTTAGTTCACTGCCCGATGTCCAGTCGAGGGGAAGGTTCAATCCGTTTATGTTCAAAGGGACTTCGTTTAGTACCGGAGGTTATTCGGCGCAATATGGGCAGGCGTTATCTTCTGTTTTGCTTCTAAACACCACCGACAAAGTCAGCAATAATGGCTTGGGGATAAGTCTTAACCTCGCCAATGCGGGGTTGAACTACGACTACGCCACCCAAAACCAATCCGTCTCGGCTGTGGTTTACTATGGTAATCTCAGGCCACTTTTTAAACTCGTCAAGCAAAATGTAGAATGGTTGCATGAGCCTGAATTCAAGGGTTCATCACTTACATATCGCCTTAAACCGACTAAAAACGGAGTGTTGAAAGTGTATGGCATGTATTCCGACAGCGACCTAAGCATGAACAGCCGCGATCCTTCATCTGAATCCGGCAAAATGAACCTGGTACTGCGTAATGCGAATGCATTTACGACCAGCACTTACTCTGATTCGTGGAAAGATGGCCTGTGGACATTGAATTCTGGCTTTTCTTATAGCCGGAATAAGGACAAAATGACTTTCGACGGCGTCAATTTTGACCGGTTTGATGAGCGTACACAGGCCCGCGTGGTGCTCACACGACTATTAACTGGCAATAATACGATCCTTTTCGGCGGGGAAGCGCACGCAATCAATCTCCATAATGGAGTCAACGGGCAGCTTTATCACCTCAAAGACAGATATGCCGCCGCATTTGTGGAATCAGAAATTTACATTACCCGTGAGCTGGCAGGCCGCATTGGTGTTCGCAGCGAGTATTCTTCGGTGATCGGGCGGGCGAATATTGCTCCCAGGTTGTCTTTTGCTTATAAAACAGGACGATATAGCCAGATTTCAGTTGCAGCCGGCCAGTTTTACCAAAATCCTGATTATAAATATCTCTACCGCAACAAAGAGCTCAAATTTGAGCGCGCCGACCATTTGATCATCAATTACCAGATCATCAAAAACCAGCGGACGTTCAGGGTCGAAACTTTCTATAAAAACTACGGACAACTGGTGCGTGAGTTCACTGGCCAAAAGTACGATGCCGATCCCTACCGCTTTCCGTGGGGCGCTACAAACAATGGTGGCGACGGTTACGCAAGGGGCCTGGACTTCTTTTGGCGCGATCAGAAATCGATTAAAAACCTCGATTACTGGGTTACTTACAGCTTTGTAGATTCCAAAAGGCTATTTCAGCAATTTGCTCAATCGGCTACCCCTACCTTCATTTCCAACCATAATGTAAGCCTGATCACAAAAAAATGGTTTGAAAAGGCGAAAACTAACCTGAGCATGACGTACGCATTCACAAGAGGACGGCCCTACTACAACCCGAATAACGACCAGTTTTTGAAAGACCGGACGCCAGCAGTCCATAATGTGAGCATTCAGGCCAGTAAGTTGCAGAGTATCAAAGGTAACCTGGTGATTTTCTACGCCACGGTCGATAATATCCTGAATACAAAAAATGTTTTTACCTACCGCTACACGCCGGACGGCAAGACCCGCTATGCCGTTGGCCCACAGAGCTATCGCAGCTTTTTCGTAGGAATGCAGATTATGCTTTCGAGGAAGGCAACAGTCGATAAAAATGATTTTTAATAACATTATAATTTAAACAATAAACAACAAAATCATATGAAGAGGTTATTCACAACAGTCCTGATGTTCGCATTATCAGTATGTATGGTATGGGCGCAAAATGAGAAGTACACCCAGGCGATGGCCGACGGCATTAAGGCATTGAACAGCATCGACCGGGCCAATCCGGATGCTAAGACTTTGCAGGACATTGCCAACCGGTTTGAACGTATTGCTGTGGCGGAGCCCAAAGAATGGCTGCCGAAATACTATGCCGCTTACAGCAATGTGATATTAGGCTTTGTTGGAAGCAGCCTGAACGAAAAAGACGGGTATCTCGACAAGGCAAATGCCTTATTGAAGGATGCTGAGGCATTAGTTGGCAAACCGAATGACGAACTGGAAATCTTGAAGGCATACCAGTCGCAGATCCATTTGGCGGCCGATCCGATGAACCGCTGGCAGGCAGATGGTGAGAAGTTCGCTGGATTTCTGGCATCCGCAAAGTCGATTAATGCAGAGAACCCGCGGATCTATTATCTTGAAGGATCGAGTTTGTTTTTCACACCGGAAGAATATGGTGGTGGAAAAAAGGTTGCAAAGCCATTGTTGGAAAAGGCCAAAGAAAAATTTACCGCTTTCAAACCGGAAACAGCTATTCATCCGGATTGGGGAAAAATGGAAACCGAATGGATGCTATCTCAGACAAACTGATATAAACGCTTAGTGCTAATAGAATGGACGACAAGAGAACGAAGCCGTTGCGCATGACAGCCTCATCGCTGGACGGAAGGGATTTTAGTAATATGGACCTGGAAAATGCGGATTTTAGCTTTTCTAGCTTGAAGGATGTCAATTTCGACGGGGCCAATCTGCGTAATGCAAAACTTCGTTTTTCAGCACTCGACAGGACCACATTCCGAAACAGCGATCTGCGAAGCGCGGATTTGAGTTTCAGCAGTCTTGTAGATGTGGACCTGACGGGGGCAAAGGTAGAGGCGGCGAATTTCAGTTTTACATCACAGGAGAAATCGTTCAACTGGCAGGATTTCAGTTTAATAGGTATTATTCAAAATCAGGGCTGGGTTGGGACGTTGGTGGCTACCATACTCGGTGCGGTAATTTTGTACGGCTTTAATGCGATTGCCTATTTCACTGCGGAGCTATATTATACCAATGAACCGGTCCGCATCAAGCTTTACCAATATCTGGTTTGCCAGAACATTTTGGCAGGCGTATTCACGATCCTGCTCACGCAGGGACTTACGTTATGGCTTGATATGCTTGTCAAGAGATTGTATGTCAAGCATTTGATCCTTTCGGTGGTTGTGTTTGTGCTAAATAATGCATTAAGTATCGGTGTGTATTTTATGTTCGCAACCGACATTGTGGGGCGGTATAAGGAGCTGTACCCGGCGGAGCCTGCCCAGGAAGCGCCGTGGTATTGGTATACCTGGGGCCCGGTCGTGATCGCCAATGTGTTTTATTACCTCAGCCGCGAGGGAAGGCAAATTTCCCGCAAGATCTCCGATCAGGAATACCAGCTGCTGAATCTTGAAAAACTCAAAACGCGGGCTGAACTGGATGCTTTGCAGGCCCGCATTAATCCACACTTTTTATATAATTCGCTGAACAGCATTGCCAGCCTTGTGCACGAAGATCCGGATAAGGCGGAAGAAATGACCCTGCTGCTATCGAAACTATTCCGCTACACGACCGGCCGGAAAACCGCCGATTATTTCGATACGATCGAAAATGAGCTGGAAATGGTCGAAACCTATTTGCAGGTTGAAAAAGTAAGGTTCGGCGACAGGCTCCGGTTCGCGGTGGAAGTAACCGACGAAAGCCTGAAATCACTGCAAGTGCCTAAATTTATCTTACAGCCAATTGTTGAAAACGCTATCAAGCACGGCATATCAAAAATGGCCGAGCAGGGTAATATTTTGGTCAGGATATATGAAAAAGACAACTGGCTGCATCTCTGCGTACATGACAATGGCCCCGCATTCCCCGAGACAATGGGAGCCGGTTACGGTATGAGGAGTATTCAGGATAAACTTAAACTGCTTTATGCCGACAGTGCACGCCTGGAACTAGTCAATGAGCCAACCAAATCGGTTAATATTGCGATCCATAAGTCAGCCATAGAACAACATCAACAATCCAATCATGCAGTTTCCTCTTAAAACAATCCTTATTGACGACGAACCACTTGCATTAAGCCGTCTGCGCCGCCTGCTCGAAAAGCATCCTGATGTATTTAGCATTGTGTCGGAAGCGCGGAACGGTGCCGAGGGATTGGTAGAAATCGATAAGCATAATCCCGATGTTATTTTTCTGGACATCGAAATGCCTTTGTTGAATGGCTTTGAAATGCTTTCGAAGCTTGTCAGGATGCCATTAGTCGTGTTTTCGACTGCTTACGATCAATATGCGATCCGTGCTTTTGAAGAAAACTCGGTCGATTACCTCTTGAAGCCGGTGGAAAATGACCGGTTAATGAAGACAATCGATAAGATCCGGAACATTACGAAGGCCGGCAACGGCAATGTCGGCGCAGCCAATCCTTACTCCGAGAACCTGCTGAGGTTACTCGAAGAAATGAAGCCTAAAAAAGAAATTTTCTCCCTTTCGGTTAAATCCGGGGACCGCATTCTGCTCATCCCCATGACCGAAATCACCCATTTTGAAGCAGAAGAAAAGTACGTTTTTCTGAATACCCTCGACGGTCAGAAATACCTGCTTAACTACACGCTTACTTCACTGGAAGAAAAACTCCCGAAACATTACCTGCGGGTCAGCAGGGCAGGTATCGTCAATTCCCATCATATCAAGGAAATCCAGAAACATTTCAATGGAAAGTATGTCATTATAATGCGGGATCGCAAGGCCTCACAGGTTACAAGCGGCAGTACTTATGGTGAAGCGATACGTCATCTTCTTGATAATTAATCGAATTGCAGCCCGAGCGCTCCCGCACATTCATTTTGAAGACCTGATACTTATTCCTAAATTGCGCCCTTGTTTAAAATTCCATTGTAATTTTTTAGGGCTAATCTGCTGTTCATCAGATGGTTCGTAACAGTCGGATGGAAATCGCATTTGAAATATTTCGATTTTCGGCACACAATTACCAGCTGCTGCGTATCTGTTGACGAGTGAGTGATTCCTGAAAAACCGGAGGTAGCCAAAAAATTCACATTGAATTAATGAGGTCCTTGAACATTGTTGATTTGTTTTGTTAAAAAAGGTTAAAAGGAGTCAGGAGTAATGAAGGAGCTCATTGATAGGGGCAATCTGCCAAAACATATAGCCGTTATCATGGATGGTAACGGAAGGTGGGCTCAGAATCAGGGAGCGGCGCGAATATTCGGTCACCGCAACGCGCTTAAGGCAGTGAGAGAGGTTACCGAAGGCTGCGCAGAGCTCGGCGTCTCTTTTCTGACATTGTATGCTTTTTCGACGGAAAACTGGGCGCGCCCGGAATTTGAAGTGAGGGCGCTGATGGAATTGCTCGTGCAATCAATTGGTAACGAGTTGCCTACAATGCAAAAGAACAATGTGAAGCTGGATACGATCGGAGACACGGCCAGTTTACCCAAAAGTTGTCAGAGGCAGTTGACGGAGGCGATCGCAGCAACCAGCGGAAATACAGGTTTAAATCTCATCCTTGCATTGGGATATAGCGGAAAATGGGACATTGCCCAGGCCACCCGCAAGATTGCCGAGGATGTGCGAAGCGGTGCATTGCTGCCCGCCGAGATCAGCGAAGAAGTGATAGCGGCCAACTTGTCGACCGGCAGCCGCCCGGAAGTGGACCTGATGTTACGCACAGGCGGCGATCACAGGATTAGCAATTTCCTGTTATGGCAACTGGCTTATTCTGAACTATATTTTTATGAAGATCTCTTCTGGCCCGACTTCCGCCGGGAGCATTTGTACGAAGCCATCCTGTCGTACCAGAACCGGGAAAGGCGCTTCGGCAAAACGGGTGAACAAATCAAAGCGAATGGTGCTAAGTAGAACTATATGAACCGAGTGAAAAATTTGAATACATCATTAGCACATCTCAAAGGTCTTTCTGCATTATTCCTGTTGTGTTGCTGCATTAGCGTACAAGCGCAACGCGTAGGCATAGGAGGCGCCAAACCCACTGCGGCACCAACCAACCTGGGCATCGACCCGGCTAATCCAAAAGAATACACGATTGCAGAAGTAACCGTTTCCGGTACGCAGTTCCTCGACCCGAATTCGATGATTTCGATTTCCGGCTTGAAACCGGGAGATAAAATCCGGATTCCAGGACCGGCTGTGACGTCTTCCATTAAGAAAATGATGGATTTCGGGACATTGGACGACGTGGAGATCATGGCGACCAAGATAGAAGCGGAGAAAGTCTGGCTGAACATTCACATTAAGGAACGCCCGAGGCTTTACAAAGTATCGTTTTCAGGAATCCGTAAAGGAGAGCGCGAAACGCTGAACGACAAGGTGAAGCTGATCAAAGGACGTGTAATTACCCCGACGATCATCAAGAATACCCAGTTGATCATTAAGAAGTATTACATGGATAAGGGTTTCTATTACACCAAAGTAAAGGTTGTTCAGATTCCCGATTCTACCCGCGGACAGGCAACATTGAATTTTGCCATTACCAAAGGTAAAAAGGTGAAGATCCAGAAGATCAATATAGAAGGTAATACTGCTATCAGTGATAAAACACTGAAACGCAAGATGAAAGGCACGAAACAGAGAAGGATTGGCCGCCTTTTTAACCCTTCCAAATATATTCCAAAGAAATACGACGAGGATAAGGAAAAACTGATCGCATATTACCGCAAAAACGGTTACCGTGACGCCACGATTGAGTTCGACTCCATCAAGAATGGCGATGAAACGATCAGCATCGATATGAAGATCGATGAAGGACAAAAATATTACTACCGCAATATCACCTGGTCGGGCAACTACCTCTATCCTTCCCAATACCTAAGCGAACGCCTGGGTGTGAAAAAAGGCGACGTGTACAACCCGGAAGAGCTTGAAAAAAAGATCAACGGTATTCCAGGTTCCGATGTAAGTTCCATTTATATGGACGACGGTTACCTGTATTTCCACATTGACCCAACCGAAAGGGCTGTTGAAGGCGATTCGATTGATGTTGAGCTGCGTATGTTCGAAGGAAAGCAAGCAACTATCAACCGTATCCTTTTAAACGGAAACACCAAGACCAGCGACCGCGTGGTTTTGAGAGAGCTTTTTACATTGCCGGGACAGAAATTCAGCAAGACCGAGATCATCAACACCCAGCGTCAGTTATCGCAAATGGGTTATTTCGATCCTGAAAAAATCCAGATCAACCCAATACCAAACCAGGCTGACGGAACGGTGGATATTGAGTATACCGTAGAAGAGAAACCTTCCGATCAGATCGAGCTTTCCGGTGGATGGGGAGGATACATAGGTTTTGTTGGAACGCTTGGATTGGTGTTCAATAACTTCTCAATCAAAAACATTCCTAACCGTGAAACATGGCGTCCATTGCCTTCCGGGGACGGGCAAAAGCTTTCATTGCGTTTCCAGGCTAACGGAAAACAGTATCAGACATACTCCCTATCATTCAGCGAACCATGGCTGGGCGGTAAAAAGCCTATCAACTTCGGGGTTTCGTTCCAGCGTACCGTATACCGGATGACCGACCTTAGTTCTTATTATGGGTACGGAGGCGGAGGTGGTGGTTCGCGGCAGATCAACTACCGTGGTGGCTATTATAACAATGGTATCACGCTCTCACTGGGCCGCCGTTTGAAAGAACCAGACCGGAACCTTGTGATGACGCACTCACTGTCGTACCAACGTTACCGCCTTGACAGCCTCGATATCTTCCGGATTGGTTACAGCACCGGTAACTCGAACAACATTTCGTTCAACACGACTATTTCGAGAAATACGCTGAGTGATTTCCAATTCCCGAGAAGTGGAAGCAACATCTCATTGAGCGCAACCTTCACGCCTCCCTATTCGATTTTCAGAAAGAAGGCGTTTTCAGACAAAACGGATACTTACCGCTGGGTTGAATACCACAAATGGATGTTCGATGCGAGCTATTATGCGACGATCGTTGGCAAGTTGGTGTTGAGCACACGTGCGCATATGGGCTTCCTGGGCGCGTACGGAAGTAAAGTAGGATACAGCCCGTTTGGCCGGTTCATCCTCGGAGGTTCGGGACTTGCAGGCCAGGGTACTTTCTCACTGGCTGATCAGGACATTATCGGTCTGCGCGGATACCAGGACCAAAAGGTAGGGCCGCTTGCCGCAAATGGTTACCCTGCATCGGGAGGTGGTATTGTGTATAACAAATATGTTATGGAACTTCGCTACCCCGTATCGCTTAATCCGCAGGCCACCATTTTTATATTGGGCTTTGCCGAGGGCGGAAACAACTGGGGTACTTATAAAGAGTTTAATCCGTTCGATTTGAAAAGGTCGGCTGGTGTTGGAGCAAGGATATTTATGCCTGCATTCGGTCTTTTAGGTATCGACTGGGGTTATGGATTCGATAAAATCCAGGGACAGAATACCAGAAGCGGAGCACAATTCCACTTTACAATCGGGCAACAGATCAGATAATAATCTGATTGAGAGTTTCGTTAAGAAGTTTGCAAATTATTAGCAGCTTGGCATGAAGAAGATTTTTATTTTACTAGTTTTGTCAATTCTATGCAATTCAGCGCTATATGCCCAGAAGATCGGGTATACGGATATGGAGTTCATAACCAGTAAAATGCCCGAATATCAGGCTGCACAGGTGGAGATGAAAAAATTCTCCGACAAATGGGCCAAGGAAATTGGAGAGAAATTTGCCGAAATAGACCGTATGCAAAGGGCATATATGGCAGAGGAAATCTTGCTAACAGACGAGCTGAAAAGAAAGAGGCAGAATGAAATAAGAGAAAAGGAGCTGGAAGCGGGAGAATACAACAGCAAAATTTTCGGAATGGAAGGACAGATGTTCCAGAAGAAAAAAGAGCTGATGAAACCTGTTCTCGAAAAAGTTCAGAGGGCAGTAACCAAAGTTTGCAGCCAGCGCCGTCTCGATTTTATGTTTGACAAATCCAGTGACATAGGCATGCTCTACACCAACCCGAAACACGATTATTCGGATTACGTGATGGAGGAGCTCGGGATAGACCCGAAAGCAAACAAAGCCACAGGAAGTAATGACAAAGCTGCCAAACCGGAACAATCCGTGCAGCAGCCGGCACTGGCGCCAAGCTCACCAAAACAAAAAAGTACAACCAGTAAACTTAAATAAGTAACAAGCAATGAAACAAAAATTGATGGCTTTTTTGGTCTTGACGACCATGATCACCACCCCTCTTTTAGCCCAAACTACCCCTGCAAGCGGACTTACTAAAATAGGTTACACGAACGTTGACTATATACTCGGCAAATTGCCTGAAAGTAAAGTGATGCAGAACCAGCTTGAAGTTACAAAAGCACAGCTGGACAAGGCAATAGGGGAGACATACAAAGAGGCTCAGGAAAAGTATGAAGCCTATCAGAAAAACGGCGCCAGCATGACTGACGTGATCCGCGCTGATAAGGAAAAGGAATTGCAGAATTTGCAAAACCGTATCCAGGAAATGCAAACAAATGCACAAAATTCCCTGCAGACTAAGCAACAGCAATTGCTGGAACCAATCCTGACCAAGGTTAACAACGCGATTCAGGAAGTGGGTAAAGAAAATGGGTTTCTTTATATTTTGAATATGGATGCTGGTGCAAATACAACACCGATCATCTTGTTCGCCGCATCTGAAGAAAACAATGCAACGAATCTGATCCTGAGAAAACTGGGTGTAGATCCTGACAAAGTTGAAGCGGCAGCACCGGCGGCTACCACGCCTGCAAAACCGGCAACCACAGCTCCTGCAACAACGCCAGCAGCGACTCCAAAGAAAAAATAATAGCATAGAAATTGAACTTTAAAAACCGGAGCGCAGTCTTTAAAAAGATTGCGCTCCGGTTTTTGCTTTGGTCGTATGAATGCTTTGCGCTTGCTTTAATTATAAACCCCTTGCGTGTCTATTATTCGAAAAGTACAAAATTGATTTTTCGTACATTAACGTTTTTCGGGAATTTCAATTTTACAACTAATCACAGGGCATTCTATACAGGATTTACTAGTTTTGCGTTAAGATCAAAGTATTCTTTAACCCATGGAATTAATTATATTTTTGACATTATGTTTACAGGAAAAATTCATAAAATACTGATACTTCTGATACCCGTTTTTTTTGCTTTCAGGGCTCAGGGGCAGGATAATATGAAGAATACTTCAACAGGTCCCCTGCAACTTATTTTTCCCACCGAACCAGAATGGAACGTACTATATGAAGGTAAAGAGATCAATTTCCACCTTCAGACCAGGGGAGGGAAGAGTGACTCGGTAAAGTACAGCATACAGAGTGGCCTGCTAAAGGATATGAAGTTTGATTCGACTGGGCACTTTGTATGGACACCTGGCTTTGATATCGCCGATCGTATTAATACTACCAAATCGTTCCCCGTTGTATTTGAAGCGCAGACTTCGTCGGGGGAAAGTATTTCAAGAGAAGTTGTATTTAAAGTGAACCATGTGAACCGGCCGCCCCAGGTGGACGAGTTGCAGCCGTTCTACGTACAGTACAAGACACAGAATGTATATAAGATCGATATGGGCTCAGTGCGCGACCCGGACGGCGACCCGATCGTGTTTGTACCTATCCTGGAAGAAATGCCTGAGGCGATGAAGCTGACGGCAGCAGGCGAGATTACCTGGGACCCGTCGGTAGTTCAGTTTAACATTCTGAAAAAGGGTGCGAAGTACATGGAATTCTATGTAGAAGACCAGCCTTCGAAAGCGCGCACAAAAGGACGCCTGAAACTTGACGTCACACAAATGGACCTTGCTCCTGATTTTACAGTTATACCGCAAAATTCAGTTGTCAGAAGCGCCGAAAACAACCGCATCAACCTACGCTTTACATTATCGGATCCGAATGGCGAGGATGATATAACCACATTTAATTTCATTTCAGAAAACAAGAAAGTACCGCAAGCGGCACTAGTCAAAAATACGGCCACTAGCTACGAATTCATTTGGGAACCGGGCTATGATTTTGTGAAAGACCCTTTTGATACGCTTGCGTTCAATGTCACATTCTATGTGCTGGACAAGGCGCAGAATAAGAAAGAACGTACGGTAAAGTTTGTAATCAAGAATACCGTGGATGAAAGTCTGCGGGACACGTACGTGTACAATCTGTACCGGGGCGCACTTGTGAATGCCTGGGGCTTGATCGAACAAATGACGGAAAGAGAACAAGAGCTTAAAAAGGCTTACTCGCGTGCCAAGAAAGGCAAGCGCAGCCGGTCATTGCTGAATGCATCGCTTGGTGCCACCACAGGCCTTGCGCCGGTAATTGCCACCAACGATCAGAAGACCCGTGGATATATTACAACGATCGGTGGTACAACGGTTGCGACCGTTGGGACACTTGAAGCGACGGAAGTAATTGGAAAGTCAGTAAACGGCTTGCTCGATCGCTTTAATTATGTCATGCAAAAGAAGAATGAACTGCAAAACAAAGGAGACGTCTTCGCGCGTGAATGGGGACAGAAGTCGGCCCGCCGCCATCCGGACTTTATCCGCAAGCTCGACGAATTCAAAGCATTAATGAACCTGAGCGGCCTCGTAGCATTGGAGCTCGACGCCAATTGGGAAAATAAAAAGGAAGCAACGGATGTCGCGATCAAAAAGACATTCAAAGATTTCGTTCCTTACACGAAAGACGAGAATTGATAGACCAACTAGTCAGATAGCAAAAAAAGAGAGCATTAGCTCTCTTTTTTATTTTCATCTTCTTCCTGCTGCTCAGAAGTAGGCGAATCCTCTTCCTCCCTCTCGTCCCTTTTCACCGCTTCCGCTCCTTCCTCCCTTTCTCCCTCTTCCCTCTCCTCCGTTTCCACCCTTTCCTCCCTTTCTCCCTCCTCCTTCTCACCTTCTTCCGTCCCGTGCGAATGGAAACTGCCCTGGAATATCAGGATGCTGCAAACGCCAAGGAAAATGCAGGAATCTGCAATATTGAATATCGGTGTGGAGTAATATTGTCCGCCCCATACCGGCACCCAGTCGGGAATAAAGCCTTCCCAGAAGTCTACAAATATCATATCGATCACCTGTCCGTGAAACCAGGGGGTCGGCGAACCATAAGGCGCATTGTCGAGTAGCACGCCGTAAAAAGTACTGTCTATCACATTTCCTACCGCGCCGGCCAGGATCATCGCCAGTGCCCAAAGCAAACCTTTGGAAGCGCCCACTTTTGCCAAATGGATCATGTAACCGCCGATCGCGACCATGGCTACCAATCTGAATAATGTCAGAAAAAGTTTTCCGTATTCGTGGCCGAGTTGCATGCCAAACGCCATGCCCGGATTGAGCACGTAATGCAGTTTAAGCCAGTTACCGATCAATGCAATCTGTCCCGAAAAGCCGGGTTCCATGTATTTATGAACCAAAAGTTTGGAAGCCTGATCAACAACAATGAGCAGTAAGCTGAAAACTAAATAGGGGGTTGGATTTCTGGATTGGTTCATTCGGTTTTTAATACAATTGTCGATCTTCGGAATGCGAAAGTAATAACTTACTTATAAAGAACCGATTCCTCTTCTCTTCAATTCACTTTTGACTAATAAAAACTCTCGGCTGCTTTGCCCGGCTATTGAAGTGTTTTCTTCGGCCCGGCGGATGAGGTAGGGGAGTACGGCATTGATGGGGCCGTACGGGACATATTTGGCTACATTATAGCCTACTTTGGCAAGATTATAAGAAATATTGTCGCTCATTCCCAACAACTGTGCGAACCAGATACGGTCGTCGTTGTTGGCAATACCGAGTTTTTTCATTTTGATGGCACAGTACTGCGAGCTGTATTCGTTGTGCGTGCCGAGGCAAATGGCGATATGTTCGAGGCGGTCGAGGCAGAAATCGATAGCGAGATTATAATCAATATCCGTAGCCTCTTTGGAAACATGGATGGGGTTGAAATACTCGTTTTCCCGTGCACGTAGCCGCTCTTTTTCCATATAAGCGCCACGTACGAGCTTGCCGCCCAGAAAATAGCCTTTTTGCCTGGCTACGAGAAAAGCTGTTTTGAGTGCTTCCAGCGTTTCGTGCCGGTAGAGCTGATAGGTGTTGTAGACAATGGCCCGCTCGCGGTTGAATTTCTGCATCATTTCGTAGGCAAGATCGTCGATCACGCCCTGGATCCAGCTTTCTTCCGCATCAATAAATATCCGCACACCTTTCGCATATGCATGCTCGCAAAGACGCTCGACGCGCTCATGTGCACGGCCATATGCAGCTTTCTCATCCTCGGAAAGCTCATCCTTTTTCTGAACTTTCTCTAACAGCTCTGAGGACGCAACGCCCGTTACTTTGAACACTGAGAACGGAATGCTTTCGGAACCGGCCGCTTTATCGATGGTTTTGAAAATTTCAAGGGCGGTGGCCTCAAAGCTGGCCTCCTCGTCTTCACCCTCAACCGAATAATCGAGGATGGTCCCAATGCCGGAGCTGCTCAATGCCTTAATGGTGGCATCGCAATCGTTAATCGTCTCACCGCCACAGAATTGTTCAAAAATGGTGGCACGGATCAGATTTTTTATAGGTAAGTTGAGTTTTAGTGCAAGCTTTATAAAAAAAGTGCCTAAATTTACCACTCGAGCCTGATTCATAAGGCTGAATAACCAGTACGTCTTCCTTAGTTTAGCGTCGGATTTGGAGGCAAAGGCAACGGAAGTATCTTCAAAAAATACAGGTATTTGGTCTTTTGGTGAGGGATATGCCATTTTTAATGTACGTTTTTCCTGAGTGGTTGTTTAACAAATCGTGATAAAAACACAGGAAGAAAGTAATACGCATTAAGAAGTTGATTGACTTTTATGGCATCAAATGTACGTCAATCCCAGAAATACGCATAATACCGGATCAAAATATTACAATTATCATTTTTATTAAGGACAAGTTTTTGAATATGAATGCTTCTTTAGATATCCTTCCGCTTAGCAGTTGGATCAATACCGAAGGAAAGCCTTTGGTAATCGCCGGGCCTTGCAGCGCAGAGACCGAGGAACAAATGTTAGAAACCGCAACCCAGATCAAAGAGGAAGGATTTGCGCACGTAATCCGTGCGGGAATTTGGAAACCGAGGACTCGTCCAGGAAGTTTTGAAGGAATGGGTGAAGCGGCTTTGCCATGGTTGCAAGCTGTGAAGCAGCAAACAGGCTTGCCTGTTGCGGTGGAAGTTGCTAACCCTCAGCATATCGAATTGGCATTGAAATACGGCGTGGATATCCTTTGGGTAGGAGCCCGCACAACGGTGAACCCGTTCAATGTTCAGGAACTTGCCGATGCATTAAAAGGAGTCGATGTGCCTGTTTTGGTTAAAAACCCTGTGAACCCCGACCTGCAACTGTGGGTAGGAGCGCTGGAACGTTTGAACCAGGCCGGTGTGAAGAAACTGGGTGCAATCCACCGCGGTTTCTCCAATGCACAGGAAACGAAGTTCCGTAACTCACCAATGTGGAACATCGCCATTGAGCTCAAAACACTTTTCCCTGAATTGCCGGTAATCGGTGACCCAAGCCATATGGCTGGAAAACGTGCTTACCTGTACGAACTTGCACAACGCGCGCTTGATTTGCATTATGACGGTCTGATCATTGAATCACACCGTGACCCGGATAAGGCGTGGTCGGATGCTGCACAGCAATTGACGCCTGCGGCTTTGAGCCAAATGCTGCATGACCTGCACGTACGTAAAGAATCTTACGGCAGCGATTACCAGTCACAACTGGAAGTGATCCGTGGCAAAATCGATAATCTCGATCGCGAATTGCTCGAAACGCTTGCTAATCGTATGGCTTTGGTTGAGAAACTTGCCGAATACAAACGTGATAACAACGTTGCTGCATACCAGGTTGATCGTTTCCGTGAAGTGCTTGAAACACGTGCGGGATGGGGCAAGAGCATGAATTTGTACCCAAATCTTGTGGATGAGCTCTTCAAGCTAGTCCACATGGAATCAATCCGCAAGCAAACCGAGGTGATGAACCAGGTTAGCGCTTAGTAAAGATCATATATTTTAGTTTAAAGGCTGTCTCATTTAATGGGGCAGCCTTTATTTTTATACATCAAATACCTTTTTCTTTCAAAACGCGATCGATTTCACGCGCCCATATTGCATAGGCCTTCGTGTTCAAATGCTGGTTATCAACTGCGAACTCTGATTTCAGGCCGGTGGAATCGGAAATATACCGGTTGAGGTCTATGAAAGTGATGTGATTTTGCTTGCAATAGCCAATTAGAAAGCCATTCAATGCGTCTACCTCCTTTTTACTGGCCGGGTTTTGTTGCTCATACACGGTAAGTGTCACGACCGGGACAATTTGGTTTTTCCGAAGTATTTCAAGCATTGTCCTGAAATTGGCCTGTATCTTTTCCTGCGCGACGCCGATCGTAATATCATTGGTCCCACCCTTTATAAAACAAACCTTCGGGTGCAAGTCTACAACATGGCTTTGGATCAGTTGGAGGAAATGATAGGTACACTGGCCCGGCAATGCATTGTTCATCACATCGGTTCTACCAAGCAACTCGACCCATTTGCCTTGCGCGGTGATCGAATTTCCGTACATGACAATTGTTGGATTTCCTTTAAGTGTTACAAAACGCTGCGCGATCTTGTCCCGGTAAACGAACGCCATTGTTAAAAAAGCGACAATAAGGGCCGCATTGAGCACAAGGGAGGCCGTTAAAAGTGGTTGCTTTTTCATGATGTGTTATTTAAATGCGCTCAGGCTCTTTCTCCAAGATTGAAACATCTTCTGCAACGGGCTTCATAAAGATCGGTTTCGCCAAGAAGCACCCTTTCACTGGATGGCGAAAGTCGGTAAGAATGCGACGCAACTTCTCCACAAACCATGCATATCGCGTGGACTTTAGTTACATATTCCGCAATGGCCATCAGTTGGGGCATGCAGCCGAAAGGTTTTCCCATATAATCCATATCGAGGCCGGCAATAATCACGCGCTTGCCGGAATTGGCCAGATCGTCGCAAACGCCAACGATTCCTTCATCGAAAAACTGGGCTTCGTCCAGGCCCACGACCTCGCAATTTTCGGCCAGGTCTGATATTTGCTGGGAGAATTCCACGGGGATAGACCGTATTGAATTGTCATTATGTGAAACAATGTTCTCTTCGTGGTAGCGTTTATCCAGAGCAGGTTTAAAAATCTGGATCCGCTGCCGGGCGATTTTGGCACGGTTCAGCCGACGGATCAGCTCCTCGGTTTTGCCCGAAAACATGGATCCGCAAATAACTTCGATCCAGCCGGTACGGGGATTTTGATTTTCTCTTCTGTGCGATGGTTCTACAAACATATTGGTGCCGTACCAACCTCTGAAAGGTCAATTTTTATTTTATATTTACAAATCAAACATATTTTTCTCAAACACGATCGTTACTAAAAGCTCTTATTCGTTATGCCGGATAATTTGAATTCAATCGCACTCAACCAGTACTCAGCACGATTCACTACTACTGTTCTGAATGAAGCGTACAGGTCGCAGGACGTCATTACCGGTGCCGGATTATTAAAACTGACACCCGTAAGGCAGGTGAACCTGGGTATACTCAACCGCCTGTTTGAAGAATGGAAAAGCAATGCCGAAGCCTTTCGCAGCCCTTATTTTGACTTTTCCAACGAAGAGGTAAAAAGTGCGCTGGAAGAATTCATGAACATCGCTTCGCAACACATTGCAGTGAAACGCAGTGACCTCGAACCGCTGCTTTCCGATTCCGTAAAAGACGCACTGAAACTGCTACTGACACCGGCCATCTATTTCGAAGATAAGATCCGGGCCAACTCGGACGCTGAATTTACCCATGAAAAGGCTGAACAGCTGGTGAAATATACCCATATCCATCGCGGGATAGCGGAAGCAATGCTGGGCCGTCTTACCGACAGCGGCTCCAATTCCGTTTACCAGACGCAGGCGGTGAGCTGGCTTTATGAATTTAAGGATAATGCGGATCTCGTGGACAATGCGGATGAGCATTTGCTCCAATTTTCTGAGATTTTCCCGATCAATCTTGCCGAGTTTAAAATCCAGGAAGCTGGAAAAGTACAGCAGGGAGGCGCACGCCATGAATCGTTTTTTGACTCGGCACTCAGTCAGCTTGAACCGATGAATGCGCCGAGGCCGTCAGCACCACGCGCGGAACCCGCCTCAGCGGTGATTGGTGAAATCGTTGCAAAAGCCAATTCCGGCGAACGCGAGTCATTGAACAACCGGTTCAAAGTAGAAATTCCGCAGCCATCCGACGACAAGGCTTACGGAACAGTTCCTATGCGAGTAGAAACTATCGCGGGTTCCATTCCATTGGGACAGCGGTTTATGTTCGTAAACCAGCTTTTCGATCGTAACAGTGAGCATTTTGATAAAGCTGTCTACGAGTTAGACCGTGTGAAGAGTTTTGAAGAAGCCGAAAACCTGATATGGCATCGGTACGCATCCAAGTATGCCTGGGATGTCAATGGAGAAGCAGTAACCGCTTTGCTTGCCATTGTAAAAAGAAAATTCGCCTGAGCCAATCCACCAGGCTTTACAAATGCACCGGAACGAAAGCTTCGGTGCATTTTTTATGCCCCTACTATTCCCCGGAACATCTCGCGCGCTTTCTGAAATTCCACCAGGTCTATCTGTAAAAGCTCCTTTTGTTCCTTCGCAAAATCGATAAGCCGCTCAGTAGGCATATTGCCGACCAGGTCATCCTGGGCCATCGGGCAGCCGCCGTAGCCAAGCAATGCACCGTCGAAACGGCGGCATCCGGCTGCATATGCGGCTACTACTTTGGTATTCCATGTGTCGGCAGGCGTGTGGAAATGTGCCCCGAATTCGAAATCCGGGAATTGCTGGTTGAGTGTAGAAAATAGCAAGGTGATGTCCTGAATATCCGCGACGCCCACGGTGTCGGCCAGTGAAAACGTTGTTACTCCCAATTTTCCCAGCTTTTCCACCCATTCCATCACAATGGAGGTGTTCCACACATCGCCATAAGGATTTCCAAAACCCATTGAAATATAGATCACCAGTTCCTTCTCATGCCTTTCACAGAGCGCAGCGATGCGTTTCACACGTTCGAATGATTCTGCGATGGTGGAATTCGCATTGCGGTTCTGGAAAGTTTCGGAAATAGAGAATGGGTAACCAAGGTCATCGATCGCTTCGAATTGGCATGCTTCCTCCGCCCCACGCTCATTGGCGACGATAGCCAGCAGTCTTGTATTCGTAGTTGAAACATCTAGCTGATCTGCGATCAACGCCGTGTCGCTCACCTGAGGCATCGCTTTTGGAGAAACAAAACTACCAAAGTCAATGGTATCGAACCCCACCCGCAACAACTGGTTCAGGTAGGCTATTTTTATCCCTGTGGGAATAAATGGGTGGAAACCCTGCCAGGCGTCACGAGGGCATTCGATGAGTTTCATTGTTCCAATGATTGAATGAGTGAATGAGTCCGCCGTGGAACGGGAATGATTCCGCCGCGGAACGGCAATGGGATACGCCTGAAAAAACAAAGACTGTAACCAGGTAGTTCTTTAACTACTGATTACAGTCTTTGTTTAATTTAAAAAACGGTTATTTAAGGATCGGAGCGAGGTCGGCTTCGTTTGCTTTAAGCCATTCGGTGATCTCTTCTACGATCTGGCGGATGCCGATTTTAGGTTCCCAGCCGGTTAATGCAGTGACTTTTGTGTTGTCGGTCACGTAAAGACGGATATCGGCGGTCCTGTTTTCGGGGACCACTTTAATAGGGATGGTTTTGCCTGTTACCTCCTGGCATACTTTGGTAAGCTCCTGTAAAGATGCGCTGCTTTGGAGACCACCGCCGGCATTCAGTATTTCGCCGTTCACTTTGTCGAGATTATGAAGCTGCCAGTCGATTAGATTGTATAGGTCGGCCACGTGCAGCATGTCGCGGATTTGTTTTCCGGTTCCGCCGTACCCGAAATAGCCAAGCTGCTGTTCGAAGTAATGTTTCGCGATCCAGAGCACCATCACACCCTGGTCGACTTTGCCCATTTGCCATGGACCAGTGATCACGCCGCAACGGTTGATCACCGTTTTGAGATGGTAAAACTCATTGTATTCCTGAATGATCAGCTCCGAAGCGAGCTTAGTCGTGCCATACAAGGACCGGGCGCCATTCAAAGGGAAATCTTCGGCGATACCTTTTGAGGATACTCCCGGAACGGGCTGATCATCGGAAAGTGCAAAACGCGTTTCCTCTTCCACGAAATTCAACGTTTCAATGGTCTTGATAGGATAAACCCGGCTAGTAGAAAGAAAGATAAAGCCAGCTTTGTGTTTCAGAGCATAATTGAGGCAGTTTACAGTGCCTACCAGATTGGTATTGATCAGGTAATCGGGCGTACCATCGAGTCCGGCCAATACCGAAGGTTCGGCAGATGCTTCGATCACCGTGTCGACGGCGGGAATGCTGTCAAAATCCTCTTTATTACGAATATCACCATGCACGAACTCCACGCCTGCCTTTTTGAGCCTGCTGAGGTTCAGTTCCGATCCGCGCCTTTTGAGGTTATCGAGCGCATAAACCTGGTAATCAGGATAATTTGTTTTTAAAGCTATGGCCAGCGAAGAGCCTACAAAACCGGCCCCACCGGTGATCAAAATTTTCATAAATCAGTTTTTAAGATTAATCGGAATGTGTGGTGACGTACAAAAACCAAAGTTAGGACATTCAGATGAACCGGCGACGCTACATTATATAATTACCATTTGATTCTTTTGTGTTTTTATTAAATGATCCGAATAAATTATTTAATTTACATTTGAAGTATGTAACTTATGTTCACTTCTTTAAGTACGACACCCCGGTACTGCAACAAGTCGATAGCCTTTGAACATATTGAATAAAAACCAGTAGCGTAGATGCGTATTTTTACCATTGTATTACTTTGTGCTGCCTTTCTTTCTGCGGAATCCTACGGGCAGGGCGCATCGGCAGCGGCTTCGTCGGCACGCGATGTGGCTGCATATCCTGTATCGCTTTACAAAGAAGCGACTGCACAGTCACAAAACCTCTATAACGGGCGACAGTATTACGTGTACGACGCAAGAATGGAGGAGCACCAGTTCTTCGAACAGCGAAGGTGGCAAAAAGCCATGGTCCTTTACGACGGCCAGCAGTTCGACAGCATTCCATTGCTTTATGATATTTTCAAGGACGAGGTCGTGATCCGGCATTTCAACGGAGATCATATCCTGCTTCAAACGGTAAAAGTCGATTCTTTTGTTGTAAATGACCATCATTTCGCAAGACTGGAAGCCGGTAAGGATATTAATCCCCAGATGCGGACGGGTTTTTATGATATTTTGTACAATGGGCGCTCCCGCTTGATTGCGCGCAGGAGCAAGCAGCGACAGGAGAAGATCGTCGATAAGGCTGTTATCGCCTATTATCCTCAAAAGAATTTCTTTTATGTGCTCAAAGATGGCCGGTACCACTCGGTCCATACCAAAAAGTCGGCCTTGAACCTTTTTCCGACCTACAAGAGGGAGTTTCGTAAAGTACTGAGGGATAACAAGATCAAGTTCCGGAAAAACCGGGAAGTTGCCATTGCCAGAATTGTCGCCACCTACGACGAATTAGCCAAACCATGAAGATATTTCTACCCTTACTCTTTCTGACTTGCTTCCTCCTGACGTCCCAAAGCTCCCAGGCGCAGAATCTCACGGGGCAAAAAATAAGCATCCGGCTAGATTCGGCCCGGTTTGATGAATTTGTCAAGCAGGTAGAGGCTCAATCCGGCTATTACTTTTACTATGATCCAAGCAGGTTTGATAGCCTTACACTCGATCTCAATGTGAAAGACCTTTCGCTCCGCGAAATCCTCGACCAGGTGTTCAAAGGCTCCGAATTTGAATATTCCATCGATTTGCAAAAGCGGATTTACATTACCGAGGGCCAGAAGATCATTACACAACTTATCCCGGGACTTTTTAATCCGGACAGGCTGGGCGAAAGCGACTCCATTGTTTATGCCGGGCCTGAAAGTGATATAAAGGAAAAGCTTTTGTCGTCCGCCGAAAGCAAACTTCACGAAATAGGGATCAGGAAACACCGGATTACACCCGGAAATTCAACGATAACAGGTTATGTACGGAATGCCGTAACCGGGGAACCGGTAATTGGTGCAGCAGTATTTATTACTTCCCCGTCCATCGGCGTCACTACGGACGCGCTTGGGTTATACGCGCTCACGATCCCACGCGGAAAGCAGATTATACACATTAAAAGTACCGGAATGCGGGAGACACAGCGCCAGATCGTGCTGTATTCTGATGGTAAGCTGGACATCGAAATGCGCGAAAGCGTGATTGCATTGAAGGAAGTATCCGTGAAAGCCGGAATGGATAAAAATGTGGTCGGCACGCAAATGGGGACCGTTAAGCTGACGATCAAAAACCTCAAACAAGTTCCTACGGTATTTGGGGAAACGGATTTGCTGCGTACTGTGCTTACGCTGCCAGGCATTAAGTCGGTCGGAGAGAACAGCACCGGTTTGAACGTGCGCGGAGGCTCGGTCGATCAGAATTTGATCCAGTATAATGATGCGGTCATTTATAATCCTTCCCACCTTTTCGGGTTTTTCTCTGCATTCAATCCGGATGTATTGCGGGATGTTGAGCTTTATAAAAGTACGATCCCGTCCAAATTCGGTGGCAGACTGGCTTCGGTGCTTGATATCAACAGCCGGGACGGTAATAAGAAGAAATTTGTGGCTTCGGGCGGCATCGGGCTCGTTACCGGCAGGCTTACGCTCGAAGGGCCGCTGATCAAAGATAAAACTTCATTCCTTCTTGGAGGCCGGTCTACCTATTCTAACTGGGTGATCAAGGCGTTGGATAATCCGAACTATAACAAAAGTTCGGCCTCATTTTACGACGTTAACCTGCATTTAAGCCACGAGATTAACGAAAAGAACAGCTTATTCCTGACCGGCTACATCAGCGACGACCGCTTCAAGTTGTACGGAGATACGCTTTACGCTTATCAAAACCAGCTCGGCTCCATTAAATGGAAGCATACTTTCAATTCAAGGCTTTATGGAGTGCTTACCGCAGCGCATACCAAGTACCAGTATGCCATGGAAGCACAAGGTCTGCCGCTCAACTCTTTCGATCTTAAATTCGATATCAATCAATCTAATTTCAAGGCCGATTTGAGCTATAACCTTCATCCTAAGCACACGCTGGATTTTGGTTTAAGCACAATCTATTATAAACTTCATCCCGGCTCATTTAAGCCACGCGGTGCCGAATCGCTGATCATTCCGGATGAACTGGAAGCCGAACAGGCCACAGAAAGCGCCATTTACCTGGAAGACAAGTTCGAAGTAAACCCGCGCCTGTCCATTACGGCGGGTATTCGTTATTCATTCTTCCAATATCTGGGACCAAAGACGGTCAATACCTATCTGCCTGGCTTCCCGATCGATTACATTTACCAGGAAGGCGTGCAGGAGTACAAATCCGGGAAAAAGATCAAGACTTACGGCGGGCCGGAATATCGGGCTTCAGTGCGATACAGCGTTTTTGACAATTTGTCTTTGAAAGTCAGCTACAACACATTGCGCCAGTACATTCACTTGCTTACCAACACGATGACAGTGTCCCCTACGGATATCTGGAAACTGAGCGATACATTCATCAAGCCGCAGATTGGAGACCAGTTATCGGTAGGGTTATACCGGAATTTCAGGGGTAACAAAATTGAAGTTTCATTGGAAGGCTATTATAAGAACATCAATAACTTCCTTGATTACAAGGGTGGCGATTCGCTCATCATGAACCATAATATCGAAGCCGCCGTGCTTAATACGAAGGCAAAGGCTTATGGAGTCGAATTCATGATTAAGAAAATGACTGGTAAACTGAACGGCTGGCTTGGCTATACCTACGCCCGGACCTTGCTGCGGGCGGTCGACCGTGATTCGCCGGATGCACCCAACGACGGTAATTTCTACCCGAGCAACTACGATAAGCCACATGATTTTACATTGATTTCAAACTATCGCTTTTCACACCGGTTTAGCCTTTCTTTCAACTTTACTTACAGCACGGGACGGCCGTACACACCGCCAATCGGCAAGTACATGATCGATGGTTCTCAACGGGTTTATTATGCCGATCGCAACCAGTTCAGGATCCCGGATTACTACCGGACCGACCTGGCTATGAATATTGAGGGGAATCATAAGATCAAAAAACTGGCGCACAGCTCGTGGACGCTTGCGGTTTATAATCTTTTGGGAAGGAAAAACCCTACGTCTGTATATTTCCAGACAGTTGGCGGACGTGTAAGCGGTTACCAACTTTCTATTTTCGGCCAGCCGATCCCGACGATCACCTACAATTTTAGATTTTAGAAACTGGGCGGCTATGAAATATTCCTTCTTAAAATTCGGCTTTTTAGCACTAATGCTCCTGGTGGATAGTTGTATCCAGCCTTTTTCACCACCTGAAGTTAATTCGGATGAAAATTACCTGGTAGTCGATGGTTTTTTAAATGTAAGTGGAAACGACACAAGCCGCATTGAGCTGCGGAGAACCCAAAACGTAAACGAAGCCGCAGGCCCAACCATCGAACGCGGCGCCAAGCTGACCGCCGAGGAGGAAGGTGGAGAGGTATTTAATTTCACGGAATCTCGGCCCGGCGTGTATGTTCTGCCACCGCGTGTGTACAATGTATCGGGTAAATACCGGATCAGGATCAGGACTTCGAACGCGCAGGAATACCTTTCGGAGTTTGTCGCTGTGAGCCAGACGCCGCCGATCGACAGCCTTACTTACAAGGTCGATAATTTTCAAAAGGCCGTAATATTCTACGTCAATACCCATGACCCACAGAATAAGACGCAGTTTTACCGCTGGAAATTTGATGAAACATGGGAGTATCAGGCCCCTTATTATTCCGCTCTTGAGCTGGTAAATGATACAGTGGTGGTCAGGAAGGAAAATATCAATAAATGTTGGGGCAGACAGAATTCGGGAAGCATTCTGCTGGGCAGCACAGTGAGGCTTTCCAGCGATATTATCAAGGATTTGCCACTCAACACCGTGCCGATTTCTACCAATAAACTTTACATTAAATACAGTATCCTCGTAAGGCAATACGGCCTGTCGAGGCAGGCATTCGAGTATTGGACGGATCTTGCTAAAACAACCCAGGGAACAGGGAGCCTTTTCGACCCGCTTCCATCGCAGGTAACAGGAAATATCAAAAATACAGCTGACCCGAAAGACCTGGTTTTTGGCTATTTCAGTGCATCTACCGAGCAAACAAAGCGGCTAACCGTTATGCCCAAGCTGGGTATATTTCCGAGATGTGTGGAACAGGATACGATACCGATCAAATGTCCCCCACGTGACGATTACGAATGTGCAGGGAACACAGCCAAAATGCTGCTGACTTATTACGGATTCCGTTCCGACTCGGTGTTGGTGGCGCCACAGTCCTGTGCAGATTGCAGGTTGGAAGGTGGCAACACGATACGGCCCTCTTTTTGGTAATGATTTGATTTGAAAAACAGTGAACAACTTCATCAAAAAAGCTAACGATTTAAGGGTATTCGGCAAAAGCGCAACCAGGCGCTTGGTCGCTTGTGTCTGCGTGGTCGGGGTCGCGATGGCTATTAACAGTTGTATCGAACCCTTTTCTCCGCCTGAGGTGAGCAATCCGGGGACTTATCTGGTCGTGGATGGCTTTCTGAATGTGAATGGCGATACAAGCAACATCAGGCTGAGCCATACGCAGGGCGTAAACGACGGTAAACAAGTCGTTACGGAGGATGGGGCGTCCATCACGGTAGAGGCGGAGAATGGCGAGACTTATACATTTAATCCCGCAGGTAAAGGGCTTTATCGCTTGCCGCCGACCTCATTTGATCAGGAAACCAAATACAAGTTGCGGATCAGAAGGGTGGATGGCAGTGAATATGAATCCGCTTTCGTAACAGTAAGCAAAACACCGCCGATCGACAGTGTCGGATACAGGGTGGATCAAGGCCGTAACGCAGTGATCGTGCAGGTGAATGCACACGACGCGACCAATGCAACACGGTTTTACCGGTGGAGCTTTGAAGAAACCTATGAATACCGGATGCCCTATTATTCCGGCCTGGTCCGCGATATTCCCAATAAAGCGATCACTCCGCGGTCCGACAATATCAATGTGTGCTGGCGGACCCTGGAATCGAAGGACATTAAACTGGGATCCACGATCAAACTTAGCCAGGATGTTATCAAGGATTTGCCGATTAATATCATCGATATCGGGACCAACAAGCTTTATTTCGGCTACTCGATCCTGGTGAAGCAATATGGTTTGACGCGTGAAGCTTTTGAGTACTGGACCGATCTTGCCAAAACGACCCAGGGGACAGGAAGCCTTTTTGATCCGCAGCCCTCGCAGGTGACCGGTAATATTCGAAACAAGGCAGATGCGAAGGAACTTGTTTTTGGCTATTTCAGCGCAGCGCAGGAACAGAAGAAGCGGATTTTCATCAAAGAAACACTGGGTGCTTATCCCCGCTGCACAGCACCGGATACCCTGGAATTCAAGGATGCCCTGGGAGGGAGCAGTGTTTTACTGAGCTTTCATCAGGGCGAGCCACCGGCTAAGAGCGGGTATCTCGCCACTTCGGAGTCTTGCGCGGATTGCAGGTCGCAGGGAGGTACCACTACCAAGCCGTCTTTTTGGAAATGATTAGTTTTTAGAATTGATATATAGATGAAAATAAGGATACTAATCTCGTACTTTTTGCTGCTTGCTGTTGCAGCTCATGCGCAGGAGGATGCAATGCTCGCTTCCATGAAGGAGCGGTTTGGGCTCTATACCGACCGGGCAGTGCAGGAAAAAATGTACGTGCACGTGGACAGACCGCTTTACCTCGTCGGTGAAACGATCTGGTTTAAAGCCTATATCCTGAATGGCGCCACGCACCGGTTGATGGATTTGAGCAAAGTAGGATATCTTGAAGTGCTAGATAGCGAGAACAATGCTGTCATCCAGACAAAATTCGGGATGGTGGATGGTAAAGGCAACGGATCCGTGTTGGTTCCGCCCGCCATCATTAGTGGTAAATACAAGCTGCGCTGCTATACCAACTGGATGAAGAATTTCAGTGCGGAACATTATTTTGAAACACCTATATCCATTGTCAACCCGTTCGTTCGCTTTGATCCAGACCGGGCGTCGAAGGAAGAGGTGCGGTATGATGTGCAGTTTTTCCCGGAAGGTGGCAGGCTTGTAAACGGGATCGAAAGCAAAGTGGCGTTCAGGGCGGTGGGTACAGATGGCAAAGGGATCCGTTTCAAAGGTGAAATATTGAATGCGCAAAACGAAATTGTAAAGGAGTTTACACCTGAGCGCAATGGGATCGGCTATTTTAAGCTAAAACCAGATGAGAATGCCGTTTACAAGGCCGTAATTACAGATAGCAGGGGCCAGCGATTTGAATATCCATTACCGAAAGCCGAAAGCCAGGGCTATGTAATGGAAGTAAAGGATTCAACGGCCACCACCATCCAGGTTACGGTAATGGGCAGCATGGGCGGCGACGCGTCGATATACATGCTCGCACACACACGCCAGGCCAATCCGCAGTTTGCGAGAAAGATATTGACCAACAATAAGGCTGTGTTTCTGCTGGACAAATCCAAACTTGCGGAAGGTATCTCGCACATCACTATTTTCAATGAAAGACTGAAACCGCTTTGCGAAAGGCTCTATTTCAAACGGCCTCAAAAGAGCCTGGTTGTAGATGCTACGTTGGGCAAGAGCTTTGTTACAAGGGAAAAAGTGGCGATGGATTTATCGGCAGGGATCAGTCAGGCAGCGGCCGGGATGAGTAATCTTTCGGTTTCGATTTATCTCAATGACTCCATTCAGGCCCAGCCACAGCAGGAAATTAACAGCTACCTCTGGCTCACGGCGGACTTGAAAGGGCAAGTCGAGTCACCTGAATACTATTTTCAGAATATCAATCCGGACACAGATCGGCAGCTGGATAACCTTATGCTTACCCACGGCTGGCGTCGCCTGAAATGGGACAATGTATTCGGCGGGCAGCTCATGAACTTTGAAAACCTTCCGGAGTACGACGGACATTTTATCATCGCCAAATTGCTCAACAAAGCAGACGGCACTCCGGCTATGGGAAGAGAGGCTTATCTGGCCGCCTTGGAAGTTCCTGCCCGCTTGTATGTAGCGCAAAGCGACCAGAACGGAAAGGTCATGTTCGAAGTGCGGCAGTTTACCGGTCCCAAAGAAATAACGTTACAAACCAATCTGGCGCAGGATTCGACCTATCGTTTCGAAGTGGCCAATCCATTTTCGAAGCAATTCTCGTCCACAAGCATTCCGCCTTTCTATTTTGATAAAACCCTGGAAAACCAGCTGCTGACCCGTTCAATCAACATGCAGACGGTCAATGCCTATCTTCCACGCATTTATACGGAGAAAAAGGCTGTGCTTACCGATTCACTTCCCTTTTTCGGTGTACCCGACGAGAAGTATTTTCTCGATGATTTCACCCGTTTTCCAACTATGGAAGAGGTTCTGAGAGAATATGTAAAAGGGGTATTGGTTAGAAAACGGCAGAAAGAGTTCCATTTCCGGATGATTGATAAATTGGTTCCTAATACCTACTACACAACGGATCCGCTGATCTTGCTGGATGGTATCCCGATATTTGATGCCGACAAAATCATCGAAATGGACCCGTTGAAGGTCAAAAAAATCGAGCTGCTCAGCTCCCGCTACTTTATGGGGCCAATGACCTATACCGGTATCGTCAGCTTTTCAACTTATCGCAGCGACCTTGGCGGCTTGGAACTCGACCCCAAGGTGATGGTTATGCCCTATGAAGGCGTACAGGCGCAACGAGAGTTTTACGAACCCCGCTACGACAATAATAACACATCGAGCCGCATCCCGGATTTCAGGAACCTGATGCATTGGGCGCCAAACGTTGTCACCGGCAAGGACGGCAAAGCCCGTGTGGAGTTTTATACTTCCGATTTGCCCGGACATTACCAGGTGGTGATTCAGGGAATCACGCCCGAAGGCGTTGCAGGCAGCAAGACGCTCTCTTTCGACGTCACAAAGCGGAACTTCTGACCTTAAATGTAAAATTCGGAGGTGTGCTTAATCTCCTTTAAAACAAAGGTGCTGTTGAGAACGCCTATATTATCGATTTTAGAGAGTTTATATTTGACAAAATCGTGGTATTCGTCGAGGCTTGCGACGTTGATCTTCAATAAAAAATCCACCTGACCGGCCATGTGGTAACATTCCTGTACCTCATGCAGGTTTTGTATTTCCTGCTCAAACTTTTCGATAAATGCCTCGTTGTGATACCGCATTGATACCTGGCAAATGGTCGTAACCTGTCTGTTGATCAGCTTTTTGTCGAGAATGGCCACATATTGTTTGATATAGCCCAGACTTTCCAATCTTCTGATCCGCTCGTACACCGGCGAAACCGTCAGGTTAAGCATGTTGGCGATTTCCTTGGTCGTTTTTTTTGCATCCTTTTGCAGGATGCGGAGGATTTTGGTATCGATTTTGTCCAACTGTTCCATGAGGCAATAATATTTACTGTGACGGCGCTTCAATATAATAGGTAAAAGTAAATTTTGCTTCAAAATTCCCATAGTGCGGTAATGTTTCCTGCTAAATGCGCTGATTGTTGAAAATAGTTTTCACAAATGGGAAATTGCAAGTGATTTATGCTTTACCAAAGACGTGTTTTTTATGAAAGCGGAATGCATTTTAGTAATAGGCGCGAATGGCCAGATCGGATCGGTCCTCGTTGAATACCTGCGGGAGATCTACGGCCTTGGGAAAGTGGTTGCGACAGACATCCGGATGCCGGATTATCCTTCCGGAATTTTTGAACAACTCGACGCTACCGATGCCCGGGCTATGGCAGATATTGTCAGGAAATATAGCGTTACCCAGATCTACCACCTCGCCGCGATACTTTCTGCAAAAGGAGAACAGGACCCACTGCGAACGTGGCACATCAACATGCAGACGTATTTCAATGTGCTGGAAGTTGCGCGTGAAAACGGGGTAGGGAAGGTGTTCTATCCGAGTTCGATTGCAGTCTTCGGCGACCATGTTGATGATATCGCGGAGCAATGGTCCTATCTGGACCCGGCGACGGTTTACGGGATCAGTAAAACAGCAGGAGAAAACTGGTCGAATTATTATTTTAAGAGATATGGACTGGATATCCGTTCACTGCGGTACCCGGGGATAATAGGGTATCAGTCAATGCCGGGTGGCGGTACTACTGATTATGCGGTCGATATTTATCACAAAGCGGTCAATAACGAAGTATTTGAATGCTTTCTGAAACCCGATACGACCTTACCGATGATTTACATCAGCGACGCAATGGACGCTACGGTAAGGCTAATGGAAGCTCCTGCCGAAAAAATCAGGGTACGGACATCATACAATCTGGCCGGAATGAGTTTTTCGCCGGAAGAGATTGCAGCAAGTATCCGGAAACATTTGCCTGATTTCAGCATTCAATATAAACCCGATTTCCGTCAGGCAATCGCCGATTCGTGGCCAAAAGAAATCGACGACTCTCAGGCCCGCAAAGACTGGGGCTGGCGCCCCGCCTATTCGCTCGATAAAATGACAGAAGAGATGATAGCGGAGTTGCGGAAGAAGTATGATTTGGTAAATTAGTTTTGAATGAGTGAATGAGTGAATAGGCTGGTGCACTAGGGAATTTGCTTTTGTTCAATCATACAATTCAAAATTCACGCACTCCCAATCCACGGCCGACTCATTAAAAATTGAACATTCACTCATTCACTCATTCAAAATTCACTCATTCACTCATTCAAAATTGAACATTATGCTCGGTAACATTCAACAAGACTTGCAAGGCGAGCTGGAAGCGATCCGGTCGGCTGGATTATATAAAAAAGAACGGATCATTACCACGCCGCAATCTGCGCGCATTGCTACCACCGACGGCGGTGAAGTGCTCAATTTTTGCGCAAATAACTATTTAGGGCTGTCTTCACATCCGGAAGTGATCAAAGCGGGGATCGAGGCGATCCATAGCCATGGTTTCGGAATGTCATCGGTGCGGTTCATCTGCGGGACGCAGGATATTCATAAGGAACTGGAACGTAAAACAGCGGAATTCCTCGGAATGGAAGATTGCATTCTCTACGCTGCGGCATTCGATGCCAACGGGGGAGTGTTTGAACCGCTGCTGAACGAGCAGGATGCCATTATTTCCGACGAACTGAACCACGCTTCACTTATCGACGGGATCCGTTTGTGCAAAGCAAACCGTTTTCGTTACAAGCATAACGATCTCGAAGACCTTCGGAAACAACTGGAAGACGCGAAAGGCAGCCGCCGTGTCCTGGTCGTGACTGATGGTGTGTTTTCCATGGATGGCACCATTGCCCGACTGGATAAAATATGCGACCTCGCAGAAGAGTTCGGCGCCATGGTTATGATCGACGAATGCCATGCTTCCGGTTTCATGGGCAAGACGGGCCGCGGTACACACGAATTCAGGAATGTAATGGGGCGCATCGACATCATTACCGGAACCTACGGCAAAGCGCTTGGCGGGGCGTCGGGTGGTTTCACAGCTGCTAAGAAGGAAATTGTTGAAATCCTCCGCCAGCGTTCTCGGCCTTATTTGTTTTCAAATACGTTGGCGCCTTCGATTGTCGGGGCATCCATTAAAGTGCTCGAACTGCTCACTTCATCAACAGCCCTTCGGGATAAGCTCGAAAACAATACCCGTTATTTCAGACAGGCAATGACTGAGGCTGGTTTCGACATTCTGCCGGGCGAGCACCCTATTGTGCCTATTATGCTCTACGATGCGAAACTTGCACAGGAATTCGCGGCGAAACTGCTCGAAGAAGGCATTTATGTGATTGGCTTTTTTTATCCAGTTGTTCCGCAAGGCAAGGCGCGCATTCGGGTACAGATTTCCGCAGGGCATGAGCAAGAACATCTTGAAAAGGCTGTGGCCGCTTTCACCAAGGTTGGCAAGGAGCTGGGCGTGGTGTAATTGCGGTGGCATGGTTGCCGGTGACAACACCGGCAACGGCCTGTTCCGCCATTGCTGGTGTTATCACCAGCAACCGCTCAATTTTCCAGCAAGTCAACAGCTACATGCAACGACTGCAATGCGGCGTTGCCATATTGGGTAACCATCGCCACATCCGCTGCATCGCGGCCGTGGGCGATTTCAATACGATAACCTTCTGTTTTTTCCTGTACGGCATCGAATGTGTACCAATCTCCTCCGATAAACACTTCAAACCACGCATGCAGGTCCATTTCCTTTAATTTATCGAGATAGCCAACCGTCATGCGCGTTGGAATGCAGAGGTTCCGGCATAATGCAATCGCCAGATGGGTGAAATCCCTGCAAACGCCCACCCGACTGCGCGCGGTATCGAAGGCCGTGGTGCTGGCGTCGGTAAAACCATACTGGTACCGGACGTTCTGATGGATCCAGGTCCTGATCGCCTCCACCTGGTCGTAACCTGGCGTCAGGTTCCCAGCAATTTCAAGCGCTAACATATTGATTTCGTGCAGGTCCGACTGGCAGTAGCGGCTTGGCAGGATAAAATGCATAACGTCTTCCGGCAAGTCCCCTACAAGCATATACGCAGGCTTGGGATCGGGAATGGGTTTGAGTGGATTTACCTGGGCCTGCACTTCAGTCGAGATAGTCACATGGCCAACGGGCAGGACTGCGCGCTGGCACAGATTTCCATATATATCGATATACTCTGAAAATGGGACAGGCGGTTCTATGGTAAAACCCTCCTGGATAATCGCCTGGCCTTCCTGACGGCGGGGGCGTAACATGGTAGTTACGGTAGTGGGCGCATACACGTCATACGTGAATATGCTGCTTCCCTTCATTTTCATGTATAAGTTGAATTAGTAATTTGAGTAAAAGTAATGACAGTTAATTACTTAAAAATTACGTGCCATTTATTTTATCGGAAACCGCCCTGAAAGCCAGAATTAAAACGCCATAATAGACGTTTGTACAGCAAGAACACTAATTTTAGAGTGAACAGCATTTATTGAAATTTAAATAATACACCTATGGCAGTAACAAAATGGATCGTAGACCCTGCACATTCCGAAGTCCAGTTTAAGATTAAACATCTGGTCATTTCGACAATAACGGGCTCCTTCAATAACTTCGAAGGCGGCGCTACTGCGGATATGAACAACTTTGAAGACGCAGAAATCCACTTCTCTCTGGATGTGAGCAGTATCGATACCAACGTTGAAATGCGCGATGCCCACCTGCGGTCCGCGGATTTCTTTGATGCTGAGCAATTCCCGCATATTACGTTTCAATCCAACTATTTTCACAAAGTTAAAGGCGATAACTACAAGCTTTCTGGCCTGCTTACATTGAAAGGCATTACCAAGCCTATTGAGCTGGATGCTGAATACGGAGGCGCTGAAAAAGACGCAGATGGTAATATCAGGATCGGTTTCGAGGTAGAAGGAAGGCTGAGCCGACAGGAATTCGGGCTCAACTATATGCAACTGACCGACTCGGGCGGATTAGTTATCGGAGAAGATGTCAAACTTATCGCAAACATCCAGCTCGTGAAACAGCAGTAACGCAGCGTTTATTTTTTCATCAACATTTAATACCCGGCACGAACCGAAACGCGGCATGCCGGGTATTTTTGTATATCAATAGAAACGAAAGCCTCCTGTCTTATAATAGAACCTAACCTCGCCACAAGCGCCACATGAAATTTCTACGGATTGTATTGAAAGTTATCGGAGTATTTCTGCTGCTCCTGATCGCTATTATCGCCACCATGATCACCACCATGGACCACACGCCCTACAAGGACATGGCATATTATAAAGAGTGGAAACAGATCGTTGGCGGTGTAAAAGCGGACACTATCGGTTCATCCGACACCTTGCTGGCTGGTTGGGCCAAAGTTAATATTACGCCTTCGTCGCCTACTCCTACGGCCGGTTACGGCAACAGGCGCGGCAAGCTTTACACCGCTGTGCACGACTCCGTATATGTACGCGCGATGGTGGTTGACAACGGTCATACCAGGGCTGCGATCATCGCTGCCGATCTGCTGATCATTCCGCCAACGGTGATCAAGGCATTGCGGGAGAAGCTGACGCCGCAGGATATTCCGTTCGAAAAGATCTATTTTGGCGCTACGCATAGCCATAATAGTGTAGGTGGTTGGGGAACAGGCGTTTCATCGCTTTTTTTCTCAGGTAAATATGACCCTGCAACGGTCGAAAGGCTGGCCAACGCATTCCACCGAGCGATTAGCGAAGCACAGAAAAGTGCGGAGCCCGTTAAATTGACTTATATGGAATCTCTGGATTCGATCGACATCAGGAACCGCCTTGTGGGTGATCAAGGGGGAATCGATCCGGAAATACGCTCTGCCGCATTTGTGAAAAAGAATGGTGAAAAGGCGATTCTGAGCTCTTTCGCGGCACATTCGACGGTTTTGAATTCCAAAAACATCGTGTTGTCGCGTGATTACCCTGGTGCGCTTGTGGATTCTCTTGAAAAAGGACGCTACAATTTCGCCATGTACATGGCTGGCGCTGTCGGCAGTATGGGCCCGATCGAAAAGGGTACTGATGATTTTGACGAGGTCAAAAACCAGGCCTATGGTGTGCAGAATGCATTACTATCTCCCAATACAATCAAGGAAGATGCGAAAGGTGCTGTTGTGGAAGCCATTACGCTGCCTCTGCCTCTCCGCGAGCCCTCACCCCGGATCACGATGGGGATTGTGCTGCGGCCTTGGGTATTTAAAAAAGCATTTGGCGAATATCCTGTTTTTGTCAAAGCATTACGGATCGGGAATATTTTGATGGTAGGCATGCCCTGCGACTTCTCAGGCGAACTGGTTGCTGAGCTCGATGCTTATGCCAAAACAAAGGGATTAAACCTCATGGTCACCAGCTTCAATGGCGGCTATATCGGCTATATTACCCACGACAAGTATTTCGACCGCGATTTGTACGAAACCAAAACCATGAGCTGGTATGGCCCTTACAATGGCGCGTATTTGCAGGAAGTGATTAAAGATATTATTGATAAATTATCCTAAACCGTGACTATGATGAAAACATTTGCATTACTTTTTCTCGCATTACTGAGTTTGCCTTCCATGGCGCAAAAGCCCGTACGTGTGGCGGTGGCAGGGTTGAGTCACGGCCATGTGGGCTGGATTTTTAACCGAAAGGACAAAACGGATATTCAGCTGGTCGGTATTTACGAGACTAATCCTGATCTGGTGAAACAGTTTACGGAGCGTTATAAGCTCGATCCCAAACTGTTTTATTCTGACCTTAATAAAATGCTGGATGAGACGAAACCGGAGGCTGTGTCTGCATTCGGTGCTATCAGCGACCACGTGATAGTTGTGCGTGCTTGTGCGCCCAGGAAAATCAATGTGATGGTTGAAAAGCCGCTTGCCACCACTTTTGCTGATGCCAAGGAAATCCAGAAACTGGCCGCGCAAAACAATATTCAGGTGCTGACCAACTACGAAACATCCTGGTATGCGAGCAATCAATATGTAAATAAGCTGGTAGAGGACGGAAAATTAGGCGATATCCGGAAAGTGATGGTGAATGACGGCCATCAGGGGCCACAGGAAATCGGGGTTAGCAAGGAATTTTTCGCAATCCTGACAGACCCTGCAAAGAACGGTGCAGGCGCATTGGTCGACTTTGGTTGCTATGGTGCAAATCTGATGACCTGGTTAATGAAAGGGGAGCGGCCAGTTTCGATCACCGCTGTGACGCATCAGAATAAACCTGATATTTATAAAGATGTTGACGACGAGGCTTCCATTATCCTGCAATATCCAAAGGCACAATGCATTATCCAGGGCTCATGGAACTGGTCGTTTGCGCGCAAGGACATGGAAGTGTATGGCAACAAAGGATATGCCATCGCCGTAAACCCAACGGTAGTGAGGCAGCGGTTGCAGGATAAATCGCCGGAGGAAACCATCAAACTCGATCCGCGTCCCGCACCGCATACTGATCCATTTTCCGTTTTGGCTGACGTCGTACAGGGTCGGCTTAAACTCGATCAGAATGATTTGTACGGGTTACCGGTGAATGTGACCGTCGTGGAGATACTGGAAACAGCAAAAGAATCTGCTAAATCCGGTAAAACGATTTTTTTGAAGAAGTAATTGGATAATATGGAACCGAGATCGGTCAGTTTTTCACAAACCACCCTCACAGAATTAATGATCCCCGCCTATGCCAACTTTGGCGGGAAAATACACGGGGGCATATTGCTGTCGCTGATCGATAAGGTGGCCTACGCCTGTGCATCGCGGCATGCCGGGACATATTGCGTGACGGTTTCTGTCGACGCGGTTGATTTTTTGGAACCGGTGGAAGTGGGTGACCTGGTGTCCTTGCATGCTTCTGTTAACTATGTGGGCAGGACGTCGCTGGTTGTGGGCATCCGCGTGGTGGCCGAAAACGTCAAAAATAGGAGCGTTCGGCATACCAATACTTCCTACGTAACCATGGTTGCAAAAGGCGATGACGATAAGCCGGCGGTTGTACCCGAACTGGTGTTGGAAAATGAAGACGATGCCAGGAGATTCCTCGAAGCGATCAAGCGACGAGAGCTGAAAGAGAAATACCGCGATGCATTCGACAATGCCAAAACACGGCTCGATGTCCCCGAAAACCTCGATAAGTTGGCCAATCAGCGGTGCGTGATCGGGTATGATCCGGGTGTGTGAGGGGGGTATTAAATAATCAGCACCGGGCACGAATGTCACTGTCATCCTGAGCGCGAACGTTGCTGTCATCCTGAGCGCAGTCGAAGGATAGTTGCGACAACGCCTACATCCTTCGTCTGCGCTCAGGATGACAATACCGACTGCGCTTAAGGCGACAATACCGACTGCTCAGGATGACAATAACGACTCCGCTCAGCGTGACAAAATCGTTCTAGAACCCAAACAACCCTCCGCCGGTTTTTCGGGTGCGGGTCGTTTTTCCAAAAAGCATTCCGAATACACCGCGTACCACCTCGCGCCCTATTTGTTTGGCGAGCGGCGAATTCAATGCGTCCGAGATCATACTTGTTTGTTCTTTCTCTTTTTTGGCCTCCGTTTTAGCCTCAACTTCCGCTTCCTTAGCCTGTGCTTCCACACGGGCCTGCTCTTCCATGCGTTTCGTCAGGATTTCGTAGGCACTTTCCGGGTCAACAGGATCTTTGTATTTGGAATAGAGATCCGAATTCCGAACGTGATTGTCATAATCGGCCTGTGCCATAGGACCCATAACGGAGGCCGGGGGCATCAAATGCGTGGCCGCGACCTCGGTAGGAATACCTTTTTCATTCAATACGGTGATCAATGCCTGTCCGATACCTAATGTGGTCAATATTTGATCAATGGTATAAAAATCGGACTTGGGATAGGTCTTTACAGTCTGTTTCAAGGCTTCTGCATCCTGGGGCGTAAATGCGCGCAGCACGTGCTGGACGCGGTTACCAAGCTGGCTAAGCACCGAAACCGGCACATCCTGGGCCATTTGTGTGCAGAAGAAGATACCGACGCCTTTGGAACGGATCAGCCGCACTACCTGCTCGATCTGATCCATAAATGCCCTTGGAGCATCTTTAAAAAGCAAATGCGCTTCGTCGAGGAAGAAAACCAGTTTAGGCTTGTCCAGGTCACCTGCCTCGGGAAGTTTGTGGTACAATTCGGCAAGCAGGCTTAGCATAAATGTCGAGAACAATGCAGGCTTGTCCTGCACGTCGGATACATTCAACAGGCTTATAATGCCCTGCCCATCCACTTTATTGATGAGGTCGGTAATGTCAAAAGATCTTTCCCCGAAAATGCTGCCTACGCCTTGTTGTTCCAGTGCAACGATTTTCCGGAGGATGGTACCAGCAGTCGAAGCGGATATGGTGCCGTAATCACTTTTGATCTCGGCTGCACCGGGGCCTTCCGCCAGGTAATTAAGGACTTTTTTGAGGTCGTTAAGGTCCACCATTGGCAAATCCTTATCATCGGCATATTTAAACAGAATGGCGAGCACGCCGGCTTGCGTTTCATTCAGTTCGAAGATTTTTGAAAGTAAAATAGGGCCAAATTCCAGGACCGTTGCGCGCATTTGTGACCCTTTTTGTCCGCTAAGCGAATATAGCTCGACCGGGAAGCCCTTCGGCTCGAAAACAGTGCCCAATGCTTGCGAACGTTCCTCCAGCGCCGCATTGGTTTTGCCAGGCTGCGCAATGCCGGAAAGGTCGCCTTTGATATCGGACATAAAAACCGGAACGCCTGCCGCTGAAAGCTGTTCAGCCAGCACTTGTAACGTTCTTGTCTTTCCGGATCCAGTGGCGCCGGCCACCAGTCCGTGGCGGTTCATCATGCGCAGCGGGAGATTGACGCGCGCCTCCCCGACGATCTCTCCGTTCAGGATGGCGGATCCCAGGTGAATTACAGGTTTGTCAGTTTGATAGGATTTCTGAATTGCTGCAATAAATTGTTCTTTATTTGACACTGGGTATACGGGTTATAGTTTATGACGAGTTAATTTACAAAAATTAAATGTTTCGGGAAGATTCCAAGCCTGGTACCGGATTTTTAGTTGAATGATACTCTTTAAGGAATTAATATTACTTTTCGCATATCCTTGTATTTGCAAAATTTTATTAGGTATTTTGGTGTAATCACTTTATGATTATTCTGATTAGACATTTTAAAGACAATACTTTCCGTTTATGCTGAGTCGAGTTGCGAATTCAATTTACTGGATGAACCGCTATATGGAGCGGGTTGAGAATTATGCACGTTTTGTCGGAGTTAACTTTAACCTCGCCCTGGATCTCCCACCCGATGTGGACGAGCAATGGGAGCCGCTTTTGATCGCAACCGCAGACCATTTCCTTTTTTACAAATATTACGATAAGCCTACGAAAGAGGATGTGATCCATTTCATGACCTTCGATAAACGGAACCCCAATTCGATTATCAGTTGCTTATACGAGGCCCGCGAGAACGCGCGTACCATACGTGAAACGATCTCAAAGGAGATGTGGGAGAGTATTAATACCTTCTATTTGTCCATTAAAGGTACTTCCCCGGATGATTTCAGGAATATGGACCATATGCAGTCCTATTTCACCGACATCCGTAAAAGCTGCCAGCTTTTTCACGGGGTTGTGGATGCGTCCATTACTCGCAACGAGGCGTGGCACTTTGGCAGGCTTGGCCGGCATATCGAGCGTGCCGACAAATGCTCCCGCTTTCTGGACGTGAAATATTTTACGCTTTTGCAGGATTCAGGGACTTCCGGTTCTACACTCGATCTGATGTTGTGGACCGCGGTTTTAAAATCCGTGAGCGCCTATAACATGTACCGTCAGACACATCGTGCACTTACGCCGATGAATATCGTAGCTTTCCTCATCCTGGACAAGCTGTTTCCAAGATCGATCGCCTATTGTGTCCGTCAGGCGGAACTATCGCTTTATGCCATTGCAGGTTCTATTCCGGAGCGCGGTTACACCAACCCGGCTGAGCGTGCATTGAGCAAGATCCGTAGCGAACTGGAATTCACTGATGTGGAAGATGTTTTCAAGATGGGTTTGCACCAATACCTGGATGAATTTCAGATCAAAAACAACGAAGTCGATACGAAGATATTCGATATGTACTTCGGATTGGAAACCGGACAGTCGCAAAGCCAGTCGATGGGACAGACCTCGGGGCAATTCAAAAGCCAGTGGATGAACTGATCAAAACTTTTATAACTTAGTGCCTTATCATCATTGAGCGCGCTAATACATGACTTATTGCCTGGGTATCAAAGTCGCATCCGGCCTTGTGGCCATTGCCGATACACGCCTTACTTCCGGAACGGAGGTTTCAACCAATAAAAAAGTTTCTGTTTACCAGTCTGAAAAGCATTCGATCTTTGTGATGACCTCGGGGTTGCGGTCGGTGCGGGACAAGGCTATTACCTACTTCAAAGAGGTGCTGGAAGAGCGGGATACCTCTTTCGACAAGTTATACAAAGCCGTGAATGCGCTGGGACAACAAGTGAGGCGGGTGGCAGAGGAAGACCGGCCGGCACTCAGCAATGCCGGGCTTATATTCAACCTGTTCGCCATAGTGGGCGGCCAGCTTGAACATGACTCGGAACATAAATTATTTTTGCTTTATCCGGAAGGGAATTGGGTCGAAGTGGGGGATGGTTCGCCGTTCATCATCATCGGGAATTCCGGCTACGGGAAACCGCTGCTTTATCGCAGTCTCAAATTCGATTCGTCCATGCAGGATGCATTGAAGATCGGGTTTCTGTCGTTCGACTCTACCCGGGTAAGCTCTAATGATGTGGACTATCCAATCGACGTCGTGCTGTATGAAAAGGACTCATTCCAGCTGGTGGAGCATCGTTTCGAGAAAGATGACCTGGATTATGTAGGTAAGCAATGGAGTGCTTTGCTGAGCAATTCGGTTCAGAAATTATCGCTGGAATGGATGGATCCGGTTTTTAATAAAATCGAAGAAACAGTAAAACAATGATCCCGGCGGTATCAGGGTATTCCCTGACCAGCCGCCGTTTACACCAGTTATCCTTTGAATAATCGGGGCGAATGAAAGGAGGGCAGTATGAGTCCAGAAACTCAATGTTGTTTTTTGTTTGTAGAAAAATCTAATTGCAGAGAGGGAATTTTAGTATTTTTGCAACTAAACAAAAAGAGGAATTCTAGATCGTGACGTTAATTAAATCTATCTCAGGAATCAGAGGAATCGTGGGTGGAAAATCGGGTGAGGCGCTGACTCCGATTGATGTTGTTAAGTTTGCTGCTGCATACGGAACATGGGTGAGGCGTAGTAATCCGCAAAATTTGAAGGTGGTGATCGGCAGGGATGCCAGGCTTTCCGGTGAAATGGTGAGCCGTCTGGTAGCCGGGACTTTACAAGGTGTAGGGCTTCATGTCATTGACCTTGGCCTTTCTACGACACCAACTGTTGAGATAGCCGTCAAGGCAGAGGATGCAGCCGGAGGTATCATTCTTACCGCGAGCCATAATCCTATCCAATGGAATGCCCTCAAACTCCTGAACCACGAAGGAGAGTTTATTTCGGAAGCAGAAGGAGAAGAAGTGCTCCGGATCGCCGACGAAGAGGACTTCATTTTTACCGATGTGAAAAAACTCGGTACTTACAGTTCCAACGATTCTTATCTGCAAAAACACATCGATCATGTGCTATCGCTGGCACTGGTAGATGTGGAAGCAATTAAAAATGCCAATTTCCGGATTGTAGTCGATGCGGTCAATTCCACAGGCGGGATTGTCGTTCCTATGCTCCTGGAAGCCCTTGGCGTAGCTCCCAAAAATATCAAAAAGCTCAATTGCGAGCCTACGGGTAATTTTGCACACAACCCTGAACCACTTCCGGAACACCTCAGGGAGATCAGCAAAGAGCTTAATGACGGATCGTTCAATCTGGGTATCGTTGTAGATCCGGATGTGGACCGGCTTGCATTGATGTGCGAGGACGGAACGCCGTTCGGAGAAGAATATACCCTGGTAGCAGTGGCCGATTACGTTTTGAAAAACACGCCCGGCAATACGGTTTCCAACCTTTCGTCCACAGCCGCATTGCGTGATGTGACAGTGAAAGCAGGCGGCACGTATTCTGCGTCGGCGGTAGGAGAGGTCAATGTCGTGAATGCGATGAAGGCTAATAATGCGGTGATCGGCGGGGAAGGCAATGGAGGTGTTATTTATCCTGAAAGCCATTACGGCCGTGATGCCCTGGTTGGTATCGCATTGTTTCTGACGCATTTGGCGAAGTTTGGAAAAACAGCATCTGTATTGCGCAGGTCATATCCGAACTACTATATCTCGAAAAACAAGATCGAGCTTACGCCGGACATCAATGTCGATAACATTCTCGACCGTATCCAGACCCGTTATTCTAAGCAGCCATTGAACACGATTGATGGTGTGCGGATCGAATTCGACCGTGAATGGGTGCATTTGCGCAAATCGAACACGGAGCCGATTATCAGGATTTATTCGGAATCGGAAACGCAGACGACGGCTACTAATCTTGCCAATAAGATTATCTCCGACATCAAGGAGATCATATCGGAACCGAAGAAGTAACAAAGCTGTTGCTTAGGTCATTGGGTCACTTATTGTCAGCAATTGGCGATAAGTGATCTTCTAATTTTATATCAATATGAAAGTCTATCTGGACAATGCGGCTACAACAAAACTCGATCCGGAAGTCCTGGAAGTGATGTTGCCGCTCATGACCGAGCAATTCGGAAACCCGTCATCCATCCATTCCTATGGCCGTGCAGTGCGCTCCTCGATCGAACGTGCGAGAAAGACCATCGCTGGCATTTTGAATGCGGCCCCTGCGGAAATATTCTTTACTTCGGGTGGAACCGAGGCTGACAATACGGCCATTCGTTCAAGTATCGAGACTTTCGGGCTGAAACATGCTATTACTTCACGGATCGAGCACCATGCCGTGCTGCATACGCTGGAACATTTGAAGAAAACGGGCCAGATTGCTTTGAGTTTCGTTAACCTGAATGAAAAAGGCGAAGTCGATTTACAGCACCTGGAAACATTGTTGGCGGCAAATCCACGCTCGCTGGTATCGTTAATGCATGGAAATAATGAAATCGGCAACCTGCTCGACCTTGAAGCAGTGGGCGATCTTTGTGAAAAATACGACGCGATATTCCACAGCGATACCGTGCAGACAATGGGCCATTACAAGCATGATCTGCAACAATTAAAGACGAACTTCATTGTAGGTGCGGCCCATAAGTTCAACGGACCCAAAGGAGTTGGATTTTTATATGTAAGACCAGGGATCAAGATTAATCCTTTCGTTCATGGGGGTGCTCAGGAGCGTAACATGCGCGGGGGAACCGAAAACATTTACGGGATCGTAGGCCTGGCGAAAGCTTTGGAAATCGCTTACCGCGATATGGACGATCATCGCAGGCATATTGAAGGTTTGAAAACGCGGATGATCGACAAGTTGAAAGCTTCGATAGACGGAGTGACTTTTAATGGCAACTCAGCAGATCTTGATAAAAGTTTATATACTGTACTTAGCGTGAGCCTGCCTCCTTCGGATATCAGCGATATGCTGCTATTCAATCTGGATATTGCCGGAATTGCCGTTTCTGGCGGCAGCGCATGTTCGAGCGGAACCGACATTGGTTCGCATGTGCTCAATGAGCTGAGGATCGATGAAAATAGGGCTAATGTGCGTTTCTCTTTCGGGAAGTACAACACCGAAGCCGAGATCGATTACGCGGCGGCCACATTAGCCGATTTATATAAGAAAGAAAGCATTGCCTTATAAAAGCCAAAACCCGGCTCCTGAATCAGGCAGCCGGGTTTTTGATGATATCTTCCAGGGTTTCGACCCAAATGTCGCTGTCGTTCAGACTTTCGACAAGCTGCCAGTGATGGCCTCCTTCTTTTTCGAATAGCTCTTTATATTCCTCACCTACTTCAATTGTCGTTTCGAGGCAATCGGCGACGAATGCTGGTGAAAAGGCAAGCACGCTTTTCACGCCTTTTTTGGTCAGTTCGGGGATGATTTCGTCGGTATAAGGCTTTATCCACGGATTTTTGCCCAATCTTGACTGGAAGCAGGTCGTATATTTCCCTTCCGGAATACCCAGCCCTTTAACAAGCAGCCGCGTCGTTTCAAAACATTGGGCACGGTAGCAATGCTGATTGCGGTGATCGAGCTGGTCGCAGCAGCTGCCGAATTGGCAAAAACTGCCTGTTACATCGCCTTTGGTGATTTGCCGCTCCGGAAGTCCATGGTAGCTGAAAACAACATGATCGAAATCGCGTTCAGCCATATATTTTTTGCCAAGATCGACAAACCCCTGGATAAACTTCGGGTGTTCGAGGAACCGGTTTACGAAGCGTATTTCAGGTAACACTTCCCAGTCTTTAATCACCCGCATTACTTCTTTATACACCGAACCGGTGGAAGCGGAAGCATATTGAGGGAAAAAGGGGACTACAATGATTTCTGTTAGGCATTCTTTGCGCAATGCATTCAGGCCGTTCTCAATGCTCGGGCTCTGGTAGCGCATGGCCAATTCCACCACGTAATCGTTACCGAGGACCTTTTGCAGTTTATCTTTTACTGAATAGCCATAGATTTTCAGCGGTGAGCCATCGGGCCTCCACAATTGCCTGTATACTTTCGCCGACTTCGGTGCCCTGAACGGCGCGATAATCAGGTTAATGAGAAACCAGCGGTTCAGATATGGAATATCGATTACGCGCTCGTCCATCAGGAACTGGCGCAGGTATTTGCGTACATCGGGTACGGACGGGCTATCCGGTGTACCGAGGTTAACTATTAAAACGCCCGTTTTACGGACGTCGTTGAGATTAGGTGAAGCAGAGGGTTGAGCCAATGTTGTACTCATTTCAAATTACAGTTTCATGATCGGAGACGGGGTTGGTGCCCGTTTCCGTGTTTATTTCGCTCGCAAATGCAGCAATTATAGTCCCAGCAGAACTTCCCGTAATGCTGCCTGTGCCGACCACTCGCGGTTCGCAGCTTGTTCGATCACCAGGGACCTTGGTCCGTCCAAAACTTCGTCGGCCACTTTCATATTGCGGCGAACGGGCAGGCAATGCATAAACTTGCCATTATCTGTCCGCGACATTTTTGCTTCCGTAATCATCCAGGAAGGATCGGCCGTCAGCACCTGGCCATATTGATTATAGGACGACCAGTTTTTGCCATAAACAAAATCAGCGCCTTCCAATGCTTTATCCTGGTCGTAAATCACTTGTCCTTTGCCTACAAACTCAGGAGAGAGGTCGTAGCCTTCGGGATGGGTGATTACCAGTTCCACGTCCATTGGGTTCATCCATTCGCAGAACGAGTTCGCCACTGCCTGCGGCAATGCTTTGAAATGCGGGAGCCAGGTAAGGACAACTTTGGGTCGTTGTTTTAGTTTAAATTCTTCGATGGTAATGCAATCTGCAAGGGATTGCAATGGATGGCGCGTAGCCGATTCAAGGTTGATGATCGGTACCTGTGCGTACTTTTTAAACTGTTGGAAAATGATTTCTGCATAATCTTTTTCACGGTCTTGCAGGCCGGCGAAAGAACGGATGCCAATGATGTCGCAATAGCTACCGATCACTGCCGCAGCTTCCTTCACGTGTTCGGCTTTGTCGCCGTTCATGATAACGCCTTCTTCCATTTCGAGTCCCCAGCCATCCTGCCCGACGTTCATTGTAATCACGTTCAGTCCGAGATTCTGGGCAGCCTTTTGCGTGCTGATCCTGGTCCTTAAACTGGAATTGAAAAACAGAAGTCCGATGGTTTTGTTTTTGCCCAACGCGCTGTCCGCGAATGGGTCCCGCTTGGCTGCAATGCCATTGGTAATGAGCTGAGGCAGGTCGGTGACGTCTTTAATGGAAAGAAAATGTTTCATTCAGGTTAGTATTTCGGAGATCTTATTCCTTAGATCAACTAAGGCAAGGATGGTATTAGTTCAAAAAAATTAAACGGCTGCAACGGATACCTCTTTTTTCAATGCTTCAAAGAACAAATCGGCTTCTGTCTGGCCCAATGCTAATGAAGGCAATAGTCTTATTGTGCTGGTACCCGCAACGCCTGTGAACATTTTGTGCTCAAACAAAAGTTTATTCCGAAGGTCTTTTACGGGAAAATCATATTCGATCCCGATCATCAGGCCGCGTCCTCTCAGTTCCTTATAACCTCCTATTTCGCGGATGCCGTTGAACAGATACTCTCCGATTTTCGCTGCGTTATCAATCAGATTTTCGTCTTTCATGACATCCAACACAGCGACACCTGCTGCGCACGCCAAATGGTTTCCTCCGAATGTAGTCCCAAGTAAGCCATAGCTGGCTTTGAATTTTGGAGAGATCAATATACCACCGATCGGGAAGCCATTGCCCATACCTTTGGCCATCGACATAATATCCGGCTCAATTCCGCTGAATTGGTGAGAGAAGAATTTACCTGTTCTTCCGTAGCCGCATTGCACGCTGTCGAGGATCAGGATAGCCCCGGTTTCGTCACATTTGCGTCTCAATGTCTGCAAAAATTCGTCCGTACAAACGTGGATGCCGCCCACGCCTTGAATACCTTCTACGATCACCGCACACACTTCATCCGTAATGCCTTCTTCCGCCGCTGTAGCGTCATTGAAAGGCAGGAATGTCACGTGCTTGTTGTAGTTAATAGGCGCAACGATTGCCGGATTGTCCGTCGCTGCCACTGCACCAGCTGTCCGGCCGTGGAATGATTTGGTAAATGAAATAACTTTCGTCCGGCCGTTATGGAACGATGCCAGCTTCAATGCATTTTCGTTGGCTTCGGCACCCGAGTTGCAGAGGAAAAGCTTATAGTCCGGGTAGCCCGAAAGCTCGCCCAGTTTTTCTGCTAATTCTTCCTGCAATGAAATTTTTACAGAATTAGAATAAAAGCTGATCGCATTCAACTGCTTGGTGAGCATATCCACATAATAGGGATGCGCGTGGCCGACAGAAATTACAGCGTGGCCGCCATAGAGGTCGAGGTATTTGGTACCGTTCTGGTCCCAAAGATAGCTTCCCTGCGCCTTAACCGGCTCTATATCGTAAATAGGGTAAACATCAAATAAATGTGACATTGTCTTTTTTGTTTATCAGACCAGTTCAAGAGATTCAATCCTTTGAAAGTGTTCCTGGTCGAGTGTTTTGATTGGTAGTTGAAAAATGATCGCCGTCGCGGCGATGAATATATCTAAAACAGTTTTTGATTTGTCCGTTTTTCTAAGATATTCAATGAATATGCCTGTATCAACTACCATTCCTGGACTTTCCACTGGTTTAAGTTTTTTGCGTTTGCTTCAAGTTCCTTAATATCATCATCGCTCCATGTAGAAACCTTCTTGATTTTCTCTTTCCAACCAGTGAGGTCACCATCGGATTGTTTTGCTTTTTGTTTTAACAAAAGCATATCCGCATAGGCGATTAGTTGCCTGCGCTGCGGTTCACTTAATTGATTATATGTTTGAATCAAATCATTCATGGTGATGATAAATAGTTATGTTCAAAACACACTTAAATTTAACCAAATGCATTAAAAAGCAGGTGCTTTCAACCGTAACCCCGCATCCTCGGGTAAGCCGAATGCCAGGTTCATATTCTGCACTGCCTGGCCCGATGCACCTTTTGTGAGGTTATCGATAATGGTGGTGATGAGCAGCTGACCGTCGTGGACTTCCAAATGCACAAAACACTTATTCGTATTGACAACCTGCTTCAAGTCAATAGGTGTATCGCTCACATGCGTGAATGGGTGCGACGCGTAAAAATCCTTATAGATCGTTTTCGCCTCTTCCAACGAACCTTCAAACCGCGTATAAACATTGGCTATAATGCCGCGTGTATAGTCACCGCGATAAGGCACAAAATTCACAGCTTTGTCGAATTCGCTCTGCAATTTCCCGAAAGTCATTTTAATCTCCGTCAAATGCTGGTGGGTAAATGCCTTATAGATCGACATGTTATTGCTTCTCCACGTAAAATGCGTCGTGGCACTCAATGCTTGCCCGGCGCCGGTGCTACCCGTTACCGCGCTTACGTGAATGTCATCTTTGATCAATCCAGCATTGGCCAGCGGAAGAACAGCAAGCTCAATGCTCGTCGCAAAACATCCGGGATTAGCTATTTTCGATGCTGTCTTGACCGCATCTCTTTGCAATTCCGGCAACCCATAAACAAATCCATTGGATTCATTCCTGAAATCCGTACTTAGGTCAATCACTTTGACCGATTCCGGCAGGCTATATTCATCCAAAAATTTCTTCGACTCGCCATGACCGGAGCAAAGGAAAATCGCATTCAATCCCTCCTGATTTAACAAGGCTTGAATATCGTCTCCTGAAAAAACCAGGTCCGTGTCACCCAGCAGGTCGGTATGCGTTGCATACACCGGCTTTCCAGTCTGGCTTTTGCTGTGGGCAAATGCGATGTTGGCATTCGGGTGATTGACCAGTATTCTGATTAACTCGCCGCCAGTGTATCCCGCCGCACCGATTATGCCTATATTGACTGAGTTTATGAGTTTATGAGTTAATGAGTTCATATTTTCTTTTACTTTACGAGGAACGTACTGTCTTAATCAGAGATATGAGCATGGCTTTAATCTCTTTGATTTCCAGATTACGTTTCTCAAATATTTCATTCGAAATATATTTCAGATCCTTGGAAAGCAACAGATAGTATTCTGTTTCGTGCAGGGACCCTAAGGATATTTGAAAAAAGTTGGCAATGTCGAGTGTTCCTTTTTTACCACACCCTTCTGCTAAATTGGCTGCGATAGAAATTGTTGATCGTCGCATTTGAGATACAAGTCCAAATACCTCACTTTTCGGGAATTGATCTGTTAGTTGATAAACCTCTAAGACAAATGCATGGGATTTCTTCCAGACCTTCAATTCCTGATAGTTTTGCATAGATTCAACTCATGAACTTGTAACCCTAAACTCATTAACTCTTAACAGATTCACTAACCTTTCCATAAATCATCACCTGATTGGAAGCGACCTTCGAGAAACCTCTTACATCATCGCCAGTCCAGGCGTTGTTCATTTCGCCGTAGCTGCCGAATTTCGATGACATCAGGTCAAATGGTGATTCGATGCCTTCCACATGGAAGCGGTAAGGCGCCAGATATACGTGTACTTTGCCTGTAACGTGTGATTGCGTATCGGTCAGGAACGTTTCGATGTTCCGCATGACCGGTTCTACAAACTGTCCTTTATGAAGCAAACTTCCGTACCAGTTTGAAAGTTGCTCTTTCCAGTAAAGCTGTTGTTCTGTCAAGACATGTTTTTCAAGGGTATGGTGCGCTTTGATAATGATCAGCGGAGCAGCCGCTTCGAAGCCCACACGACCTTTGATACCAATGATAGTATCACCCACGTGAATGTCGCGACCGATCCCAAAAGGCTGTGCAATCGCAGCCAGCTTTTGAATGGCACCAACCGGATTTTCAAAAGTTTCGCCAGCCACGCCTTTCAATTCACCATTTACAAATTCCAGCGTAATGCGCTCAGGTTCTGTTTTGGTGATCTGGGTTGGCCATGCAGATTCAGGCAGATATTGCTCGGAAGTCAAAGTCTCTTTTCCACCCACCGACGTTCCCCACAGACCTTTATTTATACTGTAAGCAGCTTTTGCCCATTCGCGACCCACGCCTTTGTTGGTCAGGTATTCGATCTCGGCCTCGCGTGACAGTTTCAGGTCGCGGATCGGGGTGATGATTTCTGCTTCCGGGATAATGATCCTGAAAGCCATATCGAAACGCACCTGGTCATTTCCTGCGCCAGTGCTTCCGTGTGCGATGGCGTTTGCTCCGATCTCTTTCGCATATTCCGCTACTGCAACGGCCTGGAAAACACGTTCAGCACTTACCGAAAGGGGGTAAGTGTTGTTTTTAAGGATATTTCCAAAAATCAGATATTTAATGCAATCATTATAATAGTCACCGGTTTTTGAAATGGTCGCATGTTTTTTTACGCCCAAAGCATAGGCATTCGTTTCAATGGTTTTCAGCTCTTCTTCCGAGAAACCACCTGTATCAACCAAAACCGAATGGACTTCATAACCTTTGTCTTCGGCTAAATATTTTACACAAAAGGAGGTATCTAATCCCCCGCTGAACGCTAATACTACTTTGGGCTGTGACATTATTATAATGATATGGATACTGATTCTAAATGGTTGTTTTGAAAAATGCTCGTAGTGTGCCTCGTGTGAAAATCCTCATACTGACTGCAAAAGTACGCAAGTTTAGCCGAACGGCATTCCAGAACCGGGTAAAAGCTGACACTCGCGTTTGAATCAGATTATAACAAAAAATACCCCGCTTCGGACCTCTTAGGGTTGCCGGGCGGGGTATTTAAAAGATATATGAAATCTGTAAAACTGTGCTGTACGTTAATGTACAAGCAATGCCCCGGCGTTTTTCTTTTTAGCGCGTTCCTCCCTTCGCAGTAAAATGCGTTGCTTGATGCGCATCCAACGCTCATAAAGGCTGGATTCTTTCAGGAAATCCCAGGAATGCTTTTCCACCACGGGTGCTGCACCAGCGGCATTGTTTATAGCAGGTTTTTTATCTTCGGGATCGTACATCATGCCGGTGCACAGGCAATGTTTTCTGCCAGTCCGGGTCAGTACGTCGTAATTGACGCAGCTTGCGCAACCTTTCCAGAATGCGTCATCGGCAGGAAGTTCGCTGAATGTTACCGGTTCGTAGCCCAGGTCCGAGTTGATCTTCATAACCGGCAGACTGGTTGTGATACCGATAATCTTGGCATCGGGGTATTTCTGGCGCGACAATTCAAATGCTTTCTGCTTGATAGCTTTCGCCATGCCGCTGTTTCGGAAGTCCGGATGTACGATAAGTCCCGAATTGGCCACGAACTTTCCGTGCTCCCAGGTTTCTATGTAACAAAACCCTACCCATTCACCCGTGTCGGTGGTCGCGATGATGGCTTTTCCTTCCACCATCTTCTCCATGATATACACCGGAGAACGTTTGGCTATACCGGTACCACGCTTTTTGGCGCTCTCCTCCATTTCCGCACAGATTTGCTCGGCGTAATGGAGATGATTTTCATTGGCAGTCTGAACTATAAATTTACTGCCCACTACTTCGGTATTTTTCATTGATGACTATGCTGACAAAAAATGTTCGAAACAATAATTACTATACCCAGAGAAAAACGATGGGACGTTTAGCTTGTAAGAAAGAAAAAAGGGGGTATAAAAGATTTACCACGTAGGTAAAAGATAATTATGCGGTCCGGGGGGACCTGAATCGGAAAGGCGTAGTATGCAGAACAGTATGTATGCCGTTGTGATTCATTGACTTGCTTGTGCGTCTAAGAGGGTGCAAATTTTCAAAAAAAAATTCTTACTCCAAAGAAACAGAAGATATATTTTTATGGTTCGTTTATGCATTAAACTTTTCAGGATCGAAGTTCGAGTTTAACGTAGCTTTGCGCATCACAACTTTGGTCAACATTATTCAGATAATTCAGTGGCTTTCATGTCAGCAATCAGTACCGACGACCTTCTTAACGGATATATCAATGGAATATTTCCCATGGCGGAGGCGGACGGTACGATTTATTGGTATTCTCCCAATCCAAGGGCGATCATCCCTATTGATACCTATAAACCTTCGAAATCGCTCCGGCCGGTTATTAACAAAAAATATTTTGATATCAGGATCAACACCGATTTTGAAGGTGTAATGCGGGGATGCTCGTTGCCTCGGACCAGCGAACCGGGGACCTGGATCTCCGAAGAGATCATTGAATCTTATACTGCCTTGCACCGCCTGGGTTACGCGCATAGTGTAGAGGCGTGGCGTGAGGACAGGCTTGTTGGCGGACTATATGGTGTGTCTATAAATGGTGTTTTCTTCGGAGAGTCGATGTTTACGATTGAGAGCAATGCCTCAAAGGTCGCTTTTCATTATCTGATGGAGATTCTCAGACATAGTCGCTTTGTTCTGCTTGATACCCAGTTTATGAACGACAATGTTCTTCGATACGGCGCCATCGAAATTCCCAGGGACGAATATCTTGACTTATTAGAAAAGGCATTAAAGACTAAAAGAAGGTTTACTGCGGCCGTTTTAACGGATTTAAGCTGATTCAACACCGCAGTGTTCGCATATGCATCCGTTTTCGTTTGAAATGACGTATTTTTGACCTCACATTGATTACCTGGCGTTTGGCTTATCTGCTTCGGCGCCGACTTATTAGATTACCAAAGTGTCAAAACCAATCCTCGTAATAAAGTTCGGGACCGCCTCGATCACGCTTCCTTCCGGTGAACCTGACGTCAGGATCATCTCGGAAATAGCCCGGCAGGTTTCGGAAATCCATTCGCAATACCGCATTATCATTGTTTCGTCCGGTGCGGTGGGTGCTGGTAAGGCGTACATCAACGACTATAAGGGTACGATGACGCAGCGTAAAGCAGCGGCTTCGGTAGGTAATCCTTTGTTGGTCGGGCTTTATGCAAGTTATTTTTCCCCTAATAAAATTTATATCGCCCAAAGTCTGTGTGAAAGGCAGCATTTCGCCAACAGGAACAAGTTCTTGCAGCTTAAAGAGACTTTTCAGGAGCTTTGGGCCAATGATATTATCCCTATTGTCAATGAAAATGATGTCGTAAGCGACCGTGAGCTGAAATTTTCGGATAACGACGAACTGGCGACGCTGCTTGCAGTAGGCTTCGGGGCCGAGTCGCTGATGTTCTGCACTTCAGTCGGCGGCTTGCTTGATGAGGAAGGCAGGATACTGAGGAACGTATCGAATGTGAATGAGGTTTTTAAATTTGTCAAGACTGATAAATCGTTTCTTGGACTGGGCGGCATGGCTTCCAAGCTTACTTTTGCCAAACTAGCCGCCCGAATGGCAATCCGGGTAGTGATATTTGGGATGAACCAACCCAATGAGTTGCTCGAAGCGCTGAAAGGAAATGCGGGAACATTGATCACTCCGGGGAAAAGCACATTGTCTGCACGTAACCGGTGGCTGGGTAGCGGAGGGTTGGTATCAGGCAGATTGCAGATCGACGAAGGTGCTTCCAAAGCATTGTTAAGACGCAAAAGCCTGCTGGCTGTCGGGGTTACCGAAGTGACCGGCGATTTTGAATCGGGAGAAATTATTGAAATATATTCTCCTGATGAAGAAATGATCGCGGTAGCGCGCGCCCGCGAGACGTCATCCGCGATACGCGAGAACTTGAAGACATTGAATTTTGAAGTGGCTAATGCCAATGATATAGTATTATTATAATGGAATCGATATTACCTCAATTAAAGGAAACGCGCGAAGCATCGGCGGCCGTTCGCCGGCTGACGGACCGGCAAAGGGCGGATCTGCTGATCTCCCTGGCGGCCAAAGTGCTGGCTAATGCGGAAAACATCATTGCCGAGAACAGGAAAGACCTGGATTTGATGGATGATGCCGACCCGAAAAAAGACCGCCTGCTTCTGAATGAAAAGCGGATTAATGAACTGGCGCAAAGCCTGGTTGAGGTGGCCGAACTTCCGGATCCTACCGGTGAGGTTTTTGTTGAGAAAACCATTCAGCAGGGACTTTCATTAAAGAAGATCGCCGTACCGTTGGGTGTGGTTGGTGTTATTTATGAGTCGCGGCCCAATGTAACCATCGACGTCGCTTCTTTATGCCTGCGCTCTGCCAATGCATGCGTGCTCAAAGGCGGCAAAGAAGCACAGCATTCGAATACTTATCTCGTAAGCCTTATTCATGAAGCTCTGAGCGAACTTGGAGTGCCTGCCGCGGCAGTTACTCTGCTACCTACTGGACGCGAATTCGTAGGCGAGTTGCTCACAGCAACGCAATATGTGGATATCATTATTCCACGCGGTTCCGAAGGGCTTATTAAATATGTGCGTCAGAATTCACTCGTTCCTACGATCGAAACTGGTGCAGGCGTTTGTCATACCTATATTGAAAAAACCGGTGATTTAGATAAAGGTGCGGAGATCGTCGTGAATGCGAAGGTTTCCAAGCCGGCAGCCTGCAATGCGCTGGATACCGTGTTGGTGGACAGGGTTGTTGCCGCGGATTTTCTGCCCAAACTGAAAGATGGGTTTTTGAAATGGAATGTGGAAGTTTTTGCGGATGAAGAATCCTATGATATCCTTCAAAAAGCGGAATATCCTTATTTACAAAGGGCTACTGAGGATGATTTTGGTAAAGAATTCCTCGACTTCAAATGTTCGATCAAGGTGGTGGATGGCCTGGATGATGCATTGAAACAGATCGAAAATTATTCTTCCAGACATTCGGAAGCGATTATTTCAACAGACGAAGAGGCTATCGAGACCTTTTTGAAAGAAGTGGATGCAGCATCCGTTTACGCCAACGCGTCGACCCGGTTTACGGACGGCGGTGTGTTTGCATTAGGCGCTGAGATTGGTATTTCAACACAAAAACTGCATGCGAGAGGACCTTTTGCACTGGAAAAACTGGTGACAGAAAAATGGATTGTAAAAGGTGACGGGCAGGTAAGATGGTAAACGCATTGGAAAATATACAAACGCTTTCAAAAGAGGCGATAGCGCTTTTGAAAAGCTTGATTGAAACACCCTCTTTCAGTAAAGAGGAAGAACATACTGCGAAGCTGATTGCGGATTTTTTTACTGAAAAGAATATCCCTTTTCAAACAAAGAAGAACAATCTGTGGGCATTTAACCGGTATTTTGACGAAAGTAAGCCTACGGTTTTGCTCAATTCGCATCATGACACGGTAAAGCCGAACAAGTCCTGGACATTAGATCCTTTCAAAGCGATCGAGCAGGATGGGAAACTATTTGGCTTGGGTAGTAATGATGCCGGCGGATGCCTGGTTTCCCTGATCGCGACATTCTGCTATTTCTATGATCGTACGGATCTTACTTATAACGTGGCGATCGCAACCACGGCCGAGGAGGAAATATCAGGCAAAGAAGGACTGGAAATTGTAGCTCCGGAATTGCCAGAAATAGCTTTTGCAATTGTGGGAGAGCCTACTGAAATGCATTTGGCGGTTGCCGAAAAAGGTTTGCTCGTTCTGGATTGTACCGCCAAGGGCATCTCTGGTCACGCGGCAAGAGAAGAAGGTGATAATGCCATCTACAAAGCCCTTAAAGACATTCAATGGATTAAAACCCATCAATTTCCAAAGGTTTCTCCGACCTTGGGACCGATTAAGATGTCGGTGACGATCATCAATGCAGGTACGCAGCATAACGTGGTTCCCGATGCCTGCACGTTCACTATTGACGTGCGTGTTACGGACCAATATACTTTGGAGGAAGTTATTGAAGAGATCAGAAGCAATATCCAGTCGGAAGTAGCGCCGCGGTCGATCAGGCTCAGGCCATCCAGTATTCCGATGGAGCATCCTATTGTGCAGGAAGGTTTGAAACTCGGACGTAATGCTTATGGTTCGCCTACTACTTCCGATCAGGCCCTGCTTGACTGTCCCTCGCTAAAAATGGGCCCCGGGCACTCCGGAAGGTCACACAGCGCCGATGAATTCATTTATCTTCATGAAATTGAAGAGGGCATCAGCCAGTATATTCAAATGCTGGAAGGTGTCGTGACACGATAATTTACTATACTTGCCGAAGCTAACTAACCGAGCTTTGGCATGCGATTCTACACCGAAGAAGATACCAACACTTTCGAAAATGTCCGGTTTTTGCACATTAAAACTGCAAAGGCCGGACATCTTTTTACCATCATATTAAGCCGACCCGAGAAACGGAATGCATTCACACCGACCATGGCGGAAGAAATCATTTTCGCGCTGTCCTATGCGCATTACGAAACTGATATTCGCTGTATAGTTTTGAAAGCCGAAGGCCCCGTTTTTTGTGCAGGCGCCGACTTGAATGCATTTCATGATCCTGCGTCTAACCTGATCAATGAGACATTACCTGCTATCCGTGAAGAAGCACGGCTTGGTGATGCGTTTGCAGAAGTTTTGAAACCATGCATTGCACAAGTTAAAGGACCGGTCTTGGCTGGTGGATTTTTGCTGATATGCGGCTGTACATTCGTTTGCAGTGTTCCGGAGGCTACATTCAGTTTGCCAGAGGTAAAACGTGGCATCTGGCCAATGCAGGTAATGGCTTCGCTTTTGCCGATTATTTCTCAAAGAAAGATCCTTGAAATGTCTATCACCGGTCGTAGTTACAGTGCAAAGGAAGCACTGGAAATGGGCCTTATTAGTGAGATTGTCGAAAGGGAGAATATGGCTGAGGTAGTCGGCGCGTTAGCCGATCTGATCTGTGAGAATGCACCGCTAGCTATTCAAAGTGGAATGCGTGCCATGCAAAAACTGAACTCAATCCCGGAAAGAGAAAGACATAGTTACCTCAAATCAGAACTTGATCAATTGCTCCAATCAGAAGATGCCCGGGAAGGCACAAATGCATTCAAAGAAAAAAGAAAGCCAATCTGGAAAAATCGATAGCCGAAAGCCTAATTCACCGGCACAATCTCAATTTCCTCGCCGTAACGGTTGTGGAATTTGAAATCAACCACTCCAAGCGAAGAATCTTTGATCAGTTTCACCCACGTTTTGTAGTGGAAAAACCATTTCATCTGTTCAGAGATAAGGCCTTTGGTAAAATAGGAATGCAGGAATGGATGCAGTGAAATGGTGATTCCGCGCTCATTCTGCTTGGTTAAGATGTAGTCGAGGTTGTTCGAGATGACGTCCGATACCAGGATACTGGCCTGAATAGTCCCGGTTCCGCCGCAAGTCGGGCAGGTTTCGCGGGTTACGATATTCATTTCGGGTCTTACACGCTGGCGCGTAATCTGAAGCAATCCGAATTTCGAAAGGGGAAGCACCGTGTATTTGGATCGGTCACCCTTCATTTCATCGCGCATGACGTCAAAAAGCGTGCGTTTGTTCTCCGCTTTTTTCATGTCTATAAAGTCCACGACGATGATTCCGCCCATATCACGCAAACGTAACTGGCGCGCGATCTCTTTCGCAGCTTCAAGATTGACGCTCAATGCAGTCGCTTCCTGATCCTCTTCAGAATTGGACTTGTTGCCGCTGTTAACGTCGATAACGTGCAATGCCTCTGTGTGCTCGATGATCAGGTAGCCACCGTTTGGAAGGCTTACCGAGCGTCCGAAAAGCGATTTGATCTGTTTTTCGAGGCCGAACTGTTCAAAGATCTTGTTCTTTCCATTGTGCAATTTCAGGATGTTCTCCTTTTCGGGCGCAATGTTGTGAATATATGCTTTGATGTCGTCGTATACCTCTTTTGAATCAACGGTAATGCTGTCGAATGACTCGTTCAGCATGTCACGGATGATGGAAGAGGCGCGGTTCATTTCACCGATGACGCGGTCGCGAGGCTTGGCGTCTTTCAATGCTTTGATACCGTTCTCCCACTTTTCAAGGCAATCCTGCAAATCTTTATTGAGCTCGTCCACATCCTTACCGGTAGCAACCGTCCGAATGATCACCCCGAAATTTTGGGGCTTAATGGAAGACATCAAGCGCTGCAAGCGGTTCCTTTCCTGTTTGTCAGTAATCTTTTTAGAAAGATTCACCGAGTTGGAGAAAGGCACCAGTACAATGTAACGCCCGGCAATAGAAATGTCGCAGGATAGTCTGGGGCCTTTTGTAGAAATGGGCTCCTTGACGATCTGGACAAGGATTGGTTGATTTTTGGAGAGGACCTTATCGATTTTTCCAAGCTTCTCAATCTCCGGCTCCATCTTGAAGTTATTCAATTTGCCGGAGTGAACGCGCTTGGAAATCACGTCCTTGGTAAGCTTATTCAGCGAGTTGATATTGGGCCCCAAATCGAGGTAATGCAGGAATGCATCCTTTTCAAAACCGACGTCTACAAAGGCAGCATTAAGCCCTGCCACCAGCTTCCGAACAGTACCCAGGTAGATATCTCCTACGGTAAAGCTCTGATCCGGTGTTTCTACGTGATATTCTAAAAGACGTTTATCCTGCAAAAGGGCTATACGCTCTCCCTTTTGAGTAGAATTGATTAGTAATTCGTTACTCAATGTTCAACCAACTGAATGGCTCGATAATGTTGATACTTAACTCTCCGCATATCAGACTGTTAGCGGGATACAAACGTGGGGAATAAGGATGACCGGATCTTAAATATTTAAAATCCGGTCATGGCCACTTATTTCTTCTTATGTCTGTTTTTTCTAAGTCTTTTCTTTCTCTTGTGAGTGGAGATCTTATGTCTTTTTCTCTTTTTTCCGCAAGGCATGATTATGTCGTTTATAAAATAAAAAATTATTTCCTTAATGATCTGATGATCAGTTGTTCAGACGGCCTTCCAACTCGCCGATGGCTTGCTGGATAACCTGATCTTTCTCTTCTTTTTTAACCTCCGACAGAACCTTACGTGCTTGTTCTTTGTCACCCAACTCCACCAATGTCAGCCCAAGATAAAACTTGGCTTTCGTATTAGCAGGGTTGTTGGTTAAAATCTGTCTGAACCTGTCAGCAGCTTTTGAATATTGGTTGGACCTCATGGACAGGATCCCTAAATTGAACAATGCCAATTCGTTGGTGGGGTCCGCGTCGATCACTTCACGCAGCATCAGAATTCCCTGCATCGGGTTTTCGGTGTTCACGTAAGTCATCGCCATGTTAGCTTTGGCGGCTAACAGTCCTGGATTCTGGTCAATTGCTTTTTGATAATATTCGCGGGTTTTAGCGCCCAGGTTTTTCGCTTTCTGATCATCTACAGCGAACCCGTAAGCTTCATAGTAACGGTCGCCCGTTCTCATGATGTTTTCGAGGGACGGAGACAATAGGGCCACTTTTTCGGCATAGAATGCAGCGCTGTCAAATTTTTGAAGCTTTGCAAACTCGTCTGAAAGTTTCACCCCGGCTGAAACCTTGTCTTTCTCACCCGCTTGATTGAAGCCGCTTCTCAACTGATCGACTATTTTTTGCTGATCAGGGGATAAAGCGGCTCCATCATGCGATTTTGAAGAGGACTTACCGGCAGGGGCCGCTGCTGTTGCTGCGGTTGCTTGTTGACTTCCTCCCTTGTCCATTTCCTTGCCTTTGTTGTTTACGACCACTTTCGGAAGGCTGAACAGCGTTCCAACCAGTGCAACCGCAAGCACGCAAGAAAGGAGAATAGACTTTTTCATACTCTTATAACCTAAACCTTTTCAGGCAAATTACTTTTCAGCGACTGCTTTAAGTTTGTCACTTTCTTTTACCTGCTCAACAAAAACTTTTGCAGGCTTGAAGCTAGGTACAAAGTGCTCGTCAATAATCATGGAAGTTCCCTTAGAAATGTTGCGGGCAACCTTGCGCGCACGTTTTTTGTTGATGAAACTACCAAAACCTCTTACATAAAGGTTCTCACCATCAGAAAGTGAGTCCTTTACCACGGTAAAAAACGATTCTAGCGTTTGCTGAACATCGCCCTTGTCTACGCCTGTTTTCTCAGAAATCTGTGCGATTACGTCTGCCTTAGTCACTTTGATTGTTTACTTTAAGTGGATATTATTTCATTTATTTACTTACTCCTGTAAATTTTGGGAACACAAAGGTACGCTAATTTTAGCAGAAGATAAAAGGATGACGTTTCCAATTTTTATATAATTCATTAAAAAACAGTGCACATAAGTGAAAATAATATGATACCGGATCATTTTCAGGTAATTGATTTTAACAGAAAGCTGAAATCCTGGTATTCCCAAAACCACCGTCCGCTGCCGTGGCGGGAAACAAAAGACCCATATAAAATTTGGCTCTCCGAAGTCATCCTGCAACAGACCAGGGTTGCACAGGGAATGCCTTATTATGAGCGGTTTGTTGATCAGTATCCTACTGTTTTTGACCTTGCAGAAGCAGATGAGCGCGATGTATTGCGGCTTTGGCAGGGGCTGGGGTATTATTCGCGTGCAAGAAACATGCATTTCACGGCCAAGCAGGTTGTGGAAGATTTTGCCGGATCATTTCCGAATACTGCGGAAGGATTGTCGAAACTGAAAGGGCTCGGGCATTACACGGCGGCGGCGGTAGCGTCATTTGCATTTGATGAAGTTGTGCCGGCTATCGATGGTAATGTATACAGGGTGATGGCGCGCATCTTCGGCATACAGTCGGATATGCTCAGTAATGAGGGCAAAAAGGAGTTTGCCTTGCTTGCCCGGCAACTTGTTTCCAAGGACGATCCCGCGACTTATAATCAGGCTATGATCGAGTTTGGAGCGCTACAATGTGTACCAGTCTCTCCAAATTGCTCCGTATGCATTTTTAATGACCGTTGCTTTGCCAATGCGCGGCAAATGCAGGGGCAATTGCCCGTAAAAATCAAGAAGCTAACCGTTCGGAAGCGTTACCTTAACTATTTTATGATCCGCCGCGGGGATGAACTTGCCATGGTTGAGCGGTACGGGAAGGATATCTGGAAAGGATTGTACGACTTTTATCTCGTTGAATCGAAAGGCCCTGTTGATTCGCCGGACGATCTCACGAGTGACGAACCTTTGCGACTACTACTGGTTCAAGGCAGGTTGCGGGAGATTCCTAAATTATATTCCCACATTTTGACCCACCAAAAGCTGCAAGTACGGTTTTGGTGGATTGAAATGCAGCAGACTGATAAAATAGATCTGCCGCAGGGAATGGCCTTTTATAGTAAATCGGCGGTAGAAGTACTTCCGAAACCCATCCTGATTGACACGGTGCTGAAAGAGGAAAAGTTTCTCTAGCCGCCTGATAATTGTTTGTGAAAACATCATGTAGCTGCTGCGTATAAATCTGTTCATTGTGTTTTTAATAATATATTTTTGTACTAAACACTTAGCCGGGATAATTATGGGAAGTTTCAGTTTGAATGCCAGCCAGATCGCAGATTACAACCGGGATGGTTATCTCATCGTCAAAAATCTGTTTGCCAAAGAAGAGGTCGATAAACTGTATCATACGGCACTGGAAAATTCGGTAATGCAGAAGAATGCAATGGACCTGAACGATCAGTCCGGGAAGAAAACGAAGCTATCGTTGTGGTTTACGCCGGGTAATGACGTTTTCGGATATCTGATCCGTAGCGAGCGGATGGTGAATTCGGTTTGGCAATTACTGCAAGAAGAAAGCCAGGTCTGTCATTTTCATACAAAACTCATGCAGAAAGAACCCAAAGTAGGCGGCGCGTGGGAATGGCACCAGGATTATGGGTATTGGTATAAAAACCAGTTTATTTTTCCTGATCAGCTTATGAGCGTAATGATCGCGCTGACGCCTGCCAACAAGGAAAATGGCTGCCTGCAGGTGATTAAAGGTTCGCATAAAATGGGCCGCGTCAACCATGGTTTCGCAGGGGAGCAAGTGGGGGCGGATATGGAGATGGTGAACCATGCCCTAAAAACGATGGAGCTTATTTATTGTGAACTTGAACCAGGGGACGCATTATTTTTCCATAGCAACCTCTTGCACCGCTCCGAAGCCAATTTGTCGGATCACCCGAGATGGTCGCTGATATCGTGCTACAATTCCCAATCGAATATCGCCTACGCCGAAACATCCAATTCGTGGAAAGTACCTGTATCCATCGTGCCGGACCATGCATTGATGGAGTGGAATGCAGAGTCGTTCGGAGATGCGGATTTTCTTAAAAAAGAGGATGATCCCGCATTGAAAGAAACCGGCTGGGAGAATCAGGTGAAAACGAGCTGAAAGTCAGGCTAACTTTAAACATTCCTAAACATAACAAGACATTTTATGCAGAATATCGCAATGCTGGGTTCCGGCTTTATCGGTCGTTTTTATGCGGAGTCTATCCATGGTCAACGAGGACGCGACAGGGTAGTGGCCATTTATGCGCGGAGGGAGGAAAGTGCCAGGAAATTTGCGACAGATTACGGATGTGACTTCTGGTCGTCGAATATGGAAGAGGTGATAGCGCATCCGGATGTAAATATGGTTTGCATTGCATTGCCCAATAATATCCATGAAGAAGCGGTAATGCTTTGTGCCAAACATAAAAAGGCAGTGGTATCAACCAAGCCATTGGGAAGGAATGGCGCAGAAGCGTTGCGGATGATGAAAGCAGTGGAAGAGGCCGGGATATTTGCGGGTTACCTGGAAGACCTTTGTTACACGCCGAAATTTTTGAAATCACTGGAAAGCGTAAAAAACGGGTCGCTGGGAAGGATTATCTGGGCGAAATCGCGGGAAGCGCACCCAGGACCACATAGCGAATGGTTTTGGGATATCGAACAGGCGGGTGGCGGCTGTATTCTTGACTTGGGATGTCATTGTATAGAAATATCAAGGAATTTCATAGGGAAGGATATTCGACCAGTCGAAGTGATGTGCTGGGCAGATACGCAGGTCAAGCCGATTGACGCGGAAGATCACGCGATTGCATTGGTCAAATATGAAAATGGCGCAATCGGGCAATTTGAAGTAAGCTGGACTTTCCGTGGCGGTATGGATTTAAGAGATGAGGTGATGGGCACTGAAGGGACGATCTGGATCAATAACTTCCTGAGGACCGGCTTTGAGATGTTCACCACCGGACAAAACCCGGATGGTACAGGTGAAGATTACGTCGCTGAAAAGGCCGAAAGTAATACAGGCTGGCTGTTTCCGGTAGGGGATGAGGTAAACGACCTGGGCTATAATCATATGTTTACCGATATGTTTAATTCAGCTGAGCAGGGAAAAGAACCAGCGGAGACTTTTTACGACGGTTACATTGTGAATGCGGTCATCGACGCGGCTTATAGATCGGCGAAATCAAAGTTATGGGAAAAAGTGGAGTTGCCTGTGTGGCGCGGCCGTGAAGGGGTTACAAAGCCATCGAACTACACTTCCTATAATGAAACACATTACCTGATCAAGCAGGAAGTAACCCACGATGGTCGTAACAAATTGATTTTAAAAGACAAGGTGACCGGAAAGATTACAGAGCGGGATATTTAGGCCCCTCTTTGATTTAATTTCCCTATATTTAAAACTGCAACAAACAAAATCCACATAAAAAACCATGGCAGGAAGCGTTAACAAAGTCATTTTAATCGGTAACCTCGGAAGCGACCCGGAGGTAAGATATCTGGAAAGCGGCTCAGCGGTAGCCAAATTTAACATTGCCACCACCGAAACCTACACCAACAAAAACGGCGAAAGAGTAGACAATACCGAATGGCACCGGATCGAATTGTGGGAAGGGCTGGCCAAAGTAGCTGAAAAGTATCTCAAAAAAGGAAACCAGGTTTACATTGAAGGCCGTATCCGTACCGACACCTGGACGGATAAGGAAGGTCAACAAAGGACTGGCGTCACCATCCGTGCAAACAGTATGACATTGCTGGGCGGGCCAGCTGGCTCAGGCTCGGGAGGTGAAAATCAAGGTTACCAACAATCAGGCAATGTGCCCAGAGGCAACCAGTCGCCGCGTCCATCGGATCCGATACCTCCTTCGATGGCAGCCGGAGGAGACGATGACGATCTTCCATTCTGAACCGCATGATAAGGTATGTAGCGAATTAGCCTTGAAAATGTATTTATTCTTAAGTTGATGCGCTTTTAAGGTTGATTCGCTACATTTATCTGATCGAATGCTTAATATGAACATTTTCTGAAATTTCGTGAAAGAAACCGAAGATAGTGACGATCCCCTCGCCCGAACGCGTACGGGGATAAATTTTCCCCAGAGAAGTACGCACACCTTGCTGGCAGGAGCCATCGTACCCATCGATTTCCTGGCCCCCTACGATTTCATCCTCATTATATTTCTCTTCATTATTTCGCTCTTTTTGTCGGGCGTCCGTGCTGCCTATGCCGCGTCTGGGGCTATGGAAAATCCGTGGGAGCGGAAAACGGATGGAGAGAGTCATTTGCCTACCAGGATTCAGCAACTCGCATTATCCATCGTACAACGGGGAATTACTCTGTTCGCACTTTTGCTCGCTGCCCGGCTCGCATGGGTGCATATGCAAGGTGCGCAAGTTGAAATGATGCGTTGGATCGTGCTCGGGTTTCTTGTGTTCTGGATCTGGCTCGATGCAATCGTTCGCTACAACAGCGCGAGAAAAGCCAATGAATTTATCCCGAAAATCTCGGGGCTGACCCAATTCCTGATCAGGATCTGCAAACCGCTCACTCAGCCGATTATGAAACTGGGCTATTCATTCGGCATACTCACACCCGACGGGGCCGAGATTACTACTGAGATGCTGGAAGCCAAGGCAGAAAGTGAGGAAGAAACCGATCTTTTGCGTGGTCTGGCCAATTTTCGGCAAACAAATGCGCGAAAAGCCATGCAGGCCAGATTACAGGTTACAGCATTCGATATCGAGCTGAATTTTCATGAATTAATGGATAAGATCAATAAATCGGGTTACTCGCGGGTGCCGGTTTACAGGGACGATCTGGATCATGTAGAAGGCATATTGAATGTGAAGGACTTGCTTCCCCATATTCATCTTGACGAGCATTTTAACTGGCAAAAACTGTTAAGACCGGTTTATTTTATCCCGGAGAGCAAGCGATTGGACGATCTGATGAAGGATTTTCAGAACAGGCGTGTGCATATGGCCATCGTAGTGGATGAATATGGCGGTACGAGCGGCCTCATCACCCTGGAAGACATTATCGAAGAAATATTCGGAGATATCAACGATGAATATGATGAGGATGAAGAAGTAAATTACACGCAGGTTGACGAAAATACGTATGTTTTTGAAGGTAAGGTTTTAATCAATGACTTATGCCGGCTACTGAATCTTGAAACCGATTATTTCGATGAAGTAAGAGGCAATAGCGAGTCGCTGGCGGGGTTACTTCTGGAATTATTTTCAAGATTGCCGCGAACGGGAGAGATCGCTACACACCGGGAAGTCACCTTTAAAGTGCAGTCTGCGGACAAGAAACGCATTAAGAAAGTAAGGGTATTGGTTTCTTGATAAAATGCAGCCTAAAGAAAAAATGCAATTCATTTTATTTCCTCCAAACTTATACTTAATTTTGCCCGGCAAATAACAATCGTTTATTTGCTATGAGCACAGACCCATCCAAAGTCCTCTTCGAGGCACTCACTTACGACGACGTTCTGCTGATCCCAGGTTATTCAGAAGTCCTGCCTCGCGATACAACAACTAAAACCAAACTTACCCGCAACATCGAGCTGAACATTCCTATTGTATCGGCTGCTATGGATACGGTTACAGAATTTGACCTCGCCATTGCTATGGCACAGGAAGGTGGTATCGGAATAATCCATAAAAATATGAGCCTGGAAGCGCAAGCTGAGCAGGTGAGAAAAGTAAAACGTTCTGAAAGCGGGATGATCCTGGATCCCATCACGCTTTTGGACACTGCTACATTAGGCGACGCGCACCAGATCATGCGTGAATTCAAGATCGGCGGTATTCCGGTGATCGACAAAGACCACAAACTGATCGGTATCCTTACCAACCGCGACCTGCGTTTTGAGAGGGAAATGACAAAGCCTGTCACCGAGATCATGACCAAAGACAAGCTGATCACCGCTTCTGAGGGATTATCACTGGACGACGCTGAAAAGATTCTTCAGGAATACAAAATCGAAAAACTTCCAATTGTAGACTCTGAATACCGCCTGACCGGATTGATTACGTATAAGGATATTTTGAAACGTAAATCACATCCTAACGCGTGTAAGGATGAGTACGGCCGGTTGCGCGTAGGTGCGGCTGTCGGAGTAACCCCCGATTTGCTAAAAAGAGTCGAAGCGCTGGTAAAAGCTGGTGTCGACGTTGTTAGTCTGGATACAGCCCACGGACATTCCAAAGGTGTAATCGACGCATTGAAATCAATTAAAGCACAATTCCCTAAACTGGATGTTATCGCTGGAAACGTCGCTACTGGTGACGCCGCGAAGGCGCTGGCAGACGCTGGTGCTGACGGTGTGAAAGTCGGTGTAGGGCCAGGAAGTATCTGTACTACCCGAATCATCGCCGGAATCGGTGTTCCTCAATTGACTGCCGTAATGTGGGCGGCAGAGGCGCTGAAAGGCACAGACGTACCCGTGATCGCTGATGGTGGTATCCGTTTTTCGGGTGACATGACCAAGGCCCTGGCTGGTGGCGCGAGTACGATCATGATCGGTTCGATGCTGGCTGGTAGCGATGAGGCTCCGGGAGAGATCGTGATTTACGAAGGCCGGAAATTTAAAGCTTATCGTGGAATGGGTTCCGTTGAAGCAATGGAGGATGGTTCGAAAGACCGTTATTTCCAGGATGCGGAGGATGATGTGAAGAAACTCGTTCCGGAGGGCATTGTAGGTCGTGTACCATTCAAAGGCAAAGTTTCAGAGATCATCTATCAGATGGTAGGCGGCCTAAAAGCTGGTATGGGCTACTGCGGTGCAGGCGACATCGATTCTTTGCAAAGGGCACAGTTTGTAAAAATAACCTCGGCTGGTGTGAAAGAAAGCCACCCGCACGATATCATGATACAAAAAGAAGCCCCGAACTATTCGAGATCGTAAAGGGCTTTAAGCGGTAAAGCCTTAGGCTATAAGTTCTGATATTTTGCTTTTTGACATAAAAGATAAATGCCTTGCGTGAGTGCAAGGCATTTATCTTTTATAAGTAGCTAGAACGCTGGCTATTGCTTAAAGCATACAGCTTGATTTATGCCGCGCTTGGCTTTGCGAAGCGGCTTTTGAAATATTGGAATATCATTGGCAGGATCGAAATACCGATAATGCCGAAAATAACTAGTTCGAAGTTCTTTTTAACGATATCCATGTTGCCGAAGAAATAACCAAGCAACGTGAGAGTTGGTACCCAAAGAAGCGCCCCTATTACACAGAAAATAATGTAACGGGAATAGTTCATGCTTCCTGCACCAGCCACAAATGGTGCTACTGTACGGACAATGGGGATAAAGCGGGCCATGATAACAGTGCTACCGCCGTGTTTTTCGTAAAAGGCCTCTGTTTTTTCAAGATATTCCCTTTTCAGGAATAATACTCGTTCCCTTTTCTTAATCTCTCCGCCAAATTTTTTACCCATAAAATAATTGAGGTTGTCCCCCATCAATGCAGCGATGATCAGTATGATGATAATCAGCCACACATTAAGACCTGTGCCTTCGTTGGCCGCAATTGCACCGGCAGCGAACAAAAGTGAATCGCCAGGTAGCAACGGCATGATAACCAGCCCGGTTTCTGTAAAAACAATTAAAAACAGAATGACATAAGTGAGTGTGCCGTACTCTTCCACGATATTGAACAAATGCTTGTCCAGGTGGAGGAAGAGGTCGATGAACTGGGTTAAAAATTCCATAGCTAATTGTTAAAGTGACAAATCTGTTTTTTTGATGAACGAAAACTATTTGGAATCAATTTTCCACTTCTGCTTGGTTTTCGTATTCAGGAAGTGATTAAAAGTATCGCCACGTAAGCCCAGGCGGATGGTTTCAAGAGGGATAAGCTCGCTTGGTGCGATATTGCCAAGGTTTACATTGGCCCCAAGTAACTTCACGAACCACACTTGCTGCGACTTTTGAGGCGCTTCCCAAAGCATATCTTCAAATGGTATTTCTGTCAGGATTTCTTCCACAAGACCCTGGCGCACTTCACCACTCGCTCTGAATAGTCCAACGTTCCCCGATTCACGTGCTTCGCCGATCACTTTCCATGCGCCAGCCTGCAACTCCGACTTAATGAGCTGAATCCATTTGTAGGGAGGAATGATCTTGTTTTCGTCCTTGGACCCCACTTCGGAAAGGACGGTAACCTGTTTGGAAAGCGTATGAATGTATTCGCATTTGACATCCTGCGCCATTTCTATGGAGCCGTCGGATACCTCAGCGTATTGCAGGTCATATTTGTCCAAAAGTTTGCGGTAATCCTCGAACTGGTTACGGACAACAAAAGCTTCAAATAAGGTGCCGCCGAAATAGACCGGAATGTTAGCGTTTTTGTATACCGCCAGTTTTTCGTTGAGGTTCGGACTGACAAACGACGTTGCCCATCCCAGTTTTACGATATCAATATAAGGCGATGCAATGGATAGCATATCTTCTGTTTCCCTGACACTGAGCCCTTTATCCATTACCATTGTGATCCCCTTAGCTCGGGGTTTCTGGGAACGATCGGGAACCTGCGATAACGTAAAATTCATATATGGGTATGCTTTTATCTCTGGCAAAAACTCCGGCAAAGGTAGCAATTACCTTTGATACGTAGCAATAAAATCCATAGCATTGACCTCCATACATATGTTTTTCTATGATAATTACTATTTTTAAGAAGTCGCACTCATGTTTTTCAATCAAACTAATATAAAAATGGGCACACACTTGAATTCAAGTCAATCCACAGACAATAAACGCCTCGTTTTTCTGCAAAAGCTGATAGGCAATCCGATGGTCGAGCACTTTTCACCTGTTGCTAAGTGGCTGAATGGGAAACTGGTGTCGATCGAAGAAGGAGCTATGGAAGTGGAATACGTCGTGAGGGAAGATATGTGTAACCCAATGGGGACATTGCACGGCGGCATAGCGGCTACCATATTGGACGATATCGTAGGCACGATGGTGTATGCGCTGGGCCGCGAGTTCGGGTTTACTTCTGTTAACCTCAACTGTGACTTTTTAAATCCGGCAGTCATAGACGATGCACTGATTGCCAAAGCGAAGGTTATCAGGGCCGGGAAAAATATTATTCACGTAGAAGGGCAGCTGGTACATGAATCGGGGCGGATGGTGGCCAAATGCACGAGTAACCTAATCCAGACGGCCTTTAAAATACCGGAAGTGCCAAGCCATTAAGGCGATTCGATGTATCTTTGTTTTATGGAAAAGCAATTTAGTGACCTGCCTGAGAGCCGCCAGCAGCAGTTAATGGCCTTCGATCGCCTGTTGACCATTATGGACGAACTTCGCGAGCAATGCCCGTGGGACAGGAAGCAGACGATGGAAAGCCTGCGACATCTGACCATTGAAGAAACCTATGAATTGTCTGACGCGATATTAAATAACGACCTGCCGGAAATCAAAAAAGAACTTGGTGATGTACTTCTGCATATTGTGTTTTATGCCAAAATAGGATCGGAAAAGGCAGAAGGTAAGGCATATAACTTTGATATTAAGGATGTGCTGCATGGCATATGCGATAAACTCGTTGCCCGTCACCCGCACATTTATGGAGACTTTGTAGCCGATACAGAAGAGGCTGTGAAGCAGAACTGGGAAAAACTTAAATTGAAGGAAGGTAACAAATCGGTACTCTCGGGCGTACCTGCATCCTTGCCTGCGCTTGTGAAGGCCATGCGCATTCAGGAAAAAGCCCGGGGCGTTGGATTTGATTGGGATGATAAACAGCAAGTTTGGGCGAAAGTAGAGGAAGAACTGCACGAGTTCAAGGAAAACTTTGACATTGAGACTTCTGACGTGATTGATCAGAAAGCAGCGGAAGAAGAGTTTGGCGATTTGCTATTTTCATTGGTTAACTATTCCAGATTCGTGGATATTAATCCGGAAACAGCATTGGAAAGGACAAATAAAAAGTTTATAAATCGTTTTCAATATCTGGAAGAAGCCTCGAAGGCGGATGGTAAATCACTTGGAGATATGTCGCTGGACGAAATGGATATTTACTGGAACCGGGCAAAGACGCTCGGAGTTTAACTGACTCACGTTTCTCGTTACTTTTTGGCAAATGAGCGTCTAAATAGGCGAGGTATCACCGTTCGTGGTGCCTGTTCATTTTTTCACATTTTAACGAGATTGATATGTACTTAGAAGAAAGACTGCAAAAAACGGAAGACGTTGTCAAAGAGCACGGAAAGCAAATCGAAATGGTAGCAAACGGATTAGCAGTATTGACCAACAGGGTGGATCGCGGGTTTGAGGAAATGCGTGAAGGGTTTGGGAATGTCGACCGCAGTTTTGACCGACTTGAAGGAAGGGTTAGTAATCTGGAAGTGAGGACAGAACGCTTGGAGGGAAAGGTTGATCGCATTGAGATTAAGCTTGTCGAACACGACGAACGCTTCGATCGTATAGACCAACGCTTCGAGCAGATTGACCAACGTTTCGAGCAGATTGACCAACGCTTCGAGCGGATTGAGGGGCGTTTAGCGGCGCTCGAAGACCAGGTTTTGCAACTTCACGCCGTCATTACGGAGCTCGTTACCCTTGTAAAGAATAAACTATAGTTAATGTCATCACACCATATCGTTCGGGAGAAGCAGGAGCCTGCTTTGATTATTGCTAATGGGGAAGCCTGTTCTCCGGAACTTTTAGGTCAGTTATTGGAATGGAGTCCATTTATCGTCGTTCTTGATCACGCGATTTATCGCGTGCTGGATCTCGGGATCAAGATCGACGTATGGATGGGGGACTTTGATCAGCCACATGATGTGGAGGCGATCCGTAGCCGCCAGTATCCTCTGGAAATCATCAATACACCGGACCAGGAGAAAACAGACCTGAACAAAGCAATCGAATTTTTGATCGGGAGAGGTTTTCCTGCCGCTAATATCGTATGGGCAACAGGCAGGCGTGCAGATCATGCGATCACCAATATCACGGACCTGGTACGTTACAAAGATCAAATCAAACTCGTGCTTTTAGATGACTATTCGAAAATTTTCCCTCTAACCGGCACATTTGAGAAGTGGTATACCGCCGGAACACCCATTTCCCTCATTCCCGTCGGAATTGTAGAGGGGATCGAAACAAACGGTTTGAAATATAACCTACACAATGAGGCCCTGACTCTTGGTCATCGCACCGGCAGCAGCAATGAAGCCCAATCAGACGGAATGGTTAGGATATCAGCTAAAAAGGGCGATCTTTTGATTATGGAATGCTGGGATTTATAAAGAAGCGGTTTTCGCCTCTTTTGACTCCACATAGAAATTCCGGTCGACTGTCAGTGACTTATCTCCCTTTGTTTTAAGTGTTTTCCAATCGTTGGTAGGATGCAGCATTTCCTCTTTACCGCTGGCCAACTTCACTTTTACAGGCATATCGAAATTATCGACAGTGTTAATCCAGCGGTATTGGAGTCCCTTGTTCCCAAATGCATATTCCAAAACTGGTATTCTTACATCCCTTAGATACTGGTCAAAAACCTTCGATAAGTTCCGGCCTGCATGCTCGCTGATATATTGCTCGATTTGTGATCCATCCACCGTTTGGTGATAGAAGGCTTTATTCAGGCCGCGAAGGATCTGCCGCCACTTTTCGTCATCATTAATGACCTGCCGGATCGTGTGCAGCATATTGCCGCCTTTGTAATACATATCCTTAGACCCTTCCTGATTGACACCATAAATTCCCACAATTGGAATATCGTTGGCAATCAATTCACGCGTTCCGATCACATAGTCGGAGCCGGCCTGCTTTCCAAAGTAATATTCGGTGTAAAGATTTTCAGAATAGTTGGTGAAGCTTTCATGCACCCACATATCGGCCACATCCTTATAAGTGATATTATTCGCAAACCACTCATGCCCGCTTTCGTGGATGATAATGAAGTCCCATTTAAGCCCCCAGCCGGTGTTCGAAAGGTCGCGGCCGCGGTAACCCATTTTATAATCATTCCCATAGGTAACCGAACTCTGGTGTTCCATGCCCAGATAGGGCACTTCTACCAGCTTGTATCCGTCTTCATAAAACGGATAGGGGCCAAACCAATGCTCAAAAGCTTTCAGCATTTGCGGTGCCTGTTTAAACTGCTCTTTCGCTTTTTCGAGATTTTGAGGCAGAACATAATAACTAAGCTGTAAATCGCCTTTCTCGCCTTTGTATGTCTCTTTCCAGCTCACATATTCGGCGACGTTCATATTCACACCATAATTATTGATCGGGTTTTTCACAAACCAGTTAAACGTGCGGGTATTATCCGCATTGTCGATTACCGAACGTAGATTTCCGTTTGAAACGTCTGTCATATTTTTCGGTATAGTTATGCTGATGAGCATGCTGTCGGGCTCGTCGTACATATGGTCTTTGCAGGGCCACCACACGCTTGCACCCAATCCCTGACAGGATGTGGAAATAATAGTGTTGCCTTTTCCATCCGGCACCCATTGCACGCCTCCGTCCCAAGGTGGACGCTTAGCGAGTCGGGGCTTACCTGCGTAAAAAATTTCTATAGATTCGGATTTTCCAGGTTCTTGTTTCTTTTTCAGCGAAATAAAAAAAGCATTTCCATCCCGCTTGTAAGTGAGCTCTTCACCATCCTGCACCGCTTTGGTGATCGATAGCGGCTCTTGCAGGTCAATTTGTATCGTCTGGTATGGTTTCAGGACTTTATAGGCAATCACTATACTACCCGAAAGCGTACTGTCCTTTTCATTCGGCTTCACGCTCAGGTGATAATAGCTCAAATCCCACCACGCACGTTCCGGAGTAATGGAGCCACGCAGCGTGTCAGCATGCGTAAACTGTTGCTTTTGCGAGATCGCATCGAAAGAAAAGAGCAATAAAAAGATACCAATGACTGTCCTGAGCATTTGAAAGGCTTATTTTGTTTGTATGAAGTTTATTTGTCAAGAATTTCCATATCGTTCAGTTCCGGTCCTCCGCCGCGGTTCGCAGAGCCGGCTGCAATGTAAACTTTTCGGTTGAGCGAAACAGCCTGCGTCCCATGCCTTCCCTGATGCAGGGATGGCAATTTCTCCCATTGTTGAGTTCGGGGATTGAATGCTTCTACCTCATTATGCGCCTCTACATGCGCGTCGCTTTCGCCGCCTATCACCAGGATTTTATCGTTGTACACCACCGTCGTATTGCCTGCACGAAGCGTAGGCAGGTTATTTGCCGCATCCAATGTCGACCATTTGCCCGTTTTGAAATCGTAAATATCAACTTCCTTGATCACGGTGTTCAGTACCTGGTTAATGCGGGCCGTGGAAAGTCTGCCACCGGCGACATACAGTTTATTGTCGAGTACAGCCACTTGTACGTGGTCTCTCGGGCGGGGAGCATCGGCGAGCGTTTTCCAGGTTCCGGTTGCCGGATCAAACTCATCGAACCACGTTACTTGCCCGTCCCAATGCCCGTCCTGGATGCCGCAAACCAGGTAAATTTTGTCATTAAGTACAAATGCACCGGCGGCACCCCGTCTGCGGTTTTCGGGGATGGCAGCACCCTTACGCCATTCGTTTTTAATTGGATTGAAAATATAAATATCCGGAATGGGAATTTCGTGCGGATATCCCCCGGTGAAAGCGCCCAAAACATAGATCTCGTTTTTATAGGTAACGGCCTGAAAATGGCTCATTTCAAGTGGAGTAGGGGCCAGATTGCTCCAAGAATCCTTTTTGAAATCATATTCATCAACCGGTTTGATGCCGCGACCGCCGAGAAGGTAGAGTTTTCCGTTTGCAGTAGCCATTGCATTCTCATGCCGTTTTTCGGGAAGGTTCTCCGGTTCCGATACATTCCATATCTGAGCTGAACCCGATAGCGCCCATAAGTTGAGGACTATCAGCAGCGCGCCTGTTTTGGAGAGTGAGTTCATATTGATTTCGTTTAGGTAGGGCAGATAACGCAAGACCCGTCGTGCGTTTCAAAAGCGATATTAAGGTACAATTATATTCGATAAAACAGAAAGACCAGCTTGTGGCCGGCCTTTCTGCGAATTTTAGATAATAAGAGGTTAATTTTTGCTGGCGACCTTCAATGCAGGACTTTTAAAACCCAGTTTTCTCAAACCATTCTGCACGTCCTGGTCTTTCATGAAAAGCTTCCATAATAGTCCCGTCCGGTAGTTTTCGATCATTACGATGATCGGCCCCTGGTCAATGGCCAGATGCGAGGTGGCATACCAGTTTTGTGACTCGTTGAACGCGTCCGTAAACCCATATTCAGACCATATTTTATCTCCCAAATCGTCATAGAAATGCCTTAATGCTTTCATGGACTGCTCGGGTGTGTATGGAAAAGATGACAATGCAGCCGTGGGTGTAATTGTCCCGAAATCGTTCGTAGGTGAATGCGCATTATAGCCGTTGTATGTGTCGCTGGCCGTCAATCCCCAGCTGTTTTCGCCATACCCCTTGAATTTACCGGGATTTTCAACACAGTATTTATAATTGATAAGGGAATGGTTCACATTCTGCTCCCAATAGTTGGCATACTGATCAGTCAGGTTTCTGGGATCAAGTCCTACAAAAGAATAGTGCGTGAAAAACAGCGGACCGCCGTACTCGAATCCGAGCGGAAGTTTAATTCCATAATATTCTTTACCATTCTTGAAATGATCGCTTTGCGCCCAGCATTTGTGGTAAACCTGTTCTGTGATAGGATAGCGCGGGGAAGCTGCCGCCATAATGTAGGTGATCAGCGTTTCGTTGTAACCCCTCAGTTCGAAATTCATGGCCCAACCATTGTTCGGACTCCAATGCCAGTAAAGTTGGTTGGGGTTTCCGCGGGTATACCAATCCCATTCAGCCTCGCTCCATATCCACTGAATGCGGTTCCTCAAATCCCTTTCTACATTGTTATCACGATCAAAATATTGCCTTGCCGCAAGCAATCCCTGAAAGAGGAAAGAAGTTTCCACCAGGTCGCCGCCGTCGTCCTTACGACCGAAAGGTATGATCTTGCCCGTTGCACCGTTAAGCCAGTGTGGGAAAATGCCATGGTAGTGATCGGCTTTTGACAAGAATTTGACCATTTTCAGCAGTCGTGCTGCAACAGAATCGCGGGGCTGCCATTTGCGTTCGGCGGCGACGATCATAGCCATGATGCCGAAACCAGTGCCGCCGGTAGTTACAACTTCGTCGCCATAATCATAAGCAACGTTGCTGCGTTCGCGGGACATACCACTTACGGGATGTCCGAATTCCCAGAAATACCGGAAAGTTTGCTTCTGCACCAGTTCGAGCAATGCGGTATCAGAAAGGTTTTTAGGCCGATCTGCCGGATTGAATGTAGCTGGTTTGCTGGCAGCTGTTTTCTTCTTCTGCGCTTCACAATCTGCATTGATGCAAAGCAGCAGCACGCATAGCAGTGAAAAGAAAGATATTTTCATAACAGGTGTTGTAATGGTGGGATGAGTATTAGTTGAGTTCGGGACTTCTGAATCCTAATTTTTTCAGTCCGCTTTTTACTTCCGGATTGCTCATAAAGAGCTTCCACGGTAATTTGCTCCGATAATTTTCTATCATGATGACAATCGGGCCCTGGTCAATGGCGAGATAGGAATCTGCAAACCAGAGATCGGTAATCGAGAATGCATCATAGAAGCCATAATTTCCCCACATTTTATCCCCCAATTTGTAATAGAAGAATTTCAATGCATTCATCGATTCAGCTGGGGTATATGGGAAGGCCGACAATGCCGCTGTGGGCGTGATCACTCCTCTGTCGTTTGTCGGGGAGTTGGCATTGTACCCGTTTGGAATATCGCTTGCGGTCAATCCCCAGCATTGTGCGCTATAACCGTTGTACGCCTGCGGATTGGTTTTACAATAATTATAATTGATTAAGGTATGCGCTCTGTTTTGGTCAAAATAATTGGCAAAGCGATCGCTCAGTCCGGTAGGGTTCAATCCCAGAAAAGAATATTGAGAAAAGAACAACGGCCCGCCGAATGGCTCGCCAAGTGGCAGCTTAATACCGTAATATTCTTTTCCATTTACAAAAGATGCATTACCGGCCCATCCATTGTCATAAACCGTTTTGGTGATGCTATGCGTAGGTGACGATGCAGCGAGCGCATAGGTGATCAGGCATTCATTCCAACCTTTTATCTGATGGTTCATTTCCCAATTGTAGTTGGGACTCCAATGCCAGTACAGGACATTTCCGCCATCTTTGGTAAACCAATCCCATTCAACAGCTTCCCATATTTTAGTGATGTCCGACCGCAGAGCGACTTCTGCTGCATTGTTTTCACTGAAATATTGCCGGGCAGTAAGCAGTCCCTGAACCAGGTAGGAAGTTTCGACAAGATCCGCACCGTTATCTTTTGTACTGAACGGTACCACGGCTCCTGTTGCGCCATTGAGCCAATGCGGGAAAGCTCCGTGGAACTTCTCTGCTTTATCTTTCAGGAACCCGACGATCTTTTGCATTCTTTCGAGCCCCTGCGCACGGGTTATGAATTGCCGTTCGACAGCAATAGGTATAGTCATGATCCCGAAGCCGCTTCCACCGGAGGTTACCACATCGCCGGACGTATTTCTTTCACGTGCGAGCCCGCTAACAGGATGCGCGAAGTCCCAGAAATAGCGAAAAGTTTGCTTTTGAACGAGCGTCAGAAGTGCTTCGTCAGATAGAACTGGGAACTTGTTTGTTGAGTCGATTGAGGTTGTTAAGTCGACTTTTACTTCATTAAGCAGCATTCCGCCCGCTTTGGATTTCAATGCTTTGGTAGCAACAACCGAGTAGTTGGTAAGATAAACCAGATTGGCAGAAGGTTTGATAACTACCGAGCTGTCGCCATGCTCCAAAGCACTCGTAAAAGCAATGTTTTCCCCGGCAGCCGACTTGAAGGTGATGCCGTTTTGAATGGACGCGCTGGTCAAAGGAGCGGAAAAAGTAAACCTTATCTCAAGATTCACATTCAAATTGACATATTTGAATCCCGAATAGATGCCGTTTACTTTCAGCCTATTGAACCCGAACGACGATGGCGTGCCCGGATTGGTTGGCTGGGGTTCCTTTTCGGATTTGCAGGAAACCCCCAGCCAGAGTATTGTAATAATGAAAATGAGGTTTTTGAAAGGCATTATTTCCCTCTTGATTCCAATTTGACGAGTGCGTCTACTTCACTGTCTTTCAAAGCAACGTTGTAAATCCGGACTTCATCCAGCAAGCCTGTCAGATAGCTCGCCCACGGCTCGCCTTTCGATTCAGACGTAAGACTTGGGGTTGTCTGGAACTGCACAGTCCCGAAAACCATCTTTCCCGGATTGTTCCATTTCAGCTCACCAAACTTAGCAACCGTGCTGGTAGCTGTTTTGGAGCCATTGACATAAACATTGAAAGTAGATGAGGTGGCGTCATACGATAATGCAATGTGTGTCCAGGAGTTATAGAGATTAACAATTCCCTCTTTGGTCACCCAGGTGTCTGCTTTGCCGTTCTGGATATGAGCTTTGAAAATCCCGTCGGTATTGGTGCCGCCATTTTCGAAGAAAGTTTCAATATTTCCCCAAAAACCATTCTTTTGAGAAAGGCCTACCAAACCGATAATGCCCCCCGCTGCCGTTGTCGACTGGCTATTGACCCAGTAAGTCATTGTGAAGCTTTTAAGGCCAAGTATGGCGGCAGTAGGTTCAAATAGAATATATCCTTTTTGAGCTCCTTTCATAGCCTGGCCTTTTAGTCCATTGGCAAAAGTAGTCCCGGTATTCACACCGGCAGTCTTGGAAACCGCTTCGACATAATCTCCGTCGAAAGGAAAATGGGCAACCAGGTTGGGCTGAGCTATTTCATTAGAGGCTGTAAAACCTCCGATTGTCACGCTTGGCGCGTAGCTTTCCGGGTCAAATTTTTCGTAGCAAGACGATACGCCGACTGCTGTCAGAACGCAGATTACCAGTGCCAGTTTGTTCTTTAAAGTTTTCATCGATAGATGTGGTTTTTAATTAATAGCCTGGGTTCTGTGTCAATACGCCTGCGCTGATGTCGATTTCATTCTGAGGGATCGGCCATACTTCGTTCTTGCCTGCTTTCCACCCCTTAGGCCCGAATATCTCTGCTGCCCGTCCCTGACGGATCACGTCGAAATAGCGGTCGAATTCCATGGCCAGCTCATGATGACGCTCGTTCCAGATCGCGAGGCGTAATGCAGCTTTATCGGTAGTAGTAACCTTAGGCAGGATCGTTTTGCTCGTTCCTCTTGCACGGGCTCGTACCAGTTCGAGTGACGCCAGAGCCTGCGTAGCATTTCCAAGTTCGTTGGCAGCTTCCGCATTCATCAGCAATACCTCTGCGTAGCGGATAACCCTTACATTCTGCTGTGAGCCTTCATTGAAGCCAGTGGTGTACAATGAAAATGGCACGTAGGATTTCTGATTGTACATGGGGTTGTCACCCGTTGCAGCAATAGCATCGCCCGATGGCGTGGTTTCGCCCCGGAAAATGATCGTCGCGTCGCGTCTTGGGTCACCGGCCTCAAATGACTTAGCCAGTGTTTCGGTAGGTACATTGAAGCCCCAGCCTCCTCCTTGCACGCCACGTACACCTTGCACCTGCGAATATTGCGAGTTGGAAGCATCTTTATTCGACGGGATCAACTCATTCTGGATCTCAAATATAGATTCACTTGAATTTTCATTGGGTATGCGGAATAGCGCCTCGTAATTCGGGAAAAGGGAATATTGTCCGGAGTTGATCACCTGTGTGGTGAGATCAAACACCTGCTGCCATTTCTGCTGATACATCGATACTTTCGCATGCAGCGACAATGCTGCACCCTTGGTAACCCTGCCGATATCGGAAGATCCGTAGTTCTGTGGGAGTACCGCTGCCGCCTCGGTCAAATCCTTTTCGATTGCTGCATATACATCCGCCTTAGGTGTGCGGGGGAGGTTGTATTCGGTGGCGTCTTTGGGTAATGCCAACCGCAGCGGAACATCGCCGAATGCACGTACAAGTCTGAAATAGGAGTATGCACGGATAAATTTTGCCTCCGCAATGTATCTCGCTTTCAGATTTTCATCCATGCTGATCGCCGGGATATTCACGATGACCTGGTTCGCATAGTTGATATTCTGGTATTGTCCTTCCCAGAAACCGCCCAACTGGCCCTCGGTCGAACCTACGGTGAAGTTGTCATATTGATTGAAAAAAGGAGCATCACTTGCGGTGCTTCCCTTTTCCGCATCGTCGGAACCAACACTTTCTACCGCAATTGCAGCAAATGCGGTATTGTTCCAACTGCGGAGGTTGGCGTACATTGCGTTGACTGCCTTGGTAGCATCGGCTTCATTTTGCCAAAAAACGGCTCCCGGCTGCTTGCCCTGTGGATCGGTATCGAGGAAGCCGTCGCTGCACGAAGAAGGTATGAACAGGAGCGCGGCCAGTCCCAGGTAAAGGCCCGTCTGTTTCAGGTTATTTTTTAGACTTATATTTTTCATATCGGTTCTGATCTTAGAAAGTGACATTGATACCAAAATTGTAAGTCGCTGAAAGCGGATACACATTGGCGTCGATTCCGGCTTGTGTCGGTTTGTTTTCGTTGGCTCTTACCTCAGGAGAAAGACCTTTGTATTTGAAGAAATTCAAGGGGTTTTGCGCGTTGGCGTAAAGACGCAGCTTGCGGATCTTCAATTTATCATTGACAGCCTGAGGGAATGTGTAGCCAAGCTGCGCATTCCGTACGCGGAAATAACTTCCGCTTTGTACGAAGAATGAATTGGGGAGGTAATTCTGGCCACCGCCGATGTTTGCAGAAGGATAAGTGTTTGAAGTTCCTTCACCGTGCCATCTGTTATCGTAGAAATCTTTGGTGAAGTTTTCATTACCATAGCGCCATCCCATGTTCGCATTGTAAATATCCACTTTCGCAACGCCCTGGAAATCGAGCATTAAATCGATGTTTTTATAATTCCAGCTGGTATTGATACCGTAGCTGAACTTGGGGTTCGGGTTGCCGATCACCTGCCGGTCGAGGCCGGAAATGGCGCCATCTGGCGTGCCGTTGGTTCCGCTGATGTCCCGGTATTTAAAATCACCCGGTTTTGCATTTGGCTGGGCCGAGTTTTTGATTTCCTCTTCATTCTGGAAAATACCATCAACAACGTAACCATAGAATGAGCCTATCGGATCGCCTACACGGGTGCGTGTAGCAAGCGCGCCGCTGGTAAGGCCCACGCCACCGTCGTAAATAGGATTTGCACCTGACGAAACGGAAAGAACAGTGTTGTCATTAATACCGCCGTTGAAGCCAATGCTGTACGAAAGGTCTTTTCCGATGTCGTCGCGCCAGTTCAAAGCAAATTCAAAACCTTTATTCTCGAAATTGGCCTGGTTACCAACAATGCGTCCGGATGCAGTACCGATCGAGGTCAGGACCGGAATGTCAAATATGGCGCGCTCTGTTTTCTTGATATAATAATCCAATTCAACGCTAAGCCGCGATTTCAGGAAGGAAGCTTCGACACCGAAATCGGTACCAACGCCGCGTTCCCAAAAAGTAGTAGGAGGGATAATGGTATTGATGCTGGCACCTGTGTTCAGTTGTCCGCCAAAGATGGCTGCCAGATTTCCACCGGTCGCCACTGTCAGCGTCGAGAGGTTAGACGGTACGGAAGCATTTCCGATTTTACCCCAGCTACCGCGGATTTTAAGGTTGTCAAATGTGGATTGGCCTTTCATGAATGCCTCATTGCTGATCACCCAGCCTGCACCGACAGAAGGGAAATAGCCCCAGGCATTTCCGCCTTGGTAGAATTTGGAAGAACCGTCAGCTCTTAATGATGCATTCAAAAGATAACGATCGCCAAAGGAGTAATTGACACGGCCAAAATAAGAAGCATATGTTCCCAAATCTCCCTCGTCTGTCACATTTCGCCCGGCTGCACTACCCAATGCAAGATAGAGATCGCCTTCACTGCTGAAAGGTACATTCAATGCATTAGCAGTAACCTTATAGGATTGATCGCGCTGTGCAGATTGTCCTAACAAGGCGGTAATGCTGTGCTGCCCGAAATCTTTGGTGTAAGTCAAAGTATTCTCAAAAATCCAATAGCGCGTTTGCGGACGGACGAATTCAAGGAAGCTGGTTGTGTTACGCTGTTTGAATGTCGCGGTGTATTGCGGCACATAACTGCGCGTTTCATCTTGTCCATATCGGCCTCCCAGACTAGTTTTGAAAGTCAGACCTTTGAACAGGGACAATTCTGCATAAACATTACCAGTGAGGAGGGTTTTCTTTGTATTTTGATTGAAAAAATCGATGGTAACCTGCGGGTTGAAGTTGTTTCCATCGCCCAGGTTATAGTCGGTAGGATCTCCGTACGTGCCATCGGCATAATATACCGGTACTACTGGGCCTGCTGCGTAAAGCTGGCGGAAAATGCCACCCGCTTCATCTTTCGATTTGCTGAAAGAACCGGTGGCAGTATAACCCACTTTAAGACTTTTTAAAACCTGGAAGTCGTTCTGCATACGTGCCGTATACCTTTTGAAATTGTTCTTTTCAACAATACCATCCTGGTTCAGATAACCAAGGGAAAAGCTGTAAGTCGATTTTTCGCCGCCCCCACTGATCGAAAGCTGATGGTTGGTAAGTAATGCATTGCGCAAAATCTGGTGGTACCAATCGGTTCCTTCACCGAATTGGGCCGGATCGAGGACATTGGGTTTGCCATTGATATTGCTGAGTTCGTTGACCATCGTGGCATACTCGTTTGCATTGGCCATTTTGATCTGATTTGTCACCTTCTGATAGCCCACAAAGCCGTTGTAATCCACAACCGCCTTTCCGGATTTACCTTTTTTCGTGGTGATCAGCACTACCCCGTTTGCTGCGCGCACACCATAAATAGACTGGCTTGACGCATCTTTCAGAATGTTCATACTTTCAATGTCACCCGAGTTGAGGAAGCTGATGTCGTCAAACCACACCCCGTCGACCACGTACAATGGGTTGGCGCTGCCATAAGCTGTACCAACGCCTCGAATGCGTATTTGCGGAGCCTCACCGGGCTTACCGGAGTTGTTGATCTGCACACCCGCAACCTTGCCCTGAAGACCGCTTACGGCATTCATCGAAGGCTGCTTGGAGATTTCAGCTCCTTTTATTTGAGCGATGGAGCCCGTTACGTCCAGCTTATTTTGTGAACCATAACCTACTATCACTACCTCGTTCAATGCTTTTGCGTCTTCCTGCAATACAACATTGATGACGGTTTGAGTACCGACTGCGATTTCCTGCGCGGTCATCCCGATCATTGAGAATACCAGGACAGATTGAGGTGATGGGACTTTTATAGCGTAGTTACCTTCTGCATCGGTAGGAACGCCGGTGGTTGTTCCTTTGATCAGCACACTGGCGCCCGGGAGTACCGAATTGTCGGTACCCGAAGTGACTTTACCAGTCACATTGATTTCCTGGGCATAGGAGAAAGTTCCCGCAGCCAGGAAAACGAGCATGTACAGCAATCGTACAGTAGTTTTCATCATTTATAAATTGGTTGATTGAATTATTATAAGAAATTATTGACTTCAAATTTAAGTTCGAAGCGAGGCAGGAATCAAAAAAAACACTACATCACCACTACATCAATAAGAATAATGCAAGGTTTGTTGGAATAATAAAGTGGTTGGTGATGGATAAATACAATTGTATCAAATGTCCATCATAAACTGTACCAGATTGGCATCTACGCCCAATCCCAGTTTTTTGCGGAGTCGATAGCGCTTGATTTCCACACCGCGGATTGAAATCCCCAGCACAGGCGCCATTTCCTTAGTAGAAAGATTCATGCGAAGGCATGCGGCGAGGCGAAGTTCGGAAGGTGAAATGGTGGGATAAATTTGTCTTAGTTTTTTGAAGAACTGCTCATGTACTTCATCGAAATTCTGCTCGAACAAGACCCAGTCGTCCTTGCCCGCTACATTCCGTTCGATACTGTGCAGCAATTTTTGATAGTGGATATTGGGCAGTTGCTGGCCCATTTCGGCTTTTACCTGTTTCAGCTCGTCGCGGATCTCTTCCAGGATTTCGTTTTTACGCACCACATTAATGGCCACATTGCTCAACTGCTGGCTTTTGTTTTGTATCTCGCTTTGTAACTTTTCATTCTGGATCTGCATGATCTGCCTTTCACTCGACAGACGCTGCTGGCGTAGTTTTTCTTCCTGTTCCTCGATAAGCTTACGGCGGTGCCGTGCCAGTCGTTTTTCCTGGTACACGATCAATGCGGCAAATACCAGGGCGATCACAATAGCAAAGAGGATTTTGGCAAGCAAAGTCTCACGCCAATACGGTTTTACACTGAACCGGTAAGAGGTAACCGTTTCATTCAGGTTACTTCGAATTTCAAACAGATAATCGGCCGATTCGAGGTTGGTGAATTCCACAAAACTCTGGTCCGTCCATTCAGACCATTGATCGGTCAGCCCTCTCAAACGGTATTTATATTGCACTGTCTGGCCGTACACCGGTAATGCATAGTTGATCCGGAGCGAGCGGGCGTCTGAGGGAAAAGAAGGGTTACCTGCAATGGGAAAGGTCTCGTTCAGGTTTCTGAGATTGGCGACTTTTCTGATAATGGGCGTAGCACCCACATTTTGATAGTCGTCGGAAGAAATGCGGTTGTATAATGCGTAGCCATTGTCCAGACAAAAGAAATAATAGTCGTTGGAGACGGGAATCACAGTTTCACTGTTCCTGACCAGCGTTAATGCGAGATTACGCGGTTTCTTACCGATGGAATAAAATGCAACCCGGTTAATGAAAACTTTGAACCAGTCGCCGGGCAGGCCCGTACGGACTTTATAGGTTTCGTCTTCACTTGCGAAATCCTGACTTGGTTTAAGCCCTCCGTCAGCGTCCGGCTGTAAAAAAGATTTGCCCGATCGTATGCGCACCTGCCCATTGAGCCAACTGATGATCTCGACAGAAAACTCGCTGGGAATGTCGCTAGGTGCTTTATACTCTTTCCAAAGCAATGCTGAATCGAGGGTAGGGCTAAGTTTTGCTTGAAACAATCCCTTGTATGCATGCCCGATCCAGAATGCCCCATAACGGTCTTTAACGATCTGCCTGATAGGAATCGGAGGGACGCCTTTTACCGGATAAGCGTAGGCCCAGATGCCTTTTGGGTCTTTCTTGTATATATGCAGGCCAATATATGCGCCTTGCAAAAGCAATGTATCTTTCCCATTCCGGACGGGAAGCAGCACCCAACCGCCGTTGATATCCGATATTTTTTTGATCCCGTTTTCTTCAATGCGGTAAGTGGCGTCGTTATGGCCGCAGAGCAACTGGTCGTCGATCACTTTGAGAGTCCAGGTTTGCCCTTCAAGGCCAGGTACGGCGCGAAATGGCTCGGAGGAAAGCCATTTTTTTACAAATACACCTTTATTGGACCCCACATAAAGGTTACCATGCCAAATGGCCGCCGCGTAAGTTGAGCCCAAAGGATTCTCATTCGTCTGATAGGAAATGATCGGCGACGACGTTTTCACCATGTCGATGCCCTGATCCAATCCTATCCAAAGCTGTTTTCCACGGTCCTCGTCAAGGGCCAGAACGGTGTTGTTTTGCAAACCCGTTTCCTTATTGAACCGGTATTTCAGGCTGCCGTTTTGGGAGACGACGTAAACACCATTCTGAATTGTCCCGAAAACGATGTTTGTATCGCGGTTCGTAACGATCGCACGGTTAATGATATTCCTTTTGAGTTCTTCGGAAATGGCAATCGTCCAGGGCGAAAGCATGCCTTTCTCCCAAATAAACAGGCCGTGCCTCGTGGTGGTAATGAGAATACGGCCGCCAGGAAAGGGGAGTATGGCCGAAACGATCGCTGGTGAAAGTGCTTCTGTACCGGTTAATGGCGTAAATTTATGCCCTTTCAGTTCATAAATTCCCTTGCCGATCATTTGCACCAGCACACGGTTCCGGACATAGCGCATGAACATGAAGTTGCCCGGCCCCTTGATCTCCACCAGGTTTTTACCGTCATACCGGTATATCATCGAAAACGATTGAAAATAGATGTAATCCGGTGTTTTGAGGATATGCCAGATCTCTTCGGTTTTCAAGCTGGTAAAATTGGCCTTTTTGCTCAGAGAATAGTATTTCAATTGTCCGTCAGCCTCTTTTTTCCAATATCCAAATTCGGAGAAGCCACCTGCATATATGCGTTGTTCTTTAATGGCTGGCCGATTGAGGACTTTTCCGGAAGGATTGTTGCCGAATTGCTCATCATATAAAACCGTCCGGACAATTTGCCCGTCGGGAAGTGGATATAGCTTCCACGAAGCTCCGTCGTATTCGAGCAGGCCGTCTGAATTTGCTGAGTAAATCATTCCGTCGGCGCTCTGGCACAGGTCCCAGTTCTGGTTGTGTGCCTTGTATGTCGCCGCCGGATAATTGGTCAATGGCGGCGTTTCCTGGCCAACACACACCAGGGAGATTAAGCCAAAAAAGAGTTTGGCCGCATAGTAACCAGCCTTATATTTGAGAGCCCATTGGGGAAATAGGCTTGGTGTAAGCCTTTTTAGAGCCCGGTCAAAAACCATTTTACTTTGTTTGCAATGAAAAAAGTTCTTTCCTTATTTCTGCTTAGTTCGTCCGTAGCTATGGCACAGGTTAAGCCTTCTGACGACAATATCAGGAACGATATCCGGTACAATCTTAATGAATCCGGTTCACATTATGTAAAATTCACATTTACGAATCAGGCCTGGTTTCGTCTGAATGAAAATAACCCGGGTACCACCGTTTTGGGCGACCCAAAAGCAAACACTTTCGATATTGGTCTGCGCCGGACGCGTATGCAGTTGTTCGGGCAGTTGATCGACCGGATATTCTTCTATACGCAGTTTGGAATGAATAATTTCAACAAGGTAAGCGCATCGCCGTCGTACAACACCTCAGGAACGCCGAGCCAGCGGAAGGTCGCGGCCTTTTTCCATGACGCGGTGGGTGAATATGAAATGCAACGAAATGGGACAAGCTTCATCCGCTTCGGGGGAGGGCTTACTATTGTGAATGGTTTTTCAAGATTTTCGCAACCCAGTATTGGTACCATTATGACGTTGGATGTGCCCGTATTCGCGCAGGCAACTGTGGATCAGACCGACCAGTTTTCGCGAAAACTGACTGTTTATAGCCGTGGACAAGTAGGCAAATTCAATTACCGGGTCGGTGTTTCAGACCCGTTTCCAATCGAAACAAATGGCGCAAATCCACCCGCGCTCAACCGCAATTCGGTGTTTTCACAGCGAAAGAACCACAAGCAATTTCAGGGGCTTCTGATCTACAATATTTTCGATACAGAGGATAACACGACTCCCGGCTATATGACGGGTACTTATCTTGGAAAACGCAAGGTATTGAATGTCGAAGCCGGTATTACTTCTCAGAAAAACGCTACTTGGCGAAAGGAAACTGTGGATACCCTGTATAGCGATATGACGCTTTGGTCGGTGGCTGCGTATCTGGATATGCCTTTGAATAAAGAAAAGGGTACTGCGATATCGGCCTACCTGGGCTATTTCGGCACTGACTACGGTAAGGGTTACCTGCGCTACAATGGCAGCATGAACCCGGCCACAGGCACTACCCAACCCATTGCGGGGGTGAGCGGCACGCATGGCAACGCGTACCCGATGTTCGGGACTGGAAATGTGGTGTATGCGCAGGCGGGCTATAAGCTGAAAGATCGCCTACTTGGGAACCAAGGCACTTTAATGCCTTATGCTTCATTGCAAAGCGCCGATTATGACCGCCTGAGGGATGCCGTCAATGTGTATAACCTTGGCGTCAACTGGTTTATAAGCGGACAAAACGGCAAAATATCCCTTAATTACGAAAGCAGGCCGGTTTATCGGGCCAGCGCTGTCGCCAACGAGCTCGAAAAGTCGGGGAGACGTCGCTCCTGGATTTTGCAATACCAGATATCGATTTGATAAATGGATATTTGAAAAATTCAGCGATTTTCCGGGAGTCCATGTCCTGGAAAATCGCTGAATTTTTTGTCTTAAAAATTGAAATTTACCCGGGCAAAAAGATACCGTCCATTGAAACCCATTTGCTGAACGCGGCGCGAGTATACAAAACGTCCAAGGCTCACATTGCCAGAATGGGTGTGCTTGTCCTGGTAAACATCGAACACATTATTGGAGCCGATCGAAAGATTGACTCCTTTCACCACATCGTAATTTAAAGCCACGTCGGTAACTATTTTGGCGCCGAAAGTCTGATCCAGTGTTTCTTTTTGGCCGGTCAATACATTCACTGGCCATGAATCGGGTTTGGTAGGGTCATTAGTGGGATCCCAGTAAGTTACTTCTCCAAACCGCACGCTGCGAAGCATTATCCCGAACTTCCCGGCCTTGTAATTGATCGTCAGACTTTGTTTGTTTTTGGGGCTGGCTATTTCAAACCGGCTCAAATCTTCCCGGTTAAAATAAGTGTTAACCTGATTGGTCTGCACCAATATGTCCGAAGCATGGATAATAGGCCTGCCATCAGCGCCTTTTTTTACTTTGTTTTGAATAAATGTGCCTGCAAGAATCGCCCTGATCGACTGATTTTTGCCGAATTTAGTATTGTACGACAAAACCGCTTCGATTCCCCGCGAACGCGTATCAACTGCATTGGAAAAGAAATTCGCCGTAGTAGCATTCGCAGCTGCCAGCTGAGCTTTCAGATTGGCATTACCGCCATCGTTAAAATTGTTGGTCAACACAATGCGGTCGTCAATGTCGATCTGATAGGCATCGACGGTGAGTTCAAATGCATTATTGATCTGAATGGTGGTACCAACGGTGAAACTTTGGGAAGTTTCCTGTTTGAGCTTTGGGATGCCCAGGACTTCAGCCGGTTTGCTGTCATTGGTGAAGGTGCCGCTTTCCTGGGGCACCTGCTGGCCGTTTTGGGTTACAAATAGCGTGTTCGTTTTGGCATAATAACGTTGCTGCAAGGAAGGCGCCCTGAACCCGGTGCTCGCTGACGCACGCAAGGCGATACCGTCTGTGAATTTAAACCGGGTCGAGAACTTGTAGTTGAGTGTATTCCCAAAGTCAGAGTAGTTTTCGAAACGCAATGCCGCACTGAAAACCCACCATTTTGCAATGTCCTGTTCAAGATCGAGATACCCGGCTACGCTGTGCCTGGAATGCGACCCTGCATTCTGGGGAAAGAAACCTGAGAATACCTGAGCCCCCGCCGCCACTCCGGCAGCCACGTCGTAGTTTTTGTAAGAAGCTTCCTCTCCGGCCGTAATGGTGTATTTATCAGTCCGCTGTTCGGCACCTACTGCTACATTGAGGCCATAAAGCACGTCAAACTTCCTGCCCAGGTCAAGGTTGATCGTGTTTTGAGAAAATGCATTTCCACCGGCATCGAATTTCCGCTGAAAGCTGCTGTTGCCGACAGCCTGCGTATAATTAACCGAGTTGGAGATCGTGTAGTCGAAATCATTTTTTCCAAAAGTATTGCTGAGGTCAAACCGCCATTCACCCAGTTTTCCGCGAAAACCGGCTGCGGCTGAAATATCGGTCACGTCGCTGTTGATCTCCGGTAAAAAGCCATTAGGGTAAACAGCAAATACATTTGTTCTCACGGCGGCAGGGATTCCGTTGGGATACCGGTAAAAGCCCGCAGCATTACCCTTTTTGTTATTATAACCTCCGAATGCATAAATTTCCATCGCATCGTTAACGGGGATACTGGCATTCACGACAACGCCTCCGCCCTTCACTTCCGAATTGCCGATACGCATATCGAAATCGTTGCGGGTAAGGCCCTTTTGTGTCAGTAGTTCCTGGTCAACCACTGTACCGTTCACTGCGGGGAATATTTGGCCGGTATAGGTGCCGGTTCGATTGGTGGCTTCCCGGTTGACGTATTCTCCTGTGATATTGACGAAACCTTTCTGCCCAATTTTCAAGCCATAGTTCAGCCCGACCTGCGCCGTCCCACCGTCTGAAATGTCAACGGAAGCGTCTTTGTTGTTATTGATAATATAGTTTTTGTCGTAGCTGGTCACGTTCTGGCCGTAGGAGACATTGCCGCTGAGGCCGGTTCGCGATTTTAATATAATATTGATTACCCCGGCAATGGCGTCGGAGCCATATTGTGCCGCCGCTCCGTCCCGAAGTATCTCTATCTTATCAACTGCCGTCGCCGGGATTGCATTCAGGTCGGTGCCGACCGTGCCGCGGTTAACCGTGCCATTCACGTTCACGAGCGAGGATTGATGCCTTCTTTTACCATTGATCAATACTAAAACCTGATCCGGACCGAGCCCACGCAACTGAGCGGGATCAATGTGGTCGGATCCGTCGGAAATCGTTTGCCGTGATGACTGGAATGATGGTGCGACGTATGTTAGTATTTGATTGATATCCACCTGGCCGACATTGTTGGTGATCTGCGAAACGGGGATAATGTCAACCGGAACGGGGGAGTCGATACGTGAGCGGCCTCCGCTGCGTGAGCCGGTTACAACAATTTCCCCAAGCACTTCCGAGGACTCCGACATTGCAATGTTCAAAGTGGGAGACTGGCCGGAGCTGACTGCCACGGGGACAATTTTTGGCGTGTATCCGATAAATGAAATGACGATATTGTAGTTGCCATCAGGCATTGTGAGCCCAAAATTCCCATCCGGGTCTGTTACCGTGCCGGTATTTGTGCCTTGTACCAAAATGGATACCCCAGGTAACGGAGAACCATTTTTCTCATCGGTGATCTTCCCTTTGATGGACTGGGAAAATGCAGAAAGCGAAATCAAAAACGTGATTAAAAGTAATAATGATCTTTTCATAGCAATGTGTGTTTAAAGGTGAATAGTTGTTGAAAAAATTGAATTTTATTCATTTTTTATTGTGTTTATTAATAACAAATTAGGTTAAACCCTGATCAAAACCAAATATTCAGGTAAGCAAAAGGCCGGCCCGGAAATTACCGGACCGGCCTGTATTATAGTAAATTATAAACTGCTTACAATGCCAACGCTGCGTTCATAGAGCGAACGGCTTCCGCTGACTTTTCAAACGCAGCTTTTTCGGCGTCGCTCAGGCGGAGATTGATGATTTTTTCCCATCCTCCTCTTCCCAGCACGACTGGTACACCCATGCAAATATCCTTCTGGCCATATTCTCCATTCAGGTAAACGCTGCATGGGACAATGCGTTTCTGGTTGCGTACAATGCTTTCAACGAGGAGCAACGTAGCAGCGCCCGGGGCATACCACGCTGATGTTCCGATCAATTTCGTCAATGTGGCACCGCCTACCATGGTGTCTGCCGCCACTTTTTCAAGTTGGTCGGTCGACAGGAAGCGGCTTACGGGGATACCGTTGTAGGTAGCAAGCCTGGTCAGGGGGATCATCGTTGTGTCACCGTGTCCGCCGATAACCATTCCGTGAATGTCCAGCGGCGATACGTCCATGGCCAATGCGAGATATGTTTTGAAACGTGCGCTGTCCAATGCACCGCCCATTCCGATCAAACGTTTTTTAGGGATACCGGATTCTTTAAGCGCCAGGTAAGTCATGGTATCCATTGGATTAGATACCACAATGATGATCGCTTTGGGAGAGTATTTGAGAATATTTTCAGTAACTCCTTTTACAATTCCTGCATTGATACCAATTAACTCTTCGCGGGTCATGCCGGGTTTACGGGGCAGACCGGAAGTGATTACAACCACATCGGAGCCTTTTGTTTTTTCGTAGTCGTTCGTAGAGCCGATGGGTTTGGTATTGAAGCCCAGCAAGGCGGCCGTTTGGTACATATCGAGGGATTTGCCTTCGCTGACGCCTTCTTTGATATCCAGTAACACCACTTCTTCTGCCAGCTCACGACGGATGATATTATCGGCAGTGGTAGCACCCACTGCACCCGCGCCTACAACAGTAATCTTCATAGGAAAATATGGTTAATTGTATAGAAATTGATGCTTTTTGAATTTTTTCCTAAAAGTAGGACACATAATTTGTTTAAACCAAGGGTAATGTGATTTTTTGGCCGAAAAGTGTCCGGCCCGATCCAAAATGCAATTTTTTCCGTAAGTTGATAGTTATAATGGCTCTACGAACCACTTTTTCCTGCTTTAAATAATGAATGAAGAATCAATGATATCGCGGATTTTACAATCGATTTTTTTTAGGAATGCGACAGGAAAAGCAGGTCGATACGTCAGGAATTCAGGACGGTTGGTGGAACTGGCCAAAGAAGTGTTGGGGAAGCTTCAGCATGTAGGTTTCAAAGGTAACCTCGCGGAGTTCCAGACGAGCGTGCAGATGCTGATCCGGATGGTGAAGGCTTATGCGTCGGGCGAATACAAGGGCTTGCCGTGGAAAAGCCTGATTTCCATTGTCGCAGTACTGATCTATTTTGTGTCGCCAATAGACTTTATTCCGGACTTTTTGCCAGTAATAGGCATCACTGACGACGTGGCATTGGTGGTGTGGCTCATCAAAACACTGGGTGATGATGTGCGTAAGTTCAGCGAGTGGGAAAAGCGGGAAAAGACAATTAATATAGGATAAAAGACGGCGGGAGTGTAGCTCTTATAAAAAAGAATAATTATTTTTGTAAACATTAAAAAAGAAACAGATATGGAATCAGTAACCGTTTTGGCATTTATGGGATTAGGTGGACAAGAAATCTTTTTGGTTGCCTTGTTCGTTTTACTCTTCTTCGGTGCGAAGAAAATTCCTGAGTTGATGCGCGGTTTGGGGCAAGGAATCAATGAATTCAAGAACGCTACTAAAGACGTTAAGGAAAATATTGAAAAAAGCATGGAAGACCCCAAATAACGCTTCCATCTTATCGAAGGTTTGACCAGAGCCATTAAGCTACCACTTAACGGCTCTGATTCTTTATTTGCAACCCCACAAAGAAATCACATTGAAAGAGTATCTGACGCTAGCCGAAATTCAGAAAGATTTGCGTGAAGAAGGTTTGACGTGCGTCAAGTTGGTTGACCATTATTTGCAAAAAATAGAATCGGCTAAGCATCTCAACGCATTCGTCGAAGTATATACTGAGGAGGCAACAGCGGCTGCTCTGGCCGTTGATGCAAAGGTAGCCAACGGCACAGCCGGGCGATTGGCCGGCTTGGTCATCGGGCTTAAAGACGTACTCTCCTTGACGGGCCACGGTCTGCAAGCCGGGAGCCAGATCCTTCAATCATACAAGGCACCTTACACCGCCACTGCCGTTCAGCGGCTCCTGGACGAAGATGCAATCATTATCGGCAGGCAAAACTGCGATGAGTTCGCGATGGGTTCGTCCAATGAAAATTCATCATTCGGGCCGGTATTGAATGCTATTAATAATGCAAAAGTACCGGGAGGTTCGTCAGGCGGATCGGCAGTAGCCGTTCAAGCCGGACTTTGTCACGCGTCGCTTGGGAGCGACACGGGAGGTTCCGTGCGTCAGCCGGCCGCTTTTTGCGGTGTAATCGGAGTTAAGCCTTCTTATGGAAGAGTTTCACGTTACGGGTTGATCGCCTATGCTTCGTCATTCGACTGCATTGGGCCGATTACGAAAAGCGTAGCCGACGCGGCAATAATTCTCGAAGTAATGTCAGGCGCGGACGATTATGACAGCACAGTTTCATCGAGGGAAGTTCCCACCTACTCGGAAAGCCTTGAATGGAAGGGAAAAGCGAAGGTTGGTTATATCCGGACTGCGGTAGAAAACGAGGCGATAGCCCCCGAAATCCGTCGCCAGACCTCCGAACTGCTGAACCGTCTGCAAGCGGAAGGACACGAAGTTGTGCCGATCGATATGCCGCTTCTCGACTCACTTTTGCCAACATATTATATTCTCACGACCGCTGAAGCGAGCTCAAACCTGTCTAGATTTGACGGCGTCCGTTACGGATACCGCAGTCCGGAATCGCGCGATCTTGAAACCATGTACAAGAAAACACGTACAGAAGGTTTTGGTAATGAGGTAAGGAGAAGAATACTATTAGGTACTTTCGTATTAAGTGCAAATTATTACGACGCATACTATACCAAGGCGCAACGCGTTAGAAGATTGGTGCGGGAAGAAACGAACCGTTTTTTTGAGCAGTTCGATTTTCTGATTTCACCCGTGACACCAACCACAGCTTTTACTATTGGTGAAAAAACCGAAGATCCGTTACAAATGTATCTTGCCGACATTTTCACCGTTCAGGCGAATGTAGTGGGCAGTCCTGCCATCTCAATCCCCAATGGGTTGGATGATCAGGGGATGCCTATCGGAATACAGATCATGGCTCCTTATTTCGGGGAGGAAAAGATGCTGGCTTTTGCCAGTTACCTCACCGAACTGAACAAGAAGGATGCATTAGAATACAACGCGGGCTAAACCAATTTTTTTTGGCCTGAAAGACGTACCGCGGGCGTATTTGTCACCAGGTTTTAAGTAAATAATCATGCCAGGATAACAGGCAAATTTGTTAGGTTATTCCGAATGAGGACTTTGTGTGAATAGTGAAAAATGTATTAGAGATTATTCTGATTCATCAGGCCAGTTTCAAATTAAAAAGGACCTTTTTATCTGTCAGTAAATCATCAACAGGTATAAGCCATTGAAAACCATGAATTGATTAACCTTCAAAAAACATTTATTAATGAGGATTTCGAAAAAAGTATTGTGGCTCGGAGCCATGTGTGCAGGGTTCTGGAATACGCCTTCAATGGCCGTAGTTCCACAAGAGAGTTTGACATCCGGGCAGGATACAGTTGAGACTATTGCTCAGGAAGAAGATGATTTGATGCCATCGTTACCGGAAGTAGAGGAGATCGGGGCTACCCCCGCGATTCCTCAGGAGCTTTTAAAGGAACGGTTCGCGAAACTGGAAAAATCAATTCCACTTACCTACCACAAATCTTCCCATGAATTTGTAGAATACTTCATCTACAAAAAGGCGAAGTTCACAAAAACGATGATGGAGCGGATGCCATTGTACTTCCCCCTCTTCGAAAAAACACTTCAAAAGCACGGATTACCTGTCGAGCTGAAATATCTTTCGATGATCGAATCCGGCTTGAACCCCACTGTAATTTCCCATGCACGGGCAGGCGGCCTCTGGCAGTTTATGCCTGCGACGGGCCGTGAGTTCGGGTTATACCAGGATAAATACATCGACGAACGCTTCGAGCCGGTAAAAGCAACGGAAGCAGCCTGTCTTTATCTGAAACAGCTTTACAAGATCTTTGGTGACTGGGAACTTGCCCTGGCATCTTATAATACAGGGCCGGGCAATGTCAAAAGGGCCATGCGCCGTTCACGCGGTACCACTTTCTGGACCATATATAATGTTCTCCCGCGCGAAACGCGCTCATATGTGCCCCAGTATGTAGCCATGAACTACATGATGAACTACGGTTACGACCATGGCATATTCCCTGAAACCACCGAGTTCCAGATCCCCAACGATACGATCCATATCAATGGTTATATTGACCTGACGACATTCTGCAATCAGACGGGTATCGATTTCGAAGACCTTAAGAAACTTAATCCGCAGATCACCAAAACATCGTTGCCTGATCAGACCCGGGATTTCGTGCTCAAAGTGCCGAGCGTGCAATTCACCTATCTGGTAAGCAACCGTGGTCCTATTATGGATTCGTGTACCAGGAGATACCTTCCTACCGGTGTAATGGTGGCCAAAGCCGACAGCATCCGCACCGATTCGCTTGGTGGAAACACGCCCTTCCCTTATGTACTTGCATCAAACGGACAGGATGTTTCAGAGGATGAGCTGGACGACGAAGAAACAGAAGAAGTCGTTGAAAAAAGCAGGACCAAGCGGGTTTCGCATACCGTCCGCCGTGGCGACAACGTTTCGTCGATTGCGAGAAGATATGGTGTAACGGTATCGGCACTCAGGAAATGGAACCACATTCGCCGCAACAATATCCGGAAAGGGCAGCGGCTCGTGATTTACAAAGAGGTAAAGCGGAACGTTCCGACAACACGCATTGCGGTAGCTTCAAAGTCTAACCACGAAGAGGTAGCCAGGCAGCAAAGACATACCAGAAAACGTTATCATACTGTCCAGAAGGGAGATACGCTGTGGATTATTTCGCAGCGCTATGGCCTTGAAATAGGACAGTTAAAGAAAAGAAACAAGATCAGGGGCAATGCGATCAAGCCTGGTCAAAAACTAATCATTTCGACCTAATAATCATCGCTTAAACTTACACATACTATTTTTATGATTGCCTACGTTAACGGGATTGTTGCTTATAAAGACCCAGCGTACGCTATAATCGAAGTCAATGGATTGGGTTATGAGGTTCGGATATCATTACAGACCTATACTTCACTTCCTGAGCTCGGTGCACGGTGTAAGCTGGTAACGTTCCTGAATATACGGGAAGACGCCCATGTCCTTTACGGGTTTTGGGGAAATGATGAGAAGAAGCTTTTCCTGGATTTGATCGGAATTTCAGGAATAGGGCCATCTACGGCACTTGTAATGCTTTCATCACTTTCCTCCTCCGAGATAAGACAAGGCATTATTGACGAAGACCTGCGCCTGATACAGTCTATCAAAGGCATTGGATCTAAAACTGCTCAACGCGTAATCCTCGAACTAAGAGACAAAATTCGAAAAGAAGACCTTGTATCGACCGGCGTTAAAACCCCGGATACACCGTCAGGGACTCTTAGGAGCGAAGCGTTGGCCGCACTTGTAACCTTGGGAATACCAAAGGCAACTGCGGAGAAGAGCCTGGATGCAATTATCAAGCGCGAAGGGCCGTCAATTACCGTTGAAAATCTGATCAAACTGGCGTTACGATAAACCGGAACCGCAATGATATTTGGTAAAAAATTTTACAACTGTAAAATCGTGTTGATGGATTTGTTTGTAAATACAACCTTCTCTAAATAAGTATATTACCTTGTCATCAACGATTTACTCATTTCTTTTTAAGGCATTAAGCATTTCGGCAGGAGCGGCCCTACTCGCTAACGTTTCTGTTGACCGGGGAAACCCGTACTCAGAGCAAGCCGAAGAATGGGCGATTATTGCCGACACGCTGGGGGAGGACACTACCAAAAAGAACATCGACAGGTCGGGCAGCCAGCTCGTCATGCGATGGAAGGACTATTACTCCAACCGTATTTCCGAACCACGTCCACGATCGCCTTTTTATCTCCGCGACCCGTCGAATATCTCTACAACCATTACGCTCGATAGCGCGGGGAAAGTAGCAGTCTCGGAAAAAATCCAGACGCCGGGAGGCAACCTGAATTACCGGGCTCCGGAGCGGATGGATCTTGATACTTACAACAAGATCCAGGAAGACCGCGCATTCAAAAGCCTCCTGCGCGAATATGCAGGCAGGCAGGATGGTAACAGTGCCATGGGCGCACGCGGTCTGCTGCCTAAGCTGGATTTGCCACCAGGATTGTCCAAATTGCTGGGTGATGATTTTATCAATTTTAAACCAACCGGCTTTGTTTCGCTCGATCTGGGCCTCATGCACCAGTTTCTCGACAACCCGGCCATTCCAATCCGGCAGCGTAAGAACACGCAATTTATCTTCAACGAGCAGATCAACATCAATTTTGACGCGAAACTGGGAGATCAGTTAGGTTTTCAGACAAATTTTGACACGAAAGCTAACTTCAACTTCGAGAATGCGATTAAGCTGAACTATAAAAATCCGGAGGAGAGCTTCATTCGGAAGATCGAGGCCGGTAATATCAACTGGGCGATTAATAGTCAATTGATACCGGGCGTGCAGAATTTGTTTGGTTTGAAAACCGATTTCCAGTTTGGCCGGTTGAGCGCCACATTTGTAGCGTCCCAGCAAAAATCCAGTAAGGAACGGATCACGCTGAGAGGCGGGGCGCAAAGCCGGGATTTTGAACTGCGTGCAGATACTTACGACGAGAACCGCAACTTTTTCCTTTCACAATATTTCCGGAACATTTACGAGAGTTCCCTTCAAAATACACCCACCATCACATCCGGCGTAACGGTAACCAGGATAGAAGTATACGTTACGAACCGGACCACCACTACAGAATCGCTCAGAAACGTGGTAGGTTTTTCGGATCTCGGCGAACCGGCACCTTACAAATCGGGGAATCCTAGTTTGCAACCCATCCGGTCTACTTCCCCAGCTGATAATGCAGCGAACGGTTTGTATAAGACATTGAACGACAACGGGGCATTCAGGCAGGTCGATAATGCGAACAGCGCGATAACAGGCCTGGGACTGGAACGGACCATTGACTACGAATTGCTACGTGGCGCGAAACGCCTCATCGCTGATAGGGATTATACTTTTCATCCTCAGCTCGGTTACATTTCGTTGACTAATGCATTAAGAAACGACGAAGTGCTCGCCGTTTCCTATGAATATACTTTAAATGGCCGCGCATTCAAGGTGGGGGAACTTACCGAGGACTACCAGGCCAGAAAAGACAATGAGGTTATCGCATTGAAATTGTTGAAATCATCGACCATCCGGAACAATACCAAGTTACCGATGTGGGACCTGATGATGAAGAACGTCTATTCGCTGGGAACCAGCCAGATCGACAAGCAGGGATTCCAATTGAGGGTAATCTATAAAGACGACCAGACGGGTATCGATAACCCGAACTTGCAGGAAAGTAGCATTGCCAATGTGCCGCTCATTCGCCTGTCCGGTCTCGACCGCCTTAACCCCGTCAACGACCTCCAACCTGACGGTAATTTCGACTTTGTAGAAGGCATTACGATGGACAGCAAGACGGGCCGGATCATATTTCCAGTTCTTGAACCATTCGGTAGCAACCTTTCCAAAAAATTTGGATCTGGGGAAGATCAGTATAGGAACAAATATGTGTTCAACGAGCTGTACCGGACCACGATGATCGATGCGCAGCAGGTTTCGGAGCGCAATAAGTTCTTCATCAAAGGTGCCTATCAGTCGAGTGGGGGAGCAGAAGTGCAACTGCCATTTGGCGTTTTGGAAACTTCAGTGACGGTGACTTCGGGCGGTGTGCCTCTTGCTCCGGGCTCAGATTATATCGTCGAAGCGCAGATCGGCAGGGTGCGGATTTTGAATAGCAGCGTCCTTAACTCGGGTAGGGAGATCGTTATTGAATACGAAAGGCCGGATATGTTCCAGAACCAGACGCGCTCTTTGCTGGGAACACGTTTGGATTATGTGGTGAACCGCGATATGAGCCTTGGTTTCACTGCCATGAAATATAAGGAGCGGACTGCGGGCTTCCTGTCGAGGGTGTCGATCGGTAATGAGCCGGTGAATAATACAATGCTTGGTTTCGATATTAACCTTCGCAAAGACGTTCCATTCCTTACCAAATGGCTCGATGCATTGCCCTTGCTGCAAACGAAGGAAATGTCGAGCATTCAGTTTAAAGGAGAAGTTGCCAAACTTTTTCCCGGCGTAACCAAGGATGTGAACAACCGTTCGTTGGTCGACGATTTTGAGGCTGCCCGTACGGTTTACGACCTTTCCCGTCAGCCTCAGAAATGGCGGCTTGCGTCGGTCCCGACCAAGTTCAGGCAAGGATTTGACGGCAAAAACCTGAATTATGCCTACAAAAGGGCCAAGATTTCGGCATACACGGTTGATAACATTTTTGGAGGAGCACAAGGCCTTGGCGGGGGCTACCAGCCACCAACAAATATCAACGACGAAGACCGTAAGAACTATTATGAAAGGTTATATCTTCCTAATGAAATATTTCCCAAACGGGCGATTGCAGGGCTTGTAACCTATCCGCAGCAGGTATTGGATATTGCTTATTTTCCAACCGAGCGGGGAATGTATAACTACAATACAGACCTGACCCCGGATGGCCGTTTGAAGATTCCTAAGGCTAATTTCGGGGCGATTAGCAGGGCGATTACTTCGGATAACGATTTTGATAATGCCAATATCGAAAGCATCGAATTCTGGATGCTGGATCCATTTATTAATAACGAGAATGGAAAGGTGAGGGATGGCTCCGGTAAAGAAAATGAGGTGCCCAATACTACCGGCGGAAAACTGGTGTTTAACCTCGGTGATATTTCGGAGGATGTAGTTCCAGACGAGCGTTATAACTTTGAAAACGGCCTTCCGCTCGTGCCCAAGCAGGTTGGTGTAAATGTGGATTCCACGGCCTGGGGTTATGCTACGAAGTCGCAATATCTGATTAATGCATTCAGCAACGAATCAGGTGCACGCCAGAAGCAGGATGTTGGTTTGGACGGGTTGACAAACGACGAGGAACGCACTTTTTTTAAGCAGTTTATTGATCGGCTGCCAGCAAACCTTACTCCGGCAGCACGCCAAAAAATACTTTCTGATCCATCGGGTGATGACTTCAAGTTCTTCCTGGGAAATGATCTGGATAGTGCCGATTTGAAAATTTTAGAGCGCTATAAGAACTACATCGGGATGGAAAATAACTCACCCGAAAGTCAGGGAAGGTCGGTTGATGTGACACCGGCATCCACCAACGTTCCCGATGGCGAGGACTTGAACGTCGATAATACGATCAACGATAACGAGTCGTATTACGAATATGAAATCGATCTGAAACCGGGGCAACTCGCGGTAGGCAAGGGTTACATTGTCGATAAAACAGTCAACACAGCAGACGGTCAGAGCTGGTATCTTTTCCGTGTTCCGATCAAAGAGTTTTCAGGAGTTGTGGGCGGTATGAACGGCTTCAAGTCGATCCGTTTCATGCGGATGTACCTGACCGATTTTCAGCAGCCTGTTGTGTTGCGTTTTGCGCAATTGCAAATGGTGGGCCAGCAATATCGTAAATACACTTATAATCTTGATGCACCGGGATTGCAGGAAGTTCCCGAGCCATACGATGCGAAATTCACAGTCGGAACGGTCAGTGTAGAGGAAAATAGCCAGGCCAACAACAGTGCAAACAAATACGTGTACGACATTCCTCCGGGCTGGATACGCGATCAGGATAACACCCAAAGACCGCCATTGTTGCTGAATGAGCAATCTATGAGCCTTTGCGTTACTGACCTCAGAGACGGCGATTCGCGCGCTGTTTTCAAAAACGTGAACCTCGACCTGCTTTTCCGCAAACGCCTGCGTATGTACGTACACATGCAGAACGAGCAAAGCGAAGATAACATGGTGGGTACATTCATGCGCATTGGTACCGACCTTACCCAAAATTATTATGAGATCGATTTGTCGGCCCTGAAGGCTACCCGGCCTAATGTAAGCGGGAAGACCGAAATCTGGCCGGAAAGTAATGAGATCAACATCGTACTTGCGGATCTGATTGAAGCCAAAGCGCAACGAAACAGGCAGCTCGACAAAAATTTGAGTGTCCCTTACACGATTACAACAGCTGACGGACGATATAAACTGACTGTTGTCGGTAACCCTGACCTGAGCGCTGTTCGGGTGATGATGATTGGTATGCGCAACCCGAAATCAGCGGACGAACGTTCGAAATCGTTCTGTCTTTGGGTTGATGAAATGCATGTCGAGGGCTTCGATGACACAGGTGGTATCGCTGCTATCGCCCAATTGAATGCTAAACTGGCCGATTTTGCTACCGTAACTGCATCGGGACGTATTGAAACATTCGGGTTTGGCAGTGTGCAACAGCGCATCGGCGAGCGTTCGCGTAACTTCACGAGCGAATATGGCCTATCGTCTAATATTGCATTGGATAAGTTGCTTCCTGCGAGCTGGGGTTTTCAGATCCCGCTGTTTGTAAGTTACGATCGGCGCAATGTGAAGCCGCATTTTAATCCGCTCGATCCGGACACGCCATTGAGTACATCGCTCGATAATCTGCTGACCGACGAACAACGCGATGGCTACCGGCGGTTGGTCGAGGAAAATGCCGTAAAGCGGGGTTTCAACTTCTCCAATGTGCGGAAAGTGAAGACGAAGCCCGGTGCGAAGAACCATTTTTACGATTTTGAGAACCTCTCGTTCACGTATGCATTCAGCGACGATAAGCGAAGGAATGTGCTTACACAGGAATATAACCAGCGGATGTACAAAGCCGGTATTTCGTACGTGTACAGCAGTCAGCCGAAGGCGTTTGAGCCTTTCAAAAACTGGAAAGCAACGAGCCGTTGGGCGGAATTTGTAAAAGAGTTTAATGTGACGCTGCTGCCGAATATGGTTTCGCTCAGGACCGATGTGGACCGCCGGTTCCTGAAAACCCAGCTTCGTAATGCCGACCTGACGACCGACGGTATGCAACCGCTTTATGAAAAGTATTTCTGGTTTAACCGTTACTACGATTTCGGCTGGAACCTGACGCGCAATATGACCCTTACTTACAGCGCATCGGCCAATTCGATCGTTGATGAACCACAGGGTGATATTAATACCGGAGAGAAAAAAGATTCACTTTGGAGTAACTTCAAAAAGCTTGGCCGGATCAAGAATTTTGACCAAAAAATAGACCTTACCTATCGTTTGCCATTGGACAAAATACCGCTTACCGACTGGATGAGCGCGGATTACAAGCATTCGGTAGCATATCAGTATCAGGCAAATGCATTGGGCCTGAAAGACACGACTGGGCTCCCATTCGGCGATATTATCAGGAACAGCCGTGAACGTGGCATTACCGGTAAGGTCGATTTCGTGCTGCTTTATAACAAGCTACGCTATCTGAAATTCGCGAATACTCCTTCCACGGCGCGTAAAAACTTTGCAAGAAGTCCGGGTGACATCGAGGATATTGACATGCGCACGACGGATATTGTCAAAAGTATTACCCGGGCACTTATGACGGTCCGGGGTATCAATGTCAGCTATTCGGTTTTGGAAACGACGGCATTGCCAGGCTACCTCCGTGCTCCGAAATATTTTGGACTCGATAATGCGAATGCCCCGGGCTTGCCATTTGTGCTGGGTCAGCAGGACAGGAATTTCCAGATTAAGGCCGCGGAAAAAGGGTGGATCACCAAGAGCGAGCAACAGAACATGCCGTTCCAGCAAACCATCGCCAAGAACTTTTCAGCCAATACCACCCTGGAACCATTCAAGGATTTCAGGCTGATTATTGAAGCGCGTTTGACCAGACAGGACGCTTATCAGGAGTTTTATCGCCCTGATTCTTCGGGCGGCTTCGTTTCACAAAGCCCGCTGCGGAACGGGCAGTTCAGTATGTCGTTTATGTCATTCCGTACGGCATTCGCCAAAATGCGGCGCGATAATTCCTCGCCCGTTTTCGATAAATTCAGGGCTTACCGGACGATTATCAGAGATAGGCTGAATGCAGAAAACCAAAGCGGAGGAGAATATAATGAGACTTCCCAGGACGTGCTGATATCATCGTTCTTCGCTGCTTATACCGGCAAGGATCCGAATACAGTGCGTACCAATCCATTCTTGAAATTCCCGATGCCGAACTGGGACCTTAGTTACAACGGCTTGTCGCAGATACCGGCATTCAAACGGTTATTCAGCTCGTTTACATTGCGGCATAAATACATGTCGAATTACAGCGTAGGTAACTTCACTTCTTCGCTGGATTACGAGGCGCTTTATGTGAACCTCGCTGTTACCGGTTACCCGCTTTCATCAAGACTGAATGACCTGGGGCAGTATATTCCGGTATTTGCCATGAGCACGATCACATTGTCGGAGAAATTCCAGCCTTTGGTAGGAGTCGAGATGAGAACACAAAGCAGGATCACGGCGCGCCTGGAATATAACCGCGACCGTACGATCGCGCTTAACTTGTCTAACTCACAGGTGGCGGAGCTGTTCAACCAGGACATTACGGTTAATATCGGCTTTACAAAAAATAATGTGCCGTTGCCATTCAAGATCAATGGGGTTAAGAAGAAACTTAAGAATGACATGACCATGCAGCTGGCAATGACATTCCGCGATACACGCTCGATCCAGCGGAAATTCGACGGAGAAAATATTCCTATTGCAGGTAATATCAACTTCCAGCTCAGGCCGACGGTCAACTATATGGTGAATAACCGCCTGAGCATTCAGTTCTATTTCGACCGTACATTTAATGACCCGCTGGTTTCCAACTCGTTTTACAGAGCCAATACTTCCGGCGGAGTGCAGCTGAAGTTCAATTTGGCTGAATAACATTTTGATTTGGAAAATACAGTCTACATCCTGTAATTTGCGGTTCAAAGATGTTCACTACTTACCTGATTTTATCATGAATTTTCCATCAGAACTTAAATACACAGAAGATCACGAATGGATTCGTATTGAAGGAGATACGGCAATCATCGGCATTACTGATCATGCGCAGAATGAATTAGGTGATATTGTGTATGTGGACATTAACACGGTGGGTGATGCACTTGACAAAGGAGAAGTCTTCGGATCTGTGGAAGCGGTAAAGACGGTGTCAGATCTTTTCATCCCTCTCCCGGGTACGGTACTCGAAGTGAACGAAGAGCTTGATGCTGAACCTGAACTGGTCAATACAGATCCTTACGGACGTGGATGGATGGTTAAAATAAGTTTGGCTAACCCCGGCGACGAAGATGGTTTGCTGTCAGCAGAAGACTACCAGAAATTTATAGGTGCCTGATATTAGGTTGAAGCTCCATTCGGAGCTTTTTTTTTGAAACCGGTTTGAGTTTGGGCATTTTCCGGTGTTTAGTTTAAAGAATAATATGAAATTGTTAATTCGCTCGGTTCGGGTAATAGATAAAAAATCAGCCTTCAACGGTCAGGTGAAAGATATTCTGATCGCAGGAGGAAAAATTGAAAAGATTGGAGACGGCCTCGAAGCCGATGGCGCTGAGGTGGTAGAGGCAGGAGGGCTTAGTGTCTCCGCAGGATGGCTGGATATGCGCGTCCAATCGCGTGACCCGGGTTTTGAGCATAAGGAAGATTTGAAATCGGTGCGGGAGGCGGCAGCCCGCGGCGGGTTTACAGAAATAGTATTGCTGCCGAATACACAGCCGGTTGTCGACAGCAAAGACACGCTGAACTACATCAGGCATTCGGGTACGGGCGGGCTGGTTACACTCCGTCCTGCCGCTGCGGTAACCCGCAAAACGGAAGGTGTGGATTTCACCGAAATGATGGACCTGCACGAAGCCGGTGCCGTTGCATTTACCGACGGTGAGCATCCCGTCCAGAATGCAGACCTGCTTCTGAAAACCATATTATACCTGCGGCCTCTCAATGCATTGCTCATGAACAGGCCAGAAGACCGGCAGCTGACACTTTACGGGCAAATGCACGAAGGCGTCACAAGCACGCTGATAGGTATGAAGGGAATGCCTTCATTGGCGGAAGAAATGATGCTGATCCGCGATCTGAAACTGCTGGAATACGCATTGGAACAAAATACTTACGACACCGCCGCTCCCGTTCTGCACATTTCGCTGGTGTCGACTACCCAGGCGGTAGCGCTCATCCGTGAAGCGAAAGCGAAAGGTTTGCCCGTTTCATGCGATGTAGCAGCACACCAGCTCGCATTTGAGGACAAAGACCTTTTGGGTTTTGATACTAACCTGAAAGTAAACCCGCCGTTCCGTTCGGCAGCAGAGCTGGAGGCGATTCGCCGAGGTCTGGCAGATGGCACCATCGACGCAATTGTCTCTGACCATAACCCGCAGGATGAGGAAAGCAAAAACCTGGAATTCGATCATGCAGATTTTGGCATAACTGGATTGGAAACTGCATTCTCGCTGGTATTAATGCATAGTAACCTCAACGTGGAAGACATTGTAGAAAAGCTCACAGCGGCACCGCGACGGATATTAAGGCTTCCGGAAGTGGCCCTGGAAGAGGGCGCCGAAGCGAACCTTACGTTCTTCGAACCGGACGCTGAATGGGTTTTCAATAAGAGTTATTCCAAATCAAAAAATACACCATTTCTGGGACAGACGCTGAAAGGTAAGGTAAGAGGGGTGATCAACAACGGCAAACAGGCGTGGTACTAATGAAATCGATTATTGCATATTTTGACAAGCCAATTTTAAAACTTTCCCTGTTGTTCGGCCTCGCTACCGGGATATTGGTCTTCCTATTTTTTCTGGGGCTTTACGCGATGGACATTGTGCCGCTGGGCAATAACAAGGTAATGGACTTTGGAATACACATTATTCTGATCGCCGGAGCCTGCTGGTATTACCGAAAGAAAGTAGGGAATGGTTTTTTACATCTTTGGGAAGCATTAACCATCGGTTACGTTGTGAATACGATCGGGGCGCTCATCGCGGGTTGGCTGATTTACATCTTCGTAACCTTCATTGATCCATCCGTTTTTACAGCATACCTGGCCGAAATGAAGGCGCTGATGCTGGAAGGGAAAGGCGAGTTAGTGAAAAATATTGGCGAAGCGGAATTCTTGAAAATGTATAACGGCGTTGGCGAAATGGACACGTCGGAACTCATTATGGACGAAGTAGGCAAAAAGACAGTTATGGCGATCATCCCTATTCTGGTGATCTCCCTTATATTCAGAAAGCAGGATTACAGCGTATTTCAGAATAAACCTTAAACTAATGGAAGAAAAAACATCTACTGCACGGGTGGCATTGAAGTACGGAGTCCTAGGTTCCGTGGTGATCATGGTCTATTCTACAATTCTCAACGTTTCGGGGCTCGCTCAAAACAAAGTATTATCGTCCCTTTCCTTCCTTCTCATGCTCGTAGCGATAGTGCTCGCGATGAAGGATTTTAAGGAAAAGAACAGCGGGTTTATGACCTACGGGGAAGGATTGGGACTGGGTTCGCTTACTTCTGCGGTCATGGGTTTGCTCACTTCTGCTTTCACGATGTTTTATATCCAATTTATAGACAACACCCTGCTTGCCCAGGGACTGGACCAAGTGCGGGAAGATATGGAGAAGCGAGGTATGGACGATTCCCAGATCGAACAAGCGATGGAACTATCCCAGAAGTTCATGTCGCCCGGCGTGGTTTTCGTGATGGGAGTATTTGGCTATATAGTGATGGGTTTCATAGTCTCGCTGATCATCGCGGCCATTATTCGCAAGGAAAAGCCTGTTTTTGAATAATACGTTCCTGAAAGTTTAGTAAAAATCCCAGCATTGTGTTCGCAATCTTTCGCAAAGAGATAGCCAGTTTTTTTAATTCCCTGATCGCTTATATCGTGATGGCGGTCTTTCTGACGGCCATTGGGTTGATTGTCTGGGTTTTTCCGGATTCCAATGTCCTCGATTATGGCTACGCCGATCTGGGCTCCTTCTTTGGTCTTGCACCTTATGTGCTTTTGTTCCTCATACCGGCTATCACAATGCGTTCAATCGCGGAAGAAGCTCGCAATGGAACGCTCGAACTGCTGCTGACGAAACCAATCCGCAATGCCGACCTCGTTCTTGGCAAATTCTTCGCCAACTGGGTGTTGGTGGTGCTTACGTTGCTTCCCACCCTCATTTATTATTACAGCGTCTATAAACTGGGGAACCCCGAAGGTGACATCGATTCCGCCGCAGTTTTCGGCTCCTACATTGGTCTGGTGCTTTTCAGCGGCGTGTTGGTTTCGATGGGTATCTGGGCATCCTCGCTGAACGATAACCAGATCGTCGCATTCATATTGGGCGTATTTCTGGCCTTTATCTGGTATGTCGGCTTTGGCGCTGTTTCCGGGCTATTTGGCGACGGTATGGTGGCTAATTTGCTTTCCGGGATTGCCCTGGATGCACAGTACCAGTCGCTGGGCAAGGGGCTTATCGATTCCCGCAATATCATTTACCTGTTAAGCCTAATGGCTTTCTTTATCTTCCTGACACTCTGGCGGGTAGAAAAACTCCGAGGTTGATCCAATTTTGTGTGGTCGTCGTATATGACTAAAAACACACTAAAATGATAACCTCAAACGCACGGTTGAGGGCACCGTTAAAGCCCCCCTTTATCTTAATATCCTTTCCAGACCGAAACGAGGCAATAATTTGCTATGGCTCAGCCCGGTTGTTGGGAAATTTTACTAGATTGCCTGTAAGTAATATCCAATTTAATATTGAGCGACTCTTGGCGACAAGCAAGGTAAAATACTCGGAAGAGGAACTGGTGCTAGCTCTGAAAAGAAACGAGCGAACCGCCTTTGAATTCCTGTACGACCATTACTCGGGAGCTTTGTTCAATATCATTTCAAAAACGTTGAGGGACGAGGAGAAGGCCGCAGATGTGTTGCAGGAGTCTTTTCTGAAAATATGGAAGAATATCGCTTCCTATAATCCGGAGAAAGGCCGATTGTTTACATGGATTATGAATATCGCCCGTAACGGCGCGATAGATGCAGCCAGGGCTGAGGGAAGAAAACCCGCTATGAGTGATATTGAAGAAACAGCCGTCCTGAATGAAAAGGATTCGTATGAAGATTCGCAGACTGTCAGTTCGGACATGAAGGCTATCATCGATATGCTCAGGCCCGAACGAAAGATCCTGATCGATATGGCCTATTTCCAGGGCTACACCCATGAGGAGATTTCGGACGAACTAAGCATCCCGCTGGGTACCGTAAAATCGAGGATCCGAACAGCATTACAAGAGTTAAAACAATACTTTGCAGTATGAATATCCAAGCCTATATAGAGTCCGGTATATTAGAGGAATATGTATTGGGCACTGTTTCTCCTCAGGAAAAACAGGAAGTGGAATGCATGTCGCACATTTACCCAGAGATCAAGGAAGAGCTGTTACGTACGGAAAGCGCTTTGGAGGAATATGCGCTCAAACATCAGACTTTGCCACCACCTTCACTGAAAGAATCGATTTTTGCACAGATGGATTTCGATGCACCGGTTGAAGAAGAAAAAGTAAGACCCGATACGAAATTTGAAAGTCTGATTGAGCGCTCGCAGGATGAGCCGAAGGTAATAGGCAATGTGTTTGATCGCGTGGAAACGACGGAGGTAGCCCCTGTATGGGCGAAACTGGCTGCCGCAGCTGCCATCGTGTTGGCAGTGCTCGCAGGATGGTCGGCTATTCGTGCTTCGGACATGAAGAAGGATAATGAGCGGATGGTTGCCGAAGTGAGTGCGATGAAGTCTGAAATGGAGGGATTGAAAAAGGAAAGTGAATACAGCCAAACGCTGGCTACCTTGTTCCGTAGCCCTACTTACAAGCACATTCATTTGGCGGGATTGGAAAAGTCACCCCAAAGCTCGGTATCGGCATTCTGGAACCAGCAAACCAATGAGGTGATGCTCGACGTACAGAGCCTTCCGGCAGCGCCTCAGGGCAAGCAATACCAGCTTTGGAGCATCGTAGACGGCAAACCGGTAGACATTGGCATGATCGATAACCAGTTTGCGGGAAAGGTCCTTAAAATGAAAAACACCAAAGCCGGATCAGTCGCATTCGCGATCACCCTGGAAAAAGAAGGCGGCAACCCCACGCCGACCATGGAAGAAATGTATGTAATGGGGAAAGTGAGTTAGAGAAATGTCAACCTGAGCGCAGTCGAAGGCGGTGTACATGATGCTTCGACTGCGCTCAGCATGACAGGTAAAAAGATACTTATTTATGAAACGTAGCAGTTTTTTAAAGAGCATCACACTTGGTGGTGCGCTTGTTACTAATATCGACAAAGGCCCGGCTACACAGTCCGGGCCTTTGTCGCATGAAAATAGGTCGAAGGAAACATTAACGGCCGACCTTGTCATCGCAGGTGGAGGCCTGGGAGGCTGTGCAGCCGCATTAGCCGCATTAAGAAACGGTCTGTCTGTAATCCTCACCGAGGAAACCGACTGGATCGGCGGGCAGATCTCGCAGCAAGGGGTGCCGCCAGACGAGCACCAATGGATCGAAACACACGGAGCGACGAAACTTTACAGGCACTTCCGCAATGCCGTGCGCGAATATTACCAGAAAAACTACCCGTTGACAGCCGACGCCAAAAGCCGCAAAAACCTGAACCCGGGCGACGGCTCGGTGTCAAAGCTCTGCCACGAACCACGTGTAACCGTAGCCGTGCTTACGGACATGCTCAATCCTTACCTGAGCTCGGGCAAACTGACTTTGCTTTTGGAGCACAAAATCGTGTCTGCCGATGTGAAAGATAACAAAGTGCAATCGCTCGCGGCACAGAATCGCCGGAATAAAAGTCAGGTAACCCTCACCGCGCCCTATTTTGCGGATGCTACCGAGCTCGGCGACCTGCTGCCTATGACCGGCACCGAATATGTAACAGGCACCGAATCCAAAGCCGAAACCGGCGAACTCCACGCGCCCGAAAAAGCCAATCCCGACAACGTGCAGGCATTCACCGTGTGCTACGCCATCGATTACCGGCCAGGCGAAAACCACGTGATCGAAAAGCCTCGGGAATACGATTTCTGGAAGAATTACGTCCCCAAAATGACCAAACCATGGTCGGGCAGATTGCTGGACCTATCCTATTCCAACCCCAAGACATTGGAGCCCAAACAACTCGGCTTCCACCCCGAGGGCATTCCTACCGGCGATAAACTCAACCTTTGGCTCTACCGCAGGATCATCAACAAAGCTAACTTCATCCCCGGAACCTACGCCGGCGACATTACCATCGTAAACTGGCCGCAGAACGACTATACCCTCGGAAACCTGATCAGTCCGAACGAAAAGGACTTCGACAAGCATTTCGAACGCGGCAAACAGCTCAGCCTCTCATTACTCTACTGGTTGCAAACCGAGGCCCCACGCCCCGACGGCGGCAAAGGTTGGCCCGGCATCCGCCTCCGCAAGGACGTAATGGGCACGGAAGACGGCCTCGCCAAATACCCCTACGTCCGCGAATCACGCCGGATCAAGGCCCTTTTCACCATCAAAGAAGAACACGTTGGCGCCGACCAACGCGCAAGCATTACCGGCCAATCCACCAACAACAAAGCCGTCACCTTCGAAGACAGCGTCGGGATAGGCTACTACCACATCGACCTCCACCCGAGTACAGGCGGCGATAATTACATTGATTTTGGGTCATTGCCGTTTCAGATCCCCCTGGGCGCATTGCTGCCCGTGCGGATGGAGAATATCCTGCCTGCTAACAAGAATATTGGGACCACGCATATTACCAATGGGTGTTATAGGTTGCATCCCGTGGAATGGAGCATTGGGGAGGCTGTGGGGTTGTTGGTGAAGTATGCTTCTTCTCGGAAGGTGCTTCCTCGTGCGGTGTGGGAGGATAAAGGGTTGTTGGTGGGGTTTCAGGAGTTTGTTAGGGCGGAGGGGATTGAGACGGAGTGGAAGGGATGAAACCGAAGTTAATTTGGAAAGTTTCTTCTCTTAATTTTAATTGGGATATTTTAGATTACAGGCCAGCTCGTATAGAACGTAAGCAATTTCAGGATCAAAAAACTGGTGGACCTCAAAATTGTCTATCTTTAATAACGTATATTGCATTATACAATCATAGGACTTTATTTCAAACCTTGCTTTATTTGGACATTGACATCATATGGCAGATAAGTTAGAGTTACTAAATGAGATCAGGGGATATTTACACAACGATTTGCGTGAGTCTGATGTACGTTATCGAGTAATAGATAATCTCTTCAAAAGAGTGCTGGATTGGCCTGATGAGAAGGTTAAGACCGAAGATCACGTACACTCAGGTTTTATTGACTACACCTTGTGCAACAAGAATTCAGTTCCAGTTTTGTTAATTGAAGCTAAGCGAGAAGGGAAATATTTTGAAATTCCTAACAATATCAATAATCGAGATCACATTAGACTGGTTCCTACGGATCAATTGCTTTCTAATAAAGATATAAATGATGCACTTTTTCAAGTTAAGGAATATGCTGATGATTTAGGGTGCAACTATGTCTGTATAACTAACGGAGATCAATGGATATTTAGTCACGTGAACCCTGTTAATAACAAATCTTGGAAGAAACAGAAATCAATCGTTATAACGGAATTTGAATATTTTGCATCGAGTTTTACAGATGCGTTTAATTTTCTAAGTTATCACTCAATCACCGAAGAGGCCAGCCTCAGCCGAAGGCTAATTGCAAGCAGAAACCAAAAAGGTGAGTCATTTTGGCCAAAAAATCAGATATCATCCTACAATGCAACGGTTACTAACAATCAATATGCAAATATTTTTAACCTAATAGCTCGCAAATTTTTAAGCACAATTCCTTTGGATGATGCCGATTTCATGCGGCGGTGCTATGTGACTGATAAAGGATATCATGATGCACTGCAAAAAAATGTAAGGGGATTTATCTATGATACATTAACGCCATACTTCAAAAACTTAGGTGTCAAGGAGTTTAAAGATGATAAAAAAGGAGGCGCTTTTGGATACAGAATTCAAGAAATTCTTCGAAGACAAAACTTGAACTCTGTGATGATACTTTTTGGTGGAAGGGGATCTGGCAAGTCGACTTTCATTGAACGATTTTTGTACTATGTTAAGCCGTCAGAGGTTGCTAATTACTCTGTCACTTGTATTGTTAATTTGATCGATTCTGCTCAAAATAGAACTGATTTGACGAATGAGATATGGCGCAATATTCTTGATAAAATTGATTTGAAAGGTAAACTTAAGAGTGGGCAAGAGGTTTTGCTAGAACTATTCAAAAGCGAATTCGAAATCTATGAAAATCAGTTTTTAATCAACTATTCAGATAGTTCAGAAGTTAGACAGTCGCTTATTTCTAAATTCTTACTAGAGAAGTTGGATGATACAAAATATTGTTGCCAGAAACTTGCCTTGGATTGGAATAATGCTTCCAAAGGATTAATTATAGTACTTGATAACTTGGACCAGCTGACACCTGAACTACAAGATGTATGTTTCCTAACAGCAGTGGAAGTTTCAAGTAAGTTGAATTGCTTAGTGATCATCTCAATGCGAGAAGAGAGATACTTCAATGCAAAAAGCAGGGGGACTCTTGATGCCTACCATACAAATGGCTTTCATATACCTTCTCCGGTTATAACGCAAGTGCTTGTCAAGAGAATTAATTATATATTAGATAAAATTAGAGTATCGGAAGATTTGGAATCAGAGTTTGATATTCGCTCAGAACGCCAGTTAGAGGTCGTAAATAAATTTCTAAGAATTTGTTCGAAAGGTCTAAATAATGAAGCTTCGGATTTTAGTGAATTTATAAGAGTTTCGACACACGGCGATGTTAGAAAGGCGCTTGGTTTCTTTAAAAGCTTCCTGACATCTGGGTATACCAATATTAATGAGATGACCGCAAAAGGATTTTGGTCATTTAAGAAGCATCAGATTCTAAAACCAGTGATGATTCCCGAGCGCTTTTTCTACGACGAGTTGTACAGTGACATTCCGAATATATATCGTGTAAGAGATGAGATAAATGGATCCCACTTTACAGGATTGCGTATTCTTTCGCTGCTAGATCACCAAAGTAATGATAATGTGAGGTCTGGATTTAGTGATTGCAGTCACATTATCCAGATTTTTGAGAATAAGTTTAACATGAAAAAGGATTGCGAGTTGAACTTGAATATTTTGTTACAAAAGGGATATATCGAATCAAACAATAGGCTGGACGAGTTCACAACATTTGTCGATAAGGTTCGGATAACTGCTTCTGGGAAGTATTTGCTAGATTTCCTCTTCAAGGATTTTACATATTTAGATTTAGTGTGTATTGACACTCCAGTGTACTCGGATCGCATTAATAACGAACTTGTCAGTCATGCGAAAGAGGAGTTTGATCTCTTTCATAAATCGCTATTGTATGAGCGAATTATTGTACGGCTAGATAAAACTGAAAAGTTTATTCAATACTTGAAAGTGTTCGAAAATGAAGAATTGGAGAACCTAAATCTGCTCAGTTCAGAAAAGGTATTTTCTAGTATCATTGAAGCGCACTTTAACGAGGAAAAGGATGCAGTATTAAGATCCGCAAAAGCAAATACCTGAACGAGGGCTCTTCTAGGGATCTCCTGTAGCGTAAGCGGTTACCGCGTTATTGTATTTTAGATTCTTGTATGTGAGCGATTTAGGTTTTATTGCCTATACACTAGTAATCTACACTGATTAATATGCTGCCGGAAATAGGGGTTGTTGATTGCGGGAACTTCTAAGAGATCAACTGGCCTTTCAAAGATGTCTTGCAACGAGAATTTGAAATCGAAGTAGTTATCCGCGTAATCCTCAACCTCCATATTGGCGAAGTCGACGATCAAATCGATGTCGCTTTCTGCATTAAAATTATCGCTCAAAACGGAACCGAATGCATACAAGCTCTTCACTTTGTGAGTTTTACAAAGTTTGACGATTGCCGCTCTATATTTTTCTAATCGTTCCATGTTCCGATTTATTTCCCCGCCATCAACCGCTCCAACCTCCCCATCATATCATCCTTCTCCTTCAACATCCGCTCATACAAAGCAATCTTCTCCTCATGAAGCTGAATAAGTTTGTCAATAGGGTGGAAGACTGGATTATTGTTAACCACAGCGGCATTATCATTGAATGTGCTTGAAATAACGGTGATCGCCTGTTCTTCATCAAAATTCCGAATAGCTTCCACTGGGATTTTAAGTATTGCCGACACTTGTTCTAATATGTTCGCATCGATCTTTTCTTTTTGTTCGAGTAAGGAAACCTTTTGCTGGTTCCAATCTTCGCCAAGCTCGAACGCCAAAAAATCTTGCTTAATTCCGAGGATCTCCCGAAAGCGTTTGAGGTTGCGGCCTTCGTGGATCTTTGGGTTGGAGGTAGTATGTGTCATACAGAGCGCAATTTCGTTGAATAGGCAATTTATATAAATCCAGCGGGAAGTTTTCGGGTACTTCACAGGTATTTCGGTGTAAGTTACCGGGCTGTGGGTGTTGGGTACGGTTTGCGGGTATGCGTGCTTTACCGGAAATGTAAAGGCAAGATTTCATACACCACTTTTTAAACCGACAAAATGAACACAGAAACACACGCTCTCGAATCCACGGATTCCGCATTGCTGGCCTACGGAAAGGAAGTTCGCAAGCTCCTAAGCAGCAGCAACACCGAAAACTGGTCGGCCGAACTCTGGACGATTTTCACCGGCTACATCATCTCCCTCAAAGACCAAGGCCACGCACCGGAGCTTTGTGATACTTACTTTTCGTTTAAGGAGTTGCTGGATTTTTTTGAGCGGGTGGAGCGGATTGGGCGAGGGGAGATGCTAAATGTCTAATGCAAAATGTCAGTCTGAGCGCAGTCGAAGACAGTCCGTACGGCGGTACGTAAATGGACATCTCGCAAGCGCTTCGACCGCCCGGCGGCCCGGTGCGCTCAGCGTGACAACTCGGTGTATGGCATCTAAACATCAAATATATCTCTCACCAAAAGCTGGAATTCCCCCAGCGATTTGGAAGTCAGCGTTTCTGACTCTGTGAACGGTTTCAACCCAATGTATTTACCTGTTTCATCGAGCAAATAAACTAACACAATGCGGTCATTTGGCTCTACAAGCCAATACTCTTTGACACCATTTTCCTGGTATATTTCGAACTTCTCATTCATCTCCTTATCGGTGTTTCCCGGAGAGAGCACTTCCACGATCAGGTCTGGCGCTCCGATGCAGCCTCTGGCGTCGATTTTGTCAGGGTCACAGATAACGCAAATATCGGGTTGAACTACCGTGTATATTTTATCGGAATCGGCTTTTTGAATGGGCGTCAGCCGGACATCAAAGGGTGCAACAAATGCCTTGCAGGAACTGCGATGCACGTGGTTGCTGATCTGGCGAAATATTTCGCCTACGTATTGCTGGTGCTTCGTCGCGGGCGCAGGCGACATTTTGAAAATCTTGCCTTTTATCAGCTCAATGCGCTCTTCTAGCTGCCATTTCAGGTAGTCGGCGTAAGAGTAGGTTGCATTCAAATCGAGCTGATCGAGACTGAAAATTTTCATTGCCGTTGGATTGAAGATTGACCGAATATATAAAAAAATAGCGAAGAGGCTGTGAGGTCTTCTCGATGAAATCTTGTCAGCCAGATTGCCGCGCTCCTCCTTGAAGCAGCGGAAAGCGCTTGATCGATTTACGTTCTACGGTTCTTTCAGCTTGCCACAGATCGTAGTTTGCCTGAACGTCCATCCAGAACTCGGCGCTCGTTCCAAATGCCTCCGATAATCGTACACACATTTCCGGACTGATTCCAACGTGTTCGTTCAGGATATCCGTGAGCGTTTTTTGCGTAATGCCAAGACTGTTTGCGATTTCAGCTGGTGTGTAATTATGCCCGGTTTCCTCTCGCAAGCATTTGAATATTTCCTTTATAACCGCCCCCGGATGGGCTGGTTGCATATCTTCTTCCATAATTTCCGTTTTTGAGACAAGAACGCATCCAGGAATTTAATTTGCCGGGGGAATTGATCCTCCGGTGAAAACAAAAAGACGAACGGCAAACGCCCGCTCGTCTTCTTAAAAAAAATCAATTTCCGTCGTCTTAAGACGACGGGCAGAGTCTTTTTTATAAAAAATCAATGTCCGTTGTCTTAAGACGACGGGAAAGGGCTAAAGGCATCATTTTTTCTCTTTCGCCTGCTTCAATGCCGACGTGGTGATCCAATATTTCGTGATCATATTCGGGACCTCCCATTCTGGCAATTTGCCGGCTTTCAGGAACTCCATATACTTGTTCGCAACCTGCGCGAAATGCGACTCGTGGCCGGTGTCGTATTTCGCAGGAATAGTAACTTCCCAGCCCGCAGCAATCTTTTTCAGCTCGATGCCAGGGAATTTGTCCTGAACGGATTTGAATGCGGCCGCAACCGCGTCCTCGTAAGCTTTGCTTTTGTCGGTAGTTTCAATGTAAAGGACAGGCTTGAACTTCTGGTCTTTACCCTGACGAACGATCAAGTTCGCTTTTGAGCCTTTCATGATCGAGTAATGCGTGTCGCCGGTTCCCTCGGGAGCCTGGAAATTCCACAAAACGGAAACCTTCGCATGCACGCCTTTCAGAGTGTAATTGATCTCGCCGTTGGAATACACACTCAAAGTTGAGTCTTTCACATCCTTGCTCAGGAAGTCGGGATACTTGTCGCTTTTGGTAACGAGCTTGAATTGTGATGGCGTCAGCTGTGTTGCAGTGCGTTTTGTGCCTAGCAATTTTACATCTTTTTGATAATCCACCACCGCATTCGGGAAGCAGCTCCATTGAACGAGATCCACAAGGTGCGTTGTTACGTCCACCATTCCTTCGCCCTGTTGCGCGACGTCGAAAAACCAGGTAGGACGCACCAGCGGTTCGCCGGAAATGTATTTGAAATAATGGTGCACACTTTCCTTCATCACAGCCGGATTCTCGGGCGTACCTTTTTGCAGCTCCCCGAAAATCGCCGGAAGCGACGCCAGTTCGCGCTGCAATGCATTGGTGATCTCATAACGCTCGGTCATGATATCATACAAAAGCACTTTATTTTTCTCGGCACTCGCAAATGCTTCTTTCAGTTTTTCAAAACCAGCCGCATCAATAGCCATCGGTTTGTCGGCCAGGACATTCAAGCCCGCATCGACTGATTTTTTAATGTAATCGGTCTTTTTCTGGTTGTTTCCAGCCAATACGACCACATTACCTTTCTTTTCTGAAAGCATTTTTTCAAGAAAATCAGGCCCGGTGTAAACTTCTTCCTTCCAGCTCGTTGGGTCTTCCGGACGGGTATTGTATTTCTCCACCTTGTCCAGGTAAGCCTTCACATCCGGGCCTTCGGACGCGTACACATGCACGACCGAGTCCACATCCGCGTACATCGATTTTTGGACCAGCGCCGCATGAAAGTGGCCGGGTTCCACGACGATCAGGCTTAATGGTTTCTTCTGCGCCTCGTCCTTTGCTTCCTCTTTCTCCGAATTACATCCCTGATTTAATGCCATTGCGCTCATTAAAGCGATTGTCAAGAGTTCTTTTCTCATTTGAATGGGTTGAGGTAATACATGCAAGATAGTATCCGGGCGGAACTATGCCTGACTGTAAGACGAAATTTCTTTGAGCTTCCCTGAACTCGCTTTATCAATAAACAGGATGGCGTGAGGGTGCCTGCGCAGGATTGTCGACGGGAATTCTTCCTGGATATCTTCGGACACGGTGTGGTATATCGCCTGTGCCTTTTTCTCTCCCGGAACAATGCAAAAGGCATATTTAGCCTTCATCAGGGTCGGGATGGTGAGGGTAAGAGCGGTTTCCGGAACTTCGCGTAAAGCATCGAAGCACGCGTCGTTCACTTGCTGCTGGCGACAAGCATCGTCCAGTTCTACTTTTTTAACGGTTAATGGATCGTCAAAAAAAGCTACATGCGGGTCGTTGAAAGCCAGGTGGCCATTTTCACCAATACCCAGACACACGATATCGATCGGGTTTTCTTCCAAAAGTCGTGCATATCGCTGGCATTCGGCCTCGATATCGGGAGCGTTACCGTCGAGATATGACACTGAATGTACAGGAACATGGTCGAAGAGCCGTACTTTCAGGAAATAGCCGAAATTCTGCGGGGCGTCGGCGGCGATGCCTACATATTCATCCATATGAAATGCATTGATCTTCTCCCATTGAATGTCTTTTTCTTCTTTTAATGTAGCCAGGAACTCATTTTGGGAAGGAGCAGACGCAAATATGATATTGACAAAATCCTTCGTATCCTGAATTTCGCGGATCTTGTCTGCAACTGCTTTCGCCGCATTCTCACCCATTTCCTGGCGGGTCTCAAAGATCTTTATTTCGAGCTGATCGACTTTCATTTTTTGGTGTAGTTAAATTTTTGGTATAGCGTTATGGTAAATCGTTTTTCCTTTGATGATCGTCCTTTGAATGCGGATGTCATCATCAAAAATGACAATGTCGGCGTCCTTTCCGGCTGCTAATGTGCCTTTCCGGTTATCCACGCCCATAATGCGTGCGGGCGTGGCCGTCATCATCCGTACAGCATCGAGCAGGGATACATCGGCCATTTGCACCATATTGCGCACCAGCCGGTCGGTGGTCGAAACACTTCCCGCAAACGACGTGCGGTCGGGTAACTTGGCAACGCCATCCTCGACGATCACTTTCAGGCCGTTTTTTAAAGAACCCAATGTGCTTTCACCTTCAGGCATTCCGGCAGCGCGCATTGCATCAGTAATGAGCGCAATGCGGTCAGGACCTTTTATTTTGTATATTAATTTCAAAAGTGGGGCAGGTAAATGCACGCCATCGGCGATGATCTCCACATCCATATCCAGCAAAAAGGCGCTTTCAATCGTACCCGCATACCGGAATGCATTCTTGCGCGTCACGCCCGACATAGCCGAGTACAAATGAGTCGCGAGCGTGTAGCCGTTTTCGTAAGCTTCCAGCACCTCTTCATAAATGGCATCAGTATGCGCTACTGCCGCCAGAATGCCTTTTTGTCTTAATCTTTTCCCAAAATCAATAGCTCCGGGCAGTTCCGGTGCGGCACTCCAGCGGGTAATGGATGAGGAATAAGCCAATACTTCTTCATATTCTTTCGGATCGGGATTGCGAATGTAGCGCGGGTCCTGCGCGCCACGCTGGCTCAATGCGAAATAGGGGCCTTCCAAATGCATTCCCAGAAACTGAGCGCCATTTGAATTGGCTGCATTGGCTTTTTGATAAAGATCCAGGGTTTCCAGTAAATCCTCTTTTTCTGCCGTGAGCGTGGTAGGAACCATCGCCGTCGTGCCATATTGCGCATGCGTTTCGGCTATTTTCAAGAATGCTTCCACGTTTCCATCCATGAAGTCATGCCCACCGCCACCGTGAATATGCAGGTCTATAAAACCAGGAGCAACATAATGCCCGGCAGCATCAATAACCTCAGCATCCGCAAAATCCACATCCCGCGCTTCAATCCCCACAATCACCCCATCCTCAATCAAAACAGTCCCATTCCGGATGTACCGGTATGGGGTAATGGCTGTTCCGTTTATAATTTTAAGTTTCATTCGTTTTTAAGTTGTTGACGCTGCCAATTGGCTATTTTCCCGTTTGTCAGTCTGAGCGCAGCCGAAGACAGTTCGTACGGAATACCGTCGTGCATGCGCTTCGACTGCGCTCAGGGTGACATTTCCGTCCCATTCCTTACTTTCTCCCTTCCTCCATCCTCCTTTCTCCCCCTAAAACCCCCATTTACGAAGTTTATGCCCTTTCACCGCATAAAAAACCAAATACAAATAACAAGGCAACAGCACCCAATACGCCTGGCGTACATCCAGTGTATCTGCGAAATGGCCGTAGAAAAGCGGCATAATAGCGTTACCGCACAGACCCATGATCATCACCGAGGCCCCCAGCTTGGTAAACCGGCCTAAGTCATCCAGCGCAAGCGGCCATATGCCCGCCCACACGAGGGAGTTGGCAAGGCCGAGCAGCACGACGAACCAGATTGAAAGGTCGGCAGTGTGGCCCAGGAAGTTCACTTCCCCCTTTGCGAAGATGATGAGCAATGTAAAAATCGTCCCCAGCAAAGTGCAGATTCGCAATGCATTCACCTGACTAATGAATTTTGGAATAACAGTAATACCAATGAGATATCCGCATATCGTGCAGAAAAGCGTGTAGGATGGAAATACCTTGGCTTCAAGCAGATCGATACCCATTGAATTGGCATAACCGATAATGGTGTCGATCGCGATCACCTGCGTACCCACATGCAGGAAGATCGCCAAGGCTCCGAGGATGAGGTGTGGAAAGTCGAAAATGCTTTTCTTGCCTGCATTGGCGGTTGCTACTTCGCCGGTCTCATGCTCGGTGTCGATCTCTGGCAGTGGCGATTTGAAAACCAGGATTCCTAATGTAAACAAGAACATACCAAGGCCAATATACGGGTTGATCACCCGCCTAATGAGTTCATCTAACGCCGCGCTGCGTTCCAGATCGGTCATAGAACTTAGCTGGGCAAAGAGATCTGTATCGGTCGGTTTCAGGATCACAGCTGCGAAGACGATAGGGGACAGGATCCCGGCAGCTTTGTTGCAAATGCCCATTATACTGATCCGCTGCGCAGCCCGTTCTTTCGCCCCGAGGATGGTAATGTACGGATTAGCCGCTGTTTGCAATATGGCCAGTCCGATGCCGATCGTGAACAGGCCTACCAGGAAAATCTCATAGGTACGCGACATTGCCGCCGGAACAAAAATGAACGCGCCTAAAGCCATAGCCCAGAAACCAAACATCATCCCCTTTTTGAACCCGACGGCTTTCAGCAAATAAGACGAAGGTACCGACATCACGAAATAGGCAATGTAAAATGCAAATGCGACAAGGTAAGCCTGAAAGCTCGTCAGTTCACAGGCGATTTTGAAATAGGGGATCAAAATAGAATTGACCCATGACACAAACCCGAAAATGAAGAACATCAGCCCGATCAGTAAGATCGAGATCGTCGTTTCCCGCTTTGTGAGGTTTTCTACTTTGATGGCAATGGCTTCGCTTTTCATTGATTACATTTTTTGTTCCATCCGTCGGATGAATCCGACGGGTAGTGACTGTGGGTTTGTTCGTTTTTTGAATTCCCTTCCGTCAGATGAATCTGACGGGAATTGATTTTTAATTATTTCGAATGAATCGGACATAGATGATTCAAATCAATTTCCGTCCGGATTTATCCGACGGGGAGGGGCCGTGAAATTGTTGCCGGGATCCGTATTTTAAAAAATCCATTTCTGTCCGGATTTATCCGCCGGGAAACGGGTCCCCGGGGGACGATTCGTCGTTTCAAATCGTCGGTTCCCAGCCTTTTTGATACTCGCGTTTCCAGAACTTTTCCGCAGCCTTACTTCCTTTAATATGCCCATTCGTTGGGTCAATATTCAGCGTCTCGCCGGAGCGGATGGCTATATTGCCTAGTTGGGCCAATAACGTGCTCTGATGTCCACCGACGATCTCGGCTGCCACGACAGTGCCTTTTTTGATCCCGTCAAAGAAATTCTGGATATGAAATGCATCGAGGCTCTGCGAAGGGTTCATCTTATTGCGCGGATCGATCACAAGGTCGTTTTTCACATCCTTTATTAGCTTGTTATCAAGGTCATAAATCTTATAGTTATTACCCTCTCCGATTTGCAGCGAGCCTTTTTCACCATAAAATACCACTCCTACACTGCTACCTTCAATTGTGCGGCCATTGCAGCTGCGGCCTTCCCAGGTCATTGCGGTATTGTTAGCAAATTCGAGATTGATTACCTGGGTATCAGGAGTTTCCCAATCGTCTTTGTAACGGAAACGGCCACCAGAGGAGGTAACTCTGGTCGGGTAATCGACTTGCAGGCCCCAGCGCATCAGATCGAGCATGTGGGTGCCGTTGTTAAGTGCTTCGCCCGTTCCCCAATTCCAGAACCAGTGCCAGTTGTAATGCACCAGGTTGTCTTTGAATGCACGGCGAGGCGCGGGTCCTTGCCATAGTTCGTAGTCCAGCCAGGAAGGCACAGCGGTTTCTTTACCTATGCCAATCGAAGCGCGATTGTTGGTATACCAGCCTTTGGCAAAGTACGGCCGACCGATCACACCATCATGCACCTCTTTGATCCCGGCAGCGACATTGGGCCAAGAGCGGCGCTGGTTACCCATCTGGATTACATTCTTATATTTTTTAGCAACCGCCACCAGCAACTCTCCTTCATGTGGGTTATGGCTGCAAGGTTTTTCAAGATACACATGCTTACCTGCTTTGGATGCCAGAATGGCCGCCGGTGCATGCCAGTGGTCGGGCGCGGCCACTACCAATGCGTCCATATCCTTATTTTCCAATGCTTTCCTGAAATCGGGAATGTTTGCAGGTTTGGATTTTTGCAGGTCATTCACCGTTGCAATGCACTTTTCAGCAGCGCGGGAATCGACATCGGAGATTGATACTACTTCGCAATTGGGTTGTAATGCATAGTTAGACGACAATGCAAGCCCACGGCTGTTTACGCCCATTACACCCACATGTACCTTTTCATTCGCACCGAGTATTCGGGCATAGCTCTTCGGACTAAAACCGGGCAGTACACCACCAAAAGTCAGTAATGCGCTTCCTGCCAATGATTTTTTGATGAAATCGCGGCGGTCGTCATCGCGGCGGTCGTCACCGCGGCGGTCGTTACTGCTGTTATGAGAATTTAGATTTTCCATTGAAAAAAGGATTAAGGTCTTGAAGTATTATTTGAATGGGTTTGGAATCTTAACGAGGTCCTGGATTGTGTTACCCTCATGCTCGAAACGCGCCAGCGTATATACATCGCCATTTACGCCCACAGCGATGGAATTGACGTAAGTCGGCCTCTTACCATCTTGATAAAATATGGCCCCGTGATCGATATAGGTTTGTGTTGGCAGATGATAAGTCACGAGATGCAGGTTTTCTAACCCTTTGGCAGCACCTTTCGCGATCTGATCTTCGCCTTTAACGCGTTTGCCGTTTTCGTAAACAGGTCCGCCGGTTAGGTAATAAATCGTTTCCTGATCCGGCCCGAGCTGAAAGCCGAGATAGCCATAACTGAACTGATCGAACATCCCGCTTCGTTTGGAAGGGCCTGAGGTAATGCGTTCCACAAGCTCGATCTGTTCCGCTCTCGGATCAAATCGGAACAGATAGCCGGAATTTCCATGCACACCATAAGCTACCTGCTCGCCGGGATGCCAGAATATCTTCCGCCAGTTGTAGGACATGCTGCCGGGACGGGTAGGATCATATTTGCCAAAGTAATCCAGACGCAGGTCTACATTTTCCAGCAGTCGCAAGATCTGTGTATCAGGATTATAGGTAAAAATATCACCTTCGGCAACCGAGAAATAAACGTCAGCATTTTGAGCATCCACAAACAACGACCGGCACAGCGACCGAAAATCGTCACCCGGAGTGCCTGCCTCACCGCGGTGTGAAATAGGGCCAAGATTTTTGAGGATATTTTGATCTACATCATAATGGATAAAATTGCCACTGGGCCACGTAATGCCATACAAATGGCCCCGTTCCCGGTCCATTGTCATCGAAACCATTCCTTCGCCATTTGGTACCAATGCAAGATCTTCGAATGCGCCGGTTTGAAGATCGTATGATAGAAAATGCCCGCCTGGATAAAGCGCATAACCTTCCGGGGCCTGTTCGGGAAGCCGGTCCATGCCGTCGATCAACTGATAATAACCCACATGCGTCGAAAAATAAAGCTTCCCGTTTCGTTCGTAGAAACGAACGTGACTTTTTCCTTGCGGGATTGCCTTTAAATGCGTTTCGCCACAGATTTCGGTGAGGTCGCCCAGGAAACGGATCGCGTCAGTTTGCGGATCGTACACATACATTTGTCCTCCGATCTCGTAATTATCGGACGAAAGCACATAGTAAATCTTTCCATCACTGGCAGCCGAAAGCGCATTATAAGTGTCGTGCGCACGCTCGAACCCGGAAAAGTAATGCGTCGCGATCAAGGGTTTCTGGTCGGTTAATGATTCAAAAGCAATGAAATAGTCAGTACTGTTCACTTTCCGGGAGGGTCGTTGGGTATATTAATTTTTGATAAGCCGGGACTCGGGCTTGGTCACGCCAGCTTGTTTGGCGAGCTGCACCATTGCATTCAGTATTTCAATTTCAACATCGGACGCCCAAGTCGCAGGCAATCCGTACACAATCGCAGCGACTTCGCCTTCATACCCACCTTCCCGAAGGATTGTCGTGCTGGGAATGTAAGTCATCACATCATTGGAATACCCCATTACAAATGTCTCCTGCCCGAATATTTTTTTGAGATTGATAGCATAATCCACGACCAGCTCTCCGCCTAATGTCATAATGGCCTGATCTCCCAGCTTCCAAACCTGCAATGGGAAAGGATAGGAAGTGATGAATGTGTCGCCTTTATCGATCTTTTCGATCATCCGTTTCGCCCATTTCTGTTGGTAACTGGTCGTTTTTTCGACCATAGCAGCGAGTTGGGCCCGGGTAGGAGCGGTGGTAAGGGATAAATTTACTTCGGTATAGGCCGTTTGCAGTTTAGGGGCTAACGGCGTCATATCTTCACTCAAAACCCTTTCTACTGCCGCTGCAAGCGTTTTTCCATATTGAATGGCTAATGGGACAGTATGCCGGGGAAGCGGGTTCTGGTCGGCTCCGGCGCCCTGGAAAAACAAGGCAGTAGTGCCTGGATACAATTTTTCAAGTTCAATCTGAGCATATCCGGGATAGTCGCCCGACCAGTTATAACCGTCGAGCACCGTCGGGTGACAGGCATAGCCGAATGCAACGGCCAGCATTTTTCCATTGGCATCCGTTACCTTCAATACTGGGACAGCAGCGTCGCCCGGGCCGGTTATTTCGGTCAGCCGTTCGAGGGTAGCGGCATCATTATTCCGCCTGTTGACCTGAAACCGGGTAACTCCGTTTTTGGATTCGATTTTTGCCGGTTGGAGCGCTTTGAATGCATTACCGGTTAATGTGACGATTTGTTCAGTTAATCTTGTTGAATATGCGTCGATTTTCTTTTGCTCGGCTGCGTCAATTGGGTAAATGTCCGGAAGTGCAGCGCCAAGCACGGGACCTGAATGGGTATGCGAGCTGTTGAGGATGATCTGTGCCTTGGATAATTTGAATTTAGCTTCGATCTGGCGGCGGATCTCATCGGAAATCGCTTTGGGAAAACCCAACAGATCGGTTGTAATGAGCACTGCCTGCTTACCTTCGGCATCCTGCAATGCAAGCGCCTTAGCCCAGATATCGTGCAGTTTGCCCTCGGACGCGTGTGTCCGCGCTGCGAAACCCGCCATCCACAAAGGCCCTTCTGGTGTGATGGATACTTTTGCTACGCCGACCTTCCAACCCTGAGCGGAAGTTGGCAGCAAAGGAGAGAGCAATAGTGCAAATGCAATCAGTATCCTCATTTCTGTCCCAGGGTTTTGATCTTATCGACGTTGTTATGAATCTTTTCTATGGCCGAGGCAATGGCTTTCATGTCATCCTTCGTGCCTAGGAGCATGTTTTGGGTAAACCATACGGCTTCACTGCAAACTTTATCGTTCACAGGACATTTATTCGCCTCATCGTATTTATTAATGTCAAGCATTTCCTTCGGATACATTCTTTTGTAATTCTCGGATTCGAATGTGTCTTTCAGGTAAGGTTGTGTATTCAAAGGTGTATATCCGCTCGAACAAGGGACGCCTTCGGCCTTCAATGCATTCAAAAATGCCTCACGCGGTAAACCTTTGAAACCTTCCTTTTGATAACGGAAAGGGAACAAATGGAAAGCACCCCGCGTGACTTTGTCGTATAATTTGTAAGGAACTATGCCCGAAATGTCCTTGATCAGCGATTTCAGGAATTCGGCATTCTCGTTGCGTGTAGTGGTTTGCGCGTCGAGGCGCTTCAGTTGGGCTATGCCAATCGCCGCCTGGTACTCCGAAAACCGCAGTTTTGTGCCCTGCATGATGCTTCCCGTGCTCACAGCTCCTACTGCCGAGCCATATGGGTTGCCGAAGTTGGTATATGAAAAACAGAGATCTATAAAATGATCATTATTACTTACAATGGCCCCGCCTTCACCGATAGGCAGGTTTTTAGAGTTCTGGAAACTGAAACAGCCTGCGTCACCAATTGTGCCTACTTTCTTTTTATCATATTCAGCTAAATGCGCCTGACATGCATCTTCGATCACGAGCAGTTTGTGCTTTTTGGCAATGGCCATAACCCGGTCCATATCTACCGGTAAACCCAGAATATGCACTGCAAGGATCGCCTTGGTACGCGGGGTGATTTTCGCCTCGATTTTTGCCGGATCGATCTGGAAAGTCTCAGCGTCGATATCCACAAAAACCGGCATGGCGCCATTGGAAAGAATAGAAGAGACCGATGCGATGAAGGTGTAAGGCGGAACCAGCACCTCGTCACCAGCCTGAATGCCAAGTTGGTTGATAGCGGTAACGAGCGCATTGGTGCCGTTTACGACCGCGAGACATCTTTTTACGCCCAATGCAGCTGCCCATTCTTTCTCAAACTGTGTCACCACCTCGGCGCGCGACCAGATTCCGCTCCGCAGCACTTCCAGCACCTGTTTCTCGTCCGTAGCCGGGTTCCATTGCGGCCAGACAGGCCATTTAACTTCCGCCCAGGCCGACGGCCCGCCCAGTATCGCAGGCACCTGAGCCGCTTTGGAGCCAATTACCGGCAAACCTGCAACAGAAGAGGAAGCGAGGGCCACACCCAAGCCGGCCATTGAATTCTGTTTGAGAAACGTTCTTCGCGACAATCGGGAGCTGAATGCTTTCATGGAACAATGGATTAGGATTGATTTCGAAAACCTATTTTTTGCCCGCCTTGGCCAGCACGCTTTCCAGGGTTACGCTTTTTCCGCCCTGCCTTTTGCTTTCATCGGCTGCCTCCATGAAAGCGAATATCTCGATGGTTTCCTCCGGTGTTACCGGCACTTCACCTGTTTTGAAATATTTGATAATATCGACTAAAAGAGGTTCATAACCTCCATAAGGGCCTAAAACTTTGTTGCCGTCCTCTGTAAAAACGGTCCCGCCGTAATCGTGTTTGCCTGTGCGCGTGCCCCGGAACGTACCCGTGCGGCCATCGCCCCAAATGCCCACCACAATGTCGGTATTGGGTGTGTTAACGCGCGTCACGCTTTTGCAACCGGTGCCCATTACGGTATAAAGCGTCTCTACTCCGTGGATACCGTACCAGAAGAAATCAGGATGTGTTTTTTCAAGAACGGCAGGGCTATACGTATCCGCGCCCAGCACCTTTTTCTTATCAATGCTTTCAATTCCCTTGATGTAACGAAGCGATGAAGCTGTGAAAATGGGGATATTGTATTTTTTTGAAGCTTCGTAAATTTTGAGTGTATCTGAAAGGGAAGCGGCAACAGGTTTGTCGATGAACATCCGTTTTCCTGCTTTAAACACTTCGAGTGCCTGTTCCAAATGCAGACGGCCATCGTTGGTTTCGAGCAATATTACATCAGTCTTATTCAAAAGCTCTTTGATCGATCCAACAATCTCGACACCCATTTTCTTCACTTCCTCGATATATCCGGGTATCCGCTTGGTACTGGATTCGATGTCTTTGCTGCCGTATGGGTATGCAGCCACAACTTTGTAACCATCGTAAACGGGGTTTGGCTGTTCCGCATTAAGGCCCTTCGTGAATGCGATGCTATGTGAAGTGTCGAGGCCGATAATGCCAATTCTTTTTCCTTCGGCAGGGCTGGCGAATATGGGTAAATGATCCATGAGGCCCAGCCCTAAACCGGCTGATGCTGATCGGAGAATGAAGTTTCTTCTGCTCAGAGAGTGCATAAAACAAAAAGGAAAGAGTTTAGGAACGTCACACCCGTTTGAAAGATCGGGCACGTACCCGTAAATATACACACATATTTTAATTTACAAGGTTTTGAGGAGAAATTTCGAGAGTTAGTGCAAATCTCAGCGCAGCGAAGCGCGCTAGTGCAAATCTCCAGATTTGTACATATTATTCGCAGGCCTCTGGCCGGTCGGGAATGGCGATAGCGTTTTTGCTTGAATTGACCGGCCGGAGGCCTGCGAATAAGTGGTCACGAAGGTGGCCTTCGCGCCATTTTTGCGTTTTTGCTTGAATTGGCCGGCCGGAGGCCTGCGAATAAATAGTCACGAAGGTAGACCTTCGCGCCATTTTTAATTTTGATAAAACGCCTGATTCTCTTTCGTAATAATATCAATAGGCATGAAATGCGTCTTCTCAACAGGTGTTCCTAGGACCAGCCTCTGATAAAGTGCCATTAAGCCGCGGTAACCCTGTTCTTCCGGTTTGTGGCAGATCAGGAAGTCGATGAGGCCCTGGTTTAGGAAAGAGATATTTTCTTTTAAATAGTCATAACCAATCAGCGAAATGTCGGTTCGCTTGCTTTTTTTCAGGAAGGCGGCGACCGAAAATACCCGGGAATTGGTCACGAAAATTGCTTCGACATCCTCGTGCTCGTGCAATGCACGCGTCAGGTCTCGGGCGACGGAAAGGCTGTCGGTATCCTTAATATCCACGCGAATAATTTCGGTGGGCAGGTCGTGATCCTTGAAATAGGAGCGGAAACCTTCTTCGATCTGAAGATAATTATAGCTGTCCGTTTCCTTGGAGATATTCACCACGGCCACCTTATGCTTTTCTTTCAGCCGGTAAGTCGACAGTTTGGCACCCACGTAGCCACTTTGGAACAAATGCGGGCCAATGTAGCAAAGGTTATGTTCATCGGGGACGTCCGAGTCTATGAAAACGAAGGGTATTTTGAGCTTGTGGCAGGCATGAACGAACTTCCGTGAGGCCTCAATGAACGAAGGGGCAAGCAAAACACCATGAAAATGCCCTTCAAGGATTAGTGCTGCCTGCTCATTAAATGACTCCTGACTGTTGAGATCAAAATAGAAAGTGGTCACCTGAACACCATATTTCCGGATCTCGGCTTCGGCACGGGTAATGCCTTTCATTGGCGCTTCCCAGAAATCGGTTTCTTCGGAAACGCGCGGGATAAGGATGGCAAGCGATATGATTTTCCTCGACGCGAGCCTGCTAGCCAGGATATTGGGCTGATAATCCAGCTCCTTAATGATATCGTTGATCTTCTTTTTGGTCTTTTCCGAAACTCCCGACCGGTTATGGATCACGCGGTCCACAGTTGCAATGGACACATTGGCCCGACGGGCTATTTCTTTAACTCCGTAATAAGTATTTTCTTTTTCCATCCGGAAAAGCAAGGTTTTGGTATCAGGCAGGATGTTCCCGCTTTGTAAACGTCAGGCTGCTGCAAGCCACTAATAAAGCGGATTTAGAACTTATTTAATGATTTTGAAAAGAAATATTTAATAAACCGTAGAATTTGCTTCTTCAATAATCTCTACTTTATTTTGCCTATATAATTTATAGAGTAAATATTCTAAAACTAACCCGTTTAATCAGCCACCAGCTTATGCACCAAAATTTATCCCGAAAATCATCGCGGGGCAGAAGGAGTGTTCTGCTCATCGCATTCCTGCTTTCAGGACTTGCAGCCTTCGCCCAAAACATCAACATAAAAGGTACAGTCACATCGTCGACCGACAATTCCTCGCTTCCCGGTGTTAATATTGTCGTAAAGAATTCCCTCACCGGAACGTCCACCGACGCGGAGGGGAAATATGAAATCAGCGCCCCTTCCGAAGCGACTTTGGTTTTTTCCGGCATCGGGTACGTTACCCAGGAGGTGCCCGTTAATGGCCGGAGTACTATCGACCTGAAACTCGCTACCGATACCAAGCTGCTTGAAGAAGTGGTGGTGGTAGGCTATGGCACGCAAAAACGGAACAGCATGACCAACTCGGTGTCGCAGATTAGCGGCGATGCGATTACCAAACGGCCGGTATCAAATATCCAGCAGTCGTTCCAGGGCCTGATGCCGGGTGTGACCGTGCTCGATCAGGGCGGTTCACCGGGAAAATCTAACACCAATATACGGGTAAGGGGTATTACGACCTTCAATATCAACGGCAGCAGCACCAGTGGTTACGATCTTGGAAAGAACGATGCATTGGTTATTGTTGATGGCATTGAGCAGCGGCTCAGCGACATTAACCCGGACGATATCGAGTCGGTTTCGGTGTTGAAAGATGCTTCATCAACGGCTATTTACGGTTCACGTGCGACCAACGGGGTTATACTCGTTACCACTAAAAGAGCGAAAGGAGGGAAGGTGCAGGTGGATTATCATGGTTACTATGCCATTCAGAAATCCAATAATGTGCCTAAAATGATGGGGCTTGAAGCTTACATGCGCGAGCAGGTGGCCGCGTATACCAATGCGGGCCTCGCTGTTCCTAACCGGTTTACTGAACAATCCATTCAGGCTTATGTGAATGCGACCGACCGGGAGAAATACCCGCTGCCTAATACCTGGTTCGAAACCATGCTCCGTTCCGCTCCTCAGCAGAACCACACGATTTCGGTCGCGGGCGGTACGGATGTGATCAGGACAAGGTTGAGCGCACGGTATCAGGACCAGCAGGGTGTTATTGAAGGGTATTCCAATAAAATCGCGGAATTCAGGCTGAATACCGATTATACCGTTTCGAAGAGAATACGCGTAAGCGGTGATATCAATTACCGGTATAGCAGCGCATTGAACCCGACAGTCAATAATACCGGCGCCAATCCTGCACCGCTCAACAATTTTTTCCACGGTACATTGTGGGCCGTGCCTAAGTATGCCGACGGTACATATGGCCTCAGTACGCAGGGTAACAATCCGTTGATGTTTAATGAAATAGGGGGCCAGTCGAAGCAGAACACCGATTATCTAGCCGGTTATGTAAAAGCAGATTTTGATATTGCGGAAGGGCTGACATTCTCGACACAAATTGCAGGACGGGGCACATTTACCTACCAGAAAAATTTCACAAACGCCTACACGAACATCGACAAGAACACCAATATCACCAAAACTGTCGCGATCAACTCGCTGAATGAGGTCAGGAACACGCTGCGGGAATACACGATCAACAATCTCCTAACTTATGAAAAGAGCTTCGGCAATCACAATCTGAAGGCATTGGTCGGTTATTCGCAGATCGGAAATACGCAGACGTTTCTTTCGGCTTACAGGGAGCGCTTCTATAATAATGATATAGGTTCGATCGGCCAGGGTGCGAACGATGGGACGAAAAGCAACAATGGTAATGATGCCGAATATGGCTTGCGTTCTTATTTCGGAAGGGTTAATTATGATTATAAAGAGAAATACCTTTTTGAAGCCAATGGTCGCTACGACGGTTCTTCAAAATTCACCGGGCCGAAGCAATACAGCTTTTTTCCTTCGTTCTCGGCTGGCTGGCGCATTTCAAAGGAAAGTTTTTGGGGTGGACTTGAAAAAGCTGTCAATGACTTGAAAATCAGAGGTTCGTGGGGTATCACTGGAAACCAGTCAGTGGACCTGTACAGCTATTACGCCGCTTTGACAGCCAGTGGGTATACTTTCGGCGGTACTTCCGTGCAGGGTTACCGGCCCACGACACTCGCGAATACCAATCTGGGCTGGGAATCGACCACGCAGCTGGACATTGGGTTGGACGCCGCTTTCCTGAACAAAAGGTTGACGCTGACAGCCGATTACTATCGGAAGCTGACAGACGATATATTGCTGAACCTCGACATTCCGGCTACGATCGGGCTCACAGCGCCTCCTCAGAATGCTGGTTCGGTTGAGAATAAGGGCTGGGAATTCAGCCTGAACTATCGTGGGGCTGCCGCGGCATCGGGCTTTCGTTATAACATTGGTGCTAACCTGAGCATTAATGAGAACAAAGTAGTGGACTTAAAGGGCACCGGGCCCTACATTACCGGCTCTGATATCGACCCCCGTTATATTATTGCGAAAGGTTTGCCGATCAATACGCTTTGGGGGTATCAGACAGCCGGGCTGTTCCAGTCGGCGCAGGAAATTGCGGAATATAAAGCTACTTATGCCGCGAATACCAAGCCGGGCGATGTTAAATATGTGGATAGAAATAAGGATGGTAAGATCAATGCGGACGACATGACGGCGATCGGCAATTCTTTCCCAAAATATACATTCGGTGTCAATACTGATTTCTCCTATAAAAACTTCGACCTAAGCATTCTCTTCCAGGGAGCGGCGAAAGTAGATGCCCGCCTGGCCGGTGCATTGGCTGAAATGGGTAACCAGGAAGGCTTTACCCACGAGATTTATACCAATAATTACTGGACTCCCGAGCATACCGATGCCCGTTTCCCAAGACCAGTGAAGTTTGACCTGCGCGATGTAGCCACGTCCGACAGGCTGGTGATCGACGGTTCTTACCTGCGTCTCAAGAATGTGCAGCTCGCCTACACGATTCCTGCGGCCATCGTCAGCAAACTGCATTTGAGCAGGCTCAGAGTGTATACATCCGCAACCAACCTGCTTACATTCTCCAAACTGAATGACTGGAACCTCGATCCGGAGGTTCCTTCCGGCCGTGCGGTTTATTTCCCGCAGACGGCATTGTACACATTTGGTTTAAATCTGGGATTCTGAGGTATTCAAAAAGCATTTGATCATGAAAACAAATACATTCAAGCATATTATCTATTCAGGAATAACGGTCATTGCATTGGCGCTAACTTCCTGCGATTCCAACCTGCTCGAAACAGTTCCTAACGACCGTTTGTCGGAGGATTTATTCTGGAAAACCGAGGGCGATGCTAAACTGGCGGTCAATTCTTTATATACTGATCTGGACAGCACAAACATCGTTTCCTGGGACGGCGTGACGGACATCGCGCACATTAACCAGAGCTTTAATGTCGACGCATACATTGAGGCCGGAAGCTACGATGCCACCAGTTCGAAAATTTATGGGGAATGGAGGAAAGCATACCGGGGCATTCGGGCGGTCAATTACTTTCTTGAAAACGTCGATAAAATACCGGGCGCGAACCCCGCTGTGATTAACCAGTTCAAGGGTGAAGCCAAAGCATTGCGTGCCTATTATTATATCAAACTGGCTGGCTTGTACGGTTCGGTGCCGTTGGTGACCTCTTCCATTAGTATTGATGAAGGTCGATTGTTGGTGAATGCGCCGGTGGAGGAAATCTGGAATTTTGTAGAAAAGGAGCTGACCGAAGCCGCCGCATTGCTTCCCACAAGTTACGGTGCCGCAGACAAAGGCCGGGTCACGAAAGGTGCTGCATTAGGCTTGCTAGCCCGCGCGAACCTTTATGCGGGGAGGTATCAAAAAGCGGCCGATGCAGCCGATCAGGTGATTAAGCTGGGTGTTTACGGATTGTATGATTCCTACGAAAAGCTGTTTAGTTACGCGGCTGAGAATAATAAGGAGGTGATTTTGGATAAACAGTATCTCAAGGATGTTTACCAGCACAACGTTTTCGCCTATCTGGCGCCGTATAGCCAGAAAAACGGAGGCAGCACTGTTGTCCCTACAAAAGCTTTGGTCGATACTTATGAAACTTTGGAAGGCAAGAAAATCACCGATGCCGGAAGCGGATATGATCCTGCAAAACCATACGTCAACCGGGATCCGCGCCTCCGTTTTTCAGTTTTCCTCGAAGGCGATGCATTGCCAAGTGGTATTACCTTCCAGCCCCGCCCAACCAGCAGCACAGCCGATGCGATCGGAAGTACCTACATTGCTTCGACGACCGGCTTTAATATCAAGAAATACATTAATACCGAAGATTTTGCGAATCCGACAAATAGTGGTATCAACATTATCCTGCTCCGTTACGCAGAAATCCTGCTGACTTATGCAGAGGCCAAAATAGAGCTGGGACAGGTCGACGCGAGCGTGCTTGCGGCCATTAACCAGATTAGAAACGGCCGCGCCGACGTGAAGCAACCCTCCATTACTGCGACGGCGCAAGCTGCGTTGCGGGACATTGTAAGAAGGGAAAGGGCAGTGGAACTTGCATTTGAAGGCCAGCGACTGTTTGATATCCGCCGATGGAAAATAGCCGAAAATGTCATGACCGGTCCGGTATTTGGAATTACCTATCCGGATAACACAGGCAAGCTCATTACGGTCCAGGCCGCTTCCTCGAACCGCGTTTTCGACCCGGCGCGCCATTATTTATGGCCTATCCCGCAAAAGGAGCGCGATTTGAACCCTAATCTGAAACAAAACCCGAACTGGTAAGGGCGGCGTTCGATTATTTGATAAATTTCCCGAATTATCCGTGCGGATATCTAGTCTAAACCACCTTTTCAATCTATGTTACGAATACTTTCTGTGCTTTTTGTATCGCTGGGCGTTTGTTTGCTGATGAGTTTTCAGCCTGAAAAACCAGCTCCCAAAACACCTAACATCGTACTTTTCTTCATTGATGACCTTGGCTACGGCGATTTGTCGGTCAATGGGGCACTGGGCTACAAAACCCCGAACCTGGACAAAATGGCTGCCGAGGGGACACGTTTCACTAATTTCATGGCTGCGCAGGCTGTCTGCAGTGCCTCACGTGCTGCATTGCTCACTGGCTGCTATCCCAACCGTGTTGGCATTTCGGGTGCGCTCGGGCCATCCTCACCGGTTGGTTTGAACCCCAAAGAGGAAACAATTGCAGAGATCGTCAAAGCGCAGGGTTATGCAACCGGAATTTTCGGTAAATGGCATCTGGGCAGCGAGGAAGAATTTTTGCCATTGCAGCAGGGTTTTGACGAATATTTTGGCGTGCCCTATTCGCACGATATGTGGCCGCTTCATCCATGGCAGGAACGGGCTAAATACCCGCCTTTGCATTGGATCGATGGCAATAAGCCCGGTAAGGAGATTAAGAACCTCGAAGATGCCAGCGAACTCACGCCGACCATTACTGAACATGCCGTGGCGTTTATCAAAAAGAACAAAAACAAGCCGTTCTTCATGTATGTGCCGCATCCGCTCCCGCACGTGCCGCTGGCTGCCTCAGCGAAGTTCAGGGGAAAATCCGAAAGGGGGATTTTTGGTGATGTCTTAATGGAACTGGACTGGTCGGTAGGGGAGATTATGAAGGAATTGAAAGCACAGGGACTGGATCAGAACACGCTCGTGATTTTTACCAGCGATAATGGCCCGTGGCTCAACTATGGCGACCATGCCGGTTCGTCGGGTGGTTTCCGGGAAGGTAAGGGCACCTCTTTTGAGGGCGGGCAACGCGAGCCTTGCATTATGCGCTGGCCGGGCGTGGTTTCCGCGGGAAGAGTTTCGAACAAATTACTTTCAACCATCGATATCCTGCCAACAATTGCGAAACTTACAGGCGCTAAATTACCCAAAGAGAAGATCGACGGGATCGATTTCAGTGCATTGCTGAAAGGCGACGATACTCAGAAGCCACGTGAAAACTTCCTGTATTATTATCGTAAAAACAGCCTGGAAGCGGTGCGTAAGGGCGATTGGAAGCTCGTATTCGCACATCCCGGCAGGACTTATGAAGGCTCATTGCCAGGCAAAAACGGTCAGCCCGGCCCGAGCCCGGAAGACCACGCATTTCCAAAGGCATTATACAATCTCGCACGCGACCCAGGCGAGCGCTATGATGTAATAGAACAAAACCCTGAAATCGTTTCAGAACTGGAAAAAATAGCAGAAGCAGCCCGCGAAGACTTGGGCGATGATTTGCAACAAAAGCAAGGGAAGAATGTCCGGGCTGCGGGGATTGCGAAGAAGTAGTGGAAGGGCCTCTTATCCACAAAGATCCATTTGACCGTCTTTTGATTGCACCGGCTCAAACAGAAGGTCTGCTCATGATGACAGATGATGGGAAGTTCAAAGGATACGAAATCTCAATTATTTGACGCGAATCCCGGAAAAAATAGTTTGAAAATGTTTTGAGCGAGTTGCATGTTACTTTTAAATATCTTTACTTTGTCTATCAATTAAGTAGATTATAAGATTCCTCTGACTATTCAATTGAGTTATACAAGTATCTGCTTCCTGATACCCTAAGAGACAGCCTGGGCGCGACTTGCCGGAATTTTCGGTGGTTGTCAATTCATGCGGGTCGTCCCGGCTGTCGTAGGGTATTGGGAACAAAGATACAACGCAAACATCTTTTCTCCTTCGGTTGCCATTGATTTCACCTGCGCCATTAGATGCCACGAATATTTTCCTTTCATTAGTTCCGGCGGCCCGGCGAACCGGCGAACCGGCGTTCTTTAAGTAATCCGGTGGTTGCTATGTCTTTTTGAAGTGAATTAATTACTCGCAATGAAAAAGTATCTTTTCTTATTTATCTTCCTAACCTTTAATTTCTACGAAAACGGACTTCATGCGCAGGCCGCAAAACCTGCCGGACGCCCCAATATCGTATTTATCCTTGCTGACGATCTTGGTTACGGTGATGTAGGGTTTAATGGTCAAAAACTCATTAAAACACCCAATCTCGACCGGCTCGCCAAGGAAGGGATGATTTTTAACCAGTTTTATGCCGGAACTTCAGTGTGTGCGCCCTCGCGTTCATCGCTGTTAACGGGTCAGCATACCGGGCATACTTACATTCGTGGTAATAAGAGCGTGGAGCCCGAAGGTCAGCAACCGATTGCGGATTCGGTGCTTACGGTTGCCGAAATCTTGAAAAAGGCTGGTTACGTCACCGGTGCTTTCGGGAAGTGGGGTTTGGGGCCGGTAGGGTCGGAAGGTGATCCAAACAAACAGGGTTTCGACCGGTTTTATGGCTATAATTGTCAGAGCCTGGCACACCGGTATTACCCTGGTCATCTTTGGGATAATGAAAAGAAAATTGTTCTGGAGGCGAACAAAAACCTGCTCTACAACAAGGAATATGCGCCTGATCTTATCCAGAAAAAAGCGTTGCAGTTCGTCGACGGACAGGATAACAAAAAGCCGTTTTTTCTTTTCTTGCCCTACATTCTACCACACGCTGAACTGGTTGTCCCGGACGATAGCATCTTTCAGTATTATAAAGGTAAGTTTGAAGAAAAGCCATACAAAGGTGCTGATTACGGCCCGCGGGCTACGGGTGGCGGTTACGCGTCTCAGGAGTTTCCTCACGCCACATTCGCAGCGATGGTAGCGCGACTGGATTTATACGTAGGCCAGGTGCTTGACAAACTGAAAGAAAGAGGTCTTGACAAAAACACATTAGTGATTTTCACCAGCGATAATGGTCCACATATTGAGGGTGGCGCAGATCCGAAATTTTTCAACAGCAGCGGCGGGTTTAGAGGCGTAAAGCGTGATTTATACGAAGGAGGTATCCGTGAACCATTCGCGGCGCGGTGGCCGGGTGTTATCAAGGCAGGCTCTAAGAGCGACTACATTGGAGCATTCTGGGATGTACTGCCGACGTTTGCCGAGCTTGCCAATGCTTCTCCGCCACGGAATATCGATGGTATTTCTTTCACAGACGCGTTGAAGGGTAAGCCAACCCAGAAGAAGCATGATTATTTGTATTGGGAGTTTCATGAGCAGGGTGGCAGACAGGCTGTTCGCCAGGGTAACTGGAAGGCCGTGCGGCTGAAAGCAGCAGGAAATCCCGACGCGTTGGTCGAATTGTATGATCTTTCAAAAGACCCGCAGGAAAAAACAAACCTGACTCCGCAATTTCCGGAAAAGGCAAAAGAACTAGGCCAGATCATGAACCGGGCACACGTTTCCTCGGCAATATTTCCATTCGGGAGTTTGGCGACGAACTAGGGGTTAAAACTGAACTTTTAGAATCCATCAAAGAGGCCAAAGACGGAAAAACCCGGAAAATTGGCCTCGATGATATATGGAAATAGCAGCCTTTTTCAAATCAATCCCAATCCCGCAGCCAGCTTGATCAGCGAAGCTGTATTGGACACTTCAAATTTCATCAGAAGGTTCTGCCGGTGGCTGTTTACGGTTGTTACGCTTATGAACAGCTGTTCGGCAATCTGTGGGTTGGTTAATCCTTCGGCGATAAGTACCAGCACTTCTTTCTCCCGTCTGGTCAGAAAAGGGACCGTTTTGGGGGCTCCCGTCGGGGCAGCCTGGTCGAACTGCACATTCATGAAATAGCCACCGGCCTGCACTTGCTCGATCGCTTCCAGGATATCTTCTTTACCGGAGCTTTTGATCAGATAGCCCGACGCGCCATTCTGGATCATTCGTGAGACATAGGCACGCTCATTGAATGTGCTTAACGCCAGTGTTTTGACTTCCGGAAACTGGTCTTTCACCTTTTTGCACAGGTCAATTCCACTGATATCGGGCAGATTAATGTCCAGAAAGGCAATATCGACTTCATTGTTTTTAAGAAAGGTAATTGCGTCGATCGCATTGGAGGCTGTCCCTACGACCTGTACGCCTTCGGTATCGGCGAGCAGGGATTTTAGTCCCTCCAGAACCAGCGGGTGGTCGTCAACGATCAGTATTTTGACACTCATATATGTATTAGTAAAGGTTTAAATCATTGAAAAATCAATATCAAAGCACGATTTCCACCAGCACAGAAGTTCCTTCGCCCGGTTTGGACTGGATATCCAGTGTACCATTCAAATAATCCACCCGCGCCTGCACATTCCGGAGGCCTGCACCCTTATTCACTTCCAGGGTTTTAACATCAAAACCTTTTCCATTATCCTCTACTGTCACACTTACATGATTGTCTACCCAGGTTAGCTGGACTTGTGCTTCTGTCGCGTCCGCATATTTTAGGACATTATTGAGCAATTCCTGGACGATACGGTACAGTACGACTTCCACCTGAGAATCCAGCCTGTTTTCAAATCCAAAATGCTGCATTGTTACTTTCAGCCTTCCGGATGTGCTGATACCCTCGCAGAAATCGCTGAGCGCGTCGATTAATCCGAACCTTACCAGCGCCTCAGGCATCATACTGTGGGCTACGCGGCGCATTTCACTGATAGCACCGTCTAATTGTGTGAGGGCCCTGGTAAAGGTCATAGCGCTTTCCTCGGGCAGAATTACATTTCCTTTCACGGAATTTAAAGTTAATTTAATACCAGATAATAATCCACCCAGACCGTCGTGCAGGTCGCGGGCTACGCGGGTGCGTTCTTCTTCTTGTCCTTTCAAAATCGAATTCGTGGCAACCAATTGTTTTTCCTGCTGAAGTTGCTGCACTTCCTGTTCCGCCACACGCTTACGGAAGGTAATGTTTCTGTAACCGAGTATGGCGATCAGAATTAATCCGATTAGTCCTGCGATAAGGCTGTATATTAGTGTGTTACGAGTTTGTTTTTCCTTTTCAAGCGTTACGATCTGCTTTTCTTTCTGAACGGTCAGGTATTTGGTATCCAGCTCCTGCAATTGCTTTTGAATGTCAACGCCCTGAATAGAATCGTTCAGAATGGAGTATTTCATCAGGTAGTCGTATGCGCCTTTGTAATTGTTTTGCCTTGCAAGATCCGTCGCGTAGTCTTCATAAAGTTCTACGAGGTTGTCGGTCATGTTGTTGGCTTCCGCGATGTCCAATGCTTCCTTAGTATATTTGGCAGACAACTCTGGCTTCCCGCTATCCTCAGCCAGAAACATCAAGGCCTTCAAACATTCCAATTCCAGGAATACGTTACCCGACCTCCGGGCAATATCCAGACCTCTTTCTCCATAGACACGCGCTTCGGCCAGGTTTTTTAACAGGCGATGGGTACGGCAAAGGCCAGCGCAGGCCTGTGTAATGAATACATCTGATTGTATTTTTTCCGAAACCGCGAGGCCTTCGATAAAATACGCGTGGCTTTCCTTGTACCTTTTTAAATTGAAATAACAGGTTCCAATGTTGGTCAGGATATCGGCGAGTTGCAGGCTGTCACCCATTGGGCGTGCCAGTTGCAATGCTTTTTGTTTATAAACCACCGACTTATTGAACAGATTAGCGTGCTCAAAAGCGGACCCGATACTAATGTAAAGCCTTGGCAAAAATTCTTTCATTCCCAGTTTATCAAACTGGTCGGCGGAGAGCTGGTAGTACTTGACAGCTTCCGTGAAATTGCCCATATAAGTATGGCTAGTGGCAATGTTGGCAAGGCTTTTACCGATGTTGACCTTATGATTGATCTTTTTGGCTATTTCAAGGCTCTCCCGATTCAGTTTCAGGCCCTCTTCAAACTTCCCCTGCAAATTGAGGATGTAAGTGTAGTTCGAGCGAAACTTGAACTTGCCGATCTCGTAGTCGAGCCGCTCGCTGAGCGCCTTTGCTTTGAGATAATATTTACCGGCGCTGTCGAGATTATGATTCTCGAAATATTGCCCGTATTCAATGTAGGCCAATACAAGGTTGGTATCCTGCTTACTGGTTTGAATGCGTTTCAGGATTGCATTGACGTCTGTATTTTGTGCCGCAACTAAGGTGTTCAGTAAGACAGAAAAAACTGTTATTAAAAATAATTTCATCGAAACGGAGAGTAGTGTAGCTGGAAAATTACGTTGGCAAAAGTCTGAAATAAAACCATTTAATAATATCCTCTAAAAGCATGATTTTTCAAAAATCATGCTTTTAGAGGATTGATTGCCGGATCTATGGGAAGCTACCTTTGTCGAGTCGAAAGGCAGATTATTTCAACTATCCAAACAATTTAAATTTAAACAGCCATGAAAACGATTACAACGATGAAAAACATTTTCCTTTTGTTATTCTTCACCACATTGATGTTCGCTTGTGATGATAAAGACAAGGACCCTTCCCCGGAACTGAGTGCACAGGTTGCCGGTAATTACAAGGTTACAAAGTTGACTGTGGACGGTGTTGACCAGCCGCTGGAAACAGCGAAGGCAACGATTATCGTACAGTTGGAGAAGTTTTCTTCCGAAGTCGTAACAGGAAAAATGAAAGTAAAAATCGACGGGGTTTCGGAACCGGACGAGGATTTGGGTACGCTCAACCTGAAAAGTGTGGGAAGCACCGGGGTTGACATATATGAAGGCACTCAAAAGGTGGGCAATATCAAATCGAATAAGCTGAGCATATTCGTAGAGCTTGACGGTTCGGAAATCGAGATGCTTGCCGACAAACAGTAACAATCCCTTTTTTACAATTAAGCCATGAAAAATAAAATAATACCTTTTTCTCTCATTGTTCTGTGTGTGTGCTTTCTGAATTTGACCTTTACGGATGAATTTGCGGAATATGGTGTAAGCAAAAACGAAATCCAGAACCGTGTTTGGGGCACATTGCAAAATCCCACGTTGGGGAGCCCCTATTTTAACAGCTCCGTCAAGACGGCCTGCCGCGCTATTTCACCAGAAAATCAGGGTTTGGCAGTGAAAAAGACCGGAGCATTCATCAAAATGTTCTTCAATTCTGAGGACTTTCAGAAACGTTACAAGGACTGGGTTATCAAGAGCTATCCTCAGATCGATGCGACGGTCAGCGAAAAGCGGAAGGAAGAAATCAGGGCAAATCGCCTGAAAGGTGTTCAAGGCCTGAATGCAAAGGATATGGGCCCGGTGGTAGACATTCAGATCCAGTCGGGAGAAACTTTCGCCAGTATGGAAAGTATGCTGACGAGCCTGCCTCCGGAGCAACGGGCTGATTTTAAAAAGCAGATCGAGCAAGGAAAACGTACCGCCGCGTTTTTCAAAAAGATCAAACCGCTTTTAAAAACCGATATGGAGGAATTTAAGAAGCAATATGCCGAGTTCCTAGCTAACGACGAGATCAGACAGTCGGAAGAAACGCTTGCCAGAAATAACAAGAATAATGCTCAGGAATATGAGAAGTGGAAGGATCCTAAGAAAGTGCTGATCACGCGTCTCAACGATTTTCTGAACCAAAGTAACGGGGTGGATTTCGCTGCGCAGACCAAAGAGGTAAGTGGCCGCAAAAAGTTTGTGAATGCTGCCTATGAAGGCAAAAACGACGTCTGGAAGTTTTGTTATCGCATTGGCCCGACGCCGACAAACGCAGCGCGTGCTTTCGCACAACAATGGTTAACGGAGTTGAAATAAATTGGTTTATATTCATGTGGACAGAAAGGAGTCATTGGCTCCTTTTCCGTTTCATCCGTGGTCGGCAGAGCGTTACTGCCGCCACGGATTTTTTATTTTCAAATAATTTGAAATGTTTTGTTGCATTTTAAAAAACATTAAACTTACTTTGTCTATCAAATAAGTATACTAATAACAAAGCTTCTGAACCACCCTGAGCTGAGTATTAATCCAAAGCATCTTTGATATGAGAGCGGTTAATTTACTTTGTGCAGATCTGTCGTTAAGGGCAGTTGAGGTGGGCATTACCTCTTCGCTTTGTTTATCCCGAATGCATTCATTAGGCTGTTGTTGAAACGGCTGTTCACCTGATTTTTTTCCCAGAAATATCCCGTCAGGCAGTTACGGCTGATCATCTGAAATTTTCGGTGGTTGGCGATTTCAGTTGCCAGCGGTGCTGCCCGGGGTATTTCTGCGGTTTTTATATCGCTGCGTTTATAGTATACCGGCACCTTTTAATCCAATTGAACATCATGACGATTTCCGACATAGTGCTTCTGGCGAAGAAGATCGCCGTGGGCATTTTCCTTACAGTAGCTCCTTTTGCACTGGTTGCCGGCGGGATCTGGCTTGCCTGGCGGTTGTTTAGTTAGTACAATCATTTCACCTTTTAATTTTCGCTATCTCATGAAAGTGGACAACGTTTTGGCCAAAAGAATTACCCGCGATGGCCTGATCAGCGTACTGTTGTACGTGACACCCGTGATATTGATGTTTACGACGTTCCATTTCACAGGTTATAAGCCTTGGGAAGGCAGTAATGCATTTCCATTCAAGGCCCCGGCGTTTCTGGAAGCCGTTTTTAAGAACCTGAGCAGCTGGGGACTTCCGGCAATTGTGCTCGTGCTCGGCATTATAGAGTTTGCTGTTGGACTTTATGAAAACAAATGGACAAAGAATGAGCGGACGCTGGATATCGTATGCTTTGTGGTGCCAAAACTGGTCGTAAAGCCGTTTGTAGCCTATTTTGGCTTGAAATTATTGCCCCTGATCCTCCCTCATGCCAAAGATGCATTCGACTGGGTACCATTTTGGTGGGCGTTTCTTATCATCGCTGTGGCTGATGATCTCACACAATACTGGTATCACCGCTTGCATCATCAGTTGCCCTGGCTGTGGCGTTTCCACCGGACGCACCATTCGGCGCCGTATATGGGCATGGCTATGGCTGGACGACAAAACATTATATACACCATATTCTTTTCGCAAACTTACCTGACGGTTGCGTTGACTTATCTGGGGCTGGGTTATGCAGCATTGTTTGTCAAAGTAATTAAGTCATTGATCACAACAGGCGCGCATTCCAGCATTCCCTGGGACAAGCCTTTCTACGAAATTAAATGGTTGAACCCTGTTGGCTGGGTGCTGGAAAGGCTCATATCGACTCCTGCAACGCACCATGCTCATCACGCTGACACGAACGACGACGGGATAGGACATTATAAGGGTAACTTCGGGAATATGTTTTTTCTGTGGGACATCATTTTCGGCACCGGCATCATCACGCGCAAATACCCGAGCTCTTACGGGATCAAGCATTACCAGGAAGAGGAGTGGTATGCGCAGTTTATGTGGCCGATCTTCAAATCCAGAAAGGAAGGCAGCGAATTGGCCGCGAACGGACCGATGGTTGGGGATGAACTACCTCTGGAAGAAACAATTACACTTCAACCGGAAACCAGCACTGTTGCAGTAGCTTAGTATTGACGGTGTTTTATGAGCCGGTCCGTAACTTGATGCGGGCCGGTTTTTGTTGTTAATAGCCATTTGATAATCAGAGTTTACCATTCGGGAAGTAATTGGTTCTGGCCATTTTTGATCGCCTATTTTGCCGGATCAGAACCAACACTTCATCAAATTATGGCCAATTTTAGTTCGCTGGTAAGCACGATTCACGAAACCCATTTAACATTACAGGAAAGTGCCGCCAAGGCGATCAACAAGCATCTGACTATTCGTAATTGGCTGATTGGATTTTATATTGTTGAGTTTGAGCAGAACGGAGAGGATAGGGCGCGGTATGGCGAGAAACTATTACCAAGGCTCGCCGAGTCCTTGGGGCAAGACAGTCTGTCCAACAGAAATCTTCGTCTTTTTCGCCAATTTTATCTGGTTTATCCTGTCCTCGGCCTTGCTATCAAACACGAGCTGGATGGTCTAGGTTTGACGAACAAGCCGCTTTGGAAGTTACTTGTTGATTTTGTTGATAATCAGGAAGTTGTGATTTGGCAATCACCGATTGCCAAATCTTTTGACCGTGTTGAAACTGACTATTCGAAGTTGCTATCCCGGCTTTCTTATACTCACTTAGTCCAGCTTTTGTCGATGGATGACGAAAGGAAACGTACTTTTTATGAGACCCAGTGCATCAAAGGTAACTGGAGCGTGAGCGAACTGAAACGGCAAATTAATACACTGTATTTCGAGCGGTCCGGAATGAGTATTTTACCCGATCGCCTTGCTCGCGAAACGGTGGTCCGAGATGAAATCCGTTTGAGCGTTTCTGATATTATTAAATCGCCATTCACATTTGAGTTTCTGGGTTTGAAATCAAAAGATGTGGTTTATGAGAACGACCTTGAACAGGCATTAGTGGACAATCTGGAAGAGTTTCTAATTGAATTAGGGCACGGCTTCTGCTTTGAGGCCAAGCAAAAACGCATCGTCATTGGCGGAGAATACTTTTTTGTCGACCTGGTTTTTTATCACAGGATACTGAAATGCCATGTACTCATTGAGTTGAAGACCAATGAAGTAAGGCATGAACACATCGGGCAACTCAAAACTTATATTAATTACTATAAAAAAGAAGTAATGCGTGGCGATGACAATCCTCCTGTCGGGTTATTGCTCGTGACCGACCAAAACAAAGCGCTGGTTGAATATGCTGTGGCGGACAGCGATCATCAACTATTTGTGAGTAAATACCTGGTTAACCTTCCGAGTAAGGAGCAACTGGAAACATTCATTCGGAAGGAACTGGCACAGATTCGCTAACCAAATTCAACCTACACGCTTGTAAACCGTTTCAGTAGCCTTGTCTTCCTGGCCTTCGGGCGAGATGTTATAGGCGGTGATGACGAGTGTGTCGGGATCGGTGAGTTCTGCGGTGGTGCGCCAGTTCCACGGTGCAGGGTACTCGGGGACACTATAACTTCCCAGTACCGAAAAGCCATTTGCCGTTGGGGAGCCATTGGACAGCATGATGCCCGTTCCCATGTGAAAACTGTCTATCCAGGCCGATTGAAATGTATTATTAGGAATGTCGAAACCATAAATGGCGATGCCGTCGAAGGGCTTTCCATCGAGGCTCCCCTTGTATTCGTGTAGTAAAAATGCCCCTCCCAATATTGCTTTGATACTTCCTTTCACGGCTGATTCATCGGCAAGTACATCGGGTTCGAACCAGGTTTTGGTTGTTCCTTCCCAGTTTCCGATCAGTGATTGCAACTGCCGATGCACGCCCGATTCCAGGGAATCATCAAATTTGCTCATAATGTTTTGTTTTGCGTCTTGGAAAAATAAGTCCGGGCAATACCTTTAACGACATAGCTGGCAACATTCCGCCATTGTTTTGGACAAAAATAAGGAAATCCGGTTACTAAAATATATTCTTAAAAGCGGAAGAAAAGGGGTATTTGAGACAAAAATCTCTATATTGGTGGTCCTTTTAGCTAAAAATAAGGATCAAAACCATCAACAAAATGAAACAATTAGGTCTCTTAATTACCAACCGGCACCGCTTATTGAGCGTGGCAGCCATTCTTGACGTATTTGAATCGGTTAACAGCTTCTATGAGCGGGCTGGCGAATCACCTTTTTTCAACATCACGCTTTTCTCTCCGGAAGCTACGCCTGGCCAGTTTTACGGTGCGTATCCGATGCAGTCGATCGACGATTTTACAAAACAGGATATCGTGCTCATCCCTGCATTCGGTGCTGGTGATCTGAAAGTATCGGTTTCGAATAATCAGATGTGTATACCCTGGCTTTGGGAACAATATAAAAAAGGGGCAGAGCTGGCCAGCTTTTGTACCGGTGCCTTCCTGCTCGCAGCAGGAGGATTGCTGAATGGGAAGCATGCGACGACGCATATTGATTCGGCGGAAGCACTTGCATCGAATTTTCCGCATATCATTATGAAGAGTAACGCTGTCGTGACCGATGATACCGGCATTTATACCAGCGGCGGCGCGACGAGCAGTTTTCACTTGATGCTCTACCTCATTCAGCGGTTCTGCGGAAAAGATCTTACGCTGCGCACCGCCAAAATGTTTGCGATTGATATGGACAGGGAGCAGCAGACCTATTTCGGAACTTTCGCGCCATCTCAAAATCATGGCGATGGACTCGTAAACATGGCCCAGCAAAAAATTGAACAGGAATATCAGGAGGGAAGTACGATCGAGGTATTGATCCAGGATATCCCGGCGAGCAGGCGCAATGTCGTCCGGCGTTTTAAGCAGGCGATTGGTGTGACGCCCATTGAGTACCTTCAGCGCACGAGAATTGAGGCGGCGAAGAAACTTCTGGCCCAGACAGACCAGAGCGTGCTCGAAGTAATGCTCAACTCGGGATACAACGACCTGAAATCATTCAGACAGTTATTCAAGAAAAGCACCGGTGTTACGCCGAAAGAATACCGCGATAAATTCAACATTGCCCGACTGGAAAGTGGCGGGCGATGGGACAAGCGGATGCTGGGAAATAACCTTTCCTTTTTGAATTGAAACTAAAAACCCCGGACCACAGCGGTCCGGGGTTTTGCTTGCATAGTGCTTTCTTATTGAACTTTCGCGATTTTTCGGAATGCGCGGTCATTACCTTGTCTGATTTCCACGATATAAATGCTGGCCGGGAGGTTTCCAATGCTAAGCTGATGGGAGAACCTGTTAGAAGTCTTCATAACCTTTGAATTGCGGTATAAAGTGCCTGATTTGGCATCAAAAACCCTGATTTCAATCTGATCCGTTTTGTCATTGGCAAGGTCGATGCTGAGGAATTCAGAAACAGGATTGGGGTAAACCTTTACTTCGGCGTGCAATATCGTCTCCGTTTGCAAAAGCGGCGCAGCTATTTCAGTGACACCATGTCTTGCATTGGATCCGTCGGCAGCGATGACGAATATCGGCGTTTCACCCGCAGTAACCGTTACTTTTCCGTCGATAATGGGTAATTCGGTCATTGCCATATTATTGCTTCCAGCCGTGGGTGTGTAAATGCGTGCAATGCCGGCCTGATTGAGGTTAACGGTATATTCCGCAGTTCTGCCCACTTCGTCGGGGACGGTGAGAATGTAAAGCGATTTTCCGTTCAGTTCGTAGCGGTCCACAATGGGATCATTATGGATGGTTTCCTTGTAAACGTATTCTCCGAAGAGTTTTTGAGTTTGCACGAAATAATCAGCCGAAGGTCTGCGGGTCTGGTCATTGTTGACAAAACCTGATGAACCAAACATCCCGCCGCTGCCATTGTCGTCATACATTTGATAAAAGAACAGCTTCTCGATGCCGTGACGGGCAGAAAACAGCGACGTACGCAATATCCAGTCGGCCTGGGTTTGCAATGCAGATTTGTTGCCGATGGGGATCGCTTTCAATGGGCTATCCTGATGAACGTCGAACCCTGCCTCGGTGATCCAGATCGGAAGATCGTTTGAAAGTTCACGCGTTACTTTTACAAAATTGTCAAGAATCTGGTTTGCATTGGTTACTTCCGGAGCAGCACCGCGCGTGGAAGTTCCGCTTTGGCTGGACGATGCATTGTCGGTGTACAAGTGGAAATTCACCACATCCCAGCAGAGGTTAACGCTTCCGTCGGGGTTATAGCCACGAAATTCTCTGCACCAGTCCACCATTCCTTTTACGAAATCCGGGCCGGTAACCAATCCTGCAATCACCACTTTCATGTTGGGATCTGCATTTTTGACACCAACACCTACACCCATCGTGTTTTTGTGACCATCATAAAAAGCTGACATATTCGCTGCATATTCACGGGCCGTCTGGTAGCCTTTGCGGCCTTTCCACCATTTGTCCCGCTCATTATCGCATTCGATGTATTTGATCAGGTTAAGTCCTATTTTGACAGTGTTGGGATAATCACCGAACCACCGTGGCGTAGTCGAAACGCTGAGCAGCGATGGGTCCACATTGGCGTTGCTGCCGTAACGGGCGGCATATTGAAATGCAACTTTTGCTTGCTCGATATACGAAAGTGGTTGGGTGAAGTCCTTGCCGTAGCGAACCGGCACATTCTCCGAATCGCGCTGATCTTCGGGATAGGTATTCTGCATCCAGTCTGGCAATGTTTTCAGGCAAGCCAGCACTTCGATGTTTTCCTGCTTGCAGCGTTCGTAGATCAGGTCGTAGTTCCAGCTGCCGGCCAGTGTCGGGTTGTATGAAAAGACACCTTCGGAAGATTCGAGTTTTTGCCAATCCATATAATGCCGTAAACCTGTAAAGCTCTTGGCAACCTGCACTTTGCTTTCCACAAGGCTTTCGGTGTGAGCGCCATCCTGGAAATTCCATTCGTACCCGTTCACACCTAGCATATCGTTGATCCTGATGTTTTTCGCACGGGCCGGTTTGTTAACTACCGGGCCCGGAGTGTAAGTTCCATAAAACTCGATTTCGGTAGGCAATGTGTTCGACATTGTCATAACCAGGTACCGGACATTGCTCATCGGCACATCGAGTTTGAACTGCGCGTCACCAGACAACTGCCTGTTGGGATACGGGCCTACCCAGCCGTTGTAAATCTCGCCGGTGAAAGTGGCAACCGGAATGCGTTCCCATTGGTCAGTAATCACCGACAATGTAAGCGGAAAATCCTGTGCTGATCCGGTGAAATCGAAGAATTTGACGCCATTCAACGTAATCTGTTCGCCGTCTTGCAACGGGTAGTAGGCTTCATAGTTATTGATGATCTTTCCCCAGCCAGTGTGCACATTTTCCTGTGTGTTTCCATCAAACAGGCCGTCGAGACCGTTGGCAGCATTGGTCAGCTGATACCATCGTTTCGGATCGATGGGGATTTTAGTGCCCAGCGACGGGTTGCCGGGGTTCGAGCTACCGTTGATGGTAAATGTACGGGCGATGCTTTCAGCCGCGATATAATTGTTGTTTCCGGCCTGCGACGCTGTGATCGTAACCTGGCCCGCAGCGTGTATTGATGCCTTCCAGATACCGCTGGCATTGGAAACTGAGGCAATGGATTCGTTCGAAGAAGTAAAAACCACCGGAGTTTCGGCATTGGTGCTGCTGGCGGTGAGATTAAATGTGCCGTCTGTCAGGTTTTTGTCCGAAATCGGGTCAAATGTGATCACCGATTGCGATTGTGCCGATCCCGGGATTACTTCAAACCAGTTGAAATTGAATGCACCACGATTTGCGTAAATTCTGAAAACCTGGCTTCCGGCATCGAGATTAACGGTCGTGCGTAGGGTTACATAGTTTTGCCATCCGCCTGTCTGAGGCACGTCTACTGTTCCAAGCACAACGCCAGCTGTGTTTTTGAACTGGATGTTGCCATTGCCCCAGCTGTTGGCTACCCTGAAATTGATCGTGTAAACGCCCGCATTTGGCACGTTTACATTGTAGTCCATCCAGTCGTTATCGTCGATGTAGTTGACATTCGATCCTCCGCCGGTGTCCGAAGTGGTTTCGATCCTCACATCGGTAGCCACGTCGAAACTCTCCGCTTCGATTTTGGTGGTGAGTAGGCGCGATTCCTTCGCTTCGAGCCAGTTCAGGTTCCAGCCGCCTTTGGTCGCAAATACTTTTAATGTCTGGTTTCCTGCGGGCAGGGAAACAATCATATTGACCGTTTTCCAGCCCTGCATGCCACCCGTTTGAGGAATCAAAATGCTACCCAGTTCGTTGCCAGCTTCATTTTTAAGCGCTAGTGTCGCTTCGGGGCTGTATCCGTTGGCAATGCGGTAACCGAACGTGTAGATTCCGGCTGTGGGAACATGGACGTCGTACGACATCCAACTGCCGTCCTGGATCCACTCCACATTTTGTCCGCCATCGGTGTCTTCGGTGGTCTGAAGTTGTACGCTGTGAAAATCGTTATAATTCTCAGCTTCTATTTTTGCAGGCAGGATCGTGCCGGTTATTCTTTGACTAGCTGAGACGAATTCAAACCAGTTGAGATTGAATGCGCCACTTTTGGCAAACAGCCTCACTACCTGGCTTCCCGCAGGTAATGTAACCGTCGTGCTAACCGTCGTCCAGCTCTGCCATCCACCCGTTTGGGGCACATTAACCTGGCCCAACACAGCGCCAGCCGCATTTTTGATTTCGATAATGCCGTTTCCGTATGCATTGGCAACGCGGAACTGAATTTCGTAATCTCTGGCGTAAGCGACATTAAGATTGTAGTCCATCCAATCGTTATCGTCGATGTAACCCACGTTCATGCCACCGTCAGCGTCGGAGGTTTGTTCGATCTGCACCTGGTACATCGCGTCGAAGTTTTCCGCCTCGATTTTGCCAGTGCCGGGTTTGGATGCGATAGCCTCAAACCAGTTGAAGTTGAAACCGCCTTTTTCAGCGTAAATACGGATGGTTTGGTTACCCTGCGGAAGTAACGCAACGAACGAAACGGTTTTCCAGCCCTGCATGCCGCCTGTTTCAGGGATCAGGATTTGGCCGAGTGTAGCGCCAGTCGTGGATTTCAATGCAAGTTTAGCCTCTGGGCTGTAACCATTGGCGATCCTGAACCGGAATGTGTAGTATCCCGCCGACGCGGTTTGGACATTGTAGTCCATCCAGCTGCCGTCCTGGATCCAGCCCACATTAAGTCCACCACCAGAGTCCCCTGTGGGCTCGGTGTTGATGGCATTCATGGACACGTAATCTTCCGCTTCGATCTTTCCGGGGAGCACATTATTTGACTGAGCCTGAATAGAGAGGGAGGATACTATAAAAAAGAGCGTAAATAATCTTTTCATTCCCTGGGTTTACAAAATTTAGGGAATATACAACTAGTTTAATATTAGCTACAATTTTTGTAGAAGTTTTCAAGTTAAAAAATGAAAAAATAATTTTCCAATCCTTAAAGAACTTCAAATAATTATCGTTTTTGTTCGCGCTGGGACGGAAAACGCTTTTAAAGGTAAATTTTAAAACCTACTAGGCTGTAACTTTATTTCAATAGAATTTTGGCCACGTAAAAGTAGAACGTGGAATACTGAATTGTTAGCAAGAAATAGGTGCAGATATGTTAGATCTGATTTACTTAAATGCCGGAATTCCTGGTTCTTCTCCGGGCAAGGGCTCTACTTCCGGCACTATGGGCTCAACAGGCGGCAGCTCTGGATCAGGTTTGACAGGTGGCGTTTCCGGGTCTTTTTCAAAAGGCGGCGTTTCTTCGGGCAGGTCTGGAGACGGCACTTCCGGCCTCGGGTCAAACGGTGGTGTTTCGCGTGGGTCTGTCGGATCGTCCCCGCCGTTTTCACTATCCCAGTATTCAGCGGCTATTTGATAAATATCCATGATTTCCAGTTGTTTGATGATGTTGTGTTTTTAGTGAATGCCTTCAATAATTGTGCCTGGACATTTTGCCGTCGTACCTCTACTTTTTCATTTTCAGAAATTTTTTTCGTAAAGTGAAAAAGGCGTATTTTTGTTAATGGTCATCATCACTAAAACCATTTTACGGCAATTTGCCGATCGACATCCCGATGCCGTTCAGCCCCTAAATCATTGGTATGACATAGTGAGGAAATGTGATTGGCATTCGTTTTCGGAGATGAGGACAACTTTTAATAGTGTAGATGCCGTCGGGAACGACCGATATGTTTTTAATATCAAGGGCAATAGTTACAGGTTGGTCACTATGATCCACTTTGCCAAAAGGACCATTTACATCCGTTTTATAGGTACGCACACTGAATATGAGAAAGTTGATTGTGCAAACATTTAGAAAACGTTATGATCGATAAAATAAGGAACCACGTGCAGTATGAGCAGATTATGAAACTGATAGAGCATTACATTCAAAAGGCAACGGCCGGGGGAGGCTTTCATACGCTCAACGCTCAGGAGTCCGAAGAACTGCAAAAACTGACGTTGCTGGCAGAGCATTACGAGGACAACGTGCTGCAAATAATGCCGTTAACAGTCACGATCAATGCTGTGGTACAGCAAAAGATCAGTGAGATGAATATTACGCAGGGTAAACTCGCGGAGATATTGGGAATAGGGGCGGCAAAGATATCACAGATACTTAATGGAAAACGGGAGCCGGATGTGCGGTTTTTAAAAGCAATTCACGAGAAGCTGGGGATTGACGGAAACTTCATTCTGGATCGTGTTTAGCCTGTTTTTCAAGGAGTTGAAAAAATATATTCACTTTAAGGAATTATTTTCTCAAAGCGTTTGTAATGTCTGCACTGTACAGTAAATCAATATATTCAAATTCATCTATATATCGAAGAAGATGGAGATCCGGAAAGTGGAGAGGATATCGAAGGCGTTGAGCGATCCCAGTCGTATTCTCATATTACAGCAGTTACGCCAGAAGGAAGATTGTTTGTATTGTCATGAAATATCAGATTTTATCGACCTTACCCAACCTTCTATTTCACACCACGTGAAGCAACTGGCAGATGCCGACCTGATTATCACTGAAAAGGAAGGCAGGAATGTAAAGTATAAGTTAAATCAGGTGGTGCTCGATGAATATCTTGGCTTCCTGACCACCTTGAAAGTTTAAAATTTTTACCCAAATACATCGATACATTTCTATGAATTAATGTATCTGGCGGCGAATTAGCCCTTATTTAGTTTCTTATTAATCGATATATTTAAATACTTAAATAAATAAAAATGGAAAAGACGATTCACTCCGCCAAAGTCATATCTGGCTTAATCATCACGGGTGTCATCTTGCTGTCGGTGTTTATCAAAGGATACACTTCCAAAGACGGCAAGGATGGAGCACCGGAAAAAGTAGCAGCAGCTCCCGCGAAACCTGCGGGTGTGCCGGTTGATGTACAAGTGCTTCGCGCACAATCGCTGGACGATGAAATGGCTGTTTCGGGTACATTACTGGCTTATCAGGAAGTAAGTATCAGCAGCGAGCTTAGCAGGAAAGTAACGGCAGTTTACGCGAAAGAAGGCAAGGCGGTTTCCGCAGGAACGTTGCTTTTCAAACTGGACGATGCCGATCTGCTTGCAGAATTAGAGCAATTGAAACAGCAGGAAAAACTAACATTGCTTAACGAAAGGAGACTTAAAGATCTGATAGACAAGGAGGCAGCGATCCAGCAGGATTACGACCAGGCATTTACCAATCTCAAAGTGTTGCAAGCCCGCATTGAGCAACTGAAAGTAACGATCGCGAAAACGAGCATCCGTGCTCCGTTCAGCGGTAACCTTGGAATCGTGAATGTGCATCCCGGTGCATTCGTTACGCCCGGCAGCCCACTTGCCCTTCTTACCGACAACAGCCGGTTGAAAATAGATTTCGCAGTTCCTGAAAAACATGCGAACACATTGCGGCCAGGCGATGAAGTGCAATATAATGTAGAGTCGTCCGACAAAGTTTTCAAAGCACGCATTGTGGCTCATGAAGCCGGTCTCGACCAAAAGACACGTACGCTTTTAATGCGGGCGGTTACCAACAATAGCAACCGGGAGCTGCTGCCGGGCCAAAGTGCCAGATTGCAGTTACGTTTAAACAATACCGGTAACGCGTTGATGGTGCCCAATCAGGCCCTCATTCCTTCCTCAAAAGGTTACAGTGTGTTCGTAGTGAATAACAATACAGCCAGTTTCAAGCCCATTGAAGTAGGTCAGCGGAACGCCTATTCGGTGCACGTGACCAAGGGACTTGCCCCTGGCGACACCATTATCACCAGCAATATGCTTCGTTTGGCCCCCGGCGCTGCCGTACAACTGGTTTCAGTCCATTAAAAACTTCTATCTGACATGAGTGCGATTTCACAAGTAAGTATTTCCCGGCCGGTATTGGCCGGGGTAATGTCTGTACTGCTTATACTTTTCGGGATTGTAGGTTATACGTTTCTGGGAACACGGGAATATCCCGTCACAGATTCCCCGATCGTAATGGTAACCACAGTTTATCCGGGTGCAAGTGCTGACATTATAGCCTCTCAGGTTACTAAACCTTTGGAAGAGGCTATTGCGGAAGCAAACGGGATCCGTTCCGTGTCTTCCACCTCCCGCGAACAGGTGAGCATTATCACCGTCGAATTTGAACTGAATGCGGACCTTGAAGCGGCCGCCAACGACGTGAGAGACAAAGTTTCCAAATCACGCCAGCAGCTGCCGACGGATATTGAACCGACGATCGTAGAAAAAGCAGGTCCGCAGGATATCCTGGTCTTTCTGACGGTGCAGAGTAAAACTAAAACGCTTGAAGACGTTACCGATTTTGTCAATATCAATATCAAAGAGCGCTTGCAATCCATTCCGGGCGTAAGGCTTGTGGATTCATATGCAGGGCGCAAGCGTGCCATGCGGTTGCGCATGGATCCTGTGAAGCTGGCTGCCTATGGGCTGACACCGCTCGATATCCAGACTGCATTGCAGCGCGAAAACGTGGATTTACCCAGCGGTCGCATTGAAGGCCAGAACACCGAAGTTACCTTGCGCACGCAGGGACGGCTGGTTACCGAGGACGATTTCAATAATATGATCATCCGGGAAAGTGAAGGAGCTATTGTGCGGTTCAAAGATGTGGGGCAGGCTGTGATGTCTTCCCAGAACGAACGGACGGCCATGATCATTTACAATGGCAAAACGGCCGAATATGGTGTAGGAACGGGTGTAAGTCCGCAACGCGGCGCTAACTCGCTGGCCATCGTGGATGATTTTACCAAACGTTTTGAAGAGATCAAGAAAACAGCTCCGAAAGAATATGAGATTGCTTTGGGAAAAGACTTTACGATTCCGGTCCGGAACTCACTGGCCGAAGTGGAGGAAACACTTTTACTCGCATTTGCACTCGTTTCGCTGATCATTTTCATATTCCTGCGCGACTGGCGCAGTACGGTGATTCCGCTTCTGGCGATACCGGTATCTATTATCTCGGCATTCTTTATCATGTATGTCGCGGGCTTTTCGATCAACGTGCTCACATTATTGGGCTTAGTATTGGCGATCGGGTTGGTGGTGGATGATGCTATCATCGTTTTGGAAAACATATATGCCAAAGTAGAGAAGGGTATGTCGCCGATCCAGGCGGCGCGGCTGGGTTCGAATGAGATCTATTTCGCGGTTATCTCGACCACTATTACACTGGTTTCGGTGTTCCTTCCGATTCTCTTTTTAGGAGGCTTAACCGGCCGGTTGTTCAAGGAATTTGCCATTGTAGTAGCCGGTTCTGTTACGATTTCCGCATTTGTCGCACTGACGCTGACGCCGATGATGAGCGCTTATCTGCTGAAAGCGAGCTCAGGGCAAAATTGGTTTTACAGAAAAACCGAACGTTGGTTTGTAGCTCTTAACGACGCTTACGGACGCTCGCTGGCTGCATTTATGAAAGTACGGTGGCTCGGGGTTGTGTTGCTGCTGGTATCATTTGGAGTGGCCTTTTGGCTGGCACCCAAGTTACCTTCTGAACTGGCTCCTCTCGAAGACAGGTCGATGGTAGGGCTTGCGGTGATAGCACCCGAGGGTACTTCGTTTGAAAGTATGGAGCAAAGTATGAAGGAAATTGGGACCTATATCAGCGACTCGATCCCCGATCTCAATGCAGAGCGCACCTATACCGCTGTGGCAGCAGGCCTTGGTAACCTTGCACAGCCGGTGAATGGTGGTTTTCAGTGGATATTTTTGAAAGAACCCAAAGACCGCAAAAGCGGCCTTTCACAAGGGCAGATCTTCCAAAAACTGGTGGTAGCATCGCAGCAGTTCAGGAACGTGCTTATTATTCCGGTACAAACACCTACAATCGGTGGGTATGGCAATTCACAACCGGTCCAATATGTGATCCAGGCCCCCAGCTTGAATGGTTTGATCGACCTGATGCCGAAACTGATGTCGGAAGTAAGTGCCAACAAAAAACTGGTTTTTGCAGATGCTGATTTCAAGATCAACAGACCGGAGATCAATATCAGCATTGACCGTCAGCGGGCTGCGCAGCTGGGTATTTCAACGCAATCCATTGGTCAGACGCTCCAATTGGCATTAAGCAGCCGTCGGTACGGATATTTCATTCATAATGACCGCCAGTATGAAGTAATAGGTCAGCTCGACCGTGAAGACCGTTCGGCACCCTTCGATCTGAAATCACTTTATCTGAAATCGGGCAGTGGTGAAATGGTGTCGCTGGATAACCTGACGAGACAAAATGAAGGGATCAGTCCTCCTGCGATTTATCGCTATAATCAATCTTACAGCGCGACTATTGCCGCCACACCGGCACCCGGAGTGAGCTTGGGTGAGGCCATTCAGGAGCTCGACAAGATCGCCGCGAAGGAATTACCCAAAGGTTTTACGACCGCATTAGCCGGCCAGAGCCGCGATTACTCTGAAAGTAGTTCAAGCCTCATTTTTGCATTCATATTCGCGATCGTATTGATCTATTTGGTACTCGCAGCGCAGTTTGAAAGTTTGGTCGATCCGTTCATTATTCTTCTAACGGTGCCCATGGCGCTTACTGGTGCATTGCTGAGCCTTTGGTTTACTGCCCAAACTGTCAATATTTTCAGCCAGATCGGGATCATTATGCTTATTGGTTTGATTACCAAAAACGGTATCCTGATCGTCGAATTCGCCAACCAGAGCAAAGAGGAGGGAAGCTCCGTTTTTGAAGCTGCCAAAATTGCCGCCGTATCACGGTTCCGGCCGATCCTGATGACGACATTAGCCATGATTTTCGGAACGTTACCCATTGCATTGTCGCTGGGAACGGCATCCGGTAGTCGTCAGTCGCTCGGAATCGTGGTAGTAGGCGGGTTAATATTCGCCGGAGTCCTTACCCTTTATGTGATTCCATCTATTTATTCATATCTGTCGAGACCGCTGCGCAAACATGCGGACGACGGGCACGCGCCTGTTGCCGAGGAGGCACTGGCACACGCACACTGATCTCCGGAGAGACTTCCGGAAGCCATTAAGACCATATTTCAATCATGAAAACGAACATTTCGAACAGATACACCAGGATAGCAGCCCTATTGGCTGTTGTCCTGGGCCTTACCCCCGCTTTGACCTGGGGACAAAAACAGACGCTTTCGTTGCAGCAGGCTGTGGACCAAGCCAGGGCCCGTAACCGCGAGCTACGCATTGACTCGATGAACATCCATAAATCAACCCAGCAAACCGCCATCACGCGCGGACTGTTGATGCCGAATATCGGTGTAACCGGCTCGGTGCAGCATTATTTTCAAAGACCGGTTTTCTTCGGCCTGGGTGGAAGTACATCGGGATCATCCGAGCGAGTGGATTACGGACGTTTCGGTGGCGAGGACGTAGCCAGCGCACAGATTTCATTGGTACAACCCATTTATAACTCTTCGACCCGCAATGAAATAGACAGAAGCAGGCTGCTGGAAAAACAGAGCCGGCTTTATTTTCAGGAAAGGGAAGTGGATGTGATTGCCCGGGTGAAACAGAATTATGTGCAACAACTGGTGTTGAGTGAAAGGCTCAAATTGCAGAAAGAGAGCATTCTCCGTAACCAAAAAGCGTTGAAAGACTCGCGCTACTTGCTCGCACAGGGGAAAGCGTTACGTGTGGATACGCTGCGTGCCTACACGCTCGTGAAAAACCTCGAACCGGATGTGATGCGCCTTACTTATGCATTGCAGGTAAGCCAGCAACAATTGCGGACGCTGATCGGTGACGCCGCGGAAACGGAATATGTTTTGTCCGATTCCCTGGAACTGAACCCGGCGGATACCATTCCTTCCGAGACCGGCACCTACCGGTTGTCAGTTCAGCAACGTCCTGACTTTCAGATATTGACATTGAATAAAGTTTTGCGAGATAAGGACATCGATCTTTACAAATCTGCGCGGCGGCCGGTTGTGAATTTTGTAAGTCAATATCAGTTGCAGACCCAGACCAACCAATTCAGGTACGGCAATGCGGGTTATCCGCCGGTATTCTTTGCGGGCGTGCAGTTCTCCGTCCCGATTTTTAACGGCAAGCAGCATGTCAATCGGATCGCACTCGGCAAAATAGAACGGCAGCAGGCGGATGAGATCTATAACAATGCGGAACAACAGCTTAAAACGCAAGTGAAGCAGGTTTTGGCCACTTTGGTCGAGACTTCGGAGCGCATTAAAACGCAACGAAATGTGTCCGAAACCGCCGAACTCAGTTATTCTATTACCAAATATAGATATGAAAAAGGGGTGGCGTCGCGACTGGAACTAACGGATGCGGAATTTGCCCTTACTACTGCAAAAGCAAACTATCTGGAATCAGTATTTGATTATTTGTCAGCAAAAATTGAATTGGAAAGAGTTACCGGCAGTGCAAAAACGGAGATTTAGTGGATGATATATTATAATTCCGTTTGGGTTGAGTAGTGAATAGGTTGTAGTAGATTTAATACCGGAGGATAAACGTCTTCCGGTATTTTTGTTTTGATCATGGAGGAGTAATCTAATGCTACGATTAAATTTTTATATTTGATTTCATCCTCACATCAGATCAAAAAACACATGGAGCCACATTACAATGAGTCACGCCAGTTAACTTTTCATGGGGAAGGAGCCAAATTGTTCGGCATTTATATTGTCAACATTCTGCTCACCCTGGTTACTTTGGGCCTGTATTATCCGTGGGCCAAGGCGGCGATGCTTAAATACCTTTACGAAGAGTCGGAGCTGGAAGGCAGTCGGTTTACTTTTCATGGTACAGGGAAGGAAATGTTTATAGGGTTTATTAAAGCCATAGGGATATTTCTGGGAATTTACTGCATTCTGCTTCTCGCCATTTTGTCGAAAAACGTGACCATCATGTCACTCGGATTGCTTGTTTTTTATGGCGCATTGCTGGTACTTATCCCTATTGCTATTCACGGAGCGCTTCGTTACAGAACTTCGCGTTCGTCGTGGCGTGGCATTCATTTTGGCTACCGGGGTGACCGCAAAGAATTTGTGAATATGTTCATTGTCGGCAGTTTGATATCCATTTTCACATTGGGAATTTATTCTTTCTGGTTTATTATTGAGCTACGCAAATACATTTTTAAAAACCTCCGTTTCGGAAGTCTTACATTTTCTTATGAGGGCGACGGCAAAGCATTCTTCTGGCTGAATGTGAAAGGCTATTTTCTTTCATTAATCACATTGGGCATTTATTCTTTCTGGTATTTCAAAGACCTTTTTGCCTATTATGTGGATAATATAAGAATGTACCAGGGCGAGCAACAGCTGGTGTTCCGGTCTACGGCGACTGCTGGCGGTTATTTCCGTCTGATAGCGGGTAATCTGCTGATTATTTTACTGACTTTGGGTCTGGGTACGCCCTGGGCAATTGTTCGCGCGATCCGGTTCGTGTTCTCCAACATGATCATCGACGGACCGCTGGATGTGAACGCAATCAGTCAGACAGAGGAAGATTATACCGATGCTACTGGTGAAGATCTGGCCGATATGATCGATATTGGGCTCGTTTAACAGAATCATTTATTCATGCGGAATTTTAGTGTAAGGTATCATGATGGGCGGCTTTCCGTCGCGCACGATGCTATGCTCACGCTCATGCCCGACCATTGGCTGATCCATTATGTCGATCCGTCGGAAGAATTGTTGTCGGTGCGGTGGGAAATAGCGCCTATCGTTACAGACGAAAGTTTTACCGGCCTGTTTATTTTCAGATATGGTGATTTCCCGCAACAGACCATCGAATGCAGGGAAACCGAATTGCCTGTCGCCTTAAAAGAAAGATATCCCGAAAAGGTCTTTTTCAGGAAGAAAGTGACGGGGATTTTCAGGCAAAGCAATGCGACGATTATCGGCTTAGCCGTTCTGTTGATTGCTTTGCTTGCAGCTGCTTACTGGTTTTTACTTCCTGTTGCAGCAGAAGCAGTTGCCGCCACAATTCCCCGGAGCGTGGAAGCTAAGCTGGGTGATGCCATGTATGGGAGCATGATCACTGGTTACGAGGTGGACGAGGAAATGACTACGCGTGCGAATGCATTTGTAAAGGCGATCGATTTTAAAACCGCTTATCCCATTCGGATTACCGTCGTGAAGGAGGATGATGTGAATGCATTTGCCTTGCCGGGGGGTAACATCATTGTTTTTGACAAGATCGTTACTTCTATGAAAACCAAGGAAGAATTCGCCGCATTGCTGGCCCATGAAGTGGCCCACGTGCATTACCGGCATTCATTAAGAAATATCTTCCGGAATTTAGGCGGACTTCTATTTATTTCATTATTACTGAATGACATCAACGGCATTGTAACTGTACTGGCAGATAATTCAAATATGCTAGCCAATTTGACCTATTCCCGCGCTTTGGAAACCGAAGCCGACCAGAAAGCCATGGCAGTGTTACAAAGCGACGGTATCAGTCTTAAAGGTTTTGTCGACCTATTTAACCTCCTTAAAGGTGCACATGGCGACGCAGGCAGTTTGAAACTCCTGAGCACCCATCCATTAACCGAAGAGCGTCTGGATCTCGCAAAAGCGAAAGCGCGCGAGCAGGTAGGTATTAAAGATCAGTCGGAGTTGCAGAGGCGGTGGGAGGAAATTGTGATTGCTGGAAAAAAATAGCGGACCGTTTTTGGCGGCCCGCTGGGTAACTCTATCAAACATTAGCTGCTTTTAGTTCTTTCAGCCCATCGTGGATTATGGAATTTGCAAGACGTTTAGGTATTCCCGTATTTCGGTAACCACCTCGGAGTAATTACTGTGATTGATGTCGGGATAATATAAATTACTGCTGGAAGTAACGTATCCGTCAGCATTGAGGGTATACGTGTAGTTATTGGAGGGCATATATCCGTCTGGACCTTCTAATTCGTCTTTAACGATATTTTGAACCAGCAAATCGCTGAACGTTCCAAAAATATTAAGGTATTTATCCATTTCCTGCTCGGTAGATAACGGATTCAAGGGGTATTTGTCGGGTATCGAAGAATAAGTGAACCGGTACTCTGCAAAGGGCCCAGCCTCGCCAATGTCAGTAATCTTATCAAGCCGCTGCTTGTTTAGTAAAATGGGTTTATAAGAAAATTGTCTTGTCAGCGTATGTAGCGCGGTATATCTCTTAATTTCCACGAGCGATCCCAATGCATTGTATTTGTAATTGTAAGAATACTGTTGCGTAATATCCTTGCTTGAAATGCACCGGCCATTCACTATAAGATATGTCTTGTGGTGTACTAACTTATTGTTTGCTTTGGAATACTTCTTACTTGTAATCAATAGATTTCCGGGGCTGTCATCGTAGGTGTATTCGGTGTAGGTATAAGCGTTGCTTCTTTTTGCCAGCTTGTCAGCAAACTTTCCAAATTTCACATACTCTAAGGTGTCGTCAGCATTCTTCACTAGTTTGACATCTGCCAATGTCTTTGCGTTTTCATCGTTCTCTGTAACCCTGTCAGTTTGAGTTGGCGTGACCATTTGGTCGTTTTGACATCCCATTAACAATCCGGTCGTTAAAAAGCATGCTGACAAAATGCGTGGAATTTGAGATCGTTTCATAAAGTTTGAATGTAACAGGTGAGACAAATGTAATTTCAATTGAAACTTAGCAGTTCGCGATAGTGGTTGAAGAATCCGATTGGTTAACGGTTTGTGCTATTAAGTTTGCGGTGCGTTTCCGGGCAGGAAGCTTAATCAGGGAAAAAATAGGGGGCCGTTTTGGCGGCACCCTATGGATTGTCATCATTTAACGTGGTCAACAACATTTCAAGGTATTCCTTGCCAGTTTGTAGAGTATTCCAGAGTCGCGGTGTTGGACACAACAGAGGGATTGTCGGTGCAAACGAAATTCGTTGTCCTGGAAGTAGCAAGTCCATCAACATCGGTGCTATAAGTATATGTTGTAAAAGCTTGCTTATGAAAGATACCTTGAAAAAGTTCATTTTCATGTATTTCTTTCGGCAACAGGTGGCTGAATTTTCCGAAAATTGGAAGGTATGTATCCAATTCAGCATATCCTGGATTGAGTGGGTACTTGTCAGGTATCGCAGTGTAAATAATTTTCTGGGTTTTAGTTGACATTATATTACCTGATTTTATTTTTTTGGATTCTATTTTATACAGTATGAAGCTGTTGGCTGCTCCGGAAGGGGCGTAGATGTATTTCTGTGTTGCACTTTCTTCCGTCCCATTATAGCTAATTTGAACTTCATCCAATAGATTCTGAGCGTTATATTTATATTGATACGAATATCCGTATGTTACATTCTGGCTTGTCACACATCGCCCGTTTACCACCTGGTATTTATATTCTTTTTTCAGCGTATTGCTTGACTTTTCATAAACTTTGCGGGTAATCCAGAGATCGCCGGCGGGATTATTGTTATCGTAAGTGTATTCGATATTATAACTGGCAGTAGTTACTTTTGATATACGGCCGGAGAATTTTCCATTTTTGATGTATTGAAAAGTGGCTTGACCGTCCTTTACAAGTCTAAGCGCCGCTGGTATTCTGGCATTTTCATCATTAACGGCAACCTCGGATTTTTCTGTTGGAGTAACCAGCTGATCGTTGTGACATGCGGTCAGTAATACGGCCAGCACCGAGCTTTTTAGCAAGTTACCTGCAAGTTGAATTTGTTTCATAGTGTTTAAACTGATAGATAAATAAAAAAATGATTTCCAGTTCAAACTTAGGATTAACTGCTTGAAGCCAAACAATTTGATTGGTCAACGGTGTGTGCTGTTATGTTTGCGGTATTTGATTGGAATAATTAGACTTGATGCGATGTATCCGCACTTAGCTGGAAATGTTGGGCGCCGAAGAATTCAATTGCTTAACGGTTTGTGCTATTAAATTCCCGGTATTTTTCATAGAGTAGCAGAAGTTCTTTTAACGCGAAAAAGGTGTCGGTTTCCCAACACCTTTCGCTCCTTTGTGTAATTTTTACGTATTATATGTCGAGTCGTTTCATAATTTGAATATGATTATGAGGCTATAGTCCCATCCATTGCGTTGAATACGACAAGAGACTATAGTTGGTTTGTTTACCAGCGCTATAGCCGTAGCCTAATGGGTAATATTCCTTGGTTATGGAGCTTGCATATCCATTATAATCGAATCCATAATAGTATTGGTAGAATGGTTTGGATTGATTTGAATAGGGCAGCGGTGTAACCTGAGCGCGCTGAACAACTGCATCGCTGAATTTTCCAAAAATTGAAAGGTATTTATCAAGTCCGGTAAGTTCCGGGTTGAGGTAGTACTTGTCTTGTTTAGACGGCTGACTTCCAACGGTATAGAAGAAATTAACTCGTTTGAAGTCTCCGGTTGGACTGGAAGAAGTGATATCACTCAGGCGCTCTGCGCTCATAGCAGAGATATAGTCATATTTAAATACATGCTTTTGCGAGGGTCCTCCGCCTGATTCGTTGATCTCATCCAGACGTCCGGTTTCATTATACTTGAATTCGGAAGTTCGGCCGTTGGTTACGTCAATACTTTTAATGCATCGGTTGTTGGAAATATGGTACTTTATCTCTTTAACCAACGAATTCGTCGATTTGGCGTAGCGTTTACTGGTTATCCAAAGATCACCAGTGCCGTCATCGTACGAATAGTTTGTGTAGTAAGCCGTCTCTGAAACCTTCGACAATTTTCCGGTAAACCTTCCTGCGGTGATGTATTGTAAGGTGGTATTCCCGTCTTTAACTAATTTAAGCTCCGCAGTTGTCTTTGCATTCTGGTCCTCCGTAGGGACCGAGCCGCTTTGAGGAATCAAAGCATCTTCATTCTGACATGCGCCCAGCAAGCCGAGCATCAGCATGCCCTGGATAACGATCGATGTGGTTTTGTGAAGTTTCATAAGTTTAATGTTTAATTGGTTGAACATTAGTTTTAAACTTCACCAAACATAGCTCAGGATGTAGTAGTCCGGAAAAACGATGGGCATGTGGGTCGTTTGGGCTAGCAGACGGTTTGAAGGGCCTGAAAATTGCTTGTTTTCGACATTGCAAACCCATGATGGCATCGTTTTTGTGTTGTTACCCAAAAGAAACCTGAACATTATGAAAGCGTTGACGACAGAAGGGCAGCAATCAGTAAATGTGGTTGCCGCAAAATATAGCCTTGCACCTGCGACCGTGGAAAGCCTTTTGAAGGCGATTATCCAGGGAAATGGGACCATGGCCCAGTTTAATATCCCCGAGCTGGGCGGTTCCGGTCAGTGGATGAAGGGCGGGATGACGATGGTAGGGGATATGTTCAACAATTCACTTAAGAGCAAGGTCGATTATATTTGTAATGAATTGTCCGAGCTGGCGGCTACCAAAGTTTTGTTTGAAGAAACGGATGATATGACTGGTCGGGAACGCACAGTTACCGGCGAAACGGGCAGTTATTCGGCCAGCTGGTGGCCCTCTGTGTTCGGTAATCCTACTTCCAGCGGATCCCAAAATAATTTTCGCTACGCTTATTTCGCTCCTGTGAGGAGATTGGTCATCGAGGAGAATGGCAAGAGGTCGATCTACGATACAAAACATCACCAGATCAGTGGTATTTCCCAGCAGCAGGGAAGTGGGAACAGCTATCGTTTCACAAGTCAGGACGGCCCGGTAGATATTGATAGCCTGCAGTTGATTTCTGAACCCGGTGAGCACAGGCAGCCAACACCGGAGATAGCCTATGACGTAACCAGCACGGCGGATCTGCGTTCAGAGCCTACGCACAGCCCTCAGGACATCATAATCGCCACGATCGAAAAGCTCAATGTACTTTTTGAAAAAGGGCAGATTACCGAAGAGGAGTTTAAGGCGAAGAAAAAGGAGTTGCTGGAAAGACTATAACACTTTGAAACAATGGAAACGGCCCGAGGTTGTGCGGGCCGTATTCACTGTTGTCGCTAAAAATTATACGTTGGCGTGAAGTATTTTCTATCAGTCGAGGAAACTAATGTACCATTGACTTTCTTCACGGTAATATTTTTGGCCTTGCCCGCATAGTCCAAGGTGTAACTATAAATATGTGTGCAGCTGGATGCTTTCTGACCGTTCGGAAGATATTTCTCTTCAATCAGGACTTTAACAAGATTGGTATTGAAGTTCCCGAAAATCGGCAGGTACTTACTGACTCCAGCCGGGAGTACATCTGGGTTTAAAGGACATTTGTCCGGGAGAAGTCCTGTAGCTGCACCGTAGCTGAATATTAGTTGCTTGGTTTTTGCGCCCCACTCATCATAGAATTTTACTATGCTCAGGGATTTTTTCCAACCATCAGCGTCCGTTATATATGTAAATTCTCTTCGCTCGTTCGGCTTATCTTTATTGTAACATTTGGTGAGCTGCCCGCTGACATTGTACTCATATATGTAAGTCTTGTCTGTAACCGACTGAACACAACGTCCCGACACATCGAGGGTGTATTTGTATTCTGTTGACGGGGTTCCATATTGGAGCCGTGTAGCCGTAATCAGTTGTGGTGCATAGGTGAATTGGTAATAAAAGCTTGGACAAAATTCCTTCGAAAGAAGATTTTGGCTATTATAGGTCAAATCAATATTGCCATCCTTAATTAGCGCACCAGTTGCTACGGAAGTTCTTGCATTCTGGTCCGACACCGTCGCAGGTGCCTGCGGAGTAAGCGCATTTTCATTTTCATTCTGGCAGGCGCCCAACAGGCCGGCGAGCAAAATTGCTTTGGTCGCGAAGGTCACATTTCGAAATAGTTTCATAGTAGTAAATATTAATGGATGAAAAAAATGATTTTGAATCCATTAAACATAGGCCGCGTAACCCGAGAGTAAGGAATCCGATGGGCAAGTGGCCGGTTCTGTAAAGCGTGCGGCGCGGGTGTGAAGGAATTAGCCGAAAAAGTGGAGGGGATGCTTATTTTTGCATTTCACACAACATTTTCAGGCAAGGGCTTGTTTACAATGCGCCGGGTCTAATAGTTCGACATCCGCGCAGTATTAATTAATAAGAATGATTTTCGCTCAAATTTCAAAAATAGTTGACCCCATTGCCGTCAAACTCGACAGGTGGACGGTTGAAGCATATCGTTTGCTTCCCAACATGATCATGGCCATCATTATCCTCGTGGTTTTCAGGCTGCTTTCGAGGCTGGGAGGGAGGTTTATGGAAAGGATCCTGGGCCGCGCATCGCAGAATATAGCGCTCGTAGGATTGATTTCAGCCATTACCCGCATTGCCATCTTTATGACAGGGATGTTCTTTGCATTAGGTGTGCTTGGTTTGGATAAAACCGTAACCTCGCTGCTTGCGGGTGCGGGCGTGCTTGCCCTCGCCCTGGGTTTTGCATTTCAGGATCTTACTACTAATTTCATTTCCGGCGCTTTCATCGCCATTCAGCGACCGATTAAAGTGGGCGATATCATTGAAACAAATGGCTTTACGGGGAAAGTGTTGTCAATAGGTTTGCGTTCCGTGAAGCTGGATAATTTCGCTGGACAGCATGTGGAACTCCCAAGTAAGGATATTTTTCAAAAACCGATTACAAATTTCACGCATTCCGGTGAGCGACGCGTGCAAATGGAAGGGAGTATCGGATATAAAGATGATCTGGCCATGGTGGAGGAACTGGCCCTGACGGCAATGAAGGAGCTTAACTTTCTGGACCCATTAAAACCCATCGAATTCAACTTTACCCGTTTCAGTGAAAAGAGCGTCGATTTCGAGATATTGTTCTGGATCAATCAAAATAAAATAGGGCCGGGGCCGGCCAAAAGTGCGGTGATGAAAGTCGTTAAAAGAATATTTGACGAGCATAATATCACTTTTCCTACGCCCGCCAGGCCAGTTGAGATGGTTCCTCCGCCAAGTAGCGATGAGAAACCGGCCGCCGAATCCAAATCTCAGGCATAAAAAAGACCCGCCAGTCATATAAACCGGCAGGTCTTTTAAATATCAATCCTAAAAATTAATAACGGTAAGTCTCCGCTTTGAAAGGACCTTCGATAGATACACCGATGTAAGCAGCCTGCTCATCTGAAAGGGTATCAAGGTTCGCGCCTACATGCTTAAGGTGTAATGCAGCTACTTTTTCGTCCAATGCTTTTGGAAGAACGTATACTTTCTTCTCGTAAGCAGCGGTATTAGTCCAAAGTTCGATCTGAGCCAGAGTCTGGTTCGAGAATGAGCAGGACATTACGAATGAAGGGTGTCCCATTGCACAGCCCAGGTTCACCAAACGGCCTTCTGCAAGCACGATGATGTCTTTTCCTTCTACATTGTAGATGTCAACCTGTGGTTTGATCTGCGATTTGGTATGTCCGTAAGATTTGTTCAACCAAGCCATATCGATTTCGTTATCGAAGTGACCGATGTTGCAAACAACCGCTTTGTCACGCATTTTAAGGAAATGACGGTCGGTGATGATTTTGTAGTTACCAGTCGCTGTAACGAAGATGTTAGCACGGCTGGCAGCTTCGTCCATTGTAACCACTTCGAAACCGTCCATAGCAGCCTGAAGCGCACAGATCGGGTCGATTTCAGTTACCAGTACGCGGCAGCCTGCACCACGAAGTGATTCAGCAGAACCTTTACCTACGTCGCCGTAACCAGCTACAACAGCTACTTTACCAGCAAGCATCAAGTCAGTTGCGCGACGGATAGAGTCAACAAGTGACTCGCGGCAGCCGTATTTGTTATCGAATTTAGATTTTGTAACAGAGTCGTTTACATTGATAGAAGGCAGGTGAAGCGTTCCGTTTTTGTAGCGCTCGTACAAACGGTGAACACCAGTTGTAGTTTCTTCCGAAAGACCTCTGATACCGTCGATCAGCTCAGGATATTCGTCGAATACCATGTTGGTAAGGTCACCACCGTCGTCAAGGATCATGTTCAGAGGCTTACGCTCTTCACCGAAGAACAAAGTTTGCTCGATACACCAGTTAAATTCCTCTTCGTTCATTCCTTTCCATGCATACACAGGGATACCCGCTGCTGCGATTGCTGCTGCTGCATGGTCCTGAGTAGAGAAAATATTGCAGGATGACCAGGTAACCTCAGCGCCCAATGCGGTAAGGGTTTCGATCAGAACTGCGGTCTGGATCGTCATGTGCAAGCAACCCGCCACACGTGCACCCGCAAGTGGCTGTGATGGGCCATATTCCGCACGGATCGCCATCAGACCAGGCATTTCAGCTTCTGCAAGCGTAATTTCTTTGCGGCCCCACTCGGCCAGAGAGATGTCTTTTACCTTGTAAGGAATGTACGTTTCGGTTGACGTTGCCATTATTTTACAGTTTAGTTAATATCTTGATTTTAATACAAAACTAAGTAGAAAAACCACCAGGGAGAACAAAAGCAGATACAAATTGTGATTTAGGTATTGAATTTGGATATTTTATCTTTTAAATGCAGCGATCCTCTCATTGTGGAGTGACGCGGCTGGCTTTATAGATTGATGAAAGATATTTTGTCTGATCACAATGTATTATTGCACAAATGCTGTTTGTCGACAATATCGGGGCATTTGTCGACGGACGGTTTTCTGCCGGATATTGGAATGCGAATTAATTATATTTGCCTATGCGCCCGACTGCTTCGATTTTTAATCACCCGGACCGAAAAAGAATCCTCCTGCATCTGTTGTTCTGGCTGACCGTCATGACCATTCTTACGGTTATCTATGGCACCGGCATGCCCAACTATGTGTTCGCGGCTGGGATTGTGGCGCTTTTCATGCCGATTCACATTCTCTATTTCTACACCATTGCCTATGTGATCATCCCACGCTACTTCGACAGGAAGCGTTATGTGGGCTTTTTCGTGTTTTTGTTACTCATTGTCGTTGGCTCGACATTCGTATTCCGATTGCTGGAAATTCTGGTGGCCGACCCCATTATTTATGATGCCGTAAGACAAAACGACCCGACTTTCGTGTGGAGAAAACTGGAAGGGACATTCAGCGAGCAGCTGGCCAAGCCAGCATATCTGATCAGCGCCTTTGAACAGACAAACATATTCGTCTGGATCGCATTGTCGGTGAAGTTTTTCAAGATGTGGTTTGAAAGAAGGCAGGCGGCCCTGGAAGCTGAGCTGAATTTCCTGAAAGGTCAGTTACACCCTCATTTTCTTTTTAATACACTCAATAATTTATATGCATTAACCCTTAATCAATCCCCTCAATCACCCTCAGTGGTGATGGGACTGGCGGAAATCCTGCGATATATGCTTTATGAAGCCAATACCGAAGTGGTGCAATTGGAAAGAGATATCAGTATTTTAAAAAGCTATATCGAACTGGAAAAGATCCGGTATGAGGAAAGGCTTGACATTAATTTCAGTGTAAACGGCCTCACGCCCGAACTCAAAATAGCGCCGTTGCTAATCCTGCCTTTGGTTGAAAACGCATTTAAACACGGCGCCAGCGAACAGATCGGGCAGGCGTGGATCAATATGGATTTGAGAGTCAAGAACAATACATTGAAATTCAAGATATCGAACAGCAAACCGGAGCAATCAGCCCCGAAAGACGATAGGGCGCACCACGTTAGCATCGGGCTGGCCAATGTCCGGAAACGGCTCGACATATTGTACCCGTCGGCGCACCAACTGAAAATACTGGAAGAGGAGGATGTTTTCGCGGTGATACTGGAAATGGATTTGGATAAACGAATGGAAATCTGAGTGTTATGAAGCTAAAAGCAATTTTGGTCGATGATGAACCGCATGCCATTGAGGTGCTTGACAATTATTTGAGCAATTTCAGCGAAATAGAGATTGTGGCCCGTTGCCAGGATGCTATCCAGGCATTTCAGGTATTGCAGCAGCAGAAAATCGATCTGATGTTTCTGGATGTCAAAATGCCCGGATTAAAGGGCACCGACTTGCTCCGTAGCCTGAAAAATCCGCCCAAAGTGATTTTTACTACTGCTTACCAGGACTATGCGGTCGAAGGGTTTGATCTGAATGCCGTCGATTACCTGCTCAAACCCATTCCATTTGAACGCTTTCTAAAAGCAATGGACAAGGTTTTTACTGGTTTGAACATCACCAATCAATCTGTTTCGGTGGCTCAGAAAAGTGCGGCAAGCAGTCAGGATGTGTTTCTTTATCTCAAAGTAGACCGCAAGATGGTGAAGGTTAATGTGAATGAGATTTATTGGATTGAAAGCCTCCGGGACTACATTAAGGTCGTCTTGAAGGACAAATCGCTTGTTTCGAAACAAAAGATCAGTTTGCTGGAAGAACTGCTGCCGGAAGACGGCTTCGTGAGGATTCACAGATCTTTCATCGTGGCTGTCGATAAGGTGGAAAGTTACCATTCACATAAGCTGGAAATAGCTGGCAAGGAACTGCCGATCGGCCGCAATTTCCGGATCGATTGTCAGCGCAGGTTCAAGTTAACCTTCTAAACGGGCTGCAAATGCCGTTTGTCGATAAAAATTGCTATTAATCGACATCCGGCCCCTATGCCATTTGATGATGCTCATTTCGACTTAAAATTGCACCGCCATTGAAAAATGGAGGAAATCATTTAAAGTCATTTGAGTCATTAGCCATGTTAAAAAGTAGAAACATTCTTTGGGCAGCCTTGTCCTTTGCTTTGCTGCTGGGAAGTTGCAAGGAAGACGAAGAAGTAACACCATCCAACACATTGACCGCCAAAGCAGGCGCAGATCAGAACGTACACGTCGGCGATATCGTCGCTCTCGACGGCAGCGGTTCCACCGACAGCGAAAACAAGCCTTTCGAGTTCCGGTGGGACTTTGTTAAAAAGCCTGCGGGCAGCACAGCTAACCTGAGCTCGGTGGTTGCCGCCAAGCCCACTTTTACAGCCGACCAGCCAGGTGAATATGAGCTGGAACTTACCATTACCAACGCGATCGGCCAAAGTAAAGACAAAGTTGTGATTACCGCGACGGTGATCGAGCCGATTGTCCTCGAAACGAACATCAAGGCAAAAACCACATTAGCAGACCGTATCGCTAATCCGGCCATACCGGATTACATCGTGAATGCGAATGTGTCGGTGAATGCCGAACTCGAAATTAAGCCGGGTGTGGTCATTGCATTTGCCAGGGATACCCGCCTCGAAATCAATGATAATGGCGGTATTCTCATTGCAAAGGGCGATTCGGTGAAACCTATCCGGCTGATCGGGAAAGAGACCAACAAAGGCTTCTGGGCAGGTGTGATATTCCGCTCGTCAAGCAGCGCCAACACGCTCGAATATGTACAGGTATTGCATGCGGGAAGCAAGCCGCTTTATGCCACCACCAGAGCTGGCATGGCTGTTCTTGGAAGCAACCGGGCGGAAGTAAATATCAAAAACTGCCTTTTTGAGCAGAATGCAGGCTATGGTCTTTACCTCGATCAGGCCGTGATTCTCGGCTCATTTGCGAAGAACAACTTCAAGGACAATACGGAAGCAGGCATCCTGATGGGCGCCGAAAACGTGAAAAGTCTCGATACAGATTCCAAATTTACCAATGGCAATGGCCGGAATGTAGTGGAACTCTACGCTTCGTCTCTGCCTAAGAACACGACAACGGAAGTGGTATGGAAAGGTTTTAAAGACAAAACGCCTTACCGCATTCTCGAAAACGTGACTTCCGATGCCAACTGGAAATTGCTCCCAGGCGTAACCATTGAAGTAGGCCGCGCGGGACACATTACTATCGACGACGGCTATTTCAATGCAATAGGGACTGAAACCAACAAGATCATAATCCGCGGCGCTGAAAATACGGCTGCTTACTGGAAAGGCATGATCTGCTTCTCGACCAGCGACCAGAATATCATCGAAAACGCCGAAGTTTCTGGCGGCGGTAACATTCCTATCGTGTCGGGTAAGAAGGCCAACATCGCGGTGTATGGCGGGCAGTCCAGAATGACGATCCGGAAGTCGGTTATCTCCAATAGCGGTGGTTACGGTATCTTCGTGAACTACCAGGCGACCGTCAATGCAGACATCGAAACCGTGAATACATTCAAGGACAATGCACAAGCTAAGCTGCTGAAAGAGTAGTTGCCGAAAGCACTTTCAGATCATTGCTGACATCTGAATAATAGCCATGAAAATAAATAGCGACTTCACACTTGCGGCCTTGTTTTTGGCCCTGAGCCTCCATGCCAATGCTGTGAAAAAGGCCAGCAGGTCGGCAAGGCAGCCGTTTCCGGACAGAGGTTTCTGGGTTACGGAAACCGGTAAAGACAGAAAATCGACCATCGTCAAATACTATGCGAACAGCAACCGTCTTGTTTCGGAAACAACCGAACCGGAATTGCTGGATGTCAGGAAGCTCTCGGTTAGAAAATACCTGAATCACAAGTTGAAGACTGAGCTCGAAAAGGATACGACCCAATATACAAATCCCATCCTTTATGAACGCAATTGAGGCCATCGCACTGGTGAAAGTCATTGGTACCGTACTCTATTTTTTCATAGCGGCGCAAGGGGCTTTTTATCACTTTGGCTTCGGAAAGGCCTTGTTTGGGATCTCTCCGGAAGGCTTCATCGAACTGAGAAAAGCGGTGGATCCGGTGGTGAGAAGCAGGTTCAAAAGCCTGTACTTTTCCACATTGGCGGTCATGTTTATGTGGCTGGTTTTGGCCGATAAATCCGGCGGATTCCTGTCTTATGGGCCTGTCCTGATTGCTTTGCTGCTGATAATTGCCGATATGGTTTGCATTATCCGGTTTAGTGAGCCGGTTAATGAGCTGATCAACAGCGATTTGCTGAATACCCGGGAAGGCTATGCCCATGCAAGGACTGAATGGCTCCGGTACATTTTTGTGAGGGGCTATCTTTCTGTGTCTGGTTTTGTGTTGCTGTTACTTCACCTGGCTATACCAGTTCAGTGACCACATTTTTAAGTAATAGGAATAATTTTTTCAATTAGTAAATTAATCTAAACAGCCATGTTAAATAAAATACAAGCCCCCTCCATGTCCCTGGCAGGTTTTGCCAAGTCCGCATTTGCCCTAGCCATGCTGGCGCTGTCCTTCACTGCCTGCAAGGACGACGACGATAATGTGAATCCCGACGGTAACGGCGGTGGAACTGAAAAAGCATTTATCCCCACAAAAGATAAAAGCTATAGTTATAAGATCACTGACTCCGATGGTTCTGATGGCACGATGATTACAAAAATCGTGAGCACGAAAGACTCTGCCGGAATGCCTGTTCATACGATCCATAATATCGTCAGGGAGAATGAAGAGGAAGTGACCCTGGTTTCAAAAGCGTATGCTAAAAGTGGAACTACGATCAATGAAATGCCTTATCCGACTGCATTGAAATCACTTGTAAACGAGATCAATGATGTCGCGTACATTGCGGAATTCGAAGTGACCGGCTTTCCGCAATATCAGTATCTGGAAAACAACGGAAAGGTCAACAGCGCGCTTACATTCAAGGGAGATCCGATCAAGCTACTAATGAAACTCGAAATTCCGGTGGGAGAAGAGGGCTCGGTAGACGCAGCAGTTGAAACAAAGCTTACATATAAAAATGGGAAGTCAACAGGCGAGGAAACGATCACAACCACCGCTGGGGAATTCAAATGTACTAAATGGGAGTATTCATACGAGGTTTACACCAAGTTCGAAACGGAGGTTACAGAGCCGGAAATCACAACGGAGTTATTTAATGTAACGCTCTGGACCGCGCCGGGTGTGGGAGTAGTCAAATCGATCGAGAAATCGGAAGAGAGCACGTCTACAACAGAGTTGCGCAAGATCGATTAGGCAGCCTAAAAAAGAAAAAACAATAGAGAAATAGGATGGATAATTTGGAACTAGCCAGGTCTTTAAGACCCGGCTAGTTTTGTTTTATACCAATACGGTGAAGCTTTTGAAGATAGCCCCAACCCTAACTGCGTCGAATATACGTGCCTGAGTGCCGCCGTGATTCAGAACCGACTGCTCGTGCGAAGTAACGCACATTTCGCAGCCGTTCAATGCGGAAACGACAAGGCTCAGCAACTCAAAAAACTCTTTACCCAGCACAGGGTTCACCATAATGCTCATTTTAATGCCCGCAGGCGCATTATCATAAAATTCCTTGTGCATAAAATGCCTGAAACGATAGAACACATTGTTGGCATTCATCAGTGACACACAAGCAGTTACTTCTGCAAGTTCCTTCTCGTCGGCACCTTCCTGAGTTGCCAATTCTTCCAATGCAGTGATGAGCGCAGCATTCTTCTCGTTTACGGCCACGGCCAATGCGATCAGCAATGCCTCCTTGCGGTTCAAAGTCTGAGATTTAAGAACGTTACCAATATTGATTTTCAGGTCTTTCAGGTAACGATGATCGATTGCGGCCAGTTTGTTGATCAGCACGCTTTCAAATTCTGCGGGCAGATTGACCTCTTTATACAGGGACTCTTTCGTGTTCCCGGTTGCGGTGAATGGATACATTTTTGTTTTGAAATGAATGGGAGAATCCCCTGTGGTGAAAATAAAACAGTTCACAGGCCGGCGCGCGAATGCGATTGCCTGCTGTGAACTGTTCCGTTATTGATGGTTAAGCATGGCTGGTTAAGCGAGCGTTGCTTCGCCTTTTTGCCAGTTGCAAGGGCAAAGTTCATCAGTTTGCAATGCATCGAGTACGCGAAGTACTTCGGATACATTACGACCTACCGAAAGGTCATTTACACTTACCCAACGGATGATGCCTTGTGGGTCAACAATGTAAGTTACGCGGTAAGCAATCTTCTCGTTTTCTTCCAGAATGCCCAATTCTTCTGCCAATGACTTGGAAGTATCTGCCAGCATCGGGAATTGAAGATCGCGAAGATCGTCGTGGTTTTTGCGCCATGCAAGGTGTACATATTCGCTGTCGGTAGAAGCACCGATCAGGATAGTATCACGGTCTGCGAAGTCGGAAGTGTGTTTGTTGAACTCTGCAATCTCGGTAGGGCACACAAAAGTGAAATCTTTTGGCCACCAGAACATTACCATCCATTTTTCCGCGTTTTTGTGGTCTTCTGAGGTAATATCGTAGAATTCGTTTCCTTTTTCAAGAGATACTACGGATGTCTTTTTGAACTCGGGGAAAACCGATCCCACAGATAACAGTCTATTTGCCATGATTGCTCGTTTGTTTATAAATTGTATTTTTTGGTGTTACAAATCTACAAACGCTGAGTAAGCGAGGCAACCCTCGTCCTGGTACAATCCCAGGAAAAAGTTGATCTAAATAAATGAGTTTAGATTTATTTATAGAAATAAAGATAATATAGATTTACTCGATAAGTCTATAAACTTTGACAATATGATTAAACTAATATTACTTTTAATTCTGCACCTATCCGGGCATTACACTTAGCACAGTTTCCAGCGCCATTCCACGTGACCCTTTGATGAGGATATATGTATTTTCTTGCGGGTTATCCATAATCCAGTTGTGTAGCGAAAACTTATCGGGAAAGTAGTAGGCTTTGGGGAGCGCAGGCAACGCATGTTGCATCAATTGCCCTGAAAGGATCACGATATCAAACTTTTCAGCAGCGATCAGCTTGCCTAATGCCAGATGTTCTTCCGGGGCGGCGTCGCCCAGCTCGAACATATCGCCAAGAACCAGCATTTTCCTCGGAGCATCCAGCCTTGCAAAGTTGGCGACAGCGGCTGCCATAGAGGAAGGATTGGCATTATAGGCGTCCATAATGACCGTATTGCTTCCCTTCTTGACGATCTGTGAACGGTTGTTATCGGGCTCGTAATTGGCAACGGCCTCATACGCGTCGTCATCCGACACGCCAAAATGCTTTCCTACCGCTAGCGCAGCACAGATATTATCAAAGTTATAGCGGCCCGGCAAATGCGTGGTAACCGTTTTGCTTCCGTTCTTGAACACTACAAACGGGTTTTCTTCCAGCAATGAAGGATTAACAGGGCTGTTTTCTGAACAATAGAAAACAATTTCACCGAATGCACGGCGCTTGCTCACCATGTCCATGATCACTTCCTGCGTGGAGTTCACAAAAACGGTGCCCTTCTTTTTAGACAGAAAATCAAACAATTCCCCTTTGCCCTTGATAATGCCCTGCACGCCGCCGAAACCTTCAAGATGTGCCTTGCCGATGTTGGTGATCAGGCCGTGAGTAGGAAGCGCAATGCTGCTCAATAATGCAATTTCCTGCTGATGGTTTGCCCCCATTTCGATGACTGCCATTTCATGTTTCGCAGGGTCGATGGACAAAATGGTGAGCGGCACGCCGATATGGTTGTTCAGGTTGCCTTTCGTTGCATAGGTGTTGTATTTCATGGAAAGCACCTTTGCAATCAGCTCTTTCGTGGTGGTTTTGCCATTGGAGCCGGTAAGCGCCAGCACCGGGAAGCCGAATGTTTTCCGATGGTGGCGCGCAAGGTCTTGTAATGCAGCGAACACATTTTCAGCGAGCAGGAGCCGGTCACTGGTCACAACAGCCGGATCGTCGACCACCGCATAGGCGGCACCCTTCGTGAGCGCATCGGCCGCATATTGATTACCGTCGAACTTATCCCCTTTTAAGGCGAAGAAAATGCAGCCCTGGCTGATTTGTCGGGTGTCGGTGGAAATTGCGGCACCCTTCTTAAATATATCGTAAAGCGTTTCTGTGGAAGTATACATGAATTGTCCGGTCTTTATAAAGTTATGCGGGCTTATTTCGTTAGGTTTAGGACAAACAAGTCCCGTACGGATTCCGCGCGGCGTCCGCGGAATCCTGCAAAACTAATAGATTATTCATCAACGATGCGAACCAAATTTACCTCCTTCATCCTCTTCGTTATATCTTTAATTCCCTTCTCTCGGCTTATCGCCCAACAGGCGTGGTTCAGGGCGGACACCATTACCGGGGTGTCGGCGAAAGGGGTGAAACTGACAAATCCCTGGGGCGGGGGCCTTAATGCTTCCCAGTTCCTGAAAATGAAACTGAATGGCGATGCGGACGAGGACCTGGTTGTTTACGACCGCACCAATAGCAAAGTTTCCACGTTTCTGGCCGCGCCGGATCCTGCACAGCCCGGCAAAAAGACATTCATTCATGCTCCTTATTATGAAACCTTATTTCCGCAGGCCGATAACTGGATGATCCTCGCGGATTACAATGGCGACGGTTTAAAGGACCTCTTTGCGAGTACGTCTTTGGGGATCAGCGTTTACCGGCAGGTAAAATCAGGCAATGCGTGGTCTTGGAAGCTGATAAGGGATGTTTTGTATACCAAAGGTTTTTCAAGTAATATCAATTTGCAAGTCTCCGGGACTGATATTCCTGGCATTACCGACATTGACGACGACGGCGATCTGGATCTGCTGACCTTTGATTTTTCAGGAGCATATATCGAGCTTCATCAAAACCTGAGCATGGAAAAATTTGGTGTCCCGGATAGTCTCGGAACCAACACAAGCCCTGTTTTCCAACGCAATGGCGACTGTTGGGGCAATTTCCATAAGGGTGAAGGCGAAGGCTTTGTTTTTGGAGAAGATTGCGGCGTGGTAGCCAATCCCGGCGGTCGCATTATGCACGCAGGAAACTCTATTATGTTGCACGATTTAAACGGCGACGGGGCCAAGGATTTACTCGCCGGGCATGTGAGCAACGAGCATATTTCTTTCCTTACCAATGCCAAAAAAGGCATTATCGCCGATTTTAATAGTTATTCAAACACTTATCCGATAACGGATCCTGTTTCAATGCACATTTTCCCAGCGGCGTTTTACGAGGACGTTGATTTTGATGGTGTAAAAGACCTGCTTATTGCGCCTAGCATCGCAGCAAATGATATTAATCTCACTGATTTCAAATCGTCGGGCTGGTATTACCATAATGATGGCGCAAGCGACAAGCCTACATTCAAACTGGTTCAGAAGAATTTTTTGCAAGATCAGATGATCGATGTGGGAGAGAATGCAGCTCCTGCCTTTGCCGATATGGACGGTGACGGCGACCTGGATATGCTCGTTGGAACGGGCGGAATGCCTGTCACCGGCGGTTATAAAGGTAGTTTATGGTATTTTAAAAATGAAGGGACGGCCACACAGCCCGCTTTCAGCATTGAATCTGAAAATTACCTGGATCTCGTGTCGAAACTCTCATTATATAGCATCAAACCACAATGGGCTGATTTCAATGGAGACGGCGTGGTGGATCTCGGATTCGCAGGAACATCTTCCACGACATTGAAATTGGAATATCGCTACATTCCCAACAAGGGAGCACCCAATGCCGCCGTGCAGATCAATCTGGCGGATGCAGTGACGATCACATTGCCTTCTGAATTGCAGACAGGCGATTCGCCCTATTTTTATGACGCCGATGGAGATGGTGACCTGGATTTACTGGTGGGCAAAACGCAGGGAAACATTTATTACTATTCCAATTCAGGGCCTGCCAAACAATATACATTTAAACTCGAAACAGACGCATTTGCAGGCGTTGGAATCAATTTCGCGGGACGTTTCCCGCAATTGGCCGTGGCGGATTTCGACCTCGACGGTAAGCCAGACCTTCTTACAGCTGATCATACCGGCAATGTCCGTGTTTTCAGTAATGCCGACTGGGGTAAATGGACGGAGCGCGGAACCAATCTGGTAAGCGTTAATGGCAAAGCATCTTCGGTCAATTTTGGAAATTACCTGTCAGTCGCTGTGGCCGATTTGAATGGCGATAAAAAACCTGACCTGGCTGTGGGGAACAACGCAGGTGGCGTGAGATTGCTTTCAAACATTCTGCCTGTCACGATTACCGGAACTGAGCCTGGTGCCGGACTGGAAGTGAAGGTATTTCCGAACCCAGCGGTGGGTTATCTCAAAATACGCTCAACCAAGAGCGGCACTGTTGATATTATCACTGCCGGAGGAGTCAAAATCCAGCGTGGACGACCGGTTAAGGCAGATATAGAAACAGAAATCTCAACGGCAACCTGGCCAGCAGGACTTTATCTGCTGGAATTGAATGCAGGTGACAGCCGGATCGTCAGAAAGGTCGTTGTTGGGGAATAAGTCATGCAGGCTTTAAGAGCGGGGTTTTAACCAGTAGATAGCCCTGTGAACGCCCTTACATGATAAAATTTAAAAAATATTCATGCAAGCTCTTCTGGGTGTTATCTTCCATTTTATCGGTGGCTTTGCTTCCGGCAGTTTTTATATTCCATACAAGCAAGTTAAGGGCTGGGCCTGGGAGTCTTACTGGATCGTTGGAGGTATTTTTTCATGGCTGATCGTACCGCCCCTTGCCGCGTTCATGACCATTCCGGGTTATATGGACATTATCAACCATACCGATGGCGGGATTCTGTTCCTTACCTACTTTTTTGGCGTCTTATGGGGGATTGGGGGGCTTACATATGGTCTCGGCGTGCGCTATCTGGGCGTTTCACTCGGCAGTTCAATCATCCTCGGGCTTTGCTCGGTATTCGGGGCTTTGATTCCCTCTATCTATTATCAATTCAATCCCAAAGCAGGTAAAGACACAATTTCGGACCTTTTTACCAGCAGCTGGGGCCAAATGGTGCTGCTCGGATTGCTCGTATGCGTGATCGGGATCATCATTTGTGGAAAAGCGGGAGGAATGAAGGACGCCGACCGCAAAAAGAGAGGCGTAGCAGTGGATGATCAAACTGAATTCAAAATCGGCCTGGGATTGACCGTTTCGATCATTTCAGGTGTTTTGAGTGCATGTTTCGCATTCGGTATCGATGCGGGCAAAGTAATGGCCGAGGAAGCAAATGCATTGTGGAAAGCGGCAAATCCGGGAGATGGAGAATTTTTATTCCAAAATAATGTAACCTACGTAGTCATTCTTTGGGGCGGATTGACGACCAACTTGATCTGGTGTATGATCCTGAATGCACGTAATAAAACATTCGGCAACTACACCGACTCGTCTACACCGCTGGTTTCCAACTATATATTCTCTGCATTGGCAGGCACGACCTGGTTTTTACAATTCTTTTTCTACGGAATGGGCGAAAGTAAACTAGGCAACGGAGCAAGCTCGTGGATCCTCCATATGGCATTCATCATCCTGGTTGCGAACTCGTGGGGACTAGCCCTTAAAGAATGGAAAGCAGTAAGTAAGAAAACGATTACCACCATCATTACCGGGATATTGGTGATCATTCTCTCGGTCTTAATCGTGGGTTACGGAAATTATCTGAAAGAATAGCCTATGAAAATGCATTATCCCTTGGTTTTGATGATGTTGGCAGGGATAGGGTGTGGAACCGGTACAAAAAGCAATCACGAAAAATTGGAAGAGCAGCAAACACAGGCGGCGGGCACATTCGGCTACGACCTGCAATTTTTGAAGAAATACAAAGAAACCATCGTCCTCACTGCCGCCGATAACCCCGACGCAAGGGCTCTCATTAACCCTGCCTTTCAAGGCAGGGTCATGACCACCACCGCCAACGGCAACGCAGGCAACAGCTACGGCTGGATCAACTACAAGCTCATTGAAAGCGGACAATACCAGCCCCACATGAATGGATTTGGCGGGGAAGAGCGTTTCTGGCTTTCACCGGAAGGCGGGCAGTTTTCTGTCTATTTCAAGAAAGGGCAGACGTTTGATTTCGAAAACTGGCAAACGCCGGCACTGATCGACACGGTATCTTATAAAGTGGTGGAATCGGATGCTTCTTCGGTGAAGTTTCAGATCAATGCAATGATAGAAAACCACACCGGGACGATGTTCGTGATCGAGATCAACCGGAAAGTAGCCATGCTCGATAAGGAAGCGATTATGTCCACACTTGGCTTGCATTCACTCGACGATTGCAAGGCGGTGGCTTACCGGTCGATTAATTCTATTGTAAACAAGGCTGCTGAATGGAAGCCCGAAACCGGCATGCTGGGCATCTGGTTGCTGGGCATGTTCAGGCCATCTGACAAAACCGTTATTATAGCACCATTTTCAACCCAGCATTCAGAAAAGCCATTGATTACCGATGACTATTTTGGTAAAATTCCTGCTGACCGGCTCGTTGTTAAAGACTCGACGCTGTTCTTGAAAGCCGATGGTAAGTTTCGCAGCAAAATAGGCATTGCTCCTCGTTCCGCACGGAATGTCGCGGGAAGCTATGATGCAGAAAAAGGTATTCTCACCATCATCAAATACGACCTCGAACCGGAAGGAAAGTACATGAAATCCACCTGGGAGATTCATAAAGACCCCTATAACGGCGATGCGTTGAATGCCTACAACGATGGCAAGCTTGCAGACGGGACACAAATGGGACCGTTTTATGAATTGGAATCCAATTCATCCGTAAAAGCATTGAAAGAAGGCGAATCCATTACGCACAGCCAGAATACCTACCATTTTGAAGGAGACAGGGCCACTTTGAATGCGATTTCCAAAAAAGTTCTCGGCGTGGATCTGGATCAAACTGCTGTGATATTTAAGTAAACTTCCTCTTAATGCTATACAACGCTGGCGTATATGAGCCAGCGTTCATCTCCTATTACGGTAATTTATCCGCTGGATAACTGACCTGTGCCTCATAAATATCTCTCTTCGTGAATGTTGCTCAATAAGTAGACATTAGGCATTCAAATGATGTCAAATGTTAAACTTTTACCGATCACGCACGATGAAAAGAATTAAAAAAGCAGGGCGCATAGCATTAAGTGTCTTTGCCCTGAGTTTGGCAGCTTATGTTTCTGAAGCACAGGTTGGGATAGGCACGATGCTGCCGCAGGAAAGGCTTCATGTTCACAACGGAGCACTATTGGGAACAAGCGACGCAGTGGGGCCTCAAAATAGCCCCTATTCGCAAGAGCAGGATCCCATCGAATTCAAAATGAAATGGTTCCAGGATAAAAGCGCGGTGCGCTTTTTGGGCGAACGGGTGGGGCAGACAGGGCTGGACAAGGCCTCTATTGGAAATTACTCTTTTGCTTCGGGGTTTGAAGTGAGCGCCTCGGGTGAAGCGTGCAGTGCATTTGGGATAAGAACTTTCGCAGGCACCCGGGGGTCTTTCGCAAGTGGGCAGGAGGCGATGGCGGTTGGAAGCTCATCTTTCGCCCACGGAGTGAATGTTAAAGCGATCGGTCACCACAATGTCGCTATGGGTAGCCAAGTCGAAACCAACGGCTATAGTGGATGCTTTATTTTTGGTGATAATAGTGGAGGATCCACAAAAAGTTTGACCGACAATCAAATGATGATGAGATTCTCCGGAGGGTATAGATTGTATACGAATAATAATTCGTCGCTGGGATTGGTAATGGGTCCGGGAGGAAGCTCCTGGTCTGTTATTTCGGATCAAAACAAGAAGGAAAACTTTGTACCTGTAAACGGCGAAGACTTCTTGCAAAAGATCAGCACTATGAAACTATCTTCCTGGAATTATAAAGGCCAGGACCCAAAGACATTCCGGCATTATGGCCCGATGGCGCAGGATTTCTACGCGGCATTTGGAAAAGATATGCATGGAATAATCGGTTCGGACACTACTATCAATCAGGCGGATTTTGACGGAGTAAATCTGATCGCTATCCAGGCACTAATCCATCGGATGGAGCGGATCAATACCGATCTACGGGCGGAACTCGCGACAATCAGACAGGAACTTGCGACGGTCAAGGCAAGCGCTCCAGGAAATGAACAAGCTTCCGCTAAATAAAACAAATGTTAAACTTTTACTGATCACGCACGATGAAAAGAATTAAAAAAGCAGGACGCATAGCATTAAGTGCCATCGCCCTGAGTTTGGTAGCTTATGTTTCCGAAGCCCAGGTCGGGATTGGGATCACGGTGCCGCAAGCGAAATTGCATGTATACGATGGCTCGGTACTGGGTACCACACCCGAATTGCCGGGTGAAAACGACCCGTTTTTTGATCCAGATTTTATCGTCCCATTAAAGTATACGCTTCAATGGTTTCATGACAAAAGTGCGTTCAGGTCTATTGGTGAGAGATTAGGGACGGGGGCTTTGGACGCTCAGAACATCGGTGGATTCTCGTTTGCATCCGGATATGAAAATTTCGCAACTGGAACCGCTGCTGCTGTGTTTGGATTAAGGTCGTCCGCAACTGGGAGTGCATCATTTGCGACTGGTCACAAGGCTTATGCGTCGGGGAATTACTCTTTTGCGTTTGGCGACGAAGTGACAGCGAGTGGAGGTGGATCTGTCGCCATGGGTGAATGGGTGTCGACTAACGGAAAAAATCATTCTTTCGTCTTGGGTTCGAAAGGAGGGCAGCTTCTTCAAAATGATGCCAATAACCAGATGGTGATGGGTTTTGCCGGTGGATACAAACTCTTAACAAGTAATATCGCGAACGTTGGAGTTTTGTTGTCCGCGAATAGCAACTCGTGGTCATCTATCTCCGACGTCAACAAGAAAGAGAACTTCGCTTCTGTGAATGGCGAAGACTTCCTTAATAAAATAGCTTCCATGAAACTGACCTCATGGAACTACAAAGGCCAGGATTCGAGAACACTCCGGCATTATGGGCCGATGGCGCAGGATTTCTACAAAGCCTTCGGAAAAGATGATTATGGTACAATCGGCACGGACACGACCATTAACCAGGCTGATTTTGACGGCATTAACCTTATTGCCATTCAGGCGCTGGTTAGAAGAACGGACGAATTGCTCAAAAAGAACAACGAACTGCTCGCGGAGATAGCCGAAATCAGAGCGCAGGTGGCAGTCGGCAGAAGCGCCACAGATCCAAAGAAAAGGAAAAGGAATCTCCTCACAAAAAGATAACCCGATACTTTTCGATCACTTCAAATCATCCATGTTATGAAGAAAAAGAACCTGATATTCGGCCTGGGGCTTTGTTTACTGGCCATAAAATCGCACGCCCAATTCGTCACGGGCAACAGTATGTTTGTAAATATTGGCACCATTTTCTCGGTTGATAGCCTGGTGCTGATCCCTACCGAAGGATTGAATCTCGGAGGGGATTATGTGATGAACGTCGAACACGTGGCGGTGCCGGGATCACCTACCGGCAGCATCGAGAGAAAATATGTTTTCAACTCCCCGATAAATTTTTCAGGAAGTGTTGGTGTGATTTATAATCCTTCCGAGTTGAATGGAAACACCGAATCGCTGCTGGAAGTGGCTAATTCGATTTCGGATGAATCGGCGTTCGTTACATTCACAGGCAGCACACGGAACCTGGGAATGCATTATGTGTCGAAAGATGTGGCAGACCTGGACATTAGGATGCTTACGCTCGTCAATGGTCAGAGTGCGTTGCCGGTAACCTTAACAGCCTTCAATGCTACAAAGGCTGAGAATGGCACAAGGTTGGTCTGGAATACCACGCAGGAAACTAATAGCGACTTTTTTGAAATCCAGCATAGTACAAATGGCAAAGTCTGGCATGCCTTGCACGAGATCAGGGCGGCGGGTGACAGCAGAGTGCTAAATGACTATTCTTTCCTTCATGCTGATCCAAGCGGCGGAGACAACCTTTACCGGCTAAAAATGGTGGACCGGGACAAGACGTTCTCTTACAGTCAGATCAGGCAAATTGTGTGGGACGGCTTGACGGCTCTTACTGTCTTTCCTAATCCTGCGTCGGATCAGCTAGAAGTCAGTGCGAAAAGGAAAATTTTGATTGAAAAACTAAAAATTCTTGACTCGGAAGGCACATTAGTGAAAGAAATCGATGCATCGGGCAAGCCAATCACTTTGCAAGGATTTGCTACCGGCCACTATGTCCTAAAAGTAATTTATAAAGACGGAAGCTCCGAAAGCAGGCATTTTATCAAGAATTAACAAGGGCTTGTTGGTTAGTGGGAATGGTTGTATTACCGGCTCCGTGCATCAATGCGCGGGGCCTTTTTTTATGCGTTGAAATCAATTATATAATTTCATACACAGTAAAAAAATAGGTTTCCAGGGTTTTGTAACGGGTACAGCCCATTCTGAATTTTGTCCTGAATCCATTTTGTATTGTTAAATATCCTAACCCATAAAACGATGATCCTGACTATAAAACAAATAAAGTGGCTGTGCATCGTACATGTTCTTTTGCTGTCGGCGGTGACGGCGCGCGCGCAGACAAAACCTAAAAAAGCGACTCCCATTGCATTTAAAAAGCAGGAATTAACCAGGAAGTTTATAGCGGAAGGTGCGGCCATGGGTGATGTCAACAAGGATGGGAAAAAGGATATCCTTTCGGGTGCATATTGGTTTGAAGCGCCTTCATGGAAGGCGCACGAACTGGCCAAGCCGGATTCTTTTATCGTAAACGGCAGTTACAGCGATTCTTTCCTCGATTTTGCAATGGATGTGAACCAGGATGGCTGGATTGATCTGATCCGGATTGACTGGCCGGGAAAAGCAGCAGCATGGCACGAAAATCCAAAGGGCAAACCAGGTCATTGGCCCATGCACGTGATCCACACGTCGGTAGGGAACGAGTCACCGACGCTGGCTGATATAGACGGTGACGGCCGGTTGGACCTACTTTGCAACGACCCGACTGCTAAAAAAGTAATATGGCTTAAATGTCCTTCAAAAAAGGGCGAAACGGCCTGGGAGAAGTTTATCATCAGCAATGACCCGAACAATGCAACGCATATGTACACGCACGGCATTGGTTATGGAGATATTAATGGGGATAAAAGAAAGGATGTGATCGTCAGGAACGGATGGTGGGAGGGTCCGGAAGAAGGGCCTGCGAAACACCCGAAGGATGCCGACTGGAAATTTCACCCCGCGGACCTTGGCCAGGATTGTTCGCAAATGTATGTGCTGGACCTGAATGGAGACGGGTTGAATGACGTCATCAGTGCCTCTGCTCATAATTACGGAATCTGGTGGCATGAGCAAAAGAAAGATGAACAGGGAAATATGGTGTGGCTGCACCATGATATCGATAAAACGATCTCGCAGACACACGGCCTCGCATTGCGGGACATCAATGGCGACGGAAATCCTGATTTAATCACGGGCAAAAGGTATTTTGCACATAACGGAAATGACCCTGGCGAGTTTGAGCCTGCTTACATTTCATGGTTTGAATATAAGCCCGGAAAGACGCCCACATGGATCAGGCATGATATTGATGACAACTCCGGCGTGGGGCTGCATGTTACCGTGGAGGATCTCAACAATGATGGTTTATTGGATATCGTCACCGGTAACAAAAAGGGCGTCCGCATTTTTACACAGCAAAAAGCGAAATAGGCTTACATGGAATTTGGTATCAATACCTATCTTTTTTCTTCACCGTTCACGAACGACAGCATTTCTTACTTTCCCAAATTCAAAGAATGGGGATTCGATTTTGTGGAGATAGCATTGGAGGAACCTTCGAATATTGATCCTGCATTGATCCGCAGGGCATTGGACGACAATGGCCTTGCGTGCAAGTCGGTATGCGCGGCTACCGGTCCCGGGCGCGACCTCAGGGGAACGCGTAAGGAACAGGTTACTTCATTGGAATATGTGGAATCCCTTATCCGTATTGCGCCTGTATTGGGCAGCCATTTGGTGGCGGGGCCTATTTACTCGGCCGTCGGTCGCGCCGAATTCGTTCCGGACGATCAGAAAGGCCGGCAATGGGAAACGGTTGCAGGTAATTTGCGGACATTGACTGCGGTAGCGGAGCAGGAAGGGGTGAAGCTGGCGATTGAGCCATTGAACCGCTATGAGACAGATTTTATCAATACCTGCGCCCAGGCGCTGCGCATGATCGACGATGTTGGAAGCAAAGCGCTCCTAGTACATCTCGACACATTTCATATGAACCTGGAAGAGAAAGATCCCGCATTGGCTATCCGGAATGCTGGTGATAAGCTTGGGCTGTTGCACGCATCGGGGAGTGACCGTGGTACGCCTGGTGGTGATCAGATTAACTGGGACCGCATATTTGCCGCATTGGACCATATCCATTACCAGGGCGACATTGTAATTGAATCTTTTACGCCGGATGTGAAGGTGATTGCCAAAGCGGCATCGATATGGCGTCAGGTGGAGCCTTCGCGGGAATCCATTGCGGTGGAAGGGCTCCGGTTTTTAAGGTCGCTGGCGTTTTAAAGCCGATGCCCGCACGAACCGAAATTCACGCGGGCATACCTGCTAATTCAATAAACCATCAAATGTAAGTGCGACGTAATAAAGGCCTCCCAATGTCGGTCCGCCTGCGTATTGTATGTAATTTCTGTTGAAAATATTGCTTCCGCCTACCTTCACGCTGGCTTTGATCTGAGGCACTTTGTAAGTGACCTGCGCGTCAAATGTGTGGATAGCCGGAACCGAACCGTTCACGAGCGGGCTTTCCCACTGAAACTCCTGCTGCCATCTGTAAACGACACTGAAACCGAGATTTTTAGCGATCTGGCGGTTGCCAAACTGGATATTGGTGGACCATTCCGGGGTATTAAAGCCCGTAACAAAGATATCAGAGGTAGCATTGGACTTCATTTTATTGAAGCTTGCATTACCGGAAACAGTATAGCTTTTGTAAAAATTATAAGTTAATCCCAGAGCAGAACCGTAGTTACGGTATTTGTTTTTTGCATTGGTATACACACGGTAACGGTCCTGTCCTGCATCCCGGTTAGCATCCAGCATAGCCAAAATAGCAGCGTCGGTTCCTACTGTTTGGCCTTTTGGTACATCCACCTGCACCTGGCCAAGGAAGCCGTCGTAGGTATTAGTGTAGGCATCAAAGTCAAATACCAAAGAATTGTTCAGGAATACACTTTTATAACCAAACTCGTACGAATGGATCTGCTCGGGGCGGCCTTTGTCGAGCTGGGCTTTCACCAGCAGGTTCCTGTTTGCCAGTGCCGCGTCATTGCGATTGGCACCACCCGCCACGGCTGCATTTACCGCCGCATTGAAAATAACCCCCGATGCACGGGTATAGCTGTTGTCAAGATAGCCAAGGCCCTGGTTAATATAGGTTAAGCTGCCGACGCGTTTTACACGCCCGTTGTTCACATAAGAAAGTGCTTCGAACAATCCTGGAAAGCGATAGCCCTGCTGGTAAGTGAAGCGGAAATTGTTGTTGGGTGTCGGTGAATATACCGCAGCCAGTCTTGGGGTCAGTTTTGGATCAAATTCCGGATTGTAATCGTAACGCAGCGAGCCGAACAGTTTCAGCTTATCCTTAAAAAACAGCTTGGTAACCTGCGCAAATGCACCGAATTTTTTATAATTGATCTTATCACCATAAGTACCGTCTTCCAGTGGTTTGCCACGGTCTGCGATAGGGCGGGAGAAGTCAACAAATGTATTACCGTCCGGTGTAATCTGGTAATTGCGCGCATCACCGCCGATCAGCAGATCGAAATATTTAGTGTATTTGGATAAATCCCATTGTCCCTCAATGTGGTAAAGCGTACTTTTTTGGACCAATGCGGCCCCGCCTGAAACCGGAGCGTCGGGAATGGTTGAAGACTTGATATCCCAATTGTTAATACTTCTGATGAGCGCTTTCTGATCTTCAAATGCTTTGGTGCCAGGCACGGCTCTGTTTGCGTCGGCGATTTCGCGTGCATATTTGGTTGCTGCGGCCAAATTTGCATCGGTTAATGCACCGCCATTCTGTTGTGCGTAAGTATTGAGGGCCGTTTTGTAAGCCGCTCCCCACACACTTCCGCTACCGCCTGTGGAAAGGTCCATATTATCGGCCAGCGGTTTTACATTGAATGAGTCGCCGGAATTTTCCTTCGAAATGTAAGCCCGTACGAGGAAGTTCGCGCCTTTCAGATCGATTTTATGGTTTTGCACGATCACATTGTCGAGCTGTATTTTGTTACCACGCTGAAAAACCCCGTCCATTTTACCCACACGATAGGCGTAAGAAATTTCAGCTTTATCACTTAAACGGTAATGCAGGGCTGCATCAAATTTAAGATTATCAACTCTTGGGCTTACCAGGTCCCTTTCCCAGTAACCCGTGCGGGCCACGTTGAGGGTTTGATTAGGTTTGCCATTGATGTTCAAGCCACTTACAGACACGGTATTGCTTCCTGCCAGTACATCATCACCATACTTATTCCAACCGTCGAAAGCGGCATTGTTTGCGCCATTAAGCGCCGGGTAGTTCGGATTGGCACTTTTCAGGTTGTTAGGATTTTGGTCCAAACGGGTATCCGCGAGCCAGTCCGTCCCTCTCATATATCCGAAATTCAGTTTGAATGCAAACTTGTTATTGAATGCTTTTGCATAACGCACGGCAGTTTCCGTAAGAATGCTGGCGTCACGACCGGTGCCTCCAACATGGTTAACGCCGGTTTTTTGATATATACTTAATCCCTGATAAAAGAACGGGCTTTTGGTGAGCAGGTTCGACATTCCGTTGATGGCGTTCAGGCCGTAAAGTGCCGAAGCTGCCCCTGGCGTGATTTCTACACTGGCAATATCGAGTTCAGTCGGGCCGATGGCGTTTCCCAGCGGCACACCCAAGGTCGCCGCTTGCATATCGATTCCATCCACAAGCTGCATGAACCGATAGTTACTGGGAATATTGAAACCGCGGGTATTTGGTATTTTGAATGTAAGGCTTGAAGTGGTCATCTGAACACCCTTTACGTTTTCGAGGGCGTCGTAAAATGAAGGAGAGGGAGAGTCGCGAATGGCGCGAATGTCTAGCTTGGCGATCGCTACCGGTGATTTAAGGATACTTTCTTCTACCCGTGATGCGGTAACCACGATCTCCTGAGCCAGTTGCGTTTGGGTCACAAGTTCAACGTTCAGATTAGAGCCGGGGCCGGACACTTCAAATTCCTGTGTTTGAAAACCTACGCTTGAAATGATCAACGTGAATGGATATTTCGCTTTCGACCTTAATTTGAAATTTCCGTCTGCCTCGGAAGTAGTGCCGGTAACCGTGCCTTTGATCACTACGCTGACACCGGGCAAAGCAGATTTATCGGCCTGATCGATGATCGTTCCGGTTATTTCAATGAAGTTGTTGCCTTGGGAAAATGATATTAGGGGAACAAAAAGAAATAGCGCAAGAACGAGCTTCCTGGCCTGGTAAATGGTTTTCATAACTGGGGTAATAATTTTGTTAATCCGGCAAGGCTTCGCGGTGCTGCTATCCCTGTCACGAGTGGTTGATTAAACTATATTATTGCTAAAATCTATCGATTTAGTAGACAAATGTAATCCGGTTTTTTGAACGATCCAATTTTAGGCAATAAAAAACCCCGGATTTTTGCTCCGGGGTTCTTGGAAAAATAATATTTGGAACTAGGCGCTCATCTCTTCTTCGAGTCGGGAAGCACTCAAATGCAAGACTTCTGTTGTGCGTGCGCGGGTTTTTTCAGCCAGTTTTTCATCTTTTGCCAATGACTTTCCAAACGATGGGATCAGCTTTTTAAACTGCGCCTGCCATTCAGGAGATTTCGCCTCGGCGAAACAACGATGGATCAAATCCAGCATGATCGATACCGACGTAGAAGCACCTGGAGAGGCTCCCAGCAGCGCGGCAAGAGAGCCGTCGGCAGCAGTCACCATTTCGGTCCCGAATTCGAGAACACCACCTTCCTTTTCATCTTTTTTAATAACCTGAACACGCTGACCCGCGGTTTCCAGGTCCCAATCTTCCAAACGGGCTTCAGGAAGGTAATCTTTCAATGCTTCCAGGCGGTCTTGTGGGGACTGTCTTACCTGATCGATCAGGTATTTGGTCAACGGAATATTATGTAAACCGGCTGCCAGCATCGGTCTGATATTGTTCAGTTTAATGGACAAAGGCAGGTCGAGGTAAGAGCCGTTTTTCAGGAACTTGGTCGAAAAACCGGCGTAGGGTCCAAAAAGAAGTGCCTTTTTGCCATCGATCATGCGCGTGTCCAGGTGAGGTACCGACATAGGAGGCGATCCTACAGAAGCTTTTCCGTACACTTTTGCCTGGTGTTTTTCAATAATCTCAGGTTTGTTGCAAACGAGCCATTGTCCGCTCACCGGGAAACCGCCAAAGCCTTTTCCTTCCGGGATATCCGATTTTTCAAGCAATGGGAGAGAGCCGCCGCCTGCCCCAATGAACACGAATTTGGTGGTGAACTTGCTGGTTTTCCGGGTGGCACGATCTTTCACTTCGATCTGCCAGGACGTACCTTTTTTACGGCTCAGATCATCCACCTCGTAATTAAGGTACAAATTAACACCTTCCTGTTTTTCGAGGTAATCGAACATGGCCTTGGTCAACGCCCCAAAGTTGACGTCCGTACCTAATTCCATGCGTGTTGCAGCCACTTTCTCATCCGGGTTCCGGCCGGTCATTACCAGCGGGATCCAGTTGTTGATCTCCTCTTTGTCCTCAGTATATTCCATCCCTTTGAAAAGATGGTGGCTTGTAAGGGCCTGATATCTTTTCCGCAGGTAATCCACATTCTCGTCACCCCAGACAAAGCTCAGGTGGGGGATGTTATGGATAAATGCATCCGGCGATTCGATAACGCCGTTTTCAACAAGATAAGCCCAGAATTCCTTCGAAACTTCAAATGACTCAGCGATTTTGACAGCTTTTTTGGTCTCCACAGAGCCATCCGGCAGCTGCGGAGTGTAATTCAGTTCACAAAACGCAGAATGGCCGGTACCGGCATTGTTCCACGGATCTGAGCTTTCAGCAGTAACCCGGTCAAGCCGCTCGAAGATTGAAATAGTTATCGCAGGACTTAGCTTTTTAAGAAGGACCCCGAGCGTTGCGCTCATAATACCCGCCCCAATCAAAACCACATCGGGGGAGTTCGTTTTTGAAGACTTTTTGGTATTCATCACGAAAAAAGTAAATATGGTAAAAGGGCGATAGCCCGGAAAAGTACAAAACTCTGTTAGACAACAATGATGCTAACACTATTTGTTTCGAAAATAGTATAATTTCAAAAATAAAAGTTATGAACAAATGCAAGTTCTTGGGAAGGGGCAATTAAAACTTCTTTAGTTGCAAATGCGAAGGGTAAGATGTAACCGATCGGTTTATTTTTGATGAAAAAGTGTTTTTTGCATACCAGAATGTCTTCTCGTTCGTTCCAGACGAAGCTACGACATCCAATTTTTACTCAACGTTTTACCGAACAACACCAATTTTGTCAACTTCAAAAGTTGTCGTAGATTTATCATGTATTATCAAATAATCAATCAATTAAAGATACCCATAATACCCTAAAAAGACCAAACAATTAAACTGTGTATGAAAACAAACTCTACTTTTAACACACTGCGTTTACTGAAAGTTTTGAAAGTTCTGGTGATGATCTTTTTGATTATGCCAGGCGTTTCCTTTTCTCAAAAGTGGAGCGGTGTCAACGGCAATGAATGGCTCGCCGGCAAATATTCCCAGCCCTGGGTGAGGATCGGTGTAGCAACAAAGGGAATTCACAAAGTAAATGTGAGTGATTTGCCGCAGGCTTTTAAAGACGCAGACAAGAATCGTCTTGAACTTTGGCACCGGGGTGTTCAGGTTAGCATTATTAAAGCGGATGCCAGTGAAATTTTGTTTTACGGTGTTCCCAACGACGGTGCTTCGGATCAACTTCTTTATCGCCTGGAAACCTCGCGGAAAAATCCTTATTACAGTACCTACTCGGATGAAAGCGCTTATTTCCTGACCATCAATCCGACAACGAACGGCAATCGCGCCATAACGCCTGTGGTTTCTCCCAATCCGGGCGCTGTCACTTTACAGTCGCACATTAAGACTGACATTAAGAAGTATGCCAACGAGTATTCTCACTCGACAGCCAACTTCTATCGCCCCGCAACTTTCAATAGTTATTTTGAGGAAGGTAAGCAAGGAACAGGTACTGCTTTGTTAGGGGAGATTCTGGGCGCAAACATCCAGACCTCGAACCCCAAGTCGGTGCTATATACGAACAGCTATGTTCCGGTACCATTCTCGTTTCAGATCAAAGTTCCATTTGGTGCACAACCCAAGAAGGTGACTGTCCATATCAAGGCGAGGTTAGGTGCTTCTACTGCCGAGATATACGTTGGTAAGACTGCGGGTACTCTGCGGTCCGTGGGCACGCTTAATGTTACAGATCTGAATGATTATGATTATACATTTGATTTGCAGAATGACGACTTTGATCCTGTGACAGGAGCCGCGACGCTAGGTTTTAAATCGACGAAGACGGGATCTGATGGCAGTGGTTATTCGGTGTCTTATTTCATTGTGGAATATGATCAGGCAATCGATATGCAGAGCCTGAATTCATATGAATTTGTATTCCCGGCTACCACTTCCGGCAGTCAATCGAAAATTGCTATATCCAACCCAGCCGCTTCGGCGAAAGTTTATGATGTCAGTAATACCGATGTTCCAAAGATTATTTCCGGACCACTGAATGATCTTGCAATTGACAGGGACGATAAGAAACTGACATTGCTTGTTACAAACGAAACTACTACTGTCGCCCCGGCAAAAATAGGTTCAGTTACCTTCCAGGACATTAATCCAGCGGATTTTGATTATCTGATTGTTTGTGCCAATTCTTTGAATTCGTCTGCAACCACTTTTGGAGAATATCGTAAGACTTTGTCTCCGGGAGCAAAATACAAGCCGCTGGTTAAGAACATTACGGATATTTATAATCAGTTCAACTACGGCGAGCCTAGCCCGGTTGCAATAAGAAGGTACGTGGATTTCATGATCTCTGACAACAATAAAAACAAGTTTTTGCTTTTATTGGGCCGGTCAGTTACTTATTTCGAACGTTCGGTAAGGGAAATACCTGATGAAGTTCCTACTATCGGCTTCCCTGGTTCAGATATGTTGTTGGTGGATGGTTTGGGCGGTGAAATGGATGATGTTCCCGCTATCCCTGTTGGACGGGTCTCTGCGTCAACGAATCAGCAGGTACTGGATTATCTTGCAAAAGTGACAGTTTACGAAAATGACACTGATTTGGCTTGGCGCAAAAATGTCATGCACATGAGCGGCGGTAAATCAACCAGTGAAGTTAACCAGTTTGCTGGCTACATGGCAGGAATAGCTGGCTCCGTGACCAATGCGCCATACTCCGGTTCGGTTCTTCCAAGACCCAAAACGAATCCCGCGTTACTTATTGAACAGATGACGTTTTCTACGGAATTGAACGGCAACGGGCTTGGTATGGTCTCCTATTTTGGGCATGGCAGCGTCGATCAAACAGATTACAACGCCGGATATGTAAGCGACCCAGGCAAGGGTTATAATAACCCGACAAGGTATCCTGTGTTGTTTTACAATGGTTGTGGAGTTAACAATATCTTCAGTGGGCGAACAGGTCTTTTCGGATCTAGTCCCAATAATTTGGTGCGCCCTATGTCCCTTGACTGGCTTCTGACTCCTGGTAAGGGAGCCATTATCGTGTTTGGAAACACCTGGGATGCATTCGCAAGCAACTCAAACGAATATCTGGACAGACTATATCCGTTAATATTTCAAGTGTCGGACAGTCAAAGGAAGACGATCGGACAGATATTGCAGGAGGTCGCCCGCCAAACGAAAATTGCCAAAGGTTACACTTACAATGCAGGTCAAAATTCAAGAGTGGCTGCGTTTTATAATGTTGACCGGGCAAACGTCCATCAGATATTGCTCCAAGGTGATCCTGCTCTTAGAATCTTGATAACAGAAGGTGCATTGCCGGTGAAACTGATCTCATTTGATGCAAAAGCTGAGGCAAACCGTGTGAAACTTGATTGGAAGACAGCTTCGGAAACTAATAATAGCCACTTTGAAATCGAAAGAAGCTACAATGGGAAGATTTTCGAATCAATCGGACGTGTAGAAGGAAAGGGAACTACCGAAACGGAAACCAGTTATACTTTCTTCGACTCGAAACCTCTGGTTGGAACAAGTTATTATCGTTTGAAACAAGTGGATAGCGATCGCATTACGAATAACCAGGTTTTTAAAGGGGCAAGTAACTACTCGAAGATTGTTTCGGTAGACCGTGAGTCGGATAAGTTTTTGGTGGTGTCTCCTAACCCGAGTGCAGACTACGCAGAAATTGCGTTGGACGCTCCGGTGAAAGTGAAAGGCTGGAACCTCATCGATGTTAAGGGTAAAGTAGTAAAACAAAATCAGAAAGGTGTCAGAGTTAATCTGTCCGGCTTGCCAACAGGCGAATATATTGTTGAAATCCTGACGGAAAACGGAGATGTTTATCACAAAAAGATAGTTAAGAAGTAAATCAATGTGAGCGGCTGTTATAGCACTTTTTGTGTCTGTGACAGCCGCTTTTGTAATTCGTCATATGAACTTTAAAAAGGCTGTAAAATTAACTGCTATTCTCGTTTTGTTAGCGGGACTTGTGCATGAGACTTATGCACAATGGGGAGCACCATACACTAATAACTGGATCGTCTACGGGAAACCATACGTCAAAATCGGCGTTACCCAGAAAGGCATTCATAAACTTCCGTTTTCGACATTACCGTCGGGTTTTCCTGTCAATGACGTCGCCAAGTTACAGCTTTGGCATAGGGGCAGGCAGGTGGCAATTTTGAGTACAGACAACAACGAAGTGCAGTTCTACGGAGTCCCGAATGACGGTGCAAGTGATTCGCTCCTGTATCGTCCGATGAGCTCGCGTATAAATCCATATTGGAGTATGTATTCCGACGAGAGTGCTTACTTCCTGACTGTTGGAGATGCCGCTGGTCTAAGGGCAGAACGTGTCAATAGGCCGGTAGAGGGTAATATACCCGTACTTTCCAGCCATATCGCGGCATATCCGAGTATTTACAAGAACGAATACTCATTAAGTACAACCAAATATCTCAGGCCGTCGTTTTTTAGTAGCTATTTTGAGATCGGGGCTAGCAGAACAGGAGCTGCTGAATACGAGCGGAAGGCGGCAAACTACCCATTCCAACTACTGAATCCGGTAAGCAATTCATCGTATAAGCCTACTATTAAGTTGCTCGTTCATGGCCGGAGCGGTGGGAACAAGAATATCGAAATACGAATTGGGAAAAACGATCAGTCTTTGAGACTTGTACATTCGATCGCCAACAATGGGTTTGAGGGATCTGAATATTCGTTTGAAATTGCCGCGGGAGATCTCGATGAGCAAAATAAGGGCGTTCTGAACTTGAGAGCCGTTGGGACCAATGAAGTTGATGCATACTCTCTGGCATATTATACGTTGTCCTACACACAATTACTGGACATGAAAGGTAAGAATTCCAATGAGTTTGGATTGCCGAAATCATCAGAAGCACTTAGCCGGTTAGCCATTACCAACACGCCTGTTAATGCCACCATACTCGACCTCTCAGACCTCGATAAGCCCAAAGTGATTGGGGGTGAAATGACCAGTCTGATGGTTCCCCGTGTTGCAGGCAAGGCGCTTCCGCTTTATGTCACTAACGAAGCTATAACCGTTCAGAAAGCGAAGGTAAACGAGGTAACTTTCACTGCTAAGCACCCAACAAGCCCTAACTACATTATTGTCACAAACGACATTATGCTGGATGCGGCTAAACAGTATGCAGCATACCGGGCAACGGCACAAGGGGGGGGCTACAAGCCGCTTGTTGTGACTATTAAAGACCTTTATAACCAGTTTAATTACGGAGAGCCGAGTCCTCTGGCGATCAGGAGATTTGTTGACTATATGCTTTCTGACGCCAACAAAGACAAATACCTTTATCTGATTGGTAAATCCATTACTTTCAATGAGCGTATGATCCGGGAATTGCCGGACGAGGTTCCGACTATTGGATTTCCGGCCTCGGATGTATTGCTAGTCGAAGGACTCGCGGGTGTGCGCCAGGACCTCCCTGCAATTCCGGTAGGAAGGCTGAGCGCAATTAATGGGCAGCAAGTTCTGGACTACCTTCAGAAGGTAAAGGAATATGAAAACAGCCCGTCAGGCGAATATGGTTGGCGGAAAAATTTCCTGCATTTGAATGGCGGAAAAACGGTGGCGGAAATTACGCAGCTAAAGAACTTGCTGGCTTCACTGGTGCCCAAAGTCTCTGACGGGATTGTTGGTGGAAAGGTTACGCCTTTTGTGAAACGACAGGCCATTGGAGAGGTGGAAACTGTTAACATTACTCCAGAAGTAAATGCAGGGGTTGGTTTGATTACATACTTTGGGCACGGATCAACAACTGTTACGGACCTGGATATGGGTTATTCTACGGACCCCAACAGGGGATATAAGAATGCTACAATGTACCCTATGATGTATTTCAATGGATGTGGCGTGGGAAACATTTTCAGTGCAAGGTTTAACTCAAATCCAGCTGCGGGTGATCGATATCCCTTGTCGTTGGATTGGCTGCTGACACCACAAAAAGGTGCTATTGCCATCATTGCCAATTCTTTTGAAAGCTTTGTGAGCCCGTCATCCAGGTACTTGAATCAGCTGTATACCAACATGTTCACGGATTCGTCGACATTTAACCTCTCCATTGGTAAAATTCAGGCTGCTGTTGCGAAAAAGATCATTCAGGATGATCCAAGTTTGTACAATGTGCAAAACATTCACCAGTCGGTATTGCAGGGTGACCCAGCTCTCCGACCAGTTACTGTACAGAACGCTGACTACGCAGTTGACGCCGATCAAGGGATCAAAATTTATTCAGAATCTCCCGAAAAGACGATTGGCAATTCCCAAAAAGTCAAGGTTAACGTAATACTGGAAAATCGTGGTCGGTATATCAAAACAGAAAAAATTCCTGTTGAAATCACGTATTACTATACAAGCTCACAAAACCCTGTAAAGCAAACAGTTTCAGGGTTTGCTTATTATGATACCTTGTCATTTACCGTTCCGACGCAAGGTCAGATCGAGCGAATTGCTGTGAAAATTGATCCTGCCAAGACGCTTAAAGAGTTAAACGAAAACAACAACAATGCGGAATTGGTAATCGAGTGGGAGGTCGCGAAAAATGAAACAATATATCCTGCGGGAAGCATAAAGGATGTTATAGCACCGCTCTTGGATGTTAGGTTCAATGGTAGGATGATTAAGAATGATGAGGTGATTGCCTCTGAGCCGATAATTACGCTTAGGCTTGAAGATGATCGTTTCTTGTCTGGTGACACAACTAGAATAAATGTGTTCCTGAAATCATGCGAAGATAATACTTGTGACTTCGAGAGAATCAATTACTCGGGGTCGATGCAGGTAACATCGTTATCTGATCATGTGATTCAGGTAACCCTGAATTCTACTGTACTTAAAAATCAAGGAAAATATGAACTCTTGGTCACCGCAACTGACGATGCGGGCAATGCATCGGTGTTACCCTATCAAATACGATTTGAAATAGGGGAGAGTCAGAATTTCGGAATGATGGTGAGTCCAAATCCCGCATCGCAGTATGTTCGTTTTGAGGCGAGGATTAATGACGCAGCAAACCTCGATGCAATTGAGTGGGAGGTTTTTAATGCCGGCGGTACACGGATATATTCTAATCAGTCTTCGTCGATTTCAAAAGGGATTAACGAATGGTATTGGCAGCCAGGGGCGCTTGCCTCCGGAATGTATTATTATAAAGTAAGGTTTAAAGGTAAGAATTCAGGCGAGAGCAAAGAGCTTACCGGGAAGTTGATTTTGGTTAAGTAAGATGGCCGAGAAGAAATTGAAAAAGGGGCTAATGCCCCTTTTTTTGTGCCTTGACCCATTCGAGCCATAGGGAAAGTGAAATCGATCGTGTGATGTGAAAGTAGGTCGCAGTTTTCTGAAAATAGGGGATTTTCGGGTTCATCAGGATTTCCACCTGTTTAGCGTATTTCTTTCTATCAAAATAATCCCAGACCGCCATCCCTTCTTGCAAAAAGTCCTGAGATTGATTCAGGAGCCGCCGCGTAATAACCTCACCATCGGATGAGCTCATGGTAGCCTTAGAGCCGCGTAAGCGTATTTCTTCTGGCAGAATTCCCTTCATTGCCTGACGCAAGTGCGCTCTTCCTATTCCATCCCCAAATTTGATTTCATTTGGAACTGCCATAGACAGTTCTATCAGGTCCTTATTTTGAAATGGTGAGCGGTTACTGACTTTATAGTAGTTACTTAAAGCAAAAGATTCTTCCTGGCCCCTGATCACGTAGGGATGGAACACTTCGTTAAGTACTTCCTTGTGGTTTTCCGAAAGATTTTCCCGCAACGCAGCTGTATAGTCGAAATTTTCTCCCTGCGGGTTGGCTGCATTCAAAATTTCCCGATGGCAGAGCGATGATTCTGGTTTTACATTTTGCTTGACTAATCTCAAAATGTAATTTTTGAGCGCTCTTTTTAGAAAGTAATTATGTGATATTCCAAGGCCGCCTGACACCTCTGCATACAACTTTGCCAGGTGAGTTAATCCATGGCCCCGAAGTTTGGAAAACCGGCGGTACAGGAAATTATTCAAGACGATTTCGTATTTCTTTTCGAAATGAAAGGAATCCCAATTTGGATAATTATGCCTGAGAGGAAAGTAGCTAACTCTTTTTCTGAGGGATTTTTCAACAATCTCCCAGTTTCTTTGATTAAACGCATGTGTGATGTGTTCAAATCCGTTTCCTATCACAGCATCCCCTCCATGGCCGCTTAACAGAACATCACATCCCTGATCGCGGGCCGATGCGATAACGAACAAGTTCGAGGCTGGCGAGAGAAAAGACGTATCAGGTTGGCCATAAAGGCCGGTGCTTAGAAGGAGAAGCTCCAAATCGTTCGTTGGTGGATTGACCACATGATGATAGGAGTTAATTGCATTGGAAACCAGGTTTGCATAGGTACTTTCATCTGAATCTTTGCTCTGCGAGTGAAGGTAGAAAGTGTGAATGGCCCGCTCGGGAAACAGGTAGCGAGACATTGAAACAACGCTGGAAGAGTCGAGCCCACCGCTAAGATGTGATCCTAAAATTTTTGAATGATATGCCGATTGGGATACCGACGACCGGAATCTTGCGTGAACTTCCTCACTATAATCTTCCGGGGTTTTTAAATGCGCCCACTTTTCCGGATGAAAAACCGATTGAGCTCTTGAAACGACCTTATCCTTGCTTACAGTCAATAAGTGACCAGGTAAAGCGGCTTTGATATGCGAAAAAAATGTGTCTGATATATCATCAAATCCAACCTGCCCTCCAATGCTGTAGGACACCACTTTGCTGACATTTATTTCAATGTAGTTTCTAACCAGCGGATGGTTAAGCAGGTCACTAATACTGGCGGAAAAAGCGAAAAATGAACCAGGGACGTGAATATAGAAAAGCGGGATGCTGCCAAATACCTCGCGAAAGAGATAGACATTTCCGCTGGCATCGTCGATCCATATCCCAATGCATGGCAGTGTTTCCGATTTTTGAATATGCCTGACGAAGTCATCTGCCGCCCATTCCCCATGCAGCGTTAGATTTGTAAGCAGAGGGGATTTGGCCTGATCGCGATTGTTGCCTCCGATTAAGATGCTGAAATATGAATCTTTATCTTTAACAAAAGCGGATTCACCAAGGTAGGAATTAGAAAAGGTTAGTAAATTATCAAATTCTTTATTGACTTGGCAGTCACAAGAACTTTGATAATTTACTAACCCTTCTAACTTATAATCTTTTAAACCAGACAGAGTAAACCGATTTTCAGCCTTCGCCATCAAATAAGAATGGTTTCCCTGCGCCGTCGAACATACTTCCCAATTTACCTTTGGTAAGTTTGTTTACTGATCCAAACCTGTTAAGAGTAGGTTTGCGATAAGACCTTTTTGTCTGTGTAGAGTGCATTGTAATCGTTTTCATATCTAGTATTTAAGTGTTTTATAGTATCCGGGGTAAAGTTACTTAATTATTTCAATTTACCAAACTTCGTGTAAAAATTATAACAAGCTGGTAATCCGCACACATGCTACGACTTGATTATCTCCTATTTAACTATTCCGCTCTCACGCACAGTCCTGGTTCTGTGGAATCCGGATTCGACCTTTCTGATGTCGCTGTTGAGACATTCCTGCGTCTGACAGTACTCAAAGCTTATTTGGTCGTCATAGACAAGTCCTATTCCCAGGGCATATTTTTTCAAACCCGTGTACTTGTTTATGACTGACGAATCCATTCGTTCTACCACGGTAATCGTCTGATCAAATGATTTCTCAGAGACGGTACTCGGCTCGTTTACAGACTCGTAACTGTATTCCTCAGGGTCATTGTTATTAAAGCTGTTACCGTTCCAGCGAACCTTTTCGTCAATCGGAAATACAAGGCTGAAAACAGTTTGATTGTCGATCGTAGTGAGGATTCTGTCCGGGGTTTGCTTAACGGCGTATTCCTTAATCTTGGTCCAATAGTCGGTGTCAGAACTCCTTTTATATCTCGCTATTATAAAGGTCGAAGAGTTCTCATTCTGTTTGGATTGCTCTATAACCTGATCTTTTTCTTGCCAGCTGCTGATTACAGGAGCATTCTTACCGGCCGAATAAATCTCCTCTTTATGATCATAGATTACATACCTACCAACTTCCAGCGGCATGTAATTATACATGTCGACTGGAGTTGTTTCAGAGTCCTTACATCCGATGAACATTACAACTGCTGCCAACAAACCTGAAAAGAGGTATTTCATGTACAGGAAGGGTAATTCGCTAAAAAGTTAAATGCCTGGTCGAATGTAAGAACGTTTTATGACTATTGCTTGGTGAATTTAGCCACCGGTGGCGTAGTAACTACACCGGTCTTTTTTGAGGTGCCGGTGGAAGAAACAGTTAATGTGTTGCCGGTAACTATGCCAACTGATTTTTCAACAATTACATCTCCCGGAATTGCGGTCTCCTGGGTCAAGTTCATTGTGACACTGTTAGCCACAGTTTTTGAAAGCGTGACATTGTCGACAGGAGTCACCGTTGTCGAAGATTTGTACTTTGGATCCGTCGCTATAAAATGAAAAGTCGAAACGACCTTCACAGAAGTGTCGGTAACTTTTGTAATAACCCAGTCTGTGCGATTTTCATAACCATCTTCTACAAATGTTTCTCCCTTCCACGATCCAACAAACTCCTTGCTCAGGTCTGGATCAATATCGGTATCGTCTGAACATGCAAAAAACATAGAGGATAGTAGCATCAAAAAGAAGTATCTTTTCATGGTTGAGATGGTTAAGTGAATTTTAGAACGTTATTTTTGAGTATTTATAACCGTTGCAAAAGCTAACGGTTGCAGATTGAAATCCTTATAAAAACTGTACCATTAAGTTGCAATATTAAGTAAAATTTGGTCACAAGACAATGCAGATCTCATTCCTGATCAAAATTGCTACCTATATACGAAAGATGTTTCAAAGCTTGCTCTCTTCCAGCTTGCCTTTTAAAAATCCGATCAGTACCTGCAGACCCGTATCGAAGCGTGAATTGTTGTTGATGATCATATCAGCTTCCGCTCGTAACGGAAGGATGAATTTGTCGTAAGTCGGTGCTACGTGGTGCTCCCAACGATACAGCACATCGTCCAAATCGTAGCCACGCTCGTTATTATCACGAATTATCCTGCGTTTTATTTTAACATGCTCCTTGGCATCGACAAAAATCTTCAAATCTATGAGTCGCGATATTTCAGGGAAATAGAATACAAAGATGCCTTCGACGATGATAATGGGCCTCGGTTCAAACACGAGGATCTCCGGTGTAATCAACGGATTGTTGAATGTATATTCTTTCTGATGAACCGTCTTTCCCGCTCTTAAAACGGCAATATGCTCTGCAAACAAATGATGGTCTATCGTTTCGGGCAGGTCAAAGTTCTCGATGCCGTTCTCGTCCCGCGGGATTTCGTGTATCGGACGGTAATAGTTATCCTGTGAAATACGCGTTATTTCGTCCTTCCCGAAGGCATCAATCAGACTTTTCATGAAGTAGGTTTTACCTGATGCGCTGCCGCCGGTGATGCCTACGATGTAAGGTGTTTTTTCCTGATAAGACATGCTCTGATCATCGGGCGTCATATGCTGTGAACTCTTCAATTTTCAAATTATAATTTTAATTGATAACTGCCAACTTCCCCGCCAACTTCTCGGTGCCGTCTGCGGACACGACCAGGACCAAATAAATACCGCCACGTGCGCGCCTGCCGGTGTAGTCGTTCAGGTTCCAGGAAGCGGTGCCGCCCTCGGAACGGGTTTCGTAAATGAGCCTTCCCGAAATATCGGTGATTTTTACAGTAGCCTGATTCGTTAGTCCCTTTATTCCAACATTGCCCGAATAACCGGGGCGTACGGGGTTGGGGAATATGGTCATTTTGGTGAGATTTTCCGCAGAAACCGAGGTGGCAGTCTGGTAAGAGACCATCCCGAGCGGTGTATCGGCGAACAGTAACCCGGTTTCCGGATCGAAACGCAATGCTGTAATATGATCGTTGGGCAATGGACTGTCGGCCGCTGTAAATTTGCTGATCAGTTCTGTTCCGTCGGCGATGAACAAATATAGTCCATTGCGGGTGCCAATCCATTTCCGGTTCCCCGATTCGACGGCGAGCGCTGTACTTTCCTCGTTGCTGAAAAGTTTCCGCTGCCCGTAAACCGGAAGTATGGCATCGATACGCCCGGTGCCGAAGATATCCTGCGACACAAAATATCCGACGCCTTTTGCACTCGCAAACCATACGTAACCGTCGTTGTCGACGGCGAGACTGTTGATTGTGGAAGAAGGGAGACTTCCGGTTCCAATCGCCGTCGAAAGCGTTTTTTGCTGATTACTTTTAGGATCTTTTACCAATATTCCACCTCCTTGAAGCGCGGTCCACGTGAGGCCATTGCTATCAACAACAGATAGGTCGTTGCGTGGCGAAATGCTTGTGTCAGCCTGCGCAGGCCCTGTTTGCTGAAAGTTTGAATATTGATTGGTTAACAGCCCTTTTTGATGGTCCGCTATCCAGAATTTGCCGGAAGTTGTTTGAACAGCCGATTGAATGGAGCTGAAAGTCGGTTCCTGAAACGTTGTGACCTTTTGCTGATCATCGAGCATAACCATTGTATTTCCGGCAGAAATTAACAATCTTTCTCCGGTACCGATAATGCGTATTGCAGAACTTTCGGATGCGTAAGCGGACTTCCATGTCCCTTTTTCTTGACGAAACAAACCCTTGCCCGGAATGCCGACATAAATAGCTTGTGCGAAAAAAGCAAGGCTATTCGCGATGCCCGGTGTAACGACTTTTTTCCAGTTCGCGAAATACTGGCGGTTTACAGACGCTGACATGGAGGTGGCCAGCAAACCTTGATTCGTTGCGGCAAAAAGCGAGTCGTTGGAAAACGTAAGGTCGTTTACTGAGACCTGAGCGCCGTTAGGCCCAATATAGCGGTAAGTTTCTTCTACTTGGCGCAACAGCGGATCAAGGACAACTATGCCGAAATCAGTTGCCAGATATGCAAGGTTGTTTTTAAAAACGATCCTGTTTATGGATTTGTCGGCAGGAAGGCCAGGCGTGGTGCCAAGTAGTGTCCAGAATTCGATTTGCTCGGGTTCGGAGTTGTCATTTATAAAAACAAAATCAACGTTTCCGCTTCGATAGGCCAGCAATAAAAGTTTGGATTCAGCATGATACTGCATTGCGCTGATGCCGGTGTCGTGAAGCCCATCAGCTTTGGAAAGCACGCGAATCTCTTTGTTTTCCGGATTAATATAAAATAACCCATTAAATGAAGAACAATAGATCCGGTTTCCCGCTTGAACAACTTGCCGCCCTGACAGATAACTGAAATGGCTTTGCCATTGTCCAAGCGGTAATTGCTGACCGCGCACGAAACCGGGCCGAAAAGCAAGCACAATCAACAGAAGAAAAATCCCTGCCGTTCGTACGCATTTATCACCGGGCAAGTTACAATACATGGCAGAATTTCGAGGGACAGATATTAATTCTCTACCGTAATGATGGCTACACCTTTGCCCGTACCCGCACCACAGCCGCTTTTCAGAGAGCTGATGGCATATTCGGTGGTAGTATTGGGCGAAACCGAAATCAGGTAGGGATTCAGGAATGTGCCGTTGATGGCAGTTCCATCGGAGAGCGTGAATGACCAGGGAGGCAGACCGTTTTTGAATTTCAATTGAATGCGTGTCGACCTGCCGGCAGTAACGGTGCCCCGTCCTGAAACTTCTCCGACAGCCTTATCAGGCGCAATAACATCCAATTCTTCAATTGCGCTGGACACCGCTGGTGAAGTGGAGATAATACGGATCTTCTGAGTCTTAATAGTGTCACCGACCGCCGCTGCCGCGATTTTGACCTTCATCGCAGTAGGTGTCACGGTGGTAGGTAAGCTCACAAAACGCCCGGATTTGTCGGTCATTTGAACAGTGAACTTATTATTCGGGTTATAACGGCCTTCCGTTTTATAGGGTATCTCAATGGTTGAGCCTGCGCAGACCATATTTTGAGGTAGTTTTTCCAAAGTAATACTCGCCGGAGGGCTCTTAACCGTCACTTTGGCCGATCCTGAAAATTTACCTACACCACACAAACCACCTGCTGATGTAATCTGGTAATTGGTGTCATAGATGGGTTTTACCTTGATTTTATAAGGTGATTCCTGAATATTGTTCTCATAGGTGCCATCCGAAAGTAAAACGAACCAGGGGCCGCCGCCCGTGAATTTCAATGTAAGCTCTCCCGATTCGTTTTCACCGAGCCGGAGCGAGTCTTTTTGCAACGTAGCCACGGTTGGCGATACAATAGAAACGTTGGCCGTTTGGCTCACCAGATATGGAGCCGTTGAAGTAACACGAAGCTTGTATTCGCCAGGTTTGTAAGTTGACGGAATCTCGGTCGTTACGAAACCTGTTGTATCAGGAACAGATATATTCTTAAATGCGCCAGTCCTTTCTGCAATCTGCACGATGAATTTGTTTCCTTCCTTAAACTTACCCGTCGCATTAAAAGGAACCTGGAATGGAACGCCTGCGCAGAGCTTGGCGATTTTTTCGGCTTCCTTCAATTCCAGTTTGGGTTCCGGATTGTTATTTACATTCACAATCGCCTCGCCAGAAACTGTACCGCTTCCGCAGGCATTGGATACGCCTGTTATCTTGTATGCCTTCACATCCGTCGGTTTCACGATCAGGTAGTGAGGGTTTGAAAGCGTATGCAACACAGTTGTGCTATCAGACAGACGGAATGACCAGGGCGCTGTTCCCGACAAGTTCACACGCAAATGCGCTTCCTGCCCGGGCATAATGCGCACCGACGCCGTTCCGTCCGGAAAGTCTATTCTTGCATTCGGACTTTGCAATAACCGCAAAGGCACCTCCTGGCTTCTGACCACAGGAATAGAAGCTGCGATCTGGATCCGATACACTTCGCCGCCGATTTTATAGGAAGGTATTACAGCCTTGATTGGACTCTTTTTTACGGGTAGGGACATTGCTACCGATTTTCCCGAAGCATCGATGATATAAGCAGTAAAGGTGTTGTCCTCGTCAAAAGGCCCTTCTGTTTTAAAGGGGATAGTAATATTGGTTCCCGGGCAAACCGAGAGATAAGAGATATCGTCGATCGTTATTTTGAATGCATGCATACTGTCGGCCACCTGTTTGGTTTCCTTTTCCAACATCTCCTCGGCAGCTTTTTCAGTGAGCGTATCGCCCGATGCTTTGGAGTTAGTTTCAGGGATGGCTAGTGTGTCAGGCGTCGCTGCGGACGTGTCGGCTGCCGGAGTAGCAACCGGAACGGGGGACTGCGTTTTTGATGTGTCTACACGGGGCGCGGTCTGTTGTGGAACAGGAGCCTTTTTCTTAGGAGTGAGGAGTTGCTTTCTTGGAGAAACGGTCCTTCTCTGTGCTTCCGCCTGACCGGAAAAGAATATCAACCCGAAAAAAATAACGAAGACTAATCTGAACATGCAGTTTGGATTGAGTAAATATTAATTCATGGAAACCAGTGTGGTGCCCCGTAACACCGGAACAACATCATACAGGTCGGTTTGCAGGCAGTAGGAAATGTCCTTCTGTATGCCTAACCGTTGTAAACGCCTCACGTGTGATGAGTTGGAAACACTGGCCAGCAAATTATCGCGGCCTTGCAGGTATAAACGCTGCGCCATTAGGGTTCCGTCTTCCAGCAACATAAATTGATCCTTCAATGCATCGGCCAGTGCTCCTGCAAAAAGGGTATCTTCCAGGTTCGGGCGCCCTTTCCATCCCGCGCAAAGCACGAGTACATCATAAGGTTCCGTCCGCAAATGATTTGCCAAAGCTCCCAGGTTCAGAAAAGAGCCGATCATCACCTTCACCGCCGAAGATTTCGCCTTGGCGATCGATAATGTACCATTTGTAGTAGTCATCGCGATATCGGCGCCGATCAGGCTTTCATGCATGTAGCTGAAAGGAGAATTATCAAGATCAAATCCCTCCACTTTACGCGCGTCGCGCTCGGCAGCAGCGATGAAGCCCTTGTCTTGCAAAAATTTGCATTCCTCCACACTGGCAACCGGGGTAATGCTTTTCACACCATATGCGAGACCGGTAACCATGCACGAAGTAGCCCTGAATATGTCTGCAACTACGACTATTGAATTATCAAGTTTATGTAAATGAAGGAGGTCGGGAGTGAGGCAAACATCAAGTTGTTTCATAAAATGCAATCGAACTGTAATAGGAGGGATTAGTTTTTAACGAAAGGGAGTTTAACGGTTTTTGCTTTCAATAGCTTATCCCTGACTTTCACGAAGATCTCTGTCTCAGGCTTGCTGAATGCTGTGGGGACATAACCCATACCAATTCCCTTCTGCAAGGTAGGCGACTGTGTCCCGGAGGTAACTTCGCCAAGTTTGTTGCCTTCGGCGTCGCAAAGCTCGTAATGGCCTCGTGGGATACCCCGGTCAATCATTTCAAAGCCAACCAGTTTTTTCGTCAGACCAGCTTCTTTTTGTTGTTTCAATGCGTCTGAGTTGATGAAGTCTTTTGTAAACTTGGTGACCCATCCAAGGCCTGCTTCCAGCGGGGAAGTTTCGTCGTCGATGTCATTTCCGTAAAGACAAAAGCCTTTTTCCAATCTCAAAGTATCCCGTGCGCCAAGCCCAACCGGTTTGATACCGAACTCTTCACCTGCTTCGAAAATAGCATTCCACATTTGCTCCGCATCCTCATTCTTCACATATATCTCAAAACCTCCCGCGCCGGTATAACCCGTTGCAGAGATAATAACATCTTTAATACCAGCCATTTCTCCGACCTTGAATGTGTAATATTCCATCGAAGTCAGGTCTTCACTCGTCAGTTTTTGAAGCGCGGCGGTAGCTTTTGGCCCCTGTACAGCCAGAAGGCAAAGTGAATCCGACAGATTCTCCATTGCGACACCTTCAGTATTGTGACTTTGGATCCAGTTCCAGTCTTTCTCGATATTCGAAGCATTGACGACCAGGAAATATTCATCCTCTTTCACACGGTAGACCAAAAAATCGTCCACAACACCGCCGGTACTGTTCGGTAGATAGCTGTATTGCACTTTTCCGTCATAAAGCGTTGAAGCGTCATTAGCAGAAACTTTCTGGATCAAAGCTAATGCACCGGGTCCTTTTACACTGAATTCGCCCATGTGAGATACATCGAAAACGCCCACGCCATTTCTTACGGTGTGATGTTCATCCAGATCCGAGGAGTAACGAACAGGCATTTCGAAACCTGCAAATGGGACCATTTTTGCGCCTAAACGGATGTGGAGCTGATGTAAAGGGACTGTTTTCATGAAGGATATATGGTTTCACAATAATTCACAAAAGTAGGCAATGGCGATCAAAGCGACACAAAAAACTGTTTTTTCGCCGCCCTTCGTCTTGCTTTTGGAGTATATTGTGAAAAAATAGGGCAAATTATTTATCCATTGGCGGAGATTACTTTTCAGAAATATGAAGAAACAATTATTGCTCCTGATCGCATGCTGCATTCCGGGTTTTGTATCCGCGCAAACAGCGACTTTTACCGGTGAAACGATCGACGATAAGGTGAGCATTGGTTATGGAGTGGCATCGGGCGACGTGGACGGTGACGGTAAAACCGATATTCTGCTCGCAGATAAAAAGGAAATAGTATGGTATAAAAACCCCGGCAAAGGGCAGGCATGGACACGCTATGTGATTGCAAAAGACCTCACAGAGCAAGATAATGTATGCATTGCCGCGCGAGACATCGATGGGGATGGTAAGGTAGAAGTGGCCGTTGGGGCGCAATGGAATCCTTCCGAAACCAAAGACAGTAAGAAATCGGGAGCGGTATTTTACATGGTTTCGCCGGAGGATCGGACACAGCCCTGGGAGCCGGTTAAGCTTCACCATGAAGTGACTATTCACAGAATGCAATGGGTGAAAAAAGCAGATGGTGCATTCCAATTGGCAGTATTGCCTTTGCATGGTGAAGGTAATGCAGGAGGGGAAGGTGCAGGAGTGAAGCTGATTATTTTTGATGTGCCTGAAAATAGGAAAGGGCTCTGGCCATTCGAGCTGGTAGAAACGAATATGCATATGACGCACAACCTGCAACCGATGGAAGTGCCGGGAAGAATGCTTGGACTGGCAGTAGCTGGAAAAGAAGGAGTGCAGGTGTTTTTGAGTGGAGCTGATGGCTGGGCACCGTCCGGCAACTGGATGGTGGCCGATAAGGGAGTAGGGGAGATCCGTACAGGCAGCCTGGGTAAGAACCAGCTGTTCACAGCCACCGTCGAGCCTATGCACGGGTCTGCACTGGTAGTGTATACCAAAGACGCACGGACCGTATTGACCGAACGCATTAAGGAGGGACATGCACTGGCATGTGCGGATTTCTTTGGCCAAGGCCGCGACCAGGTGGTAATGGGCTGGCGTAACCCGAATGTATCCGGTGAAACCGGCGTCCGCATTTATGTGGGATCAGACGCGGAAGGCAAGAAATGGCAGGAATATACTTTGGATGAAAAGATCAAAATAGCTTGTGAGGATTTGCTACCAGCTGATCTGGATGGCGACGGCGACCTTGACATCATCGCCTCCGGCCGCGCAACGCATAATCTAGTAGTATACTGGAACCAGCGGAAGAAGTAGGTTTCTTTCGAAATAAATGGCTTAAAAACGTTTGTCACCCTGAGCGCAGTCGAAGGGCATCGTGCATGATGCCCTTCGACTGCGCTCAGGGCGACAAACGTTCTACAATATTTAAAAGTTAATCCCTACGCCCCATGAGAATACTTACGTAGTAAAGCAAAGTAGCCAATGAACCGATGGCGGCTACCAGGTAGGTACGGGCTGCCCATTTCAATGCATCGGCAGACATAATGTATTCTTTTTCATTCACAATCCTTGCTTTCTGGATCCAGGCTAATGCCCTGTTGCTCGCGTCATATTCGACGGGCAATGTGATAAAGCTGAATAATGTAGTCGCTGCGAACAATGCAACGCCGATGGTCAATGGAATGGTCGATGTGTTGATCATCAAAATGCCTAACAGAATGATCCATTGCATATAACGCGAAGCAATGCTCAGAAAAGGTACCATTTGAGACCTGAATTGTAGCCATTGATACGCCGTCGCGTGCTGCACGGCGTGCCCGCATTCGTGCGAGGCAACCGCGGCTGCCGCTACACTGCGTCCGTAAAAGACGTCGCTACTCAGGTTCACCGTTTTATCCTGAGGATTATAATGGTCGGTAAGGCGCCCTTCAACGGACACCACCCTTACGTCGTAAATACCGTTTTCCCGAAGCATCGTCTCAGCGATTTCTTTACCGCTCATGCCGTTGCTCAACCCCACTTGTGAATACTCTTCAAACTTGCTCTTCAAACGCCATTGCACGTAAAGGCTAATGAGCATCACAACAATACCAATTACATATGCGCCAATCATAGCTATCTTATTTATATCCTTGTTTTATTTTCTCGATGAGTGCGGAAGTCGAATAACCCTGAACCAGGGAAATCGTTTTCACCTCACCACCTCTACCTAAAACAAAATCCGCGCCAGCAATGTTCTCGACCTTATAATCATCACCCTTGACCAAAATGTCAGGTTTTACAGCCTCGATCAACTGACTCGGCGTCGGTTCGTCGAACAAAATGACAGCATCAATGAATGATAGGGCTGCCATCAGCCTCGCTCTTGCATATTCGTTTACCACCGGGCGCAATGGGCCTTTCAACCGGCTTACGGAAGCATCGGTATTGAGACCTAATACCAGTCTGTCGCCCAACGCACGTGCTTTTTCAAGATAATCAATGTGCCCAAGGTGAACTATATCAAAGCAACCGTTGGTGAAAACGACCTTCTGCCCGGCACGCTGCCAGTCTTCTACGGTCGTGATTGCTTCTTCTATTCTCAGGATTTTGCTTTCTGTGAAATTCATTTTTTGAAACAGTATGGATTTAAGAAATGGATATGCTAACATACTCCATTTCGAATTTTCAGGGCTATTATGATGATAATTAGTTTGCCGCTGAAACCTGTTCAGGCTCTGCTACCGCCTTTTTATTCTGCATAAGAACATAAAGGAATGCCAGCGCGCCGATGACCAGCATAAACAGCATTTGAGCACCATGGATGAAGGTCGCGAGGGTGATACCGTCATTCTGTGACAGACCATAAAGCACCATTACATTACCTACCAACAGGTGATAAGCACCAATTCCGCCTTGTGTCGGTGCAGTCATACCGATCGCTCCCACAACCAGCAAAGTCAAACCTGCCAGCGGACCGAGGTTGGACGTTTCGGGAATGCAGAAAAAAAGTACATATGAAACCAGGTAATATAATACCCAGATAAGGATTGTGCTGAAAATAAAAAGGCCCGGATTACGGAGCTTCCGTACGCTCAGCAGGCCGTCGAGCATACCCTTCGCAAAGTCGATGATCTTACCAATGATTGCATTCTGTTGCAATTTATTCCGCAAAGAGGCATTTTTTAATATAATAATACCAACAACCGCTACTGCTAATAATCCGGCAAGCAGGATACCCAGGAGCATTCCGCTTCCCGAACCACCGCCACCACCTCCTACTTTACTTTGGAAGAAGTCAGAGAAAAATGTGCTAAGGCGGTCAAATTCAAGAATGAAGTTGAGCCCGATCATGATCAGCAGGATAAGTACATCGAATATCCGTTCGGCGACCACAGTTCCAAAGCTTAAACTAACGGGAATGCGTTCCAATCTGTATAATGTACCGCATCGGGTTACTTCGCCCATACGGGGCACGATATAGTTGGCGAAATAGCCTGTCAGTACAGACACCGATGCATTTACGATCCCAGGTTTATGTTCCAGCGGCTCAATAAGCATACCCCAGCGCCAGGCCCTCGTGACGTGTGCGCACAGGAGAAAAAAACATGAAACAGCTATCCAGCGCCAGTCTGATTGAGCAAACCGATCCAGCATTTCGTTGAGATTGATATCCTTAAACACAAACCAAAGCAAACCGCCTGCAAGGGCAAGCGATATGGTATAACGCAGAATATTTTTCATGCTATGCTAATCATGTATAGTGTAAATAATTCGGGACCGCGGCTGCTTTTAGCCGACGAGATGGTTGTTATGGTCCGGAAACACGACCATCGGTTTGAAGGTTTTGGCCTCCTCCTGCGTCATGCTGCCATAGGCGATAATGATGATTATATCGCCGATCTGGACCCTGCGGGCCGCAGCGCCATTGAGGCAGATCATTCCGGAGCCTCTTTCGCCTTTGATAACATATGTGATAAAGCGTTCACCATTGTTATTATTAACAATATGAACCTGTTCATTTTCAATCAGTCCCGCAGCGTCCATCAGATCTTCGTCGATCGTGATGCTGCCCACGTAGTTCAATTCCGCCTGAGTCACCTTAACGCGGTGAATCTTCGATTTCATTACTGTTATTTGCATTACCCGGTGGTATTGGTCGAGATTCTATTTGAAATGCACTATCCCGCAAAGTTACAGGAATAATACCCAGCCTTCAAAACATAGCAGCACTCCCGTGGGTTCCCCGGAATGAAACGGCTGGATTAACGTTCCGTAATGGTCCGGATGCAGGTCTTTATCTGCATTCAGAATAATATTTGAAACTGCTGTTCCTATCAGTTTAGTAAGAACATTATTATATTTAAGCGTGATTAAATACTATTCAGTAATAATCAGGAACATAATCCTTTCATCTATATTATCCACTTTATTTTTTCATTACCAAACCAATGAGTACAGACAACAAACCGAAAGATGTGAACCGCCGGGACTTTATCCAGAAGACCTCCGCAGCGGCTATCGGCAGCTTTTTCATAGTCCCACGCCACGTGTTGGGCAAGGGCTTTAAAGCGCCCAGCGATAAATTGAATATAGCAGGAGTCGGTGTAGGCGGCAAGGGTTTTTCTGACACAAATAACGCATGGAACAAAGGCACGGAGAACCTCGTGGCGCTTTGCGACGTAGACTGGGGCCAGGCTCAGGTGAAGAAAAACTTTGAACTGCATCCTGACGCGAAGAAATACAAGGATTTCCGCAAGATGTTTGATGAAATGGCCAAGGATATCGATGCTGTAACAGTTTCGACGGCTGACCATATGCATGCCATTATCGCGATGGCAGCCATGCAACGCGGCAAGCACGTGTATGTTCAAAAGCCCCTGACCCATGATATTTATGAGGCGCGCATGCTTACCGAGGCAGCGCGTAAATACAAAGTAGTAACGCAAATGGGTAACCAGGGCGCGTCGAACCCTGCACAGACTCAAATGAAAGAATGGTTTAATAAAGGCCTGATCGGTAACGTCCACGAAGCACACGTTTGGACTAATCGTCCGGTTTGGCCGCAAGGTATTCCGGTTCCGACAGGCAAATTTGAAGTTCCTGCTGATATCGATTGGGAGCTATGGGTTGGCTCTGCCGACTGGGTCGACTACAATCCGGCATGGCACCCATTCAAATGGCGTGGCTGGTGGAACTTCGGTACAGGTGCATTGGGCGATATGGGCTGCCACCTGATCGACCCCGCTTTCCGTACATTAGGATTGGGTTATCCTACCGAACTGGAATGCTCAGTTGGACAAGTATTTATTAAAGACTGGACTCCGGAGTACATTCCAGAAGGATGTCCGCCATCGTCAAGGGTACAATTGAAATTCCCGGCCAATAAGATTAACAAATCAGAAGTGACGCTGACATGGCACGACGGCGGCCTCCGCCCGTTCCACCCGGACCTGATCCCTGCCAACGAGCCGCTGGGTGAGCCAGATAGCAGCAATGGCGTACTTCTGATCGGAGAGAAAGGGGTAATGACCTGCGGAACTTATGGTATCGCACCAAAAGTATATCTCAAAAACGGAACAAAGCTGGAATATAAGCAAGGAGATTTCGGTAATAAATACACGACAATGCCGGAATTCGGTCATCATGTATCGTGGACTGATGCTTGTAAAGCAGGTTTCAATAGCAAAGAGCATAAAGCGCTTACTTCATCCTTCGATTATGCAGGCCCATTGACCGAAACCGTGATCATGGGTAACCTCGGTATCCGCAGCTACAACCTCCGCACGCAACGTGCTGATGGTAAAGGGTTCGACTACCCAGGACGCAAGAAACTGTTGTGGGATGGCAAGAATATGAAGATTACCAACTTCGACGAAGCAAACCAGTTTGTACAACGCAAATATCGCGGCGACTGGAAATTGTCATAATTGGCAAGGATGTCATGCTGAGCAATTAGAATGTCATGCTGAGCGCAGTCGAAGCACGCTACTGGTAAGCAACGTGCTTCGACTGCGCTCAGCATGACACTTCAAAATGGCTCGGTGTGACATTACTATTTATCAAAAAACAACATTATCAATTAACCTTACCGGCCCCAGGAACGCGGCTACGCAGATTGCATTCGTGCCTGCCTTTCCGATTTGGTTAATGGGAAGCAGCGTTTTAATATCGATCACCTCATAATAGTCGAGCGTGAATGCGTTAATTGATGCAAATTCATTTTTGGCGCGTGCCAATACTTCGTCTACTCTTTTACCTGCCAGCAGATCTTCTTTCGAATTGCTTAATATTCTATAAATATGTGGTGCAATGCTTCGCTCGGAATCGCTGAGGCGCCTGTTTCTGGACGACATCGCCAGGCCGTCGGTTTCCCGGACGGTAGGGCAAATAACGAGGTCAAGATCGAAGGAAAGGTCGGAAACGAGCCTTTTTACAACCGATACCTGTTGCAGGTCCTTTTGCCCGAAATAGGCGCGGTCGGGCTGTACCATATTGAAAAGCTTGGAAACGATGACACCCACGCCGTTAAAATGGCCGGGCCGCGAGGCGCCTTCCATCACACTTTCCAGCGCTCCGAAATTGATTTTTAAGACGGTTTGTTCCGGGTACATTTCCTCCACCGATGGCGCAAACACTGCAGAACATCCCGCATTTTCGAGCATAGTGCAATCGGCGTCGAGCGTTCTCGGATATTTGAGCAAGTCTTCGGGATTGTTAAACTGAGTCGGATTTACGAATATGCTGCAGACGGTAACGTCATTATCGGTCCTCGAAGCTTCCACCAGTGAAATGTGTCCTTCATGAAGGGCACCCATGGTGGGGATCAAACCGATGCTTTTTTGTTGTAAAACTTGTTGCCGGAGAAACTGGCGAAGGCTTTGTACCGAAGTAAATACTTCCATTGGAAATCTGAAATCTGAGGGAGTAACCCGCGCTATACCAATGCTTTTAACAGATGGCGCAATGTGTAATGCCTGATCCGGGAATATTTGGAAAGGGAAATCCCAAACTGGGCGCAATATGACAATTAGTTTGGAATATCTTTTGAAATTGCGATTTTTTTTGTATAATTTTGCAAAACTTTTTTTCACAAACTGCTAAAAGATCTATGGAGAAACTACGAATTTTGTATGTAGCCAGTGAAATCAATCCCTTCCTCCAAACCACCGATGTTGCCGATTACGTAAGAAAGCTCCCTCAGGCAATGCAGGAAAGAGGTGCAGAAATCAGGATTCTCGTTCCGCGTTTTGGTCTTATTAATGAACGCAAAAACAGGCTTCATGAAGTAGTTCGACTGTCAGGAATCAATATTACCGTAGGAGATGAAGAAAAGCCATTGATCATCAAGGTAGCTTCCATTCCAAATGCGAAGTTGCAGGTTTATTTTATCGACAACGATGATTATTTTCACCGTAAATCCGTGTTTTTCGATAAGGAGAACAACTTTTTCGATGACAACGATGAGCGCGCGATCTTCTTTTGCAAGGGTGTTTTGGAAACAGTTAAAAAACTGGGATGGGCACCGGATGTGGTCCACTGTAATGACTGGATGACGGCCCTGATTCCATTGTACCTCAAAACAACCTATCGTAACGATCCGATGTTTAAGGACACAAAAAGTGTGTTCACGGTACATAACAACGCTTTTGACTACAAATTCGACGCGGATTTGCAGAGCAAAGCCAAAGCAATGGATGTAAGCGACGAAGCGCTGGCCCATTTGCATTCAGCAGATTTTGAAGGTTTTGTCAAGATCGGTTGTGCATATGCGGACGCAGTATTGAAAGCAGACGATCATTGCAGCGAAAGCCTCAACGAGATCTTCAACAATGCGCCTAAGCGCGTGAAGCTCGATGAGCAGGATGAAAACTTCTCAGAGTCGTATTACAATCTGTATACGGATCTCATGAACTAGTAGATAAATTTCACAGGGCAGAAAGCCGGCGATTTTACAGTCGTCGGCTTTTTTGTGCCCCAGTCATAATGTTTTGTGTGTTCGAGCACTGTTGGGGAATTGGATATTTTTTAGTATTTAATTTAAAATTAGCTTGTTAAGGCCGCCTGTTTCATATTTATTTGCCCGGTCATTCACATACACCAAAATTAAAATTTTTTAAGAATATGTGCGGAATTGTGGCTTATGTAGGAAACAGAGAGGCATATCCTTTGATTTTAAAAGGGCTGAAACGTCTGGAATATCGTGGCTATGACAGCTCCGGAATAGCGCTTCTTGAAAATGATAAATTGAATATTTACAAGAAGAAGGGAAAAGTGTCTGATCTCGAAGCCGAGCTGGTTGGTAAACACCTCACGGCGACGATCGGGATAGGCCATACGCGCTGGGCAACACACGGCGAACCGAACGATGTGAATGCGCATCCGCATTACTCCAACAACCGCAAACTTTCGATTATCCACAACGGTATCATCGAAAACTATGCATCCATTAAGCAAAACCTCATTAAAAAAGGGCACACTTTTCTGAGCGACACTGATACCGAAGTACTCATCCACTTTATTGAGGACATTCAGCAGGAAACTGGCAATTCACTTGACGCCGCGGTGAAGCTGGCATTGAAGGAGGTTGTAGGTGCTTATGCGATCGTAGTAATGTCGGTGGATCATCCCGGACAGCTGATTGCCGCCCGGAAAGGCAGCCCACTGGTGATAGGGATTGGTGAAGGCGAATATTTCTTCGCCTCCGACGCAACTCCGATCATCGAATACACCAAAGATGTCGTGTATCTCGACGATTATGAAGTCGCCGTGATCAGTGACGGAAAGCTGAGTATTCAGAACCTCGACAGCACTGAAACGATCCCATACATTCAAAAGCTTGAAATGGAGCTTGAAACCATTGAAAAAGGTGGTTATGACCATTTCATGATCAAAGAAATTTTTGAACAACCACGCTCCATAGCAGACAGCATGCGTGGCCGCCTTCGTGCAGACGATGCGCATTTACAACTGGGCGGACTCAACGATTACCTCGATAAACTGGCCAAAGCCGACCGGGTGGTAATAGTAGGCTGCGGCACGTCATGGCATGCAGGGTTAGTAGCTGAATACCTTTTTGAAGAGCTGGCACGCATCAATGTAGAAGTGGAATATGCCTCGGAATTCCGTTACCGGAACCCCGTGATTAAGGAGAATGACATTGTTATTGCTATATCCCAGTCAGGTGAAACGGCTGATACTTTGGCAGCTATCGAACTGGCTAAATCGAAGGGAGCGACGATATTTGGTGTGTGCAATGTGGTGGGATCGTCCATTGCACGTGCGACCCATGCGGGCGCTTATACACACGCAGGGCCGGAAATTGGCGTGGCCAGTACCAAAGCATTTACTGCGCAGGTTACCGTGCTCACGCTGATGGCCATTGCCGTGGCGAAACGCAAAGGCACTATTTCGGAGGAAACATACCGTCAACTGCTGATCGAACTCGAAACGATTCCTGCGAAAGTGGAGAAGGTTTTTGAGAACGCTTCGAAGATCAAAGAGATCGCATTTATATTTACCTATGCGCGGAATTTTATCTACCTCGGCAGGGGACTCAACTTCCCGGTAGCACTGGAAGGCGCTCTGAAACTGAAAGAAATATCCTACATCCACGCCGAAGGTTACCCAGCCGCCGAAATGAAACACGGCCCGATTGCATTGATCGACGAGGATATGCCGGTCGTGTTCCTGGCTACCAGGGACAGTTCTTATGAAAAAATCGTTTCCAATATCCAGGAAGTGAAAGCTCGGAAGGGCAGGGTTATCGCCATTGTAACGGAGGGCGATACGCTCATCCCGGGGATGGTCGATTTTGTGATTGAAGTGCCCAAAACACATGAGATACTGACGCCACTGGTATCCGTAATCCCGTTACAGCTGCTTTCCTACTACATCGCTGTAATGCGGGGCCGGAATGTGGATCAGCCGAGAAATCTTGCCAAGTCTGTTACCGTCGAATGACAACAGATGCGGATGCCGGAGAGCGGGACTGTCGTGGATAGTCTCGCTTTTCTTTTTTGGGTGCATGACCATTGAAAATAATGTATTACGGTTTTCGTTAGTTTTGGGCAAAGTTTGCCGACGGGCCTATTGATTACTTATGACAAGACTGATATTTCCCTCTTTGATCATCATTGGACTGCTGTTCCTTGGCGGTTGTAATAAAGAAGAACAGAACTATGTACCCAAGCCGAAAGGCTATAACCGCATTGAACTGCCGGAGCATAGTTATAGACATCTCACGGAAAACCATCCCTACACATTTCAGTATTCGAAACACGCCATTGTAGAGCCGGATACATTTCCAATGGCTGGCAAAGACTGGATATTTATCAACTACCCGCGTTTTAAAGCTAATATCCAGCTTACTTATAAATCATTAGGCAACGATCCAGTGCATCTTAAAGCATTTATCGACGACAGCTATAAGCTCGCTGCGAAACACCAGATCAGGGCTTCGTCGATACAGGAACAGCGGGTTTTGGGCAAGACTGGCAAAACCGCCATTTTGTTTAAGATCGAAGGCGATGTGCCCAGCCCTTATCAGTTTTACACCACCGATAGCACCGAACACTTCATGAGAGGCGCCATTTACTTTCCAACAGCCGTCAAAAACGACTCGCTGGCACCCGTAATCGAATATTTACAGCGGGATATGGTGCAACTGCTGAACACCTTGGAGTGGAGATAAAATTGCCGGATGTTATTGCGGTGGACAGTGGAAGGATGTATCTTTGAAGTTCTCACCTCAACAACTAGGAAAAATGCCTAAAAAGCAACCCAAAAACCAGCTGCTTCTTGATTTTTCAGTCCGTGGAAACAGGATCGTTTTACACCTCGGGCAAGTGGAAAGTCAACGCATTGCAGACCATCTTTTTTTAGGATTGGTGAATGGGGACTGGATGATAGAACCGGCTGGTGAGGTAGCCGATATATCCTACGCACAGGACATTGTCCATCAGATCGGGCACAAGCTTCCTTATCCCGAAGGCGTCAAAATTGCACAATTGCACAACGTCGACCCGCTTTTTAAAGGATTTTCAGCAATATATCATCAAAAAGGATGGGTGTTTGTAAATGCGGCTTCCGACATTAACGAGCGCAATTACCATATTCACTTGCTCACCGTGTCGCTCGGTTTGCAGACAATTTATTCCAGCACTGCATCACTGGCCGCACGTTCGGAACAGCTTATTTTTGAGGCGTTGCTGCCATTTTCAGAGGTAGAAAGCTTTTTCAGAACTGATATTTCCAAAATGCCGGGATTCCTGGCATCGGATATCGCTAACTTCTTCAAGGTGCCCTTCCCGATGGTTTTGAAAAGGGCACTTGCATTGAAAATCATAACAGACGATCAGTACCGCAATTTCATGACGGTCAACCCCGCTGCATCCAAGCCGCGTGAATTGTTCTTTTCAAAAGACGGCAGTATCGATGATCTTGAAGCACAGCTTTTTTCAAGCGGGCTCGGCGAATAATCTAAGTTTTCTTGACACTCATATTGCTCAGGTCGGGTAGGGGGCTCACAGACGTCCAGCCGCCATCCACGATCAGGCTTTGTCCTGTAATATGCCCTGAATGCGGCGAAAGCAGAAACAATGCCGCATTGGCAATGTCCTCGCAAATCGCCGGCCGACCCATAGGCGTAATCGCCGCCCAGGTTTTCGGATAGGTTGGATCTTCGGCCAGGGTACGTTCGGTTAAAGTAGCTCCTGGCGCAACAGTATTGATCGTAATGCCGTGCGGGGATAATTCCAGCACCAGGTTTTTAGCCAGCATTTCCAATCCCGCCTTCGTCATCGCATATGCACCCAAAAACTGGTGCGCCTGATGCCCTACTACGGACGACATCAGTAAAATCCGGCCACCCGACTTCTGTTTCCGCATTTGTTTGGCGGCCGCCTGCGTGAGCAGGAAAGAGCCCATCAGATTGACTTCCAGGACTTTTCTCAGATTATCCACCGGATATTCGAAGAAATCGCCGAAAAGCGTAATGCCTGCATTCGCGACGGTTAAGGTCAGTTTGCCAAAGCATTTGACTGCCTCGTCAACCATTGCATCAATGATTTCCGGTTGTGAAGCATCGCCGGCAAAGGCCACGCATTCCCCTTCCTTATTCCTGATCTTTTTGGCAGCTTCCGCGGCTAGCGCCTTGTTGGTATCGTTCAGGATCACGCCAGCGCCCTGGCAAGCCAGTTGCTTGGCTATTTCAAAACCGATACCCTGCCCTGCGCCGGTAACGATCGCAACCTGGTTATCGAATAATTGGCTATTCATTTTTTATTTCTGTTTACGAGCTAAAAGCCATTGTCACCCTGAGCGTAGTCGAAGGGTAATGCGACATCGCTAATACCCTTCGACCGCCGGGCGGCCCCGTGCGCTCAGGGTGACAGTACGGATGATACCTTAGTGCGAATCTCTCGTCACCTTGTCGCCGGATCCTCCTCTGAGGAAATCCAGATCGGCACCCTCGTGCGCCTGCGTTACGTGTTTGATATGCAGGTGTACATAGCCGCGGTTGTAACCCATATCGAGCGGTGCCCACGATTGTCGGCGGATAGCAAGCTCTTCGTCCGAAACTTCCAGATGAAGCCTGCGGTTTTCCACATCGAGTTCGATTATATCACCGTCCCGGACAAGTGCCAGGTTACCTCCAACGGCCGCTTCAGGCGAAACGTGCAAAACAACTGTTCCAAATCCGGTACCGCTCATCCGCCCGTCCGAAATGCGGACCATATCGGTAACGCCTTGCGCAAGCAGCTTCTTGGGTAACGACATATTCCCAACTTCCGGCATGCCGGGATAACCTTTCGGCCCTACATTCTTCAAAACCAAAATGCTATTTTCATCCACATCCAGATCAGGATCGTCCAGTCGCGCTTTATAGTCATCAATGTCTTCGAAAACGATGGCCTTTCCCCGGTGCTGCATTAGTTCAGGTTTGAGCGAGGCGGATGGTTTGATCACGGCTCCGTTTTCGCACAGATTACCCCTTACAACAGCCAGACCCGTCAGATCTTTGACAGGCTCAGCCATGGTACCGATCACCTCGGGATCGAAGCATTCGGCATTCACGGAGTTTTCACGCATTGTTTTACCGTTGGCCGTAATCACCCCGCCGTGCAATATGCCGCTGAGTTCCTTGATGACCACCGGTAAGCCACCGGCATAATAAAAGTCTTCCATAAAATATCCGCCTGATGGCTGTAAATTCAGCAGCAGGGGCACATTTTTACAGAGATCATTAAAATGGTCGAGGTTAAGTTCAACACCAATCCTGCCGGCAATGGCAAGGAGGTGAATCACAAAGTTCGTCGATCCGCCGATGGCTGCATTGATCATAATCGCATTCTCAAATGCTTCTTTGGTCAATATCTGTGACAACCGAAGATCTTCCTTCACCATATCCACGATTCGGCGGCCCGACAAATGTGCCAGCACTTTACGACGTGAATCCGCTGCGGGGATGGCTGCATTTTCAGGAAGTGTAAGCCCGAGCGATTCAACCATGCAGGCCATCGTCGAAGCTGTACCCATTACCGCGCAGTGGCCGTCGCTACGGCACATGCACGCCTCCGCGGTGGTTAGTTCTTCTTGTGATATTTCGCCTTTGCGGTGTAGTTCACTGAAACGCCAAACGTCGCTTGTACCTATGGTTTTACCCCGGTAGCGACCGGTGAGCATTGGCCCGCCCGATACTACGATTGTAGGGATATTGACGCTTGCCGCGCCCATTACGAGCGAAGGCGTCGTTTTATCACAGCCGCAAAGCAAAACCACCCCGTCGATGGGATTGGCGCGGATGGATTCTTCGACGTCCATACTGGCCAGGTTGCGGTACAGCATGGCCGTTGGTTTAATCAAAGTTTCGCCCAATGACATTACCGGAAATTCGAGCGGAAACCCGCCTGCTTCCCACACTCCGCGCTTCACCGACTCGGCAAGCTCACGAAAATGCCCGTTGCAGGGTGTCAGTTCTGAAAAAGTATTACAAATGCCGATTACCGGCCTTCCTTCAAATTCATCGGCGGGATAACCCTGGTTTTTCATCCACGCCCGGTAAATAAATCCATCTTTTCCCGACTTTCCGAACCACCCCCTGCTGCGTAACTTGTTTTCTTCCATTATGCCATAGTTTATATCTCATTAGTAAAGGAGTCGGGCAGTAAAATATAATTCCGGCTACCCTTTAAAATAAAAATTGTATATTCGGCTAACACGTGCCCAGAATTCTCCATGCGTTTTTTTAGAAGTTATAACCTGTTGCCTGTCTTACTCTTATCCTTGGCCGCATTGTCATCCCATGCCCAATATCATGCTGATAACTTCATCGAGAAATTGTTAAAGAAGCACCCGGAAAGGTTTTCCGCAATCCTGAAAAATCCTGAGAAGTACCAGGTTCAGGTGCTTTACACGAAGATCGACAGGAATAAAAACAATATCCCGCATTTTACTACGCATTCATACCGGCTCAACAACTCGGAATATTTTTATCCGGCCAGTACCGTTAAGCTTCCGGCAGTTGCGCTTGCATTTGAAAAGCTGAATAAGCTGGGAATTGATAAAAATACACCCATGTTTACCGGCGCCGTCCGGCCTGAGCAAACTCCGGTGAATGCGGACAGTAGTTCAGAAAATGGTCTGCCGTCTGTCGCACATTACGCAAAGAAGATTTTGCTGGCGAGCGATAATGACGCTTTTAACAGATTGTATGAATTCATCGGCCAGCAGGAGTTCAACGACAGCCTGCATCGTAAGGATTTTACCGAAAGCCGTATCCTGCACCGCCTCGACTCGCCAATAGGCCCTGAAAACAACAGGTACACCAATCCTGTTCGTTTTGAAAAGGATGGCAAGATCATTTTTGAGCACGAGGCGAAGTATAACAACAAAGAGTACAATGCACCGGGTCAGATCCTGAAAGGCAAAGGTTATTTGAAGGACGGGGCTCTTGTGAATGAACCTTTCGATTTTACAAAAAAGAATTTTTTTCCCCTGGAAGAACAGCATCGCTTGTTGAAAACGCTGTTTTTCCCGGACCAGGTCCCAGCCTCGCAGCGCTTTAATCTTACAGAGGAAGATTACCGGTTTATGTATCAGTATATGTCGCAGTTCCCGGTGGAAACCAGCTATCCTGCCAATTATACCGATGATTATTACGATGGATTTGTGAAGTTTTTGCTTTTTGGAGCTACCAAAACCCGCTTGCCGAGGCACATCCGGTTATTCAACAAGTGCGGCGATGCTTATGGCTTTTTGTTGGACAATGCATACATCGCCGATTTCGAGAAAGGAATCGAGTTCATGCTGACAGCCGTTATTTATTGCAATGAAGATGAGATCTTCAATGACGATAAATATGACTATGAAACAGTGGGATTTCCGTTCATGGCCAATCTAGGAAAAACAATCTTCGAATATGAGTTGGAACGGAAAAGACCTCACAGGCCCGATTTAAGCCGTTTTGAAGTCGAGTACGATAAGTGATCAGAAAGCTTTCTTCAAGCGTGGCGCGATCTGGCAAATGTAGAGGTTGATCAAATGACCGATGATCAGCAACCCGGAGCCGACATACCCCAGCAACGTAAATGCATGATGCTTTCCTTCGAAGATAAGCGACGTTGAGAAGACGGCTAATGCGCCCCAGAGCAATATCCGGAGCGGCAATGAATGATGGTTGCGGGTAGCGTAGTAAACAGCTATCCCATTGATCAATATAAAAATGTAGTCCAGCGAGATCAGCCCGGGATGCGAGTGGTGCGTCGCTACGGATGATCCGAGTGCAAGTGCGGGAACTAGCAGGCAATGTATGATACACAATACAGAACCTAGTATTCCAATGTAGTCGGCCTTGCCATGTGAGTGTACTGCTTTCATTCCTAAATACAATGATGTTGCAAAAGTAAGGCGGTAATAGCTCACTTGCAACAGGGTTGCAGAATATTTTTTCAACGGTCATCACCCCGGGGGGCGAAAAATGTTGGAAATTGGACGGGTTAGAACTTAACTTTGACCGGAAAGGTTTTAGAAAAGACGAAGTGTATAATTCATCAAACTATTGGCAACAATGGACCAATTAAGAGAAACGCTGAAAGGGCATCAACTGAGGACAACGACCTGTCGGGAGGATGTGCTTTCAACTTTCATCAATAAAAAGAATGCGCTTTCACACGGTGATCTGGAAGGGGCGTTAGGAGAAAATTACGACCGTGTTACGATATACAGGACCTTAAAAACATTCCTTGAAAAAGGCATTATCCATAAAGTACTGGATGACGAAGGACTGCGCTACGCATTGTGCTCACACAATTGTTCGGAAGAAAAGCATCATCACGACCATATTCACTTCAAATGCAGTGCTTGCGGCGAGACCAACTGTCTCGAAAACCTGCATATACCAGCCGTTCAGTTGCCGGAAGGTTACCATCCCGAGAATTTCAATTTACTGATACAGGGAGTTTGTCCCAAATGCAACTAGATCGTGGTGAGACGAGGCACATTACCCGATCTCACCACGATTGTTTTACTTCACTTTCAATACAAAATCCAGATTTACATCGTCGCTTCCGGGCGTAGGTGTCCCGTTTTTAGCGCCTGGCTGATGGCGTAGCTGTACTTTCAGTTTGCCTTCACCAACCGCACCGGTCACTGCCTTACCAGTAAGGCCGATTGGCAGATTGTTGGCATCCTTATCGCCATAAGTATAAGTCAGCAGGGTCGATGGAGTGGGTGTATACACAAACAAATGCTCATCTGATTCTTCCTCCACTTCTTTTGTAATATCATTGACAGGCGTTTTACTCTCGTCGAGCAGTTCAATGGCAAGCGTATAGGTCGTATTAGGCTTCAATGTAATTTCATCGAACTTCGTAGGCGCATTGCCACCGTCACCGTCGGCATCTTTATAAGAGAATGAGGTTACATTGGATGTGCCTTGCTCTGTGAATTCCAAAGTAACAGAAGTGATGAGCTCATTTTCGTCATCAGGCTCTACGTCGTCCCCAGAATCCTTGCATTGGACAAAAGACAATGACACGCCCAATAGCAGCATCCAGGTCAATTTACGGTTCATTTTCATAAGCAATAGGTTTTATGTAATGGTATTGAATTCAAATTTTTAAGCGCCGAACTTCCATTTGAGCCTTAGCGAGGCGTTTCTTCCCATATCATCGGCATAATAGCGGAACCGGTTGAGGTAATCGCGGTAGGCCGTATTGAAAAGGTTTTGAACGCTGATCCCGACTTCCAGCTGTTGCTTGTCGGTAAGCCGGACGGTCGTTCCTGCCTGCACGTTCCACAATGAATAGGCCTTTGGAGGAGGAAGGAAATCGCTGTTGGCAGGGACGCGCTTTTGTTCCGCGACAAGCAGATTTCCTACCGAGAAAAAGAGTCTGTGCAGGTTGCCGTGATCGGGTAATTCGTATTTAAGCTGATTGTCGAGCCGGTTGGGTGGTATCATGACGAGGTAGCTATTTTCCCGCTGGTCATAAACCCGTAGGTAGCTCAACTTGCTTGAAATAGTCGTGTTTTTCACAAACTGCCAGCTTCCGGCAATGTCAATTCCTTTGAACGAAGCGTCGGTCTGGGTGTATTTAAAGTACGGAAATGCGCCCCGGATGGTCAGGACCGGTTCGGGTTGGGGTTTTAGGTATATAAAATCAAATATGTAATTGTAATAGCCACCGATTTCCAGGCTCCATTTAGGGTCGGCGTATTTTATGCTGGCAATGGTGTTTAATGCTTTTTCAGACTTTAAGGTCGCATCGCCCTTTTCGTAGGCAGCTGCACCGTGATGTACCCCGTCGCTGAAAAGTTCGCTCACGTTAGGAGCGCGCCAGGCGGTACCCATATTCAGCCGCACTGAAAAACGCTCAGAAAAATTTCTGGTCGCACCGGCAGTTCCGGAGAAATTGGCGTACTCAAATGCTTTGGACACCTTCTCACGGTTTACGATCCGGTACGTTTTAAGCGTCCGGTAATCATACCGAATGCCCGCTTCCAGCTCCCAACCATTTTTGACATACCGCTCAATCCAGAAAACGCCGATATTGAACTGATTGAAATTGGGGATCAACGGACGGCCGTCCATCAGATTATACTGGTACAATGTGCTCACACCGATCTGTCCTGCAATTTTCCCGGCAATGGGTTTGTGGTCCCAAACCACGTCGTTGGTGAGCGTGGTAAGTTTGAAAGTTAGTTCGGGATGGTTAAGGGCAGCTATGGAATCGTTTCTTGGCCGATGAAGGTCATATTCGTTGCGATTGTTGTATTGCCGCGCGATCGTCCATTGAAACCGGTTGCCATTCTTGAAATGGTAATGTGTTTCCGCTTTTAGCAGGTCGTGGGTGGCATTTTGATTTGGTCTGTTAATGGCATAGCTGAACCCCGATTTTACAAACGGCTCGCCATTTTTGATTACATTCAGCAGATCCGTGACGCTACCGATATGCGAGCCCGAGAAAATGCCTATTTGTGTATCAAAATGACTATAAAAGACATCGATACCCAATCCTTTGTTGCGATAACCTGCCGCCAGCGAGAAGTTCTTTTCACTGATGCCCGTATTATCGAGGAAGTAGTTGGGAGTGCGGATATTGCCGCCACGCTTGATGGTACCCTGTGCACGCCATCCAAATCCTTTAAAATTTTTAATTCCACCCTGCAATGTGCTGGATAATACGCCTTGCCGGCCATTTGTGAAACCGACCGCATTTAGCTCGCCGCTCAGCGGTTTATCCACAGGCAGTTCTTCCGGCTCGACCAGGATCACCCCGCCGATCGCGTCGGAGCCGTAGCGCACGCCCGCAGCACCTTTTACTACTGAAAGGCGGGTTGCAATGAATGGATCGATCTCCGGAGCATGTTCAGAACCCCACTGCTGGCCTTCCTGGCGGACACCGTTGTTCATGATCAATACCCGGTTGCTATGCAGACCGTGGATGACCGGTTTCGAGATCGAAGAGCCAGTTTGCAATGTGGTAACGCCAGCTAAGCCTTTGAGGCTTTCGCCCAGATTTTGTCCGCGTGTTTTTTCAAGATCAATTCCCGAAAGCGTGGTCAGCGGCTGAGAAGAAGGAGCATCTGTGCGGTGCGCGGTAATTTCGACATCCTTTAAATGCACTTCCTGTTCGAGCAGGTTGAAATTTTCTTCATGCCCAGAGGTAAGATCCACTTTTTGCTGGAAAGGGTTATAACCAACAATCCTGCATTCAAGCGTGTAGTTTCCGGGACAGAGGTTGCGCAGTTCGTAGCGTCCATTATCGTCGGTGAACACGCCGCTGTTTTGGCCTATAATGAGAACCGTAGCACCTACCACGGGTTGACCGGTGTGCCGGTCTTTCACCACGCCTTTAATGAAACATTCGCAGGCTGGCTTTTGCGCATATGTGAATGCGGGAAGCAACGTAAGCAGGAGAATGTATATGGATCTGTGGAAAGGCATGAAAAGCTCCGGAGGAGGTGATATGTATTTCTTTTTGTTACAACGTTGCAAAACTAGCATGATTGCAACTGCGTTGCAATTAAAATCAAGAAGTATTTTTGCGAATTTTCAGCGGATTGCTGGCGGAAATGTAAATTTGCGGTTCAAATTACCTCATAACGACGTTGTCTGACCTCCTGCTTGCCAAGATTGTATTAATGCCGCCGCTCATTGCGGGAGTTACTTTGGCTGTCCGTAAATGGGGCGAGGGCCTGGGTGGCTGGATCGGTGGCTTTCCGTGGGTAGCGGGGCCTATCTCATTTTTTATTGCATTGGAACACGGCCCGGCGTTCGCTGCTTCTACGATCAATTTTGCATTGCTGGGTTCGGTGGGAACGATGCTTTTCGCACTGGTTTATTCGATGCTGTCGTCACGGCTTAAATGGCTTCCAACAGTGCTGATCAGCTACGGCGCATTCTTTGTAGTGGCATTGCTCTCGCTAGGCAGGGATATAACGGTGCCAGCTGGGGTGGGCCTCAATCTCGTGGTACTGACGCTTGTTTTATATTTTTTCCCAAAACCAAAAGGGAAGACTGATTTTCGCAAGCAACCTTCCTACGATATTCCGCTGAGGATGTTAGTAGCCACATTTTTTGTGGTCATGCTCACGCAGGCGGCAGATTATCTGGGCCCTACGTGGAGCGGTATTCTTACCCCGTTTCCGATCATGACATCCACGCTGGCGGTATTTACGCATTCCCAGCAGGGTTCCGATGCGGCTATCAGGATATTATATGGCCTGTTACTGGCGGGTTATGGCTTCGTAGCGTTTTTGGTGGGCGTCGCCTGGCTTGTTCCGCAAATGCCGATTGGGACGGCTTATGGCCTGCTAACGATCGGAACAATGGTTTTGAATGGCATTACAATCAGGCTGATCCGCTAATTGTCAAGCGGACCAGCCTCACTTAATTTTTTCCTTAAACTCTTTCCAGTTTGACAGGATAGGTCTTTTTAGCATTCCACTGACATACGTAGATATTATGGTCGTTGTCGACGCACACATCGTGGCAATGCATGAAGATCGGTTTTTCCTGGACCATCAATTGTAGTTCCCCATTCTTATACTCCGGTTTGGTCCCGCCGGGGTTTGATATCACCTTATTGGCTTTATCAATAATTGTTACAAAGCCTGAGTTCGGGGTTTGATTAAGATAGCGGAGGCGTGACCAGCAAACACCCGCGTAAAGGGTATCTTCCTTAAATACTGGTCGGCATACGAATGCGCCGGGCAAGAATATGGTGCTGAGGTATTTTCCGTCCAGCGTGAATTTCTTGAATGCATTGTGTGCACGCGAAGTGACGATCAAGGTAGGGTTGGCTTTGTCGCGGTAATCGATCGCCACACCGTGCGCTGTTGAGAACTGTGCGTCACCGTCTCCCGAACCTCCGAATTTATCGATAAACTCTCCTTTTGGTGTGTATCTGAGGATCCACTGCGATCCGTAGCCGTCGGCAATGTAAATGGTCCCGTCAGGTCCGATGGCCGTTTCGGTCGGTTTGAATGCGTCTGTCTCTTTATAGGCTCCTACTTTGGACGGATGCTCTATCGTCAGGAGAATTTTTCCTTTCAAATCGGTTTTGAAAACTTTGCCGATGTTGGGGTCGCTGATGAAAAGGAATTCTTCGCCATTGGCATTCCACAGCGTGAGCCCGTGCCCGCCAGGAAATTCGTGCCCCCAGCTTTCAAGCAACTTACCCGACCGATCGTAAATGAGAATATTGTTTTTAACATCATCACCTACCATAATGAGCCTGCCTTTGCTATCCTGCACCATTTCGTGGCAGTTGTTGACCGGGAACTTGGATGAATCGAGATTTCCCCAGCCCTGGTGCACTTTATAGCGATGGCTGCCATGCCCGATGGTTTCCCCGTCGGCCTTCGGCTTCGCATTCAGAATATAAAATGGTTTAAAGGTAATGGCTGCCGCGGTTGCTGCCGTTATTTTCGCGAACTGGCGACGGGATTGAGTATCGGACATGACAAATATTTTAATTTTTTAAAAAAGACCGCACATCCGATTTCTTACTATATGTTCGTACATGGAATTGATCAGCTGGCGGAATAACGTTTTCCGTAACGATTCAGCCAATCAAGTAAGCGGTTCACATCCTGCATTCTAAACAGCTCGCTGCCCGAATTCATCGTGGCGGCGGTACCGCATGCAACGCCCATTCGTACAGCTTCGCGGTAGGATTTCCCCTGTGACAATGTCCATACAATGCCTGCCAGCATGCTATCGCCCGCTCCAACAGTACTTTTTGGCTGCACAGGAGGGGCGGGAATGTGCTCCACCTGGTCTTCGGTTACGAGCATAGCGCCCATTGCGCCCATGGAAACGATCACAATTTCGCATTGTCCGCGGATGATGAGCGCCCTGGCCGCATCGTCGACTTCGTCCATTTCGAGCTTATCGACACCTACGAGTTCGCTCAGTTCCGTGATATTCGGTTTTAACAAATAAACACCTGCCTCAGTCGCATATCTGAGCGCGTCGCCCGACGTGTCGGCTATGAAACGCGCGCCCTGGTCATTGGCTATTCGGGCGATCTGGCCATAAAAATCAGATGGTACGCCGGGAGGAAGGCTTCCGCTGGCGATAATGTAGGATGGCTTTGGATCCAGCTCCTCTAAGGTTTCAATAATGGCGCGTACCTCAGTCGGCATCATCTCAGTACCCGGCATGCCGAAGCGGTATTGAAACCCGGTACTCGTTTCGAGCACGTGGAAGTTTTCGCGTGTCCATTGTTTGGTTTCGATCACCATGGTTTCCACGCCTTCACTCTTGACGAGCTTATGCAGGCGCTGGCCGGTAGGGCCACCGATCGTGAATATCGCAACGGGGTTACCGCCCAACCGGTGGATCGCCTTAGCTACATTAATACCACCTCCTCCTGCTTCAAAATTGGGTGTCTCGCACCGCAGTTTGTTATCTGGGACTATACGGGAGACGTTGGAGCTTTTGTCAAGAGCTGGATTAATTGTAAGTGTTACAATGGGTCCGGTTGCCATAGGAGTACGCTATTCAGGGGTGAAATCAATAGTTTGAAAAAACTTACTGAACTATTTTACGCGAATAAAAGAAAAAAAGCGATTCTCCCTGCGTTTATAGCAATTTCTTCACAGCGGCGCCGCCACATGCCACCTAAAATTGTCCGTCGACGAGTACCCGCGCATGATCAATTGTGAGTACTTGTCCCGTAGTGAATTTGGCATAATCTGACATCAAATAAACTGCTGTCCCGTCCAGCTCACCTGGTGCCACGCTTCCGGGAAGTTGTTCCATGTATTCTCCCTGATCCGGCGACGACCCAGCTGATATCACATTGATGCGGATATTTTTGGACGCATAAGACGCTGCAATGGATTTCGAAAATCCAATGATGGCCGCGCCCGCAGCCGCGTGTGCATGGTTCGGTGAAGAAGGGGAAGTAAATGCAGCATTAAGGTTGAGGATCGTTCCGCCTTTGTTCATTCCTAAAAAGGCCCTCACGGCTGCCTGGTTGGACAGCATCATGGATGTGAGGCTCAGGTCGAGTGTGTCGTTCCAACTTTCCAGGGTCAGGTCGTGCAAGGCAATATTTGGCTGTTTTTCACTGGTATCCTCAGACACATGGTAAAGCCCGTCAAAGCTGCCAAACTCGCGTATGCAGAGTTGAATGGCATCCAGGGTCGTTTGCGGGTGATAGGCGTCACCCTGTTTGGCGCGCGCGGTACCTCCCAGGTTCAACTCCGCGATCAGGCAGCTTTCCGGGCTGTGGCCTACTACCACTACATTAGCGCCATTCCTGACAAATGCTTTGGCAGCTGAAAATCCAACCCCAGTCGTTCCCCCGATAATTACAATAGACTTGTTTGCTAGCCAGTTTTCCATCAGATGATATCATTTTTGATATAAAAATAGGACTATTGCCATAAAAAATAAAACGCCCTGCGTTCCAAAGATAGAAGCAAGGCGTTTGAGATGTTTTAAACAGATGAATGCTAGGCAACTGACCGAAGCAACGACATGGAAGATTTTTCAAACTTATCTTTCGCATAGTCCAGTGACAGCGTGAATTCCTTTACATCCTTCTGTGAAGGCAGGTCGAACATGGCATCCGTCATGATGGATTCGCAGATTGCCCGCAAACCACGTGCGCCCAACTTGTAAATCATCGCCTGATCAACAATGTAATCCAGTACTGCTTCTTCGAAATGGAGCGTGATGCCTTCCATCGCGAAAAGTTTACTGTATTGTTTTACCAATGCATTTTTTGGTTCTGTCAAAATCCGGCGTAATGTCTCGCGGTCTAGGGGGTTCAGGTGCGTGAGCACGGGCAAGCGACCGATGAGTTCGGGGATTAATCCGAAAGATTTCAGGTCCATTGCTGTCACATACCGCATCAGATTACCCTTGTCGAATATCTCGATGATGCGGTTATCGCCTGAAAATCCGATTGGACGGGTATTAATGCGCTTTCCGATATGTCTTTCAATACCGTCGAATGCACCTCCGCAGATGAAGAGGATGTTTTCCGTATTTAGGGTGATCATTTTTTGATCAGGATGCTTGCGTCCTCCTTGCGGCGGCACGTTTACTGTTGAACCTTCCAGCAATTTCAGCAATGCCTGCTGAACGCCTTCACCACTCACGTCACGGGTAATGGACGGGTTGTCTGACTTACGGGCGATTTTGTCGATTTCATCAATATAAACGATCCCGCGTTCGGCGGCTTCCACATTATAATCTGCTGCCTGTAGCAAGCGGGTTAGGATGGTTTCCACATCTTCCCCAACATAACCGGCTTCCGTCACTACCGTCGCGTCCGCCACGCAGAAAGGAACCTGCAAAATGCGTGCTATGGATTTTGCGAGATAGGTTTTACCAGTCCCGGTTTCACCCACCATAATGATGTTGGATTTTTCAATCACCACGTCGTCATCGCTCGCAGGCTGGTTCAGACGTTTGTAGTGGTTATAGACAGCCACGGCCAGCGAGCGTTTCGCTTCATCCTGACCGATGACATATTGTTCCAGAAAATGCTTTATATCAGACGGTGGGATTGGTTTTAGCTTGGGAAGCTTCGATTTCTTCTCCTTTTTATCCTCCTTTGGCCCCAACTCCTCTGTAACTACCTGATGCCCCTGGGCAATGCAGTGGTTGCAGATGTGCGCGTCAATCCCCGAGAGTAACAGATCTACTTCGCTTTTTTTACGTCCGCAGAACGAACAACTTACTTGTGCCATTGATTCGATTTATACGTTTCAGATTATTCCGGTTTTTAGTCTCATTCTAATTTCAATCCAACTAACTAAACCGTGCAAGTCATGTTAACAAGAAGACAGAAACTAATGTTTCCTTGCCCGGCCTCATTTCTAAATTAGTGGTAATGATGGTACAAATTTCCGGTTTTTTGACCGGGTTACCAAATCAACCGACGGCCATATACTAAAAACGCCCTGACAATCATGCTGTCAGGGCGCTGGGCATTTAAAAAGATCAGATTATTTATCTCTGGTCAAAACTTCGTCGATCAGACCATATTCTTTTGCTTCCAAAGCTTTTAGCCACTTGTCGCGGTCCGAATCAATACCGATCTGCTCAGCGGTTTGACCGGTGTGATGTGCCAGGATCTCATACAGTTCATGACGCAGTTTCACGATTTCACGGGTTGTGATCTCGATATCTACGGACGTTCCCTGCGCGCCACCCGAAGGCTGGTGGATCATCACGCGAGCGTGGGGTAGGGCCGAGCGTTTGCCGGCAGCGCCGCCCGCCAGCAATACAGCACCCATAGATGCCGCAAGACTGGTGCAAACCGTCGCCACGTCAGGGCGTACATATTGCATGGTGTCGTAAATTCCCAAACCTGCATATACCGAACCGCCGGGGCTGTTGATATACATCAGGATGTCCTTTTTAGGATCTGCCGATTCGAGGAAGAGTAGTTGCGCGACGATGATATTGGCGATATTGTCGTCAACGCCTGTGCCCATAAATATGATGCGGTCGGCCATCAGACGAGAGAAAACGTCCACTTCGCGGAAGTTCATCGGACGTTCCTCGATAACCGAACGGGTCATGTTTTCAATGGTGTGGTTCATATAACCGTCCACTGTAAGACCATTCATTCCAAGGTGGTGAACGGCATATTTTCTAAATTCATTTCCGTGATTCATCGAAAAAATTTAATTTTTAATTTATCAATAATTTAAGGGCAACCATACCAGCGAACAAAAAGCAATATATGTTAGTTTCTGTTGATAATAGTGCCTGCTGATTGTTTGCTGATCACAAATTTGACTATTTCATCGAATAATCCTTGTCAATTTTCGTGACAAATTATCGAAAAAAGCGACAGTCAGCGACAACGTAAAGTCAGTACATTGCGGAATAAAAACGTTATACCACGCATTATTATCGGACATTATGAACGTGACATCCAATTTATCAGAGAAAATAAGACAGATAAGACTGCAAAAAGGCCTGTCGCAGGAAAATATGGCAGACATGCTTGGCTTGTCGACGACAGCCTATGGTGATATCGAGCGCGGGCGTACGGAGCTTTCGGTTACACGACTTGAAAATGTAGCTAAGCTGCTAGACGTCCCGCTGCCGGAGTTATTGGGCATTGATGTGGCCATGTCCGAAACGGAATGGCTTCGCCAGGAAAACACCCGGTTGATTGCTGAAAACCGTCGCCTATTGAATGAGCTCGATCAATGGAGGGTTAAGTTCAAACAATGGTTTGGCGATGGCATTATCCGGCAGATCGGGGAGGAGCGGGAACGCATCGGCTTTAAATAAAAAACACCGCCCAAGCATTGGCCTGGGACGGTGAAAAAAAATGTTTTATCGGCTGAAATTAAGCTTCCGCTTCTACTTCGCCTTTCGCCAGTTTTTCGAATTCGCTAACCTCAACAGTCTGCTCGTCAGTGCTTACTTGACTGCGGATAATTTCGAGGATCTTGTTGTCGAACACCTGATTGAACACGCTCGTATAGTTGTCACGTTCTTTGTCGGCAAGGTATCCTTGTGCTACGCGGTCGATCGTTTCTTTCATCGCATCGTCGTCGCCGTAAATTCCGAACTGTCCTTTTACCATTTCGCGGGTAAATGCGAGGATTTCAGGATATTCTACTTTTACGTTTTCCTTATCAGCAATTTTATTCTTGATCAGGCTCAGTTTCAATGACTTCTGGAAGTCACCGAATTGTTCTTCGATCTGCTCGCGGGTGAACTTGCCTTCGTTGGTGCGTTCCAGCCAGTCTTTCAGGAAGGCCTCGGGAAGTTCGATAGAGATGCTGTCCAGCAATCCTATTTCGATATCGCGGCGAAGCAATGCTTCTGTTTCGCGCTCGTAGTTTCCTTTGATGATTTCAAGTAATTTCTCATTGAACTGCTCTTCGCTTTCAACTTGTCCCGGACCCAATACTTTGTCAAAAAATTCCTGGGTCAGTTCCGCTGGTGCTGAACGGGTGATATCTTCAATAGTCAATGTGAATTCACCGGAAAGCTCACCGATATCTTCTTTCTTCTTGCCTGTAACGTGAGCGATCGCTGATTCATCAGTGAACGTATTCTGAATGTCGAACGTGATCAAGTCACCTTTCTTAGCGCCTACGAATTTCGCAAGAACATCTTCCTTAACTTGTTTGGTAGGGATAGCTGTGCGGGTCGTGAATTCGGAAGACTCCTGTTTCAGTTCACCGAAGATCATATCTCCTGCTTCGCTGGTTTCCGGGTGAATGCTGTCTGCAAAACGCTCGCGAAGACTATCAAGCGTTTTAGTCAGCTCGGCATCGTCTACATTGATCGTGTAACGCTTGATCGCTGGCAATTCGCTCAGGTTTACTTCGAAATCCGTTGCAACACCAAGGTCGTAGCTAAATTCGAACTGGCTTGGGTTGTCCCAGTTCACTTCCGCTGCTTTATCGCGGTCGGGTACAGGGTCACCTACTACCTGAAGTTTGTTTTCACGGATATAAGTGCTTACTGCCGTGCTCAGGATGTTGTTTACTTCATCCACCAGAATGCTTTTGCCATACATGCGCTGGATCACATGGGATGGTACTTTGCCGGGACGAAATCCTTTCAGGTTAACGCGCTTAGAATAATCCTTTATGGTTTTATCAACTTTGGGCTGATAATCTTCTTTGGTCAACGTTACTTTCAGAGAGGCTAAAGTTGGCGAACTTTTTTCTAACAAAACTTCCATGTGTCGCTAAGCTGTTGGTAAATACCTTATGATTGAATAGAAAAATAAAAATGCCCTCAAAACGAAGTCCTGAGGGCATTTGACGGGCTTTTACTACGGAGCAGTTCATCTTTCTAAAACAAGATAGGAATCTGACGCCCCGTCATTCCCTTGTATTCTGTACGGGCGGAGGGAATCGAACCCCCACGCCTTGCGGCACTAGATCCTAAGTCTAGCACGTCTACCAGTTCCGCCACGCCCGCTCACTTACCCCATTTTTCAACCCGATTGTTGAATTGGGAGTGCAAAGGTATTCTTATTTTTTTAAAACATGCAAACATTTTCTAAAATTTTATCTTTGGGTAAAACATATTGAAAAATGTCGCCGAAATTTGTTATTTTGGTGAAGCATACCAATTAGAATATAGCAGTGGAGCAACTGGTTGAATCCCTCAACATTGACCTGGAACAGGAGCGTAAGGACATCCTCAAGAAGTATCGCCGGCTTTTAAGAACAGCCAAACCTTTTTTGAAGGACAATGATGCTAAACTAATCAAAAAAGCCTTTTATACTTCCGTCGATGCGCATAAGGACATGCGTCGCCGGTCGGGAGAGCCATATATTTACCACCCGCTCGCAGTGGCGCAGATCGTCGTGGAGGAGATCGGGCTGGGTACAACGGGGATTGTTGCCGCATTGCTGCACGACGTGGTGGAAGATACTGATATGGGTATCGACGATATCGAGCGGTTGTTTGGAAAAAAGGTTGCCAAAATCATCGACGGACTGACTAAAATTTCAGGCCGTTTCGAGTATGGTTCGTCGCAACAAGCTGAAAACTTCCGGAAAATGCTGCTCACGCTCTCGGACGATGTGCGTGTGATCCTGGTTAAGCTTGCGGACAGGCTGCATAATATGCGTACGCTCGACAGCATGCCGCGCGATAAGCAGCTGAAAATCGCTTCCGAAACGATATTTATCTATGCGCCGCTGGCCCACAGACTGGGGCTTTACAGTATTAAGTCGGAGCTGGAAGAGCTTTATCTCAAATACACCGAACCACAGGAATATCGTGCGGTGGCGCGGAAGCTAAGGGAAACCAAGGGCATCCGGGACCGCTTTATCGCCAAGTTCATGGAGCCTATTGCCCAGGACCTGGAATCTGCCGGGCTTAACTTCATCCTGAAAGGCCGTCCCAAGTCGATTTATTCGATCTGGAACAAGATGCGGAAGCAGAATAAGCCATTTGAGGAGATATATGACCTTTTCGCTATCCGGATCGTGCTCGAATCGCCGCCGGAAAGCGATCGTGAAAAAGCCATCTGCTGGCAGGCCTATTCCATCGTTACCGATCATTATAAGCCCAACCCGGACCGCTTAAAGGACTTTTTGAGCACGCCGAGGGCCAATGGGTACCAGTCGCTGCATTCCACGGTGATGAGTAAGAGCGGGCAATGGGTGGAAGTACAGATCCGTACGTCAAGAATGGACGAAATTGCGGAGAAGGGTTATGCGGCGCACTGGAAATACAAAGGAAACGACACTAAGGTCAAAGGAAATATAGAGCAATGGATCACGCAGGTGCGCGAGACATTGGAAAATGGTTTTGGGGATAAAACAGCCGCCATTGAGTTCCTGGACGAATTCAGAAGCAACCTTTTTAATGAGGAGGTTTTTGTATTTACCCCAAAAGGAGAACTGAAAGTGTTACAGGCCGGGGCTACGGCGCTGGATTTTGCATTTGATATCCACTCGGAAGTGGGTGCGCATTGCATGGCCGCGAAAGTGGGCGGGATATTGGTGCCGATCAGTTATGTGCTTAACAATGGTGATCAGATCGAGATCATTACATCCAGCAAACAGAAACCCAATGAGGACTGGCTGAGGATTGTGGTCACATCCAAGGCGCGGGCGAGGATCAAGGACTTTCTGAAAGAGGATAACCGCCGTTACGAAACGGATGGACGCCAGATGGTCGAGAAAAAGTTGAAGACGCTTGGAATTGATCTGACAGCTGAAACGGTTAACCAACTCAGGGCGTTTTTTGAATGCAAAACTGCGACAGACTTTTTTTACCGGATCGGAAAAGGCTATATCCAGCTTGACGAGTTAAAAAGATTTAAAAGAGACCGCGAGGCGAAGGAACGCAAGGCAAACGAAAATGGGAATGCCAATGCATTGCCCCCGGCATCTTCGGGCGACGGGAAGACACTTACTAAGTTTCTCAAACACATCCACGGCGACCGTGCCGACAGCGATACGCTGCTTATCGGCGACGATATGGATAAAATTGATTACAAACTAGCACCGTGCTGTAATCCGATTGCGGGTGATGACGTTTTTGGGTTTGTAACTATTAATGAAGGCATCAAGATCCACCGGACCACCTGCCCCAATGCGGCCGAATTGATGTCCAAGCACGGTAACCGGATCATTAAGGCGAAATGGGAGTCGGGCAAGGATGAAGCGTTCCTGGCAGGACTATATTTGTCGGGAACCGATCGCGTTGGATTGGTGAACGATGTAACGCGGATCATTTCGAATGAGCTGCATATTAATATGAGAGGGCTTACGATTGACACGAAGGATGGCGTTTTCAATGGAGATATCAAACTTTATGTCCAGGATACGAAACACCTCGACATTCTCATCAACAAACTGGAACAAGTAGAAGGAGTTTACAATGTCCAGCGATTTGATACCAATCTGAATGGCAAGTAATGGCTGAACCATTACCGCTCTGATGTGTTTATTGAATTGGTAATTAATGGGGTAGGAAGAGTAAGGCAGACAGAGTAAATGTGATTTAAGTAAAAAAGCGTATTTTCGCGCAAGAATATCAGAGATATGCCACAAGCCAGCAAACCAAATTTCGAAGCCGCTAAGAAAATATTGACGGCTTACCTGGAAAATAAGGGACTTCGTAAAACGCCTGAGCGGTTTGCGATTTTGGAGGAGATTTATACCAGGGAAGATCACTTCGATGTAGATGAGCTTTACATCAGCATGAAAAACAAACGTTACCGTGTCAGCCGCGCGACGGTTTACAACACATTGGACGTTTTGGTGGATTGCGACCTGGTTACCAAGCATCAGTTTGGTAAAAACCTGGCCCAATTCGAAAAATCTTATGGCAACAAACAGCACGATCACCTGATCTGCACCGACTGTCATAAGGTAATGGAGTTCTGCGATCCGAGGATCCAATCGATCCAGAACATGGTTGGAGAGATGCTTAATTTCAGTGTAATGCATCACTCATTGATTTTCTACGGAAACTGTAATAAAGAAAACTGCCAGAACCGGAACGAAATGCCCCGGGAAACCACGGCTGTTTACGAAGACAGATAGTATTATCACGTTCAGGGCCGGCAAGTGACCTTACCGGCCCACCTTACACCATATTTAGTTTCAGTAATCAAATATTTGAATGAAAGTTGACGTACTACTTGGTCTTCAATGGGGAGACGAGGGAAAAGGAAAAATTGTGGATGTTCTGGCGCCACGTTATCAGGTTGTAGCCCGTTTCCAAGGCGGGCCCAATGCCGGACACACATTGGAGTTTGACGGTATCAAGCACGTGCTGCATCAGATCCCGTCCGGGATTTTCCGCAGCGATATCCAGAATATTATTGGAAACGGCGTTGTGCTCGATCCGATCGTTTTTAAAAGAGAGATCGAAAATCTGGCGAAGTATAACCTTGACCTGATCAGTAATTTATTTGTTTCCAAAAAAGCATCCCTGATCCTTCCAACCCACTCTCTGCTGGATGCAGCTTATGAGCGTTCAAAAGGTGATTCCAAGATTGGCTCGACACTTCGCGGTATCGGACCTGCCTATCAGGATAAAGTAGCCAGATTAGGTCTTAGGGTAGGAGATGTGCTTTCTCCACGCTTCGCTGAGAAATATCAGAAGCTGGTGGACGCTCACAAGGCGATTCTTGATTACTATTCATTTGATTATTCCGCAGTACTTCCGCAATCTGAAGAAAATTTCTTTGCTGCGATCGAGTTCATGCGTCAGTTTAAGCTGGTTAACAGCGAATACATTGTGAACGATGCATTGGCTGCGGGCAAAACGGTGTTGGCAGAAGGAGCGCAAGGCTCATTGCTTGATATCGATTTCGGATCGTATCCATTCGTAACCAGCTCGACCACGATGACAGCCGGTGCTTCTACGGGCTTGGGTATTGCTCCCAGACAAATTGGAGAGGTGTTTGGTATCTTCAAAGCCTATTGCACAAGGGTAGGAAGCGGGCCATTCCCGACCGAACTAATGGACGAAACCGGCGAGAAAATGCGCCAGGAAGGCCGTGAGTTTGGTGCTACTACCGGACGTCCGCGCCGCTGCGGCTGGCTTGACCTGCCTGCATTGAAATATGCAATCATGATCAACGGGGTTACCCAGCTGATTATGATGAAGGTGGATGTCCTTAATATTTTTGATACGATCAAGATCTGTACACATTATCGCCTGGCCGACGGTTCATTAACCGAACAGCTTCCATACGACCTTTGCGACGAAGCCGTAGAACCGGTTTATACAGAATTCAAAGGATGGAGTCAATCGCTGGAAGGTATCCACGATTTCGACGCTGTCCCTCAGGAATTGATTGCTTATGTGAAATTCCTGGAAGAAGAATTGAAGTTGCCTATCACATTCATCTCAACCGGCCCTGATCGCCAAGAACTGATCAGCCGCGAAGCACCAGCGTTGCTGGGAGCTTGATTTGAGGTTAGTTAGGGGAGACATTAACAGGTCTGACGTTATTGTCAGCCTGAGCGGAGTCGAAGGCGTCGTGCACGATGCCTTCGACTCCGCTCAGGCTGACAGCGTTTGAGCCCCCAGGGCGACAGTCGTTTTAAGCAACTATGATAAGAGACAAGTGTTACGAAAGCAAATTCAAAACATCCTCCCTGCTAAGTGATTTGATGAAACCTTCTTCGTTTGAAATCAGGTCGTCGGCTAGTTGTTTCTTGGATCTTTGGAGAGCAAGGATCTTTTCTTCCACCGAGTTTTTCGTGATGAATTTGTAGGTAAATACCGTGCGGTCCTGGCCAATACGGTGCGCACGGTCTACTGCCTGGGCTTCGATGGCGGGGTTCCACCAGGGATCCAGAATAAATACGTAATCCGCCGCGGTGAGGTTGAGTCCTAATCCTCCTGCTTTGAGAGAGATCAGAAAGATTTTAATGTCCTGGTTGTTCTGGAAAGATTCTACCTGCTCTTGACGATCACGGGTGCCGCCATCCAGATAGGCATAGGTAATGCCTTTTTCATCCAGATATTGCCGGAAAAGATCAAGATGTTTAATGTATTGGCTGAAAATCAATATTTTATGATCTTCGCTCATGACGGTCTGCAACTTATACAGCACATCTTCGAACTTACCTGAATCATATGCGTATTCCGGGTTTACCATGACAGGATGGTTCGCCAGTTGGCGAAGTTTGGTCAAACCTTGCAATACAACCAGCTGGGACTTTGAAATACCTTCTGAATCAATGCTTTGCAGGATCAGGTTCCGGTAGTAGGCTTTGGCTTCCTCGTAAGCCTTTTCCTGCTCGTCCGACATGTCGCAGTATTGAATGCTTTCTACCTTTTCGGGAAGGTCTGTCGCTACCTGCGATTTTAACCGTCTAAGAATGAATGGCTTGATCAGATTATAGAGCCGTTTTGTCTTCTCTTCGTCGCCCCGTTTTTCAATAGGGATCTGAAATTCATCCCTGAAAAACGCCTGGGTCCCAAGTAGGCCCGGATTCACGAACGACATTTGCGACCAAAGGTCCAGCGTATTGTTTTCAATTGGAGTGCCCGTAAGTACGAGCCGATGCGATGAGTTCAGTTTTCTTACCGCTTTGGTAATAATAGACGAAGGGTTTTTAATGGCCTGCGATTCGTCCAGGATCACGTAGTTAAAGCGGTAATGCTCCATGATCTCAATATCCAGCCGGATAATGCCGTAGGACGTCAGAATAAGGTCAAAGTTCTCGAATTGCGTGGTATCTTTTTCGCGGTTGGTGCCGGTATACAGCATTACCCGAAGTTCGGGGGTGAATTTCTTCGCTTCCAGTTGCCAGTTATAAAGTAGCGACGTGGGCATAATCAGAATCGAAGGCCTGTTTGCGCCCGCTTCTTTTTCCGATTGCAGCAATGCGAGCGTCTGCACTGTTTTTCCGAGGCCCATATCATCCGCCAGACAGCCTCCAAACCGATATTGCTTCAAGAAATTGAGCCAATCGTAGCCCGTTTTTTGATAAGGACGCAATATGCCTTCAAAATGGACCGGAGGCTCAACCGGTTCAATCTGGGAGAAATCGCGCAGGTTCTCTAATTTCCTGCTGATGACTGCCGTTGCCAGATTTTCCTCTTTCAACTCCTGCACGAGTGCGAGATGGTGCATTCTGAGCGTAAGCTGGTCGTTATCAATACCATTTTCGGTGAAAGAGAAAAACTCTGAATATTTGGTAAACCACCATTCGGGAATCACCGCTATTTCACCGTTTGGAAGTAAAAATTCCTTTTTACGGTTGAGGATATAGTTCCTGAGTTGAATAAACGGGATTTCAAATTCACCAAATTTTACTTTGGCATTGATATCAAACCAATCGCGACCTTCTTGAATAGAAATGTCGAGAGACGAATATCCGAGGAAATAACGCTTGGTATCGCTGGTATTCTGTCTGACCGAAATGCCGTTTTCAGACAATGCGATTGCATTTCCCTGCAACCAGCCGAACGCCTGTGACTTAGGCATCTGGATTTTTCCACTCCGCATATTAAGCCCCCAGTCCTTCAATATCCGCACATGCTGTGTTTCGGCCTCAATATTGCGCTTCACCTTATTGAAGAAATAATCGTTTCCCCGCTTCTCCATGTGTACACTCGACGGGTGCGCGAAGCTGTCATAATGGAATGAAAAGCCTGCATATTGAAACGAAAGGTCAAAAGTGACATCGTTATCCTCTTCCTCCATGACTTCCACATCTTCACTATCCTGAAAAAGAACGGGCGTTTTCTTGGTAGTGGAAGAAAATTCTGAAATAGTCAGGATGGTTTTGGGTACAGAGGATACATTTCTGATCTCAAAACCCCTTGCAACGACATCATAGGACGCGATTAGCGGCGCTACGAACCGGCCATAATATTGTTCCTCGACCTGCCCTGGAATGGCTATGAACTTCTTGGCCAGGAAAGGCTTGATCTTTTTACCGTCAACATTGCCTTCAAAATGGAAAAGGTGGCCGTCGAGCACGAGCCAGGCGGGATCCTCACAGACCAGGAATGCATTTTTGTACTGAAAATCCAGTTTTTGCATTTTGTGCCTGATCGTCGGAAAGTAGTGGGTGTTATCCTCATTCCGGATAAAATGAAAACGAATGGTCGCTTTTTCATTTTCCCACATCACGGGTTTCCATAACGGGTTCCCGTCATTGCCCATAATGAATATGTCCTTTCCCGCGAGCCTTTCGAGTATCCGTGCCTTGGCGTTTTCGAGATAGCCCGCTATCGCCTCCTGAATAAGCTTGTCTCCTTTTTGAGCGTCATACGCTTTCAGAAAGAAATCGACGGCATTGAGTTTTTTGGTATTGAATTTTTTTAAAACCGCATCTTGCTGAATATCGTCGATCAACTTAACGAGCTCGAAGTCCTTCGTATCAATACCGGCACGAAATTCTTTGATATTCTTAGACGAAATGTTCTGGATCTGAAAGGAAAAGTCTCCCTGCTGGGTCAGCTGGACCACAAATGCCTCGAATATGTAACCCAGATACTCATGGTTAAGAATTGAATAAACAATTTTAAATGGCTCTGAGGGAGAAACTTTCATTAGTCTATCGTTGGCTAAATTTCATGTTGATGTCGAAGAGACACCTCCACTATTTATAAAGGTTCTTTCGATTTGGAAAACTTCAAATATAAGTCAATTGAAGCCCAAATGAAAGCAGCCAGATAAACGCTTTGAAAAAATATTATAGAATAAATTTTAATGCGATTTAGAGTAAATCCTACAAATTGGAGAAGATCGAAGTGAAACTACCATTGGCCGAAATTTCCTGCGCCAGCGCCCCCATATGCTCGTAAACCTTGTTAAACACAAATGGCCCCATACTGATCCTTTTCACGCCCAGTTTTTGCAATGCGTTGAAATCTGGCAGTGCGGGCATGCACATCACGTTTACGGGCAGGCTTGTTGCTGCAACTACCGCCTGAATGTCCTTGCTTTTGGTGATGCATGGGACAAATATGCCGTTCGCACCCGCAGTTTCATACGCTTGCGCCCGGGCGATACTCTGGCTCAGCGCGTCAGGCATTCCCAATAGAAAGCCGTCGGTGCGCACATTCACAAAGATCCGGACGTTCTCCCTGGTAAGCTGGTTGGTAATAGCAAACAGCCTTTTGCGGAATTCGGCGGCAGGCATGATCCGGCGCTCAGGCTTGGCGAAAGAGTCTTCCAGGTTGATGCCGGCAACACCCGCGTCGTGCAACTTTTTAATGTTAGTCACTACATTGTCAATATTGACGGCAAATCCTCCTTCGATATCGACTGAAAGGGGGATTTTTACGGATTCCACCGCCTTTTTAGCCAACTGTAAAACGAGTTCGAAAGGGACATTTTCGCCGTCGTCGTAACCGAATGCATTTGCGAGTGCCTGGCTGGACGTCCCTATTGCCTTGTAACCATTCTGCTCAAACATCCGGGCGCTTTGAACGTCCCAGATGTTTCCCAGCAATAAAGGAGATGTTTGTTGATGAAGTTGTAAGAATTTTTCGAAATGGCCCATAAGATGAAGTATACCTTTTGTTAATGATCTGATTTATTAGCAAAGGTATATCCGTCCCATTTTCTCGAATTGTACAAAACGGACCTATGCGTAAAATTAACGGAGCAATAGCTGGTTGACAGCGGAAATGCTTTCCAGGTAAGCAGATGGAGTGATGCCTGTGAAGGATTTGAAATCGCGGATAAAATGTGACTGGTCGAAATATCCCGAATCGTAGGCCACCGAAGTGAGGGGCACGTTGGGTTGACCTATTAATGCAAGACTTTTTTTGAACCTGTTGATTTTGTCAAATGATTTGGGCGAAAGACCCGTATGCTGGTAAATGAGTTTTTGCAGATAACGGGTGGTAATGCCGTGGGACGAAGCTACACGGGTGATATTATTTTCTGCTGAATCGTTTTTGATGCTGGACAATATGTGCGCCACCTTATGAATGCGCTCGGATTTTTGCTGGTTGGCAAGCAGCTTGTTAGTTAGAAATTTGTCCAGGACTTCTATTCGCCTTTCGGTATTGTTTATATCGAGCAATTGCGCATGTAATGACCGGACCGGCCTTCCCATCACATCTTCCAGGTTGGACGCCTGATCATTGAAGACGCCTATTTGATCGTCCAGGAAACAAGAAGCGGAATGTGTAAAAAACCGTACGCCGAGCATACAATGTTTTCCGCTCGAACGAATGGCAAGCGGCCGCGTAATCTGGCCCCACAGCTCGGTGGCGGGATTGTCCAGAAACTTGTCTCCCTGCAACGACTTCCAGATGCCGGTACCCAGGTTGAAAATCATTTCCATATCTCCGCTGGGAAATACGGTATCCTCAAAAGCCGCATTTGACTCCGACTCGAACAGATAATAGTGCCGAATGTAAGGTTGCAGCACGGCTGACGGCTGGAAATACCTGAATTCCATTGGAAAAAGCGTTATATAATGACCTTCGGGCGGTTCGCGCAATTGCTGTAATGAGACGACAATTTACAAAATGAAGGAGTGATCTGACCCGATAACGACGTTAAAATTACCGGAAATGCAGGAGCTGGAATTGTACAAAACGGAACAGGGGAGGATTTCGGCAGAAAAAAGACCCCGGAGCATCGAGCTTGGGGTCTTGGTACCGGGGACGGGAATCGAACCCGTACGAGCGTTTCGGCTCACAGGATTTTAAGTCCTGCGTGTCTACCAGTTCCACCACCCCGGCGTGAGCCAGGCTCGGTACCAGTAAGAGAAAAAAAGCACCGTTTCCGGTGCTTTGTCCTCTGAGCGAAAGACGGGGTTCGAACCCGCGACCTCGACCTTGGCAAGGTCGCGCTCTACCAGCTGAGCTACTTTCGCATAACCGATCTTGATTATCGTGGTGCAAATGTAGGTAGAGGTAGTATTTGACGCAAGTTTTTATGTGAAATATTTGATAAAAAATCTTCGCCAAACCATTAACAAATTGTAAATCAATCGGTATTTCTGATAAAAAAATTTAAAAAAAGAGATTCCGAACCGGCGGAATGAACGCGTGACGACCGCGGCCAGCTCATCATGGCGATCTGGATGCCCGAACGGAAAGTTTTGCCGCCCGTCCTATTTCGCCTATCCACTTCATATTTTGCCTATCTTTGCCATCTTCTAAGGGATATCGATTATATTAATACTGTTTCACAAGCATCAGTAGCCATCCCGCCTGCTGGACAATAACCTAATACGCGTTTTCATGTTTTCCAACGAAGTACTGTTTTTCGGAGGTTTTATACTGGTTATCAGTATCATGCTCCTTTTAGATCTTGGCGTTTTTAATAAAAAAGACCATGTCGTCAAGTTTGGTGAAGCAGCTGCCTGGACCGTTGCGTGGGTAGCACTTGCGATGGTGTTCTATGTGGTGATCAACACGCATGGCGACCTCGTGCATGGAATGGACAACTACGGTGAGCTTGAAACGATTAAGAATAAGTATGCACCGCATTTAAAATTAATACCAGGAAATTTTGAGGAAAGCCTCGAAATCTACCGGAAGAATATGTCGCTGGAATTCATTACCGGTTACCTGCTGGAATATGCACTCTCGGTCGACAATATTTTTGTGATCATTCTGATTTTCTCATCATTCGGGGTAAGGCCCAAATATTTTAAGAAAGTTCTTTTCTGGGGCGTTCTGGGTGCAATTATCATGCGTTTCGTGTTCATTTTTGTCGGATCGGCGTTGATGCAGCGGTTCGAATGGATCATTTATATCTTTGGTTTGCTATTGGTTTATCAGGGAGGTAAGATCTTCTTTGAAGGTGGAGAAGAAGAAAAAATCGATCCTGCCAAACACCCCGTTGTGAAATTCGCTGCCAAATATCTTCCCGTGTTTCCGAGATATGTCCGCGAGCACTTTTTTGTATTGAAACAAGGCAAATGGCTCGTTACGCCGCTATTTGTAGTAGTGTTAATCGTCGAGTTTACCGACCTGATATTCGCGGTCGACTCGGTACCGGCCGTCTTTTCGGTGACGAAAGATCCCTATGTGGTCTTTTTCTCAAACATTTTTGCCATCATGGGCCTTCGCTCGATGTTCTTCTTTTTGAGCAATATCATGGGCTTGTTCCGCTTCCTTAAATATGGCCTTGGTGTTCTGCTGGTCTTTATTGGTGGAAAAATGCTTGCGCATCACCAGCTTGAAGCCATGGGTTTCCAGACGGTTTATTCGCTTTACGTGATCCTCGGGATATTGGCGGTGAGTATTCTGGCGTCAGTAGTGATCCCTGAAAAAAAAGTGGTTGAGGAGAGTATTCCATCAAATAGTTAGGTAACAGGAAGCGTTTGAGTACCTATGAATCGTATTCTGAAAGCCTACTTAAAACGACTTACCAACCTCAGTACCCGCAACAAATCGCTGTTGCTCACAAACCTGTCGGCTGAACAGTTCCTCGACTTGAACGACACGGATTTTCTTTTGGGAAAACCTGCGATTGAGCTCGTCAAGCAACTGGTTCAGGGTAAAGAGCGCATTCCGTTATGCGACGTTGCCGACCCTCGTTTTGAGAAAGTCAATGAAACCAGTAAGCGGCTCCGGAAAATAGCACGTACCGAACGGTTTATCGAGGAGGAGCGGGGATCGCGGGACTTGTACGTGGGCTATCCTTTTATCAAAGGCAAGCTTTCGGACGGTACTGTCATTCATGCGCCGATGCTGTTTTTTCCGGTAACCCTAAAAATGGTGAAGGAGCAATGGTGCTTGCAAGAACGCGACGAAAGCAATGTGCTGCTGAACCAAAGCTTCGCATTAGCCTATGCGCATTTCAATGAAACGCGTATTCCTGACGACGTCCTTGAAAAATCGTTTGAGGACTTTTCCGGTGATTTTCTCGAATTCAGGACGCAGCTTTACGAATGGCTTAAATCGACACCTTTCAGAATTAACTTTAACCAGGACCTTTTCGAGGATAAGCTGGTGTCTTTTAGTGCGGAAAAAAGCGCCGAACTAGACGCGAAAGAGCGCAATGGCGAACTTAAGCTATTTCCTGAGGCAGTATTGGGCATTTTCCCACAGTCGGGCTCGTACCTCGTTCCCGATTATAATGTGCTGCTGGCGTCCGGAGAAGAAGGAGTTGAAGTTCCATTGATAGGTGAATTCGAAGAAACCTACGAAGAACCTCCCTTATCCGAAAAGGTTCGAATTGCCCGTGAAGAGGAGATTCTCACGCCATTTCCAATCGATGCGTCACAGGAGGATATTATACTTGCTGTAAAGCACGGCAAGTCGGTTGTCGTACAAGGGCCACCGGGAAGCGGCAAATCCCAACTGATATGTAATCTCATCGCCGATTTCGCTTCGAAGGGCAAGCGGGTTTTGCTGGTCTGCCAGAAACGTGCTGCATTGGATGTCGTTTACCAACGGCTGGGAACGATCGGGATGAACGATTTTGTAGGGCTGATACACGATTTCAAAAATGACAGGCCGCATTTATATCGCCAGATAGCTTCCCAGATAGATAAGGTAGAAAGCTACCGCCAGCAGAATTATAGTCTGGACGCTGTTTTTCTGGAAAGACAGTTTACGCAGGAAAGTCGCGCGATAGACCGGACCGTTGGAGAACTGAATGCATTCCGCGAAGCGCTTTTCGATGAAACCGAATGCGGTGTCAGCATTAAGGAGCTGTATCTCACAAGCAGCTCCGATGAACCTTTCATTGCACTGAACGATCTGTATCGGCATTTTCGGATGGATAACTGGGACGTTTTCAGGCGACAATTCAAAACTTATGCTGAATATTTCAAGCATATTGGCCCCGATCATCCCTGGACGCAAAGAACGAGTTTTGCCAGCTTTGGGATCAATGAGTTGAGAGCAATGGAGCGCATGTTGTCGGACTGGCCGGAGGCTTTTTTGCAACAAAAAGTAGCCTTCGAAAGGATTACCAGCGTTGTATTTGAAAGAAAATACATTCAAAACAGGAAGGAAATAGGGGAAAGACTGTCGGACATTGCTGAACTCGTTACCGACAATACAACCTGGGCGTTGTTTAAAGAATACATGGCATCGCCAGTGAATTGCCATGAGCGCCTGGCATTCATTCGTCAGGCTGCCGATGCGCTGGAAGGTTTTTTGGCCGAAGATGGGGTAGAGTTTTCGCTTGAAACTGCGCAGCTGCCGCAATTTTCCCAGCTACTGAAAAAGGCGATCGAGTCGAAGAAATCGGCGGTCTCAGGGCTTTTATGGGATGTTTTTGGAAAGGATAAAAAAGAGGTCGAACGCGTTGCTGGAAGAAATGAGCTCGGGATTTCGCTTGACGACCTGATACGCCTCGATTTACGCGTGCGTAATCGACTACAACTGGAAAACTGGTTGCAGAACACTGTTCTCGGCTTAAAGGCGGGCGATACAAATGAAGGCACGTCAGGGGACGAAATAGTTGAATTTTTCAAAAAGGCCGAAAAAGTCGCGGACGCCACTGCCCGTGCACATATTGAGCCATGGACAGCAATCTTAAAGCAAATAGCGGCTTCAAGCAAGCATTTAGATTATTTTGGACAGAGTCTTTCTGAGTTGCACAAATGGCTGGCAACCTGGGACAAAATGGAACAGGCAATGCTGCCTTACCTGCTTCCGGCCCAGATAACGGGATTGATAGAGGAGCCTGAAACGTATGCCAGTCAGCTATTAACCGCTCTCCGGCGTGATTTCGATTCACTAGCCGACATGGACAGGCTCTGGGCAGAAATGACTCTCCCGCAACAATCTGTGGCGAAAGAAGTGATTGCTGACAGCACCAAGCGAAAGCTGGCCAATCCGGCAGATATGATGGCCTTATTTGAAAACAGTGTGCGCTTGGCCTGGATTGAGCATATTGAAACAAAATATCCGGAGCTGAGGTCGGTAACGTCCCTTAAAATGAGACAATGGGAAGAAGAACTTCAGAAGGGTATTGAATCCAAACAAAAACTGAGTACCGACATCACCAATATCAAATTGCGGGAAGCTACTTATGATGACATTGAGAAAAACAGGCTTGGTAACCGTGTAACTTATCGCGAGCTTGGACATCAGGTTACCAAAAAGCGGAAAATATGGCCGATAAGAAAACTGCTTGAAAGCTATACGGACGAGGTTTTTTCGCTCATTCCATGTTGGATGGCTTCTCCCGAATCGGTATCGGCCATGTTTCCGATGGAGAAAGACCTTTTCGATCTGGTTATTTTCGATGAGGCTTCGCAGTGTTATGTAGAATATAGCCTTCCGGCCGCATTCAGAGGAAAACAATTGGTGGTGACCGGCGATAGCAAACAGCTCCCGCCGAGTGATTTGTACAAGGTGCGGTTTGAAGAAAAAGGAGAAGAAGAGGAATATTCGGCAGCTATTGAAATCGAATCACTGCTTGATCTTGCGGCACAATCTCTGGATCATTATCAGTTGACGGGCCATTACCGCAGCCATTCTCTGGATCTCATCGACTTTTCCAATAAGCATTTCTATAAGGAAAGTTTAAGGTTGCTGCCTGATTTTGAAGCGATTAATGATTCAGAACCAGGTATCCGGTACATAAAAACGGACGGGTTGTGGAAGAACAATGTAAACCTGGCAGAGGTAGACCGGGTAATTTCATTGATCCGCGAATTGAAGGATTCTGGTAAAACGCTGGGAATTGTTACATTCAACTTTTACCAGCAGCAGGCTATTCAGGATACTTTGGAGAAAGAAGGCGTTACTGCGAAGGATCTGTTTGTCAAGAATATTGAGAATGTGCAGGGAGATGAGCGTGACGTGATCATTTTCTCGATGGGTTATGCTCCTGACGAGAAGGGACGTCTTGCTATGCAATTCGGCAGCTTGAATATGCAGGGGGGAGAAAACAGGCTGAATGTCGCGGTAACGCGTGCACGCGAGCGGATTTATTTTGTAACCAGCTTGTGGCCTTCGCAATTACAAACGGAACAGACGGCTAATGAAGGCCCTAAATTACTACGTGCCTACCTGGAATATGCATTGGAGGTGTCGGAAGGAAAATTCCGGCCTAACCCGCTATCAACGAGACACCTGAGATCCGAATGGCTACTGAAAGAGCGGCTTGTCCGCCTGAAACCTGAATTTGAAAAGGAATTGCCATTCGGGGACATTACTGTAAAAGAAGAAGGGGTATATAAAGGTTTGATCCTGACTGATGATGACCTGTATCACGACAGCACATCATCGAAAGAACCCCACGCTTATTTACCCCTTCTTTTGAAACTGAAAAACTGGCCATTCCGGCGCGTTTACAGTCGCGAATACTGGTCAGGTGCGCTGAACAGCGAGATATTATAGCTCTTTAATCCGGATATTGCGGAAAGAAACCTTGTTGCCATGGTCCTGCAATGCAATTTTGCCTTTTGACGAGGTACCGAAACCTTCCCAGGTTTTGAACTTGCTGTTAGCAACCAATTGATTGAATTCGGCACCTTGCGCAGGGAAGTCAACCACTTTCTTGCCATTCAGCCAGCTCTCGCCTTTTCCGCCTTTGATCACTATTTTGGCTTTGTTCCATTCTCCGGCTGGCTTCACAGCAGTGAAATCGGTAGGAGGGAGCATGTCGTAAAGCGAACCAGCTTTGTGGTTGCCGTTTTTACCAGCCTTTGCATCCGGGTGTTTTTGGTCATCCAAAACCTGGATTTCCGGTCCTGTCGAGTACGGGCAGCAGTATTTTTTGTCTTCAATAACATGGTAAATGATACCGCTGTTACCGCCTTCTGAAATTTTCCATTCGAGTTCGAGCTCGAAATCGCCGTATTCTTTATCGGTTACGAGGTCTTTTCCTCCTTTTTCAGCCAGTACAATTGCATTGTCTTCGATTTTCCATTGCGGCAAAACCTTATCAGATTGCCAGCTATGCCAGCCATTCAGGCTCTTGCCGTCGAACAGCGATACCCATTTGCCTTTTTGAGCTTCTGCATTATTTGCTGATAAAGCCAAGGTGCCCAGCGCGATAACGGATGCTTTACCGAAAGCTTTCCATTTAGTAAAATTCATGTGTTCCTGGTTAAAAGTTTTAGTCCACAATATTAAGTACTTTTTGAGTTTTCGAGCACATATTTGGATCGAAAGTTAAGCTCACTTATTTTTGAGCTGCTCCACATCACTTTTCAGTCCGATCAAATGGCTTCTATATTTTCAAGAATTGTTGCAGGCGAAATACCTTGTCATAAGATTGCCGAAACCGATGATTTTCTGGCTTTCCTGGATGCATTTCCTATTGCGAAAGGACATACGCTCGTCATCCCGAAAAAAGAGATCGATTATTTGTTCGATCTGGACGATCGTTTGTACACAGGCTTGTTCGCATTTGCGAAAACCATTGTTCCAGCGCTTGAAAAGGCGGTGCCCTGCCTGAGGATCGGGGTGAGCGTAATAGGCCTGGAAGTTCCGCATGCGCATGTGCACCTGCTCCCATTGAACAGCATGGCGGATGCCGATTTTAGTAAAAAAATAAAAACGTCGCCGGAAGAACTGGCAACGTTGGCTGAAAAAATCAGGAAAAACTTGTAGAAAACACCAGTTTAATAGAAGGAAAGGTCTTTTCGGACACCAAGCATGAAACCGTAGGTTTTGCGATAAAGGTCTCCGATATCAGCAGCATATGCTCCTTTCACCGTCAAACCGCCCAGCACATCCAGCTTCGATTGCAAGCCTATAAGGCCTGAAAATTGTTTTGGCGCTCCTTTAAACGGTTCGAGATAGGCACCGTAGTTCGTGGAATAGGAGAATTTTCCCTGCCATTCAATTTTTCTGAAAAGCGTTCCTTTCAAGCCCAGATGCCATAACATTACCCGGTTATTGCTGGTAAAATTGTCGGCGTAGTTAGGCCATTTCCATTTGGTTTGTGAGGTAGGGGGGATAAAAGGCGTCCCGATGGTCCGGTCGTAATAGGACCATCCGTCTCTTACCTGCTGATTATTGAAATAGTTATCCCGTCCCCTTTTCGTGCCGTCGCCGAGGACAAAGTCGTCGCCGCCCTGACTTTTTGTATAGAGTAGTTCGACAACTGCCTCGGTAACTTCGAAATTAGCGCCGTATGAGTTCTTTCTTTTCACCCTGGCACCGTAAAGTCCGTCGGCCAGCGTGGTCATATAGAATAATGAGCCGTCTTCATACACAAATTGACGGTAAACAAATATGGTCGATTCATAGGTTTCGACCTCCACAGCGAGGTCAATGGAGCCTAAATGATTCCCGATGCGGCTTGTGCTATCGAAAAAAGTAATATTGTTGCCTGTACCACCCACAGAGCCGATCACGGCATGTATGTAATTGGAAAATCCGTCCGGGAGCTTGCCGTCTGGCTTAGTTAAATAAGGCGATTTTCCACCCCATTGAACCTGATGATTGAACCCGCCATACAGTTTCAGCATGGAATGTGGCTTTCCGATCCGCAGGTAAAATGCCTTTTGATGAAATTTCAGACCGCTGGTGATTGGCCTGTTGTTTTCAAACAGACCGTCGGAGTAAAATGCCTGAAATGACAACCAGTTTTTGGTGAAAGGCACCGGGACAAACCGGGAAGTTCCAATGTAGATTTTGGGAATCGGTAAAGCATTGCCCGACCATGCGTAAGAACCCGAACCGATGGTGGAGTCTGCAAGACCGACCCATTGCTTCTTGCGACCTACATATAATTCCCAGTTTTTGTATTTAAGGGTTGCATGGAGCTGCGGGATCAGGAAATTTTTCGTTTGTACAAAGTTACCTACCGCTTCCACACCAACGCCGGCACGCCAGACATTTCTCGTTTTGTTTTCAGAGATCGTCCAGTAATGTTCCAATCCAGCGCGGGCGCTGCCGTTGGGGCCGGTAACCGGCACCACACCAAATTGATTGGCCTGTATCCAGAACGGCGTGTAACCATTGGTGCTGCCCATTCCAACCAGTTCTACGAAATTAGTTGTTGAGTCCGTGTAAATGACAGGCTCCTTGGTTTCAGTTTGGGAAAATCCAATGAAGGGGACTATGATTGGCAGTATCAGTAAAAAAATTCTCATAGACATACCTTCACGCTTGATCCATAATGTGTATAATAGCCGACAAAAATAAGTATAACTTTTCTCTTATCATATTGAAAAATAATAGGTTAAGGGAAGTCTGAGGCAGATCAGTCGAGGAAACCGCTTTTGCGAATCCCCAGCATCACACCATAGGAATTAGGGTACAGCTCGCCAATATCGGATGATAACGCGGAATATACACTGCATCCGTTAAATATATTTAAGTTTCTTTCCGCGCTGATCAACAGGGAAACCTGCTGCTTCACGCTCCCGAATGGACTTAGAAATGTTCCTGAATTCCGTGTATAAGTACCCTTGAATGACAATGCCAGATTAAGCCATGTAGCAGTCGCGCCGGTCTGAAACGCCCAAAAGCGGCTATTATTCGTGAATTCTGAATCATTGCGCAGCAAATCATCTTTGGTGTTGCCAGCGGCCGGTGCGAGTGGTGTGCCAATGCCCGATCCGTAATAGGACCATCCCCGTCTGTAAATATAGCTGTTGAAATAATTGCCTCTTTCAAAGATAGCCAGTTCGGAAAACGGAGATCTGTTCACCTGATTATGCGTTCCGACCACTTCCAGGAGGAATGAGCGAAATGCAAAATAAGTGGCCCCTTTCGGCAAGGGTTTCGTCCTTTTCATACTCAAACCGTTCAATCCGTCGTACAAGTTTATAATTCGGTACAACGAACCGGTTTCGTAGATATTTTGCCGGTATAGAAAATAAGACCAGTCTTTTCCCCGCCATTCACCGCCAAGGTCCACTGTCCCGAAGTGGGTGCCGACTTTCCGGTAGTCCAGTGTTTTGCCAGAAATAGTGTACCAATAGGCTTTGGCCATGTCCAGCTTGTAAATCGGAGTTGTCTTGTCTTCGCCTCCCCAGATCGCCTGATGGTTCACGCCGAGGTAAATTTTATAACGATGGTTATTATTACCTAACCGTAAATAGAGTTGCTTTTGGTGTAGGTACGTATCCGGTATACGTGTTACAGAACCATAGTTGATTTCGCTGGGTCCGAGATAACCATCTGAGTATGTGAATTTGAATGCGACAAAATTGTGGGTGAAATACAGGGGAAAGTATTCAGTTATGCCAATTTGCACTTTCGGGTAAGGCCTTGCATTACCGGCCATGGCCAACGACCCGGAGCTCATGGTAGTGTCAGTCAGTCCAGCCACCATTTTCTTCTGTCCCGCCAATATCTCGATGCGTCCGATCCTGACTGCTGCAAATGCGTCTGAAATGAATCCATTCGCCGATTTTCCATAGCTACCGACACCCTCTATTCCTGCGCTCCACTGAAATCTCCTTGGATTATGCGGGTTATAAACTTTGTAAATCCCCGCATTGATAATCCCAAAATTACCGTTCAGCGGAATGCTTCCATTTTGATTGGCGTGCTCCCAGAAAGGTGTCTGCGATGTTGCTCCGGCAGCTACTACTGATGCTTTGTAGTATACAGTAGAGTCCTGTGCGTGTATATGGAGGGCGAGAAAGAAAATACAAAGGGTCAGGCAGACTCGCATCTGAAATATAGGGAACGACATTTAGGTATAATAGAGAATGATCAGCTGTTGAGTCGGCACAAGTAACCAAATTTACCGGATAAAACCGGATTTTTTCCATCCAATCATGACCGCCATATTGCGGGGATAAAGCTGGCCAAAATCCGATGCTAAACTTAAACTTAAAAGATCGTTGTTCCTAGCAGATAACGGTGTTTCGACCTTCAATAGGAGTGAAGTTTGACTTAAATAAGGCGCTATTTCATGCTCGTATGTGCCAAAGTTCTGCGAGTAGGAGCCTTTGAATAAAAAGTTCAGCCGCTTCCAGGATGCTTCGGCTGCCAGGTGATAGGCAATTACTTTATTGTTGGCAGTAAATGCCGTGGGCTCGATGGTAAGGTTTTCCCGGATCGTGTTTTGTGGTGGTAGCATGGGCGTTCCGAGTCCGCGTCCCCGGTATGACCAGCCCTGTGCATACACATAATGATTAAAATAGTTGTCCTTGCCAAAAATGCCACTGGCGAAGTCAAAGACCGCACCTCCCTGGTTTTTGGTGTACAGAAATTCAAGAAGAACAGTATTGAACTGAAAAGCCTGGTCAGAGCCGAGGCGTTTTTTTCTTTTAAAACGTAATCCGCTGAGCCCGTCGGCGACACTGGAGAGGTTGGAAAGTGAGCCGTCTTCGTATATGGTCTGCCGATAAAGAAAGAGGTTCCAGGCTTTGCCTTTCCATTCCGCGGCGACATCGATGGTGCCGAAATGGTTACCAACGCGACTGTTACCCCAGGGTTTTCCGAAAACGACGTATTCATACGCCGCGGAAGTTTTCAGTCCTCCGGTAAATATCTTCTCTTCGCCGCCCCACATTGCCTGGTGATTAAAACCCGCGAAAAGATTGAGCTTGTGATGGCTGCCCCCGAGTTTAAGGTAAACTGATTTTTGATGTAAGTAAATTTCCGGAACGCTCGTAACGTTGCCGTAATGAATATTCCCTGAACCGAGTATTCCGTCTGAATAAGAAAGCTTGAAGGAAAAAAAGTCGCTGCCCGGTATGAGGTTTACATATTTCGGGGTGGACAACTGGATTTTGGGATAGGGGCGGTAATTCAATGACATCGCAACTGATCCCATGGTAAGCAGGGAGTCGCCCAGTCCTACAAAGTCCTTTCTCTGCCCGATGCTGAGTTCAACAGGGCCTGCTTTTCCGGCAATGAAGAGGTCAGTAAAAAAAACAGATGACTTCTTGTTGGCATATGCAGCTAATTCAACCCCGCCAGACCATTGCAGGAAGCGTGGGTTATTGACATTATATAACCTATGAAAACTCGCGCGGCCAGCCAAAAAAGACCCTTTATCCGGGATCGTGGCATTTTGGTTAGCATAAAGCCAAAATGGTACACCCGATGTGGAGCCGGCTGCTGCTACCTGCGCTGAATAGAAGAATGTGGAATCCTGTGAATGGCCTTTCAGGACTAGTGTTGCCGAGGCGAGCAACACAAAAAAGAATTTCCTCATTCCAGGATGGTTAAGATACTAAGGTGTCAGTGGTATTACCTTCCTTTTTTACCAAAAATTACTACTGCTGTAAGAAGAATGATTTTTAGTTCAAGAAAGAGGCTCCAGTTCTTAATGTAATACAAATCATACATTAGCTTGTGACGGGCGTCAAAAACACCTGCCCCATACGAATACATTACTTGTGCATAACCTGTTATTCCCGGCTTGATGTTATGCCTCATATTGTAATAAGGAATAATCTCATCAAATGTTTCTGTGAAAACGGGCCTTTCAGGACGCGGGCCGATCAGCGATAGGTCCCTTTTGAATATATTGATGATCTGTGGCAGCTCATCAATCCGGCTGAGCCTCATGAACGAGCCGTAAGAGAAAATCCTGGAATCGTTTTTCTTAGAAAAAGAAGCTCCGTTCTGTTCTGCATCAAGTCGCATCGACCTGAATTTGATGCAGTTGAAAAATTTATTATCCATGCCCACACGCTCCTGATAATAGAACACAGGCCCGGGAGATTGCATTTTAATTCGGAAGTAGCTTAATATCCAGAGAGGGAAGGTGAAGAGGAATAAGATAATCGAAATCGTAATATCGATGATCTTCTTGGGATAGCGTACCCTTTTTCCGAATGTCGGGATGGTCAGCAGGTTTGGGTTGATCTCCGTAACGTCGTCCGGAATGTATACCTTTTTCAGGTCCCTTTCACAAAAATCGTAGACTGTAGTGATCCTGATCGACTTGTTTTTCCTGACAACCAGCTCGTAGATCACCCGGTTGCGCCGATCGTATTGAGGATTAGTGACGAGATGGATTTTCTCAAACCTGTCAAGCAGTGGCTTTACCGTGTGATTTAAGAGATAATCGTCGTTATCTGAGTGCGGTATCAGTATAATTTCCTTATACCTTTTTAGGAGTAACGCCAGATCATATTTCTGAAGAAAGTAGTCATAGCTGGTGACAATCAAAACTTCTTCTGAAACAGCAGTTTTACTTAGAAGCCGGTGAATATACCTGCGGTCAGATACGTAAGTGTTGTTCATATGTGTGTATTTAAAGACTAGAATAGTGTGATTGGGTACTATACGTGTGTTAGAGCTACAAGTTTAGGAATAAACTTTTAAAATATAAAATTATAAATATGATGAATTCAGATATAATTTTTAGTTGAGAAGAGTTTTCAAGCTAAAAATTAATATTTGGCGGAGGGGATAAAAGTACTTGCAACAAATATAGGAAAGGAATTCTAACGAAATATTATTTTACTGTAAAGAAATTTTTCTATTCTTTTCGAAAGTCAGGGTGCTGTAACCGAAAATTGTTTTTATCACATTTCCCATACAGGTGTAAACCGGCAGGTACTTTAGTTGATTGATTTATACAATGACAAATAAGTCCGGTACATTGAACCGACCGTAAAATACTGTTCGTACGACTTGCGCGCCTCGGCTTTAGCCGCCGCAAAAACTTCTGCATTGTCGGCGTAACGGAGGATCTGCGCCGCAAATTCGGAGGCCGTATTGGGCACCGCTTTGCCATTAAGGCCATTAAGCACCTCCCCAACACCCCCCACGTCCGACGCTATTACGGGGACAGAGTAGCAAAGCGCCTCCAATATAGACATTGGCATGCCTTCATAGTTGGACGGCAGCATGAACACATCCGCGTGTTTGAGCAGTTGGTGGGCGTCTTCTGCTTCGCCCAGGCAATGCGCATTGGGTGGGAGATTAGTCATCTTGTCCTTGTTTCCGATCCAAAAAAAGTGGATATCCCGGTCCGACAGCAGTTGAGCCACTTCGCAGAACAGCTCAAATTTTTTCTGCGCTGAAATGCGTGCGATGCACATGACCTTAAACCCGGGCTTTGAGTCTATCACAGAGGCCAGCCGCTCATAATGTCGGGAAGTACGTTCCGGGATGTCGGTTGAGTAATCGGTAATGCCATTATAGATGTAACACACATTTTTTTTGATCCCTTCGCTAAGCAGATTGTTGTAGTCATATTTGCTCACGCCTACAATGTGTTTCGCTCTGATCTGTAACAATCGTTCAAGATGGAGGAACTTCCGGAATGCTACCCGGATCGAGTCGAACCCGTGAACGGTGTAAACGATTTTTTTTCCGGGAAAAGCCAGGCGCCCGAGGATGCCGATTTTGGAGGAATGTAAGTGGACGACGTCGGGTTTGAAAATTTTGTAAATCCGCCTCAGTTCATTTACCACCTTTCGTTCTTTGGACAGACTGATCGAGCGCTGCAGCGGCCCGATTTTCCACTGTGCCACTTCCGATGGCAACACTTTCCAAAGCTCCCCGTCTTCCGACGAGGCGACCATCACCTCATGGCCATCATTAATTGACTCTCGTGCCAGGTTTATCACCACGGATTGCGCGCCGCCGAGTTCTGCTAGTGTGATGACGTGTAAAATTTTCATATTAATGCTTCATGAATCCGCTGTACCAGCGATTCCGAGTAAGTATTGACGTTCTTAAAACCGATGTAGCTGTCCCCGGAAATCGCATTGTATACCTTGGCATCTCTCAACACAGTCTCCAATTTTTCCAGAGACTCCCTAAAAGTTTCAGGGGTACTAATATCGGCAAAAATCGCAGTTTTCATGTCAGTGGCATAGTTCGGGATTTCGCCGACGGGCGTTACAAAGCAAACCAGGCCGTTCTGCATAGCTTCGGCGACACTCATCGCCATGCCCTCGTTAGCGCTTAGCTGTATGAGAAAGTGATGTTCCCCGAATGCTATCTGTTTCTGCTTTGCATTGACTTCACCGGCGAAGCGGATCACGTCTTCCAGATTTTTGTTTTTGATGTATTGCAAAACGGATTGCAGCATTCCATCGTCCCTGCCATAAATGTCCAGCGTAACGTGATGTTCCTTTGCTCTAAGGTATTCGACGGCGTCGACGGCTAATGGCAGATTTTTTACAGCATTAATCCGGCCCAAGAACATAAACTTCACTTCACTGTGATCGAACGGCGGTGCTGAACGAGCTTCCGGTGACCGATTTGTAAAAAAGGAGATTACATTGACAGGACTACCCGGGGAGAATTCCTGCTTTACGAAATCTGCTGTTGCATTGGAATCCGTAAAGATTACATCAGCTTTTCGAATTGCTGCAACACTGAACATCCGGTCTAAGCGGTGGAAAAAAGCGGTATTGTGCAGGAAGGACACGAATTTAAGGCGGGGCCGTATTTTTTTTGCAATGGTCCCCAACATTGAAGCGCGCCAGAGCGAGCATATCATGACGTCAGGATCAAAACCCAAAATGAAGCTTATCATTTTTGGGATTACAGCAGGGTATAGCGGCAGGGGATAATCGAATGTATACAAGCACGATTTCTCATCTGCGGTCAAATGCGCGGTCATTTTATCATCAACCTTGCCGAGAACCATAATTCTCAGTTCAAATTGTCTGTTTAGTTCGGGTATCGCTGAGAGAAGGGCTACCTCTACGCCTCCGATTGCAATGTCGTGCAGGAGATACAGTACTTTTTTACGTTTCAACGATAGTGTGGTTTATTTTGAATGGTCTATTTAGTTACTTCGAATTCCATGATCCCCATTTGATTGCCTTTTTGGCCTTTGGCATCAGGTTTCAGTGCTCTTACCCTGAAATACCGCGCTGTGATGTTTGGTAAAGAAAATACACATTTGATATCAGAATTATCGGATTTCTCAGCGATCTTCTCCCAGGTTTTGCCATCGGCAGACGAAAATATCTGTAATTCTGTTGCAAAGTTCTGTTGACCAAAATAAACTTTGACGTTTTTTATTCCGCTCACGGCTTTATTCAAGTCCACAAGCAGCGTCCAGGGGTATTTGCCACCTGCCTGGGCCATGGTATTCATGTCGCCATCAACCCCGTTTTCGGCAAAAAGGACACCACGCGCAGGGACCATTGAATACCCGTCATTGTCTTTCAAAAACGCAGTACTTCCAATGGCAAGGTTCTGATTTGCGCCTTCTTTTGAAACGACGTCATATTTCAGGCTAAGTATTGCCCCGATCTTATCATCCTTAACGGGGTAGCGATCGCCCACCGGGCTGAGTATTGCACAGCCTACGACGCGGTAATCGCCGGTTTGTATCGGATTGCTGAAATCAGCCGCGGCGAATTGATCCTGATCATTCTCTTTGGCGGCAATAATGTACGATTTCCCGGCTTCAAGCACCGTTTCCGGAATGGTGACATAATTGAAACCATCTGAGGCAGTCCTTTTTCCGGAAGAAGAGATCGTTGCCGACAGAATAGGGTAATCGTCCAGGAATCTTTTAATAATAATGGGATGGTTCGTTTTGTTCCCGCTTACAAACTGGCGGCCAATCTGGCGCAATCGGATCGGATTCGGGCCAATAGTGATTTTCATGCCCCGGTAATATTCATTAGGGTCGGGATCACGTACTTTGCCACTCCCGGAGGCAGTCGGAGCCGCTGCTCCCGGAGCATCGGCTATCGACACAGCGGCTGTGCGAGCCTGTCTATCTGATCCCGATGAGGCGATACTGATTACCCTGTCCATTTTTTTGCTTGCGGGTTTGCCGTTTTCAACCGAAATGGCGCGTACCCTTGTAGTGCGGTCAATCTTCAATGGGCCTTTATAAACATTGCTTCTGGTCGAGGGGGTACTCCCGTCGAGCGTGTAGTAGATCCGGGCCCCAGGTTTGGCTTTTAATGCCAATGTCTGTGCATCCGAATATTCTGTCGAGTCGCTTAACGATGTTTCCGGCATGGTGCTCCATCCCTGGTTTGCTTTCACAAATGCCCCGATTTTTTGCAGTAACGGCTTATAATCCGGAGGCAGGATGTTCCCATCCGGGGAAACAGGGTAATTGAGCATGTAGGTTGCGCCGACGGCCCAGTTTGCCTGGATATTTTTGATGATAACATCTGCTGCTTTTGGCTGGCGCAGCTTTGGATCCGGCCTCCACGACCAGGTATTGTCCAGCAAGTTGTCTACTTCGATAGCGACTTTCTTTTTCACCGCGGACGGTTTGGCGACCTGCAATGCACTCTCATGTGGTGCCATTCCACCCTCATATATGATCACATCCGTATTTGGATAACGTAGCACGGTCCCAGCTTGATCGAGTCCGGGATTGTTGGCACAAATTACATAAGGGTTGTTGGCTCTCATGATCGGTAGTATTTCATCCCACGGAAACCATTTGGGATCGAAATCCTTGTGGATTTCCGATGCAGCTGTCACGTCGATCCAGAAACCGTCGACTCCCATTTCTACAAGTTCCTTGATCAAGCCCTTGTTTAATGTTCCCCAGGTTCCATCGGCACCAGTCTCAGTCTGGTTTTTATAGGGTTTGTTATCCGGGGCAAAATAAGCTACGAACTTAATACCGCGCTTGTGGCAGGCCGCGATAAGTTCGCCGACGATATTTCTTTCGACTTTAAGGTCGTATTTGCTGGGTGTTTTCGATGGCCACATGCGTGTTCCATCGAAAGATTTAGCTGTAAAATTCAGGACTTTGCCTCCCATCGAAGCGATGGTTTCGGCCCACGCGTCGGCGTTGAACTTCGTGATCCGCTTTTCAAATTGGGGTAATTCTTCTTTAGAAAGTAAGCTAGGCTGGGTATAAGCCCCCCATTGCACCATAATCCCGAATTTTGCATCCGCCATCCATTTTGACCGGTAAGGTTCGGCCTGAAAAACGAGCTCTTTGGTAGCTGCGAGTCCATTCGCATCCGTTGTTTTTAGGGTAAAACGAAATGCGCCTTCCTTCGTTGCGGTGCCTTGTAGCTTGCCGTCGGGTGTGAGTTTGAGGCCAGAGGGGAGAGATCCTTTCAGAATCTGCCATTTATAAGGCGGTTTACCTCCCTGGGCGGATAATTGAAAATAGGGCTTCGGGCCATTCTCAGTCCATGATTGGTAAGGTATCCCATCCACGAATGCAGGATAAATGGCGGTGCTCTTGTTCTTTAAGTAGCCACTGCTGGAAGTGGTAACAATAGCGATCTTTTGGCTTAGGGCGAGATTGCACCACAGACTCAGGATCAAAACAGCGAAAGTACTTCTGGTCAATGCTTCCATCATAGCGACAGTTTTTTATTCAACAACTTTTTGCCATTGCGATATGATAGAGGTGAGGTTGAGTGGTTTGAGTTTATCGGATTTATGTAATCTCATTTGTTGCCTGAGCGCATCATCCGTCATGAGCCGGGCAAGTGATTCAGAAAGTTTCCGGACGTTCCCCGGTTCAACAAGGAGGCCATTTTTACCATCTTCGATGAGTTCTTCGGGACCTGTATCACAGTCGAAAGCGACGATCGGGAGCCGGAATGCCAATGCTTCCAGGAGTACCATGGGTAATCCTTCGAACCGCGAGCTGAGGCAATAGACGGATGCTTGTTGAAAGTAACTAAAAATATCTTTGGTGGTGCCAATCAAGGACACAGAATCTGACAGATTTAACGCCGCAATCTTTTTTTTGAGCAATTCCCTATCTTCTCCGTCCCCAATAATAAGTAGTTTCCATTCATTTCGAAGCTCGCCAGAAATTTCGTGCCAAGCATCGATCAGAAGGTCAAATCCCTTCTGAGGAGTAATGCGCCCTGCGGAAATAACCGTTTTGGAAGTTTTTTCGGGAATGTGCTGCAATTCCAGGAACATAGGGTTGGCAATGTGAACCAGCTCGGCCCGCCGAAACCATGCTCCCTCTTTCCAGAATTTGATGTCCCTGCTGGTTAAGGTAATGATTTTGTCGGCAAAAAAGAGTGCCAGCTGCCTTGCAAACGATCTGGCGGCTATTCCCAGGTTAACCTTAAAATTGAAGTGTTCCCAGACAATGTGTCTGATCCGCGTCATTGCCAGCGCAGGTATCGAGTATGTAGCCATAATAGATTCGACGGTAATAAATGTGTCGATATGGTTACTGGTTACGAACTGGCGGATCTTGCCGATCGAGTAAAGTATCTTTTGAATACCTTTCTTATCTTCAATATGCAGGCTTGTTACGCGAACGGCTGGATCAAACGGGAAGAATATAGCTTCGGGGGCACCAAATAAACCCAGCACGTGAACATTATACCCTTTCCTGCACAGTTCGTTGATGATTACCGACGCAACGCGCTCAGTGCCGCCACTTGCTGTAATATTGTAAATAAAGAAAACGATATTAGGCATACGATTTTGGACCGGTGATCACCTGCAGTACCAGATACAGGATCTTGGCTACAACGTAGGATACGATAAGGAACATTAGGGACCAAAAGGCGGTATTGCCAAAGAGCAATAAGTCATCTATGAGACGGGTGGTACAACTCATCAACACTACCATAAAAAGGAAACTGAAATAGTTCATATTCAGCGGGTTGAGTATTTTGAACATATTGCGCAGATAACCTACCAGCAAACCAATCACCAGTGAGTACGCAATGCCGCCCCACAAGCCGAAGAAGTGGTAGGCCAGATAGTTGTAGCGCCCGTTTGCTCCGGATGTCCTCCGGTTGGAATAATATGCAAATACATCCACCCCGATAACTTCAGGCGGCGTGATCTCAAAACCCAGCGTCTTTAGAATTGTGCCCCAGCCGGGATAAAAAGCATATTTAAGAAACGATGTCTCCTGAATACTATTCATTACATCGTCGTAGTAACCTAAAAGGAAAATATCACCGCTCGACATCAGCCTGAGACCAACCTGCTGCATGGCTGAATTGGCATCGGCCCCCACAGAGATCATTACAACTGCAATGGGGAAACTCGCCAGGAGCATCATCATTGGAATTGATAATTTCATTGTTTTCAATTGCCCTTGCTGTACCAGCGGGAAAGTGATCAGGAAGTACAGAACGAAAAAGGTGATGATCGAGGACTTGGAGCCCGTTGTGGCAACGTCGATAAGCAATATAAAGCAGATGAATACCTCAAACAGATTCAGTTTCTTTTTGAGAAAGATGATTTTGTAATACAGCGCCAGCGTAACCAGTGTGCGGAAAGATGTCAGCAATGCTCTGATGATACCATGCCCTGTGTAAGCCGAAACGTGATTTTCTTCGGTATTTAAGAGTACAATACCGACGGTTTGAAGGTTAATGGCCTCGATGAGCAGGTAAGCGGCACACACTATAAAACAAAAGAGGTCAAATTCACTAATGCCTTCACCCTGTATTTCCACCTTGCTCGTTTTGCCGTCAAGCCTCAATACAGGAATGTATCTTGCCACCACCATACCGACGAAAAGAGCGATTTCCGTTCCGATAAAGGACCATCCATAAATTGGCTTCAGGGTTTCATCGGAGTAAAGAAAGTAAACGCAGAATGCACTGCTGGCCATGTTGATTACGGTGAGGAACAACGGGTCCAGGATTCCCCAATAGTGCTTTCGGTAAATGAAAAGATAGACGCCCAGGATAGCTGCATACAACAGACCGAAATATGCCCAGTTGTCCGTAATCGCGGTTACGAATAATTCATTTCCCACTTTTCAAGCTATTTTTAAAATTTGACAGCTTCACCCTGAACCAGAAATATGTACCTACACCCTTACCAAGGTTGTTGGTCACTACCCGTACAATGTCTTTCTTATGCATTGGGTCAACGTTCGTTGAACTCATGCCCAGGTCATTATAGATCGATATCAACTTAGGCATATAAAAAAACAGCTCCTCATACTTGCTGAACAATTCGATATTATAGATATGGTCCGCCGTAAGTTTATAGTCTAAGTTATAGCTCTTTTCTTGATAAATGTATTTAGGATAGAATATTGCCTGGTGCGAAATATTCCGCAAAGCAATGTTCCAGCGGCCCACTTTTCCAGTGTAGATCTTGTTAGTATTCTTTAAATAGGTGTTTCCGTAATAAATGCCGTTAGGGTTCTCAAATAGCGGTACAATTTCTTCAATAATGGTGGGCGTGCTGAGTAAGTCGTCGCAACCCAGGAAAAAGGCCCAGTCACCGGTGGCCAACCGGAGCGCTTTGTTCATCGCATCAAAAATCCCTGTATCGCCTTCACTTTTCCACAATGCGATATCATTCTCATACTTTTTGATAATATCCAGCGTCCCATCTGTCGACAAACCATCCACGATAATGTACTCTATATTCTTATAAGTCTGGTTAATTACACTTTTGATGGCATTTTCCAGATCTCTTTCTCCATTTCTTACAACTGTCAGAATGGATATTTTTGGCTGCTGCATACACTTGTACTATTCAGGAAAGGACAGCGCTACGCTGACCTCATTGAGGAATTTCTTTGAGTATTGGGAAATGGTAAAGTTACTCCTTACGTGCGTTTGCGCCCGGTCGGAAATTGCATCATAGAGTTGCGGATCTTTCAGTAAACGGGTGACTTCGGCGGCGAGCGCTTTCTCATCTCCCTTATATAAAAGGCCTGTCTGCCCGTGCTCGATCAGTTCACTGGTGCCGGCCGAGTCGTAAGCCACTACCGGAATGCCATGCATCATACTTTCTATCGTTACCCTGCCCATAGCTTCATTACGTGAGCACATGAGCGTAATGTCCAGATCGCTGTAAATCGCTTCGACATCTTTCGAGAAGCCTGTGAAAACAACGTGGTTTTCAAGGTTGTGCTTTTTGACATAGTCCGAAAGCATATCGAAATAAGGATCTGCATCAATCTCACCGATTATCTTCAATTTAACCGGAAGATTGCTTTTGACCAGCAAATTCACCGCTTTGATGGCTGTAAGCTGGTCTTTGGCAGGATCGATCACTCCAACGATACCAATGGTGGCAACCTGCGTTTTGCTTCGCTTTGGCCTGGCTTTATCATCATGGACTAAACCATTGTAAATGACCACGCTGTTGGCTCGTATGCCCGTATCGACAACCCGCTTCTGGTAAACGCTTTTCGAAATGCAGATCAGCGTCCGCGCTTTCTCTGCCCAGAACCTGAACGCCTGTCTTCCGAAATTATATTTCAGATTATAGTCTTCATATACAAATTCCCTGATGTGCCAGAGATGTTTGCGTCCGGTGATGAAGGCTACGAATGCCCCTATGAAAATTACCGAGCTATTGGAATGGATCAAGTCAATGCGTTGCCTGATCACGAGAATGCCGAGATAGATGGAAAGGAGGATATTCATGCCGAATTTGGAAAGATACCTCAGTTTCCCAAACTGACTGCCTTTCGAGGAGACGTCCCACGCGAGCGGAAGTACCTTGTAGTCAATATCCAATTTATCCAGTTCACTCGTAAAATCGCCTTTCTCCCTGCAAATAACCAGCCAATCCACCTGACTTTTCAAGGCGCCTATCAACGTCAGCAACGATCGGTTTGCACCGTATAAGTTGCCGTAATGGCTGATAGTCAATATTTTAGGCTTCCTGTGTGTCATTTTTTTCGCGTGATCCTGTATCATTTGCACTGGCATCGACGAGCGGATTCATCGGCAACTTTTTGTATGCTACTTCAACCTTTTCTTTGCAACAAGAATGTAGGTACACGCGTCTTTGTCCTTTGCGCCTTGTGAAGGCACTTGATCGAACAGGATGATCAGGGGCTGCATGATTATGGCCAGAACAGGGCGAAGGTATTTTGGTAGCCCAAAAGTAATACCGTCCTGAAACAACTGGAGTCCCATTGCGGAGCGGCCGATAATGCCTTTGAAATGAACCACTTCAAAGCCTGCGTCGGTCACTACTTTTTTCAATCCGGTAGAAGTCCAGCGCCAGAAATCCGTTGGATCCGGGTGGAACATCCAGTAGCCGTGCGTGCTCAGTATCAGTTGGCCGTCGTCTTTCAACACCCGTAAGGCTTCCGCCAGGTATTCAGTGGGATTGACAACGTGTTCCAGCGCCTGCGTTGATAATACAACATCGAGGCTTTTTTCAGGCAGCTCAATCTGCCCTTCGGGCGAAATATGTATATCGGCAATTTTGTTCTCCGGCAGGTCAATTCCGATGTATTTTTCGACAAATGGAGCGATAAGCGGCTCATACGGTTTGTTGCCGCAACCATAATCGGCCAATGTAAGCTTTCTGGGGCTTTTTGCGACAAAGTCGCGGATCACATCTTCAATTGCTTGCCTTAGCTGACGCAGATAGTAATATCGTGTAGCCATTCTACCAAAAATAGACGGATACAAGCGTTCAATGCCGGGTTCTCTTTCGTTCATGTCTGAAATTTTAAAATTTAAATTGTATTTATAGGGTGTTATAGCTTTATGTTAACTGGGGTCTACCGGGCAAATATCTTTTTATCAGTCTAAAATTGAAAATGGAAAAGATGACGATTGAAACGGCCGCTTTGACAAACAGCGACACAAGCGCCGACTTGAAATCTACAATCTGGAAGTTAGCATAATGGGTATTAAACCACAAGGCGGCGATCAACGCAAATGCAGAATCGAAATGGCTGGCGACAACCCTAAAAAAGGTCATAGCCGGTTTATGGAAGATATATCGCATCAGCACGAAGAATATCAATACGAAGCTTATCAGAAACGAGGCTACCAGTGAATACGCCGTAATGGACAGCGATTTGAAATACAGCGTTCCCATCATAATCGCTGCAATCAGAACCGATGCACTCGCGAGTCCGAGTTTAAAAAGGAGGTCCGTCCGTCCGGTTGCCTGGAAGATCGCACCCGCGCTCGAAGAAATCATCTGGACCCATATCGAAATACTCAATATCTTTAAAATAGGGGCTACCTCTCCCCAACGCTCGCCCAATACCAGGTATATGATCTCTTCGGACGAAAAATAGATGAAAATAGAGATGGGTATTCCTATGAGTGTCAGTACTTTGACCACTTTCAGGTACTCCGTAAAAATAACATTGGTGTTATCCTGGAATTTGGCGAGGATCGGATGTAAGACCGGTGTAATGACGTGCGTGAGATTGGAAATTGGGTACATCATCAATTGATAGGCCTGGTTGTATATCCCCAGACTCTGACTGCCCATGTATTTGCCAATCAGTATATTATCCAGGTTCCTGGAAAAGTAGTTAATAAAATTGAATGCAAACTGATGCATTGAATATCTGGCGATTTTCCGTGCTCCACCGAGTGAAAATCCGTGCGTTAACTTTAACCCGGAGAAATAATAGAAGAAAACAAAGACAAAAATGCTGGATATGATCGAACGCCAGATGATGGCGTAATAACTCCAGTCGGATTGAGCCATTGCGATTGCGAGAACACCCGTGATGAGCGAAATGCACACTTCTACTGTGCCAATTGCTTTGAAGGACTTTGCCTTGATTAGCAGGCTTTTGGGGACGACGGTGAGCGCGCTGAAAAGGACATTAATCGCAAGCAGCTTGCTGATAGCGATGTAAACCTCATTCTGATAGAACCAGGCAATGGCATACGACAGTGCCGCAAACGAGATCGCCAGTCCAACGCTCAGGAAAACACTGAGTTTGAATATATCAGAAACATCCTTATTACTCAGACTTTGATTCTGGACGATGGCAACACCAAGACCGATATCACTGAGAATGTTGAAGAATGAAATGAATACCGTAACAACACCTACTATCCCAAACTCGGATGGCGAAAGGAGCCGTGCCAGCACGGAGTTGACAATAAGCCCGATGATGATGCCGCTGTACCTGGTAATGAATACGGTGATTGTTCCTTGTTTGATTTCCTGCTGAATCTGCATATCCTCCCTATTTTCTATTGAGTTTAACGAGAATCAGCCGAACAGGGAAAAACGTGGAAGGGACCCCCACTTTAATTAAATAGTCTCCACCCACATGCATGATATACTACAACTTTCATTGATTAAGATTTTGAATAGCTAGAACATTCAGAACGGTCCTGTCAGTTGTCGGCAGTTGCCAGGATTTTCTGCACTACTTTTTCTTTGAAGAGGAGTATATAAATAATGATAAAAAAGCCGCCGAGGAAACCGAATACCAATCCGATTCTCAGGCGCTTTGGACTGCTTTTAAGAAGTGGGACCTTCACGGGTTCCAAAACTTTGAATACAGGTCTTTCTTCCTTGACACTTACTTTGGCTTGTTCGTATCTTCTGACAAGATCACTGTACAGCGACTCAGACAGGACGTATTCTGCTTGCAGCCGCTGTTCCTCTATTTTTGCGGTATTAGAAAAAATGTTCCGGTTGCGGTCGCGGTAAATTTGGAGAGCATATTCGGCATTGCGGAGTCTGTCTTTCGCTTCCTTTACCCGTTCCACCAGAACGTCAACGCGCTGGGTCGCTTTGGACGACCGGTAGTCTTCCACATAGTTGACCAGGTATTTTTCAGCTGCTTCCACAATAATGGCCGACACGAACGGATCAGGTGTTTCGGCACTTATCAGAATAATGCCACTTTTCTGATCTACCTCGGAAGACAGCAATGAAAGGACATTGTTAATCTCCGACTGCTCCTGAAGGGAATAAGAGAGGATACCATCTTTCGATAGCTTCACTTCTTTCTTCGGTGTTTTGGAAGAAGAAAAGGAGAATAAACCAGACAGCAGACCTGGCTTACTCTGGGTTTTCAAATACTCCTGAAGTGATTTATAGGATTTGTTATCCTTGTCCACGACGGGTTGTTTCAGCAGAAATGCACCGAAGGGTGTACTCTGCATGATGGTCGGATACAGGTCCGGTTGCAGTTTTTCTGCACCGTCACCGTTCAACCCGGCGCCCAGTAGCGAGAAGGAGCCTCTTCGGGAAGTACCGTATTCAGGCAAAAGCGTGATTTTCGCCTCAAACTGTTTAGTGAGTGTAAAGCTGTACAGCACACCTGCCACAACAGAAGCAATCACAGCGATAATTAGCATAACGATATATCTCCTGATAAAAAGGATGATATCAATAAAGCGTATTTCGGACACATTGAGTGAATTGTCCTTACCGGTGCCGACGTCGGCCTTTTTTTCGGGAGAAGAGATCATTAGTTATTATTTCTGCTCAGCGTGATAACTGCCAGCGTAAGTGTGCTTACCATGGATGCTATGAAAGAAAACAATGCAACGCGCTCACCGGGCGTCCGTTCACGTTGCGGTTCGGCCGCTTTGATAGGAATCGTTACAATAGCACCCGGCTCGACTTTCGGGAATGAACGGAAAAATAAAAAGCTCTTGGTCCTGTAAGTACGGCCATTCGGATAAGAGACGTATACCCTTTTTTTCCAACCTTGTTCCGTGTACCCTCCGGCTTGTGAAATATAATCGGCATAGCCGAATTTTGGATCGTAGTTCATCACCGACGGGTTGTGTACGCCTCCCTGGATCCGGACAGTCTCGGACTTTCTTGGTATGATGAGCGTATCGCCATGCATTAGCAGCAGGTTGGATGGTAGTGAAGGTTTATCAATGATTGCTTCTATATCGACCGCGATCAGCTCATTGTTCCGGTAAAACCGTGCTCCGGCCAGGTACGCTTCTGGTTTGAGACCACCTGCCTTCGAAAACATATCTGAAATACGCTCAAAATTATTGATAATCGTGTAGCTGCCGGGATATTTCACTTCTCCTGAGATCGTCACAGCCTTCTGGGCCTCATATCTTGGGGATTTTCGCACGACGACGATATCCTGAGGTTGTAGTTTAAATTTCTGATCGTCTGGATTTAGTACCAAATTATCAGCCACATCAATAGTGAAAATACGGACGTTCTGAGAAGTCGGAAGATCCAGGGTATCATTTTTAACACGCCTCGAAACTTCAATACGATAAGGAATACCGCCTTCGGTGTAACCACCGGCCTGAAATATAAGGTCGGCGATAGTAATGTCCTTGTAATAATAGTAGTTGCCAGGATTGATTACTGATCCTGAAATGGTCAGGAATGTGAATTCCTTCAAATCTTCAATGGATTTTACCGTAAGTATGTCGCCCGCGAGCAATGGAATGTCTTCGATTTCACCATTAATAAGCTTGCGCAAATCGATGGCCACAATGCCGGTTTGTGTGTCTCCGCTGGACCTTTCCAGGATAGCCCTGTTCAAAAATGCCCTCGGACTCAGCCCCTGGGCCATTTTCAATAGCTTTAATACCGTATTGCAACGTTCTTCCAATGCATAGGGCCCCGGTATTGTTACGGCTCCCCGGACTTCGATCTGATTGCTTACAACATCTAATATTTTCTTGATGTTGAAGATATCGCCGTTTTTAGGTACAAATGATGCGACCTGTGCCGAGTCAATGCTACCAATCATATAATTGGTGCCGGTATTGCGTTGGTAGGTGAAAGTCTTGGTATAAGCCTCAGGAGTAAAGCCGCCGGCATACCGGATGATCGATTGCAGGTTTTCGTCGGCCTTTGCTTCGAAAATACCTGGCCTCTTCACCTGGCCGTTCAACTCGATGCGCGTTTCAAACGGTCTTATCAGGATGATATCCTGATCCTGTAATGCAATGTTATCTTTCAGATCGGCATCCACCAGGAAGCGGTAAAGATCTATACGCTTGATCACCTTATTATTTCGGATGACCTCGATGTTACGATAAGAACCGTTACGGCTGGGGCCGCCGGAGAGGGAAAGTGCATTGAAAGCGGTAGCCAGTGAGGAAACAGTGTAAGTTCCAGGCCGTGCCGCTTCTCCCGTGATCATCACGCGGATGCTGCGCACATTACCGAGTGTAATCGACGAATAAGTGCCTGAACCCGGGCGGTTAAGGGTGGAATAAGCCTGCCTTAGCCGGTTTATGATCCGTTCGCTTGCTTGTTCGATTGTCAGTCCGTTCACATATACCGGTGCGAGGTTCAGCATTTTTACTGTGCCTTCCGGACTGATTTTCATGCGGAAGTTATCTACCGCATTACCGTATATATCTACAACAATTTCATCTTCCGGACCGAGTATATAATTTCTTGGAGTAGCAATGCGAAGGTTTGGTTCAAATGTAGAAGATGCCCTTGCAAAAAATGCATATCCAAACGTCCTGTTTCTTAGCCGGGCGCGGGCCCTTCTTGCATTGGTCGAGTCACGTTCGTTATTGGCCTCGTCTTCAAGCTCATCGAGATCGTCCTGGTCCCTGGTTTCGTCTAACTCGTCCCGGTTGGGATCTTCGGTTTGTTTTTCGTCGGGCTTTTGCTGTACGCGTTTACGCATGGCCGATATCTGGTCCAGCGTATAACCTCTTTGTAAGGCAGCTCTTTCAATATCGAGATCCGACATTCCCGCAGATTTTGCTTGATTGTAAAAATCAACAGCTTGTTGGTTGGTCACCTGTGAAGGATCTACCTTTTGTGTAGGGTCAGGCGAAGTGGTTGTGGGAGTAGTATTCTGGGCAAAAACCTGGACATTGGTCAGGATCAGGAGCAGGGAAAAAACGGTCCTGACATATTTTCTTACAAAGGATTGATAATGCATGCAGTGTTAATTAATTACAATCAGCGCTCATCCCGGTTGGGAAAGCACGGGGTTAAATTAAAAAATTAAACTCGGGGCAAAACTACAAAATCTTATTTTAAATAAAGTTATGAGAATGATCCGGACCATTCTCATAATAAATTGAATTATTCCACTCTGATTGCCAGTTCTTTTAGCTGAGCGCCGGATATGGCGGAAGGTGAATCGATCATCACATCACGTCCCGAGTTGTTCTTGGGGAATGCGATGAAATCCCTGATAGACTCCGCTCCACCAAAAATAGAACACAACCTGTCGAAACCGAATGCAATCCCGGCATGAGGAGGGGCGCCGAATTCAAATGCATTCATCAGAAAACCAAATTGTTCTTGTGCTTCTTCAGCCGAGAAACCGAGGATTTCGAACATTTTCCGTTGCAGCTCTTTTTCAAAGATCCTGACAGAACCTCCGCCAACTTCAACGCCATTGATCACCATATCGTATGCATTGGCCCTCACCAGTCCCAGATTTTTATCCAGCAAACCGATATCTTCCGGTTTTGGACTCGTAAATGGATGGTGCATCGCAAACCAACGGTTTTCTTCTTCTCCAAATTCCAGCAAAGGGAAATCCACAACCCAAAGAGCCCGGTATTCGTTAGGATTACGCAAACCCAGACGTGAGCCCATTTCAAGACGAAGCTCGTTCAACTGCTTGCGTGTTTTGTCACCCTGGCCCGAAAGTATCAGTAAAAGATCACCTGGCTTAGCATCAAACGCTTCGACCCACTTTTTGAGGTCGTCTTCCGTGTAGAATTTGTCAACGGACGATTTGATCGAGCCATCGGTGTTATAACGTACATAAACCAATCCCTTCGCTCCGATCTGCGGACGTTTGATCCAGTCGGTGAGTTCGTCAATCTGTTTTCTGGTATACACTGCGCAACCTGGCGCGCAAATGCCCACTACAAGGCCGGCGTCATCAAATACACCGAAACCTTTGCCAGAAGTCAGGTCCTGATCTTCGCCTTTCAGCTCCGTGAACTGCATTTCGAAACGGATATCCGGCTTGTCGGAGCCGTAAAGTCGCATGGCATCCGCATAAGTCATGCGAGGAACCACTGGAAGATCGATGCCCTTTACTTTGCTGAAAAGGTTGCGGATCATGCCTTCGAATGTATTCAAGACGTCTTCCTGAGTCACAAACGACATTTCGCAGTCGATCTGAGTGAACTCGGGCTGACGGTCGGCGCGGAGATCTTCGTCACGGAAGCACTTCACAATCTGATAATAGCGGTCAAAACCAGCTACCATCAGCAACTGCTTGAATGTTTGCGGAGATTGTGGCAATGCATAAAATTCGCCCGGGTTCATCCGGCTTGGCACCACAAAATCGCGGGCACCTTCCGGCGTGGATTTGATCAGTACCGGGGTTTCTACTTCGATAAAGTTAAGATCATCGAGATATGCTCGGGTATAGCGTGCAACCTGGTGACGTAGTTGCAGATTTTTACGAACCACATTTCTGCGAAGGTCGAGATACCGGTATTTCATGCGGATATCATCGCCACCGTCGGTTTCGTCCTCGATCAGGAATGGCGGCAATTTCGCGGGGTTCAGAATGCTGAGTTCCGCAACGCGGATCTCGATGTTACCGGTTGCAATTTTGTCGTTTTTAGACAAACGTTCGATGACCGCACCTTTTGCAGAAATAACAAATTCGCGGCCCAGCGAACGGGCAGTTTCCAACACGGCTGCGGGTGTTTTACCTTCTTCAAAAAGGAGCTGAGTGATGCCGTAACGGTCACGCAAATCGAGCCAGATCATCCCTCCTTTGTCCCGGACGCGCTGAACCCAACCGCATAATACAACGTCTTGATTTACATGTTCTAAGCTTAGTTCCCCACAGGTATGTGTACGTAACATATAACTATTTTAATACTGATATAATGAAAGTCACTGATAATAAATGCCGCAAAAGTACGTATTTTTAGCAAATCTAACATGAAGTGTTTTTTATGAAAATATATAGCAGGTTGGGTGGACAGGCCGGTATCATCCTTTCTTCACTCGTTTTCTGCGTTACCTGTTCCTGTGATCCAAGCCCCGATCCAGGTGTCGAAGATCAGGATCAATTTGAGATAACACCTGAAAAATCCGCCATCGCTCCGGGCATTATCGACGAGGCTTCGGGCCTGGCGCCGAGCGCTAATATGCCAGGCTATTTGTGGACTATTCAAGACTCGGGCAAGCCTAATTCACTCTATCTGATCAGCAAGGACGGGACATCGGTGAAGGAATACAATGTGCCCGGCTCGAGCAACCGCGATTGGGAGGATGTAGCCGTTGGTCCGGGGCCCGACAATGGCGCAAGCTACATATATATAGGTGATATTGGCAACAATAATGCGTCCGCAGGCACAAGTACGATCTACCGGGTTCCCGAGATCGCCGGTACCGACGGTGCATTCAAGCAGGAAGCGGTGCAAAAAATCAATTTTAGCTATCCCGACGGTCCCCGCGATGCAGAATCGCTCATCCTCGACCCGGTTACCAAGGATATTTTTATCATTTCAAAAGAAAACCAGAATACGGGTATTTATCGTTTGCCGTTTCCTCAGTCGGTGTCGGAAACGATGACGGCGGAGAAAATCGGGACAGTACCGGGCGTCGCGATGGCCACGGGAGGCAGTATTTCCAATGATGGGAGTGAGATTTTGATCCGTACTTATCTTGCAGTTTCGTATTGGAAGCGGAATAATGGTGAAACCGTCGGTCAAACGCTCACAAAGTCTGCTAACAAAGTATTGGTTGTTGCGCTTGAACCACAGGGCGAAAGCGTGTGTTTTGACGCAGAACGCAAGGGGTTCTACACACTAAGTGAAAAATCAAACGCAGCCAGCGTGAATCTCAATTATTATAAAAGAAAATAATCACAAACTATGCTCAGAAATTTACTAACTGCCGCGCTGATCGTGTTGGCACAGCACATTTATGCTCAGAATGTCTCAGACGATAAATTTGTCAGGGAAAACTACTCCAAAGCTGAATACGACATTCCGGTAAGGGATGGCGTGAAGCTCCATACTATTGTTTATACGCCGAAAGACGCTGCGCCCGACAAGCAATATCCTTTTTTAATGCAGCGCACCTGTTACAGCGTGGCACCTTACGGCCAGGATGCTTACCCCCCGCGTTTGGGACCAAGTCCAGCATTAATGCGTGATAAATTCATCTTCGTTTACCAGGATGTTCGCGGCCGTTATCTCAGCGAAGGCGTCTGGACGAACATGACGCCGCATATCGATCAGAAAAAAGGCAAAAACGAGGTCGACGAGGCTTCGGATACTTATGATACGATCGACTGGTTGCTTAAAAACATTCCCAATAACAATGGAAGGGTAGGTCAATGGGGCATTTCATATCCCGGTTTTTACACCACGGCCAGCGCGCTTTCCGGACACCCTGCATTGAAAGCATCGTCACCGCAGGCGCCCATTGCCGACTTTTACTTTGATGATTTCCATCATAACGGCGCATTTACGCAAGGTTACTATCTTACTTTCCCTGTTTTTGGTATAAAACCTCCTAAACCGACAACTGCATCGTGGTTTACCAGCGAGATGTTCAGCCCGAAGCCGGACGGTTATACTTTTAACCTGGAAATTGGGTCATTGAAAAATTTCGACAAATACTACGCCCAGAATTTTTTCTGGAAGGAAACCGTCGATCATCCCAATAAGGACGAATTCTGGAAGAAAAGGGATATTCTGCCGCATTTGAAAGGCGTCAAGCATGCATTTATGACCGTTGGCGGGTGGTTTGATGCTGAGGACCTGTACGGACCTTTGAACACTTACAAAACGCTTGAAAAGAACAATCCATCCATGTACAACACATTGGTGGTAGGGCCGTTCGGACACGGCCGTTGGAGCCGCGAAACGGGGCATACGCTTCATAATGACATTTATTTCGGTGACAGCATCGCGACGTTTTACCAAAACAATATCGAAGCGACATTCTTCAAGCACTTTTTGAAAGGCGCGGGCGACGGGAAAACCGGTTTGCCGGAGGCTTATTTATTTGATACAGGTAAAAAAGAATGGAAAACGTTTGATAAATGGCCGGTTGCGAATGCCGAAAAAGTAAAGCTATTTTTCCATCCAAAAGGCAAGCTTGATTTTACTGCGCCGAAAGAGGCCAAATCGGCGACCGAATATGTGAGCGATCCTTTGAAACCTGTTCCATACACGGCTAACTACAAACAAATGTCGGGTTTTACGCCTTTTGAATATATGTCGGAAGATCAGCGGTTCGCCGCTACCCGGCCCGACGTGCTTGTTTTTGAAACCGATATTCTCGATAGCAATATCACATTGGGAGGGGAGATTAATGCATTGCTGAAATTCAGCACAACCGGCACCGACGCCGATTTCTTTGTCAAGCTCATCGATGTGTATCCCGACGATGAGAAAAACCATGCATTCATGCCGGATCCCAAAGTGGTAATGGCCGGTTACCAGCAAATGGTAAGGAGCGAGGTAATGCGTGCAAGATTCCGCAACGGTTTTGAAAAACCGGAAGCTGTTGTTGCCGGAAAAGTTACTGACCTGAATTTTCGCTTGCAGGATGTGCTGCACACTTTCAAAAAAGGTCACCGGATCATGATCCAGGTGCAAAGTACGGCCTTCCCGCTATTTGACAGAAATCCACAAAAATATGTGGAGAACATTTACAAGGCGGAGGATGCTGATTTTACAACGGCAAAACACACCGTTTATCACCAGGCCAACGCCGCCAGCGCGCTCGAAGTGGAGGTTATCAAATAGGGCAGCGTTTTTACATGGATTCAAAAAGAATACTGATGACATTATTGACAGCATCGGTGCTGCCCGACTATGGCAGTGCCCAGCACATCCAATATCCTGAAACCAGAAAACAGGAGCATTTCGACGAATATCATGGCGTAAAAGTCGCGGATCCCTACCGATGGCTGGAAGATGACCGCTCGGAGGAAACGGCGGCATGGGTGAAAGCCCAGAACGAGGTTACATTTAGCTATCTGGAAAAGATACCTTTCCGGGGGAAAATATTTGCTGATCTGGAAAAAGCATATAATTATCCCAAATATTCGGCCCCGCGGAAAAAGGGCCCTTATTTCTATTTTTATAAAAATGATGGCCTGCAAAACCAGGCGGTACTTTACAGACAGAAGGGGCTGAACGGCGAACCGGAAGTTGTGCTGGATCCTAATAAACTTTCGCCGGATGGCACTACCAGACTGACCGTGTTCAGTTTGTCGAAAGACGGCTCTTATGCCGTGCTGGGCTTCTCGAAAGGCGGCTCCGACTGGCAGGAATATCAGGTAATGGACATGAAAACGCTGTCCATGCTCGCTGATAAGGTCGAATGGGTGAAAGTATCGGGCGCTGCCTGGCAGGGCGACGGCTTTTATTACAGCAGTTATCCGAAACCAGAAGGCAGCGCGCTGGCCGCCAAGAATGAGAACCATCAGGTTTATTTTCATCGCATAGGGACGACCCAGGATCAAGACAAGCTTGTATTTGAAGATCCGGCGAACCCGCAACGCTTTCACACCGTCGGTACAACAGAAGACGAGCAGTATGCGGTACTGAATGTAAGCGATCGGGGAAAAGGGAAGGACGGCAATGCAGTTTGGGTGATGAAAAGAGGCGAATCGCGGTTTGTGCCTATTCAGGAGGAGATCACCGATTTTCGCTTTGGGGTGATTGAAAATGTTGGTGATAACTTTCTCGTCGAAACAAATGAGCACGCTGCCAATGGAAAGGTAATGCTATTTGAAAGTGCCACTAAAACCTGGAAAACCGTGCTGCCTGAGCGGGAAGAGCCTTTGGAAGGCGCGGGCCTGGCGGGAGGCAAACTATTTGCTTCTTATCTTAAAGATGTAACAACCCGGACCTACGTTTACAATATCAGCGGTAAGCTAGAACGTGAAATCACATTGCCGGGACTTGGTTCTGCGACAGGTTTCAGTGGAGAAGCTGAGGATACTTTTGTTTTCTACACATTTACTTCATTCAATTATCCTGCTACTATATTCCGATACGACATTGCGGATGGTAAAAGCAGCATTTTTCGCGAGCCGGAGGTTGCATTTAAACCTTCGGACTATGAAACAAAACAGGTTTTTTATCCAAGTAAAGACGGAACGAAAATCCCCGCCTTCATTACTTATAAAAAAGGGTTAAAACTGGATGGCAGTAATCCTACGATCCTTTACGGTTATGGAGGTTTTAATGTGAGCCTGCCGCCTGCGTTTAGCCCTACCCGTATTTCTTTTTTCGACCAGGGAGGAGTGTTCGTGCAGGCTAATTTGCGGGGCGGAAGTGAATATGGTGAGAAATGGCACGAGCAAGGAATGAAGCTCAAAAAGCAGAATGTATTTGACGATTTCATCGCTGCCGCAGAATACCTGATCAAAGAAAAATATACTTCTCCTGAAAGACTGGCAATCCAGGGCGGCTCAAATGGCGGACTGCTGGTGGGCACTGTGATGAACCAGCGTCCGGAGCTGTTCAAAGTGGCACTTCCGGCTGTTGGTGTCATGGATATGCTTCGTTTCCACAAGTTTACCATCGGCTGGAACTGGATCGCCGATTATGGTAGTAGCGACAATGCCGAAGAATTCAAAGTCCTTTATGGTTATTCGCCGCTCCACAATATCCGCGAAGGAGGGCAATATCCGGCAACAATGATCACCACCGCCGACCATGACGACCGGGTAGTTCCTGCGCATTCATTTAAGTATGCCGCCGAATTGCAATCGAAAGCCGGGAAAACGTCCGCGAATCCGTTATTGATCAGAATTGATACGAATTCAGGACATGGGGCAAGTAATACTAAAAAGGCTTTGGAAACACAGGCGGATATTTATGCCTTTCTGTTTAAGAATATGAATTTAGTTTGGAAATAGATTTTGTTGTGAAGATTAATAAAGGGATAAGATTGGCATCAGTCAATTTTATCCCTTTATTAATTATGTAACCGTAAAAATGCATTTATAAAATATTTATTTACATTTGTTTATAGCTATTTCTTATATATAGCTGGAACCGCAAGGTTCATTGCTCCACTCAACGTTCAGAACGATTTTTATTCTAAACCTCAATCGATAGGCTATGAAAAATTGTCTACTAGCGTTTCTATTTCTTTTTTCTTTTAAGGTATTTGGCCAGACGTTGGAGACTGACCGGCTGGCATTGGTTGCGATCTATAATGCAACAGCATATAATCCAATAACACAACGGGACTATTTCAATGACATTTCGGGCTGGGCGGTAGGCGGTGCGCCAGGAGATAGTCCTTGCGGATGGACAGGCGTAACCTGCGAAGGCGGGCGCGTGACACGCCTGGATATGTCAATGTTTCAGGTACACGGCCCAATAGCCCCGGAGATCGGCAATCTGACTGCATTAAAGTATTTAGACCTGAGAGGAGGAGGGGCGGAGTTTTATCCCTGGATAGGGGAGGTTCCTGATGAACTTGGAAACCTCAGCGCTCTTGAATATCTAAATTTAAGTCATAACAGAATCGGCATTGCTAATATGGGGGTTATTGGCAACCTCACCAATCTAAAAGAGTTGGCCGTAACGCCGCTGGGTGAAATTCCGGCGCAATGGGCGAGTCTGGTAAACCTTGAAGTGCTTTTTCTGGGTAACCATGAGGCATTCGGGCCATCTGAAACATTTGCTTTCCCTGGCTTCTTACCGAATTTTACCAAATTGCGTGAGCTACGTCTGGCTGGCCAATTGAGCGGCACACTTCCCGCCCAGATTGGAGATCTGGCTAATCTTGAAATTCTTGAAATAGATAGGAATTATGGATTAACGGGGCAAATCCCCCCTGAGATCGGCAATCTGTTTAAGTTAAAGAAGTTGTCGATCGTAATTTCACAGAATATGAATGGTACTATCCCCACTGAGATCGGCAACCTTTTGAATCTTGAAGAATTGCACTTAGGAGATCTTGCAATAACCGGTAGTATTCCATCGCAGATCAATAATCTGACAAAATTGACGCGGATTCAAATCGGAAGTACAAATTTAGGAGGGCCATTTCCTGCCATCGATAATCTGACAGCGCTGTCTTACTTCGATATCCGATATAACCATTTCAAAGGCCGACTTCCCAGTTTGGCGGGTATTCCGGTAGGTGGATATGTTAACATAGGCGCAAATGCCTTCACTTTTGCCGGATTGGAAGAAAATTTCAGCAAGCTCGACGGATACGGTGGCCAGGCAATGATACCAATACTGGCACAGCTATTGCCGGGCGGAAGTGCTGATTTATCTGTGGAGGTTGGAGGAACACTAGCCAACAACACGTATAGGTGGTACAAGAATGGCGCGCTGTTTGCGACTAATATAGGGAACCAGTCTGTTGCCGTTACGGAGGAAGCGACCTACCGGGTTGAGGTGACAAACAGTGTTGTTACCGGATTAAAATTGGTCAGTAATGATTACGTCTACGTTAAACTTCCTGTAACGCTTGTTTCATTCAATGCGCATAGAATCGACGACCAGAATAAACTAACCTGGAAAACAACTTCCGAAACCAACAACAAAGGCTTCGAAATAGAACGTGGTGCGGATGCAAAAACGTTCGAGAAAATCGGCTTTGTAGATGGAAGCGGGGACACGAAAGAAATCCAAACCTATCACTTTGCAGACTTGCTGCCGCTGACCACAAGCTACTATCGTTTGAAACAGCTGGACTATGATGGCAAGTTTGAATACTCCCGCATTATCTCCATCAAGGACGAAAGTATTGTTTTAAACGTCTATCCCAATCCTGCGCAGGAATATCTGACTATTTCCGGCATTGAAACAGGTACCGAAGTTTCCATCATTAATGAAAGCGGACGAGTCGTATTAAAGAGCCGAATAAATCCGAAGCAGGCCATTGCGATCAGCGGATTGAGTGCCGGTTTATACAATGTGCTGGCTGGCGGCGTCAGCAAAAAGTTGCTGATTAGTCGGTAGTACCTTCACTTTTCCTTATCCATTTAATATTCAGAGCCATGAAATACTTGTGTACTCTCATTCTTGCTTTATTCGCATTGCAGTCATTCGGGCAGACGCTTGAAGCGGATCGGCTGGCGTTGGTGGCGTTTTATACGACACCGGGGACATCCTGGTTTGACAATCCCGGATGGGTCGTACCTGGATCGCCAGGAGATAGTCCGTGTGGTTGGACTGGGGTGACATGCGAGGGCGGGCGGGTGACCCGGCTGGACTTGTCAATGTTACAGGTACATGGTCCTATTTCGCCTGAGATCGGCAAGCTAACCGCATTAAAGTATTTGAACTTGGAAGGCGGAGGGGCAGAGTTTTTGCCCTGGAATGGCGAGCTTCCTGTCGAACTCGGAAATCTTATCAATCTGGAATACCTGAATTTAAGTCATAATCAAATTGGAATTGCCAATATGGGGGTTATTGGTAATCTCACCAAATTAAAGGAATTGGCGGTAACGCCACTGGGTGAAATTCCCGCGCAGTGGGCCAGCCTGGTAAATCTTGAGGTGCTTTTCATGGGTAGTAGGGAAGCCTTTCCACCTTCGGAACAATATTCATTTCCAAGCTTTTTGACGAGCTTTACTAAACTACGAAAATTGTATCTGATAGGCCAATTGAAGGGTGCATTTCCAGCTCAAATAGGAAATCTTACTAACCTGGAAATTCTCGAAATAGGGCGCTATCATGATTTGACAGGCCAGATACCTCCTTCGATCGGCAACTTGTCGAAATTAAAGGAACTGTTGATTTGGTGGAGTCCTGGTTTGACTGGCCCGATTCCGGCCGAAATAGGACAGCTTACGGGCCTGATCCGCCTTGCTATAAGTGGCGAGAGCGGCTCAAGGACTGATGCTGGAAGCATCCCCTCTGAGCTGGGTAATCTTACGAATTTACAGTATCTGGAAATTTCTGGTAATGGTATCACTGGTTCAATACCAGCAAGTTTTGCGAACCTAACCAACTTAATTAGCCTCGGGTTAGCGAGCAACCAACTGTCGGGGAACATACCGGCCTTCCTCGGCGGTTTGTCAAGCATCAAAAGCATCGACCTGGGATTTAATCAATTCAGCGGCACAATACCCGTCGAACTGACGACCATGCCTGCGCTAACCAATCTTAGTGTAATACGTAATGGGTTGACGGGCCCCTTACCTGATTTATCAGGCTTGCCTTCAACTTTCAAGGTAAATCTGATCTGGAACAAATTCACTTTTGCAGGATTGGAGCAAAATATCTCAAAATTAAATGGTTACTCATGGCAGGATACCGTTCCTATGTTTGCAAATGGAACGCAAGCCACAAATTTGATGGGCTATCCGGCCACTTTATCGGTTGATGTTGGCGGAACCCCTGCTAACAATACATATCGTTGGTATAAGAATAATCAGTTGCAGGCAACCAACGTTGGCAACCCGAATTTCTTGGCTTTGGACGAGGCGACTTATCACGTTGTGGTCACTAATAGCCAACTACCATTGCTGGCATTGCAAAGTGTGAGTTATACAATAGTTCGCCTACCTGTGGTGCTGGTCAAATTCCAAGGCGTTCGGTCGCTTGAAGGCAGTAAACTAACCTGGAAAACCACTTCCGAAACCAACAACAAAGGCTTCGAAATAGAACGCAGCGCCGATGCGCGGGCATTTGGGAAAATTGGTTTTGTGGATGGCAATGGCGATACCAAGGAAGATAAAACTTATCATTTCACGGATTTGCAGCCATTTGAAACAAGCTACTATCGGTTGAAACAGCTGGATTATGATGGCAAGTTTGAGTATTCGAAGGTGATTGCGGTGAGAGGAGATCAAGTTGAGATAAAAGTGTATCCTAATCCCGCGCAGGAATATCTGACTATTTCCGGCATTGAAGCGGGTACCGAAGTTTCCATCATTAATGAAAGCGGAAGAGTCGTATTAAAGAGCCGAATAAATCCGAAGCAACCGATTGCGATCGGCGGGTTGCGTGCCGGATTGTACAATGTCCTGGCTGGTGGTGTCAGCAAAAAGTTGCTGATCAATCGGTAGCATCTTCACTTTCCTTATCCATGTTAATATTCAGAGCCATGAAATACTTGTATACTTTCGTTCTTGCTTTATTCGCATTGCAGTCATTCGCGCAGACGTTGGAGACCGACCGGCTGGCATTGGTTGCAATTTATAACCAGGCTAACGGTCCTGATTGGGGAACCAATTGGGTGGTGCCGGGTACCACTGGCGACAGCCCTTGCGGATGGGATGGTGTGACTTGTGCCGGTGGCCGGGTGACACGGCTTATTTTATCAGCTGCGCCGGCTAAGGCACCGTTGCCACCGGAAATCGGTAATCTTTCAGAATTGACTCATCTCGATTTATGGACAGAGACTTTTGGGCCAGGGTTTATGGGGCTCATACCCTCGCAGCTTGGTAATCTCTCCAAGCTCGAGTATCTGAGACTTGATGGTAATTATTTCAGTGCTCAGGACGTATCTGTAATCGGGAATCTTACGAGTCTGAAAGAACTAAGCATGAATCCCTTGGGGGATATCCCAGCCAGTTTTGCAAATTTGGTCAATCTCGAGCGCTGCACAATTGGCCAGTACGATCCGTTTCCTGTTGGCGTTTGGGAACTGGCATCTCCAAATGCTATTTATCAATGGCCTAAAATCAAGGTGCTGAGGATGGCTGGTGTAAAGTTTACGACTCCGATATCAAGCCAGATAGGGAATCTGGTTACGCTCGATACCCTGGAATTGGGGGCGTTGACGGGACCTATTCCAGCCGAAATCGGCTTGCTTACCAATTTGACCTATCTTTCAATTGCTGGCGGGTACCTTTCGAGCACCGGAACCGGAAATATTCCGGTTCAACTGGGTAATCTCACAAACTTAAAATTCCTGGAAATTTCAAACATTGGCCTGACGGGGACGATACCGGCATCGTTCAACAACTTAACGAATCTGAAGACCCTGTCTTTAAGGGATAACGCGTTGACTGGCCCCATTCCAGATCTTACCAGTATTCCATTGGCAACGGCGGTCGATATCAGCAAGAACAAATTCACGTTTGCCGGAATGGAAGAGAATATCAGCCGTTTGGATATATATAGTGGTCAAGCAAAAATCCCTTTGCACGCGAATGTTATTATGGGTGAAATTGGAGGAAGAGTAAATGGTGAGCTAGCGGGAGGCTTGTTTGTTTTTGCCGGAGGCACACTGGCTAATAATACTTATCGTTGGTACAAGAACGGCGCACTTTTTACAACAACGGTGGGCAATGAAGAATTGTGGACAGATGAAGGCCTTTACCGTGTAGAGGTGACCAATAGTCTGGTGCCAGGACTGACGCTGGTAAGCGAAGACTATAACCTTATCAGACTACCCGTTACCCTCGTCTCCTTCGATGGTAAATCCGAAAACTCTCAAACCAAACTAACCTGGAAAACCACTTCTGAAACCAACAACAAAGGCTTTGAAATAGAACGCAGCGCCGATGCGCGGACATTTGAGAAGATCGGGTTTGTGGATGGCAATGGCGATACGAAGGAAGATGAAATGTATCATTTTACCGATTTGCAGCCATTTGAAACGAGCTACTATCGTCTGAAACAGTTGGATTATGACGGCAAGTTTGAGTATTCGAAAGTGATTGCTGTGAGAGGGGATCAGGTTGAGATAAAAGTGTATCCCAACCCGGCGCAGGAGCTACTGACAGTTTCCGGCACGAAAAGCAAATCCGATGTCCGGATATACAACAATGCAGGCAGGCTGGTCATGAAGCATGGGCTGAATGCAAATGGACAGGTGGATATCAAAGGGCTATCTAATGGAATTTACAACGTCACGATCGGAGGATATTCTAAAAAACTGCTGATTCAGCGGTAGCCGAGTAAGGTTATTTTCATTTAAAAAGGTCTGGACTATTAGCGAATAGTCCGGACCTTTTGTTTTTAGTATAAACTTCCTAATCTCACATTAATTCTCAATTTATTTCAACATGCAGGATACAACAGGACGGTGCGTATAGCTAAGTTTCCTAATCTTGTGCCTGGGTTCAGAGTAGTATTTATCTGTGGAAATACTTTCTGCAAAGAAGATCTTTTACCTCAAAAACGATAAATAATCAAGAAACAAATATGAGCAGTTCTAAAGTAAGCCAGTACAGGTATGTAAGCTATTTATGGGATGAAGAGAAAGCCGCTTCTCTGGGTGATGATCAGGTGGCGCTTCTTTTGTACCGTTCGAATCTGTTGGGTGCGGATCTTCGTCTGACCAACTATGCTGGTGGAAACACGAGCTGTAAAACGATCGAAAAAGACCCATTGACAGGCAATCCCGTGGAAGTGATGTGGATCAAAGGCTCGGGAGGCGATATTGGTACTTTAACAAGAAGCGGCCTGGCAGGGCTTTACTCGGACCGTCTGCACAGCCTCAAAAATATTTACCGCGGACTGGAATTTGAAGATGAAATGGTGGAATTGTTCAACCATTGCATTTATGATCTGAAATCAAAAGCGCCTTCCATCGATACGCCGCTGCATGGTTTATTGCCATTCAAGCATATCGATCACCTTCATCCCGATGCGCTGATCGCCATCGCCGCTTCCAAAGAAGGAGAGGCCATTACCAAAGAACTTTTCAATGGAGAGCTTGCGTGGGTGCCCTGGCAGCGTCCCGGCTTTGATCTTGGATTAAAGCTGGAACAAGCGTTGGCAGAAAACCCCGGCATCCGTGGTATCGTATTGGGCGGACATGGATTGTTCACCTGGGGCGACACTGCCTATGAATCCTACATTAATACACTCGACACGATCGAGAGAGCGTCGGAATACCTGAACGAGAATTACGGTAAGAAACGTCCGGTTTTCGGAGGTCAGCGTATCGAAAGCGAGCCGAAAGAACGTCGCGCTACAATCGCCGGGAAATTGGCCCCTTACCTTCGCGGCCTTGCTTCGGAGCAACAGGCGATGATCGGTCACTTTACGGATGACGCACGCGTTTTGGAATTCATTGCGAGCAACGATCTCGATAAACTGGCGCCTCTTGGAACCAGCTGCCCCGACCACTTCCTGCGCACCAAGATCCGTCCGCTGGTATTGGACCTTCCTTTTGAAAAGCTGGAAGCCACCGATCAGGAGATTTTGGACCACATCAGACCTCAATTTGAAGCATACCGCGCAGACTACCAGGCATATTACGATCGCTGCAAGCATAGCAACAGCCCCGCAGTACGCGACCCGAATCCGGTTATCATCCTGCTTCCAGGTGTAGGGATGTTCTCTTTTGCCAAAGACAAACAAACTGCCCGTGTTGCCGCTGAGTTTTATATCAATGCGATCAATGTAATGAAGGGCGCCGAGGCTATCTCTTCTTACGTGTCGCTGCCCGAGCAGGAAGCATTCGATATCGAATACTGGTTGCTGGAAGAAGCCAAATTACAGCGCATGCCAAAAGAGAAATCGGTTTCGCGTAAAGTAGCATTCGTTACGGGTGGCTCAGGCGGTATCGGCAAAGCCATCGCGCAAAAGTTATTGCAGGAAGGCGCTTGCGTAGTCATTTCCGACATCGACGAAAAAGCATTGGCTGAAACCAAGGCGGAATTCGATGCGAAATTCGGGAAGGATTTCTCTGATACCACCGTTGCGAACGTACTGGATGATCAGCAGATCAAAGCAGCCTTGCACGCTACCAAACTGAAATATGGCGGTGTCGATATCATTGTAAACTGTGCAGGCTTGTCTATTTCAAAACCTTTGGCAGAAACAACGATCAAGGATTGGGATATTTTGCAGGATGTATTGGTGAAAGGCCAATTCCTCGTTTCGCAGGAATCGGTTGCGATCATGCGTCAGCAAGGCCTTGGTGGTGATATTATCAATATTGCCAGCAAAAACGGCATTGTTTCCGGACCTAATAATGTGGCTTACGGAACAGCCAAAGCAGCTCAGCAACATATGACACGTCTGTTGGCAGCCGAACTCGGACCTGACAGAATTCGTGTGAATGTAGTAAACCCGGATGCCGTAATCGCCGGAAGCAAGATCTGGGAAAGCGGCTGGGCAGCGGGCCGTGCAAAAGCATACGGCATTAAGGTGGAGGAACTTCCTGCTTACTACGCAAAACGGACCGTGCTGAATGCTGAGATCCACACGGAGGATATAGCGAATGGCGTTTATATTTTCGTAAGCGGCTTGCTCAACAAAAGCACCGGAAATGTGATCAACGTGGATGGTGGTGTTCCTGCGGCATTCCTCAGATAAAAAAATAAGAACATATCGGATCAGACTTGCCAGGTTGTCAAAAGCTTGGCAAGTCTGTTTTCATACCAAACCATTTCCATATGAAAATCGAACAATATCAGATCGACCAGCATAACGACAGTCTTTTTTCGCGGCATAACAACCAGTTTATCTACATCAAAGAACAACTGGGCGAACAGGGGATCAATGCAAATGACATTGTAAAAGCATTGGAGGATTTCCAGGTAGCGATCCCTAGTTGGGCATTGGGTACGGGAGGCACGCGTTTCGGGCGATTTTCAGGTGGTGGTGAGCCGCGTTCGCTGGAAGAGAAAATTGAGGACGTAGGACTGCTTCATGCGCTAAACCAGTCGAGCGGATCGATTTCGCTGCATATACCCTGGGATATTCCCGGTCAGGCGAAACCGATCATCGATCTGGCAACGTCGCTGAACCTGAAATTCGACGCGGTCAATTCCAATACTTTCCAGGATCAGAAGGACCAGGAGCATTCCTACAAGTTTGGGTCGCTGTCGCACGTGGATGCGAAAGTGCGGAAGCAGGCAGTCGATCATAATATCGAAGTAATCAAATATGGAAAAGATCTTGGATCAAAAGCATTATCCATCTGGCTTTCGGATGGCTCCTGCTTTCCGGGACAGGCCAACTTTGTGAGGTCGTTCCAGAATACACTGGAATCATTGCAGGAAATTTACGCCGCATTGCCCGACGATTGGAAAGTATATGTCGAATACAAAGCATATGAACCCAATTTTTATTCGACAGTAATTCAGGACTGGGGAAGCTCGCTGCTATTTTGCCAAAAGCTGGGCGCCAAGGCCGATGTACTGGTTGATTTGGGACACCACTTGCCCAATGCGAACATCGAGCAAATCGTTGCAACACTGATGATGGAGGGTCGCTTGGCCGGTTTCCATTTCAATGACTCCAAATATGGCGATGATGACCTTACAGTAGGAAGCATTCGTCCTTATATGCTGTTCCTGATTTTTGTAGAATTGGTGGAAGGGATGAAACGGGCAGGACGCGCAAGTGATACTTACGCCTGGATGATCGACGCGAGCCATAATGTAAAAGACCCGTTGGAAGACTTGCTGCAATCAGTAGAAGCGATTTTGCTGGCTTACGCACAGTCATTGATCGTCGACAGGAAGAAACTCGATCAGGCCAGAAGCCAGAACGACGTGGTACTTGCACAGCAGATATTACAGAATGCATTCCGCACCGACGTGCGCCCGCTCGTGCGCGAAGCAATGCGCCTGAGCGGCGGCGCATTGGACCCAATCGGCCTGTTCCGCAATCTTAGCGTCCGCTCAGAATTAATGAACGAGCGCGGAAAGGTTACGGTAGCAACGGGACTTTGATTGTCGCAATGAGCAGAATTGTCAGCTTCAGCGTCCTGCTGTCGCCCTGAGCGCAGTCGAAGGGCATCGTGCGGGATGCCCTTCGACTGCGCTCAGGGCGACAATAGCGATGACATTTTTTATAACGATTTCCTCCGGATCAGCGTAAAAGGGTTTTTGACGACAGCCCTTTTACCTTCCCGGATGATTTCCGCTGCGGTCTTGCCCATTTGCTCGTGATCTGTTGAAATGGTCGTAATACCGTCAAGCAGAATTTCTTTCAATGGTGTCTCATTGTAGGAGATGATACCAATGTCCTTCCCGATTGTTAATTGCTGTTCCTTGCATTTCTTGATGAGGTTTACAAGATCGTTTTCTTCGATCACGACATAAGCGGTATCCTTAACCGCCGTGCTGTTTTCGTGGAAATCGTACATGATCTCGTGCTCGAACTCGTGCTGAATGCAAAAAATCCGGAACCCTTTGATGATCTCTTTCGGATAGCGGATAATGGTCGGGAAGATCAGGATCAGCTTTTTGTATACTTTTAAAAGATCCAGTGCCTCGTTCAAGGCGTGGACAATATCCTTTTCAAAATTCTGGAAAACAGATGAATGCTTCTTGCTGTTGAATTCAATGTCCTTGTCCAGCAGGATCAGTTTCTCTGGCGGTATCATTTTAAGGGTCTCAATGGCCTCTTCCGCTTTTTCATAGAAGTGCGGCATGATCACATAATAGTCGTACTCTCCCAGACTGTTTTTGATCAGGTTTTTGAAAATATTGATATTGGAATGATGAATATGCAGGTCGACATTCACGTTGCGCCCTATATTCTCTACAAAAGCATTGTAAACCTGTTTTTTATAATTACTGATCTTATTGAAAACCAGCAGGATGCGCAGTGACGTCTCTATGTCGACGCGGTTAATAAAATAGCCTTTCCCCCGGACGGAGATCAGCACGCCGTCTTTAATCAGATGCTTGTAAGCCTTTTCGACGGTATCCCGCGAGAGCAGGTATTCCTCACTAAGCTGGTTGATCGATGGTATCTTGTCGCCCCTTTTTAATTTTCCTTTACTAATCGCCTGTAACAGCGATTTGATGATCTGCATGTACTTCGGTGCACTCTCCTTAAACTCGATATCAAATTGTATTTCCATTAATCAAAGCGGGTTTGGAATCAAGCTAAAAATAACATTTTTCTGCCTTTTTAACCGTAAAACGCAAGTCTTATAAACAAAAAACAACCCGGCGGGAAATACTACTATCCCGCCGGGTTGTTTTTATGTTAAGTCTTGAAATTATCTCGGTCCGCGGCCGCTTCTTTCGCTGGCTCCACGACCTCCACCATTGTCGCCGCCCCCGCCTCCGCCTCCGCGGTTGGCGCCATTATCGCCTCCACGGTTGCCACGATCATTGTTTCTTGGCTCGGGCGCAGGTGCGCTTCTTTCCTGACGTTCAACTCTCGGTGCAGGTGTTTCAAAAGAACGGTTGCTGCGTTCCACACGCTCCGGACGTTCCACATTAGGTCTTTCCACGCGCTCCGGACGGTTCGCCCGTTCAGGACTGTTGCCAGGGTTTCCATAGTCACGGTTACGCTCGGGACGACTTGTTCTTTCCGGACTATTACCCGGATTGCCAAAGTCGCTATTGCGTTCGGAGCGGTTAGGGGCCTCGTAGCGGTCATTTCTGCCTGCATTGGGAGCCTCGCGACGTTCATTCCGGTTTTCAATCGGTGCAGATTCACGGTTTCTTTCGGGACGGCTGTTGCTACGGTCATTAAAAGGGTTCCGCGAGCCACGTCTTGAATCATCACCACGTTCCACCCGGTTATCATCATTACGGTTGCTTCTGTCGATCCGTGGGTTGGCATCGATCACACGGCCTCCACGGTCGGAGCCGTTTCCTCTGCCATTATACCTGTCGTTTCCGCGTCCGTTCTCGGCTACAACCACACGACCGCGTCCTCTTGGGCTTGCATCGATGGTACGAACGGGTACGCTTCTGCGGGTAACACGTTCGATCTCATCGCGTCGTGGTCCGTACACATAAGTCCGGTTGTTGCTGCGATAGTAATTGTTGATGATCACCGTATTGTTGTAATAATGGCTCACACGGCCCCGTGGCGCGCAGTAATTGTGCCAGCGTGGGCTGGTAATGTAGCGTTGCGGTACAAATACCCACCAGAACGAAGGGAGATTTACCGAAATGTTGATGCTCATGCCAGGACCAAGCGGTGCCCAGCCATAATAGCCTCCACCAGACCGCCAGTTTACCCAGGCAGGGCCCCATTCGTAATCGGGGATCCAGTACCAGCCGTAATAATCGTCAAACGACCAGCGGCCGTAGTGGAAGGGCGCCCAGCCCCATTCATAATCCGATACCCAGGTGTTACCATATTCGGTCACTTCCCAGTAACCGGCTGTGGAGTAGGGTTGAAAGCCCCGGGGCACGTCGGGAATCCAGACGGAGCCGTATTGCGGGTTGCGCACCCACCTTCCGTAGGGAGCCAACTCATCATAAAAAGTTTCGAATGTTATACTGAATCCTGGTTGTGCCTGTGTTTTGTTATAAACCGAAACGCCCCCAAGCATTAATATAAGCAAGCCGAAGATCCGAAGTGTACGCATGGTATACATGGCTTTGTGGTTAAATTGTTTTCTGTTGTTAAAAATCGTTTCTTGGACATTACTTTTAAATAGGGGTTTAACCGTCTGGCGAGGCATTAACACGTATTAACAAAACTTTAAAAAATATGATCAATCCTGAAATCCTTTATCCTGAACTCGTTTTTCAAACGGCACGCAGCGGAGGTAAGGGAGGACAAAATGTAAACAAGGTTGAAACGAAGGTAGAGCTGCGTTTTGACATTGTTAACTCGCAATTGCTGACGGAGGAGGAAAAACTTACGCTTACCGAAAAGTTGTCCGGCAAATTAACGAATGACAAAGTGCTGGTATTATATCACCAAACGGAACGGTCGCAGCTGGCAAACAAGGATAAGGTCGTAGAAAAGTTCTATCGGTTGATCGTTCAGGCATTTACGGTCCAGAAAAAAAGAAGACCTACCAAGCCAACCCTCGCATCAAAACTTGAAAGACTAAAGGGAAAACAGCGCAATGCGACCATTAAGTCGATGCGGAAAAAGCCTTCTGAAGAATAAACCTGTTACTATCGCTCCGAATATGATTGCTGTTGCTCCGGCTAAACCTAAACTAAGCGCCGTTCTGACTCTCCCCGTCATCGTTGCCTCATTGGGCTATTTCGTAGATGTATATGACCTGCTGCTTTTCAACATCGTGCGCGTTCCGAGCCTGAAAGACCTCGGGCTTTCCGAAGAGGAGATTTCGCAGATCGGCGCAAATATTTATAACTGGCAACAGGCCGGGTTGCTCATTGGCGGTTTCATGTGGGGAATATTGGGTGACAAACTCGGAAGGAGATCGGTCCTTTTCGGCTCGATTTTGACTTATTCGCTGGCCAATATTGCATGTGGCTTTACTCAAAACGTCGAAATCTATTCTGTGTTACGCTTCATCGCGGGCTTCGGACTCGCAGGTGAACTAGGGGCAGGCATTACGCTGATCGCCGAGATACTGCCAAAGGAGCTGCGGGGTTATGGCGCGTCGGTCATGGCCAGCGTGGGCCTCGCCGGAGCCATTGCAGCATTTTTCGCCGTAAAGCTGACCGACTGGCGGGTAGCTTATTTCATTGGGGGCGGAATGGGAGTGGTTCTGCTCGTTCTCCGTATTAATGTGCTCGAATCCATTGTTTTTAATAAAAGTCTTGAAAAGCGTGGAAACAAACCAGTTCCCTGGTGGACGATTTTCACGAGCTGGTCGAGGTTTGTACGCTATATGCGTTGTATGGGCATCGGGCTGCCTACTTACATGGTGATCGGTATTTATTCCACTTTTGGGAATGAATTTGCAAAGGCATTAGGCATTTCGGCGGATATTCAGGCTGGTACTTGCGTGCTTTACACTTATATCGGAGTTGTTACGGGTGATTTTTTTAGTGGTATTTTGAGCCAATGGCTGCGGTCGAGACGCAAGGCGATCCTGCTGATGATGTCTATGACGCTTGCTGGTGTAATCGCGCTGTTGTATGGGGGCATCAAAACGGATACCGCACTTTATATATGCTACGTTTGGCTCGGCTTTTCGATAGGATATATCGCCATGTTCCTGACCACGACGGCCGAACAGTTTGGGACCAATCTCCGGGCCACCGTAACGACTTCTGTCGCTAATAATGTGCGCGCCACGGTGCTGTTAACTTTACCGCTTTTCCAGTTTTTGAAGCCAGAATGGGGAGTGCTGCATTCGGGTGCCATTGTCGGGGCAATATGTTTTTCGCTGGCGCTCTTATCGCTGTGGCGGATGGAGGAAACGTACGGCAAGGAGTTGGATTACGAAGAAGTTTAGCTGTTATAGTTCTTCATTAGTCTTACCAAAAATCAGTTTATCCGGCACAGGATATTCCAGCAGTCGGGAAAAATCTACTTTCCAGAAATCGAGGTCGAGCAGGCGCCCGTTGTTGTCCTGAGTTAAGGTGATCACAACAGGGACATCGTCAATATCCACATATTCAGCCTGAATAAGGTCACCCACATACCCGTTTACGTCGCCGCCAAGGCTTATACTGCCCATTTTGCCACCTTCGTATTCGTCCACATTTTCATTGACGGGATAATCGATGGGGTCGAGATTTAGTTTTTCCAGAAGAAAATAAATGAGGGTCAGTTCTTCCTCACGGATCGGACGGATATTGCTCATTGTAGTGAAGTATTGGTGTAAATCATGCGGAAGTTTTTCCGCGCAACTGCTCCGCTTTTTTTCCTACAAACCAGAACGACAATGCGAGTATTGCAAAGAAGATCCCTGCATTGGTACGGTCCCAGAAATATTCGAAATAGCGGGTATAAATGTTCAGCAAAAAGAAGACCAGGCACAAGTCTCGCAATGTTTCCTGCCTGTTCTGGAATGCATAATAAAGCATAGCGGCCAAAACAACCGTAAAGCCCAGCGCCCAGTACCAAAAATGGCTTTGTTTGAGTGCCTTCCAACCATCATAATCGGCATAATTACCAAACATCGACAGCGTCCATCCCGCTAGTAAAAACAGGAACAACCCGATGGTATAAGTGGTTTCTTTTAAAAAATTCAGCGATTTCACCTGTCCCAATAGCCATGACAAAGCCCAGATCGCCAACCCGAAGACCGTCATCCGGAGTGGATAGTTCATGCCCATGAACCGGTAACTGCCTCCCGACCAGTAATGTGTTTGCGCACCCCACCAGCCTGCCAGTGAAAAAACAGCTGCAACCCAGAGCAAAGTGGAACGCAGTAAAATGGCGATAACGCCGTAAGACAAAGCAGCAAAAAACAATGGTAAGGCATAGTTGCCCGGCCCGTCGAGCAATCCGCGGCTCCAATAGGTGATAGCGATCGCGACAGTGAGGATGATGGTAATGTTATAAACCTCGTTGCTGATGACTCCTCCCTGCGTTTTAGCCTGCCTCCTTTTGGCCAATACCACAAAAACGGCAGCCAGCAGCGTAAATGCAATGCCTACGATATTTTCAGAAAACCCCCATCGTTTTCGGAGCAATTCAATCCATTTCTCGTCGAGTACCAGTGCGCCGAATGCCAGCAATCCGCACGAAACAGCGGATATCAATGCATATACAGCGATCACGTCGACATTCGCATTCCGCACCTGATAGCTGCCGCGCAATTCGCTTGCCAGTTCCTTCGAGATCCGCTGCTCATCCTCCCACGACTGGATGGCCTTATTGACAATCTCCGCTTCCTTTTTTTCTAATTCCATTAATTTTTTAGGATGTTGATGAATTAAAATTGTGCTTGGCGAAAGGCAATGCAGGCGTCAAGGTCTTCATTTTCAAGTGCAGGGTATTGGTACAATAATTCTGCACTCGATGTCCCGGCATTTAGGTAATCGACTACGGTTCGTACGGATATGCGCATTCCCCGAACGATAGGTTGTCCAGCGCAGATTCCCGGGTCGACAGAAATTCGATCTGTTAAATAGGTTGTCATATTCTGCTTCTGCTGTTATTTAGGGGGCTCCTTCGGAGCCGTAAATTGCCGTATAGCATTTTCGTCTAGAAATAGGGTGATCCTTCGGATCATGGAATGGTCGAGATTCGATGGGAGCGACAAACACCACGGTGCACTACGTCAATTCTCCTATTTTAGCCGCAGAGCGGCTCCCTATTTGTAGGAAAACCGATAAACACATGTCGGGGCTCCCAGGGAGCCTCCTGACGATGCAACAATGGTATTCCCGCGTAAAAATAAACCCCGGAATCCTAAAATCCCGGGGTTGGCAATGCGATTGAAATATTATATTATCTTTTTAATCCCGAAAGAAACTCAACGACGTCGCGGATTTCCCGTTTCGACATGATAGTTCCCATCGGTGGCATGCTCGACGGCACGTTTTCACGTTTGGCGATACGAGAAACGGCTATTTTAAGCGGCTCCGCTTCGGAAGTCTTTAAAACGAGTTCATGATCGTTTTCCTCGGCGAGGATACCTGCGGCGGACGTACCGTCCTTCAATGTAAGCATTACCATTCCGAATCCAGGCGATAAGCGCGCGCTTGGCTCGACCAGCGCTTGCAGGATCTGCTCGCGACTCAGTACATTACCGATGTTGGACAGTGACGGACCCACTTCGCCACCTTGTCCACCGATCGAATGGCAGCGTACGCATTCCGCGGCCGAACTGGTCAAGAAATAACGGCGTCCGGCTTGTGCATTGCCGCCATAAAGTGCGTCCTGGTAGTCTGCAACGGTAGTTCCTTGTTTGCGGAGCGGTGCCAGTTTAGCGATCAATGCACTCGATTTGGTTGAATCCACTGCTTCATTCAGATCAAGTGAGAGACTTGGCGGCAGTTTCTGGTCAGCCATTTTGCCAATCAGGTTTGTAAAAATAGTCTCCGTTTTAGCAACCGGCAGACTGCCCAATACTTTCAGCATTTGCTGTTGCTCCCGCACGCTTCCTTTCTCGAAAATAGCATTGGAAATGTCAGTAAGCGCCTCTTTTGACATAGTAACACTTCCCACCATTCCCAAAGCTGCCGTACGCACGTCAGCATCGGAGTCGGTCATGCCTTTTTTCATAACCGTTTCCATGTCGCTGTATTTCAGCTCGTTCAATGCAACCAGCATTGCCGCTCTTACTTTCGGATCTTTATTTTCGTTCAGGATTTTTACTAATGCAGCATTGTTTTCGCTGATATTTAGATTGCTAAGCATTTGCGACGTGGCGATCAATATCGCAGGATCGCTATCCTGCAACAGGTCAGCGATAATCGGTTGTACTTTGCCTTTAATCACCGCAGGATTGCGCTCCATCGGGCCACGGTAACGGCCATCGACACGATCCATAACGGAAGGGCTCGCCCAGGTGGCAAGCGTTGCCAATGCCTCAGCGCGGATGCTTTTATCTACATCTTTCCTTTTTGTAAACGCGATTAGATCATTCAGTTGCGCATCACCGCCCACTCTGAGCGCTGCATTGATCGCACGGCGTAACAATGGTTCGGATGTAAACCGCTTTTCATTTAAGGTCGCGGCAAGCGCAGGAAGCGCGCCGGGAATCGAAAGATCGTCGTTAATGGCGCGGGCAGCTTCCGTAGCAATGTATTCATCTTTGTCTTGCAGAAATACACTGATTTTATCATTCCTTAACTTGCGAAGGACAAGTACCGCTGCAACGCGCAATGATTTTTCAGGACTGTTTGCCAAAGCGAGCATCGGTTCATCCTGGCCAATGCGGGATAGTGCGAGCACTGCCGCGTGTCTGAGGTAAAGATCCTCGTCATTATTAGCCTTGATCATATTCAGAAGCGGCGTAACTGCATTTTTATCGGGGATCCGGCCTAACGCCTGTGCCGCATAGAACTGCACGCGTGGATTTTTGCTGGTCAGCATCGGGATCAGCATCGGACCTGCTTCGGCAATTTTTGCATCACCCAAAACCTTGGCTGCTTGTACGGTGATTTCTTCGTCCGTATCCTTCAAAAGCGTCATCAGGACATTGGCATAAGACTTATCCTGGCGGGCCAGTTGCCCCATTCCCCAAATGCCATGAATGCGGCCAAACTGGTTTGCAGTTTGAGCAATAGCTTTGCTTAGCACAGCAGCGCCTTTCCCACCTCTTGCAGCCAGTTCAAATTGTGCTTTTTGACGAATGCGCATGTCTGGATTGGAGAGCAATGGCAGCAATGCGTCGTCCGATTGTTGGGTGTAATCCAATTGCATCAGCCGCTTGGTTTCGGCACGTAATGCTTTCAAATCATTTTTTTCGTCGGTAACATCCAGTTTCCAAACACGTCCGTAGTTTTTGGTATCCCAGCCATTGATCCAGTCGGCAACATAAAGCGCACCATCCGGACCGAAACGGATACCCGTCGGCAATATGCCGGTAAGAATATTTTTTTCACCATCAAGCACGAAAGAAGCACCTTTTGGTTTCAGGCCGAACGACCATATCGGCGAACGTGCGGGATTACCCACGAATTCAACCAGGAAGAATTTGTTTTTCCACTCCGAGCCAAGAGCTGTGCCTGGATTGTACTGCATTCCGGTCGGGCCGTTATGGAAGTTTTGAATAGGGGGAATAATGTAGGCGGCTTGTCCGTCCCAGCGTGGTTTGTAGAGCTTTTCATCCATCCAAACCTTGTAGGAGTTGTTTTTAGGATCGGTGTACTTGCCATATTGCCAGTTGGAGCGCCAGCCTGCGTCGGAGCCTTCCACCACGTGTACCAGCCGTTCACTTTCACCGGGATGGTCACCATCGTTGTCCGAGCTGATCAAATTGCCATATTCATCGAAAACGAACTCGTGCGTGTTACGCAATCCGTGTGCGAAGACCTCGAAATCGCTACCGTCGGGATTCGAACGGGCGATGATACCCGAGTTGGGATATTCATGCTTTACACCTTCGGCAGTAGTGATATTGGCACCGATATCACCGATATTCCAGTAAATCTTTCCATCAGGTCCTTCAATAGGGTTGGACATACCGTGTCCACCAAACCCAATGTGCACGCCATAACCATGGCTGATCGACGTTTTTTCGTCAAGCACGCCATCTCCATTGGTATCTTTCAATCTCCACATATCAGGAGCGATAGCAACGAACACGTCTTTTGCACGCACCAGCAAGCCACCGGCAACATCCGAAACTTCTTCGAAAAAGTCGTTCAGAATGCGGGTTGAAACATCTGCAATACCATCATTATCTGTATCCTCTATGCGCCACACTTCGTCTTTTTCAACAGCCAGGTCTTTCCAGTCGTGTGAGCCGTCGTTGTTGAGATCTTTCAGCCAGTTGTTTTCCTTACTTTTTTCGGGTGCAAATGTCTTACGCAAGAATGTGCGACGATCTTCCACGGTTTGCAGTCCGATGGATTCGGTCATCCAGTTACGGTGGCCGCGGATGTCGAATTCGGAGTTTTTCTGGCGGTTGGTCCGGTTCAGGTAAACTCTTCCGGCGTCGTCCATGGCAATGGCAACAGGGTCAGGGGCGAGGGAATCGGATGCCCATAGGTCGAGCTTGAGGCCGTCGGCCAGCTTAACCACCGTTTTTTCACGTATTTCCTTGGCCCGGGCTTTTCCGGTCGCCGCATCTTCCTTGATCACCAATGCAGTGCTATTGGTTTTGGAAGTAGGCCCTGAGGGGGACATTTTCATACAGGACACCACCACGACCGTGGTAGCAGCCATAAAGATCAAAGGGTTTCTGAATTGTTTTTTGGAGATCATTTGAGGCCGTTGCTTAATGCAGGAATACTTATTCCGGTTTTGGAACCGGGTACAAAGGAATTAAAAAGAGTAGAAATAATTGCTTTTACTGATAATAAAGAATATTGCCGGGGCAATCAGGAAGCTCATACTAAGAAATGCGAGGGCGAAGCAATTCTTTTGCTGTTATTTCAAAGTCCGGAAGGACGGGAAAAGCGGAGCAAATGTCGGAATCAGTGCATATCTTGACATTTTTGCGCGAAGTGTATACATATACAACTTCATTGTCCGGATAGATGTGCCAGACGACTTTTACAGTCGAATTAAAATATTCCACCAGTTTCTCTTCCACTTTTTCGGCGTCATCGGTAGGTGAAATAACTTCGATCAGAAATTCCGGAATGGGCTCTTCATCACTTGTTGCTGAGGCATCTATTTGCGGGCCGCTGAAATAGGCAAGGTCCGGTCGGCGCATCTGGATACCGTTAAGTATCACATCCTGTTCCATGATCAACGCGGCTCCCGTCAAGAAGGCACGTGTCCGGAAAAATAGCTGTTGTAACGTCCTAATGATGAACAAGTGTTTTTTCTTCACCTTGCCGAATCTGATTATCTTCCCGTCGTTCCATTCATATTTGTATCCATCGACAGGCTCCCACCGGATAAATTCATCCAGTGAATGTGGCAAGACGGCAGATGTGGAACGGAGAATCATAATTGCTTAGGCTGTGTAAGTTTAATGCTTTATCGGGGTTATCGATGTATATAAATTTAAGAAATCAATTCAATCAAAACAATTCCAGCTGCCCGTCCCATCCTTTGATGGTCGGGCGTTACCAGTATAGTTACCCAGGGCATATCTAGTCCGGATTTTCTTTGGATAAGCCTAAGATATCTGGACGCCTGGCAGCCTCCATTTTTATTCGTCAAGGTAAGGATTTGCCTTGATTTCAAGCTGATTGGAGGTTTTGTTTTTCGGAGGGTAAAAAGTGATGGATGTTGGCACGGTCGATCTTTTTTTCGGCATGCCACAATTCGTAATCCAGTTGAAGTTTAAGCCAAAATCCAGGGCTTGACCCAAATGCTTCGGACAACCTTACTGCCATTTCGGAGTTGACTCCCTGATGTTCATTTAGAATATTGGAAAGCGTCCGGGATGAGATTCCTAATCCTTTGGCTACTTCCCGAATGGAAAGTTCCCTTCCTGTTTCTTCTTTTATACCCTCCAAAATGTCCCTGATCATCGAACCTGGGTGTGGGGGCCTCATTTCTCTTGCAGTCATAATCAATGGTAGTCTATACAGTCAATATCAGATGCATTTCCGTTTTCGAAGCGAAAGATGATCCGGTAATTGCCATTTATCTTAATGGACCAATAATCTTTTAAATTGCCTTTCAGTTGGTGCAGATTCCAGCCAATTACATCAAGTTCCTCAACTGACCGGGCTTCGTCCAGGCGATAGAGGATTCTTCTGATTTTTTCAACGTGGTGTGCTTGCAGCTTGGAGGGATTGTCACTTTCGAAAAAAATCGCAGACCTTTGTGCTTGAAATTTTCGATCATTGTAATACCAAAAGTAACACATCCCGTCAAGTGTTACAATCAAAACAATTCCAGCTGCCCGTCCCATCCTTTGGGTTTTTTGGCTTTTCCCATCACAGTACGGCCGCCGTATTTCCACGAGTTGTCCCTTTCCTGTTTCACGATATCATTGAAACGGTTATTAGGCTGGAAATCCTCTTCGAGGCGGGCTGCTACTTTGGAAAGATTTTTCAAAGCATCTGACTTGTCTTTGTCACCCATTTTGGCCTTCTGAATGGCCCGGTCGAGTGTCAGGATCGACTCGTCGTATATTGCAACAGGCACCGGAAAAGGATGGCCGTCTTTGCCGCCATGCGCAAACGAAAACCGCGCGGGATCAGAGAACCGCGAGGGAGTGCCATGGATGATCTCGCTTACGAGTGTCAAAGATTGAATGGTGCGCGGACCGACGCCTTCGAGCATCAGCAACGATTCCATGTCGGCAACCGGGTTGTCATGTGCCAGCGCCAGAACGGCGCCGAGCCTTTTCAGGTTCACATCTTCAGCACGGACGTCGTGATGGCCTGGCATCACTAGTTTGGTTACCTCGCGCATAATATGATCCGGGTTTTCTTTGGTTAAATCCAGGATGCCTGCGCGGGTCGGGGCCGCCATTTTATCGGTCAGGTTAAGGATCTTGCCCTGATTGTGGCCATAGATAAATGTATGTGGCTCTTCAATGAATGATTTAATGCTGGGGGAATGCCAATGGTAACGGCGCGCAACCCGTTCGCCTGTATTCATGCCTTGCTGGATTACCGTCCAGTTACCTTCCCGTGACAGTACAAACGAATGTAAATAGAGCTGAAAACCATCCTGAATGGCAGTATTATCAACTTTGGCCGACAGCTTGCTGTTATGTACAAGCAAATTTCCGTCCAAACCGGTTTTATCCGCAATCGCTAATAATTCAGCCGGCGTTTGACGGGAGTACTTTCCCCTGCCACCGCAAATATAAATGCCCAACTCCGCCGATTTCCTGTTCACCGATTGCTTCAATGCGCCCATTACCGAGGTGGTAATGCCCGACGAATGCCAATCCATGCCTAGCACACAACCGAGCGACTGAAACCAGAACGGGTCGCTCATTTTCTGTAACAATGCGTCGCGGCCGTATTCGATCACGATGGATTCCACGATCGCTCCACCCAGCGCGCTCATCCGCTGAGCAAGCCAGATTGGCACTTTCCCGTAATGAAGGGGTAAATCTGCGTGGCCACTTTTCATAATGATACAAGTTACGAATTTAACGGCACAGGCGGGCCGTGCCGCGGACATAAACGCGGTACAGTTTCCCAATGGTATAATTTTTTGTTAAAATGCAGCTACAAACCGCTTTGCACAAATCATTCTTCAAACTAAATGGCTATCCAGGTCTTAATCACGCTAGTACTCGTTCTTCTGAATGGCTTCTTTGTTGCAGCAGAATTTGCGATCGTCAAAATCAGGGTATCGCAGTTGGAACAAAAGGCGCAGGAGGGGAACCGTATGGCCATTCTTTCGAAGCAAATTGTTTCTAATCTCGATGGTTACCTGGCTGCCACGCAATTCGGGATCACGCTGGCAAGCCTTGGATTGGGTTGGATAGGGGAGCCGGTGGTGTCCAAGATTTTGATTGGGGCAATGGAGCTTGTAGGCCTTTCGCTTGACCCTGAACTGGCCCACCAGATAGCTTTACCGACTGCATTTGCAATTATTACCGTGTTGCACATCGTTTTTGGAGAGTTGGCGCCCAAGTCGATCGCGATCCAGCGGCCTGAGTCTACGACGTTGGTTTTATCTTACCCGTTGCATGTGTTTTTCCTCATATTCAGGCCGGTGGTGTGGGTTCTGAATGGAATTGCCAATGTAATTCTGAAAGCGGTTGGGATCACACCTTCGCACGGAAGCGAGGTGCATAGCAGTGATGAATTGCGCTACCTGGTACAGCAGCAAAAGGATAGTGGGATGATCGAAGCGGCTGATTACGATTTGATTAAAAATGCTTTCAACTTTTCAGAACGGCTTGCACGGCAGATCATGATCCCGCGCCCGCAGGTGACAGGAATCGATATTAATGATTTTAGCGAGGCCAAGCTGGAAAAGGTGATCGAAGACGGTTACTCCAGAATGCCGGTGTACGAGGATACGCTGGATCAGATCATCGGTGTACTGCATTTGAAAGACCTATTATTGAGAATGCGGCAGGGGAAAGAAATTGTTCTCCAAGAGCTTGTCAGACCGGTTGCAACAGTCCACGGATCAAAGCCGATCGGTGCATTGCTGCGTGATTTTCAGCTGAACCGTCAGCAAATGGCCGTAATTATCGATGAATACGGCGGCGTGGACGGGATCGTAACGATGGAGGATATCCTGGAAGAGCTGGTAGGGGAGATTCAGGACGAATATGACAACGAAGCGCCTATCGTGAGAAACGAAAGCGATAATACCTATACGGTACAGGGTTCGGCGGCGATTGGCGATATTAATGATAAATTACCACACGATATCACCAAAAGACCCGATTACGAGACTTTGGCGGGCTTTCTGATCTGGAAGTTTGGCAGGATACCGGCAGTCGGAGAGACGCTCAAAACCAAGCATTATGAATTTACAATCTTGAAAAAGCAAAGGAGCACGATTTCGCAAGTTAAAATAGCAGTTCTTGATACTTCCAATATATTTTAATGGCGTTAATAGTGTCCTAATATATTGTTATTGAGTTGTTTTGTGTATAAACTGCATTGCCATGAAAAAGCTCCCTCACAACGAAGGCCTATTGTTTTTGATGTTACTAATTTCTTATCAAGTATCAGCCCAAAAATCTGAGAAGGACACTTTCCCAACCTATGAACAGATCCGTGGCAACAAAGCGGAGACTTTCGATTATGTAGGTCCGGGAGGTAATTCGTGGACGGTCGTACGAAGAGAAATGGTTGCCTCACCTTACCTCAATGCTTTTACTTACCCGGAAGGGCGCGCAGTTTATTATCTGAACGGCAAAAAAATGAAAAGCAAGAAAAGAGCCGAGCAGGAGCTAAACGAAAAATGTGGCAACGTGGAAAGTGTATCGATCGGTCCTGTAGAAACCGGCGGCAAGCGGATTATACGGATTGATTATGAAGAAAAAAAGAATTAATCAAGCCTCATTATAAAACTTCAAAACAGTCTGCCGGAGCTTACTACCCGTATCGCTGAGAATGAATGCAATTCCTTCCGCGATATCCGAAGCAGGAATCCATTTGCTGAAATCGGCACCAGGCATGGCTGAACGATTGTCGGGCGTATCGATTATGCTGGGCACTATGACCGTCGCGCGGATGTTTTTGGATTTACCTTCCGCATTGATGATCTCAGCCATTTGAAAAATAAGCGTTTTCGAGAGTGTGTAGGCGAAACTTCCCGCGCCAGCTTCCGCGACTAATGCCGGGCGCGCACCTATGAATATGAACTGCCCGCCACCCACTGCTTCAAAATGCTTCATTAATGGCTTGACAAGATGGAATGCGGTGGCAAAGTTCATTGTCATCATTTTCTCAATGTCGGAGTCGGTCGTGTCGGTCAGCTTGCCCATTGCAAAACCACCAGCCAGAAAAACCCCCGCTTCGATCCTGGACGCATTGCCAATGGCTTCTGCCACAAACTGCTCTGACTGCTCTTCGCTGGCCAGATCGGCGAAGTAGTTCGAAACGTTCGCATTATCGCGGTATGCATCCGTTTTTCCTTCGCGAACATTGATATGTAAGCCATAACCAAGGTCAGTAAGTTTTTTTACAACATCCTTCCCCAGATTTCCGGTTGCTCCGCTGACAATGAGTTGTTTTGACATGGTTATGGCTTACTGAATCAGTTATTTATTTAAAATATCAATAAGAAACTGACGGAATGGCTCCGCAAATTCTTTTCTCTTCAATGCAAATTCGACGGTCGTTTTGAGATAATCCAGCTTGTCGCCGATATCGTGACGTTTCCCTTCGATATGATGGGCAAAGATATTTTCACGTTTCAAAAGCAATAATAACGAGTCAGTAAGCTGGATTTCGTTGTTTTTCCCTTTTGGCGTTTGCTCGATCGTGTTGAAAATTTCAGGGGTAAGCACATAACGTCCGGCAATGGCGAGATTGGAAGGCGCTTTATCGATTGCCGGTTTCTCAACCAGTGTACTCAGCTCCATAATCGAATCGCTCAGCGAAGTTCCACCCACGATACCATAGCGGTTCACTTTGTTAGCGGGTACTTCCTCCACGGCGATCACCGAGCCGCCGTATTGCTCGTAAGTGTCCATCAACTGTTGCGTAACCGGGATCACAGAATCCATGATTGTGTCGCCCAGTAGCACTGCGAATGGTTCATTACCAACGTGGTGGCGTGCATAGTAGATTGCATCCCCAAGGCCATTTGCCTCTTTTTGTCTTACAAAATGCACGTTGGCCATGTCGGCCAGGCGTCGCATTTCATTGAACCATAGCAGGTCTTCCTTTTCTTCCAGACGGCTTTCAAGCTCCACATTCCGGTCGAAGTGGTCCTCGATGGCGCGCTTTCCTTTTCCGGAAATGATCAAAATATCTTCAATTCCCGAATCCACGGCTTCCTGAACCACATATTGAATGGTAGGAATGTCGATAATCGGAAGCATTTCTTTGGGCATCGATTTGGTTGCCGGAAGAAAACGGGTTCCTAGCCCGGCAGCAGGTATAACAGCTTTGCGAATCATAGTTGGCTTTCGGCTGCCGGCGATCAGCCGTCAGCGCTGGTTTTGATTAAGTTAATCCGGCGGGTGGTAATGGTCATTCCGCCGGTTTTAAATATAGTTGAGTAAAAAAACAATTAATGACTATCCCTGACTAGTGACTTTCCTGACTACTTGACCTTTAAACTACAAACGGCTTGATCACCCGCGCATTGAATTTCTTCAACTGGACAAAAAGCTGGTTGAGCATATCATCGTCGTGGTATATTCCGATGATGGTGCCGCCTGAGCCGGCAAACTTGGCGGAGGCCCCACAAGCCCGTGCCGCATTGATTAATGCTTTATTGGAATCAGGTACATTATAGATCTTGCAACGGAGGTCGAAATTTTCGTTCATCAACTGGTGGAGATCGTCGGAACGGCCTTCCAACAAAGCTGCTTTGCCATCTTCCGCCTTTTGTGCGATCTGGCCGAGGACGTCAATCACTTCCTGTTCACCGCGGTCGAAGCGTGCCCTCACATCGCTATGGACCTTTCCCGAAACTTTACTGAGATTAGTATTATAGGCAACATAAAGTTTGGGCAGTAATTCAGGGTTAATGCGTTCATATTTGCCGTAGCCTTTCGTTTCGATCATCGATTTATCAAAATCCATATACACGCAGCCCTCGTAGCACTGGATCACGCGGTCTTGTAATCCAGCAGTAATGCCCAGCTCTTCTGTTTCAGTCACCATCACAAGCTGAGGCAATATCTCAATAGGAATCTCAACTTTGTAAAACTGCATTAGTGCCCTGAACAGCGCTACGACAATCGCACTTGAACCCGACATTCCGACCTGGCGCGGGATCGATGAGCGGTAACGCACCGTGAAGTTTTTGTTGGGCAAACGAATGCCATTTTCTTCACAGTAATCTCCAAACTTCTTGATACCGGCCTTAATCAACGGAATGCCGCCATTATAGCCCAACATGCTTACCGAATCGCGCAAATGGAAAATGCTCCGGAAAGTGCTCGAATCCTGCGGCTGTGATTCAATATGTAGTTCGGGTGATTCGTAAAGCGAAATGGAAGCGCCGAAATTTCTTACGGATATGGAAATCGTTTTCCCAAAAAAGCCATCAGAAGGATTGCCCAGCAGCCCAGCACGGGCATAGGCGCGTGTTTCAATAATCAATTTAATATCGTTTTTAGCCGAAAGTAATACCAGTAGGACGATAGAATACAGTTTCGCCCTGAATGTGCGTGTATTCTGCTTTTTTATCCAATGAGAATTGAAATGTATTAACCAACCGGCTATAAACAAAAAAAGCGGGATAAAATTATCCACGCTTTCTTGAGTAAGAGGAACGGTTAATCCGATATTATTGCTTCACCACCTGAACATTGGCGATCAATTTCACGTCATCGCCTACTACAACGCCACCCGCTTCGGTCACTGCGCTCCACTCGAGACCGAATTCCTTACGGTTTATTTTTCCTGAGATTTCAAAACCTGACTTGTTGTTGCCATAGAAGTCGGTCATGTTACCGCCATATTCAACGGCAAAGTCAACGGCTTTCGTCACGTTTTTGACGGTCAGGTCGCCATGCAGTTTATAGCTGTCGTCGCCTTTCTTTTGCAGCTTTCCGCTGAAAGAAAGTTTTGGGTGATTTGCGGCATCGAAGAAATCTGGTGATTTCAGGTGCTCGTCGCGTTGCGATTGGTTGGTATCTATGCTGGTAACATCCGCCGAAAAATGAACAGTAGCGCCGTCGAAGTCTTCGTTTTCGGTTTCAATGCCTCCTTCGAAGCTTTTGAATGAGCCGGTAACAGTGGAAATTACAAGGTGTTTTACTTTGAACTGGATCTCGGAATGCGTTGGGTCAATTACCCATTTAGTAGTAGCCATGTCTATATTTAGTTTATGTGTATTTACATTTAATGTATATACATCTAATTGAAATAAATGGTTTCAAAAAGGATAAAAAAAATCCCGAAAAATTTCCGGGATTTGAAAATAGTCGTTCCAGCTGTGTTATTGAGGCATTACAAAAATGTTCGGATCGATTTTCGGGTTGACTTCGAGCGACGTAATTTTCAAGGCCATTTTGGTTCCAGGCATTGCGGATGTAGTTACTTCGGATGTGAAAGGATAATAAACACCATCGACTGCGCGGAAGTCGGATTGCAGGTTTTCTGACGTGACGTCCTGGCCGTTCATCGTAGTGCGGGCGACGATTTTCAGGATGTAAAAAGTGTCTTTTGAAATGTAATTGATGCGGGTAATGCCGTTGGGCAAGGCCATGGTCACTTTGTAGACTTTGGCACCGGCCAAATCTTCTTCGCCGTCCAGGGTTAGTTTGTAGCCTTTTTGTTTATAATTATATAGCCCGGTCAGGTCCGTTTCGGCAGACATGGATTTCACTGCTTCCTCGGGCAATGCGGTGGCCTTGTTCTGTCCCGTCATTGGATTGATCGCCCAGCCAGTGTTCCCGTTGATCGCCTGTACGATAGTCATACCTTGAACGGTTGTTTCGCTGCGGAAGCCCTTTCCTTGCACGATCGTCGTGTTGATCGGCACCTTCATATTCATAATGTCCATCTCAGCTGTTATTTTCAGGCTTTCCAGCTTACCCAGCTTGTCGCCACCCATCGCTTTGACGTGCTTTGCAATGATGTCGTCGAGAGACTGGGCGTTGGCGCAATGAAGATGTCCAAGGATGATAAGTAGAATAAGGGAAGTGACGGCATGTTTTAATTTTCGCATGATATATGGCTTGTTGTTTAAAGTCTGAACTGGTAAAGTCGGGCAATATTGCATTTTTATGGTGGGAATAGAAAACAAAAAAGCGGCCGGATTGTTGCAATCCGGCCGCTTTTCAACAAAATATCTATCAGGTAATCTTAGTTTTTCAATGCTTCGGCTCCACCTACGATTTCAAGGATTTCCTTGGTAATCGCAGCCTGACGCGTACGGTTGTAGACTAATTTCAGTTCTTTCAAAAGATCCTGAGCATTCTCAGTTGCTTTATCCATTGCCGTCATACGAGCGCCTTGTTCTGATGCATTGGACTCCAAAACAGAACGGTAAAGCTGGATTTTCAATGATTTCGGAATCAATTCTGCAAGAATTTCCTTCTCAGTCGGCTCGAAAATATAGCTAACCTCGGTCTTTTTTGCTCTTTTAGTTTTGTCTTCCGTTGCAATCGGCAGGTAGCGGTCTGTGTGGATGATCTGTGTCGCAACGTTTTTAAATTCATTGTAAACCAAATCTACAGCATCGTAGCGACCATCTGAAAACGCTTTCATGATTTCTTCCGCAGCCTGTTTAACAGCCACGAAGTTCAATCTTCCGAAAAGGTCCATGTAGGTTTTATTCACCACAAAGCCTCTTTTTGCAAGAGATTCTGCACCTTTCTTTCCTATGGCAAAGATCTCCACGTTTCCTTTTGCTGCTTGCTGAGCATATTTTTGTTCGATCAGCAGCAATGTCGCTTTAACGATATTTGTATTGAAAGCACCACATAATCCACGGTCCGAAGTAACAACTACTATCAGGACCTTGTCAACCGGACGAACCGTTTTCAATGGGCTGTCAACCGCACTTTCTGCTCCTGATGAAACAGTGGTAAGCATCTCACCTAATTTCTGGGCATAAGGTCTCATTTGCATGATGTTGTCCTGAGCCCGGCGCAGCTTTGCCGCCGCCACCATTTTCATGGCTTTGGTGATTTGCTGGGTGGAATTAACCGAAACAATCCGGTTACGTACTTCTTTTAAGCTTGCCATTATTGGGATGTTTTAAGCGGTCCGATGCTTTCTTGGAACGGTATTAACCGGTCCGTTGAGGCTATTCGGACAGGAAAAGAGCCGTAACAGGAATTCCTGCTGCGGCTCTTTTGCCGTTTAGCGATATTTTACAGCAACTTCTCTGGCTACTTTCTCGATAACGTCTGTAACGCTGTTGTCCAGTTTACCGGCACGCAAAGCAGCAAGCGCATCTTTATATTGTCCGCTAAGAACGGTAAGGAAATCTTTTTCAAATTCCTTCACACGGTTCACATCAACTGTATCCAGCAAGCCTTTTGTGGAAGCGTAAACCGTTGCAACCTGTTGTTCAACAGGAACCGGTGCGTATTGAGGTTGTTTCAAAACTTCCTGGTTGCGGCGTCCCCGGTCGATGGCCAGCTTAGTAGCGGCATCAAGGTCGGATCCGAATTTCGCAAATGCTTCCAGTTCGCGGAACTGCGCCTGATCCAGTTTCAGGGTTCCTGAAACCTTCTTCATCGATTTGATCTGCGCATTACCACCCACGCGGGATACCGAGATACCTACGTTGATCGCAGGACGGATACCCGAGTTGAACAGGTTGGATTCAAGGAAGATTTGTCCGTCGGTGATTGAGATTACGTTCGTTGGAATGTAAGCAGAAACGTCACCAGCCTGTGTTTCGATAATCGGAAGGGCTGTAAGCGATCCGCCTCCTTTCACTTTGCCTTGCAGCGAAGGAGGAAGGTCATTCATATTTCTAGCGATGGTGTCATCCGAGATGATCTTCGCAGCACGCTCCAAAAGACGGCTGTGCAGATAGAATACGTCACCTGGATAAGCTTCACGTCCTGGTGGGCGGCGAAGTAGCAGGGACACCTCACGGTATGAAACAGCTTGTTTGGAAAGGTCATCGTAGATAACCAATGCAGGACGGCCGGTGTCGCGGAAATACTCACCGATCGCTGCACCTGTAAACGGTGCGTAGAATTGCATCGGAGAAGGATCGGAAGCACCAGCGGCAACGATTACCGTGTAGTCCATTGCACCGTATTTGCGAAGGGTTGCTTCGATACTTTTGATCGTAGAAGCTTTTTGTCCGCAGGCCACGTAAATACAAAAAACAGGCTCGCCTTTTTCGAAATATTCCTTCTGGTTGATGATCGTATCGATCGCCACAGCAGTTTTACCTGTCTGACGGTCACCGATGATCAGCTCGCGCTGGCCACGGCCGATGGGGATCATGGCGTCGATCGCTTTGATACCGGTCTGAAGAGGCTCGGTTACCGGCTGGCGGTAGATAACACCAGGAGCTTTACGCTCTATTGGCATTTCAAAAAGCTCTCCGGAGATAGGTCCGTTACCATCGATTGGTTCAGCGAGCGTGTTTACCACACGTCCGATGATTCCGTCACCCACTTTTACGGAAGCGATTTCTTTGGTACGTTTTACAGTTGCACCTTCTTTGATGTCACTGAAATCCCCCAGCAAAACTGCTCCGACATTGTCTTCCTCGAGGTTAAGAGCGAGGGCCTTAAGGCCGTTCTCGAAAACAAGCAGCTCACCTGCCTGAACCTGGGAAAGACCGTAAATGCGGGCGACACCGTCGCCGATCTGAAGGACTGTTCCTACTTCTTCGAGTTCTGCTTCTGATCTAGCGCCTGCAAGTTGTTCGCGCAGGATGGCCGAAACTTCATCCGGTCTAACAGATACCATAGTATAATTGACTTATTTAGAGTATAGTAGTAAGTTTTCTGAAAACTGCCGCAAAGGTAGAATTTTATTTCCGTAAAAACAGAATGATTTGACTAAAAAGCTACGATATAAAATTAGATTTTTCCAAGGTAATGTCCGAAAGTGGCTGCCGGATGTATGATTTACCGTTTATCCAACCATAGGAACATTTTTAAAACTTTTTTAGGTACTGATTGTGTTTTTGTTGTAATTGAGTTCGTTAATAACACTTACGTATTCAATATCAAACTCGTTGAACATCCATTAGTATAATGTACAAATTAGAAAAAACCATTTTAGCAGCGCTTACATTAGGAGTATTGGTAACGGCAGAAAGCACAGCACAGACTATCAAGAAGACAACTAAACCTGCCGCAACTGTAAAGAAATCAACAGCAGCACCGGTAAAAGCCACAGGATCAGCAATAGTACTCAAAAATCAGATGGATTCTTTGTCCGCAGCGATCGGAGTAAGCTTTGCCAATTCATTATCATCACAGGGAATCAGCAATATTAATCACGATATTCTTACAAAAACCATTAATACTTCGCTGAAAGGGGATAAAGCCGCATTTGCACCAGATGAAGCCAACGCATTTATCCAGAGTTATTTTCAGAAGATGATGGAGGAGAAAGGCGCGGTGGTGCGTGTGGAAGGAGAGAAGTTTTTGGAAGAAAACAAGAAGAAGCAGGGTGTTGTAACAACCGAAAGCGGACTGCAGTACCAGGTTATCAAAACCGGCGAAGGGCCAAAACCTGCCGCTACGGATAAAGTAAAGACACACTATCATGGTACGCTTACCAATGGAACGGTTTTTGACAGTTCGGTAGACAGAGGAGAACCAGTAGAATTTCCGGTGAATGGCGTGATTAAAGGATGGACCGAGGCGCTTCAGTTAATGCCCGTCGGATCGAAATGGAAGTTGTTCATTCCATATCAGCTTGCTTATGGCGAGCGGGCGGCAGGACCCCAAATACCGGCATATTCTGCATTGGTATTCGAGGTCGAACTATTAGAAATTGTAAAATAGTAAACGTTCGACAATGAAAAAGTATCTTATCACTCTTATTCCGGTTGTGTTGCTGGGTTGGCAGCGGGGCCCCGTTCAGGAACAAGTGGAGGTAGTTCCTTCGATAGAGACCTCCATGGATGAAGATATCAAGCCCATTCCAATGCAATACAAGGCGGAGGGGGTGGCAACCAGGATCTTATCCAGCTACCATTACAGAAAGTTGAACCTAAACGACTCTCTTTCCGGGGCCATTTTTGACAAGTACCTGGAAGCGATAGATCACGGCAAACTCTATTACCTGGCCACAGATATATCGGAATTCGAGAAGTATAAGAACTCTTTCGATGACTATTTGCAGAACAGGGAGCTGGATGTTCCTTTTCAGATCTATAATGTTTTCAGAAAGCGCTATAAGGAGAGAAGCGAGTACATTCAGACCTTGCTCAAGGAAGCCAAGCCTTTCGATTTTACGCAGGACGAGTCCATGAACACCGACCGTGAAAAGGCGGTTTGGGCCAAGAACACCGACGAATTGAACGACACCTGGCGGAAATACCTAAAGAGCGAGGCATTAGACCTCAAACTGTCGGGTAAAGCGGACACTGCCGTGATAAGCACCTTACGTGACCGTTACAAAACCCGCGACCGTGCATTGGGCCGCATTCGTACCGAGCAGGTATTCCAGATGTTCATGAATGCGTATGCCGAATCACTCGATCCGCATACAAGTTATATGGCACCTACTTCGGCCGATCGTTTCAAACAAGAGATGAGCCAGTCGCTGGAAGGTATCGGTGCATTGCTTCGTGAGGAAGATAATTACATCAAAATCGTTGAAGTAATCCCAGGCGGGCCTGCATTCAAAGGAAAACAACTTAAAAAGGAAGACAAGATCATTGGAGTAGCGCAGGGTGACGAGGGTAAGTTCGTCGATATCGTGGGCTGGTTTGTCGATGATGCGGTGAAACTGATCAAAGGGCCAAAATCGACAGTGGTGCGTTTGCAGATCATCTCCGCAGATGCATTGCCAGGCACACCACCTAAGGAATACCGTCTGGTGCGTGAGAAGATCAAGCTGGAAGAGCAACGCGCAAAAAGCGAAATCGTATCTATTAATAATGGTAATAAAGATTTCAAAATCGGTGTGATCGATATTCCATTGTTCTACCGCGACTTTGAAGGCGCGCAGCACCGTGAAAAGGAGTTTTCCAGCACGACCCGTGACGTTCAGAAGCTGATTACTGACTTGCAGGCATCGCATGTGGATGGTATTGTCATTGACCTTCGTAACAACGGTGGTGGTTCTCTGACCGAGGCTGTTTCTCTGACCGGTTTATTTATCAACAGAGGGCCGGTGGTTCAGGTGAAAGAAAGCCAAGGCGAAATCGAAGTGCAATCGGATAATGATCCGGCTATTGCCTATGATGGCCCAATGGCGGTAATGGTGAACCGTTTCAGCGCATCGGCCTCGGAAATCTTCGCAGCAGCGATCCAGGATTACAAACGCGGGCTGATCGTGGGTGAGCAGACTTATGGAAAAGGAACCGTTCAAACGCTCATCGACCTGAACCAATGGGTGCCGAAAGAGCCGGAACAGCTTGGACAAGCAAAACTGACCGTTGCCAAATTTTATCGGATCAATGGCAGCAGCACCCAGCTCAAAGGCGTAACACCTGATCTTGAATTGCCTACCGCATTCAAAGTGAACGAATATGGTGAAGGCTCTCAACCCGCTGCATTGCCCTGGGACCAGATTGCATCTTCGCGTTATGATTTAACAAACAAGATCAATCCTAAAATTGTTGAGCAGCTTCGTGATAAGTATAAGCATCGTTTGAAAACAGATGAAGAACTGAAAACGCTTGTGAAAACGTTGGACGAATTCAAACAAGCGCGTGAAAACAAGGTAGTTTCATTGCAGGAATCAAAACGCAAGCTGGAACGGGACGAAGCCGAAAAGAAAAGAATAGCCATGAAACAGCTTGGCGAAGACAATACCGATGGTGATGACGAAGAGGAAGTTGATTCTAAGACCCCTGAGGCTCCGAAGGAAGTCAAAAAGAAGAAAGACATTTACCTCACTGAGACCGGCAGAATGCTCGCCGACTTGATCGTGATCTCCAAAGAGCCAAGTTTGGCAGGAGCTAAGAAGAAATAAGGATTTTAATATAGAGATGAAAAAAGCACGGATTTCGGTCCGTGCTTTTTTTGTGTTATTCCCAACCGCCGCCGAGCGCCCGGTAAAGCTCGATTAATGCAAGAAACCGGTCTTTCTGGACATTGGTCAAATTCAGTTCCTCCTGCAGAACACCGCGCTGAGCAGTAATTACTTCGAGATAGGAGGCATATCCTGTTAAAAACAGATCCTTGGAAGTAGCAACTGCTTGCTGGAGAACTTCCACCTCCTGCTTTTTAAGATCCGAAATCTTTCGGGTGTTTTCTAACTTTTTGAGACTTGTGCTTACCTCCCGGAAACCGTTCAATACCGATTTGTTATAAGCATAAAGAGCTTCCAGACTGGCTGCTTCGGCGCGCTTTTGGTTCGCTTTCAACGCCTTTCGATTCACAATTGGCGCCGTGAGTCCTCCCAGCGCACTGTAAGCGAGTGAGCCGGACGAAAACAACAGGTTGCCTTTGAATGCATTAAACCCTAAGAATGCTGTAATGTTGAGCGACGGCAAAAATGCCAACTGTGCCGCCTGCTGCTCGGAATAATAGGCAAGCAGATCAAGTTGGGCCTGCTGAATGTCGGGCCTTCTTTTCAGCATATTAGCCGGAATTCCCGCTCTGACAGGTTCCGGTATGGTTTGTTCCAAAGTCGTGCCTCTGACGATAGGTCGGGGGAACCGTCCCAACAACATATTAACGTCGTTCTCTATTTCAATAATTCTTTGTTGTACTTCAAATTCGAGGCTCTGGGTATTGAGCAACTGGGCGGTCAGCTGGCGAACACCAAGTTCATTGGCGCGACCTGCTTCTTTCTGTATTTTGATGGTTTCAACTGCTGATTGTTGTAATGCTACATTCTTCCGAATAATGTCGAGTTCAGTATCCAGGGCCATTAATTCATAGTACGACCGGGCGATCTCGGCAATGAGACTGGTTATGATTGCCTGTTGTGCCTTTTCAGTAGCCAACAGGCGATTGTAGGCCGCTTTTTTCTGTGATTTCAGTTTACCCCAAATATCAATTTCCCACGAACTTCTTAAACCTACAAAATAGTCGGGCATGAACGGTGCGGGAAGTTTGCGATCACTGTCGATGTTTTCGGAAAAATTGGTGTCATAATTCCCAACGCCATCCATAGTATAATCCCCAAACTTGCGCCCGCCACCCGAAACATCGGCGGAAACTGCCGGCAGTAATGCTCCCTGCGCTACCAGGACATTGGAGCGAACCATCTCGATTCGCTGAATGGCCATTTTCAGGTCAAGGTTATTTTGAAGGGCAGTGTCGATCAGCGCTACGAGATGGCGGTCGGTAAAGAACGTTTTCCATTGGATGGAACCGATTCCAGTGGAATCTGACTGTTCCGCGAACTTTTCAGGCGTTTTAATACGGGTATGCTGCTCAACCGGCTGCATCAGCTTGCATCCCGAAAGGGATACGAGTAAAGCAAGCAAGAGCAAATGGGAAAGCTTTTTGTAGTTTTTCATTTGAAATAATACTGATATGAAGGGCCGCGACAAATGCCGCGGCCACAAAAAGGGAGCCGGAATTCTAGTGCAGCAAGGCTTCTTCTTCTCGCGGCACGACGGGAGGAGGTGTTTTTTTTGCCCGTGCTAGACTCGCGAAAATCACATACAATCCAGGTATGATAATCACTCCGAAAATAGTACCGATTAGCATACCTCCGGCGGCTGCTGCTCCGATCGACCGGTTGCCGATCGCTCCGGCGCCGGATGCCATTACCAATGGAATAAGCCCTGCGACAAATGCGAAAGAGGTCATCAGGATAGGCCGTAGACGTTCTGTTGCTCCTTCCAATACAGCCTCGATCACCGTGCGGCCTTCTTTTTGCCTGATGATCGCGTATTCTACGATCAGGATGGCATTTTTACCTAAAAGACCTATGAGCATGACGAGCGAGACCTGTGCATAAATGTTATTTTCGAGTCCCATGAGTTTCAGGGCCAGGAATGCACCGAACACGCCGGTCGGCAATGAGAGTATGACCGGCAGAGGCAACAGAAAGCTCTCATATTGAGCCGCGAGCAGCAGGTACACGAAGATCAGGCATATACCAAAAATGAAAATCGCCTGGTTCCCTGAAAGGATCTCCTCGCGCGTCATACCCGACCAGTCATAGGTAAAACCTTTCGGCAGGTTCTTGGCGGCTACGCGTTCAACAGCCTTAATGGCGTCCCCACTGCTGTAACCCGGCGCAGCATCGCCATTGATCATGGCCGAAGTGTACATATTATAGCGCGTCAGCAATTCGGGGCCATACACTCTTTCAAGACGAATGAAGGTCGAGAACGGTACCATTTCACCCCGGTTATTTTTGACATAGAGTTTCAGGATGTCCTCTGGATTTTTACGATAGCTCGCATCGGCCTGCACCATTACCTTGTACATCTGCCCGAACCGAATGAAATTGGAAGCATAATAGCTGCCGATCATCGTCTGGAGCGTACTCATAGCAACGTCGATGGAAACTCCTTTTTTTGCCGCAATATCAGAATCGACATGGATCATATATTGCGGAAAGCTTGCGTCGAAACTGCTAAATGCGGCGGAGATTTCCGGTGTGGCAATAAGGTCTTTTACAAACTGGTTGGTCACCTCGGCGGTTTTTTGCAAATCCTCGTTACCCGATCGGTCCTGCACACGGAGCTCAAAACCGCTGGAATTACCAAATCCCGGCACGGTAGGAGGAGGGAAAAACTGGATTTCCGCATCGGTAATGTGCTTGGTTTTCGCTTCCATTTCCCTGATAATGTCCTGAACCGACGCTTTACGCTGATCCCAGGGTTTCAGGTTGATCATCGCCATACCGTAAGAAGAACCCGCAGATTCGGTCAGCAAGCTATAACCTGAGAGTGACGAAACCGACTCAACCGGTTCCAGGCTTTCGGCTACCTTTTGAATTTCATCCAAAACGGCTTCCGTTCTTTCAACGGTCGCGGCCACGGGAGTTGTTACGTTTACATTGATCACACCCTGATCCTCCGTTGGGATAAAACCGCTCGGGAGAACGGTATTAATGCCAAAAGTCGCGACGCAAAAGAACACTAGCAATCCGATCGTAATCATTCTTCGGTTTACGATCGCTGCAAGGAGTTTCCTATAACCGCTTTGCACACCGTCGTAACCATGGTTGAAACCTCTGAAAAACCTAGTAAGCAGGTTGTTTTTAACAGGTTGTCCGTGCGTGTTTTTCAGCATTAATGCGCACAATGCAGGTGTGAGCGTGAGCGCATTGATACCCGAGATCACAATCGAAATAGCGAGGGTGATGGAGAATTGCCGGTAAAAAATCCCGACCGGACCCGACATGAATGCCACAGGGACAAATACCGCCGACATGACCAGCGTAATTGCGATGATCGCCCCGCTCATTTCCTTCATCGATTCCATTGTGGCTTCCTTCGCGTCGAGGTGTTTTTCGGCCATCTTGGCGTGCACCGCCTCGACGACCACAATGGCATTGTCGACGACTATACCGATGGCTAATACCAACGCGAAAAGTGTCAGCAGGTTAATGGAAAACCCGAATAGTTGCATGAATGCAAATGTACCTATAAGCGCAACCGGCACTGCCAGAGCTGGAATGAGCGTCGAGCGGAAATCTTGCAAAAACAAATACACGATTAAAATCACGAGTATGAATGCTTCGATCAGCGTTCGGATTACCTCGTGAATGGAGGCGTCGAGGAAGCGTGAGACGTCATAGGAAACGAAATAATCCATGCCGGGAGGGAAAGTAGTCTTTTTCAGTTCGGCTACTTTGTCTTTAATGTTCTGGATTACCTCCTGCGCATTGGAGCCCGGCCGCTGTTTGATCATAATGGAAGCAGAAGGCCGTCCGTTCGACTTCGAGGCCATATCATATTCCAGTGTCCCGAATTCGATCTTGGCTACATCTTTCAGTTTTAAAATCGAACCATCCGGATTCGATCTAAGCACAATATTCTCATATTGAGCTGGTTCAAAAAGTTTGCCGGTGTATTTCAAAACATATTGCAGCACATTCTTTTCACGTCCCGAACTCACACCGGTTTTTCCTGGTGCGGCAACCACATTTTGATCGCGGATCGCCTTGATAACTTCATCGGCGGAAACATTATAGCTGTTCATACGGTCGGGTTGCAGCCATACGCGCATGGAGTAATCTTTACTACCCATAATCTGCGCGCGGCCAACACCGTCGATCCTTTTCAGCTCTTTAAGGATATTGATATCGGCGAAGTTGTAAACAAAGTCTTCTCCGGCAGCGCTGTCGGTGCTCATAATGTCGAGGTACATGAGCATGCTGTTCACCTCTTTTTCGGTGGTCACACCTGCTTTGATAACCTCTTCAGGAAGTTCATCAATCACCGTCTGGACGCGGTTCTGAACATTCACAGCAGCCAGGTCTGGATCGACACCGACATTGAAGGAAATATTGATCGTCGTCACACCGTCGTTGCCGGAGACGCTGGTCATGTAAGTCATACCAGGCACCCCGTTTATCGCTTTTTCAAGCGGTACGGCCACGGCGTCCACACAAACCTCAGCATTAGCACCGGTGTAAGTCGCCGTAACTACAACTGAGGGAGGTACGATATCAGGAAACTGAGAAACAGGCAATTCGACCACCGCCAGTATGCCTAGCAGGGTAATAAATATGGAGATAACCAGTGAGAGCACTGGCCGCTCAATGAATTTTTGAAACATGATCTACTATTCAGGTGGAAGAAGGATTGCTACCGCGCGGTAAGTGCTATTTTTTCGGTCAACACATCTGCTGTGTCGAGGTCAACGGTCTTTGGGTTGATCGTTGCACCGTCGCGCAAAGCCTGAAGGCCCTCGTAAACAATCGTTTCTCCTGATTGCAAGCCAGATTTCACAACATAGAAAGTAGATAACCGGGATTGTGGTACGAAGCTGCGCGTTTTGATCTTGTTGTCTTTTCCCAGAACATATACGAAGTTCTTATCCTGGATTTCGAATGCGGCCTTTTGTGGGATCAGGATCGCATTGTCGACGGTATTGGTCAGCCGTATGGTCCCGGTAGAGCCGTGTTTCAGCAATTTTTCAGGGTTGGAGAAGCGCGCGCGGAATGCAATGGATCCGGTGCCTTCGTCGAACGCACCTTCCATCGTTTCGATAATGCCTTTATGTTTGAAGAAGGAGCCGTCTGCCAGTTCCAATTCCACCACGGCTTGTTTGGTATCTGCTTTTCCCCGTGCTTTCACATATTCCAGATATTCATTTTCGGATACATTGAAGTAGGCGTAGACGTTTTTGGTATCCGACAATGTGGTCAATAATGTGCCTTCATCGATCAGACTGCCCATTTTGTGCGGTAACCGGTCGATTACGCCATCAAAAGGCGCTTTGATCACCGTATGGGCAAGCAGGATGGCCGCGTTGGATTTTTCTGACTTCGCTTCCTCGATTTTGGCATTGACAGCCGCCAGTTTCGCTTCTGCCACATCTACTTCTGTTTTGGAGATAACATTTTTCTCAACCAGCAGTTTAACCCTTTTCAATTCCAGTTCTGCACCTTTTGCCTCAGCGATCGCGCTTTGCAGGTTCGCTTTCGCTTTTGCGAGCTGCGCCTCGTATTCTTCATTATTAATACGGAACAAAGTCTGACCTTTCTTGACCTCTTTACCTTCATCTACATAAACTTCTTCCAGATATCCTTTGACACGGGCGTATATTTCTACATTGCGGATTGCATGGATGTCGCCGACGTATTCACGGTGCAATTCAGTTTTTTGCGGCCTCAATTCCGTTACCGGGATGGTCGGGATGGTGTCTTTTAAGTCAGAAACGGTTTCACTTTTCGAGGCACAGCCATAAGCAAAGATGCTTACGAGCATAAGGAATGGCCATTTTAGGTTTTTCATGATGCGTTTGTATAAATTGGGTGACAAATTGATGGATTAGGAATAGCCTTTGCACTGCGCAGCGATGCCGGCAGGGAATGGAAACAGCATTTGGCGGGAAGGATTCGGATATGCACGCGGAGCGGCATAGCGAAACGATCCGTCAGCTATGGAATACGGGATTTAAAGAACGCTTGCGGCGAAGTTCAAAAGGGGCAAAGACGATGGAGAAAGCTGTAATAATCGGGCAGCGTAGTCTCGCCTTTACTAGTGAAAAGAAGTTGGACGGATTCCCTGATAACTTTCGGGACCCGGGTAATTTCGTATTGGGGAGCTACCTCTGAAACCAGGGTAAGAAACCGGTAGGTAGAGTGACGATGGCGGAGGAGGTTGGACAGATTTTCCTTCCATTCAAAGTCGTGGGCCCTGACAATCGTTTGATTTTTAGGTATTGAATCATCAATCAACACCATGTCGCCGGAGGTCTCAGAAGTTTCGACCGCAAACGGCGAGAATGTGCTGGGGCCTATATCAATCTTGCACGCAACAGCCGCTTGCTGTGAAAACAGCATAGAAGCCAGGAACTGTGCGAGGCATAAAAACAATACAAAAGTTCTTTTTGTCATGATGCTGATTAAGATCAGTTCACTAAAAATTCATACTTTTTGTAATGAATTCAAGAATGATTGGAACTATTAGGACGGAATTATAATACAACTTGGCAACAGGCCAAATATAACAATTCGAATGTATATTGCAAATTTTGAAGAATGTTAACGGATGTTAACGATGGCTTTTGCAAGAACTAGTTCGATCCTTAACGATTTTTCACCCTTATTTTTGACGTTAGAAAAGACGCACCGGTATCAGGATAATCCTGCCGGGTTTAAATGTTACTTTCTATCTAAAAAATGTATATTTATCACGAAATGGCGTGTTGCGCGGGACAATGCAATGAAACGGATGACCATAAAGCCTATTTACACCGAGCGTTTTGTCCTGACCAAGATGACAGCCGGCGATGCCGATAAATATTTCAGGCTGAGTAACAATGCCAATGTCATGAAGTATGTGACAGGCTATTCACTAAACCGGGAAGAATCAGACCGGATGTTGAGGAGTTTTTTGGAAGAACACGGAACTGACACTTACCTCGGCCGATACTTGATCGAGGACAGGCATTCCGGTGAATTAATAGGGGCTGCAAAGCTGGATAAGATCGGGACGGCCGTCGAAATTGGTTACAGGATAATGGAAGAGTTTTGGGGAAAAGGTGTCGCGACAGAAATTGCCGTGGGACTGATCCGGTTTTCACAAAGCGTTCTGAAGGCAGAAGATGTGATCGCATTTGTCAATATTCATAATACAGCATCCATCCGTGTCCTCGAAAAGGCGGGGATGGTTAATACCGAAACCATTGAAGATCTTGATGAAGTCAAGTACAAGTTCAATTATTCACCTAAAAACAATCCCTCAATGAAAAGAATATTCTACGTTTTCATGAGTGTCATCGCACTCATGCTTATTGCTGCATTCGTGATGCCGAAAGATTATGCAGTTGAAAAAGAGATCGTCATCAACAAACCCAAGGCAGAAGTATTTGAATACCTGAAATCCTTGAAAAAACAGAACGACTGGAGTGTGTGGGGAAGAAAGGACCCCAAGATGAAGAAAGACTTTTCCGGCACTGACGGAACGGTAGGATTCGTTTCCATGTGGGAAGGTAACGACGATGTCGGCAAGGGAGAACAGGAAATTACAAAAATCGATGAAGGCCATAGGATAGACACGCAACTTCGATTTATAAAACCATTCGAAAGTACCAGCGATGCATACATGGAAACCGAAGCCATCGATTCTACATCTACTACCGTGAAGTGGGGTTTTACAGGCAAAATGCCCATACCAATGAATTTAATGCTTCCTTTTATGAACATGGAAGAGTCAATTGGTAAAGATTTCAAGGACGGACTGAAGAATCTAAAAGGAATACTGGAAAATAGCAAATGAACCATACCGATCCCCGTATAGACGCTTACATTGTAAAGTCGGCAAATTTCGCGGTGCCCATTCTGGAATATCTAAGGTCTGTCGTCCACATGGCCTGCCCCGAGGTGAAGGAAACCATGAAATGGAGCTTCCCTCATTTTGAGTACAAGAAAAGCATACTTTGCAGCATGGCGTCGTTCAAGCAGCATTGTGCATTCGGGTTCTGGCTGGGTTCGCAGCTTACAGATCCGGACAATTTACTTGCATCGGGGAGTGAAAAAACATCGATGGGACAGCTCGGAAGGATTACCAGCCTCGAAGATCTGCCGGACGAAGAACGCCTAACCGGTTTTATCCGCGAGGCCATGCAGCTTATCGACAGCGGGGTGAAGCAGAAAAAAGAAGAAAAGTCGAAAACTGTCAGAGAGCTGGTAGTGCCTGAATATTTTCTGGAAGCGCTGAAAGAAAACAAGGATGCATTGGAGACGTTCACCAATTTCAGTTACAGCCAGAAAAAGGACTACGTAGATTGGATTGTCGAAGCCAAAACCGAGGACACACGAGAGAGACGTATGGCGACGTCCGTCGAATGGCTGTCGGAGGGGAAAATCAGGCATTGGAAATACGCCCGGTAAACAAAAAGCTTTCCAGGCGCGAAACCTGGAAAGCTTTTGTAATTTAGAATTTGCCATCATCCCCAGCAATGGCATACCTGAAAGTGTAGTAGCTGGATTCTTCTGTGGGGACATCTTCCGGTGCCCCTTTATAATAACTGATAACCTCCAATTTGGCGAAATTCCCATTGGCTGTTTTGACCAGAATGGTCCTTCCCGGAATTGGCAGGATCGCATGAACGCCCATATCATATTTATACCACGAATTGCCGCTGCCACCCGGAATAGCAAAGCCGGCGTCGCCATCCGTTTTGAAGCCATCTTTCGGTGCCTCGGTGATAAGGTCGAAAGGCTTTTCAATGACCTGGGCACCACCGTCGCCCGGTCCGCTGTTGCCGCCATTGGTAGCAATAGTAGTTTTGCTGAATGCAATATCCCAGTTTTTCGTCTTGGCGTCCGCCGCCGGAATTTCCTTTCCGGTGGCGAGGCTAAAATAAATGTAGGATTTTGTATTAGCATTCAAGTCCTTAATCACCACGATTTCAGGTTTGACGGCATTCGTATCACGGGTTTGAAGCGGCGATATCGTTGAACCGAATATGGTGCACACAGAGAATATAATCGATTTCAATAGCATTTGTTTCTGGTTGATTAGTGTTGTCAGGCTCCTTTTTTAACCAGCTTGTATTCCAGTTTCGGCTTGCCGCGTTCACCGCCATCGTTTGCGTGGAAGCTCACGAAGCGTAATTTGTAGACATTGCCGGCAGGATCTTTAATCAAATAAAAACGGTCAGTTTTGACACCAACAGTACCGCCGGAGGTAACACGCCACTTCGAGCCAATAGCGTCGGCATCGGTGCTGAATGTGATCCCGGCGAGATTGCTTTCGGCGAAAGCATCGAAAGTAACCGTGCTGGTAAGTACTTCGGCAGCTTCGACTTTGGCCTGCTTATTGGTAAATACCAGATCTGAGAATCCGTAGGGAATAAGTCCGTTGCCGAAATTGGTATAATACATGCGATAACCCCATTCAAGGTCCCAACGGTCTTTCGATGGCTCCACGTCAACGGTAGCGCCTTTTTCGAGAGAAAGATATTCAAAGTTGTAGGCCGCGTCTTTCGCGATATCCACTGTTTTGAAAGTCGTTTCATTTAGCTTGGCATATTGCACCGAATAGCCCGTTCCCTTGCGTAGAACGCGGATTTTGTACAGCTGGTCAGCCGGTAGCACCGTACCGCTTCCGCCTTTTCTATTCAATATATAAACCTTATTATCTGCATCCGTTGCAGAGACTTCTTTGATAACCGTTTTGGTAAGATCTCCTTTGGCGTCATCCACCAGGCCTAGTTTGCCAGTGCCTTGTCCGACAGCCAACGAATCAGGCACGAGGTCTTTGGCCGAAACCGCATTGATGTCAGATTTGTCGATCATTAATGCAGAAGCGCCGTTGCTGGCATTGATAATTACCCGAAAGTCGGCCGCTCCGTAAAATCCAAGGTCCCAGCTGTCTCGTAACACTGGCGTTTGCACATTGCTGCTGAGGTCGAGGAAGACGGAATTGGCCGCGCTGCTGCCAGGCTCGCTTCCGGCAATCCCGTTAAGTTGGATCGTATTGCCTTCGGAAATAATGGCTTTAAAACTCAATTTTAAGCCGGAATTCGTGCCTATTAGCGCAGGGGAGCCGACAGATGCGATTTTGAATGCAATACTTTCATCGCCATCCAGCAAAATACCTGCTTTTTTACTCACTTTGAATGAGACTGAAGACTGGCCGGCGGGTACCGACAATGCAATCGTATTATTTGTTGCAGCCGGAGTAGTTGTGAAATCTGTGTCATAAGCCAGCTGGGAAGGCGTCAGCGTGACAGATACCGGCGTAGCGACGTCCACAGCCCGCGATAATGCGACTTTGATCTGCGTTTCTTCGCCTTCAAAACCTTTTTCGGTGCTTTCGAAAGCGGCGAGGTTGTCGGGAAGAGGCGGTTCATCATCGTTACAAGCGTTGAAGCTTCCGAGAAATGCGATCAGTAACAGCGACTTGGCTATTTTCTTCATGTTAATTGTAGTTTATTGAAAGGGTATTTGATTAATTTTTTGTCCATTGAATGTTGAGGCCGAGGAAGTAAGACCTTCCGAAAGACATCGGTACGGCCCCTCCGGTGCTATGCGCTCCGCCCGTGTCGGTAGACGTGTTGACGAGGCTGGTGACGTCGAATAGGTTTTTGACACCACCAAGCAGGTTCACGTAGGTCCCGATGCTTTTGCTGAATGTGAGGTCGGCCATGTGAAAGCCCTCTGTTTCGGCCAGTCGAACGTTTACCTGGTCGCTGGTTTCGTAAACAGGTCGTTTTCCGGAGTATTTGTAAAACAGGTTGACACTCGCCCCAATCTTTTTGAAAGTGTACAATGCATTGGCATTGAGCTCGGTCGACCATACAAATTCAGGCAGAGAGCCATAATCCGGCGTGGCTGAAAACGCATTATAGCGGCCGATATAGGTTCCGCCGATGCTGGCTTGCAGGTTTTTCCAGAAGAGTTTATTGTCGAGGGTAAAGCCGGTGGTTTTGAACAAATGGATATTCAAATAGGTCGTTTGCGTACGATCGTTAGGGTCGATTCCGGTGTCGATCAGGTTTTTGAAGACATTATAAAAGCCTCCTAATGTGCTGTTCAGACGAATGTTGGTGCTTTTGACTGCCTGCCACACGAGAAAAGAATTGAAGCTGTTCGAATATTCTGCTTTGAGGTTTACATTGCCGTTAATGGAATGCGACGCATCGTGAAAGTCGAAATACAGCTCCCTGAGTGAAGGCGAACGGAACCCACGGGCGTAACCAAACCGGAAATCGAGCGACGGTGACAATGTAACCTTGCCATTAACAGACGGAATAACCGGCGGGGCATCGTAAACCGAGTTTTTAAGAAAGCGCAACCCGGGCGTGAGCTTAAATGCATTTCCTATCCGGATTTCAGGAGCGACAAACAAGGCATATTCTGTGATATCGGGCGCTCCGAGAATGCGTGCGCCGGAGGCAGTATTATCCGAAAAGTCAACTCCGGCAAGGATCGAGAAGTGTGCATTCGCTTTGTAAAAGGCAGTCGCTCTGAAAAATGTGGTCGTGAAAACCGATTTGTCCTGTGAACCTGGTTCGAGGGATAACGTCCGCCGACCTGCTGCGTCTACATTGGTGCTTAATGTTCTACGTGAGTAATCCGTGTAGGACACCACGCCGGTGAGTGCCAGCTTTTCATTGAGCTTCCATTCTGATTGTGCCTGATGAAACCATCGGTAGGTATTGTAATCTTTGTCTGCCGAGGTCCCGACCGGGTTTGGATTGCCGAGGTAAGTAATGGTTTCATCCGTACCATTGAATCGGTACCAGATGTTCCATTTTTTGCCCTGGTAGCGGGCTCCCGCAGTGTACAGCATTTGGTCCTTAGGCATCCATTCCTTTGCACGGCCCGTCGAACTTCCCTGCCAGCCACCAAAGTTGTTACGGCTGACATTTCCTGACAACTGAAAGCGCTCGTTTTGCCAGGTAATGCCCAAATTCTGATTGTGCGTGCCTTTTTTGGTCAACGCATTGTATTCATCGCCGGCAGTTTCCTCCTGCATCCGCGCGCTCACGATCAGGTTGGGGCCGGTAACGCCTTTCTTGGTGATGATATTGATCACCCCGGCCAGTGCATCCGTTCCATAAATGACCGACATCGGACCTTCCACGATTTCGATTCGCTCAATTGTATTGATGTCTATTTGCCCCAGGCTTTCGCGGGTACTTCCCCGATCGACCATCGGAATGCCGTCGAGGAGGATTTTTACATTCTGCCCCGACATGCCCATGAGCTGAATATCGCTGGTGCCGAGGGTAAGGTCGTTGGAAAAGCGTATGCCCAGTTCGGTATTGAGTATAGTTTGGAGATTGGTGGCACCACGGAGGCGAATGCGCTCGCTATCGATCGTCCTGACTTGGTATACCGAATTTCTGAGCGATTGTGCTTCCGATTGCCCTGTGAAAACGAACTCATCGAGCGCAATGGAAGTGTCGGGAAGGACGGCCGGTTTTCCATTAACCGCTACTGTTTTTCCCTCGACGGTCCCATTGACGGTTTGCCCGAATGCACCAGCGGCGATTACCCAGACAGAAAGGACAGTAAAAATGTATTTCACAGAAAATTAATTTAGACTAAATCTATTCACAAAGGAAAATATTATTTAGACTAATTACAATTACAAGCGAAATAAATTTTATTACGTTGATTTTGAGCGAATTTTAAGAAGCTATTTGATGGTCGCTTGGAGATTGACCGTCACGATGTCCTTCAATTTCCAGTCCTTTTCACCGATTTTGTAGTCCAACCGGTTTACATCGAACGTGCTGGTGAGGTTATAACTGCCGTCCGCATTCTTTTTGGCTTCAAAAGGAAGGGTCACCGTTTTGGAAACGTCGCGCATGGTAAGCGTGCCTGTTGCCTGATATTTCCCATCCTTCTTCTCCACTTTGCTGGATTTGAAATGAATGTCCGGATACTTTTCAACATAAAAGTACTTCTGACTTTTCAGGTCCTTGTCCCGGGAATTATTGTTGGTCTTGAAGGTATTCGCCGCGATTTTTACATCGAAGGATGCGTTTTCCGGGCTTTTTTCATTGAAGACAGCTTCGCCACGTGGCGCATCAAATGTGCCATTGCAAGTCCCAAGGATGAATTTAACGCTGAACTTGGTGGAACCTGACACGATTTTCGAGGTCTGCGCGAAAGTGACGCCGACAATGGTCAGCATATATAATGATAAGGTCAGTTTGATGAGGCGGCGCATTTGGACAAGGATTGAGATGACTAACTATATTTCTTCCAGCAGCGATTCGCCTTCCGAGCCGTCGCCGGAAGTCCATCGCCATTTCTCATGCATACGGATTTTCCCGTTCGGAAGTTGCTCGGGCGTCGACCGGCAAATGCCAGTTGTGATCTCGCCCTTGTCATTCACCTGGTGGTAACGCATGTCCAGGTTGCCCGCATCGTCCACGAGCGCGATCAAATGGCCGGTTAGGATTCTGCCACCCGAATACGTTGACGTGACGATATTGCCCGTTTGTTTGTACAAAAACTGCATTTGAAGATCGACCTCCCCGTTTTCAGAATTCGAGAGCGGGACGAACACCTTGTCATTATAATTGATCATAGAAGTGAATGCCATCTTTATAATCCTAAATATATGGATAAAGATGGCATTCCGGATCATAACACGGAAGTGATCCACCATACATTGCCGCAGGGGTCGGTTACCCCGCAACTACGGCCGTAATCCTGATCAGCTGGCTCCATGACACTTGTTCCACCTTCTTCGAGTGCTTTTTTGTAGGTGTCGTCGGCGTTTTTTACGTACACAAACATATTGGCAGGCTGCGCAGGCCATTCGGCGCGACTGTCGCAGAACATGATCGTGCTTTCCCCGATCCGGACTTCCGAATGCTTGATCATTTCCGGAGCGTCTTCCTGGTAATGCGTTGAAGTGATTTCCCCGCTGAACACGGTTGTTGTGAAATTTTTAAATTTGATAGCCCCATCCAGCATCAAATAAGGCATTACTGTTTGGTGGCCATTCGGAATTTTTACTGTGCTCATGACATTTTGTTTTTTGGTTTAGGCAAATGTAAAAGCGATAGGAGGGGCAAAATTGGAAAAAAACGACATTATGCATCGCGGTAACCCGTTCCCTCTGCATTGCCTGAAAAATAGGTTTTAGGATGTTCTCCGGAGAATGCCTTGAAGTCGTGAATGAAATGCGACTGGTCGTAATATCCACATTCATAGGCGATTTCAGTGAGTGATTTGTTTTTGTTCCCGTATTCATTCAATGCGGATTGAAACCGGATGATCCTGCTGAAAAGTTTCGGGCTGAAACCGGAGAATGCGAGAAATTTCCTTTCAAACTGTCTGGTGGAAAGAAAGCTCTGTGCCGCGAGTTCAGGGATCTTGGCGAGACCTTTGGATTGAATAATATTGCTGATCACCGAAAAAACAGCCGGTTCATGCATTTCATGCTGTTTAAGGCATTCCCTTAAAAAACTGGAAATGATGTTCACCCGCTCGGAATGATTGGCTGCCAGCATCACGCGTTCTTCCAGTTCCGTTCCTTTTGACCCAAAAAAAGACGTTAGGTCAGGCATTTGATCACTTAATTCGGAAGACGGAACACCAAATAGGGCCGGAATGGCAAAAGGGTAGAGGTATACCCCAAAAATTCCAAAGTTTTCCGCGATCACGAACCTTCTGAACTTCCGGGATTGTCCGTGGATGCCGGATTGGAAAGACAACTCTGGTTTATCATTTTGAATGATTTCATCAAACCGGCCTTTAAAATGGAACACCATTTCCGCACAACCGTCTGCCATTGTGCGGTGAAAGTAAGGAGCGTCATCGGTCAGGTCGTGTTCCAGCACCCAGAAAAACCGCACATAGCGGGCAAGATCCGGGGACGGTGGAATCGTGAAATATTGCATACCTCTTTAGCCTGATTGGAGATGAGCGAATGTTAAAATAACTGATTGTTCTTTAAAACATTACTATTAACATTACATTTAATACTCTATTAATTCTATATGGTTAAGGCGCAGTTTTTTATTAATGGGGCTAAATTTATATTTTTGAAATCTCTTTAATACATTTGAACAGGTATACGGTTCGTTTGAAATATGCCGGAACCTTTAATTGTCGATTAAATACTACCCAGTTTCTGTTATGAAATTAGTGCCCATAGAGAAGCGTAGCGGGCTTACCCGTGAAGAATTCATCGAAAACTACTTAAAACCAAGTCGCCCGGTCGTTTTTACGGATTTGGCGAAAGACTGGCCTGCGGTCGAGAAATGGACTTTTGAATGGCTGCGTGAACAGCATGGAAACCTGGATGTACCGTTGGTGGATAACCACATTCACGATGCGGACAAATATTTTCAGATTGCTAAAACGATGAAATTCGGCGATTATCTGAGCCTCATCGAAAAAGGGCCGACAGATCTGCGCATTTTCCTTTTTGACATCTTCAAGAAAATCCCCGAGTTGGCTGACGATATCCGTTTCCCGACGATTATGGACGGATTTTTGAAATCTTACAAATTCGTATTCTTCGGTGGCGAGGGTTCCATTACGAACCTGCACTACGATATGGATTGCTCAAATGTGTTCCTGACGCAGTTTCAGACACGTAAACAGGTTATTTTGTTCTCACCCGAAGAAAGCCGTCGTCTTTACCATCACCCGTTCACGGTAATGAGCAAAGTCGACCCTATTAACCCGGATTACGAGAAGTTCCCTGCATTAAAAGGCGCAACAGGCCATGAAACGATCCTTCACCATGGTGAAACGATCTTCATACCTTCCCTTTGGTGGCACTATATCCGTTATGTGGATGGCGGTTTCAGTCTGGCATTGCGCGCGAATAATTCCATCTTCACGGCAGTTCGCGGCGGGATGAACCTCGTTCGTCACACATTCGTCGATAAAAGCATGACCAAGTTGCTCGGCCTGGACTGGCAGCACTGGAAAGAAAAAAAGGCGGTTGAGAATGCTCAGCCACTTTTGCAGAAGCAAGCATAAGGCGACCAGAGGCGCATTTCAAAGAAACTAATCTATCTTTGAAATGCGTTACTTTGTTATTGCTTCTCAACTTGCTATGAACTTCGAACTCACGTCAGAATACCAGCCCACGGGTGACCAACCCACGGCAATTGAACAACTAGTACAAGGAATTGAAGCCGGTGAACCGGCGCAAACGCTGCTCGGCGTTACGGGTTCCGGCAAGACATTTACAATAGCCAATGTGGTGGCGAAAGTTAATAAGCCCACCCTCGTTTTGAGCCACAACAAAACACTTGCAGCGCAGCTATACGGCGAATTTAAGCAGTTCTTTCCCAGTAATGCCGTCGAGTACTTCATCAGTTACTACGACTATTACCAGCCGGAAGCTTTCATTTCAAGCACCAACACTTACATTGAAAAGGACCTGATGATCAATCAGGAAATTGAAAAACTGCGCTTGCACACGGTTTCCTCGCTCATGAGCGGGCGACGCGATGTGATCGTGGTGGCTTCGGTATCCTGCATTTACGGTGCGGGTAACCCGAATGAGTATAAAAAAAGCATTGTTAGTGCTAAGCTGGGTGACGTCGTAAGCCGCAACCAGTTCCTGTTCCGGTTGGTGGAAATCCTTTATAGTCGCACCGAAGTCGAATTTAATCGCGGGACCTTTCGGGTAAAGGGGGATACCGTGGATGTGTTTCCTGGCTATGCGGATTTTGCTTACAGGTTCATCTTTTTTGGGGATGAAATCGAGGAAATCCAGCGCATTGAGCCGGAATCAGGAAAAAAAATATCCTCAGAAAAAGCAGTTGCCGTATTCCCGGCAAATCTTTTCGTAACAGGAAGGGACGTGCTGATGCAGTCCATCAAAGAGATTCAGGACGATCTGGCTATGCAGATCAAATATTTTACGGCCGAAGGAAGACTTGCCGAGGCTGAGCGCGTCAAAGAGCGGACTGAGTTTGATATGGAAATGATGCGTGAACTGGGATACTGTTCGGGCATTGAAAACTATTCGCGCTATTTCGACCGCCGGATGCCAGGTCAACGACCATTCTGTCTTCTGGACTATTTCCCGGATGATTTTTTGATGGTAGTCGATGAAAGTCATGTGACGATGCCGCAGATCCGTGCGATGTGGGGCGGCGACCGGTCGAGGAAAGAGGCGTTGGTGGAATACGGCTTCCGTTTGCCGTCTGCATTGGACAACCGTCCGCTTACTTTTCAGGAGTTCGAGGATATGACACCCCAAACGATATTTGTAAGCGCTACTCCTGCGGATTATGAACTTCGTAAATCGGAAGGCGTGGTTGTGGAGCAGATCATACGTCCGACTGGTTTGTTGGACCCCGAAATCGAGGTGAGGCCAAGTCTGAACCAGATCGACGATCTGCTGGAAGAAATTAACGAGCGTATCAACCTCGGCGATCGGGTATTGGTCACTACTTTGACCAAAAGAATGGCGGAAGAGCTCAGCAAATACCTGGACCGTGTGGGCATCAAATGTCGTTACATTCACTCGGAAGTGAAGACACTCGACCGTGTGGAGATATTAAGGGAGCTGCGACTGGGGATCTTTGATGTGCTGGTTGGGGTTAACCTGCTTCGCGAGGGATTGGATTTGCCCGAAGTTTCGCTGGTAGCGATCATGGATGCCGATAAGGAGGGTTTTTTGCGGGATACCCGTTCCATGATCCAGACGATCGGCCGCGCAGCGCGTAACGACCGCGGGAAGGTAATTATGTACGCCGACGTGATGACGGGTTCAATGCAACTGGCAATCGATGAAACGAACCGTCGCCGGAGCATTCAGATAGAGTATAACCTCGATAATGGCATTACGCCGAGAACAATCTTGAAATCGAAAGCCGCCATTATGGAGCAAACTTCCGTGGCCGATTCCAAGGCCCGCAAGATTTACGTTGAACCGGAGGAAGTGCGCATTGCTGCCGATCCGGTTGTTCAATATATGGGGAAAACCGATTTGCAAAAACTCATAGCCGAAACGCAACGCAAAATGGAAGCAGCCGCCAAAGACCTGGACTTCCTCGAAGCAGCCAGGCTCCGCGACGAGTTGCTGCAATTGAAAGCGCGGGTGCAGGAGCAGGGTTAATATGGAGGAAATTCCTATATTTATAATGACTTAATCCAACATCCCATGGTCAGAACGCTTCTTGTACCGGACAATAGTGAAGTTTCAATTCGACTGCCTGAGTCTTTTGTCGGCAAGCAGGTTGAAGTGATTGCTTTTACTATTAATGATCTTGTTGAACATGACATTGAGCATATTCAACCCTTAACACACTATGCCAGCCAGAAATCACTAGCAAAAGACTGGCTGACAAAAGAAGAAGACGAAGCATGGCAAAATTTGTAAAAGGAGAAGTCGTTGTAATTCCCTTTCCCTTCTCGGATCTGTCAGGATCAAAAAGAAGGCCCGCGCTGGTCGTCGCAGACCTTGCAGGAGACGATATATTGCTGTGTCAAATTACGTCACAGTATTCAATAGACAAATATGCGATTCCACTAGTAGCTCCCGACTTCCTGTCGGGTTCTCTGCCTGTCGATAGCTTCATCAGGGCAGGTCGTCTTTTCACTGCGGATAAAAACATTATTATCCGTAAAGCAGGCTTGGTAAACTCTCAGATTATGGGCCGTGTCACTCAAACGATCATCGATATAATTAGGTGATCTGATGTGGCTCTTCTAACTGCTGCATTAAAGTCAAAACTTCCTCCCAATTATTAACCCGCGTATGCCTGTCGATTCCCCGGTTATGCCCTGCGGTGAATAGAATTGGCCTTCCTTTGTGAAAATCGAGATTTTTGAAATGGTCGTCAATGAGGTAATCTGTGTTGATGACACTTTTGTCGCCGCAGAAAATAATGTTTTTCCAGGTAATCGAGGGGAAGTGCTCGGCCAGCCAATCGTATTTTTCGGGTAGTGAATTCGGGAATTCCATGGCTGCGGAGACTATGTAAATGTCATAGTTTTCCTGCAATTTGATGATGGCTTCCTGCGCACCTGGCACTACAGGGGCATATCTGAAAAAGCCGGGTTTGTAAAGCAAGCTTCGCGCTGCCAGCGGATCGGGAAATGCCTGGTCTTCGGGTATCCCGTACATCGCTTCTTTTGTCACCCTAATCCCGAATGCATTGGCATACCAGTTAATCCAGTTGGCTTCAATGTCGACAATTACATTGTCCATATCCACCGCAATCGTTTTTTTCATCTCTTTTAAAATTATACTTTGCAATTATATGCAGCAAATGTATTTACAATTTGCAATATTCTGCAAATTTAATTGAAGATTGTTTCCTAAATTTGCAAAGAAGAAACACTGTATATGTTAAAAGAGGAACGTTTTCAGATCATACTGAACCAACTGGGGCACGAACAGAAAGTTTATCTCGGACACCTGAGTACATTGCTGAATGTGTCAGAAGACACCGTCAGGAGGGATATTAAGGAGCTGGCTGACCAGGGATTATTGAAATCCGTCAGGGGAGGAGCCGTGCCGCATTCGCCAGGTCCGCACCACTTCCGCGACCGGATGAAATATGACAATGAACAGAAGCAAATTATTGCAACAAAGGCCTTGCAATTTCTGAAAGACGGCCAGGTAGTGCTTTTCGACGGAGGCACATCGACCATGCTAATCGCACAAATGCTTCCGAAAGACTTACGGCTCACGGTTATTACCAACAGTTTCCCGATCGCTTCTTTGCTGGAAGAGCACGAGCACGTCGAGGTACTTTTCGCCGGCGGCCGTTTGCTCAAAAATTCCTTCGTAACAATTGGTAATGACGCCATTCAGTTCTTCAAGAAATTCAGGGCCGACATTTGTTTGCTAGGAATATGCAGCATTCACGCGGAGCTGGGAGTTACCGGCCCGGACTTCGAGGAAAGCGACGTGAAACGGGCAATGATCGAATCGTCCAGGGAGGTAATCGCGCTGGCGACCGGTGAAAAACTGGGCACCGCCGAAGCCTACTACGTCTGTCCGACCGAACGGTTATCAATGATCATAACCGATCAGGCGAACGACAACGAGGCATTCAAAATTTATACGGACTTGGGAATACGGATGGTATAATATCTCCGCTAATCCATTTTGTCCTTTTCAACCTGTTCGGTTTTGAAGTGTGTATCATCCACCGTTTTCATATCCTGGTTGAGCGCATTTGAAAAGCCCAGCATGAAGGAAATAGCCAATCGCATGAGCCATTTTCTCGTTTGCAGGAGAATATTCTTGATTTCCATTTTTCCATATTTACAGTGATTCATAGCCATCGCAGGTATGATGGCAGAATAGGTGTGTTGCAAATGCACGTCATGCATTTGCGAACCCGGTTTTCAGGAATGGAAATCAGTGGGATCTTCCGGGGATAAAGATCGGGAACAGAAGTGTTGGCAACTTAAAATGGCCGTCACAACGGTTGAAATGAAGAAAGTATCAGGCCGCTGTGCGACGATGATGGACAAGCGCTGACTGTGGATATTTAGAAAATCGGCTTGCTGATTTTTGGAATAAAGGGACGAGGGAGTAGGGCTGGCAGGTCGTAACCTATTATGATATATGGATACTATCCCGCTGTTGGAGATTTGCGCTCTATGGCTGCCGACGAGTTCAATGCGATTTAAACAGCAATCGCTAATTTCCTGGAAATGCAGCATCCCAACTGCTAAGACGGCCAGAAAAAGCCATCTTAGCAACTTGTTTTGATGCGGTATGTCTGAATGCAGAGCCATCATCTCGGAGCCATTCTTATAGCGCCGTCCAAACGGATCACTTCGCCGTTCAGCATGGGGTTTTCAACAATAGATTTAGCCAGCAATGCATACTCCGACGGCTTGCCCAGACGGGAAGGAAACGGCACTTGTTGCCCTAGGGAAATCCGGGCGTCTTCCGGCAGGCCCATGAGGAGGGGCGTTTCAAAAAGCCCGGGTGCAATGGCCATAACCCTGATGCCAGATTTTGCAAGATCACGGGCGACAGGTAATGTCATGCTTACGATGCCGCCTTTGCTTGCCGCATAAGCAACTTGCCCCATCTGACCGTCATAGGCCGCCACAGATGCCGTATTGATGATCACCCCACGCTCACCTTCCTCATTCGGGTCATTCTTTTCCATTGCAAATGCAGCAAGCCGCATTACATTAAAAGTCCCGATGAGGTTAATGCGAATGGTTTTTTCAAAAAGATCAAATGCATGCGGACCGTAAATGCCATCGACTTTTCCGACAATCTTTCGTGCCGGAGCAATGCCCGCACAATTAACCAGGATGTTAATGCTGCCAAATGTTTGCAAAGCAATATCCAAAGCGTTCTGGACTTCGCTTTCACTGGTGACGTCGGTTTTTAAAAATTTTAATTGGTTGGGAAATTCGCTTTCGAGCGCTCGTCCAGCAATTTCATTCAAATCTAGAATGACAGCCTTGGCCCCCTGGCATGCGAATAGGCGCACCGTCGCTTCTCCAAGGCCGGAGGCGCCGCCTGTAATGATCGCCGTGGAGTTTTGTAGCTGCATAAGGATCTATTTCCTCCTCAGCACGTGCTCCGGAACTGGGTGTTCTTCAAGGAACTTGCGGGCCCGTTCGTTTTTTGCTTTGACCACGGGGTGCTCTGACAAGTCCGGGAGTGAGTTGTCAATCGTAAATTTCGGGGACAGAATCGAAGCGAGTCTTGACTTTTTTTCTAGCACTTTCATATCTGCGGTAGCTTGCTTTTACGAATCTAAGGATTTCCAGCCAATCAAAAAACTTTCGAATGAGACGTTTGGTTCAAAATCAAACCACCCATTATTTCTATAACCTTGTATGGATAGGATGTCGCAGAAATCAGGAAATACTTTGCGTATTGCAATTTGATACAATCGAGTCCTGGATTGGGTGTTGCCTGCAATGTTAATCCAACGATGTGGGTGCTGTCTAAGATACTGAATGATCACAGCCATTACGGTAGCAAGTACCTCGGGCATATCGCCGTTGTCAGTGATCGTGTCGTCTACAAAGTCCCCCGTTTCCAGATCGAAATCGAGGAGCGCCAGATTGTAAACAACAGGAGTTAGAGGGAAAACGTAATAGCCTTTTCAAAAACACCGCGTTTACCGATGCTTTGAAAATGATAGTGTGTTTTCCCCTCATTGAGGACAAATGGATATGCCTCGTATTGCTGCATGCTAGTTGCTTATACCACCTCAATCTTCACCTTCAACAAAAACTCGTCCATTTCGATCTCGGTTGCTTCGCCGTTGAGGTCGCCGACGAGGTTGAGGTCTAGTGCCTGTACTTCCTGGCAAATGTAGTCTTTGTTGGCAGTGATCGCGTTGGCGAGCAGGCCGTCGTTGTTTTGTAAAGTAATGCGAATCTTGTCGGTAACTTCAAAACCGTTGTCTTTACGCAGGTTCTGAACACGGTTTACAAAATCGCGGGCGATACCTTCCAGTCGCAAATCTTCCGTTACCGTGATGTCCAGCGCGACAGTAAGGCCTCCTTCGCTGGCTACAAGCCACCCCGGAACATCTTCGGCAATGATTTCTACGTCGCTCAATGCGATGTCGATCGCTCCGTTCAATGTGATGGAAGTATTCTGCTCGATTGTCCGGATTTCTTCTTCGGTCATCGCAGAGATCGCCGCGGCAACTTCTTTCATCTTGGGCCCGAATTTCGGTCCGAGCGCCTTGAAGTTCGGCTTAATTTTCTTTTTCAGGATACCGCTGTCATCATGCACGAACTCAATGTTTTTTACATTCACCTCCGTCAAAATGATATACGCCACCTGCTCGATCTGTTGCTTGGTTTTGTCGCTCAAAACCGGGATCAGAATCTTGGATAATGGCTGACGAACTTTGAGTTTGTGGCTTTTCCGGATCGAGTGTACAAGCGAACTGATCCGCTGTGCCAGCTCCATAGCTTCTTCCAGATCGGTATCTACCACCCCGGCTTCGATCTTAGGCCAGTAGGTCAAATGCACGGAATCATATTTAAATGCTGTATCGTGCTTAACCGATGCTTCACGGTCGCTATCTGTCAGGTTTTTATATAACCATTCTCCGAAAAACGGTGCTATCGGAGACATCAGTTGCGAAACCGTCGCCAAACAGTGATGCAATGTTTCGTACGCTGCTTGTTTGTCATTTGTCAACCCGGTCCCTGCTTCCTGCGAAGGATTCCAGAAGCGACGGCGATTTAACCGGATATACCAGTTGGAAAGTTGGTCGGTCACAAAATCCTGCACCAGTCGACCGGCTTTGGTAGGGTTGTAATCGTCGAATTGCTCACCTACCTCTTTAACTAATGTATTTAATTTGGAAAGAATCCAGCGGTCCAGCTCGGTGCGCTTTTCGATCGGCACAGAATTGGCTTCGTGGAATTCATAACCATCCAGATTTGCATATAATGCAAAGAAATTGTAGGTGTTCACCAGCGTTCCGAAGAACTTCCGCTGCACTTCGCCGATACCATCTATATTGAATTTCAGGTTGTCCCAGGGCTCCGCATTGGTGATCATATACCAGCGCGTCGCATCCGGGCCATATTGCGCCAATGTAGCAAATGGATCGACTGCATTGCCAAGCCGTTTGGACATTTTATTGCCGTTTTTATCCAAAACCAAACCGGTTGAGACGACATTTTTAAATGCTACCGAATCAAACAGCATACCGGCAATAGCGTGGAGCGTAAAGAACCAGCCACGGGTCTGGTCCACACCTTCCGAAATAAAATCAGCCGGATAGCTTTGGTTGAAGATTTCCTGATTTTCAAACGGGTAATGCCATTGAGCATACGGCATCGCGCCCGAGTCGAACCATACGTCGATCAGGTCAGGCTCGCGGTGCATGATATGGCCTCTTTTGGAAACCAAAACCACATCATCCACATAAGGACGGTGTAAATCGTAATCACCGTGTTCCAGTTTTTGGAGGTAATCCGAGTTATGCAATGCCTGCTCACGGGTAAGATGGCCTGAGATAATGGCTTCTTCCAGCTTGTCTTTAAGTTCTTCAATGGAGCCAATGCAAACTTCGTCACCATAGTCATTCCGCCAGATCGGCAGCGGTGTGCCCCAGTAACGGGAGCGTGACAAGTTCCAGTCGACCAGGTTTTCCAGCCAGTTTCCGAAGCGGCCTGTTCCGGTGCTTTCGGGTTTCCAATTGATACTTTTATTGAGTTCAACGAGCCGGTCTTTCACCGCGGTCGTGCGGATAAACCAACTGTCGAGCGGATAATAGAGCACGGGCTTGTCTGTACGCCAGCAATGCGGGTAAGGGTGTTCGTATTTCTCAACTTTAAATGCTTTGCCTTCTTCTTTCAGTTTGATGGCGATGAGCACGTCCGTTGGACGGAATTCCGGATCATCTTGCTCGGCCTGAGAGTAATATTCAGGTTTTACAAAACGGCCTGCGTAGTCCGTAATTTCTTTTACAAAACGGCCTTGACGATCCACAATCGGTACTTCTTTGCCGTTTTCATCCTTCACCATAATGGAAGGGATACCATTGGCCTGCGCCACCCGGAAGTCGTCCGCACCGAAAGTAGGAGAGGTGTGAACTACGCCTGTACCATCTTCTGTGGTAACGAAATCACCCAGGATCACACGGAATGCAGGTGTAGTCGGCTGAACGTACGGAAGCAATTGCTCGTATTCCACGCCTTCCAGGTCCTTTCCTTTAAATTCTTTCAGGATTGTCCAGGGAAGAACTTTCTTATCGCTCGCTGCGTAACCCTCAAAATCGCCGTTGTGGCCTTTTTCTGCAAAATATTTACCTACCAGATCCTTCGCAAGCACCACCGCAACGGGTTCGTGCGTGTAAGGATTGAAGGTGTTGATCAAAACATAATTAATATTCGCGCCGACGGTCAATGCCGAGTTGGCAGGAAGCGTCCAGGGGGTCGTCGTCCAGGCAAGAATTCGGATGTCCAGGCTTGCCGAATCCGCGAAAATGGCACGTTCCGTAGCGTCCTTCACCTTGAACATCGCCACGATCGTCGTGTCCTTCACATCCTTATACGTCCCGGGCATATTCAGCTCATGGGACGAGAGGCCCGTCCCGGCAGCCGGTGAATAGGGCTGGATCGTATAACCTTTGTATAGTAAACCTTTGTCATACAGTTTTTTAAGCAGATTCCAGAGGCTTTCGATGTATTCGCTTTTGTAGGTAATGTAAGGATTGTCCAGATCGACCCAATAGCCCATTTTCTCGGTCAGGTCATTCCACTGATCAGTGAATTTCATGACCGTCTGACGGCATTTCTCATTATAATCGGCTACTGAAATTTTCTTACCGATATCATCCTTGATAATCCCAAGTTCCTTCTCCACTTGCAGCTCCACGGGAAGTCCGTGCGTGTCCCAGCCGCCCTTACGCTTCACCTGAAAGCCCTGCAAGGTCTTGTAACGGCAAAAAATGTCTTTAATAGACCTCGCCATCACGTGGTGAATGCCCGGCGTACCATTTGCCGAAGGCGGACCTTCAAAAAATGTGAATGTAGGAGCGCCTTCACGGGTTTCTACCGATGCTTCAAAGATTTTATTGTCTTTCCAGAATTGCAGTACTTCGTCCCCGATTTGCGGATAACTCAGATTTTTATATTCGTTGTATTTCATATAGGCTCGTCACTTTTGGCTGCTTCGCCATCAGCTGGTCATGTAAATGGCAATATATTAGTAACCCTGTCCGGATTTTGAGAGTGCAAAATTACGATTTTTTTTCTGCTAAAAGGATGTTTGGTTTGGAATGAATATGAGGCTTGTGAAGACATTTATACTACCTTGCGGCAATTCAGGGCACATGCTACTTTATTCAACGTGATCTTTCAACAGCAATTCAAATGGAACACATTAACCGACTTTTACTTGCCAATAAAACATGGGCGGCAGAGCAGCTCGAACTCGACGAGCAATACTTTGAAAACCTTTCCAAGGACCAGAAGCCGGATTTTCTCTGGATCGGATGCTCGGACAGCCGTGTCCCTGCCGAAGATCTTACCGGTTCGCAACCGGGCGAAATGTTCGTTCACAGGAACGTGGCTAATCTCGTAGTGCATACGGATATGAATATGCTTAGCGTATTGCAATATGCCGTGGAAGTGCTGAAAGTAAGGCATATCCTTGTCGTGGGGCATTATCAATGCGGAGGGGTAAAGGCTTCGATGGCGCATAAGGACCTCGGGCTCATCAATCGCTGGCTCCACAATATCAAAGACGTGTACGACAAGTTCGCGACCGAACTGGACGCAATTGAAGATGAGAAAAAGCGGTTTGATAGGTTGGTAGAGCTGAATGTGGTCCAACAGGTCCACAATCTGGCACAAACCAGCATTGTCCAGAATGCCTGGTTCCAGGGGCAGGAGATACATTTGCACGGTTGGGTTTTCAGTCTGCACGACGGACTGATTAAGACGCTCGTACATATGCCGCCAGGTACTAAGGTGGAGGGAATTTACCGGTATGATTTTGAATGAAATGCAAACCTGCCCAGCGGCAGGTTTTTTCTTTTACAGGCTGGCTCCTGCAAGCGTTTTCTTAAAAAATCCGACTTTTTTCGAAACAATTTAACTGTGTAACCGATGTTCGCATTATCTTAGTATCTTAATTGAGTCTAAATAAGAAAATAAGGTCCGCTTTTCATGAAAAAACTGATTGGGAAACTCCACTTGTACCTCGGACTGGTATCAGGCATTTTGGTATTCGTTATTTCCATCACAGGATGCATTCTGGCGTTTGAGCAGGAGATTAAATGCATTACCCAACCCTATATGTTTGTGGAAGGCCCGACGAACGGCAAAGTATTGCCACCATCGGTGCTGGCTGCTATTGCCAGGAAAGCGGTGCCCGGCAAGCAGGCCAGAGGAATACTCTACGATACGCCCGACCGCAATGCAAAAGTCGGTTTTTACAATCTGGATCCTGAATACTATTATGTAGCCTATATCAATCAATACACAGGAAAGGTTGTGAAGGTGTGGAATGAGGACGGAGATTTTTTCCATTTCATCCTGCACGGTCATTATTATCTGTGGTTGCCGGAGAAAATCGGGCAGGTAGTGGTCGCTTCCGCTACTTTGATATTCCTGACAATGATGATCAGCGGCCTGGTGTTATGGTGGCCCAAAAATAAATCGGCTGCTAAACAGCGTTTTTCAATCAAATGGAGTGCGGCCTGGAGGCGGAAAAATTATGATTTGCACAACGTTTTTGGTTTCTATGTGATGTCCATAGGCATTATTCTGGCCATTACCGGACTGATTTGGGGCTTTCAATGGTTTTCGCAGGGACTTTACACGATCACCGGCGGAAAAGGTTCGGATGTGTATTATAATCCGCCTTCCGACACTACTACGCTGGCGGGCACAGACAAAACAATGCAGGTTGTGGATAAGGCCTGGTTCACATTACAGAAAGAGTATCCAAAATATTCCAGCCTCAATATTTCCTTGCCGACCGAAAAAGCCGAGTCGATCTATTCATATGTGAATTTCCGCGAGGGGACTTATTATGATGTTGATTACAATTATTTTGACCAATACACAGGCCAAAAGATCAAAGCGGAAGGCCCTTATAGCGGCAAATTCAAAGAAGCCAACTTTGCACAAACACTGCGCCGGATGAATTATGACATTCATACCGGGGCTATTTTAGGCTTACCGGGCAAAATTCTGATGTTTTTTGCCAGCCTCATTTGTGCCTCGCTGCCGGTTACCGGCTTCCTGATCTGGTGGGGCAGGAGAAAGAAAGCTCCAAAAAAGGCCCGTACAAGCCTCAGAACAATGAAACCAGACTTGGTGAGCCGCTAGGATTATTTCTTTTCGTAAACCCGCACATAATCGACCTCGAACCGGGCAGGGAAATCTGTTTTAGAAAGGTCTCCTCCATTGTCGCCGCCTAATGCGAGCGTCAGCAAGAGGTAATGCGGTTGTTTGAATGGGGTAATGCTTTTGTTTTTAGCATTCACAGCAGTCGCCTGGTCCTGCGAGGCCAGCAGCATATCATCCACATATAATTTGATAGACGTTTCGTCCCAGTCCATGCGCCAGACGTGGAATTTGGAAGACCATTCGGGATCGTTGAACTCGGTCAATGGTTTCCTGACAGAATTCCACACTGGTTTATATTGCTCATTGGAGCCCCAGGCAAGGTTAGCCAGCAGCATTCCACGGTAAAACTCCATAATGTCGATCTCACCATTGTCCGGCCATTGGCCTTTCTCGCCCAGCGTCCAGAATGCCGGCCATAATCCTGACCGTGTGTCGATCTTGGCCCTCATTTCAAATCGACCATACTGAAAGCTTTTTTTACCTCTCGTAATCAGGCTTGCAGAAGTGTATTCGGCATACTCGCGGTTTTCTTTCCAGTTGGTACTGCCCGCTTTGTAGTTTGGATTTTTAACCCTTTCTTTTTTCGCCTCAATAATAAGATAACCGCCTTTACAATAGGCATTATCCCCTTGAAACCATTGCTCTTCATGATTTCGGACAAATCCTTTTTCCGGCTGCCAAATGTTTGAATCGGGTGAGCCTTCGCTGTCGAATTCATCGGCCCAAACCAGTTTCCATTGTGCGGACGCAGGTGCGACGGCCATCAGAATGAGTATTATTGAGAGGAAATTTTTGGTCAAAATTTGCATACGCACAAAAGCACACAAGGCAGGTTTTCTACCAGGGAATTGCGCCGTTGGGAGAAAAAGGCACTATTAATCGGTTTGCAGGGTTTGATTTTAAACACTTTTCCATTCTTTTGTAAATAGCACCAATACGGCTGGAAGCCATTGCCGATCGCTAAAAACCAACTGATGCGTAAGATTCTTGATACAGCAAAAAAGGCAGGGCTCGATGGGTTTATGCTGGCCCTCCTGACGATGATATTGCTGGCCTGGCTATGGCCGCAACCCGGTATGAAGGACAGTCCGCTGCATTTAGCCACTGTTTCTACTTACGCAGTTTCAGTTGTGTTTTTCTTTTACGGCCTGCGGCTGAGTCCCGAAAAACTGCGTGCTGGCCTTGTAAATTGGAAATTGCACGTGATGATACATCTGTCCACATTCGTGCTTTTTCCGTTGCTTGCCCTGGTATTCAGGCCTTTTTTTGAGGGAGAGGAAAGCCGGAATATGTGGCTGGCCATCTTTTTCCTGACAGCGCTACCTTCCACGGTTTCATCCTCAGTAGTGATGGTTTCCATTGCGCACGGCAATATTCCTGCGGCGATATTCAATGCTAGCATTTCCAGTCTAATTGGCGTTTTTATTACACCGCTGTGGATGGGATGGGTATTGGAGGCTGGTTCAGGACATTTTGATCTGTTGTCGGTAGTCGGAAAATTAGCAATGCAAGTATTGATACCGGTATTCGCAGGCATCGCATTAAACAGTCGCTGGGGGCATTTCGCGGAGCGTAACAAAAAGTATATCCGTTATTTCGACCAATCGTCGATCCTGCTGATCGTGTATACTTCTTTCTGCGAATCGTTTGGGGAAGACCTGTTCAGTTCGCTGGGAATAAAAGAAATCGTATTTTTAGGAATAGGAATGATTGCCTTGTTTTTGGGCGTCTATTTCCTGCTGACATTTATCGGCGGATTGCTGCATTTCAATCGGGAGGATAGGGTTACGGCTGTGTTTTGTGGTTCAAAAAAGTCGCTTGTGCAAGGAGCGGTGATGTCGAAAGTACTCTTTTCGGGGGCCGAAGCGGGGTTAATGCTGTTACCGATCATGGTTTATCACGCTTTGCAGCTCATCGCTGCGAGTATGATCGCCCAGCGGATGGCGCGGCAAGTGGAGGCAGCAGAAAGTGTTTTACTTAAAAAATAAACTATGCGTCTGATTTCGTGGCTGTTGCGGTTACTGGTGCTTGTTTTGCTTCTTGCAGGAATACACTCGATGTGGTCAGGCTTTCGCTCGGGGACGTGGTTGCCTGGATGGATGACAGGCACCGATGAAACGCAGGCCATGCATACGGTCGTTTTGCAGGAGATCAGTTCGATGGGAAAGCTGGAACTCGTGAAATACGACTTTAAGGATGTGGTAGAGCAACAGATTGTGAAAACCTGGCTCCCTAATGCGAAAGCGATCCTGATCGTACAAGGCGAGGCCATTGGTTGTGTCGACCTGGCCTTATTAGAAATTGCTGATATTACCTCGGATAGTGAAACACTGGTCGTGAATATGCCAGAACCTGAATTATGTGTTTTCAAGATCGATCATAGCAAATCCAGGGTGTACAATACCGAATATGCCTTTAATGAAGAGGCTAAGTTGGTGCAGGAAGCTTTCAAACAGGCTGAAAAGCAGATTCAAAAATCGGCGCTCGATATGGGGATTTTAGATCAAACAAAGGAAAATGCCAAGAAAATTTTGACGCCGATACTGGAAAAAGCTTCCGGAAAAAAGGTGGTGATCAAGTTTCCGATGAATACGAAAATTGACAAGTTGCGATAATATAAATGCTGTAAACTAGCCCTTTCTGATGAGTAAAAAAGGATTTCTGACACAAGATGAACTTTCGGCGAAGATTGGGGAGGGAGCAATTGAGACAATTGTGGTGGCTTTTACTGACCACTATGGCCGGTTAATGGGCAAGCGCGTCGATCCGGATTATTTTCTGGATTCAGTATTGAAATCCGGGACACATGGCTGCAACTACTTGCTGACCACCGACATGGGTATGGATCCGGTGCCGGGTTACAAGTATGCCAACTGGGAGCTAGGCTACGGCGATTTTCACCTCGTGCCTGACCTTGCTACGTTACGCATCGCCGACTGGCTCGAAAAAACGGCTATCGTTATTTGCGATGTCCATAACGAGAAATCGCACAAACCCGAGTCAATCGCGCCAAGATCGATTCTCAAAAAGCAGCTGAACGACTTGGAAGCGGATGCGATAGAATGCTTTGCAGCTTCCGAACTAGAATATTATCTACTCGAAAACAGCTATAAACAGGCATTTCAACAAAATTATCAGGACCTGACGCCCGCAGGTTATTACCTGGAAGATTACCATATCATGCAGGGCACACGGAATGAGAAATTCACTTCTGCCGTTCGCAGGCATTTGAAAAATTCCGGGATCCAGGTGGAAACTTCCAAAGGTGAATGGGGGCTGGGGCAGCACGAACTGAATGTGAAGTATTCGGATGTGCTTTCTATGGCCGATAACCATATTGTTTATAAGCAATGCATGAAAGAAGTAGCCGACGCAATGGGCGTTTCGGTCACTTTCATGGCCAAGTTCGCTACCGATCAGGCTGGTTCGAGCAGTCACATTCATATGAGTTTATGGAAAGATGGCAAGAATATTTTCGATGGTGACGAGCAGTTCGGGCCGGTGAAAGGCTCGGACCTTTTCCGCTGGTTTCTTGGCGGCTGGATCAGGCATGTGCCCGATGTAATGCCGTTCTACGCCCCGACGATCAATTCTTACAAACGTTTTGTAGATGGCTCCTGGGCGCCTACGCGATTGGCGTGGAGCTATGACAACCGCACCGCAGGTTTCAGAGTAGTAGGAAGCGGCCCGAGCCTGCGCATTGAATGCCGCATTCCTGGTGCAGATTGCAATCCTTATCTTGCCTTTGCGGCCTCGCTGGCGTCGGGTTTGGACGGGATCAGAAACAAGATCGAGCCGCCTGAATGCTTCATTGGAGATATTTATGCCGCAGCGCACCTGCCGCGCGTTCCCTACACGCTTGCGGAAGCCGTGGCCTTATTTGAGCACAGTGAATTTGCCCGTCAAGCATTCGGACCGGAAGTTGTGGAGCATTACACGCATTTTTTCAAAACCGAACAGCGCGCATACAACACGTCCGTAACAGATTGGGAGCGGAAGCGGTATTTTGAACAGATTTGACGTTTGCGGTTAGTTAGGAGGCTCCTTCGGAGCCCAATATGGTTAATAACCCTGTTTCTAGAAAATGGTACGCTTCAGCGTTGCGGCCCCGCAGGGGCCTCCTGTTTCTAGAAAAAATGCATGTTGTAATGTTTTTGGCTCCATGGGAGCCTCCTGCTTGTAGAAAACATGGCATTCAACAGGTTTTTCGGCTCCGCAGGAGCCCCCTGTTTCTGGAAACAGGGTATGTTGTAATGATTTTGGCTACAAAGGAGCCTTCTAATCCAAATATTTGACACACGATAATTATAATGAAATGGCAAACACCTTTTCCCAAATTTACCTTCAATTTGTATTTAGCGTCAAGCATCGTAAATGCCTCATTCCAAAAGAACATAAGGAAGAATTACATCGATACATAACGGGCTTGGTGCAACGTAGAAACGCCAAGATGCTTGCCGTCCATTGCATGCCTGATCACGCCCATATTTTCGTGGGGTTCAGACCGTCAATGTCTATTTCAGATTTTGTCAAAGAAATAAAGGTCGAGAGCAACGAATTTATTAATCAAAAACGATGGACAAATGATAAATTTGGATGGCAGGAAGGATACGGCGTGTTCTCATACTCTCAGTCACATATTGATAACGTAGTAAGATATATCCAGAGGCAGGAGGAGCATCATCGGAAGCATACATTTGGAGAAGAATATTGTGATTTGCTTCGTGAATTTCAATTGCCATTTGAGGAGAAGCGATTGTTCGATTTTTTTGAAGAAGAATAATGCATCGTTCGAAGTGCGGGATATTGCGAAGCAGAATGGCCTGAGAGGTCAATTTTAGCGTAATCGCATAGGCGAAATCCAAATATGATTTAACTCAATTACTATTAAAAACACCATAACCATTTAATACACAACCCGATGCGTTTAGAGAATAAAGTTGCCTTAATCACCGGAGGAAGCAGCGGAATTGGCCGTGAAACTGCCATTTTGTTTGCAAAAGAAGGTGCCAAAATCGTGGTCACCGATGTGAACGACACAGCCGGTCAGGAAACTGCGGATGAAATCGTCAAAAGTGGTGGAGAAGCATTCTTCCTGCATTCCGACGTCTCCAAGGCAGCGGATTGCCAGGCGGCTGTTGCATTCGCCGAGGAAAAGTTCGGCAAGCTGAACATCATCTTCAATAATGCGGGTATCATGCATAGTGATGATGATAATGCGATGACTACCGAAGAGTCGATCTGGGACCTGACGATGAATATCAATGCAAAAGGTGTTTTTCTGGGTTGTAAATATGGTATCCCGGCATTGCAGCGTGCCGGTGGCGGTTCGATCATCAATACGGCATCTTTTGTGGCCATTTTGGGAGCGGCAACTCCGCAGATAGCCTACACGGCCAGCAAAGGCGCCGTTCTAGCACTCACACGGGAGCTCGCGGTGATACACGCCCGTGAGAACATCCGGGTGAATGCATTATGCCCGGGACCTCTGCGCACGGAGCTGTTAATGAAATTTCTGAATACCGAAGAAAAGAAACAACGCCGTTTGGTACATATCCCGATGGGACGTTTTGGAGAAGCAAAGGAAATGGCCTACGCCGCATTGTTCCTCGCATCGGATGAGTCGTCTTTCGTAACCGGAACCGACTTCCTCGTCGACGGTGGTATCACCTCCGCATATGTAACGCCTTTGTAAATATGGAGGAGGGAGAAAGGGAGGAAGGACGAAGGGGTAAGGGATGAAAGGGATTAGGGAGGAAAGGGACTAGGGAGGAAAGGGACTAGGGACGAAAGGGAGGAAGGTTTTTCTCTCTTCCATCCATCCTTCCTCCTCCTTCCTCCATCCTCCCTTTCGTCCCCTTTCCCCATTCCTCCTTCCTCCCTCGTCCCTTCCCCCTTTTCCCCTTAAAAAAATGTCAATACAAAAAACGATAAGCCCCATTGATGGTTCGGTGTATGTCGAGCGTGTCCTGGCTGATGATAATGCGGTTGAAACTGCTTTGGTAAAGGCGGTTGCTGCGCAGAAAGAGTGGAAAAAGACCTCGCTGGCAGAGCGTGAAGCGATTTGTCGCAAGGCGGTCGAATACTTCCTGAACAATGCCGATGCGATCGGTCTCGAACTGACCTGGCAAATGGGCCGGCCGGTAAGATATACGGCTAATGAGATCCGGAAGGGTTTTCAGGAACGCGCTAATTATATGATTTCGGTGGCCGACAAAGCGTTGGCGGACGTCGAAGTAGATGAAATACCTGGTTTTAAAAGGTTCGTAAAAAGGGAGCCGTTGGGTGTTGTGTTTGTGGTTGCTCCGTGGAATTATCCTTACCTGACTTCCGTCAACTCGGTGATCCCTGCGATCATGTCTGGCAATGCGGTTATATTGAAGCATGCGCAGCAAACGCCGCTTTGCGCGGAACGTTACGCGGCTGCATTTGAATATGCCGGGTTGCCGGAAGGTGTATTTCAATATCTGCATTTAAGTCACGCACAGGTAGCGCAGGTGATTGGCGACGAGCGAATTGATTACGTTGCATTTACGGGTTCTGTTGAGGGTGGCCACGCCGTGCAAAAGGCTATTAACGAGCGCTTTATCATCGGTGGGCTGGAATTGGGTGGTAAAGATCCGGCTTATGTGCGTCCAGACGCTAATCTGGCCGACGCTGTCGAAAATTTGGTGGACGGTTCCTTTTTCAATTCCGGGCAATCTTGCTGTGGTATCGAGCGGATTTATGTGCATCAGGATGTTTATGATGATTTTATAAAAGAATTTGAAGCGCTTACCAAGACCTATGTTTTGGGAGATCCGCGAGAGAATGATACCACCCTAGGACCCATGGTACGGATTTCGGCTGCGGATTTTGCGCAAAAGCAGATCGACGAAGCCATCGCGAAAGGAGCCACCGCATTGATCGATCCGACGTTGTTTCCCGCGCATCAGTCTGGTACACCTTATCTTGCGCCGCAAGTTTTGGTCAATGTAGACCATTCGATGGAGATCATGACCGAGGAAACCTTCGCTCCTGTGGTGGGGATTATGCCTGTTGCGAGCGACGAGGAGGCCATTCGGCTTATGAACGACAGTCAATATGGCCTTACCGCATCGATATGGACGTCGGATGTGGCTGCGGCGTTGAAAATAGGCGAGCAGGTCGAAACCGGAACATGGTTTATGAACCGTTGTGACTACCTGGATCCTGCATTGGCCTGGACGGGCGTCAAAAATTCCGGTCGCGGGTGCACGCTTTCGATCGTGGGTTATGAAGCATTAACAAGACCAAAATCTTTCCATTTAAAAATTAATGCATAATCATGAAAGTCGGGTTACTGGAATGTGACCATGTCCGTGACGAGCTTTTGCACATTGCCGGGGATTATCGCCAGATGTTCCCGGCACTATTTGCAAAGGTTACGGGCGACTGGCAATTCACTTTTTACGATGTCTGTAATGGTCATTTTCCGGAATTGGCAGATGAATGTGACGTCTATTTGTGTACCGGTTCCAAGTCTTCAGTGTATGACGATGACGAGTGGATCGGGCGACTGAAACAATTTGTTGGAGAGATTTACAGGTCTGGTAAAAAGTATATTGGTATTTGTTTTGGACATCAAATTCTGGCCGAGGCATTGGGTGGAAAAGTTGAGAAATCTGCCATTGGATGGTGTGTGGGCGTTCATCAGTTTCACGTATTGGTCCCTGAGCCGTGGATGGACCCGCTTAGCAGTTCCTTCAATGTGTTGATGATGTGCCAGGACCAGGTCCTGGAAATGCCTGAGGGCAGCACATTGCTGGCAGAAACACCGGATTGCCCGGTAGGAATGTTCAGGGTAGGAGCTAACATGCTCGGAATACAGGCCCATCCGGAATTTCCGAAACCTTACAATAAGGCATTGATGGAGCTCCGTGTCGAACGGATCGGAGCACAGAAAGTAGAAATGGGCATAGCGAGTCTGGAATTATTCACTGATGAAATTGTTATCGCGAATTGGTTAAAGAACTTTGCTAATTTTACCACGGCTAATTTTTAACAGATCAGTAGTTGCAATGACCGATAACAGCACTGTTTCCAGGCGCCAGATCCTGAGCTCTCACCAAACGGGCCAGAAAATACGCCGGATCGCTTTTGAAATATATGAACAGAATTTTGAAGAAACCGGCATTATCATCGCCGGAATAGCGGGCGAAGGCTATGCATTTGCAAAAAGGCTGGCCGACGAACTCGTTGATATTTCTCCATTGAAAGTAGAGCTGATAGAGTTGCGATTTGATAAAAATATCCATTATCAAAGCCCTATTATGTTCGATAGGGAAGTGAACGTGGAAAATCAGACCGTGATTGTCGCCGACGATGTGCTGAATACCGGACGCACACTTGCATTCGCCCTCGAACCTTTCCTTAAAGTACGGATGAAAAAAGTTCAGGTAGCCGTGGTCGTGGACCGCAGTCACCACCGCTTTCCTATTCATGCCGATTACGTGGGCTATTCGCTCAGCACCACGCTGACCGAACACGTGCAGGTGGTGCTAAGTCGCGAGGACGAAGCAGGGGTTTATCTGAAATAAAAGATCAGGTAAATACCCTTCGAAGTTTTACATTCTCAACCGGGCGAATGATGAGTGGCACTTTCTCGATCTTTACAGAGCTGCTGTCCAGTCCAAACCATTTGTCTTCCGGGGTGGTAAAATCCTTCACGAAGAAATAGGTCTTCATAACCAGCTGTTCAATAAATGGCAGATCGTTCTCGAATGATAGAAACCTTTCCAGCACGACAAACCGGAAATCACCGGTAATGTTCTGTTTGCTAAGGGATTCGTACCGGCTGGTAATGTCTACTTCCTTATTCAGTACCATATCCTCCACCACTTTCCTGAAGAACATATTAATGCGCTGATCAACCCGGAAACCAAGCCGGAAGTTGATCTTAATCACATTATCGTTGTTGTCTTCGTCCGACAGCACTTTGTATTCCATCGTATATGGGTCATCGGTTATGTCGACGTGGATAAACCAGTAAACGTCAGCACGTTTCGGCCGTTTCTGGAATATCGAATAAATCACTTTTGTCTCAATTTCCGAAGCGCGGGACGCATTGGTCATGAACACAAGATGGGTAGTGTATTTGGGTATACTGATGTCGCGGCTTAGCTCGTGCAGGGCGGGCAGGTATTTTTCTAGTTTAGTGTATTCCGTGAGCCGGAGTTTGATATAAAAAGCTTTTAACCAAACGGCCATTAACCCCGCAACCACCGTGCCGATCATGATTGTAAACCATCCACCATGCGTGAATTTCAGCAGATTGGCACCCAGGAACATACCTTCAATAAACAGGTATAGCAACATAAAAACGATCACAATCCATAAGTTGACCCTTTTCACGTACAGGTAATAAGAGAAAAGAATCGTGGTCATGATCATCGTGAGTGTGATAGCGAGCCCGTAAGCGGCCTCCATATTCGATGATTTACCAAAATATAAAACAACCCCGCAGCAGCCGAGCCAAAGCAACCAGTTGATACTCGGTACGTAGAGCTGCCCTTTCTGGTCGCTTGGATAGATAAGCCTTACTTTCGGCCAGAAATTAAGTCGGATCGCTTCTGAAATCAATGTAAATGACCCCGTTATAACCGCCTGACTTGCGATAATGGCCGCCAATGTCGCAATTACAATGCCGGGTAGCAGCCACCAGTCCGGCATGATCTCGTAGAATGGTTTACGAGCATCGAGGAGATTTCCCATCTCGGTCAGAAGCCAGGCTCCTTGGCCGAAGTAGTTCAGGATCAGGCATATTTTGACGAATATCCAGCTGATCCGGATATTTTCCCTGCCGCAATGTCCGAGGTCGGAATAGAGTGCCTCGGCACCGGTTGTGCAGAGGAATACCGCACCAAGCATCCAGAAACCACCGGGATGCTTGGTGAGTAATGCATAGCCGTACATCGGATTAAGGGCTTTCAGGATCTCGGGATGGTCCATGATCTGATATAGTCCGAGGACGCCAAGCATGACAAACCACGTCACCATCAACGGCCCGAACGCACGTCCGACCACCTTGGTACCAAATGCCTGGATAATGAAAATAAGCGTGAGAATGCTGATTACGATGGGAACCGTCTGAATATTGGGATACAATAGCTGTAATCCTTCTACGGCAGACGAAACAGAAATGGGCGGTGTAATGATCCCATCGGCAAGCAATGTACTTCCACCGATCACCGCAGGGACAGTCAGCCATTTGGCATGTTTCCTGACCAGCGCATACAATGCGAAAATCCCACCTTCTCCGCGGTTATCGGCCCTCAGGATCAGGATTACGTATTTGATAGTGGTTTGGAGCGTAAGCGTCCAGAAGATACAGGAAATGGCCCCGTAAATAATTTCTTCGGTAATCGGCTCATTCATGATGATGGCCTGCATTACATAGAGCGGGGACGTACCAATATCCCCATATATAATACCGAACGCTATGAGCAATCCGGCCGCCGTTACCTTGTCAACTTTATGTTTCGATTCCATCCACTATTTTGAAAAACGGCGAAAGTTAGGAAACCGTTTATAAAAAGGTTCCGGACAAGGGTATTAAATTTTTGGTTTAATAACCACATTTATAAGAAAAGTTACAAAAATTCTTATTTAAATAAATTTATCTATATTCACGGCGGCGTTTGGCTTTCGGCCCTCATTCGCAGGGCCTCCAAATCGTCGGTACAACGTTCCGCAACTTCTCGATCATTTATTCACTTTAATCAACAAGTAGAATGAAGAAGTATGTGTTTACGGGCGTTGTATGCCTGTCATTGGTCGTTGTTAGCTGTGCGCAACAGGCCGAAAAAGTAATGCAACCGGCTGCTGAAATTCCACATGTGGAAGCAGACACTGTCGCTTCCCAGCAAAATCGCTTGCTCCCATCTGCTCATCCTGCGGCGAATTTCAGTATGTTTTTTGTTGAGCCGACTACCTATCAGTCAAAATTAAATGCTGTTGAATGGTTCGGTGAACCGGTTCAAAGGCCGGATTTAGGCACACTCGCTGTCAAGGGAGAACTTCCTCACATGATAGCATTTGGTGGGGGCATGACAGCCGGCGTCAGTAATGGAGGCCTGAACCGCGAAGCACAACAATTTGCTTATCCGAATTTAGTGGCGCATCAAATGGGTATTACAGATTTCAAAACGCCGCTTTTCAACGAATCTGAGGCTAATGGAACTGGTATTTTTCTTTATGATGATCCCAAAGCCGAATATCCGCGTTGGCGTGAGGTTAGTAACAATCTTGCTAAACTGGAAGCCGGGGCACCAGTAAAACTGACTCCGTATGAGGGGCAGGTTCACAATTTCGCGTTTCCCGGAGGCAGCATTAACGATATCAGCAGTTCAAATTGTATTAAATGCCCATATCAGCCGTACTTACAGCGCCTGGCTTCATACCGTGATGTGCCTGATTCAAGTTTCTTGAGTGTAGTTAAGAGGAGACAAAACTATGATTTTGTGATACTCGAAGATTTTTTGGATGGATTTCTGGACTTCATTATCCATGCTGAGCGAATTGATGAGCGGTTTTACGGTCCGTCCCTGAATGAAAATCGTATTCCGTCCTATGGAATGGAAAGGGTGTTGAGCAGAGGGCAAAAAGGGGTTGTTTTTACAATTCCGCACCTGAAAGACATGGGATTTATCAACTGGTATGATGCAGAACTATTAAAAAAGAAGGTATCCTCACTCCAACTGGTTTATTGGATAAGACAGTCAGCTTCGGTTACAGACGGAATCAAATCGTTTTATCTCAAACCAACTCCCCTTGTCGAGGGAACTTTCCGGACTGCGGAATCAGGAAAGCCCCTGGAAGCGAAACTATTGGATTCTGATATTATCGACAACGGTGAGTACTGGTTTATCAATCCAGATATGATTTACAATCCGAATATCCACAAGTTTGCAAAAGAGCAAAACCTGGCTTTGGTTGATTTACGGGACATTTTTGAAAGGATACATCAGGGTGAGTATGTCACAGATGACGGTTATCAGATCGATGGTTCGAGGGCTGGTAACTTTTTTTCCTCTGACGGTATTTACCCTACTCCAATCGGGCAGGCAGTCATAGCGAATGAAGTTATCAGGGCTATCAACGTGAAATACGGCGCGAAAATCCCACTTATTCATGTAGGCGATTTTGTCCGCGCAATAGGGCTTAAGTAAAGAAAGCGGTGCTGTAGTATGTCGACCTATCTCGGTCTGACAAGATTTTCTATGTCTAAATTTCAAAATCATGAAATCAATATATCTAACAATGCTTGCTCTATGGCTTGGAAAGCTTGCTGTGAATGCACAATATCTTAGTCTTTCCTATCCGAAGGATAATTCGGTTATTCAACGTGATAATAACAATCAGGCGACTATTACAATAGCAGGTCAGCTTGTATGGGGAACGGGCGCAAACGGGGCAATCCTGCCTGGCACAACATTAAGCTATAAGATCAAGACACTGCATGTAAATCCCAACATACAGGGGCCCTCTATAAACCTGGCAATGGCTGCTAACGGAATGTATTTCACAACTACAACGCTTTTAAAGGGGTGGTATTTGGTCGAAGTGATGTTAAATGGAGCGGTTTATGCATCCTCTAAGGTGGGTGTGGGGGACGTGTTCATAATTGCTGGTCAGTCGAACGCGCAAGGGGTGCCATCCGGTGGTCCAAACGGAACCTGGGAGGTGCCAAATACAAATGGTTTTCCCGAATGGATAACAGGGCTGGATTATGACGGGAATTGTACTAAGAATTTACCTGAAACATACAACAGCATGTACTGTCTTACGACTGTTGCAAATCAGAGCAAAATGCTTGGGCCCACGGGCAATACAGTGTGGTGTTATGCAATGCTTGGGAAAAAGATATCGGATGCAAATGGAGGGATGCCGGTAGCTTTCTTCAATACAGCTTCGGGCGGAAGTACTGTAACTCAATGGTATCTTGGGGCACAAGGACTCGCCGCGCCGAACTACTATTCCGGTGGAAACCAGTTTTGCTTAGGCTACAAGGGAGGCTCAGTGAATCCTGCCGACTATTATGGCCAACCCTACACGCCGCTAAAAAACGCCCTGAATTATTATGCTTCAATTTATGGAATCCGTGCGGTTTTATGGCATCAGGGTGAAGCGGATTCAGATTTGAACGTTACGGCAAATTATAAAGCAAGTAGTGCGCTGGATTATCAGTCGAAACTTCAATATGTGATCACAAAATCGCGGATGGATTTCGGAGCGACGATTAATCCCAACATTTTATCTTGGATCGTTTCTAAGGCGAGCATTAGCAAGACGGGTCCTTTAAATGCTAATGTTCGAACAGGTCAAGGGAATACTGTAAGCCCCAATTATGCGGGTGCAGGCCCGGATACTGATTACGTCACAGGAAGTAGTGGAGCCACAACGGCCACCGGTTATCGTAAAGACCAGACCCATTTCGAAGAGTCCCAAAACAGCGCCCTCACCTGGCTGGCAACCAAGTGGTACGACGCCATTGGCAACACAGGCAACAAAATATCAGCTGGCTTTGTACCGCAACTTACCTATTCTATCAATGGCAATAAACGAATCTTAACAGCTCCGGCAGGCTACGCCGAGTATCGTTGGGGATCTGGCATCAACAGTCCGATAGCGGGTGCGACGACGAATATCTTCACGACCGAAAACTGCTACCCGGATGTGAAATGCTTTTTGAAAGATAGTAAGGGCAACTGGCATGTTTCAGCAGCTACTTGGGTGCATTGTTATGCGTCTAACCGGATTGCAGCGGAAGAAAAAGAAGAGTCCGTTGCAAATGAAGATGTATTTCTAGCATTGTCAACTTACCCAAACCCATTTCAGGAAGAGTTCACAATTGAGTTCGACGTAAAGGAAGATGGGAGCCAAGTGCGACTCGAGTTGATAGATTTATCGGGTAAGATTTTAAAAACAATTGCCGATAATCCGCATGCGAAAGGAAGATGGAAATACTATTCGGGAAGGATAGGAGATGGCGTGCAAACTACATTCTGCCGATTAAAAGTGAATGATTTGTATACACTGAAAAAGCTGATCAAAGGTAACTAGCGTGTTATGGGAAACGTCAAACAAACGTTTCCCACAACAAAAAACCATTCAAACCGATAATCACCGCCGCAATGGCCCAGCTTAGGGCGCTGACGAATTTCGAATTGGCAAAACGGCCCATGATCTTGCTGTTGGAAGTGAAGAAAACCAGCGGTACCACGGCAAAGCTAAGCTGCAAGGACAATATCACCTGACTGAATACCAGCAATTCCGCCGTGCCGCGTTCTCCATAAAGGTAGGAGACGATCAGGGCCGGAATAATGGCGATACCACGGGTTAGAAGCCTGCGCAGCCATGGTTTGAGGCGGATATTCAGAAATCCTTCCATCACGATCTGCCCGGCAAGCGTACCTGTGAGGGTGGAGCTTTGTCCGGATGCAAGTAATGCCAGGGCAAAGAAAATGCCCGCGAGACTAACCCCTAACACAGGATCGAGGAGGTGGTAGGCGTCGGTAATGTCGGCTATTTCAAGGTGGCCGTTGGCGTGGAATGCCGATGCAGCCAGTATCAGGATCGATGCGTTGATGAAGAATGCGAGGGCAAGAGAAACGGTAGAGTCGATGGTAGCAAAGCGGATCGCCGATTTTTTCCCAACTTCATCCCTCCTGAAATTCCGCGTTTGCACGATACTGGAATGCAAATACAGGTTATGCGGCATCACCGTTGCACCCAGGATCCCGATCGCAATGTACAGCATGCCCGAGTTGGTGATAATCTCCTTTTTAGGCAACAAACCACCCATAATGCCCGATAATGACGGTTGTGACACGATCATCTCATATATAAAGCTGAGCAAGATGATACCCATCAAGCCGGCCACAATGCTTTCGATAATACGAAACCCTTTTTGCTGAAAATAAAGGACGATCAATACGTCAAATGCAGTAAAAACGACCCCCACTGGCAACGGAAGGCCAAATAACAGGTTTAACGCAATGGCGGAGCCGATCACTTCTGCAAGGTCGGTGGCGGCAATAGCGATTTCAGATAAAACCCACAAAACAAAAGATACCGGTCTGGAATAATAATCGCGGCAGGCCTGAGCAAGGTCACGCCCGGAAGCAATGCCGAGTTTCAGGGACAAATGCTGCAAAAGCATGGCGAAGAGATTCGATATCAAAATTACCGAAAGAAGCGTGTAGCCAAACCGGGAGCCACCTTCAATATCGGTAGCCCAGTTGCCCGGATCGATATAGCCTACCGCTACCATGAGGCCAGGGCCGGCAAATGCGGCCATTTTCTTCCAGAAACCCGCGCCCTCAGGCACTGAAATCGAGGAGTGAACTTCTGACAACGACCGTAGCTGGCCGCTATCGTCTGAAATTTTCTCTTGCAAAGATCTGTCTATTTTTAAATCGTCAAGCATTTCAAGTATATCCGAAATAAACAATTTAGTTTTCTGAAAACAAATATAAGGAAATTCTTAATATATTTTTAGACTAGTCTAAATTTTTTATTTTATGATTTGTAAGTTGTACTTTTGCCCGGCATCCGGATAGTAACCGGGGCATACTTGCGATGCAGAACTCCTTCACAGAAGAAAATTACTTAAAGATCATTCATTCGCTCTCCGGACGGGACGGGGCGGAGGTGAGTACCAATGCTCTGGCAGAAAGTACATCCACCCGCGCGGCATCCGTAACGGACATGCTGCGTAAGCTGGCGGACAAAGGATTGATCCATTATAAAAAATACCAGGGTGTTACGTTGACCGAAACGGGCGAGAAAGTGGCGATCAAGGTAATCCGTAAACACCGTCTCTGGGAAGTCTTTCTGGTAGAAAAGCTGGGGTTTGGCTGGGACGAGGTGCATGATATTGCCGAAGAACTGGAACACATTCCGTCGGAGGTGCTGGTGGAAAAACTGGATGCATTCCTCGGCCATCCGCGATTTGATCCGCATGGCGACCCTATTCCGGACGCAAAAGGCAATCTGACCGAACCGGACTACCGCATCCTCACCGATGTACAGGTAGGAGAGAAGGTGCTTATGATGGGTGTTCTGGATCATGCGCCATCATTTTTGCAACACCTCGACCGTTCGGGGATCACGCTGGGGTCGGTAATAGAAGTCAGAGAAATTAATGAATATGATAAGTCAGCCTCCGTACAAATAAACGGCGGTCAGACGTTGTTTATCAGTCTCGAGGTATCCAAAAATTTATTGGTACAGCGCCGATGAGACCTAACCAGCCATGAGATTTAAAATACTCGATCGATACCTGATCAAAAACTTCCTGATCACCTACGTTTTCGTGGCGTTTGTCATCGTACTCATCATTTGTATGATCGACTATACGGAGAAAGTGGATGACTTTCTCGACAAAAAAGCGCCGCTGAACGAGATTCTGATCGACTATTATCTCAATCTCATCCCTTACTGGATCAATTATATCAGTCCGCTGATGGTGTTTATCGCGACGGTATTCTTTACTTCGCGCATTGCCGCACGTACGGAAATCGTTGCCATGCTCAGCAGCGGGATCAGTTTTACGAGGATGTTGATGCCTTATATGGCCGGGGCGGTCGTGCTAGGTATCCTCACATTCATCCAGGTAGGCTGGGTGCTTCCCAAGGCCAATAAGATCAGGAACAACTTCGAGAAGACTTATGTGAAGTCAGAATTCTATTTCAGCGGGCATAACGTGCATATTACGATCGCCCCTGACGTATATGCCTATCTGGAAAGTTATAACACCACGGCACAGACGGGCAATAAGTTTACAATGGAGACGATTAAGGGTACTAAACTTTTACAGAAGTTTTACGCGGATAAGATCGTCTGGCAGCCGAAAAAGAAGAAATGGACATTGCAGAATTACCAGATCAGGACGCTCGACAGTCTGGGTGAACGACTAAGTCACGGAGCTGCCATCGATACGACCATTAATTTATCTCCCAAAGATTTTGAAAGTGATTATAACCTCTTCGAAACCTTCACGCTTCCCGAACTGAACGACTATATCGATCTGCTGAAAAGCCGTGGTGCCGATGGTTTGGAAGTATATTTGATTGAAAAGTACATTCGTTTCACGCAGCCATTCGCCATTCTGATCCTGACCGCCATTGGCGTGATCGTATCGGCACGTAAAAGCCGCCGGGGTGTAGGCTGGCAGATTGCCCTAGGTTTCATGCTGGCATTCATTTACATTCTATTCTTTCTTTTGTCAAAAGGAGTTGCTGAGGCTGGCACGATCAATACTTTATTTGCGGTATGGTTGCCTAATATCGTCTTTTCGCTGATCGGTGTGATTCTTTACAAAACATTGCCCCGATAATCCGTATGATATCGTCCTCTTCGGTTCGTTCTTATCTGCACTTGCATTTCCTTGTACTGATCTGGGGCTTTACGGCCATTGTCGGGCTGATGGTTTCCATTTCACCCGTAGCCTTGGTATTGTACCGAACGCTCATAGCGGCCATTGGGCTTGGTTTGGTCATTTTTTTCAGGAAAAAGAAATTCCAGGCAAGTCGGAGAGATTGGCTGAGAATGCTGCTAATCGGATTTGTATTATCTGCTCACTGGATGCTCTTTTTCGCTTCCGCGAGAGTGTCAACGGCATCGGTTTGTCTGGCGGGAATGGCTACCACTTCATTGTGGACGAGCCTGATCGAGCCGCTCGTCAACCGTCGCCCGGTGCGACCGCTGGAAGTAGGATTGGGTATTCTGGCATTTGCGGGCCTGTATGTGGTATTCCGTTTCGAGTTCGACCATGCGCTGGGTCTCCTTCTCGCCCTGGCTTCCGCATTGCTGGCTGCGACTTTCACAGTAGCTAACAGCAGGCTCGTGCAAAGGATCGACGCATATGTGATCACGTTTTATGAAATGGTCGGCGCAACTTTGTTTTCGCTGATCTTTTTGGGCATTTCAGAATATCGCGATTGGAACGGTGGCGCGCCATTTATTCCCGCTGGCGGCGACTGGATATGGATATTGTTCCTCGCGCTCGTGTGTACAGTGTATGCGAGTACGATGGCCACCCAGCTGATGAAACAGTTTTCGGCCTACCTTATCAATCTGACAATCAATCTCGAACCGGTTTACGGAATCGCATTGGCATTCTTTATTTTTGGGGAAAAGGAGCGGATGACGCAGGAGTTCTATATGGGTACGTTGCTGATCCTGCTGGCGGTGCTGCTCTATCCTGTGTTGACGAGCGCACTTTGGAGAAAATCTGCCGCAAAGTAATTGAAATGAAGATTTAGGACATAATCGGTTGCCCCGCCGCAGGAAAAGGAGCATATTAACTTATTACTGCTATTTTTGTCGATTCAACCAACAGGGTGACATATGAATCCAGCTCGTTTACTTTTAGTAATACCATGCTACAATGAAGAAGCGATATTGTATCTGACGTATTCTAAATTAAACATCTACTTTAACGGCATCAAAGAGCAGGGGCTAATCGCACAGGACAGCCGCATTTGCTTTGTGAATGACGGCAGCCGCGACAAGACCTGGAACATCATAGAAGACCTTTGTAAGAAAGACCCCAATGTGATTGGGGTCGGGTTATCCCGCAATTTTGGTCACCAGAGCGCCATTATGGCCGGCCTGGAAAAGCATGTCGACTCTTTCGACTGTTTCATTACGATCGACGCCGATCTTCAGGATGATATTAATGCCATCACAGCCATGATCGAAAAGCACCGTGACGGCGCTATGGTGGTTTATGGTGTGAGAAGCGACAGAAGTAAGGATACCTGGTTTAAGCGGTTCACTGCGGAGGGTTTTTATGTACTGATGCAAAAAATGGGCGTGCCGGTTGTGTTTAACCATGCCGACTTCCGGCTAATGGACCAGCGGGTGTTGAAAGAGCTCGGTAACTTTAAGGAAATCAATATGTTCCTCCGCGGCATTGTTCCGCTGGTAGGGTTCCGTAATGACAAGGTATTTTACAGCCGCCTCGAACGCGAGGCGGGCGAAACAAAGTACCCTTTGAGTAAGATGCTACTTTTTGCCTGGAACGGAATTACGTCGTTTTCGACATTCCCGATGCGGCTCGTACTTTATTTCGGCTTCGTCAACTTCCTGATCGCCATGCTGATCGTAGTTTATATCCTTTTTTCCTTTCTGATAGGCCACACCGTGCCCGGCTGGACGTCAACCATGCTGCCGCTGACGTTTTTCAGTGGTTTTAATATGATGGCACTTGGGTTGATCGGAGAATATATCGGAAAGATTTATGAAGAAGTAAAAGGCCGTCCCCGCTATATAATTGAAAAAACTGTCAATGAATAGATTTTATAGAAAATACAGAACTGTTGGCAACTGGATCAACATTCTCCTGATGCTGACGGTGCTGGTCCCGTTGCTGGCGCTTTCCTATTACAACCATCCGTCGCCGGCCGATGACTTTTGCTATATTTTCACGGTTTTTAAAATCGGCTGGTTTGAGGCCATGAAACTCTACTACACCGAATGGACGGGGCGCTATTTCGGTATTTTTCTCAACCATACAAGCCCATTGCTGTTCCATTCCATTATTGGTTTTAAGATTATCCCGGTTATCCTGCTTTTCGGGATGGTATTTGCATTGCACAGCTTGTTCCGGCATCTCACACCCACATTGTCTCGCATGGCGCACATTGGCTTCGCTGGGGTGGTTTTCTTCCTGTACATCCTTAAAATGATGAGCATTGTAGAGGCATTCTACTGGATGGCGGCATTTGTAACTTACACAGTTCCCAATATTCTTACATTGCTATGGATCGTGCTCGTGCTGAGGTGGTATCGCCAGGATACTCAGCCGGCTAAGATATTCGTCGGAGTACTGGCGGGCTTTCTGATATTTGCAGTGATTGGCAGCAGCGAAACCAACCTGTTGATTATGGTTTTGCTGGTAGGCGCGTGGTGGGTTTACCGACTGCTGTTTAACCGGAAAGTAGATGCATTTATGGTGGCGATGTTGCTGGTGACCGGTGCTTCGTGCTATTTCTATTTTGCGTCACCTGGTAATACGGCCCGCATTGGTGGTAATCCGCTTGGAGGCAATATCCCTTTTTCAGTGATTTCGTCTTTCAAAAAGCTCGCTGTACTTACCTACGACTGGGTATTCCGTACGCCACTTTTGTTTTTCTCGCTGGCGTGGATGGTCGTGCTCTCACGCTTGTCCGATGGTGCGCGCAACTATTTCTCCATCCCGGTTTGGTATGCCGTGTTGCTTTATATCGGCGTTTTGGCGGCCCAGTTATTTCCATCCTACTATGGGGTGGGAATCGAGCCTACGCCCCGTGTGATCAACTGTGTTTACTTTTTCTTTCTGATCGGCTGGTTTTATATTATCGGGGTGGTCTTTCATTATTTCAAAACAAGAAAAATCAACCTCGTCAATTTCACGACGGCCCGCTACGCAGTTGTTTACGTGATTCTGATTATTTCGATCGCCCTTTCCTTTGTGCGCAGCACCAATGTGCGAATGATCTATACCGATCTGCTGAGAGGAAAAGCCGCAGCATTTGACAAGGAAATGTATAGTCGGTATGCATTATTGAAAAATTCAAAAGAAGATATCCTTTACTTGCCACCGATCCATTCCAAACCGATGTCCATTTACCTGGATGACGATATTAAGACAGATAATAATCACTGGTGGAATAAATGCACGGCTGGCTATTTTGGTAAAAAAGCCATTTACATGAAAGATACCAAAGGTGGACAAAACCAATAAAAGCATCATTCCGGCAATCGTATTGGCCGTACCCGTATTGCTTTGGGTAGCGGTGATCTGCTATTACTCCATCAACTTGCCCTGGTATGACGACTTCGATCCGTTTCCGGATTTCCTGAACAAATGGATCGGAGAAGCTTCATTTTCTGAGCGTCTGCGACTGCTTTTTCAACCTAACAACGAACACCGCATGGTGATCGGTAAGCTGGTTACTGTGATTTATTACAAGATCACCGGTCAGCTGAATTTCACATTTCTGCACCTTGCCGGAGCGTGTTTTACGCTTGGTACGCTCGCAATATTCTGGTCTGCTTTCAAAAAGAGCCGGCTTAATGCATGGTATTTTTTACCGGTTCCATTCCTGCTTTTTCAATTGCAATATCACCTGATATTTCTTTGGGCGATATGCGGTTTGCAGCACCAGCCTGTCGTATTCTTCGTGTGCTTATCGATGTTTTTGCTGGCGGGAAAGCGCTTCACCGGAGCTGCCGTGGCAGGGGTCTGTGCTACGTTTGCGATGAGCAGCGGCATATTCGTCTGGCCTGCCGGGATAATGATATTGCTGGTTAGGTCGGACTATAAGAGGCTGGGGCTTTGGATTGGTATCGCAGTTGTGGCGGTTGGGCTTTACTTTTATGGCATGTCGTCGCAGGGCAATGAATCCAGTTTTGCATTTTTTGTCAAAAATCCGCATTTGTCGGTACTTGGTTTCTTCGCTTTTCTCGGCGGGCTGTTCGACTTTTTCCCTGAAAAGGGCATTGTCGTGCGCTCGGCATTGCCCGTGCTGATGAGCTTTCTGGTCATGATTTGGGTGGTGATATGGCTGTTCCGTCAGGTAAGTCCCTGGCTCGCACGCACGTTCGGACGGGATTCAAGCGCTTTCCGGACCCAGAGCAGTCAGGCCGGACAAGATGTAAAGCAACTTGAATCATTTTTGCTCGGTATCCTCACTTTCTTACTCGTTGAAGCACTGGTAATTGGGCTTTTACGTCCGCGTTTCGGTTTTTTTGTGATGATCGTCAGCAATTACAAGATATATCCGGCATTGTTCCTCATTGTGGCCTATTTGTCGCTGGTAACATCCATCTCGCAGGAGCGTATGCGCACCCGTGTCTGGAAGGGGGCGACTGCGATTGCCGGGCTGATCTGGCTGATTTCTATATTTACTTACCTGCCTGTCATCGCCGAACGACATAAATATTACGTCGTTAATGGGTACAACCAGGAGCATAATGGCTTCGGGCTAGGGCATGTGCCATATTCGAAAGGCGCTGAATATGTCGATAATTTGATGAAAGGGTTGGTTAAAAAAGGAGTATTCCATTATCCGCAGGAAGGAAATATACTGGCTGAGAAAGTCCGGTCACTGTCAGATGCCGTGCCTAAGGAAAAGGAAATAACAGTAGCGCACCGTGACAGTCTCATTTACATTAATAATCCCCATGGCGGCTTGTCGCCCTGGCGGAAAAACGGCGAATATGCATTTGTGAAGAATGCGGAGCGCTTGTATTTCTTCAAAATGGAGCCTCATAAGTACAGCGGAAGGAATTTTCTGCGCCAATATGATAAAGGTTCCGACATCTCAATACCCTATTCTTCGTTGCGTCCTGGCGTTTATGAAGTAGGCTGGGTAGCCGTAACCGGCGATAACCTCGAAGGTGGTATTCTTGAAAAAGTCACAATACCATAAATAAATGAATTTTTCGATAATGCCCTGAAAGGTGTATTTTTGCCGCCATTGGTCCATTGAAAAAACCGTAGCATATTGAAAACCCCCCAAATTTCCATTGTCGCACCGCTATATAATGAGTCCGAGTCGTTCCCTCTGCTGGTCCGGCGTATCAATGCGTTGATGGACGCAAGCCCGCTGACTATTGAGGTGGTTTTGATAGACGACGGAAGTAGGGATGACACGGCATTGAAAATCACGCAACTGGCGCTCACCGACGAACGCTATCACGGTGTATTTCTATCCCGGAACCACGGTCACCAGCTCGCGTTGACAGCTGGCATTTCGGCTGCAAGGGGAACGGAAGCATTATTTGTCATTGACGGCGACTTGCAGGATCCGCCGGAATTGCTTCCCGAGTTTTATAAATTGATGCAGGAAGGCAACGATGTGGTGTACGCGGTTCGTAAAAAGCGCAAAGAAAACTTTGTGAAGCGCATGGGATACCATTGGTTTTATCGCATCCTGCGCTCCATTTCATACGTCGAAATCCCGCTCGACAGCGGTGATTTTGCATTGATCAGCCGCCGGGTGGTGGATGTGCTGAACAAAATGCCCGAGGAAAGTCGCTACCTGCGAGGCATGCGCTCCTGGATAGGTTTTAAGCAGGTAGGATATGAATATGAGCGGGACGCACGCATTGCGGGAGAGTCCAAATATTCGTTCAAACAGCTTTTCCAGCTGGCTTACAATGGCATTTTCAATTTCAGTGAGTTTCCCGTGAAATTCATGAGCCGGGTAGGTGTTGCTGCAATCCTGATATCGCTGGTGTATTTCGTGATTGTGGTGGTTAAAAAACTGTTTTTTGCCCAAGTGATCGAAGGCTTTACCTCTTTACTTTTTGTCATCATTCTTTTCAGCGGCGTGCAATTGCTGGCGCTGGGCATTATAGGAGAATATGTGCTCCGGATATTCTTTCAATCCAAAAATCGTCCCCTGTTTATCATAAAAGAGGAGATCGTCAACCGGGAGTATATTTGACCTTATGGATTTTCATTCTATTCAGTTTGCAATATTCTTCATAGTAGTCACGCTGGCCTATTTCAGCCTGTCGTGGCGTGGCCGTTGGATGCTTTTGCTTGCAACCAGCTGCTACTTTTATATGGTTTTCAAGCCGGTCTTCATCCTGATCCTTTTCGGAACCATTATTATCGACTACTATGCAGGCCTCTGGATTGAAAAATCGAAGGAACAAAAGCAAAAAAAGCTGCTGTTAATCATCAGTCTGATCTCCAATATCGGTATCCTGGCATTTTTTAAATATTACGACTTCGTTCAGGATTCGGTGAATACCGTACTTTCAAATCTACATTTAAGACCAGCATTTCCGGCATTTACACGCCTGATCCCCGGTCCAATCGCCGAATGGATGACCACCGGAAATGGCAGACTATTGCTTCCAATCGGCTTGTCTTTTCACACATTCCAGGCAATGAGCTACACGATCGAAGTATATCGTGGGAATCAGGTGGCCGAAAAGCATTTCGGGATCTACGCATTGTATGTGATGTTCTACCCGCAGCTGGTAGCCGGGCCGATTGAGCGCCCGCAAAACATGCTTTTCCAATACCACTCGTATTTCAAATATGACTTTGAGCAGGTTAAGGAAGGGTTAATGCAGATGGCTTTCGGCTTTTTCAAGAAAATGGTGATCGCCGACAGGCTGGTTATGCTCGTAGATGCTGCCTATAAAAATCCGGCGGACCATAACGGTCTGACGCTAATTGTAGCCACTGTTTTCTTTGCATTCCAAATCTATTGCGACTTTTCAGGATACTCGGATATTGCCATTGGTGCGGCCCGTGTAATGGGCTTTACGTTGATGGAGAACTTCAAAACACCTTATATTTCGAAGTCGATTTCGGAATTCTGGGGGAGATGGCACATTTCGCTTTCATCGTGGTTTAAAGATTACCTGTATATTCCATTGGGTGGGAACCGCAAAGGCGAATGGATCAAATACCGCAACCAGTTTATCGTGTTCCTGGTGAGCGGGCTGTGGCACGGGGCAAGCTGGAACTATGTGATTTGGGGTGCATTGCACGGATTTTACCAGGTAGCCGCTTCACTGCGCGATAAATTGTTGAAAAAGGTCGGGATTGAAATACCAAAAAATGCCTTTACTAACATCCTGAGCGTTATTTTCACTTTTACACTGGTAACCATTACCTGGGTTTTCTTCCGGAACCATAAAGCGCCGGTTGGCCGGTCGTTCATGATCCTTCAAAAAATGGCTGGCTTTTCTTTTTCTGAGCCGCTACAATCCCCGTTGAACCACGTCGAAATGTGGTTTTGCATGTTTCTAATTGTGTTTCTGCTTATTAAGGAGCATTATGTGCTAAAAATCCCGACCAGAAATACAACCGTATTCTTCCTGTTGTTTCCGACGATCGTCCTTCTGACCTATTTTCTATGTGTCATTTCGGAAACCCAGTTCATTTATTTCCAGTTTTAGAAGGAAGGAGAAAGCGGTAAACATTTGCTCTCAATTATTTGTTAGCAAAGTTTAAAGGACAGCTTTCGTTCTTTTTTACAGATTTAAGTTTTTATTCAAAATGTACGAAGTAACATCTGACAACCGGTTAAAAAGTCTAATTGTAGTAGGAGACCGCGTGTTAATACGACCGAAAAGTCCTAGTGACCGCACTAACAGCGGCCTGTACCTGCCTCCGACAGTGACCGAAAGGGAACAAGTGCAAAGTGGCTATGTGATCAAAGTAGGACCGGGGTATCCGATTCCCGTGGCTGCCGAGGACGAACCCTGGAAAGAGACCGAGGAAAAGGTTAAATATATGCCATTGCAATCAAAGGAAGGGGATTTGGCTATTTACCTGCAAAGGAACGCCATCGATCTTGAATATGACGGACAGAAATATGTCATCGTTCCGCAATCGTCGATACTGATGTTGGAACGCTCGGAAGATCTGTTCGAATAGTCGTTGAGATCGTTCGGTCAGGGAGTCAGAAGGTCAGTAAATCGTCAATAACGGAGAAATTTACCTATGAGAAGAGTTTTTTATTCTCTGCTTTTTGCAGTGCTCGGGCCAGCCGCTTTTGCTCAGCAGCGCAGTGTTTCGATAACGATTGATGACGTTCCGAATGTCCGGCTGTATGAGGCGAGCGGTTATTCTTCGGGGTTGCTGCAAAAGCTGGATTCATTGAATCTCCCCGTCGCCATTTTTATCAACGAAGGGAGATTAAAAGAGAATAAGGCATTTGATAAAAATAAGGCCCTGCTTCGGAACTGGGTATCACGCGAATATATTACCGTAGGAAACCACAGCTATTCGCATCCTAATTATGGCGAAGTCGGTTTGGAGGCCTTCAAGGATGAAGTTTTGAAAGGGGAGGAATTGACGCGGAAGATGGCCAGGAACGCCGGTAAAAAGCTGGAATATTTTAGGTTTCCTTTTAATGCAATGGGAAAAGATAGTTCGGAGCAAGTCCGGATGCAGCAATTCCTGACCGCCCACCACTACATTTCAACGCCTTTTACCGTCGAAAGCGAAGACTGGATTTATACTCAGCTTTATGAAAAGGCGTTAAAAGAAGGCAAGCCTGATGAAGCACGCGCCATCGGAAACCGTTACGTGGATCGGAGTCTTATGCATTTTAATTACTTCGATAGTCTGGCGACGGCTGTCACGGGCAGGCCGGTGAAGCAGATTTACCTTTGTCACGATAATCGCCTCAATACCGATTTTCTGCCTGTTTTAATTCAAAAACTGAAAGAGAAAGAGTACCGATTTATCAGCCTTACAGAAGCGATGAAGGATCCGGCGTACAGTTTGCCGGTTTATTACTATGGAAACGCTGGTTTTTCGTGGGTTTACCGATGGATGAAGGATACCGGGCAGCGACGGTCGGCAATGCGTGCAGAACCTGGCGACGCGGAAACGCAGCGGGCATTTGAGGCAATGACCAAGGATAACAAATAACGCACATTAAAAAAGCACGACCTAGAAGGACGTGCTTTCGAAATGTCTTTATTATGACTAACCTTAGATAACGCGTACGTTAACTGCGTTTAGGCCTTTTCTTCCATTTTCTACTTCGTAAGAAACTTTGTCATTTTCACGGATATCGTCTTGAAGACCTGAAACGTGAACGAAAATGTCTTTCTCACCTGTTGATGGTTGGATGAATCCAAATCCTTTAGACTCATTGAAAAACTTAACTGTACCTTCTGCCATTAGAATTGATCTTATATTTTTAAAAACCAAATTTATACATAAAAAACAGATTTGCAACATTAAACTTTGTTTACCTTAGAATTATTCTATTATAAAAGGAAGAATTTCGCCCTATGCCAGTAATCCATCTTAAATCCAGAATATCACCTTATTGGCTTCCAAACGGGCATTTTCAGAGCATTTATCCTGCGCTTTTCCGGCAGGTAACCGGGATTAAATATTTTCGTGAAAAAATTATAACCGCAGATGACGATTTCCTGAATCTCGATTGGTCATATTCCGATGGAATTGGAAAAAGGCCACTGGTAATCCTTTCCCACGGCCTCGAAGGCAATTCAACCCGACAATATATTACGGGTATGGTGAAGATATTGAACCGTAATGGTTTCGACTGCCTGGCATGGAATTTCCGGAGCTGCGGGGGCGAAATGAACCAGACGGCGCGTTTTTACCACAGCGGAGCTACCGAGGACCTGGACGCGGTGGCGCAACATGTATTTGCACGAGGTTATGATGATGTCCGTTTGATAGGGTTTAGTTTGGGTGGAAATCTTACATTGAAATATTTAGGCGAAGCAGGTCAGGCGATTGATAAGCGAATTAAGAACGCGATTGTGTTCAGCGTGCCGATGGATTTGAAAGCGTGCAGCCTGGCCATTATTGAGCCGCGCAATCAGGTATATATGTATCGTTTTCTCAACTCATTAAAACCGAAAGTGGTTGAAAAAGCGAACGTTTTTCCTGACAGCATCAACCTTGAAAAGCACCGGCTCGTGAAAACGCTTTACGATTTCGACCATATTTACACGTCGCGTTTACACGGATTCGACGGGGCCGAAGATTACTATACGCAATGCAGTTCCATGCATTTTATCGAACCGATCTCCATCCCAACGATGATTGTAAATGCGGAAAACGATCCCATTGTGCCATTCAAAAGCTTGCCAATAGACCTGCTAAGTTCACATGCCCACGTTACGCTTCTCGCAACGAAAGATGGAGGCCACTGCGGTTTCCGTCCCGCGCATTTGAAAGACGAATTCTACTGGTCGGAAACTCAGGCAGTACAATTCCTGACCAGCCGCTAACCACCGAAAAACCGCTTTCCAGCCCTACTCCTGACAATACCTGACCATTTCTGACATCCAACGTCCGCCCATTTCATTACTTTAACTTGAATTAAAACTGTTCGAAAGATTATTTTGTTAGTGTCATATACCAACAGAATTGGTAATTTTGTGGCCTGATTCAAAAGGCCGGACCCTTAGAGATAAAAATTACGTTAACTCGATCATTTTTCAGTTATTCCCCGTTTCATGTCCACATTAACTCTCAATCCACCACCGTACATTATCATTGATTTCGACAGCACTTTCACGAAAGTTGAAGGGCTCGACGAATTGGCTGCGATTGCCTTGAAAGGGCATCCGGATCGTGATCAGATTGTTCAGAAGATCTCTGACCTGACTAATAAGGGTATGAATGGCGAAATGTCGTTCGCGGATGGTCTGCGTCAACGCATCGCATTGCTGAAAGCGAACCGCTCCCATATTGAAGAACTGGTTTCGTTTCTGAGGACAAAGGTGTCCGATTCTTTCAGGAGAAATTCACAATTCCTTACAGAAAATGCGGAGCAGATATTTATCGTTTCGAGTGGTTTCAAAGAGTTTATTGTACCTGTTGCGTCGGAGCTGGGCATTTTACCGGATCATGTTTATGCCAATGAGTTTGTTTTCGATGAAGAAGGCAACATTGTAGGTATTGACGAGGAGAATGAGTTGTCTATGGACGGCGGGAAGATCAAGATACTAACGTCGTTGAATTTGTCCGGCGACGTTTACGCGATCGGTGATGGCTATACGGATTATGAATTGAAAGCGTCAGGCCTTGCCAATCGCTTCTACGCATTTACAGAAAATGTGGAACGTCCCCGCGTAATTGCTGTGGCCGATCATATTGCGACGTCTTTCGACGACTTTTTATACGATAATAAATTAAGCAGAAGCCAGTCTTATCCCAAAAGCCGCATTAAGGTCCTGCTGCTTGAAAACGTTCACCCGGCTGCGCGCAGGGCGTTTGAAGAGGAAGGTTTTAATGTAGAATTCGTAAAAGGGGCGCTGGATGAAGACGAGCTTTGCGAGCGTATCAAGGACGTTTCGATCATCGGGATCCGTTCAAAAACCAATATTACCAAACGCGTACTCGAGAATGCGAACCGCTTGATGGCTATCGGTGCGTTTTGCATCGGTACTAACCAGATCGACCTCGAAGAAGCTGCGCAAAAAGGTATTGCTGTATTTAATGCACCTTATAGCAACACGCGTTCCGTGGTGGAGCTTGCGGTAGGTGAAATGATCCTGCTGATCCGCAACATTGTTGGAAAGAGCAACCAGATGCACAAAGGTATCTGGGATAAATCGGCCAACGGAAGTTTTGAAGTACGTGGCAAAAAGCTTGGAATGGTGGGTTATGGAAGCATAGGCACGCAGCTTTCCGTTGTAGCCGAAGCGCTGGGTATGGAGGTGTATTTCTATGATGCGGTGGAAAAACTGTCTATCGGAAATGCCAAGAAAGTCAATTCTCTGGAAGAACTTCTTGCGATTGCGGATGTACTCAGCTTGCATGTGGATGGTCGCAAGGAAAATACGAATATGATCGGCAAGCGCGAATTCGATATGATGAAGGATGGCGTTATCTTCCTGAACCTGTCACGCGGGCATGTCGTCGACATCAAAGCATTGGCCGACGCCGTGAAAAGCGGTAAAGTGGCTGGTGCTGGGGTGGATGTGTTCCCGAAAGAGCCAAAGACCAATGATGAGATGTTCGAAAGCGAGCTGGTAGGATTGCCAAATGTAATCCTGACGCCGCATATTGGTGGAAGCACAGAAGAAGCTCAGGAAAATATCGGCCATTTCGTTCCGTCCAAGTTGCTTGAATTTATGAACAATGGCAGCTCTTATGGCAGCGTAAACTTTCCTGAGGTACAATTGCCAAAACTAAAAGACTCGCACCGCCTGTTGCACATACATGCAAACGTACCGGGCGTACTTGCGAAGCTCAACCAGATTTTTGCCAAAAATAATATCAATATCACCGGCCAATACCTCAAAACTAATGAGCATATCGGTTACGTGATCGTTGATATCGCGAAAGATTACACAGAGGAGTTCATTCAGGAAGTGAAAGAGGTGGAAGGAACGATCCGTTTCCGTATGCTATATTAATTAAAATATGCCATTAACATTTTTTACCCCGGGCCCGGCTCAGCTCTATCCGACATTTGAAAAACATTTGCAAACGTTCGTGAGGGACCAACTAGGCTCTATTTCGCACCGGAGCCAACAGTACCGCGACCTGCACAAGTTTACGGTAGACCAGCTCCGTATCTTGCTGAATGTACCGGAAACTCATGCAATATTGTTTTTGGGATCGGCTTCGGAAGCGTGGGAGCGGATTTTGTTCAGTTGTGTAGAGCTTGAAAGCTTCCACCTCGTGAATGGATCGTTCTCGCAAAAATTCTACGATTATTCGAATGCATTGAACAAATATGCCCATAAGCTCGAAAAGCCAATGGGAGAAGGATTTGCCGCATCGGAAATAGTCGTTCCTGAATATGCGGAACTGATTTGCACCACGCATAACGAGACGAGCTCGGGCGTGCAAATGCCTGTTTCTGAGATCCATAAGCTAAAACAAAAGAACCCGGACAAATTTATCGCCGTCGACATGGTGTCTTCCGCGCCTTATCCGGAGCTGGATTATAGTATCGTTGATACGGCATTCTTTTCGGTTCAAAAGGCGTTTGGTTTGCCTGCTGGTCTTGGGGTTTGGATTGTGAGTGAAAGATGCCTGAGAAAGGCGGAATCTATCCGCAACCAATACTCGATAGGCGCGCACAACGACCTGCCTACCATGTGGAAGAATGCTTTGAACAATGAAACTCCGGCCACGCCGAACCTGATGGGTATTTATCTGCTGGGCAAGATTGCGGAGGACTTCAATGCAATCGGCGTAAATAATATCCGCAAGGGAACCGAACAGAAGGCGGCGCTGCTTTACAAATTTTTAGAGAAAACCGCCGGGTTTTCGGCGTTTGTGAAGGAGAAAGCGATACGTTCGCAAACAGTAATCGTGGCAGAGACTGAAATGCCTGCCGGAGATATTATTAAGAATATGAAAGAGAAAGGTATGGTCATTGGCAGCGGTTATGGCAAATTCAAGGCTACACAGCTACGGATTGCGAATTTCCCGGCCACGTCGATGGAAGAAACCGAAAAGCTGATCCACGAACTCGGAAAGCTTTGAAAAAATAGTTTGCAGAATACCGTTACCAAGAGGGAGCCGAAACGTCTAAAATGTTTCGGCTCCCTTATTTTTTGCACAAATGAAGCGAAACGACACACTATGGAAATCGATTCTTGAAGATATTTTCGATGACTTTCTAAGATTCTTCTTCCCCGACGCGGAAACGCTGTTCGACTTCCAAAGAGGTTTTGAATATCTAGATAAGGAGTTGGAACAACTATTTCCTCCCGATGACTGCAAAGACGCGTCCAAATATGTGGATAAGCTGGTCAAGGTTTACAGTTTGACTGGCGCAGAAGAATGGGTCCTCGTTCACATCGAAGTACAAGGCTACCGCGACGTGGACTTCGCCGACCGGATGTTTACCTATTATTACCGCATTTGGGACAAGTATCGAAAGCCGATTACCGCATTCGCTATTCTGACGGATGATTGTCGGCATTACCTACCTGTTCAGTTCGAACAGCATTGCCTTGGAACAAGCTTGTGTTTTCGTTTTAACAGTTTCAAGGTTCTGGACCAGTCGGACGAGGCATTAGCCGCCAGTGACAATCCATTTGCACAAGCTGTTCTGGTCACTAAAACAGCACTCATTGGAAAGAAACTTTCGATAGATGAACTATACCGTTTGAAAATTCAACTAGCTAGAGGGCTCTTAAACCGCGACATCCCAAAATGGAAGATTGGAAAGCTTATGAATTTTTTGCAGTTTTATGTAAGGTTTGATAGTGAGGAGCTTGATACGCAATTCAATCTTGAAGTAGACGAAATAATTCATCAAAAGAAGATACCCATGACACTCGAAGAAGCTATTTTGCAGATTGTAAAGGAGGAAGGGATTGAACGCGGGCACCTTGAACGTAACACAACTATCGTCCAAAACTTGCTCCGCGAAACAAATTTTAGTACAGAACAAATCGCCAGGCTGGTTGGTGTTTCGGTTGAATTTGTGAATGAGATCCGACAAAGTCATAACTAGGAATACATTGCTTACAAAAAGCTGCCCAAAAAGGCAGCTTTTTTGCGTAAATAGCCGACAGCCGAAGTTTGAAAGCCGACAGCCTCAATGGTATTTTAGGGATAAATTTTTAGCTTTATGCTTTCTTACGAAAACAGACGAAGCGGTGATTCAAATTGCTACCTCAACCGGGGAGACCAAAGATCATGATCTGTGGCTGCGGATTCGCATGGGCGACGAGCAGGCATTTACCGTGATCTTTGAGAAATATCACAGGACTTTGTACAATTACGGCAGCAAGCTTTCTACCAATTCGTCGCTCGTCGAGGATGCGGTCCAGGATGTATTCATTGATATTTGGCGACTGAGAAATAACCTTGCTGAGAACGTAACTTCCGTCAAATTTTACCTGTACCGCGCGCTCAGAAGAAGGATTCACGTGGCAGTGGACAAAACGCCTTTCATGGAAGAAATCGCGCTCTTGGATGAGGTTGAAACGCCGACAAACCACACTAATTCCGAATCAATCCTGATCGAGCATGAATCGTCGTCGATGCGGGCAAAACGGATCCAGGAACTGCTCGCTCAACTTCCCGAACGTCAGATGGAAGCTTTGACACTTCGCTATTTTGACGAATTCAGCATCGAAGAAATCGCCGACATCATGGGTGTTAATGAAAAATCCGTCCGCAATTTCATCTACAAAGCACTCACAGCCCTCCGCCAAAACAAAGGGATTCTACTGGTTTCTTACCTGATTTTCTGCGTGTTATTGTGCTTTTAGAATTTTTCTTCAAAAAAATTTCATTTTGGAGAGGTCATTTCCCGATTTCCCCGCTCTTTACTTTCAGAAGACGATAACTGCATCCCTCGAACATGAAGCATGATCCTTATTCTCTGACTGAGCTGATCAGAAATGAAGAATTTATCGCCTGGGTGATGCATCCGGACGAGTTAAGCGATAGAAAATGGCAGCTCTTTCTGGAAAAAAATCCCGGAAAACAGAGCACCCTCGACTCAGCCCGTGAGTATGTAATTCTTCTGGCCAAAGACACCGGTCGTGACCAGCCGACTCAGAAGCAGAGCGACAGGATGTGGAGCTTCGTCGAAAGTCATATGCATGAGCATGCGCCGGATACGCTGCAGCCCGAAGCCCCTGTTTTTAATGTGAACGGAAGAAAGGGGTGGAGGTGGATGCGCGTGGCGGCATCGGCGGCATTGATCCTGAGCATCGGATCGGTGAGTTATTGGTTTTATTATAATAAAGCAACAGTCACTGCGGAGGTTTCGGTAGAGAAAGAAGGAATTTCAGCCGATACGCTCCACCGGTTCAATGATACTGAGAAACCCATGATGGTGTTGCTTCAAGACGGAAGTTCGGTGGTGTTGCAGCCGGGCGGGCGGCTTAGCTACGCCGAAACGCTGAATAGCAAGCGCAGGGAAGTTACCCTTACGGGGAAGGCATTTTTTGAAATAGTGAAAAACAAAGAAAAGCCGTTTGTAGTGTACAGTTACGGGCTGGCGACCAAAGTGGTCGGTACGAGTTTTATGATCGACGCTTCTTCCGAAAACAGGGATATTAAAGTGGAAGTGAAAACCGGTACGGTGTCGGTATTCTCGATTAGTAATCTGGGTAAGGCCAAGGCGGCCGAGGTGATCGATAAACCGGGACTGGATGGGGTCACTTTGACCCACAATCAAAAAATTGCCTTTTCAAGAAAAAGTGGAAAGATAATGTCAATTACAGAGCCGATTGCGATTGCGTCGGAGAAAGATGTTTCCAGACAACAATTTGTATTTGACGAAACGCCGGTTTCGGAAGTGTTCCGGATCCTGGAAAGCGCCTACAATGTCCGGATTGATTATGACCGGGAAAAAATGGGCAAATGCCCGCTGAACGCCACTTTGATCGGGCAACCATTCAGGGAAAAGCTCGAAGTGATATGCAACGCGCTCGACGCACAATTTGAAATTGCCGATAACCAGATAACGATCCTGGGAAAAGGATGTAAGTGATTTAAACGGACATATTACCATTTTACCACCCAGACGCCGCCTATGACGTAGAACTATCCTTTTGCCCTAAAACAAAAAAAGACCAGCCATGTTCCAGCATGACTGATCTAAGGTTCCCCACAGTAACTGACATTACTGCACATCTGTTTGACAATGGATGAACGGGGAATATTTCGTTGAATAATCTCCTTAAACAACAAATTCATTCAAAAATATGAAAAAAGTTCGACGACCTGAAGACTTTCTCATCAAGCTCATGCGAATCACATTTATACAATGTATCCTGGCCGGCATTTTTGCGGGAATCACTTGGGCAAATGACGGAAGAGCGCAATCCGCATTGAACCAGAAGGTTACCGTTGATATTCGGAATGAAGAGATCAAAACCATTTTTGCACAGCTCGAAAAGCAGACCAATGCGAAGTTCATTTTCAGCTCGAAACTCATACAATCGGAGCGAAGGGCGTCTGTGAAAGTCAAAAATGGGACGTTATCGGCTGTTCTGGATGCGCTTTTAAAGCCATTGGAACTGCACTACAATATCAAAAATGACCTTATCGTGATCAAACCCGATCATGAAAGCGCCGGCACAGAGCAAGCCGAAGGCGAACCTGTGGTCGAGATAGAACCTGCTGTTGCCGTTGAAAAGGCGATTGCGGGTACCGTCAAAGATGAAACAGGTGCAGGCCTCCCGGGCGTGAGCGTAGTGCTTAAAGGCACCCAAACCGGGACATTGACCGACGAAAAAGGCAAATACTCGATTACTGTTCCGAACGGCGATAACACGCTGATCTTTTCATTTGTAGGCTTTCTTTCACAGGAAATAGCCATTCCAAACAGCCAGAATGCTTTGGACATCACCATGAAGGTGGATGACAAAGCTTTGGAAGAAGTAGTGGTAGTCGGTTACGGAACCCAAAAGAAAGAATCATTGACAGGTGCGATCGCAACTGTTACAAGCAAAGATATCGAACGTGTGCATGGTGGTTCTACGGTCAGTTCCGGATTGGCGGGCAAGATTCCCGGAGTGACTTTCAGGATGCCCGATGGCCGCCCAGGAGCAAGCGCCAATATTCAGATCAGGAATATGGGTAACCCGCTGTTTGTGATCGACGGCATTCAGCAGGACGCGGGCCAATTCAACAACATTTCGCCTAATGACATTGAAAGTATTTCGGTATTGAAAGATGCTTCTGCCGCGATTTATGGTGTTCGTGCTGCGAATGGAGTGGTTGTGGTGACTACCAAAAGAGGTAAAATGGGTGCCAAGAACACGGTAAGCGTGGATGCATATACCGGCTGGCAAAACTGGTCGCGCTTTCCTGACGTTGTGAACGACTCCTACCAGTGGATGCTCGGCAAGGCAGAAGGGGAAATGAACCAATTTGGCAAAACGTCGATCACACAAGCAGAATTAGATAAATACAAAGCAGGGACAGCTCCTGGTTATCAGACTTTTAACTGGAAAGATTTTATCATAAAGAAGAATTCACCGCTGAGCTCGATCAATGTCAACATGACTGGTGGTTCTGATAAAATCAATTACTACATATCGGCCACACGCTTGCATCAGAACTCTGTACTTGGGCGGGAATTTACATTTGACCGTACCAACATTCAGAGCAATGTGGATGCCAAGATCACAGACCGGTTGAAGCTCGGCGTGCAGATCAATGGGCGGATCGAAAAGCGTGATCAGCCCGGTATCCCCGGGGGCGACGATTACTGGCTGCCACGTTTCGCGATCCTGCGCAACCGGCCGTTCGAGCGTCCATACGCGAACGATAACCCTGAATATCTGAACGATATCAAGCATAATGAGACCAACTGGGCCTACAATAACAAGAAGCTAGGGGGCTATTGGACGGAGTATTGGCGGGTATTACAAAGCAATTTCTCAGCAGAATACCAGATTCCGGGTGTTAAGGGTCTGACAGCGAGAGGAATGTATTCTTACTACATTGCCGACCGTGTTATGAACGGCCATGAGTACACCTATAAAGCCTACACCTATAATCCAACCGACGATACTTATAACGTGACCGGCGGCAGCACCAACCCTTGGCGCGAACGCGGCACCAAAAAGGTAATGCGCAATGTGTACCAGGGACAGCTCGCTTACAATAATACATTCGGCAAGCATACCGTCGGTGCGACGTTCGTTTCGGAATGGCAGGATGAGCATGTGCAGGAGCAGTGGGTACATGCCGTGCCCAAAACTAACACACTGCCATTGATCTACTTCCCAACTGTGGACACCTACAATGACACGGATACAGAGCTTGCGCGTATAGGGTATATCGGTAGAGCGAACTATGATTATGCGGGCAAATATTATGTCGAAGTTTCGGCACGCCGCGATGCCTCCTGGAAGTTTGCTCCGGACCGCCGCGTAGGTTATTTCCCATCGGCTTCGGTAGGATGGAGAATTACAGAGGAAGAGTTCTTTAAGAAGTTGATCGGCCAGCGGAGCGTATTGGATGACCTGAAATTCAGGGCGTCCTATGGTATCCTTGGTGATGACAACATTTTGTTCGATAACGATCCTAACAAGCCTTTGAGCCCTTATGCCTACCTGCCTGGCTATGATTATAACAAAGGCAATGTAATATTGAGCGGAAATGCAGTTGTAACGTCCCGCGATAAAGGGCAGATCATCAACAATATTTCCTGGTTCAAAAGTAAGATCACCGATATCGGCGCAGATTTCTCATTCCTTGGAACAAAAATTACCGGTAGTGTCGACTATTTCTACCGCCTGCGCACGGGATTGCTGGGACGTAAATATGATATCCTCGTTCCAAGCGAGTTGGGTTATTCCCTGCCCGACGAAAACGTGAATAGCGACTCGCAGCAGGGTTGGGAAGGCGCGCTTACCTATAATGGCAAAGCGGGCGATATCAATTACTCGATCGGTGGGAATGTTTCCTTCACAAGGAGCAAGTTCGTATCTTCCTATAAACCGATTTTCAACAACTCTTGGGACCGGTACAGGAATTCCAGGGAAGAGCGTTACAGCAATATTTTCTGGGGATACGAGGCCATAGGACAGTTCCAGTCGGCGCAGCAGATTGCGGAATACCCAGTGAATATCGATGGCCAGGGTAACCGCACTATGCTTCCCGGCGACTTGATTTACAAGGATATCAATGGCGATAAGGTCATTAACGGCCTGGACGAACGGCCTATCGGTTACAATGCAACTGGTCAGCCTAATGTGAATTTCGGCCTGAATTTCTCCGTAAGCTGGAAGGGTATCGGTTTCAATGCAGACTTCTCCGGCGGGGGCATGTACTCCTGGAACCAGAACTACGAGCAGCGCTGGCCATACCAGAATGAGGGTGCATTGAACAGCATCTTCCTCGACCGCTGGCGCCGCGCTGATCCGTTTGATGTGAACAGTGAATGGATTCCCGGCAAATATCCCGCATTGCGCTACAATGATGGAGGCCATATCAATTACAAAAACTCTACTTTCTGGCTGCATAATGTGAAATACATCCGCGCAAGAACGATAGAGCTGAGTTATTCGCTGCCTAAATCCATTCTCGAAAAGCTGCGCCTGCAACGCGCCCGCTTCTACATCAATGGCTACAACCTGTTCTCCATTGATAATCTGAAGGAATATGGCATCGATCCTGAAATCCAGGATGATAACGGGCTGCAATACCCGCAGAGCAAGTTTGTGAACGTAGGCATCAACCTATCTATTTAACCGATTGGAATCCAACATGAAAAAGATATTTCAGATATTATCGATTGCTGTACTGACATTGGGGTGGAGCTGTAACGACGACGATTTCCTTAACCGCCCACCGACCGGTCAGCTTTCCGAAGAGCAGATATGGAGTGACGAAGGCCAGGTACTTTCCCTGCTCGGCGACCTTTACAACCGTTACGTCGATCTTTCCACTTTCAAAACCATCAACGACGTTCCGGGATGGACCACCGTTGGCGATTTCAATGAGGCTTTCTGGTCGGAAGCGGGCCGGTACAATAACTTTCAGAACAGCGGCTGGGACGTAAAATCCTGGGCGACCTGGGATTACGGCTACATTCGCGAAATGAATCTCTTTATCCAGAAATGCACCGCGGCTGATAAATTAACCCCGGCCGTAAAGGAGCGTTATCTGGCCGAAGCGCGGTTTTTGCGGGCATCCTATTACTTTGAGCTGGTCAAAAGAATGGGCGGCGTTCCGCTGATCCTCGAACCAATGACCTATGATTTCAGCGGTGATCCTTCCTATTTGCAGCATCCACGCGCAAAGGAATCGGAGATCTATGATTTTGTGATCAAAGAAGCGGAAGAAATCAAGGATAAGCTGCCTGCGAGTGTGGGCGAGAAATCGCGTGCTACCAAAGCAGCAGCGCTCGCAATGGAAGTGCGGGCTGCATTGTACGCCGGTTCGATCGCCAAATATGGCGCTAATACGCCGCAGGTTGCATTGCCGGGCGGAGAAGTAGGTATCCCGGCGAATATGGCCAATGGGTATTATACCAAAGCGCTGGCGGCTGCGAAAGAGATCATCACCGGCAAGGCAGGCGCCTACGCCCTCTACACGAAAAAGCCGGATCTCTCCGAAAATTTTGCGAGCATCTTTTACGACAAAGCCAACAATCCCGAGGTAATATTTGTGGAGGATTTCAAATTGCAGAGTGGCAAAGTACACTACTTTACAGGCTGGAACCAGCCCCGTTACGGCGCGGAAGAGGAAGAAGGCGGCCGCATTAACCCTTCTCTCAACTTCGTGGAAGCATTTGAAAAACTGGACAACACTTTCGCGCCTATCCCGACTGTTAATGCAACCGGAGATCCGATCTATTACAATGAGCAGCCCGACATTTTCGCTGGACGCGATGCGCGGCTCGCTGGAACGGTTATGCTTCCGGGAACGACATTCAAAGGCCGCAAAGTGGATATCTGGGCAGGTTACCAGCTTGCTAACGGCACCATTGTAAGTGGTGACGACCGCGGCGCGCAAAAAACGCTTCCCGGCAAAACCGTCCCTGAGCAGGTGGTAGGTTTCGACGGCCCGATCGATGGCTTTGAGTTTACGGCGCAAACCGGTTTTTATCTCCGCAAATACCTTGATCCGGTAGTAGGATCAGGCCAACGCGGTGTGAACAGCGAAGTGTGGCTGGTCCGCTATCGCTACGCAGAAGTGCTCCTGAATGCCGCCGAAGCTGCATTTGAACTCGGACAGACTGCCGATGCTGCAAAATATATGAACGAGGTCCGCGCACGTGCAGGATTGGTTACGCCTTTGAAAGCGTCAGACATCACTTTCGATCGCATTGTGCATGAGCGCCGCGTGGAACTTGCATTCGAAGGACATTATCTCTACGATATGAAAAGGTGGCGCATTGCACACCTCATTATGGATGGCAATGCGGTAACGGCCACGGATCTGTCCAAAGACCTGGGTAAGGCCACCAAAAGGAACACGCAGCCGTGGGGACTATGGTCATACAAAATCTATAATCCAGGTTCAGCGAACAATGGCAAATGGATTTACAAGCAGGTGAAACTGAGTCGGGTAACAGGCGCGGACCGGTTCCAACTCGGCAACTATTACTCCTATATCGGGGATGATATCATCAATAACAATCCCAAACTCGTCAGAAACCCGAACCAATAGGCAATCACATTCAAACGATACGATATCATGAAAATTAAATTTCATTTCATACCGCTTCTGGCACTGGTTGCGCTCTTTTCTTCCTGCGATAAAGACAACTACCCTTCACCAAAATCGACGCTCTCGGGACAGATCGTTTACAAGGGCGAACCGATCGGGGTAGAGGATAACCAGGTCCGGCTACAATTGTGGCAACCCGGATTCGGCAAGCTGGCGGCTATCGACGCACCGATTGCACAGGACGGATCCTATTCTGCCATGCTTTTTGATGGTAGTTATAAAATGGTTTTTCCAAAAGGCAGAGGGCCGTTTAAAACACTGGTCAAAGATCCGGCGGCCAAAGACACGGTATTCGTCAATCTTTCCGGCGACCAGAAACTCGACGTGGAGGTAATGCCTTACTACATGATCCGCACGCCGAATTTTAGCGGCGGAGAAAGCAAAGTCGCGGTAGCGCTCAAACTGGAAAAGATCATCACCGGTGCCGACGCGAAGGATATTGAAAGGGTTTCGCTGTATGTCAACAGAACCGAGTTCGTGTCACGTGCGACCAACGTAAGTGTGGCCGACCTGGCCGGAGCGGACATCAAGGACCTCAATGCCATTAATCTGACCGCCACTGTACCAACATTATCACCGGTGCAGAAGTATGTATTTGCAAGAGTAGGTGTAAAGATCAAAGACGTGGAGGATATGGTTTTCTCGCCGGTCCAGAAAGTAGATCTCTAAGAACAAAATCAATACAAAAACCGAAACTATTCTATTCCTAAATCCGATTTTTTAATGAGGAAATACATTGTTGTGTTTTTTGCCGGGTTAATTGCCCTGGCCTGTGCAAAGAATAGAATGGGTTCATCAGGGGCCAAGAATAATGTAACCCAGGGAAGACGGGCGGAAGTTCTCTTCCTTGGGCACAACAGCAAACACCACGATTCAGGAAAATACGCCCCATGGCTTTCTGTGAAGCTTTTTAAAAGCGGAATTAACTTGTCTTACACCGTCGATCCCAATGATCTCAATCCCGAAAATCTCAAAAAATACGACGGACTGATCATTTACGCCAACCACGATTCGCTGTCGCCTTCGCAGGAAAGTGCTATGAAAGTATTTGTGGAAGGAGGTAAGGGCCTGATCCCGATCCATTCGGCTTCGGGTTGTTTCAGAAATTCGGCCTGGTATATCAAAACTATAGGCGGCCAGTTTGCTTCCCACAAAACAGGCAGTTTTAAAAATACTATTCTAAAACCGGAGCACCAGGTCATGGAGGGCATTACTGCCTTTCAGACCTGGGATGAAACTTACGTCCACAAAAACCTGAATCCCGACAAAACGGTGCTCGGCGAAAGGGTGGAGGGTGACGTGCACGAGCCTTACACCTGGGTCCGCAATGAAGGCAAGGGCCGCGTGTTCTACACGGCATATGGCCACGAAGACAGCACCTGGACCAACAAAGGCTTCCTCGACCTGGTCAGGAACGGGGTATTGTGGGCTCTCGGAGATGATGTGAAGGCGCAAATCGACGCATTGAAGCTTCCTGATGTGGATATATACCAGTCGGACACCATTTCACATTATACCCAAAGGCATGTGGTGCCCAAAATGCAGGAAGCGCTTTCCCCAGCCGAATCCAACAAGCTCACACAAGTCCCGGCTGACTTTGAAATACAACTCTTTGCCTCGGAACCCGACATTACGAACCCTATTGCAATGGCCTGGGACGAAAAAGGTCGGCTTTGGGTAGTGGAATCGGTGGATTACCCCAATACTTTCAAAGAAACCGACGGCGCTGCCAACGACCGCATTAAGATTTGCGAGGATACCAATGGCGATGGTAAGGCAGATAAGTTTACGGTTTTCGCCGACAAGCTGAATATACCCACCAGCATGGTTTTCTCGAATGGCGGGATTATCGTCTCCATGGCGCCCGATTTTGTGTTTATGAAAGACACCAACGGCGACGATGTGGCCGATGTCCGCGAAGTGATTATCACCGGCTGGGGCAAGAACGACACGCACGCGGGACCGTCGAACCTGCAATATGGATTCGATAACAAGATCTGGGGCGTGCTGGGTTATTCAGGATTTAATGGAACTGTGAATGGTAAAAAACTGACATTCCCGCAAGGCGTATATCATTTCAGTCCGGACGGTAAAGACTTTGCATTTCTGGGCAACAGCAGTAACAATACCTGGGGGCTTGGTTTCACGGAAGACAATAATGTGTTTCTCTCCACGGCGAACAATACCCACAGTGCTTTCTATTCCATGCCGGGGCAATATATGCAGCGTAGATTGGATGATGACCAGCCGGCAGTTCAGGCGGTGCAAAAGATCGATGGGCACTATGACGCACATTCGTTGACGCCAAACCTTCGTCAGGTGGATGTTGTGGGTGGTTTTACATCGGCCGCGGGACATCATTTTTACACTGCCCGCAGTTTTCCGAAAGAATATTGGAACCGCGTCGCATTCGTGACCGAGCCCACGATCCGGTTGGTCCATAAGGCCATTCTGGAACCCGATGGGGCAGGTTTTAAGGAAAAAGACGGTTGGAATTTCGCGGCCAGCTCCGACGAATGGTTCGGGCCAGTGCAGGCCGAAGTAGGTCCCGACGGCGCCGTATGGATCGCCGATTGGTACAATTTCATCATACAGCACAATGTATTTGTACCGGCACAATCGCCTGCCAGGTTCATATTGCCGTTCGAAGAGCAGCCGCATGGGCCGGGAAATGCATTCAGCAGCCCCATGCGCGACCTTAACCATGGGAGGGTTTATAGGGTAGTTTATAAAAACGGCAAAAAGTCCCCTGCATTGAAGCTTTCGAAAGACGACCTGCCCGGATTGGTTGCCGCTTTGCAAAACGACAATATGTTCTGGCGGATGACAGCCCAGCGACTTTTGGTAGAATCAAAAAAGCTTTCGGTCATTCCAGATCTATACAAGATCGTCAATGATCCGAAGGTCGATGAAATAGGGCTGAATAGTCCGGCCGTACATGCATTATGGACATTGCACGGTCTGGGTGTGCTCGATGGATCCAATGCAGATGCATTGCAGGTTGTAAACAAGGCATTAAGCCATCCGGCGGCAGGTGTACGTAAGGCAGCGGCGAGTGTTTTGCCAAAGCAAGAACAAAGCTTTGAAATGCTTGAAAAAGGCCTGAAAGATCAGAATCTAAACACACGCCTTGGTGTGTTTGTGGCAATGACCGAATTGCCGTCTTCGGAAAGGGCGGGTGCCGCTATTTACAACGCGTCCCTCGACGAACAGAATGCGAAAGACCCATGGATTTCGAAGGCTATCCTGGCAGCGGCTATCAAGCATGAAAAGGGCTTTTTAGCGGCTGCGAACGGTAAAGTGCAGCAACCTGCGTTTACGAGTCGGGTAGTAGAAGCGCTTGGCAAAGAAGTTTATCCCTTGGGAAGAAGAAATACAATGCAGTTCCCGCCGGACGTAACTGGAAAGGAAATCACGATCCAGGCGAGCATTACCAAAGCAAAAGACAAGCCATTGCAGGGCTTTATCGCCGGACAAGGCGGCAAGGACGGCGGTTATGGGTTGTATATTCAGGACGGGAAGGTGATCATGGCTGTCAGACAACACGGTATGTTGAGTCAGGCTGCTACCACCGGTGAGTTGCCAGATAAGTTCGACGTAACGGCAAGCCTGACGCAGTCTGGCAATATCAGCATTGCCATCGATGGAAAGGAAGCGGCTACCGGTAAGGCCCATATGCTTTTTGCTGCGCCGCTCAGCAATTCCGTCAGGACTGGTGAGGATGTGGAAGGGGAGGATAAAATAGGGAATTACGACGGTCGCTTTGGTTTTGTGGGTAATTTTCAAAAAGCGTCCCTCGAACTGAGCCGACCTTCGGAAAAAGGTGCCGCTAACGTCGGAATGCCCGAAAAAACGGCATCGAAATCTGCTTCCAATGCTACGGTGATCGAGTTGAAGGTTGAAAAAGAAATCATGCAGTATGACAAAAAACTGATCACGGCAAAGGCGGGACAGAAGGTGGTGATTAACCTCGAAAATCCGGATGGTATGCAGCATAACCTGCTTATCATCAAGCCCGGATCATTGCAAAAAGTAGGCAAAGCAGCCGATGAGCTGTTGAGCAATCCCAAAGCCGCCGAAATGCAATATGTCCCAAAAATACCCGAAGTGCTTTACTCGACAAAACTGGTGAACACCGGGGAAACGGTAACCCTCGAATTTACAGTACCGGACGAACCCGGAGATTACCCTTACGTATGCACATTCCCCGGGCACTGGCGCGGAATGAACGGCATCCTGCGGGTGAGTCGATGACTTTAGAGTTCATAAGCTTAGGGTTTATGAGTTTAAGGTTCAGGTGCTTACAGCGGATTTCGAACTAATGAATTTGAACTTATAGACTTTTTGACTTTAAACTCAATGTATCGCTGCTCGAAACAAGATATTAAACTAATAAACTTTAAACTCCTTGACTCCAATAAAAATGGCCCATTCGAACTTGAAAACTATCGCCTCATTACTGCTTGTATTTGCCATGTTTGCCCACGTTGTTATGGTGGAAGCAGGCCCCGGCAAGAAAAAGCCCATTCGCGTGTTGCTCGTAGGCGGCGGCGCTTCGCATGATTTCGACCGGTGGTATAAACAGGAGGATGTGCAGACTTTGCAGAAAGGCGGCCTGGCAGCAGTAGAATACACCAGTGATCCCACGACTATCCTGTCCAAGCTAAAAGACATCGACGTCCTGTATCTCAGCAACAATCAGCCTATCACCGACGAGGCTACCAGAAAGGCCATTTTTGCATTTGTCGATGCCGGAAAAGGCCTGGTACTGGCGCATCCGGCACTCTGGTACAACTGGGCCGATTGGCCGGAGTATAATCAGAAGCTGGTAGGCGGCGGTTCAAAAGGACATGACAAATATGGCCCATTTGAAGTAACCATTACCAACAAAAAACATCCTGTGACAAAGAACGTTACGGCGCATTTCAAACTCAACGATGAGCTTTACTATTTCAAACCAGACGCCGCAGGAACACCGATCGAAGTGCTCGCCACCGCCAAAGCGGAAGGTTCCGATAAGGTTTTTCCAAGCATTTTCATTGTAAAATATCCCAAAGGGAAAATAGTAGGCATAGCACTAGGCCACGACGCCGCGTCGCACACCATCAAGCCCTACCAGACCATTCTGCGGAATGCAGTAGAATGGGCAGCGGGGGCAGTCGATTGAAAGTATTTTCCGTCGATTGAAATCGACGGGAATTGATCGATTACAAGTATAGAACATCAAAAAAAATCAATTTGCCCCAAAGGGATAAAAAATAAAAAACTGAGCCGCAGGCTCATAAAAGAAACAAATCAATCCACTACTTAACCCCAGGCTTCAGCCTGGGGGATCAAAAAAAGAAACATGAGTCAGAAGCAAATCACAGTCGTAATCGTAGGGATGGGGTTCGGAAAAGAGTTCATTCCCATCTATCAGAGTCACCCGAACATCAAAGCCGTCGGCATATGTACACGCAGCAAGGAAACCCGTGAGGAACTGACTGCGAAGTTCAATCTGGACCCCAACCTTGTCTTCGAGCATTTCGAAGACGTACCTAAAAGGGCAGATGTCGACGCGATCCACGTGGTGACGCCCGTTCCCGAGCATGCGCATATGACCCTCGCATCCTTGAATGCAGGCAAGCATACCGCCTGCACGATCCCTATGGCGATGACCGTGGAAGATTGCAAAGCGATCGTAGAGGCGAAGCGCCGGTCCGGGAAAGTGTATATGATGATGGAAACTGCATTGTACACGCGCGAATTTCTTTATGGATTAAAACTTGCCCAAACCGGTCAGTTGGGCCGGATCCAGTTCGTCAGAGGCTCGCATATCCAGGATATGAGCATGGAAGGGTGGGGCGAATACTGGAAAGGTTACCCGCCGATGCTGAACGGGACCCATGCCATTTCTCCGCTTTTAAAGATCAATAATACCATTGCTGAAACAGTGGTTTGTCACGGGTCAGGCCGTTTGAGCGACGACCTAACGAGCCGCTACGGATCTCCGTTTGCAGTGGAAACCGCGACATTTACATTAAAAGGCACAGACGTAGTGGCGGAAGCGACCCGCTCGCTTTTTGATGTGGTACGCCAATATCGGGAAAGTTATGATGTATATGGTACCAAAATGTCGTTCGAATGGGAGCAGTTGCAGGACGAAAGCCATGTAGTATTTGATGGCGGAGAGAATGCAAAACGCATTGATGTACCTGACACCGACGAGTTGCTGATCGAGCCGATCAAGCACTTTACCAAACGTGAAAAAATCGATGATCCCAACCACGTTTCATTTTTGCAGGGTGCCGGCCACGGCGGTTCACATCCGCATTTGGTGCAGGAGTTTGTAGCTGCCATTGTGGAAGGCCGGGACTCGGCAGTGGATGCTGCATTGGCTGCTAATTACACCTGTGCGGGCATTTGTGCACACGAATCGGCCATGAAAGGCGGTGTTCGTGTAAATGTGCCCAGTTTCGAGGAATAGGCGATTGTTGGTGACAACACCAACGACACAAAACCATCATAAATATGCTATTCGGAGCCAGTACATTCATATGGGTATCGCCGTTCTCGACCGCGAACGCCGACTTGCTTACCAAGGTCAAAAACATGGGCTACGACATCATTGAGATAGCCGTAGAAGACACCAGTATCATCGACTGGAACCTAATCAAAGCCATTGCACGCGATCTTGACCTTAAAATCACCGTCAGCGGTGCATTTGGCATGGAACGCGACATTTCCAGCACCGAACCTGAATACCGGAAACTTGGCAAGCAATATATTATCGATTGCATTAAGATCGCCGAAAACGTAGGTAGTCCCATTTTCGGAGGACCAGTCTATTCGGCTGTCGGCAAAACGCGCATTGTTTCCGAAGAACAAAAAAGGCAGGAGCGGGCCTGGTGCGTTGAAACGCTGGTCGAGATCGGTAAGATTGCGGAAGACCACGGCGTGATCATAGGCCTGGAACCGCTTAATCGCTTTGAAACCGACATGGTTAACACCGTGGACCAGGCGTTATCGATTGTCGAGGAAGTATCGAGCCCTCATCTAAAAATTGTGCTGGACACCTTTCATTCCAATATTGAGGAAAAAGATATTCCGGCGTCGATCAGGAAAATCGGCAAAGAACTGCTTTGTCATGTACAGGGCAATGAAAGCGACCGCGGCACCCCCGGTACCGGCCATCTCGAATGGGAAGGCATCCGCGATGCCCTTATAGAAATCGGATATGAAGGCGCGGTCGTTATCGAAACTTTTGGCCAGCCGTCGAAAGAGCTGGCGCGGGCGGCTTGCATTTGGCGACCGCTAGCCAACAGCGCCGACGAACTGGCAACCGAAGGCCTGGACTTCTACAAAAAAATGTTTTCTCACACGCCATCCGTAGTCAATGCGTAACACATTAATCCTATTACTGCTGGTCCTGTCCCTTTCGCTGCATGCGCAGATCCCGGTCGACCTGAAAAGCTTTGATCAGAAAAAAGGTGTCCGGGCTGCCGTTGAAGGCAATCAATTGCAGCTCAGCTGGCCCGCCGGAGCAGCCGGTAGGGGACGGATAGCGATTGATTTAGTGCCAAATAGTGCATTAATCGGAAATCTCTCCATTGAATCCGATGGGAGATTTAAAACAATAGCCAGCAATCTCGACCCAGCCGTGGTTCTCACAGTCGGCAAGCGCGATCTCGTGTCGCAAAACGGCTGGAATATCTTCTTTGACAAAACAGCCTATCTGCCTTACAAAAGCTACGCTGTAAAACTGGATAAGACGAATGTCAAAGTTGTGACGTCCGGCGCGCAAACTGAAATCATCGTCGAAGGAGCGAAGGCAGGGCCATTTTCGGGTTCCATTAACCTGACAGTGTATAATGGCAGCCCGCTCATGAACGTGGCAGCCGTAATGACCACCACGGTAGACTCCCTGGCGGTTATTTATGATGCGGGACTTGTAAGCCGCCAACCAGCCTGGGAAAAGCTGTTTTGGGCCGATACTGAGAATTTCGTCCGCAGCACGCAGGTAACCAAAATGGACACCGTGCAAATGATGCAGGTCAAATACCGGACGATCATCGGGCAGGGGAAAGAGGGGAGTCTGGCCGTTTTTCCGGCCCCGCATCAATATTTTTATCCGCTTGACAATTGTTATAACCTCGAACACATCTGGTATGGAGAAAACTATCGTAACCTCGTTCCTGGGTTTGGAATAGGGATACGCCACGAACTGTTGGGAGATCGTCGCTGGGTGCCGTGGTTCAATGCGCCTCCCGGGACGCAGCAGCGCTATAACTTTTTCTGCTTACTAAGTGGAGAGAAAGATGGCAAAGTGCTTGAAAACGTCAAGGCATTTACCCATTCCGATCAATACGAACCGCTTCCCGGGCACTATACTATGGCGAGCCATTTCCATCAGGAGCATATCGACGATGTGCTTACCAGAAAGCCGTTGCCCGACATGCCGGGTTTTGTGAAGGCATTCAGGAATACGGGCGTCAACATTGTCCATCTGGCCGAATTCCACGGCCCGGGCAGCCCGCGTGGACCAGAAGCAAAGCGTTGGCCGGAACTGAAAACAATGTTCGAGGAATGCGCCCGTCTCTCGGGAGGGAACTTTCTGTTGTTACCGGGCGAAGAGCCTAATAACTTCTTCGGCGGGCATTGGATGAATATCTTCCCAAAACCCGTCTACTGGCTCATGTCCAGGGAAAAGGACCAGCCTTTTGTCGAAAACCATCCGGATTACGGCAAAATTTACCGGATAGGGAATAAAGATGAAATGTTGAAACTTTTGGAAATGGAAAACGGTCTCGCCTGGACAGCGCATGCACGCACGAAAGGCTCAACCGGCTTTCCTGACAAACACAAAGAAGAAGCGTTCTTCAAATCGGACCGTTTTCTGGGTGCCGCATGGAAAGCAATGCCTGCGGACCTGTCGCAGCCGAAGTTGGGCAAGCGGGTGCTTGATCTGATGGACGATATGGCCAATTGGGGCTACAAAAAGAACGTGATCGCAGAGGCCGACCTGTTCCGTATTGAACCTACCTATGAATTATACGGCCACTTGAATATCAATTATTTACAGCTGGAGCACATGCCACGTTTCGATGAAGGGTGGCAGCCGGTGCTGGACGCAATGCGAAAGGGGAAGTTTTTTGTAACAACGGGCGAGGTTTTACTGCCGTCTTTCAAGGTGAACAACGCGGCAGCAGGAGAAACAACCAAACCCGACGCTAAGGGAAATGTAGAGGTTAATTTTGATGCAAAATGGACATTTCCGCTCAACCGCGCGGAAATTATTTCAGGAGATGGGAAAGAAGTTTTCCATGACGTCATTAGTCTGAACGATACGGAGGCTTTTGATCAAAGAAACTTCAAGTTTACCCGGAACATGAAAGGCAGAAAGTGGATGCGGGTGGAAGTTTGGGATGTAGCTGCCAATGGTGCGTTTACACAGATTATCTGGTTGGAATAACTACTATTTATATTTATCTGAAATGATCAGGTCATTTTACACACTTCTTTTGCCGCTGGCTGTCGCAGGTTCCGTGCTGGATCCAAAACTAGCCGGATGTGAACCGCGTATTGAAGAAAAAATTGATTCAACTCAATATAAAAACCCGGTTTTTGAACCTATTCTCGCTGATCCGACAGTGGTAAAGGCCGATGACGGGTGGTTTTATGCCTATGGGACCATGGACGATTGGGGGGATGGCAATGGCCCGCACCTGGTGCCCGTGGTAAGGTCCCGGGACCTCGCTCACTGGACTTATGTAAAGGATGCATTGCCGACGAAACCTTCCTGGAAGGAAAAAGGCGGCATTTGGGCGCCGGATGTAGTGAAGGTGAATGGGAAATACCATATGTATTATGCCTACTCAACCTGGGGCGACGTCAACCCAGGCATTGGTCTCGCTGTTGCAGACGCTCCGGCTGGTCCATTCCAGGATGTGGGCAAATTATTTTTGAGTCAGGAAGTGAATGTGCCCAATTCCATCGATCCCTTTTATCTGGAAGCCGATGGTAAAAAATACATTTTCTGGGGAAGTTACAGCAATGCACCGGAGCAGGGAACCTACGGCGTCGAGCTGTCGGCAGACGGGAAATCGGTGCCGGATCTGAACAAAAAATTTAAAGTGGCAGCCGGAGATTTTGAAGCTGTAATGATTCAGAAGAAAGGTGATTACTATTATTTCCTGGGTTCGAAAGAAAGCTGCTGTGAAGGTGCCGCTAGTAAATACCATGTAAGAATGGGCCGGTCCAAAGACATTCACGGGCCGTTTTTAGACAAAGAAGGCAAAGATCTGAAAGAACGAGGAACAGGGTCCCTGTTGCTGCGTGGCAATGATATATATGCAGGTCCGGGACACAATTCACGATGGATAACAGACAAAACGGGCACCGACTGGCTGCTTTACCATGCTATCGACAAGAAAAAGCCCACTGTACCTACCGGCGCAAACCGGCGGGTGCTGATGCTCGACAAACTGTCATGGAAAAATGGGTGGCCAGAGATTTTAAATGCAGAACCCGGTGTAGAAAATACAGCTGCACCTCTTTTTAAGTAAAACCAAAATCCGTTAACTGAATGAAATTTTTAAAACAAGCAGCATGGGCGTTATTGATAGGCCTGTCTTTCCAAAACTGCGCCAAAAAGGAGGAAAAGAAGGAAGCCGAAACCCCCATACAGGAGGGAACTGCCGGAAGGGAAATATGGACCAAAGAGCAAGCCAAAGAATGGTATGCCAAACAGGGATGGCTCGTAGGGGCCGATTTCCTGCCAAGCACAGCCATTAACCAGCTCGAAATGTTCCAGGAAGCATCTTTCGACACTGCGACTATCGATAAGGAGCTCGGGTGGGCCCAAAATATCGGCATGAACACCATGCGCGTTTACCTGCACGACCTGCTGTATCAGCAAGACTCGGCCGGTTTCCTGAAAAGACTGGACGTATTCTTGAACATTGCCAAGAAGCATAACATCAAACCGGTACTCGTATTGTTCGATTCGTGCTGGGACCCGTTCCCGAAATTGGGCAAGCAGCGTGACCCGAAGCCCGGTGTGCATAATTCCGGTTGGGTGCAGAGCCCTGGTTTCGATGCATTGAAAGATAGCACGCAATACCCTCGTCTTGAAAGATATGTAAAAGGAACTGTGGCTGCATTTGCCAACGACGACCGCGTGCTGATGTGGGACATCTGGAATGAGCCGGACAACACCAACAACAGCTCTTACGGCAAAGTGGAACTGCCTAATAAAGTGGATTATGTATTGCCGTTAATGGTAAAGTCATTCGAATGGGCACGCTCTGTAAATCCTTCGCAGCCTTTGACTGCCGGAGTTTGGGCCGGTGACTGGTCGACGCCGCAAACTTTGAAACCTATCGAAAAGGCGCAAATCGGTCTATCTGACGTGATTACGTTCCACAATTATGAAGATGCGCAGGATTTTGAGAAGCGGATCAAGCAATTGCAGCAATATGATCGCCCGATGATCTGCACAGAATATATGTCAAGAGGCAACGGCAGCTTTTTCGAAACCTCGCTTCCGATCGCCAAGAAATACAACGTGGGCGCGATCAACTGGGGCCTTGTCGACGGCAAATCGCAAACCATTTATCCCTGGGACAGCTGGAAGAAGACATACACCAAAGAGCCTGACCTGTGGTTCCACGATATTTTCAGAAAGGATGGAACGCCTTACAAACAAGCCGAAGTCGATTTGATTAAGAAGTTGACTGCGTCGAAGTAAGGTAGTCTTGACTTAAGAAACCAACGCCCTGCGTGCTGAGACGGCAGCGGGGCGTTTTTGTCATTTGTTTAATTGCTCGTTAATCGCTGATAAGTCAAGGCACTTCAGGGTTTTTACCAAATCGGCTTTCATTGCTTTCACAAGTTCTTCTGTAGTGGCGTATTCACCGATTATCCTTGCCGGATGTAGTGCTGGTGATTTTGTAGCATTTTCGGGAATCGTCATATCAGGGCGGATCATAATGGTAAATTTTTATTAGTTACAAAGAAGCCTATATAAGTTTGATTAAGTCGAAACGGTTCGTGTTTTTCATTATCACAACGAACGCCCCATATCAAATATCTTTCAAGAAAACGGTCGAGATATCTCGCTATTGCTATTTGGTATAACCTTGTTTTCGCTTCTGTGTTCCCTCTGAAAACAATCAGAGCTCTTGGGTGATTGTTCAAAAATGTTTCGATTGTTCTGTAAACCGTTGCCAGGTTTTTTTTCAAGTCGCCGTTATTACTTATGCGGGTCACCGATAGAGAGCCGTCATCCTCGATGTCCGCAAGAACCAACGAATATAAAAAAGGGACATCCATTTCATAGAAAATTATAGCTTTTTGAATTGTTGTTAGCCCGACGCTGAGGTATTCAAATCGATGGTCTTCCAGAAGTGCGTTAACTCTGTAATATGATAAATCCATAGCGTGTTGATGTAATGTCAACAAGTTTAGAGATTCAAAACTGACCTTCCAAATCCGATTATCAGACGGTAGCTTTATTTTTTACTGGCCTTTTCCAAGTAAACTTTTGCATTTCGTCCGGCTAATGGAGGCGATTGAATATCTTCACGGCCACAATTCCTTAAACCAAACTTATGAGAAAGAAGTACGCCTTATTGCTGGTGTTGGCAATGTCAATCAACCTTACATTACCGGCATTTGTTCAAGCCCAGAAAAAACAGCAGAAACCCAATGTGATTTTCATTTATGCCGATGACGTCGGTTACGGCGATCTAAGCGCTTACGGTGCCACGAAGATCAGTACCCCTAATATCGACAAGATCGCAAAGGAGGGTATCCGCTTTACGAATGCACACGCGACTTCCGCGACTTGCACGCCATCCCGTTTTGCATTAATGACCGGCAAGTATCCGTGGAGGCAGAAAGGAACGGGCGTGTTACCCGGTGATGCTTCGCTCATTATCCCGACCAACCAGCTAACATTACCGAACGTCTTCCAGAACGCAGGTTATAAAACCGCTTCAATAGGTAAATGGCACCTGGGGCTCGGTGAAACGAACCGACAGATAAATTGGAACAAACCCATTACCAAAGGCCCGAATGAAACCGGCTTCGACTATGCTTTCTTTTTCCCCGCTACTTCGGACCGTGTGCCTACCGTATTCGTTGAAAACCACGATGTGCAGGGATTGGATCCTTCCGATCCTATTGAAGTGGATTATTCCAAAAAAATAGGGAATGAACCAACAGGACTGGAGAATCCAGAATTACTGAAACTGCCCGCAGCACCAAACCACGGTCATAACAATACGATCGTGAACGGTATCGGCCGCATTGGCTGGATGACGGGCGGCAAGCAGGCGCGATGGACCGACGAGGAAATCGCACATGTGTTTCTGAGCAAGGCAGCGCAGTTTATGGAGGATAATCAAAAGAACCCATTCTTCCTTTATTTCTCGCTGAACGACATCCATGTTCCGAGAATGCCGAGTACGCAGTTCAAAGGAAAAAGTAAAATGGGCCTTCGCGGCGATGTGATCCTGCAAATGGACTGGACGGTAGGCGAAATTTTGAAAAAGCTGGACGAACTGAAAATCGCGGAGAATACACTCATCATATTTTCCAGCGACAACGGCCCTGTTCTGGACGACGGCTATGCCGACAAAGCCGTGGAGCTGGCGAAGGGCCATAGCCCGGCGGGACCGCTGCGGGGCGGTAAGTATAGTGCATTTGAGGGAGGAGCGCGCATTCCGTGGGTGGCACGCTGGCCCAAAACCATTACGCCCGGGGCCGTTTCCGACGCTTTAATCTGCCAGATCGACCTCATGGCTTCTTTTGCTGGATTCTTTCAGCAAAAGGTAGGCAGTGAGGACGGCGTCGATAGTTTCAATGTAATGGACGCCATTTTAGGAAAAACTAAAACCGGGCGAACGTCACTCGTGAAACAAGGTGGTGCATTGTCGCTGACACAGGGCAACTGGAAATACATCGAACCGAGGGAAGGAAAGGCAGTGCAGGAACTCACCAATACCGAAACCGGCAACAATCCCAAACCACAACTATACGACCTGAGCAAGGACATTGGAGAGAAAACCAACCTGGCCGACAAATATCCGGCGAGGGTAAAAGCAATGTCTGCCGAGTTGGACAGAATTAGGGATCTGGGCAGGAGTAAATAATTTTTTGCCACGAAGGCACTAAAAAGCACGAATGCTCTTCGTGGCAAAAATATTTCGCTGCAAAAATATTTTTTAATACTAAGTGACCATTACAAACAACTGACGTCTAAAAGCATAAACTCCCATTGTTTATGTACACAGGCTATCAGTTCAAAATTGCGATATTGATGTTGTTTTCAACATTATGTAACGCGCAAACCATCTATTTCCACCAGGATTTCAGCAAAACAACCTCGCTGATTAACCCGCAACCCGACACAGGACAGTTCAGTCACATCATTCTGACGGCCCCGACGCTTTCCTATCACAAATTTCACAAGGGCTACATGGCGCTCGTGCGCACGCAGCAGGACTCGGCGACGGGCGGCATTATCCGTGCAATGCGAGCGGAGCCCTTTTCGCCCAACCCCGAAACGTTATTTATCCAGATCCGTTTCAGCGCGGAATCCGTCCGGTCGACGACGGTCAATGCGATTTATTTTTATGTGGGTGAAAATTTTAATCCGGTAAACAACTCCTTTCCCGGTAATGGATTGATGTTTGGCAAATGCTCGATCAATTTTCTGGACGGCTCGTTTACGATCAAGGATCTTGAAACACAGCTGACGAGTAAGGCTTTTGAAACAAAAACGGCGGTGACGTTAACCTGGGTGCTTAACAATTCTGACAAGCCATTTTCCTATCGCATTTCCGAAAAGTTAGGCGAGACAATGGCCATGCCCGGCACTTACGACCTCTGGGCCGACGATGAACCGGTCAGCAAAAGCAGCAAAGCATATCCTGGCAATTCGTCCTATTCCAAAACCAAACTTTCGAACTTTGAAATGCGGTTCCGGAATGGGTTGGGGCAAATCCGCATTGACGACATTCTGATCAGGGAGGGAAAATTGCCTCCTGAGACCGATGAAACGATGGTCGCGCCTAACCCGGTTTCGGGTGATGTGATTATGCTTTCTGCCCGGGACGCTGATATTGCTTCCGTGAAGCTGGTCAACGTGGCCGGACAAGAAATTAGGGCGAAAGTGGTCCGGATTACGAAAATGCAAGTGAAAATAACGCCCGACAGCAAGTTGAAATCAGGTATTTATATTGTGTATTTTAAAACCGGCACCGGACAGTCACGGGCAGTGAAAGCCATCGTGGAATAACTTTTGGATAGGATGATAGCGAGATTGGATTAAACTAATCTTGTAAAATTAATTGAGTTTGCGGTTAACTTTAACTTAATTAGTCGTCCTTTTCAACGTGTTATGAATCCATCCTCATTTTTCTTAGAAGTTCCCGACGACCGCAGGCTTTGGCAAGATTTTCTTGCCGGCGAGGTAGGGGCTTTTGAAAAACTGATGTCGGGCAACTTTCGGGCTCTTTTCCGGTATGGTAGCAAGTTCACCAAAGACCGCGAGTTTGTAAAGGACAGCATTCAGGACTTGTTCCTGGTATTGTGGGAAAAGCGTGAAAACCTCAATCCCGACGCGGCCGTGAAGCCCTATCTGATGGCTTCTCTCAGGCGGCTCATGCACAGGCACATCACTTCGCGTGCGTGGGTAGGTAACGAGCCGCTCGCCGATGAGGAATCGTATTTTGATATGGAGTTTTCGGTGGAACACGAATACATCGAGCATGAATCGACGGCGGTAAGAATGCAGTATCTGGAAAAATTATTGCAAGAACTGCCGCGCAGGCAGAAGGAAGTGGTATACCTGAAATTTTTCCAGGAATGCACCCGCGAGCAGATTTCCGAGATCATGGCTATCTCCCCCCAAACGGTTTCAAACCTGCTTCAGATCGCCATCAAGCATTTGAAAACGCATTGGAAAATCGAATTCTTTATATTTTTTCTGGTTCATTTCTTATTTTAATTACCAGATAATCAATCACTTCCTTCTTTTTTATTCTTTTTCCTGGAAATAATTTAAAAATTATTGGTATCCGGCAGTGATTCGTGTCTATCCATCCATAGACACAAATTACTTGTATGGAGCGCTATAACGATTTTGCCGTTGAAGACTTTGTCTGGGATGATTTTTTCCGCCAATGGACGTTGGCACCGACCCCTGAAACTGACGCGGTCTGGGAAAATTGGATAGACGCTAACCCTGAAATGCTCGAAAAAGTGGAGCAGGCGAAGGCTATGGTGCTATCGCTTCGCCTGCATGAGCCGCAAATCGATGATCTGGAAATCAGTCAGGTCGTTAAACAAACGGTTGGCAGGATCACCCGGGACTATGCGGATGGACAGCCTGTGCGTAAGATGCCGGTTTTCTCCATTCCGTGGCTGCAATTTGCGGCTTCTGTTGCATTCATTGTCTTGCTAGGCTGGACGGTTTATATAATGCTTATCAAACCCGATGAGACGAAAGGTATCAGCACACGGGAAACGACGAAGACTACGACAACTAGCAATACAAAGTCACTGCAAGAAAAACACAACAATACTAATAAGACAATTGTACTGACGCTGAGCGATGGCAGCCAGATCCGGCTCGCACCGCAGGGCCGTATACGTTACCCCGAAAAGTTCGATGGCGCACGAAGAGAAGTATTTTTGGAAGGCGAGGCTTTTTTCGAGATCGCCAAAGATTCCCGACATCCGTTTCTGGTGTATGCCAATGGTTTGGTCACCAAAGTACTCGGCACCAGTTTCCTGATCAAAGCCTATGGCAATTCCGGCGAGGTAACTGTGGAAGTGAAAACTGGCCGGGTATCGGTATTCGCGCAATCGGACCCGCAGGCAGCGGAGAAGATGTCCGACAAGGAACTTCAGGGCGTGGTGCTTACGCCTAATCAGAAGATCATTTATGCACGGGATGAAGTGAAGATGGTTAAAACGTTGGTTGAGAAACCTGAAATGGTCGTTGCCAAAGCTGAAATCCCCCAATTCGATTTTGAAGATACTCCCGCGAGCGATGTATTTGCAACAATAGAAAAAGCCTACGGAATCGAAATCCTGTACGACGCGCAATTGCTTAAAGATTGCCCGTTAACCGCCCGGCTCGACAGTCAGACGTTGCACGAGAAGCTTTCCATTATTTGTAAAGCCGTGGAATCCAGCTATGAGATCATCGACGGACAAATCGTGATCCATAGCCGGGGATGTAAAAACTGATCATTTATCAACCTATAAACGACATTTAAAAAACCCGAAAAAAGAAACAGAAAGAAGACCCTCAAACAAAAAAGAGCCGGCAATGTTCCCGCATCACCGACTCTGATTCTTATCCCTTTGGTTGTCGCCATTTTCCTCCCGTGGGAGGCAGGGATCGTTTTGCCAATTTTCCAATCTACAAAACAATCAAATCTATGAAAAAACCTTTAAAGTACCGCCAGGTATTACTTTGGACGATGCGAATGACGGCTACCCAACTCATGCTTGCTTTTGTCTTTATAGCTACCGGTTATGCGCGTGAAGGCAGTGCTCAATCTCTTCTTAGTCAAAAAATTTCCGTTACCGCTAATGGAAGCGAAGTGAAAAAGGTGCTTAACCAGGTCGAAAAGCAGGTCGACGTGCGGTTTGTGTTCAGTTCAAAACTGATCAAATCGGCGAGGAGAGTAACGGTTTCACTAAAAGATAAGCCGCTATACGAGGCACTCGACCATATTCTGACGCCGCTTGGGCTGGAATATGAGGTTTCGGGCAAGATCATCATTCTGAGAAGAAATGAACTGAATACACCGAACGCGCCGGCGGAGCAAGGCAAGCTAGCGCCCAAACGGAATGTTTCCGGCAAAGTACTCGACGGTGATTCCAATACGGGCCTGCCGGGCGTAAGCATTGTTTTAAAAGGAACACAAAGCGGCACTACCACCAATCCTGATGGTGCTTTTCAGCTCGAAATGCCTGAGACAACTGCGTCTGATGCAGTTTTGGTTTTCAGTTTTGTGGGTTATAAATCCCAGGAAGTTGTGCTGGGAAACCAAACGTCGCTGACCATTAATATGGTTTTGGAAGATAAATCATTACAGGAAATAGTCGTGATTGGTTACGGTCAGGTTAAGAAAAGTGACCTTACTGGCTCTGTTGCCTCTATTAAATCGGCGGACATCAATGCTTATCCTTCAACCAATCTCATGCAGTCGCTCGCTGGCCGGGCTGCGGGCGTATATGTATCCCAGAACACAGGTGCGCCGGGTAGCGCGATCAGCGTGCGGGTAAGGGGTACGAACTCCATTCAGGGCAGCAACGAACCGCTTTATGTGGTCGACGGGTTCCCCTATTCGGGCAACCCAACCTTGCTGAACAATGCAGATATAGAATCTATCGAAGTATTGAAAGACGCTTCTGCAACTGCTATTTACGGTTCCAGAGGTGCGAACGGTGTGGTGTTGATTACGACCAAAAAAGGCAAAGCTGGCCGCGTGAGCGTAAACTACGACGGCTATTATGGGGTGCAGACTATCAGAAAGAAGCTCGATCTGATGAATGCAACCGAATATGCCAATTTCTACAACGAGCAGGCTGCCAACGACGGCTTAGCGCCCCATTTTACGCAGGACCAGATCAGTGGTTTCGGAAAAGGAACAGACTGGCAGGATTTGGTTTTTCAAAAAGCGCCGGTTCAAAACCACTCCATTACTGTGAGCGGCGGAAGCGATAAGACCAGGTTTTCGGTAGCGGCAAGCAATTTTAATCAGGATGGTATTGTCATCGGTAGTGATTATGTGAGGAATGCGCTTCGCATTAACCTGAGCTCTGACATTGGTAAGAAATTTAAATTTGATTTAAGCTCTTTATTGAGCCGCATTGATTCGGACCGCAAAAACTCGGAGAGAGGAAACCGCGGAGGAACGCTGATGTCCGCCATGCTATCGGGCTACCCGACCATCGCCCCGACATTGGCAGACGGCAGCTATTCCAGACTGGCCGAAGCTTATGCCTGGGGTTCCAATGTGATCACTAACCCTTTGAATTTCTTGTACCAATTTTCAGATGTCATACGCTCCAACAAGGTGCTGACCAACGGTGCGCTTACATTTGAGCCCATTAAAGGATTGACCATCAAGTCGATGGCAGGTATCGAAAGCACTGACGACCGTACTGATTCTTACACCACCACAAAGTTTGTCAACTCCAAGGGCAGTGCATTGATCGATAATCAGCGGGTCACCAGCATTCTGAGTGAGAATACGGTAAGCTATATCAAGGATTTTGGTAAACACAACATTTCGGCGGTGGCCGGTTTTACTTATCAGGATTACACTCAAAATTTTCTGAGGGTTACCGGAAGCGGTTTCATCAGTGATAATCAGGAGACGCATGACATTGGTGCCGCGGCAACGCAGGGTGTACCCATTTCTTCTTACCAAAAATGGACTTTGCTTTCCTATCTCGCCCGTGTAAATTATTCATTCAACAGCAAGATCCTCGCTACGGCGAGTTTCCGGACGGATGGTTCGTCAAGATATAGTGAAGGCCAAAAGTGGGGCTACTTCCCGTCTGCGGCACTTGCGTGGCGGTTGTCCGAGGAGGATTTTATTAAAAACATTCCATTCATTTCTGATCTGAAAATCAGGGCCGGATATGGCGAAACAGGTAATACCTCTATTAACCCTTACTTTACATTGAACCAGCTCTCGTCTGGTCAGGTGGTATTTGGTGATGCGCTCCTTACATCCTACGCGCCTGGAAACAGGTTGGCTGGTTCGCTTAAATGGGAAACAACCGCTCAGATGGACATTGGACTTGACCTTGGCTTATGGAACAACCGCGTCAACCTTTCTGCTGATTATTACATTAAAAACACCAGGGACCTTCTGAACAATGTGTCCTTACCTTCTTCCCTTGGTTATACCTACACCATTCAGAACATTGGAAAGATCCAGAATAAAGGTTTGGAGTTTTCTGTCAATGCAAACGTTCTTCAAGGTGCTTTTAAATGGAATTTGGCTACTAATTTGTCGTTCAACCGCAATAAGGTCGTGAAACTTTATGGTGGAAATGACATTCTCGGTCAGACGATCGGTGCGGCGGTCAATGATAATGTCAATATCCTGAGAGAAGGCTATCCACTTGGTTCGTTCTACGGATATGTGGAGAAAGGTTACGACGAAAAAGGATTCATTGCTTATGAAGATTATAACAAGAACGGCAGCCGGGATGCTGGCGATAAGCGCATCATTGGCAACCCCAATCCGAAATTCATCTACGGTCTGAACTCGACAATGTCGTTCAAAAACTTTGAACTGACATTCTTCGTACAGGGATCACAGGGCAATGATATCTTCAATCTGAGCGCGCAGGGGCAGGGTTATGATTACGGACAGGCGCTGAATATGCCGAGGGAAGTGTATCTGGACCACTGGACTCCCACCAACACCAATGCCAAATACCCGATCATCAAAACGTCTTCTCAGGCTCAAATGTCTAACCGTTTTGTAGAAGATGGCTCTTACCTGCGGTTCAAGAACATTCAGCTTAGCTACAATTTGCCGGTGAGCGAGCTGCGCATCAAATGGATGAAATATGCACAGCTGTACGTGAGCGGACAAAACCTGATCACATTCACCAAATATTCCTGGTACGACCCCGAAGTGAATTCCTATGGAAGCGGCAACTCTTTTGTACAGGGAATCGACCATTACGTCTATCCTGTGGCGAAAACAACCACAGTAGGGCTCAGAGTTGGGTTTTGAGGTCAGTTTTAATAACCGGTTAAAGAAATACAGATATGAACAAGATATTTAGCAGTTTATTATTGGCAGTGGTTTGCATGGGTTGTTCCGATATTCTCGTGGAAAAGCCCAAATCGCTGGCTTCTGAAAACTTTTACAATACTTCCGCAGAGGCCAAAGCAGCAGTAAATGCCATCTACGGCCCAATGCGCGGCGATAATGCATTGGCAACCAACTATCCGGCCCAGCTGGAAGGCATGGCCGACTACGGCAATTCAAGAGGCACGCAAACGCCCGTCAGCCTGTACCAGGGACTCGACAATACGAATATTAACCGCGTCGGCGTGATTTGGGATAACTTTTACCAGTCGATCCGGAATGCAAACCTGGTGATCAGTAACGTGCCGAAAGGAACAAGTATGACGGACGCCGAAAAGGTGCAGTACGTGGCAGAAGCCAAGTATTTGCGGTCGTTGATCTATTTTGCGATGGTGCGTAACTGGGCCGGTGTGCCATTACGGACCGAGGAAAATATGACGGTATCAGACGTTCCGAGAGCCAACGTGGCAGATGTTTACAAGCTGATCCTAAGCGATGCATTGGAAGCGGAAAGCGGACTTCCCGACACGCCTGCCGAAATTGGAAGACCTACCAAATGGGCGGCCAAAACGCTTTTATCGGAGGTTTATCTTTACCAGGAACAATGGGAGCAATCGCGCGCGAAAGCCAAGGAAGTGATTGATTCTAAAAAGTATTCGCTTGTGCCGGTTACTATTTCGGAGGATTTCCAAAAGATATACGGACCGGAAGTTGTGAATACGAGTGAAGAGGTTTTCTATTTCAAATATTCCCGTCAGCAGGGATTCGGCTTGGTGAGTTATGCACACCGCAAAATTGGCCCGTATAACTATTATGGCCCGGGCGGAGTGTATGCGCAATACACCGATTCCGTTTCCAATTCTGTGATCAAAAACTGGGATTTTAAGGATCTGCGTAAAAATCATATTCTTTATAATGTGGACATAGGACTTGGCAAAACCTCATGCCTTTACCGGAAATACCGCGACCCGGCGGCTACTGCCGGTGCGGCAAACGACTATCCATGGTACCGCTACGCCGATGTGCTGCTGTTTCACGCCGAAGCCGATGCGCGCGCAAAAGGAGCGCCTACTGCGGAAGGGATCGAAAGTTTGAACAAAGTACACCGCCGGGCATACGGAAAACCAGCCGACGCTGTTTCTGCGGTCGATTTTAAACTGTCTGATTTTACTCTCAAAACTTTTATAGATAAAGTTGTGGAGGAAAGAGGTTACGAAACGATGTACGAAGGCAAGCGTTGGAACGACCTTAAAAGGTTAGGAATAGCGAAACAACGCATTTTGGAAGTGAAGAATATCGTGGTGGCCGACAAGCACATGCTATGGCCCATTCCAAACTCCGAAATTTTGTACAACAAAGCCATCACCGCAAAAGACCAGAATCCAGGCTACTAAGATTTCAGTCATTGAACCAAAAAACGATGAGAAAAAAGATCATATTGACGCAAGTCGCATGTTTGGTAGCATTGGTGCTATCCGGGTTTCAGTTCAAAGCTGACTCCCGGATGGAGGCCCCGATGGAGGCCCGGATGGAATCTCCACTGGAGAACCAGGTAGATGTTTGCATTTACGGGGCAACGTCGGCCGGGGTAATCGCCGCATACACCGCGAAAAAAATGGGTAAAACAGTGATGCTGATCGAACCCGGCGGGCATTTGGGGGGTATGACCTCGGGCGGGCTAGGTTATACGGATATTGGTAACAAATATGCCATTACCGGCTTGTCGAGGGACTTTTACCGGCGGATCGGGAAGCATTACGGCAAGTTTGAGCAATGGACGTTCGAGCCGCATATTGCTAAAAAATACTTGCAGCAATATCTCGATGAAGCAGGGATCAAAGTGACTTACCAAAACCGGGTTATCAGTGCGAATAAAGCAGGCGCGGAGATTAAATCCATTGTTTTAGAAAATAGCCTTAAACCGGATCCCAAAACGAACCAGACCGTTTCGGCGAAAGTCTTTATGGATTGCACCTACGAAGGCGATCTGATGGCGAAATCGGGTGTAAGTTATGCGGTAGGGCGTGAGGCGAACAGTGATTACAACGAGACGATCAATGGTGTCCAGCTCATGAAGGGCCACCAGCTTCCGGACGGTATCGATCCCTACAAAATAGAAGGAAAGCCTGAAAGCGGCTTGCTATGGGGCGTTTCTGCCAACAAGCTGGAACCGAATGGCACGGGCGATAAAAAAGTGCAAGCCTATAATTACCGCATTTGCCTGACCTCGGATCCCAATAATATGGTTCCGATTACGAAGCCAGCAGGTTATGATCCAACGCATTTCGAGCTTCTGGCCCGGCTGATCGCGAAGCAACCCGAAAGAAAAACGCTGAACGATTACTTTATCTGGAGTAAAATGCCCAATAACAAAACGGACATTAATAACCGGAACGGCTTTTCGACGGATATGATCGGGATGAACTACGAATATCCTGATGCAGATTACAACAAAAGGGAGCAGATTATCAAAGCGCACGAAACTTATACCAAAGGGCTGCTCTACTTTTTTGGTCATGATCCACGCGTACCGGCGGAGTTGCGGGAAGCTATGCTGAAATGGGGTTATCCAAAGGACGAATACACCGATACCGGTAACTGGTCGCCGCAGCTCTATGTCCGGGAAGCCCGACGGATGGTAGGAAGTTACGTCATGACCCAGGCCAATTGCGAAGGCAAAGAAGTCGTGAAAGATGGCGTGGGTATGGCTGCGTACACCATGGATTCGCACAATATCCAGCGCATTGTGATAAATGGAATGGCCAAAAACGAAGGTAATGTTGAAATCGGAGGCTTCGGCCCGTATCCGATTGCTTACGGCTCGTTGGTTCCGAAGGAAAAGGAATGTACCAATTTGCTGGTGCCCGTTTGTCTTTCCGCGACGCACATCGCTTACGGCTCCATCCGCATGGAACCGGTGTTTATGGTCCTTGCGCAATCGTCTGCGATTGCTGCGGCAATGGCCATCGATTCTAAAACGAGCATTCAAAAGATTGACGTAGCCAAATTGCAAACTCAGTTGAAAGCGAATCCGCTGGTCGATGGTGCGACGCCTGAAATCTTGGTAGATAATGAGGACACAAAACACGTTTCGGTGAAGGGAAGCTGGGCACCTGTGAAAAAAGGGGGGTATGGTCCTTCGTTTTTGACCACAGCCGAAGACGATAAAAATAGTGGCTCGGTGACTTTTACCCCTGAAATAGCGAAAGCTGGTGCATATCAGATCTACGTCTACTTCCCAAAAGTGGCCAAAATGGCCTCAGAAATGAAGCTTTCGGTGAAATACGGCAGTGAAGTAAAAGACCTGACCGTCCGCGAAAAGGACATTGTCGTGGAAGGGCAGACATCGGGCGAATGGTTCAGTCTGGGTAAGTTCAATCTTCCCAAAGGCAATGCTTCGGCAGTTAATATTTCGTCGGAAGGCGCGTCGGGTGCTGTTGTGGCCGATGCCGTTCTCTTCGTTCCGGATTCAAAATAGATATCTAAATCCTAATCAGCATATTGAATGAAAAAATTTCTCTTTCTGGTCCTGCTCACTGTTTCGCAAGCAGGCTTTTCCAGCTCCTATGCTCAATCATATGAAGCCGATGTGATCGTTTACGGCGGCACTTGTGCTGCTGTTACCGCGGCTGTTCAGGTGGTGAAATCCGGTAAAACGGTGTTGGTAGTATCACCCGACAAGCATTTGGGCGGGCTTTCTTCCGGCGGACTGGGTTTTACGGATACCGGCAACAAATCGGTGATCGGTGGGCTCGCACGTGAGTTTTACCACCGCGTTTATCAACATTATGATAAACCCGAAGGCTGGCATTGGCAGAAAAAAGAAGAGTATGGCAACAAAGGCCAGGGAACCGTGGCAATGGACGGAGCGGAGCGCACTATGTGGATTTTCGAGCCGCACGTGGCCGAGCAGGTTTTTGAGGGTTTTGTGAAAGAAAACAATATCAAGGTTTATCGTGACGAATGGCTGGACCGTGGAAAAGCCGGTGTTCAGAAGACTAACGGTCGCATTACTTCTTTCAAAACTTTAAGTGGGAAGACATTTAAAGGTAAAATGTTCATCGATGCCACTTACGAAGGCGATCTGATGGCCACCGCCGGGGTGAAGTACCATGTAGGGCGCGAAGCCAATAGTGTATACAATGAAGAATGGAATGGCATTCAGGCAGGGGTTTTCCAGCACAGACATTATTTCGCAAAAAATATAAGTCCTTATAAAATTGAAGGTGATCCGAAAAGCGGCTTGCTGCCTTATGTATCCGGCGAAAAGATCGGTAAAAATGGAGAGGGCGATCATAAAATCCAGGCCTACTGCTTCCGCATGTGCCTTTCGTCGCATCCGGATAACCGCATTCCGTTCGCCAAGCCCGCAGGCTATGACCCCGCGAAATACGAGCTGCTCGCCCGCGTGTACAAAGCCGGATGGACAGAAACCTTCGACAAATACGATCCCATTCCAAACCGGAAAACGGATACCAACAACCACGGCCCGTTCAGCACCGACTTCATTGGCCAGAACTACGATTATCCCGACGCTTCTTACGAGCGCAGAAAGGAGATTATCAAAGAGCACGAATTGTATCAAAAAGGCCTGATGTACTTTCTCGGCAACGATCCAGCGGTGCCAGCTGACGTACGCGCCAAAGTGAACGAATGGGGCCTGCCGAAAGACGAATTCAAGGATAATGGAGGCTGGCCGCATCAGATCTATGTGCGGGAAGCACGCCGGATGTTGGGCCATAGCGTAATGACCGAAAACGAGACATTAGGCAAAAAGGCCGTAGAGCAATCGGTGGGAATGGGTTCCTACTCGCTCGATGCGCACAATGCCCAACGTTATGTGAAGGAAGATGGTTTTGTGCAAAATGAAGGTGATATCGGTGTACACCCGAAAAACCCTTACGGCATTTCCTATGGCTCGATTATCCCCAAAAAGGCTGACTGCGAGAATCTGCTCGTGCCTGTTTGCGTATCTGCCTCGCACATCGCGTATGGTTCGATCCGCATGGAGCCGGTGTTTATGATCCTCGGGCAAAGTGCAGCCACTGCTGCCGTTCAGGCTATCGATCGCAAGGTGGCCGTGCAGGATGTGGATTATGCCAAACTGAAAGAGCAGTTGTTGAAGGATAAGCAAAAACTGGAATTGTAATAGACCAGAACCCGCTGATCCGATGTCGACAAACAAAACTTTCTCTTTAAATTTTATTAATTTACCAACGAATAGCCGGACTTATGTCCGGCTATTTGCATAATATTGCACTAATTCCGATGAAACCCATTCCAACAGAAATGACTTCCATTACAGCACCTCGTTCAGATGCTTCCCACCTTTTCAGTGCGCCTGTTATTGTTGCAGCCCTTGGTTACTTTGTAGATATATACGACTTGCTGTTGTTTGGCATCGTCCGTCTGCCCAGTTTGGCAGCGTTGGGGCTCTCCGACGCGGACATTTCCATTACGGGAGCCAGCATTCTGAACTGGCAAATGACTGGCCTTCTGCTGGGAGGTATTCTCTGGGGGGTATTAGGGGATAAGAAAGGCCGTTTATCAGTGCTTTTCGGTTCGATCATTACTTACTCACTTGCCAACATTGCCTGCGGTTTTGTGCAGGATGTGACGGTCTATAAACTACTTCGTTTTATAGCGGGAATTGGCCTGGCCGGAGAGCTGGGCGCGGGCATTACCCTCGTTTCTGAAATCCTTCCAAAGCATTTGCGGGCTATCGGCACATCGCTGGTTGCTGGAATAGGCCTTTTGGGAGCGGTAGTAGCCTATTTTACCGTCGAGTATTTCGACTGGCGTTATGCTTATTTTATCGGTGGCGGGCTAGGGATTTCTCTGCTATTGTTGCGGATAGGGGTATTTGAGTCGGGGATATTCAAGGATATTAAAGACCAGAAGCATGTTGAGAAGGGCAACTTCTTTGCATTGTTCAATAATAAAGACCGATTGGTCCGTTACCTCAAATGCATCGGGATAGGCCTTCCTACCTGGTTTGTAATCGGTATCCTGGCCACGTTCAGCAATGAATTTGGCAAAGCGTTAGGCATCGCCGAGCCCATTAAGCCCGGACTTTCGATCATGTGGTGTTATGTAGGATTATCGATGGGGGACCTTGCCAGCGGGTTCATCAGCCACTGGCTCGAATCGCGGAAAAAGGCGGTGTTCTATCTGATGATCTTTACATTGGTATTCAGCTGCGTTTACCTTTTTGCGGGGATTAAAACAGTTGGATTGTTTTATACCGTCGCTGGTTTACTCGGGTTCGGGATAGGCTATTGGGCGATGTTCGTAACGATTGGGGCGGAACAATTCGGGACCAATCTCCGTGCCACAGCGGCCACAACAGTACCCAATATGGTACGTGGAACCGTGGTGGGAATGACAACATTATTCGCTACTTTTAAAGGTTCTTTTTCTGTCATCCAGGCGGGCGCATTAGTGGGGGTAATCTGTTTCGCCATCGGCATTTTCAGTATTCTTACAATCCCCGAAACGCACGGCAGGGACCTGGATTTTTTGGAAGAATAGCATATTATTAACAACAAAATATCAGAGAAAATGGAAAGACGCGTGGCGCTTAAAAGTATGGCGGTAGCCATGGGCGCAATGGCGGGTTTGCCTTCCTGGGCATCAGGTTGGAACAAAAGCTCGGTGGGGCAAGCAGGGTTGCTTTCAGCTGATCAGTCGAAGAACCTGGCGGCGATTGTGGAAACTATCATCCCTAAAACTGATACTCCCGGCGCAGGTGAACTGGGAGTAGGGGATTTTGTACAGAAAATGGTAAAGGATTGCTACGACAGTAAAACCCAGGCAAATCTGGCTAGCGGTATCTCTAATTTAGACGAGCAAAGCGTTCAGCGTTTCGGAAAGTCGTATACAGATGCAAGCAAAGAGCAGAAATTGCAATTGCTTCAGGAGATCGAAAAGGGCAGCGATTCTAACCAAAGAGCGTTTCTCAGCATGGTCAAAAATCTTACGATTCAGGGATATATGACATCTGAATATGTGATGACCAATATAACACATTACGAAATGGTCCCCGCCCGCTACCATGGGTGTGTGCCGGTTAAAAAGGGTTAAAAAGGGAGGAAGGAATAGGGGAGTAAAGGAGGAAGGAGTAGGGGAGAATGGAGTACTTTCTCCCTTTCGTCCCTTTTCCCTTCTTCCTGTCTTGTCCTGAAAAAAGTGGACTGATTGTGAATGTTTATTTAAGCTACTTTCATGGTGTGTATTTGGGCTGGTGTTTTAAGGTTTAGTGACCAATGTGGCCGTTTCTCATTGTAAAGTTTAATTGCTTCTTTCACTGATTGCAGGCAGCTACTTTTGCTTTTAAAGGTGGCGTCCAGCAGGAATTCCTGCTTTAAGATGCCATTTACCCGTTCCGCTAATGCAT
>NZ_JAMOZL010000004.1 GCF_023667495.1 Dyadobacter sp. MSC1_007
GCATTGAAAAGCAAGTAAAAATATCCAGGAAGACCATCGGGTTGTATCAGCAGAAGCTGTTGCGTACCGGCCTAAGCTTCCAGGAACTTCTACTGGTGAGAGATCAGGACTTGGAGCGCCTGGTCAGCTTCGAAAAGGTGAGTCCAGTGGAGGGTACCGATCCCAGAAAAGCTCACTTTTACGGTCAGATCGACTATTTTACCCATGAGTTAAGGCATCGTACCGGCGTTACACGGTTGGTCCTCTGGGAAGAATATATCAAAGAGAACCCTGACGGCCTGCAATATTCCAGGTTCTGCAAACTTTTACAGGATCACCTCAAAATTGCCAAGGCAACGATGTATTTTGAGCATCATCCGGCCAAGATGATGCAGGTGGATTTTGCTGGGGACGTGCTCTACTATGTCGATCCTTCGAGCGGTGAGCTGATCGCATGCCCTGTCTTTGTTGCGGTGCTTCCTTTCAGTGGCTACGGTTATGTGGAAGCTTTGCCAAATATGAAACTGGCACAAGTCGTAAAAGCGCTCAACAATGCATTAACTTACTTTGGAGGCGTCCCGCTCGGGGTTAAATCCGACAACATGAAGCAGTGGGTATCGCGAAGTTCGCGCTATGAACCCGCGTTTACCGATATGCTCGAACAGTGGGCCAATCATAACCATATCGCCTTGTACGCTGCCCGGCCGCACAAACCCAAAGACAAAGCAGCGGTTGAAAACTTCGTAAAAATCACTTACCGGCGAGTTTACGCCCAATTACGCAATGACACCTTCCATAGTCTGGGTGCGCTGAATGCCGCCATTAAGGAGAAACTGGCACTGCATCACCAGATGAACTTCCAGAAAAAGGCGTTTAGTCGCCTGGAACTGTTCACAGAACAGGAAGCCCCGCATCTTCAGCCTTTGCCGGAATCACCCTACCGGGTGCGGCACTACACCAAAGCCAAAGTCCAAAAGAATTATCATGTGGTCATCGGTGAAGACTGGCATTTTTACAGCGTTCCGTTCCGCTATATCGGCAGGGAGGTCAGGATCGCTTATTGCGAAGACACGGTGGAGATCTATCATGATAACCAGCGGATTGCCCTGCACAGCAGGAACTACCGGAGTCATGGATACACCACTCTGAAAGAACATATGCCACAAGCCCATCAGGTGGTGTCCAAACAACAAGGCTGGGACCCGGAATACTATCTGAGAAAAGCCAGTGAAAACGGCCCGTGTACCTATGAGCTCTTCAAAAAAGTCATGGACAGCAAATTGATCATCGATCAATCATATACGTCTTGTCTGGGCCTGCTCAGATTGATCAAGTCCTATGGGGCCATCCGGGTGGAAAATGCCTGCAAGCGCGCCTTGACAGGCTACAAGTTCAGTTACACCGCTGTGAAAAACATCCTGGACCATAACATGGACCGGCTTGAAGACATCGACAGTAAAGAATACCGCATTCCCGATCACCCTAATGTGCGGGGCGCATCCGCTTATCAAGAATAATTGTTTTACTATAACCTGTTCAAAATGAATACTGAAAACACCTTGGACCTGCTAAGGTCACTTAAACTGTCTGGAATGGCCAGACGCTATGAGTCAGTTCTCTCACTGCCCGTGCACGAACTGGTCGATGTCCATTCCCTGGTTGCGATGATCACCCAGGCCGAAGTCGAATACCGGCAGCATGCAAAGACCTCAAAGTATCTTAAAGCCAGCAAACTCCGGTATCACACCCTGCCGGAAGATATCCTGTGCACCCCCGAAAGAGGAATTACAAGGGAACAGGTGCTTAGGTTATCCGACGGAATGTTCATCGAAAAGGGGGAGAATATTTTGATAACAGGGGCTACCGGCTGTGGTAAGAGCTTTTTAGCCTGCGCCTTAGGCCGGAGCGCTTGTCTGTTGGGAATACGCACCCAGTACTTTGGCATGAACAAATTCCTGGACGCCCTGGCACAGGCCCGGCTCGACGGCACATATCTGAAATGGATCAGGGCTGTGTCCGCCAACAAACTGCTGATCTTAGATGACTTCGGCTTAAAGCAACTGACCAATGACGCAAGAATCGCATTATTGGACATACTTGAAGACCGCTATGGGAACGGTTCGACGATTATCACCTCGCAGCTGCCGGTAGATAGTTGGTACAACTTCATAGATGAACCCACCTTGGCTGACGCTATTATGGACCGGCTCTCCGCATCCGCTCACAGGATTGCTTTAACTGGAAAATCACTGAGAAAAAGAAAAAATCACTAAGTTTAATCATCACTCTCGCTCAGTGATGTAAAGCCACTTTCAGGTGGCGTACTTTGCGTAGGAATTTTTGGCAACCTTTGCTCAGGAACCCTGGCGTACTTTCGCAGGAATATCTAAACTCGACACCAACATGTGGCAACAGATATCCTGATAGCGAAATTAGGGACCCAACTATTTCCTGTCGGACTGGACAGTACCATCAGAATTGCGACAATTATAGTAACTAGCAGAGGATTAAGATTGGCGACACTCTGTGATCATTACCGTTAACTAAATTGCCCTTCTTTTTTGATCAGTAATTTCCTATAATTGGTCAAATTTGTGAATTACATAAACTTTTATGGAATCGTAAACCTAATCCATTCTTATCATGGCAAAATATGTTATCAAGAATCATGGCCACAGCCAGTTCATGTTCAACTTAATATCCGGCAGTAATGTAATCTTAACAAGTGAGGCTTATAAAGACAAATCAAGCTGCAAATCTGGGATTTATTCAGTTCAAGTCAATTCTTTATTCGATGGGTCTTATCGTAGGAAGACTTCAGTTGGGAACCATCCTTATTTTACTCTTGTCGCAGGTAACGGAGAAACAATAGGTACTAGCGAAATGTACTCAAATGAGTTAGCTCGAGAAAATGGGATTTTGAGTGTTATAGCAAGTGGGCGAACCACCGAAATTGAAGATAGATCATAATTTATTGGTGCTTTCATTTCCTTCTATGGTAGATTTTTCCAGTACCACAAAATTAGGCATTCTGAAATTTGAGCAATATTTAAGAAATAATATCAAATTAGATTTAATGTCGAACTTGAATCTTCACTTGGAAAATGTCAATTTGTTAAATGACATTGAGCCAACGATAATTTCATTCTTCACTTGGATTGATCCACGCAAAGATTATGACCTTGGAGATCGGTTTAAAAGTTACAAAAACGGTTCCACAAATGTTCATATGTTGCTGAGTTACGAAACAACAAAAATTATTTCGTTAATACCTGACTTTAGTCTTGCATATACTGCCGACGCAAAATCTCGATTATTTTCAATAGCTATCGGCACTATGACTGGCAAACAATTCGACGAATATCTTCAACTGATTGGATTACTGAAATAGTTCATTTTTACTTGCCTGATGCTTTTCACTACCAATTCCTGAAATTACTCCGGATAAACTTCGTGGTTTCTATCCAACCAGCACAAGAAAAATACGTTTACTGATCGAAATCCGTGAACCCTCGCTTTTCCGGTAACCCGAAGTTCAAAAAACTGAATCTCTTTACTTATTCGATCGACTTTGCTATGTTTCGGTAAATCCTCGCGGTTCAAATGTTTCGTACATCCAGATAATTTAAATATTTGCGGCCAGGTTAAGTTCGACACCTTTTCGATAAACGAACTGAATGCTTTTAATTCGTCTTTATCCCACTCAGAAAAGCATTGATGAGAAGCTTGGTAGTATTTTAGGCTAACTGATGGATCGCCATCCGTATTTGTCTCTAGACCAAACAACTTAGTCTCGACTGAACTCAAAATTGCTTTCTTTTCCTCACCCTTTTTGTTGGAAATGTTGTCTGGCAACGTCAACTTACTTCCTTTATTGTTACTACTCATCACTCAACACTGATTTGTAATATCTAATCATATTTCCTTTCGATATAACAGTGCTGCATCTTAATTCTGGCGCAATACCACCTCGAGCAGCTATCCATGGATCTTCCAAATGGGTTAGTTCCTCCAGGTACTTCGCAGTTTTGCCTCCATAAATTCGATTTACTTCATGCAAAATCTCCTCAACATTTTCGGATACAACGTCGTCACACTCACACATTGGAAGTGCTTCCCATCCAAATTGTTTATATGTCTCATAGATTTCTGGAAGTACCGGGCCGTGAGCCCAAGCTTCGAAGTCCGCTTCAAAAAGCGATTTCCCTTTTAGCACCATAGTCCAGGCCTGTGCATAGTACAATAATTTCTGAAGTTTTAGGTGAGTTATTGAGTCACCTGCATCTCGATCGATGTGACATAAAAACCAGTTTGCGATATCAACTGGATGGTAGTTGTACGAGGTATTCGGCTCCATTTATATAAATTTCCGTTTCGTGAAGGTATAAAATATCCCTGAGTTTAATTATACACCCTGCCGACATAGTCAACAGGGTGTATATATTTACACTTCAAAACATGATTGCTCATACAACCTTCAATATTTCTTTTTCAACCCTTGATAGAAACTTGGATCGTGATTTCAATGTCTCCATATCCTTGTGGGATGATAGGTAAAAAACACCTTCCTTGTTGGGATCGTCCAGCAGATAGAACTTATATCCGTATTTGACCTCACCTGGCAACAAATCAGTACTTTTGACCGTTGGCGCGAACTGGTATAGCATGGCTCCGTATTCCTTAAAAATTCCGGAATGTAAGGCGTGGTAAGCTGATCCGGGTCTATCGCTTTTGCAACAAAGGGCTGTTCAATTTTCGCTTTCATCATATAGCCTCTCCTTTCTGCTTTAATTCCTGGAACAATTTCTGTGCGTTCTCAATCGCCTCACCTTGAGTCCATCCCCAGAATGTTCCCGCTAGAGAATGTAGCTTCTCATTCATCTCGACGGGCTCTTCGATTGCCGGAATTCCATCATTCGGTCCCCAGCTGTCGAACACATCTCCTTCGCTGTTCAATATGATCTCGTACGGCATCTTTCCGAAACTAACCTGTTCCTTGTATTTGTCGACCACTATATTCATTTCCTTGATCTCTGCTCGCGTAGGACTGGATCGATTGCACCTTGCATGTACCCGACCAAAATCTCAGCGTATTCCCTGTTGGTAAAAGCTGCTTGGGGTTGCTGGGTATCATTGCCCGAATAAACTACCCATGCATGATCAGGATATGCTACGAACACTAGTTCTGAAAAGGTTTCCGCATTTTCATTTGAAGAAAGCTTAACCGCCATTTTAATATTCTCGAAGAACCCGCTCAACTTCACATCTCAAAGGACTATTTTATCACTAACAGGTGATTATTTACTTCACTAAAATGCACTATCATTGCATTGAATACTAATTACAACTATCAAATCTAGAATGAACAAAGAAGTTGTGCATTCCGTATCTAGTTATATGGATATTGTTTTGGACTCACGTCTTTATGGTGGGCTCTCACTTTTTAGAGGGCAGCCAACCAACGAATCCCTATTACCCAGCATTGGGCGAAAAAAAATTGAAGAAGAAATTCTTCCAACTAAGGCTTTCCTAGCAAAAGAAAAGAAGGCTATTGACGCCTTAAAACGACGTTGCGGATTGCTTGTCGAACGCATGCCTACTAGCGATTGGGACTGGCTAATATTGGCCCAGCACTTTGGAATGAAAACTAGGTTGCTTGACTGGAGCACAAATCCCCTAGTGGCTTTATGGTTTGCTTGTGAATCTGCTCTTAAAAGAAAAACTCCAGATGCCTATGTATACTTTTTGTGGGCAATCGATCAGACTTATGTTGATATATCCGTTGATAATCCGTTTGAGTTGGAAGTTACTAAATTACTTATGCCAACGATTAATAATCCGCGAATTGCTGCGCAAGCAGGGTGGTTCACGGCATTTGGCCACAAATTCAGACTAGGCGAAAAATTCGTTGCGCTGGATCAAGACCCCGACTTCGGGCCAAATTTGACAGAAATCCGAATACCATCTCAAAGTTTAGATGAAGTAATTTTCCAGCTATCACAACTTGGAGCAAATAATTCTACGATTTATCCAGATTTAGAGGGGCTCTGCAAACACCTAAATTGGGAAATGAATTTGTAAGTTAAGCAAAACAAATTTCAAATGTATGATCAAATTGACCTAGAGTTCGAGGTGGAGGGTATTGGTGTCTTTAAAATACATAGTGTACTGCGTGAATTCGCTTACTATACTTTTGGGTGATTCGGCACAGACTCTGGACAAAACGGGAATTTCAGTTATTGAGTCGATCATTAACCTTGCGTTATCCAGACAAGCACAAATTTTAAAGATCAAGGACGCAGTAAAGGACAAAAGTTCGCGGAGCGTTGCTTAGAGATTCAAGTAGGTTATATCAGCAAATTCTGCGTCCCTACGAAGCCTATCAACCAGCCATTGCGCTTCTTTTTCAAGCCGTTCAGTTGCAATTAGATGAGTAGCTACAACTAATTCGCCTGATGTGTAATCTCTTATAGTTATGCAGACCAAGCAGTCCATTCGAAGTTTTTCATAAAGTCGCGTCACTTTATCAAGATTAAACATGGTCGGCTCGTGAAACAAACCGAAATTAAACTCTGGCAGTGTTTCACTGTCGATGAAAATTATCTTCTCAGCGTATTCTGAATCAATATGTTGTGTCTTTTTTTGTTTTAGTACGGCCTCGAGATGTTTGAGGATTTCATGTTCCTCGATCGAAAACTTGTAATTGATTCCGCTATTAGGAGCAGGTTGGTCAACTAAACCGTTTGAATAAAAAATAATACCGTGGCTTTCATTCATTAGTTTATCTAATCGTTCATCACTAAAGTGCTCAGTTCTCATCGACCCGTATTCATTATCAACCTGAAAATTCAATAATTCACCTGGATGAGCAGTGTTGAGATGCTTCCGCAATTGAATAAGATAAGCCGAAAAATGTGATTTATACGCGGGTGTAACTCTGCCCTTGAAGTCGATGACAACAATAATTGGAGGCAATTTAATGGTCTTCTCAGTTAACAGTATGAACTCAGTTGCAACACGTTTCAGGACATCAAATTCTATCCGTTTGGGAATCGCCGGTTTAGTGCATTCAATTATGAATTTTTTGCCATCCAAATAGCAAACACCATCGAGAGGCTTCCCGTTATCTTCAGGCTTTTTTTCAACTAGAATTCGTTTTTGCTCGAGGAGCCTTGTTATATAAATTTCATAGAAAAAGTTTCGAAGGTTCTCTGCATGTACCTTCCTAGCATCGTTGTAGTCGCCCCGTAAATGCTCAAACTCCTTAACTACATGCCTGGGAAGTGTATGTAGGTAGACGGTAAGTTTTACAATTTTGTCTAATGCTACGATGCATTCAAAGCTGTTTTTATTTGCGAGCAGTTCCACAATCCAAAAATGCTTCTCAATGGACTTATCTTCTCGTTCAGAAATCACAAAGTATTCTTCACCGAAATACAATTTTAGCGCTGTATACACTCGAGAAAACACTCCACGACCAATAACTGGGGGAGCAAACACGGAAGAAATTTTCTCGCCATTATCGTACCATTCTTGCAATACATTTATTTTTCGTCCCATATGATAACTAAGATGGCGGTGTAGCGGCAACCTTCTTGTTGCAAATTACCTTGTTGTTGAGACCGTTCAAAGCCGCATTATACTCCACTCCTTCGCAGTGGGATCTCTATCAAGATAGATAACAAATATTGGTGATGGAAAGTTGAAAGATCAATGATGACGAGCGAAATAGTGAGATTGATCAGCGGTACTATGTACTGTTCTGATACGGAGACACCTTGCTTTACGGAATAGCTGAACAGAGGCATGTTGCAATTTCGGCAGGAGCTGTTTTGACAAGTTAGTTCAGGCCAAAATAAGATACGAAGAATAATCGTGGATTAAAATGAGTGCGGCTCCAAGTGCTCATCTGTTATATATGCCAGAGGTATTCTAAATACTTGCGAGTTTATGACTACATCTCGATAGGGAAGCCAATATGGAGTTATACCCGGGAGTTTCCGGTTTTTATACAGTTCATTCAATTCGGCTACGGTATTAGGAAGGGTAAGCTCAGATGGATTGTAAAAAAAAGTGTTGCGGCTTGTGATGTCCGCCTGGGTACCTATTATAGTCCCATATTTTGCTGTAATCAACATACCATAGTCAACGCCGCCTCTGAGTAAACTAACGACTACAACAGTTGCTAGAAATTTTTCGGTAAGTCTAAAGTCCTTTTTTGTGCCGTCCAATTCTTCCTTAACAAAAATGTGATTACTCACTTGAACACCTCCATATGATTGAAAATCAAAGTATTTTGATATTTCAAAGTTTGGTAGATTGATGTTATTACAGAGGTCAAGTAACCAGGAATAAAAATAGAGAAGCGAATCCTTGCCATACTTTAAAAACCTGACTGTAGAATTTCTATCAAATTCAGATGAGTGTATTTGCCTCTCGTTGTTTGCATTCGTGTGAAAAATAATACCCTCATGCAAAACGACAATTAAGTTGGGCCAGTGGCTAGGAGATTGAGTGGATTCCCATTCTGATAGATTCTTAGCGAGCGATTCCAGAGAGTTATCGGCTACATGGTAGGCAAATATGCACCCAAAGGGCTTTGGGCGTTTTTCGGTCGTTCTCATTAGCCCCATCGTTTTGTCAATAAAATCGTTTGGTACTAATTTTTTTACTGATTTTATGTTTTCCAGACCTTCCAGAAGTTTACCTTTAGAAAGCTTGGACTTGACTTCAATGATCCCATATACATGCTCAATTGCATACGCTTGTACAGTTTTCTTGTAAACAAATGGTACACTTTTCAGTTGATCGTAGATGACAAAATCACTTTGGCATGAGACCTGCTGGTTGAAATTAATGATTTCTCCGCCCCCAACGCCGTACTTCAAGGGCAGTTTACCTTCGACTAAAAATTCTCGAAGGGCCTCTTCGCGATAATCTCCTACGTTTCCATTATGAGAAAGCTCAGCTGAGATTACGAAATCTTCAAGTAACTGCCCAGAAATTGAAGCAAAAATCTTTTTAATATCCATGATCGTAATGATAGAAGGGTGAACGCCTAAAAGGCAGGTCTATTCCCTATGATGATGCTCAATAAGGTAGTCGGCCAATAGTCGACTCAATGCTCCTCGTTGAGTGGCGAACTCGGTAGAACTTTCTATAAGTTCCGTCCAAATCTGTTTTCTCTCCGCCGCACTTTTTGAAGCCCTCTCCTGGTCACTTTTAGCGAACGGCTCTGCCGAATTCTCCAGTCTCGTAATCACATCGTTGAGTCCAACTATATCAAAAGTTCCAAGCACTGGAAACAAGTAGAGGTTGGCATGGAGAAAAGTACTGAGATCGATTTTGATAAGCCTTAATTTGGACGACGCCGTTTTTGGATCCTCAATTACTGCTGCATGGACACGATCTAGTAATAAGTTGATCTTTTCAAAACTTCCATGCTGGATCGAATATAGAGCTATTTCCCTTTGTGTCGCTACACCTTTTTCAGCTCGAGAATTCTCAATAACAGCGAGCTGGTAGGAAATTATCACCAACACTATCACGTTAGCGAACGCAAAAATTGGGTTCAGCAATCCACTAAGATAGTCTCCAAACGCAGCCCAGGCTGTTGCATCGTTCCAACCTCTGGCAAGCACATAGACTAATACCACAATAACAGAAAAGCATCCACAAATCATTAGAGTAAGGCGAAGAGCAGGCCCTAGCGCTTTCGCATTTATGAAATCATTCATATCAACACTGAAACAGAGTAAGGTAGGCTCAAATGAAGGCCGAAAACCGCATTGTTACAAATCTGTAACGCCGAAACCTCCAAAAGTGAATCAATAAAACCTCTAATACGCTGATTTTCAAACAGACGAGCAAGGCAAAAAAATGAAATCTACTCTATTTCGAACATCGCAGCTGACAGCAAACTTCATCCATATGAAGATGCATTTACAATGTTTCACTGCTCAGATCATTTTGTAGACAGATTAGCCGTACCAATCAGGGCAGTGTCGGACTGATTTGCTCAGTGATCACCTAAGTTCAACGGTATTACCCCATTAAGGTACCCGCAACCCCAAAGATCGTCCAAGTCGAGGTTGTGTATCAAATTGTGTAGCAAATAAAAAAGCACTTACAAGTTTTATCTCGTAAGTGCTTCATTTTCAGGCTCCCGAAGTTGGGCTCGAACCAACGACCCTCTGATTAACAGTCAGATGCTCTAACCGGCTGAGCTATTCAGGAATCTTTATCCGGTTGTTGTACTCGAATACTGGTGCAAATGTAAGAATTCAATTAATATAGCGCAAGTGTAAATTTCAAAAAATTTATCAGGCCTGCACCTTCCCGAGTATTAACTCCTTGACTTTCTTGGCATCTCCCTTCGTAAAATTATTGATAATAATTTCCGGACGCATCCGAGGAATTACCCTGATCGTGGAGAAGAATACGCCACTTTCTATTTCCACTCCTGAAATGTCTGTATAGAAAACAAAGTTATCTGTGCTCCTGAATAATTTTCTTACTTTGAATGTTACGCCCTTTTCTCCGAATGTTACTTCGTCAGGAAAAAACGGGTTCATCAGCCCACTGGCGCTAAATCGTTCGCTCATATGATTAGGTTATTTAAAATTGCATTACAAAGGTACGTATACCACTTTCTTGGTTTCAAAGAATTCTTCCGTAAAAAAGCCCGAAAGCTCATAAATGCGGGCCTTCTGGGTCAGCTCTGAGAGTTCTTCGGCGAGGTCCCCGCCTTTCAGGTATAAAATCCCGTTCCTGAGCTCGTGGAATGAGTTGCGGTTGATGTTCTTTTTAACCCACCCCACAAACGGCAGCATCCGGGTCACAGCCCTGCTCACCACAAATTCATAGCTGTCGTCCAACTTTTCGGCGCGAACCTGTTCCGCCCTTACATTGTCGAGGCCCAGCGCTTGTGCGATTTCCTGCACGACCCGTATTTTTTTGCCGATACTGTCCACCAGGTGAAATTGCGCCTCTGGAAACATAATGGCCAGTGGAATACCGGGAAAGCCTCCTCCGGTCCCAACATCAAGCACGGTGGTTCCGGCCTTGAAAGGCTGGACTTTCGCAATCCCGAGCGAATGCAAAATGTGCCTCTCGTACAAAGTATCAATGTCCTGTCTCGAAATCACATTGACACGGGTATTCCAGTATTGATACAGTTCGCCCATTTGGCCAAACTTGTCATACTGCTCCTGAGTAAGTTCCGGAAAATATTTATGGATCAATTCCATGATTTACGGGGTTTTCGTCTCGTCATGGTCAAAATCCCGAAAACGAGGTAATAAATAAAAAGTGCAAAATCCATGAACAAAAAGCTGAACCACTCCACAGTTTTGTCAAGCTTGATATTAATGATAATCAAAAGGAACCACTGGATAATCCATCTTGCCCCGAAAACGACACCGAGGGATTGAAGTAACAGCATATCCTTTGTAACTAAGCCGTAAGCCAGCGTCGCTAATCCCAGTACCCAGGTCGCCATATGGCTTCCCGACAACATCCCGAGCATTACTTTATTCCTGAATTTATAAAAACGGCTTACCGAAATATGACGTCGTTTCTGCCGGAACCAGTCTTTCCAACTCGTCTTGGGCACAGAATAAACAAATGAATCCTCTTCTATAGATATGGTTGTATTGGAGCCCGTCGATACTTCATTTAAAAAGATATCGTCGTCGCCACCGAAGACGTGCTTATGGGTGTAAAAACCCTTATTGGCAAAAAACACCGAACGCTTATATAATATGTTGCGCCCCACGCCCATGTAGGTAAGCCCCGCGAGTGCAAACGACAGATATTGAACGGCCGCATAGAAGGTCTCACAACGGATAAACCAGTTCAGTAATCCTTTCTGCCTCATATATGGAGAAAAACCAAGCACAATATCCTTGTCTTCGTTTACCCTGGACGTCATCGCAGTGATCCAATGGTTAGAAGAAGGGCGGCAATCGGCGTCGGTCATCAATGCGATGGGGTATCTGGCCTTTTTCATACCCACCGTCAGTGCATATTTCTTCGGAGTTACATGGTCAAACTGATCATTAATGCGGATATATCGGATATGCGTCCATCCGTTGATATTTTCGCGGATGTATTCTTCGCTCCCATCGTCGGAACGGTCATCGAGCAGGATCACTTCAAATTCCGGGTATTCCTGTGCGTCGAGGAGGGGTATGAGCTCTGTCAGATTCTCCCTTTCATTCCAGGCACACACCAACACGGTAACCCCAGGCATTGCATTGCCATAGTTGGCCCCTTTTCCGTAAAATGCCAGTCTGGTAAAAAAGAAGAGATAATAGAATAACTGAACGGCTACAAACGCTCCTAGCGCATAGAGTAAATAATCGGCCACAATAGAAGAGAGGTGTAAAATTTTTCCATATTCATGCAAATATACTGTCATTGTCAGGAATGTTCGAGACGATACTCCTATTTTTGCACATCAGCAATTTAAAACCTTTTAATGAAGTTTACGCTACAAGTCGAAGATCCCCATTCGAAAGCACGGGCCGGAGTGATAGAAACGGATCATGGGGTGATTCAGACACCTATTTTTATGCCGGTAGGTACTGCCGGAACGGTGAAAGCCGTACACCAGCGCGAATTAAAAGAGGACGTTAAGGCCCAGATCATACTGGGAAACACCTACCATTTATACCTCCGTCCTGGACTCGATATCATAGAAAAAGCAGGTGGGTTACACGCTTTCAACGGATGGGACCGCCCCATTCTGACCGACAGCGGCGGTTACCAGGTGTATTCACTCGCTGGAACCGGCCGCAAGATCAATGAAGAAGGTGTGGTATTTAAGTCACACATTGACGGCGGCGTACACACCTTTACACCCGAAAATGTCATGGATATTCAGCGGACAATCGGCGCTGACATCATCATGGCGTTCGATGAGTGCACGCCCTATCCGTGCGACTACGGCTATGCCCGTAAATCCATGGACATGACGCACCGCTGGTTACTGCGCTGTTGCGCAAGATTTGACAACACGCAGCCGCATTACGGGCATAGCCAGACACTCTTTCCGATCGTGCAAGGGAGCGTATATAAGGACTTAAGAAAACAATCTGCCGAGTTTATTGCTTCCTGCGAACGAGAGGGCAATGCGATAGGAGGCCTGTCGGTAGGCGAACCGGCCGAGATTATGTATGAACTTACCGAAGTAGTTTGTGATATCTTGCCGAAAGACAAACCCCGTTACCTGATGGGCGTCGGCACGCCTGCCAATATACTTGAATGCATTTCACTGGGTGTCGACATGTTCGATTGTGTAATGCCCACAAGGAACGCACGGAATGGCATGATTTTTACTACGGAAGGCATTATCAACATCCGCAATGAAAAGTGGAAGGATGATTTGTCACCGATAGACGCAGGGCTGGGGGGATACGTTAGTACATTTTATAGTAAGGCGTATCTGAGGCATCTGGTCAAATCGGGAGAAATGCTCGGAGCGCAGATCGCAAGTATCCATAACCTGACTTTCTATTTGTGGCTGGTTAACAGTGCGAGAGAGAAAATAATCGAAGGAACTTTCGCGTCATGGAAGAAAGAAATGGAAAAAAAATTAATACAACGGCTTTGAAAGTTCAAAAAAGGAGGTTTCTTTCGGGTAAATTTTGAATTAAATATCAGGAAAGTTTTCCATTTGTATCAACTTCGGTTGATTAAATGATATTGTTAACCTATTTTTGTGCGCACTAGGCATTTGGTTAATGTTACGATTGGCCGTGAAATAAAATATATAACTTTACTCATAAATTGACTATAGATCAATCCTAGTTAATCTTAATAACGCTAACTTGAATAGTATGAAAAAAGTATCCCAGTTGATTGGTTCGTTTGCATTGGGGGCGATGATGGCGCTGCCTTCATTCGCACAACCACTAGTGCAACCGAATTCTCCGGATTACAATCCTAAAGCAACTTATGATGGCCCTTACAAATTGAACACCTGGTCAATTTCCGCACACATCGGTCCATCCATGTTTTTTGGCGACTTAAGAGAGTATGATTTCTGGCCTGTGACCAAAACATCTTCTGACAGCCACAAAGAATCCGGAACTTTTCAAGGAGGCCTGACTTTAAACAAACAACTTTCATACTTGTTTGGCGCCCGTCTGGATGCTTCTCTTGGTAACCTGAGAGGTATGAAACGTCGTAGCTACAATCGTTACTTTGAAGGCAATTACTTCGATGTTTCTGTTGCAGGAACCGTTAACTTGAAAGGTCTTTTAATGGGGCCTAACAAAATGAAGCGTTGGAAAGTTGATGCGTATGTAGGTATAGGACAAGTGTTCTATGATGCAACCGCTTATGATATCACCGGTGGTATCAAGCTTCGTGAAACTGGTAACATGAATGACTGGATCGTTCCAACAGGATTGAACATCAACTACGAAGTAACACCGAGAATCGATATCGGTCTTGATTTCCGCTTGAACCACACCAACTCTGACTACATCGACGCTACTTATGGCGGTGACTATGACAGAACTCCTGGCAGCTTTGTGATCGCAGATCAGAAGACTTCACGCAAAGGAAATTCTGAATTGGACAGCTACGGTTACGGATCGGTTCAGGTAACATACAAATTGGGCAAGAAACCACTTAAAGTTCAGAAAGTTGACGGCAAGTGGGATTACAAACCAGAAGAGGGCGGATACTATCACCTGCGTTATACAGACCCACGTGTACTGGTTAAGCCTCCAAAAATCCTTACATTGGAAGAAATGGACTCAGTTGCAAAAGCAAACCGTCCAAAAGATATCGACCCAAGATTGTTGCTTGATACAGACGGTGACGGTGTTTCGGACTTCTTCGATAAAGAGCCTAATTCACCAGCAGGAAGCATTGTTGACGGTAGCGGTCGCGTTCTTGACTTCGACTCTTATGTGAAAAACGCACTGGCAACAGGCGCAGCTTGCAGCGAGATCTTTGCAAACGTATCGTTCGACACCGACAAAAACGTGATCAAACCTGAATTCCAGGAAATGCTTAAAAACGTAGCAGCGTTGATGAACAAAAACGGATGCCGTCTGCAATTGGCAGGACATACTGACCGTCGCGCTTCTGACCGCTACAACGTGGCACTTTCACGTCGCCGTGTGGATGCAGTGAAAAACTACCTGATCAACGAAGCTGGTCTGACAGACCCAAGCAAAGTGATCGTAGACTACTTCGGATCGTTTAAACCAATCGCTGACAGCGCAACCCGCACAGGCTTGCAGAAAAACCGTCGCGTAGAACTTAAACTTCTTCCTTAATAGTTTAAGAAAGGACAAAAAGAGAAAGGCTCCCGACGGGAGCCTTTCTCTTTTCAATGCACCTATATTTATAATCTGACAATTAGCCACATCATAACTTAACGTAAGCAAGGGAATTAATGAAACAATACGATTATCTGATAGTAGGTGCAGGCCTTTGGGGATCGGTATTTGCGCATGAAGCCACCAAAAGAGGAAAGAAATGCCTTGTTATTGACCGCAGGGACCACATCGGAGGCAATGTATACTGTGAAAACGTAGAAGGTATCAATGTACACAAATATGGCGCGCACATTTTCCATACCAACGACAAGGATGTCTGGGACTATGTGAATTCCTTTGTTGAGTTTAACCGGTACACCAACTCCCCCGTAGCCAATTACAAGGGCGAACTTTACAATCTTCCGTTCAATATGAATACCTTCTACCAGCTGTGGAAGGTTCGGACTCCGGAAGAAGCCAAAGAAAAAATTCGCAAGCAGGTCGAGGAGGCCGGTATCACTAACCCTCAAAACCTGGAAGAACAAGCCATTTCGCTGGTTGGTACCGACATTTACGAAAAGCTGATCAAAGCTTACACCGAGAAGCAATGGGGAAGAAAAGCAACCGAATTGCCTGCTTTCATCATAAAACGACTTCCCGTTCGCTTCACGTTTGACAACAATTACTTTAACGATAAATACCAGGGCATTCCGATCGGCGGCTATAACAAACTGACCGAAGGCTTGCTCAAAGGCGTTGATGTGCGTCTGGGCGTCGATTTTTTCAAAGAAAGAGAAACGCTGGCGGACCTTGCCGAAACAACTGTTTACACCGGCCCAATCGACGAATACTTCAACTTCCGTTTCGGCCAGCTCGAATACCGCAGTCTGCGTTTTGATAACCAGCTACTTGACCAGGAAAACTACCAGGGAAATGCTGTTGTGAACTATACCGACGGAGAAACGCCGTACACGAGGATCATCGAACACAAGCATTTCGAATTTGGAACGCAGCCGAAAACAGTCATTACACACGAGTATCCGCAGGAATGGGTGAAAGGAGCGGAGCCATATTATCCCGTTAACGACGACAAGAATACCGCTGTTTTCGACCAATATAAAGGACTTGCAGCGGAAGAACCCAACGTTATCTTCGGCGGCCGATTAGCTGAATATCGCTATTACGACATGCATCAGGTTGTAGCTTCTGCGCTGAAAAAAGTGCGGGTACACTTCGATTCGTAATTTTATTTTTAACTGAAAAATCCCTGTTCCAACCAAAGGAGCAGGGATTTTTTGCTTTTTAAGGATTACGCAAAAAAATATTTACAAAAAACGCGTTACCTAATTTACAAGCCTGCGTCTAAAACATACGAACCTACCTCGTATGCAATGCAGGAACAACAACGAAACACATTAAACACAGCCGATTGGCTTGCCGCTCCCATTTGGAAGGAGGTCAGGACCTATTGGTACTGGTTTCTGATCGTACCAACAGTGGCATTGGTCCTGGCGCTAGTTTACCTGCGCTACGCTACCCACCAGTACATTATCTCAGCGTCTTTACTCATCCGGGACGATTCTCGGGGTAGTGATTTCAGGGATGCCTCACTATTGGAAGGACTCGGACTTCCCATCGCCGAAAGCAGCGTTGAGAACGAAATTGAAATCCTGCGAAGCCGGACATTGCTCACAAATGTTGTCGACAACCTGCACCTGAACGTCAAATACCTCGTCAGCGGAGATATCAAGACAGCTGAAATCTATGAAAAAGCTCCATTTAAAATTCGCTTTTTAGAGTCTTCCCCCAACAAGTCCGAACGTTATCAGCTCGTAATACATCCCGGCAATACATTTACATTGTATTCCAGCTCGGGCGACTTCACTGGCACATTTGGCGACACTATCCTTCTGCCCCATGGCCGCTCCATTATAACCACGACCCGTTACAAACCCGCCTCCGCGAGCACGTACGCATTTCTGATAGGAACCAGAGAAGAAGCCATCGAGTACTATTCAAAAGCGCTAACAATCAGCACGCCTAATAAAATGGCAAGCCTGGTTAACCTCTCGCTGACAGACATCATTCCGGCGAAAGGCGAAGCTATTCTCAAACAACTTATTTCAGATTATCAAAACGCAAGTATTGGAGAGAAAAACAGGACCGCCGATAGCACTATCTCATTCATTACCGGCAACCTCGACAAAGTTGCAGCAGAACTGGTAAAGGCCGAAAAGGAAATTGAACGTTTTCGTGCAGGCTACGACGTCATTGCACCTGCGGAAGACAGCAGACGTATGCTAACCAACCGTGATCGTTATTCGACGGAAGAAAAGGATCTTATAGTCAAATTAAAAGTCCTAACACTACTCGAAGAGCATTTACACGAGCATCCCGGGAGCATCCTCCCTTCATCCCTATTTCCCCAGGAAAGCAGTCTGGCGGAACTGGCTATCAAATACAATGAATTGCTGTTGCTCCGTGTCAAAACACTCGTTTCGCTGCCAGAACCACACCCTGCAGTGCGAGCAATAAGTGAGCAAATAGGAACAATTCGAGCAAGCCTGGAAAGCGGGATACAATTTCAAAAGAAAGAGCTGGTCGTCAGCCTGACGTCAGCCCGCGGCTATCAAATGCATTTCAATGCCGACATTACCCGCATACCCATGCACGAAAGACTGTTTTTAAGTAAATCGCGGGAGCAGAGTATCCAACAGGAGCTTTACTTATTTCTATTAAAGAAACGGATGGAAACCGCTATTTCCAGATCGGCCAACATCGCCAACGCGCGGGTTATTGACGCGCCTAAGGCCGACCCCAAACCAGTACGCCCCAACAAAGAGCTTTTATTACTGGTTTCCTTCGTTACGGGAATATTGCTACCATTTTCTTGTCTCTATGTCAGACAGATATTCTACAACAAAGTCGGGTCAAAGGATGAGGTGGCGGCAATGTGCGGTTTGACTGTCCTGGCTGAAATTAGCCATCACTCTGGTAGTCGGGTAGTTACCAGCAGACCGGAACATCGCAGCCTTATCACTGAACAGTTCCGGACGCTCAGGACGAACATCCAGTTCCTGACCGAGCAAGATCAAAAGGTAATACTACTCACGTCATCCATGGCGGGCGAAGGAAAGTCGTTCGTTGCCATGCACCTTACTCAATCGCTGGCCCTTACCCACAAAAAGGTCATTCTGGTTGATTTTGACCTCCGTAAGCCTGCATTAGCCCGAAGTTTATACCTACAAAAACAAGGTATTTCTGAATATTTAATATCGGGCGAGCAACCGCTTATCCAGCAGTCCGGCACTTCCCCATCGTTCGATGTGCTTGCCGCAGGCGAACAACACACCAATCCAGCTGACCTCTTAATCTCCCCGGATACAGGATCGCTAATCCGGATGCTGCGTGAGCAATACGACTACATTTTCCTGGACAGCCCACCGATTGGGCTGGTTTCGGACGCGCGGATACTGAGCCGCCACGCGGATATGACCCTGTACATTGTCCGCCAAAACTTCACTTACCGCCATCAGCTGGAAGACATTCAAAAAATCATTTCGGAACATCAGCTGCCTGGCATCCAGCTGATTTTCAACGGTGTAAAACGGATGCATTCCTATCAGTACAGTTACTATTCAAATGAAAACAATCAATCAATTTTCAAACCAAAAACATATTACACGCTATGAAAGAGAGCATTTATATCATAGGAGAAGTTGCTCAAGCGCACGAGGGAAGCGTCAGGCTTGCGCATTCCTACATTGACGCGCTTGCGGAATGCGGGGTGGACGCCGTCAAATTCCAAATGCACATGGCCGATGCGGAAAGCAGTCAATTTGAGGGTTTTAGAACAAATATTCCATTTACCGATTGTTCCAGACAAGAGTACTGGCGTGAAATGGAATTCACAAAATCACAATGGGCAGAACTTAAAGCACATTGCAGCTCAGTGGGCGTTGATTTTATTGTCAGTCCGTTTTCCATTGCTGCGGTTGATCTGTTGATGGACTTAAATGTGTCCAAATTCAAAATAGCATCGGGAGAGGTCGGTAATGTGTTGATGCTGGATAAAATCGCTGCGACGGGGCGCGACGTCATTCTCTCCTCTGGAATGAGCACATTTGCTGATCTTGATCGCGCAATGTCGCTGCTTAAAACTGCCCATTGTGGAGTATCCCTATTGCAATGCACCACCTCCTACCCAACCAGTCTGACCCAGTGGGGATTGAATATGCTGGATGAATTTAAGCAGCGATATCAGGTCCCAATCGGCCTTTCTGATCATTCGGGGGACATCACCGCTTGTCTTGCCGCCGCAGCGTTAGGTACCGAACTACTTGAATTCCACGCCATATTCGATAAACGGATCCAAAATCCAGATGCACATTCCTCTCTGACGATCTACCAGGCAACGCAAATGATCCGGGGCGTACGCCAGATTGAAACAGCACTGGCTTTTCCGGTGAATAAAAATGATAATTCAGGCTTTACGACGGTAAAAACGATTTTTGGAAAGTCATTGGCCTGTAACAAACACTTGGAAAAAGGCCAGCCTTTAACCATTAACGATCTTGAAACCAAAAAACCAGCCGGTTATGGCATCGCACCAAGCCATTACCGGGAAGTGCTTGGGAAAACTTTGGTAAAAGACATTGCGCAATGGGAGTTTCTTACCGAAAATCACATTGCACATGCGTAAGATCTGCGTCGTCGTCACCGCCAGGGCAAGTTATAGCAGGATCAGAACAGTCCTTACCGCCATCTGCGCCCACCCATTCCTGGAACTCCAACTAGTAATCACCAGCAGCGCGCTGCTTGACAGGTTCGGCAATATCATTCCGATGCTGGAAAAGGACCGCTTCGAGGTATCAGCCAAAATCGCAAACCTGCTGGATGTGGAAGATCGTACCGCGTCGGCCAAAACAACCGGTCTGGCGGCAATCGAGCTTGCCACTTTTTTCGGAAATCATCGTCCGGATATAGTGGTTACGATCGCCGACCGCTTCGAAACTATTGCAACGGCCATTACCGCTGTGAATATGAATATCCCGCTAGCACATATTCAGGGCGGAGAAATTACCGGGAACGTGGACGACCGGATCAGAAATAGCGTTACCCAGCTTGCCGATATTCATTTTACCGCTACCGAGACCGCCCGACAGCGCATAATCAGTATGGGTATTCCGGCGGAAAAAGTCCATTACACCGGCTGTCCGTCCATTGATCTTATTCACGAACGTCGCCGCGAGGCATTTAATCCTTATGCCATTTATGGCGGCGTCGGAGCAATGCCTGACCTGATTGGCCCTTACCTCATCGTGGTACAGCATCCGGTTACGACGGAAGCTTGCCATTCGAGGTGGCAAATAGAGAACACCCTTAAAGCGGTTGAAATCCTCCAAATTCCGAGCCTTTGGTTCTGGCCGAATGCGGATCCGGGCACATTCGGGACGTCGGAGGGCATCAATGTATTCAGGGAACGAGGTAACAAGGCCCCTATTCATTTTTTCAGGAATATGGAATCGGGCCATTTCATTCAATTGCTTCGAAAATGTGCGTGCCTTGTGGGTAATTCGAGCGTGGGCATACGTGAGGGAAGCTCGCTGGGATTACCAGTCGTGAACATCGGCAGCCGACAACGAGGCCGAGAACGAGGCCCCAACGTCATTGACACTCGTCCTGAAACGGCGGCAATTGCCAGCGCCGTCCAGCAACAACTTGCGCACGGGCCTTACACGCCTACGCATGTGTATGGTAACGGGTACGCAGGCGAAGCAATCGCCACTCATTTAGCTTCTGTCCCGCTGATTATCAAAAAACATTGTAACCTGACATCTTCATGACACACCCCACTTTTTTGGGCCTCATTCCAGCCAGAAAGGGTTCCAAAGGCATTCCAAATAAAAATTTGAAGATCCTGGACGATAAGCCATTGGTTCAATATACCATCGAAACAGCACTCGGGTCAGGGCGGCTTGATTGCATTGCCTTATCTACGGATGGTAAGAAAATAATGGATTTCGCAAGCCAATTCCAGGGAATCGAGACCCCATTTCTGCGACCTCCGGAACTTGCCACGGATTCGTCACCGGCCATTGACGTTATCCGCCATGCCATCGATTACTATGAAGCGGCGGGACGCTCATTCGATTACGTAGTGCTTTTGCAACCTACATCGCCATTCCGCATGCCGGATGTGATCGATAGCGCCATTGGCCAAATCGTACGTGTCCAGGCCGATAGCCTCGTTTCCCTAGGTAAAATGCCTGACCGGTTTAATCCGTATTGGGCCTATGAACATAGCTCAGGGTGGTTTGAGAGAGTAATGCAACCTACAAACATGATTGCAAGGCGGCAGGATTTACCTGACACCTATTATCGCGATGGAGAAATCTATATCACCAGGACTTCGCTAATTCGAAAAGGCCAGATAACAGGCGGTAAAGTAACGGCGCTAATCAACGAGAACCAATTCGCGATCAATCTGGACACGATGGAAGATTGGGTACAGGCAGAACAAATAGTCAAACAATGGAAGAAAATAACAAACCCAATGTACTGGTCATGATCAACAACAACTTCGCGGCTCTTAATATGATCCATTCCGGATTGATAAGGCACCTTGCAGGAAAGTACAACGTGATTTTGCTTTCAGATCTGATCGGCGAACACGAATTGGCGCAGATTAACAAGCATTTCAACATCGAAGTACAGGCGACAACCGCGTCGTTATGTCGGGAAACGCGGTTAGTAAGGTGGTCTCGGCTGTTCCAGAAGGCATTATTTTGTCATTTTTTTCAAATCAGGACATTGCTCGTGCAGATGAGGGGGCGGGGAGGATTCGTTTATCTTGGCTATCGTCTTTTCTGCCTTATTTTTTGGATCAAATGGCTGAATGTAAGGCTCCTGGCACTTTCGAGGCAATGGATCATATCCCAAACTTCCCAGCAGCCATTGGATGCTTGCCTCGACAGGCTTAACCTGCACGGCGTCATTTCGACTTCACCTCTGGACATTAGGGAAAATCAGATTGTTAATATTCTCAAAAAGAGAAATATCAAGAGCGCAGCCATCGTCATCAGCTGGGATAATTTGAGTTCAAAAGGCCTGATGAATGCGGATCATGACATTGTCCTGGTTTGGAATTACCTGATGGCCGAAGAATACCGGCGCTACTATGCCGTTTTCAAAAGCAAAAGCCGCATTTGTGTGAGCGGCATTCCCCGGTTCGATTTGTATTTCAAATATGATGTTCACGACCTATATACCTTTCAACGAAAGTTAAGGATTAAGCCTTCCAACAGGATTATTTTGCTGGCTACGAGCTCCGTCAAACACATTCCCTCGCATAACTACATCATTAAGCACCTGTTGGAATATTTGGATGCCAACCCTGATGTCATTTTGCTCGTTCGCTGCCATCCCGGTGACCGGCCGGAAAATTATGCAAGTTTCAGAAATCACGCGAACTTCCATTGTTTCCCGGCTCATTCCAACATTGAAAATGCGTCCCGGCTCCCCCCATTGGATTTTCTGAATACGCTTCGGATGCAGCTGGAAGCTTGCCACGTCTGCATTCAGATCGCGTCGACAATGCGTTTGGATGCAGCAGCTTGTAATAAACCGGTCATCAGCATTGCATATGAAGAAACGTTAACTCGATATGCTCAATCCGTAAGTCAGCTTTACAGCTATTCCCATCAAATCCCGTTGAACGATCTGCATATTGATCGCATGGTTTGCGACAAACACGCCTTATTCAACGCCCTTGATGAGCTACTTGACCCCGGTATCCCGAACCCGGACTACAGGAAGATTATCAAGCCATTCCTTCACTGTCAGGGCGTAAATGCGACCTCACTCACCATCCAACATTTGAATGAATGGCTACAATCGTGAAAGAAATCGTCAGCCGCGCATTGCTTGCCATGATTTTTACCAGCGGCTGCATTTCCGTCTTTAAATCTTTACTCATTTTTGGTGAAAACCGTTTTCAAACTACTCTCGTTTTCTCCTTTTACGTCTATTGCATCCTGGCACTGTTTTGCAACTCCCGCGAAAGGCTTTTTCATGTCCTGAGCATTCCTGTACTCACTCAGTTTTTGCATCTATTTCAGAAATATTCCTTTACCGCTGGTGCTAACTCACTCTGGCGCTTATTCCCGTTCCTGATTCTTAACTTTTTTTTCATCGACTTTCTCATCCGCAGCAAAGTCTCATGCCCACCAGCTGAAAAGTTGCTGCTTGCATCGTGGATTGTCCTGAATTTCTTTTTCCTGGCCATTACCCCGGGCCTGGCTGCCATCTTATATGGGTCGTCAGTGCTCATTTTAATCACAGTACCCTTGTATTTCAGATACCTGAGCATCATTTGGAAAGAACCCGGGTTTTCGGATAATGTCGAAAAGTCCCTGTTTGTTATTTATTTGATTCTTGGATTTGGCACCTTCGGGTTGGTTGCTGCCGGGGCCAGTTATAAGGGTTCCGATAACCTCCTTGCCACCCGCAATATCTCCGACACGAATGTTACTATGGCCTATTTCATCTTGCTATGGCCGTTTGTATTGCTTTTTGCAAGGAAAACCACCTGGTCGCTATCTATAACCCTGGCAAGCTGTCTGATTTTCGTGAGCATTGTCATGATCTCTTTTTCACGCGGTGCGGTAGTTATTGTCGGGCCATTGATGATCTCCACGCTCTTTTGCACCTGGAACCGGGTCTACCTGATTTCCTTCGCGCTTATCGCTGCCCTATTTGCCATATACGGCCCCGAATTGATCGACTTTGCGAACTCTGATCTTGCCTATTTCTGGAACTTACGAATCGGCGACCTGCATTCTGTCGGCTCGCTCGGCCGGAAACTGCAGGACGCTAGCGGGCGCAGCGAAATTCATGCTGTGGCCTATTCACTGTTTTTACGAAATCCACTATTTGGTCACGGAACGGGTAGTTTTGAAGTGCTCGGGCCCGGCTATCGCGAAGCGCATTCGATGCTGTACACTTTTTTGGCCGAACAGGGACTTTTAGGTACGATTTACATTTACTCTATTTTCATCGCGCTAGCTCATAGTCTCTTCAAAACAATACTGCTGGCATCACGGTTTGCCGTGTTGTTGCTCGCCTTAATAGCCTATTTAGTATTCGTCCACTCCGTAGGAACCGTGTTTTTTATTATCCCTGCTAAAAGCATTACCGTCAATTGCGTCGCACCCGTACTGTTGATCTGCACCTACTTTTACGCGTTAAGTATTGCGAGAATTGAAAAAGGCTCCGTCAATGCGTAAAGTGCTTATTATAGGCAAACTACCGCCACCTGTCGGAGGCGTAACGGTGCATGTGAAACGACTGATCGCACGGCTTTGGACAAAACGAATTCCATTCACTTTCTGCAACCTCCAAAATGACGCGATTTCGACAATTGTCTGGAAGGTGTTCACCCATGATCTGATACACATTCATTTTTCCCGGCCGGTTTTGCAATTGGCATTCGCGTTGTTTTGCCGCGTTACTTTCAAGAAAGTCATCATTACCTATCACGGGCATTGGGGCCGCTATAATTGGCTGGGCAATTTTGCGGTGAAGCTTTCGGCACGTCTGGCCAGCGCGCCGGTTGTTCAAGACGAGGCAAGCTTCCGCGGAGCTGTACTTTGTAATCGCCGGGCACGGTTGGTCTCAACATTCATTTCCTCAGCCGACATTGAGCCGCTGCCACCCAGGCTGTTCCGTGAGATTATTAACCGCAAGGCACAACACGGGAACACATTTTGTACAAGCGCGTGGAATATTACATTCGATAAGCACGGAAAGGAAACGTATGGGATTTCAGATTTGGTTACGCTGTTCAAAAAGCATCCACAATATCTGTTGCTAATATCCGATCCAAGCCGAAATTACCGGAGATACCTGATGAAAAATCATGCACAGCTACCTGAAAACATTATGTTTATAAGCGTTGACCACGATTTCAGAAGCATTCTGAAGCTGTCCGATGCGTTCATACGGAACACCACGACGGATGGCGTGTCGCTTTCTATCCATGAAGCGAGGGAACTGCGTGTGCCAGTGCTGGCATCGAATGCTGTGGACAGGCCGGCGTTTTGTAGTCTTTTCGCGAATATTTCAGATGTGGATCTGCAAGCTGGTCTGGCAGAGGGAAGAACATTATTATCGGCGCATGCTGCTTACCAACCGGTTACTTGTGTGGTGGACCAGATAATAGGGATTTATAAAAATTTTCAGCTCGGATAAATGACGTTACTCATTGATAACCAGTGTATAAAAAACAAAGGCATAGAAAAATTTCCATGCCCTGTTTCACACTATACACACACTATATTTTTAATATCTATATATCGCTCTGATAAAATTCCAAATAGATTTCAATACCGCAAAATAACAAACTAAAGTAATCAGAAAAAAACTTTAGGATGCGAATTTCTAAATTCTAATCAGAAAATAATGGACATTTCCATAAAAAAATTTTAATCGGAACTGACCATACGTCAAAATTACGGAAAAATGGGTTATTTATTGTTCTGACTCTTCTCCCTGATTACTTTCGTGAAACCAACACTCATCATAACATTTTCATGGAATCACTTTTGACCACCGACGCCCTCATCAGCTTGTTAACCCTTACCCTGCTTGAAGTCGTCCTGGGGATAGATAACGTAATCTTCATCACAATCGTTTCAGGTAAGCTTCCTGTTGACCAGAGAAAAAAAGCGCAGAACAACGGTTTACTCATTGCATTGGTGCTAAGGATAGCACTCTTATTTGCGATTTCGTGGGTTATTGGCCTGAAACAAGACTTACTGACGTTATTCGGACATGGTTTCAGCGGGCGGGACCTGATATTATTGGGCGGCGGGCTCTTCCTGCTTTACAGTACTACAAAGGAAATCCACCACAAACTGGAAGGTGAAGCCGAGGACCTGCCTTCGGGTGATATTTCCGGTAAAAAGTCGATGACTTTTGGTAGCGCGCTCGTACAAATTGCACTGCTGAACATCATTTTCTCCTTCGACTCGGTGTTAACAGCCGTTGGTCTTGTCAAAGAGGTGCCCATTATGATCATCGCGGTGATCGCTTCTACCTTCATTATGATAGCTTTCGCGGCAAAAATCGGGGAATTTGTAAATAATCACCCTTCCATTAAAATTTTGGCGCTCTCATTTTTGTTGATGATTGGTACGCTCCTGGTAGCGGAAGCATTCCACTATGAAATCCCGAAAGGCTACGCTTATTTTGCAATGGCTTTTTCATTCCTGGTAGAATTGCTGAATATGCAACTGGACAAGAAAACTAAAAATCCGGTCAAGTTACGCGATCACGTCAACTGACATTAAAAAAATTATGCGCATTAATCCCGAAACGGTCGACCGTATCAAACACGCTGCAGATATTGTAGAGGTTGTAGGGGATTTTATATCATTGAAGAAAAAAGGGGCTAATTATTCAGCCTGCTGCCCCTTTCACAACGAAAAGACACCGTCGTTCAACGTCAACCCTTCGAGGCAGATTTACAAGTGCTTTGGATGCGGAGCTGCGGGTGATTCTATCAAGTTTGTGATGGATATCGATGGCGTGGGCTATGGCGAGGCACTGCGTTATCTTGCTAATAAGTACAATATTGAAATTGAGGAAGAGGAGCTAACCGACGAAGAGGCGATCCGCCAGAATGCACGGGAAAGTCTATATATCATCCTCAATTTTGCCAAAAACTTCTACCAGCAGCAGCTATACGACACCGAGGAAGGGCAGGCCATTGGGTTGAGCTATTTCAGGGAGCGTGGTTTTACCAACGATATCAGGAAGAAGTTCGAGCTTGGATACAGCCTCGACACGTGGAATTCGTTCTCGAAGGAGGCTCTTGATAAAGGCTATTCCTCAGAATTACTTGAAAAAGCGGGTTTACTGATCCACAAAGAGGGCAGTAACTCTTCGGAAAACCGGACAGGCGGCTATGACCGTTTCAGAGGCCGGGTAATCTTCCCAATCCATAATATTGCCGGAAAAACGATCGCATTTGGGGCGCGGATCCTAAAATCGGATAAAAACAGTGCGCGCGGTGCCAATCAACCCAAATACCTGAACTCGCCCGAAACAGAAGTTTACCACAAAAGCGACGTCCTATACGGTATTTTCCAGGCCAAAAACGCGATTCGCCAGCTGGAACATTGCTATCTGGTGGAAGGATATACCGACGTTATTTCACTGCACCAGGCTGGCATCGAGAACGTTGTCGCGTCTTCGGGCACTTCGCTGACTGTTGAGCAAATCCGCCTTATTGGTCGTTTTACACCTAATATCACCATACTTTATGATGGTGACATGGCCGGTATAAAAGCGGCATTGCGCGGCCTTGATCTGGTATTGGAAGAGGGTTTGAATGTGAACGTCGTTCTTTTCCCGGATGGCGAAGATCCGGATAGCTACGTTCGGAAAGTTGGAGCCGAGGCGTTTAAAGCGCATTTGAAGAAAGCGTCACGGGATTTTATCTCTTTCAAAACCGAGATATTAATGCAGGACGCGGGCAACGACCCGTTCAGGATGGCAGCCGTGATCCAGGAAGTGGTCAACAGCATCGTCAAAATACCAGATGCCATCAAACGACAGGTATTTTTCCACCGCACTTCCGAAATGATGAAGGTGGATGAGCAAATGCTGATCACGGAGGGTAACAAACTGCTCCGTAAACAGCATGCGGCGAAACCCGCCGAAAGGTCTTCAAGACAAAATAATGCTCTTCCCGATGGTCCCGACGATCTCGATGCGCTATTCAGTGATGACTTTCAACCGGGAACGGAAGATGCAGGCGGCAGATCCACCCAGGAGACCGCGGAACCATTTCAGCGCACCAAACTGCATTATCAGGAAGAAGCATTTGTGAAATTATTGGTGGTGTATGGCTGTAAAGAATTGGAACCGGGCATTTCCGTTTGTCAATACGTGCTAGGTCAAATCGACGGCATTGACTTCAAGGACACGCTTTATCAACATTTACTGACCTTATTCCGTGAACATCATAGCCGAAATCAGGTGCTTCCTACCGATTATTTCCTGCATCACCACGAATCGGAGATAAGGGAGGTCACGATCAGTTGGCTTACTAATAAACACGAACTGAGTGAGCTTTGGGCGGAAAAGTATGAGATTTACGTGCCTTTCGAGACAGATGTGCTCGATAGGACGGCATTCAACAATATTTTAAGATTGAAGAAGGCTTTTATCGAAGAAAAAATGAAGGTATGCCTTCAGCGGGCTGTTCATGCACAAACTGAAGAGGAACAAAATACGGTGATGACCGAGTATATGTTCTACAAAAGCGTGAGCATGGCAGCGGCAAAAGAATTGGGAAGTGTTATCGGATAATTTTAAATATGCATTACCCTTATGAAGCACTATCTGTTCATTCTTGCAGGGTTGTTATTCCTGCTGACCAGCTGCGGCACCTCCTACAAGACCCTCAAACCCAAGCAGGAGGCCAATTTTAAGCTTTCGGACTACACTACGTTCGGCTTTTATGACATTGAAGCCAGCGGGGACACCTTGTCGCGTAACTTTGAAAAGAATGTAGGCATTATCAAAGATGCGGTTTCTAAAAATTTACAAGCCCGCGGGTTGGATGAGGCACGCGATCCTTCCTTAAAAATCAATATTGCATTAACTGTTAAAGAACAGCTTCAAACCCGCCAAACCGATTTCCGCACGGACGGATTGCCGCGCTATATGGGCCAGCGGCGCTATTCGTGGAAAAGCGAGGAAGTGGTAGTAGGTAAATATCGGGAAGGAACCATATTGATCGACCTTGTGGACGCGGCCAACAATAAAATGGTGTGGCAGGGAGGCGGATCAGGTGTCATACCCGAAAAAAGCGCGAATTTTCAGGCAGATATCAATCAAATGATTGCGGAGATCGTTGCAAAAATACCCTGACAGGCACAAAAAAAGGGCCGCTTCTTTTCGAAACTACCCTTTCAATGCCTTTAATATCGGAGTTCTAGATATTGTTATTTACGACGCTGCGAACTTTCTCGCTTGTATTGTCAGCCGTTACACCGGCTCTGTCTTTCACTGAATTTACATTTTTTACGAATCCTTCTTTCAGTCGATCGGCAAGATGTGACAGTTCTTCAAGGCTTTTTTCATACTTATCTTTGGCAGTTCCGCCCAGATCAGTCGCCTTATTTTTGATCAACTTGCGCGTATCCTTTCCATTTTTAGGAGCAACCAGAAGGCCAATCGCGATACCTGTCAACAATGCTCCGATTGAGCCAATCAAAAATTTTTGGTTCTTGTTCATATGAATTTCCTATTTTGTGTTTATAAAAACATTAGAACTGAAAAATAACAAAATACTGTGCCACTTCACAAATCAGTGCCCCGATTTCAATTAAACGGCCTTTATGCGCTGATCCTGACACTTCTCATTCAAATGTCACCAGGTGTCGTCAATGCGCAATGGAAAGTCATCGATATTAAAACGAAGATCCATATGCGCGCAGTACATGCCATTTCACCAACTTCCTGCTGGATTGGCGGTACAAGGGGAACTGTATTGAAAACGACCAACGGCGGAAAAACCTGGCTAACCTTCAAAGTAGCTGGTGCTGATTCCCTGGATTTCCGGGATATCCATGCCTTTGATAAGGAGGTCGCCATTGCGATGAGCGCTGGTGAATCAGAGAAAGACAAGGCGAAAATCTATCGCACGGAAGATGGAGGCGAAAGCTGGAAGCTTGTGTACCAAACTACACAGAGTGGGGTTTTTCTGGATGGAATCGACTTTTGGGATAAAAATAAGGGCATTTGTCTGGGTGATCCGGTGCAAGGCAGGATGTTTATACTCACTACGGAAGACGGCGGGCAGAGCTGGCAGGAACTTGCCGTTGCGAAGCGTCCCGCAATGGAACCGGGAGAAGCATGTTTCGCTGCAAGCGGTACATCCATCCGGACGAATGGTAAGGGAAATGTTTTTATCGGAACAGGAGGCGGTAAAATGGCCCGGGTTTTCAGGTCGGAAGACTATGGGCAAAACTGGCACGTAACAGCAACGCCGCTCCCGGCGGGACCAACGAGTGGGATCTTCGGTTTAAAGTTCTGGTCCAAAAAGAATGGAATGGCCGTTGGGGGCGACTACAAGAAGACTACGGATTCAACCCAAAATGTATTGCTTACCGATGACGGCGGCATTACCTGGAAGTTAAGCGGGATGACCAAGCCAGCCGGACTCAAAGAATGTGTCGACATTTATCATAAAACCAATGCGACCTGGAATGGCGACACCCAGATCCGGTCCGACAATTATGCATTGGTGGCATCCGGTCCGTCGGGCAGCAGCGTATCCCTTGATCGGGGAAAAACATGGAATTCACTCGGGAAAGAAGGTTTTCACTCGCTCAGTTTTGCGGGTAATGTAGGTTATGGAGTCGGTGCAAATGGTCTGATCGGTAAAATCGAGAAGATTTCAACCAAGAAAAAGAAACGCAAACTAGTCTTTGTGGAAGACTAACTTCACGGTGACGCTAAATCCGGTCTATCAATTCCTTCACCTTCCGAACTTCGCGGCCGGTCAGGTGATCGGCAATGGCAGCGGCGTGATCACGGCCGTTTTCAATAAACACTTTTTCGGTAAAAACCCCGGCCAAAACAGTCCCGCAAAGGTATAATCCCGGCACATTGGTCTCGAAAGTGTCCGCATTGTATTCAGGTACTTTTGTCACCGGATCGAGCGTTACGCCGCAGCGGGCCAGCAAATGTTCGTCGGGCAGATAGCCCACCAGCAGAAACACAAAATCGGCCGGCAGCCACTCTCTCTCTCCGGTTTCTATATTTTCGATCAGCATCCTGCCCGGTTCGATCTCCTTCGTAATGCAATTGAAGCGGGTATGGATTTTCCCTTCTTTCACCCTGTTTTTTATATCAGGTACCAACCAATATTTCACTTTTGTCCTGAAATCGGCTTCCTTATGCACGATTGTAACATTGGCATCGTGGCGGTACAGCTCCAAAGCTGCTTCAACCGATGAATTGGAACCTCCTACCAGCACCACATTTGTATAGGAATAGCGGAAGGGCTCATCATAGTAATGCGATACATGCGGCAGGTTTTCGCCCGGCACATTCAGCATGCGCGGCACATCGAAATAGCCCGTGGCGAGGATCACATTTTTAGACTGAAACACTTGACCATCATTAGAATAAATCAGGAATGTGCCGTCGGCCTGCTTTTCTGTGCGATCGACATCAACAAACAGCTTGAAATTGAGGCGATAATATCCGGCGACCTTCCGATAATATTGTAGCGCCTCGTTGCGATTGGCTTTCACATCGGAAATGGCAAATGGTATGCCTCCTATCTCGATGTTTTCGGCTGTCGAAAAGAATTTCATGCGCCTTGGATACCTGCGTATGGATTCGGTAAGGTTTCCTTTTTCCAGGATCAGGTAATCCAGGCCACTTTTGGCTAGTTCTACACCCATAGCAAGCCCGCAAGGCCCTCCTCCAATGATGATCGCGTCGTAAATATGCATTTTTGTGTTGCTATTCCCCAAGGCGGAACCCTCTGTCCGCTTTGATTTAACCCCCTAATTTAGATAATGGTTTCTGAACTTTGTAAATTAGCTAGCTGTTCAGAATGTCTGATTATACCATTTTTAGTTTGAAAGACGCGGTCCGGGATTTTAGAAAAAACCTTAACGATTGGGGGAAGTCAAAAACTCCCTTTTTCTTTCTCGCAGACTACCAAATGCTCAAACCGCTGGCATGGAAGCTGGCTGATCTTGATCCCTCCGAGCTGCTTTTCGACCTCAACGGTTTTTCAAATTGCCTCGGAGACTTGAAGCATGACCTGCCCCAGGAAACCTACTTCCGCAAATTCCCGCTGCCTTTTGAAGCATATCGTCGCAAGTTTGACCATGTCGTCGATAACCTCAAAGCAGGCAATTCGTTCCTGGTTAACCTGTCGGTTCCAACGCCCGTCGACACTAATCTCACACTGCGGCAGATCTTTGCTCACAGCGAAGCACCGTATCGCGTATGCTACAAGGATGAGTTCACCTGTTTTTCCCCGGAGCTTTTCGTCCGGATCAACGGCAACAATATTGCCTCATTCCCGATGAAAGGCACCATCGACGCTTCCGTCCCGAATGCCGAACAAGTGATCCTGTCAGACCATAAGGAAGCGGCCGAACACGCGACGATCGTGGATCTGATCCGCAATGACATCAGTATGGTTGCCGAAAAAGTGTGGGTGGAAAGATACCGGTTCATCGACCGCGTCCATACCAATGATAAAACGCTACTGCAAGTCAGTTCTGAGGTTGCCGGGCTTTTACCTGATTCTTTTGATGGAAAATTCGGCGATTTACTTATGAAACTGCTTCCGGCGGGCTCCATAACCGGCGCTCCCAAACCGAGTACTTTACAAATCATCGAAGAAGCGGAAGGATATGACCGCGGTTATTACACCGGGGTAATGGGCTATTTCGATGGCGAGCATTTTGAAAGCGCCGTCATGATCCGCTTCATTGATCACCAGGACGGGCATATGATATTCAAAAGCGGCGGCGGCATTACAGCGCTCAGCAATGCGCAGAGCGAATACCAGGAAATTATTGATAAAGTATATCTCCCATTCAGTTATGTCGGACAAACTGTGTTTTGAAACGATTTGCGTTGAAAACCGGACTTTAAAAAACCTTCCGTTTCACGAAGCCAGGCTTAACAGGACACGCCGGGAACTGTGGGGTTATGCGGGCGAATGGCCATTATCCGAACTCATCGAGATTCCGGATTCGATCGACAATGAAATACATAAATGCCGGCTTTCATTTGGCAAAGAAATCGAGGAGATCAGATGGGAGCCTTACACAATGCGCACGATCCGCAAGATCAGGCGCGTTTATCATGACGACATTGATTATTCCTATAAATATGAAGGCCGCGAGGAACTGAATGCACTTTTCGCCCAACGCGACGACGCAGACGAAATCCTCATCATCCGGAACGGCCTGGTGACGGATTCAAGCTATTGTAATGTTGCTTTCTTCGACGGAAGTAGCTGGGTTACGCCTTCCACACCTTTGCTTCAGGGCACGCAGAGGGCTCTTTTGCTACAAACCGGTATGATCCACGAGGCTGCCGTGCAGGAAATTGACCTTATTGGTTTCAGTCATATCAAACTCTTCAATGCGATGATGGATTGGGAACGCGCGCCTATGCTGGAAACCTCCGCGATAGTCTGAGAAAGCGCCAATAATTGTAACTTGCCTCATTATTCAGAAATTTTAGATAACCAATGACCTCCCTTTTCGAGGAAGAAATCACCCTTTTTGCCGACCTGATCCTCCCGGTTCCCATTCCATCGCTATTCACTTACCGGGTGCCGAGGGAAATGAGTGAGCTCATCAAAATTGGAGCGAGAGTGATCGTGCAATTTGGTCAGAAAAGGGTTATTACGGCCGTAGTTGCTCAATTGCATTCCAATCCGCCTGTCAAATACCAGGCGAAATATATCTTGGAGCTCCTGGACGAGCAGCCGATCGTGACCACGCGTCAGCTCGAACTCTTTGCGTGGGTGGCCGAATATTACCTCTGCAATATTGGTGAAGTAATGAATGTAGCTTTACCCGCCGGACTTAAAATCACCAGTCAGTCGCGGATACAGCTCAATCCGGAATTTGAATACGAGGAGCTTTTGACAGAACAGGAAAAGCTTGTTTTGGAAGAGATCAAAAAGCATCAGACGCTCTCATACGAAGAAGTAGAGCGGCTTTTGCAGAAGTCGAATATCACTTCGATCATCAAATCGCTGGTGGGCAAGCGGGCCGTGATATTATATGAAGAAGTAAAAGAGCGGTACAAGCCGAAAGTGGTCAAGAAAATTAGGCTTGCCAGCGCTTATCTGACAAATGAATCACTTTCGAAGCTGGCTGCCGATCTTGACAAAACACCCAAACAGCAGGAAATCCTGCTCAAATACCTGAGCTATATCCCGGTTTTTAACAATCCTGACCTGAACCAGAAAGGGCTTGATAAATCGATTTTTAGCCAGGACGATAATATTTCGGACGCTTCATTGAATACCCTCCTCAAAAAAGGGGTATTTGAGCAATTTGAAGTGTTTGTGTCGCGGTTCGAAGACATTCCCTCAGGCAATATGGGAACGATCACCCTTACCGATACGCAGACCGAGGCTACGCGCCAGATTCATGAACTTTTCTCAGAAAAAGAAGTGGTACTCCTGCACGGCATCACCGGAAGCGGCAAAACGGAGGTTTACATTGAACTGATTAAGCAAGCACTGGAAAGTGGCACGCAGGTCCTTTTCCTGCTTCCTGAAATAGCGTTGACGACCCAGATCGTGATCAGGCTCCGGAAGGTTTTTGGCGATGTAATGGGGATTTATCATTCCAAATTCTCCGATAATGAGCGCGTGGAGGTGTGGAAGGGCATTCTGGATGGGAAATTTCAGTTTGTGGTGGGCGTCCGTTCCGCTATTTTCCTTCCATTTGATAACCTCGGGCTTGTGATTGTGGATGAAGAGCATGAGACTTCCTACAAGCAGCACGACCCGGCGCCGCGGTACAATGCGCGCGATGTGGCGGTGATCATGTCGTACATGCATAAGGGCAAAACGCTGCTGGGATCGGCCACTCCTTCGCTGGAAAGCTATTTTCATGCTCAAAACGGCCGATATGGACTGGTAGAAATGAAGGAGCGTTTCGGGAATGCCGCATTGCCCACATTTGAATTAATCGATACAAAAAAGGAGAAGAAACAAGGCCAGATGAAAAATGAGTTTTCATCGGTGCTGAAAAATCAGCTTGAATATAACCTGAAACATAAGGAGCAAACTATCCTTTTCCAGAACCGTCGGGGATATTCTCCCTATTTGCAATGCGAGGAGTGCAACTGGATTTCTGAATGTGCAAACTGCGATGTGAGCCTCACTTACCATATGAAAGCGCGGGAATTGCGCTGCCATTATTGCGGCCACAAAGAAGAAGTGCCCCGTACCTGCCCGCATTGCGGCTCCACGAAAGTGAAAACAATGGGATATGGTACTGAAAAGATCGAGGATGAGCTTAATCTGATGTATCCCGAGGCCCGGGTGCAGCGAATGGACCTCGATACGACCCGTGCGAAGAACGCCTATCAGCAAATCATCCAGGATTTTGAAGAAGGCGGAATCGATATTCTGGTTGGCACGCAGATGGTGAGCAAGGGCCTTGATTTTGATAATGTGAGTGTGGTAGGAATTTTCGACGCCGACCGGATCATCCATTTCCCAGAGTTCCGCGCTTCCGAACGCGCGTTCCAGATGCTCACACAGGTGAGCGGGCGCGCAGGCCGCCGGGCCGACAAACCCGGAAAAGTTTTGATCCAAACAGCCAACCCCGGTCAGCCGCTGCTGGGAAAAATCATCAACAACGACTATGAGGGAATGTACCGGGATGAAATCGCTGAGCGCGAAAAATTCAACTATCCGCCGTTTACAAGGCTGATTAAGGTGACTGTGAAGCATATCGACGAGGCTACTTCCAATCGGGCAGCCCGCGTCCTGGCCGAAAAACTGACGGCCCATTTGGGTTCCAGCAGGGTTTTGGGACCTCAGCCTCCGCTGGTGGAAAGAGTAAGAAATCAGTTTTTGTTCGACATTCTCATTAAACTTGAACGAGAAAAGATTAATTTTAAGGCGGCAAAGTCATTTATACAGGAAAAAGTAATTGACACATTAACCGATAAGACGCTAAAAAGCATCCAGGTTGTCATCGACGTGGATTGTTTATAACATCATTTCTTACTGCACATTAACTTTATGTCTTCCAAAAAAACCAGAATCGTTGCTACCGTAGGCCCCACCTCGGAATCCAAAGAAACATTATATGCATTGGCCAAAGCAGGAGTAAACGTTTTTCGTCTCAACTTCTCCCACGGCACCCACGCTGATCACCTTCAAAGACTCAACACCATTCGTGAAATCAACGAAGAATATGGCCTTAACCTGGCTATTCTTCAGGATTTGCAAGGTCCGAAAATCCGGATCGGCCTGGTAGCTGAAAAAGATGGTGTGTTGATCGAAACAGGAAAAAAACTGATCCTTTCGAACACAGAAGTATTGGGTACTGCCGAGAAAGTAAGTACTCCTTACGATGGCATGTACAACGACGTGAAAATCGGTGACCGTATTTTGATGGATGATGGCAAACTGGAAGTGTTGGTTACCGGCATCGACGGAACTGATGTAGTCACTGAGGTGATTTATGGAGGTTATTTGAAATCTAAAAAAGGTGTAAACCTTCCAAATACCCGGGTATCGATGCCTTCGGTAACCGCGAAAGATTACGAAGACCTTGAATTTGGTCTTGAACACAATGTAGAATGGGTGGCATTATCATTCGTCCGCACTGCTGACGAAGTCACCAAAGTAAAAGAATATATTGCCAGCAAAGGCAAAAGCGCCCGTCTGATAGCTAAAATAGAGAAACCTGAGGCTATCCTGAACATCGACGAAATCATCGAGGCGACAGACGGTATCATGGTAGCACGTGGCGATTTGGGTGTGGAGCTTCCTGCCGAAGAAGTTCCGATGATCCAGAAAATGATCGTTGAGAAATGTAACCGCGCTGGCAAGCCCGTTATCGTGGCAACGCAAATGCTGGAAAGCATGATCGAAAGTCCCCGCGCAACCCGTGCGGAGCTGAACGACGTTGCGAACTCAGTTCTCGACGGTGCTGATGCGGTAATGCTTTCGGCTGAAACTGCTTCTGGTAAATACCCGCTTCTGGCTGTGGAAAGCATGACCAGGACTATCGAAAAGGTAGAAGCCAACAGTAAAACCATTTATTTCAAACACCACGCGGCTGTTAACGACACGCCGGGAACATACAAATTGAATGATAATGTAGTAATGAGCGCATGCCGTTTGGCGCGTGACACACAGGCTACTGCGATTATCGGAATCACAAGGTCCGGTTACACATCATTCCGTTTATCTCACCACCGCCCAAAAGCTAACCTGTTGATTTTCACATCCAACAGGATGCTAATGAACCAACTTGCATTGTATTGGGGAACAAAGGTTTTCTATTACGACCGCGACCAGGGTGTATCTACCGACGACCTGATCGAAGACATCAAATCGTTCCTTGTTGAAAAAGGTGAATTGCAAAAAGGCGATGTTTTCATCAACACGTTGAGCATGCCGGTTTCGAGACAACGTAAAACGAATAGCATTAAACTGAGCGTTGTAGAGTAACGCATTATCTAAATAGATTTAGAAAAGCAGCTGACTGTATCGGCTGCTTTTCTAATTTCAGGCCACTTGAAAATTCAGAACTGCTATACGGAAAGTAAATAAGTTTCCTATCTAGGATTACACGTTAATTGCTCGGACTGAACAAATTATCAATTCGATGAGAGCATCTGTCAAACCGGGCGTGGTATTTCCTGAAACTATTTATGAGGAAAATATACCTTGTGAACTAATCTACGACATCATAGACGGGAAGCCCTATTGCAGTAAACCCAACCAAGGCATGTTGCAGCATCTCGTCATTAGCAACTATCTTTTGAGAACACTTTTTGAAGGACTTCTCGGCGAGCGAAATCTAATGGTAGCTGGCAGTAGCTGGCAGGCCAGGGCTTTTTATTAATGAAAGGAACGTCTTCACAAGCGACATTATGATCTTCGAAAGGAATAAATTAACGATCGATGAAAATTACGCCTCATTCCTCCCAAAATAACGCTGGACTTAGACGTTAAGGTAGACCTGGGAGATATGACCGAGGATGAATATATTATCTTAAAAGCTAGCAGGCTGATAAATTTTGGGGTAAAGAAAGTAATCTGGTTTTTCACCAACGCGGAGAAAGTTGTAATCGTAGATCGACAATGCTGGGCGTCATCGGAATGGGATGTTGGAATAACCATTCTTCCAGGTATTACTTGTAATGTTGGTCAATACCTGCGAAGTGAAGGCTCGCGGTTCGCTTAACACCTTATTTACATCTATTTATCGAGACATCAATGCTACATTTTCCCGATGTAGCTTTTTTTATTTTTTCAAATAACTAATAAAATAGTTTTGAAACTAATTGAATAGTCATAACTTTGGAATACCCATTTACTTAAAAATAAAATAACCTGTACCATTATGGAAATCCGGAACCTTACACGAGCTGAGGAGGAGATCATGAGGATACTCTGGCAACTGAAAAAAGCATTCGTCAAAGACATACTGGCAGAGATCCCCGAACCAAAACCGGCCTACAATACCGTATCGACTATCATCAGGATCCTCGAAAAAAAGGAAGTTGTTGGTTACACAGCCTACGGAAAAACGCACGAGTATTTCCCGTTGATAAGCGAAGAGGAATACAAACGCCACGAAATGAAGCAGTTGATGGTCAATTACTTCGATAATTCACTTTCAAACCTGGTTTCCTTTTTCGTGAAGGACAACGACATGAAGACGAAGGACCTGGATGAGATCATGAAGCTGATTAACGAACACAAAAACGAACAGTAAACTTCTGTTAGCCATGGAAATACTACTTTATGTCGGCAAGGTGAGCCTTTACTGGGTCCTTTTGTATCTGTGTTATTGGTTGATGCTGCGGAAAAACACCTTTTTCCTGTGGAACCGCTATTACCTGCTTGGCTCGCTGGCAGCAGCATTTGCATTGCCATTTATCATCTATCCTGAATCCGCACCTGAACTTCCGGTTTTGTATGAAGTAAATGCAGCGACAGTTACGATAACGACTGTTCAGGAACAACAAGAATGGCTCACATGGACAACGGCTTTATACATGGTGTACGGCATTGGCGCAGTACTCGCCCTAGCCCGTTTAATCTCTCATATTGTGCTGCTAAGAAAGTACCTGCGCCTCGGGGAAGTGATCGAGCTCGATGATTGCAGTGTGGTTATTGTTAATTCCAATCACGTAGGCTCGTTCTCATTTTTCAAATGGATCGTGATCAATCAGAATGATTATGAAAACCATTTTGATGCCATCATGCGTCATGAAATGGCTCATGCGAGTCAGCGGCACAGCCTGGATATCTTGCTGGTTGAAATACTTAAAGTGGCATTCTGGTTCAATCCGGTACTGCTGTTATACAAGCGCTCATTGCAGGAAATACACGAATATCTCGCCGACGCCCAGGCACCTGACCGTGAATACTATGCCAAATTCCTGGTCGCATATGCACTCAATGCGCCCGTGGCCTCGCTGACGAACCATTTCTTTAAACCGTCTCAAATCAAAAACCGTATTCAGATGATATACAAAAACAGGACTTCCAAATGGATGTTGGGCACGTATGCCGTTGCTGCACTAATGATATCTTCGGCTGCACTGATCGTGGCGGGTTGCGAAAGTAAAGTGACTACGGACCCTGAGGTTAAGGTGGAAAAGGAGTTAGCCAAGGTTAAAGAAGTCGCCAAACCCGAAAGGAAAGTTTTCACCGTAGTGGAGAAGCAACCCGAATTCCCGGGCGGTATCAAAGCGATGTACCAATTTCTCGCGAAAAACATCCTCTATCCGACAGCCGCTAGCAAAGCCAATGTGTCGGGCCGTGTATTCCTGAGCTTCGTTATAACAGAAACCGGCGATGTCGAGGATATACAGGTGCTAAAAGGCATTGGTTTCGGATGCGATGCCGAGGCTATTCGTGTGCTATCAAAATTTCCAAAATGGATACCGGGTGAGCAAGGTGGTGTGCCCGTTAATGTGAAGTACAATTTGCCCATTAATTTCCAAATTGAAGATGGTAATTCAAAAACTAAATCGCCTGAGGATGAAGTCCAGATACCGTATTTTCCCCCGGCACCTGCCAAAAACCAATCAGATGAGGCACACATCCAGATCAGAACACCTGATGGTCCGATATCGGCAGAAGACCAGCCATTATATGTGGTCAACGGAGAAGTAATGGAAGACGGTGAATTTCTTAAAACAATGCCTGCGAATACCATTAGCCGTATCAATGTGTTGAAGGGCGCTTCTGCTTCCAGTCTGTACGGAGAGCCTGGCAAAGGTGGCGTGGTAATGATTACCACGAAGGATTAACAACAACGACATCACTGCATTCCCGGCATGGAAACGCTCATCTATCTCGCAAAAGTCAATGCATATTGGTTACTTTTTTATGCCTGCTATTGGCTTTTGCTTCGAAAGCATACCTTCTTTCAATGGAACCGCATTTTCCTTCTGGGATCTCTATTGATTGCATTTGCACTGCCATCCGTTCGTTTTACGGAGCCGATTACGACCATCCATGTGCCGGAAACCGTTTACCAAAAAGCTACGATATCAGTCCAAGTGGTAGCAGGCAGTAATGCTGACACCGGAATACACTTTGGCTTGTGGATCGCAGGCATTTACGTGCTTGTCACGCTGTATTTCAGCTACCTCTTTTTCCGTGGGTTGTATCAGGTCTATCGGACCGTCAAAAGAAGTGAACGCATTGAGCTGGATGGATGTACATTGGTGTTACTTTCTAGCGACACTTCCAACCGTGCCACCAGTTCATTTTCATTTTTCCAATGGCTTTTTCTGAGCGCGCATGACTACCGTTACAACCTGGACACAGTATTGCAGCACGAATTTGTACATATCCGGCAGAGGCATACAATTGATATCTTGCTTATCGAGGGCTTAAAAATGGTTTTCTGGTTTAATCCTGTGCTATGGCTTTACAAACGCTCCATCGAAACCGTACATGAATACCTCGCCGATCAGCCGGTCGCGACCAGGGAAAACTATGCGTCATTTCTGCTTTCATATGCCATGCACAGCCCGGATATCCCGCTCGTGAATCATTTCTTCAAGTCGTCACTTCTCAAAACCCGGATTAAAATGATTTATAAAAAACGAAGTTCGCCCTGGTTATTAACCCGTTACTTACTGGTATTGCCGGTTATCGCAGGCTCGTTGTTCATTACTGCTTCAAAGGCTCCTTTGCGCTCCATTGCACAGCTCAATACCGGAACCGAACAAAACATCACCGTGAAAGGCAATGTGACGGACGAAAATAACAGTTCGGTAGCCGACGCTATCATCATTGTAGCAGGAACTACCCGTGGCACCACTACCGACGCGAATGGCTGGTTTGAGTTGAAAAATGTTTCAGAAACAGCGCAGTTGGCAATCTCTCATGTGTCGTATGAAGCACAGATGATTTCCCTCAATAAGACTTCAACCGAACTGATGATTACGCTGAAAAGAGCGGTTAATAAAATCACAGGACCGGTAGTTGTAGGTCGCCCGATAAACGCTGAGAATGCTAAAACGGCTGTTTCAAATCCTGCCACAGAAAGTACACACATGAAAGTGGTTGAACAGCACCCGGAATTTCCGGGCGGCAGAGAGGCATTGATGGGATATTTGCTCGAAAACCTGGAATATCCGGCCACAGCACGCAAGACCAACGTGGAGGCCATTGCACTGGTCGCCTTTACAGTCGATAAAAATGGCGATATACGGAATGCTAAAAGTCTTAAAAACATCGGTTTCGGCATCGATAAGGAAGCGCTACGTGTCGTGAACGAAATGCCGCGCTGGAATCCGGCAGTGCAGAACGGAAAGCCAGTTGAAATGGAATATACCCTCGAAATCAATTTTAAAATCGAGAAAGATAATCAGGATAAACGTCAGGGGTTTACCAATTTTAATACAATTGGTGTCTCTCTGCTCCCAAATATGGACGAGATCGGTGCGCTACTTCATGGGAAATTGAATCTCTCTGCCTCAGGAGAAGTCCCCGAGGCAACGTACGAAAGGAAATGGGACCTCACGCAGAAAACAGCTCCCAATGGATACGTGGATGATCAAACAGGGAAGTACAGATATATGAAGTATGGCGGTACCTACATGAACTATCGTCGGCCGATTTATGGAAAGTAAAAACGAATAATTGCTGATATTTGGAAGTCTAAACAACTTAGTCTTCCAATTCATGTCAGTACTCAAAGCGGCCATCATTGGCGGCGGGCACATCGCCGGCCAAAACCACCTTCCGGCATTGGCACAGCTTCCAGATCGTGTAAAAGTAGTCTCAATATGCAGCCGCGACATTCACAAAGCGCAGGCGCTGGCCGACAAGCACAATGTCCCTTTCGCCTACGACAGTCCGGAAGAAATGTACCGGAGCGAAGGAAAGCCGGATATCGTCATCAATTGCACTGCCAATAACCTGCATTACCCATTCACAATACAGGCGCTCGAAAACGGCTGTCATGTGTTTTGTGAAAAACCACCGGCAATGAACGCCGCGCAAGCACGCGAGATGGCCGATCTGGCCCAAAAGAACGGACTGGTACTGGCTTACAATTTTCAACGCAGACATTCCGCCGAATACACTTCATTGAAGAAATATCACACACTTGGCCACTTCGGCGACATCTATCATATCAAAGCCAATTACCTGCGTCGCCGCGGCATACCGGGCTGGGGCAATTTTACCAATAAAACGATCCAGGGAGGCGGCGCGATGATTGATCTCGGCGTCCATATCCTTGATCTGGCATTGGACCTTACCGGCTATCACCATCCCCATCGCATTGTTGCCAATACTTATGATTTTATCGGAAAAACGGGCGGAAAAGGCCTGAAAGGATCGTGGAACCCTGCGACATTTGAAGTAGAAGACGCTTGTTTTGCCTACCTGTCGTTTCCTGGCAACGTCAGCATAGCTTTGTCAACTTCATTTGCCCTGAATATGGAGGAAGAGGATGTGATTAACCTTGAAGTTTTCGGGACAAAAGGCGGGGCTAAACTGTTGCCATTGTCTATACACACCGAAATCGCCGGAGAGCTTGCCGATATCCGCTTTCCGCATTTGAGCGACGTCAACGTGCAACTTGAAAACACTACCGCATTTCTCGATCTTTGCAACGGCAAACCTGCCAATATCTGCAACAGTGACCAAGGCGCCGTTCTACAATCCATAGTAGAACAAATCTATCAAAGCGCCGCAGCAAACCAATAACAATAAAAAAGGGCCGGAAGATGTCAAATCCCTCAGCCCTTTAAATTTTTTCTCTCTTCCTTCCTCCTTCCTCCGTACTCCTTTTCTCCCTCCTCCCTAATTTCTCATTTCGCGGTAGCCATCACCATCTTAATATCATTCTTGGCTCCAATTTCCAGCACATCGACCAGGTCCTGAACAGCGAGGTTCTTGTCAACGCGAAGCACGACGGTCTTTTCTTCGATATTGGCAAATATATTTTGAAGTTCGACTTCCAACCTATCAAACGGAACCGGCTCTTTATCAATAAAATAAGCCTTTTTATCGTCGATCGACAAGGTAATCTGTTTCTTGTACATCTGCTGCGTCGCCGAGGCTTTGGGAAGCATCAGCTTGATCACGTTCGGATTGGACATCGTGGAGATGATCAAAAAGAACAGCAGCAAGAAAAACATAATATCGTTGAGCGAGTGCGTGAACACTTCCGGTGCAAACCGGCTCTTCCGACGTATTTTCATATTGTGGGCAAATATTGAGTTGTCAGATGTGAAAAGTCTAAACTCGTCACATCTTTAAATATCTATTTAGCAGCAACAGGCTTTTGAAGCACATCAAGGAAATCCGATGCGGCCATTTGCAGTCTCAATGCAAAACGGTCGATTTTCATGTTCAGCAAGTGGTAACCTGCATAAGCGATCAGACCGATGATCAGACCGGAGCCGGAAGTGATCATTTTTTCATACATACCTCCTGCAATGGTGCTGATATTGAAGTCGTTGGAAATAGAAATGTCGTAAAAAATACGAATGATACCTGAGATCGTACCTACAAACCCGAGCATAGGCGCGATACCCGCGATCACACCAAGGTAAGGCAGATTGCCCTCCATTCTTTGTATTTCGATCTGGCTGGCATTCTCGATTGTCGTCTCAATGTCCTTGATCGGATAACCGATACGGCCGATGGCACGTTCGAGTATGCGTCCGGCGGCATTGCGTTGGTTTCGGCAGAGTGATTCAGCCGATTTTAAGTTTCCCTGCTGGATAAAATCCTTCACATTATCTACAAACTGCGGCTCAATTCTACCGTTCGCGCCGATACCCATGAAGCGTTCGATAATCAGAAAAAGCGTAGCCAGGAACAGCAATCCGAGTGGTAACATAACCCACCCGCCTTTTGCGAGAAGATCAATTATGGAAAGGCCCTCAGTAGCGACGGGTGCAGCCAAAGTAGAGTCAGTAAGTGCTTGCAGAAGCATCATATCAGAAATAAAAAGTGAATGGTTAAGCTAATGAAACAGAGGTCAATTCTGAGTAAAAACAACTTTGAACATAAACGGAGCAAGTGCCCCCTTATTGTTTAAAGGGCAAATATAGGAAAATTACTCTTTGGACGCAGGAAAGAGGCTGCTTACATTCTCGGCGCCGTCGTAAAGTTCGGCCATGAGCAGCGTAGCGCCGATTGTTTGAATGGTAATGGAATCGGTAAGGGAGAATGCGTCATCGGCCAGAATCCATTGATCATCGGGCATCCGCGGATAAACCTGCGCCTCGGTTTTCCGGGAATCTATCGTCACATATTCCTGCAAGGTTTCAATGTCGCGGTACAATTTGAATTTTTGGCCGCGGTCATACTCCGCGGTGGATGGCGAAAGAATTTCGATGATCACCGACGGGTTAGTGATGGTGATACGATCCAGTGTTGAAAATTTGTTCGGCCCGCAGACGATGATAATGTCCGGATAAGTATAAAGCGAATTGGCCGGAATGTGAATCCGCTGGTCACTCGAAGAGCTTCGGCAGGATTTATTCTTTTTCAAAACAATCCCAACTTCTATTGAAACATTTTCCTTGACCCGGTTATGATCAGGTGCCGCCCCCGACATTTTGATAATCTGCCCCTGAAAGAATTCGCTCTTTTCAAAGGCGTCGTTTTCAAGCCGGAGATATTCTTCTTCTGAATACATGGTCGGAATTCGTATTGCGAGTCCTGTCATTGCCATAGTGTGTTTTATTCAAATATACTTTTAATATATCAAATCTTGGAGATACAAAAAGAGCGATTATCCTGCGGCGGCAACGCTCTCTGGAGAAAATGTGTCTCAGGATTTATCCAAACCTTCCGACAGCATGAAACAGCTCTTCCCTATTGCATTACTGCTGGTGGGCATGATCCAACAAGGTTGCATTGACTGCGGCCCCCAAGCCGAGCTGACAGCAAGGGTCTATTTCAGCCAGGACTCGTTGCAACTTGATTCTGTGTATGCGCTGAAAGCTGTTAACCAAAATGCTATTGCAAAACAAGTCAAAGCCTATCTGGGGCAACAGTCCGAGCTTGAACTACCCATTTCAATGCTTGCGGATACGACCACTTATGTCTTTTATTTCAAAGACCGTATCGACACGCTCTCCATCTATTATGAACGGGTGTTCAGGTACAAAGGCGATTGCGGATTTATAACCGACGCACGAAAACCGAGTGGCAGGCATTGTGACGCGACATTCAGCAACGTCGACGTTTATTACGACACCTATGCCCGTAGCGGCAGCCTTGGCTTCCCTTTCGCAAATCCGGGAACTGGCATTTCAATTCAGATCACACTATGAAAAAACTCTTCCTTCTGACGGCACTCATTTTGGTTTTTTCACAGGCCTATTCGCAGGACACGCTGACCAGAAAAGGCTATATTGGGCTTGATGTGATCAACAGCCTACCATCAGTTATCCTCCCTAAACAATATTATATCCGAAACACGATCATTATTGAGCCCTACTACTTGCTAGACCTTCCACGGCCGAACCGCCGTCTTGTACTTGGCACAGGTTTCGCGCACGGCTCCACGCACCAACACTTTGGTTTTGACCCCTCTCAGCATTTCAAAGGCGCCTATTTTCGGGCGGCACATGAGATCAAAAAAATCCGGAATCCGCGAAAAATGCTTCGTATCGGCTACGGCCCAGTCTTTGCAATTGCCGGGTACCAAGGAAAATTCCGGTTTGACGGCCCGACTTTCGGCGATTATGAAGGAGACTTCAAAGAGACAAATAATGTCGCACTGGGTATAGAAGCCTATTTCGGCCAGGATTTCAAAATAGGCGACAACTGGCTACTGCGGTTTACTGTCCGGAATGTGATGGGTCGCCGCACAAACGCGGATACATATGTCCAGTACTTTCCAGGCTTTGGCTTCACGCCTAATGGATTCAATAATCGTTTTCTTTATTCGGGCGGATTGAGCTTGCAAATTCATTACAACGTACGATGATAGTGAAACACCATTTCCCCCGGTTTGTTCGTTTCCGAATAGTGAGAAATCTAAAAAACGCCCCGTTTTAAATTCCATCATTAGTTAAATCAAATCTCTTTACATCTTTGTCAGCTCAAACTGCGTCATTCCATGCGCAGACATCAACATTTACCAAAACATATATACATGAAAAGCTCAACCTCTTTGCTATCACTACTCTCATTTGTAATGTCGGGGTTATTGATAGCATCGTGCGCATTCCCTGATGAAAATGAAGACACCGACCCAATCGAGACGGGGAAGATCCAAATTCAGTTTGATAATGTCGTAGGTAGCCAGGACTTGAAGCTCGACAGCGTCAGATATACCAATAGCGTGGGCGAGGATTTTACTGTCAGCAAGCTCAACTATTTCATTTCCAATATCAAACTCACCAAGATCGACGGCAGCGTTTTTACTGTCCCGCAAGATTCGAGCTATTTCATGATACGCGAGGCGAATGCCGGATCGCAAAAACTGGTGATCAACAATGTTCTCACCGGCGAGTACACGGGGATCGAGTTCGTGGTGGGTGTAGACAGTGCCCGTAGCGTTTCGGACGAGTCGCAGCGAAAAGGCATTCTTGACCGATATAGCGGCCCTACCAATGAAGAAGCCATGTACTGGGACTGGAACCCCGGCTATATTTTCCTGAAAATGGAAGGGTCATCTGATTCCGCAATGACGGCAAACGGCAAGTACGAGTACCATATCGGCTTTTTTGGGGGCCGAACCGAGCGGACGCTCAATAATCTCAGGACCATAAAAATGAATTTCCCGGGACAAAAAGCCATCGTTACGACCAGCATCGTGTCAAATGTGCTTATTCAGGCTAATATCCTCAAAATATTCGACGGCCCTACGCAGCTGAGTATTAGAAAAAGTCCGGGTATCATGTTTACAGATTCTTCAAAAAATGTCGCCGACAACTACGCAAATATGTTTAGTGTCAAGGAAATAAAAATTAATTAATCATCGCATCTAAGAGGCGGAATGAAGCATGTCGCAGGCATATTGAGCATTACAGCTGCCATCCTGGCATTGGCGATCTCTTGCAGTAAGAAAACCGACAATCCGGAACCGCTGCCTTCGGACAAAACGCCGACGCCTTTGCAATGGAACAAGCCTTCCCATTTTCCCGATCCGGTTTATGATTTGTCCAAAAACCCAATGACAGTGGAGGGTGTCGAATTAGGACGATTCCTCTTTTATGACGGAATTCTGTCCAGAACGGACAAGATTGGCTGCGGGACCTGCCACCAGCAACAGGCGGCATTTACGCATCACGGCCATGATCTCAGCCACGGTGTCGATGATAAAATTGGAACCCGGAACGCGCCTTCCGTTCAGAATATGGCCTGGAATACCTCTTTTTTCTGGGACGGCGGCGTACATGATATGGACATGGTGCCGCCAGTGCCGATCCAGAACAAGGTGGAAATGGACGAACGGGTCGCCAATGTGATCGAAAAGCTAAAAAAGACGCCGGTAGCAGGCGCAGCTAAGCAGGTGGATTATCCCAAAATGTTCAAAGCCGCATTCGGGACCGACGAGATCAATGCAGAGCGGATGATGCATGCGCTTTCGCAGTTTATGATGACGATGGTCTCCGCCACTTCCCGGTACGATTATTTCGTACGCGGCGACGCCTCTGCTTTAACGGCGCAGGAAAAGGAAGGAATGGCGGTTTTCATCCAAAAATGTGGTTCCTGCCACAGCGGGACGTTCTTTACAGACCAATCGTTCAGGAATAATGGCTTGATCCCGAACCGGATTAAAGACCAGGGCAGATATGATATTACATTGAATGAGAACGACAGACTGAAATTTAAAGTCCCGAGCTTACGTAACGTCGGCCTCACGGCACCTTACATGCATGACGGCCGGTTTACCACCTTGCAGCAGGTACTTGACCATTATGGCAATGATAAAATCAGTAGCAAGGACAGCATTTACGTTTCGCCTACACTTGACCCATTGCTCAATGTCGCGGGCCAAAAACGGGGAATCAGCCTGTCTGCGACTGAAAAGCAAGCAATCATTGCTTTTTTGAGGAGTTTGAATGATGATGATTTTATCAAGGACAAACGTTTTTCAGATCCCGGAATAGGGACATCTTTATAGCTTCGACTTTCGGCTTTCAGTATGTACCTTTGCCGAAAGCTGACAGCCGACAGCCAATAAACCACTATGCGTTCCGCGATTGCCTACATATTGCTCATGGCCATTATGCTGCCCACGTTCAGTTCGTGGGGGACGATCGCGTATTATAAGCTCAACCGGGAATATATTGCCAAAGTCCTTTGTGAAAACAGGAAGCGGCCTGAAATGAATTGCGACGGGAAATGTTATCTCGCCAAAAAACTCAAACAACAACAGGACAAGCAGGATAAAGAGACCTCTGATAAGGTGCAAAACACGCCTGTAATCCAGCTTTTCACGCCATTAGCGTATAATTACTCCTTCGAGCGGGTTGCCACATTTTTTTTGGAACCTACCCGCTTTTTCCACCTGGTTGCATGCTACGCTGCACCCGTTTCCAAGCTATTGCGCCCGCCCAAAAGATAAGATTCAGGGGTTTAACCCCATACCTAACTGAATTTTAATCTTTATATCATTCTCAATGAACCTGAAAATATTTTTACGGGTGTTACTATTATGTACATCCGTCTGCGGAGCCTATGCGCAAGGCATCCAGGGGAAAGTGTACGACTCGCAAACCAAAGAGCCCATAGTAGGCGCGACTATCCTGATCGTTTCTTCAAATACCGGCACCACAACTGACAATAACGGCCATTTCGCGCTTGCAGGCAGTGAACGCAATGTAACCGTCCGCATTTCGAGTGTAGGTTTTTCTTCAAAGGAAATCCAGGTTTCCGGCAATAAGCCCGTGACCATTGCCCTCGAATCCGAAGCGGAGAATCTGCAATCCGTAGTGGTAACCGGTAACCGCGAAGCCACATTGCGCACCGAAAGCCCTATCGCCATTTCCAAACTCACCCCAAGAATGATCGACGAGGCCAAACCGACGGCTATGTATGAGATTGTCAACAAGGTCCCCGGTGTTATGATGGTGAATCTCGGCAACGAGCAGCATTCGATGGCGATCCGGCAGCCGTTCACTACCAATGCGTACTTCCTATATATGGAGGATGGCGTGCCGATCCGGCCGATGGGTGTTTTTAACCATAATTCGATCCTTGAATTCAACCAGTTCGCCATTAGCTCGGTGGAAGTGGTAAAAGGGCCGGTGTCCTCTATTTACGGTCCGGAGGCTGTGGGCGGCGCTATCAACTTCATCACACAGCGGCCTACCATTTTACCCACAGCCAAAATCGGCATACAGGCCGACCAATGGGGTTATCAGCGACTGCAATACGGCGCTGGTGGGATGATTGGAAAATTTGGTGTGTATGTCGGTGGATTCGTCGCGCGCCAGCGCGATGGTTGGATGAAAAGTTCTGATTATGATAAAAATTCTATTAATGCACGACTTGAATATCATCTCAGCCCATCTTCCCGACTCATTTACACACTGGCTTATAGTAAATACGATTCCCAAACCAGCGGAAGTGTCGATAGCGTGGCATTTTATTCCAGACAATATGTGAGTACTACCGACTTCACTTACAGGAAGTCCAGTGCATTGCGCAGCAGGCTCACTTATGAAAAAGACTGGCGGAATGGGTCGCAAACATTTATCACCGCTTTTGGACGAAAAAATGAACACGGCCAAAACCCGAACTACGGCATCCGCTGGACGTCCGGCCAAACTACTGCGCGAGGGGAAATCAATTCGAGTAATTTCAAAAGTCTTGGTATAATCGCCCAGCACAGTCACCGCTTCGATTTCCTGAATTCCAAACTGATTACCGGTGCGGTTTTTGACTTTTCGCCATCGACTTACTGGTCCTACCAGGTCGACCTGGCCGCCCAGCTCAGACTGGATAAAAAATCGGTCGAGAAATACACGATCGTAAAGGAACGGCCCGATGTAAAGAATGCGGATTATGAAGCGGATATCAAAAATTCGGCTGCCTATGCGCAATATGACTTTGAGATTTTGCCCAAATTCCGCATTTCGGCAGGCTTACGCTATGACCGGATGTCTTTCAGTTATATCAATTTCATGGACAGCACATCGGGCGGCAAATCTTACAGCAAAGTCACCCCGAAAATCGGCGCAACTTACGATCTGGGCAAAGGAAAGGGCATTTACGCCAATTACTCTCGCGGGTTTTCACCTCCCGGCCTTACTTCTATTTTCAGAAAACGCACCACGCCGCTGCCTAATGGTGATCTCTTTTATTACAACCTTCAACCAGCCGAATTCAATAATGCCGAAATCGGTGGCTGGGCGTCGGTGCTGAATAATAAAGTGTATCTCGACCTGGCATTTTACCAAATGAATGGCCGGAATGAGCTTTTAAATGTGAGATTACCCGATAATTCGTACGATTATCAATCTGCCGGCAAAACACTGCACCGCGGCGTTGAATTTGGCATTACTTACAAGCCTACAAAGGAATTTTTCTTCCGTTTCGGAGGCACCACCGCCATACATCGCTATGACGAATTCGTGCTGAGCAACAAGCAATCCGACGCGGTGAAAAATGTGAATGGAATGGACATGCCTTCCTCACCACGCTGGCTTTGGAATTCCGAATTCAGCTATTATCCTAAGTGGTTTAAAAACTTCCGCAGTTCTGTCGAATGGCAGCATGTGGCTTCATACTACCAGAATCAAATCAATACTGTGAAGTATGAAGGGTATGATATCCTGAATTTCAGAGTCGGGTATAACTGGAAAGGGGTGGAAGTATTTTCCAATATCCTCAACCTGACCGACGTGCTCTACGCGACGAATGCGACCCGGGGCAACAATGCAACCGACCGCACTACCTACACTGCGGCAGCGCCAAGAACATTCATATTTGGCTTACAATACACTTTCACCGGCAAAAAATAGAAATCTTATGATTGACGATATTGCAATCCAGCCAAAAGAATCCATTAAAGCGAAGGCAGGGCGCGTAATCCGGAAAAACATTTACCGCTGGCACAGGGCGCTTGGCCTGCTGGTGATCGTACCCACCATTTTCTGGACCGCTTCGGGCGTCATGCACCCATTTATGTCGCATTGGTTCAAAACCAGTATCCCGCATGAGTTTTACCTGGCTCAACCTGTTGTTCAGCAAGATGTAAAATTGACCCTGGGTTCCGTTTTAACCCAAAATCGCATTACGGAATTCAAAAATTTCAGGCTTGTGAAGTTCGATGGCAAGGCTTATTATCAGGTCAACGCGGTTAATGACGAACTAAGCTATTTTGACGCTGCAACCGGAGCGAAACTCGTCGACGGCGACCGGAAGTATGCCGAACATATGGCGCGCTACATGCTGGAAGATCAAAAATCAAAGATCGTTTCCAGCACCAGACTGACCGATTTTACAGGTCAGTATAAATATGTCAACCGGTTCCTGCCAGTCTGGAAGGTAAGCTTCGATGATGACCGCCAGATGGATATTTATGTGGAAACAGGCCAAAGCCGGTTCGCAACCTTCAACGACCGGGGCAGAAAGGCGTTTATCTGGGTATTTGGCACATTTCACAACTGGGGCTTCATGGATTTGATTACGAACAACACCGTCCGCATTGCCGTAATGGTCTCATTTCTTGGCCTCATTATTCTTTCGGCGGTAGCAGGTGTTATTATTTATGGATTGATGTGGGGGAAGTTTAAACCGGTCAAATCTGGAAGTAAACAAGGGATTTTGCGGAAATACCACCGATCAATTGGCATCTGGTCGAGCATTGTTACCTTCACTTTTGCCTTTTCCGGTGCCTATCATGCCATTCAAAAGCTCGATCCTGATGAACGCCAGAAGTACGTCTACGATCCGGTGATTAAAACGGAGGAAATCGCACAAGCCTCCATGATCGACCTGAAAGGCATTTCGAATATTGGTTTGATCAAATGGGGCGAGAACATCTTTTGGCAGACTGTCCGTAAAGATTGGGAAACCGATGAAACCGTAGTCGATTATACCAACATCAAAGACGGTAAAAAGCTCGAAGATGGTAATATCCGTTTCGCGAAATACCTCGCCCGCAAATTTGCCGCCCAGGAGGAACGCAATGCAGCCAGTTGCTGCGACCTGATGGAAGCCCAGATTTCCTCGCCTATTTCCGGCGCTGACGTGGAGAAAGCGTCCATGGTAACCAGTTTTGCCGGCGAATATGGGTTTGTAAACAAGCGGCTGCCGGTCGTAAAGCTTGCCTACGACACGCCTCAGCACACTACCTATTACATTGAAACGACGACAAGCAGGCTGTCGACCAAAGTGGAGGACAACAATCGCCGCGAAGGTTTCAGTTTCGCATTCCTGCACAAATACAGCTACCTCGACTTTTTGGGCAAAAACATGCGTGACGGTATCATGACAGCCGCCGCAGCGAGTGTTTTGATCGTAAGTGTACTGGGCTTGTTGGTGTTTTTGAAGATTAAGTGAGGCATGTGATGACTGACGTCCACCATTAAACATTCATTAAAATCAAGGAAAATTGCGATTCGCGTTGTTTCTTTGCACCCGAATCAGAAGCAGTCAATACAATATCAATATGCAAAGCGGAGAAAAAAACGCACAGCCCTGGTTGGGGAAAATGCAGGAAAAATGGGGATTGGAAACAACCAGACAGGTTTTATTGGTGCTGGCGGTTTTCAGCTTATCGGGATCGTCGGTGGTTTGGCTGAGAAAAGGCCTCTTTTACCTCCTCGGCTATGACGATGCGACGCCAATGTGGCTCAAAACAATTACCTATATTCTGTTCATATTCCCGACTTATCAGAGCTTGCTTTTACTTTATGGCTTTCTGCTCGGTCAGTTTTCATTTTTTTGGGAAAAAGAAAAGAAAATGTTCCGCTGGGTAGCTGCGAAGTTCAAAAAATAGCAATCGTATTAAGTATATACTAAAGGGTGAGCAATGGCAAATGACCATTTCTCACCCTTTTTTCATTCTTATTCTACATCGACTGAATAATTACGACAACAAGATTTGAACTATTCCATTGCTTATGTCACCGGAAACCCGGACTTTGCATTTGAAGTGGCTTGTTATTTCACGCTTTTCACACATCAAACTAATCAACAAAACCTCTCAACACATGGATGAAATTCTCAAAATCCAGATCTGGCCTCTTGTAACGTTGTATGGCGGAAAAATCCTGCTCGCTCTCATTGCCTTTATCATCGGTCGGCTTATCATAGGTAAGATCAGTTCCATGCTAAGCAATGTAATGGAAAAACGGCACGTCGACCGCGACGTCCAGCCTTTCCTAAGCTCGCTCATTGTAGTATTGCTCAATGTGATGCTGCTATTGAGCATTGCAGGTATTGTAGGCATCGAAACATCCTCGTTCGTCGCCGTGCTGGGAGCCGCGGGTCTGGCGGTTGGTCTGGCATTGCAGGGTTCGCTTGCCAATTTTGCAGGCGGGGTACTGATCCTGATCTTCAAACCTTACCGCGTGGGCGACCTCATCAGCGCCCAGGGGTTTACCGGCACAGTCGAAGGTGTGCAGATCTTCAATACCGTTTTAGTCACTCCGGATAACCGGACGATCATTTTACCCAATGGATCGCTATCGACTTCTCCCATTACCAACATTTCAGGAAAAGGAAAAATCCGCGTGGATATGGTTTTCGCCGCAGGCAGCCAGAATGGGGTTGATAAAATAAGGGCCGCAGTTCAGAAAGCCGTCGACGCCTGCCCTACCGCGAGCAAAGACATCCAGCACGACATATTGGTTACTAAACTCACCGAAAACGCTATTTTCTTCGATGTGCGGGTGTGGACACCCAGCGCAACCTATTGGGACACCTATTATAATGTACACGAAGGTATCAGTCGGCAGTTTGCAACTGATGGCATTCAGGCACCAAAACCTGCGGAGGTCAGTGTTGCATTGAAGCAATAAACGCCCGTATATCGGACCGAATAAAATGAGGAGTACGGGGGCTAACGTTCCTGTACTCCTCATTTTATTTATACCTTTGTGAATTATTTCAATTCAGGTTCAGAATCATACATATTATTCCATGTTTGAAAACTTACAGGACAAGCTTAACAATGCCTTTCGCACACTTAAAGGAAAGGACAGGATATCCGATATAAATGTTGCCGCTACTACCAAAGAAGTCCGTAAAGCATTGGTCGACGCCGATGTTAACTTTAAGGTAGCCAAAGAAATTACAGACCGCATCCGTGAAAAAGCCCTCGACAGAAAGATCCTGATCTCTGTTGAACCAGGCCAGATGTTCGTCAAGATTGTGCAAGAGGAGCTTACAGAGCTCATGGGCGGACAGGCCGAAGGAATCAATATCAAAGGCGATCCTGCGGTTATTTTGATCGCCGGTTTGCAAGGTTCGGGTAAAACGACCTTTTCCGGTAAACTTGCTGCTCTTTTAAAGAAACAAGGTCGCCAGGTGTTGTTAACAGCCTGCGACGTTTACCGCCCCGCTGCGATCGACCAGCTTAAAGTTTTGGGTGAGCAGGTTGGTGTGGAAGTATATTCCGAACCAGAAAATAAAAACGCAGTAAGCATTGCGCAAAATGCCGTAGCACACGCCAGAAAAGTAGGTAAGAAGATCGTGATCGTCGATACTGCCGGTCGTTTGGCGGTGGATGAAGTCATGATGCAGGAGGTGCAGGACATTAAATCCGCTGTAAAACCTTCTGAAATCCTGTTCGTTGTCGATTCGATGACTGGCCAGGATGCGGTGAACACAGCAAAAACCTTTAATGACAGACTTGATTTCGACGGCGTTGTACTGACGAAACTAGATGGCGATGCCCGCGGTGGAGCGGCGCTTTCAATCCGCCAAATCGTCGAAAAGCCGATTAAATATATTAGTACGGGTGAAAAAATGGAGGCGCTCGACTCCTTCTACCCGGATCGTATGGCGAGCAGGATACTCGGCATGGGTGACGTGATCTCACTCGTTGAACGCGCACAACAGGCATTCGACGAGGATGAGGCGAAGCGTATCAATGCCAAAATGCGTCAGAATAAGTTTGATTTTGACGACTTCCTCGGTCAGTTGCAGCAGATCAAAAAGATGGGTAATGTAAAAGACCTCATCGGAATGATCCCCGGCATGGGCAGCGCGATTAAAAACCTGGATATCGATAATGAATCGTTCAAGCCTATCGAAGCGATCATCCAGTCGATGACTAAAAAAGAGAGAGAAAACCCGGATATTATTGACGGAAGCCGTAAAAAGCGCATCGCAACCGGTAGCGGCACCACCATTCTGCAAGTCAACAACCTGATCAAACAGTTTGACGAAATGCGGAAAATGATGAAAAAAATGAACACCATGCAGGCTGCCGGCAAGCTGGGTAAAGCAATGCGCCGCTAACCCAGCTCCTGATGAAACGAATCCTTTTTGTGCTGATGCTGGTGTTGCTTTCCGGCCGGGAACGGCTCTGGGCACAGGCGTCGGTAGGCTATTATCCGTGGAGCGCGTTGCTTACCGTAAGCACCAATGCAAAAAAGGCAATATGGCTCGATACCCGTCTGCAGACCAATTCGCTTTTCAGCAGTCTGAGCATCGATCTGCTGCCGATGGTCAATCTTAAAAGAGGTGAAGTGGTGCAATGGTATATCGGCGGCGGCTTACGCCTTAACCCACTTTACCGCATTGCAGACGCTAATGCCGACCTGATCACAATCGATGGATATTCGATGAATGTGGGCGTTCGCATTGCCCCGCTGAAACAAAACAGGAGGATACAACTGGCTTTGGAATTAAATCCATATGTAAAAGACAAATTTGACAGCGGTGTATTGAAAACCCACTTCGGGCTGATCTATGCTTTTGGCAAAAAGAAGAAAACTGAAATTCCCGTAGAACAACCGGCGGCACCATTGCAACCGTGACAGAGAAATTTAATTAATAATAATTTCTTAGCTTTAAAAACCCCTCAAATCCGGTGAATTTACCGTTTATTTGAGGGATTTTTTATTAAACAGTCATTCAATCTATGAAAAACCTTTTCTTCTCTCTGTTGTGGATATTGATTGGAGTAAACCTGGCTCCTGACGCCCTGTCGCAGGCTGTCAAAACAAAAAAAGTTGTATTCATTATCGTCGATGGCATTTCGAGCGATAGTAAGGAAAAGGTCCCCACACCGCACCTGGATGCGATCGCAAAGGCGGGTGGTTACACGCGTTCATACGTAGGAGGAGGAAAGGGAACTTACTCGCAAACTCCTACAATTTCAGCGGTAGGCTACAACAGTTTGCTTACCGGAACGTGGGTAAACAAGCATAACGTTTGGGATAACGACATCAAAGACCCTAATTATAACTACTGGACATTATTCCGCTTTCTTGAAGAACAATATCCGCACAAACGCACGGCTATTTTCTCTACCTGGCTCGATAACCGCACGAAACTGGTAGGCACAAACCTGCCACAAACCAAAAATCTCCGCCTCGACTATTCATTCGATGGTTTTGAACTAGATACCGTGCATTTCAAGCATGACAAAGAGAGCCAGTACATTCATAAAATCGACGAAAAGGTGGTGGATGAAGCATCGTCCTACATTCAGGACAGCGGCCCGGATATGTCATGGGTGTACCTCGAATATACCGACGATATGGGCCATAAGTTTGGGGACAGTGAACAATTTCACAAAGCAATCGGGATGATGGACGACCAGATGGGCAGGATTTGGAAAGCCATTTCATACCGCGAAAAGACATTCAACGAGGACTGGCTAATCGTTGTAACGACCGACCACGGAAGGGATAGTAAAACCGGCAAAGGCCACGGCGGACAATCCGACCGCGAACGTGGCACCTGGATTGTCACGAATGCCAAAGATCTCAACGCCGGATTCAAATCGACGCCCGGTATCGTGGATATCTTCCCGACGGTCGCCAGGCATATGGACATTCATATTCCGAAAGAACAGGCTTTTGAAGTGGACGGAGTAGCATTCGCCGGCAAGGTTTCTATACTTTCACCCGATGTTCAAAAAGCTTCTGACAAAGTAAATATTAGCTGGAAAGCCGTTGATAAGGAGGGAAAAGTAAAGATCTGGCTTGCAACTACGAATCATTTTCAAACTGGTGGCAGTGACCTCTACTATCTGATGGATGAAGTGAATGTAACCAATGAAAAAGCCGAAATAGATATCTCCAAATACCCATCCGGCTTTTACAAAATCGTTCTTGAAGGAAAATACAACAGCGTCAATCGCTGGATCGTCGAAAAATAGGCTCAATTGCCACCTCGCCCGGCTTTGTAGGAATCATATTCTTCCAGCAAGCGGGCGAGGTCGTCATCGCCTGCAAAGTCGAGCTGCTGTTCTCTGATCACATACTGCATTTTATTCTTTTCGTCGGTCAGCAGTTTAAGGAAGCTGTTTCTGTTGCTTAGCTGTACCGGGTTCAACTTGTTGTCTTTCAGAATAAAAAGCTTCGCACCGGCATCCATGGAGCGCGTTGCGCTGGCCTTTTCTACCTTAATGGGATGCGCATATTTTTTCAAAAGTTTTGTATTGCCATCATAAAGTACGCGGTAGAAGCTCTTCTCCGTCTGACTGCCCACTGTGGGATATCCGCTCTTAAATGTGTAAAGGTCTGTTCCGGTTGGAATAGTGAATTCGGTAACACCTGACGAAAGCCGGAACAGCCCGGAGCCTGTTTTATATTCTACCTCATCTTTAACCAGGTCATAGCGGAGTTGAACGCCGTCGTGAACTTTGTCGTCGCTTGTCCGGACCGTTCCCGAATACCATTCTTTAAAGAGGTAAGGGGAAATTTGGCCCGCAGCAAGTGCCGTTTCCTGATAAGGCGTTCCGGCAAGTCCGGTAGAATCCTGCGCCGCTAACGGGTTACTCAGCAAGAATGGCGACAGCAAAAAAATTCTTAGCAGATATTTCATAATTTAAGTTGGTTAATTTGATAAGTTCGAGGTTTCCGTACTTTTGCCATAAAAATTGTACCTGCTCCATTGGACATCAACGATCAGCTCACCCATATACGCCATAGCCTGGGCGGAATCGCACCTGAGATTTTTCTGGCACTCCTTTTCTGCTTTTTCCTGCTGGCCGAATTATTGTTTGTCAAACGTTTTGGGAAAGAAAAAACCGCTTCCTATCTTCAGTATATCGCCTTGGCGGGGAGTTTGGTTACACTTTTGCTGATTTTGGGCCAATGGGATTCCGAGCCATCATTCCGCTTTCAACCCTTGTTATTTCTGGACCGGCAGGCAGTATTCTTTAAAATCCTCATCACCGTTTCCTGGCTATTCACGCTGTTGCATGTCAGGATACTAAAATACGACTTCCCTCCCGAATACAATGCATTGCTGATCGCCGCCGTGGCCGGGATGAACCTGCTCACAATGTCTACGCATTTGCTGTCGATATACCTTTCGCTAGAACTCATTTCGATCAGCTCTTACCTGCTGGTGGCACTATCTCCTTACAAAAAAGCTGCCGAAGGCGGGATCAAATACCTGCTTTTCGGAACAGCCGCATCGGCGGTAATGCTTTATGGCATTTCGCTAATTTACGGGCTCACAGGCACCATGGATATCACCAATGCAGCCATGACCGACGGCCTTGTCAACAATCCTGATCTCGTTGTAACGGTAACCATTGTACTGACACTGGCCGGCCTGCTATTCAAGCTTTCGCTCGTTCCATTCCATGTATGGACGCCGGATGTGTACGAAGCTGCCCCAACGCCGCTTGTCTCTTTTCTTTCCGTAGCTCCGAAAGCCGCCGTTGTACTTGTGCTGATGCGGCTTGCAGGTATTTTGCCGGCGCCCTATTTCCCGGTCCTGGGGGGCATTGCGCTTATTAGCATGACGATTGGAAACGTGGCAGCATTGTGGCAAACCAATGCGCGCCGACTGTTGGCATATTCATCTATTGCGCAGGCCGGTTACCTGCTGGTAGGCATTGCGGCATACAGCCGGTTCGGGTTCGAGGCTGCTGTATTCTATACCGCCGCTTACCTCATTATCAACCTCGCTGCATTCTTCCTAATCGACCTGTTGCAACCGCGATCCGAAACCGCATTGGCGGATTATCAAGGGCTGGGGAAGCAGCATGTGTGGATTTCCGGCATTCTTACCGTGGTGATGATCGCATTGGCTGGTTTGCCCCCGACGGGTGGCTTTACATCCAAATTCCTGGTATTTTCGGCGCTTTGGGAAAGTTATCATCAGCAGGAAATTCCCTGGATGTTGTGGCTGCTGATCGGCGGGATATTGAATGCAGCCATCTCGCTGGCTTATTACCTTCGCCTGCCTTATTTGCTGTTTTTCAAAAACACAAATGCGGCAAGCATAACCGCCAACAACGGCACTTCGGGCAAACTGATCGCTGGTTTCCTTCTTGTCGCGCTACTCATGCTGTTTTTTAACCCCGAATGGCTCACGAAATGGATTTCAGCTTTTTGAGCTTAATGTGATTCTTCTTCGAAGGAAAACTACTACCGGACGGCCCTTAATTTGTATCCCTCTTTCCGCAACAAAGCAATCACCCCCTTTTCTCCGCCCAAATGCGCTGCACCGACGGCGAAAAATGTCGGCTTGCTGGTCATGATCTTACGCATGCGTGGAATCCACTTTTTGTTGCGTGAAAAAAGCATTACCTCCTCATTCCCTTCCATTCCAAAGTCGCTTTGTAATGTCATGCGATACAGTTCGTTGATGTTCTGCGACTTGTACAATCCGACCATACTCCTGAATTCTTTTCGCGCCTGCGGAAGACTGTCGATCATCATTAAGATCATTTTGACCTGATCTTTGTATGGGATTGTATCGAAAATGGCCATCTGCTCTTCCAGGGTTTCAATCCCGATCACCTCGGATTGCTGCTTACCCGCCAGTTCTACGAGGGCCGTTTCATAAGATTGCGGCTGACAGTCCAGAAGAGAACTGAAAAGCGGCCCCATCAGTACAAAAGGCTTTACTTTTTCAAACATAGCCAGCCCCATTCCCACTGAATCTTTATAATACCTGTCCAAACGTGCGTATTCCTGTTCGGTTACTAGCTTTTTCAGTTCGTTTCCCGCCGACATATTCATCGCTTTCATCATGCCGGCCATCATACCCGGATCGTCCATATCCATTTCCAATGCGAGCTGTTCGGTCCGCATAACGTCAGCCTTCAACGAATCGCTCAACGAAAAATCGGCTGGGCAAATCAGATGTATCGTCCCAAACAAATAGGACGGCTTAGCCATCCCCAGCCCGGTAATCTCCCACAAAAGCGAATTTTCAGTCGGCTCCTGCCCACGCGACACCAGTCCACAAAAACAAAACAAAACCAGCAATAAAACCCGCTCCATATTCAGTTTATTAAGTTAATCACCCTTCCTTCGTCGTCCCTCCTCCCTTCGTCCCTCCTCCCAAACTTTATTCCTTATGACTATCCACCACAATGCGTTCATCGCGGTTTACCAGCTCCCAGGCAGTATGAAAAACCAGTTTTACGATTTGCGATTGCTTATCGAAGAGGATTTTCTCAACGTCATCGCCCGGTCTGTGGTAATCTTCGTGCACACCTGTGAAATAGAAAATTACGGGCACGCCGGTCTTGGCAAAATTGTAATGGTCCGAACGATAATAGAAGCGGTTCGGGTCTTTGGGATCGTTGAATGTATAATCCAGCTTGAAGTTTACATACTTCTTATTCGCCTCCTCACTGATCTCATGAAGCTTCGATGAAAGCTTGTCCGACCCGATCAGATAAACATACTTGGGATCGTTTTTATGCGCTTCGTCCACCCGTCCGATCATGTCAATGTTCAAATCAGCGATCGTGTTTTTCAATGGAAGCAATGGGTTTTCAGAATAATATTCCGAACCAAACAACCCCTTTTCTTCCCCTGTCACATTCAGAAATAATATACTTCTCCGTGGCCCTTTCCCTTCTGCTTTTGCCTTGCTGAATGCTTCGGCAAGTTCGAGGAGCGACACCGTGCCGGAGCCATCATCATCGGCTCCATTATTAATTTCCCCGTTGGCAGAAATACCGATATGGTCCAAATGCGCGCTGATCACCAGCACTTCGTCTTTTTTGTCGGAGCCTTCCATGAATGCAGCCACATTCTCGGTATCGATTGTTTCACTCACACGCTGCGCCTTCAATGTAACCTTACCGGTGAAGCTTTTGGTTGAAGGCTTGCCGGATTTGTCAATCTCAGCCTTCATTTTCCTGATTTTAGAAACTGATGTTCCTAATATTTCCGCCGCCACATCTGCGGAAACTACGAAAGCCGCAATGCCTACTGGATTCTCCTGGACCGGTTTCAGCGTAGGCGCACTGAACCTCCGCGCCATCACAGCCCGCTGACGGATCTCTTTGTCAAGATCCTCACCGGTTTTATCCGTGATAATAAATACATACTTAACCCCCTTTTCCTTAGCAAGTTTCGCTTTCACCTGCCAGGAAACCGGCCCGCTCCATTTGCTTTTCTCGGTAGAGCCTCCAAACAGATACGTCCCGTCGCCAGATTTTGGCTCACCTTCAAAAATGATCACAGACTTGCCATCCACATCCTGATCGGCATAATCGCTGTATTTCGGGTCGTCGATGCCGTAACCAAGTGTCACAACATTGCTACTGACTTCCTCCGGAATATCCAATAACCCATTCAAATAGAAGTCTTTATTAAATTCATACTTCTTATTACCGGCAGTCACATATACTTCACCCCAGGTTCGTTTGTAAAGTTTATATTTCTGCAAAAAAGTCTTGGAGCCGTCGGGATTCTGTGCAATTGGCTCTAAACCATATTGTTTATAATATTTAGAAACATATTCTGCCGCCTTTTTCTGGCCTGGTGAGCCGGTATCGCGGCCTTCAAGACTATCGGAAGCGATGATTACGAGGTGCTTTTTGAGATCAGAGGGTGTAATGCTTGCCGCATATTTGGCTGCATCGTCCTGAGCCAGTGCCAACGTGTTCATGGACAGGAGTAATCCAGCCAGTATGTTCTTGTTCATATTAGAATTTAATGGTGCTTCAATCTTTACAAATTAACGAAAGGTGTGTAGCAATGCAAAATGACTGGTGATCAAGGCATATTTGTTATCTTTGATTTACAAAAACATACACACTATATAGACCCACTTTAAAAGTCATGCTGCACTATATCAAGCAAATTATCGGGGTAAGGGAATATGCAGTGACCTGCGTTTTCAATACGGATGAGGTGCGTACTGTCAACCTAAAAGAGATAATTGAAAAATACCTCAAGATAAATGATGGTCTTATTAGCAGACTTTCTGATCCTGATTACTTCAAATCCGTTAAGCTCGATTCGTACGGGACATTGACGTGGGATAATGGCGTCGACTTTGATCCCGACAATCTCTACAAAATATCAAAAGCGGAAATTGCAACCTTCTGATATTTTTCTGCACTTTTTGCACTTCTCGTAGGCTAATGCCTGTATTTCACGTCATAACAATAAATTAATTGTAAAATACTGTTATTCAGTGAAAAACTACGTACCTTTGCACCCTGTTTGACAAAATTTACGTTAGACAAAAGCAAAACGGCGATTGGTCGGTACAATTCATCAATCTTACTGAAAGCCGCAAACAACTGATCTATAAAACAATGCAAGCCATTCGTAACATCGCAATCATTGCGCACGTTGACCACGGTAAAACTACTTTGGTCGACAAAATCATCCACGCTTCGAAACTATTTCGTGACAATCAGGAATTCGACGACCTGATCCTCGACAATAACGATCTGGAGCGCGAACGTGGAATTACAATTGTTTCTAAGAACGTATCGGTGCGTTACAAAGATGTCAAAATCAATGTAATTGATACACCAGGTCACGCAGACTTTGGTGGTGAGGTGGAACGCGTACTTAAAATGGCGGATGGCGTATTGTTGCTGGTCGATGCATTCGAAGGACCAATGCCTCAGACCCGTTTCGTATTGGGCAAAGCCATCGATCTGGGTTTGAAACCTATCGTCGTTGTAAATAAAGTAGACAAAGAAAACTGCCGTCCTGAAGAAGTTCAGGAAAACGTTTTTGACTTGATGTTCAACCTTGGCGCTACCGAAGACCAATTGGATTTCGTTACCGTTTATGGTTCGTCAAAACAAGGATGGATGGGCCCGGATTGGCAGACACCAACTGATAACATTACCTATTTGCTGGATACTATCATCGAATCGATACCTGCACCGGTGATCGACGAAGGTACATTGCAAATGCAAATCACTTCTCTTGACTACAATGCATTCGTTGGCCGTATCGCTATCGGACGTGTGAAAAGAGGGACAATTAAAGAAGGATCTACATTGTCTCTTTGCAAAGCTGACGGTGTGATCAAGAAAGTGAAAGTAAAAGAACTTCAGACATTTGAAGGACTTGGAAGAGTAAAAGTATCCGAAGTTACAGCCGGAGATATCTGCGCAGTAACTGGTATCGAAGATTTCGAAATTGGCGATACACTTGCTGATCTTGAAAATCCTGAGCCAATCGCTCGTATTGCTGTGGATGAGCCTACTATGAACATGCTCTTCACGATCAACAACTCTCCATTCTTTGGTAAAGAAGGTAAGTTTGTTACATCACGTCACCTTCGTGACCGTTTGATGAAAGAAACTGAAAAGAACCTTGCACTTCGCGTAGAACCAACCGATACAGAAGATAAATTCCTTGTTTTCGGACGCGGTATCCTCCACTTGTCGGTATTGATCGAAACAATGCGTCGTGAAGGTTATGAATTGCAACTAGGTCAGCCACAAGTACTTTTCAAAGAGGACGAGAACGGCGAGCGTTTGGAACCGATCGAAACATTGGTAGTAGACGTGCCGGAATCAACTGCTGGTAAAGTAATTGAATTGGCAACACAGCGTAAAGGTGAGTTGCTGGTAATGGAGCCAAAAGGAGATTTGCAACACCTTGAATTCCTCATCCCTTCAAGAGGCTTGATCGGACTTCGTTCGAACGTGTTGACTTCTACACAAGGTGAAGCAGTAATGACGCACCGTTTCAAAGAATTCGGACATTTCCGCGGACCAATCCCCGGACGTATCAGCGGTTCTATCATTTCAAAAAATACAGGACCTGCGACAGGTTATACGATCGATAAATTACAGGATCGCGGACGTTTCTTCGTAGAGCCAGGTGATGAAATTTATGGTGGACAAGTTATCGGAGAGCACAACCGCCCGAACGATATTGTTGTAAACTTACAGGAAGCGAAGAAATTGACCAACATGCGTGCTTCTGGTACGGATGACGGACTACGGATCGCTCCGAAGATCAATTTCTCTCTGGAAGAAGCAATGGAATACATCCAGAAAGACGAATACCTGGAAGTAACACCGCAAAGCATCCGCATGCGGAAAATATATCTGGAAGAAAACGACCGCAAACGTTACGCTTCTAAACTGGAAATGGTTTAATCAGCCAAGCATTTTATGCAGAAAGGAGGTACAAATTGTACCTCCTTTTTTTATTTTTTAGCATTTCAGCAATTCGTCCATTTCCTTCAAAAAATTTGGGGTAACCCGATAAAACCGCGGTATAATTTTAATATTTCCTCCTGCACTGAAACATTCTACTTTTCGTCATTTTTTATACTATTTCAAGAAAAACTAGTTTTTTGCTTTTATAATAACAAATACAGTATGTTTGTATTGTAATAATTTCCATATTCATTAACATACTTATTATCAATAGTTTAAAAACAAAATGATGTCATATATAGAACCGGCCCCAATTAAGGACAAAGAAAATCCATTGGAGTCAATGATGCAGCGATTTGACAAAGCAGTAGACCTCCTGGGAATCTCCGATGAAATGTACCACATCCTGAAAGTACCCCGCAAACAGGTGATCGTAGGGCTTCCAGTCACGATGGATTCAGGTGAAATAAAGACTTTCGAGGGTTATCGTGTGATCCACTCCACTATCCTCGGCCCCAGCAAAGGTGGCATCCGTTTCGATCCCGACGTAAACCTGGATGAAGTGCGGGCACTCGCTGCGTGGATGACATGGAAATGCGCCGTAGTGGACATTCCTTATGGCGGTGCAAAAGGCGGGGTCGCCTGTAACCCGCGTGAAATGTCGGCGGGAGAAATAGAGCGCCTCATGCGCGCCTACACAACTGCATTGCTCGATGTTTTCGGGCCCGACCAGGACATTCCTGCGCCGGACATGGGCACCGGGCCCCGTGAAATGGCCTGGCTCATGGATGAATATTCCAAATCGAAAGGAATGACAATCCCGGCTGTCGTTACTGGTAAGCCGTTGGTATTAGGCGGGTCGCTGGGACGTACTGAAGCTACGGGCCGTGGTGTGATGGTTTCGGCGCTGGCCGGAATGGAGAAGTTGCGCATTAATCCTTACCGGGCTACAGCCGTAGTGCAGGGCTTTGGAAACGTTGGCTCCCATGCTGCATTGCTCCTGCGCGAGCGCGGCGTGGCTATACACGCGATCAGCGATATTTCCGGCGCATATTATAATGATAAGGGAATCGATGTAGCCGACGCCATTGCCTATCGCGATCATAATAATGGCTCCCTGGAAGGTTACACCGGCGCGGAAGCTATTCCTGGCGACGACTTGCTTACATTGCCCGTCGATGTGCTGGTGCCGGCCGCCAAGGAAGATGTGATTACACGCAAAAATGTCTCCGGAATTCAGGCCAAAATGATCGTTGAAGGTGCTAACGGGCCGACTTCGTCGAAGGCAGACGACATTATCAATGACAAAGGCATTATGGTGGTGCCCGACATCCTGGCCAATGCAGGTGGTGTTACCGTATCCTATTTCGAATGGGTACAAAACCGCATCGGCTACAAATGGACGCTGGAAAGGATCAACCGACGCACTGACCGGATCATGCTGGACTCTTTCAATAAAGTTTACGAAACCTCATTGAAATACAAAGTATCATTGCGTATCGCCGCCTACATCGTCGCGATTGATAAAGTATCGAGCACTTACAAGTACCGGGGAGGGTTTTAAAGTGACGACGCCAACCAACTTAACAATTTCTTAACAAGCGACTTCCACATTAAAACCGAAACGAAACCGGTTTCAAAGTGTTAACTTTAAGGCAATATTCGGATCATTTTCAGTAGTTCAATCCGGATGAGCGGGATGCCGGTAACTGGCAGCGCTCATCCGGACGCCTTAAAAGTAACCATGTCTCTCAGCCCCCGCTTCATTGCCGTTATACTGGCATTTCTGATCTCGCTGATCACCACCACTTTCCTGGCTTTTGTGGATGGCGTGTCCAGGGGTATGCTGTTTGTCTCAGCGATCTCCTCATTCATTGCCTCCTTCTTTTTGGTTCTTTACACCGTTGATATTCTGGTTTTTCGGGAGGTCAACAAAATGTACAGAACCATTCACAAGCTCAAAATGAAGGATTTTAATATGGCCCCGCGCAAAAAGCTGATCCGGGAGTCGAATCCGTTGAAGACGATCAATGATGAGATTTTTGTTTATGTGACTAAAAAACAGAAGGAAATCGACGAGCTGAAAAAACTTGAACTTTTCCGGAGAGAATTTCTGGCGGATGTGTCCCACGAATTCAAGACGCCGATTTTCGCCGCCCAGGGCTTCATTCACACATTGCTGGACGGTGCTATGGAGGATGAGAATGTGAGAGAACGCTTTTTAAGAAAAGCTGCAAAAAACCTGGACAGTCTCGATATTCTGGTGAAAGACTTGCTGGTGCTGTCTCAAATGGAAACCGGGGATATCAAGATGAATATAGTCCCGATGGACATCCGGCAGCTTACGATCAACATTTTCAGCCGACTGGAACATATTGCCAAAAGCCGCAATATCACATTACGTGTAAAGCCCGAAGACATGCCGCAAGTCTGGATCAGGGCCGATGCCGACCGGATGGAACAGGTTATGCTGAACCTGATCGAGAACGCGATCAAATATGGAAATGACGGCGGTAAAGTCATCGTGCATTTCAGCGAAGCGAAAAAATATGTTGAAGTTTCTGTCCGCGATAACGGCCCCGGCATCCCGCATGAGCATTTAAACCGTATTTTTGAGCGTTTTTACCGCATTGATAAGAGCAGGAGCAAGGACATAGGAGGCACCGGTTTGGGACTTGCAATTGTAAAGCATATATTGAATGCCCATGACACCAAAATCGCGGTAATGTCCAAACCTGACAAGGGAACCACGTTTTCATTTAAGCTTGAAAAGGCCTACCCACAGGTGATGTCGGAAGAAAGGCCTGAAGACATCGTTAATCAGTCGAATCCTTAATATTTTTATAACACCATAAACCATAATCCATGTTTATACACAACGTATTCTTCTGGCTTAAAGAGAAGGACAACGAAGAAGCAAGACAAGCACTCCTGGCTGGTATCAAGTCATTGGAAGCCATCGAATCCATTGATTCAGCTTACATTGGCCCTCCGGCGGCAACCCGCAGGCCAGTTATCGACGCCAGCTACGACTTTGCCGAAATCCTGATTTTCGCAGACGAGGCAGCGCATGATGTGTACCAGGTCCACCCGCTTCACAAGAAATTTATCGAAGACTGCGCCCACCTTTGGGACCGCGTACTTATCTACGATGTAGAGGCATAAGAACTTTCAATACTTGTTAACAAGTTATCCACAACAGCAATGTGTATAACTTGTTAACAACCTCCTAAAATCCGCCTTTTCAATCAATTACCGCACATTTAAGAACAAACAATACTGTGGATAACTATTATTGCAGTGTTGACAATACGCCATTCAATCCCATGCGACGGCACTATTCGGCGGTTGAGTTCGTTTTATAAATAGTACAAAACAAACGAAAACCGTGAAAACAAACAGAATTTTGCTGTCGGTCATTATCACGATGATCGCAGTTATAAGCATTTCATCCTGTACTTACCGCTCTTACAGCCCCGGGTATGATTACGGTTATAGGCACGGTCACAGGTACTACTATGGTCCGCCACCACCACCCCGCGTTGTCGTTGTAAAACCGGCGCCCCGCAGGATAATATATGCAGACCGGCACAGGCCGCGTCATAGCGACAAGGTTTACCGTAAGCAATACCGCCATAACGACCATTACGGAAACAATGGCCGAGGCCGCGGGCCCAGACGATAATTTAATCAGACCTTTTGATAAAAAGACCGGATACCGGTGGGTGAAGCCATCTCTGTCTGGTCTTTTATTTTTATTTTGCAGCTTATGAATATTCTCGACACATTAATTAAGAATGCATCCCTTTACCCTCAAAGACTTGCTTACGGCTATATTGGCAAAGAAGGGGAGCTTACCGAGCAACTTTCTTACGATGAACTGCAACAACTGGTACTTTCCACCTCTCAACAGCTTTTGCTCAAATACCCGGTCCACGCAAGAGTAATCATCCTGCTTCCCGCGGAATCAGCATTTATACGCTCTTTTCTGGCTTGTCTCCATGCAGGAATTATTGCAGTGCCCTGCCCAATCAGCTATTCCGAGCCAGGGATTTTCAGGATCCTGAGCATTATGCGCGACTGTTCCGCTTCGGTAATCATTACCAACAAAAAAACATATAAAATGCTCTTCCAGAGGCAGAATGCTGCTTCCAGGGCATTGCAGGAATACGATATCGAATGGTCTTTCACCGACGATTTCACTGATCAGGAAGCGCCGGACGAGCGTGAATCAACCGAAACTTCCGAAGGCACTGCATACCTGCAATACACCTCTGGCTCAACGAGCCAGCCAAAGGGCGTGATGATCAGCCATCAGAACCTGACAACCAACTTAAGCGCCATCAATAACTGCTTCGGCCGCCAAGCTGGCGATGTATCTGTTACCTGGCTACCGCATTACCATGATATGGGACTCGTGGATGGCCTCCTTTCTCCACTGTACACCGGCGGCACGGGCTATATCATATCTCCATTGCTCTTTATCACCAAGCCCGCATTACTTCTCCAGACGATCAGTAAATATCAGGCCGGATTTTGTGGCGGCCCCGGTTTTGGACTGGATCATTGCCTTGCCCGCATTCCCGCCGAACAAATCGAAACGCTGGACCTCAGCCACATGCGCGTCATGTACGTGGGCGCTGAACCAATCAGGATTTCAAGTTTGGAAAGATTTGCAGAAGCTACGCGTGCCGCGGGGTTCAGGAAAGAAAGCCTTGTCCCTTCATATGGGCTTGCAGAAGCCACACTTGCCGTAAGTCTGCATTTGAATGGCACACCTTTAATCTATAAAAAAACTACCGGCCCTAATGGGAAGGAGGTGGTGGCATGCGGCCCGCCTGTCGAGTTCACGGAGGTCCTGATCGTCCGGCCTGAGGACGGCGTGGTTGTAAATGAAGGGGAAGAAGGGGAAATTTGGGTCAAAAACAATGCAGTTGCCGCAGGCTATTGGGAAAAACCAGAAGTATCCGAAGCCACTTTCAGAGCATTTACCAGCTGCGGCCAGGGCCCCTTCCTTCGGACAGGTGACCTTGGGTTCCTGGCCAACAATAAACTATTTATTACCGGCCGCACCAAGGAGCTGATTATCATAAGAGGTGTTAATTATTATCCTCAGGATATTGAGGAGGTGGTTAGCGAGAGCCATCAGGATATCCAGCCAAATGCCACTGCAGCGTTTGCCATCGAAACGGAGCAGGGAGAATCCCTGATGATCGTAAGCGAGGTGAGACGGGTAGCACAAACGGAAGACGACGAAAAATCGATCAAAAACCGCATGGCACAAAGCGTAGGACTCGCATTTGGCCTGATCCCTCACGACATTGTATTGATTGCACCCGGAAAGCTGCCCAAAACATCCAGCGGCAAAATCCAGCGTCTGAAAGCCAGGGAAATTTTTGCCGGTAGCTTAATTAAGACTAAAGGCGGTTACTAAATAATATATTTGTTTTTAAGAAACCTTCGAAAATACTATTTTCACCTTAGTATATCTGTGTTTGTTACCCAACTTTGACTAATGAATAAAACATTTACCGAAATTTCCGACTGGATCGTTGAGCGCATCGCACATCACGCGGAAATAGAGCCATCCGAAGTAGATCTGGATGCCGATATTATCGACTATCGCCTGGATTCCCTCCTGATGGTCGACATTACCACCGAGTTACAGGAATGGCTTGGTATTGAGTTAAGCCCATCCATTTTTTGGGAAATGGGTACGATTAATGCAACTACACAGTGGATCGTAGAAAACCAGGAAGCCTGACCTTATGCTGGCCTTCTCGATTTTAGCCTATCTGCTCGCGAACCTTGGCATCGGCCTTTGGGCCTCCCGAAGGATCTCATCCACACAAGACTTTGTATTGGCGGGCCGTCGGCTCCCGTTGGTACTGGCCGCTTCGGCAACATTTGCCACGTGGTTTGGCTCCGAAACCATTATGGGCGCGCCCACCGAATTTGTAGAACACGGCGTATTGGGAGTAATCGAGGATCCGTTCGGAGCGTCGTTGTGCCTGCTATTGGTAGGGTTATTTTTTGCCCGGAGATTCTACCAAATGAATATTATTACATTTTGTGATTTCTTCCGGATAAGGTATGGCAGGTACGCAGAGCTGCTGTCGGCCATTCTGATCATACCTTCCTATTTCAGCTGGATAGCCGCCCAGTTGCTGGCAATGGGTATTGTATTGCAAGTGGTGCTGGGCTGGTCGCTGCTCACGTGCATTCTGGCCAGCTCGTTCGTCGTGATCCTTTATACGATTTGGGGAGGCATGTGGTCGATCTCCATTACTGACTTTGTACAAACGGTCATGATCATTGTCGGCCTGGTTTTCGTCGCAGTTGTGTTGTATGGCAAAGTAGGCGGTTTCACGCCTCTGATCGATGCAGCCCCGAAAAACTTCTTTCGGTTCTATCCTGAACCCTCCTTTAAAGCATATGTTGAGTATTTTGCCGCCTGGATCACCATCGGGCTGGGATCTATCCCGCAACAGGACGTTTTCCAAAGGGTTATGTCCGCTAAATCGGCCAGCGTCTCCGTGAAATCTACATTATTGTCGTCCCTGATGTACCTGACGGTGGCATTGCTGCCATTGTTCATCGGTCTTTGCGGGCATTATCTGTATCCCGGCGAAGAAAAAGATGGTCAGATGATCATTCCGAACATGGTCCTGAAACACATGGGACTGCCTCTTCAGATCGTGTTTTTTGGTGCGCTGGTCTCTGCCATACTTAGTACGACGAGTAGTGCTATTATGGCGCCGGCGGTCGTTTTAGGGGAGAATATCTTTAAATTTTTCAATCCCAAACTGAACGACAAGGAGTTATTGAAAATCATCAGGCTCGGGATTATCGCGATCACGGCCATTTGCATATTTATGGCGGCAACGCGCGAAAGTATCTTCGATCTCGTCGCCGAATCGTCGGCATTCAGTCTTGTATCGTTATTCGTGCCGCTCGCAGCGGGCCTTTACTGGAAGGCAACCAATGCATTGGGATGCATTATTTCAATGCTTGCCGGATTGGTGGTATGGCTCATCTGCGTCTACATCGAAACCGAATATCCACCGCTTGTTTACGGTTTAATTGCAAGTTTCCTGGGTATGGCTGCCGGATTACTCGGAAAGAAAGCAACGGCTCTGAGAACTCCGGAGCTACCGCGGACCTGATCGGTATTATGGGATCAAAATTACTGAACCCGTTGTCTTTCTTGCTTCAAGATCCGCCTGCGCCTGCATTGCCTGCGAGAGCGGGTAACGCGTGATGGCCACTTCACCGAATATTCCGGTTTGTAACGCATCGAATGTGTCCGTCGCATATTCGTTCAATGTATCATAATCGGGAATGTAAGCACTGAGCGTTGGCGTCACCATGGTAATTGACCTCGTTCTTAATGCCGCATGATCAATATGCTCCGGCTGGCCTGACGATGATCCGTAAAGAACGATCTTGCCACCTTTTTTGATGAGTTCGATGGAATGCGTAAATGTGTCCCGTCCGACGCCGTCATAGACAACATCTACCCCTTCGCCATTGGTGATCTCGGCAACCCTACTCACAAAATCCCGGCATTCAGCGAGAAAAACATGGTCAGCGCCGTTTGCGAGTGCTATTTTCCTCTTTTCCTCAGATCCTACCGTTCCGATCACCACTGCGCCCAATGCCTTCGCCCATTTGGTAACCAGCGTTCCCACGCCGCCAGCCGCAGCATGAACCAATATAATATCGCCTTTTGAAACGCTGTGAATAGCTTTAACGAGCATTCGCGCCGTGAATCCTTTGACCATGATCGCGGCGGCTTCCTCCGACGTGACACCTTCCGGAATGTGGATCAACTGTTGGGTGGATACTACACGTTGCCCGGCATAAGCCCCGGGAATAAAATGATATCCTACACGGTCACCCACTTTGAAATCGGTTACCCAGGGACCCACGGCATCGATAATACCCGCCGCTTCCACGCCCGGAACGTAGGGAAACGACCTCACGGGGAACGTCCCGTCACGATAATAAGTATCTACGAAGTTCAACCCGACAGCTTCCTGCCTGATGCTAACCTGCCCCGCACCTGGTTCTCTAAAAGTTTCCCTTTCATAGCCCAGTACCGATGGCGCTCCTTGCTTGTAGATTTTTATTATACCTGATTTTTTTATTATTTCTGTTACTAAACCCGACATGTCCGTATACTTTAATCAATATAGAACGGTTGTTCTATAACTGGACAACCATTATTTTTTTATAGACTTTATCAAAAACTCGGCTTGTTGCTGTACCAACTCGCCGTCACCATATACCAGGTAAAATTGCCAGAACCCGGTAAAATTTGAAACGATAAAATTCGCCAAAGTCCCGGGATCGCGTTTTGAATTGATCTCTCCGGCTTTTTGAGCCTTTTTCAGTAAATCCTTCAATACGGCAATCATTTTGGTCGTATTTTCCTTTAATATGGCATGTACTTCTTCATCCACCGAAGCCAGCTCAAAGGTCGACTTCACCCCCATGCACGTTTGCCCTTCCGCTACTGTACGCAGGGCCGCGCGCCGGATGATCTTTTCGACCGCCTTCATCGGTGATTTGGATTCAGCCACCGTCCGCTGATAGTCTTCAAAAGTGCTATCCGTATAACTTCGAAGGCATTGCAGGAACAGGCTGTGCTTATCACCATAAGTATCGTAAATGCTGCCCCTGTTCAACCCCATTGTATCGACGAGGTCTTGCATAGAAGTAGCGCTGTACCCTTTTTGCCAGAAAAGACATTTCGCCTTTTCCAGTTTCTCTTCCGGTTCGAATGCTTTTGTACGTGCCATGATTATCAGACAATTATTTTAGAATGATTGTTCCAAAAATGCGATGGTATTTTAAGAATGGTCAGAATGAAGGCCTTTTCGGCGTAATGCTTGGATTAAGATCAGGAATCAATAAATTTATAACACATCATTGATAGAAACCATCGCATGAAAAACATTTATCTTTCGTTTTTGCTTCTATTTTCCTTAACCGCACTCGCGCAGGGGCCGCGCGTCCTGATTGTAACGGCGCATCCTGACGACGAGACGATGTTCCCGGTAACTGTATTCAAGATCACTCATGAGCTCAAAGGCTCCGCTGATCTCGCCCTTATCACCGATGCATCAGGTGGCTATAATGGTCTGGTCGCTTCCAGCTATTATGGTTTGAACCTCGTGGATTCGGCTACCGGTAGGAAGCATTTGCCATTGATCCGAAAAAAAGAGCTGATGGCTTCGGGAGAAGTGCTCGGTATCGGCAATTTCTTTTTCCTTGATCAGCTCGATGATTATTATAACCGCGATGAAAAGCCATATCTGCAAGGAAAGAACTGGGATATTGCCTATGTTGAAAAAAAGCTTGACCACATCCTCGCCAACGGCAATTATGACTTCGTTTTTTGCCTCATTCCGCATGAAGGCCAGCATGCGCACCACAAAACTGCTTCTATTAGTGCATTGAGGGCTGTCCAGCGTTTCAAAGGTTCTAAAAAACCGGTCATTCTTGGCGGGCAATCTCAGAATAGGGGCTATACCTTTCAATTTGCCGGGTTGGCCAGCTATCCCGAGACTAATATCCTGAAAAGTGCCCCGGTTTTCGAATTTGACCGTTCGTATGGTTTTGGGGAAGATAAAAAGCACAGCTACATGATTGTGGCAGACTGGGTGAAGGCGGCACACAAGTCACAAAGCGGGGATATGAACCAGGCCATGCATCGTGGCGACCTGGAAACGTTCTGGTATTTTTCGATCAATGGCGAGGCAGGCGTTGCGAAGACGCAAGCGCTTTTTGATGCTGTTAATTCATCTGGATTTTCTAAAAAATAGCACTATAATTCCCTAAGGCCATTAAACCGGCTTAATGGTCATAAAAAGGGAACTGCCGAAGGGCGCTTTCCTGAATACCAGCGATTCTGCTTTCGTGATTGTTTTTAAGACCGTATTGACAGCGTCTCCGGGATAAGCCACATCTGAATCCAGTTCGTCGACTTTAACTTTCTTATTCCGGATCTGATAGTTTTGCCATTGTCGCACCAGCAGGATCGGTAGCGACAATGCGAACGGCCAATAGGTATTATAGCTTATTTGAAGTCCTGCAATCTTGCAAAAATCCTCGAACTGCCGTAAACGAAACCTTCGTGAACTTCCCACCGCGAGATCATGCGTACCTGAAAATGCTTCAAATGCGTGGATATTGATGATAATTAGCCCATTTCGGTTGAGACGGACTTTAAATGCACCAAGTGCTTTGATAATTTCTTCGTCGGTAAGGAAATACAATGCGTCGTTGCAGGTGATAACATCGAAAGTTTCGCCGGGAGCAAATGCTTCCACATCACGAAGGTCTCCAAACGCGACATTCAGGCCTCTTTCCTTCGAAAAATCGATGGCGTGGCTGCAATAGTCGAAGCCGGACAGATTGGTATAACCATTTTCTCTTAAAAAAGACAACAATCCGCCGGTACCGCACGCAGCGTCGAGTATTTTCAGCTGAGGATCCAGGGCTTTGAAATGTTGCCGGATCTGGCTCAAAACTTTGCTATGTAAGATCTGGTACCACCAAAGCTTTCGCTCGGTGTCATACATCCGCTGATATTCGAGCCGGTTGTCGATCATATATTATCACCGCTATTGTATTTGATCACATACTGCGGCTGTCCGCTCTGGGCCATGAAGCTTTTCCCGATATACTCACCCAGCACACTCAAAAGCATGCATTGAATGCCTCCTATGAAGATAATGGTGGCCGTGACCACCTGCCAGCCCTTGGGATCCGGACCGATGACCCATTGAATGGTCAGAAACAATAGAAGCAAAAATCCCAGACCGAACAATCCTACACCGATCGGTACAAATACGCGGATAGGAAGGGAAGAATAGCAGAAAAGAATGTTCAAAAAGAGTGATATCAACTTGTTAAATGTATAGTTGGAAGCACCTTCTTCGCGTTTCTCATGAGCCACCTGCACCGTACCGATATTTCTTGTGATCCTGAATATCAGCCCGTCGATATACGGATAGGGGCCGTGGTATTTGATTATTTCCTGCACCACTTCCTGCCGGATGAGCTTAAAACTCGATAAATACAAGTCTTTCGGCTTATTAAGCAGGTAGCTCGTAATCCAGTTGACGAACCTGCTTCCAAGATTCCGGCCAAGTGAATGCTGTTTTTTGGTATAATAGGTATAAACCACATCGTAATTACCGGCTTCCGCTGCTTCAACGAGTTTCAATATTTCCTCGGGTGGGTTCTGGAAATCGTCGTCGATCATCACGCAATAGGATCCGAAAGCCCAGTTGAGCCCGCACATCACCGCATTGAACTCACCGTAATTCCGTCGCAGCGATATAAACCTGACATTGGAATACGCTTCGCACAACTGTCGGCACACTACCTCCGAGCGGTCCCGGCTCCCATCGTTAACCATTACAATTTCAAAAGAAATGGCTGATAACGTCGTTTGCAGCTTCTCGACCAGCGGCCTGATGGTTTTTTCGCTGTTGTAAACAGGAATTATCACCGATAACTTCATTGATAATCGAATTGGTTGACCGTTTGAATGATGTAAGCAATATTATCGTCCGTCAGAACGGGATTGAGTGGGAGACTGATCACTTCCCGATGAATTTGCTCCGTCAAAGGTAAATGTAAATCTTTCAGCGCAGAATATGCCTTCTGTTTATGAATCGGAAGCGGATAATGCACATTGGTTTGCACCCCGTTGTTTTCAAGAAACGTCACCAACTCGTCCCTGCGAGGATGCCTTACGACAAATAAATGCCAGGCATCGTCCTGAATGCGATCGCCGGGGGGCATTACCAACTCTTTACATTTCAAACCGGACAAATAACGGCCGGCTATTTCACGCCGCCTTTCATTTTCAGCGTCCAGATAAGGCAACTTTACGCTTAGAATGGCCGCCTGCATTTCATCGAGACGGCTGTTCAATCCTTGATATTCGTTCTGATAACGCACAAAAGAGCCGTAATTTCGCAAATAGCGCACTTTATCGGCAAGTTGTGCGTCATTCGTGGTAATCGCCCCGGCATCGCCCAGTGCCCCGAGGTTTTTGGTAGGATAAAAACTGAATGCGGTCGCATCTGCCAGGCTGCCCACTTTATGGCCGTTGTATGTTGCGCCATGTGCCTGTGCGGCGTCTGTTATTACTTTGAGATGATGTTTTTCGACCAATGCCTGGATCGGTGCCATTTCACAGCTTCTGCCATAAAGGTCCACTGTTACAATCGCCCTGGTGTTTGCCGTGATGGCCTTTTCAATGCGAAGCGGGTCTATCAGCATCGTTCTGGGATCCGGCTCCACAAAAACCGGCACCAGATTGAGATAATTGACAGGGAGCACCGATGCAATGTAGGTGTTCGCGGGTACGATTACCTCGCTACCCGCCGGGAAATCATACGCTTTTAGAATTAACGTAATGGCATCCAGGCCATTAGCAACGCCTATGCAATGCGTTGCCTCGCAATATTCAGCGAAAGATTTCTCAAATGTCTTTAATTCATTGCCCAGGATATACCACCCGGAGTTGATCACGCGTGAAGATGCTTCGGTGATTTTTTGAATGTATGGAGCATTAACCTGATTTAAATCCAGAAAAGGAATCATTGAGATACTGTCTGGTTCATCAGATAAGGTTCATCAATATAGTCCGCCCGGTCATAATACTCGTTTGACAAAACCAGCAATATCGCGTCGTCGGAAAACGTATCCATGATATGCCAGTCCTTAGGTTCGAGGATCAGACAGGAAACAGGGCTGTCAAGAACGAAATACTCTTCTTTTTCTCCGTCGTTGGAGTATATACGGCAACTTCCATGAATGCAAATCAATGCATTCCACGCTTTATGATGCCTGTGGCCGCCACGCTGGGTCTCGCCTGCTCCATAAATGTAAAATACGCGTTTGATCGTCCCGGGAATGATTTTTTCGAAGACAGTCAGGTTACCCGATCCGGTATTAAAAGTATTAAGTTCTACTAATAGCGGCATATAGAGATTCCAATTGTTAGAGGTTGGCCAGCATTTTCAGGTACATCGGAGCCCGTCGAAAGTAACCGTTTAGTAAATGTCTGTTTTTTTTTCTTGAAAATACAAAAATACCAATTAGATAAAAAAACAGATTATTCTAAGGGAGAGCTTAATAATCATCTAGCGATTATACGCCAAACGACAGCCCAATTCCTGTTTTATTGACCCATCGTCTTACCCGTTGGTTGGGACATGACGAAAATTACCCAAGGTATACCCTTAATTGAATATGCCCCAGCCCATCCTGCCGTCAATCAGCATCATGAATTTTATGGGCAACGGTTCCAGCCAAAGTATTTTATTATACCCCATATAGAAAACCTGAGGATGGCTTACGCACGCTATCATCGTAAAGAAAAGAATGAGGCGGACGGTGGAAACAGAAGAAGTTTGAACGAGGATAAAAACGGCAAGCAACAAGAATGGAAAACCGTAGGATAATGCCCTATCGATGTCATGTACATATATTCCGGTTGCGACCAGAATGCTGAAACCGACAGCCAGTGCCAGCAACAGCCAAAAACGTTTGGTAAGGCACAAAACCGCCGTTGCTGCGATCAGAATAAACCAGGTTCCTTCAAAAACCGCCCAAACGCTGCTCCCAAGACCATTTCTGTGCGCATTGGCAAACAACACCGGCGAACCGATCGTTGAATAACTGTGATCTGGAAAATACGTGACCTGCACATATTCCCTGATGGCAAAATAGATCGCCCACGCCACCCATACCACAAGACTTTCTCCTGTGAAAAGCCATTTCAGCAATGCCGGAAGGCTGAAATGACCTGCCTGATATGCTTTTGTCCCCATCCACCAAAGCAACAGATAGCCTCCCGCCACGACAGCCCGCTCGTCGGTGAAGAAAGCAACTTGTAAGGACAGGAAAATGACGAGCGGATTTTTGCTCAACAATGCGGTCAGCAGGAAGAAAAAGGCAAATTCATCGCCATAACCATGCACATCCGCAAATGCCCAGACTGTCAGGAAAATATTGGCGACTGCCACCACAAACAGTGCAGTAATGACTTTATCCGCTGAAATCGAAAAAACGTAAGCCGCCAACCTGTAAAGAAATAATACGCCGAGAACCGCCTGGATAATCAGGATCAGCAATACATTATGGCCTGTCAGAAATGACAAAAACGGCAGCGTCCAGCGGAAGATCATGTTTTCACGCCTGACGTCGTATTCCATGTCTTTGGGATGAAACAGGTCATGCGCCTGGTTTTCGATAAACACCCACGCATCCAGACTTACCCCATTATGTTTCAGGTGATTGAATAGCAGGGAATAAGGGGGAAATGCGAGAAAAAGGGATAGCAGCACCGAAAAAAAAGTAAGCTTCCACAACCAGTTCTTACCTGACAACTGTGCTTCGATCCAGAGGAGGAACGACCCGTAAAAATTTTCCAAAAGCATAGGACGGCTTGGGCAAATAGGCCCAAATATACGTTTTAATGTGTGATACTTATTTCCAGCTCGGCACGATGCGGCTGCCTTCCTCACTTTCAGTGATCCTGAGGTAAGTCTGGATTTCTTGCTGCAGGTCTTCCACGTGGCTGATAATGCCCACAATCCGGTTCTCTTTTCGCAACGATTTCAATGTGTCGAATACCGTTTGCAACGCATTTTTATCCAGCGAACCAAACCCTTCGTCCAGAAAGAAGAAGTTGTGTTTGGATTCGTTCCTGATGTGGATATGGTCGGCCAAAGCCAGTGCAAGCGACAATGCAGCCTGGAATTTCTGCCCGCCCGAAAGCGTTTTCAGCAAGCGTAAATGGCCGCCGTTCAGTAAATCCCTTACCCAAAAGCTGTTTCCTTCTCCCAGTTCGAGATGCAGCTGCTGATGCGTCATTTGATGGAACCGGTGGTTGGCGGCCTGGATCAGATTCTGAAGGTAAATGCTTGAAGCATAATCCACAAAGCCGCTCGACCGGAAAAGCTTCGCCAGATCGTCCAAATGCGCTTTCCTAAGATATAACCGGTCTTTTTCCTTCATTAACAATGCTTTTTTGGCAAGATCGTCAGCCATCTTTTTCAGACGGCCATCAATGTTCCCCTCCTCCTTTCGCTGCATGTTAAGCTGCGCCGTCAGCAGTTCCTTAGCCTGAACTACCTCATCATGACGTTTTGCGTCATATTGCTGTTCAGGATGCTCTTCGAGCAGGTTCCGCAAGTCGCGATCAGTGGTTTCCACGGCAAATTTATATTCACTGATCGCCTTCCTTTCTGATTCGATGTGAACCGGTTTTCCTAGTATTTCAGCAACCTGCACTTCCGATTCAAAACCGTGTTCTGATAGTTTTCTGTCAATTTCCGCTTGAATGCTGGCCAGATCGCGGGCGTTTCCTTCCAACGCCGCCTGTATTGCGGCTTCGCTTCCTATTAATGTGTTCCGTTCTTTTTCAAGCGTATCCACCAGTTTTTCGGATTCAACAAAAAGACGGGTAATTTCTTCGTAGTCGGATTTTAAACCTGCTACTTTTTGAAGGATATCCGCTTTTTCCTGCCCTTCAAAATCTTCCAACCGAACCTTAACCAGCTGGCCCGATAATGTCTGAACCGTGTTTTCAAGCCTTAATATCTCGTCCCGCAGGATTTGCAACGGCTTTTCTATTTTCTCAACTTTCTCGTGCAATGCGGCCTCTACTTGCTCGCCTAGCAATTTAATCGACGCCTCGCCAGCGCGAATTTCAGATTGTACCCTGCTTGTTTCAGCGAAATGCTTTTCGAAAGCTTCACGATCGGCCTTATTGAATTTATCCCAGACAAAAGCTTCGTCATGCGCTTTCAGGCGGGCTTGTACGTCTGCATAACGCTGCTTAATAGATGTTTTTTGTTTTTCAAGATTCTCTATCTGGCTAAAAATACGTTCAATCGTAAGTTGTAACTTCCTGACAGCTCTTTCCTGCTCGTCCAGCGTCACAATCTGCTTTTCAACCAATGAAATATCCTGCGAAAGCGATTGATCCGACATTAACACATCGGGATGATGCATAGAACCGCACAACGGGCACGGTTCGCCGTCATTGAGGCTACCCGCGTATTCATGCAATGCAATTTTAGTCCTAATTTTGACCAGCTCTCCTGTCAACGATTTCCGGCTGTTTTCGTTAGTTTCCAGGTATTCCAATATCCTGTTTTGAAATAATTCCAAAGCAGGAACTTCCGGAAATGCTATTGAAAATTGGGTTGTTATCTCGCCCTGTCTCATAACCAGTTCCTGATGTTGCTTCCCAATCTCCTGCTGTAATGCCTCTGCCTCGCTTTTTATAGCGGTCCTGGTTTCGTTCATCCCGTCCAGCATGGTAAACCAGGATTTGACAAGACCCAGCTCCTGAACGTCAGTCAGCCCATTTTTCCGCTTCTCATTCTCTATTTCCTGCTCTGTTTTCTGGTTTTTCAGTAGTTCGACAACCCGCTCCTTCTCCCTCAGTTGCTCTTCGCCTCTTGCAAGCGCTTCTTTCCTTTTTTCAGCGGACTGCGTATGCTCCATAACCTGGATTACCTTCTCCAATTCTCCCGCCGCATCGAGCAATTCTTCCCGTTTCTCGTACCTGGGTTTAAGCAATATGAGTGTTTCCTGCTGTTTTTGAAGCAAAGCATTCAGTTCGGCGATCCGCGACTGGTTTCCTGCCGAAAGTTGCCGGTTTCTTGCGATGGCTGTACTGAGATTCCCCTTCTGGTCGAAGGCCGATCTGAAATGCAGCGAGCAAATTTCAAATGTCTGCAACAAACGCTCGCGCTCCTGCATGGATACACGCTGTGTTTCGAGCGTTGCGAGCTTCTCCCGCAGCATATTAAGCTTGTCCGCAACTTGTTTGAGTTTTTGGAAACCGGCTTCCAGTTCAGTCTGCACCAGTAATTCGTCGCCGATACGCTTAATCTCCGCCCTCACCGTTTCCCTTCTGGTTTCTTCCGCATGGACCATTTCAGGGGTCACCTCCACCAACCCGAGTAACTGACCATCGAGGTTGGAAATGGCAATATCATTTTGCCTTGCCAACGACCCCACATTCCGGCTCAGATCATATTTTTCGAGCTGGAAAAGCTCTTTCATCATCCGCGTCCGCTCCGAGTCTTTAAGCTCGATAAACTCCTGAAACCGGCCCTGCGGAATAATGATCGTGCGGCGGAAATTATCATAACTCAGCCCGATAATACTTTCAGTCGATTCATTTTCCGAAAGCGGGACCCAATTATCCTCTTGGAATATATAAGCTTTCCTCTCAAAAGTCTTGACGTCCTTGAAGTTCTTGCTATTGCGTTTCCCCTTGACCGTGAAGCGATAATGGTCCCCTTTTTTTCCGGCAATGCATTCAAAATCAATTAGCAGTTCGTCGGACCGAAGGTTCATCATATTGTAAGTACGATCGTCTCCCGACTTGTTAAGCCGCTCGGTATCACCATACAATGCAAAAGTAATCGCTTCCAAAACCGACGATTTCCCGCTCCCCACCGCACCGAATATACCGAACAAGGACGCATCCGTCAGCGGATCAAAATCGATCTCTTGTTCGGTCTGATAAGAATATAAACCTTTAATTTTTAAGCGTTTGGGAATCATAATGGCAGTCGGCTGTCAGCAATCGGCTATCGGGCTTTGGGTACTTTTTTTGAATTGTTCACAAAAAACTTCGGCAGTCGATAGCCGACTGCCGAAGTTTTAAAGATCTCCCAGCAGGTCATCAAGATACTCGCGCGTATTGCTCAGTCGCGGCACCTTGTTCTGCCCGCCGAGTTTGTGTTTTTTGCCCATCCAGGCGTAGAAAGTGCCCGTCGGCACGAAATGGACGAGCGGCGGCAACAACGCCATATCCTTGTAACGTTTGGCATCATAATCGGAATTAACGTCGCGCAGCGCCTGGTCAAGTGCCTGGATGAATTCTTCTTTATCTGTCGGTTCGCTCGTGAATTCGATGATCCATTCATGTCGCCCCCGCGAACCGTCGCCCATATACACGGGGCCTGCGGTGTAATTGGCTACCAGCGAATCTGTTTTTTGAGCGGCCACTTTAATCGCATGATCGGCGTTTTCCACGATCACTTCCTCGCCAAATGCATTGATAAAGTGCTTGGTACGCCCGCTTACCTTCAACCTGAACGGGTACAAGGAAGTAAATTTAACCGTATCACCGATCAGATAGCGCCATAACCCCGCATTCGTCGAGATTGCCATTGCGTAATTTTTACCTATCTCCACTTCGTCGAGCAACAGCGCTTTCGGATTGGGCTTACCTATTTCTTCTACCGGTATAAATTCATAAAAGATGCCGTAATCCAGCATCAGCAACATTTCGCCAACCCGGCTGATATCGTCCTGAATGGCAAAAAAGCCTTCCGAAGCACTGTATGTTTCCAGATACAAAACCTGATCGGAAGGAAAATATTTAGTCATGAACAAATCACGGTAAGGCTCAAAGGAGACCGCGCCATGTACAAAAACCTCGAAATCAGGCCACACTTCGAGCATATTCCTTTTGCCTGTCCGCTCTAATATCTGATCCAGGAGCACTATCGTCCAGGTAGGCACACCCAGAATGCTGGTCACGTTCTCCTGCGAGCATATCGACGCCATTTTATCCAGCTTGCTTTCCCAATGGTCCATTAACGCCACTTCCAGCGGCGGGGTACGCATGAATTCGGCCCACGAAGGCAGGTTTTGCATGATCACCGCCGACACATCGCCGATTTGCGTATAATCATCAAACGGGTTGGCATGCAACGTACCACCGATCGACAGCCCTTTTCCGTCAAAAACGCGGGTGTCCGGCCTGTTATTGATCAACAGCGTCATCATGTCCTTGCCGCCCTCATAATGGCACTCTTCAAGTGCTTCCGGCGATACAGGCAGAAATTTGCTGCGCGCATTCGTCGTTCCCGACGATTTCGAAAACCATTCTATCGGCGAGGGCCACATTACGTTCGGCTCGCCCTTCAAAACCCGTTCGATATAGGGGTAAAGATCTTCGTAGGTGGACAATGGAACCTGCTCCTGATATTCCTTTATTGTCTTAATCTGTCCGTAGTTGTACCGGCCGCCCCATTCCGTATACCGGGCTGTTTCAATCAATTCCGAAAATATGCGCTGCTGGGTTTCGACCGGGTATTTCATAAACTGTTCGATCCGTTCGAAGCGCCGCTTCAAAAACCAGACAGTCATATCATTTACCAGCTTCATACAAGGTCAATTAGTTAGATATATGCGATTGCAATTGGTAAAAATAGCAATAAAAAATGGCGGGAGAACAGTTAGGGACCGTTTCCCACCATTTTCAAAAATATAATTTTTCAGGATTTGGTACTGACTTTCCGGTAAATGAAAAGAAGCAGAACTGCGCCCAGAATTGCTATGAACAGGCTTCCGATATTAAATCCATCGACAGCACCAAAGCCCAGCAACGAAGAAACCCAGCCGCCGACGACAGCGCCGGCAATACCAATGAGAATGGTGACAAAGAAGCCTCCGGGATCTTCTCCCGGATGGATAGCCTTAGCGATTGCGCCTGCAATGAGGCCTACGATAATCCATGTTAAAATTCCCATACGGTCTATTTTTATGTTAATAATTCAAGATTTACTGTAATTATAACAAAAACCTTGCCACATTACTAATCATAAAACATATTACTTCCTCCGGCCTTCTTTTGGATGGATGATGTGATCTCGGCGCTTTCCTCTTCCTGTAAAACCCTCGCGCTCCTGCCTTGACGCGTTACGTGCGTTCCCGTGATCTGAAACAATGCTTCACCCAGCAGAGGGTCGCGTGGGTCGCCATAAGGATAAAGAACATTCCCTTCGCTTGCTTTGAAGTCGGGCTCAAAACCGGTGTGATAGTCTGATTTTTTGTCTTTGTTAAGAGACTTTGAAACAATAGGTTGCAAGCCGACTTTAATCCCGCCTTTGGTATCGCTCAAAGTCACCGAGCCTACATTCTTGCCGACCGTTTTTCCGCCTACCAAGGTCACCGCCATGAATGGCTTTAATCCGTTGATCAACAGCTCGCTAGCAGACGCCGATCGTGATGATACCAGGACAACCAGGTGTTTCAATGCCGGACCGACATTCTGGCTTTTAGTCACGAATTTGTCGTAGAAGTAAGACTCGCCGTATTTTTTGAGATTCGTTTCGGTGACTTGTTTGTTATATTCTTTATAGTAGAAAACATCATTTGCGGTGCCTCTGGTGATCAGACTCGCCAGATTGGTTGCCGAACTCACATAGCCGCCCGGATTATAGCGGAGGTCGAGGACCAATGCGTTGATATTGCTATTCTTAAATTCTGAAAAAATCGCGTCCAGCTTTTTGTCGTACTGCTTGTTATTAGCCTGGAACGGTTCCGGAATGAACTGATGGTAAACGACATACCCGACTTTGTTGGCTCCATAAGTGTAAAGCGAATCAAAGAAAACCGGATCTTCCTGCAAAACAACCGGCGTTACATCCTTTTGTGTGGTCCCTTCTACTAATGCCCCGTCTTTGATCGTTGCGAGCGTGTAAGTAGTCTTATTAGAGGTATTGAGTAGCTTACTGTAATTCGAATCGGTAAGTTTTTGACCATTCACACTGCTGAATATATCCCCTCTTTTGAACCCGGCAATGGCAGCGGGAGAGCCAGGGATCACATAAAGCACCACACCGATCACATTACTCGTGTTGCTCGGAAAATACACCAGCTTATATTCCATTCCGCTGGTTTTGGACTCCCCGCCCAGCGATGCTTCCAATTCCTCCGCGCTTTCCTGTATCCACGAAAACCGGTCGCCATCCGGCCGTGCGGTGGCATCGTACCTATACAGTAATGACTCAAAAAAGTCCTCGGGCGACTTTGTGTAATCCGGGGAAGTAGTCATGTGATCATTCCAGTAATACCAATACTTCATCTGGTCGTAAATCCAGTGATTGGTTTCGCTTTGATCGGCAGGGTTCACGTTTTTATCCTTGCAGGAAAATACGGCAACTCCCAATAAAATGACAGGCAGGAAAAGTTTCAGTTTCATAGATTTCCGTTCATTTCTAAAAATACCTCTTCAATAATGCGGCAGGCTTCGCCCATTTGCTCTTTATCGATAACGAGCGGCGGCGCGAAACGGATTTTGTTGCCGTGGGTAGGCTTGCAAAGCAGCCCTTTCTCCATCATTTTATAACAAAGATCCATGGCCGTGGAGCTATCCTCCGAATCCCGGATGACGATCGCGTTCAGCAACCCTTTCCCTCTAACGGTTTCAATGAGAGAACATTGCTTTTGTAACTCCTGCATTCTCTCACGGAACAGCTCGCCCATCACCCGGGCATTTTCTGACAGGTTTTCATCTTCAACAACCTGCATCGCGGCAATGGTTACCGCGCAGGCCAATGGATTACCGCCGTATGTGGAACCGTGCTCGCCTGGGGCGATCGTGAGCATGATGTCATCATCTGCAAAAGCAGCGGAAACCGGCATGGTTCCGCCGGATAGTGCCTTGCCCAAAACGAGAATATCGGGTTTCACACCTTCCCAATCGCACGCAAGCCGCTTACCTGTGCGCCCGATGCCTGTCTGGACCTCGTCGGCAATGAACAGCACATTATATTTGGTACATAATTCCCGGACACCTTTGAGATAGCCTTCGTGCGGAACGACGACCCCGGCTTCCCCCTGAATGGGTTCAACCATGAAACCGGCAATGTTAGGATCACTCTTAAATGTATTCTCGAGTGCTTCCAGATCGTTGTATGGAATGATTTCGTAGCCCGGCAAAAATGGCCCGTAATCGTTGGTAGAAGACGGGTCTGTCGATGACGAAATTGCAGCCAGCGTCCGGCCCCAGAAGTTCCCCTCTGCGTACACCGTTTTGGCTTTTCCTGGTTCAATGCCTTTGACTTTGTATGCCCATTTCCGGGTAAGTTTTAATGCCGTTTCGCCTCCTTCCACGCCGGAATTCATCATCAGCACCTTATCGTACCCAAAATAATCACAAAGGAATTTTTCGCATTCGCCCAGGCGGTCATTATAGAAGGCCCGTGAAGTAAGGGTGAGTTTTTGTGCCTGCGCGATCATCGCGTTAACGATCCTTGGATGACAATGTCCCTGACTGACAGCACTATAAGCCGATAAAAAATCATAGTATCTCTTCCCTTCCACATCCCACAGATAAATACCGGAACCCCGTTCGATCACAACCGGCATAGGCTTGTAATTATGCGCCCCGTAGCGGTACTCCAGTTCCATTGCATGTTGTGAAGCGCTGATATCCATCGTGTCTGTATAGCCGGTCATTTTGATACTCAATCAGTTAAGAAGTTCGTTTTCAGTTATGTAAAAATAAGGAAAAGGTTAGTATTTTTGTACCATAATCTCAAGGGGTGCCCTACCGAACGGGCTGAGATCACACCCATACACCTGATCCGGGTAATGCCGGCGTAGGAAGAGAAAGCCAGGATCGGCTGTTTTCTGTTTTAAATTTTATCGAACTCATGATAGGTGGCCCCTGCCTGTTGTAACCATATCTCGCAATGCGAAACGTTACTACCTATCTTCTGACACTGTTTATCAGCTTTGCTGCCCTTTCTGTTTTTGCCCAAAAGGCCCAGCAGACCATTTCCGGACGTGTTACCGACGCCGAAGACGGCAAACCTCTTCCAGGAGCAACCATCAAGGCCGGTGAAATCAGGGGCACTAGCACAGACAAAGGCGGCAATTTCACCTTGAAAAATATCTCCGATAACATAGAAGCCCTCAGCATCTCCTACATCGGCTATCAAACTTCGACCGTCGAAATTCAAGGAGGAGGACCGGTTGATATTAAGCTCAAAAGAAGCACTTACCAGGCCGATGAGGTGATTATCAATGCAACCCGGGTGACCGACAAGACCGCGATGGCATACACCAATGTCACCGCAGCGGCAATCGATAAGCAGAATCTTGGTCAGGATTTGCCGGTTTTACTCAACTTTTCGCCCTCGCTTGTAAGCACAAGCGACGCAGGCGGTGGCGTTGGTTACACGGGCATACGCATAAGAGGCTCCGACGCAACGCGTATCAATGTTACGGTCAATGGCATTCCCTACAATGATGCAGAAAGTCAGGGTGTTTTTTGGGTCAATATGCCTGATTTCGCTTCATCTGTCAGCAGTATACAAATCCAGCGCGGTGTCGGGACTTCTACGAACGGGGCGGGCGCATTTGGGGCGTCTGTCAATATCAATACCAATGCATTTCGTCAAAACGCTTACGCTGAACTGAATAACTCCTACGGTTCTTTCAATACCTTTAAGAATACATTGAAAGTGGGTTCAGGGCTCATCAAGGACAAATTCACTTTCGACGCACGGCTTTCACGCGTTTCTTCCGACGGCTTTGTCGATAGGGCTTCATCGGAGCTGCATTCCTACTATTTGTCGGGAGGTTATTTTGGCAAGAAGAGTTTTGTGAGGGTCAATGTTTTTTCCGGAAAAGAGCGCACTTACCAGTCGTGGAATGGCGTGCCCGAAGCTCGTCTGAAAGGCGACCGTGAGGGCATTCTCGCTTATATCGATCGCAATGGGCTCGATGAAAAGGATGCAGCAAATCTTCTGGATTCGGACAACCGCACTTATAACAGCTACACCTACAAAAACGAAGTAGATAACTATCGCCAGGATCATTATCAGATCGTATCGTCACATAGTCTCAGCGACAAGCTAACTTTTAATTTGAATGGTTTTCTTGTACGCGGATTAGGCTATTATGAGCAATACCGCAAGCAGGACAAATACAGCAATTACAACTTACCAAACGTCGTGATCGGCGGCGATACGCTAAAAAGGACGGACTTGATCCGTCGCCGCTGGCTGGATAACTACTTTTACGGGACCACTTTTTCTTTTGATTACAATAGTTTCAAAAAGCTGACCGCCAGTTTTGGCGGCGGCTGGAACAAGTATGATGGTGACCATTACGGTCAGATTATCTGGGCAAGAAATGCCGGAAATACCGGGAATGAGCATCAATACTATTTCAGTGAGGGCAAGAAAAAGGATTTCAATCTTTATGGAAAACTGTACTACCAGTTTACAGACAAATTAAACGCGTTCGCCGACCTGCAATTCCGGAATGTGAACCATACGATCTTCGGGACGGATAACGATCTCGTGCAGCTCGCATTCGATCAATCCTATTCATTTTTTAATCCCAAAGCAGGAATTAACTACCAACTGACCGATCAGAGCTCGGTTTACGCGTCGTATAGCATTGGCAACAGGGAGCCTAACCGTGATGATTTTACATCATCAACCGCCAATCTTTTCCCCGAAAGCGAAAGAATGCAAAATGTGGAAGCCGGTTTCAGGACGCAACGGGGCAAATGGGCGTTCGCGGCCAATTATTATTTAATGAGTTACAAAAACCAGCTTGTTTTGACCGGCCAGATCAACGATGTCGGCAATTCGGTCCGTGTGAATGTTCCGAAAAGCTACCGCACGGGGATCGAATTGGAAGGCGCTGTGGTGTTCAACCGTTTCCTGAAATGGAATGCTAATGCGACGTTCAGCCAGAACAAGATCCAGAATTTCACTGAATATGTGGTCAATTATGACACGGGAGACTACAACACCATCAATCATGGGAAATCCGATATTTCTTTCTCTCCCAATATGATCGCGGGAAGCCAGTTCACTTACACACTCCGAAAGAACTTGGAACTCGCATTGCTTACCAAGTACGTCGGCAAACAATATCTCGACAACACATCCTCAGAAACGCGGAAACTGGATGCATACCTGACCAACGACATCCGTCTTTCCTGGACTATCAAACCAAGCTGGGCCAATGAAATTTCCTTCAACCTGCTCGTAAACAACATTCTTGACGAAAAGTACGAATCGAATGGCTACACCTACGGCTATTTCGCCGGAGGCGCCCTCACGCAGGAGAATTTCTACTTTCCGCAAGCAGGGCGTAATTTTTTGGTTGGGGTTAATTTCAGGTTTTGATAAGCACTTTCAATTTTTTCAAGCGGTTCCGGGCTGTGCGCAAGGAACCGCTTTTATTTGTTAACTTGGCTTGCTAATTATTTTATTCACACACATTCAATATCATGAAGTCGTTCGAAACACAAAGTATCATTGGCGTTGGTACAGGCATTTACACTCTCACCGACATTGCCAGCATTCTCCAACTACCGGCCGCAAAGGTACGGCGATGGATGCATGAATATTGGCAACTCCGATTCGGTTCGCCCGAATCTGAATTTTCCTATGGATCCGGTAAAGAGCTCGTTACAAACTTTCTGACCCTTATTGAGTTCTTCACATTCTATCAACTTCGGCATCACGGTGTGAGCGCACAAAAAATAGTCAAAGCTCATGGTATTCTGGAAATCACATTCGGAACAAAGTACCCGTTTGCTCAATCCAACATTCTTACCGACGGAAGGCCAGTGCTATTTAGCGGCGAAGTCGGCGAGCTCATAAAAGCTGACGAAACACTGCAAATAACGATTAAAGAGATTTTCGAACCGTTTTGTAAGAAAGTGGAATTTAATGAAGACGATATCGTGAAACGCTTTTTCCCAATGGGTAAAGACCACAGTATAGTCATCGATCCAAAGCGACAATTTGGCCAACCTGTCATAGACGACACTAATATTTTGGCAGAAACCATATACAATCTTCATCGTGGCGGAGAATCGGTAGAGACTATTACCTGTCTTTATGAACTGACAGTTGATCAGGTCAATGACGCTATCAACTATTATCGCAGGGCAGCATGAAGATTTACATTGACGAAAACCTCTCACCATTTATAGCGGAAAGCTTAAACATTCTTGAAATTCCAAATCGCGATGGATTCCAGGTATTGTCTATAAAAAAAGCTTTCGGCAAAGGTATTTCCGACGAAGATTGGTTAGCTAAGATTGGCGAAGAAAACGCTGTTGTTATTACGCAGGATTTCAATATTCACAGAAACCAATATCAACGAGAGCTATATAAACAACATAATGTAGGGCTGTTCTTTCTAAGTCCACCTTCCAAAACGGGCTACCAGTACTGGGAAATGGTTGAACAGATCGTCAAACGATGGCGCGATATCAAGAAACATTGCAAAAGCGAAAGACCGTTTGCATTCCGCTGTACTTCACGAAGCTCAGATTTTGAGAGGCTATAATTGGATATTGCAATTCGCTATATCCACTTTCTCCCTACCTTTGCCGCATGAAATTGAAAAATGACCTTTTATTACGGGCGGCACGTGGAGAAAAAACAGAACGCACGCCTGTATGGATGATGCGCCAGGCCGGACGCATTCTTGCGGAATACCGGGCGGTTCGCGAAAAAGCCGGAAGCTTTATTACCCTTGCCACTACGCCCGAAATGGCCGCCGAAGTAACCCTTCAACCCGTTGACCTGCTGGGTGTAGACGCTGCCATCATATTTTCCGACATTCTGGTGATTCCCGAGGCGATGGGACTACCTTATGAAATGGTCGAGCAACGCGGACCGGTGTTCCCGGCAACGGTGCATACACTTGACGATCTTAAAAAGTTACACGTCGCCGAGCCCGAAACAGATCTGAAATACGTCCTGGACGCTATTAAACTTACGAAACAAGGACTTGCAGGTCGCGTTCCGCTTATTGGTTTTGCTGGTGCCCCTTTTACGATCTTTTGCTACATGACGGAAGGCAAAGGCTCCAAAACGTTTTCAATAGCCAAAAAGCATTTGTATGCGGATCCTGAGTTTTCGCACGCATTGCTTCAAAATATCACCGACAGCACCATTGCCTATTTAAAAGCGCAGATAAATGCCGGCGCGGACCTTGTGCAGCTGTTCGATTCCTGGGCGGGCATTCTGTCGCCGGAACAATACCGCATTTTCTCGCTGCCTTATATCAAACAAATCTGCGATGCCATTACAGAGGTTCCCATCACTGTTTTTGCAAAAGGTGCTTTCTTCGCAAGAAAAGAGATAGGCGAGCTGAATTGCGAAGTGGTCGGCCTTGACTGGAATATGGACATCGCCGAATCTCGCGCGCTTATTCCAGGCAAAACCCTGCAGGGTAACCTTGATCCTTGCGTGTTATACTCCTCTTTCGACCAGATCAGGGTGGAAGTGAAGAAAATGATCGGCCAGTTTGGCACGCAGCGTTACATTGCCAACCTGGGCCACGGGGTTTATCCGGATACCAGTCCCGACAAAGTCCGTTGTTTCATTGAAGCGGTAAAAGAATACTCTTCCCTCTGATTTATGTCTTTGAATAAAAAAAAATGCGTGTTCCTCGATCGTGACGGGGTACTAAACGAGGATTGCCCGGACTATTTGTACAGGCTGGAAGAACTTGTCATTCCGGAGGGTGTCGTGGAGGCCCTGCAACTTTTAAAGAAGGCCGGTTACCTGCTGATCGTGATCACAAATCAGGCCGGCATTGCGAAAGGGCTCTACCAGGCCGAAAATGTGTATGCGATTCACAATGCAATGCAGGAAGCGTCAGGAAATGCGTTGGACGATTTGTATTTCTCTCCTTATCACCCGGGCTATTCAGGAAATTCATTGTCCAGAAAGCCGGGCTCGTTACTGATCGAGAAAGCAATTGCTAAATACGACATCGATCCGGCGCAATCGTGGATGGTCGGTGATCGGGACCGGGATATGGAAGCGGGACAACGCGCAGGTTTGAAAACCATACACATTATCCCGGAAACTGAAAACAATGCTGGGGATTACCAAGCCGCAAACCTCCTGGAAGCGGCGAAAATAATACTAGCCCAGGGAGGTCGCTAAACCCTGTGAGCCGGCGCTGATGGCGCTGCTTTTTGTACAGAACCATATGCAGGACAGGCGTGCTTGGTACATGATGCCACCGCCATTGTTCCGCAAATAGCCAGGAGAAGTAAGATCTTTTTCATTTTCCGGTTCGTATAAAATATTGTCACCACAAAAATATAAAAATAAGTTCTTTGAATCAGCGTTTTAGCCAGACTAATAACGAACTCATTCAAAGAACTTTATATACGTTGTCAGATTTTTGTTTCTGCCAGCTCCTCTTCCGTTTCCACAGGTGCTTTTTCGCTTTCTTTCCTCGTGGTTTCCGGTGCGGTAAAAGATTCCTCTTTGAAACCCAATATCCGCAACATCGACTCGCTGTTTTGCTCTTCTGCGAAAACCCGCGTGGTAATGCGTCCTTCCTCGTCACGGTCCACGAGCACGTGCTTAGGCGCGGGGATCAGGCAATGCTGGATCCCACCGTAGCCTCCCAATGATTCCTGGTAAGCTCCTGTATGGAAAAATCCGATGTACTGCGACTCGTTTTCCTCGAAAATAGGCATATACAAGTCAGCGCTGTGCATTTCACTGTTATAAAAATCCTGTGAATCGCAAGTCAAACCGCCCAGGTTCACCTTTTGATAAGGATTATCCCAGTTATTGATCGGCAGCATAATATATTTCTGGTTCATTCCCCACGAATCAGGCAACTGGGTGATGAATGATCCGTTGATCATATACCAGAGCTCTTTGTCGTTTTGCAGCTTTTTATCAATGATTTCATAAATCACCGCGCCGCTTTCTCCGACTGTATAGCTTCCAAACTCCGTGAAGATGTGAGGAACCGGCACGTTGTTCTTGTTACAGATCCATTGGATGTTTTCAATGATTTCATCGATCATTTGCTGGTAATCGTAACCTGCCTGCAAAGAAGTCTGGATCGGAAGCCCGCCGCCGATATCGATGGAGTCGAGTTCGGGGCAAATCTTCTTCATTTCGCAGTACTTGAACATAAACCGGGTAAGCTCACTCCAATAGTAGGCGCTGTCCTTGATGCCGGTATTGATAAAGAAGTGCAGCATTTTGAGCTTAAACCGTGGATTCGGCTCGATTTTCTCCTTATAAAGCTGCTGCACATCGTTATACCGGATTCCAAGACGGGAGGTATAAAATGCAAAGTTCGGTTCTTCGTCAGTAGCAATGCGCATTCCGAAATTGACCGTGTCAGCGGTTACCTGCTGCTCATATGATTCAATTTCTTTCAGGTTATCCAGAATGGGGATCACATTAAAGCCTTCGTTGATCAGCTCGCTCAGATACTGCGTGTAACGCGGCAATTTGTAGCCGTTTGCCAGAATGAACGTGCCCTTATTGACCTTACCCCTGCGATATAGCTCGCGGATAATGGGGATATCAAAAGACGATGATGTTTCAAGGTGGATGTTATGCTTCAGCGCCTCTTCCAGCACAAAACTGAAATGGGATGACTTCGTGCAGTAACAATAGGTATAGGTCCCTTTGTAATTATGTCTTTTGAAGGCGTTCCGGAAAAACATATTCGCATTTTCGATATGTTCTCCGATCTTGGGCAGATAATTGATCTTCAATGGCGTACCATGTTCCTTGATGATATCCATCAGTGGTACATTGTTGAACAGCAATTCATTATTGTCAACGTTAAACTCCATCGTAGGGAACTCGAACGTCTGCTGAATCAGGTCAATGTAGCTTTTCATTGATTTGTTTGTCGCGATAGCAATTAGTGAATTGGGAGTTAAAAAATAGGAACAAAAACGACCCGAAAATTGGTCAGAATATGTGTCATTTCCAAACACGGATAACCGGTAAATCATTCCCACCGGAAAGCAATTTATCTCTCTATTTCCCAAGTTCATACCTGAAATTCCCCGCTTAATAATTATTTAATTGACCAATGGTATGATTACTGCCTAGTTTTAAGCGGGATATTTAATTTCTATGCTTGCAGCGGTTACAAAAAGCACTGCTCACACAGCACCGGTTAGGAGCTATTTTATTCTTGATATATTCATATTTCATCAACAAACATTTCTCAACAAACTAAAACCATTTCCTATGAACCTGCATCAATACCTCCCACCCCATACCCTATATAAAACGCTCACAGACAATGGAAAGCGTTGAAAATCAACTTATTTTGTGACAACTTGCCATGCCATCGGTTACTAAGGCTTAGAAAACTTTCAACATTTACAAAGTTTCCTTAGTTTTTATCATTCGAAAATTTCAAATTTGCCCTGTGAAAGAGCGAATTATAAAATCGGCATTGAACCTCTTCTGGCGCTATGGTATCAAAAGCGTCACGATGGACGACATTGCCAAGGACCTGGGAATTTCAAAACGGACCATTTATCAGCATTACTCGGATAAGGAAGCCATTCTCGCACTCGTGATCCAGGAAGAGATCAAAACTCAGAAGTGCGAAATGGATGAACTGGACAAGCAGACGGATAATCCAATCGAGCAAATGATGTTTGCATCGACCCAAATGCGGGACACGCTTTCGAACATGAGCCCGACGCTTTTATATGATCTGAAAAAATATTACCCGAATGCCTGGGAGCTGTTTCAGAATTTCAAGCATGAATACATTATCAAAAGTATTCGTGACAATCTGGTAAAAGGGATCGAGCTGGGACTTTACCGTCCCGATATCGATGTGGAGGTCCTTTCGCTCCTCCGCGTAGAGCAGATCGTCATGGCATTCGACCCGACGATCTTCCCGGCCAGGAAATTTAATATGATGGATACCCAAATGCAGTTTCTGCTGCATTTCATGCGCGGTGTACTATCGGATAAAGGATTTGAATACTACAACACCATCAAAGATAAATCAGCAATTGAACTCAATACCCATGAAAAATGCCAAAACAATACGTAGCACGTTGACAGTGCTGACGGCACTGATAAGTTTTGTTCCGTTATATGCGCAAACAGGCTATTCTCTCAAGGAAGCGGTCGACTATGCGATCAAGCATAACCTAAATATAAAGAATGCGCAGCTGGACGCGGTTTCGGCAGAAGCGCGCATTGGCGAAATCCGTGCAACAGGCTTGCCGCAAGTAACCGGAGCTGTTTCGCTGACCAATAACATTATCATCCCAAAGTTCTTTTTTCCTGCAAAGACCTTCGATCCGACGGCTCCCGACGATGCACCGCCAACCCCGGTCGAATTCGGTATTCCATGGCAGGGCTCGGCTTCCGCGACTTTGAACCAGCTTATTTTTAACGGTTCCTATTTTATAGGTCTCAAAGCAGCGGCGACCTACCGGGAGCTAGCTCAAAAAACCACTACTTCATCGAAAGTATCGGTTGCCGAAGCGGTTACGAAAGCCTACTATTCTGCCCAGGTAGCCGAAGAGCGGGCCAAATTGCTCGATCTGAACATCGCCCGTGTAGACTCATCCATGCGCGAAACAAAGGCTATGCATGCGAGCGGATTTGTGGAGTTACTCGATGTAAACCGCCTCGAAGTGCAGATCAACAACCTGCAAACGGAACGCCAGAAAGTACAGAACCTGATCGAGTTGAGTTATGCATTACTGAAATACCAGATGGGCATGGCTGCGAACGAGTCCATTAAGCTGACAGATGATATTAATGCAGTAAATGTGGATGAACTCAGGGCACAATCGGCCAATACGGATGCGAGCTATGAGCAAAGGATCGAGTATTCTTTGCTGAATACACAGGAAAAGCTGGCCCAACTGGATCTGCGTAACGTGCGGAGCGGCTATCTCCCAAACCTGTCGGCCTCGCTTGGATATGGATACAATGCAGGTATGGACAAGTTTTCCCAGCTATTTACCAATAAATGGTTCAATAACATGGTCCTCGCAGTTAATCTCAACATTCCGATTTTTGATGGTTTTACTAAAAAATACCAGATCAACCAGAAAAAGATCGCCATCGACAAGGTTAAGAACAGCCAGACATTGCTGAAACAGTCGATCGACCTGGAAAACAACCAGGCGAGTATCAATATCAAGAATGCATTCGCCACGCTTGAAACACAAAAACGGAACCTGACACTTGCAGAAGAGATCGTAAGGGTTTCGAAAATCAAATATAAAGAAGGGGTAGGCTCGAATATCGAGGTAATTAATGCTGAATCATCATTGAAAGAAGCGCAGACCAATTACTTCACCGCGTTGTACGACCTGATGATCGCGAAAGTGGATCTCAGCAAGGCGAAAGGCGAGCTCTATTCCGAATAATACCATTAACACTTAACAAAATTTGAACCGCTACTTACCAAATATCATGAAAAGACATATTCTGATCATAACCGCCGTCGCCTCCCTGCTCGCCGCCTGCTCGGCCAAGAAAGAAGGTTTGGAAGGCAAAAAAGAGGAACTTCAGCAACTGAAAACCGCACAGGCCGAGAACGAAAAGAAGATCAAGGCTTTGGAAATTGAAATAGCAAAACTCGATCCGAAAAAAGCGGGTGAAGCGAAAGTAAAACCGGTGGCCATCGACACATTGAATGCGGAAACATTCAGGCACTATGTCGAACTGCAGGGCACCGTGGACGCTAAGAACAACGTTATGGTAACTCCCAAAACAAGTGGCGTGATTGTCGCCATGTATGTGAAGGAAGGTGACGCAGTGAGAGCAGGTTCCGTTATCGGCAAGATCGACAACAGTATTCTTACCGAGTCTATCGAAGAGCTGAAAACATCGCTCAGTCTAGCAAATACGCTTTTTGAAAAGCAGAAAAACCTTTGGGACCAGAAAATCGGGACTGAACTTCAGTATCTGCAGGCGAAGAACAATAAAGAATCGCTGGAAAGAAAGCTAAGCACATTGAACACGCAGCTTTCTCAAACCAACATCGTATCGCCGATGGCCGGTGTGGTGGATATGGTTAATATTAAAGTGGGTGAAATGGCATCTCCGGGCGTTGGCGTGGTGCGGATCGTGAACCTGAGCAATCTCAAAGTTTCCGCCAAAGTATCCGATACCTATGCTGCGAGTGTGAAAAAAGGTGACGAAGTGATCGTTAAGTTTCCTGATTTGAAAAAGGAATACAAAGCACGCGTTACGTTCGTAAGCACAGCCGTGGACCCGCTTTCAAGGACATTCACAATCGAGGCAAATCTACCTTCGGACCGCAACATCAAACCTAATATGATGGCACAAGTCCAGATCAACGACGCTACGAGCAAAAATGCGCTGGTGATCGACCAGAACTTCGTTCAAAACACTGAAAAAGGGAATGTAGTGTATGTGGCTGCCACAGAAGGGAACAAGAAAGTGGCCAAGGCGCGTGAGGTGAAGACGGGTTTGAGCTACAATGGCAAAATCGAGATCCTGTCGGGATTATCTGCCGGCGACCAACTGATTACCCTGGGTTACCAGGAAGTTTCCGACGGCCAGCCGATTAGTTACTAATACGAAGAGTGATGACCGTCAAGGTCAGTTATAGTCAGGAGTTGTCAAGAACGCACAATTCACTCATTCAGTCATTCACTCATTCACTCATTCAACATTATGAAATTCAGCGAATATAAAACCTTAGGCTTCACCAACTGGTGCGTAGAGAACCGGACGACCGTCTACATCTTTACGTTCATCATTACGTTGGCCGGGTTCATGGTTTACAACAACCTGCCCAAGGAGCAATTCCCGGACATTAAAATACCCCAGATCTATATTAATACCGTTTATTTCGGAACGGCACCAGCCGATATCGAGAATACGATCAACAAACCGATTGAAAAGCAGCTCAAATCGCTGAGCGGGGTGAAGAAGATTAAATCCAATGCATTGCAGGACGTTTCGGTAATCCTGGTTGAATTTACCCCCGACGTAGCCGTAGAAGTTGCATTACAGCGGGTGCGTGACGCGGTAGACAAAGCCAAAACCGACCTGCCCCAGAACCTCGACTCCGGCCCTACCGCCCAGGACGTCAACTTCTCGGAATTTCCGATCATGAACGTCAACATTGCGGGTAATTATTCTTTGAAGCAATTGAAAGAATATGCGGAAGACTTGCAGGACGGGATCGAAGCATTGCCTGAAATTACCCGTGTAGACATCCTTGGGGCATTGAACCGCGAAATCCAGATCAATGTGAACCTGGACCGCATGAAGTCGACAGGCTTGACTTTCTTCGACATTCAAACTGCTGTTCAAGGGGAGAACATTAACGTTTCCGGCGGTGAGCTTAATGTAGAAGGTGTACGCCGCACATTACGCGTAAAAGGGGAATATACCAATGTAGCCGACATGGCTAACATCCGTATCCGTACGTCGACAGGGGCGACTGTGCGCCTGGGAGACATTGCGGAGGTAACCGACAGCTTTGAAGAGCAGCAGGATTTTGCGCGTCTGGCCAACAAATCCGTTATCACACTGAACGTCATCAAACGTTCCGGCGAAAACCTTGTGGACGCAGCGGACAAAATTGAAAACGTCATCGCGGATTATAAGGAAAACCGGTTCCCAACCGGACTGGACGTCAAAATAACAGCCGACCAATCCATTCAAACACGTGCCGACCTGCATGACCTCATCAACACCGTTGTACTCGGTTTTATATTCGTAGTAATGGTATTGATGTTCTTTATGGGTGTGCGCGACGCGATCTTCGTGGGACTTTCCGTGCCATTGTCCGCATTGGTAGCCTTCGTAATGATGCCGATCATCGGGCCAATGGTAGGAACAGAATTTACCCTGAACACCATCGTATTGTTCGCATTCCTCCTCGGTATTGGTCTCGTGGTGGATGATGCCATTGTGGTAATCGAAAACACGCACAGGCTTTTCAACCAGCATAAGGACTGGACTATCCAGCAGGCGGTAAAAGCGGCAGCAGGTGAGGTATTTATTCCGGTACTTTCCGGAACGCTAACAACCATTGCGCCATTCTTCCCGCTGCTGTTCTGGTCGGGTATTGTGGGTGAATTCATGAAATTCATGCCGCTGACGCTTATTATCACGCTTGGCGCCTCGCTTTTTGTGGCTTATGTGATGAACCCTGTATTTGCGGTTTCATTCATGGGCCGTCATGAAGATGAAAAAGAAGCGCACGACACCAGTTTCAAAGCGATCCGCAGACCACTGATCATTTTGGTAGTGGCAGCGATGATCGGTTATCTAATCGATCGCGGCGTTGGTAACTTCTTCGTATTTATCCTGATCCTCTGGGTATTCAACCATTATATTCTGACGCCAAGAATACTTGTTCCGTTCCAGGACAGACTTTTGCCCGCATTGAAAAACGGGTATCGCCACCTGATCGACTGGCTATTGCGCGGATGGAGACCGGTTGTTGCCATTGTGCTGGTATTCGGTTTACTGATCTTCACATTCGTGCTCACAGGCATCGTACAACCGAAAGTACTGTTCTTCCCAAGCGGTGACCCGGATTACGTTTATGTGTATAACAAGCTGCCAATCGGAACGGATGCCCGTGTGACGGATTCTGTTACCAGGATTATTGAGAAGCGTGTTTTTGATGTTCTGGAAAAAGAAAAAGCAATGGATATGGTCAATTCCGTGATTGCTAACGTAGGCAAGAACGCGGGTGACCCTTACAATCCTGACCGCTCTGCTACGCCGCATAAATCGAAAGTTACGGTTGCATTTGTATACGGTACAGAACGCGGCGGACGGTCGTCCGAGCTGATCCTCCGTAAGATCCGCGATGCTGTTTCGGGAATCCCGGGAGCTGAAATATCCGTTGAACGCGAAGCAGTAGGACCGCCAACCGGAAAACCGATTTCGATCGAAATTTCGGGTGATGAATTTGAAGTGCTTCAAAAACTTGAAAAAACGGTATTGCAACGTGTTCAGGATTCGGGTATCGAAGGGATCGACCAGCTTCGTTCGGACCTTGTTACCAACAAGCCTGAAATTGTGATCGATATCGATCGCGAAAAAGCACAGCGCGAAGGCATCAGTTCGCAACAGGTCGCATTGGCAGTCCGTACAGCACTATTTGGTCTTGAAGTTTCCAAATTCCGCGACGATAAGGACGAGTATCCGATCATGGTAAGGCTTGAAAAAGACGACCGTGAGCAGATCGAAAAGCTGTTGAGCCTCAACGTTGTTTACCGCGATATGAATATGGGCGGCGCATTACGCCAGGTACCGATCACCTCTGTGGCTAATATCCATTATTCGACCACATTCAGCCAGATCAACCGGCAAGACCAACGCCGTATTGTAACGTTGGGGTCGGACGTTTTGCCTGGCTACAATGCCAATGAGATCGTTGCCCAGATCCAGACGCTGATCGAAGATATGGAAGTGCCTAATGGCTATATCATCAAAATGGGTGGCGAGCAGGAAGAGCAAAACGAGTCGATGTCGTTCCTTGGGACCGCATTCGGCGCGGCGATTATGCTGATTTACCTCATCCTGGCGACGCAGTTCAACTCAGTGATCAAACCGTTCATTATCTTCTTTACGATCGTTCTATCGCTGATCGGGGTGTTGCTCGGATTTATCATTTTCAACAAAGATTTCTCGATCATCATGTCTGGTGTGGGTATTATTGCGCTGGCTGGTATTGTGGTGAAGAACGGAATTTTGCTCATTGAGTTCATCGAAGAGCTCCGCGGGCGCGGGTATCCTATGCGCGAGGCGATCATCGAAGGTGGCGCCATTCGTCTGACACCCGTGCTTCTGACCGCGTCAGCTGCCGTACTCGGCCTCGTGCCACTTGCATTGGGTATCACCGTCGACTTCGTCGGCCTGTTCCGTAACCTGGAACCGCATTTGATCATCGGAGGGCCTAGCTCTGTATTCTGGAACATCCTGGCATGGACCATCATTTTCGGTCTTACCTTCTCCACAATACTTACATTGGTGATGGTGCCCTGCATGTATTACGTCAACGAGCGGGTCCGCGATAAATGGTTCAGAAAGGGGAAAACCGAAGTGGTAAACCCTAACTGGCAGAACGAGACCATTTAAGCAAACTATGGATTATTGTCTGTTTCAGGGATCACAATTTTTTTGAATCAGAAATAGACAATAATCCAAAACATTTATAGATTTGCAACCCCAAAGAGTACCGTAGAGCGATCTACAAACAGTTCGGGATGTAGCGCAGCCCGGTAGCGCACTAGCATGGGGTGCTAGGGGTCGCAAGTTCGAATCTTGTCATCCCGACAAAAGCCTGGTCGAAAGACCGGGCTTTTTCGGTTTAAATGTGCACTACCATGGGGTGCCAGGGGTCGCAAGCCTACGCGGCGCGGTCCGAATCTTGTCATCCCGACAAAAGCCTGGTCGAAAGACCGGGCTTTTTCGGTTTAAATGCGCACTAGCATGGGGTGCCAAGGGTCGCAAGCCTACGCGGCGCGGTCCGAATCTTGTCATCCCGACAAAAGCCTGGTCGAAAGACCGGGCTTTTTCGGTTTAAATGCGCACTAGCATGGGGTGCCAGGGGTCGCAAGCCTACGCGGCGCGGTCCGAATCTTGTCATCCCGACAAAAGCCTGGTCGAAAGACCGGGCTTTTTCAGTTTAATGCGCACTAGCATGGGGTGCCAAGGGGTCGCAAGCCTAATATGTTTTTATTGAAAATCACGACTGTTACTCTTATACTTGCATTAGTTTTAGTTATACTTTCTGCCGGTAACAGCAACTCAACCAAGAAGACTTCAGATGAATAGAATCCTGGTAGCAGATGATCATTCCATCGTCCGTTTTGGATTAAAAAATATGCTCGAGGCATCATTCCCGGATTGCAAAGTGGATGAGGCCCGCAATGGTGAGGAAGTTATGGAACGGGTACGAAAAAATGACTATCAGCTCATTCTCCTCGATCTTGTTATGCCGAATACCGATCCTGGTAACCTGTTGCATTTTATTAAAAATTCTAATGGACAGACCAAAGTACTTGTGATCTCAATGAATGAAGAGGAGTTGTGGGGTATGCGATCAATTCAACTTGGTGCACAAGGCTATCTGCAGAAAAATGCGCCGAATGAAGAACTCGAAGTGGCAGTGAAAACAGTCATGGCCGGGAAAAAATATATAAGCAATAAGCTTACCAACATTGTGATCGAATCCTCGCTTGAAGGGAAATCCATTAATCCGTTTGATCTGCTTACCTCAAGAGAATTCCAGGTTGCGATGCTTATGCTGCAAGATATCTCACCTGCAAAGATTAGCGAAACATTACAGGTGCAATATGGTACAGTTAATACGTTGAAGCACCGTATTTTTAATAAGCTGAATGTCTCCAGCCGGAAAGAGTTGGTCACACTTGCTTCCGCCTATGCAATTCCTGGGGAGTAAGCGGACCCGACGTCGTTGTTTCAGTCATCTTTAGGTTCTTTAAGTGTATGGCCGTACCTTTTTCTTTGCTACTGTGTATTTCCAATACAGCATTTATTCGTGAGGAGAAATCTATTATAAACTGGAACCCCAGGCTGCCGTCCGGTTCTATGGAAACACCCTCCAATCCAGCCACCATAAGATCTTTAATCTTTTGCAACTTATCTGAAGAAATTCCATCACCGGTATCTGTGACTATAATGCTTCCTTCGTTCTCGCGCTCAATGGAACAGGAGACAGTGATCGTACCGTTGCGTGTGTTTTTATTGGCATTGTCTAAAATGTTACGCAAGGTAGCTTTTAATAAAGACCGGTTAGCTTGCACCGATATTCCATCCGCTACATCAAGCAGCAGCTTATTGTCATTAACGTCAAGCAATTCTTCGAAAAAAGCCAGCAGCTCTTCTAATAACGGACGAAGGGGTATTTGTTCTAATCTTAGGTTGTATGTTTCGTCTTGTACTCTTGCCCAGAGCTTGAATTCTTGTACAAAGGAAAATATTTTAAGAGCAGTATTTTTTATTTCAAGACTTATTTCAGACGCCTTGTCATTCTGTTTAATATTTAAAGCATCGTAGTTAAGTTGCGATAGATACCCGAGAAAATGCAAGGGTGACTGTAAGTCATGGCTTACCATCAGCAACATTTTTTCTTTCAACCGGTTAGCATTGCGAAGATTGATCGTCCTCGCATTTACTTCTTCTTCCAGCTGCCTATTTTTATTCATCAGATAAGCATACCGTACTTTTATTAAAAGCCAGATCCCCCCTAAGGTAACAGCAAGAAGCCCCAGTTTAAAGAACCATGTCTGATAAAAAAATGGCTTTACCGTGAAAGATAAAGACGTGGCAACGACTTGGTCGCCGTCTCCGGTAAAATCACTCTTCTTCCTAAACCTAAGTGTATATTCACCGTAGGTGAGTGTATTGAGTGCAATGATGTTATCTTTCCTAACAGGATACCAGCTATTATCAAAGCCTGATAAATTATATTCAAGCACCTGGTTATCAGGATGCCCGTAAAATGGAGCACTTAATCCTATTTCTAAATATTTAAAAGAAGGATTTAAAACCAGCGGTTGCCCTAACGGTTTTTCCTTTCCATCAACCGACAAATTGTCTATGAAAACACTATATGCCGGAAATTCCTTGGCAATACTGTCGGGATAAAACTGTACAAGGCCGTTCAAAGAAGGCAAGGAAAACTTTCCATCTTTAAAAATAACGGCAGAAGGATTACAGTTACCATTAAATTCATTCGTATTAAACCCGGATTCTTTGTTAAAATACTGGTAATAGACCCTGCTGGCTTTTTTATCCATGTAGCTGAGCAAGTCCGCTTTTTTACACCGGAACAAGCCATTGTTCGTACTCATCCACATAAAGCCACTTTTATCTTCCAAAAAGCTGTGTGTGTTTTTCAAGTAGCCGTTCTTATCCAAGGGAAGCGGATAGATCTTATCATTTTTTATCGCAAAAAAACCGTTGCCAGAAGTCCCGATCCACAACACTCTCTGTTGATCGAGATAAAGCCTTTCGATAGTAAACGACTCCAAGGTCTTGAAATGATGTTGTTTGCCTGTCCTCACATTAAGTCTTGCCAGGGTCTGATATCCACCAAGCCAGAATACATCATTGCTTTCAGCGAGAAAGGTACGTACCGAGTTTTTGGGAAATGGTATGTTCAGCCAATTGATGGAATCGCCGGTAAGTCTACCAATCCGTTCGCCAGAGAAGGCAGCAAACCAGAACTGCCCGTTTGGTGTTTCTACGAAATCATTGAAAGCTTCATCTGCAGGTATTTTTCGAATCAGCTGAAGTGCAGAATCCAATTCCAGTATATAACGATCAATTCCATAAGTAGCATTGGCCCAATAATGCTTACGGCTATCTACAGGGATGCTTCTATAGCCATCTCCAATCGCGATATTGGGATGGAAACGAGAGGAAGAAGGAAAAATAATTCCATTATGGGTAACCACTCCTGAATCCTGGAAAATAGCTTGCGCATAGAAATTCTGATACCCGGTATTATTGGTTGCCACCTTGAAATCTTTCTTTTTAAACAAGTAAAGGCCCTCTGTTAATGAGCCCACTACTTTAAGGTTCAGTTCCGGGTATTCCTGGTAAACTTGTACTCTACGAATTTTGTCTGTTGTTAATGCCAGCGTGGTAATAAGTTCATCTTGTTCAGATAGCTTTGCCTGGTATATTTCGGTATCACTCACAATATACAACTTGCCGTTATGCGTGATCAATTTGCGCTCAGGTATGCCTTTCGTCCTAAGTGCAATCTCGTTTATAGCCCCTTTCAATTTGAGTTTGTGGACGTTTCCCCGCTGATCCACAGCATTAATGCCTCCCAGCGTACTCCAATAATACAACTTCCCCTGAAAGAAGGCATCGACGTATTCTGACTCTAAATCCATGTCAGGAATTTTCTTAGTCCAGAATACATGCCCATCTTCAGCGCGTACCAGTGAAACTTCTTGCTTACTTACCGTTAGAAAGATCTGTTCCGGAGGACTGGTCAATACTTTTAAACGCTGTGCCGATATCCGGACCGGTTGGTAATGTTGGTCGAAATAATAGCCGTTACCATGCTCATCAATAAAACATATCCCACCGTCTTGTGACAACCTTATTTCAATAATACGATTGGAGACCAATACCGGATAATGTTCACGGTCATAGAGCTTGAATTTTTGGCCGTCGAAACGGGCCAGTCCCCCTTCTGTAGCAAGCCAAAGAAAGCCGTTTTTGTCGAGTTCAGCATCTTTAATGCTGTTTTGCGGCAAGCCATTCTCGTTGGTATAGTGCGTAATACTGAATGCCGGTGGTCTCTGGGCATGAAGACAAAAAACACTCGTCAGCGAAATTAACAGGGTCGCTATGACCTTTTGCATTTTGGGTTACGGTTTGGTAAGCAACAGGGATGCGCTACTACAATTTAAGTGAATTTTTTACTACACGACAATGCGCATAAGTGCTACAATATTGTGTATGATAATTCCAGTCAAAATCTCACAAATATCATAAACAAATGATACAGTTTCTCTACTTATCACGCTAAGACCAAACGGTATTTTTGTGCTGTAAATATTCGCTGAATCAAACAATTATTTCTATGAAAAAGCACTATCTATTGCTTGCAGGCGCCATTCTCGCAGCAACTGTTCAAACGCAGGCCCAAATGAAAATAGGAGGCACAGGAGCGCCAGATGGCAGCGCCATGCTGGAAGTGACCGCCGGTTCGGGCAACAATAAAGGCATATTACTACCCCGCATCGCACTGGCCAATGTGACGAGCTGGGGGCTAAGCGGAAGCACGCCCGTGGCTGGTATGTTTATATATAACACCAATGCGACTGTTACAGGAGGCAGCGGTGTCGGAACGTATTATTGGGATGGCACGCAATGGGTGAAATCAACAGGTTCTGCTACATCAGGTTGGACCCTTACCGGTAATGCAGGCACAGACCCAGCTACGAACTTCATTGGCACTACCGATGCCCAACCATTTCTGATACGTACCAATAACACCGAAAAGCTGCGTATCGCAGCTAATGGTAATGTAGGGATCGGCGTGGCTGCACCTACTGCGCAATTGCAGTTGCCTAATATTTTGCAGCCCCGTAAACTGGTACTTTGGAATGGCCAGTCGGGCAACGCTAACCGCTTCTTCGGATTTGGTGTGGAAAACCTGATGATGCGCTATCAGGTGAATAACACAGGTGATGATCACGTGTTTTTTTCTGGTACCACTGATAGCACTTCCCTGGAATTGATGCGTATCAAGGGTAATGGCAATGTGGGTGTGGGAACATCTACACCAGCGGCAAAACTTGACGTCAATGGTACAGCACGTATTAGCGGCAGTGTACCAAGCAATACGATCACCAGTATTACCGGTCGCGATGCCGCCGGCAACGTTGGTAATATCACGATTGGTTCGGGGATTAACCTTAGTGCCGGTACACTTTCCGTTCCAACCCCTACCGTACAGCTTTTGAAGGGTACGCTCGTTCCCAATGGAGCCAATGTAACAAGCAGTACAACCGGTTGGGTCAGCACCGGTGCCACAATCACCATACCAGCCAACGGCACCTACATTGTCACTGCCGATATGATTCTTTCCACTGTTCCTATCGGCCAACCGAGTGGTTCCAGCGTGCCTGCAGGCGAGAGCCTTTGGGTTAGGTCGAGCTTCGCGGACTCCCCTGGTGGAGGACCAAGTGCTGATCTGGCAGGAAATAATGACCTTATGAGCGGTACCATCAGCGCCGGGATGGTCTTTAACATGTTGCATGGCGCAGTAACCCTTACCAACCCAACCAATGCACCCAAGACCTATTACTACATCGTAGGTCAAGTCGTAACCAATGGCTTTACGCCCACACTGTACGGATTTGGCGCCACTCAATGGGCTGAAAATCAGATTTATGCTATCCCCATAAATTAAGGTGTACATCCAGGTTCTTAAAAATCTTATCATGAAAAAAAACCTATTAATAGCAATAGCGCTGGCTTTTGTAGCCGACGTGGTACAAGCTCAAAATACCACATACGGCGGTGACAATGCCCGCTTTAATGTGGATGCCGACTATGTCAGCGATTACTCGCCAAACGGCACCATTGTGCTGCCGAATGGATCTGTAACACTAACCAACGCTACTTATGAGCATGGTAACAACCTGTTGCAGAACGATGGCAGCTGGACCGCCACCGGTGGCCTGGACCTGTTCCTGGCCGGAAGCAGTAACACTATCAGTGGTAGTACAGCGCCTTCTTTTTTCAATGTCCAATTCAATATCGGTGCTGGTAATACTATGGCCATCACCAATGCCCAGGGGATCAACATAGCCGGTAACCTACAGTTCAACAATGGATTGACGACCACCATTCGTAATAACTCCAACGCAGGTGCTTTGCACTTTGCAGATGGCGCAACGTATACCGGTGGCACCACCGATGCACAGCACGTGGACGGTTACGTAAGCAAAACCGGTAATGATGCCTTTACCTTTCCGGTAGGCAGCGGATCCGACCTGCGCACGCTTTCTATTTCCGCCCCGGCAGGAGCTGCGACGATTAGCACAGCCTGGTTCGCAGGCAGTCCTGCTACCGTAACCGACCCATCCGACGGCGTAACACATAGCGTGACAGCAGTGGCCGATCCGGCTATATCGATAAGCACGGCGGGTTTCTGGGACTGGATCAATCCGGCTGGAAGCAATGACAATATTGCAGTAACTGTGTCCATTCCCGACGTATCGGGTTTCGCCCTTCCGGAGAATCTGCGCCTCGTCGGCTGGGACGGGGTTAAATGGGTGGCCTTGAGTGCCGAAGGGGCGAGCGCAGCGACGGAGAATAGTGCGCTCAGCGGAGTAATTCCTGCGGGCGTTTCGATCACCGCACTTGCTATTGGCGGTTTTGATAAACTACCGGTAACACTCGTCAGTTTCACCGGGAAGGCTGTCGAAAATACCGTTGCACTGAAATGGATAACGACCGAGGAAATCAATGCGTCGCATTTTGAGGTACAAAGAAGTGGCGACGCAAGAAACTTCGAACCCATCGCAGAAGTTGATGCAAAAGGCGAAAGCAAGGTTGTCGTGGAATACACGTTTGCCGACCAAACGCCATTGCCAGGAACAAATTATTACCGGCTAAAACAGATCGATTTGGACGGCTCGTATGCCTTTTCAAAGACCATTTCCGTCCTGTATGACGCCAAGATCAAAATTAATATATACCCTAATCCCGTAACGGATGTGCTGCGCATCGAATCTAGTGCAGGGTTACAATCGGTGGAAATCTTTGGTGTCGATGGTTCGAAGGTAATGGGTACAGCTGTCCCTGCGGGCAACGCATCAGCGGCGACTTCTAATTTCCGGGAGATCAGCCTTCGCGATCAAAAGCCTGGCATTTACGTGTTGGTCGTTGACGGCAGAAGCTTTAAGGTACTAAAAAACTAGTTTAGGAAAGTTCAGATTTCAATAATCCATTGTAATTATAGCAAATAGCTGATACCCGATTACTCAGGTGTTTTCGGCTAGTATTATGGGGCCCGGCATTGTACCGGGCTCATGCTATTTGGATTTATTTAATATCACAAAAGCTATATGAATTCCTTTTTATACCAAACAGCTTACCCTCAAAATTGCCCGTTAATATCTTTCCGTTTAAGATGTGATCACTATCAGTACGGTTATTCAGCCCAAAAAATTTATCCTGAAACTGGACGGTGATTCGCCCGTTTTAGATTGAAATAGCCTGCTGAAATAAGCCGGGTCATTGTAACCAAGATCGTAGGCAATTTCCTTTGCGGTAAGGGAAGTATGCACGAGAAGCCGTTTTGCTTCCAATATGATCCGGTTTTTGATCACCTCGTTGGGTTGTGGAAGCCGCAGGCGGTTGAACTTGTGAGTGATGGTTTTCGGGGCCATGCATAGGAAATCGGCGTAATCGGCGACGGTGTGTTTGGACTTATAATGCTCATCGACGAGCCGGGTAAACTTGCGGAAAAATTCGAGATCGCTTTGCTGATCGGTGACTTCGTTGGTCAAATGCTGCCTTTTCCATGAGCGCGTCGCCCGGATAAGCAGTTGTTTGAGATAGGTCCTGACCATTTCTTCCAGCGAGCTGTCATTGAGGTTAAACTCCTGGATCATCTCTTTAAACAAAGCTCTGAGAAAAGCGTTTTCAGCATCTGAAAGCTCCACTTTGGGCATATTCTTAATGTTGTTGAACAGCAGCCCATCGCAGGCAACTTCCTGATCGTGAATCTGAATGCAGTAAAAATCCCGGTTGTAGAAAATAAAATACCCGCTTTCCTCGCCAGCCGCTTCTATTTCAAGATATTGATTCGGGCTGATAAAAAAGAGCGTCGGCAGTAACGTATCATAACAGGCAAAATCTACCCTCAGCTTGTAGCCGGCAGGCAGATATAATATTTTAATGTATTCCTTATAGTTAGGCCCATTGATCGAGTCCGTTTGCCCCTGACTTACTTGCAGCAATCCCAACGTCTTTAAATTATTGTTGAAAACAGTTGAACTCATGGATGTATACGCTTGTGATACCGGGAATTTTTCATCAAAATAAATAAAATACCTGTGAAGAGATAAGCTACTTCACAGGTATGAATGGCAGTTACATTCTGGCAAACTTTTCAAGCTCGGAGTTGAATTTGTCCTTTTCTTCCAAAAACAACCCGTGTCCGCTTTTTTCAAATCTCACAATGTAAGAACCTTTGATGGCTTTTTTCAGCTGTTCGGCCTGAGCAAAATCACACAATTTGTCATTTACACCATGAAATATTGCGACGGGCATTTTGATTTTTGACAACTCAGGACGAAGATCCAGGTCAAGCAGTGCTGTAATAGCTTGTGTGGTAGCAAAAGGTGATGCATTGAGGTTGATGCTTTCCAGCCATTTGATTGATTCTGGCGAAAGTCCGCCTTCCTGACCCTCAAAGGCTTTTCCAAAGCCCGCCACCAGTTGCTCCCGGTTGGTTTTGGTCTGCTTGATCAGATCAGCTGCGGCCTGGTCGGTGATGCCGTAAGGATGGCCTTCTCGTTGTTTCCATGATGGGCCGGTTGCTCCGAACAAGGCCAGCTTGCTGATATGAGCGCCATTATATTTTGTCACAAAGTGGAGTGTCACAGCGCTTCCCATTGAAAATCCGCCCAGCGTTGCATTCTCAATTTTTAGTTTTTCCAAAACTACTTTAATGTCGTCGGAGAATGTGTCGAAGTCGTATTTCCCATAAGGTCTGTCTGATTTTCCAAAACCGCGGAGGGAAATGCCGATAACCCTGAACCCTTTTTCAACCAGATATTGGTATTGATATTCGTACATCTCATTGTTCAGCGGCCATCCATGGATCAGCACCACTGGCTGGCCCTCACCAAGGTCGATCACATGGAGTTTAACGTTTTTTTCTACTTCAATGTATTCCTCCCTTCCTGCGGACGCCGGCTTGCGTGTTTGTGCAAATAGAAATTGACTTTGGATAAAAGTGAATAGGAATGCGATCGTCAATGCAATGGTTTTCATCTGAGTGGTAAGTTTTACTTTGAGTTAATCAGCTAACCGTTAGCTGATTGTCGTTGTGTTTTGACATTGCAAAGTTGGCAGGTTATATCGCTCAGAAGAATGGATAAAAGGCCATGCGCCTTGTACATTTTTCCCGACAGGTGAAATTATGGCTTGTAGAAAGTCGAAAGTTGATCCAATCGCTGCCTAAATGGTCGGTATGGTGCCACCGTCGATCACATATTCGGTGCCGGTGAGATAAGCCGCCCTGGGTGAAACCAGGAAGCCAACCAGTTCCGCAACTTCCTGTGGCCACGCCGCTCTGCCAAATGGGATTCCACCCAGAGCGTCCATTACACTATTGGTAGCCTGTTCCACTGTCCCACCTGCGCTCTCAGCGATACGCTCCATCATTCTGGCCGACGCTGTGGTCATAATCCAGCCCGGTGATACGGTAAGCACACGCACACCTTTCGGAGCCACTTCATTCGAAAGGCTTTTGCTGTAATTCACCAAAGCCGCTTTCGCAGCCGCATAGGGAAGGGTAGAATCGTACAATGGCAACTTCGCCTGGATCGACGCAATGTGAATGATAACACCCTCGCGGCGCTTGATCATACCCGGCAAAAAGCCGCGGTCCAGCCGCACCGGCGCCAGCAAATTGGTTTGCATGGACAGCTCCCAGTCATGGTCGGAAAGCACTGCAAAACCGCCGCCGGGCGTTTCTGAGCCACCCATATTGTTGACCAGAATGTCCAAATGGCCGAACTGATCCAGTATTTCGTCGACCACTTTTTGTGTGCCTTCCGGCTTGCTTAGATCGGCCGCTATAAAATGAGCGCCATTGCTGTCGTCTTCCGGCTTATTTCTCGCCGTGATAATCACGGTTGCACCCGCTTTTAGAAGGCGATCTGCAATGGCCTTGCCAGCTCCCTTAGTTCCGCCGGTTACCAGCGCAATTTTATTTTTTAGTTCGTTTTCAAAATTAAAGTCCATGATTTTGCTGATTTGTTTAGGACAAATTTCAGCACTATGCTTCCCGCTGACAAGTACGGACTTACGATTCAGATAGGGATAAAATTATCCGTATTGAACCGCCAAAAGCATATGTTTATATTTGCAGTATGTACGAAAGAAAGACAATGCCGGACCTCAACTGCGGGCTCGACCTGATCGGCGAAGTGCTTTACGGTAAATGGAAAATGCGGCTTTTGTGGTTTATCAACGAAGGCTTCCAACGTCCCAGCGAGTTGCAACGGAAAATTCCGGGAGCGTCCCGCCGGGTGCTCAATGTGCAGTTGAAGGAACTCGAAAACCACGAGCTCGTTGGAAAAATAATATACCCCGTCGTCCCACCCAAAGTTGAGTATTACCTGACCGATTTCGGAAAATCATTGATACCAGTTATCGGCGCAATTGGTCAATGGGGGGATGAACATGACCAGCGTTTGCGGACGCTCATTGAAAAGAACATCCATTCCTAGCAGCCGCTGTTCCATGCGCCAAACTACAAAATCACCCCTTGTCCCCTAAATAAGCTTTTCCTTTCAAAACACGCATTGCCAGCGAGCTAAGCTTTATTTTTTTGGTTAGCAAGGTGTAAATGTTCTTGTCGGTCTTCAGGGCGTTAATGCGGTCGCCGTTGTAGGTCTGGTCCACCTTTTCGCCGGTTACCATATTGACGAGCTCATCGCGTAAATACAGCTGTTTGGTAACCATATTGGAAAGCATCGGCGTGTAATAGTAGCAATCCTTGAAAAAGTAATGGGTCACCTGCGACCACCGCGTTGCGCCTTCCCTGGTTACCGGTGATCCTCCGTGAATGATATTGGATGACCAGATCAGCAAGTCACCTTTTTTCGCCAGGAATTTTTTCTTTTCAAACTGCTGCGCCTCCACTATTTTCTCGATGAAATCCTCGTAATGCACATAGTCATTATAAGATGGTGTCACCGAATCGGGCCGGATGTGGGAAAAGTCGTACTCCGGTAATTTTTGTGAACCCGGATAATAAAATACAGGCCCGTTTTCTTCGGTAATATCTTCCAGGGCAACCCAAACCCCGCACATGAACTTTGCAGGCAAAGAGCTGAAATGTATCGTGTCGGAATGCGCTCTTTGCTGCGACCCGTATCTGAAATTCAAAGTTTGAAACGGGATCGCTTCGCGTCCATAAAAAATTTCAAGAATTTCAAGTAATGCAGGATAACATGCGAGTTGCCTGGACGCTTCGGACACCATCCAGAAATCCTGTATACGCCGGTCGTCCCGCTGTGTTTTGATAGGGAATTCGGGATTAAAAGCCTTTTGCTCGGCATCCTCCCGCGTTTGATCTACCAGGGATAAGGGCAATAGGCCTGGAATGACTACAAAACCATTTTTCTGATAATCAAGCACATAGCCCAGCTGCTGCTCTGTTAATTTTTTTGTCTTAAGAATTTCTTCAAAAAACGGTGATTCTATCCACGGGAGATTTGCGGTAACCATTGAGTTTATTTTTTAGCTGATTCTGTAAAATGTTCGCAGATTCAGGGTTGTTTGTTGCTTTTAAAAGTGACTCGACTGACAAATAAAAGGTTGGAGTCCAATATGAGCAAATTCACGACTTATGGAGTCGCCATTGCCGCTAGGAACTGACTCATATCAACTTCCACCACATTCAGGTTCGTCTTGTGATAATAAAACTTCGTACCAAAACGCGACACCGTAGCGGGCATTTCACAATGAGCTACTGGCATATTATCAGCTTTACTGACGATAAATGTCTCTTTCCTATTGCCCAGAAAACGAAATTGAGCACTTTCAAAGTAATTTTTGTAAAGAATATTCTTGTCCACCTTCCCGACAAGCACAAAATCATTGTTGAATTGCAGGATATCGCCGGCTTCTGAAAGTATATAATAATTGTCACGGTCGAGGCTCAATTGCGAGCATACCGAATCCTTTTTGGCAAACAATTCATCCGAAACAAATGAACGCATTTCTGTTTCGTTGTGCATGCTCATGGCGTTTTTCTGAGTCAGGCCCTCTGGCGAAAATTCATGGATTTCGAGTTTGTCACGATATAACAAATACAGATCGCGACCCTGTACCATATAATCTGTAAAGTAATTTTTCCGTTCTCCCCACACCTTCATGAACAGCTGCTTACCGGTTGCGGCGTCAAATGCAGCAATAAATGGTGTCCCAAAACGCGCCGGACTGCCATATTTCATCGCATAACCGGTGTTGATCATATAAAGTACATTGCCTTCCTTAAACAAATGAGATTTGCTGGTTTGCTTCTCGTTTAGGTCAGCCGACCAGACGGTTTGTCCATCAAGCGAATGGCAGCTGATCTTGTTCTTGGAAGCGAAAAAAACCGCGCCGTTGTCGTGCACCAGATTAGAGGAAATTTCGAGGAAAATGTTGGTATAGCCGCCGCCATAAGGCACGGCGTAGTAAGCGCCGCCGCTCAATGCACCGCTGGCAGCACCCAATGCGACGCCTGTTAAAACAGCGAGACCGACCCGCCCCATATCCACCTTTTCGGCGTGCGAAACGCGATGCACGTCCCATCCAAAACCATCCGCAATCTTTACCGTATGCAGGCCCGACGATTTGATCAGCGCCGTTTCATCATCCAGCATTTCCAGGTTTTCCCAGCCGTAAAGGCCCGGTATCTGCCTATTCCAAACCGACTTACCCGTTTCAAGATCAACGCCTTGCATCAAATTAAAACCTCCATCCTGCAAATTGTAGCACAATGCACGGCCGAATTCGGGGAAAATTTTGAATGCAATGCCTTTCGACTTCCAAAGCGGCAAACCATTCTCAGGATTAAGTCTGTCGAGCTTGTTACCCCGTTGTTGGAGTATTACATTACCTTCCAGCAGCCACTGGCTTTGCGCATATTTGAATTTCCTTTGCCATTTGGCCTGGCCGCTGGCGGGATCAAAAACCATCACCTCGCCTTTCATCGTCCACATTTCCCTGTTCGGGTTTTTCTGGCGAAGCATCACCGCGAAAGACGACTGGTCAGGCAACGGATGAATGCGGTAGACGGGCATTCCGAAGCCCATCTCCCGACCTCTCAGAGGTGTATTGGTCCTGAAATCGGTGCCAATTTCCAGGTCGTTAAAGGTGGGGCGGATTTTGGATTGAGAAAAAGTGCTGGCAATGGGGTGCAGCAGCAAAAAAAGCAGTAATACTTTCTTCATGAAAGAGAATTGTAACTGATAAATGAGGTGTATAACGCTATAAATATCACAATTAATTTTACGAATACTATCAGTTACAAAACGAAAAAACATCTTCCCGATCAAGCGGAAAGATGTTTCGCATTATTAGTTCTATCGTTTTTATCTTCGGATCAGGAGTTTTTGGCTTGTTTTGCTGCCGTCCAACCAGCCGATTTCTACAATGTGAATCCCTGCGACAAGTCTGCTTACATTGATCTCGCCATTTTTGGTTGTGTTCGATTGATGAACCGTCCTGCCGTTCAGATCGACGATGCGCACGTTCGAGACTTTCGGAAAATCCTGTATGAATAAAATGTCGCTCGTTGGATTTGGATAAGCGACTGCGTATCCGGCGTTTTCGAATTGAACCGTACGAATACGGCTATAAGCAAATGTGCCGTCGCGATCGACCATCCGTAAACGGTAAAGATTTTTACCGCCGGAAAGACCACCTGTAAGTGGGTTAAGGTCCGTGAAATTGTAGTCGAGCGTCGTTTTGCTCTCTCCGCCCGACTTGACAATACCAACCTTGTCCCAGCTGTTACCATTAGCGCTGCGCTGAACCTCGAAGTGATCGCTGTTAGTTTCTTCTGTCGTCGACCAGGTCAGTAATGCGGTTGCACCTTCCTTGCGAACGTCAAAACTGGCAAGTTTGACAGGGAGTGGCGTGTCGCGGGAAGCAAACGTATAGGCAGTATAGGTGTTAGGGACAATGGCGGCAGTAGTGACGATCGAGCCAGCAGTGAGATCGCTCGTTCCTCCCAGAATGGAGGTAACCTGGACAACAGAGGGAATCGCCACCCATTGTGTCCCGTCCCAACCGGCGATGGTCAGTTTTTCAAGGCGCGAGTTGGTCAGTCCGGCGATATTGCTGCCTGCATCCCAGGTAAGGGTAATTGGAGTTGCATTGGCGCCATCGATATCCCAATATTCCAGCACGCTGACAGCCTCCAGCGCCTGCTCAAACGTTGCCGACGGGAACGGTCCGCCCATTGGAAGCGCGGGGTAATTTGTTCCGGTGAAAAGGTTGCTGGTTACCGCCGCAGTGGGATCCGAATGAAAATAGGCGCCCATAGTACCGTCGGCCGAAGCTGCAAACTGTCCTACAAATCCATTGTCTCCCACAGGGAATACGAATTCACCTGTTCCGTATTTACGTACATAGCCATCTACATAGCCTGCATCAGAAGCGCCTGTGGAAGTAAGGTTGTCGCCTGCAAAGTTCAACACACCGAAGTTACCTGCCGCGCGCTCCGTCAGGATCACACCCGGCTGGGCGCCTCCACCTCCGGTTAGGAAGTTGTGGCTACTGAAAAAGGTCATCTGGGCGCCACCAAAAATGGTGGTGTTGCCTTGACTGCCTTCCTGGGCCTGAGCCAGATTTCCTAGCAAAAGCAGGGTCGTTGAGACCGCTATGCTAATCCATCCTTTTCCAGGTAAACTGGTATAGTTTTGTTTCATTGTAATTTCTATTTAACTAATGATATCAGGAGATACTAATTACCCGTGTGTGAAAGCGTTGCTATAGAAACGGCAACCATCTCCATTGAATCAATTCTAGTTTTTATTACAGTCGACGCGGGTGCCCGAGAAAAAAATTGAGGCGGTAGTTACCGAATCAGGCTTGACCCCACTGACATGATCAGAATTTATTTGAAAGGAAACCTGATCGCCTGCCGTAAAATAATTGGCAGATGTTACTTCCTGCCAAGCTCCCACCCCATAGTCCAATTCGGCCGTAACAGTATAACTTAAAAGACCCTTCGAGGTTGAAACCAATTGTATAGTAGTATTTCTAGCGCCAGTATGCCCGGTGGGAACATCGTACGTTCCCACAGACCCGTGAAAGAGATAGAATCCATTCTCAGGAATTGTGTACACCCCAGTTGTGTTATTGTAAGCACCAGACGGCGAGTAAACAATATTATTGGCAATCAGTTTAACAGGCGCAAACACGCCGGTATCAACTACAGGCGTGGTTGTGTTGTCGCCCTTCGCATCAAAGCTGGCACAGCCTGCCCCGCTCGTTTGCCAGCTTCCACCGCCATTGGCATCGGAGGTAAATACTTTCCCTGCGCCCTGAGTGCCATCCGTGATGGTTACTTGCCCGGTTGTTTTATTGATGGCAGTTTTTCTTCCGGGAGTGGAAGCTTCCACTTCCAGGTTATTGTTCGGATCGATTGTCGTGGGATTGCTTCCGATTTTAACCTGTGCGTGAGAAACCGATGATATAGCAAGCCCCAGAGTAAGTACAAATGCTGAAAATATAGCTGTTTTCATGATAGATTTTTTTCAATGGAAGTAGTTTGATAGAAATGTATGAACAGGCCTGGATTACAAGCTATAACCCAGGCCTGTTTTGCGCTACCTTGTAACGGCTACTTTGTGTGTGGTGATAGTGCCGTCGAACAGGGCAAGCGTCACGATGTAAATACCGGGCGCCAGCTTGCTGACATCGATACCTTCTTCCGAAACCTTTTGTTGCTGTAAGACATCAATGCCTGCTGTATTCCTGACCGCGACCTCTTTGACTTTGTCGTAGCTGCCAATCAGCAGTTTATCCGAAACAGGGTTAGGATAAGTGGTGACACCCGTGACGTCGGCGAATTTCGCATCACGGATGGCGCTATACGCAAAAGTATTATCCTTGTCCACCATTTTCAGCCGGTAGAGATTGGTCCCTGAAAGCGGAGCACTGTCCACGTAAGAATAATCAACCAATATCTTGCTTTCACCACTCGACGCGACTGTCCCAATCCGGCTCCACTTTTTGCCATTGTTGCTCCGCTCTATTTCAAAACGGTCGCTGTTAGTTTCCTCGGTCGTCGACCAGCTCAGCAACACGGTCCTGTTTTCAGCAACGGCTGTAAACCTGGTCAAAGTCACAGGAAGGGGCACTACAAGCGAAGCAAATGTGTATGCGGTGTAGGTATCGGGTGCCAGCGGGGTCAGCGTTGTAATGGAGCCGACCGACAGGTCACTTGTGCCGCCCAAAATGGAAGTAGTATCAAATTTGGAAGGGATCGCTACCCATTGTGTTCCATTCCAGCCTGTGATCGTGAGTTTACTCAGGTCGCTGGTGGTCAACGAAGCGATTGCGCTTCCGGCATCCCAGGTCAGCGTCAAAGGTGTGGCATTGGTCCCGTCGATATCCCAGTATTCGACCGTACTGACCACCTGGACATTTGCACCCATGCTGCTGGTAGGGAATGGTCCGCCATTGGGAAGTGCAGCATAGTCCGAGCCTGTGAAAAGATTGCTGGTAACGGCTGTGTTAGGATCAGAGTGAAAATAGGCACCCATAGTGCCATCCGCCGAAGCTGCAAACTGGCCTACAAAGCCATTATCGCCCACAGGAAATACGAATTCACCTGTTCCGTATTTACGTACATAGCCATCTACATAGCCTGCATCGGAAGCGCCTATGGAAGTAAGGTTGTCGCCTGCAAAGTTCAGCACACCGAAGTTACCTGCCGCGCGCTCCGTCAGGATTACACCCGGCTGGGCGCCACCACCGCCGGTAACGAAGTTGTGGTTACTAAAAAACGTCATCTGGGCACCGCCAAAGATGGTCGTGTTGCCCTGACTGCCCTCTTGCGCCTGGGCGAGCGGTCCAACTAAAAGCAAGGCCATTGAGGCAGCCATGCTGAGCCATCCTTTTCGGGATGAACTGGTATAATTTTGTTTCATTGTAAAGTCTGTTTAGTGCTTTGAGATCATTTTTTGCATTCAAAAGCGCTTGCTTTTATCTCTGGTTAACTAACTGAAAAACAGCTAGAACGGCCCAATGGCATAGGTTTCAAGAAATTGAAGGTCGCCAAGAAAAAAGCCGGTATAAAACCAAAAATAGAGTGTCTCAGGCCCCGCGACGGTAACTCTAAACGACGGCGTTGTATGGTGAGCGCTAGGGGCTATAAGTACCCACTCCGTAGCAATACCTCTTTCAATGTATGTTGACGGACTTGATGATAAAGCAGTGTTAACAAAAGCCATATACCCCGGCGGATAGGTTGTGGCAGCATTGGGCATCATCCACCTGGCAGTTACCATATAAGTACCTGCTTTGGGAAAAGTGATGCTTCCGCCTGAATAGTATTGTGCGGCAGCTCCATTTTCAATGTGAACATTACCGCCGGTAGTACCGTTGACCATCGCACCAGACAAAGGGAATTGCCAACTCGTCCCTCCGGCTGCATCCGAAGTCAATACTTTTCCAGCGCCCTCAGTACCATCGGTAATGGTTACCTGGCCCGTTGTTTTGTCGATTTTCGTCTTGCGCCCAGGGGTGGATGCCTCCACTTCCAGATTAGAATTGGGCTCGATGGTGGTCGGATTTGTCCCGATCTTAACCTGTGCAAAAGCTGACGCGCCGGAAAGCAGGACAGCTGCAAAAAGACTGAGGCTTACCTTTTTCCAAGCGTTCTTAGATAATAGAATTTGTGTTTTCATCTTAGTTTGTATAGCGTTACGTAAAATTTACAGATCATGCGGAATGGTTATCTACTCACAGATTTTGTATTCTCTCCGCTGCTAAGCAACCGTTCCATCCTGGTTATACGGTCATTCAATTCCGTATAGGCAGCGTCTTTCTGTTTCAGTTCTGCGCTTAGCTGTGCTTTCTCGCCTGCGAGTGATTCGACTTTATCATTCAGCTCCTGCACGGATTTGACCAGCATTGGAACTAGCTTACTGTAATCAACCTGCCAGGGATTATCCTTGGCATCGGCGCCGCCCACGGTAACTGCTTGTGGATAAACTTCATGTAATTCCTGCGCTAGTACACCAGTAGAAAGCATTTTTTTGGAATCTGCCTTGAAATTATAATCATACACTTTAACCGCTTTCAGCGCTTCCAGGCCAAATTTGGTGGCGTGGATGTTCTCTTTCAGGCGTTTGTCCGAGGTAGTGTTGTAAATCACCCCTGCTACGCCGTCGAACTTGATCGAGCCAACGGCGCTCAAACCGTCCACCCCGAAAATGATGAATGACTCCTCAATAACCCCCGACGGCTTCGCAAGATGGAGCGGAGCACCTCCTCTGCGCTGGATGCCGACCCACAAATCCGTACCCGCAGCGGTTACTTCCATGCCGTCTATATTGGATGTTCCGGTCCAAATGGTGCCGGTTTGCGTACCTGGACCTGCGAGGATTTTGGTAGTTCCACGTGCATCCAACCAAGCTTGAGGCGCCACGGTGTTAATGCCAACCGCACCGCTTTGCATCACCACAGTGTGTGTGTTATTACTAGCCTCCACATCCAGGTTGGCACCGGGAGTTATCGTGGTCGGGTTCGAGCCGATTTTTACCTGCGCAAAAGAGGCAGCCGACATTGTAGTCGCCGCCACAAAAGCGATAACGGATAGTAGTTTTTTTGTTTCCATAAAAATTTAATGTTTATGTTGGCAATCAATGAGTACAAGTGCGTGCAAATGTGAGCAGGGCTCTCACATCGGGAAGTCGTTTCCGTCCGCTAGTCAATTTTTGTAACCGTCATGTAAGCGCGTCCGCAGGTACCGGTCCAGATCGGGTTGATAGGCGGGTTTCCGTCCGTTTGCATGGTGTATCCTTCTAATGAAATTCCGGCGCCTGCGGTAAGTTTGCCTGTGTAGACAACAGATTGCCAATCACCGGCCCCTGCGCCCAGTGGACTGGTGCCTTTGAATAGTGGTCCGCCATCCTCGGAAGTTACCCAGATCCTGGTCCACAAAGTCACCCCTGCACCCGTGGTGCTTACGCAGGAAAGTCCTACTTGAACCGAATATGTGCCGTCAGCTGGCACTACATACCTTTTTTCCGTGGCGTTCCAGCCTGCCGCTCCCAGGGTTGGTACCAATGGCAAGCGTTGGTTGATTTCATCGTGAGTAGTGAAGGTAGGGACGATTGCTTGTCCGACAATCGCGCCGCTGAAGGCAGTAACCGGAACGGAAAGCTCTGACTGGCTCTGCCAGGTGGCCACGCCGTTGGCATCTGACGTTAACACCTTTTTGTCGCCTTGTGAACCGTCAGCAATGGTCAGCTTGCCGGTGGTTTTGTGGATACTGATTTTTTTGGTCGGATCAGTGCTCTCCACTTCCAGGTTGTTGTTAGGGTCGATCGTCGTCGGATTGGATCCGATCTTTACCTGCGCAAAACCGGCCGTCGATGCAAGCAGCATGGCCGTTCCAAATGCAGCCGTGTAGAATGCCCTGGATAGTAGACGATTTGTTCTCATAGTTTTTCAAGTTGTACAGAGTATGAATGATTTTCGAACGCGATGCCACAGACTGATGGTCACTACAAACCTATGCGACTATTCTAATGACACAAATCGAAACATTACTACAAATCACTGCGAATTATTCAATTAGGAAATTCGAACGCGGCCTTTTACTTTGGTGGCCTTAAACTAAGATCATGCACCAAATACTCATCGTCGACGATCATCCTATGGTGGCCATAGGAATACAAGCCATCACAAAAAGTATCGTCGATAACTCCGCATTCACCTTTGCACAAACGTATAAAGAGGGACTCGAGGCGCTGGCTAAACAGCCGGTAGATCTGCTGATCCTGGATCTCGCCATTCCCGGAAGCCGTGGGCCTGAGATGGTCGAAGCATACAAAAATGTGCAGCAGGACGTGAAAATCCTGGTATTTTCAGGCAGGGATGAACTTCTCAATGCCCCCGTTTGCCTCCAAAGGGGCGCCAACGGTTTCCTTCACAAAAACAGCTCCGATGCAGAAGCAGCAAAGGCGATCAGGATGGTTTTGGAAAACAAAAAGTACGTAAGCAAGCTGGTAAGGGATGCCATGCTCAGCAGCCTCATTGAGGGTAAAACCATGCAGGCGGATCCCGCTGCATCCCTTACAGCGAGGGAGCGGCAAGTCCTTTCTTTACTGCTGACCGGCAAATGGCTAAAATCGATCGCAGAAGAACTGAATGTAAAAGTCTCCACCGTAGGAACACAAAAAAACCGGATTTTTAAGAAGATGAAAGTTGATAACATCATAGATCTTGCCAAAAAATTCTGGCAATTGGAAGAAAATACGGCTGACCATTTGTGACCTCTACAAATGCGTTGCGTTAATTAAAGATCAGCTGAATGCGCGCACCGGGGCCGTTTTCTACATTTATCTTCACACCTAAAACTCTTGAAACCTCCCTGGTAAGCATCAGGCCCAGACCCTCGTAACCAGCAGGAAAGTTTTCGTTTTCAGGCTCGTTTGCATTCAGCCATTTCAAAAATCCGGCAGGCATGCCGGGCCCATTGTCTTCAAATACGAGGCGCAATTGTCCGTCCTCGCGCCGTGAGTAAATGTTGACCGTATTTCCCTCCTGAACCTTCAGTGCGTTGTCGATCAGGTTGTGAATAATGATGCCCAGAAGCTTGGGATCGGTGAGCAAAGCCTCATCCGGGGGGATTTTAATGTGAACAATTCCACTGCCGATTCCAACCATCTCCCTGAAAAGAGATGCCTTTTCGTTGACCAGCTCCCGGAGATTTACCTGCACTAAACTTGAATTCTTCCGATGGACCTCGGGTTTAATGAAATTGACAATGTTGTCCACCATATGATACATCTTGTCCACCGCTTGCTTCAATTGCTGCATGTAGCTAACGGCCGCTTCCAGCTTATTGTCTTCGATCAGGGCCCGGCTGTAATCCAGCGCGAATGACATATGCCTGACAGGGGTACGGATATCATGCGAAATGGACGCGATCATGTGCAAATGCAGCCTCACCTGTTGTTCAAGTTGCTTTTCTGAGTCGCTCAATACGTGAAGCGTCCTTTCCAAATGTTCGGTCCTTTCTTTGACCTTGGCTTCCAGAGCCGCGTTTTGGCTCCGGATCAGGTTGAGCCGCTGTTTTAAAATACCATAAAAAATCAGCAGGACAGCGATCACAACGGCGATCTTGAACCACCATGTTTCATGCCACTGCTTCTGGACATCGATATTCAGATGCATATAACTATAGTTACCAGCGCCAAACCCGTTGATTTTGCGGACACTCAGTTGATAACCCCCTCCTCCGTGCAGAGGTATGGCCATACTCCTGGTTTCGTCCAGAATTTTCCACGCAGTCAGCGGCTCGCCATCTTTGAATATCCTGTAAGACATATTCAGATTGTACGGGTCGCCGAAATAGGGGGTTGTCACTTTCAGGACGATTTGCGGTACACCGGCCCGGACAAAAATATTGTTCCGGTCTATTGTGAACGCACTGTCATTATCGTTGGAAGCATCGACAAAAATCTTTCCCCGCGGCAGTTCAGGCCGTATTCGCTCGGGAACAAACCATACAAGCCCATCCATACTAGGCAAAGACACGAGGCCATTTGGCGCTCTGATGGCACAGGGTTGGCAACCACCATTGAATTCATTGGTATTAAATCCATCGGCTTTTGAATAATAATGATAATATAAGCTGAACGGCTTATCGGCATAAGCCAGCAGGTCGCTCCTTTTAATCTGGAATAACCCTTTGTTGGTTGAAATCCAGAAGAAGCCATTTTTGTCCTCGACAATACAATGCGCACTGGCCAGAAATTGTCCTTTATCAAGAGGAAAGCGGGTCAATTTCCCATTTCTTAAAAGGAAAAAGCCACTGGTGTAAGTGGCAATCCATATCTCGTCCCGGCCGTCGGGAATGTACAGGCTTCGAACGTAAATGTCGGAGAGGCCCTTTACTTCTGAAATCTTTTTTGTGGGTAAATCGATATTAAAAAGCCCCTTGCCAGTCCCAATCCAAAGCTTTGTTGTGGTTTGATGCTGGATCCATGAGATGTTGGTGAAATGTTTTCCGGCAAAAAAGAGCGGCTCCGCATTGGGTAGGTCCGGATCAATATAGTAAAGTCCAATGGCATTGGTACCAATCCAGATCCTGCCATCGTACCCTTCATGCAGCAACTTGATTTCATCCTTCATCGTCCAGGTAGCGATAATTTTTCTGCCGCTTCCATCAAACCGGAACAAAGTTTCCCTTCGTTTACACCAGATCGTTCCTGCCCGGTCTTTCAGAATGCTATACTGGTCCCAATCGACCGTTTTTCCTAACAAATCCAGGTGTGATGACACCGCTCCAAGACTTATGCTATCAAGTGAGAAAACAGTGCCTTTCGCTGTCACAATGTTGTGTTTATCGAGCAACGACTGTCCGTAATATACGTTATGAGATTTCGCGAATGGATCAACCGCTGTTTGGAAAGGCTTTTTGGTCAAAACATACAGGCCGCGAAGCTGGCTTCCTAGAAAAAGCCTGCCCGTCTCTTTATCAAAATAGATCGTTTTGATAACATTACCCTCAAAATCGAAGCCGTCCAGGATCAAGGTGCTTCGTAGTGAACGCCCTTTGCCTGGTTGTAGGAAATACAGGCGCTTTCCTACCATCAGGAAGACCTGGTTATTGCAATTATTCCAAAAAAGTTGATGTCGGCCCCCTGGATTATGGGCGGATAGGGCTCCGTTCAGTACTGTCTCAATACGGTTAGAAGCTGCCGCCGGACCCGGGAAACAGGTTAAATTCAATTTGTCGTCCAGATGATAAAGATTGTCGTCGACACAGAAGAACTGAACGAAGCTTTTACGGGGGAATTGGAAGGTTTTCGTCAGCTTATTGCCAATGTAATATCCTACGTTTTGCTCATCATAGGCAAAATGTCTGGCATTCGGTGTCGGGTATATTGCAACGATATTATAATGGTAATGGGTCATCGATGCCTCATTAAGGTCAGGGAGAGCCTCTATCAGTGATGGGTCACGCACTTGCGGGATATCGACAGACCTGTGCAATGGATAACCTTTCAGAGAAGTATCGATTGCAGCTTTACCATCCTTGATCCGGACCCAGATCCGGTTATTGGTCATCGCCAGCAAGTCCTTGCGCCCGGCTTCGGGGTCTATATAAAAACCCGAAATGTTTCGATCGAAGGACGAATTTCCGAAATCATCAAATTTAACAAAACGATCACCATCAAAGCGGACCAGCCCTCTTTCCGTCGCCAGCCAAATGTTCCCGCGCGAATCACGAACGATTGATTTGACACTATTCTGCGGCAACCCGTTTTCGTCGGTATAATGCCGGATTTCGTAGCCGGGCACCGCATTCTGATCGCTATTAACCTGCTGGCTTATTGCAACGGGACTAAAAAAGAATCCAAAAAGAAACAGTTGCAAACAATGTTTAAACAATAAACGCATCATGCAGGCCTTAACATCTGTAATACAAATTAAGCAGCATGATAGAAAAAATTCTACACATTTTGATAATTAAAATTCATATTTAACCGCCCAATTGCGCTGCATGGTAACTGCCATGGTGCTCAGGGTTTCTTATCTGTTACGGAAATTGTCTTTGGAGGGTTGCTTTCAGTGGATACCGTAGTTTTTGCGGACGTTTCGGGCGTCTCAGGATTTATGCCCAGTTTCCTCAGCATTAAGCTGGTAACATTATGCTCTTCGGTCGCCGCGAATAATATAAACGGGACACCTCCAAGTCCGCCATCCATATTGAAAATATAGACATAAGCGTTTTCTTTCCCAACCTCCTGCATTGCAGCATTAACCTTTGTTAAAATTGGGTCCATCAGTTGCTTTTGTTTAGTCAGCAGTGATTCCTGTGCCTTATTACGCATTGCCTGAACACGTACTTGCAGATTTTCCAGTTCCTTTTCTTTATCGGCCCGAATGAGATCGGTCATTTGACTTGCCGTTTTCTGATAAACTTCCACTTTCGTTTCAAACTCTTTTGCCGACTCATCAATCGTTTTTTCAAGTTGTGTTCGCATTGTTTCTAACTGATTTTGCATCGCCTTACTTTCCGGCAATCTGCCAATGATCAGTTCAAGGCTTGTATAACCTATCTTTGGAAAATTGTCTTTCCCCACTGTCTGGCTTTGCGCCTGGAAATCCATCAGCAAAGCAGCAAAAATGATAAACATAAGCCTGAATTTCATGCACATAGGTTTTAAAGTTTAAAATTAGCTTTCCAAAATCATTTCAATTTCGAGTCGTACCGAATACAGACCGCTGCCTTCCATAGTGGAGCAGCTCCGTGTCACCATTAAATTTATTGGCTAATAAATGCTGGTTTACGGTAAGCCAAAAGCTGTTATAGCTCTCTCTGTCTTCCAGCTTTACACTCAGGTTTCGCAACAGTCTCTCTCGTCGGGCCTGCTCGCGCATTTGCATTAAAGAAGGCATTTCCTCATTTTCTTTGATAGAAAGGAAAGCATTAACTCCCACGGCCACATTAATTGTATCTGACCGACGAATAGTGCTGGTATCAATTGTTTTCCCAACGGCCAGGTTTTCTGCATTAGTAAACTCTTGCTTTGGATTGATTTTTGAAATTGTTCTGCGATTTTTACTCGGCTTTTTACCTGTCTTTACAGCTAAGTAGCGCTCCTTCGGGGGTTGACGATTTGAGGTAATATCCTGACCTGCATTACCAACAGCTTGCGCCGTGTCAACATGAAGTATTTGATGAGTACCACGGGTTTCGACATGATTTACAATCTTCCGGGGTGCTATTTTGTCAGGTAAAATCACATAACCAAGTACAAAAACCAGCATTGCAGCCATTGAATAAGCAACCTTGATCCATATCTGCCGCCTTCTTTTTTTTGCCTCAAAAAGCGTCCAGAACTTATTGGGATCCCACTCCTTGTCTATTTGATCAGGCTCTTGAAGCAGCTCCCTGATCTTATAAAATAAGTTTTCGTTTTCCATACGCAGGGTCTAATTCGATAATCCTTTTTTGCAGCATTCCTTTCGCTTTACTGAGTTGCGACTTCGATGTTCCTACGCTAATGCCAAGCATTTCAGCTATCTCGGAATGCGAATACCCTTCTATTTCATACAGGTTAAATACAGTCCGATAGCCAGTTGGCAGCGAGGATATAACTTCCAGTATCTTGTCAGCGGTTAAATTCTCGATAGTTACGTCGTTGACATAGCAAGCTTCCGGGTCAAGCTCGTCGAGCGTTCTGAATGGTTTTTCCTTTTTGAGTATTGCAAGACATTCGTTAACAGCAACCTTTTTTATCCAACCTTCAAATGCAGGCACGGAATCAAACTTGCAGGGCGCCATTTTTTCCAGCATTATAAAAATGGAACCTGATACGGCATCGTCCACTTTCTCCGGATCCGACAGATATCTCCGTGCAATCCGATGCAGTATTTTTCCGTACGTATCAAAAAGCACCCGCTGCGAACAGACATCTTTTTGCTGAGCTGCATGAATAACAGAGAGAGTAATCAAAGTGGCTTGCGAATGTTCTCCTGGTAAAAAGAATCTAATGCATGGAATGGTTGCCTGGCAGGCAATAACTTTTTTTAAAAAACAGACGGATCTTTTTTGATGATAATTCTTAAGGTTCTATTGACATTATACGAGTGGCAGACCTAATTTGTGGAGCAATGGAAGCGAAAGAAATCTTAAAACAGCATATTACTAAAACCGCCAGTCTGACCGACGAGCAATTCGATTATCTTTTTTCACACTTTAAGCCCAGGTCTTATAAAAAAGGACAAGTGGTTATTTCAGAAGGGGAAAAAGTAGATCAGGAATATTTCGTTGTTTCAGGGTGTTTGAAGGCATTTTATATCAACGACGAAATCAAAATGTATATTCTTCAGTTCGCCATGCCAACCTGGTGGACGTCCGATTATGGCGCTTTGTATAACCATACAAAAGCAACGATCAATGTAGATTGTATCACTGACGCGGAAGTACTTTGCCTGTCTAATGACGACCGCGAAAAGGTGTGCAGTGAATTGCACCAGGTGGAGCACTTTTTCCGGTGGCGTACCAACCGGGGTTATCTGGCATCCCAAAAAAGGTTGTTGTCATTCATGAACAACGATACCAGGGCGCGGTATGAGGAACTGCTCGCGCTCTATCCACAACTATATAATCTAGTACCCAAACACCTTATCGCCGCCTACCTCGGGGTCTCCCGAGAGACACTCAGCCGGCTTTATAACTCCCACAAATCCTCCGATCGAAAGTGATCTAGATCACGTAACGCCCCGCCGTTTCCTGCCCAACTTTGTGCTATCAAATTATTTAACAATTGATAAACATAAAGAAAATGGAAACTAAAACATTCAAAGTCGAAAGTGCTCAGAGCACCATTGACTGGACAGGAAGAAAAGTAACAGGGGCGCATAATGGCACCATTGATATCAGCGCAGGCGAGCTCACATTGGTGGACGGAAACCTTAGCGGCGGCAATTTTGTCATTGACACCACGTCCATCAAAATACTCGACATCGAGGATCCCGCTACCAACGCGCAGTTTGCCGGTCACTTATTTTCAGAGGATTTTTTCTCAACCGACCGCTTCCAGGAAGCAACATTTGTCATTACAAATACGGATCACCTGCATGATGGCAGCTACCTCATTACCGGTAACCTGACCATCAAAGGTATTACGCACGCTGTCACCTTCCGGGCAGATGCACAGGTCTCTGACAATGTTTTTACCGCATCCGGCAAAATCCTCGTGGACCGTACCAACTACGATATGAAGTTCCGCTCCGGCAACTTTTTCACCAACCTCGGTGATACGCTGATCTATAATGAGTTTGAACTTGATGTAAAACTGACGGCATCAGCCGCCCTTTAATCCCTACTGCCATGCCTTACGTAAAAATAGAGGTAACCCGTGAAGGTGTTACCCGCCAGCAAAAACAACAGCTGATCGCAGGAGTGACCGAGCTTATTACCGAAGTATTGGATAAAGATCCCAAACTGACCCACGTGGTCATTCAGGAAATAGAATTGGATGACTGGGGTTTCGATGGACAACAAGTATCAGTGCTCCGTGAAAAAGGAATAACGGCTAATAAACCAGCTTAACAGCGCTTTTGTAAAGATCATGAAAAATCAAACTGCAATCATAACCGGCGCATCCACAGGGATTGGCAAAGCCATCGCCGGTTTATTTTTAGAAAACGGGTATCATTTAGTGATTAACTCGGCTAATGAAGCCAATCTTCTGGCAACGTTCAATGAGCTGGGGAATCACGATAGGCTGGCGATGGTTGCCGGCGATATCAGCAATCCTGCCGTTGGCCAGCAGCTCGTTGACACGGCTGTAACCCGGTTCGGAACCGTGGATGTCCTGATCAACAATGCCGGGATATTCGAGCCAAAAGGCTTTCTGGACGTTGACGAAGCGTATCTCGACCGCTTTCTGAGTATTAATTTGAAAGGCACTTATTTCACCAGCCAGGCGGCTATCCGGCAGATGCTGAAACAGGGTGAAGGTTCGGTCATTAATATTGGCACCGTGCTCGTTGATCACGCCATCGGCGGCTTCCCGGCTACTGCACCTATGACCAGTAAGGGCGGCATTCACGCTCTTACGAGGCAGCTTGCCGCAGAATTTGGGAAGAACAATATCCGCGTAAACGGCATTGCACCAGGCATTATCAGAAGCCCTCTTCAGGCCAAGAACGGTATCAGTGACGCGGATAGCCTGGCAGGTCTTCACTTACTTGACCGCATTGGCGAAACCAGTGACGTTGCTGAATTGGCCCTTTATCTGGCAAATAGCAACTTCGTCACCGGCGAGATAGTCAACGTGGACGGCGGCCATGTTGCAGGTCACCACATTGCTTGATATGAATATATAAACAAACAAGGTATGCGAAGGGAATAATGCCCCCCGCATACCTTCCTATCCCAGAGAAATCATGAACAATTACACGGATAACGCAGCGGCTATCACAGCCACAATATCGGACTACTTCAACGGCGTTTTTAATGGGGATGTCGATTTGCTTCGCAGTGCATTCCATCCACAGACATTAGTGTCGGGTGATGTGAATGGCCAGCCTTATTTCAAAACCGTGGACCAATACCTGGATGGCGTCAAAAACAGGAAGAGTCCATCCGAGCTGGGCCAGCAATTCAAGATGGAAATAATATCGATCGAAATCATCAATATGATCGCGGTTGTGAAGGCCCGGCTTGTTATGTTTGAGTTTAATTATTACGACCTGCTTTCTCTGAGCAAGATCGATGGGAAGTGGGTCATTGTAAACAAGTTATTAACCAATGTAAGCATTTAGCGCCATGTGGAACGAAACCAGATTAACGCAACTTCTGGGTATCAAATATCCAATCTTCCTCGGCCCGATGGGCGGCGGTTTCTCGACGCCGGAACTTGTGGCCGCGGTATCCAATGCAGATGGGTTGGGAAGTCTCGGAGCCTACACGCTGGATCCGGAGCAATTACTTCAAGCCGGGCAGGCTATTAAATCCAAAACAGATAAGCCCTATAATATCAATCTTTGGGTTTCGGACGTCGACGCAGCCTTAGCTAATTATCCGGCCGAAAGTCTTGAAAAAGTAAAAGCGCTCTTTAAGCCCTATTTCGATTCATTGAATATCCCGTTACCAGTATTAAACCCGAATATTGCTTCCAGGTTCGACAAACAAGTAGAGGTGCTTTTTGAATTAAAGCCCGCTGTATTCAGCTTTATTTTTGGCATTCCATCCCCGGAAATACTCCGCGAAGCAGGGCGACTTGGCATTAAAACCGTTGGGGCAGCTACCACATTGGACGAAGCGCTGGCTTTGGAAGAAGCAAAAGTGGATGCGATCGTGGCGGCTGGATTTGAAGCGGGCGGTCACCGGCCATCTTTTCTAAAACCTGCCCAGGATTCTCTGACGGGCACTTTCGCGCTGATCCAGCAACTGAAAGCCAACATTAAAACGCCCGTCATTGCGGCCGGCGGCATTACCAATGGTAAGGGTATAGCCGCTGCATTGACTCTCGGAGCCGATGCCGTGCAACTCGGAACTGCATTCCTGGTGACCGACGAAGCAAATGTAACGGCACTTCACAAAGCCGCACTTCTGTCAGGCGGCACCAGCAATACAATACTTTCCAAATCATTAACCGGCCGAATGGGCAGGATGATCCGCAACACGATCTCCGAAGAAATTTCCAATCAGGTGCAAGTATTGCCATTCCCTCTGCAAACGCGTCTGATCGCGCCCCTCAGAGAGGCCGCTCTCGCTCGGGGCAGAAAGGATATGGCCAATTTCTGGTCAGGACAAGGCCCGATTCACCTCAAACATTCCAAAGCGGCAGAGTTAATGCAGGCGCTGGTCGCTGAAACCGAGATTATCCTGCGATCACGATAAGATATCCCGCTTGTTCTGTGCTAATGCTGTTCAGCAGAAGTGTATTGAAATACTTCTACCTAAAATTTTAATATAAACGACTACAATGTCTCTACAACCGGTTTTAATTATTTCATGGCACAGGATTTGGGTCAGGTGGCCTCGGGATTATAAAACTGAAAAAATCAATGGAGACGTTAAAGTTTATGAAAGATGACTGGGTGCGCGTAAAAGATAGCGACCAGCTTATGCAAGTCGACGAATACCAGATTGTCGAACCGACAATGCACCCAAATGGCAATCACTCCTTGTCCAGTCACAGAAGAGTATTTAGCGGCAAAGTCTGGTGTACATGGGTCAATGAGAACAAAGCCGTTATAACCCAGGCATTCTGGGAAGACGACCTTGAACCCGCCGTTTATGCAGGATCTGCCATGTGACAGATCCTGCCCTGCTTCAAAAATATTAAGGTTTCTTAGCCGGATCGGTATTGCCGTTTGATGTGGTATCGTCCATTTCGGCTGTGCCCTTACGTCCCTTTCTGCGGTTTATGCGGTCATTTTTTCTGTTTGTAGAAGGCATTAGTGTATCGCGAATGACTGCACCGGAGCTTTTTTGCCCTTTGATCAGCGTATCTTCCGAAGGTATATGGGGTTGGCGTTGAGGCGACTGCGGTGAATTAAAATCTGGTTTTCTCTCCGGCTCAGTAGTCGTCGGAACAGGATTTTGCTGTGGTACGGGCTGGGGAACAGATGGCTCCGGGGTAACCGGATTTTGGGCGTAACATTGTATGCCTGTGAGCAATGCAATGACGAATGCGAGTTGCTTTTTCATTTTCAAGTTCCTTTTGGTGAGCAATGATACTTCTGGCGACAACCGTGTGACGGTCACCAAAAGTGTTCCACCAAATGCAGGGCCGGTATACATATCTCCCGGCGATCCCATCTCACTGTCATTAACAGCGTCTCCACAAATTGCGCATCGGAATACACAATATTCTGTTGACAACAGCTGGTTAATTAAATTATTTTAAGAATTTTTTCGTGCGAAGTATTTCTACTAAATCTAACTGTAAACCCGCTTCATACGGATTTTTTCGCTTGGTGTCAGCACGAGTGGTACCTTCTCCACTTTCACAGAACTGCTATCCAAACCGAACCATTTATCTTCCGAAGTAGTAATGCTTTTAATGGCAAAATAGATCTTCATGATCAGCTCTTCCATAAACGGCAGGTTGTTTTCAATCGATAGATAGCGTTCGAGCACGATGAAACGAAAATCTCCGGTGATATTCTGCCGGTTAAGTGACTCGTAGCGGCTGGTAATATCCACCTCCTTATTAAGCACCATATCTTCAACCACCTTCCTGAAAAACAGGTTAATGCGTTGTTCTATCCTGAAACCGAGGCGGAATGTCACCTTAATCACGTCGTCCTCGGCCATTACATTCACGTGGTAATCCATTGTGTACGGTTCATCGGTAGTTTCTACGTGGACAAACCAATAAATATCCGCCCGTTTAGGCCGCTTATAGAAGATCGAGTAAATGATCTTATTTTCTATCTCTGATTCGTGGGATGCATTGGACATGAATATCAAATGCGTCGAATATTTGGGGATACTGATGTCATTGCTCAGCTCCTTTAACGGTCCGATGTATTTTTCAAGGCTTTCGAACTCAGTCAGTCGCATCTTAATATAGTATGCCCGCAGCCAGACGGTTATCACAAATCCGATGACCATCGCTAATAGCAGCGAAACCCAGCCCCCGTGTGTGAATTTCAACAAGTTGGCGGCCAGGAATGATCCTTCAATAGCCAGATAAACGATCACAAAGAGTCCCAGCAGCCATTTACTAATCCCGTTTACGTATAAATAAACAGACATCAGGATGGTGGTCATGATCATCGTCAGCGTGATAGCGAGACCATAAGCCGCTTCCATGTGCGACGACTCTTTGAAATACAACACAATACCGATACAACCTGCCCATAACAGCCAGTTGACGCTCGGCACATAAAGCTGTCCCTTCTGGTCACTTGGATACACCAATCTTACCTTAGGCCAGAAGTTCAGACGGATTGCTTCGGAGATCAATGTAAATGATCCGCTGATCAGCGCCTGGCTGGCGATAACGGTTGCCATAGTAGCTATCGCGATCCCGGGCAACAGCCACCAGTCGGGCATGATTTCGTAAAACGGCTTTCTGCCATTCAGCAAATCACCGGAATGGACGATAAGCCATGCACCCTGACCGAAATAATTAAGAAGAAGGCAGGTTTTAACGAAAATCCAGCTGATACGGATATTGCCCCTGCCACAATGGCCCAGATCACTGTAAAGTGCCTCAGCCCCAGTTGTACAAAGGAAAACCGCCCCGAGCATCCAGAAACCTCCGGGGTGGTTGACGAGCAGCTGATAGCCATAATATGGGTTAACTGATTTGAGGATCTCGGGATGGCCCAGTACTTGCGATAAACCCAGTACAGCCAACATCAGGAACCAGATCATCATCACCGGGCCAAACGCGCGGCCCACGATGGTTGTACCAAAAACCTGGATAATGAAAAGTAACGTGAGAATCCCGATCACGATCGGGATCGTCTGAATATCAGGATAAAGAATTCTTAACCCTTCTACGGCCGACGATACCGAGATAGGCGGCGTGATGATCCCGTCGGCAAGGAGCGTACTAGCTCCGATGATCGCCGGAATGGTCAGCCAGGGTGCTTTTTTCCGCACCAGGGCAAACAGGGCCAGGATCCCCCCTTCACCTTTGTTATCGGCCCTGAGGATCAGAATGACATATTTGACGGTAGTTTGTAAGGTCAGTGTCCAGAAAATGCAGGAAACCGCTCCATATACCACTTCATCCGAAACATAGCCGGTACCGATGATAGCCTGCATTACGTACAACGGGGAGGTACCTATATCCCCAAAAATAATCCCTAATGCTACCAGAAGCCCTGCGGCCGACGCTTTGTCGAGGTGTTTATGCGAACCCATTTAATAGTTTGTTGAAATGCGGTGCGAATTTATCAAAATCCGCGGTCTGCGGATCAAAAGGTATAGAAATCGTAATTAACCTTCCACTTAATTTCCTGTCCGGGCTCAGCCGATAGCCGGATATAGGGCTCAGGACAAGAAGTCGTAGGACAAGCCCAGTACACCAGTTTTTCGAGCGGCTTGTCACAGGTAATGCGTACGCCAGCCCTGGTTTTGGTGTTTTCAATACGAATATCATAGTCTTTGGATGTAGGCCCAAAACCCTGAAGCCCCGCACTGAAAACCTGGTCACCTTTCACAACTTCACGTGTGTAAGTCAGCATTTTGCCATTTGCCTGTATAATGTCACCAAATCCCTTGCCTTCACCTTTCACCTGAAATGGAAATACAATGCGGATATTCTCATTCGAAGGTTCCTTATCGATCATGAAAAAATTGTGGTTATAGGTATTTGCATTGATCGCTTTCGATCCCGTGTTTTTCAGCGTATGTTCCAAAACAAGTTGCGGCTTGTCTTTTACAAGTTTCAAAGTCTTGGTGTACTGATAACCATATCCCGATTCGTCTTTCAGATCATGTGTGAACTTAACCTGGTCTTTCTGCTTGTTAACGGTCCATTTTCCAGGATTTTTAATCTCATAATTGGTAGCGAAAGTATATTTTTTGTCGTCCGGCTTAGTAAGCATTCCCACACCAATCTTCACAAACTGCTCTCCCGGCTTCGCCTCGTCGAAATTAACAGGTGTGAATTCTTCTACGGGGCCCATGATCGCATCGTGCAGTTTGGGATCGTAAGGTGCCTGGTTCCATGCGCCGAAATAGGTATGCCCTTTGTATTCAAGACTCGGGACCACCCCCGCCCAGTCGAACCGGACGCCCCGGTAATAGCCGGTATTTGCATCGGGTAGATACAATCTGGCTTTGATAACCCCATTGGAAATCCCGGTTTCCGGAAATTCGACGAATGTAAATGCGACGATACAAAAACATACCAGCGCGGCGAGTATTGTAATGCTTTTCTTCATCTGGTTTCAATGATTTAGGAATAAATGAGGACCCATAAAAATGATTGATATGAGTTTTAACAAAATAAAAACAGTAAGATAAAAATGCAGTATCACATTTTCACCTTACTGTCTTACAATTTGTATTAATAAATAATTACGATAGTCCTTTGAACGCCTCCTCGTTAATAAAAGGCTGATTGCGAAGCCTTTGTTTCGTGGCTTTATAGAATGCATTGGCCACAGCACCGCCAGCAGGTGGCAATGCAGGCTCGCCCAAACCAGTTGGTGATATTCCATTATCCACAAAATGCACGTCCACTTCGGGAATCTCGTTCATTCGGATGAGTCGGAATCCGTTGAAATTGCTCTGGTCGGGTGTACCGCCTTTGAAGGTCATATTACCGAACATAGCGTGTCCTACACCGTCCACAACACCTCCGCGTACCTGCTGCAAAGAGCCACTTTTATTGATAACAATACCACAATCAACGGCTGCAACGATATTTTTGAGCATTGGTTTGCCCTTTTCCATCGCTACTTCCCCTACCTGCGCCACATAGGAGCGGTGTGAGAAATACACGCTGAATCCCTGGTAAACGCCTTTCTTCTTGCCCCAGTTACTCTTTTCGGCAGCAAGCTTTATGACTGCGATCATCCGGTCGACATCATACTTCACGTCTCCGGCAGGTGATTTCTTAGCTTTTTCGAGCAATGCAAGCCGGAATTCAATCGGATCCTTGCCAGCCGCTTCTGCCACTTCGTCGATAAACGATTGCTCGGCATAAGCGAGAAAGTTGGTGATTGGCGCCCGCCACGGGCCGGTTGTGATGGGTGATTTATGTTCTACCGAATCAATAAGCAGGTTGTCCACCGAACCAGACGGGAAGTTATCCTCACGCGTCGGGTTACCGGCATTGATGCCAACACCTCTCAATTTATAGCCGATCAACTCACCATTTTTATCCAATGCAGCCTCAAAACGGTATTTCACGGCCGGACGGTAAGTACCGCCAGTCATATCATCTTCGCGCGTCCAGATTACTTTTACCGGTGCTTTTACGAGTTTGGATACGTGGGCTGCTTCCATTACAAAGTCGGCAGAGAGCCTTCGCCCGAAGCCACCGCCTTGGCGTGTGATTTCGACAGTGATTTTCTCAGGCGCAAATCCGGTAATTTTCGCTACTTCCGTTCGTGCTCGGTCGGGCGTCTGCGTTGGTCCTACCAGCTCCACGCCATCCTCGCGAACGTGTGCGAAGAAGTTCATGGGCTCCAATGGGCTGTGCGGCAGGAAAGGACATTGATACTCCGCTTTAATAACCTTTGCTGCGCTCTTGAATGCGGCGTCTACGTCCCCGTTTTTGCGACGCACAGTGGCCTGACCATTATCCATCAAATTGGAGAAAATGCGGTTATGATCTTCCGAACTTTCCAGATCGGCCGCCTTTTCATATTCGATTTTCAGCGCCTCGCGGGCTTTTTTGCATTGCCAGGTTGATTTACCAACCACTGCTACGCTGTTTTCGAAAGTAACAACATCTACAATGCCAGGCATCGCTTTCGCAGCGGCTGAGTCGACTGATTTTAATTTTAAACCAAATGCTTTGGGGCGCTGGATGATTGCGAAAAGCATTCCCTCGCGATAAAAATCCAGTCCAAAAAGCGGCTTACCTGTTGCTATATTCTTGTTATCAACATTCCTGACCGATTGTCCGATCAGTTTGAATGTCTTTTCATCTTTTAATTTAACTTCTGTCGGTGCAGTGAGTTTGCCTGCTGCTTCTGCAAATTCTCCGTATGTCGCCGATTTTCCGGATGCCTTATGGATCAGCTTATTGTCGGCTGTTGTAATTTCGGAGGCTGGTACGGCCCATTTCGCTGCCGCGGCTTCGATGAGCAGATAACGGGCTGTTGCACCAGCCTTGCGCAGGCGCTCCCATGAATGCGGAACGGCACCGCTGCCGCCTGTTACCTGACGTTCAAACTGGGTACTATCCAGGTTACCCTGCACCGTTTTAACCAGCTTCCAATCGGCATCAAGCTCCTCGGCAACGACCATAGGAAATGCAGTTTTAATGCCTTGTCCAATTTCAGGATTAGGAGACACGATTGTAATAATATTGTCCGTGCCGATCGACAAATAGCTGTTGAACTTCACCGAACCGGCTGCAATATGTTTTGCGTCCACGACAACGGGCGCCGCAGTCGAATCCGACCAGTTAAAACCCAGGAACAAACCGCCACCGGCCGCTGCCGCGATCTTCATGAAGTCGCGTCGCGATGTCTGATTTAATGTATCCATGATCAGTTTGTTTTGGTAGCTGCAACTTTAACGGCTTCACGGATGCGGTGATAGGTTCCGCAACGGCAGATATTGCCGCTCATTCCCGCAACGATTTCTTCGTCGGTAGGCTTTGGTTTCTCTTTCAGCAATGCTGCGGCCGTCATAATCTGACCTGCCTGGCAATAGCCGCATTGCGCTACATCCACTTCATCCCACGCCTTTTGAACCGGGTGGTCACCTTTTTCTGACAATCCTTCAATGGTTGTCACCTTCGCTTTTCCAACTGATGAAACAGGGAGCACACAGGAACGGACCGCCTTGCCATCCAAGTGGACAGTACAAGCGCCGCATTGGGCAATACCACATCCGTATTTGGTCCCTACAAGGCCCAAATTGTCCCGCAAAACCCAGAGTAACGGAGTATCTTCCGCCACATCTGCGCTATATGCACGGTTGTTGATTGAAAGTTTAAATAATGCCATGGTGAAATTATATGGGGTCTAGTAAAACTCGATCGGGTAGCCAGTTGCAGAGAACTGTTCAGTGGAGGTGCAGGATGATGGTACAATTAGTTTTGTCCATAATCCTCGAACCAAGTTACAAAAAAATCGCGAAAGCCTAAACTCCTTATTTTCAAAGTCAGGCCTCTCCTCCCGGCCCTCCAAAGCTGATCGGGAAGTTAAAAGTCGGCTCGTTATCCTGGGAACTCTGGATAGGGCCATATTGGTCTTCGTATTTCTGGATATTGTCTTTCAATGCAGCCACGAGGCGTTTAGCATGCTCGGGTGTTACGATGATCCGGGCTTTCACTTTCGCGCGGGGCACACCTGGCATCAGCCGTATAAAATCGAGGATAAATTCGCTATTGGAGTGCGCTATCATGGCCAGGTTGGAGTAAACCCCTTCCGCCATCTCTTCCGACAACTCTACGTTGATCTGTTGTTCGTTTTCCTTTTCGTCTTTCATTGCTGGTTTTGAAATAGCTGGGCTATTATATCTTGAATTTGCTTTCTCTGCGGAAATTACTAAAAATAACCAGTATCAAAAAGCAATGGGCCGGTCCCGCAGAAGCAGGCCGGCCCATTAAGCTATATTGAAATCAGATTACGCCAATTCCTTTTTCTTACGCGATTGTCTCTCGCGGGATTCGGACAGCGCATCGAATTCTTCTTTCGATCCAACGATCAGGTTTTCGTATTGACGCATACCTGTTCCGGCTGGGATCAAGTGACCAACGATCACGTTTTCCTTCAAGCCTTTCAGTTCGTCGCGTTTTCCACGAACCGCTGCTTCGCTCAGTACTTTCGTTGTTTCCTGGAACGACGCCGCAGAAACAAAGCTTTCAGTACCCAAAGAAGCCTGTGTGATACCCATCAACGTTGGTTTCGCAACCGCTGCTTGTGCATCACGCGCTGTTACCAGTTTCAAGTCACGGCGTTTCAAGCTTGAATTCTCATCACGCAGACGACGTACCGAAACGATCATACCTGGTTTCAGCGTTTCAGAGCTACCAGCGTCCTCAACTACTTTCATATCGAGGATCTTGTCGTTTTCTTCGCGGAATACCACGCGGTCAACAGCCTGCATTTCAAGGAAGTTGGTATCACCTGCATCCAGGATCTCTACTTTCTGCATCATCTGGCGTACGATACATTCGATATGTTTATCGTTGATCTTCACACCTTGCAGACGGTATACTTCCTGAATTTCGTTCACCAGGTATTCCTGAACGGCGGTTGGCCCTTTGATCGACAGAATATCCGCAGGAGTAATTGCTCCGTCGGAAAGCGGGTCACCAGCTCTTACAAAGTCACCATCCTGAACAAGGATGTGTTTTGAAAGCGCTACCATGTAACGGCGCTGTGTTCCATCTTTCGATTCGATATGGATTTCACGGTTACCACGTTTCACACCTCCATATGATACAACTCCGTCGATTTCCGAAACAGTTGCAGGGTTAGAAGGGTTACGCGCTTCGAACAATTCCGTTACACGTGGCAGACCTCCCGTGATATCGCGTGTTTTTCCAACAACACGAGGGATTTTCGCCAAAGGCTGACCTGCCTTGATGTTCGTTCCGGCTTTTACAACCAGACGAGCACCTACCGGAAGGTTATATCCTTTTTCAGTCTGATCTTTCAACAACGTTGACTTACCTTTCACCACGATAGCGGGGTTTTTGGTTTTGTCACGCGTTTCAATGATCACCGACTCCTGGAAGCCGGTTTGTTCGTCAAATTCTTCACGGAATGTGATACCTTCTTCAATTGCATCGAAAGAAACTACTCCCGTGAATTCAGAAAGGATTACTGCGTGATATGGATCCCAGGTACAAAGTTCCTGTCCTTTGAAAACCTTGTCGCCGTCTTTTACCAAAAGGTGTGCACCATAAGGTACGTTGTTCGAGATCAGCAATTGTCCCGTTTCAGGATTTGTAATTTTCACTTCTCCTGAGCGGCCCATTACTACGGTTACCTCGTCGCCTTCTGAATTAACAGATTGTACGAGACGAAGGTCTTCAAAACCAATTACCCCGTCGAATTTCGCCTTGATATTTGCTTCAACAGAAATGTTGGATGCAGTACCACCGACGTGGAATGTACGAAGTGTCAACTGCGTACCTGGCTCACCGATTGACTGAGATGCAATTACACCCACAGCTTCACCGATATTCACCATATGAGCAGAAGCCAAACTGCGTCCGTAGCATTTCGCGCAAACACCATCACGGGTTTCGCAGGTCAGTACCGAACGGATTTCAACGGTTTCAATGCTGGTTTCATCAATGTAAGCAGCAATTTCCTCGGTGATTTCCTGTCCTGATGCCAGGATCATTTCGTTAGACAACGGATCAAATACGTCATGAACGCTTACACGTCCAAGGATACGCTCTGACAACGGTTCTACGATATCCTCATTGTCTTTCAACGCAGAGATCGCAATACCACGAAGCGATCCGCAATCTTCTTCAACTACTACCACATCTTGTGCTACGTCATGCAAACGACGTGTCAGGTAACCTGCATCCGCAGTTTTCAACGCTGTATCGGCAAGACCTTTACGTGCACCGTGGGTTGAGATAAAGTATTCAAGAACGTCGAGACCTTCTTTAAAGTTAGAAAGGATCGGGTTCTCGATGATTTCACCAGCACCACCAGCGATGTTTTTCTGGGGCTTGGCCATAAGACCCCTCATTCCACCCAGCTGACGGATCTGCTCGCGTGAACCACGGGCTCCGGAGTGCATCATCATATAAATAGAGTTGAATCCGCCCTGATCTGTTTCCAGCTGCTTCATCAACGTCTCTGTAATGCGAGAGTTAACACGCGTCCAGATATCGATAACCTGGTTGTAACGTTCGTTCTCAGTGATAAGACCCATCAGGTAGTTGTTCCAGACGTTTTCTACGTCTGCCTTCGCCTGCTCGATGAGTTTTTCTTTTTCACTTGGAACCATTACGTCGTTCAACCCCATTGACAAACCACCTTTGAAGGCCATTTGGAAACCAAGTTCTTTGATTTCGTCAAGGAATTGCGCGGTACGTGCCACACCAGCCTGCTTGAATACCAAACCGATGATCTGCTGAAGTTTTTTCTTGGTCAACAATTCATTGATATAACCAACTTCCTCAGGAACAGCCTGGTTGAACAGGATACGTCCGGCAACTGTATCTATCAGCTTAGTCTCAAATGTTCCGTCGTCGTTACGTACACGCAGACGGCATTTGATATTAGCATGCTTCGAAAGCTTGCCTTCGTTGATCGCGATAATAACCTCATCCGGTCCGTAGAAGATTTTGCCTTCTCCGATGATCGGATATTCCGGTGTCGTGGCACGGCCTTTTGTTACATAATACAGACCCAAAACCATGTCTTGTGACGGTACCGTAATCGGTGCGCCGTTGGCAGGGTTAAGAATGTTATGTGAAGAAAGCATCAGCATGGATGCTTCCAATACTGCTTCCTGGCCCAGCGGCACGTGAACGGCCATCTGGTCACCATCAAAGTCAGCGTTGAATGCCGTACAGACCAATGGGTGCAACTGAATCGCTTTACCTTCGATCAGCTTAGGCTGGAATGCCTGGATACCCAAACGGTGAAGTGTCGGAGCACGGTTAAGCAATACCGGGTGACCTTTCAACACGTTTTCTAGAATATCCCAGATCACAGGATCCTTGCGGTCTACGATCTTCTTAGCTGATTTTACAGTTTTAACGATTCCTCGCTCGATAAGCTTACGGATAATGAACGGCTTGAATAGCTCTGCCGCCATATCTTTTGGCAAACCGCATTCGTGCAGTTTCAATTCAGGACCTACAACGATAACCGAACGACCAGAATAGTCGACACGCTTACCAAGCAAGTTTTGACGGAAACGGCCTTGCTTTCCTTTCAGCATATCTGAAAGTGATTTCAATGCACGGTTACCTTCTGAACGTACTGCATTCACCTTACGGCTGTTATCGAAAAGCGAGTCAACCGCTTCCTGCAACATCCTTTTTTCATTACGCAAGATTACCTCAGGCGCTTTGATTTCGATCAGACGTTTCAGACGGTTGTTACGGATAATCACACGACGGTAAAGGTCATTCAAATCCGACGTCGCGAAACGGCCACCGTCCAGAGGTACAAGCGGACGCAATTCTGGTGGAATAACCGGTACCATTTTGATCACCATCCATTCAGGGCGGTTTTCGATACGGGTATTTGCATCACGGAATGCTTCAACCACTTTCAGACGTTTCAAAGCTTCCGCTTTACGTTGCTGAGAAGTGTCGGTAGCAGCCTGGTGACGAAGTTCGTAAGAAAGTTCGTCGAGCTTAATGCGGCTCAACAGCATTTCTAATGCATCAGCACCCATTTTCGCGATAAATTTGTTGGGATCCGCGTCAGGAAGCAACTGGTTTTCGCGTGGCAGCTTGTCAATGATATCGAGGTATTCATCTTCGGTCAGGAAGTCAAGATAGCTTACGCCGTCCTCTTCCTTAATACCTGGCTGAACAACCGCGTACCGCTCGTAATAAATGATCTGATCCAGTTTTTTGGTAGATAATCCCAGCAGGTAACCGATTTTGTTCGGCAAGCTGCGGAAATACCAGATATGCGCAACAGGAACCACCAGTTCGATGTGTCCCATGCGTTCGCGACGTACCTTCTTTTCAGTTACCTCTACCCCGCAACGGTCGCAGATAATCCCTTTATAACGGATACGTTTGTACTTTCCACAGTGGCATTCCCAGTCTTTTACAGGCCCGAAAATACGCTCGCAGAATAACCCACCCATTTCCGGCTTGTAGGTCCGGTAGTTGATGGTTTCAGGCTGGGTTACTTCACCGAAGGAGCTCTCTAGGATAGACTCCGGTGACGCCAGACTGATCGTCATTCTGGAAAAGTCGCTATTAAGTTTTTTGTTCTTTTTGAAAGACATAATTAAAGAGTCGTTTGTCTGTTAGTCGAAACTCAATTTTGATTGCATTTCTAAGCGGTGCATTTTTCAATGCACCGCTTACGACTAAAAATTAGTCCAGTGTAATCTCCAATGCTAATCCACGAAGTTCGTGAACGAGTACGTTGAATGACTCTGGGATATTTGGTTTCGGAAGGTTTTCACCTTTCACAATCGCTTCATAAGCTTTGGCACGACCTACCACATCATCGGATTTCACTGTAAGGATCTCCTGAAGGATGTGAGAAGCTCCAAACGCTTCAAGCGCCCACACTTCCATTTCACCGAAACGCTGACCACCGAACTGCGCTTTACCACCCAGCGGTTGCTGTGTAATAAGCGAGTATGGCCCGATAGAACGCGCGTGCATTTTATCGTCAACCAAGTGGCCCAGTTTCATCATGTACATCAGACCAACAGTTACAGGCTGATCAAATTGATCACCGGTCAGACCATTGTACAGATAAGTACGTCCCCAATCCGGCAGACCTGCTTCTTTCAACTCAGCAGCTACTTCGGCTTCTGTAGCACCATCAAAAATCGGCGTAGCATAGCGACGGCCCAATTTCAGACCTGCCCATGCCAGAATTGTTTCATAAATCTGACCAATGTTCATACGTGATGGTACCCCAAGTGGGTTCAACACGATGTCAACTGGTGTTCCGTCTTCAAGGAATGGCATATCTTCGTCACGAACGATACGGGCAACAACCCCTTTGTTACCGTGGCGACCTGCCATTTTATCCCCTACTTTCAATTTACGTTTCTTAGCGATATATACCTTCGCCAGTTTCACGATACCTGCCGGCAATTCATCACCTACTTCAAGCGCAAAACGATCACGTTTGAAACGGCCCATGATCTCGCTGCGGGCATTCAGGTAGTTTTTCAACACCAATGAAACCTGAAGGTTTACATTGCTGTCTTCGGTCCATGAATCGGTCAGAACGTCTCCGATGAGGTTAACCTCCTCAGGAACTGCGTACTGGCTTTCGTCACGGTATGGGTTGTTTGCAGGGAAAAGGTTCTCCGAGATATTTCTCACATTGAACTTCATTCCTTTGCTGATCAGCTCATCACCGAATTTGTGCTTCACTCCCTGGCTTGTTTTGCCATCTGTCAGCTGAACCAGCTTGTCGATCACACGTCCGCGAAGGGCGGTGAGGTCACGGCTGTATTTTTTCATCAGCAGACGAAGCTCGTCTTTGTGCTTAGCACGCTCTTCCTTGGTTGGGCGTGAGAAAAGTTTGGTATCGATAACCACACCTTTCATTGATGGCGGTGCTTTTTTAGAAGCATCCTTCACATCACCAGCTTTATCCCCGAAGATCGCACGAAGCAGTTTTTCTTCCGGAGTTGGATCAGATTCTCCTTTTGGAGTGATCTTACCAATCAGGATGTCTCCTTCTTTAACCTCAGTACCAACCTGAACGATACCATTTTCGTCAAGGTTTTTAACAGTTTCCTCACTTACGTTAGGAATTTCAGCAGTAAGCTCTTCTTCTCCACGTTTGGTATCACGTACTTCCAGTTCAAATTCTTCAATGTGAATAGAAGTAAAGATATCGTCACGAACCACTTTCTCAGAGATTACAATCGCATCCTCGAAGTTGTATCCCTGCCAAGGCATGAATGCAACCAGAAGGTTACGTCCTAATGCAAGTTCTCCACCTTCTGTACCATATCCCTGGCAAAGTGCTTCCCCTTTTTTCACCTTCTGGCCTTTAAGGACCATCGGTTGAAGGTTAAGGCAAGTATCCTGGTTAGTACGACGGAATTTAACGAGATCATAAGAAACGCTGTCCTCGATAAAACTTACCAGACGATCATCATCTGTACGGTCATACTTCACAACGATTTTCTTCGCATCCACGAATTCGATCACACCGTCTCCCTCAGCAACTACCAGTGCGCGGGAATCCATTGCGACACGTTTTTCAAGACCTGTTCCTACGATAGGCGCTTGTGGGCGCAACAAAGGCACACCCTGGCGCTGCATGTTAGATCCCATCAAGGCACGGTTCGCATCATCGTGTTCAAGGAACGGAATCAGCGAAGCCGCAACGGATACGATCTGGTTGGCAGCAACGTCCATATATGACGCTTGCGAAGGATCCACCATCGGGAAATCACCTTCGAAACGTGTTTTGATTTTCTCTACCGTAAAGTTTCCTTGCGCATCAACAGAAGCATTCGCTTGTGCGATGTATTTGGAATCTTCTTCTTCGGCTGTCATGTAGATCAGTTCATCGGTCAGCTTACCTGAGCCGTCGATCACGCGGTAAGGCGTTTCGATAAAGCCCATGCCGTTTACTTTCGCAAACACGCAAAGCGAGGAGATCAAACCGATGTTAGGTCCTTCCGGTGTTTCAATCGTACAAAGACGACCGTAGTGCGTGTAGTGAACGTCACGTACCTCGAAACCTGCCCTTTCACGGGAAAGACCACCAGGTCCCAATGCCGACATACGACGCTTGTGCGTAATTTCTGCCAGCGGGTTGGTTTGGTCCATGAACTGTGAAAGCTGGTTGGTACCAAAGAACGAGTTGATCACAGAAGACAACGTACGCGCATTGATCAAATCAACAGGCTTGAAATCCTCGTTATCACGTACGTTCATACGCTCCTTAATAGTACGCGCCATACGCGCAAGACCTACACCGAACTGTGCATAAAGCTGCTCACCTACGGTACGTACACGACGGTTTGACAAGTGATCGATATCATCGACAACCGCTTTCGCATTGATCAGACCGATCAGATATTTCACGATGGAAACAATGTCACCGGTTGTCAGGACGCGAACGTCAAGACTTGTGTCTGAACCCAGTTTCTTGTTGATCCGGTAACGGCCAACATCTCCCAGGTCATAACGCTTGTCACTAAAGAACAAGCTCTGAATTACATCACGAGCAGTTTGCTCATCCGGCGCTTCCGCATTACGCAACTGACGGTATATTTGCTCAACGGCTTCCTTATCGGAGTTTGAGCTATCTTTTTGAAGCGTATTATAAATGATATTATAATCCGCAACGTTCATATCTTCCTTATGCAGGATAATCGATTTCTGACCCGATTCTACGATTACATCGATATCGTCGGCAGAGATCGTTGAATCACGCTCCAGCAACACTTCGTTACGCTGGATGGAAACTACTTCACCAGTATCTTCATCCACAAAATCCTCCGTCCACGTGCGAAGTACCCTTGCCGCCAAACGGCGTCCAACGGCCTTTTTCAGGTTAGTTGGCGTTGCGCTGATTTCTTCCGACAATCCGAAAAGATCGAGGATATCTTTATCCGATCCGAAACCGATTGCTCTCAAAAGTGTTGTTACAGGGAATTTCTTCTTACGGTCGATGTACGCGTACATCACGTTGTTTACGTCCGTAGAGAATTCAATCCATGATCCTTTGAATGGAATAATCCGCGCTGAATATAATTTAGAACCGTTCGTGTGCTTGCTCATAGAGAAGAAGACACCTGGTGAACGGTGAAGCTGAGAAACGATTACACGTTCAGCACCATTGATTACGAATGACCCTCTTTCGGTCATATAAGGAATATTTCCGAGGAATACTTCCTGCTCAATGGTTTCAAATTCTTCGTGATCGGCGTCGTTGCATATCAAACGCAACTTCGCTTTCAACGGTACTGCATAAGTCAGACCGCGATCAATGGATTCGTCAACCGAATATTTCGGTGGCTCCAGAAGATAATCGATGAATTCGAGAACAAAGTTGTCCCTTGAATCCGCGATGGGGAAGTTTTCAGCGAAAACTTTGTACAATCCTTCTCCGGAACGGTCTTCAACCGATGTATCAAGACTAAAGAAATCCCGGAACGATTGTACCTGAATTCCTAAAAGATCCGGATAATCGATAATCTGATTAATCCTCGAGAAGTTCTTTCTAGGTGTTTTTGAATTAATTGTAGCCAAGGCTATGTGTGATTTGGGTTAGCAGAAAAAACTCATGCGTGGGAACATTGATTACCGGCACGCAATTGCTTTAATTAGTTTTAAACCTAATCTTATGCCTCGTAGAAGAAATAGATAATTGCCCCTGTTCTCCTTTCCTACGAGTAAAGAAGTGTTTCGGGCAAATTAGCTGAGGGGAACTTGGGGTATAATCCTAACGCCAAAAACTGGCATTTCGTTTGGATATATACAAAATAGGAAAAGACCTGACGGTCGTCAGGCCTATTTCCCAAGAATTATAGGTCGTTGCTGTAAAGCAAATTACTTCACTTCAACTTCTGCACCTGCTTCTTCAAGTTGCTTTTTCAAAGCTTCTGCTTCGTCTTTCGCAACTCCTTCTTTAACAGGTTTTGGAGCTCCGTCAACTAGTTCTTTCGCTTCTTTTAGTCCAAGACCAGTAAGGTCTTTAACCAATTTCACAACAGCAAGTTTACTTGCGCCAGCCGCCTTAAGGATTACATCGAAAGATGTCTTCTCTTCAACCGCAGGAGCATCAGCACCACCGCCAGCAGCAGGACCTGCTACCATAACTGCACCAGCAGCTGCAGGCTCAATACCGTACTCGTCTTTAAGAATTGTAGCCAATTCGTTCACTTCTTTAACCGTTAGGTTAACAAGCTGTTCTGCGAAAGCTTTCAAATCTGCCATTTTTATTTAGATTTTTTTGATTATACAATAAGATGATTTAAAAAAGCTCTATTTATTATCAACCCGGAGAGCTAAACCTGGCTATTTAATTAGTCTTCTTTTTCAGATAAAGTTTTGAGGATACCAGCCAGATTCTGTCCGCCGCTTTTAAGAGCACCGATAACATTTTTGGCAGGTGATTGCAACAATCCGATTACTTCACCGATCAGTTCTTGTTTCGATTTCAGAGAAATCAGAACGTCCAGTTGGCTTTCTCCAACGAAAACAGCAGTATCAACAGAAGCTCCTTTAAATTTAAGCTTGTCACTACCTGTTTTCTTTTTGAATTCCTTAATCAATTGCGCAGGTACTTTACCTGACTCCGGGTGAAACATTACTCCGGAAAATCCTTTCAACACTTCGTCGAAAGAAGAATAATCCGTATCTAGTGTTTCTAGCGCTTTTTTAATCAATGTATTCTTCACAACACGATACTCGATACCACGCTCGAAGCAAAGGCCTCTCAGGGTATTTACCTCGCCTACGGACATGCCGCTTGCGTTGGTAATATAGAAGTATGGGGTGCTAGCGAATTTTTGACTTAACTCGTCTATAATTACTGCTTTCTCTTCCCGTGTCATATTATAATCCTGGAATCGTGTTTTTATCAATAGTAACACCCGGGCTCATCGTGCTTGACAAGTGAATGCTTTTAACGTAAGTACCTTTTGCCGAAGATGGTTTAAGGCGTACCAAGGTATTGATAACTTCCTGCGCGTTCTGAGCAAGCTGGTCGGTCCCGAAAGATACTTTACCTACACTTGTGTGAATGATACCTGTTTTGTCAACTTTGAAGTCGATTTTACCAGCTTTCACTTCTTTTACAGCTTTCGCTACATCGGGAGTTACTGTTCCTGATTTAGGATTTGGCATCAGACCACGAGGACCCAAAACCTTACCTAACCTACCCACTTTTGCCATTACACTCGGCATTGTGATAATTACGTCGATGTCTGTCCAGCCTTGTTCTATCTTAGTGATATACTCGTCAAGACCAACATAATCTGCTCCTGCTTCTTTCGCTTCTGCCTCCTTGTCGGGAGTACACAAAACCAATACACGAACTTCTTTTCCGGTTCCGTGTGGCAGTGTTACCACGCCACGTACCATCTGATCTGCCTTACGTGGATCTACGCCCAAACGAACGTCGATATCCACAGAAGAATCAAATTTGGTATAGGAAATCGTCTTAAGTACGTCCGCAGCCTGTTCCAGAGAATAAGCCTGGTTTGCGTCGAATTTCGAAAGAGCTTCTTTTTGCTTTTTGGTCAATTTTCCCATGTTCTTTGTTTCTTTGGCGTATTAATTAATCTACGCTCAGTTGTTTTCTTCCCACGGGGCTTTGCCTGCTACAGTAATACCCATACTACGAGCCGTTCCCGCAATCATCTTCATAGCAGAGTCAATTGTAAAGCAGTTCAAATCCGGCATTTTAGTCTCAGCGATCGTACGAACCTGATCCCATGATACCGAACCTACTTTCAAACGGTTAGGCTGAGCCGAACCTGTCTTTACTTTTGATGCTTCCAGAAGCAAAATCGCGGCCGGGGGGGTCTTAATGACAAAGTCAAAAGACTTATCCTTATAGTATGTAATAACTACCGGCAATACCACACCCATTTTATCCTGGGTACGGCCATTGAATTGCTTGCAAAACTCCATGATATTCAAACCCTTGGAACCTAATGCAGGCCCAATCGGAGGTGAAGGGTTGGCTTGGCCACCTTTTACCTGTAGTTTGACGTATCCACCTATTTCTTTTGCCATTGTTTTGGAATTTGTCGGTTCATTGTTTGATTAACGGCTCACATGCAAGTGGAAGCTTACCCTGCCCGTTATTCGCTCAACTATCCTTTTCTACTTGTGCGTAACTGAGTTCCACGGGTGTATTACGCCCGAATATTTTTACAACTACATTGAGTTTTTTCTTCTCATCGAATACTTCTTCCACCAAACCGATGAATCCGCTGAACGGACCATCTACCACTTTCACAGTTTCTCCTTTGATGAAAGACATGCTTGGCGCTTCTTCATGCTGCTCTGCTTCATCTACTTTACCCAAGATCCTGTTGATCTCAGATTGGCGAAGCGGAACCGGCACTTTGGAATTTCCTTCGGCATTACCGAGGAAACCGATCACACCTGGAATGCTGGTAATAATGTGCAGAACCTCACCTTTGGAGAGATCAGCCGAAATGATTATATATCCGGGGAAAAAGTTCTTTTCCCTAACACGCTTCTTACCGTTCCGCATCTCATAAATCTTCTCCGAAGGGATCAGGATCTGAGGCACAAACTCGTTAAGTTTCTGACGTGTTATTTCATTTTCGATGTAGGACTTGATTTTCTTTTCCTGTCCGGACACCGCTCTTAATACAAACCAATTTAGACTACTCATACCATTCGGGGGATTGCCTCTTCAATAAAAATAGCCTTAGAAGGACTGATAAAACAGTTTCAGTGCGTTTTCGAAGACAAAGTCCATCACACCTACCACAAAGGCAAAAATGAGCGACCCAACCAGAACCAATGTTGTATTAGCCTGAAGTTCGCTGAAAGGCGGCCACGTAACATGCTGGGTGATTTCCTCCCAGGACGCTTTCAAAAAAGAAGTAAATTTTTCCATTTTCCTTTGCTTTTATGCACGGGTGGAGAGATTCGAACTCCCATCAACGGTTTTGGAGACCGCTATTCTACCCTTGAACTACACCCGTATATCGTGCAACCATTTATTTCGGGCTGCAAAGATACGATTTATTTATAAAAAACAAGTGCATTTCATAAGAAATGCACTTGTTTTAATATTGCTATCTTGATTAGTCAAGAATTTCAGTTACCTGACCAGCACCTACGGTACGTCCACCTTCACGAATCGCGAAACGAAGACCTTTTTCCATAGCGATTTTGTTGATCAGCTTCACTTCGATAGTGATGTTATCACCTGGCATTACCATCTCAACACCTGCAGGAAGAGAAATTTCTCCTGTTACGTCAGTAGTACGGAAGTAGAACTGAGGGCGGTATTTGTTGAAGAATGGAGTGTGACGACCACCTTCTTCTTTTGAAAGAACGTAAACTTCACCTTTGAATGCAGCGTGAGGCTTCACTGAACCTGGCTTGCAAATTACCATTCCGCGACGGATATCTTCTTTGTTGATACCACGAAGAAGAAGACCTACGTTGTCACCAGCTTCACCACGGTCAAGGATCTTACGGAACATCTCAACACCAGTTACGGTTGATTTAAGACCTTCTGCACCCATACCCAAGATATCTACAGGCTCACCAGAGTTGATCACACCACGCTCGATACGACCTGTTGCAACAGTACCACGACCAGTGATCGAGAATACGTCTTCAACAGGCATCAAGAATGGAAGATCAGTCATGCGAGGAGGAATTGGAATGTAGCTGTCAACAGCGTCCATCAAATCTTCGATCGTTTTAACCCATTTCTCTTCGCCATTCAATCCACCCAAAGCAGAACCTTGGATTACAGGAATGTTGTCTCCATCGTATTCGTAGAAGCTCAAAAGCTCACGAATTTCCATTTCAACAAGCTCAAGAAGTTCGGGATCATCAACCATATCCACTTTGTTCATGAATACAACAAGCTGAGGAACACCAACCTGGCGTGCCAAAAGAATGTGCTCGCGAGTTTGTGGCATAGGACCATCAGTTGCAGCAACTACGATGATCGCACCATCCATCTGAGCAGCACCAGTAACCATGTTCTTTACGTAATCCGCGTGACCTGGACAGTCAACGTGAGCGTAGTGACGATTAGCTGTTGCGTATTCTACGTGAGATGTGTTAATTGTGATACCACGCTCTTTCTCTTCAGGAGCATTATCAATAGAAGAGAAATCACGAAGTTGTGCTAAACCCTTTTTCGCCAACACAGTTGTGATAGCAGCTGTAAGGGTAGTTTTACCGTGGTCAACGTGCCCGATAGTACCAATATTTACGTGGGGTTTCGAGCGGTCAAACGTCTCTTTTGCCATGACTTAAGTACGCTTAAAATTAAAAGTTATTACGAATTTATTAAACACTAATGATTGATTCTGTTCGGCTGTCAAATACCAGACGCTTCAAAAATCAATTAACCAAATACAACGAATCAAAGCCTTCTGTGAGCTTTTGAGGGGATTTGAACCCCTGACCTCTTCCTTACCAAGGAAGTGCTCTACCCCTGAGCTACAAAAGCAAATCCTTAATAGAACCAAAAAGCGATTAGCGAAAAAGTTTCTATTGAATGTTTTCGCTAATCGCTTCGATGGTGTTCTGATGGAGCGGAAGACGAGGTTCGAACTCGCGACCTATAGCTTGGAAGGCTATCGCTCTACCAGCTGAGCTACTTCCGCATTTGTCTTTACCTATCCCCTGAACTGGTATTTCAGGATTCAATTTTAGGTTCAAACTGTGGGGGCGGATGGATTCGAACCACCGTAGGCATACACCAGCAGATTTACAGTCTGCCCCATTTGGCCACTCTGGTACACCCCCAGACAACATTTCAACACAAGCGTGAAAACCGTTTGTTTCACTTTTTGGAGTCGCAAAATTATACCCATTTCTTAAATTCTCAAATTCTTTTTGAAAAAAAATAAAAAAAAATGGGAGCTAGTATCGAAAACATCGATTCTAGCTCCCATTGGCACTTTTTTCAATTAAAACAATCTGACTCCAAAACTTAGCATCCGGACGGACGGACCTCTGTTTGCCTCATAAAGATAGTTCAGATCGTAGTTCACAAATAAGTCAGGAAAGTTACGGATACCGATTTCAGCGGCCAGGCCGTAACGCAGGTCTTCGATGTAAAAATTCTTGCGCACGTGATCTTTGTCCTTACTTCCTTCCCTGCGGAGTTTGGTATAGCTGCCAATGCGGTAGCCCCCATAAACACCAGCACTGATGTAAGAAATAAACGAGCGGGGGAAACTCAGTGTCGGCATAAACGAAAGGTTCACATACGGCACAACCAGTTTGGTCTTTTTCATCTCCACTTCTTGGCCATTCTCCTGGACGGGCAGAAACTCTACCTTTTCATCTGTTTTGACAATTGTATTGTTCCCATCGAACATCATATTGTACCAGGAAAAGTCTATCCCAAAATCGAAATGCAGGCGTGCGTCTTTTCCTTTGATTACCGTCGTGCTGGCAATGTACCCCAGACTAACAAACCTTGATCCGAATGGTTTCAGGTCATAATCGGTTTTGTTATAGCCGACCGTGGCTTCATTAGTCCCATAGGTATTAAGCCCTAACGCAACATTAAATCCCTTTCGCGGGCTCGATCCGCCACCTGAGCGATAAAACCGCTTGCCAGTCCTGCGATAAGTCGAATCGGAAGTAACAACTTCATCGCCATCCTTCACTTCCACTCCTTTGCCGTCGATGCTTACACGGGTATCGCCATCCTTAATGTGAATGCCTCGCAAACCGATCCGGACATAATCCTTTTCGACCTTATCGGCAGGATCTTTGAGGTAATTATTTCCGTCAAATTCCTCTTTCAAGAACGTCGTATCTGCCTGAGTGGTGTCGAGCCGCATTTTCAGGTCTTTCAGAAGTGCATTCAGATCGTACTTCATAATCTTTTCGAGCTCCTTCCTGTTTTCCCCATAAATGATCAGCCGGGTCTTATCCCCGAATGTCACGACAATCGAATCTTTGTCAGAAATATCATTACTATGTCCCAAAGAGGCCGCATTTACCTGAATAAATGATAACAATAGGACAGCCAGCGCATATACTTTACTTTTCATGGCTTAATAGATTACAGTTTTGTCTTTTCTTTAGGGTGATCTTTTTCCGATGTTTTTTCTTCCTTGTTCCGCAGGCGGTCATCTACCCGCGCAACCAGATTCTTCGGATTAAAACCTACCTCGTCCCAGTCCACCTTTTCGCCCGCTCTCGCATTTTTAAGCTGACGAAAAACTCTTGAAAACCTCGACGATTTTGGTTTCTCATCCATTTCACTTGCATTAGTTTCGACGGCCACCATAACAATCCTGGTAGGCTCTGTCTCCACTTTATTTACCCGACTAACAGCTGGCTCATCGGACAAAGTCTTTATTTCCTGAATAGTGGAATGCACAATTGGCTCCGCCGGAACAGGTTTAATATCTGTTATTTGCTTTTCATTAATAGCAATTGCCTGTTCCATCGCTGGCTTCTCAACCGGATTTGCCTTCTTAGCTTCCTTCACAGACCGGTCCGTTTCTTTCCTGACAGCTATTTGAGGTCGTTCTGGTTGACCCGCTGGTTCATGGCCACTTGCCGGTTGCTCTTTGACGGCTACCTTATCCGGCTGTTCCTCAACTACGGGCAATGACGGCTTTGCCTTCGGCGTTACCACACTCACTTTCGGATTGCCCCCAAACTCGACCTGATTAGTTAAATCATTTTGCCATACCAGATAGCCTGCCATCAATGTTACTGCAATTCCCGCGGCGGCATACCATACCCATCCCACAGCACGACGTTGTGATTTCGCTCTTTCCTGGATTTTCAGCCACGCCTCAGACGAAGGTTTCTTGTCGAGGTCTGCTAACTTTCTTTTGAAAAGATCATCAACCGGATGCTTTTTCATATTCTACTTTTTTTTTAAAATCTTCTTCCCAATTTGAAACCATTTTTTGCAGCAATGCCCTTGCACGGTGCAACTGCGATTTAGAGGTACTTTCTGTTATCCCAAGCATTTGCGCAATCTCCATATGCGCATATCCTTCAATGGCATACAGGTTGAAAACAGTGCGATAACCGACTGGCAACGCTTCAATCAAGGCTAACAGCTCCTCGGCTTGCAGGTTTTGATCTGCCTGGGCATAGTCTGGGATATTGTTTGCTTCATCCGATAAGTTGTCTTCCAGGATCCGCTTTTGTTTCCTCAGATATCCCAGCGCCTCATTCACCATGATCCTTCTTATCCAACCTTCAAAACTTCCTTCTCCACTAAACTGCCCTATTTTTTCAAACACTTTCAAAAACCCCTCTACCATCACATCCTCGGCAGCCATATCGTCGCACACATAGCGGAAGCATAAAGCCAGCATGCGAGTGCTGTATTTATCGTAAACCTGCCTCTGCGCCTTCGGATCTTCTTTCCGCAGTGCTTTGACGAGTTGTGCTTCCTGGCTAAATAGTGCTAAAATTCGACCCATTCCATTGGTGGTTTCAACAGCAAGATGCGCATTACAACGCGAGAGGTTGCATGCCCGCAAAAGTTTTTTAATATTATTTTTAGCTTTGAGGCGAATTTCATTCTTTGCTTCAAACAGTACCTTATTTTCATTATGCTCGACTCCACTGCACCGATTGGTATTTTTGATAGCGGGATTGGCGGTATGACCGTCGCCAGCGCCGTAACAAAACTTCTACCCCAGGAAAACACCATTTATTTCGGGGATACGGCCCATCTCCCGTACGGCGACAAGTCGACGGCGGCTATTCAGGCCTATTCGATCAAAATCTGCAATATGCTCCTGCAACAGAACTGCAAGCTTATCCTGATCGCCTGCAACTCTGCCTCGGCAGCAGCTTATGAGCTTGTGCGGGAATATGTGGGAAGTAAAGCGAAGGTTTTGAACGTGATCGATCCTGTGGTGGATTATATCAAAGAGCATTATGATGGAAAAACGATCGGGCTGATCGGGACGAAGCAAACCGTACTTTCCAACGTATATAAGAAGAAGGTGGATGCCCTTGGTAAGAATATCCATTTGAAATCGCTGGCTACTCCACTGCTTGCGCCGATGATCGAAGAAGGTTTTTTTGATAACAATATCAGCGAAAGCATTATAGCCAGCTACCTATCCGATCCCCTGATTGGCGGTATTGAAGCACTCATTCTTGGCTGCACGCATTATCCTCTTATCAAAAATCAGATCGGCCAATTTTATGGTAATGATGTCGAGATATTGGATACCAGCGAAATCGTGGCGCATTCGCTGCGGGCCTGGCTTGAACAGCATTATCTGGTGAATGAAAATGGAGAAGGCAACAGACAGTTTTTCGTGTCAGACTATACTCTCTCTTTCGAGCAGTCCACCAATATCTTTTTTGGCCGACAAATCCAATTGGAGCATTACCCGCTTTGGGAATAATCACCTGTAAACAAATTTTACCGGTCCAAGCAACCCCGATGGCATAGGTTCCCAGCGGGATGCATCAAATTTCTTATAGGTAATGTCTACGATATTGATGTCATAAAATTTCTTCCAGTCGGGCTGCTGCCTGTCTCGCAGGCGCATGTAATTGGCCGAAAGATTGGTTACTTCGATTTCGAGGACATTGCCTTTCGGCTTCAACCTATCACCTGTATAAAGCCGGAACGGAATGTGCCAAACCGTGCCGAGCGATTGTCCATTCAGTTTGACACTCGCCACTTCGCGGACGTCGCCCAGATCCAGAATGACATTATCGTTCTTCACAATCGGCGCCGGTGCGTCGAACACGACCTTATATCTCGCCGTTCCGGAAAAATAGGCCGCCGAGTCTGACGATTCCGTCCATGATTGTAATGAATTCATTTTGGCCGGGGATACAATGACGGGCTTGCCTTTCATGAAGGTCAGCTCCCAAGTGCCGCTAATTCTGTGTTCCTTTTCTGATGTTTCCGTAAACGGGACGTCTGATCCATCAGAAGCACCTTCTAAAAAGCAAGATTGGCCGGGTAATAGTCGTAAAAAAACTTGCTTCCCATTTGCCGGCAAAAGCGATTCTCCTCTGATCGGGTCATTTTTAGAAACCAATTCTGAATTCCCTATCCTAACCCAGCCTTCTTTAAAGGTATTTCCAAGATTAGCAACAAAGTAAAGGAGCTTGCCATTTTCAGCGCGTTTGCGGATGAACGTGAGCCCTTTTTCCATAAGTTCTTCCCTAACCACACCATTTGTCGCCAGGTCTTTTTCGAGGTCAGTTGAAACCCGAACGCTTTTCAGCTTAACAAGCGCATTTAAATCTTCCCGAAACTTCTCCTGGCGTTTTTTGTAGTCAAAATAGCCAGTAACAGTGGCCGGCACCTGATTCTCAAATACAATTTTCGCCCCGGCGGCAGCGAGCCGTTTGATATGCCCCAACGTTTCACCGGACATATAAGTGCTTTTTGGAATAACAATGATTTTAAAGCTCGCGTGTCCCGACGTTACCATCCCCTTTTTATCGACCGTAAGCCTGGACAATTGCAAATCAGAAACATAGTCGAAAGCATAACCTTCCTTCCAAAGTCGCTGCGTCAGTTTTCCAAAAGGCAGGTCCAGAAGCCACCTGTCCACATGATGTACTTCGAGCAAATGAATATTACCAGCAGATTTGGCTTTCGTTGCCCATAAATCGTGGATCGGGAAATAAACGAGGACGTCGTTATCCGGTTTGCTGTTTTGAAGAAGATTCTGGCATCGCTCGACGTATTCGTTCAGTAATGGAAAATGTTCCGAGAAATGCGACGTACTTCCAAAATTGGTCGACGCGTAAAAGAGCCAGCCTGGGTAGGGCTCGGCCTGCGGCGAGTAGGTGCTTCCGTGATAAAAAATATGATTGATCCCCGCTGTGAAAAGCTCGTCAATTTGAGGTTTAACCTGAGATAGCGACACTTTAAAATGATTCGCCAGCCACGTTCCGGTTTCAGAACTCACCAGTTTTTTACCCGAGATATTGGCTGCCGACGAGGCAAACTTCATGGCAAGCGGATTGGGTGTGCCGAACTGGTCAATGGAATAATCAGGATCGACGCGCAAGCCAGGTATTGCAAACCTGCTCGTTCCGAAGGATTCCGTTTCGGGAATGTCCGCTGCTTCATACAAATCCAGCAAATTCCCCGGCGAACCGTGGGCCTGATATCTGGTCAGAAAGCCATGCTGCTTGCTCCATTTAGTCCAAGGTTTTGCATAGCGTTCCAGCAGGAGCTCTGATAATGTCTGATGGTAATCTATTTTTACAAGGTTTGCGTCAGCGTTCCCTGTGGAATCCGACAGCATTGCCAGCATTTCGGTCAGATGATATTTCCGTCTTTCCCTGAATTGCTCTGCAAAGTCGTCTGTCCAGTTGGCACCATACGCCTCGTAGGAATCGTTGTACATGGATCTCGGCAGATCCGGCACATTTTTGAATGCAGAATCAAAACGCGAAAGGTAAGTATCCATCGCAGTTGGATGAAAAGGATCCAGTACCAGTCCTTCACCGCCCGGCGCCGCCCGTTTTACTTTCTGGCCGGTCGGTTTGATAACTGCTTTTCCACTTCGCACCGACATGGCTTTCGCTGCTGTGGCTGGCGACACATTAGGTCCGCCAAAAGGCCAACCGGTGCCAGTAGTCAAATCTACGCCAAGCCCAAGCTTTTTGCCTTCCCGCACCGTAAACTGCAACATTTCCATCCATTGGTTTCCCAAAAACGGCAGGTTCTGAGCTTCGTAACCCTTTACTCCATAGATGGGAATAATATGAACCCCGCCCAGTCCCGACTTTCTGAAAAATTCAAGCTGCGCCTTAATATCTTCTTTCTTTACCGCACTGCCCATCCACCACCAGTATGTCCACGGCTTTGTAGTGGAAATAGCTTGCCCACTGACGAGTATGCTTTGTAATAGGAAAAACAGAGTTAGTATCCGGCGCATGGTAAAACGTTTTTCATTAAAGGATGTAAAGAAATTTTCTACGCTATTGTGTCAGACATTTACACAATAAAAAAGGCGAAACCATCGCTGATCCCGCCTTCATCCTATAAGTCCTTTATTTTAGCCCTGATAAGCCTGCTTCACGCGTGTTGCTACAAAGTGTCTTTCTTGCTGTGCTCTTTTGCTGTTTCTATACCACAGATAACCTATGACAGCAACGAGCAGATAAGGCATTACAAAAAGGAACATGATGCCTGTATTCAAGCCTACTCCGACATTGTTTCTGCCGTTTCCCATCGAACTTTCCACCGAGCCCCTGCACATCGCACATTGCGCCATTGCGTCGCCCGCATTCATCAGGAACAGAATCAGCAACCCTGATATAGCCAATATCTTTTTCATACGTAATATGGACTGATCATCAAATAAACAATAACACCTGTAATGCTCACATAAAGCCAGATAGGCATCGCCCATTTAACGGCTTTCCGGTGTTCGGTGATCTGGTTGGTATACCCATAATATACTGCCCGTAATACAAACCAAACGACCACAATCGATAACAGGATATGCGAGATCAGCAAAAAGTAATAAACCGGTCGTATGAGTCCCGTTCCGCCGAAAGGTGTCGCTTCATTTGAAATATGATAAAGCACGTAGCATACGAGAAACACTGAACCCAGCAAGAATGCGCCTGTCATCGCTCGCCTGTGCGCCGTGATATTCTTCTGTTTGATAAAATAAAAACCCATAATCAGCAAGATGGCCGTAACGGTATTGATTACGCCAATAATATGTGGCAGGACTTTCGTCCAGGCACCCAGGTCAATTTTCTGGCGTATTCCAAGCAGTAACGCCACCGCTACCGGTATTACAATAGCCAGCACATTGATGATCCGTTCGTATTTTGGTTTTCTTTCTATTGTTAATGTTGCCATCTTATGATTCATTTATTCTTTTTCTCGTAGTCGAGAATCTTAATTTCGGCCATAAGCCTGTCCGTCTCCTGCCGATTTCCAATTTTATAATATCCCCGAATGTGGGATGCCTCGTCTATCAGTACCAAACCCGGGTATCTACCAGCCGTGTCCAGGTTCATTCCCAGTTCATTCAAATAACAACCGCCCACTTGTTGCGAAGTTCCATGAGCTACCTTCCAATTACCGATATCTGCCGGTAAAAGGCCCGCAGGTTTGGCATCAGCTTCGGTAACCGTCAGGATTTGCAGATCGGCGACATCACTTCTTAGTCCCGCTATCCTCTCTATTTCGGAAATGCCAAGCTTGCAGCTATCGTCGCATTCAGTCGGCAAGTAATGGATAACGGTAGTTGATCCTGCAAAACCTGCACTGTCAAATGCTGCGCAATCTCCGGATACCTTATGAAACAAGGTATCTCCGTTTTGCATCCTTATCTCGCCCTGGGCATCGCGTTCTGGCAGAAAGTATGGCAGAACGTAATGGTTGGTTGCGAAAAGCTTCAATAAAACAAAAATCAAAGCCGGAATTACTAATGTGACGATCAGTAACCCGGCTTTGGGAAAATTCTTCATTGGTATTCCTTAGTCAAATATTGCCTTGAAAATCGCGTCTCCTTCCAGCAATAGCGCCAATATAAGCCAGGCTACAAAAATGATCGGAACAAGTATGCTCCATATGAGCGATTTGGTCTCATGCTTTAAGTGCATAAACTCGCCCACAATGTAAAACGCTTTTACGATCGTCATCACGATGAATATACTCACTTTAAGAACCCCGTGAGGAACTGTAAATGCGATAACGAATTCCAGAGAGGTTATGATCAAGAGGATCCAGAATGTCTTCCAGATAGCTTTGCGCTGTTCTGCTCCTGCGTTAGGATCCTGATTATGTACGTGATGGTGATGTACTTCTGCCATTTTTACTTAGATTTTAATATTGCTAATAATTTTAAACCAGGTAAAAGAATGTAAATACAAACACCCAAACCAGATCCACAAAGTGCCAGTAAAGACCTACTTTTTCAACCATTTCGTAGCTTCCTCTCTTGTCGTAGAAGCCGGTGGCTGCACGGAAGAAAATCAGGATATTCAGGATTACACCACTAAATACGTGTGTTCCGTGGAAGCCGGTAATGAAGAAAAAGAAGTCGGCAAATGCGGGAGGACCGTACTGGTTTTCTGTAAGGTTCGCACCAAATATCGTCTTTTCGATCCAGGTCCCGTTTTCAATGACTTTCATCACTGTACCTGTTTCTGTGCCATGAATAAAGTGACTCCACTCCCAAGCCTGGCAACCCAGGAAGGTAAAACCTCCCAAAATCGTCCATAGCATATATTTTTCAACATTCGCGCGGTCCATGCGGTGACCGGCCTCTACTGCAAGTACCATTGTAACGCTACTTGCGATCAGGATGAATGTCATAATACCCACAAATACCAACGGCAGGGATATTCCATGCAGGAAAGGAACCGCCTCGTACACTCTTTCCGGTACAGGCCAGTACATATTGGAGAATGTAAAGTCTGAATGCTCTCCGGTAAATGCAGGGAAACTAAACCGGGCTGTACCGTAGGCCACCAGCAGGGCGGAGAAAGTAAAGGTATCCGAGATGAGGAAGAACCACATCATCAGTTTCCCGTAACTCGCTTTCATAGGCTCAATACCCCCCAACCACATTTTGGGTTCTACCGCGCCAGGTGTTGTTACATTTGCAGCCATTGATAAAAAGTATTAATTAAAAGTCAATAAAAAAACAAAAAGATATAACCAGAGTATGTCTAAAAAGTGCCAGTATGTAGCACAGATTTGAATTCTTCTCAAATTCTTCGCATGGACATTCAGACGAAATGCTGCAATCAATGCAAAAAGTAAAACGATCAGACCGGTAATGATGTGAAAACCATGGAGCCCGGTGAATACGTAAAAAAATGATCCTGAGGGGTTTCCTACAAAATACACATTCATTGCTACCAGCTGTTTCCACCCTTCAAACTGCATCCAAAGGAAGGCCAGACCAAGTACAAAAGTAATAGAAATTGCTATTTTCAATTGGTTGAACTGATCTTTTTTTGCCGAAAAATAGGCCCATTGCATGGCCATACTACTGATTAACAACACGGCCGAGCTGTACCAGAAAATCTTCGGCATTTCAAATTCCAGCCAGTTGCCTTCCGCACGCCGCACCAGGTAGGCGCTGCTCTGCGATGCAAACAGCATGATAATACTTACCAGGAACAACCAAAGAATGAATTTCTTCGGGTCCATTGCCAGCGTTTCCTGTGGCTCTTTTTCTAATTTATATTGCTGAACGTTTTCCATTATTCACGATTTCAATTTCACAATTTATCCAACAAGAAAGCTATTTGTACGATCGGCAGATAAATGAACGACCCGAACATCAGTTGCCTCGCAGTCTTATCTGTGCATTTGCGCATCAGATGAAACGTCTGCGCGAGGAACAATACGCCAAAAATCGTTGCGATAAATGCCGAATTAATTCCTGTCATTCCTAACTCATATGGTAACCAGCCGATCGGTAACAGAAACAATGTGTAGATCATGATCTGCAAAGTTGTATCCGAATCTTTCAGGCCGTTCGCAGGAAGCAATTTGAATCCTGCACGTTTATAATCTTCATCCAATACCCAGGCAATGGCCCAGAAATGGGGGAACTGCCAGAAAAACTGAATAGCGAACAGAATACCCGGCTCCAGACCGAAATGGTTCGTCGCCGCTACCCACCCTATCATCGGAGGAAATGCTCCCGGAAATGCGCCTACAAAAACCGCTATCGGTCCCACACGCTTCAATGGCGTATAAACAAATCCGTATAAAACCAGTGACAGCAGGGATATCAACCCAGTTGTCAAATTAAAAACCGTTACAAAAATGAAGAGCGACGAAACTCCAAGAACAACTGCCCAAATGGCTGCCTGCTCAACGGTAATCCTACCACTAGGCAAGGGCCGGGATGCTGTTCTTTTCATCATTCTGTCAAGATCTTTTTCCAGGATCTGATTAATGATGTTAGCAGCGCCGGTGATTCCGATCGATGCCAGGACAAACAACACCATATCCGAAGCGCGTACCTCCCTTGCACCCAGGCAATAGCCCATAGCACCCGAGAAAGCGATCAATGATGCCAGCCGGAACTTCAATAACTCAAATAAAACGCCTAATCTCTCTCTGATCTTTCCAACCCCGCTTACGCTCTCTTCTGCTGAAATCATTTTTTAGAAATTATGTACTCTAATCTAAACTCTGTTGAACTGAGGTACTTCCTTATACTTTAAGTACCTTTTACCATTCACCACCAACCATACTACGAACTGTAATCCGATCAGCAAAATGGCAAATGTCAGGTGCATTGGTTGGGCAAACGACGGTACGCCAAAATAAGCCATCAATATCCCCGTCGCGATTTCTAATATCAAGATCCAGAGACATACCCTCGCGATTTTTCCTGCTACCGTGTCCCTGTTTCCTGATTTCAGGATCTTATTACTCCAGAAGACATTGGCAACAAACACAACAATGGAAAATGACCTGTGTATATAAAAATTGAGGCCCAGCTCATCAATCCATTCCGCCCTTGCCTGATAACCCAGCTTCACAACCACCTCATCTATTGCTTCACGAACCTGGGTACCCAGTAATATTTGAAAAAGCGATAAAGCCATTACAACGAGACCGATGCCATTCAGCACGTTTTCACTTCCTGCATTCAGCTTTAAAACATTGCCTGCATAACCCGACCATGTGTACAAGTAAAGCAGCACAAACACGATCACGATCGCCAGCAGCATGTGTAATGTCACCACTACCGGCATTAATTCGAATGAAACTACTTTCGCACCCAGCCAGCCCTGAAACCCTGTCAGCACGAATGCTGCGAGGCTGAAATAGAAAATCTGCTTGTTACCGGTTTTCAGAAAAGGTATGGAAGCCAGCAATGTCAGAAAGATCATCACACCTGTGAAAGCTCCAAGAAGCCGGTTTACGTATTCAATCCAGGTTTTTACCGGATTAAATTCAACTTCTCCTTTAAGTCTGGCTCCGTAAATCTCCTTGTAGTTGGCTGGCAATTGCGACGCCTCGGTGGGCGGAACCCATCTGCCGAAGCATTTCGGCCAATCCGGACATCCCATCCCCGCACCTGTACTCCTCACGACCCCACCGGCAATAATCAAAAAGTAGAGTGTAATGACAGTATTTAAAGCCAACCGCCGGAAACGACGGTTGGCTTTCGAATCAATGATTTGATTTAAACTGGTCATTGAAATTTTGTGACTCAATCAACTTCTCCATCGCAATCTGCTCATTTTCATGAGGGAGATTCGATTCCGGTGTTTGAGAATACGGGATGTTCTGAGGAATGAAATCTTCTTTTGCACCCGGTTTGCTATAATCATATGACCAGCGATACACCGCAGGAATGTCGCCTTCCCAGTTTCCGTGTCCCGGATTGATAGGAGCAGTCCATTCAAGCGTGTTAGAACGCCATGGGTTTTGCGGTGCTTTTCTACCTTTGAAAATGCTGTAAAAGAAGTTCCAAAGGAAAATGAATTGTGCGAAGAACGTGAATATCGCTGCAATAGAGATAAACATGTTCATATCCATGAACTTATGCGTAAAGTCGTAGCTCGTGAACTGGTAGTAACGTCTTGGGAAACCAGCAATACCTACGTAGTGCATCGGGATAAATACCAGATAGATACCGATGAATGTAAGCCAGAAGTGGATTTGCCCCAGTGAGGTGCTCATCATTCTGCCGAACATTTTAGGGAACCAGTGATAAACCCCGGCAAAAAGCCCGAATGCCGATGCAGCCCCCATTACAAGGTGGAAGTGAGCTACAACGAAGTAGGTATCGTGCAATTGAATGTCCAATGCACTGTTACCAAGGATGATACCGGTCAAACCACCCGAAACGAACAATGAAACCAGACCAATCGAGAACAACATACCTGGCGTGAAAACGATGTTTCCTTTCCACAGCGTGGTGATGTAGTTAAATCCTTTTACAGCAGAAGGAACCGCGATGATCAATGTCAGGAACATGAAGACCGATCCGAGGAATGGGTTCATACCCGTTACGAACATGTGGTGAGCCCACACGATAAATGCTAGGAATGCAATGCCCAACATCGAGGCGATCATCGCACGGTAACCGAAGATAGGCTTGCGTGAGTTGGTTGCGATAACTTCGGATGTAATACCCAATGCTGGCAACAATACGATATAAACCTCAGGATGTCCCAGGAACCAGAACAAATGCTGGAACAAGATCGGGCTACCTCCTACGTTTGGAAGAGCTTCTCCATTAATATAGATATCCGAAAGGTAGAAGCTCGTACCGAAGTGACGGTCGAAAATCAGCAGCAATACGGACGAGAACAATACAGGGAAAGAGATCAAACCCAGAACGGCTGTGATCAGAAATGACCAGATCGTCAACGGTAGGCGATCGAATGACATTCCCCTTGTACGAAGGTTAATAACAGTAGTTATGTAGTTGATACCTCCCAACAGCTGCGAAACGATGAACAACGCCATACTTGCAAGCCAGAGTGTCATACCCATTCCTGATCCAGGGTGTGCCTGGGGCAGCGCGCTTAATGGAGGATAAATAACCCAACCACCCGCTGCTGGTCCTTGCTGTAAAAACAATGAAGCAAACATGACCACACTCGCAATGAAGAAAAACCAGTACGAAAGCATGTTCATGAAGCCCGACGCCATGTCGCGCGCTCCGATCTGAAGCGGGATCAAAAAGTTACTGAAGGTACCACTCAATCCGGCTGTCAATACAAAGAATACCATGATCGTACCGTGCATTGTAACCAGGGCAAGGTAAAAATTGGGGTCCAGTTTGCCCGCATCGCTAATCCATCCCCCCAACACCGGTTTCAACCATGACAAGTTAGAATCTGGCAGACCAAGCTGGATCCGGAAGATCACTGACATCGTAATCCCGATCACCGCCCAAAGAATACCGGTAATCAGATATTGTTTAGCGATTACCTTGTGGTCTTCACAAAATATATATTTCTGCCAAAAGTTTTGTGCCTCATGGTGGTGTTCATGCTCGTCTGCGTGATGGTGAGCTGTTTCCAATCCTTCAATAGCTGACATATACTTTCTATTGTATTTTAATTAATAATTATCGTAGACTAGTACTTGCTCCTGCTCCTCCTGCGGAAGTTGCTGAACTATCGGCTGGAGCACCTGCTTCGGCCGGCACATATTTCATTGCCTTGGCTTTCAAATTCTCCGGTACCTTGGCAAGGTATTCGGGATAAGTCTGCAAGAAAGTTGCTTGCTCGGCGCACCACTTCTTGTAGCTAGCCTCATCATCCACGATCAATCTCATTTTCATCGAAAAGTGTCCCTGACCACAAACCTCAGTACAAGCGATTTCGTAGTCGAACTTGGGATTGCCGGTTTCTGCACGCATATCTGCTGTTGTTTTATCAGCAACAAACCAGAATTTGGTTGGCATACCTGGAACAGCATCCATTTTAACCCTCATATGAGGAATAAAAACACTGTGCAACACGTCGCGGGCACGGATTCTTAAAAGTACCGGACGGCCTGCTGGAATATGCATCTCACTTGGGTTAGTGAAATCGTCAAATGAGTTTTCATCCGCCAAATCGATACCTACTTCATTCTGAGCGTCGATCAACTTGTAGTTATAATCTCCTAATTTGTTATTATCAACACCTCCGTAGCGGACGATCCAGTTGAACTGCTTTCCTGTAATCTCGATTACCTCTGAGTCTCTTGGCGCATCTGATGTAATGTCAGACCATGCCTTCCATCCGGTGAATACCAAAAGTGCCATAACAATCGCAGGAACGATCGTCCAGATCAGTTCAAGCTTGTGATTTTCAGGATAGAATGTGGCTCTTGTTCCTTTTTTATACTGATACTTCCAGGCGAAGAAAAACAACAGGAAGTTCACAAAAATGAATGGAATGGTAAGAATCCCCATTGAGAACCAGAAAAGGTCGTCGGTCCTTCTTCCATGCACTGAAGATGCTTCCGGAAGGTAGAACTCTGTCGAATGAAGATAAGACCATGTGATACCCACAGCGCCCAAAATCAGGATCACTATGAACATTGCCCCGTTCACTTTATTACCGGAAGTTACAACCTCCGTAGAATCGGATTTATTGATGCCCCTAATAACATTCTGGAGCCTGGAAATAACGATTCCAGTGAGAACTACAAAAACTAGAGCAACTAATGCGATAATAATATACATGATAATTAACTGGTTTTGCAATTAGGCGATATCGTGGTGCAATGACTCTTCCAACATCGGGTGATTTCTTGGTATCAGATTCGCCTTTTCCAACTGACTTGCAATTGAGTATGCGAATGCACAAAGGAACACCAGGAAGAATCCCCATTCCAACGGACCAAGTTCACCACTTGCCCCTACCGATCCCGGCATTATGTTCGTATAAAAATCGAAATAGTGACCGATAATTACACTCCAACAAGCAACCTTAAGAATTGAATGTGTGAATTTTGAATCCCTTGTCATCAAGACCAGGAATGGGAAGAAGAAATTCAGGAACAATGTAATGAAGAACGGCGCTTTGTAAAATCCGCCATGTCCTCTGAAACGCTCGATAAAATAGATCGTTTCTTCCGGAAGGTTGGCATAGTAGATCAGAAGGAATTGCGCGAACCAAACATATGTCCAGAAAATACTGAATGCGAAGATAAATTTACCAAGGTCACGCAAGTGGCTCGAATTGACCGCTCTCAGGTAACCTCTTTCTCTTAGCATTACAATTGTAAGGGTGATGACCGCCAAACCTGCAACGTGCCAGCTAGCCAGTGTGTACCAGCCAAACATGGTGCTGAACCAGTGTGTATCAATAGACATCACAAAATCCCAAGCAGAAGTAGAGGATGTTACTCCAAATACAACCAGGAATGCAGTTCCAAGACGAATTGATTTTTCATAAAACTCAGTACCTCCGATTTCGTCTTCCTGCAAGGAAAGGTTCCGGATCACTCTCCACATACCATACCACAATGCAAAATACAGAACAAGACGACCTACAAAGAATGGTGTATTCAGGTAGCCCTTTTTCCCAGCAATAATAGCATCATATTCCGCGCCGCCTACTTCATATAGTCCTTCATGCGTCCAGTGGAATAAATCGTGGCCTCCGAAGAAGAATGTGATAAGCAATACCGCTCCGCTAAATGGAAGAAACGCTGGCAGAGCCTCGGGAACGCGTTTAAAAACTGCTGACCAACCCGCTTGCGCCAGGTAGTTGTATGAGATGAAAAACATTCCAACTACGGATATCCCGGTAAAGTATACTCCGTTTACCCAAAGGTTTGCCCAAATTCTTGCAACCCAGCTCTTTGCATGATGGCCTTCTGCCGCAGCAGCACCATGGCTAGCTCCGCCATGTTCGGCAGCAGCATGACCAGCCGCCTGCGCAGCGTGCTCCGCTCCGTGTGCAGCCACTTCGTGTCCACCACCACCATTAGCAGCGAGGTAAGCTCCCAACAGTACAAGAGCCAGTCCTACACCACCACCAATGAGTAAGTTGCGCTTAGCTCCTGATGTAAATTCAAACCGTTCTTCAATAGAAGGAATCGAATGTCCTGATGCCATTATCTAATTAAATTTCTCTGTTATCAAAAATGTACTTAAGCCCCTTTCTGCAATTTTTGTACATAGTGTACAATCTTCCAGCGTTCCTCAGGATTGATCTGAGATCCGTGAGGCCACATGCGGGCTTTTCCGTGCGTGATCACGTGGAAAATATGCCCTTCATTCAGGTTTTTGTATGCGTCGCTCGCATAGTTGGGCACACCCTTATACATCGCACCCACTTTGCCATCACCTGCTCCGGAAGCGCCGTGGCAGTGTTGGCAATATCTTTCATAAAGCACTTTACCTTCGGCAAGCGATTGCTCGTTCAATGGCACCGGATTTTTCAATACTCTCTCGGAAATGCTGATGCTGTCCGCGGGAATGTTGTATACCATCAGATCGACAGTTGCAGAATCGCCATTACCAAAAGTCGTGTGGTAATTCCTGCGTGCAACGGTTCCGGCAACAGGCAGACGCATTGTCAGGCCCATCGGGTTGATCGGATTGGCTTTTTCCTGTTTATATGGTTCATAACCCACCGGCAAATACATGTTCGGCGCGAATTCCTTTCCAGGATTGTTACGATCTGTTTTACAACCAGTAACAGCAGTAAGTAACACAGCTGAAACCAACAGATATCTATATAAACTTTTAAATTTCATTGTTTCAAACTCCATTAGAATTGCTTAATGTTGACTTCTTCTGCTCCACTATCCCTCAATGCACGTGATATTTCTTCTTCGCTCATTGAATTACGTCCCAGGTCGATCGCCATTACAAATTTGTTATCTGTCGAGCGTACATCGAATCTTGGATGGAAGTGCGTACCGGGCCCAAGTCCATTCGAAATAAAGAAAGTAATCACCATTCCGAATGCTGTGAAAAGTACCGTCAGCTCAAATGTGATGGGAATATAGTTGGGGATCGATATTGGATCCTTACCGCCAATGATCATCGGCCAGTCGATTCCCATTGTCCAGATCATCAACGTCAACGCCACGCAGCAACCTGTAACGCCAAACATGAAAGCAGCGATACCGATGCGGGTCCTTGGATGGCCCAGCGCTTCGTCCAATCCGTGGATCGGGAACGGGGAATATACTTCTTTGATCTTTACTCCCGCCTTCCTCAGTTTAGGCACTGCGTGAAGAACAGTATCGTCATCGTCGTAAACTCCGACTAAATATTTACCAGATAATTCTGCCATACTACTACTAATTATAATATCTATAACTCGCTTTTCGCAATTACTATTCTTGATCCTTGTTGTAAGCCGGTTCAGCCGCACCACGTTGTCTCACTTTCGCCACACCCGCGATTTTCGCAGGAAGCTGTGCCGATGTTGAACGAATTACTGCCTTAACCTCAGCCATATTGACTACCGGCAGGTATTTCGAGAACAACAGGAACAATGTGAAGAACAAACCGAATGAGAAGATGTAATCTCCAATGTCATATCTCGTTGGAGAGAACATTGCCCAGCTTGAAGGGATATAGTCACGGTGCAGAGAGGTTACGATAATTACGAAACGCTCGAACCACATACCGATGTTAACAACTACGGAAATGAAGAATGTAAAGGTGATGCTGCGACGCAGTTTTCTTGACCAGAAAAGCTGTGGAGAAATTACGTTACAGGTCATCATCGCCCAGTATGCCCACCAGTAAGGACCGGTCATACGGTTGAAGAATGCGTAATATTCATATTCAACACCACCGTACCACGCAATAAAGAACTCAGTGATGTAAGCCACACCTACTACCGAACCGGTAAGGGTGATTACCTTGTTCATGGTCTCGATGTGTTCGAGTGTAATGTAATCTTCAAGCTTGTAAACTACCCTTGTGATCAGCATCAGGTTTTGTACCATCGCAAATCCGGAGAAGATCGCACCCGCAACGAAGTACGGAGGGAAGATCGTCGTGTGCCATCCCGGAATTACCGAGGTAGCAAAGTCCATACTTACAATCGTGTGTACAGAAAGTACGAGTGGTGTAGAAAGACCCGCAAGGATCAACGAAATGTATTCGTAACGTGCCCAGGTTTTTGCTGAACCATCCCAGCCCATTGCAAATGTTCCGTACATGAGGCGGGAAATCTTACTTGTAGCACGGTCGCGGATTGTGGCAAGGTCAGGAATAAGACCGATGTACCAGAATACGAGCGAAACCGAGAAATAAGTACTGATAGCAAAAACGTCCCAAACAAGCGGTGAGTTAAAGTTTACCCAAAGCGAACCGAATGCGTTAGGTAGCGGAAGTGCCCAGTAAGCCATCCAGGGACGACCCATGTGCATTAAGATAAACGAAGCAGCACAGATAACGGCGAAAATCGTCATCGCCTCAGCCGCACGGTTAATAGAAGTTCTCCATTTCTGACGGAACAGCAAGAGAATCGCAGAAATAAGTGTACCCGCGTGACCAATACCGACCCACCAAACGAAGTTGGTAATGTCCCAGGCCCAACCTACTGTTTTATTCAAACCCCATACACCGAGGCCTTCCCACCAGGTCCAGGCAAGACAAACGGATCCGTAAGCCAAAACCACAAGCGAAATCCCGAAAGCAATCTTCCATTCTTTCGTAGGAGCGGCTTCTACGTGGCGACATATATCTTCCGTTACGTCTGCGTACGTTTTCCCACCTTGAATCAGCGGTTCTCTTACAGGTGAAGTAACATGCATACTCTATTTATTTATAATGATTGGATCGTCAAAAATTCTAAACTCTGAAATTAAGCGTGTTCTTTCTCCGAAGATGGCTTGGCGGCAGCATCCTTGTTACGGATTTTTGTCAGATAAGAGATCTGCGGACGAACGTTGATCTCTTCCAGCATGTGGAATGCACGCCCCTCTCTCTCTACCTCCAAAATTTTGGATATTCTGCTTTCAGGATCGTTCATATCTCCGAATGTGATCGCGTTGGTAGGGCATGAAGATGCACAAGCCACGTTTACTTCACCGTCAACAATGCGTCTTCTCTCTTTTCTAGCAGTCAGCTTCGCTTCCTGAATTCTCTGAACACACATCGAGCACTTCTCGATAACCCCTCTTGAACGAACAGTTACGTCAGGGTTAATGACCATTTTACCAAGGTCATTGTTGAAGTTATAATCGAAATTGTCGTTGTCAAAATATTTGAACCAGTTGAAGCGGCGTACTTTATAAGGGCAGTTGTTTGCACAATACCTCGTACCCACACAACGGTTATAAGTCATTTGGTTCAAGCCCTCAGAGCTGTGAGTGGTTGCCAAAACAGGGCATACCGTTTCGCAAGGGGCATTGTTACAATGCTGGCAAAGCATTGGCTGGAAGGTAACCTCCGGATTTTCAGAAGCAATCTCCAATCCTCTCAAATCTTCAACATCCGCATCGCTGCTGTAATAGCGGTCGATCCGCAACCAGTGCATTTCACGGCTGTTGATCACTTCCTGGCGTCCTACGACAGGGATATTATTCTCGTTCTGGCAGCTTACTACACATGATCCGCAACCGAAGCAGGTGTTCAGATCAATAACCATGCCCCACGAGTGGTTCTTGTATTTATGACCATTCCACAGCGACAGGTCTGTTGCATCCACTTCTCCTTCTGCAGTCTGGATTTTCGGTACGAACCGTCCAGCCATCGGGTCTTTCTGGAAATGCGCGAGCACTGTTTCCTGCAGAACCGACTTGCGGTTCATTACAGTGTTGTGCGTCTGAGTTTGAGCAATCTCTCTGGTTTCACCTGTTTTAGCAACAGTTACTTCGCCAGGAGTAAATGAAAGGAAGCCTTCTGTGAATGTAGCGAACGGATAAATGTTCTTTCCAACACCATTCGCCGATTTACCAGCTTTCTCACGACCATATCCGATTGTAATAGCAACGGTTCCATTTGCCAGACCAGGCTGAATGATAACCGGCAATTCAACCGACTTCCCTTTAAAATCAACTTTAACTACGTCACCCTGAGCAAGCCCCAATTCAGCAGCTGTCTTTTGCGACAGGCCTGCGTGGTTATCCCAGCAAGCTTTCGTTACAGGATCCGGCAACTCTTGCAACCATGGGTTGTTTGCAGCAGCTCCGTTTCCAACTCCGACATTTTCAAAGATCGCGAGCTCGATTCCGGTTGATGACGCCTTATATTTCTTAGCAATACCCGCAGCAGCTGCGCTCAGGTTTCCTGCAAATGCTGCTCCACTGCCGGTTGAAGCAGCGGCTGCTACTTCAAATACGCCATCGTGCAATGATTTAACCCAGAACTGCTCAAAATCTCCGGTTCCACTTTGTGGGAAAATATTCTTTCTCCAGTATGCCTTAACGTATTCGTGATAGTCGGATGCTAATCCCGCCCATTTCAACAGGCTCGATTGTCCCTGACGCGTGCTGAATATCAAACTGATCGCAGGCTGCGTAAGGCTATATGATCCTGCGATAGGTTCAGCATCACCCCATGATTCGAGGTAATGCGATGCAGGAAGAATGTATTTCAAAAGTGAAGAAGTCTCATCAGGGCGATCATTGAATGATACGCTCAGTGAAACTTGTGGAAGGGCTGCTGCCAGTTCGGCACCGCGAGGGTGGTCGTAAACCGGATTTGCACCCCAAAGGATCAGCGCAGATACTTTTCCGCCTTTTACTTCGTCAACAAGCTGGTTCATTGCCACATCGTTACCCTGACGGTAATTTACAGGCTTGTCCAGATTGATCGATGATCCGTAGCTTCCAAGTAAGCTGTTCAATGCATTCACAACCACCTGAACCGAAGGATCGTTGATTCCACTTACTACCAGCGCCTGTCCTTTTGCAGCGATCAGATCGGCTGCTGCTTTGTCGAGGTTAGGTACATTTACGGACGCAACCGATACGGGTGCTCCGCCCAATTTAGCGGCAACCTTATTATATAATGCAGCTGCAACCAATCCTAACTGAGATGGTTTTACCGCTGTGCGATAATCTGCATTGGAACCTGTCAGCGACAGGATAGATTCGAACTGATAAAGACGCGACATTTCCTTTTTGCCACCTTTTTCACTGCTTACACGGCGTGTTTCAGCGAATTGTGATGAAAAGGTGTCCGGAGCCAACCAGGTTCCGAGGAAATCGGCATCGATACTTACGACCACTTTCGCTTTGCTGAAATCGTAAGAAGGGATAACCGCTTTGCCAAACGACAATTCATTCCCTTTTACAATAGCATAAGAAGAGTTAGCATCATATACAACGTGTGTTGTAGTCGGATACTTCGTTGTGAAGTCAGCGATAACCGCCTTTGTAGAAGGACTTAATATAGTAGATGAAAGGATACGGATCGCACCGCCTTTTGCTGCAATCTGAGTCAGTTGATCCTGAATCTCTTTATCAACAGCCTCCCAGCTTACCTTTGTATCATCTCCCTTTTTGGGGCCTTTCAGTTTTTCATTGTCATACAATCCCAAAAGAGATGCATGCGCTCTTGAACTTACACCGAAAGATACTTTTGAAAGGGAATTGCTTTCTATTTTAACAGGTCTTCCCTCACGGGTTTTAACCAAAATACTATTGTAGTCCCCACCTTCTGCATATGTAGATGCATACCAGTTGGAGATTGTAGGGAATTCGCCCTCAGGCTTATTTACGTAGGGGATAGCTTTCTTAACAGGCGTTTCACACGCAGCCAAAGATACCGCTGCCATTCCGAAGCCAAGGACCTTCAAAAAATCACGACGATGCGTACCTGCTCCGTCAACCAGACTTTCATACTGGTTTTCAGTAGGTGCACCAGCAAACTCAGAACCTGCGTCTTTTACAAACTTCTCATCATTCCGCAGCTCTTCAAGTCCCCGCCAGTACCTTTTATTAGTATTTTCCATAAAACTATTCAATACAAATGAGTTGTATCCGGTATTAATTTCTAGTGATTAATAGTGGCATTTTGAACATTCCAAACCACCTATATCCGCAACTTTCAGAGCCTCGTTGCTCTCAGAAGCGTGCAATTGTACCAGCTTGTCATAATACTGATTGTCCTTCGTATTAACTTCCGTTTTACGGTGGCAATCAATACACCATCCCATTGTGAGTGACGAACGTTGCTGTATTACTTCCATTTTCTCAACTTCACCGTGGCAGTTCTGACATTCAACTCCACCAACATTTACGTGTTGTGCGTGGTTGAAGTAAGCCAGGTCAGGCAGGTTATGAACGCGCACCCATTCGATAGGCTGGTTGTTTTCAATGGAAGTATAAATCTTTTGAATTTCAGGAGATTCCTTCTTGATCACGCCGTGGCAGTTCATACAAATGTTGGCGGAAGGAATATGTGCCGATTTACCGCGGTTAACGCCGGTATGGCAATAATTACAGTCGATCTTGTATTCGCCTGCGTGCAATTTGTGAGAGAATGAAATAGGTTGCTTAGGGGCATAACCCTGCTGAACACCTACACTATACGCACCGTCCAATGTTGCCTTCAAAACCAGCAAAACAAAAATCCAGAGCGTCGCGGAACGAATGGCAGGATCTACTGAAATCTTTTTAAGCGTATTTCCGAAGCGGGTCATAAAGTCAGACTCACTAGCTTCCGCAGTTTCGCCTTTCACCGCTTTCGACAGCAATGACACGATCACCAGCAACACACCAAGCACGAGTACCATCACTACAACCAATGCAACCAGTACGATTACAAAAAGATCGGATGGTGCACCGCCTTTAGCATCACCACCTGCTGCCGCGGTAGCGCCACCGGCGGGAGCTGCAGCTGCCGGAGCTGCGGTAGCTGCCTGGTCGACATATGCAAAAATCCCTTTAATATCATCGTCTGATAAATTAGGGAAGCTCGTCATTTGAGCTTTCGAATATTCGTTGTAAATTTTAACAGCATAAGGATCGCCGGAAGCAATCACTGCCTGAGAATTCCGAACCCATTTGCTCAGCCAGGCGAAGTCATGACGTCCGCTGGCTCCTTTCAAGCCGGGACCCACTACGCGCTCATCAGTAACAGCATGGCATTGGGCGCAGTTGTTTTTGAAAAGAGTCTCACCTTTCGCCGCATCCCCACCACCTGCCGGAGCGGCGGCTCCCGCAGCAGCGGCAGTGCTATCCTGAGCAGATACCAATGTTGGGACACTTAATAAAAGAGCTATAAAAATAGCCAGAAAGGTTTTTGAGTAACTAAAGAAGGAACAAAACTTAGCGTCCTTTCGGAATGGTATATTCATAATCAACTATTCATTATTCTTCAACAGACAAAACTAGCTTACGATTTTTTATCCACAAAAGTATTTCAGGGATATTTTACCCCACCATCTTATTTATAATTTGTCTAATTTATCGGGCTAATTTAACACCGGTTACAAATTTCATTCACTCTGATTTTCAAGCGACTAGCAAAAAAAATACCATTTGGAGCTCCTTCAAAAAGCTTTGTCCAAATGGTATTTTTCAGGCATTTTTTTGTGTGCTAAAACTGGGTAAAAGCGCCACAAATTCTGGGGAGGTTCCGAGCGGATTCGAACCGCTGTACGAGGTTTTGCAGACCTCTGCCTAGCCACTCGGCCACGGAACCAGATTTTAAAAATTAGCTGCCGGCACGAGGCTGGCAGCTAATCCGGGTGCAAAAGTATTAAAAAAAACTTCTGCTTCTTATTTTATTTCACTTTTTTCCTTTCTTTTCGCTTTCTTCCATCTGCTCTTTCAATGCAGACAGTACGCTAAGGTCGCCGAAAGTTGATTTCTCAGCTTCTTTGTTCGATGCTTCAGGAGCCGCAGTGCTCTTAGGCGCTTTCGGTTTTTCTTCTTTTTTCTCCTCAGCTGGCGCACCTGCTTTTACTTTCGAATGCGTAAGAACGATTTTCTTCTCGTCTTTCAGGAATTCAAGTACAGTGAAGTCAAGGCTTTCACCTACCTCTGCAAATGTACCGTCTTCTTTCGCAAGGTTTTTGATAGCTGAAACACCTTCGATTCCGTATGGAAGTTCAAGTGTCGCGAACTTATCGCCTTTTGCAACAATCGTAGATTTATGAACAGAACCCACTTCGAAGATGCTTTCGAAAGTATCCCATGGGTTTTCCTCCAATTGCTTGTGACCAAGAGCAAGACGACGGTTGTCAGCGTCCAGTTCGAGTACAACCACTTCCAGTTCGTCATTTACTTTCACGAAGTCGGAAGGATGTTTGATTTTCTTAGTCCAGGACAAGTCGGATACGTGTACCAGACCGTCGATTCCTTCTTCAAGTTCGATGAAGAGACCGAAGTTGGTCAGGTTACGAACCACACCTTTGTGACGTGTTCCGATTGCATATTTCTCTTTCAATGACGCTTGAGTCCAAGGATCTTCGGTCAGTTGCTTGATACCAAGAGACATTTTGCGCTCGTTACGATCCAGTGTCAATACTACTGCACTGATTTCGTCATTTACGTTCATGAATTCCTGAGGATTGCGCAGGTGCTGAGACCATGACATTTCAGAAACGTGGATCAAACCTTCAACACCTGGTTTGATTTCAAGGAAAGCACCGTAATCCGCAACATTAACGATACGACCGGTAACTTTTGAACCAACCTGGATTGCTTCATCAAGAGAATCCCATGGGTGAGACTGAAGTTGTTTCAAGCCAAGAGAAATACGTTTTTTCTCTTCGTCGAAATCCAACACAACCACATTCAGTTTCTGATCCAGCGCAAGCAGGTCAGATGGGTGGTTGATACGGCCCCATGAAATATCAGTGATGTGCAACAGACCGTCAACACCACCAAGGTCTATGAACACACCGAAGTTGGTCATGTTTTTGATCACCCCTTCCAGTACCTGACCTTTTTCAAGGTTGTTCAGGATCTGCTGGCGTTGTGCTTCAAGATCTTTTTCGATCAGGATTTTGTGAGATACAACTACGTTATCATTTGCGTAGTTAATTTTCACAACTTTAACTTCCATACGCTTTCCGACGAAAATATCGAAATCGCGGATTGGCTTCACATCGATTTGTGAACCTGGCAAGAAAGCCTCGATGCCAAATATATCAACGATAAGACCACCTTTGGTTCTTCTCTTCACGTTTGCATCGATAACCACATCCTCATCGAATGATTTCTGGATGTTATCCCATGCAGTGATAACTTTTGCTTTTTTGCGTGAAAGAACAAGCTGGCCTTGTGCGTCTTCCTGGTTCTCTACGTAAACTTCCACTTCGTCGCCGATCTTCATTCCCGGCAGATCGCGGAATTCATTGAATGATACGATACCATCAGATTTGAAACCGATGTTAAGGATCACCTCACGGTCTGTAATACCTACTACAACACCTTTAACTACTTCTTTTTCCTGTACAGGTGAAATGGTAGTCTCATACATTTGTTCCAGACGATCACGGTCAGCGGTTGAATAACCTGTACCGAAACCTTTGTCTGCTGCTTTGTCCCAATCAAATTCGGGAAGAGGTTGACTTGTTTTTTCCTTAGACATAAATAGGAATTAGCGCTCTTGAATACATCAGCCACCGAGCTAAATAGCTGAAAATTAGTTAAACAAGTATTTTTGAAAAATTAGAGCGCAAAATTACGCGTTTTCGAAATAAATTCCGAAGCGTTTGGCTATTTAATTTGGAAACGGGTAGAAATGCGCCGTTTTGAGCGCAAAAAGCCAGGAAGTGACCGGAGATTCAGGCGATTATGAGCGGGCTCGCTCCTTGGAACCAAGATATGGAAGCCATTCGTCATCGGCCAGCCCTGAAAAATCGCGGATGAACATTAAAAAAGAAGGCCGGAAAGGGCGCTGCTTTAACGGCATGTCAACCTCTTCCGGCGTATGGTCTCCTTTTCGGGAATTGCATCTTTTACAGGCAGTAGCCAAATTGTCCCACGTGGTTTTCCCTCCTCTTGATTTCGGGATTACATGGTCCAATGTCAGATTGTCGTGCGTTCCGCAATACTGACATCGGTTGCCGTCCCGTTTGAAGAGGTTTTGCCTTGTCATGACGACGCCCCTGTACGGTATGTGTATGTAGCGATGGAGCCTTATTACGACAGGCATGGGGTACCTGTCATTGACAGTCCTGAGATGCTGCTCGGGGGATTCGGCGAGCATCTCAGCTTTGTTCATATAAACTAACAAAAACGCTTTCGGAACTGTGCAAACACTTAGTGCGCTATAATCTTGATTCAGAACCAGTACTTTACCCATGAGCCCTGTGGTAGTTAATTCCCACAATATATGAATTTTTTACCAGAAAAAACGATCGGATGTTTCCAAATATTGTTGAAAAAAATTCGCAAAATCCGCCGAATATCACCCTGTTAGCACTTTTTACAACTCTTTTTGCTTTGTCAGTAATTGACCCGGTCGGTCTCCCGCTTGATATCGCGCTCCTTAATGGTATCGCGCTTATCATACAGCTTTTTACCTTTTGCAAGCGCAATGTGCAGCTTTGCTAACCCGCGGTCACTGGTAAAAAGACGCACGGGAATGATCGTCAGTCCCTGGTCTTTTAAGCCTTCGACAAGTTTTCTCCGTTCGCGCTTGGTGATCAGCAGTTTCCGGTCACGCATTGGCTCGTGGTTGTAGTGCGTGCCCTCGGTGTAAGGCGATATGTGCAGGCTGCGTATGTATAATTCACCATCCATGAACAAGCAATAGGCATCCTGAAAATTAACTTTCCCCTGCCTGATAGATTTTATTTCAGTACCGGTTAATGCCATACCCGCTGTAATCTCTTCCAGGAAGAAATATTCAAATGAGGCACGCCTGTTCTTTATATCTACTTTTTTAACTATTTTTTCCGACATGATTTTCCCTGAATTAGCAAAGGGTCTCAAAATTAAGTTTTTGTTAAAACTATACCAATGAAAGCCAACCGTCATTTCGTCCTGAAAGCAATGCTTTTCTCCCTATTCCTGTGTTATGCCGGCAGAATACACGCCGCAGACGATCCTGCCACTGTCAGGCAAGTGGTGGACCGGCTGTTTGACGGAATGCGGGCGGGCGACTCTACCATGGTAAGGAGCGTATTTACAGCTCAATGTGAAATGACCTCTGTTTCCGTGAATGCCAGGGATTCAGTCCTTACTCACAAAGGAAGCATTGCCGCATTCGTGAAGGCGGTAGGCGCGCCGCATGCCGAGAAGTGGGACGAACGGATCTACGATGTTAAGGTTTCCATTGACGGCCCGATGGCCATTGTCTGGGCACCTTATAAGTTTTACCTGGGTGAAAAGTTCTCGCATTGCGGTGTAAATGTATTTACATTGATACAAACCAAAACCGGCTGGAAGATCAACGGCATTACCGATACGCGACGAAAGGACAATTGTCTGTAAAGCATTAAAAATAACAAAGCGGCTGGCTATGATCACCTCATAAGCCAGCCGCTTTATATTTAGCCGCAGATCCTCCTTAGCTGATCATCGACAATAGGCTTGTTAACTTATCTTTCAGGTCTTTCCTGTCAACTATAAAATCCAGGAAGCCATGTTCCAGTACAAATTCAGCACTTTGGAATCCTTTTGGCAAATCCTTTCCAATGGTTTCCCGGATTACACGTGGACCGGCAAAACCGATTAAAGCTTCCGGTTCCGAAATGTTGAAATCGCCGAGCATCGCATATGACGCTGTGACACCACCGGTAGTAGGATCGGTAAGCAGCGAAATATAGGGAACTTTGGCCTCCGACAATTGCGCCAGACGGGCCGATGTCTTCGCCATTTGCATCAGCGAAAACCCTGCTTCCATCATCCGCGCACCGCCCGACTTTGAGATCATCAAAAACGGAAACCTGTGTTCCAGCGCAAAGCTGATCGCCCTCGCGATCTTTTCTCCCACAACCGAACCCATTGAACCGCCGATAAAACTGAAATCCATACAGGCGATGACCATGTCGGTGCCGTTCATTTTTCCATGCCCAGTCCGCACCGCATCTTTAAGACCAGTCTTTTTCATGGTCGATTTAATGCGGTCGGGATATGCTTTGGTATCCACAAAATGCAACGGGTCACCAGAGATCAGGTTGGCGTCGAGCTCTATGAATTCATTGTCGTCAAAAAGCAGATTGAAATATACATCCGACCCCACTTTTTCGTGGTAGTTGCAGTGAGGGCATGTAAAAGCATTTTGCTTATGTTCCCTGGTAGGCGTTATTTTCTTACAATTAGGACATTGATACCACAAACCATCCGGCGCTTCACGCTTCATTTCGGTTGGCGTATTGATACCTTTTTCTTTCCGAATAAACCAGGACATACTTTTATGTGGGTTGATTTATGTTTAATAATCTGATAGTCAGATATTTAACCACATTCAATCATGAATAATGGGCTCAAATATAAGAATATTTGTTGTGTATCGTGAAAATCAGGCTGGTATACTGTCTTTGCGTAAACTAGTTTTGCCTGATGTACATGGCTGCTTCCGAACAATTTTGGCCATTATTTGTTAATAAAAACAATCAATACACAGCCTCTTTCCCACAGGCCGTTCACATATGGTTTTGAAATGACAACACCCGCATCTCCGATAGTGATTATTGTTGGTACCAACCGTCCCAACTCAATGTCCAGAAAAATTGCTGAATATTATCAAGGTGTTCTTACCCATCTACATGCTCCGAGCATTATCCTCGATCTGGTCAATCTACCTCACGACTTTACAGTCTCCGCATTGTATGAAAATACCGGCAAAAACGAGTCTTTCAATAACCTGAAATCATTGCTCGAAAAAACCGACAAATTTGTTTTTGTTGTACCTGAATACAATGGTTCTTATCCGGGTGTGTTAAAAGCTTTCATTGACGGGCTTCCTTATCCCAACAGTTTTTCAAATAAAAAAGCGGCTCTGGTCGGGCTATCGTCCAATATGCAGGGTGCTGCAATTGCATTAAGCCACTTAAATGACGTTTTCAGCTATTTAGGTATGAATACGCTTGCATTAAGGGTGAAACTCGCACAAATCCGCTCGCATTACAGCGACAATGTGGTTTCCAATGCATTATATAAAGAATTGCTCGAAATACAGGCGGGTCAGCTTATCCATTTTTAAATGCAATCTCGATAAATAAAAAAGGGGAGCTTTCGGCTCCCCTCTCAATGTTATTTCAACCAATGCTGCTCCATTTCATGAGCCGGAATAGTTGGTCGCTTCCATAGCTCGACCCTGCTTCTCCTGAATGCAGGCCCTTCGAGGTCGGCATACTTAACGAGTCCATCTTTGAATGACTGGATCATCATTTGCATTTTTACTGCATCCTCATCAGACCAGTCGTCGTGCGCTTCCATTTCGGTAAGCGATATATTAATAGGTTCGAAACCGGTAGAAACCGCTTCATCTTCCAGCACAAGATCAATAGAGCTCGTTGGCGTATTTTCTTCCAGTTCTCCCGTCAGTATAAGCTCTTCTTCCACCGGAGACAAAACCACTGCCTCTTCGGGCAGCTCTTTAACTGGATTTTTCTGTATAGGAGCTTCTTTTTGATTTCCTTTCAGTTGAATGCCTGGTATCGGTGACTCGATGCTGTCGAAACCTGCCGCAACAATCGTTACGCGCAGTTTATCTCCAAGCGAATCATCGGTGATCGTACCCAGCTTAAACATACGTGCTTCGCCGCCAACCTGTGAAAGTACATATCGCCATATCTCGCGCTGCTCTTTCATGGTGGCCTCTTTCTTCTTGCTGGTAGCAAGCGTCACAAGGATCCGTTTTGCGCCACGGATATCACGATCGTTCAGCAATGGCGAATCGAGCGCTTCCTTGATCGCATTCTGCGCACGGTCGGCACCGGTAGATTCCGAAGTTCCCATAACCGACTGACCGGCGTTTTTCAACACTTTCTCCACGTCTTTGAAGTCGGTATTGATATTTCCATTTGTCGTAATGATCTCGGAGATACTTTTTACAGCATTCAAAAGGATACCGTCAGCCTCGGCAAATGCCTGGGTAAGGGTCATATCCTCGTAAAGCTCTTCCAGCTTGTCGTTCAAAACAACCAGTACGGTATCACTATATTCTTTCAGTTGCTCGATACCTTCAAGCGCCTGCTCTTTTTTATCAAGTCCTTCCCAAGTGTAAGGTGCAGTAACTACCGCGACTGTCAGCTTACCCATTTCTTTGGCGAGCTGCGCGATAACCGGTGCGGCACCGGTACCCGTTCCTCCACCCATACCAGCTGTGATGAACACCATTTGAGTGGAGCCTCCCAACAAGCCTTTAATTTCTTCAATCGTTTCCAGCGCAGCTTCCTTACCCTTGGTCGCATCTGTTCCCGCTCCCAAACCCTGGGTTAAAGTTGCACCTAGCTGGATTTTTACAGGAACCGGGCTATTGGCAAGTGCTTGTCTGTCGGTATTACAAACGGCAAACTCCACATCTTTGATTTTCTTCTCAAACATGTAATTGACCGCATTGCTTCCACCTCCGCCTACACCGATCACCTTGATGATAGCCGGTTCACCATGGCTTTCTCCGTCGGGCTGGTCTTTGATAATTTCGTTCACTATATAGTCCTGGTCTAAAGACTGCAACAAACTGTTGTTCATGTTTTCCGGGGTTGAGTAAGTGTGACCTTCAATGATCAATAGTCGTCAAGACTATCGTCCTTTTTACCGATAATGCTGTTGATATTATCCCAAAATGTGCCATTCTTTTTCACAGGCTCCTTCGTTTCCTTGACAGGCTCCTTATGCATGACATTTCCTGTATTGAATGCGGTTGCTGGTTTGCAAACTGATTTCACACGGGGATCGATGGACTTTAACCCAGCCCAAGCCAGACCAATCGCTGTACTGAACGATGCATTGCTTACCGCATCCGCCTTGGCGGTCCTTTCCAGGTTCTCAGGATAACCTACCCTTACCGACATATCGGTTACCTTCTCAAAAAGTACCTCGATATTGTCAATGTTCGCAGACCCACCGGTCAGCACAATGCCGCCGATCAGCTTGTCGAGATAGCCCGACCTTATAATTTCTGCATAAACCATCGCAGCGATTTCCTTCAAGCGCTCTTCGATGATCAATGCTACGTTCTTTTTCAAAACTTGCTTTGGCGTGCGGCCTGCAAGGTAATTCACCAGAATCTCAATGTTAAGCGGAATGTCAGCCGACACCGCTGTTCCGTATTCTTTTTTAAGACGTTCTGCGTTTTCAGCCTGAATACCGCAACCGCTGGCGAGATCACTCGTAATGTGGCGTCCGCCGATCGGAAAGGAAGCAATATGACGCACAATGCGGTCCTGATAGATGATCAGGTCCGTAGTATGGTCACCGATATCCACCATGGCGATACCGGCCTTAATTTCATTGTCTGTAAGTACAGCAAGACTCGTAGCCAGCGGCCCGAATACAAGCTTATCGCAACGCAGCGCCTGATCGGCATCCGCAAGGCTTTTTTTAGTTCTTAAAATAGATTGGTTATTGGCTGAAACAACCAGGAAGTTACCTCCCAGCTTGATACCGGTCCGGCCAACCGGCTCGCGCACGCCTGTTGAGTTATCAACGACGAATTCCATCGGCAATACATGCAGCACATCGAAGTTTGGCTCTATCTTGGCACGGTACATATCGTCGACAAGCTGGTCTACATCGCGCTGAGTTACTTCTTCACCCGAGGAAGCAGATGGCCTGATCACGCCGTCGCTCTGTGAACTGATCTTCACATGCGTGCCACTGAAACTCACATTAACTACACCAATATCGAGATCTGACCGGGAAGATGCTTCTGCAAGCGCCTCTTTAATCGCGCTACCTACCTGTTTTATATTTTCTACGGATCCGTTTACTACTGCTCCGGCTGGCACAGGAACTTCGCTGAAACCCAATATTTCGATATTGTTCTGCCTGGAACCCGATGCCGCTCCCTGAGCAGCGATTACGGCTATTTTTGTACTTCCAATATCTACTCCTACTACAATCTTGTCGTGTGCCATGCTGATGGTGAATTATTATTCACAAACTATTTGATCTTGAAACTTAACACTTATTCTCTTATATCTGCCCCAGTCATTACTCAATACCTTATTGTAGAAGATTCTCAACTTCCTGAATTTGGACTGAAAATCTTCCGCCCTTCCCAATTCAATCCGCTGGTCGCCTACCAATGTCGTCAGATATATCTCACCATCCTTATCCGCGTTCAGGTGGGTTACCTGGGCCTTCCAAAACGGGTCGGTATTCAGAAAGCGTAATAACTCCAAAACCTGAGCGCCCTTTTCGGACCTCAGCTTCCCCGGATCAGTGAAATAGGATCCGGAAACCAATAATGTTCTTGCTGAATAACTGTCTGACAAAGGGAAAAAAACGCCTTCATGGTTAATATAGTATCCCGATGTGTTCCGCATTTCCCCATTTTCCGACGTATTAATCCAGCGCGCAAGCGGTTTTTCCTGTTCTACTTCTACTACTATATTGCCTCTCAGATCACGAAAAACCTGACATTTTCTGATTAATTTGTTCCTGCTGACCCGGTTTTCGAGGTCATTCAAAGCTACATCTTTTAGTCTGCTTCCTACCAAAGGATCCCCGCCGTTTTCGGTAAGAAGCATCCGTACATCCATTTGATTCAGAAATCTTGTCCCTGAATCGCCCTGGATCGATATTACGAGATTTGTACAACGCTGTTGAACAAGCTTACTTTCAGCCATACCGATGCCCGCAATTGGCAATATGAGCCACAAACTACGTTTCAACAAAAGCCATGAATAGTCAAATTTACGTAACATCTTAGTAATATTAAAAATGCTTTGACTAATTATTCGCCACAGGATTTTTCAGCAAGTTCCGGATCGGTTCCACCAAAGTATCGATATCCCCGGCCCCGATCGTGACCACAATATCCGTATTTAATTCCTTTAAAATTTTTAAAACTTCTTCTTTTGCAACCAGTTGTTTATCCGGTGTAGTCACTTTTTCCAAAACCATTTCAGCATTCACACCCTCTATCGGCAGCTCCCGTGCGGGGTAAATTTCAAGAAGCAAAAGGCGGTCGGCCAGTGACAAACTCTCTGCAAAACCATCCGCAAAATCGCGCGTGCGGGTAAAAAGGTGCGGCTGAAAAATAGCAGTTACATGTCTGCCAGGGTAAAGTCCTTTTACAGAAGACAAAAACGCCTCAATCTCTGCCGGATGATGGGCATAATCATCAATATAAACACAACCTTCCTCCTCAACCTGGTATTCGAACCTGCGTTTTACACCTCCATAATTTTCCAGCGCCTCCCTGATTTTCTCCGGTGTCACACCCAAATATAATGCAACCGCGGTGGCTGCAATGGAGTTTTCGATATTATGGTAACCCGGGATCTTCATCGCAATGCCTTCAATTACACCCTCGGGATAAATGAGGTCAAAGACAAAGCGGGCATTCTCAATGCGGATATTCGTAGAATGGTAATCGCCATTTTTCAGGGAATAGGTAAGTACTTTTGCTTTCGTGCTCGACGCGATTTCAAGTCCGTCCCTCATAAAAAGGGCACCATTTTCATCGATCTGGCTCACATAATCCCGGAACGATTCCAACACGGCTTCATGCTTTCCGTAAATATCGAGGTGGTCTGCGTCGGTAGAAGTGACAATGGCAATCTCGGGAAATAATGTCAGGAAAGAGCGGTCAAATTCATCGGCTTCCACCACACAAAACACTTCTTCCAAATGTTCAGTAGGCTCATTCAACAGCAAGTTTGTGCCGTAATTCTGTGTAATACCACCTAAAAATGCTGTGCTGTTCACCTGTGCGTGGCGCAGGATGTGCGCAACGAGTGATGAGGTCGTCGTTTTTCCGTGTGTACCGGCCACACCGATCGTCCTGAGGTTTTTGGTTAAAATGCCGAGCACCTGCGAGCGTTTCAGGATCAGGAAGTTGGTGTCCCGGAAATAGATCATTTGCTTGTGCTGCACAGGAACGGCCGGCGTGTATATAATAAGTGTCTGCTGCGGGTCCTGCGTGAATCCGGCCGGTATCGTCGTAATCTCGTCTTCGAGAGTAACTGTTATGCCTTCTTCAATCAGTTTTTTGACCAATGGTGTCATGGTCTTGTCGTATCCTGCGACCTCAAAACCGTTCGCATTAAACCACCGGGCCAATGCACTCATACCGATTCCGCCTATTCCTACAAAATAGATATATTTCCAGTTTGTCACAGAGGATGACATCATGTTCAAATTCAATTCTTGGGTTATTTAATCAATTTAAAAACTTCTGTGGCAATATCACTGGCGGCATCAGGTCTTGCCAGTTTCTGAATATTCGTCCTTAATTCTTTTTGACGGTCAAAATCATCCAACAAGTCCAAAGCCTTATCGACCAGAACGTCCCGTGCTTCCGAATCCTTTACGAGGATGGCTGCGTTGCTATCCACCAGGTTCATCGCATTCTTCGTCTGATGGTCTTCCGACGCGTACGGAAATGGCACGAGAATAGCCGGCTTGGCGGCCAGGCACAGCTCCGATACCGATAATGCGCCCGCTCTCGAAACCACTACGTCGGCTACCGCATAGGCCAGGTCCATTGTATAAATGAAGTCGAAGGCCTGCACTTTGTCAGTCCCTAATGCTTCAATGGCAGCTTTCGCTTTGTCAATATCATTCTTTCCCGTTTGCCAGAGCACCTGATAACCGGCGTTAACCAGCTTCTCTAGCCCTGCGGCAATGCTTTCGTTGATCGACCTCGCGCCCAGGCTTCCACCCATCACGAACAAGGTTTTAAGATTATCATTTAACCCAAAATGTTCGACAGCAGAGCTTCTTTTCAAATGCACATAAGTAATATCGCTCCTCACCGGATTGCCCAGCATCACTATTTTTTCTTGGGGAAAGAAGGCTTCCATGCCTGGATAGGCCACGCAGATCCTTCCTGCCTTTTTGGCAAGAAACTTATTGGTAATGCCTGCATAGGAATTTTGTTCCTGGATCAACGTCGGTATACCGGCCATAGAAGCCATCATCAGCAAGGGGCCACTTGCAAAACCGCCGACGCCCACGGCTATATCCGGCTGAAAATCTTTAATAATAGCTTTCGCTTTCATCAGGCTGTTCAGCATTTTGAAAGGCAAAATCAGGTTTTCCAGGGATAAACTTCTCTTGATACCCGCAATCGGCAACCCGACAATCTTGTACCCTGCCCGGGGCACCTTTTCCATCTCCATTTTACCCAACGCACCTACAAAAAGAATCTCCGTGTCCGGCTCCTTTTGCTGCAATGCATTGGCGATCGCAATGGCCGGGTAAATATGGCCGCCGGTACCGCCTCCGCTTATGATGACTCTTTTTGCCATTTTAAATTCGTTTTTCCTCGACGATTTCGCCGCGGCTTACGCTCAGGATCATGCCCATAGCAATACCTGTAAAAAGCAATGATGTACCTCCCTGACTGAAAAACGGCAACGTTTGCCCGGTAACGGGCACCAGCCCCACGGTCACCGCCATCGCCGAAAATGCCTGGCTGACCACAATGAATGTCAGTCCTGCCGAAAGCAATCCCCCGAAGGGTCGCTTGGTCGCTTCAATGGCTTTTAAGCCCCGGTAGAGCAGGATCAGGTAAAGTACAATTAGGATTGTGCCGCCAAGCGTGCCGTATTCTTCTACGGCTACGGCGAAAATAAAGTCTTTCTGCGGCTCTGGGAGGAAGCGCCGTTGTCGGCTTTTGGCGACGCCTTCGCCGTATAATCCGCCGCGGGCCATCGCCATATAGGATTGTTGAGATTGATATACCACCACATCTTTATCAAAAAACGTCGCGATCCGGTTTTGGGCCGTCCCTGATCTTTGTGTGGAATTGAGCAGAATGGCTATCGTTGCAAAAAATACCAGTCCCATTGCCGTGAATGCCAGATAATGCAGTGGTACTTTTCCCACGAACATGAGCAAAAAGCAGATTCCGGCGAGCATTACCGCCGTCGACACATTACTGGTGAAGATCAGCCCGCATACGACACCTACTAATGCCAATGGCTCCATAAAAAGCTCCCTGGTATTCCATCCGCCTTTGATATGCCGTGCCAGAATGAGCGATAAATGCGCAACCAATGCCACCTTGGCCCATTCCGAAGGCTGGAAACGTTGACCAATCACCGGTATCTCAATCCAGCGCGCCGCATCGTTGACCGACGTTCCGAAGAACATTGTGAATATGAGCAGCAATATCGAGCTCCAAACGGCCAGGCGCGTAACGTACACGAATTTAATGTAGGGTATCCGGTGGACGAAATACATTACCCCCAGCGACAGCACACACAACAGCGCGTGCTTGTAAAGGTAATATTCGGTGTTGCCGTCCATTTGGCTGTACGCATCCTTTACGCTGGCGCTGTACACGACCACAATGCTCCATAGAAGCATAATGATCGATATCCCCCAGATCCAGGGGTCGCCTTTGAGGTTTTTGCTGAACCACGCCTGTGTATCCTCCCTTGGTTTTTGCAGGAAATCCATATGGTATGCCGACTAATAATGGATTGACTTATTGACTGACGAGATTTTTGACCGCAGCTTTAAATTGATCCCCCCTGTCTTCGTAGTTCTTGAAAAGATCAAAACTCGCGCAGGCGGGTGAGAGAAGCACAATGTCCCCCGGAACGCCCCATTCCTGTCCTTTCGCGACAGCTTCACGGATATCCCCGGTCGTAAATATTTGTGGCACTATTCCGGAGAAATAGTCTTTCAATTTTTCAAAACTCTTACCCAAAACGATCAAACCCTTTACTTTTTTACGTACCAACTCCTCAATCTGACTATAATCATTTCCCTTATCCACTCCTCCGGCGATCAATATCACCGGCTGGTCAAAGCTGCCTAGTGCGTAGAACACGGAATCCACGTTGGTTGCTTTGGAGTCGTTGACGAATGTAACACCATTAATCACCTCCACTTGTTCCAATCTATGTGGTGCATTGCTGAACGATTTCAGCCCTTCACTTATTTGCGCGCTATCCAGTCCAACGAGCTGGGCAACCGAGATTGCCGCCATGGCATTGATTGCATTGTGCGGCCCTTTGATTGGAAGCTCACTGAAATCCTGGCTGAAAATGCGGCCATTAATTTTCGAAACCAATTTCCCGTCTTTCAGGTAAGAACCGGCTTCAAGTTCCGTGGCCAGTGATATACCCAACGTCCCGACAGCAGGTTTCCGTTTATTTAATTCGGTTTGAATGACTTCGCTTTCTTCGAAATAGATCAGACGATCACTCGCTGTCTGGTTACGGATGATATTGAATTTTGAATCAACATAATTCTGAAAACTGTATCCGTAGCGGTCCAGATGGTCCGGTGTAATATTGAGAATGATTGAAATATAAGGATGAAAGTCGATGATATTATCCAGCTGAAAACTGCTGATTTCCAGCACATAATAATCAAACTGCTTTTCTGCGACCTGCCAGGCGAAGCTATCGCCGATATTCCCGGCGAGTCCGACGTTGAGGCCTGCGTTTTTCAGCAAATGGTAGGTTAACAGCGTTGTGGTTGTCTTCCCGTTGCTGCCTGTAATGGCAATCAGTTTCGCATCAGTATAGCGCGATGCAAATTCGATCTCTGAAATGACCGGTATGCTCTTTTCTCTTAGCGCAATGATCAGGGGAACGGTATCAGGAATACCAGGACTTTTCACTACAAGGTCGCAATCCAGGATTTTTTTCTCCGAATGCTGACCTTGTTCAAAAGGGATATTTTCTCTTTCTAGAATGTCAATGTACTTCTGGTGCAGCTGGCCTTTATCCGATAAAAAAACGTCAAAACCTTTGGATTTCGCGAGAATCGCGGCGCCTGCACCACTTTCTCCCCCACCCAGAATAACTACCTTTTTTTGCACAAGAATCAATTTAAACGTTGAAAAAACAGCATGACTACGAAGGTAAATCTTTTGCCGAAAAATTGCTCGGCCCACTATCAATAACCTGAATAAAAAGAGAGGCACATACCATATGCCTCTCTCCTGATATTACCTTATGAAAGGTCTTCTCTACTCTTTCTTTGCCGATTCTGACAACCTTAAACGGTTGGCGACTTTCACGATCAGGAAAATAACCCACGCGATAATCAGGAACTGGATCAGCGTTTGAATGAAATTACCATACTTGATCGCCACTTCGGGTGTTTCGCCGACAGCTTCTTTCAACACGATTTTCAATTGCGTAAAATCCACACCGCCGATCAGCAGCCCGAGGACCGGATTAATAATATCTTCCACCAGTGAGGTAGTAATTTTTCCAAATGCAGCACCGATTACGACACCGACAGCGAGGTCCAGCACGTTGCCCTGGGCAATGAACGTCTTAAATTCTTTAAGCATAACAAGTCGAGGTTAGTTGATAGATTAAAAAGCGAACAGAAATCCAATGCTAAGGGCCTGGGCAAACTGTATTTTGTTGCTTTGGTCTTCATCGTATACCATAATAGCCCCAATGTTGGCATTGACATACTTGTTGATTTTAGCGGTCAGTTGTGCATCCAGACGGTTATCTATATTCAGCGGGTGTTTGAAACTCGAAAACATCAGGTACCTGAATTTCAGGTTGACATCCTTGGCTATGTCTTTGTCAAAATTAGCCACAACCTGTATCAAAGCAGCCTCCGTGCGGACACGTTTGCCGATTGGGACGCCGTAATTTTTCTGATCCGGTGTATTGACGTATAGATCTTTATCTACCACGATCGTCTGGCGTAACGCTCCAGGCGCAACGTCAACGAAGAAGTAAGGGACCGGGCGATATTCGATACCGATCGCCTCTGTCAGATAAGCAGGTGATAATATGCCTGAAACCTTTCTTTTCACATCCGCGGAATCCTTGTCGTATTCATAACCCGCTCCGAATTGTGAAAGGAAGTTCACATTGGCAAAAAGGCTCCATTTAGGCGAAAGCTCACGGTTATATTTAGTGTCGAAAAAGATCCTGTCGACATTCTTCCGGCTTTGCTGGCCTTTATTCCGGACGATACCATACTGGCCCTGGAAGTCGTTCCGCCAGGAATTCTTACCCTTTTTTGTTTCACTTAATGCATTGAGAAAAAGACCCAGCGCAATGGAATTTACACCACCGCCCGTCCAGTTAGAACTAAAAGAGCCCTGGTTAAGATTGGCACCGAACTCAATTTTTTTCCACGCCGTGTCTCCGGGGGTTTTTAATCTTCCTGCATTGAGGGAGTTACTAAGGTCGACCTTGTTTTGGGAGTATCCCGGTACTGTTAAAAGGGTGAGTAAGATAAGAGCAATAAAGGATGTGTGTTGGAGTTTTCCGCTCATTTTCAACGTGTTTAGTGGATCAAATTGATTAAAAGTTATCTTTTTGATTTTAGCAAGTAAAGAGGGAGCGGTTAAAGTAAAGCAATTTCTACACGTTTTAAAAGAAATTAGCCGATACGAAATATCTCATGGTATCTTTTCCGGAGCTTTTGCTTTGACCGCATTAGCCGCATTTTAACAGCACTTTCTGTCATTTGCAACATTCGTGCGATATCGCGTATGCTGCGGTCATCGAGGTATTTAAGGTAGATCAGCGCTTTTTCTTCCAGGTTGAGCCTGCCAAGCGCCGCTTTGAGGCTTTTCAGGTCGATTTCCTCCTCAAAAATCGCGTAGAGATTGATATCGTCCTCAAAGTCTTCACATTCCTCATGTACCATCACGATTTTTCGCTTACTTATGCGCACCAGATCCATGCAATGATTGTACGTAACGGAGAAAAGCCAGGTGGAGAATTTTGCGTCTTTCTTGAAAGTACCCATCTTGGACATGAGCTTAAGAAAAACGTCGTGCGTGATGTCTTCCGCACGGGTGGCATCTTTGGTAAAGGAAACACATTTCTTGTAGACTTTCAGGGCGTACCGCTCGTAAAGCTTCTGAAAATGACGGTTATCCTGCGATTCCAGGAAAAGTCTAACTAATTCTTCGTCTGTCGAATTATGCTCTGCACAATTGTTAACCCCAATTTCAACCATTCTGCCTTAAAAAAGCCGCCGATAGCGTGTGTAGAAAATTAAATTGCATTTAACTTCCTGTAAATATGAAAAAAAACGCCTGGTATCCAAATTAGATACCAGGCGTTGTCAATATATTTTGTTCGGCAATCCTTATCCTCCGATCGAAATGCGTTTGAAAGATGACACTGTCAATCCTTTCGCAGTTTTTTCAAGCAGCTGACGGATTGTCAATGAAGAATCTTTTACAAACTCCTGGTTCAGAAGCGTATTGTCTTTGTAAAACTTCTGAAGTTTTCCCTGAGCGATTTTTTCAAGCATAGCTTCCGGCTTGCCTTCTGCTCTTGCCTGCTCTTTTCCAACTTCGATCTCACGCTCAACTGTCGCTGAATCCACACCGTCCTTGTCCAGGGCGATAGGCTTCATCGCAGCGATTTGCATGGCAACGTCTTTACCAAGCTCAGTAACATCTGATCCGTTTACGCCGGCGAATGCTACCAATACACCTAATTTACCATTAGAGTGGATGTAAGGAACAACTTTGTCGGCAGTAACATTTTCGTAAGCAACGATTTCAAGTTTCTCTCCCAATTTACCAACCAGGTCGATGATATGCTCACTTACCGGACGACCGTCAGCAAGAGTTGCTGCAAGCAAAGCGTCTTTGTCTGCGATATTATCTGCAACTGCTTTGTCCAGAATGCTCTGAGCAAGGTTTTTGAAATCTTCAACGTTAGAAACAGGCTCGGTTTCGCAAGCAAGTGCAACCAGCTTACCATTTACACCGTCTTCGCTGATCTTGATCAGAACAGTTCCTTCGGATACAGTGTTGTCAGCGCGTTTTGCAGCTACTTTTTGTCCTTGCTTACGTAGAATATCAACGGCTTTGTCGAAATCGCCATCTGCTTCCTGCAGTGCTTTCTTACAATCCATCATGCCCGCGCCAGTCATCTGGCGGAGTTTGTTTACATCTTGTGCGGTAATTGCCATGATCTAGATAAATATTATGTATTAATGTTTGTGGTGAAAGACCCGTTAACCGTGCATTATAAAATGGTTAAGGAATTCAATCTTAATGAATTTAAAAAAACTGTAGCCCATAGCAAGAGGCTATGGGCTACTTTATCTGTTCAGATATGACAGGTTATGAAACCTATGCCATATCGCCCTTTTTACTCTTCATCACTTTCAGCAACCTCGACTTCGCTGGCTACTTCGGCGCGAGGTGCAACCTCTTCACCTTTGTCAGCTATGCGTTTTGCCTCTTCTTCCTCAACCAGGCGCTGATCGTCTTTATCTTGTTTGCGTTCCATCAAACCTTCTTCAATTGCTTTTCCAATTGCCAAAGTGATCAATGAGATTGCTTTGTAAGCATCGTCATTACTTGGAATCGGGAAGTCAACCAGTTCAGGGTTTGAGTTGGTATCACAGATAGCAAAAATAGGTATGTTCAATCTTTTTGCTTCTGAAACCGCAATGTGCTCGCGTTTTACATCAACGATGAAAAGGGCTGCCGGAAGGCGAGTAAGGTCCGCTACACCACCTAGTACTCTTTCCAGTTTATCCTTTTCACGTGTAAGCATCAGGCGTTCTCTTTTCGCAATATTGCTAACCGTGGTTTCGTCTTTTAGCATCTTCTCAAGAGTCTGCATTTTTTTCAAAGACTTGCGAATTGTGCCAAAGTTTGTAAGCATACCACCCAACCAGCGATCAGTTACGTAAGGCATTTTAAGGCGTTTCGCCTCTTCCGTTACGATTTCCTGAGCTTGTTTTTTAGTAGCAACAAACATGATCTTACGTCCTGAACGAACGATTTGCTTCAATGCAGCTTCTGCTTCGTTGATGCAGCTCAAAGTTTTGTTCAGGTCAATGATGTGGATCCCGTTCTTCTCCATGAAGATATATGGAGCCATACGTGGATCCCACTTGCGGGTAAGGTGGCCAAAATGCACACCTGCATCCAATAGTTCTTTATATTCTATTTGTGCCATTGCCGAATTTGATTATAAAAATGATTTTGAAATTACGCAGCACGAAGCATCGGGCACGATAAGCAACGTCTGGACAATTTTTGAGTTGAAAGTTTATGAGTCGAGAGTTCAAAAAAATGAACTTTAAACTCCTGAACTCTGAACCGCGCGGCGGACCGCTTCTTAACGTTTCGAGAACTGGAATCTCTTACGAGCCTTAGCACGTCCGTATTTCTTACGCTCAACCATACGTGGGTCACGGGTAAGGAATCCTTCTTTTTTCAATGCCGGACGGAATTCTCCGTTGTACTCGCAAAGCGCGCGGGAAACAGCCATACGGATTGCTTCCGCCTGTCCTGAAATACCACCGCCTCTTACATTTACTTTAAGATCATAACCATTGCCTCCGCTGATAACGGCGAAAGGCTGCTGAAGAACAATCTGGTGTACTTCAAATGGAAAATATTCTTTGTAATCGCGACCGTTTACTTTAATATCTCCTTTGCCTGGCGTCATATAAATACGAGCCACAGCTGTTTTTCTTCTACCTATTGTGTTGATCACTTCCATGAATTACAACTGGATTTGCTTTGGTTGCTGAGCGCTGTGCGGGTGTTCTGCGGCAGCGTAAACAAACAGGTTTGTAAATAAACGACGTCCCAAACGGTTTTTTGGAAGCATACCTCTTACGGCTTTCTCGATCACACGCTCAGGGTGTTTTTCGAGCAACTCACGGGGAGTTTGAAAACGTTGACCTCCTGGGTAGCCTGTGTGACGAACATAAATTTTGTCCGACATCTTCTTACCTGTCAACTTGATTTTATCGGCGTTGATAACAATCACGTTATCACCACAATCCACATGAGGAGTGTAGCTTGCTTTGTGTTTGCCTCTGATAATTTTAGCAATCTCGCTCGCCAAACGACCAAGAATTGCATTTTCAGCATCCACAACAACCCACTCCTTGTTTACTGTGTTTTTGTTCGCCGAGATGGTTTTGTAGCTTAACGTATCCACGATTAACAAAAAAATTAAATTGATTTTCAATTATTTACACTGTAACAAGACAGTCCCATCGCAAAATGGGAGTGCAAATATAGAGTTTAACAAATTGAATTACAAGTATGTTTGAGAAATTCCTGACGAAACGCCTCAGAGCGGCTTTGCATGGCCTCAAAACCCAGCATGCAAAAGTATGAGTTGTGGGCGACAGCCTTTAATAGAACATCAAACCATTCATCCTGAACATGACAACCCTTTTCCGCATATTTCCACTAAAATTACCCTTACTACTGGTATCCCTGTTACTGTTAGCACACGACGGAATTTCCCAACAATCCGAAATGCTTTCATTCAGGCCGTTGTTTAATGGAAAAAATCTGGATGGCTGGATGGATGTCAACACTTCCAAAGAAACTTGGAAAGTTAAAAATGGCACATTGATCTGCTCTGGAAAGCCGATCGGCGTCATGCGCTCTGACCGGCAGTACGAAAACTTCATTCTCGAAGTGGAATGGAAACATATGGAGGCTGGCGGCAATTCGGGCGTATTTATATGGAGTGAAGGAACACCTCAAAAAGATGGCCCTTTGACCAAAGCAATAGAAGTACAAATGTTGGAACTGGATTATGCTCCCCAACACAATGCGACGGATGACTATGTCCATGGAGAGCTTTTCCCAACCATGGGCATGACGGCCATTCCCGATAACCCGCGTGGTATTCGCAGCAAATCCCTAGAAAAACGCTGCAAAGGAAAGGGTGAATGGAACAAATATGTAGTGGTGGCTGTGGATGGCGTCGTTAAATTGTCAGTGAATGGCAAGTTTGTCAATGGCTTGCGCGCTTCCGAACGCAAAAAAGGCTATATCTGCTTAGAAGCGGAAGGCGCCGAAATCCACTTCCGGAATATGCGGATCATGGAACTGCCAGGTGGCATTACAACGCCAGAGCAGGTCGCGCCCTTGGTGGAGTAAAGCATCATCCGATCTCAGCTCTCGTGTCCGCAAAAAGCATTATATTAGCATAATAACCAACTGAAAACGCTATGCAGCAAACCTTTCAGATAAATGCTTCCGAACTCGACAGCCGGTTTATTGAATCGGTGCAGGATTTTTTTGGCGATAGAAAATTGAAGATCGTGGTAGAAGATGTTGCGGAAAGCAATGAATCCAAAGCAGCACTCCTGGCCAGCTTATTCGGCAGTTGGGAAAGTGAGGAAACCGGGGATGAACTTGTAAAAAAGATATATTCAGATAGAAATGATTCACCGAGGGATGTCGAACTATGAGTCAATATCTACTAGATACCAATATTTGCATACACTATTTAAAAGGGGAGTTTGATTTGAAGAATAAGGTTCATCAAATTGGAGTCAACAATTGCTATATTTCCGAGATCACCATTGCAGAGCTTTTATATGGTGCTGAAAATAGCTCGCCGGCCAGATATCAGGAGAACCTGAAAACGGTTCGCGGCTTCGAACTAGCCTTTTCCGACCAAACTTTACCAACTATTATGAGTTTTTCAATTTATGCTAAAGAAAAAGCAAGGTTGAAAAGAAGTGGGCGGATCGTAGGCGAATTTGATTTGCTAATTGGTGCAACCGCCCTGAGATACGACCTTATCCTCGTTACCAGAAATATAAAAGATTTTGAAAACCTGGCTGGCATTCAGCTTGAAAACTGGATAGATAATTGAAAATCTCTTTCATTGGCTCCGGAAATGTGGCCTGGCATCTTGCGCAGGCATTCGAAGACGCGGGGCACTGGATTTGCGAAGTTTATAGCCGCGATACCCAAAAGGCAAGGCAACTGGCCTCTTCTCTATATGATACCAATATCCAGCCCGACCTTAATTTTTCGGATAGTGAAGCTGAGGTGATCGTAATCGCCGTCACCGACGATGCCATTGAAAGCATTATCCAACGCGTGGTATTGCCCGAAGGCGTGATCCTCGTACATACTTCCGGGACGCGCTCGCTGGCTGAATTTCAGAAACTGGTCGAGATTTACAGCGACGTATATGTCCATACCGGTGTTTTCTATCCTCTGCAGACATTTACAAAAGGGGTGGAAATGGATTATAAGGAACTTCCCTTCTGCATTGAATCCAAAAGTGAACTCATTGAGAATAAACTGATGCAACTAGCAGCGAGCATCAGCGACAATGTCACCAGAATGGACTCCGACGAGCGTTTCATCCTGCACGTGGCGGCCGTTTTCGCGAGTAATTTCACTAATTATATGCTCACCATTTCGCATGATCTCCTGGAACGCGAACAACTGAACTTCGACTTACTCAAGCCATTGATCCAGACCACGATCGATAAGGCAATGCTGTCTGACGATCCGTCGCTGGGGCAAACCGGTCCTGCCCGGCGCGGCGACTGGAAAACTACCGCCCGGCACCTCGAATACTTGCAGGAAACCGACGAAGATTACACGGAAATTTACCGTCTGCTCACTGATAAGATCCGGAACCTTTACATTTCAAAATAATAAGAAGCCGCACCGTCGCGAAAAAAGTTAGGCTATATTTGCACGATTCACAATTGAGCTATTCATGGATTCTACTTTGACGGAACGTTTCAAGCGCATTACTACCTTTATTTTCGATATAGATGGCGTCATGACCGACGGCAGCGTTATTGCCCTCGAAACCGGCGAACAACCACGGATTTTTAATGTAAGGGACGGTTATGGCATTAACCGTGCCATCCGGATGGGTTACCGCGTTGCGATTATTTCCGCTCAAAGCCAGGTAGGCGTCCGCAAACGCCTCGAATACCTGGGAGTTACCGACATTTTTATAGGAACCTCACCCGACGGCAAACTGCCCGTTTACAAAAAATACCTCGCCGAAACCGGCCTTACCGAAGATGAGATTGTTTTCATGGGCGACGACCTTCCTGATTACGAAGTGATGCGCACCGGAGCGATGGCCGCCTGTCCGGCCGATTCTGCGGAGGAAATCCTGGCCATTGCCGATTATATCTCGCCCAAAAACGGCGGATACGGCGCTGTTCGTGACCTGATTGAACAGGTTATGAAAGTTCAGGGAAAATGGATGGCCTGGTTCGAATAAAGTAGTCCGTGGAAAAAAAACGCTATTTCCCTAATCTGAACGGTATCCGTTGCATTGCTGCATTGCTGGTGGTATTTCATCACCTCGAACAAGCTAAGCATGCATTGGGCATCGCGAATATTTACGAGTTCCCGATTATTCAACACGCCGGACGGCTCGGTGTAGGATTGTTTTTCGTCCTGAGTGGCTTCCTGATCACGTATTTGTTACTGGAAGAGCGTGGCCGATTTGGCAATGTGGATGCCAAAAAATTCTATCTACGACGCGTTTTCAGGATATGGCCGATCTATTTCCTCATGATAGGGCTATCATTTTTTGTATTCCCGCACATCGATATTCTTGATTATCCCGGCGTTGAGGAGAAACTGACCGTAAATCTTTCCGAAAGGCTTACATTATTGCTGCTCGTCCTGCCCAATTTTGCATTCGTGCTCTATGACCTGCCTTATTGGTGCGCCCAGATGTGGTCGATCGGCGTTGAAGAACAATTCTACTATTTATGGCCCTGGCTGATCAAATACCCAAAAAGAAGGCTCCCTATCATCCTTTTCTTTCTCGCATTGACAGCCGGAATGCTCTACCTTGGCCTCGAAATGGTCGATCCGTCAGATGAAGCAAGGAGTGAAATGATATCAACATTCCTTGGTCAATTCCGGATACAAACGATGGCCCTCGGCGGGTTTTGTGCCTGGCTTGTTTACAAAGGGAAAACAGGGATATTGGATGTTGTTTTCAGGAAAGATGTCCAGATTGTGGCCTACATGATGTTGCTTGCATTATTCTTTTCAGGAGTACATTTTTATGGGTTTCTGGAAGTTTATGCCCTATTCTTTGGATTCTTTATCCTGAATGTTTCCTGTAATCCAAATACGATTATCAGTCTGCAAAACCCTGTAATGGATCACCTGGGCAAGGTTTCTTATGGACTTTATCTCTACCATGTGGTGGTGATCGTCCTTATTGTTAACCTGCTAAATATGTATGCTCCAGAATGGAAAGGCATTGGGTATCAGGTTACGCTTTATGTGCTGACGTTCATCTGTTCAGTCCTGGTGTCTTCGCTATCTTACAGCTATTTCGAAAAACCGCTGCTTGCATTTAAAGACAGACGTTTTGGAAGATAATGCGCTTTGCTATTTCTGTTGCGGCAACTCCGACATGGTGTAAAATTTAAGTCCCTGCCGGTGCGCTTCTTTTAAGATATTGGCTAAAAAACTAACATTAAACCCATATTCGCCGTTTTGAGGCGCTCCGTAAAGCGGTTCGTGACCGAATAGCATCAAAGCCGTATTGCTCTCTTTCGCTTTTGCGATCGCGTCGGTCATTTCCTCGTCGGTAACTTCATCCACATCGATCAGCAACGCGTCCACCTCTTTTTCTCCGTCGAATTCATAAAAAATAGAGCTGATCCAGCGCGGCGGCCACGCGTAAACCTGGTGACCGGAGATTTTCCGACGGGCAACAGCCACATCACGCAGGATTTTAAACCCTTTGGCAAAGAGCACCGAATCCACCTGATCATTATGATTCCCGCCCGGATGCGCGTATGACGTGGGCTTAAACCCGGCAGCAGAAAGGTGTTTCAAACCCGGTTCCAGCTCCGTAGCGGCATATTTCTCCGGCCCTAAGGCAGCAATCAATTCTGTCGATTTTCCGTGGATCGTCCCGTGATACCCTATTTCATGACCGTCTTTTTGAAACTGCCTTAACATATTGACTTCCTCTGCATTCAGGCTGTCGGGACAGGTGATGAAGAACGTTACTTTTGCATTGTATTTTTGAAATAACGGCCTCAATTGATACCACTCTTTAATAAAATGGTCATCAAACGAAATGGCGATACCACTCTTATCGCGCCTTTCTGCATCGCCGCTGCATCCGCCCAAGGAGACGATAGCGAAAAACAATATCAATTTAACCAACAAAACAGGTTGTGATGTGAGATATGGATATTTCAAAACTTAGGGGATGAAATGTTATTTTCGCTAAATTAATGACACAAATGAAAATACTTCACACCGCCGACTGGCATATCGGAAAAAAGCTCGATAACTATTCCCGACTGGACGAACAACGCCTCGTGCTGGACGAAATCTGCGAAATCGCGGAACGAGAGCAGGTCGATGCAATAGTCGTGGCGGGTGATCTGTTTGATAATTTTAACCCGTCCTCAGAGGCCACCGAACTTTTATACAGCACATTACACCGGCTTTCCGCCAATGGAACAAGGGCAGTGATCGCAATAGCCGGCAACCATGATTCGCCGGAGCGCATCCAGGTGCCCGACGCCCTGGCGAAGGTTTGCGGAATTCTGTTTGTAGGCTTTCCCAATACCGAAGTGAAGCCATTCTGCACGCAGGGCCAGGTCGACATTGTCAGAACGGCACCCGGCTTTTTGGAAATTAAGCTGCCCAATGCACCCTTCCCGCTACGCATATTGCACACACCGTACGCGAATGAGCAGCGTTTGAAGACATTTTTGGGTGTAGAAGATTCAGAAGAGGCGCTGCGTGTGCATTTGCAGCAGCATTGGCAGCAACTGGCCGATTTGTATCTTGACAATGAAGGATTTAACCTCCTTGCAACGCATTTATTTGTAATGCAAAAAGGCGGGCCGATGCCAGAGGAGCCCGACGACGAGCGCCCTATCCTGCATATTGGCGGCGCGCAAGCCATTTACACCGAAAATTTCCCCAAACAAGTGCATTACATTGCATTGGGTCACCTGCACCGTTTTCACCAGGTCGATAAAAGCCCGGCACCCTCGGTATATTCAAGCAGCCCACTGGCTTACAGTTTTTCGGAGGCCAATCAGACTAAATATGTAATTCTGATCGAAGCGGAGGCGGGAAAACTGGTTGGTTACAAGCCTATCGAACTTCTCAAAGGTAAAAAGCTGCGCCGTAAAAGTTTTCATAGCATTGATGAGGCGATCGAATGGCTTGCCGAGCATCAGGAAGATCTGATCGAACTGACTATCATTTCCGATAATTACCTCGAAGCGTCGGACAAAAAGCGGCTAATGGAGGCGCATTCCGGCATTATCCAGATCATCCCTCAGATCAAAAAGAGCGAAGTCGCTGATACTTCATCGGAAGTCGATCTTTCGCTGAGCATTGAAAAGTTATTTCAGGAGTATTTCAAAACCAAAAACAAAGGCCAGGAGCCATCGGAAGGGTTGATGGAGGTGTTTCGGGAGGTGTTGGGAACGGAAGGGGAATGAGGGAGGAAGGAGGAAGGGTAAGAGAAGAGAGGGACGAAGGGAGAACGGAGAATGAGCGAAGCATAAAACAACGAGGCTACTCCGTTGGGAATAGCCTCGTTTGCGTTGATACTTTTTGACTAGCTTGCTCTTTTGAGCTTTGCTTCAATCGTTTGTTGTGTATGAGGTACAATGCGCAGGCGTTCTTTGGGTATCAGTTTGCCAGTGTCGATGCAAACGCCGTAGGTGCCATTTTTGATGCGGATCAATGCGTTTTCCAACTGAACCGAGTATTTCTGAAGACGTGCGGCCAACTGGCTCAAATTTTCCCTTTCACTGGCATCTGCCCCGTCTTCCACTAATTTGGCCGCACCGGAAGTAACATCCGTGCCGCTATCGTTTTTTTTACTTAAACCTGTTTTAATATAATTGAGCTCGCTTAGCGTAGCTTCCAATTTACCACGAATCAACTCCTCAAACTCCTTCAATTCGTCCTCTGAATATCTTGTTCGTTCTTCTTGCATAATCTTAATTGATTTGTTAGTCTACATCAAGGAGCGTTTCAAAGTACAAAAGTACTAGTATTCTGCCTATTTCGGAATAGTTTATAATTAATAACGACTTTCAAATGAGAAACTTACTAACACTGATACCAGAGAATATAACGTAACAAAGCCATAACCTGATGTGGTAATGGCTTTGTCTGATTGGGCTGTTGCTTATTTGTAAAGTACCGACTTGACAGCGTCCACCGTGCGTTTCACGCTTGGCAGGATCTCTTCGATCAGCGTAGGCGCGTAAGGAAGAGGCACGTCGCGGCTGGTCACCCGGATCACGGGCGCATCCATATAGTCGAATGCGTGGCGCTGGATGTGATAAGCGATTTCAGAAGAAATAGATGCCAGTGGCCATGCTTCCTCAACTACTACACAACGATTGGTTTTCTTCACAGATTCGATCACGGCTGGATAGTCGATAGGGCGTACTGTTCTCAAATCGATTACTTCGGCGTCGATACCTTCTTTTTCAAGTTGAAGCACTGCAGGCATTACTACGCGGGGGATCATTTTACCAAAAGAAACAATGGTAACATCCTTGCCCGGACGTTTGATATCTGCCTTGCCAAGCGGGATAAGGTATTCCTCTTCAGGAACCTGCATTTTATCGCCATACATTACCTCCGACTCCATGAAGATCACGGGGTTGTTGTCGCGGATAGACGATTTCAGAAGGCCTTTGGCATCGTAAGGATTGGAAGGCACCACAACTTTCAGACCTGGCGTGTTAGCAAACCAGTTTTCGAAGTTCTGTGAGTGTTGTGCGCCAAGTTGCCCCGCATTACCGGTAGGGCCGCGGAAAACGATCGGGCAACCGTATTGGCCGCCAGACATCGAAAGAATTTTGGCTGCACTGTTGATGATCTGATCGATCGCCACCAGGGAGAAGTTGAACGTCATGAACTCAACGATCGGGCGGAGGCCGTTTCCGGCAGCACCTACCGCGATCCCCGCAAAACCAAGTTCTGCAATAGGGGTATCTATCACGCGGTCAGGACCGAATTCATCCAGCATTCCCTGGCTCGCTTTATAAGCGCCGTTGTATTCCGCAACCTCCTCACCCATCAAAAAAATACTCTTGTCAAGGCGCATCTCTTCCGACATAGCGTCGCGAATGGCATCTCTAAATGCAATTTCTTTCATTCGTAATCTGATAATTATTTAATCTTAGAAGAAACCATCGCAATATGCTGTAATCTGAATGGATTTGACCTGCGCGGTTACATTAAAAGAGGTTTTGTATACTTATTTCAAATTGATCTGGTAAAATTAGAGAAACAAGGCCAATTCTCAAATTCTTTCAGAGAACCATTCCGTTAAAAAACGTCGTATTGACAATGCTGTCTCAAATCATACCGGGATCACGTCGACTTCGACAGTCAAAGTGTGCTTTCCGTAGCTGAAAATAATGCCTTTCAACGGCGGTACATCGCTGTAATCGCGTCCCCAGGCGGTCACAATATGCCGCTCGCCGGGAATGATATTATTCGTCGGATCGAAGTCGCACCAGCCATAATCCGGGATATAAACTGATATCCACGCATGTGAAGCATCAGATCCCTGTAATTTGGGTCTTCCCGGTGGCGGCAGCGTTTCCAGGTAACCGCTTACGTAGCGCGCCGCAAAACCAAAACTCCGGATACAGGCAATCGCCAGGTGCGAGAAATCCTGACAAACGCCTTTTCTGACTGCTAATACTTCTTTAATGGGTGTGTGAACCGTTGTAAAATCGGGCACGAAATCAAATTCAGTATAAATCTTCCTGCAAAGTGCCTCAATGCATTTGTATAAAGGCCATTCGTCATGAAAGCATTCGCTCGCAAAAGCCCGGATATCGGCATCCCACTTCACTTGCGGGCTGGGCAGCATATATTCGAGCAAAGAAATTTTCAGCAGCCGCTCCCCGCTAAGCCGCTGTCGCGCATCGCCTGCTGTAACCGACGACGGCATGAACATCGGACCCGTACTTTCTGGCAGACGCTCCACAAAGCTGGATGTGAGCACAGTAAGAGTCTTATGGGGTGAATGCAGTGAAAAATAATGCGTCGTATTCCCGTAAAAGTCAACCCGCTCGTTGATCTGAGCAGGCTCCGGAGTGATCCGGACAGAAAAATCCTGACAAAGCTGGTTGGGTAGTACGCGCGGGGTTAGGCACAACAGGCTGTGATAGTTATTGACAGCCTCCGCATATTGATATTCGGTTTTATGGATTAGCTTATACTTCATCCGTATCGTAGTCCAGCGGTTCGAAAGAATGATGTATCAGCGCGTGGCTGAAATACTGGTTCGTCAGATAAGTCGAAACCGAGCTGATAATACCAGCTACTTCCGCCAGGAGGTTGAATAACTCGGTCCTTTCGTCATTCCAATTGTATTTGCTCAGCTCCGATATGTTGGCCAATTTGATTAGCGTCGATGCTTTCAGCGCCAGCCTTTCAGCCTCATTCAGCCGCTCGCCGCGGGTAGTTGCGGGCAATTCCGCAAGGTTTTTTTTCAGCTCATCCAGCATGTAACCCAGTGAATAGGGCATCGAGGGTTCGAGCAGGATCATATCGAGCATCGCCTCCACGCTCAGGTGCGACTTGTAGATCTGCCTGTAATTCACCAGCATATGGTGGTTGATCAATGTAGCTTCAATGAGCTCATTTTCAACAGCCGGTGCATTTCTTACTCCAAAATTGGACTGAATTACGCTGATCTTGGACAGAATGCGCTCGATTAGTTTGCCGGTTTCAAGCAAAAGAAAACTATTGTCGCGCGGCATACTCTCGGCGATCACGCCCAGAAACGTAAACATATTATTGAACAACCCGTCGAGCGTGCGCTGGATGTTGGTACTGTTCATGTGCGACGCATTCCGGATTTCCTGATAGCCATTGTCAATCAGGTCGACAATGCGCCAGATCTCCAGCTCCCATTGGTTACGCACCGCGCCTACCGCATTCAGGAAAGCACCGATATTCGATGCGACCGTTCCCGGCCGATAGGGATCGGACGTCAATGCAATAATCTCTCTATAAGGGTCATTCAGCTTTTCGTCCCCTTCCAGAAAGCCCGGATAGGTGGATGAAACGTGCGTTAATGATTGCAGTAAGATCTTGATATGCTCCTGCTTCGCCGAACCACCGAAGTTCCGGTCGAGGTTGAGAACATTAATGGTAATATTCATGAACTTGATCACCGCCATCGCCCGCTCGCAGTAGCGGCCTACCCAAAAAAGGTTTTCCGCACTCCTACTTGGCAACGACACATGCTTATTCACCGCCGCCGGGGTATTCAGCACGATCCGATCCTGCGGCTCCTCCGATTTATCCGAAACAATCCAGGTATCTTTTGAAAAGCCGCCTTGCTGGTTCGAGATCACAAACCGGTCTTTTACCGCCGAACTGCGCGTCAATCCGCCTTGCATCACATGGTAGCCATTTTCATCCGCCACCATAAATGCACGCAATGCCGCATAACGCGGTTCGATATGGCCGTCGATTAGTGAAGGCGTTGTGGAAAGACTGACTTCCTGCTGGGCGATAAATTCATTCGGACGGCTCGAAATCGTCCTTTTTAGTGCTTCTTTTTCCGAATAACTCAATAATCTCCCATAAATGGAGCTGAACCTGGACTTTCTATTCGCTTTCTTGATGATTAGCTCATCGATATTATCGAGTACATAATTAAGCTCTTTCTTATGCCCACACCACCAGGTAGCGACATTGGGCATCAACAGTTTTTCGCCCAAAAAATACTGACAGATATTGTCCATAAAAGCCAGGAATGCATGATTTTCCAGCACGCCCGACCCTGGCGGGTTCAAAACCTGCACATTGCCGAGCCTTATAGCTTGTAACAATCCTGGAACGCCCAGGCGCGAGTCCTCCCGCAATTCGAGCGGGTCGCACCAGTCGTCGTCCACGCGGCGGACGATCACATCCACCTTTTGCAAACCGTCAATGGATTTCAACCACACGCTGCCGTTCCTCACCAGCAGGTCGTCGCCTTGTGCGAGTGTATAACCCAGGTACGAGGCCAGATAAGCGTGTTCAAAATAGGCCTCATTTCCTGGCCCAGGCGTCAGGTAGACGATATTAGGCGCGTCTTTACTTTTATCCGAAAGCCTTAAAACCGTATTTTGAATACTATTAAAAAACGGCGACAACTTGCTCACGTACATCCCGTCCGCCAGCTCCGGAAGGAGCTTGCTCATTACGATCCGGTTTTCCAGTGTATAACCCGAGCCCGATGGAGCTTGCGTGCGATTATCGACGATCCACATCTGGCCATCCGGGCCTCTTGCCATATCGGCAGCGAATAACGTCAGCTGCCGGGCCGCAGGCACCTTAATGTCAATACAGGAACGGAAGAAACCGGTGTTTTCAAAAACGAGTTCGGCAGGGATAATGGCGTCCCTTACCAGGTTTCGGGGGCCATAAATGTCTTTAAGAAGCAGATCCAGCACAATGGCTCTTTGCTGCAATCCCTTTGCGATGGCGTTCCATTCTTTTTGTTCGATGAGAAAAGGAATGGGATCCAGCTGCCACGGACGGTTCATACCATCCGGGGCACCATATACATTGTAAGTAACGCCATTTTCGCGCAACTTGCTGATAATCTCCTGGTTCCTGTTTTTCAGTTCGTGAATACCGAGCTTTTCGAAAGTAGCAAAAAGTGCCTTCCAATGGGGCTTTATTTTACCATTCAAATCCAGCACCTCATCGTATGAGCTCAGTCCGCTTTGGTAGGATTGTAAAAGATTCACGGAGGCCTCGGTAAACATATTTCAGAACAGGGTTATTCGGGAAATCTATTTCGATTTCCAGTATTTACGTAAATCCAGTGTATTAGGATACTCTGGATTGATCAATTCTATCGGTGTATCTGCTTTCATGTCCTTCTTCGTTTCGGCTATAAACCTCGAAACCGTTCCAATGCTTTTTTCGACAATCGGAACGTCTTGCTTGGCCGACGGCGTATGTCCAAATCCTTGAAACAGGCTTATTTTCCGCGATTCTGCCTCAAAAGCATTAACAGGATAAGTGTCAAAACTGCGGCCGCCGGGATGCGCAACGAAATAGGTACAACCGCCCAATATACGGTTATTCCAGGTATCCACAATATCAAACACCAGCGGTGCATCGGCCCCGATCGTCGGGTGCAATGCGGATGGCGGATTCCAGGCCTTATACCTGATACCCGCGATGTAATCTCCTTTAATACCGGCACTTCTCAGTGGCACGCGGCATCCGTTGCAGACCAGAATATGCCTTCCCTCTACAAAACCACTCACTTTTACCTGCAACCTTTCCAGCGAAGAATCCACAAACCGTGCTGTGCCGGAGTTAGACAACTCTTCACCCAAAACATGCCAGGGTTCGATCCCGAGCCGCAATTCGAGCTGGATATTATCCACGCTAATTCCCCCGTAATGCGGGAAACGGAATTCGAAGAATGGATCGAACCACGAAATATCAAAATTATAACCCGCCTGTTTCAGATCGTTGACGACATCCACCATGTCGAGATATGCGAAATGTGGAAGCAAGAACCGGTCATGCAGTTCGGTACCCCAACGGATGAGCTTATGTTTATAGGGCTCCTTCCAAAATTTAGCTATCAATGCACGCACCAGCAGCGTTTGAACGAGGTTCATATGCTTATGAGGCGGCATATCAAATGCGCGGAATTCGAGGATACCGAGTCGGCCCGTCGAGGAATCGGGAGAATAGAGCTTATCCATGCAAAACTCCGAACGGTGCGTGTTCCCGGTGATATCCACAAGCAGGTTCCTGAAAATACGGTCGACCATCCAAAATGGCACTTCTCCGTGTTCCGGGATTTGCTCAAATGCGAGTTCAACTTCATAAAGCCGTTCGTCCCGACCTTCGTCAATCCTCGGCGCCTGGCTCGTAGGACCTATAAATGGGCCCGCGAAAAGGTAACTTAATGCCGGATGGTGCTGCCAATAGGTAACAAGGCTTCTTAGTAAATCGGGCCGGCGCAATACTGGACTGTCGGCGGGCTTGGCCCCTCCAATCGTGACGTGATTGCCTCCGCCGGTGCCGGTGTGACGGCCATCCACCATGAATTTATCAGTACCCAGGCGTGAGAAAAACGCCTCCTCATACAATGCACTAATATTGTCCACGAGCTCCTGCCAGTTTTTCGCCGGATGGATATTTACTTCGATAACACCAGGATCGGGAGTAACGATGAGTTTTTGAACCCGGTAATCCGATGGTGTCGGATACCCTTCTATCCTGACCGGCATTTTCAGCTTTTCAGCGGTAGCTTCAATGGAAGCCATCAGATCGAGATAATGCTCCAGATAATCGGTCGGGGGCAAGAAGATATAAATGATCCCGTCCCGCTCTTCGACACACAATGCCGTTTTGATAACCGGAACATCAAACAGAAGCTCAGAATCCGCAGTTTCCGCATTACGCGGCAACTCATAAGCAGGCGCCACCGACCCATACCGGGACTGTACAACAGGCTGATAGTCGGCCAATGCAGGCAAATCTTCAAACGGGCTCCGGTCGACAGGTTGCTCACGCCGCTCTTTTGCTATTTCGGGCAGCGATTCCAATGGTAGGCGATAGCCCATGGCCGAATTACCTGGTATCAGAAAGCAATGGTTCCGGCGGAACTGCCAGGCAGTGCTCGCCCAATGCGCGCCACGCTCTTCCCATTTCAACGGAAACACAAATCCCACAGGGTTGTTCAGCCCTTTTTCGAGCAGCCGCGCAAGGGTCTGCCGCTCAATAGGATCTTTCAGATTTACTTTCAGCGGGTCCACATTCACCGGCAGCTTACCTTCCTCCATGGCCCAGTAAACCGGGTCCTCATAAGCCGGAGTAATGTTATTGATATCGATAGCCAGGTATTTGGCCAATTCGGATGCAAACAACTCGGCATCCCTGAATGTGTAGCGGGTTTCGCCCTCCTTGGCTACCAGCTCGTCGTTGCGCCACATTGGAACGCCGTCGTTGCGCCAGTATAATGCATATTGCCAGCGCGGAAAACGCTCGCCCGGATACCACTTCCCCTGACCGAAATGCAGCAAGCCACCGTGGGCAAACCGTTTTTTCAATCTTAAAGAAAGATCATAGGCCAATTGCCGCTTCAATGGCCCGTCCGCTGCCGTGTTCCATTCTGCGGATTCAAAATCATCTATTGAAATAAAGGTTGGCTCGCCGCCCATTGTAAGCCGCACATCGCCTTCCTGCAAATCTTTTTCCACATCATGACCTACCTGCATTACTGCCGCCCATTGCTCCTCAGAGTAAGGCTTGGTCACACGGGGATCCTCGTGGATTCGAAAAACTTTGTTGTCAAACTCAAAGGTAACCTCGGCCACATCAGTCGCGCCCGATACCGGTGCCGCGCTGGCGTAATCAGGTGTGCAACAAAGCGGAATATGCCCCTCGCTGGCGAAAAGGCCCGAAGTCGGGTCCAACCCGATCCAGCCTGCACCCGGCACATATGCTTCCGTCCATGCATGCAAATCTGTAAAATCCGCCTCCGGACCAGAAGGCCCGTCAAGCGACTTAATATCTGATGTGAGTTGTACAAGGTATCCCGATACAAAGCGGGCAGCAATACCCAAATGCCTTAATATCTGCACCAGCAGCCATGCCGAATCGCGACAGGAGCCGCTTTTAATAGCAAGCGTACTCTCGCAAGTTTGCACGCCAACCTCCATCCGGATATTGTAATGTATGGCTTTATAGAGCTCCTGATTAAGGTGGACAAGAAAATCGACCGTCTTGATATCCTTATCGATCCTGACTTTTTCAATATATTCCATCAGGTTCGGGCCAGCTTCGCGAGGTTCGAGGTATGGGCCGAGCTCTTTCTTTAATGTAGGTTCATACTGAAAAGGGAATTTGTCCGCATAGTCTTCCACAAAAAAGTCAAACGGGTTGATTACCTGCATTTTGGCGATCACCTCCACATCAATGCTGAGCTCAGTCGTTTTTTCTGGAAATACGACCCGCGCCTGATAGTTTCCGAAAGGGTCCTGCTGCCAGTTGATAAAATGATTTTCTGGGGTAATTTTCAGGGAATAGCCTTCAATCGGCGTGCGGGAATGCGGTGCAGGACGAAGCCTGAAAATATGCGGTGAAAGTGAAACACTCCGGTCGAACTTGTAACGAGTCTTGTGGGAAATAGCAACTTTTATAGCCATAATAGGAGTATTACAATAAAATAATATAATTTGGCAATCAGGAAAATCCCTTAGCCTAAAAAAATGCTTTAAGGTTATTTTTCAAAATATATAGTTACGACAAATAACCAATACAGAATATTATTTTCTTCTAAACTTCTTACAAGCCGATCTTGCAGCCTGTTTTTATGAAAGTAACCAACCTGTAAAGACAACACGCCCCGAGGACGATTCATTCATCATTCTTCAACCCGCCCCTTTCCACAGGACTGATAATTCCTCAAAAGTTACGTAATTCGCTAAAATCCTTACGATACCATTAGTTTAGTTTAAAAATGAAAATTGCTATCATCGGCTGCGGCAATATGGGTATGGCCTTTGCCCGCGCCTTCCTGAAATTTGACCTTGTCAAAAACCAGGACTTTTTATTAGTAGAAAAAAGCACCGACCGTTTGGACAGCCTTACCAGCTTCCAGCCAGGCGTAATTACGGGCGTAATTGGCCCCCAGATCGGCGAATACGACCTGATCATCCTTTCTGTTAAACCGCAGGATTTTTTGTCGGTTGCCACTTCCCTCAAAGAAGTGATCAAGCCTGGCCAGGTTGTGCTTTCCATTATGGCGGGTGTTACGATTGAAGGCATTCAGAGTGCATTAGACCATAAAGCGGTAATCCGTGCCATGCCTAATACCCCTGCCATGCTCGGAATGGGCATTACAGCATATTCCGCTTCTCCCGAAGTAGATATTCATCAGTTGCGAAAAATAGAAAACCTCATCAATGCAACCGGTCGCTCGGTGTTTCTGGAAGATGAGGAGCAATTGAATGCGGTTACGGCGTTGAGCGGCAGCGGTCCGGCTTACTTTTTTTATGTTGTAAAAGCGATGATCGAAGCCGGAAAGCAAATGGGTTTCGAAGAATCGGTAGCCGCATTGCTGGTCAAACAAACCATGTTAGGCTCATACCACCTGATCAATACAGCCGACAAATCGCTCGACGATCTGATCAAGGCAGTCGCTTCGAAAGGCGGGACTACCGAGGCTGCATTACGTCAGTTTGAAGCAGGTGAATTGGATAAAACGCTTGAAAAAGGCATTTTCGCAGCACAAGCAAGATCATCGGAATTGTCAAAAGGATAATCTGAATATTATGGGAACTTCGGCCAGCAAACTCGCCACTTTAGATATTGTGTTAGATGGTCTGATGCGCCGGTACAAAGAGCGTGTGCCGGATGTCGGCATCATCCTGGACGCGATGGTTCAGGATGGTGTTGTTAAAAATGCGTTGGAAATCGAAAACGACCATATCGCATTCAGGACGATGGGCGTGCCGCAGCTAGGCGTGAAGTCGTTTGAAAAGATTTTCCTGCATTATGGCTACGAAAAGCGTGACCACTACTTTTTTGAAGGGAAGAAGCTGGATGCGTGGTGGTACAGCCCTCCACGAGAAAGCGACCCGCGCATTTTCGTGAGCGAATTGCGGGTAGGCGACCTTTCAGAAGAAAGTCAGCACATTATCCGAAGCTACACCGACGAGGTAACCAGCGACCCCGCCGACGAGCTCGACCTTGACAACGGCGCCGAAGTCGATGCTTTTTTGCATAAACCCTCGTGGCGGACACCCACTGTATCTGACTACCAGGCGTTGCTGAAAGAAAGTGAATATGCTGCCTGGGTGATCTACAACCGATATTATCTCAACCATTTCACGATCAGCGTGCATAATCTGCCTGTTGGCTACAATACCGTAGCGGAGTTCAATGTATTTCTGGAAAAACACGGAATCCGATTGAATACTTCGGGCGGGAAAATCAAAGTAAGTCCGGACGGCGGCCTGCTTCAAAGCTCCACCGTAGCCGAAATGCTTGACGCAGAATTCGCAAATGGCGAAAAGCTGCAAATCTCCGGCTCTTACGTTGAGTTCGCCGAACGAAAAGTGCTGCCAGAATTCGCTGCCCTACCTGCAACGGAAATCAAAAGAAAACACCGCCGCGACGGTTTCGAAGCAGGAAATGCGGATAAGATTTTCGAAAGTACTTACACTACGCAGACGCGACGGTAATCAATTTTGAATGACTGAATGAGTGAATGACTGAATGGGTTACCGTGATGGGGATTGAGTGAACAGTTTCAAATTGCGAAATGAGGGATCACACTGGTATTGATTGTTCGAAGAGGACGTCGGGGCAAAAGTCGAGCGGAGCAGAGGTCAGGCTGCCATCATAGTCCTCCATCTGGGTTATATTATCCCAATAGATGGTTCTCCCGTCTGTTTTCGCTAGCAAAAAGACATCGGCTCGAAGAATTTTACCGAACAGACTGTCATCGTCGCCTATATATTCAGCTAGGAATTTCTGAAAATCAATAATCCGTATTTTGTCATCCGTCCAAAGGGCTTTGATGACAAATGGTTCTACGTCTAATATTTCTTTTACTCTCGGATTCATTACTGCAATGGCCTGATCTTGCGGAATCGTCCGTTTATCTGCACGAGCGCGAATCCGTCAGCCTAACGTTCAACGCCATGAGCCGTCTTCATATATTGAAAAAAATCGGTATCTCGCCCAGCATCAGCATCAGCATCTGCTATGCCTTCCTCAATTGCGGCCTTCGTTTGGTCATCAAGGGTGTCCCAAAAGTCTTCTTGAGATCTAAGCTCCTGCGACAATAGAAAAAGATATGCTTCCAACACCGACGTATCATTGATCCCGTCTATAATAGCATGCAAGCTATTTTTTAAATCTCTTTTAGTCATAATCAGTGTGTTATTTTTAACTAAGTTACTAAAAATCCCACTGGAAAGAAAGTCACTACTCATTCACCAGAAAATGAACAATCCGCAACGCATTCCCTTCACTCTTCTCATTCTTTTCCGGTGAAATAGTTAAATGGAGTTTATGTTTACCGGAGGATAACTCGTCGCTTAGCATGATGTACCAGGGCAAATGCAATTGGTTGCTCCATGGTGTGTAAGTATCGATCGTTTGCGGCTTCTTTCCATCGATTGTGTAGGTGATCTTTCCTGCATCTGGGCCGGAAATGACGGCGATACCCACTCCACGACCTTTGAATTCAAGGTCAAATGAGGCACCGGTCGTTTCTCCTACAAGCATAGGCACGTTCACGAAACCGGGTCTGGTGCTAAACTTTTCTTTGGGTTTCCACTCCGGGTCGAGGGTAAAACCTTTCAGGTTTTTAGCTTCGGTTAATGCATGATAGCTACCCTTTTCATAGGAAAAACGGTCCATTGCCGCAGGCAGTTTTACATCTCCGGTCGGCGTGCTTTCCATTTTCAAAAGCTCCTTGATCGTCTGGAAATACACTTCCTGGCCGTAAGGAGACGGATGCAGGTCTTTGAAATCATATTTCCATGTAAATTCGCCTGCTTTGATCCGGTCGTAAACTTCTTTGGCAAGATTAATATAAGCCGCACCGTAGTGCTTCGCGACGCGATCATGGACACCTACTTCTACCGGTTCCTTGCCCTGTTCATAATCGTCATTCTTTTTTGGCTCGGCGAAGGCCATCATAATTACATCAGCCTTCGGATTGGCGGTATACATTTGCCTTAATATACCTTCCAACGCCCTGATTTGCGCTTTTTCACTAAAACCATTACCGCGGTCGTTCACCGCTGCTTCTACAAAAAGCAGGTCTGGGATACCTTTCGCCAGTACATCGCTGCCGAAACGCATAGAATGCGGCGTGCTGCCCAGCGACGGTATGCCTGCTGCTATAAATGTAAATTCCGTGTTGGGAAAATGCTCACGAAGATATTGCGATGTTTTGTTGCGCCAGCCAGGATTGTGGGTTATCGATCCGCCCAAAAAAGCGACCGTTCCCCTCTTTGCATTCCTGAACTTTTCAAATGCATTGCCTAATCCTTTGTTTAAAGTAATGTAAGGTGCGTGCGGCAACGGCTTTTTCACCGGCACGCTGTTCTCTTCAATGAAATTGGCAAAAGTTTCAGGGTGCTCGATCGGGAAATGGTGGCCTTCGAGGTTTTGCTCGCCGCGCGTCATGGGGTATACGCTCACAGGTCCGCCCAATGCGAGGTAATTTTTAACCAACAGGTCGGTATTCTCTGCCATCGGCACGTGCTCGTCTTTCAGTCCGACAACGTGAACTATCGGCACTTTAAATGCAGCCAGCCCTGCGAGATCATTCAATGGGATGTCTGTGAAATTGGCTGCTTGCTCCTCCGTCAGATTAAATAATTTCAACCAGGCCGCCCAGTCTTTTTCGGAGCCTTTTCCCTTGTCCTTTCCTCCCGGCCAGCTTTTTGGATCGCAAACAGGCGCTTCCGCATAAATGCAGCTCACTTTGTCCGGGTTCCTTTTGGCCCAGCCATACACATACAATCCGCCACGGCTTACTCCTTCAAGGGCTACTTTTGGTGCAAATTGCTTTTGTCCAACCAGATAATCATAAAATTTATCCCAAACCTGCATTGCCTGCGGATGGGCAAACATGTCATTTGTGTTTACATACGCAATATGGAAGCCACGGGAAAGCAGGATACTGTCCATTTCCGTGTGCCATGTGGGAAAATGTGCCCGCCACACCCATGGATTGCCCGGAATAGCCTTATGCGGCTTCACATACCATGCTCCCCGGTTTTCGAATGTAAATTCTACTTTTTCAAATCCATTCCAATTGGTGGTTTTTTCAGTGTTCTGAGCTAAAATGTCGGGTCCCGAGAGCCATATCGTAATCAGCCAAACTATCGCGAAGCAAGTATTTTTCATAAATGTAAAAAGGTAACAGTGCCGCGATTTTACCGCCGGGCGCTACGGCTTTGGTATGATATTTTAACTGAACAGTTTGAAAACAATCTCGTTAAGACTTATGGATAAGATCGAAAAGTTTAAGACCATGGAGAAAATTCTCCGTGAAATCGAGGATTTGAAGAATAGTGAAACTGCCGTAATCAAGAAGATTGGCCAGATCGAAACCGAGAACATGAATGTGAACGTCCAAAATCTCGACAAATCGCTGAACGAGATCTACGACGGTGTTTATAAGAACCTTCAGAATGTGGAAAACTTACAGTCGTCCTTTACCGAAACCGTAGCAGACTTCAGGCAAAAAAATAATATCACTGAGGAAATGTTAATGGAGCTAAGAGAATAAATTACCTTTCTTTCATCGAACTAAAAACCAAACAAAACGCCCGGGATCGCACGATCCTGGGCGTTTTGTTTGGAAGGAGGAAGGGAAAAAGGAGGAAAGGAAGAAGGGATAAAAGAAGGAGGGACAAGGGGAAGTGTCTTGCTGAGCGCAGTCGAAGCACTTGCCGTACGTCAAATGTACGTAGGGGCTGTCTTCGGCTGCGCTCAGACTGACATTCCTGTCCCTCCTCCCTTTCCTCCTTCCTTCTTTTATCTCAGCTTCAAAGTCGCCAACGTCAATATCGCCAGGATAATGCCTACGATCCAGAACCTTGTTACGATTTTGGCTTCGTGAATGCCTTTTTTCTGGTAATGATGGTGCAATGGCGACATCAGGAATATCCTTCGACCTTCCCCGTACTTTTGTTTGGTATATTTAAAGTAGCTGACTTGCATGATCACGGACAGGTTTTCAGCTATGAAAATCCCGCACATGATCGGGATCAGCCATTCCTTACGGATTGCCAGCGCGACAACGGCTATCACTCCTCCGAGCATCAAACTGCCGGTATCGCCCATAAAAACCTGGGCAGGATACGCGTTATACCATAAAAACCCGACACAGGCCCCTATGAATGCTGCACAAAATATTACCAGCTCCCCTGAGTTGGGAATGTACATGATGTTCAAATATTGCGAAAACTTGGTGTTACCCGACAAGTAAGCCAATACGCCGAGCGTGAGTGCGATAATCCCCGACACACCCGCGGCAAGACCGTCGATACCGTCGGTTATGTTGGCGCCGTTTGAAATGGCTGTGATGATAAAAATCGCTACAATGGTGTAAATCACCCAGGTATACTCCTCAGGTAACCAATTGAAAAGCAATGTTTTGTAGTCAAATTCATTGTTTTTGAAGAACGGGATCGTCGTTACCGTTGGATGGATAATGTCGCGGTAACGCTGTACTTCGCCGAGGTTGGAACTGAGCAAAGGCTGGTCATACACCCGGATCTTGACATTGTTGTTAAACGAAAGCGTAACGCCGACAATTATCCCCAAACCAACTTGTCCTACGATCTTGAACCTGCCGTGAAGGCCGTCTTTATTATTCCTGAATTTTTTAAGATAATCATCCACAAAACCGATCATTCCGGTCCAGACCGCTGTGATAATCAATAAAACAATATAGACATTGCTGAGCTTTGCAAACAACAGAACCGGAATGAGGAGGGACGCCAATATGATGAAGCCACCCATTGTAGGCGTTCCAGCCTTTTCCAATTGTCCAGTGAGGCCTAGGTCGCGGATCGATTCACCCATTTGCTTCCGGCGAAGCAGGTTAATGATCGATTTACCGTAGGTTGCTGCTATAAAAAGCGACAAAACAGTGGCTCCAAGTGCCCTGAACGAAATATATTGGAATACCCCGGCACCGGGGATGTTAAAGTGCTTGTCTAAATAATCGAAGAGATAATACAGCATTTAAAGGCATGTTGGGATGTCGGCTGCAAAGTTGCTTTTTTTAATAGACTACGCCAAAAACAAGGTGATTTTTAATTCCCCCGGCGTTTTGCAAACACTTCCAGCAACACTTCCTTATCGTCGAAATGATGCTTCACTCCCTTTATTTCCTGATAATTTTCGTGGCCTTTGCCGGCGACCAGGATAATGTCTTCCGGAGAAGCTTCCAGCCCGGCTTTGAAAATAGCCTCGCGGCGATCGGCTATCACGGTTGTTTTTTTATAATCCAGCGGCGGAACACCTTTTCGCATTTGTTCAAGAATATCATTCGGGTCCTCGTAACGCGGATTGTCGGATGTTAATATGACCTTGTTGCTATACTTACACGCGATTTCAGCCATTTTCGGACGTTTTTCCGCGTCCCGGTTGCCGCCGCATCCTACAATCGTGATCACCTGCTCATTGCCGTGACGCAAATGCGTGATCGTTTCCAGCACATTTTCGAGCGCGTCGGGCGTGTGCGCGTAATCCACGATCCCCACAATGCGATCGGCCGAATGAAATTGCTCGAACCTTCCGGGAGGGCTTTTCAGATTGGAAAGTTCGGTCAGCACCTCCTCTTCTTTTTCGCCCAAAAGTACCGCCGCACCATATACCGAAAGCAGGTTATAAGCATTAAACCGGCCTATGACCCTGAACCACACTTCCCGCTGATTGATCTCCATGTGCATGCCAGCGAGTGTGTCCGAGATGATCTTGCCCTTAAAAGTGGCCAGCGTTTGCAGCGAATAGGTTTCAATCCGCGCTTTGGTGTTCTGGACCATCACCGAACCACGGCGGTCATCCACATTCACGAGCGCAAATGCCGACTTCGGCAATGCATCGAAAAAGCCTTTTTTTGCTTTGATATAGTTATCAAAAGTCTTGTGGAAATCGAGGTGGTCGTGGGTGATATTGGTAAAAATCCCGCCTGCAAATTGCAGCCCCGTAATGCGATGCTGGGCCACCGAATGCGAACTTACTTCCATGAAAACGTGACTGCATTTCCTCGCGGCCATTTGCGCAATGAGCGCATTCAGCGCTACTGCATCCGGAGTGGTGTGAGTAGAAGGGATAATTTCGTCCTCTATCTGGTTCTGTACCGTCGATAACAGCCCGCAACGATAACCCAGCGCTCTGAAAAGCTGAAACAAGAACGTTGCCACCGAAGTTTTGCCATTGGTCCCGGTTACACCTACCAGCTTCACCTTGGATGAAGGATGGCCGTAAAATGCTGCCGCAATCAACCCCATTGCCGCCGCAGAATCTTCCACTTCGACATAAGTAACATCTTCCCGCGGGTTTTCGGGGAGCTCTTCGCAAAGTATCGCGCTTGCACCAAGGTCGGTGGCTGTTCCAATATATTGATGGCCATCTGTTTGCGTGCCCCGCAACGCGACAAACAAGCTTCCCGGCAAAACTTTTCTGGAATCTAAAATGATATTCTTAATCCTGACATCGGAATAGCCATGTATCGTGGCCCCTTTTACTTCTCCGAGCAGGCTGCTCAATATTTTTTCTTGATCGTTTTCCATGCAGGAATTTACTGTAATGTTAGCAGGATCGTTTTCATCCCCGTTTTATTGATTCCCGGCGGGATAGATTGCTCAACCACCTTGCCGACTCCCTTAAATGTCACCCGGAAACCTTTATTTTCCATAATATAAAGCGCGTCACGCATGGAAAGCCCCTGCAAATCAGGCACATCCCGTCCGTCTACAACCTTGTGCTTCCATTTGGTTTTGCCCTTTTTGTAGAGCGAAGCGGCCGCATATTCGGCATCCTCTGCAACCGGTGTGAGGTTCAGTTCTTTATTGATGATGTTTAAATCGGCTACATTACCCGCCCATTTCACATCGTCCGATTTTTCAGGAATTGAATCTTTCACCGGCTTCTGGATCGCTACATCATAGGCGTAAATCCGGTCGGCCACTTCTTTGAACACGGGCGCTGCTACGCTTCCTGCATAACGGGTATAGTCGGCGCCGGTGCTTTTGGGGTTATCGATGATGACGATGCAACTGTATTTAGGCTTGTCCGCGGGGAAATAGCCTGCGAAAGACGTATAGTTCTTGCCCTCGGTGTACACGCCGTCGATCAGCTTGCGGGCGGTACCTGTTTTACCGGCAATGTCATATAGGTCACTTTTGATATGTTTCGCCAATCCGCTTTGCACAACGCCTTCCAGCATTTTCTTTACTTTCCGGATGGTTTCTGGCGAACATATTGGCTTTTCCTCCACATAAGGCGGTATTTTATCTTCAACTTCCTCCGCATTTCGTATTTCACGAACGATCATCGGCCGCACCCAATAACCGTTATTGGCCACCGCATTGTAAAAAGCCAGTGTTTGCAATGGTGTCATCTGCATTTCGTAGCCATGGGCCATGAAATACAGGGAGTAGTTGCTCCAATGCTTCGACTTCCGGTCGCGGATCAAAGGCGGCTTTTCGCCCTTCATGTGTATGCCCGTGGGCTGCGTGAGGTGAAATTGTTTGAGGTACTGAAGATATTTATCCGGTTTGTTAGCAAAATATCGCTGCATGAGCAGTACAATGCCAATGTTAGACGATTTTTCCAAAACCTGGGATGCTGTAATAGTCCCGAAACCGCCCCTGTGCGCGTCCCTGATTACGTGGTTACGAAACTTCAACGCGCCCGTGCCAGTATTGACCGTCACCTGATCAGGGTTCATATTCGTTTCTTCCAACAATGCCATCATGGTCGCCAGCTTGAAGGTCGAACCCGGGTCATTGCTGCCTGCCAGCGCATAATTAAAGACTTCCTCGTATTTGCCCGGACCTCTTTTGGTGAGGTTGGCCATGGCTTTGATTTCACCTGTCGCTACTTCCATAATGACCACAGAACCAAAATCGGCGTCCATTTCCATCAGTTTGCGCCTTAATGCGATCTCGGTGCGTTCCTGGTAATTCATATCCAGGGTGGTGTAAATATCCCTGCCGGCCTCAGGTTGCACATTGAATGCGTCGCCGACGGGAATCTTCATCCCTCCTTCCACACGCTCCACCCAGCCGATACCTGATTTACCTTCCAGTTGTCTGTCAAAGCTGGCTTCAAGACCAATGTACCCTCTGCCACTCTTCGGATCGATGCCGCCAATTGTCCGGTCAGCCATGGGACTGAACGGTTTATAGCGTTTGTAAATCGTCTCAAACTTCCCGCCTCCACCCTTTCTGTCTTTCGCAAAAAATGGCCATTTTTTTATTCTTTCCCTTTCCAAATGGGTGATTTCTTTGGCTTTCAGGCGCAGGTAGCGTTTGCTTTTGCTCACACGGTAGCGCATGATTTTGCTCCGGTATCCCGAGGCGGAGTTTTCACCGAAATTTTTCGCCAGCAATGCCGCGAGTTCGTCGATATGGTTGTAGAAATAGGCCGAATCCGCCACTTTGGTATCAAATCCCACATAATAATAGGGTAATGATGTAGCAAGAAGGCTGTTATCGCTTGCATAGATGTTCCCGCGCATGGCCGGAATCGTGTCGAGCTTCAAGTCGTTCTTTTCCGAATATTCCGCCCAGGTTTTTCCTTTGAAAGTATCATAATACTGAACCCGTATCAGCTTGACGAAAACCATGATCGCCAGCAAAAACAGCAACCAGCCCACAATCCTGGCCCGGTTGATCAGCGCTTTCTTATTGTTCTGACCGCTTTCGACGTCGTTTTTCATGAGGCGTTGAGAAAGAAAACTGCTATTTCTCTTCTTCTTTTAAAATGATTTTTTTCGGTGGCGTAAGGTTCTCCACCAATCCTTCTTCCTTCACTTTTTCAACTACAACAGACTGTTTACCAGCACGTTCATACTCTGCATGAATTGATGTGTATTCAGCTTTCAGGTCGTCTACCTCTTTTTTAAGCTTAATACTTTTGCGCACATATTCCTCCGATTGAAAGCCGATCCTTTCGTAAGCAACGAGCAGGATCACCACCCACCCGAAATAATAGAAATATTTTACCGGCAAACGCTCTTCCCGCCCCGGCACTTTTTCCCCAAAAACCTTGTCCAATGGCAAAAAGCGGTTCAGCCAGTTGAACAGGGAATATTCCTTTTTTCTTTTCGGCGCCTTAGGGGGAATAGGTTTCGGTCTTCTCTTATTTTCTGCCATGCTTTCGTCTCAATTTTACCATCATGCCAATTCCGCAATCCGCAATTTGGCGCTTCTTGCCCTTGGATTTACGGCAATCTCTTCTGCACTCGCTTCGACCGGTTTGCGGGTAATGCTTTTCAAAGGTTTGATCTCATTACCGTAAAAATCCTTCTCAACTTCCCCGTAAAACTTACCTTTTTGTATAAAATTCTTAACCAGCCTGTCTTCGAGCGAATGGTACGACATCACAACCAACCGTCCGCCCGGTGCCAGGACCTCCGGCGCTTGGGTCAGGAACTCTTCCAGAACGCTCAGTTCGTCATTCACTTCTATACGTAGCGCCTGGAAAACCTGTGCGAAATACTTGTTCTCGCGGTGCTTCGGCGCATAACGCATCAGGATGCCTTTCAGATCATTAACGGTTTCGATCGGCGTATTGTATCTGGCGGTGAGAATGGCTTCGGCTGCGGTGCGCGCATTCGTCACTTCGCCGTACATACCTAATATCCGCTGCAACTCTGTGCCGGAACGCGTTTTCAGTACTTCCCTTGCTGTCTTTTCGATGTTGGGATTCATCCGCATGTCCAGATCTGCATCAAACCGGGTTGAAAAACCACGTTCGGGCGTATTGATCTGGTGGGACGAAACGCCGAGATCCGCCAGGATACCGTTTACTTTTTCTGCCTTATGAAGTTTCAAATACCGTTTAAGGTGCCTGAAATTGGCTGCTATGAATGTAAATCTGCTATCATCTTTGAATTCACCGGCATTTTCGGCCGCGTCGGGATCCTGGTCGAAAACCAGCAGCCGGCCAGTCGTCAATCGTTCAAGAATGGCCCTTGAATGCCCTCCACCGCCGAAAGTAACATCCACATAAATGCCATCAGGTTGAATTTGAAGGCCTTCCAGGCATTCGGATAACATGACTGGCACGTGATAGGTACTTGGAGATTCCATTTGTTAAAAGCAATGTACTGAGGAACTATTTCCCGCCGGGAGGCAGTTACAAACTTAGCAATTTTCAAGCGTAGGAATTGCGCCCGTCAAGGGATTTTATTTTGACACCACAATGGCCTTTCGCCACTAAAATATTGTATATGAGACTCCTGTTTTCGATTGGTGTACTTACTTTTTTGATCCTGTCCAGCGGCTTTTTCTCTTATCCCGAAATAGAACCGGTACCACCTGTAAAAAGCGGTATCTGGCGTGCGACATTAAGCCGCGGCGCCCATAAGCTGCCCCTGATCCTCGATATTTCCAGAAACCCGGACGGCAAAACGTACACCGTGCATATCATCAACGGCGCCGAGAAACTGCGCATGGACAGCACCTATTTCCAGAACGATTCGCTGGTGATCCCAATGCAGTTATTCGATTCAAAAATCGTTGCAAAACCGGTTGATGACCGGTTGACGGGCACCTATTACCGGCTTGCGAACAACGTGGTAGTGGGCGCATTGCCTTTTGAAGCGGAGCTTGGAGAGAATTATAAGTTTTTCAAAAAAGGCCAGGCCAAAAGCGGGAAGAATGTGAGCGGAAAGTGGGCCACGACTTTTAAAAACGAGACGACGGGCGACATCACTGAGGCCGTCGGCAACTTTACCCAGCAGGGAACCGATGTGCAGGGCTCATTCCTGACGCCAACCGGGGATTATCGCTTCCTGACAGGCAGCGTGAATGGAGATAGCCTCTATCTTTCCACATTCGACGGCTCCCATGCAATGCTATTCAAGGCCGCCATCCTCCCCGACGGTTCAATGAACGGGGGCATGTGGTCGGGTGTAAAGTTATTCAAGACATGGACTGCAAAACCAGATCCTCAGGCCAAGCTGCCCGATGCTACCAAGCTTACTTTCCTCAAACCAGGATTTGAAAGTGTGGATTTCTCTTTCGCCGACCCGCAGGGTAAAACCTGGTCGTTGAAGGATCCACGTTTTGCAGGCAAACCGGTGATCATACAGATTATGGGCTCGTGGTGCCCGAATTGTATGGACGAGACGAACTATCTGGCTCCATGGTACAAAAAGAACAAAGGCCGTGGTGTGGAAATTATCGGCCTGGCATTCGAGCGATCGGACAAACCGGAAATATCCAATCCTAAAATCACCCGGATGGTGAACCGCCTGGGCATAGAATATCCTGTTGTGCTTGCAGGAATCACTAACGACGCAGCTACGGCCAAAGCGCTACCGATGCTTAACAAGGTAATGTCCTATCCTACTACCATATTTATTGACAAAAAAGGAAAAGTAAGGGAAATACATACCGGCTTTTCAGGCCCCGGCACCGGCAAGTATTATGACGAATTTGTCGCCGACTTTAATAGCCTGATGGATAAGCTGATCAGCGAAAAATAAACGCTAACGCGCCGTATGATCGCTCATCGGCGCGTTTTTTATTTACTCCAAATTAGTATGCTTGCATAATAGTAGGCAGTTTGCTTACATTTGTGACAAGGGCATTCCTGATACCAATAGCTTTTTGAAACGATGCGTAAGGAAAAAACAATTGATTTCCAGATCAAGTGGGCGTGGCATTCCATATCGAGAATGTACAACGCCTATGCCGCCCGTTTTGACACGACGATGGCCGTTGGCTACGTCCTGCTGAATATCGATATCGAACATGGTACGCCTGCCACCAAAATAGCCCCATTACTCGGAATGGAGCCCAGGAGCCTTGTCCGAATGTTGAAAACGCTTGAAGAACGCGGGCTGATCAGGCGGGAAGTAAGTTCCAATGACAAACGTTTTGTAAGGATCGTACTCACTGATCTTGGAAAAGAAAAGCGCGAGCTGGCCCGGGAAGGTGTGATCTCATTCAATACGATGATCCGTGATAAGATACCTCTCGATAAGCTGGTCGTTTTTTTCGATGTAATTAAAGACATAAACAAGCTGGTTGAGGAAGAAAACCAGAAGTTGAAAGCCGGGGAAATCACCGAAGAACTGGAATAATCCATCAATCAAATCCTGAAAACCAACCTTAGTAACAATGAATCGCTCAATTCGTAAAGTGGCCGTTCTGGGTTCAGGCATCATGGGATCGCGTATTGCGTGCCATTTTGCCAATATAGGCGTCGAAGTACTCTTGCTGGACATTGTCCCGAAAGATCTGTCCGACGCCGAGAAAGCAAAAGGCATTACCACCGACCATCCCGCGTTCCGTAACAGGATCGTGAATGAGTCATTCCAGCAGACATTAAAAGCAACACCCGCTTCTTTGTACAGCGCATCGTTCGCTTCGCGGATCAAGCTGGGCAATTTTGACGATAATCTGGCCGATATTAAAAATTGCGACTGGGTGATCGAAGTGATCGTTGAAAGGCTGGATATCAAGCGGAGCCTTTACGAAAAAGTGGACGCATTGCGCAAACCCGGAACGTTGGTCACTTCCAACACCTCGGGAATTCCTATTCACCTGATGGCTGAGGGCCGCAGCGAGGATTTCAGGAAAAACTTTTGCGGAACGCACTTCTTCAACCCGCCAAGATATTTACGTCTGCTCGAAATCATCCCGACTGCTGAAACTGACCAGACAGCGGTTGATTTTCTGATGCATTACGGTGAGCTATTTCTAGGTAAAACGACCGTTTTATGCAAGGACACGCCGGGGTTCATCGCCAACCGGCTTGGTATTTACGCATTGATCCAGACAATCCGGGTAGCCGAGGAAATGGGCCTGAGCGTCGATGAGGTGGATAAATTGACAGGCCCGGTTGCTGGCAGGCCGAAATCAGGCACCTACCGGCTTTCGGACGTTGTGGGATTGGATACTACCGTGCATGTGGCTAACAATCTTTACGCTTCCGGTGAAGGCACGGACGAATCGAGAGATGCGTTTGTACTGCCTGAGATTATGCAGAAGCTTTTCGATAACAAATGGTTAGGAGACAAAACAGGCCAGGGTTTTTATAAAAAGATTAAGGACGAGAAAGGCAAGTCGGTGATATTGGCACTGGATTTCAAATCATTGGAATATGTCCCATCCGGAAAAGTGAAGTTTGAAACACTGGAAGGGACCAAAGCCATTAGTGAAGTTTATAAAAGGTTTCCCGCATTAGTGGCGGGCAAGGATAAGGCAGGCGATTTTTACAGAAAAACATTTGCCGACATTTTTAAGTACGCCACATTCCGCATTCCCGAAATATCCGATGAGATCTTCCGGATCGACCAGGCCATTTCGGCAGGTTTTGGATGGCAATACGGCCTCTTCGAAACCTGGGATGCCATTGGTGTGAAAAATATGCTGACCATTATGGAAGGCCTTGACCTGGAACCGGCAGCTTGGGTATATGAAATGCTTTCAGCCGGCAATGAGTCTTTTTACAAAACGGAAAAAGGCAAACGGTTCTATTACGATATTCCTTCCAAAACCTATAAAAAAGTCCCTGGGCAGGACAGCTTCGTTATATTAAGCAACCTGTCGGACAATATCGTTTGGAAAAATGCCGGCGCTAATCTTTACGACATTGGAGACGGCATCCTGAACCTCGAATTCAAATCTAAAATGAATACAATGGGTGCCGAAGTGATCGAAGGCATTCAGAAGAGCATCAGCATTGCCGAAAAAGATTTCCGCGGCCTTGTGATCGGAAACGAAGCCAGCGAGGCATTTTCCGCAGGTGCGAACCTGGCTATGCTGTTTATGTACGCCATTGAGCAGGAGTTTGATGAGATCAACATGGTGATCGCGCAGTTCCAGCAAACGATGATGCGGGCGCGTTATTCGTCCATTCCAGTTGTAGTTGCCCCTCACACGCTTGCGCTCGGCGGCGGGTGCGAGCTCACGCTGCATGCGGACAAGGTGGTTGCTCACGCGGAAACCTACATTGGTCTTGTGGAATTCGGCGTGGGGCTTATCCCGGCTGGCGGAGGTACCAAGGAAATAGCATTGCGCTGCTCAGATCTCTATCAAGCTGGCGATACCGAGCTGAATATCTTGCAAACTGCATTTATGAACATCGCCCAGGCAAAGGTTTCAACATCAGCCTATGAAGCCAAAGAAATGAACTATTTGCAGGATAAAGACCAGATTGTACTCAACAGGTCGCGACTTATTGCCGAAGCGAAGCAAGCGGCGGTCGACCTGGCCGAAAATGGTTACACGCAACCCAAACAGCGGAACGATATCAAGGTGCAGGGCAAAACCGGCATCGCGCTCTTCCTGGCTGGCATTACGCAAATGCGGCTCGCCAATTACATTAGCGACCATGATGCCAAAATTGCAGGCAAGCTCGCCTATGTGATCAATGGCGGCGACCTGAGCTATCCGCAGCTGGTATCGGAACAATATCTGATCGATCTGGAAAGGGAAGCGTTCCTCTCGCTTTGCGGGGAAAAGAAAACGCTGGAAAGAATGCAGGGACTTTTGAATGGTGGCAAACCGCCCAGAAACTGACGCGGGAATTATTGTTTCACCAATTTATGTTCTGTTGGGTAGGATATTTGTTGAAAAATCCGAAATTTAGAACTTTTCAATTCAAATAATTTGCCAAAACCGGTTCATCTTTACGCTTGCTGACCCCCAAAAAGTACATTTGATCAACAATGATTTCAAAAAAAGCTAAATACGCGCTGAAAGCCCTGAAAGTGCTGGCGGAACAATACGGGAAAGGGCCGGTATTAATCTCTTATATCGCTGAAAAAGAGAAAATTCCGAAGAAATTCCTGGAAGCGATCCTGCTCGACCTTCGTAATAACGGGGTGCTGCAAAGCCAAAAAGGAAAGGGCGGTGGTTACCTGCTGCGCGTCCCTCCCGGCGAAGTGAATTTTTCCAAAGTATTACGCATTATCGACGGACCCATTGCCCCTGCATTATGTGTATCCATGTTCTTTTACGGCAAATGCGACGACTGCAAGGATGAAGAAACATGCAGCCTGCGTACGGTACTTGAAAGATGGAGGGATGCTAACCTTGCTGTTCTGGACAAAACAACGTTGAATGACCTGTTACAGGCAGAAAATGCCGCGTCAACAGACATTTTATTATAAACTACCTGCCCGATCGTTGCGGATGTAGAGACGGGTATCGTCGAAATCGCCCGCAAAAGTATAGTGGCTTCGCACATATTGATACAACTCAGGGTAGCTTTCGATGCCCTGAGTTTTTTTGTTTTGTACCCAAAGGCTGTTTTTGCCCACGGCATCGACGACAAATACAGGCTGCGTCCGTTCCATATCGGACAAGTAGCGGCTGCGGTACCTCGCACGCATCGGGAGGTCGAAAATAGAGCGTTCAGAATGGTTTTCCGCCGTCCCCTGGGCCAACTGTGCTTCCACATAATACACGCATTGCCATCCCCAAACGACCATATAGTCGCCTTTTTTACTCCGTTTTTTAATTTCTTTCACAACAGGGCTTTCCCAGAGCTCTCTCGCACCAACCGAATCAAAATTGTTCAGCTTATTTGCTTTGACAAAATGATAGGCATCATTGCCGCCAAACCAAAGCAATAGGGCAACTGGAAAAACGAGGGCCCATTTCTCAACTTTCTGCAAACCGCAGGCGGCAAGTAACGTACAGGGAATAATGCAAAAGTTAAGGTAATGCACAAAGTCGTTGCCCGATTTGGTAACGGAATAAATACTTGCAAAGACTAGCGCCAGAACGGTGAATGGTAGGCTGATGTCCTTTTTCCGGGGCAGATCGAGCCGCGCAATGCCAACTATTCCTAACAATATGGGTATTAGCAAAACCAATGTAAAAGCCTGGAAGTCCGGCGACAGCTTGATAATGCTGAAAAGCTGTGAGGGAATTTCCAAAAAGCCTCCTCCTCCCGCATAAATGGCGTTTCCGAGCAGGTAAAAATCGATCAGGTCAATAAAAACGCCGAAATAAAGAGTGAATAGCAAGAAAAAAGCCGGCACAGTAAGTCCGCCCAAAATGAGCGCCAGTGTTGGCCGGTAAGTTCTCCCCATCCTGAGCCATCGGTAGCAGAGCCAGAATGCACATATCACTATCACCGCAACCAGCGGAACGGCTTGTAATTTCGCAAATGGCACCGCACCTGCCATAAAGCCCAAAAAATACAGCCGCATTTTTGGTGGTTCATCTTTAAGGTCCAGACCTGAAAGCAACCAGAGGCATATAGCCAATAACAATACCGGAAATTGCTCGCTGGAATAATGCACAAAATCCACATCCTGGATAAATGCAAGAAAGATCAACGGGACAATGGATATCCGCCGCGCAACCTGGGTCCCAAACCAGTTCCTGATCGCCAAAAACAAGAAGAGCCATGCGCCTGCGGCACACAACAGTCCCATTACTCGCCCGGAGGTGTAATTGATCTGAAAACCCAGCAATTTGGGAATGACAAGCAAATAATTGTCCAGCGGGCCAATGGTGGTTCCGTCCACCGAGCGCCAGTAAACGGGATCCTGGATCAGGGTTATGGCATGGCTAAGCATCTGACTTTCGTCGACATTCAGCTCCCGGTTGAATACAATCACGGGTAACCGCATCATGACGAGCAACAGCAAGCCAACAATCAGATAAACCTTTGTAGAAATTGATTTATAAAAAGAACTTAAAATGACAATACCCGCCAGCAAATAGCCTACGAACCAATATACCGTGGGGGAACTGTCAAAAGTGATCATACGACTAGCTGAAAGAGTCTACCTTTTCGACAAAATCGCGGTAATGAACGGCTGGGATAAAATGCTGCTGCGAACGGTATTGGAGCACCATAAATACCAGAAAAAGCGATATCAGGAAAGATTGCAACATCAGGATCACCAATGTGCTGCCCAATGTCGACGTCCATCCGGGGGTCGCATTTCCGATCAGTTTTAAAAAAAGAATGAAGAATATGAAGGCGATCGCGAGGCCGGACATGAACATTGAAAAGATCAGTATCCTCACCGCCGTCGTGTCTACCATCACCGAAATCGCACTCAAACCGTGCAAAACAAGGGAAACGAAATTCATTTTGCTTTCCCCGGCCAGCCTTTTAGCCCGGTTGGTCAGCACCGAATCGTAGGGTATCCGTGATTTGATGATCCCGCCCGGATAATTGTTCCATATCTCGGAAACACGCACCAGATTCTGGAGTCGGCTTTGCGGTACAAGGCTGAAATTACCAAATGTGATAATCTTACCCGTCAATAATTTGAATACCAATTTGTAAATCACATAAAAAGACCTGAAAAGCAGTCCTTCCGTGCGCTTGTTCCGTTCGGCAAAAATAATCTTATCGGGCTCTTCCAATGATCTGGCGGCCAACTTGTTAATATCGCCGGGCGCGTCTTCCCCGTCCGCATCCATTACAATCACCTTGTCGGTCTGCATGTGTTCGGCAACATAGGAAAGGCCGATCGCTATTGCTTTTTGGTGACCCAGGTTTCTGTAAAGGCTGAGTAATTTGATCTCTTTTCCCCCAAAAGGCGCAAATGGCTGCGACCGTGGTTTGGACGAGCAGTCATCCACAATGAGTAGGGTGGTATTCTCGAGTATCTGTGTGTTTAAATCCGCGTTGATCTTCTGTATCAGGAGATTCAACGCCTCCCAGTCATTGAATTGGGGAATAATAATGACAAAATTTTCTGGCATGGGAGAGAGTTACGAAGCCTCCGGAAAGCGTGTTTCCGGAGGCTCAGATGATTTTAAACCGTTTTTACTCCTAATCGGGAAGATATTCCGTCGTGAATCTGGGTAAGGGTCTCAGTCAGACCGTATTCCCAGTTCCAATCGGGGTAATGGGATTTAAATTTCGAAAGGTCACTCACGTACCAGATATGGTCGCCGATACGGTTGGTGTCCGAATAGGAATAAGAAAGTTTGTTGCCAGTGATCTGCTCACATAATGCGATGGCTTCCAGCATTGAACAGTTTGCGAAACGGCCTCCTCCGGCGTTGTACACTTCGCCCGGACGTGGGTTTTGATAATAGTGCCAGAACATATTCACCAGGTCATGGCTGTGGATATTGTCACGTACCTGCTTGCCTTTATAACCGAAAATCGTGTAATGCGTGCCGGTGATCGCGCATTTCATGAGGTAAGCAAGGAAACCGTGCAGCTGTGCGCCCGAGTGGTTTGGCCCTGTGAGGCATCCTCCGCGGAAAACCGCCGTTTTCATACCGAAATAACGGCCATATTCCTGCACCATAATGTCCGCAGCCACTTTTGAAGCTCCGAAGATAGAGTGTTTTGTATGGTCGATGCTGTGGTTTTCGTCGATACCGTTGGTGAAATAAGGATGGCTTTCATCAATTTCCCACCGGGTTTCCAGCTCTACCAACGGAAGGTAGTTTGGATTATCACCGTAAACCTTATTAGTAGATGTAAAGATGAATACAGCTTCCGGAGCGTGTAAACGCGTCATTTCGAGCATATTCAAAGTACCTACCGCATTCACACCAAAGTCGGTGAAAGGCTCGCGAGCGGCCCAGTCGTGGCTTGGCTGCGCTGCGGCGTGGACGATCATCTTGATATCGGTCCCGTATTCTTTAAATATCGGTTCCAGCTGGCTTACCTCACGAATATCTGCGGAGTAGTGCTTGTAATTATTGAATGCGTCCTCTATCCTGTTCCGGTTCCATTCTGTATTTCCATCAGCACCGAAGAAGTACTGACGAAGGTTATTATCAACACCAATGACCAGATCAAACTTATCAGCCAAAAAAGCAACCGATTCACTTCCTATCAGTCCGGCAGAGCCGGTTACCAAAGCTATGTTCATGTTTTGAGTACTTTTAATTGCTTATTTTTTTCTAAAATTTCAGATTCAACCTGTCTCGAATACGTAAAGTAAATTAAAAATGTTCAATTGTCACAACTTCACTTAGTCAATGGATACAGGCCAAAAGGATTATACGCAGGAGGGCATATTGAAATTGTTCAATATGCGAAAATCGTCTCAAAAAAAAGATATCCCCATTATCGTGGGGATATCTCTGATATTTTAAACTCAATAAACTGCTATTCTTTAACCAGCGAGCTCGGGATCTTGCCTCCGTACAACTTTGCGCGGATATCGTTCACACGTGCATCGAGTTCAGGCTTCGCATCATATTTAAAGGCCATCTGACGGGGCAATGAGTCGGGGCTGACGCCGTAAACATCTTCATTTCCTGCATTCAGGTCTTTCTGGTCCTTGTGGTTATATTTTTGATATTCGCAGGAAGAAAGAAGCCCCAGACACGCAACAAAAGCAACTATTTTATTGAATTTCATTTCTTTGATCGTTCATAGTATTGTGCGCAAAAATAACCGCCAATTTCATAACCACCAAATGTGGGTACCGAAATGTTATTTTTTTAATTCGGCCAGTTCGTCGCGCACAAATTGCATCAGTTCGGTAATATGCTGCTCTGAAAAATCGAACGGTATGTTGGCAGCCTGGTAAATTTCCCCGATCGTCGCGGTGTATCCCAGTTTCAATGCATCCAGGTACCCCTTCAAGCCGCTTGCCGGATCCTGACGGTAGTTTTTCCACACCCCGATCGCGCCCAATTGCGCAATGCCATATTCGATATAATAAAAAGGAACCTCATAAATGTGCAACTGACGCTGCCAAAGGTATTTTTTGAAGTTTTCCAATCCCGACCAGTCCATCACCGAATCTGTAAACTCTTCATAGATGCCAATCCAGGCATCCGTCCGCTGCTCGGGGGTATGCTGCGGGTTTTCATACATCCAATGCTGAAACTTATCCACGGTTGCCACCCAGGGAAGGGTTTCGATGATCGATTCCAAATGCGTGATCTTCGCGCGTTTCAAGTCTTCTTCATTCTCAAAAAATTCATCCCAAAAATCCATCGTGATCAGCTCCATCGACATAGACGCCAGCTCAGCCACTTCGGAAGGCGTATGCTTGAAGGAATTAAGGGCCAAGTCGCGCGTCACGAGCGAATGCACCGCATGCCCGCCCTCGTGCAGGAGCGTAACCATATCGCGCAAATTGGACGTCGCATTCATAAATATGAACGGCACGCCGATCTCGTCCAAAGGATAGTTATACCCGCCCGGCGCCTTGCCTTTCCTCGATTCCAGGTCAAGGTGTTTCATCGTTTTCATGGTCCGCAGACAGTCGCCCAGGAATGGGTCAAGTCGTGAAAAGCACCGGATCGTTTTATCGAGCAGTTCTTCTCCCGTTTCGAAGGGTTTCAATGGCGGCAATCCTTTCGGGTCGACTTTCGTATCCCACGGCCGAAGTGCCTCCACTTGCAAAGCCGCTTTTCTTTCCGACGCCATGTCATTCAAAACAGGCACGACAGCCTTTTTAACTGACCCGTGGAAGTTGAAACAATCCAGTGGCGTGTAGTCGAAACGGCCCATTGCCGCAAACATATAATCGCGATAGTTGCTGAAACCGGCATTTCTTCCCACCTGATCCCGCAATGTCACGAGTTGATTGAGCAATGCATCCAGTTTGTCATGGTCTTCATACCGCCTGCCGGTGATCGCCCGCCATGCTTCTTCACGCACCGCCCGATCGGTCGATTGTAACCGGTCGGCTGCCCGCTGCAAAGTCATTTCCTCGCCATCGAGCGTTACGGTCATCGCACCGGCAATGGCACCATATTTCCGCTCTTCAGTCTGCATTTCAGTGATCAGCGGAATATTTTCATCTCTGAAAATCTCGATCGCCTTCTTCATGCCACGCAATGTGATCGCAAAACCGGCATCAGTAAGTTCGCTCAGGAAAGGGTTATCGACTACTTTTTTATCGAGTGCATTGCCGTACTCCGCCAGTTTAGGTTGGATTTCGGTAATGAAAAACTGCAATGCATTGATAAGGCTTGTGTTGGCCGTATCACAGGTTTGCCGGATATAACGCCATGCGAAATTCTCCGATAAATAGGATTCGATCTCGCTGCGGTCCGAGAACCATTGTCTGAGGTCTTCCACCGACTTAATTTCCCTGTTTTTAAGATTTTCGAAGAATGGCTGAACGTCCTCCCATTTTTTCAGATCAAATTCTTCTCCGATAAAAGGCCTTTTCGCCCGGCTAGGTATATGAAGTGTTTCCTGATTGGTCATTTTTAAAAAGTACTGCGTTTAAATTTCAAATTAAAAATTATCATTCATAACCTTACAATAGGTCACAAAAAATGGTTTTGAGCAAATTTTCTGCGTTGTAAAAGTAGCGAAATACGTCAGCCAAGATCATCGTGCAGCTTCCAAATTCTCTTTGTTAGCTATGGCTTCAGCCGCATGTTTCAGAACAGCGAGTATCGACTCGGAACTTGTTCCGGGGTATATTTGGATTAGATCAGAGGGCGTCGCTCCTTCCCCCAACTTCCGCAAAATCAATTCTACTGTCAGCCGTGTGCCTTTAAGAACCGGCTTGCCGAGCATAACGCGATGATCTGCGGTAATAAAATCCTGATATTTCATGACTGCATTCTTTTGAAGTAATGAATATAAAAATACGCAAATTTCTAAAGCTTAGTTTCCTGCGGTTGCGTGGCATCACTCAAATTATCCGTGATTACGTTTTCCGTTTCCTGAATATTATTGAACGCGTATTCCATTTTGGAACGGTCGAATTCCTTTTCATTGTTAGCGAGCCAGATCGTCGCGACACCGTTGCCGATAAAGTTGGTGATGGCACGTGCTTCCGACATAAACCGGTCGACACCGAGGAGTAATGCAAGCCCTTCAACCGGGATGACCTTAATGGCCGTCAATGTGGATGCAAGCACAACAAAACCACTTCCTGTTACTCCTGCGGCACCTTTTGAGGTTACCATCAATATTCCAATCAGCGAAAATATCTGCCCGATGTTCAGATGCACATTAAATACCTGCGCCAGAAAAATCGTTGCCATCGAGAGATAGATCGTCGTCCCATCGAGATTAAATGAATAGCCCGCAGGAACTACCAGCCCGACGACGGGTTTGGAACAGCCCATTCTTTCGAGCTTTGCCATGAGCGACGGCAGACCAGCCTCAGACGATGATGTCCCCAAAACGATCAGTAATTCTTCCCTGATGTACTTCAGAAACTTCCAGAGACTGATCTTGTAAGTTCTTAGAATAAGCCCTAGCACGCCGAAAATAAAGATGGCCATGGTCGCATACACCGTTCCCATCAGTTTGGCCAAAGGCAGCAATGTATCAATCCCATATTTTCCAATCGTGAAAGCCATTCCGCCAAATGCCCCGATCGGCGCGAAGATCATCACAAAATGCAGTGCCTTGAAAACATATTTAGAGGCAAAATTGAGCCATTCTATGATCTTATCTTTACCCCCATATTTACTCAAAACGGTTCCCAACACGAGAGAGAGCAGCAATACCTGCAGCGTGACATTATCGAAGAAAAATTGCAGCCAGCTGAAATCCTGCACCTTGCTCGCATATTTGGAAATATCACCCTTCTGAAGATTGTCGGTAACAACCCCCGCACCAGGCCGAATGACATTAGCCACGATGATCCCAACCACAAGCGCCAGCGTGGTAACGACCTCAAAATAAAGCAATGCCTTTGCACCTACCTTTCCTACTTTCTTCAAATCACCCATTCCGATAATCCCCAGCGTGATCGTCAGAAAGATAATGGGGTTGATAAATAGCTTGACCACCCAGATGAACCCCTTACCCAGAAAATCCATTTCAACCGCCTGATCAGGAAAGTAATGTCCGAGCAATGCACCACAGGTAATGGCAGTAAGGACCCAAAAGGTGAGGTTCGTAAAAAGCTTTTTCAAAAGATATGAAGGATAGGAATGAGACAGAATGCGTTACGCTTCGTTCAGAGGCAGTTGCATCACCTTTGAATTTACAATAATAAAAAGACCGGCACAGGTTTCCCGGGGCAAAAATGTATTTTTTTAAAAGTTATTTATACTTGGTCTAAATTAATACCATATATTTGCCCTCAGCTGCATTTTAAGAAGCGGGATTTCGGGAAGCGTTTTTCAATGATGAACATTAACGGGCTATGCAAGAGGATTCGCATTCATACGATTCATTACGGATTTTGAGCCAGACCGAAAAGGGCTACATCGGGCAATGCAACTGTTGTAACAACTTCAATTTCGCCTACGGCAATGTGCTTTTCATCTTTACCGAGGATGGGTTGAGAGGTTTTCAGTCTGTTTTATACGACGGTTATCATATCCAAAACCTGAACGAGCCTCTTCCGCATGGCAAGTCCCATTTGCTCGCTTCGCCCATTCCGAATTTCATGCTTTCCTTCGACAATGCCGAGATGGAAGAAATACGGAACCTGTTTCAGGAGGCATTGCTGGTGCTGGAAGTGGACAAGATTTTTTCCTATAAAAAGTAACATCTGATCATGCGGTCGTTTTTGAAAATCATTATTTGCTTTTTTCTGCTCACACAGGCCGCCTGCCCGGCGAACGCCCGACAAGCGCTTAGGATCGTTTCGGCAAACGGGACATTGAGTGAGATCCTCGTAGGCCTGGGACTCGAAAAGCAAATTGTCGGGGTGGATGTGACCAGTACTTTTCCTGCCTCCCTTGAAAAACTGCCGAAAATCGGGCACAACCGGAGCATTGCCGCCGAAGGCATCCTCGCCTTAAACCCGGATGTGATCATTTATACAGACCAGAGTATGATTTCACCAACGGTGGCAAAACAGCTCAACAGCAGCGGCAAGAAAGTGGTCGCATTCAAACATGAATATTCGAAAGACGGGGCTATTAAGCTTATCCGAGAGGTAGGAGCCTATTTTAATGCAAACGCAGAAGCCGAAAAGATGGTCAAGGCGTTGCAGGCCGATCTGACCAAGATCCCAGTCCCCGCTAATCCTAAAAAATTACTCTTCATCTACGCGCGTGGAACGGGTACCTTAATGGTATCCGGAACAGGCACTTCTATTGACAAGATGTTCCAGCTTACAGGGCACAAGAATGCAGTAACCGCGTTCAGCGACTTCAAGCCGCTCACCGCCGAGTCGTTGATCACGGCCAATCCCGATGTGCTCGTTCTATTTTCGAGCGGCCTGCAAAGCCTCGAAGGTATGGATGGCCTGCTGCGTGTACCGGGCATTGCCAATACCAATGCGGGCAGGAATAAGAAGATTATATCGATGGATGGTCAGTTTCTTACCGGCTTCGGGCCGAGGCTCGGAAAGGCCGCTTTTGAACTCTCCCAAAAAGTAAAATAACAGATTAATGCTGGCGGAAACCGAACAAGAGATCATCAAAGCGAACGCGCCCGAGCGTCTGACCCTACCGTCTTCGACGGGCAAGATGGTCTGGATATTAGGAACGCTGCTCGCTGCATGCATTGTCTTTTCCGCTTGCACTGGGGCGCTGCCGATTTCCATCGCTGAATTATCTCAAATTATCGCTTTCAAGCTGGGGTTGATCAACGAAACGAATGTCGAAGAGCAAAAGTCGATTGTATTCTGGATCATCCGGTTGCCAAGGGTATGTCTAGCGGTGCTGATAGGGGCTGGATTGGGCATTGCTGGTGCTTCGTTGCAGGGGTTATTCAGGAACCCGATTGCCGATTCCACGCTGATCGGCGTGACTTCCGGCGCTTCCCTTTTTGCCGTTTTCGTCCTTATGCTTAATGTGAAATACTTCGAAATGCTGCACGAACTCGCTGGCGCCTACAGTATTTCTTTTGTGGCTTTCCTCGGCGCGGCGCTCACTACTTTTTTGGTATATCAATTGTCGAAAGTCACTGGTGAAGGCGGGATTACCACGTTATTGCTATGCGGGATTGCCATTAATGCATTTGTCGGCGCTATGACAGGCCTGATGACCTACCTGGCGGACGACGAACAACTTCGGAGCATTACATTCTGGAACCTCGGAAGTCTCGGCGGGGCCAACTGGACGTCGGTAATGGCGGTGGCGCCATTCGTAATGGTGTCTGTACTGTTTATGCCCTATCTATCCAAAGCTTTGAACCTGCTGGTGCTTGGTGAAAGTCAGGCGGCCGGTCTCGGGGTCAATATGAAGGCATTGAAGCAAAAAGTAATCATCCTCGCTACTATGGGTGTCGGCGCGTCCGTAGCAGTTGCGGGTACGATTGGCTTCGTCGGTCTTGTTGTTCCTCACATTATACGCACCACGTTCGGGCCAAACCACCGGACACTGATCATCGGTTCCGCTCTCGCCGGAGCCATCGTACTCACGCTGGCCGACACGCTTTCGAGAACCATCGTCGCTCCTTCTGAGCTACCGATCGGGATACTGACTGCCTTGCTGGGCACGCCGTTCTTCATTTATATTCTCTGGGAACAAAAACGGAAGCGGTTATGATAGCGACCCAGAACGCCGGTTTTGAGGTAAGAGGCCGAAAATTGCTGGAAAACGTGAGTTTTTCCGTCTATCCGGGAGAATTTTGGGCCATTGTGGGTGCCAATGGCGCAGGCAAGTCGACCCTCATTAAAATATTGTCAAATGAATTGCCTGCTACTTCGGGCAATGTGACTTTCCACGGAAAAGACCTGCGGAAATACAGATTGAAGGAGTTGGCAAAAATGCGTGCCGTACTATCGCAGCAAAATACGACCAGCCTTTCTTTTTCCGTGCAGGAGATCGTGCTTATGGGCCGTTACCCGTTCTACGACACCGATCCTACTCAGCGCGATCTCGCTATTGTGGATTTGTGCCTTAAAAAAGTCGGCATAGGGAACCTTAAAAGTCGCATTTATCCAACGCTATCAGGCGGCGAACAGCAGCGCGTGCAGCTCGCCCGCGCATTGGCGCAGGTATGGGACATTGAAAACGGCTTGCTTTTGCTCGACGAGCCCACAACCGGAATGGACCTTCTGCACCAGTATGAGACATTCCGGCTGGCCAAAGAACTGACCAGCAAAGGTTTCGCGGTGATCGCGGTGATCCATGATCTCAACCAGGCATTGCAGTATGCCGACAAGGTACTGATGCTCAAAGACGGCAGGAGCTATGCAAGCGGGACGCCCGAGAAAGTTTTAACCGAAAATTCTATTCAGGCCGCATTTGGTCTACCTGTACATATTATACAACCCGAACTAACGCCCTACCCCGTCATCGTCCCGAATATGGCGCCCGTTCCATTTAATATTCCCTGATTTACAAACTTTAAAATACTATCAGACAATGAAATCAACCCTTTCACCAGACAGAACTGAATTAAAAGACCGTTGGGCTGAATTTAAAATAGCCAACCCCAAAACCCGCATCCGCGACGCTGCAAAGGCCCTGAATACATCCGAAGCCGAATTGCTGGCCACCGGACTGGGTGAAAACGTGCAATTGCTGGATGGCGATTTCAGGGAACTGATTAAAGAAATGGGGTCGCTCGGGCATGTAATGGCGCTTACGCGTAACGACCACGTCGTACATGAGCGCAAGGGTGTGTACGAGAAAATATCTTTCAATAACCACGTCGGGCTGGTCCTCGGTGAGGACATCGATCTGCGCCTCTTTCTGGGCGATTGGAAATTTGGTTTTGCGGTTGCCGAAAACGACCGTTTCAGCCTTCAATTCTTCAACAGCTCCGGCGAAGCTGCCCACAAAATATACCTGACGGAGAAAAGCAACAAAGACGCATATGATACGCTGGTCAGCAAATATCTGGCCGCTGATCAGGATGTGAACCTTTTTATCGCAGAGCCGAAAGAAAAATCAACCGAAGCAGAAGTTGCTGCCGAGATCGACCGCGCTGCTTTTCAGGAAGAATGGCTGGCGCTGAAAGACACGCATGATTTCTTCACTTTGCTGAGAAAATACAAGCTCTCGCGGAAGCAGGCGCTTCGCAATGCGCCGGATGGCTATGCCTATCGGATTAAACCAGAGAGTATAAAGCCTGTTTTTGACGCGGTTTCGGAATCCGGCTTGCCTATTATGGTTTTTGTTTCAAATCCCAATTGCATTCAGATCCATACCGGCCCGATCAACAAGATTTTTGTAATGGGCCCATGGCTCAACATCATGGATCCGGAGTTTAACCTGCATTTGCGCGAAGATGCCATCGACGAGGCATGGGTGGTCAGAAAACCGACCGCAGATGGCATTGTTACCGGTATCGAGCTGATCGATAAGGAGGGGGTAATGTTCAACCAGTTTTTTGGAAAACGTAAACCAGGTATTCCAGAACTGCCCGAATGGCCTGCACTCATCGAGCGTACCGTGCTCAAATTGATCTAAACCATCAACGCAACCAAAGACTTAAGATAAAATTTCGCCATAGTAATTAAAAATTGCCGGCTTCATCATGAGCCGGTTTTTTTTGTTAATTTACAAATCGACTGATTTTAAGTGCCGAAAATAAATTTGTGAACTTTTTTCTTATTTGAAATTTATAATTAACTAATAAACAGTATATTAACATCGTAATTTTGTCAACTTTTAAAAATCCTATTTTTATAAAGCTCCAAAATTTTTACATTTGAAAATAGGATCAAATTAAAAAAACTCACGTCCAGCAGCTAATGGAAACCATAAAATCTTCACAATCAGAACGTACCTACACTACTGACGAAGCCTTTCAGGCCTCACTCGAATATTTTAAAGGAGATGACTTAGCTGCACGGGTCTGGGTCAACAAATATGCGCTGAAAGACTCCTTCGGTGCCATCTACGAAGCAACTCCCGACGATATGCACCGCCGTATCGCATCCGAGATCGCGCGTATCGAGCAACGCTATCCGAACCCGATGAGTGAAACTGAAATTTTCGACCTCATCAGAGATTTTAAATACATTATCCCCCAAGGCAGCCCGATGACCGGCATTGGTAACCCTTACCAGATCGCCTCATTGTCCAACTGTTTTGTAATCGGCAATAATGGCGCTTCGGATTCCTACGGCGGCATTATGAAGATCGACCAGGAGCAAGTGCAACTGATGAAAAGACGTGGCGGTGTCGGTCATGATCTGTCGCATATCAGACCAAAAGGCTCACCCGTAAAAAACTCGGCATTGACCTCTACGGGCATCGTTCCGTTTATGGAGCGCTTTTCCAATTCTACCCGGGAAGTGGCGCAGGACGGTCGCAGGGGCGCATTAATGCTTTCAGTAGCCATCAAACATCCAGATTCAGAAGATTTTATCGATGCAAAAATGGAGCAAGGCAAGGTCACCGGTGCCAATGTTTCAGTCAGGATCGACGATGAATTTATGAAATCCGTTGCTTCCGGTAAGCCCTACCGCCAGCAATATCCGATCGGCAGCGACGCCCCGACCCATATTAAAGATATCGACGCCACCGCACTCTGGAAGAAGATAGTCCATAATGCGTGGCAATCTGCGGAGCCAGGCATTTTGTTCTGGGACACCATTATCCGCGAATCTGTCCCCGATTGCTATGCCGATCTGGGCTATCAAACAATCTCGACAAACCCTTGCGGCGAAATTCCGCTTTGCGCATACGACTCGTGCCGCTTGCTGGCGATCAACCTGTATTCATACGTCGAAAATCCGTTTACCAAAAAGGCTAAATTCAACTGGGATCTATTCAAGAAACATATTGCCGCCGCCCAGCGCATGATGGACGATATTATCGATCTGGAACTCGAAAAAATCGACGCTATCATTCAAAAAATCGATGACGATCCGGAAGACGCAGAAGTTAAGCGCGTAGAGCGCAATCTCTGGCTCAATATCCAGATCAAAGCGAATGAAGGACGCAGGACCGGCATCGGCATTACCGCGGAAGGCGATATGCTGGCGGCACTAGGTTTGCGTTATGGCAGTGACGAAGGCAATGCATTTGCAGTTGAAATACATAAAAATGTGGCCTTGGAAGCCTACCGCGGCTCAGTTCATACTGCGAAAGAAAGAGGCCCGTTTGCCATTTTTGATGCGGAAAGAGAGAAAAACAATCCGTTTATCCTTCGTCTGAAAGAAGCCGATGCGCAGCTTTACTACGAAATGCTGGAATATGGAAGAAGAAATATCGCATTGCTGACCATCGCGCCTACGGGAACGACCAGCCTGATGTCACAGACCACTTCTGGCATCGAACCCGTTTTTCTTCCTGTTTATAAAAGAAGAAGGAAGGTTAACCCGAACGATAAGGACGTCCGCGTTGATTTTGTCGATGAAGTTGGCGATTCGTGGGAAGAATATGTGGTTTTCCACCACCGTTTCAAGGAATGGATGGAGGTGAATGGATTCGATATTAGTAAAAATTACGCTCAGAAAGAGCTGGACGATCTCGTGAAAAAATCGCCTTACTACAAAGCGACTTCCAATGATGTTGATTACCTTAAAAAGGTAAAAATGCAAGGTGCGATCCAGCAATGGGTTGACCATTCGATCAGCGTGACGATCAACATGCCGAATGATGTCACCGAAGAAGTTGTAGGTGAATGCTACATGGAAGCCTGGAAAGCAGGTTGCAAAGGCGTTACCGTGTACCGCGACGGTTCAAGATCAGGCGTATTGATCTCCAATGAGAAAAAAGAAGAACCCACTCCCGGCCTTCCAACGCCATTCCCCACCGAGAGACCACAAACGCTGGAAGCAGATGTCGTGCGTTTTCAGAATAAAAAAGATAAGTGGATCGCATTCATCGGTATTATCGACGGCAGGCCTTATGAGATCTTTACCGGATTTGCAGATGATGAAGATGGTATTTTGTTGCCAAGATGGGTGAATGAGGGTTATATTATCAAGAACCGGGAAGCGGATGGCAGCTCGCGTTATGATTTTCAATATAAGAATACGAGAGGCTACAAGACGACAATCGAAGGTTTGTCTTACAAATTCAACCCTGAATACTGGAATTATGCAAAGCTGATTTCCAGCACTTTACGTCACGGAATGCCAATTGAAAAGGTAGTTGACCTCATCAGCAGCTTACAGCTCGACGAGGCAATCAACACCTGGAAAGCCGGCGTAGCCCGTGCCCTGAAACGCTACATCCCCGACGGAACCGAAGCCGCCAAACAGAAATGCCAGAACTGCAACTCAACCAATTTGCTATACCAGGAAGGTTGCCTGACGTGCAAGGACTGCGGATCTTCGAAGTGTGGCTAAGTTCTAATTTTGAATGAGTGAATGAGTGAATAAATTTTGAATGACTGAATGACTGAATGACTCAATAGAAGTTTATTTCGATCATTTGTCATCCGAGTTTTAACATTCCCCGCTCTACGGCGGCACATTCACTCATTCACTCATTCACTCATTCCTCCATTACTTCTCCCCTCGGTTCAAAGCATCACCTGCTTTAAACCGACATTATGTGCATTTCAGATGTTTTAGCCTATTATAGGAACGCCAATTTGCTTTCGCAGAGGCAGATGGCGGAAATGCTGGGGATTTCCCAGGTTGCTTATCACAAATGGGAAAGTGGCAGGAACCGCGTGCAGTTGGTGCATTACTGCCGCATTGCAACGGTTTGCCGCGTCAATTTGCTGGATATTTTGCCGGAGGAATGGCAGGAGAAAATAAGGGAAGATTTGGGATATAACCCTTCCGGATGCAGTGCCCCGGAAGGGTTATAGTATTTATCAGAACGTCTCTTCTACTACACCCAGGTAGTTGAAAGGGGTTAATGCACGAAGCTCTTCGCGTATTTTTTCAGGCACATCCAACGTCTCGATGAAACGCGAAATGGAATCATGCGTGATTTTTTCGTTGGTGCGGGTAAGCTCCTTCAATGCTTCATATGGCTTCGGATAGCTTTCGCGACGCAGGATTGTTTGAATCGCTTCTGATATCACCGCCCAGTTTTCTTCAAGTTCCGCTTTCAGTATTTCACCGTTCAGCTCCACTTTACCAAGTCCTTTTAGCAACGAGTTCAATGCGATCGCCAAATGTGCGAGCGGTACACCGATGTTACGAAGCACTGTCGAATCAGTTAGATCACGTTGCAGGCGGGATACCGGTAATTTGGATGCAAAATGCTCGAACAATGCAGAAGCAAGCCCCAGGTTTCCTTCCGAATTTTCAAAGTCGATCGGGTTAACCTTGTGCGGCATTGCTGATGATCCCACTTCTCCCGCTTTGATCTTTTGTTTGAAATAACCCATTGAAATATAGGTCCACATATCCCGGTTAAGATCGGTCAGGATCGTGTTCAGGCGTTTCAGACAGTCGAAAGTAGCGGCAAGGTTATCATAATGCTCGATCTGGGTCGTATGACGGCTTCTTTTCAAGCCTAATCCTTCCACAAAATGGTGGCCAAATGCCATCCAGTCCTGCTTTGGATATGCCACATGGTGCGCGTTGAAATTACCGGTCGCTCCGCCGAATTTGGCTGAATGAGGTATTTTATCTAGCATTTCGAGCTGGCGTTCCAGACGTTCCACAAATACGAGAAATTCCTTTCCTACACGTGTAGGCGACGCGGGTTGCCCGTGCGTGAATGCGAGCATCGGCACGTTTTTCCACTCGATCGACATTCTTTTCAATACAAAAAGCACCTGACGGAACAGCGGCTTGATCTGCCGCTCCATCGCGTCTTTCAGCGAAAGCGGAATGGCTGTATTGTTAATATCCTGCGATGTGAGGCCGAAATGGATAAATTCCTGGTAGGATTCGATTTCAAGCTTTTCGAATTGCTCTTTGATGAAATATTCTACTGCCTTAACGTCGTGATTGGTTACCTTTTCGATGTCTTTTATATGAAGTGCGTCCTGCTCGCTGAAATCTTCATAGATTTTACGAAGCGAGGCGTATTTCTTCTTGTCAAATTCGGATAGCTGCGGGAGGGGAATTTCGCAGAGTGCGATGAAATATTCGATCTCAACGTATACTCTGTAATAAATCAGGGCATATTCCGAAAAATAGGCCGAAAGTTCAGAGACTTGTTTGTAATAACGGCCATCGACGGGAGAGATAGCCGTAAGTTGATTTAATGACATGATTTTCAATACAAAAATTGATTATCAGGCAAAGTTAGCAGAATTCATCGTCCGAAAATGGTAAAAAGGATACGAAAAATTCTTTTTGGTATTGGAAGCAGAATTTATAAAACAAATCGCATATTCGTTCACTAACTGATTATCAAAATCTCATGCAGCCATCGCCATTTATTGGAGAATTAGTCGGAACTATGGTTCTTATTTTGTTGGGCAATGGCGTAGTTGCCAATGTAGTATTGAAAAAAACCAAAGGCGAAAGCTCCGGCTGGATCGTCATCACGGCCGGATGGGGCTTCGCAGTCATGTTAGGTATATTTACGGCCAATGCATTTGGAAGTGCGGCAGCGCATTTAAATCCGGCTGTGACAGTTGGTTTTGCGGTGCTTAAAAATGATTACAGTTTGATAGCAAGTTACATTCCTGCTCAATTGATCGGCGCTTTTCTGGGCGCGGTGCTCGTATGGCTCCAATATTTCCCTCACTGGAAAGAAACCGAGGATGGCGGCGCCAAACTGGCCTGTTTCGCAACGGGACCGGCCGTGAGAGCAACCGGTGCCAATTTTATAAGTGAATTTATTGCGACAATGCTTCTGATCGTAGGCGTAGTTGCCATTGGTTATGCCGGCTCTTCCGATCCTGAACGTGGCGGCATCCCTTCTGGCGTGGCACCCTACCTGGTAGGAATGCTGGTCTGGAGCATCGGACTTTCTCTTGGCGGCACGACCGGATATGCGATCAATCCTGTGCGCGATCTTGGCCCAAGAATCGCCCATGCTATCTTACCTATTCCAAACAAAGGCAGTTCCGATTGGGGTTATGGCTGGATCCCCGTGGCGGCCCCCATTGCGGGAGCCATCATCGGCGGATTGATTTTACGTAGTTTCTCCTTCTGATACTTTACTCAACCGTTATTTTTCCACCACCCGAATAGCTGCGGTATTCGCCCTGATACATGGCGTCTGCCGCAGCCGGGCCTACTGTAAATGTACCTTTTGACACAATACGAGCCTGGTAATAGAAGCTTTTCTCCTGACCGTCAGCCGTTGTAAAGAAGTGAATCCGGTCGTCGCGGATATCGTAATATTCCGGCACGGCCGCCTTGGTGATCCATGGCATATCGCGGGGCTCGGTGATGCGGGGGTTTTCTATTTCAAAACCGGAGGGCAGCAAGTCGGTTACCACGATATTTTCAACTGGCAGGCCGTTGGTACTCACAAGGGTCAGTTTCACCACCACCAGATCATTCTGGTGAAAGGTCTGCACCGGGCTTCCGTTCCGTGTTAAAAACTGTCTGCGAATGCTGATCCCCTGATCTTCCTCTACATAAGCGCCGGTAGCGGACATGCCTTCTGTTTGGGCAAACCAGTACAAATCGCCTTTTCCCTGTGTTTTCACAGCTAATTTCCGGTTTACAATGCCTTTTGAAATTTTCAGCTCCTTTCCTGTAAACTGCCCTACTGCCTTCCCATTTGCCGAAACCGCAGCGGTTACCGTCGAATTTGCTGTCTTTTTACCTAGCTTACCCAATGCAAGCACCGCAAACGCAGCTTCCTGGGTGTTCAGGTAGGATGCCGATTGTATCGCCTTCGAAAGCTGCCGGGCTAATATGGGAATCTGCGCGTTCCCGGGATCAGATTCAATTAATGTATTCAAAACCAACGCCATATTACGCAGTGGTGAAGAATAGCTGTCGTCGAAATAAGATCCTGTACTTTCTGAAATATACTTTTTCGGTACCAAGGTGTTGAATCCCCTGGTGTCGCCAACCATCTGGAATGCCGCCGCGAGCAGATACTTGGAATCAAGCGTCAGCAGTTGCGGGTTTTGTTTGTAATAATTCATAGAAGCCCGGTTGGGCTTGCCGTTCAGCGCCAAAACGTAAAGCGAGTAGATCGCTTCCCGCCGGGCAACTGTTTTTCGCGTTTGTGTGCCTGTGGGTTGCCCCTCATAAGCAAGTCCGTTGTTGGTACTTGCCACAACTACTTCCCGATTCGCGGTAGTCCCGCTTTGAGCAGTGAGATATTCAATTGCACGACTTAGGGTTTTTGCATTTACCTCAAATCCAGCCCTTCGCGCCTCTTCCAGGAAATGGACGGCATAGGCAGTTGCCCACCAGTCTTCTTTTGTTGCACCAGGCCACATTCCCATCCCTCCATTGAAAAGCTGTTGCGATTCAACTTTTCGGATCGCCTGCTGCACATTGGTCATTGGATTAAAATCACTTTCTCCTGTTCGAACGGTGTAAACCGGCGCTGCCATAGCCTTGGCCAGGTCGGCGAAATAGATTTGCGGGAATGCTTTCGAAACGGTTTGTTCAAGACATCCATAAGGGTAGCCCAGTAACGCGGATAATGCCTTACCACCGCCCTGCACCAGCGGAGAACGGCTTAGCACCACCTGACTATTGCTGGTAGCAGGTATGAACGAAGAACTGAGATCGATGAGCCCTTGTTTGTCCGCTGCAACGATGCCCGATGCGCTGGTTTTAAGCAGCGGAGATGCCGGACGGACGGTAATTTGAGTCTGGTTGACAAAAGTCTCATTGAATGCATTCACTTTCACGGTGATCTTGCCGGAACCTATCGCTGTCAATGCCCTTACCGAAAATACTGCACGGGTTTCTTTCCCAGCCGGAATCGTAATTTTCTGCGAAACCGGCGTTGCTCCCGCTGCCAATGGCCCATCCAGTTGCAAGGTTACCGACGCATTAGCCGCTTTCGACTGCGTGTTGCTGATGTTGACAGGCAGCACCAATTCATCGCCCGGACTGAGAAAACGCGGAAGTCCGGCGCTGATCACAATCGGATCGGCCACCTTCATGTTTTTGGTTGCCGAACCAAATGCCTTGTCTTTATAGGCAACGGCCATGATGCGCAAGTCGCCGCTGAACTGCGGGATATGCACATCGAACGTCGCTTCACCGCTTCCGTTGGCGGTAAGCTGGCCGCTCCAGAACGACACCAACTCTGTCCGACCGTTACTCAGCGGGTTTATTCTTCTTTCCAAATCATAACCATCACCGCCGGAACTGGATGTTCCTGAAATGGTCAATTCAGGGAAGAGCTGCGCGTACAAATCGTAGCTGGTGACCTCCAATGCCCGTTTTTGATAAAAATGTCCGTGAATATCCGGTGTTTGAGAATTTTTGATCTGCAAGATTCCTTCGTCCACCACGGCCAGGGTCACTTCGGTATTGGGTTCTGTTTTAATCCTGATCTGTTGCTTTGTTTTGGACCTCGATTTTTCAACAGCTGTAATGGCAACCTGCAATTTACGATCCGGATCTTCCACCAAAACCGGCACAAAACCATGCGCTACCGTCAGAGGCATATCAGATGAATCCAATGGCCGGATCAGCGTCGCCGTCACGAAAACGTTCGGCAAATGCTCGTCTGTAATTTTGAATGTAAGTTCGGCAGCCTTCTTCTCGGTAGTCAGGATATGTTGTTCGAGAACGTTATTCCGCTCGACCGTGACCAATAACCGGCCGTCAAAAGGTGTTTTGAAAAGGACTTTTGCGGATTCACCGGTCTTGTATTTGTCTTTATCCGTCTCCATCAACACGCGGCCTTCATTACTCACTTCGAAGGACGAATACTGGGTGTAGCCGTATCCATAAGCATAAAAATTCGCCAGCGTATAATGCGTAGCGCCCGGCCTGCGCACGCGTACCTCATATTCACCCGAGACAGTAGGCACATAACGGAAAGTCCCTTTGCCCCCGGCGAGGTTCAATTTATTGGAATACACTACTTTTTCACTTTTCCTGGAAGTGTATTGCAGCCGATCGTATTTCTTCTCAACCACCGTCTGATATTCCAATCTAACCACTTCAATGCTCGCAGAAACCGCACTTACCAACGCGCCACTTTTGTTAAGCCCCACAATATCGACGGGTACCGGAGCATTAGTGCCGACATAAGAGTCTGGAAGTCGGATTCCATAAAATACGGGCTGGGTGAATACATCAAACTGTTGAATCCTGCCAACGGACCTCCCATTTTCATCGAAAACGTTGACATAAATTGAACCCCGCAATACGCCAATATCTTGCATGCTGGACGGGATTGTAAATTGCTCGTTCGCCTGGCCCTGTTCATTGGTTGTTCCCGCACGGCTGTCGCGCTCAAAAGTGGTTTTGTCCGGAATATCGAATCGATATTCCGGAAATGCCTCGGCTGAGAAACTCTTGCGTCGCAGTTCGAAATCCATTTGATAATTACGGTTGCCGGCAGGCGGGCCAAAAAGGTTCGTAGCAGTAGCCGTAAGCGAGATTTTTTGCCCCGACACATAATCTTTCGCAGCCCCGCTCAGGTCCACCTTAATGCGATCGGGCATAAACTCTTCCACACTCACAGCCTGTGAACCGAGCAAAACCTCATTCGCATTATAAACTTCGAGGATATAAGTGCCTGTTAACACGCCAGCATCTAGCGGAATTTCGGTCTCTACCGCTCCCTGCTCATTGGTAATCTTCCGCCACGTCCTGAATTCCCGTCCATTTGGCGTGAGCAGCCTCAGTTTCAAAGGAATTTTGGCGGCTGTCTGCCAGCTTTGGGTTCTCAGCACAGTATTAAAATACATTGTTTCGCCCGGACGGTAAATATCACGTTGGCCATAAATAAATACCTGAAATCCGGACGCATTATCGCGCAAACCTTCCACATCGAAACGGGAAGTCAGCACCTGCGAATCTTCCAGCAAGAGATAGTTAAAATCATCCTCAGAGCTGGCGGTAACCATTGCTATCTTAAATCCTGGGGCCTTTTCGCTGAGCGTTTTCACATGCGCAACGCCTTCACCATCAGTTTTAATACTAAAAACGTTCTGGTTATTGGAGCTTACCAGCGTCAGTTCCAGGTCGGCGATAGGTTCGTTGGTTTTAATGGAATTAGCAAAAATCCACAGTTCATCTTTCCCCTGCTTGGCGATCAGCCCGATGTCGGAAATGGAAACGAGTTTAGTTGCTCCGAGGTAAGCTTCTTCCTCGGAATTTACCGCTACCAGATATACGCCCTGCCGTTTATTGTCGTCCGGCAGCGCAATGTTCAATGCGGAGATACCTTTGCTTTTGGAGAGATTTTCCGTCTCGATCGTCTTGTTGACAATCACATCGCTCAGCTGGTTTTCGCGGTCATCGCTGTAATTGAAATTACCAGTCGGCTGCCAGTCGTCGCCGACATAAGCATAGTCGTTCCAACGATTATTGTGGATATAATGGAGGATATTGTTGGCATAGAGCTTTGAAATCCGTACTTGCACTTTGGGCACGTTCACAATTTGCACGCCGATATTCCGCGAGCTTTTGGTGGACATGTACAGTCCTTTTTTGTTCGCAAAAGATATCGCCGCAGGCATTTTCCCAAAAAACAAATCACGAGAAGTGCCCTCTTCCAATGTGTGTCCAAGCAACCCTTTCAGTGTTTGGTTCAATTGAAGCACATAGGTATCGGTCTCGTTGAATGCACCCCGGACCACAAAGCCATTCTCAGTCGGCTCGGCTTCCACGGCCGCTTCCGGATTAATGGAAAAGCTCTTTGCAATGCTTTCCTTGTCAAGTTCCTGTGTGGTAATAATCCGGGCGTATCCTTCATTATTTTCAAAGCCCGTTTTGACATCTACCACTTCCAAATGCAGCGGCGACGGAATGCTTACCATACGGGTCAGCGCATCCTGACTCATGTAGGAAGTATTTTGAACCTTCACTCCCTTATCGACAACCACATTTACAGGAATTTCATTGTTGTCGGCCTTGCCCGGCGCCGCAAATGCGATCGTGACCGACGTTTCGGATTGGGAGGGAAGTATTTTGTAATCCAATGATTGCGTTCCGGCCGTAATTTTGAGCTTTTCGGCTACATTCTGATTGTTGACGGGATAATTGAAATTCAGCCGCAACCGCGCTTCCTGTCGTCCTGTTTCCTGCGATAATGTCCACCAGCTTTCGGTTTCCACCAATTGGAGATAAGGTGTGTGAAAATCAATGGGATCCTGTGAAATCTTGTATTTCTTGTCCTTATCCGTTTTATCGGTCAGCAGATCTGTAAGTTTTGCTTTGTATGAAGTAGCGGCCCCAAAGCCTGCGACGGGCGAAAATATCAGTTCATTCGGTGCCGTCCATTTGAATTTACCTCTCACGGCTGGCTCAAACTGGACATATTGTGTTGAATCCCAGCTGTTCAGATCGCCTGGGGCAGCGATATCCTTGTTGAATGTGAATACCAGGTTTTGGGATTGCCCTACCTCGTCGGTGAAGTTGGTGCCGGCAATGCGGATTTCGTTAAAAGAAGAACAGCCGTTGAAAATCCAGGCAATAAAAAGGAGGCAAAAAGAACACAGGATCGAAGTCTTTTTCATAGGAAAGAGGATATAAAAAACGGATGATTTTCAGGATCAAAAATCATCCGCCTAAATTAGCTTTTATAACTTAATTCCCTTTAAATAACCACTTTCAAATGATTCAACGGATGGAAAAACGAAGTTTCCGGTCGTTATCTTTTTAAAAGGCCTTCATCACATCTTCGATCGGTTTTGCGCCTTCGAAAAACGAAAGTAAACGCAGCAGGATTCCCTCCACAACCGCATCGGGACAGGAGGCCCCGCATGTGAGCATAACGCGCACGGGCGACTTCTCAGGAATGTAGTTTTCGGTCACTATTTCTTCCTTTTTATGCAGATCAAAATGGCGGATCAGTTGCTTGTCGAGGATTTTATTGACTGATTCAATAAAGTAGGTCGGAAACTTCTGCTCGCACAGCTCGACGAGGTGCGAGGTGTTGGAGCTGTTATAACCTCCCGCGACGATCACCATATCCGCTTCATGGGTCAGTAATGCGTAAGTCGCATCCTGGTTATCGTTCGTGGCGTAACATAATGTGTCGCGCGTGTTGGCAAAACGGTCTTCGACCTGCTCGGGGCGGAGGTTATAGTGCCGTATCATCACATTTTTAAGAAAATCCGCGATTCCCTGGGTGTCGGAAGCGAGCATGGTTGTCTGGTTAACGACCCCGATCCGCTGTAAATCCCGCTCAGGATCAAACCCTTCCGAATATTGGTTTTTGAAATCCACAAAAAAACCGGCAGCTGGTTTCGACCCTTTGATGTATTCGGCCAGTAATTCCGCCTGCTTCATATTTTCAACAACTACCGTCGGTGCATTTTCCTTGCTATGCGAAAATGTAGCGCGGGTTTCCTCGTGATTGGGCTTTCCATGCACAACGATTGTATAATTTTTTTCGCCGATCTGCGCCGCGCGATTCCATACTTTCTCCACAAACGGGCAGGTCGTGTCGTAAACATATGCATTCACGCCCAGCTCCGACAATTTTTGCTGGTTTTCAACCGTAGTCCCGAAAGCAGGCACAATCACAATATCCTCTTTGGTTAATGTCTCCCATTCAATCAGCTGGCCTCCCTTTGTGTCCATAATAAAACGGACGCCTCTTTCCGTCAGATCGCGGTTTACGTCTGGATTGTGGATCATTTCGCTTAGCAGGAAGATGCGCTTGTCCGGATTTTCGGCGATGGCCTTGTATGCAATGTCGATGGCATTTTCCACACCATAACAAAACCCGAAATGCCGTGCAATCAGAAACTGCACCGGTCCGAAGTCCAGCATGGTGGGTGAATAATCCCTCTTTAGCTTGTCATTTTTACGACGGAACTCCTTGATCGGCGTGATAATGTGGCTCCGGTAAAAATCAGGGATATTGAAAGTTTTCATGTACTAAATCAGTAGATTGCAAATAGCAAAAACATCGCATCGGTTATCAGAATGCAAAGATAACCCCGCCTTTTCTAAGAACAACACCGCATTGCCCTTTGTTCGGTTGCACCCATTTTGAAAATTTTTTTAAAATGAATGCAACATGTGATTTTATCGCTTGTCTTTATTTCAGAACGTTCAAAATATAAACCTTCTGCTTGAAAACACAAATTTACCCCGACCGGCACGTCGAACTGGTGGAGCGTTGTAAACTCGGAGAGCGCAAAGCGCAGTATGAGTTGTACAAACATTACTCCAAAGCCATGTTCAACATCTGCATGCGGATATTAAACCATCTGGGAGAGGCTGAGGATGCTTTGCAGGAGGCGTTTGTGGACGCATTCACGAACCTGCACCAGTTCCGGCAGCAGTCGACCTTTGGGGCATGGTTGAAGCAGATTGTAGTCAATAAGGCAATCAACCACATGCGGGGAAGGAAGGTGAAATTGGTGGAAATTGACGAGTTCCAGGAAACACTGGAATACAGCGACCGTAACGAGGATTCTTTCGGACTGGATGAAAGTGATACAACGCTTGAAATCGAAAGGGTGCGCAATGCGGTACAAAAATTGCCGGACGGTTACCGGGTGGTGCTAAGCCTTTACCTTTTTGAAGGCTACGACCACGAGGAGATCGGAGAGGTGCTCGGGATCAGTGAAACAACGTCCCGGACACAATATATGAGAGCAAAGCGGAAGCTGACGGAAATGCTGGTCAGGTAAGTTTTCAGGAGTTAGAAATGATATTTACTTAAACTATTACGGATTTGAGACTATTATTTACACTTGACAAGTTAATTAATCTATGAAAAATTCTTCTGATAAAAAGGATCGATTGGAGCGGTTTGTGCGTGATAACAGGGATGGATTTGATACTTTCTTACCGCAGGATTCTTTGTGGAGTCAAATTGAGAGCCAACTACATAACGAGGTCCCGGAAATACCCGAAAAGGCCAAAAAAAAAATCAGGCGACTAAGTAATCCGTATTTCGACTGGCGGATTGCAGCGGGCGTGTTCCTGGCCTTGGGAATAGGGTTTCTGGCTTACCTCAACAGTGAGTACGGCCTTACCCGTGATCCGCGCGTGGCACTGAAAGTTCCTACCTATGCCCGTGAATTCAATCAATACAATGTTGCAATAGACCAAAAAAGGGAAGAAATCATCAAACTGGCCCGGAACAATCCGGAGCTCTACAAGGATTTCTCAGCTGATTTGGAAAGTCTGGAGACAAGCTATAAAAACTTGCGTTCCAACTTATCGAATGCCCCTAACCAGGAAGCATTGCTGGAAGCTATGGTCCAGAACTTACAATGGCAGGTTGATTTACTGAATCAACAACTGGAAATTTTGCAACGCATTAACAAAGTAAAAAATGATACCGATAAAGAAATTAGCAACGCACCTGTTATTTAGTGTAGCCCTCGCGCTGCCACAGGTGGTAAGCGCAATCGATCCGGAACCTGAACAGAACGGATTGGTAGAAAAAAGAAGGAATATTGTTAAGATTTTTGATGTCAAGAGCAGTGATGTGCTCGCGGTGGATAATCAATTCGGACAGGTAAGGATCAATTTGTGGGCTAAGGACGAGATCAAAGTAGAAATTATCGTGACCGCCAATGCGCCCGACGACGTCCGCGCTGCCGAATACCTGGGAGCCGTAACGATTGATGAAAAACGCATCAAAAATCAGATCAGCCTCACGACGCATATCAACCGCGCACAGTTTGGAAAAAATAGCTGGAACAACTGGAATAAGAAAGGCGACAAAAATTTCATCCAGATCGACTATACTGTGTACATGCCGAAGGATAATGCATTGATCGTCAAAAACAGTTTTGGCACCACTGATATCCCCTCATTCCACGCTCCACTCACGGTCAATTCCAAATACGGGGCGTTCATAGCCAATGTGCTGGACAATCCGGATAACGTGATCGATGTGCAGTATGGCAGCGCCAAAATTGGCAAAATGGATGGTGGCAGACTGGAATGCCAGTATTCAAACCTGAAACTTGATCTGGCCAAAAAGATTTTGCTGAGTAACAAATTTGGCGAGCTGAGTATCGGGGATGTGATCAATCTCGACGCTGATATCGACTATTCCGGCGCCAGCATCGGGACGATCAGGGGCAGCGGCAAAGTGAAATTGAATTATTCCCCCAACTTTAGAATCGATGAACTGACGCATTCAGCACAAAATGTGGACATTCAGGCAGCATATTCATCTGTGGTTTTGCCGGCTGAAGCCAACCAGTTCAATGTTTCGGTCACCTACGGAAAATTCAGTTATCCGGCCACGAATGTAAACTTCTCGATGCAACCCGCCAAAGACGGTCGTCCGGATAAAATGAAGCAATATCAGGGCAAGATCGGAACGGGATCAGGGACAAAAATTACGGTAACCTCCCGTTTTGGGGATGTCAGGCTAAAAGAATAAATACACATTCTATTCTTCCAGCAACACATTATACCTGAAATCCAGCGGATCAAAAGCATTGAAAAGCTTCTGGATAAACTGCGGATCATTGATATAAAAATTCAAAAGATTATCATACCGTTCCTGGGCGATTCCGTTCGGGAACAGTTTGTTTTTAAGGGTTAGCAATTGCTCAATTTCCGACTCATGATTGCGCTCCTCCGCGCGGATAATCCGTTTTTCGAGGTGTTTTAAAGAGTTTAGCAATCGGGTATGCTCTGCTTTTACTGCGCCATGCATGGTTTGATCGACGGCCGTCGCTTTTGTAAGAATCTCTTCAAAAATCTGGTTAAATGCGGTTTTCTGATCGCCCAGGTTCAGCACATGCTCGGTATTACGCTCGATAAATGTCTTGCGCAATGCGATCTCGTCCAGAAAAAGATCCTTATAATCAATTTTGAGTTTCTGCGCTTTCTTGTACTGATGCCCATTCATGTACAATGCGAAGTTCCGCGGCATGAGCATTGGGAATGGCACGCCAAAATGGTCAAATACCCCTTTCAGCTGCATCCAGTAAGGTACTTCTGACGGTCCACCGATATACGCAATATTGGGTAATATCACTTCTTCATAAAGCGGCCGCAGGATCACATTCGGGCTGAATTTCTCCGGATGCTGCTCCGAAATTTGTAATATCTCTGATTCTGAAAACGATAACTCTGTATTCAAAACCTTGAACTCGTTGCCTTCACGCACAATGCGCTCGCGGAGATTATGGTCGAGATAGAAAAAATTGATCTCCCGTGCATGCAGCGGTGTATGGTAACCCAGCGCATTCAGGCGGGAAGTGGTATCGGTAACAAGCTTTTCGGAGATGGATGTGGTCAGTTCCTCTTGAATGACCGGAAGGAAGTGGCGTTTGAGATCCGCATGATCGGCATCGAGACTAATCAGACCTTGGCGTCCGAACAATTCATGCATATAACATCGTACGGCGTCAGCCAGCGTATTGTTCTCCAAATATGCCTTGGCAAAAAGTAACGGTTTGTCAGGCAGTTGTTTCAGGATCCCTTCCAGTTCTTTTGGATTAAGCTTTCCAACCGCTCCTTTGTGCTCGCCTGTCCATTTATGAGTTTGTCCGAATAAATGAAACGACGCGATTTCTTCAAAATCATGGTCTTCCGTCGCCATCCAGTACACCGGAACGAAATTGCAATCCGGGTATTTTGCCTTTAATGCCTCGGCAAGTTTGATGACGGTAACGATCTTATAAATAATATAAAGTGGGCCGGTGAAGATGTTCAACTGGTGCCCTGTCGTCACTGTAAATGTATTCTCTTTGAGCAGGACTGAAAAATCAGGTAAAAACGGCAGTCCGTGATATTGCCTTTGGAGCACATCAACGAGCGTTTTACGCTTTTCAATATCAAAACCCTTTTTATTTAAAATTGCCTTTTCGGCATTCTCCAGCGTCGGAAAAATACTGTAAAACGACTCTAACGTGGGCTTCTGGTCCAGATAATCAAGTAATAATGCAGGAAACTGGCCTGTGGTTCTCAGATCCACGGAATGCAATGTCATGAAAGGTGGTTTTTCAGTAGCTATTAGGGAATCCAACGTAAGTGTTTTTGCGATTTTGGGTCAAAAGAAACCTCATATCTAACGTGAAAGGCGTCGTTTTTGGTTTCCCAAAATTGCGTATTTTGAGGTAGAATAAAAAACCTTTCATTAAGATACAAAAAAGCCACATCTGAGACAGACGCGGCTTTCGACGGATACATTTTGGTTTTTAGTTGTGCAGGCTGATCGCCTGAAATATTTAGTATTTTTCAGAAGACGTAGTCATTTTTTGCAATCAGTTCATCGGCTATTCTCCGACGGGCGTCTTTAAGGTTCATCGGCTCGATTTTCGTAAACCGTTTCAAGCCCATTAGCATTACACGCAATTCGTCGCTCTCTGCAAAGCTTGTAATAGCAGCCCTTCCGGCATTATTCACCCGCTCAGCAGCGCGATGGAGGTAAATGAGCGCGATATCTTTGTGCAAACTGTTCGCATCCGCTCCAAGCCGCTCAATTCTCTTTTCCACCCGCAAAAGCACCGATTCCGCTACAAAGGTTTCGATAACCATGTCGGCCAGGCTCATGATAATCTCCTGCTCGTCGGACAGTTTCATCATGAATTTCTGCACCGCAGCTCCGGCCACCATTAATGCTGCCTTTTTTAGGTTTTTGACAACTTTTTTCTCAGCGGCGAACAGCGTTTCATCCTCATCCGTACTGAAATCGGGAATGGACATAATTTCTTTTCCAACCGCGGTGGCTGGCCCCATCAGATCAAGCTGGCCTTTCATGGTACGCTTCAAAAGCATATCGACGATCAGCAACCGGTTGATTTCGTTCGTACCTTCAAAAATCCGGTTAATGCGACTGTCGCGGTAGGCGCGGTCCATCGGCGCATCGGCCGAAAAGCCCATTCCCCCATACACCTGCACGCCTTCGTCGACCACGTAATCCAGCACTTCGGAACCGTGCACTTTCATGATCGCGCATTCAATCGCGAACTCTTCCAATGCTTTCAGCTTGGCATCTGAATCTGAAAGGCCGCTTTCCTTGAAGGTCAATATCAGGTCGTCGATGTTCTGGCCCACACGATAGGCTGCGGATTCCGTGGCGAACATACCGACTGCCATTTCGGCCAGTTTATGTTTGATAGCTCCGAAATTGGCGATTGCCGTCCCGAACTGCTTGCGTTCATTGGCATACTGTATCGCCTGCATCGCGACCCTTTTCGCCCCGCCTAATGCAGCGGCTGCCAGTTTGATGCGCCCGATATTGAGGATATTCACAGCGATTTTAAAGCCATTACCACGTTCGGAAAGCATATTTTCAACAGGGACAAGGCAGTCATTGAAAAACAACTGACGCGTGTCGGATCCTTTGATCCCCATTTTATGCTCAGGTTCATTCATCGTGATTCCCCCAAACGATTTTTCTATAACGAAGGCTGTCAGGTTCTTGTCTGTCTGCCCGTTTTCTTCGATTTTAGCAAAAACAATGAGGATATCGGCAAAACCGCCATTGGTAATCCACATTTTCTGTCCGTTGACGACATAATGCTTGCCATCTTCAGTCAGTACCGCCTTTGTTTTTCCGGAGTTGGCGTCAGAGCCCGAATCCGGTTCGGTCAGGCAATAAGCGGCCTTCCATTCACCCGAAGCCAGTTTGGGCAGGTATTTCGTTTTTTGCGCTTCATTGCCATAGTATAGGATCGGCAAAGTGCCAATACCGGTATGCGCCGACAATGCCACCGAAAAGGAATTGCCAGCCCCGGTTGCCTCCGCCACGAGCATGGAGGTATTGAAGTTCATTCCAAAACCACCATATTCCTCCGGCACCACCGTCCCGAGCAAGCCAAGCTCGCCAGCCTTGTCCATTAACCCTGAAATCAGTTCGGGGTTAATGGCATGATCGATCTCATCCAAACGTGGCCAAACCTCTTTTGCAAGGAAATCGCGGCAGGTTTCCGCGATCATGTGCTGTTCTTCTGTAAATTCTTCGGGAATAAAAATCTGACTCGCGGCTGTCTCTTTTACAAGAAATTCTCCGCCTTTGATCGAAGTTGTGTTCACTGCTGCAACGGACATAGCTGAATACGGTTAATCGGTTTGCTTACAAGGTATGCTTGCATACTATTACAAACTATGCAAATATAATTCTTAAACATTATTATGCAAGCATACTATTATCAAAATCAAAGAAGAGCAGGCCCGTCAAAGGCCTGCTGTCTATTTCTTAAAAATCTTGAATTGTTTTACAAAAGATCCGTTGTTTTCAAGCCGGATGAAGTAGATACCGGCCGAAAGTCCCACTGCGTCGAGGTCAATGCTCGCGAGGTCGTCGGAAACCGAAACCATTCCGTCAGACAGCGGTATTCGTTTGCCGGACACGGTGACGATCTCATATTTAATGTCGTCCCCGGGCTGAAATTCGGGTAATTTGATATTGATAATGCTTTCCACCGGGTTCGGATAAAAGACCCAGTCTTCCATGTTTTTGGTAATGTTCACACGGTCACCGGCGGAAATTCCAAACTCAATTGAATTGGTAACAACGGCAGAATCTTCCTTGAATGCGGTCACCGTAAGTGTGTATCGACCTACATAAGGCGCAAAACCCGAAGCGTCCTGATACAGCGCGTAAGGAAAAACCGATGTCGTGGATTTCTTTCGGTAAGGGCCATTCAGATCAAATGCAACCCTGTCGTACTCAAAATTGCCATAGGCATACATATTCAACAGTGGCGGCAGTGAATCATATTGCAGCACGTCGTCTCCGGACAATTTGCGTATCACCTGCTGATCTACCTTGCTCCCTGCTTTAACAAGCTCAAAGCGGATTTCCGGGATTTGCACCAGCAATATCAATGGAATTTCTACATAAGCCCCGGCATTATCGTATGCCCGGATGATCAACCGGTATTCACCTTCCTCGGTAGGCGTTCCTGAAAATACATTCAATGCAAAATTGAGCCACGAAGGCCGGTTCTGAACTGAAATGGATGAAATATAACCGTCGGGATCGCCGAAAATGTTCGTCGGTAAGATGTAGTTGAAAGGCATGTTGATCTGCCCGTATTTAACAGGCAGCGTGCTGCTCGCGTAAGGCGGCGCATTCAGGAATTGTGGTTCGACTACCTTAATAGTAAAATAGGTTTCGACAAAAGCATTCAGATCGTCATAGGCTTTCAAAATGATCCGGTATTCGCCCAACTTGGTCGGCGTTCCGGTGAGTGCGCCATTCGTAAATTTGATCCAGGCAGGCAGTTCGCTTGCCTCAACCTTGGTAATCTGGCCGTCAATATCTTCGAAAGCGGTTTTAGGGATCGCAAAAGTGAAAGGCTTATCGATCGCCACCATCTGATTGGAGAAGTTTTTATCAACGGTTGGTGGCTTATTGGCGTTCTCACGGGTATCGACCCTGATCGTAAAGAATGCCTCAGCCGTTCCGCCCTCATCATCAATACCTTTTACCTGAATACGAAAATCGCCCAATGCAGTTGGCTTGCCTCTAAGCTGGCCACCTTCGTACCGGAGCCATGAAGGCAATGCGCCTACTTCGAGCTTCACTACTTTACCATCCACATCGGAGAAAGTATCGATCGGCAGTTTGTATGCAAAATCTTTATTGACCGGAATAATCTGCATGGGCACCGGCCGGAAAACGTAAGGAGCATAATTGGAAGCGTCGTCCCAATAGCTTGGCGACAGCAAATCCTCTTGCAAGCGTATGCGCACAGGTTTCGGGTGCAATGGGTCTGCGTAGGCGCGTTTGGCCCATTCATCGTACACTACGCCCTGCGCCCCGCCTTTTTCGGTGGCAGCTGACAGCCGGTAACTTACCGAGTCGGTGTACACAATCGGCTTCATCGGCTGATTGAGCCAGTTGGCCGCTCCTTCTCTCAGGAAAGGCTCCGCGCGTGCCATTTGTTCTTTCTGTGAGATCACCACAGCTACGACGTTAGCGCCATGCTCGAAATTTTCATTGAGCTGCTTCCTGTGAATAGTGTTGTCCAGATAAGAGCTCACAAAGAGCTCATTGGCTGTGATAAAACCCGGAGGCGCATCACTTTTAATAATATCTACAGACCAGCGGTGGTCGTGCGTTGCGAGGTTGTCATTTACTTTAATACCGTCGGTTTTTTCGTTGAGGTCCTTAAACGCCAGTGTCCCCCTCAACGTCGAATGAGCGTCGAATACGGAGCCGTAATCTGACACATATTTAATGGCTGGATCGATCGATTTGACGGCGGCAACAATTTGTTCTACGTATTTCTTAAATACCAAATGCCGGTAAACGTACCAATCCTTGCCATATCGCTGCCTGAAAGACAGGTTAGGTTCCCAAGGCGTTGAAGGTGGACCGGGTTCATCAAACGTCTTGTAAGACATTCCCCATAGGAAATTGATGCGCTCGATTTTTTTATAATGCTGTTTCAAATATTCCTTAAAACCTTTCGTCATTGAGGGCGAATAGTCATAAACCGCGCCATCGTCCTTCCCAGACGTGATCAATGTGGATGGATACTCGCCTTCCTGCGTCGACGTGTTGGTTACCGACACATAAAGCAGCTTTTTCTCGGTTTGCAGATATTTGTAATGTGTTACCACCTCTTTTACAAAGGCAATACCTTTATCTACAATGGGTTGATTATCAAAACCAAAGAAAGTGTCCTGGTAACCACTCAATAAAGGTTTGTTGGAATGACTGAACTGACTGTCGGAAACTTCCCAGAATCCCTTAATCCTCGTGCTATGCCTACCGAGGTGGATCCTGAGCGCCACTTTCATGCCGAGATCAGTGGCTAGTTTGATCTGCTGGTCGTACTTGGCCCATTGCGGTTTCTCAGTAGGTGAACTGAAATAGACTTTATCCCACGGAATGGTGATGTAGACCGCATTTAGCCCATATTGTTTGGCTGTCCTGATCAGATCGGGCTCGGGGCCGATATCGTCGGGATTGGTGAGGTTCAACAGCATCAGCGCGAGGTAGCGCTGCGTATCGATCTCGGTTGTTCGTTGCTGCTCCTGGGCTGCGACGCGGCCTGAAAAACAAATCAGTCCGGCTAATAAGAAAAATATTCTTGTTAAAAAATGAAGTGCGTACGTAGAATTGAACATGCTAACGATTTTTGTCAATTAATTTGATCCACTCATTATACCCGTTTTCCACATTGAATTGACTTGCTATCTCAATGCTTTTAGCGGCATCGACTTTCGTTTCGCCGCTCATCACCGACCGCATGGCTTTCACCATTTGTTTCACACTTAAATCTTCCGTAACCACGCCCATTCCCTCCTTCACAAACTCTGAAACACCTCCGGATGGAAACGAAACGATCGGTTTACCTAGCAGCGCAGCCTCTATCATCACCAATGGAAAAGGGTCCTGTCTCGAGGTAAGCAGGAAACCATTTCCCATGTTAAGATAGTTATAATAATCTTCTTTTTGTTTTCCAGGGAGATGAATTTTCGTCACGGAGCCATTGTTGGCACAACGCTGTTCCGTGTAGTACACCAGGCCATCATCGATCCTGCCGCCGACCCAGATCAAATGCACATTCTCATCGTTCAGCTCGTGTGCAATATCAGGCAGCATATCAAAACCTTTCCTCTCCGAAGTCATTCCGGAAAGCACCCACACATATGCACCTGCAGGAATGCCCAGTTTGGCTTTCAGCTCAGCAGTCCGCGCCTCGTTTTTCTTCACCAGCGACGAATCGATGAATGAATACAGCAAACCGACATTCCGGCCTCCCGCATCCTGCATGGCGTCGCAGGTAGTTTGCGAGCATCCGATGAGCAGATGTGAGTAATCGACGATGCTTTTGAAATCGGGGCCGCTGAGGTATGCGTAAGTCAACGGCATTTCATGAAAATGCGTGATGACTTTGATAGAAAATTCCTTTGCAACGACAATTGTTTCAGGGATCATGGTTGTATTCACATACCAGAAATCTGCCTTAAAATCACGTGCCAGTTTACGTAAATACCTGAGCGTCGGGTTCATTCCCAGATGAAACGAGACCTTTTGAAGAACACTGAATTTACGCGGGGCAATAAAGACCGGAATATCGTCGGGAAACTCCGATAGCAGTTCGCCGTTGGCAAAACTCACAATTCCCACATCGAACCGGGCCCGGTCTATTTTTTTAAGGATGTACAACAGCATCATCTCTGATCCTGTCCGTGTGGCATAAGGGGTAAAAAAGAGAATCCTTTTCTTTTCGCTATTCATGCAGAGGCGGTTAACAAATCGATGTTCTCGTTGGGCTTGATCCTGTACAAACCTTTCTTGAGAAACAGCGTTTTCCAGAAATATTTTAACAAAACACGAATCTTCCTAACATATATATACTGGGTGCGAAGTTCTGAAAATGGATTACCGCTTTTTCTCAGGTTCAATAACATTTTCCAGAGATAAATGACCGGCACCATCATAATATAATGCAGGATGAGCATCAAATATTGAAAAACACCATATTGCTTCCTTACCCATAAAAAGTTGGATACCTGCATTTGTGTACTGAACCGGTTTATCCACGAAATGTGCGTCCGCCGGAATGGATTATTGTTTTCAAGATGGACGAAAGTGCAATCCTTAAAATAGCAAAGCTTGCCCAATTTCCCCAGCCGCCCCGACCATTCCACGTCTTCTCCATACATGAAAAAGTCGTCGCTGAACCCGCCGGTTTGCTCAAATCCTTCTCTTCTCAGAAAAATAAACGCTCCTACGAGCCAGTCGTGCTGATCGGGATCGGCATATGCCGGTTCTGGATAAAGTTGTCCGACGACCTTATCTACCAGACGGCTCGGTGGTAAAATGAAAAAAGTCTTGCGGAATTCGTTGAAACTTTTGTAAAAGGGCATCGGCGTGCCATCGGGGTAGTATTGCAGTGCGCCGCATGCGATAATGTCGTTTCGGGTGTTCATCCGATCAAAACAGCGGCCTATTACATTGTCGGTTACTAAGGTGTCCGCGTTCAGGAGGAGAAAATACCGGCCCCTGGCTATCGCCATCCCTCTGTTATTGGCAATACCAAAACCAGCGTTGAATTCCATGTCGATCCATCGCACTTCGGGATACGCTTTCCGAACCAATGCCCCGTCCCCGTTTTCGGGGTCGTTATCCACAACAATTACCTCAAACTTGACCCCGGATGTAAACTGATAGATAGAATGTAAGCAATTGATTATGAGCTGAGGTGTCCTGTAATTAATAATAATAATGGATACATCCATGAAAAAGGCCTGCATGTTTGAGGGGCAAAAATAAAGAATCTCCCCGGAAGATAGTTAACACTTCCGGGGAGACCTTCAAATTACCTCTCAATATTATTCTACGGCTCTAATTAAGCCTTTCGTAGATTCCTGCAACGCCCTGGCCACCTCCAACGCAGGCGGTTACCATCCCGTATTTCTGGTTTCGACGCGCCATTTCGTTAAAAAGTTGAACCGAAAGCCTGGCGCCTGTGGAACCCAATGCATGTCCCAAAGCAATCGCCCCGCCGTTTGGATTCACGATTTCAGGGTCGATGCCCAGTTCCTGGATCACTGCCAGGGATTGCGCCGCAAATGCTTCATTGAGTTCTATCTGCTCAATATCGGCCAGTTTTAGCCCGGCCTGTTTTAATGCAATAGGCACAGCAGCCACCGGGCCTATGCCCATTACCCTCGGGTCCACGCCCGCAGTCGCGTATGACATCATGCGTGCGATGGGTTTCAGTCCCAATTCATTTACCATCCGTTCTGACATGACCAGCACAAATGCAGCCCCGTCGGACGTCTGCGATGAATTGCCGGCAGTCACGCTGCCGCCCGCTGCAAAAACAGGTTTTAATTTATTCAGTGCCTCGAGGGTTGTGTCCGCACGCGGGCCTTCATCCTGGCTGATTACGGTTTCCCGCGTCTTTTTCTTTCCCGAGTTTGCGTCAAAATAGGTTTCCTTTACAGTCACCGGCACGATCCCGTCGGCAAACCAGCCTTCCTTCTGCGCCCGCAATGCCTTTTGATGAGATTGATATGAAAATTCATCCTGCTTTTCCCGGCTGATATTGAAATCCTTCGCCACCTGCTCTGCGGTTAGACCCATACTCAGATAGTAATCCGGGTTGGTATGTGCAATTTCGTAGTTCAAAGCAGTTTTCCAGCCCATTGTCGGCACCAGTGACATCGACTCTGTGCCGCCTGCGATAATGCATTCCGCCATTCCTGCATGGATTTTAGCCGAAGCCATTGCGATAGCCTCCACACCCGAGCCACAATAGCGGTTAATGGTGATACCAGAAACGTTTTTGGGTAATGCAAGCAATGCCACATAACGTCCCATTTGCATGCCCTGTTCTGCCTCTGGTACCGCATTGCCGACAATGACGTCATCCACTCTGGTCGGGTCGAGGTTAGGTACCTTTTCCAGCAAATGCCTGATCACCGCCGCACCGAGATCGTCCGGACGGGTAAAACGAAAACCGCCCCTGGAAGCTTTCCCTACTGCACTGCGGAAACCTGCAACTATGTATGCATTCATATTTGTATCGTTTTGAAATCGATGAATGTACGCGGCATGTTGAATAGTATGCCTGCATACCATTGGTAAAAATAGGAATTAATCATAAAACAACAAACCGCCGGATTTTGTTTTCCGGCGGTTTGCAACTACTAAGTCTTTGCTGATGGAGTCTTAATATCTAGGAAGGAATATGATGCTCCTCCAATGATTTCGGTCTTTTGGCACCGTCTGGCATAACGATCCATAAAATCACATATAACAAAATGACCGGGAAAGTGACTGGTATCAACACTGTGAGTACGAAAAATACCCGGACAAGTGAGACGTCGATCTCGAAGTAGTCTGCAAGTCCTGAGGCTACGCCGCCGATCATTTTGTTACTGGTATTGCGGAATAATCTATTGTGGTTCATGGCTATATCTGTTTTGTTTTGATGTGATAAAGGTACTATGCATTACCAAGTAGCGGTAAATATTCTTTACGAACGGCCGCATTGGCTGAGAGCGGGTTGTTTTCAAGGTTGATTCAGCGATCCGAAACAGGCAGAAAGCGCCGGCTGTTGCTAATGGCCACGGAGGATCATTGTAACTGCAAAAAGATTAGATCTCCATTAGGATTCTCTTAGATGTTGCGTAATACTATTGGCAATGAATTACCTTTGGGATTGTAAAAGGCAGTTCTGCTGACAATCTGGCATCCGGTTTGTCGCAGGCGCAATATTTTTCTAAGAAAAAACCGGTTAAAAAACATACATCACATCATGTTTAAAATATTTTCCAAGCTGTTTGGCACAAAATCAGAGCGGGACTTGAAGGAACTCACCCCGTACGTTGATAAGATCAATGCCGAATATGCACTCCTTGCCTCCCTGTCGAATGATGAGCTCCGTGCACAATCCACGGACCTTAAAAAACATATTGCCGATTCACTGCAACCGATCGACGATCAGATAGCGGTTTTGAAACAGCAGGCAGCTGACGAACCTAATGTGGATAGCAAAGAAGCGATCTTCAAAAAAATAGATGCCCTCGAACTGGACAGAAATAAAGAACTTGAAAAAGTGTTGCTGGACATTCTTCCGAAAGCATTCGCGATTGTAAAAGACACGGCACGCAGGTTCAAAGAAAATGATAGCATAGAAGTAACCGCTTCGTATTTTGACCGTGAAATTGCTACTAAAAAGTCCAATGTGACGATTTCAGGCGATAAAGCGCATTGGAATTCGACCTGGGATGTAATTGGCCAGCCAATCAAATGGGCGATGCAGCATTATGACGTGCAGCTGATAGGCGGGGTCGTGTTGCACCAGGGAAAAATTGCCGAAATGGCGACCGGAGAAGGTAAAACGCTCGTTGCGACATTACCGGCCTTCTTGAATGCACTTGCAGGTCAGGGCGTTCATATTGTAACGGTGAACGATTACCTGGCAAAACGTGATGCAGAATGGAACGCACCGCTTTTTGAATTCCATGGCATGAGCGTGGACTGTATCGACCGCCATCAACCTAATACAATCGCGCGCAGAAATGCATACAAGGCCGATTTAACCTACGGAACCAACAACGAATTCGGTTTTGACTACCTGCGTGACAATATGTCACGGACGCCGGAAGAATTGGTTCAACGCAAACACCATTTCGCGATGGTCGATGAGGTCGATTCAGTTTTGATTGATGACGCCCGGACTCCTTTGATCATCAGCGGCCCCGTTCCGCGTGGTGACGAGCAGGAGTTTTTGGAACTGAAACCCCGCGTTTCGAGGATCGTTGAAGCTCAGAAAAAGCTGGCAATGGATTTCCTGAACGATGCCAAAAAGAAAATTGCAGCCGGAGATAAAAAAGAAGGCGGTCTTGCATTATTCCGTGCGCATAGAGGTATGCCTAAGTACAAGCCACTTATCAAATACCTCAGCGAGCCGGGTATCAAGGCATTAATGCAGGAATCTGAATCGATTCACCTTGCAGAAAACCAGAAGCTGATGCCGGTAGCCGACGCACCGCTTTACTTCACAATCGACGAACGTCATAATAGCATAGAACTAACCGAAAAAGGGATCGATTTCCTTACCGGTGAATCCGAAGAAACCAATTTCTTTATCCTGCCAGACATTGCTGTCGACCTCGACGCAATCGAAAAAGACCAGTCATTGACTGAGCACGACCGTGTTATTCAGAAAGAGGCATTAATCCGCGATTATTCTGTAAAAACAGCCCGTATCCACACCGTCAACCAACTTTTGAAAGCATTTACGCTTTTCGAAAAGGACGTTGAATATGTGATCATGGACGGAAAGGTTAAGATCGTAGACGAACAGACCGGCCGGATCATGGAAGGACGTCGCTATTCCGACGGTCTGCACCAGGCGATTGAAGCCAAGGAAAATGTTAGGGTTGAAGATGCTACGCAAACCTATGCGACTGTTACGCTTCAAAACTATTTCAGAATGTACCACAAGCTGGCCGGTATGACCGGTACAGCCGAGACAGAAGCAGGTGAATTCTGGGAAATCTACAAACTCGATGTAGTTTCCATCCCTACCAATGTGAATATCGTGCGTAAAGATCAGGAAGATAAGGTCTATCGTTCTGTACGCGAAAAATATAATGCAGTTACCGATGAGATCGTCGAGCTTGTGGAAGCAGGCCGCCCGGTACTTGTGGGTACGACATCGGTTGAGAACTCCGAGATCATCAGCCGGATGCTTACGCTGCGGAAAATACCTCACCAGGTGTTGAACGCCAAGCAGCACCAGCGCGAGGCGGAAGTGGTAGCCGAAGCGGGTAAACCCGGAACAGTGACGATCGCCACTAACATGGCTGGTCGTGGTACCGACATTAAACTGACCCCTGATGCTAAGAAAGCGGGTGGTCTGGCCATTATCGGTACGGAGCGTCACGAAAGCCGCCGTGTCGACAGACAGCTTCGCGGTCGTTCGGGTCGTCAGGGAGATCCGGGATCGTCGCAGTTCTTTGTATCTCTGGAAGATAGCCTGATGCGTCTTTTCGGTTCCGACCGGATGGCTAAGGTAATGGACCGGATGGGCCTCGAAGAAGGAGAAGTGATCCAGAGCAGCATGATCACCAAGTCTATCGAAAGGGCGCAGAAAAAAGTTGAAGAGAACAACTTCGGAATGCGGAAACGCCTTTTGGAATATGACGATGTCATGAACTATCAGCGCGACGCCATTTATACCCGTCGTCGCAATGCGTTGTTCGGAGATCGTCTGGCAGTTGATATTGCCAACACATTGTTTGACGTATGCGACGAACTGGTCAATACAGCCGGCACTTATGCTGAACTTGAACTGGCCGTCATTACTACCCTTGGAATGGAAGTGCCGTATTCGGAAACTGAATATGGTTCAATGAAACCTACCGATCGGTCGCAGAAGCTTTATGAGGCTGCCGAAAAACAATATCAGGATAAAAACAATGCGATCGCGGCAAAAGCATTGCCCGTTCTGCGCTCTATCATGGCCGATCGCGGACCGGCGATCACGGAGATTATGATCCCGTTCAGCGATGGCATCCGCCAGGCTGGTGTGGTTGTAAACTTGCAGAAAGCGGTTGAAAACGAAGGAAAAGACATTACCCGGGAGATGGAGAAAGCGATCGTGCTTTCGCTGATCGACCAGGAATGGAAAGAGCATTTGCGTGAAATGGATGATTTGAAACAATCCGTTCAGAATGCGGTGTTCGAACAAAAGGATCCATTGCTGATCTATAAGTTTGAATCGGTAGAATTGTTCAAGCGCTTTCTGAGCAAGGTGAATTTCGATATGATCTCATTCCTTATGAAGGCAGATATCCCTCAGGAGGAAGCAGTTCCTGCCACTGCGGTTCCGCAACAGGTAAGACGCCCGGCTCCGGCTCCTGAGCTGCATACCAACCGCGAAGACGAGTTTGAACCTGAAATTGACCTCAGCAATTATGGCGGCCAGGAGTCGACAACACGTGCCCAGCCGGTACGTGCAATCAAAATCGCCGATAGAAACCAGAAAGTATCCGTTCAATACCGCGACGGCAGGATTTTACGCGATGTGAAGTTCAAGAAAGTAGAGCACGAAGTAAAGAATGGCGACTGCGTGGTGATTGAATAAATCAAGTAGGAAACCATGATCAAAATACCGCCCTGTCCTAACCGACAGGGCTTTTTCATGACTGTTGAATCAGGATTTATGCGATATTTGCATTTCAGACTTGATCATTAACAAAAAATAAGCCTGCATGAAGCTGCACAGAGAAGGATTTGCCATTATGGCGATTACGGCCATCGTACTGATAATTATCAACTTAGGTATTAATTATCTCCTTCCCGACGGTTACTGGATCCCACGACTGGTACTGATCGGCAGCATAATCGTTTTCTTGCTGGTAGTCCAGTTTTTCAGGGTACCCTCGCGCGTTGTCCATAAAAGCGACCGCGAAATTGTGGCGCCTTGCGATGGCAAAGTGGTGGTGATCGAAGAAGTGGTTGAAACGGAGTATTTCAAAGGCCCGAGACGGCAGATCAGCATTTTCATGTCGCCCCTGAATGTTCACATCAACTGGAACCCTATCAGTGGTGTTATTCAGTATTTCAAATACCATCCGGGGCTTTACCTGGTGGCATGGCATCCCAAATCCAGCACCGAAAATGAGCGTACAACTGTCGTAATCCGCACGATAGAAGGCATTGACGTGCTATTCCGTCAGATCGCCGGTGCGGCTGCGCGCAGGATACGCTGGTACGTGAAAGAAGGTGATCACGTAGAGCAAAGCACCGAAATGGGGTTCATTAAATTCGGGTCCAGAGTTGATATTTTCCTGCCTCTGGACGCCGAAATCAAGGTAAATCTGCAAGACAAGACTGTCGGCAGCGTGACTGTCCTGGCAAAATTAAAATAAACGCCAGCTCAATATTTGCTCAAAAAACTGGGGAACTGCACCCGGATAAACCAAAGCCATAAAGACCATTCCGAAAATTGCCCCGTACATATGTGCACTATGGTTCACATAACTGGTGCCTCTTCTTGCTTCATAAAATGAATAGCCAAGGAAAAGCAGCCCGAATATGAACCCTGGCATACAGATGAAAAAATAAAGGCAGATCTGCATCAGTGGCGCGTAAAGAATTGCGGCAAAAAGTACCGCTGAAACTCCCCCCGAAGCTCCCAAAGAGTTGTATTTTGAATTTTTGCGGTGTTTCAGATAAGTGGGAATATCCGAAACGATAATGCCGACAATGTAGAGAAACAGGTAATACATGGTCCCGCTAGACCCAAAAAGCATTGCAAACAACCGCTCAATCCCTTCTCCCACAAACCACAAACTGAGCATATTGAAAATCAGGTGCCCGAAATCGGCGTGGACGAAACCTGAGGTCACAAAGCGGTAATATTCATTGTGCTGGGTCACCCGGTAAGGATTCAGAATCAGTTTGTCCATCAAGCTGTAATTATTGAAAGCATAATAGCTGATCCCGGAGGTGATGATGACCAGAATAAGGGTAATCGACATAAATGTGAATGTTTTTTAATGAAACTATTTTTCGCGTGCCACCAGTTGCCCGACAAATTGTAAAAGCACTTCCTTCTGCACACTGCCGGTTTGCAGCTTTTGCAAACTAGCCATTCCGCGGGAAAAATATTCGTTTATTTTATCTTCGGTAAAAGAGCGTATGTCAAGTGCATCATAAATCTTCGTCACTGCATTAACCTTCTCCTCATTGTCGAATGTTTCAAGACTTATCCAGTGGTCCAGTTCAGTTTTCAATGGGCCATTCACTTTGGAAAGCGCTTCTATTAGCAAGAAGGTCTTTTTATTGGCAATAATATCACCACCAACCTGCTTTCCGAACTTGGTAGGGTCGCCATAAACATCCAGAAGATCATCTTTAAGCTGAAACCCAATGCCCATGTTTTCTCCTGCATCGTAAAGTAATTGCACCGATTCTTCGTCTGCACCGCCGATGATCCCGCCTACTTCTAATGCAAAACCCAGGAGAACCGACGTTTTCAGCCGGATCATACCAATATATTCTTCTTCCGTTACATCCCAGCGCGTTTCAAAATTCATATCGAGCTGCTGGCCCTCGCAAACTTCCGCAGCAGTCTGATTGAACCTGGCAAGCACCGTTCGAAGCTTCTCAACCGGAACATCGAGGAGCAAATCATATGCACGGATCAGCATTACATCTCCTGAAAGAATTGCCGTGTTCGCGTTCCATTTTTCGTGCACAGTTGGCATCCCGCGTCGGAGCGGCGCACGGTCCATGATGTCATCATGCATTAATGTGAAATTATGGAAGACTTCCACCGCCATCGCTGGCTTAATCGCCTTTTCCAGGTCGGTATCGAAGATTGAGGCGGCTAATAGCGTAAGAAGCGGCCGGAACCGTTTTCCGCCGAGTGACATGATATAGGTTATCGGATCATACAGTTCCGCCGGGTTGTCCCCATAAGCATGGCGGTCAAATTCAATCTGAAGTTTTTCAAGTAATGCAGTGGGTTCAATCATCAGAAGCGTAATGTTGGCAGGACTATGGCCTGCCTGATCGGTTAAACAAGTACCACAAAGATATGGCGTAAAAATTGGCATTTACATTTACAAAGCCGTATTTGGCTTCCGTTTATCAATATCTTTACCTGCATCAATAAAATCCGCTTTTCATGCCTTTTTACCAGTATTTCAACGGTGATATTATCGATATCGACAGCCCCGTGTTTAAAACCAACGACCTTGGGCTGCTTCGTGGTTTCGGTTTGTTCGATTATTTCAGGACATATAATGGCATTCCCTTCCGTTGGGACGATTACTGGCAACGGTTTGAAAACTCCGCGCGGCTCTTGAAGTTACCGCTCCCGGTTTCACAATCCGAAATCGAAAAAGTCCTCGCAGATCTGCATTCCATGTCTGGCGAGAAAGAAGTTGCATTCCGGTTTGTGCTCACGGGCGGGTATGCGCCTGACAGCGTACACGTGGTTCAGCCGAATCTTCTGATCCGCACCGAATCTTTACCACAGGATAACCCGGCTGGCAGATTAAAGGGCATTAAAGTATTGCCCTATGAATATGTGAGAGACCTTCCCGAGGTCAAAACTACCAACTATGTGCATATGGTGCTCATGGCCGACGAGCTGAAACGCCAGCAGGCGGCCGACCTTCTTTTCCATAAAGACGGCGAGGTAAGCGAGCTTACAAGAAGCAACATATTCATTTTCACCGGCGACAAGCTCATTACTTCCGACCGCAATATCCTCAACGGCATTACCAGGCGCGTCGTAATCGATCTCGCAAAAGCACATTTCGATGTCGAAATCCGGGCTGTTTCGTATAAAGAAGTAATAACAGCTGATGAAGTATTTACAACCAGCACCACGAAATGGGTTATGCCTGTTGTGCAAATCGGAGAACATCCGGTGGGCAGCGGTAAGGCCGGCAAACGGACGTTGTTTTTGCAGGAATTGTTTGAAAATGTCGTAAACAATTGGGGCAAATAAAAAAGGTGGCCAACCTTGCCGGCTGGCCACCTTCACTCTCTTCACTCGTAATAAGCACTTGATTTAGTTAGGCGCAACTGGTGAATCTTTGTTGACGATCGGCCAAATACCCGGTTTTGGAACGCTAACCCCTTTGGTAGCACCTCTGGTAGCCCCATCAGGTCCAAAATAATAAAGTGGCCAGCCTTTGTATGTAAGCTGTTTTCTACCAAATACATCGATCGTGCTGAACAACGTCTTATCAATGGTCGACGGCAGCGATTGCAGGTCAGTAGTGTAAATAGGCCAGGTGGCGTCGTTCGAGAAATCGGCTTTGGTATAATTGTTCTTTTTGTTTTTGTCATTTACAAAAGCGTACAATGTTCTTCCTTTGCCATCTACAAAAAATTGCGTTTCCGCAGTGCCTTCGGTGTAATCGGCCTTGTATGATTTGCCATCATTGCCAACAAGCTGCGCGTTAACGAGCATAATGGTATAATCTGTTTTGGCTACATACCAGATAGTTCCTACTCCTTCGCCCTTCACATCACCTGCGGCTAAGTCGTCCTTGAAATAATAAAGCGGCCAGCCTTTATAAGTAGTTTGCGGCTTGCCATCCGCGCGGGTAATGTTCGCAAAATCAGCTTTATCGAGGCCCGCATCCACTTTCATAGTCGCAAGGTCAGCCACGGCGTAGATAGGCCAGTTGGTAACACAATTACCCGAGCAGGCTGAGGCGCCCGTCGCGTCTTTGCTGAAAAAATAAAGCGTTTTGCCGTCCTTGTCGGTCAGGATCTTGCCTAATGTCGCATTATCCTTTAACTGAACATCGTTGGTAACCGGTGTGGGCGTTGGATCGTCATCGTCGTCAGAACAGGAAAAGTTCACGGCCATTAACAATCCCAGTGCAACCAGCAGTCGGGAAATTGAAATAATTTTCATCGGATTAAATTTATTATTGTTAGAGATGAATTGGACTTGTCGCGATTACGACCAATTCATTCCGATGGTTGCGTGCCTTGCCGAAGCAATTCTATTGTGTCGGCTAACCTGACGCGCATAAAAAAAGCATAGCCGGGCGACTATGCTTTCAATCAAATTTCAAAATATACCTTTTAACTCCAACCCTGCGCAGTAATAGGGACGCGGCTATCGGCTTTAGTATGGAGTTCAACTTCTCCTTTTTTATCCGTGATATAACCGATGAAGCTGATCTTAGGATTATTTTTGATCAGTTCGTATGAGGCCTGAGAAACGGTGAAAAGCAATTCGTAATCCTCACCCCCATTCAAAGCAGCAGTTACCGGCCCGATATTCAATTCCGATGCGGCCAGGAAAGTTTGCTCATCGATAGGAAGCCTTTCCTCAAAAACCACCGCTCCTACGCCCGACTGTGCGCATATATGCAGGAGGTCCGAGGCTAAGCCATCCGACACATCGATCATGGAAGTTGGTATCACACCCGCTTCGTCGAGTTCATAAATCACGTCCATTCTCGCTTCGGGGCGCAGTTGGCGCTGGATCACATAATCTTTTCCTTCGAGTTCGGGTTGCATATCAGGATTCGCGAGAAATACCTGCTTTTCCCTTTCGAGCAATTGCAGGCCCATGTAAGCGCCTCCAAGATCGCCGGTCACGCAAAGCAGGTCGTTGGGCTTCGCGGTGTTGCGATACACTACTTTTTCTTTTTTTACTTTTCCAAAAACGCTGACAGAGACCAATAACCCCGACCGTGAAGATGTGGTATCACCTCCCACGAGGTCTACGCTAAAATCCTTGCAAGCCGCCTTCATGCCGTCATATAATTCATCCACAGCTTCCACGGAAAAGCGGTTGCTCAATGCAAGATTCACCGTTACCTGACGCGGAACGCCGTTCATCGCGGCGATATCCGAGACATTGACTGCTATAATTTTATATCCAAGGTGTTTTAAAGGAAAGAATGTAAGATCGAAATGAATGCCTTCCAGCAGCATATCCGACGTAAGTAAACCATATTCCTCTCCTAAATCGATTACCGCCGCATCATCGCCAATTCCCCTGACGGTATCCGGCAGCACTGTTTTTATTCCTTTATTTATTCTTTGTATCAGCCCGAATTCGCCGAGACTGTTGATTTCAGTTCTTGTTTCCATCCTGCAAAATTAGATAAAAAAGCGAAGCCATTCCCGGACTGGAAATGGCTTCGCTTTTGATATAATAATTGAATTCCCTTTTTACGGGTTCGATAATGTGTATTCGTTGATTGTCCCGCCAGTTTTTGGGCTCGCTTTTAAACGTGTCAGAACCACTTTCGCATCATCCAGAGACGAGATCGTATATTCAATCGTTCCACCACTGCCGGTAGGCGGCGGAGTAAGATCTTTCAGGATCAGCTTCGTGTCACCTTCCAGGTCCCAGGTACCAGTGAAGGTTTTTCCGTCAACTTCTGTGAGCGTTACAGTTTTGGCACCACTTGCATTGGTAAGCGTCAGGCGGAAACCTGAATAATTTGATTCAATGTTATTCGACCCGCCCCGGGTATACACCAGCGTCGCACCATGTTTCACAGATTCTGCCGTCCAGGCTTTTGCTATCCGCTCAGAAACCGGCTTTACTTTTTTCTTGCAGCCTGCCGCAATCAGACCCAGAATCATGACAGAACACCAAAGAAGAGCGTAACTTTTTTTCATATTTTATTTTTCGTGAATGTCTTTTCAAAACGCCAAGTTCTTACTTTTTAGTCTTATAATCAAAATATTCATCACAGTTCACTTTTTAATTTTCTGCCGGAACACCCTTATCACTAAATTGCGGGCTAAAACAGTACAATGAAAGAATATACAAGGGCGCAACTGGCCCTTCGCAACGGGCAAGACCGTGAGGAGATCTGGTGTGCGTACAAGGGCATTATATATGATGTCAGCCCGTCGCGGCTCTGGCGGAACGGTCACCACTACGAACATTGGGCCGGACAGGACCTTACCAAAGAGCTGGGCGACGCCCCTCATACCGACCGGGTTTTTGAACGCTTTCACGTCATCGGAAAGCTCCAACGGGCCGATTAATCTACCAAAAAACTAAACCAACAGGCCCGGCACAATGCCACCAAACGACAGCCGCAATGTCTTCAAAATATTACTTAATCGCCGACAGTGGCTCCACCAAAACGGATTGGGCGGTCATCGATACGCAATCCGGGAGTTCGACTGTGTTTCAATCCGCAGGGATCAACCCATTTTATCAGACCACCGAAGAAATAGTCCCGGTACTGGAAACACAGGTAATCCCTAATTTGGAAGGCGAAATACAAAAGGTGTTTTTTTATGGCGCGGGCTGTGCAGATGAAAAATCAAGTCGTCCGGTGACCGATGCATTAAAACAATGCATTCCCTCCGCAGCGATCGTAGAAGTGGCTTCGGATATGCTCGGGGCCGCGCGCGGTTTGTGCGGATATGAAGCCGGGCTGGCGTGTATCCTGGGAACCGGCGCTAATAATGCATTTTTCGACGGCCAGCGCATTACGCATTCCATCGGCTCGCTGGGTTTCTGGCTCGGCGACGAGGGCAGCGGATCTTATCTTGGCAAAACATTGGTTGTACATTATCTGCAAAATGAACTGCCTGCCGACCTTCACGAGCGTTTCGCAAACAACTATCCGGAGATCAACCGGCTGACGGTCCTGGACCACGCTTACAAGAAACCATATCCCAACCGCTATTTCGCAGGATTTTCAAAATTCATTGCCGAAAACCGGTCTCACGCATTTATAGGTCAGTTGTTGCACGATGCATTCGGCCTTTTTATTCAAAAATATATTCTCAAACACCAGAATGCAGACCAATACCCCGTGCATTTCACAGGTTCTATCGCGTACTATTACCAGGATATTCTTCGATCGGTTCTTATTGAAAAAGGCTTAAAGTCGGGCCGTATTCTGAAATCGCCTTTGGAAGGACTCATTCAGTACCATACGGCGCCGTAAAAAGTTAATAAAATGTTAAACAGCCGATTGCACGCTATGCCGGGCATCGACAGGCTGTTTAATTGAATTAATGACCCTATATTTAAAGGTCATACCCAAGTTGTTATGTCAAGACGTACCATTCAATCGCTTACTGTTTTTTCTGCATTGCTCATTATCGGGGTTGTGATCACTCAGATTTTTTGGGTCAAACAGGCCCTCGATCTCCGGCACAGGCAGTTTAATCAGAATGCACACGTGGCATTGCAGGATGTGGCAGGAAAACTTGCTTCGGTTTGTGGCGTTATGCAGACTAACAATCCCGTGGAGCAATTGTCGCCCGAGTATTTTCTTGTCAACACCAATGCGACTATCCAGCCAGAGTTGTTGGAGCATTTTATCAAAGACAGCTTCCAGAAACACAATCTCATCGCGGATTTTGAGATCGGTATTTACGATTGTACCACGAATAAGATCCGATATGCGATGTCGCTCAGCACAAAAAATAACGACAAGATCCCGACCAAAACGACTAACTGGATCAGAACTGATAAATATCCGTATTACTTCGGCGTCAGGTTTCCGGAACAGGAGACTTACTTCGCCGGAAGCATTAACGGCGCCATCTGGTCGTCGATCCTGGTATTGGTTGCCGTTTCGTTCTTCGCTTATGCATTATTTGTGATATTACGACAGAAGCAACTTTCCGAGGTGCAGCGCGACTTTGTCAATAATATGACCCATGAGCTGCAAACGCCAATTTCGACCATCCGGATCGCCGCCGACGTGCTGAATTCCGAGAATATTGTCAGCCAGCCTAAGCGGCATAAGCGATATGTTCAGATCGTACAAGATGAAATATTAAGGTTGCAGGGGCAGGTTGAAATGGTGCTTTCCATGGCAAAAGCGGAGCGCGACGCACTGACGCTCCAAAAAGAAAAGATCGACGCGTCGGAAATGATCCAATCGATCCTTTTACCTTATGAGGATAAGATTAAGTTCCGGGCCAATGCCACCGACAATTTCATCGAAGCCGACCCGTTCCATCTTCGTTGCATGATCAATAACCTGATCGATAATGCGCTTAAATATTCGGACGATGTGCCTGAGGTGGTGATTGAAACATATAATAAAGGAAAATGCCTCGTTATAGCAGTCCAAGACCAGGGCATCGGTATTGCACCAGAATATCAGAAGAAAATTTTTAACCAGTTTTTCCGGATTCCTTACGGCGATGTACATAATGTAAAAGGCTTTGGAATAGGTCTCAGTTATGTAAAACAGATTGTGAGGGCACATCACTGGCGTCTGGAACTGGAAAGTGCACTGGGCAAAGGCAGTACTTTTAAAATAACTATCCCGCAGAAACACGCTTGATGAAAAAGAGAATCCTGTATGTCGAAGACGATCCCAATCTTGCTTTCGCAACCAAAGACAACCTAGAAGAATTTGATTATGAGGTAGTTCACGCCATCGACGGAGCACAGGCCCTGGATTTTTTTACCAAAGAGCATTTCGATATTTGCGTGCTCGACATTATGCTTCCTAAAATGGACGGCTTCACTCTCGCGGAAAAAATCCGGAACGCGGATAGCCAGGTACCGATCCTTTTTCTAACGGCACGTGCATTGCAAGAGGACAAGCTCAAAGGCTTACGGCTTGGCGCGGACGATTACATTACAAAGCCATTCAGCATCGAAGAACTGAAACTGCGGATCGAAGTTTTTTTGAGGCGCAGCAAGTCGGATGCACCGCTGGTCGTTAAGCCGGGAAGCAACCACATCGGCAAGTATACATTTGATTTTCAAAAATTGACATTAACGATCAATGGCACCAACCAAAGCCTGACATTCCGCGAAGCGGAGGTTTTGAAATACATGGCAGAGCGTACAGATCAGGTGATCCGCCGCGATGAGCTTTTGAAGGCGATATGGGGCGATGACGACTACTTCATGGGCCGCAGCCTGGACGTTTTTATATCCCGATTACGTAAATATCTGTCCGCCGATCCCGATATCCGCATCGATAATGTGCACGGTGTGGGATTCAGGATTAGATGGTAAAAGTTCATTTTTTTGAAAATTTGTTTTGCCGTTATTTGCTCATCAAAAATTAATTACGCATCTTTGCACCCTCATTTGGAAAAATTGTAAGGTTATGGCTAAGGTTTGTCAAATTACAGGTAAAAGAACTCGCGTTGGAAATAACGTTTCTCACGCTAACAATAAAACAAAACGTAAATTCTTCCCGAATTTGCAAAAGAAACGTTTCTTCCTTCCTTCATCAGGAGAGTGGGTTACGTTGAAAGTAGCAGCTTCTGCCCTTCGTACTATCAATAAGAATGGTATCGAAGCAACTATACAAAAAGCATACGACAAAGGAACGCTTACGTTCTAAAAGGAAATTTACGAATTTATTGGAAAAGGACTTCTCTCAGATCGGGAAGTCCTTTTTTTCGTGAACCTTGAATGCTTGCCCCCGGGTTATGACAACGAATAATGAAGTTTTCTTACTGTTGGGTTCCAATCTCGGCGACCGTCATCAGGTACTCACCGACGCGCGCCGCCTCATTACAGAACAAGCCGGGGAAGCAATTTCCAAATCTGCCGTCTACGAAACCGAACCCTGGGGCGTAACCGACCAGCCTGCATTCCTGAACCAGGTGATCAGGATCAGCACTTCACTCCTTCCAGAAGAATTGCTGCGGATATTGCTCAACATCGAACACGATCTCGGGCGCATACGCTACGAGCGCTGGGGCGCACGGGCGATCGATATTGATATACTATATTTCGGTGATGCTATCCTCGATAGCGCACGGCTTACATTACCCCATCCCAGGTTGCAGGACCGCCGTTTTGTACTGGCACCGCTAGCCGAAATCGCCCCGGACTTCGTTCATCCTATCCTCCAAAAAACATCGGCGCAGCTGCTGGCCGAATGTCCGGACACCTCATTAGTTTCAAAAATATCCTAAAAAAGTACCATTCTAGTTTCGCTCGTTTGTTTTTACAGCAAAGCCATTTATTCCGGTTTTTCGCCAGTTCATCATTTTTTGCTGTCATTTTAGACTGATTAACACGTGCTTTGCCGACCCATGTAACCGTTATAGAAATATTTTTTCTCAATTCGGCAGGGGGTAAATCAAAACTGAGTTGTCAAGGAAAAAAGGAAAAATTCAATTTGATCGTCTTCCTTAAAAAACGGCCGTTTCTCCTATTGACAGCAACAGAATAAACCAGTTTACAGTAACTACCATAAAAGTCCATGAAAAACAAAGTACTCAAATGCCTTCTATTAGCCTTGATAAGCCTGCCGGCACTCGCACAGAACCGGCACACGGTAAGCGGTTATGTGAAAGATCAATCGAACGGTGAAGGGCTCATCGGCGTTTCGGTGTATGTCCGGGAAGCTGAAACCGGAGTGGTCACAAATCCGTACGGATTTTATTCGCTCACGCTTCCCGACGGAAACTACACGCTGGTCTTTACCTACATCGGTTACCAGAAAGTGACCAAAGAACTGGTACTCGACGCCGACAAAACGATCAGCATCGAAATGTCCGACGAAAGCAACCAGCTATCAGAGGTAACGATCTCGACACAAAAAGAAGACGAAAACGTCCGCAGCATTGAAATGTCGGTGAATAAGGTGGAAATGAAAACCATCCGTAAAATGCCTGCATTGCTTGGTGAGGTGGATTTGATCCGCAGCATCCAATTGCTTCCGGGTGTAACTACGGTAGGCGAAGGTGCTTCGGGTTTCAATGTGCGCGGTGGGGATGTTTCCCAAAACCTGGTATTGCTCGATGAAGCGCCGGTTTACAACTCTTCCCACTTGTTCGGGTTCTTTTCGGTATTCAATCCCGATGCTGTGAAAGACGTGAAACTGATCAAAGGCGGTATTCCGGCGCAATATGGCGGCAGGATCTCCTCTATTCTCGATGTAAGAATGAAAGAGGGTAATGCCAAAAAGCGCGAGATCAACGGCGGTATCGGATCGATATTCTCCCGTCTTACATACGAGCAGCCATTTGCAAAAGGAAAAGGCTCATTTATCGTAGCGGGTCGTCGGTCTTATATTGATGTTCTTGCTAAACCATTTCTTAACTCCGACCTGAAAGATTCTAAGTTCTACTTTTATGATCTTACGGCGAAAGTCAATTATCAGTTGGGTGACAAGGATACCTTTTATGCCTCGGGATATTTCGGAAAAGATGTGTTCGGAGGTGGTGACTTCGGTTTTGGATGGGGAAATAAAACTGCCACAGCACGCTGGAACCACATTTTCTCCAACAAGCTGTTCATGAACCTTACAGGCTATTACAGCAATTATGACTATAATCTAGGCCAAAATCAGAACAAGCCGGACGCAAAAGATAAATTCGACTGGAAATCCAAGATTATCAGCAGCAGCATCAAACCTGATTTTACATTTTACATTACTCCAAACAATCAGCTGACGTTTGGTGGCCAGTACATCTATTATGACACACGCCCGGGTAAAGCGACGTTCGTTTCCGAAGGCGATATGCAAGACATTAGCCTCGAACCACGCTATGCCGACGAATCTGCATTGTATGTAGGCAATGAATTGAAATTCGGCGACCGCATTTCCTTGCAATATGGTCTCCGTTACTCGTATTTCCGCAGCCTTGGCCCCGGAACCGAGTACCAATATGCCGAAATTGAAAAGGGCAGACGCAAGGAGCCCGTTTTCCCGGGTACCGAATACAAAAGAGGTGATGTGATCAAAAGTTACGGCAACCTCGAACCGCGAGCCGCTTTAAATATTGGCATCACCTCCAATGCTTCTATCAAAGCCAGCTACAACCGCACTTCGCAATACCTGCATTTGCTGTCAAACACAGCGGCAAGCTCTCCATTGGATGTGTGGACATTGAGCGGGATCAATATCAAGCCCGAAATAGCCGATCAGGTTGCATTAGGCTGGTTCCAGAACTTTCAGGACAATACCTACGAGGCTTCGGTAGAGGTGTATTACAAAAAAATGCAGAATCAAATCGACTACGTGCCCGCCTCGGACCTGTTACTGAACGAATATTATCCCGGCGACTTGTTGTTCGGCAAGGGCCGGGCATATGGAGCCGAGTTTTATGTGAAGAAAAATAAAGGCCGTCTGACGGGTTGGGTAAGTTACACCTTATCAAGAACCGAACGTCAGGTAGAGACTGTCAACAACGACGACTGGTTCCCCGCGCGCTTCGACAAGCCGCATAACATTACGGCGGTAGCGATTTATGAGTTGACTAAAAGACTTTCATTATCGTCCAACTTCACCATTCAGAGCGGTACACCGGCAACTTTCCCGACCAACCGCTACACGGTCGGTGATATTGTAATTGGTAATAACTATAATGGCTTGCGGAATAACAGTCGCATCCCGGCCTACCACCGTCTGGATCTCGCCGCGACGTTGAAGGCGAAAAGAAAGCTGTTCAAAGTGGGTGAAGGCGAATGGGTGTTCTCGGTGTATAATATTTACAATCGTCGCAACCCGTTCTCGGTCTACACCAGGATCAATGAAGACAACCCACTTAAAGCTGAGGCTGTACGCTACTCGGTGATCGGAAACTTCATTCCTTCCGTCACTTACAACTTCAAATTCTGATATCAACTAACAGAACTCATTATTACGCCTGAAAATAGCAACGATGAAAAATCTTATCAATTTAAAATACTTCAAATTCCCCGCATTGTTTGCACTTGCAGCGCTGACGCTCACAAGCTGCGAAGATGTGATCAACCTTGACACGGCCAATGGCCCTGCCCAACTCGTCGTGGACGGCTGGCTGACCAACCAACCCGGTAAACAAACCATTACACTATCATGGTCAGGAGCTTACTTCGACAACAGTGCGCCGAAGCCTGTCACAGGTGCCGTGGTGACGGTTACCGACGACCAAGGCAAAGTTTACAACTTCGAAGACCCGGATGGTGACGGTAAATATGTGTGGGGAAAAACAAATGCCGATACCTTAGGACACGTAGGCCGTACTTATTCACTCAAAGTCGTGAATGGTACCGATACATTCACCGCCAAATCGGAACTGAAACGCGTACCAACAGTGGATTCGGTGGTATACCGCCACGAAAAATGGCCTTTTGAGCCGGATAAAGGGCCTCGTGAAGGATATGTAGCTTCATTCTACGCACGTGATATGGTGGGTGAAGGCGATACTTACTGGATTAAACCGGTAATTCGCGGCAAAGCGGTTGTAGACAAAGGTGAAAACATTTCCATCGCTTATGACGCCGCATTCGGTGCCGGTGCGCCTTCAGATGGCCTGATATTCATTCTGCCGCTACGCGAATCAATCACCACGGATTCACTTTACTCGGCAGGCGCAGAAGTCGGTGTGGAACTCCATAGCATTACAAATGAAACGTTCGAGTTTCTGAAACAGGTAAGCGAGCAAGCTGCCAACGGCGGTCTTTTTGCCACTCCGATCGCCAATGTAAGATCCAACGTAGTCAATACGAACCCAAGCGGACCGAAAGCACTCGGCTTTTTCTCAGCCTCCGCAGTGAGCCGCAAAGAAACCGTCATCGACCCGGAAAAAGCACGGCCAGACGACGAATAAAAATACACTTCATCGATAGACGTATCCACTGGCGAAACCCCGTTTCCCAGTGGATTTTTTATTATATTTCAATCTTAATCGGGCTGGATATGAGAAAAAATATACTGATCATTTTAATGCTTTTGCCTTTGAGCCTGGCCGCCCAAAAACGACCGCGCGAACTTGGTATAAAAATCGGCGTCCTGCCTGTCGGGGCTCTCAATGCCATTACAGATGTACCGGGCGTGAAAGTAGGTCAGGTCACGATCGTCGAAGGCGCGGATGTACGCACCGGCGTGACCGCGATCCTGCCGCACGATGGCAATATGTTTCAGCAAAAGGTTCAGGCCGCCATGTATATCGGGAATGGTTTTGGAAAAATGACGGGCTATTCGCAAGTCGAGGAGCTCGGGACCATCGAATCACCCATTGTGCTAACTAATACGCTGAGCGTTCCTACGGCCGCCGATGCGATTATCGACTGGACGCTCGGCCAGAAAGGGAATGAGAATGTAAGATCGGTAAATCCGGTAGTGGGCGAGACCAACGACAGTTATCTGAATGATATTCGTGGGCGGCATGTGCGAAAAGACCATGTCCTTAACGCGCTCGCACAAGCGGAAAGCGGCCCAGTGGCCGAAGGCAACGTTGGCGCAGGCACGGGAACAGTTTGCTTTAATTGGAAAGGAGGAGTAGGAACTGCTTCCCGCAAACTGCCTGAGAAACTGGGCGGTTATACAGTAGGGGTGCTGGTTCAGACTAATTTTGGAGGTGTATTGAAGGTAAATGGCGTACCAGTAGGTCAGGAACTTGGTAATTATGCATTTAAAGATGCGCTGGACAAATCTTCCGACGGATCCTGCATGATGGTCATCGCGACCGATGCACCTCTGGATGCACGGAACCTGAAACGCCTCGCCAAGCGTGTAATGCTTGGCCTGGCCCAGACGGGCGGCATCGCTTCGAATGGAAGCGGAGACTTTGTCATTGCATTTTCGACAGCCAATAAGGTGCTGCACGAGACTTCAGAATCCGTTTTCAGCACCAGCTTTTTACATAACGACTACGTGTCGCCGCTATTCCTGGCAGCGATCGAGTCAACGGAAGAAGCCATTATCAATTCGCTTTTTATGGCGAAAACGACGGAAGGAACGCAAGGGCATAAAATTGAAGAGCTTCCGAAGGAGAAAGTGCTCGAAATTATGCGCAAGTACAAACGGCTAAGCGAATAACGTAAGAATAGTTCGACGTATATAGTAAATGGTCAGTGTAAACCCCTAAGGTTATACCTTATATTCAAACTAATGCAAACGATTAGATAGGATTTTATCCAGAAATAGTTAATTTTCAACCCCTTACGAAACCAAGTAATCTTACCCGGCTTTTCCTGTACTTTACCGTATTGACGCGACCTACCACAAAAGAGTAATTTTGACGTATCAATTCTAGTACTCAACCCCGAATAACATGGAGCATTCTATTACACACGCGTGCCTCGTCCACCCCCACCCTCTGGAGTGCGAGGCAGTTGCAGAATGGCTGAGGAGGCGGTCCTACATCGAACTGGTTGGTAAATGCAATAATCTCGAACAAATCACCCAGTTACCCTATCTGAAAGAAATTGACATTGTAGTAGTATTCGCGCATCACGCCGAAAAAACGGCAGACCAGATACTGAAAATCCGCAAACTTTACCCACGACTTAAATTTTTACTTTTAGCGCCAAGCCCTTCCGGCGATTCGGTGCGTGAGGTTGTGCGCTCCGGCGTAAGCGGATACATCGTATTTGAAGCCGAGCTGGATGAATGGGAACGTGCCATTCGGGCCGTTTCGGACGGAAAAGTCTATTACGGGCAGGAAGTAATGCTCAAACTCGCCGAATCCTCCATGGATAAATATATGCAGGACCCGGCGCCTTCGACCAGGGACTTTCTAAGTAAAAGAGAAGTAGAGATCCTCCGGCTCGTTGCAAGTGAATACTCTACAAACCGGATTGCCAGTGAGTTGTGTATCAGTGACAAGACTGTCGAAACACATCGCCGGAACCTGTTCCAGAAGTTGGGAGTCAAAAACTCAGTGGGTCTTACCAAGATAGCCGTCCGAATGGGCGTGGTGTAGCTTTTCCCGTTTTTTGTCGTGGAAAACCCTTAGAAATCCTTAGAAAACCGTTGCATAAAATCAGGGTAAAAAACCAGAAATTTCAGGGTATCCGCCGATTGAAATAGCGCTTCCAGAGAAACAACTTTGTTTAAGTGTTTTAATTATGGAACTGACAAAGCGCGAGAAGGAAATCCTCGATCTGATCATGGACGAAATGAGCTCCAAAGAGATAGCTGAAAAGCTTGAAGTCAGTATTTCCACGATCGAAGCATACCGCAGAAGTCTATTCAGGAAGTTCGGTGTACGCTCGGTGATAGGGCTGGTAAAAGCAGCCATGAAAATGTAGTACTCGTAATTCGAAATGGTATGGCAGATATCCGGCGCATGGCTGTGAACTGGGTGGATGGGATGAAAATCTCCCGGCAACACTTCATAGAAACAGATCACTATCATACAGACCAGTTACGCCGGGCACAAGCTGCCCTATTAACGCCGCTTAACTACGGCCTGATCTTACCCGATGACGCACAGGAATCACTTTCAATGCAGATTTTAGGCGACGCAGGACATCAGATCAGAATAAAAGTCGACCGCTGCAAAGGCATTGCCCCCGACGGCAGCCTATTGGAAATAGAAGAAACCGACGAATTAAAGCTCGATACATCGCTGGGTAGCATTCTGGAACAATATCGTTTGCAGCCAACCCAGAACATTGAAATATACATTGTAATAAGCGTAGCGGTCTTTGACAGGCAACAGGTAGGAACGCCAGCCGAATCGGAAATGCCGGTCAGGCACCCTTACACACTGCCTCTTTACCGGGTGAGCCTGGTACCAGCCGAGCTGTTGAACACCGGGCAATGGGGAGGTCCGGGGCTGATCGTCGGCAAGTTGGAATACAGTAATTCCGAACTCCGCGTTTTGCACGACTTCATTCCCGCATGTAGGGCAGTGAAAAGCCACAAGACCTTACGCGAATGGTACACCAGATTGAGCGGATATCTGAGCGACATCGAAATGTATTCATTCAGGATTTTACAGAAGATCAAGACTAAAAGCCAGAAAAGTACATTGTCGGATAGCGTACAATCGCTGGTTGAAAGGTTAGTGAATGTGTTTACGACGGTCAATATCAGTTTCCAGCGGGTTGTTCCGTTTGAACCGCCGGTCGGCATGGTGGTAGCCATGATACAAGTTGCCCAAAGCATCCGGACATCGCTGGAATGCCTGACCGACAGGGAAAAGGAAGAGTTACTGGGCTACCTCGGAGAATGGGCCGATGACTCTCCTGGAAGTCTTGAAAAGCAATTGATAGCGGTGGTCCAGGCACCGTATGATCACAACGACGCCTTACAATGCCTGCGAACGATCGATGCGTTTTTCAGCATGTGGACAGCATTGTTTCTGAAATTAAGCCAGTTGGAATTCATAGGAAAAAGGAAAGGGCAGCAGGTATTCATCATAGAAAGCCCGGTCCACGAACCTCCGATCCAACCCGAAAAACCCAAATCCCGGTGGAGCCCCCTTTGACCCGGGGTTTAAACCCCGGGCAAGGGGATAGACGCCTAGGGCGTCCCACACGAGCATCGCCCATATACTTCAACCCAGGGTTTCAACCCTGGGGCTGAGGCAGGCAGACCACCAGACCAGACCAGACGATCACGGTACACCACACCAGCACAGCACACGATGGAACCAGCAAACAAAAATCAACGAAAAACAGCAATAGGGAGGTTTGTGGGCATGTACGTGCTCTCACTCACCTTCCCGATAGCGGCTGTATACTTGCTAGTACGGGTGCCCGGCTCCGTAGCCGCGTCGGAAGCCAAACGTTACAAGCAGATCGTTGAAGAACAGAATCCAATGCTGACCGATACAGACACACTCAGCCAGATCTCCCGGAAACTAATCCAGCTAGATGGCTTGTACAGCAGCGCAACGGACGAAATGGCCAAAGCAACGGCCAGGACGCAGTTAGTTGACATTGAGAGCCGCATCAACAGCATTATGAGCCACTTTAATAACCTCGCTGCCAGTGCCGCCCATGAACAAAACAAGCGGCTTTCCATTGGGATAGCCAAACTCACGGAAGCGCTTGTAACATACAGGCAAACCATCAGCGAGTTGCGACGTACGCTGGATAGCAAGGGGATAGACGTCCAGATGGTCAATGATCTCCGGAATCAGATCAATATGAAAGACCTGGAAATCAAGGGCATGGAACGACAACTCCTGGCAGGCGCCGTGGCTGGCGGGGGAGGTGGTGGAGGGGGCGGAGGTGGCCCAGACAAGGAACTTCAAGCCAAAGTGACAGCGCTCCAACGCGACCTGGACAATTGCCGGGCATCCAAATCGGGCGGTGGCGGTGGAGATGTCGCAGGCATTCAGCGACAACTCGATGAATGCCTGGCGGCGAAAAATGGAACAGCGGTCACCTATCGCGAATGGCTGCGTTACTCGGAAGCAGAAGGATATTACCAGTTACTGACACAAGGTAACCTGCGTAAAAACGACAGAAAGACATACTATGACCAGGCTAAGCAAATATTCGATGGCCTGCAGCTCTCGACTGCCAACAAAGAAATGAAGGCAAAAGCAACAGAAAGATTGACGGGTCTCCAGAAAAACCAGCCCTGACAACATTATTCCTATCTCTACTAACTCATTCCATGCAAACCGAAGCACTCAGATACGCGATCACGATCGCACAGTCACTTGCGCGTGAATACCGGCAAGAGCGGTTTGGCCCCGCACATTTGCTGATGGGGATACTGCATAATGATGTCGGGCTGGCTTCGGAGCTGGTTATGGCAGGAAAAGACCTTCCTTACCTGCGCGACTGGGCAGAAGTACGGCTCGAAGAGACCCCGAAATCCATTAAAGTACCTGAATTCCCATCACCGGATAGCCGGGCAACAGCGGTGTTGGAACTCGCTGAATTGATTGCTATGCAGTTCAATATGGATGTAGATCCGCTAAGCGTGTTGGCCGCCATTTTGAAACCAGGCATTGGATTTTCCGCCGATCAGCTAAAATCGCTCCCAATAAGCCAAAAAGAGGTTTTAGCGATGCACGGATCCGAGACTCCGGCACCAAAAGAAGAGACATCCTTAAATGGGAAACCCGCATCCCGACAACCCGCCACCGGCACCGGCTTTCTTGAAAAATATACTTCCGACAAGACCCAGCGTGCGGCGGAGGGAAAAACGGATTCTGTCATTGGCCGTGACCGGGAAATCCGTCAGATGGCGGAAATCCTGGGCAGGCGAAGCAAACCGAATGTGATATTAATAGGTGAACCGGGTGTTGGGAAGTCCGCATTAGTGGAAGGTTTTTCCAAGCTGATATCGGAGAAAAAAGTGCCCCAACTACTCCAAAACGCCCGTTTGCTGGAACTAGACACTGGTGCATTGGTTGCAGGTGCTTCTTATAAAGGCGAAATTGAGGAGCGTCTCAAAGGTATTCTCAATGAGATCAAAGGATTTGATAAGGCCATCTTATTCATCGACGAAATACATATGCTGCTGGACCCGAAAGGCTCCGTTGGCGCCGGTGTAGCACAATTGCTTAAACCGGAACTGGCACGCGGCGAACTGACATTGATCGGCGCAACCACTCCCGAAGAATACCGCAAATACATCGAAAAGGACGAAGCATTTTCCCGACGGTTCGAAATCCTTCATGTGGAAGAACCCGACGAGGCCACAGCAACCCGGATGATCGAGCATATTCTGCCCGTTTATGAAGCCCATCACGGACTAAAAGTAACCGCAGGCACAGCGGCCGAGGCCGTTAAACTCGCCAAACGCTATGTGAAGGAACGCCGCTTACCAGACGTCGCCCTCGACCTGCTCGATCGTACAATGGCGGCAATGCGGCTGATGGACGAGGTTTCCGAAAACGAGCTGGCGACCTTGCAAATGGACCTGGATGCATTGATGGCCGTGGATGAAGCCGAGCGGATTCACGAACTCAGATGGTTCGCCCGACAACTTCCCAATCGCCTTAGCCCGCTATTGACTGACAAGCTCAACTCCGATGAAAATCCTGATCTGGAAACGGCAGAAGGTATCCACAGTCAGTTGAGTAGCAAAATCGCTTCATTGCAGCAACTGTCAATGCAACGGTCGGATAGCGTAGGGAAAAATGAGGTGGCCGCTATTATTTCCCATAAAACCGGCATTCCGCTTGGGAAATTACAAAGCTCGGAGCGCGACAAGCTACTGGGTATTGATGAAGTTCTTAAGAAAAGGGTTGTCGGGCAGGACCATGCTGTGAAAGCGCTGAGTGAAGCCATTTTAGAAGCACGGTCCGGGCTGATCAAAGCCGGGCAGCCAACTGGTTCATTTTTCTTGCTGGGACCAACCGGAACAGGCAAAACAGAGATTGCAAAAGCATTGGCCGACTTTCTCTTCAATGATGAATCGTTCCTGATCCGGTTCGATATGTCTGAATTCAAGGAAGAGCATTCAGCTGCGTTGCTGTACGGCGCTCCTCCGGGATACGTAGGATATGAGGAAGGAGGCTTATTGGTAAACAAAATCCGCCAAAAACCGTATTCCGTGGTTCTTTTTGACGAAATAGAAAAAGCGCACCCCTCTGTTTTTGACCTCTTTTTACAAATACTTGATGAAGGGAAACTGCATGACCGGCTCGGTAAGGAAGGCGACTTTTCGAATGCCGTGATTCTTTTCACCTCCAATATCGGCCAGGAACATATTGTCCAGGAGTTTAGCAAAGGCAGCGTTCCGAAGTCGTCCGATTTAATGGAAATTATGGCCAAGTATTTCCGCCCCGAATTCCTCGCCAGGTTAACTGAGATCGTCCCGTTTGCCCCTATATCAGAAGATAATGTGGTCAAAATATTCGATATCCACCTGCGCGGACTTACCGATCTGATGGAGAAGCAGGGTATCACATTAAACCTCACCGACGAGGCACGAAAAAACATAGCCATGCAGGGCTTTACGCCGAGGTACGGCGTCAGGCCATTGAAAGGTGTCATCCGGAATTTGCTCCGCAGGCCCGTCAGCAGGATGATCATTTCCGGAGAGGCTTCAAAAGGCGCTGTGATCGATTTGAGTACCGATGAAAACGGCGAGATCCTTTGGAAAGTCCACCAGGCTGAAGATATGCTTGAACAAAATTGAACTGACTATCATCCACACCTTTCGAATTCAAAATGAGTGTATTAGGAAATGCAGTAGCTCAATTTGCCGAAACCAATCTGGCCAGCCAGGTAGGCAACGGAGAATGCTGGACGCTAGGCGAGCGGGCGCTCACGAGCGCAGGAGCCAGGACGTCCACCGAAATCATGGGCAACATTGGCCCGGACGACAATTATGTATGGGGTGAAGCCATAGGAATGGCCAACCTGGAAGTCGGCGACATTATTCAGTTCAGGAACTATACCTACCGGTTCAACGGATCGGACGGCGCCTGGAACCAGCAATCCCGGCCGCATCACACTGCCATAGTGGCTGCAGTTGTGAGCAGCGGCGTCGTGGATGTGTTCGAATGTAATGTAGGTGGAAGCAGGAATGTGCAGCGAAACCGGATCTATCTGCAAACAGGCGCACTTTCCGGCGGCAGCGTGACTGTCTCGGGACAAATGTGGTACTACCGGCCACAGGCCAGGCGAACCACCTGATGAAATAGCCAGTGATCCTATCCGGGCCTGATGAACGTCTGAGGCAGGTTTAGTATGTCAAAAGTTCACTTTGTTGTAATGAAAGTTATTGCATTAAAAACGATTATGCCATGAGATACAATGTTCCCATCTTGAATCAAAGTGTAAGCCCGATCTGTTGGGTGGTATGTGCTGCGATGGTTCAGAAATACTGGCAGCAAACTGCTGGCGGAGATTTCGATACGACAATGTTGACCGGAGGGGCCAGTCCGCTAAATTCCTGTATACCCGGATCAGCTAACCTGAACAGTTTTTACGAAGGAATACAAGATGCGGGGTTTCATATTTATGATAATCCGCCTTATACGATGACGGAGCGCCATCTGAACGTCCTATTAAGCAATCATGGTCCTCTGGTTTTCACTCATCAATGTCTGAATTTTAATTACGGAGCTACACGGGGAGGGAAGGTTACAGCTACAAGCCAGCTTGCCACTGGTGCGCACGCTGTTGTCATCACGGGAATTGAGGGAACACACGCCTATTTTAATAATCCGTGGGGTGATAAGGATGTGGAAATTCCATCCAGCGACTTGCTGGCTTCCTTACATCAGGCAATTACTGTTTACAGACCATTGGCGTATGCTGTTGCATCCCCGACACCACGTAACGTGATTTAGTAATGAATAGATTCTATTACTGACCATAGCCATTCATAACAATGCAAAGGTTAATTAATTTTCTTCTCATAGCGGGTTTGACGATTTTCATCGATGCGTGCAATATGTTCGCTCCGGTGGATCCGCTGACGCCGGCAGTTTCCGAGGTAAGTGTAATGCAGGTGTGGACGTCCGGCGCGGTAGTAAGAGGAAAAATCGATAATCTGGACCCAAAAAATAGCCGCCAGGAGAAAAAAAGCGGTAAGATCGTCGAATATGGCTTTGTGTACGCTACACAGGACCAGCCTAAGATTGAGGCCGGAACAGTAATCAAGGCAGGCGACAATAATCCTGTTACGCCATTTGAATTTGAAAGGGATATCACCGGACTCACCGTCCTGACTACCTATTACGTACGTACTTATGCCAAAAATGAAGGAGGTGGAGTTGGTTATGGCCCGGTAGCGATGTTCAAGACGGATGATTACGTTTTTGCAGAGCTGGTTCTTTCAGGGAAAGTTGTTGCCACATCGAAAGTATCGGCAAACCTCACTGTCACTATTGCATCACTCGGAAATGCACAAATATCATCATTTGGTGTATGCTATTCGTCGACGGTCAATCCGCCAACCACAAAGGATAGCAAGGCGGAAGCCCAGGGTAAAGCGGCTAAAGGCAACTTCACAGTAAGCGCGACCGGGCTTTCTTTGGGTACTACCTATTTCGCCCGCGCCTACGCTATAACGCTTGGAGGTATCATTTACGGCGATGAAACGATCACATTCAATCTCGCGGAACCGACTGTTTTTACGCCAAAGAAATCATTTACAATATCCTATTCCAATCCGTACGACCTCGATCTCGGCCAACTCGTTTCACAAAACGGTGCCGATGATATGTGGTGGTATCCATATAATGATAAACCCGGTATTTATCCAAAGAACGGCGCGAAGTTCGCAGTGCTTGGCAAATTGAAGTTCGACGAGGTAAAATATTCCGATCTCACGAGTGCTAACCTGACTACGGCGTTCATCAATGGAAGTTATAGCGATTCGAAAGCAAACCAGCTTTCCAACGGGACAGTACTCGCTTATGTGACCAACCAGGGCAGGTATGGCAAGATGATTATCGACGCGCACGGACAGGAACGTCCGGTAGGGGCCGCAACCGGTGGTGATATGCAGGTGACAATCCTAACCTACGACAAACCCTGATCGTATATACACATCCGTAAGGAAAACAACTAGGGGAAAACCCTGAATAATATGAAGAACTTTGTGTTAAAATACATTTTGTTGGTCTTAATCGCTGTTTTGCAGGGATGTAACCTCTTTTCCCCGGTTGATCCCCTTCCGCCCGCATTCTCTAAGCTGGAACTGGTGGATGTCAAGCGCAACGAAATCACGGTTAGCGGAACCATCAGCAACCCCGATGCCGACAACGATCGGCAGGAGAAAAAAAGCGGCGAAATACAAGAATACGGGATTGTCTATGGAACAACGCCTAATCTCGATATTGAGAAAAATTCAATCAGAAAACTCGGTGATAAACCCAGTAGCCTGCCCATTGCCGTCCAAAATCAAAAACTGACCGGGCTTACAGCCGATACTCAATATTACATCGCATTATATGCGCGGAATGAAGGCGGCGGAATCGGTTATAGTGAAGTTTTGAATGTAAAAACTACCGTGTTGCCCGCCATTGCAGCCACCAGGACTTCTGTCAAAATCACCAGGAGTGGGGCGGTATGGTATGACTTCGATGCAGGCCGCGTGGCCGCAGTCGGCGATCCACAAGCTGATGTGACTATAGACTGGTTCTCCATTACCGGCCGGGGCACGAGCATAAGCATAACAGCGATAGGTGGAGTGGCCCTCAAAAATCTTGGTGCAACGACCTATGACAAATTAACGTACCTCGACCTCGTCAAAATTCCGGATTACAGCAACGCTAATGTCTCGTACCTGCTGACGTCAACGACGACCAATTCGGTTATAGCATTCAAAACAAAGGAAGGGCGATTTGGAAAGTGGCGGATAGAATCCATCACAGGTAATGATATGGTAATGAGCCTGATCGCGTATGAAAATTAATACCAGACCTATGAAGAATCTGTTTACTTTTCTGCTTGTCCTATTTGCATTGCCAGGCTTCGCGCAAGACCGGATATGGCTCGATAACGGGAATCCGGTGCAGGCAAAACTGAGCCGGGCAATGGATAGCAAACTCGAATGGATCGCGTCCGACGGCATTCCCAGAATCTATCACAGAAAGCGTTTTCTGGTCGTCTTTGCTTCCAGCGGGCAGTTTATGGTGATCTCAGAACTGAATGAAAGCGCCAACAAAGCACAATCGCAGATCGAGGCTTTCTATAAATCGCCACCACGGAATGTCAGTCAGGACATTATCATCAAAAGCGTCCCATTGACTGTGCTAACCGGTAATATCTCCTATGAAAGCGATGAGGTCATCAACTATCTGAGCGCCGAAGGCAATGCCGCTTCGATTAATAAAGAAGAAGTCGCGACCGTGATTTACCGCGACGGCCGCCATGAGATCTTGCGTGATGTAGTTGATGTGGCCCCGCTTTTGGCATTGGCTCACAAGGAAATAGAAAAAAAAGAAAGGGAAATAGTCAAGAAAGAACAGGATAAGTCTGAGGTACAACCTGCGGTAAAGAAAGATCAGCCGCCGGTCGTGAAAGAACAGACAAAACCATTCCTGACAGACACGGAATACAAAGAATATAGTGCCAAAGGCATCCGTCGGGTAGACGAATTCACCTCCTACCTGCGCATCATAGGCGACAAAACCATGAAATCCGAAGAGAAGAACAAGGCGGTACAACAAGCACTGAGTCTTTTTGAACCTCAGGCGACCGTAGCCGTCAGCTCGGCAAAGGGAGTTAGGAAATACCCGGTGAAAGAGTATTTGAACAGGTTGAAATTGCTGCCTTATGCCAAGATCAACATTACCTGGAACGAGGTCAAATATGTGAGCGAGTTGAAGCAGGAGGCGGACGGAAACTATTATGGAATTATAGCGGGCCAGCAGGTATTCGAAGGATTTGCGGCCAATGGGAAAGTGGCTTACGGGGATATTACCAAGAAAAATATCCGTGTAAAACTGGAATCGTATCAAAAAACCATCGATGGAAAAGATACGGTTAACTGGGAGGTATTACTGGGAAACATAGGGGTTGAAACCAATGAGGGACAATGAACTACCGTAGCTTTTTACCAGCCCTTTTAGTTTGTCAGGTGACAATGACATCGCTCTACGCGCAATGCGGGTTCCTGGCCGGACGGGTTACCGACATCGCCGGTGCAACCCCTCTTTCAGCAACCGTGTCCGCCAAGACAGACCAGGGCAAAATGCGCCTCGGTAAATCAGATTCGACGGGCGTTTTCAAGGTCGAGCTGCCTTGCCAGATGATCGAACTCGTGGTGGAGTCAGCCCAATACCAGACTTTGCATCTGCCTGTCAATCTCGACGGAAAAACCGAAGGCACATTCTTCGTGATGCTGTCGATGATGCCTATGAGAAAGCAGACCAGCGACGAACCTTATGCGCAATCCGAGCAAACCCATTTCGAATTAAAGGATACTACCAAAGCGATAACGTCAATTATCCGGCGCATCGAAGTGAAAGACGCATTATCTAACCAGTCGCTGGGAGCCGAAATATGTCTTTACTATACTCAAAAGCAGAAAAAAGACTGTTTTGAACTCACAACCTCTCGCCCATCCGTCGAAATAGTGTTCACCGAAAAGGATATCGTAGCCATGGAGGTAAAATCTGTGGGTTACCAGGCCTACAATGGCAATCTGATCCTCGATAAAACCGACCAGGAACCGAGGACTTACATTATCAAACTCAACAAACAGCATACCGTACTTTCAGTGAATATCCTCAATGCAGGCGCCGGTATTCAATGCCAATTGTGGGAAGAAAGCCGGGCAATACCATCGCTGATCAGGGTTAACGAGGGACATTACTATGCCGAATTATCGCCTGGAAAGGCCTATAAATTTGGAATCACACCCGGCCCCGACCAGCCCGAACTGATCACAGCAATGGCTTCGCTCCGGGAGGGGCTTACGCTTAGATCTTTCAAAATCCCGACCAGGGAAGCGCCGGTAGCCAGGGCGGCAGAAACACCTGTAAAAAATGTGCTTACTGCTTCCAATAAGACATTGTATTTCCCGAGGAGCGACTACAAACTACCCTCACAATCGAGAAGATACCTGGATTCTGTGGCGGTTTACATTATCGCAAATAAAAATAAGAGCCTGCGCATCACTGGCCACACCGACAATGTGGGTAACCCAAATCTGAATCTAACATTATCCGAATACCGGGTCCGGGTGATCTCGCGCTACCTGGTTGGCAAGGGAGTACCGGAGAGCGCGATTGCGGCCATGGGCCTTGGAAGTAAATTCCCTGTGAGACCGAACGACACCGAGGAAAACCGGCGCATGAACCGCCGGGTGGAAGTCCAGATTATTGATATAGAATAAAAAAACAGCAATTGAAACCATGATAAAGGCAATGAAAAACTTTACCAGCCCAGCGTGGCGCATCATGCTGGCAACCATCACCGGAATTCTCCTCGCCAGTCAATCCGACGCACAAACCCTCACCCGCAAGGACGCCGACGAGATCCGCGTGCTTGCCCGCGAGAGAGTGAAAGGCCTTAACGACCTCCTGAATGCGATCGCCAACGAAGACCTGAGCAACTATGAGCGCCGCTATCTGATGATGAACAGCTACATGCCCAGCAACGATCAGATATTTGTCAATGACGGTGTGATCGTAGAAGACGATGTGGACCCGAAACACAAGGCAAGCGCCCCCGGCCTGGACACACCTATCGAAAAGTACCTCAGCAACTTCGACCTGTTCTATACCAAAACAGAAACCAATACCATTGAATTTACCAATCTGGTGGTTTCGGATGTCAAGGTTGATAAATATCCGTTTGTGAAGGTCTTTTATACCCAACATTTTAAAGGCAAAAGTAATAAGGACAATACGCCCTACCAGCCCATTGCCCGCGTCGCTGAGCTACGTGCCGACAAGTCGGGAAACGACTGGATCGTGTATCTGACACGCCTTGCATTCAATTCCTCGGATGCGGCGAGAGCGGTCCCCGTATCTCCCAAACCATCGGCGACTTATGATTCACTTTCACGCAAAAAGGAACCTGTCGTAAGTCAGGCTTCTGACCGTAAGCCGGTTGCAAAACCAGAAGATGCGAAAGAAGGCGAACGCGTTTTTCAGGAACTGAACAAACCCAACCAGGCCGAAATACAGAACGCCCGCAAATGGGGTGCGATCAAATTGGGTGTAGGTGTGGCCGCACTGGCATTCGGGGCGGTTACTTACAGTATGCTCAACAAGGATTACAAGGATTATAAAAAGCGGATCGACAATCCGGAAGGGCTGACCAGCTACGCCAAACCGGGCATTTACGTCTCGGTAGGAGCCATGGCAGTAGGCCTGGGTGTATCGCTCACCTCAATTTTCGATTTCAAGAGAGCGAAGCAGTGAAGGGAGTTTAGAGTTTTAGAGTTTAAAAGTTCATGAGTAAAAAATGCCTAAGACATACAGCTTAAAGCCTATAACCACAAAAAACCATGTCCCAACCAGCGGCTAGAATCGGAGATATGCATGTATGCCCGATGGTTACGCCAGGCACGCCGCCTGTACCACATGTAGGCGGGCCCGTGCTGCCCCCAGGCATTCCCACTGTGCTCATAGGCGGGCAACCGGCCGCCTGTGTCGGGGATATGTGTGTGTGTACAGGCCCGCCCGACGTGATAGCAATGGGTTCGGCAACGGTATTGATCGGTGGAAAACCAGCAGCCCGCATGGGCGACAGCACCGCACACGGAGGAAGTATCGTGGTGGGTTGCCCCACGGTATTGATCGGATAGTAACAACAGTATTTACTCTAATCCTATACAACTATGTTCAACTACGGAATAGGCGGAAATGAACGCAAAATCGACCAATCCAGTGAAGGGATTGCAGATATTCCACAAAACCGGACCCTTTTTGCCACGCAACTGACCGGAGATCCTTCACCCAGACCAGAAATCGTTTACGACCTTAAAACCACCGAAGAGGTTTTCGCGCATTACCAGCCCGAATCAGAAGTGGAGTTCATCACTCAGGACGGCAGTTTGATCAATGAAAACCTGCGGTTCAAGAATCTGGGTGATTTTGGAAAGAAAGGCATTATCGCCCAAAGCGCATTCTTACAGGACCTCGACGCAAGGAACGAAGCGTATCAGCAGGTAGTAAGGCATTTAAAAGTCAATAAAATCCTGAAAGCCGCATTAGAAAAACCCGAAGCTAAAGCTGCACTACTAGGCGTCTTCCAAACCCTGATCAACGAACTGGAAGAAGCGGGATGAATTAATTTTGAATGAGTGAATGGAAAGGGAGGATGGAGAAAGGAATAAGGGAAAAGTACTTTTGCGTCAGTTACGAGTTTCCTTCCTCCCTTTCCTCCTTTCTCCTCCCCATTCAGTCATTCAATCATTCGGCCATTCGGTCATTCACTCATTCGGTCATTCGGTCATTCGGTCATTCAAAATTCATTAACTCATTCAAAATTTCACTCATGCCAAACGATATAAAAACATCCGACGAAGCCGCCCCGGCGAGGGAGGCGCTGAAAGAACGCGTTGCGCTGCCGCTGGAAACCGGCTTGCCGCTTCTTGCCAAATATGGAAGCTACGACCTGGTCGAAACGATCATAGAGGGCGCGGCCAATATTAATCCTGAAAAAAAGGCACGCAAGAAAATATTCCTCAGCGAAGCAGATAAAAAGAAAGAGCGTCAGCAGCTTAAAAAACGGCTTGAACTCTGGTCGGAGTTGCTGAGCAGCGCTGAATCCGTACCTGAAATGATCGAAATTGGTCAGAAACAGGCTGATTCTGCATTTGAGTTGTTAAAGGAAAATCTTGGGAAAGCGATAGAACAGATACGGCCGCTGGAACAATCCTACCGTTCTGTCGCCATGTTCTTTAAAAATACGGAACAGGATAAAGTCAAGAACGTCACATTCCTGAATGCAGCACCTGACCAATTGCAGGACCTCGACGTTACGACATTCATCGACGCCGTCGGCGAAGAGCTTGCCGCCAAATTTGATCGCCTCGATCTGCGTGAAAACTACTCCATTCTCAATGTCCCCGGTTATCTGGGCTCGGGCAAGGTAGTCGATAAGTGGGCGAAAATGGCTTACAAAAACAAAGTCATGCTCGTCACCGATTTCATGCACCTGGATGCGCCTGAGGATGTAATGGAGCTCTTCGAATCCGCTAATCTCACCGGTGGCGCGGCACATTTGTCCAATGTGATGATGACGTGCAACTGGCTGGTAGGTCGCGCGAAACACGACGATCTCGGCGAAGAAGAAGACCTGTACATCCCGCCTTCTACCGCATTGGCGGGTAATGTATACAAAACCCTGATGTCGCAGGTAGCGGCGGGTAAGAAGCACGGAACGCTCAGCGAGGTGGACGGCGTGCGGTTCCCATTGAAAAAATCCGAAATAGCAGATCTTGAAAAAATGGGGCTGATTCCAATGGTCAATGAATACAGCAAAGTGATGGCGTTTTCGGCCAAAACACTGTTCAATGGCGATAATGTGGGTTTACAGACCTATTCAGTAGTCCGCGTTTTCGACTATATCACCAAAGTGCTGATTGATTTTCTGAATCGCAGGGCTTTCGAAAATTTTGATTATAACACTAAAAATGACCTGAAAAAGCAGATCATCAAATTCCTGGACAGTGTAACCGGCCCGGGAAAACTGATCGAAAAGTTCAGCGTCATGCGTTTCGAGCAGGATAAGGAACACAAGGACAAGGTTTACCTCGACATTCACATGGTCCCCTATTTCCCGGCGAAAAACTTCATGATAGCCCTAACCGGCCAAAAAGGCGACGACCTCGACGCAGCAGCATGGGCAGCAGAATACGCGCAGCAGTAGCAATATAGGGGAAATAGGGAAAAAAGGAGGAAGGGGACGACGGGATCTCGTAACTGAGATAAAAATACTTTTCCTTCCCTTCTCCATCCTCCTTTCTCCATACTCCTTTCCATTATTGAAGAAAAATGGCCTTCAGTACCACAGTAAAAATCGACGGGGAACATGAATATAGCGTCATGTTCATGCAGTTTGAGCTTCATCAGACGGTGGATGACGCAATGTCCATTACCTCGCCTATTCAGTGGGCGCATTTGTATATGGAGCTGGAAATGGTGATGAGTGACTTTCTGATCGGCTGGGCCAATAAGCCTTCGCAAAAATACGACCTCGTAGTAGAGCAATTCGGGGAACATGGCTCTTTCAAAACCTTGAATTTCAAGGATGCCTTTTGCACCGAGTTCGTGGAAATGTTTGACGACGGCCTGGATGATATCGACAAAGCGCTGGCCCAGAGACTGCAGAACTTCATTACCTGCGTGACGGTAACCGCATCGAGCGTCGAAATTGACGAAGCCAAACTGGAAAATTTTTAGGAACAAATGGCAGATCAGGACGCTACGATCGGTGTGGAAGCGCATTTTACGCTGGATGGCAAGGAGTTCCTTGTCAAGAAACTTTCGTACGGGTGTAACCGCAATGCAGACGAGCGCGGAAGCCCTACCGACGCTCCAAAGGCAAGGCTGATCCGCATGACGATCAGCCCTACGCAAAACGACGATTTCGCATTGCTCTACGATTGGGCATTTAAGAATGACAGGCAGCTAAGCGGGCAGATCGAGTTCAAATACGACAATGATTCGCAGGTGCTGAGGAAAATGGAGTTTGAAGATGCCTATTGCGTCGGGTTCAGGGAATCGTTTTTGGGAAGGCATTCTACCATGAGAAGCCCCAGGCTTGCCCATGTGCCGGATGCCAAAGCGTACCTTCCACAGCACCGCGGCAAGGACTATTTCCTCCGCGACAGCAGCCTTTCGCTGGTATATGAACTGGTGCTTTTACCCAAAAAGATCAAAATCGGTCAGGTTGAAATAAATAGCTAAAATGGCACGGCAGGTTAACACTTCCATCGAAATCGAAGGCGGGACACAAATTTCGCGGCACCTGGGATTGGTGATCGAGCAAGACCTCTTTGCTCATCACTGGTTTGAGCTACTGGTACCTTTTGATCAACTGGAAGATGAGGGCGAGCATTTTTTCAACCGTTCGCACCGGGCGGTAATGGGCAAAAAGATCACTTTTTCTTTCAGTCCCAGACTGGGCCAGGAGTCTTTTGATTTTACTTTCCAGGGCATTGTTACCGAGATCCGTCTCAGGAGCCTGAGCGATATGAGCAGCGCGTTTGTCCTGAAAGGTTACAGTCCTACGATCGTGTTGGAAGATTCGGTCCAGCGGCGCTCGTTCCTTCGGGGAACTGTGCAGGATATTTTTAATACTGTGCTGCAACCCTACCCGCAAAATCTACTCAGAAAGCAGCTGAGCCCGGAAAATGGCGGTAGGGCCGTCCCGTTTACCCAATATAATGAGAGCAACTACAAATTTCTCTGCCGGGTTGCCGACCGCTGCTGCGAATGGTTCTATTACAATGGCCGCGAGCTCGTGTTAGGCAATGGGAACAGCTCGCAAGAAGTTGATTTTCTGGTGGATGGATTACAAAACTTCGATGTAGCACTGAAACTCCAACCAGCGGCTTTTAGCATGGAAGGCTACAACTATACCATTCCGGACGCATTCACCGGGCAATCCAGCCAGCAGAATGTGGACGGGCTGACTTCGCTGAGTGAATTTGCATTGGAACAATCGGATACGCTGTTTGCGCAACCGTCCCTGTTGCCATCACCGGAAATTGTGGGCGGCCAGGGCGAGGTAGACGAGCTCACCAAAATGGAGCGTTCAGCGCGGGTTACGTCGATGGTCGATTTCCGTGGCGCTGGTGAAACGCCTACTATGAGCGTGGGAACCGTACTGGTGGTAAAGGGCCAGCGGTTGAACGAACGTGGCGAGCAGTATGAAGAGAATTTTGGGAAATACCGGGTCGTCCATATCCGCCACGAGATTAATACCGCCGGCAGTTATCAGAATTCATTTAGTGCCGTACCCGAATCGGCGCAGCATCCCCCTAACAACCCATATGTGCGTAATCCGCTGGGTGAGACGGAACAGGCCGAGGTAATTGCGAATGATGACAGTGAAAATCTAGGCCGGGTAAGGGTGAAATTCTTTTGGAGCCAGGCCCGGCAGCAGGATCAGGAGTCGATTTGGATGCGTGTGGGCACAATGCACAATTCCTCGGGACGTGGGGTCAATTTCGTGCCCGAAATAGGGGCGATGGTCATGATTGGGTATGAAGGAAATCTTGCCGAAAACCCTTTCGTCATGACGAGCCTTTATCCGAAACCCGAAGAAGATATTAAATACACCTCCGATGACAATGATATCAAGGTGATCGCCACACGCTCGGGTAATATGTTTATCCTGATCGATAAGGAAGGTGATGCCAAAATCCAGATCAGTAACCGGAACAAGACGGACACATTTCTCGAATTCTGCTTCAAAGACGACGGTCAGATACGAATGCACGTAGAAAACGGCCTTATTGAAATAAAAGCCAAGGAAATGACCGTCGAGACAACACAGGACATTACCGTGAATGCAGGCGGAAAATTCGATTTACAAGCCAGTGAAATTTCCATCAAGGCCGACCAGAATATCAAGATGGAAAGCGGCGTCAATACCGAGATCAAGGCAAATGCAGAACTGAAAGCGGAAGGAACGGCCAGCGCCAAGGTAAAGGGTGCCCAGCTGACGCTCGAAGCGGACGCTATGGCCGAACTGAAAAGCAACGGAACAACCTCCGTACAAGGATCGCTCGTAATGCTTAACTAAATATATCCATAATCAATTCTTTCACTTTTAAACACTTACAACTATGCCAGCTTCAAGTTTTGACGCTTATTTTACCTGGGACGGCGGACCGTCAGGAGACGGGATTGCCGTTATATCATGCAGCTACGCTTTGTCACAATCCATAGACGATAAAGGCCGTGTATCTTCAAAAGTATACGGGGGGACCGTTTTTATTCAGGTCGATTCATCCAGTGCCAGCGACAGCCAGGGGCTTTGGGAATGGATGGTAGACCCGGATGGCAAGAAATCTTCCGCAAAGATCACCTTCAAGAATGTGGACGAAGAGCAAACGCAAAAGGAGCTGGAATTAACAGATGTTTACTGCGTCCAGTACAGCGAAAGCTTCATCGAAACCGGCTCCATGCCGATGACGACCAGCCTCACGCTTTCAGCCAGGGAAATGAAATTGTTCGGTACGCCTCACGCCAACCGTTGGTAGAGCCAGGAGGCGGGGCGATCCCGCCTCTTCATTTTATCCCCTGATTGCCACGATCGTTTCATTATCCACGATTCCGTTGGCCTGAAAAGTCAAGTCCGGATCCATATAAACGCGGCGCTTGTACCAGGGTGCTTTTTTGTAGAACAACCAGCCGTAAGGCGCACCATCCGGTAAAAGGTATTCGATCGGACTGCCGGGATTACGGTCGTTGTAATCGTTCAGGAAAATGAAGAATAACTCACCAAACAGCATCGCATTCGGCGCTTTGGCGCGAAAATTGGTAAATGCAGGCTCTTGTGCCTTCTTGGTAAACTCAAATTGAATTACCAGCACACGGGAAAGGTCGAGCAGGTCCATGTCCGGTAAGGGCTGACCAATGGGGTAATACCATTTCTTGTATTCTTTGAGGGGTATCTCAAGATAATTTTGATAAACCCTGGCTACAAATACCGGAAAAAGAAAACCAACCAGTGCCGTAGCCATGCCCACGCCTTTGGTAAGGTCCTGTGCCAGCTTATGATAGAGCAATATGATAACCAGCGCCGAAAAAAGCGTAACCAATAATGTAAAACCGATCGCGCGGGCTGACCGGTTATCGAAAAGTGAATCAAACCATTGGGAAAGCAGATATACATGAAGAATGCCCAGCACCAAAAAACTGACCATGGCCATCGGATAAGCATCACGGTAATCCACGATCCAGAAACCCAATGCCCCTATCAATGCCAGCAACGCTATCACCACAACCGCATATAATACCTGAAGACGTTGAATGGCAGTTTTAAAAAAAGGGATATTCATTGGGGTGCTCGAACGGTTTGTGATCAGACAAAAATAAACCAGACTTTGGTTAATACAACCACAATTTATTAAACGCCGGATGGAAGATCAAAACTACGCATTGCCATTATCACTCGACCGGATCGTAACCGGACAGCCCCATGCGAAGTGTTCCGACAGGGAAGCTATCCACCAGCATTTGTATTTGCTGATGGTTACCCATTTCGATGAAAACCGGTTTAACGGCAATTATGGCTGTGCTTTGTGGGAGCATGATTTTTCAGTTTTGTCTCAAATCAAATGGAAAGACCTTATCCGCGAGTCCCTGGAAGAGGCGGTCGGACTTTACGAGCCGCGGCTGACCAACACCAGGATCAGGGTGGAAATGGAGGAGTTCGAGGTGCTGACCAAGACCAATAATTATGTCCGGAAAAGGGTTGGAATAGAAGTGAAAGCGACTATCAGACGCACCAACGAGCCATTTATCTTTTTCGAACGCATTTTTATCTCACCGCTATCCATAGACTGATATGTTTGAAACGATGAGTTATACCAAAGAAAATATATCGCGGCGGCTCATGAAACGCTGTTCGGAGCTGTGGGGTTTTGATGAATCCCAGTCCGATTACTTTGATCCGCTGGTGCGGTTGCTGGTAGAGGCTTGCTCGGTGGAGTTTGAAAAAGTAGGCCAGGAAATCCAGCAAACCGAACTGCGGCTGATGAACCGCCTGGCTGAGATATTGTCGCCCGAAACACATCATGGACCACAGCCTGCGAGTGCCATCGTACAGGCGAAGCCATTAGAACCAACAGGCTGGATCGATCCCGATAACCAGCTGGTTGGAAAGCGGCTTAACCCCAGAAAAGGTGAAACAGCCGAGCTTTATTTTTCACCAGTCGACCGCTATCCGCTTGTAAATGCCGCTATAACGCATTTTGCGACGCCATTAGCACTCTACGGCATTGAAAAGGGGGTAAAAACGCTGCTTACGAACAGTATGCCACGATCTGGCGGCGAACAATCCCTTTGGATAGGCATTGAAGCCGATCCCGGCATTACTTCCTGGAACGGCTTCCGCTTCTATTTCGACTGGATCAACGACCCGCAGGTTTATCAGTTTCGGGAGTACCTTCCGGCCACGTCGTGGGCCTCGGGCGGGAAGGATATCCCCTGCCAGCCGGGCCTGCAAGACGGTGATTGCGACGATTCTATATTGATTTACAACAACAGTTTCATACGCATTACAAGCTCTGATTCCTGGGAAAAGGGAAAACAGAAAACGGAACCTTACCCGGCCGAATTTGAAAAAATGTTCGATCTAAGAACTTTGCAGATGTTCAAAAAACCACTGGTATGGATGCAGGTTAAATGGCCTGCTACATTTCCCGCCGCAGGTTTCGAGAATATGACCGTGGCTTTAAATGCATTCCCTGTCCACAACAAACAGCTTAACAAGATCACTTACCGGCTGCAACCCGGGCTGAATGGCGTGGCGTTGTCTTCCGGTGATGCTTTTTTGGGCGTTCATACTGTCATTAATCAGAAAAACCAGATTTATACGCCTTCCGAAAAAAACCTTTACACCGAAGACGACAACGCCCAGCGGATTTACACGCTCCGCCAGCAGGGAATAGGTCGGTTTGATCAGCGCAATGCGCGGGCTGTACTTTACCAGCTCATGGAATTGCTCCGCGACGAAGTAACGGCCTTTAATGCGATTGGAGAAGACTTTCTGGCTTCCATTCTCCGCGAAATTGCCCAGAATATGGCCCGTATCGAGCAAAAACTAGGTGTAAAAAAGGCCAGTGAAACAACCGCGCAGCCGTTTCTGGTGATCCGTGGACAAAAAACACCGGACGTCCTTTTCATTTCTTATTGGAGCACGCTTTCGGAGCAGGCCAACGGACTACAAGCAGGCACGCGCCTGCAACCCTATTCCGCGTCTGCAATAAGCGGTACCGACATTTCCCTGCTGACGCGTTCGATAGGCGGCAAAGCCAAACCCGATGAGATGGAATATGTAAACCAGCTCAGGAAAAACCTCGTAACCCGGAACCGGCTTGTCACGCTGGAAGATATTAAGGCATTCTGCACCGCCGAGCTGGGCGATCGCCTCAGACAAGTACAGGTTAAGCCGCATTTCATTCCCGGTAAAATGGCCGGACAAGGGTTTGTGAGGTGCCTCCAGATAGGACTGACGCCGTCGCTGCGTACAACGGATAATGCCGACTGGGCGCGTGAATGCGAGCTCTTACAGCTGAAAATCACGAAATTCTCGACCGGTATGTATCCTATTCAAGTTGTTACTTTAAATTAAAAACAGCAAATGGAGCCCAGGCCGGACCTCAAAGCGGAGTTTATTGCCAGTTCATTGCTGGAAGACGGTCGTACCGCCGATCAGATCCTCTTTCGGGCGTTGGGTGGTTTTAAAAGAAGGAGCCACCGCGACGTGGAGACTACCCGTGAAGTCGAACTCGGCAATTTCAAGGGCGAGGTGATCGAATCTAACCGGAGCGGCATCTATGATTATCTTCCCGAACAACTTTTCCACCTGCCGTCTTCGAATTCCATCAATACCCTGAAAAAAAAGGTAGATGAAATACGGTTTCAGAGGGAGAAAGAACAAAAGTCGCGGCTTTTCTTCTTGCCGTTGGAACAAGAGTTCTTTCTAAATCGCGTCACACTCACACGCATTGAACAAACAGCCTGGGAACTGGCGGCAGACTCGGGTATGCTGAATGAGCTTAAATCATTCTGGCAAGCACCGGATTCACTCGATCCTGCCACATTCGTCCAGCTTCTGGGGATCTTGCCCTTCGTTTCCGAAAACAGAGGGAACCTCAATGTCGCGTCGGGGATCATTTCCAATGCATTGCGGTTACCAGTAACGATTAAAGAGGTTCCTGGGATAAAGTACCGATTGGAATCGGCCGCAGGCTTGAATGACATGTCGCTCGGCGCGGATGCGGCGCTCGGCGGCGAAGTGGATACCTATCTGCCTCGCATTATAGTTGCCATTGAAATGCCGGATCCGGCTGCATTGGAGACATATATTCACAATGAAGTTTTCGAAACCACTGTAAACTGGCTGATTGGCTGGTTTATCCCCGTCGAATACGATTACGAGGTGTCGCTGGAACTGGCTCCTGGCAGCGCACCACTCTGCCTTCCTACTGAAGACGGCTATGCCGCGCGGCTCGGATATGCCTCTTTGGAAGCCATCTGACCAGCACATAATTGATTATCATCTTCTTAAATAACTCCTGTGAAATATGTGCTTCACAGGCCCGAAAATCATGCAATCCAATATAATATTGAAATATTTACACCATACCGACTGAAAAATAGTTTGCGATTGTAATTTTTTAAACCAAAATTTGCGGTTTAAATGAAATCCCGAATCTGAAAGTGAAGACAGCACGAGTGATCAACCAGGCCATCAGCTTAATGCTAGCCGTCATGCTATTGACGGTCGCTGGCGTGCGGTCCTGGTCCGATCACAGCGATTCAGCTGCTCCATTCAAGACGGAAAAGGTCTCAAAGGATTTTTCGAAACAAAAAACTTCGGATTCCGGCGATCAGAATGAAGCGAAAATAGCGGCGCTTTCGATGGACGCGGTGATTACCCCGGCCATTTCCTTTGATTTTTCACAATACTTCTACTTCATACCGCAGCCAACCTGGCATTTCGAAGCCAAAGAGCTGGTTGTCCGCACGGCATTCAGGGAGTCTTTTTTCCTGTTTTCCTATTTTCACCGCATTTTTGGCAGGTTCATAGTCACCAACGCCCCGTAATGTAGCCGGCCAAGCGCTGGCAATACGTTGCTTTCAGGGTCTGGTATGCTTCTCCGTGGCATTTTAAAAGTGTTTTCAGAAAACATAGCGAGCCTTCTGAGGCCTGATCATCAGGCATTCAACAGTTTCCGATTCAAGACTTTCAATTAATTTTTTTCAGTTAAAACAATGACCAATAAGAATGGAATAATAGGGTTGACCATTGTGATCGCCCTTATTAGTGTCTATTACCTGTCGTTCACTTTTGTGTCAAGAAACATCAAAAGCAAGGCCGTAGCCCATGCGACTGATGCAAAAGGAGAGGTAGATATGACCAAAAAACAACGCTACATCGATTCGTTGTGGCGTGAGGATGTGTACCTGGGCCACACGCTTCAGGAAGTTACAGAGCGTGAGTTGAACCTCGGTCTCGACCTTCAGGGCGGTATGCACGTGGTACTGGAAGTTGCTCCTGCCGACATTTTGAGAGGAATGGCTGGTGGTAATGCACGCAGCGTTTCGTTCCAGAATGCATTGAAAAAAGCAGGCGAGGATAAATCAGCAAGCAACAGCTCCTTTATCAACCGCTTTGTTGCCGCATATAAAGAGGCTGCTCCCAACACCAGCCTTGCTTCCGTATTTGCCACCAGCGCAAACCGCGGAAAGATCAACAGCAATTCATCTGATGCCGACGTCATCAAAATGCTGAACACGGAAATCGATGGTTCAATCGACCGTGCATTCCAGATCACTCAGGCCCGTATCGATAAATTCGGTGTAACAAACCCAAACATTCAGCGTCTGCCTGGTCAGAACCGCATATTAGTGGAGCTTCCGGGCGTGGATAACCCCGAGCGTGTACGTCGTTTGCTTTCCGGTGCTGCGAAACTCGAATTTGCAGAAGTATACCTTACCAACGAACTGACTGCCGGTCTGGAAGGTCTTGGAAGATACCTGACCAAGCAAGCTGAGGTTGAAAAAGCAGCAGCAAGACCTGCCGCGGCAATTGCAACTCCCGGCGATACTACTAAAAAGTCATCTGAAGGCGGCCTTGCTGCTCAGTTGGAACAAAAAAGCGATACTACCAAAACAGATTCAGCTGCGATAGCTGCACAAAGCGCCGCATTGACGAGCCTGTTCGTACCAATGCCGCAGGGATTGGGTGTTTACCTGAAAGATACCGCGCGTGCGAGCCAAATCCTGAGCCGCCCGGAAGTACGTTCTCTTTTCCCGGCCGACCTTGTTTTTATGTGGGACCGCAAAGGAACCGAGGCTGGTAACAATCAAATGATCCTCCCATTGTATTTCATCAAGAAAACCAATGGTGAAGCTGCTATGGAAGGCGATGTGATCGTGAATGCTACGCATGATTACGATGAGCGCGGCCGTCCGGAAGTAACTATGCAGATGAATGGTGAAGGTGCCCGCAAATGGCGCTCACTGACTGCCCGCAGCGTAGGCCGCCCGGTTGCGATCATCATCGATAACCTGGTTTACACCGCTCCGACCGTACAGGGAGAGATTCCTAATGGTAACTCCAGCATTACAGGTAGCTTCACAGTGGAAGAGACCAAAGATATGGCCAACGTGTTGAAAGCCGGTAAACTGCCAGCTCCGACACATATCGTGGAAGAAGCTGTTGTAGGTTCCACACTTGGGGCAGAAGCTATTAACGACGGTTTGTGGTCGTCTGTGGTAGGTTTGCTGATCGTTCTTGTGTTTATGATCGCTTACTACAACAAGGCCGGCTGGATTGCCGACATGGCTTTGCTGATCAACTTGTTCTTCTTGTTGGGTGTAATGGCGTCGCTTGGTGCTGTTCTGACGCTGTCGGGTATTGCAGGTATCGTGCTATCGATTGGTATGGCCGTGGATGCGAACGTACTGATTTACGAAGGTATTAAAACCGAGCTCGCTGCTGGCAAGCCGTTCGCGCAAGCTATTCGTGATGGTTTCAAACACTCGCTTACAGCCATCATCGACTCCAATGTAACGACACTTTTGACTGGTATCATCCTTTATACTTTCGGTACAGGTCTTGTTTTAGGTTTTGCGACAACACTTGTTCTGGGTCTTCTGACATCACTTTTCAGCGCGATCTTCATTACCCGCCTGTTGCTTGAAAATCAGATTAAAAAAGGCAAAGTGTTTAATTTCTACACTGGACTAACCAAAAACTGGTTCCAGGATAACCACTTCGACTTCGTTTCGCAACGTCGCCGTTTCTACCTGATATCTGGTGTCATCATCGCGATCGGTATAGGATCATTCATTTTCAAAGGATTTGGACTTGGTATCGATTTCAAAGGAGGCCGTTCTTATGTGGTGCGTTTCGAAAACAAAGTGGATGCAGACGATCTTCGTGCTAAGATGGACCAGATTTTAGGTTCTACTACCGAAGTAAAAACTTTCGGCGGCCAGGATCAGGTGAAAATCACTACTGCTTATCTGATCGAAGAAACGACACCAGAAGCTGACCAGCGCGCTGAAAACAAAATTATGGAAGGCGTGAAAAAGATCGCCGGAAACCCGGCAACGATCGTTAGCTCTAACAAAGTGGGCCCCACAATGGCTAAGGATACGTTGTGGTCTGCGGTTTACGCGATCCTGCTTGCATTGGCAGCCAACTTCATTTATATCTTCATCCGTTTCAAAAGGCTTGCATTTAGCTATGGTGCGGTAATGTCGCTTGCACACGACGTGGTGATCATCCTTGCAATTTTCTCGCTGTTCAACGGCTGGTTACCATGGTCACTCGACATCGACCAGGCGTTTATCGGTGCGATCCTGACTATGATCGGTTATTCGATGAACGACACCGTCGTTATTTATGACCGTATCCGTGACTATCTGAAAGACGACAAGGCACGCGGTCAGAGCCTGTCAACCGTTATCAACAGTGCATTGAACAGTACTTTGAGCCGTACAGCCGTAACCGGTATTTCGGTAATCCTGGTATTGGTGGTATTGATGATTTTCGGAGGAGCTGTGATCCGCGGGTTTACATTCTGTATGCTGCTCGGGGTGATCGTAGGTACTTATTCTTCGCTGTTCGTGGCGGCGCCTATCGTGGTCGACATTCTGCAGCGTGAGAAGCAGAAAGAACCTGTCCTGCCTGTCGCGGATGCGGCGGCACCGGCAGCGGCGAAAAAAGTTAAAGCATAAGATAAAAAGAATAAAAAGGGGGAAGTCTTGCACTTGCCCCTTTTTTTATTTGGTGGCTATACGCAAATGGAAAATTTTCTTTTAGCTTTATAACATGTTACTTAACTACAAAAAAGCGCTTTATGGCAAATCAATTATGGGTAAAAAAGCCTATTGAAAAATTATTACTAGAATCAACAGGAGAAGCCAACCAATTAAAACGATCCCTCGGCTCTGTCAGTCTTGTAGCATTAGGAATTGGTGCCATTATCGGTGCCGGATTATTCTCATTAACGGGAATTGCCGCCGCTGAACACGCCGGGCCCGCAGTAACAATTTCATTTGTGCTCGCCGCCCTCGGATGCGGGTTTGCCGGACTTTGCTACGCTGAATTTGCTTCCATGATCCCCATTGCAGGAAGCGCCTACACCTACTCGTATGCCACAATGGGCGAATTTGTCGCCTGGATTATCGGATGGGACCTCGTGCTCGAATATGCGCTGGGTGCAGCCACGGTTTCAGTAAGCTGGTCACGCTACCTGCTCGAATTCCTCAGTAAATTTGGAATACACCTCCCGACCCAGCTGGTATGCTCCCCGTTTGAAGTAGTTAAACTGAGCAACGGAACGGTGATCGACAATGGGATTATCAACCTTCCCGCTATTTTCATCGTTTGTATGCTTTCTCTGCTCCTGATCAGAGGCACGCAGGGTTCGGCTTTCCTGAACAACTTCCTGGTGATCCTGAAAGTAGCAGTAGTATTGATATTCATCGCATTGGGATGGAGCCACATCGATCCACAAAACTATGTGCCTTACATTCCTGAGAATACAGGTAACTATGAGAACTTCGGATGGACCGGTATCGCAACAGGTGCAGCCGTCGTATTCTTCGCTTTCATCGGCTTCGACGCGGTGTCTACGGCCGCTCAGGAAGCAAAAAATCCGCAAAAGGGAATGCCAATAGGTATCCTCGGCTCGCTGGTCGTATGTACGATCCTGTACGTGCTATTCGCCCACGTGATGACTGGTTTGGTTAAATACACCGAGTTTGCTAACGACGCGAAACCAGCTGCCACTGCTTTTGCTAAAACGGGTTACGACTCGCTGCAAACTGCATTGATCATCGCCATTCTTGCCGGATATACCTCGGTAATGCTCGTGATGCTCTTGGGCCAGAGCCGCGTATTTTACTCCATGAGCAAGGACGGTCTGTTACCTAAGTTTTTCGGTGCAGTTCACCCCAAATTCAGCACTCCTTACAAAACAAACCTGTTCTTTATGGGCTTTGTGAGCATATTCGCTGGTCTTGTACCTGTAAGCGACCTTGGTCACATGGTAAGTATCGGAACTTTGTTCGCATTTTGCCTTGTATGCGTAGGTGTTTGGATGTTGCGTGTTAAACGTCCCGAGCTACCCCGCTCATTCCGTACGCCGCTGGTACCTTTCGTGCCTATTATGGGTATTGTGGTTTGTTTATATCTGATGTACTCACTACCCGTAGAAAGCTGGTACCGCCTTGGCATCTGGTTGGCAATCGGTTTGGCTGTTTATTTTGGTTATGGCAAGAAAAACAGCAAATTAGGCAAAGAGCAATAACACAACCTTTTAAGGTTGTGGAATAAAAAAGACCTTGCTTTCAAACCGGAAGCAAGGTCTTTTTTATGGATATGAAAAAATAAAATTGGCGTCAGCTATTAAAATCTCGTCAAAACCAGCTCCGACACCGTCTGCCCTATCGACAGTGATGAAGTAGCAGCCGGAGAGGGTGCATTGCAGATATTAATGGCCGTTTTATTCTCGATGATCGAAAAGTCGTCCAGCAGGCCACCGTCGTAGTCACACGCCTGAGCACGCACACCTGAGCCGCCGGGAATGAGGTCGTCACTTTGTATTTCGGGGATTAACCCTTGCAATGCCTTTGTAAATGCTGCTTTCGAGAAAGACCGGTAGTATTCGCCCATTCCAGTACGCCAGTATTTGACAGCCACCTTCCTGAAACCGGGCCACGAAAGCGATTCCAGCAGTTCCGGAACATTGATATCCAGCTTATCATAGCCTTCCCGCTTGAATGCAAAAACCGCATTAGGCCCTGCTTCGATCCCGCCTTCGATCATCCTCGTAAAATGTACACCCAGGAACGGAAAATTCGGATCTGGAACCGGGTATATCAGGTTTTTGACTAGATGGTGTTTTTCAGGTTTGATCTTATAATATTCTCCCCGGAACGGAATAATCCTAACTTTGATATTCTCAGGCATCGTCAGCTGCGCAACTTTATCCGAATACAATCCGGCGCAATTGACGACTAGTTTTGTTTCAAACACTTTTCCAGTCTCCGAAACGACTTCCGAATGCGTGTTCCTGTTCCTTATATCGGTAACCTTTTCACCAAAGAGGATCTCTCCGTCCAGCTTTTGCAGGCATTCCGCGTATTTTTCACAAACAGTTTTGTAATCTATAATGCCGGTATACGGCACCCAAATGCCCTCCAAACCATGCACATGAGGCTCAATTTCCTTGATTTCGGCTGCCGAGATCATTCGATTGTCCGTCAGGCCATTCTGATTGCCTCTTTCATAAAGATTACGGAGCAAAGGACGTTGCTCTTCGGTAGTAGCCACGACGATCTTGCCGCATAAATCGTAAGGCACGCCTTTGCGATCGCAAAAATCGATCAGCATCCGGTATCCGCGGATGCAATTGGTGGCTTTGAGGCTACCGGGCTTATAATATAATCCTGAGTGGATTACACCGCTGTTGTGACCCGTCTGATGTTTGGCAACCTCCTTTTCCTTTTCAAGCAAAAGCACTTTTAAAGATGGCTTTTGCTCTTTAATGCGAAGGGCGGTGGCAAGGCCTACTATTCCGCCACCGATAACTGTAATGTCGTACATATATGCTATTCTTCTTTTTCCTGATTAACCGGGAAATGATATTTTCCCCATTGAAACACCCGGAACACCATCTTTACCCCCAAAATAGGCCTGCTCACCGGCAACAGCCTCATTCGCCAGCACGGCAAAGAGCACTGCCTCCTTGGCGTCACCCGACACGCCCAGCGCATCGATCAGCCCGACCTGACTTCCAAGCGCTTCACCTATTGCGTTCATCAGCACCGGATTATGTGCGCCTCCACCACTTGCATAAGTCGAGTAAGGCGCACCTTCCTGCATGACGCTTTTAATCGCATCGGCAATCGAATCCGCACTCAACCGGGTAAGCGTTGCGATGATATCCTGCCGAGAAAGTGAATTCAACCCCGACTTTTGGATCGCTGCCTCCACATATTCAAAGTTGAAAACCTCTGGCCCTGTCGTTTTCGGAAATGATTGCGTAAAAAAAGGTAGGGATTTCAATGCATTCAAAAACACCTCATTCACTTTGCCGCTCGCGGCGATCTCGCCGTTCGCATCATAAGGTCTATGAAAAAAGCGCCTGGTATAAGCGTCCAGAAGCGTGTTGCCCGGGCCGGTATCGGTTGTAAATACCGCATCAACGTCCAGATTTCCAGGCAAAAACGTAAAATTCGCTATCCCGCCCATATTCAGCAGAATACGGTTTTCATTCTTCTTGGAAAACAAAAAATAATCGCCATAAACGGCCAGCGGCGCTCCTTCTCCACCGGCTGCGATGTGCTTCTGCCTGAAATCACTAAGGGTAATAATGCCTGTTTTTACAGCAATATGATCACCGTCACCGATTTGCAGGGTGGCGTTGGGAAACGCGGGAATGCGATGCTGTTTTTGAGGTGCATGAAAAACAGTTTGCCCATGACTCGCCACAAGATCGATATCGTTGGCAGCGATACCCCATTTGTCGAGGCAGTTCAGGATCATTTGGCCGTGTTGCAGGCCGACGTGAGGATTAAGCAGGCAAAGATGTTGGAAATCGATGTTACGTTGCGCAAATACCTTCCTAACCTCCGTCCTGAATTCCTCTTCATAAGGCACCGTTTCAAACTTTTCCAGCTTCAACACGGTATCCGTTCCGCTTCCCTCGATCTGGCAAACTGCAATATCCAGCCCGTCAAGCGAAGTGCCAGACATCAGGCCGATAATCCTCCTCGACGGCTTTTCGCTTAGCTTATAGAGCTTCTCAACGTGTTTTTTCACTGATTATATTCTAAAAAACAGGCCAGCCTTGGAATGAGCTGGCCTGAAATGACTGAATTGGAACGAATTACGACTTGCGTTCCTGCCGCGCGTTGCCGGATGGCTGCTGGGGCTTTTTGTTGTTATTGTTGTTGCCGGGGTTGTTGTTCCCCTCGTTGTTACCTCCACCTGCATTATTGGGGCCATTGTTTCCATTACCCCCATTTCCGCGGTTCTTACCGGAACGACTCTTTTTCTTTTTCTTCTTTTTCTGCTCGTCGCTGTATTTTTTATCCAGGTTTTCGAGATCGCTGTTCAGCTTTCCTGGAACCTTGTCAAGGCCTCTCTCCGGTTCCGGAGTAAGGATTTCCAATGATTCCGGAATGATATCCTTCTTGTTCAGCTCAATGATTTCAAGCACCTTTCCGATCGCTACCGGATACCAGTTGGTATCCTTATCGAACCCGAACCACATGATTTTCTTAAAGATATCGGTCTTTTGCAGCGTTGCAACGCCCTTTTTGGTTCTCAAAGGCGCATCCACCGTCGGGATATCCCGCAATGCATCGATATAGGTTTCGAGCTCGTAATTGAGGCAGCATTTCAACCTTCCGCATTGTCCCGAAAGTTTGGCAGGGTTCAGCGAAAGGTTCTGATAACGCGCCGCAGCGGTTGAAATATTCTTGAAATCGGTGAGCCAGGTAGAGCAGCACAATTCACGTCCGCATGAGCCTAACCCGCCCAGGCGGCTCGCTTCCTGACGGAGGCTGATCTGCCGCATTTCAATCCTTACTTTGAATTCCGACGCGAGCATTTTGATCAGCTCCCGGAAATCCACACGCTCTTCGGAAGAATAGTAAAACGTCGTTTTGGTATTGTCCGACTGATATTCAACATCCGAAAGCTTCATATTCAGCTTCATTTCCCGGATGATCTCACGCGTACGGTACAGCGTGGGCATTTCGCGCGCCATTGCCTGCGTGGCCTTATCCAGGTCCTTCTCGGTTGCGATCCTGTAAATTACATGCAGGTCGTCGTTCATCAGGACGTTTTTGCGCTTCATCTGAAGCCGCACCAGTTCTCCCTGAAGAGAAACCGTACCAATATGCTGGCCGGAAGCCATTTCACAAACGACATAGTCGCCTGTGACGAATTCCAGCTGATTTATATTCCTAAAATATTCTTTTCTTCCACCCTTAAACTTGACCTCCACAACATCAAATCGCTGTCCCGACGGCACATCCATGTGGCTGAGCCAGTCGAAAACATTCATTTTATTGCATCCGCCAGTTCCGCAGGTTCCTTTGCTTCCACATCCGGAAACGGCTGTGCCATTACTGCCGCAGCCTCCGGATGAACATGATCCACATCCCATAATTACTCCCCTTCATCAATCGTTATAACGAATTAAATCCACACCAATGTCGTGCCGGAAGTATTTCCCCTCGAACTGCACCACCTGCGCAGCACGCTGCGATTTGTGTACCGCATTTTCGAGTGAATTGGCCAGGCCTGTCAAAGCCATCACCCTTCCTCCGTTTGTCACCACTTCGGCGTTTTTGTTAAAGGTAGTGCCTGCATGATAAACATGCACGTCTTCTGCCTTTTCACTTCCTGAAATCACCTTTCCTTTTTCGTAGTCTTCCGGATATCCGCCCGACACGACAACCGTGGTAACGGCTACCTGGGGGGATATCTGCAGGTCGTAATCGTGCAATGTCCCTTTCGCAGTTGATGCCATCAGCATTGCGAAATCAGACTGGATCCGTGGGACTACTACTTCGGTTTCAGGATCGCCCATACGGACGTTGTATTCAATTACATAAGGTTCTCCCTTGATGTTCATCAAACCAATAAAAATAAAACCTACGTACTTAATACCCTCGCTTTGAAGGCCATGCAACGTCGGTTTTACCACTTTTTCCTCCACCTTCCGCATAAAATTAGCGTCGGCGAACGCTACTGGCGACACAGCGCCCATTCCTCCGGTGTTAAGGCCGGTATCATTCTCTCCAATGCGTTTGTAATCTTTCGCTTCGGGAAGGATCTTGTAATGCTCTCCATCAGTAAGTACAAATACCGACAATTCTATCCCTTTCAGGAATTGTTCTACTACTACTTTGTTGCCCGCCTTTCCGAATTTGCCTTCTACCAGCATTTCTTTAAATGCCTGCTCCGCCTCAGCATGTTTTTCGGCGATGATTACACCTTTACCTGCGGCAAGACCGTCGGCTTTCAAAACGATGGGTAATGAATGACTTTCAAGGTATTCCAGGCCGGTTGCGAGATCCTCGGCGGTAAATGTCCGGGATGCAGCCGTGGGTATACCGTATTTTTGCATGAACTGCTTCGAGAAATCCTTGCTGCCTTCCAGCTGCGCACCTGTTTTGTCAGGCCCGATAATGCGGACTTTCGAAAGGTCTTCCCGTGCATTGAAATAATCGACTACCCCGTTCACCAGCGGTTCTTCCGGGCCTACGATCACCAGTTCGATGTTATTTTCGATTACCGCGTTGGCGATAGAGTCAAAATCATTGTAAGAAATTGATAGGTTCGTTGCCACACCCGCAGTTCCCGCATTTCCCGGGGCTACAAATAAGGCGTCGCAAAGAGGGCTTTGGGCTATTTTCCAGGCAAAAGCATGTTCTCTTCCGCCCGATCCCAAGATGAGTATATTCATAACGTGGTTTAAAAATTCACTTAATACTGATTGGTTTGACAAATCTTTGCCAGACCGTTAATTGGCCAGTTCCGACAAAAACTTGATACGCATCAGTCGCAACTCTTCTTCGCTGATTTCATCGTCAGCAAATTCATGCAGCGCGGTAGCAATGTTATCTGTCTCCGCCGACATGAAATAATCGTAAATGTCCTGCTGTCTTTCACGGTCGATCACCTGGTTGATATAGTAATCCAGGTTCAGCTTGGTGCCTGAATAGCAGATGTGTTCTACTTCTTCGATCACGTCCGCCAGCGCAAGGTCCTTCACTTCCGCAATTTCGTCGAGGCTTACCTTCCTGTCGACCTGCTGGATAATGAAGATCTTGATCTTCGACTTGTTGACCGTGGATTTGATAACAACATCTTTGGCAGTTTCGATCTCATTCTCCTCCACATATCGCGTGATCAGGTCAATGAACTGGCGCCCGAACTTCTGCACCTTACCCATTCCAACGCCGTTGATCTGGGCCATTTCCTGCTGTGTAGTCGGGTAGGTCGTTGCCATTTCTTCCAGGGACGGGTCCTGAAAAATCACATAAGGAGGCAGGTTTTTCTCCTTGGCGACCTTCTTCCGCAAAGCTTTAAGCATTCCCAGCAAAGCCTCGTCGTATGCGTGTGCGCTGCCATTACCAGTCGCAGCATCTTTATCGTCATCCTCCGGTTTTACTTCCTCCTCCTCAAAATTATGGTCTTTGTAAAGCGTTACCGGGTATGGATCATTGAGATAATTGGCACCTTTTTCGCCCAATTTGATCACCCCGTAATTTTCGACATCCTTTTCGAGGTAGTTCAGGATCACGAGCTGGCGTATTGCTGATACCCAGTAGTCACGTGATTCGTTCAGTTCAGTGCCTTTACCATACACTTCCAGCTGGTCGTGCTCGTAGCTCCTCACATACTGATTATCGGTCGCCGTAAGCAGATCGGCAATGTGATCGGCGTCAAAACGCTGCTCCGTAAGCTGCACCGACTTCAATATCAGGATCACATCCTCTTGTACTTTGATTTTTTCTGTATGCTTGATACAGTTGTCACAAAACCCGCAGTCTTTTTCAAGATATTCACCGAAATAACTCAGCAACTGCCTGCGACGGCAAACGCCCAGCGTCGCATAAGCTACCATTTCATTTAGCAAATGCCGGGCGTTGTCGCGTTCGGTTACCGTTTTGTCCTTATTGAATTTTTCCAGCTTCTGAATGTCGTCGTAGCTGTAAAACATCAGACAGTTACCTTCCAAACCATCGCGTCCGGCGCGACCTGTCTCCTGGTAATAGCCTTCGAGCGACTTGGGTACGTCGTAATGGATCACAAAACGGACATCCGGCTTGTCAATTCCCATACCAAAAGCAATGGTAGCAACGATCACATCTGCTTCTTCATTCAGGAATGCGTCCTGGTTGGCCATCCGCGTATTGGCATCCAGGCCGGCGTGGTACGGTAATGCACGTACGTCGTTCACGTTCAGCAGCTCCGCAACCTCTTCCACCGTCTTCCTGCTGAGGCAATACACGATTCCTGATTTGCCTTTATTGTTACGGATATACCGGATCAATTGCTTTTTAACGTCCTTTTTAGGCCGTATTTCGTAGTAAAGATTTTTCCGGTTAAAAGAAGATTTGAATGTCTCGGCCTCTTCCATTTGCAGGTTTTTACGGATATCCTGCTGGACTTTTGGAGTGGCGGTGGCCGTCAATGCAATGATGGGCAGCCTGCCGATATTTTCGATAATGCCATAAATACGGCGGTATTCCGGTCTGAAATCATGGCCCCACTCTGAAATACAGTGGGCTTCGTCAATGGCTACAAACGATATTCTAACTCTTTTAAGGAAATCCAGATTGTCCTCCTTAGTAAGCGATTCAGGCGCGATATAAAGCAGTTTGAGGCTTCCGTCGAGCGCATCGGTCTTAACGCGCGTCATTTCAGCCTTGGTAAGCGTAGAATTAAGGAACTGTGCATTGATACCAAACGCGGTAAGCTGGTCGACCTGGTTTTTCATCAATGCGATGAGAGGCGAAATGACAATGGTCAGTCCTTCGCTGACAAGAGCGGGAAGCTGGTAGCAGAGAGATTTGCCCGCCCCGGTGGGCATGATCACAAATGTGTTTTTGCCGAGAAGGATGTTTTGAATGATAACTTCCTGTTCACCGCGGAATTGACTGTATCCAAATATCTCTTTAAGTTTTTCTTTTAACGTGTCTAATACGACTTGCTCAACCTGCTTTACCATACTCTGTTAACAAAATGGTTATTCCAAACTTCTATATCTTTGCCTTTCAAAGTAAATAAGGACGTTTGTATCTCTCTTAAACTGTGTTTCAGATTTGAAATTAATAAAAAATATTCAGTCAATAGCAAAAGAAGTATTACGTCAAGAGGCGGAAGCACTACATAATCTGATTGATCTGATCGATGACGAATTTGAAAAATGCGTATATACTATCCTTCATTCCGGAGGACGTGTTGTAATATCCGGCGTTGGCAAAAGTGCTATTGTCGGTCAGAAGATAGTAGCGACCCTTAATTCCACTGGTACGCCTGCATTATTCATGCATGCAGCGGATGCAATCCACGGCGATCTGGGCATGATACAGGACAATGATGTGGTTATTGTTATTTCAAAAAGCGGGGATACTGCTGAAATAAAAGTGCTCGTGCCGCTCCTTAAAAGGACTGGCGTAAAGATGATCGCGATGGTGAGCAACCGGGATTCTTACCTTGCCAAAAACTGCATTCTAACGCTCCACGCGCATGCACCCGGCGAGGCCGACCCACTGAACCTGGCCCCTACTACAAGTACCTCTGTAACAATGGCATTAGGCGACGCATTGGCGATCTGTCTGCTGGAAGCGCGGGGCTTCACGCACGATGACTTTGCTAAATTCCACCCCGGTGGATCGCTTGGAAAACGGCTTTATCTCAAAGTTTGCGATATCTACCCGCATAATGCGCTGCCAGTCGTAGGCGAGCAGGAAAGCTTGCAGGAAGTAATCCTGGAAATGACCTCCAAACGCCTCGGTGCTACGGCCGTGAATGATATCCAAGGCCTCATGGCCGGAATCATCACCGATGGCGACCTCCGCAGAATGCTAAAAACCTACGACGGCGCCAGCCTTTTGAACCTCAAAGCATGCGATATCATGACCAAATCACCCATTACGGTTTCTCCTGAGGAGTACGCGGTGAAAGCACTGGAAATCATGCAATCGAAGAGCATTACGCAGGTGGTGGTGGTAGAGGACGGCAAAGCGCTCGGCTTTGTGCATTTACACGATTTGCTGCGGGAGGGGCTTGTATAACCCAGGCTTAAAAGCCTGGGTTATGGAGCCTAGACTATCTAAACCTCTTCGACTGCTGAACTTCGCGTTCGTCCTTGCGGATGAAGCGGTTAGCGAATACATTAGCCAACATAGCACCTACCAGCCCGAAAAAGCCGATATCGTATTTGCCTGGCAATTCAGGGTCAAACAATTTCGCTGTTTTGTAGAATGTAAAGTAAATGACCAATCCCATAATGACGGTCATTAAAATCGAGTTCACAGCACAAAGCGCTGACTGCAATATCCTGTTGCGAAACTGGAAGATCGCATAAGCGGCCACACCCGCCACCAGAATCGCTAATATGATCAGGTAATATACCGGCTGTTCGTTGGATTGTACTTCGTTGATCTGATGATGAAGGCGGATCGCCGTAAGGTTGGCCTGCTGGATTCCGTTCGCCGCGACCTTTGACCAGATCGGAAATGCAAGGAAAAGCCCCATTCCGATGATGGTAATGGCCAGAAAAATAGTTTGAATACGTTGTAACATGCGTTTTTAAATGTTGTACTTGGTCAATTGAGTCCGCAAATTTAACAATGCTATCATTTGCGGGAAAAGCAAATCACGAAATCACTTCGCCGTAAAGGTCAAACTCCTCCGCCGATGTGATTTTTACCTGGGCATAATCTCCGAGCCGAACATACTGGCTGGCTGGCACAAGCACCTCATTATCAACCTCCGGCGAGTCATACTCCGTGCGTCCAATGAAATGTCCGCCTTCCTTACGGTCAAAAAGTACCTTAAAAGTTTTGCCTATCTTTTGCTGGTTCGATTCGTACGAAACGCCTTGTTGCAGTTCCATAATGGTATCTGCACGCTCTTGCTTCACTTCGGCTGGGATATCGTCCGGCATGCTGAAAGAATGCGTATTGTCTTCGTGCGAGTACTGGAATGCGCCCAGACGGTCGAACCGCATTTTTTCTACAAACTCGTAAGTTTCATCGAACAATGCCTCTGTTTCACCTGGATGGCCGACGATCAACGTCGTACGCAAGGCGATATCGGGCACTTTATCACGGATAGAGTGGATCAATGCCTCCGTTTTTTCGCGGGTAATGCCCCTGCGCATGAGCTTCAATATATCCGTCGAGCCCGATTGCAACGGCATATCCAGGTATTTGCAGACATTGCTACGCTCGTTCATCACATCGAGAATGTCCATCGGAAACCCCGCCGGATAAGCGTATTGCAAACGGATCCATTCAATGCCTTCCACATCGGAAAGTTGCCTCAGCAGGTCGGAAAGGTTTCTTTTTTTGTAAATATCCAGACCATAGTAAGTCAGATCCTGCGCAATGAGGATCAACTCCTTGGTGCCGCGTTTGGCAAGTGATTTTGCTTCTTTAACGAGCTCGTCAATCGGTCTTGAAATATGGCCTCCACGCATAAGTGGAATCGCGCAGAAACTGCACGGGCGGTCGCAGCCTTCTGCGATTTTGAGGTAGGCGTAATGTGTTGGCGTCGTGAGCAGGCGCTCGCCAACGAGCTCATGTTTGTAATCGGCTTTGAGCGTTTTGAGCAGTCTTGGAAGCTCATTGGTGCCAAACCATGCGTCGACAGTTGGTATTTCAACAGAAAGCTCGTCTTTGTACCGATGTGATAAACAGCCCGTTACATATACTTTGTCAACCATTCCAGCCGCCTTGGCGTCGGCATAACGTAGAATGGTGTTAATGGATTCCTCCTTCGCATTGTCAATGAACCCACAAGTGTTGATTACCACAATCTGGGAATCGTCCTTTTTAGACTCGTGGTCTACTGCAAATCCATTGCCTTTAAGCTGGGTATACAACACTTCCGAGTCCACCAGGTTTTTGGAACAACCCAGCGTGACGATATTGACTTTATTCTTAACTATTCCTTTGGTTTTCATTGTAATTAGCTGTCGGCTATCGGCTGTCAGCCATCGGATTTAAATTGTTTGGAGCGCCGTTCTGCGTCAAAGTGACTGATAATGAACGGCGAAATGGGGTGCAAAGTTCGGAAAAAATCAGACAGGAAGTACTATCTGATAAAAGGAAATTGAGTCTTGTGGTGTTCCGTCGGGATCTTCTTGAAATACTCATGGATCACCCAAACGCCAGGCATTTTGCCGGAAAGAATGAAATGATTGCCATTTGTCAGATAGTAAGTCATAAACGAGACCCTCATTTTTGCGTCATTACTGGTAACCAGCACACGCACGATGTCGCCTTCTTTGAGGCGTAACTTGAAATCGCCGAACGTAATTTCCAGCTCATGCTCCTCAGGAAACGTTTCGATTACAACACCATTTACATATTTCCAGTGATTGAAATCCAGAGACCATATGAATATGCCCACACCCGCAATGAAAGCACTTGTCAGCAATATTATCGCCCGCGCCAATAGCGGATAATGCACATCAGGGGCTATGGGAAGTGTTAAACCAGACCGGATCAGGAACAACCCCAACACAACATTAAAACCGGCAAACAGGTTATCGAACTTAAAAAAATAAGCCGATTCTCTGATCCGGTAAATCCGTTTGACTTTAAGCGGCGAATTTGTGCCAATGGTATCTCTCGTAAACCGCAGCATCCCCCAGATAAGCCAGCCCATCGGCACAAAAATGAAGAGAAAGACGATCAGTGTTTCCATGAAAAAGGTATCCTGGGACGAAGTGTCTTCCAAGATACCTTTTTCGGATTTCATTTAAAGTAATAATAGAGCGGCGGTTACTTGTGCCGATCAGCGGATATTATCCTATCTTCTTGAAAAGCGAATCCACAAACTCAGCGCGGTCGAAAACCTGCAAATCGTCCATTTTTTCACCTACACCAATATATTTCACAGGTATTTTGAATTCGTCAGAAATACCGATCACGACGCCGCCTTTCGCGGTACCGTCCAATTTGGTAATGGCTAATGCGGTGATTTCAGTCACTTTGGTGAATTCTCTTGCCTGGATCACGGCGTTCTGGCCGGTGCTGCCGTCGAGAACGAGCAGTACTTCATGCGGTGAATCCGGAATTATCTTTTGCATGACGCGCTTGATCTTCGAAAGTTCGTTCATTAGGTTGACTTTCGTATGCAGACGCCCCGCCGTGTCGATAATGATCACATCTGCGCCCGATTCAATGCCTTTTTTCAATGCGTCGTATGCCACTGCTGAGGGGTCGGTGTTCATACCGTGGTCGATCACTGGTACATCCACGCGTTTTCCCCAAAGTTTCAGCTGTTCCACGGCTGCGGCCCGGAATGTATCTGCCGCTCCGAGCACTACTTTATGGCCTTTCTGATGAAACTGATGCGCCAGCTTACCGATTGTCGTCGTTTTACCTACCCCATTCACGCCTACCACCATGATCACATACGGCTTCGGCAAATGCTCGGTTTCAAAACTGTCCTGATTATCGACTGATTTGTTTTCGGTCAGTAGTGACGCGATTTCATCTCTCAGAATGCTGTCCAGCTCGGCAGTGGTAGCATATTTATCCCTCGCCACCCGCTCTTCGATGCGTTTGATAATCTTAACGGTCGTTTCGACACCCACATCCGAACTGACGAGAATATCTTCGAGCTCGTCGAGTACATCTTCATCGATCGTCGTTTTACCGACAATTGCCCGGGAGAGCTTGCCAAAGAAACTGTCTTTGGTTTTTTCGAGACCTTTATCTAATGTTTCTTTTTTCTCCTTTGAAAAAAAGCCAAATAAACCCATAGTACTGATACATTTATGGCCCAAAAATAAAACAAAAAAGTCCCAATAAGGGACTTTTTAAAAACAATGTCAGTCTGAGCGCACGGGGTCGCCCGGCGGTCGAAGACTAGTTTTTCAATGCTCCCTGAACGCCGTCAAGGGGAACGATTTCTTCTTTGAAGGTATAAGCTCCTGTTTTAGGAGATTTTACGGCTTTAATCACTTTCGCGAATGCTTTACCGCCTTCTTTTTTCAGGGTAGCAACTACTTTCTTTGCCATGTCTGTATATCTGTTAGAAGTTTATATTGTTAATGATAACTGTTGCGTGCTTACCCATTATTGTTCAGATCACGTGACAGTTAACGGGTAACAAAACGAACTTACTTAATTTCTTTGTGGACTGTATAGCGTCTCAGGAAAGAATTGAATTTTTTCAACTCCATACGGCCTGGCGTATTCTTCCGATTTTTTGTAGTCACATAACGTGACATGCCTGGAACACCGCTTTCTTTCTGTTCTGTGCATTCCAGTATGACCTGTACTCTATTACCTTTCTTAGCCATTGCTTTACATCGTTTTACAAATAGGAGTGCAAAAGTAATGAGATTAAATATTAATCACAACAATTACAGCCAAATAAAGAATAAATTTTACGCATTTTACCTATGTCATCAGTCCGGTAAGAACTTGTCCGACAAAGGCATAGAGGAGCATGTTTTTCAATTAAGGCCTAATTTATGACAATTACATGAAGGAAATCTAACGCAAACTTGCTTTCTTCGTGGTCGATTTGATATCGCAACCTTAATCTGGCGGAAATTCTTAAAAATTAAAACAATGACACTCAAAAAAAGCGCTTCTTTGGCTTTTACGGCCCTGGCAGTCTCTTTCTTCATCGGCTGTTCTTCGAAGGAAGACCGTGAAAAATACGACCACTACTATGGTTCGGAAAGCAAAGCAAGGGAAGAAGCCTCATTGATAAAGCTTCAGAACGATAGAAAAGTACTGGCTGAAAAAGTAGCGGCTGAAAAAGCAGCAACTCCGGCAGCAGCACCAGCGGCCGAAGCGTCTAAGACCGGCGATAGCACCGCGGCGGCAGGCGAAGCGACTACTCCGGCAACGGCTGCCGCAGCAACACCTCCTAAGCGCAAGCCTGTACCTGCGGATGTTTCTGCATTACTTAATAAGCATGCATGTTTTGCTTGTCACCAGGCATATGATAAGGTAATCGGACCGGCGTATTCGGAAGTTGCCAAGAAAAAATATACCGCCGACCAGATCGTTGAGCTGGTCCACAATCCAAAACCGGAACACTGGCCTGGTTACCCTCCAATGGCGCCGCTTGCCCACGTTCCAAAGGCAGATATCGTGGTTATTGCCAACTGGATCAACTCATTGTAATCTTACTGAAATCCGGTAAATACCAGAAAATACGGGTCGTTCATGCTATGGACGGCCCGTATTTGTATCTTTGCGTAAGCATTAGAATTCAAATATGACTCAAAACGCAGTTCATCCCTCTGACGTTACCGACGAACTTTTAGCCGCTTATGAAACCGTAATCGGCCTGGAAGTACATTGCCAACTTTTGACGGAATCCAAGTTGTTTGCCCGTGATTACAACCAGTTTGGCACGGAACCCAATACCAATATAGGCCCGCTTACGATCGCTTTGCCGGGCACATTGCCTAAGATCAATAAAAAGGCCGTGGAATATGCGATCCGCCTCGGCATTGCCTGCGGTTGCTCCATCAGCCGGAGAACCATATTTGACCGCAAAAATTATTTTTATCCCGATCTTCCGAAAGGTTACCAGATTTCCCAGGACAAAAAACCGATCTGTATAAATGGCGGGGTAACTATTTCTCTGAAACACGACGGCAGACCGGTTGAGAAAGTAATTCGCTTTCATCATATCCATTTGGAAGAAGATGCTGGCAAATCGGTACACGACGGCAGTCACACCGAAACTATGCTCGACTATAACCGGGCCGGTACGCCGTTGGTTGAAATGGTATCAGAGCCGGATCTGCGCTCGGCGGAGGAAACAGGTGCTTTTGTAACCGAAATCCGCCGCCTCGTCCGTTACCTGGGCATCAGCGACGGCAATATGGAGGAAGGCTCATTGCGTTGCGACGTGAACGTGTCGATCCGTAAAAAGGGTGCAGAACAATATGGTACGAAGGTAGAGATCAAGAATATGAACTCGATCCGGAATATGATGCGGGCTATCGCATTTGAAGAAAAAAGGCAGGTCTCTATGCTTGAAAACGGCGAATTGATCCAGCAGGAAACGCGGATGTTCGACGTCGAAAGCGGGCAGACCTACGGAATGCGGGTAAAGGAAACGATGAACGACTACCGCTACTTCCCCGACCCAGATTTGAGTCCGATCGTTGTGTCGGAAGAATGGCTGGCCAGTATCAAAGATTCAATGCCTGCATTGCCGCATGAACTGCGTGAAAAATTTGTAAGCCAATATGGAATCCCGGCTTACGACGCGGCCGTGTTAACCGATACAAGGGAACTTGCCGGGTATTTTGAAGCTGTTTGTGCCAAAACAAATGCATATAAGGCTGTATCGAACTGGCTGATGGGGCCAGTCAAATCATATTTGAACGACCGCGAAGGCGACATTGCCCATTTCCCGATCAGCGCACAAAGTCTGGCGGACTTGATAGCGCTAAGCGAATCCGGTGTCGTGAGCAATTCGGTGGCAACCCAGAAAATTTTCCCGGTGCTGCTTGCGGAGCCTCAACGTGCTCCTTCCGAGATTGCTTCGGCAAATAACTGGCTGCAAAACAGCAATACAAACGAGCTCGAATCGTTGGTAGATGAGGTAATCAGTGCCATGCCGGATAAGGTAGATGCTTACAAAAAAGGCAAAAAGGGGCTTATGGGGCTATTTGTTGGAGAAGTAATGAAGAAATCCAACGGTACCGCCGACCCTAAGCTCGTCAACCAGCTACTCGCGCAAAAGCTCTAAGTTAGCATTAAATAGAACAGAAGATCATGAAGGAATTTGTCAAACGGAGTGCATTGGTTTTCAGCGTGGCATTGATCGGTTTTCAGGCCGTTGCCCAGCTGGCCCCAAAAGAATTCACCGTCGCCGGAAAAGTCGCAAATGGCTCGAAAGGCGAGAAAATTATGCTGGCACAATCCACGGCAGCCGGATCTTCTATTAAACTCGACTCTGCGCAACTGGCAGCTGATGGAACTTTCACATTGAAAGGTATTGAGAAAGACCGTGGCAGCTTTTTTACAATCAATGTCGCCGACAGGCAAAAATTTGTGTTACTCGTTGAAGGTGGTGAAGCATTCAAAGTAATGGCAGACGGCACTAGCCGGGATGAAAAAGGAAACGGAGGAAAGGTATCGGTAACAGGTTCCAAAAACATGGAATATTACGCAAAGATCGACCAGCTGATGCAGGGATTCGCCGCGAAAGTAACCTCCTGGAATGAAGAATATGCCAAAGCCGAAGAAAAAAAGGATACTAAAAGAATTCAGGAAATACAGCAGGAATACACCAAAGCGGAAGCAGAACGCATTGCAACACTCCGCAAACTAATGCCCGAAATGGGAACGTCGCTAATTGCGCTGTTTACCGCAAACAATTTCCTGAGCCCCGAAAACGATCTCGATGTTCTGAAAAAGCTGGCTGACGACTACGAAAAAGTCGAACCAACTCCCACCCTTGCGAAAGGCTTTATCGGATCGGTTAAAAGATTCGCCGGCGTTGCCGTAGGACAGCAGGCACCGGATTTTACATTAACCAGCCCCGAAGGCAAACCGGTGGCATTGTCATCGCTACGCGGCAAATATGTCCTGATCGACTTCTGGGCATCCTGGTGCGGTCCTTGCCGGATGGAAAATCCGAATGTAGTCCGCATGTACGATAAATTCAAGAGCAAAGGATTCGATATCTATGGCGTATCGCTGGATGATAACGAAAAGGCCTGGAAAACAGCTATCGAAAGAGATAAGCTTGGCTGGCTGCATGGCTCCGAACTCAAAAAATGGAAGTCGGAAGTTGCCCAGACTTATGGCGTAAATGCCATTCCCGCCACATTCCTTTTGGACAAGGAAGGCAAAATCATCGCTAAAAACCTCCGGGGTGCAGCACTCGAAAATAAGCTGACCGAGCTTCTCGGAGCGCAATAAGAATACACTTTTTGGTTTATAAATAATAAAATCCGCGGATATGGTACTGCGGATTTTTTGTTATGCATGAATCTCAAAATACGTCTTCCAGCTGGTAATGGAAGTTTAACGGATCGGGATATTTGAAGTCATAATGGTACATTTTTTCAAATTTATCTCCGGAAATCACTTTATAATCCGGCATCGTTTCGGGTTCGCGAAATGTGGGCGCTTCCCAGCCAAACTCCGCGCACGAACGCTCATACACGTCCCTGCGTACGGGATGTAGCGGAGTTACGATATTAAGCGTGTCGTTTACCACCCCTTGTTCCAGAACAGCTATAATGACGCCCACAGCATCGTCACGGTGAATGTAATTGACTGGAATGTTACCGGTCTCCATTTCTTTCTTACCCCTCACATATTTCCCCGGGATTCGGTTGTAACCCAATAAGCCGCTCATTCGCAGAATAGCAACTGTACGGTCAGGCCTGAGCGAGGCAATGATATTCTCTGCCGCCACCATATCGGGCAAGGCCGATTTTTCGGGCATATCTACATCCGATTCCTCCATAATGCGGTTCAAATCAGGATATATGCCGGTTGAACTTACAAATATGATTTCTTTCACAGGCGAATTCCGGATCGCATCTGCTACCATTTGCATTTGAGCGGGGTAAGTGCCCGGTTCGTTTTTTGACATGCGGGGTGGTACCGCGATGACAACCACATCGGTATCAAAGAATGCATTAGCCACAACCGTATCCAGCGCGGTTTCTGGCTTTAAATCCATCAGATAACCCTCAATATCTGCATTGTTGAATGCGTCCAGCTTGGAGGCAGAAGTTGTGCTGCCTTTTATGCCCGATGTAATACCGATCTCTTGTAACCGTTTAGCTAATGGAAACCCGAGCCAACCGCAACCCAGAATGCTTATCCGTTTTTTTTCTACTTTTGAAACTTCTTCTGACATATTATTTTCTTTCAAACGAATGAATTATTTCAGGTCGCTGCTGATCCTTGCATTCATTGCTGCACATTTGTTTTCATGTAAAACCGACCAAAGGCGCGAAGCGGACACCAGTGCCATCCAGATCGAACTTGTTTGGAAGGATCTTGACCGGGAGTTGTTCTCTTGCAAATCTGTTGCGGACGTACAAAAGTTCCTCGATAATCACCCCCATCTTGCAAAAGTATACTTTACAGACGCACCCGTCGATGCTGCCGGATTGGCCGCACATTTATTCTCGCTTCTCCAAAATCCTGACTTGCAGGCTTTCCGGAACCAGATCGACTCTCTGATTGGTGACCGCAAGACGAGCATACTCAATCCGCTTACCAACGCATTCAAACAAATTAAATACCGTTATCCCAGCTTTAAGATTCCGGAGGTCGAGTTTATGGTAACAGGGTTCGCCGGCAATGATCTTTATATTTCGGATTCGCTAATTATCATCGGGTTAGATTATTTTGGTGGCCCCTCGGCGCGTTACCGGCCCGATGTATTTGACTACCAGCTTCGTCGTTACCAAAAGGAATATATCGTTCCCTCCATTATTTTCTTCGAATCCAACCGCTTTAATAAAATGGATGCCGGTGACCAAAGTTTGCTGTCCGATATGGTTGGTTACGGGAAGGGTTATGAATTTGTAAAACAAATTATGCCTCAGACGCCCGACAGCCTGATTATTGGTTATTCAGATGAAAACCTGAGAAAAACATACAACAGCCAGCATGACATATGGAGTTACTTCATTGCCAGCAAGCTCCTTTACGAAAAAACCGATCTCAAGAAGAAGAAATTCATCGAAGAACGTCCATTTACAACTGAAATCGGCGAGAAAGTCCCGGGTGCCATTGCGCGCTGGGTAGGCTGGCGGATCGTAAGCCGTTTCATGGCCGAAAATCCAGACATTACGCTGGTTCAACTCATGGAAATCGACAACGCCAGCCGAATATTACAGGAATCGGGATATAAGGGGCAAACAGACGAAGATGAGTAAGTTTTTTACTTACTTTTGCGGGAAACCATTGTCCAGATAGCATTTAATGCCTTTCACGCTCATCATTTTTTTACTTCTTGTTCCCGGCTTTGTGGTGATCGGTGTATACCTTGAACGTAAAGTTTCCGCGTTTATACAAGACCGCCTGGGGCCAATGGAAGTAGGTAAATGGGGCTTGCTACAACTCTTCGCCGATCTGCTCAAACTACTTCAAAAGGAGGATATTGTCCCCAAAGCAGCCGACCGCAAGCTTTTTCTCATTGCTCCGTTCGTCATATTCATTTCGGTTTTCGCAGGATTTGCGGTGGTCCCGCTAGCACCTGAACTGGCTGGTTCGGGAGCCGCAGTGGGTGTGTTTTTTCTGCTTACGATTGTCTCTGTTGATGTGATTGGTCTGTTAATGGCCGGTTGGGGTTCTAATAATAAATTTGCTTTATACGGGGCCATGCGCGCCGTTGCGCAGATCGTTTCCTACGAAATACCGCTCGGTTTATCAATTCTGTGCGTGGTAATGCTTACACAAACGCTCGATTTGCAGGTTATCAGCTACCAGCAGGGCATTTACGCACCTGAAACTATTTACCTTTTCGGAATGCGTGAATTCGGGATCGACGTCACGAATGTAGGCGGTTTTCTTTCCTGGAATATTATTCGGAATCCGTTTCTGTTGATAGCATACGTCATTTTCTTCATTGCCACGCTGGCAGAATGCAATCGCGCTCCATTTGACCTTCCGGAAGGAGAATCGGAGCTTGTGGCCGGTTTTCACACCGAATATTCGGGTATGCGCTGGGCATTGTTCATGCTTTCGGAATATGGCATGATGCTGCTGGTTTCGCTGCTCGGAGCGATTATGTTTCTGGGAAGCTGGAATACACCGTTGCCGAATGTCGGCCCGTTAAAATTGGCGGAATGGACCAGCGGCGAGCCCGGCACGTGGTTCGGATATGCAACCGGTATTTTTTGGCTGCTGGGAAAAGCAATCTTTGGAATACTCATCCAAATGTGGGCCAGATGGACGCTCCCCCGCCTGCGCGTCGATCAGCTGATGTATTTAGGCTGGAAAGTCCTTACGCCGGTCGGCCTTGTATTGTTCTTTATTTCGGGAGTCTGGCGACTAATCGGGATTTGATCAATTGGTGATTTCCGCACCGTCCAGAATATAATTCATCTGATATATATCGTCGGCATTGAGCTTCAATGTGCCCGTAAAAGTAAGCCGCTCGTCGGTTTTGAATTTACGTCCATCCTTCTTTTTAAAATTCAGGGTCATTACCGTCTCCGGCCCCGCCCCTCCGCAGAAGAAACACGCACTGAACGGAAACGCCGAAAGCACATATAAATTGGCTTCCAAATCCACAGGCAGGATATAGCCGGTTATGGAAACTTGCTGGTTTTTCAATTTCTGTACACTGGGTCCGAAAGTCGGGTGAAGCATGTAGATCGACTCCTCTGCATACCATTTCTTTTTGAAAGTCACATCCCTCAATGTTTCCCAAGTCAGTTTCACAGGCTCGCCAGCCGGTTTGAAGGCAAACAATGAAACTACACAAAGGAACAATATGCTGATTTTTAAAGATTTCATCCGTATTTCAATATTTGTATAATAATGACTTCTAATGCTTTAACAAAAATACGCACATAATTATTCCTCTGCCAATGTGCGCGATATATTCAACCGGTAAATACCCAAGGAAGGCAATGCAGCTGCCACCGCACCTATCGCGATAGCGCCAAAAAACAAATAGATCTCCTCAGGCAGTATCGCGAACTTCTGCAAAGAATAGTGAAAATCTTCCTCCGCAGCCTTTGAAAATACCCATAATCCAATCCGGGCCGCGATAATTCCGGTGAAAAACCCGATCACTGCCAGTAACAATCCTTCAATCAACAACATCAAAAAAAGCCTTGAACGCGTTGCCCCCATCGAGAGCATCAGCGCCATTTCGTATTTCCGGTCCTTCAATGAATTGTAAAGCGATATAAAAACACTCACGCCGGCGATCGAGATGATGATTAGTGCGAGTGTGCGCAAAGTTTCTATGCCGACGCCCAGAAGCGAAAAAAGCCTGTTTATCTCGATGCTGGGCAATGCAGCCTGCATGGATGTGTTCTCGTTGATCTGTCTCGGGATGGTCATCAGGCCCATCGGGTTCCTGAACTGAATCAATGCGCTCGTTACATCTTTCCCTTCCTCGTCCGGCTCGGGATCGGCGTGGCCCGGCAACTCGGTATGCGCAACTTCGGCAACATTTTCTTCTGCATGCTCCGCATGTTCATGAATATCCCAAACGCTGGAAAGCCGGGTAATAATCAGTTGATCAACGACAGTGCCGCTCGGTTCGAATATACCGGTAACCTTATATTTCTTTTCGACGTGTTTCTCCCCTTCAGAATCCAGGCCATGCGAGCCCGAAAACTCGTCACCAATTTTTAGCTGCGATTGTCGCGCGACCTTACTGCCGATCGTGACCTCCATCGAAGCATTATGCATGTGTCCCTGCGCCACTTTTACATTAAAATGCTCCACATATTTGGGAGTAGTGCCCACGATCCGGAAACCGTGATAGTTATCGCCCATCGACAATGGGATCACCGTTTTCACGAACGGGTTTCTGCGCAATGCATTCACCTCAGCCAGCGGAATGTTGCCGGTAGGGGCATCGATTTGGTAAATGCTCGACAAAATCACCTGCAATGGGCTTCCCTTGGCCCCTACCACCATATCGATGCCCTTGAGATTGCGACGGAACTGTTCGTCAAGCTGTTTGTTCAGCAAAAGCAACAGCGAGATCATGCCGATACCCAACGTGAGCAATAGCGCGCTCAGGAAGCTGTTCAGTTTTTTCTCCAGGAGGTTGGCAATGCTGATCTTAAATAAATTCATTCAGGTAAGGGTTATTTTAAAGGAAAACCTGGTTCGGAAATTCGTCTTTCAAACGCTGGTCGTGCGTTACTACCACCAGACTTGCCCCAATGGATGCAGACTGGTTTTTCAGCAACCCGATTACCCGATGGCAATTGTCGTCGTCGAGGTTGGACGTCGGTTCATCGGCGAGGATAACGCTGGGATTGTTCATCAGGGCGCGGGCAATGCTTACCCGCTGCTGCTCACCCTGGCTTAGTCGTGAAGGTTTCTTTGCCAAATGGTCCGAAAATCCAAGCTGGGCAGCCAAATGCTTTACTTTGTGTCTGTCCTCCTTCTGATCGGCGAGGAAATTAGATAGCAAAATATTATCCAACACAGACAAAGAACTTACAAAATGGGGCCGTTGGTAGATAATCCCAATGTGCCGAGCACGCACGGCCGTTACCTCCCGGGGCGAAAGATTACGAACAGGTTTTCCGCTGATCAGTATTTCACCCGACTCCGGCGTCAGCAGTAACGCGAGCAAATGCAGCAGTGTCGTCTTGCCTTTCCCCGATTGGCCCAGGATCAGCAAGGTTTCTTTGTCATTGCATTGAATATCGGGAAAACTGAATTTTTTCTGAGGCGAATATGCGAATTGAAGCTGGCTACTCGAAATCATTTTGTGGTGCTTTTTCAGTACACAATGATAAGGAAGTTTTGGCTCCTTTCCAGTCAAAATGACTGTTAATGTGCAGACAGGCGCAATGGGTGAGCATTGTTCCGGATTTTTACTTCAGCAACGTTCTAAAAAACAATCCCTGCACAAATAAATCATTGCTAAAATCGTTGAAATGGTGTTGCATCCTGAAGAAAACCAACAACTATTCTATTTTTGCAAAAAAATCGATCTGAAAATGCGTAGAAATTTCGACTTGAGAAGAGTATCCGGAACACTGGCTTTAACCCTGATTTTGGGGCTTTTACTGGCAGGCAGAGACGTAAAGGCGCAAAACAGAGGTTTCTTTCTCCCTTATTCTACCGCAGGTTTCGGTATAGGCACGTCCAGCTATTTTGGCGATATGGCCCCATATCGGCGCCCGCTCGCTTCGATGTTCAAGATGATGCGGTGGAGCGTAGGAGGAAATTATACGAGGCACTTTACACCACGGCTGGCAGCACGGGCCAGTTTCATTTATGCGAGAATCGCCGGTGACGATTATATTATGAACCGGGATTCCAAACATGAAACAAGCATTTTTTACGCCCGCAACCTGCATTTCCGCAATGACCTTAAAGAATTCTCTATCCAGGGAATTTACAAACTTATCCCTGATAACAGAAGTTACGACCGCCGTCCGCAATTTGGCGCTTACCTCTTTGCGGGTATTGCACTGACTGCGCATAATCCGAAGGCGCTCGATTCACTGAAAGGCGACTGGGTAAAATTGCAGCCACTTGGAACAGAAGGCCAGGGTAATGAAGGATATGCGAAACCCTACTCACTGGTGCAATTTGCTATCCCCGTGGGAATAGGTGTCAGGTACAAAATCAATTCCAGATTCGATATTTCGGCTGAATTGGGCTTCCGCAAAACATTCACCGATTACCTGGACGATGCGCACGGCAACTACGCTGATCCTGCATTGTTCGCCGACGATCCGTTGGCATTGGCCATGTCGAACAGGACCACTAATCCGGTTGCCGTCAGAAAAGGTGCCGACCGTACTGAGACTTTGAAAAAGTTCTTGCAGGTTAATTATCAGATCGACACCAATGACCCGCTGGCCACATTGCCAACAACTGGCTTTGGTGCGCCCGGCACTCCGCGCGGAAACAGCCCAACCCTTAAAGACAACTATCTGTTTGGTATGATCCATATCAATTACATGTTGCCTTCCCAAATCAAATGTCCTCCATTGAAATAATTGACTTTCCCGTTGAAGTATCCTATTAAACATGTGAATGACCGGCCGCCGCAGCGGAAATACTTGCCTGGCATCATGCTGGCAGGTATTTGTTTTTTTCTAATGGCTGCGAATGCGCAGGCCCAGAAGATCGAGATCGGTGCGGGGGTGGGTGGCTTCAACTATCGGGGGGATATTTCTCCGACTTTCCGGTTCCGGTTTTTCAGGCCTGGTGCAAGCCTTTTCTTTCGGTATAATCCCAATCAGGCATTGTCATTGCGGGCGGAACTGGCGGGCGGCTTCATCGGTGCCGACGATAAGCACAGTAAAGATCCGTTCCAGCAGGTTAGGAATATGTCCTTCCGGACAACCATTATCGAAGGGAGCGGTGTCGCGGAATATAATTTCCTCAATTTTCAGGACCGCAGGTTTGCCGTAAACTGGAGTCCATATGTGTTTGGAGGAATCGGTTATACAAGATTTGATCCAAATACGCAGACCGGCTCTTATAAGACCTCGGGCCTCGTGCTCCCTTACGGCGTTGGCATCAAATACCAGATTCGCAGGCCATGGAATATCGGCCTTGAATATGGCACCAGAAAAACATTCACCGATTATCTCGATAATCTTGGAGGCGAGCCTACTTCCACGGATAAGTTTCAACAAGGCGACCCTTCCGTAAAAGACACTTATTTTTATGTCCGTCTTTCGGTGAGCTACACCTTTTATAAAATCTTTTGTCCGTAATTATGAAGAGAATTCTCCTTATTGTTTTTGCTCTGATCATCGCCGCGTCGATAGGAACGTGGGGACTTAGAAAGTACACCAAATCATTTAGCCCGGAAGCTGTCGCCGAAACAGCGCAAAACGGAGTAAAAATCAAGGTAACCTATGGTAAACCCAGCAAAAAAGGCCGGCTGATCTTTGGGAGAGAGCAAGATAAGGCGTTGCTTCCTTATGGAAAAGTATGGCGTACAGGTGCTAATGAGGCTACGCTGATTGAATTCCCGGAAGACGTAACTTTGGCCGGAAAACCGGTAAAAGCAGGTACTTACTCCCTATTTTCAGTGCCAGGCCAAAGTAACTGGAACATCATACTGAACTCGGAAACAGGCCAATGGGGCACCGAATACAACGACGGTAAAAACGTCCTGAAAGTAGAAGTGCCGATCCGAATCAGGCCGTCCGTGCAAGAAATATTTAATATCTATTTTGAGGAAATACCAAACGGTGTGAACATGGTCCTGAGCTGGGATCAAACGGAAGCACTGGTACCCTTCACCCACCTTTAATACTCCGGCCCCGGCCATCCCTTATGTTTGTTGATGCTATTGAAAAAATAGATCAGTTTACCCGTCCAGTCCATTTCATCATTCGTTACTACGCGGGAAGCGACATTGTTCCCGGAACGGCCACGCTTTTTTTCGTGAACGAAAGCGGTTACGCAGTCACATGCCGGCACGTGGCCAGGCAGATACTTCATGCGAACAGCATTTATGAAAACTATCTGAAATTTAAAGGCGAATTGCGCAAATTTGAAAAGGATCCCGGTTTTGATACCCAAAGGAATTTGCTCGAATTGAAATACAAAATCAATGCGGACAGCCCGATTCGAATCCTTTTCAACTTTATCAATGGCGTCACGGGCTACAAAGGTCTGACAGTCCATCTACACCCGACGCAGGATTTGGCCATTATCCATTTCCGGGATTACGAAGCAAAGGAATACCAGGGCTACGCTCAGTTTCTCAAAGATTCCCGACTTGTCAAACAGGGCCGTTATCTCTGCCGGCTAGGTTATCCGTTCCCTGAATTCACCAACTATCGTTACAATAAAGGCACAGGCGATATTGAATGGACCAAAGAGGGTAAAATCAAAACTCCCAGCTTCCCCATCGACGGTATTATCACCCGCCACATCGGGGACAACAACGAAATAACGGGCATCGAAATGAGTACACCGGGTCTCAGAGGACAAAGTGGCGGCCCACTCTTTGATCCGTCCGGCGTTATCTACGGAATGCAGAGCTCAACGCGCCACCTGCATCTGGGATTTGATCAGATCAACCGGGAAGTGAATATGGACGGCCACCGCAAAAAGGTTTCCAATTTCCCGTTCCTTAACGTCGGGCAATGCGTGCATGTGGACGTAATCAAGCAGTTTTTGAAAGAAAAACGGATCCGGTTTTATGAGGCCGATCCGAATAGTTGACTTACCAGCCGTTTATAGGACAAGCAGCAGTTCTTCCAGTCTGGCGATGTTGTAGGTTGGCTCTTCGTCAAATTTAAGACCGGCGGGATTCAAGTAAGCAGTATCCATCCCCACTTCCCTGGCGCCTAAAATATCGGCGATCCAGTTATCACCAACCATCAGGCTTTCATCGGCGGTCGTTCCCGCGATTTCAAGCGCATATTCAAAAATCCGGCGATCAGGCTTTTTCGCATTTGCTGTTTCAAATGTGACCACATTATGAAAGAAATGGCCGATTTCTGAACTCGCTATCTTTCTCGCCTGCACTTCATTGAAACCGTTAGTGATGATATGCATTCCATATCCTGCTGCGGCTACATAAGTCAGCAGATCGAGCGCACCTTCGAGAAGGTGTTTTTTGGTAGGAAGTGAATTGAGATAGAACTCTCCGATTTGCGCATGATTTGATGGACATTCGGCTCCGAGCTCCTCAAAAACCATCCGAAAACGGTTCTCACGTATATAGGTATGGTGCAACTGCCCGCGGTCAAAGGCGTCCCACAGAGCGGTGTTTATTTTCAGAAAAGAGCTTACGAATGCTTCCAGTGACGTAATTCCGTACTGTGAAAGGGCATGGTGGTGAAAAATTTCTTCCAGCGATTCCGAAGAATTTCTTTCAAAATCCCATAGTGTATGGTCCAGATCAAAGAAAATATGTTTGTATTTCATTTCTTGCAAAAATTCAATTTTTATTAAAAAAGTGAAATTACGTCCCGCCGACCAAAAATTCTCGTTTGCGCGACCGAAAATCGATCGATATCGACACGTGGCACGTAAGTTATTCGATAAGTTCTATTATTTGTTCTAATATCCCTAAGCAGCAGGCACAACGAACGATTTGCGGCAAAAACGTGCTAAAGTTGTTAACATGTGTTAACGGGAAATAATTTTTGAGTAAAAAGGATCGCAAACATTTGCAAATTATTTTCCAAATCTATTTCTTTGATTCGTATAATTCGAAATGCCTAAAATTCACATCTTATTTTTCACTAACCCAGAAAGGAGAAACAATATCGACGAACTGCTCTACGTTAACTAAATCGAATAGTAAAATGGAGAAAGTCCAAGTTAGCGACAGTGAGTTGGTAACATTGTATATCCGGGGCAACGAAAAGGCATTTGAAAAGCTTGTTCAGCGCCATAAGTCGAGAATATACACCACTATTTATCTGATTGTCAAGGACCAATATGTAGCCGAGGATTTATTACAGGATACATTTATTAAAGCAGTTGACACGATTAAAGGTGGAAGATATAACGACGAGGGGAAGTTCCTTCCTTGGATTATACGAATCGCACACAACCTTGCCATTGATTATTTCAGACGCGATAAACGCTACCCCAATGTAGTGTTCGAAGATGGGAGCAGTGTTTTTAATACGCTGGATTTTTCGGAAGATTCCGTTGAGTCAATCCAGATTCGTCAGGAAACACATGAACAACTGCGGGAGATGATCCAGCGGTTACCGGATGTGCAGAAGCAGGTACTGATCATGCGCCATTACGAGGACATGAGTTTTCAGGAAATTGCCGACGCCACGGGTGTGAGTATTAATACGGCATTGGGGAGAATGCGTTACGCGTTGATAAACCTGCGTAAGCAATTTAACCAACGTGCCCCACAATATGACAAAAACTTTTACCTACGATGATGTTGTAAGGTATTTATATGCCGAAACAACTGAGAATGAAAATGAACAGATTGTTGAGGCGCTCGCGCTGGACGATAATTTGATGAACTTCTATCTGGATTCACTTGAAATACAGAATCAGATGAACAAAATCGCTCCTGTTCCTTCGGAAAAAGCGGTTTCTGAGGTTTTCAGATATTCAAGACAATTCACTTCCAAAAGGCCTGCTGCACTTCTGTATTGACCGAGTGGCAGGTTTTTTTATTCCAGCTACTTTCGCGGTAGCTGGAATTTGCTGTTTATTTATGCAGGGGACACAATGTAACCCGATCAATTAATTCCTGCGAAAACCGGTGTTTTCGACTGGGCACGTACCTATTATATGCAAAGACAAGAGCGATTCAGATTATTCCTGGACTATTTCACGCAAAACTTTCCCGAACCAGAAACCGAACTTCATTATTCCAATCCATATGAACTGCTGGTGGCCGTCATTCTCTCGGCCCAATGCACCGACAAACGCGTTAACCTGGTAACCCCAAAACTTTTTGAGCGTTTTCCGGACCCGGAGTCCTTAGCAGCCTCCAATTCCGAGGAGGTGTTTACCTATATCAGGTCAATTTCCTATCCTAATAATAAAGCTAAACATTTAGTAGGGATGGGTAGAATGCTGGTGGAGCAGTTTAACTCCGAAGTCCCGTCGTCGGTAGATGAATTGCAAAAATTACCGGGTGTAGGTCGTAAAACAGCAAATGTGATCGCATCCGTAATTTTCAGCATGCCGGCAATGGCTGTCGATACGCACGTTTTTCGGGTTTCGAGGAGACTTGGGCTTGTGCCGCTTACCGCGAAAACACCCCTGGCTGTCGAACGGGGGCTAGTGAAATACATACCCAAACATTTAATTCACAAAGCACACCATTGGCTGATCCTGCACGGGCGTTACGTGTGTACGGCGCGCAACCCGCAGTGCTTCCAGTGTCCGCTTTCGCCATTTTGTAATTACTTTCAAAAAAATGTGAAAATCGACGTTTTTCACTCCTGATTACAACCAATGCGCAGTTATCAGAGTCTACTTCTCAATATTCAGTATCCCATTAATTATTTATGAAAGAAATGAAACGTTTAAATTTGGTCTGGATCCTGCTGATGGCAATGGTTGCGGGGGTTTCGGGTTGTATGAATTCAGACAACAAGGATGAAGAAAAACTTGCTGAGAATGAGGCGCAGATTCAAGCTTTTTTGAAAAGCGACCCGGATGGTGCAAAAGTTGTCCATGACTCGACAGGGCTTTACTATATTATCCGTCAATCCAACCCGAGTGGTGAGCTGGCAAAGATCGGAGAAGCGGCAACGGTTAAATTAAATGGATACCTGCTTGATGGAACAAAAGTGTTATCTATCGAAAAAGACTCCTCGTTAAGTTTTCCCGCATTGGGCTATTCAACAGGCTTTGCAGCTTTAGAACGTGCAATTTTCTTGATGAGAACAGGCGAAAAAGCAACTTTCCTGATCCCTTACCCGCTCGCATTCGGGACCATCGACAGGGTAAATATTCCAGCCTATTCAGTGATCAGGCTCGAACTTGAATTTATTAAGACCAGGGACGAAGTAGAGCAGATCGACGATTTTCTGAAACTGAAACAATTTAAAGTATCCGAACGCACGAGTGAAAATCTGGTGATCATCCGGACCAACACAGTGACAGGCGACACATTAGGTGTTGGCAAATCGGTTAACGTTAAATATGTCGGTAAGTTCCTGAGTGACAAGAAATTCGATGAAGGTACACTAAGCCTCACTACGGGAACCAGCGGAACAGTCCCTGGCTTCGATAAGGCCATCCGGAGAATGAGGAAAACCGAAAAAGCGATCATTATTTTCCCTTCACGCCTCGGTTATAAGGATATTGGAAGCTCGAATGGCGTCATCCCAAGATACACTCCGCTGCAATTTGAAGTTGAGGTTCAATAGTATAATAGTTTGAATTAAAACCCGCTCTCCACATCAGTGAGCGGGTTTTGGTTTTTATATCCTAGACTAAACACTCAATGATCATTCCGCACACTTCCGCAATTTCCTCATGTGACAAGCCCGATCCGGATGGCAAGCATATCCCATTCTGAAACAACGGTTCGCTGACGTGCCCGCCGAAAAAATCACATTCACCATAAAGGGGCTGCAAATGCATAGGCTTCCATACAGGCCTTGCCTCGATGCCGACACTTTGCAATTGATGCCTTACACGTTCCGCATGTGCGGCCTCGCCCAGGAGCATCGAAGTCAGCCATCGGTTTGAATGCGAGCCTGCCGATTCCTGTTGGAAAATCATGCCCTGACAAGCACCTAAATGTTTGATATACAACTCAAAAACAGCACGGCGTTGCTTAACCCTATCACCGATCACTTCCAACTGTCCGCGTCCGATTCCTGCACAAACATTGCTCATCCGATAGTTATAGCCGATTTCAGAATGCTCATAATGCGGCGCCCGATCGCGTGCCTGCGTAGCCAAAAAAGCTGCTTTTTCGACATAACTTTTATTGTCAGACAATAGCGCGCCACCACCCGAAGTAGTGATGATTTTATTACCATTGAAGGATAATACCCCTATATCCCCAAAAGTCCCGACTTTCCTGCCCTTATATTCCGATCCCAGCGCCTCGGCAGCATCCTCGATGAGGGGGATATCATATTTTTTACACAAAAACATGATCTCATCAAGCATAGCAGGCATTCCATACAAATGCACAACTATGATCGCTTTCGGTTTTTTGTTAAAGCGCACATAATGTCGGATTGCGTCTTCCAAAGCCTCAGGGCACATATTCCAGGTTACCGGCTCGCTGCCAATGAAAGCTGGTGTCGCGCCGACATACATGATCGGGTTGGCAGTAGCTACAAATGTTAGTGCCTGACAAAGGACAATATCACCTTTTTCAACACCCAGTACCTTCAATGCAAGATGAATCGCCGCAGTACCCGATGACATAGCCAATGCGTATTTGCTTCCGGTGTAATGGCATAACTCCTCTTCGAAAGCATCGATATTCGGCCCTACGGGTGCTATCCAGTTGCTATCAAATGCCTCCTGGATGTATTTCATTTCCCGCCCGCTCATGTGCGGGGGCGATAAGTAGATTTTGTAAGACATAGTGTGTTTTTATTTAAATATTGATTCTCGCAGGATTACCCATCACTTTCGCAAAATCGGGCACGTCGTGAATCACCACGGTTCCAGCTCCGACGATACATTCTTTACCAATGTTCACTTGCGGCGCCACTACCGCTCCTGCACCTATGAGCGTGCATTCGCCCACACGTACGCCACCGCAAAGCGTAGCGCCAGGTGCGATGTGTACAAAGTCTTCAAGAAAGCAGTCGTGATCGATAGTCGCGGCGGTATTAACGATCACGTGGCTTCCAACGTAACTCCCGGCTTGTATAATGGCCCCATGGACTATCACAGTGCCTGATCCCACGCGAACAGAAGGATCAATTACAGCAGTAGGATGAATGGCCTTTCCAAAAGAGTGAACTATTTTTTCAGCCAGTCGCCTGCGATCGTTATTACTGCCAATGGCGATGATTAGCGCTTCGATCTGCTTAAAATGTTGATCATATGTTCCTAAAATTTTATATTCTGAGAACGCTTCACTCGGGACATTGTCATCAAATATGCCACTAACGGGCTCTCTGCACGCCGAAAGAATGCTCAGGACCACCTTCGCATGGCCTCCTGCCCCGTAGATCAACATAGCTCACTCCCTTTGAATGGAATGGCCTCAAGTCCGCTCCCACCACTATTGATAAATGGCAACATTTTCATCGCCGTTGCCCAAACGATCCGTAAATCCAGGCTGAACGAAAGATTGTCGACATACTGCAAATCATAATCAAACTTTTCTTCCCAGCTCAAATCATTCCGGCCGTTGATTTGCGCCAGACCAGTCATCCCCGGCTTGACATTATGCCGCAAATGTTGTTCAGGACTGTACAAGGGCAGGTATTCCGCCAACAATGGTCTCGGCCCGACAATGCTCATATCGCCACATAGCACATTCCAGAACTGCGGTATTTCGTCGAGCGACGAGCTGCGTAGCATTCTTCCAAGTCTGGACGGCGGTTGACCATCGTAATACATTGTCCTAAATTTCAGGATCTTGAAAAGTTGCCCATGCAGGCCCGGGCGACGCTGTACAAAAAAGGGGTTCCGTTTGAAATGAACCCACAATACCACAGGCAGGACAACAAAAAACGGCAGCGAGGCTATCAACCCCATTGCCGCCAATACAATGTCTAAAATTCTTTTCCCTTTTAAACGATACATACAATCATGGTTAAAACAGCTCCGGATACTTATCTGGGGCCGCTTCGCGCATGATTTGGTAAACAGTATCAAAAATATCGTCCATATTCGGCTTCGAAAAATAGTCCCCGTCCGAGCCATAAGGCGGGCGGTGATCTTTCGCTGAAAGCGTTACCGGCGGCGAATCGAGCCAACGGTAGGCATTCTGCTTTTCCAAAACCTGCTGCATCATAAACGCTGACGCACTTCCGGGTAGGTCCTCATCGGCAAAAATAACCCGGTTGGTCTTTTTAATGGATTCTACAATCATGCTGTCCACATCAAATGGTAAAAGTGTCTGGACGTCGATCACTTCGACTTCTATGCCAGAACTTTGCAATTGAGAAGCGGCCTCCATTATAATACGACACATGGAGCCGTAGGTCACAATTGTAATATCATTTCCTTCCCGGATTATTTCAGGTTTCCCCAATGGGACGCAGTATTCGCCTATATTGTCGGGTAAAATTTCTTTTTGCCGGTAAGAATTAAGTGGCTCAACAATCAGTGCCGGATCGTCGCCTTTCATGATTGTGTTATAAAAACCGGCCGCCTGTGTAAAGTTCCGGGGTACGATCACATGAATTCCGCGGAGGCTGCTGAGCATTGTTCCCATTGGTGAACCCGAATGCCAGATGCCTTCGAGCCGGTGCCCCCGCGTCCGGACGATCAGTGGAGCTTTTTGTCCGCCGGCAGTTCGGTAACGCAGCGAAGCCAGATCATCCGTAAGTGTCGCAAGCGCGTAGTAGATGTAATCAAAGTACTGTATTTCAACGATGGGCCTTAATCCACGCATCGCCATTCCTATTCCCTGACCGATAATGGTGGTTTCGCGGATCCCCGTATCGGTAATTCTGATTTCCCCGTATTTTTCCTGCAAACCGGCAAATCCCTGGTTCACGTCGCCTATCATGCCGATATCTTCACCCAACGCAACGACTCTCGGATCCCTGTCAAATAATGCATTGAAATAAGACCTGATCACTTCCCGTCCATCAACGACCGGGCTATCCTCCGAGAATTCAGGGGCAATCGCCGGGACCAGCATGGGGGAGTCAACAGTATCGCTATAAAGGTGCGTGTTGAAACGTTCCTTATTAGCTTCGAGATTTTGTCTTAAAAAGTCCTGTAGTACACTCTTGAAAGGGTTTTCCTCCTTGCCAATAATTCGTAACGCCTTGCGTACACTTGCTACCATATCCCTGCGCACAGGAAGATATGTTTTAGAAAGCTCATGCACCACATTGCTCATCTCAGTGGCGAAAGCGCTGGCCTTCCCAACCTCCTGCAAAAGCTGGATGGTTTCAAGGTATTCTTTATCCAATTCCTTGCGATAAGCTTGCCAGGCCTGGTTACGGGCAGCGTGGGCTGTCTCTTTCGCCTCTTTTTCTATCTGTTCAAGTTCCTCATCCGTAGCATATCCGTTTTTCAGGATCCAGTCACGGAAACGGATATTGCAGTCGTGCTCGTGCTCCCAGTTCAACCGTTGCTTAGTCTTATAGCGCTCATGTGAGCCGGAGGTCGAATGGCCTTGTGGTTGGGTAAGCTCCGTTACGTGCACAAGCACTGGAACCTGCTCCTCCCTACATATTTTGGCTGCCTTTTGATAAGTCTCCAGCAACGCAGGATAATCCCAGCCATTCACGGTCATAATCTCGATCCCTTGCTCATCCTCACCACGTTGCAGGCCTGCCAATGCCTTGGAAATGCTGCCTTTGGTCGTCTGATATTCAATGGGAACTGATATGCCATAGCCATCATCCCAAACCGACACAAGCAAAGGGATCTGCAACACACCGGCCGCATTCATTCCCTCCCAAAACATACCTTGAGAAGTCGACGCATCACCAATCGTTGCGAAAACGATTTCGTTGCCTTGGCGCGTAAAAGTGGTCAGGTAATGCAATTCCGGATTTGCACGGAATAGTTTGGACGCATATGCAAGGCCCACTGCGCGTGGTATCTGGCCCGCTGTTGAAGAAATGTCACAAACGGAATTGTACAATTTTGTCTGATCCAGCCATTGCCCGTTTTCGTCCAGCCAACGCGTCGAAAAGTGACCGTTCATCGACCTTCCGCCGGTGCTTGGCTCATGTTCAAGATCTGCGTGGGCGTACATCTGGGCAAAAAATTGCTGCCAGGACAAGTTCCCGACAGCCGCTTCGATGGTCTGGTCGCGATAATAGCCGGATCGAAAATCTCCGCGGTTAAATGCCTTTGCAAGCGCTATTTGAGCTATTTCTTTGCCATCTCCAAAAATCCCGAATTTCGAACGGCCGCCCATTGTATCCTTCCTCCCCAGCAAACTTACCTGACGACTCTCGCATGCTAAGCGATAATCATTGGTAATATTTTCTTTTGTCAAAACACTGGAACCGGTCAAACTATCATTTTGAAGCATAAGCAAAAGTAACGGGGTTTATTCCGTAAGTTAAATTACGTTTTTTTGAATGCAAGCCAAAATTATGCAGGAAAATTCTAATCCGGGCACCGGCTGCTATACTTTTGACCCGTTGTTAATATTGGTTAATGATTATTATATTTAACTTTTATGCGTTAATCTTGTTTAACAATAAGTTTTTCACCACTTAAAGTATAGTTACAACTATGAAAGTATTCTTTTCAGCGCTGGTTTTAATCCTGGGCCTGACCACCGTAAGTTTCGCTCAGAAAGGTGTTTTGAAATTCAAAGAAGAAACACACAAATTCGGCAAAGTACCACAAGGAACTCCTGTTACGCACGAATTTACATTTACCAACACAGGTTCTGACCCTGTGATCCTTTCAAATGTGACAGTTTCTTGCGGTTGCACTACTCCGGTATGGTCTAAAGAGCCTGTACTTCCAGGTAAAACAGGAACCGTAAAAGCTACATTCAATGCAGCAGCAGCAGGTCCTTTCAACAAACCTGTAACCGTTTTCAGCAACACAGAAGGTGGTTCGATCACATTGTACCTGAATGGCGAAGTAGTTCCAAAAGCAGCCAAGCCTTCTACCAAGTAAGGTTTTTTCGATACAATATCCGCAAGCCGCTCCTCAATGGGCGGCTTATTTTTTTGCTGCGAATTCTTGATCAATAGGCTGAACGATCGTAGAATGAACGGCGGCGGGTTACTTTCAGGTCTTGAAGAATGGCGGACTTCACTTTGAGTGTAAAAGCGTAATTGCTCACGCGTGAGGCGCTTCCCGCAAATGGCGTCCAGCTGAAACTCATGTCCCAGCAGTGCAGATCGCGGAAAAGGGTCAGCTGTGTAATAGTGGGCTGAAATGCTGTGAAGTCAAACCCGCTGCTGACGCTGATCTTGAAGTTTTTGGATAAACTCAAATCACCCGTTGCCTGAATGGCCTGGATGAGCTGCGCCTTCGAAAGTCCAGGCTTGGTAAGGCCAAAGTTGTAGTTTAGCGAGAGGTTCCAGGGCACGTCGAAGTCTACATACAAATCGGGATTTTGTTGCACAAACTCCTTCATTTCGCGCTTGGCCTCCGCATCCGGGTCATTTATATTGGGTTGCGTCGGATTCTTGGTTTCTGCCGACTTGCCTTTTGGCGAAAAGTTGGTCCCGAGCGTAAATCCGAGGTTCTGGAGATTCGCAATGCCCTGCCCCTGTGAAATCGCATACCTGTTGATCTTCGTTCCTACCTGATTGCCGATAATGTTAGGATTGGCCTGATAAGCATAAGGGTCCAGGTTCATATTGAAGTTCAGGTTCAGGTTACGCCCGATCCTTGCATTCGCATTTACTGTAATGTTCGAGAGGTTTAAGGAATCGGCCAGAAGGTTATAACTTCCCCCCAAACTCAGGTTATCCAGCAGCGAAACCTTTTCAAACTGGGCCGCAGCGGTATCGCTTTTACTTTTCAGTTTCATTTCAAAGGAGTTGTTTAAACTAAATGAAATGACACTTGAAGCCCGCCCATTCCCAACTCCTGAACCCACACCACGAAATTTCGAAAGTGACAAATCCCGAACGCGCCCATCACGGTCCAAAATTGTCATCCTTTCATAGAATCCAAAAGCATCGCCGGTAAAATCAGGCGTGTATGTAAATGAAACAGAAGGGATTACCGTATGCCGGATCGCTTCCAAACGACTGCCACCGACAAAGAAGGTTCCATAAAAACGCGTGTTCATTCCCGCACCGAAATTGTAGGAATATTCGGTTCCAACCTGTTTCAGCGTATCGATCCGGATAGAATCGCCACCAAGGTGGGTGTAACGATATTGCTTTGTGAATACTTCACCTGACAGCGACATACTAGGCGTGATGTTCACAAATCGTAAAACTTTGAAGTTAGGAAGTGAAATCGGAAGACTATACCTGCCCGTAAACTGGGCGTCACTTAACATATCAGGCAGGTTTTTCACATTAAAAGAGACAATCTTCGTCTTATTAACGCGCGATGTGTCGACCCCGTTCGGCGTTACCACCACAAATCCTAACCGGCTGTAAGACGTGTCAATCGCTGTCAGGGAGTTGGTAAGCGCATAATTTCCACTGAAATCGAGTCCAAGACGGAAGCTCTCGTACCAGCGGCCCCGACCGCCTTTTAATGCAAAAGGAGCGATCTGGTTAACGCCGAAACTGAAATCTGTGGAAGCATTGGTCTTGCCATTTTGCTTAATGTCGCTACCCGGCACTTTCTGTCCGAAGTTCTGGTTCACACGCAAGCTCGCCGCCGCCCTCATGTATTGCCCGAAAGTTCGATTGTATTGTACGGACGAACTAGCCACGTTGGAAGTATATTTTGTAATATCGGCTTCCTGGAACTGATTATAAGTGTTACTACTGATATTCACATTCGCCGAGAATGTGGAATTGCCCCGCGCCTTGGGTGCGTGCGACCACATGATGCTATAATCATTGGTCCCGCCCCGACCCAAAAGCTTGTCAAGTTCGTCGCTGGACTTGTTTTTATTAAACCTTACCGCAAGGTTGCCCGAATACTGATAGCGTTTGATGTATGAGGACGAAACCCCCAGCCCCCAGCTTCCATTAGAATAGATCTGACCGGTTACAATTGCGTTGATGTATTCGCTGATCGCGAAATAGTAGCCGCCTTCTCGTAGGTAGAACCCACGCCCGTTTGGTTCCTCTCCGTAAGTCGGAAATATGATCCCGCTGGTCCCCGTTTCTTTCTTTTTAGGAAAAGGGAAAAAACCGAAAGGTAATGCAATAGGCAATGGTACATCGCTGATTACCAGGTTAAATGGCCCGGAAATCACCTGCTTTTTATTGACCATCTTAATCTTCGGCGCATTGATGTAATAATGCGGGTGTGTGAGGTTACAAGTGGTGTAAATCGAATGGCGAATGTAGAAGTTACCGTCCGCGTCCTTTTTTACTTTTTCTCCCCGAATATTGCCATCCCCTTCCTGGGTTACAATCCCCTGGATCAATGCTTTTTTAGACTGAAAATTATACCGGATCTCCTTTGTATTGTAAGTTTCCGGGCCATCCTGGAATATAGGTTCACCAGCCATTTTTTTAGCCGTTGAGTCATAGGTTCCTACCGCATACACTTCGTTGGTAACCCAGTTGAGGCGGATGTAATTGGCTTTGAGATTGATCGTTCCATAATTCACCTCCGCATTACCATATAGGTGAACCTGTTTCAAAACCGCGTCCATAATCGTGGAATCCTCCGCGGTATATTCAACTGTATTTTGGAGGTCGTCGGGATTAGAGAGGCTGTCGGCAGCTGTTGAGTCCGCTGGTAAGCCATTGTTAGCCAATGCAGTATCACCTTTTGCTACTGTTCCTGGAACGGACGTACCGGGCCTACCGGTACGGGAAGTATCCGAACCTGCTTGCTTTTGCACTGTAAGAAGGGAATCCGCAGATTGCTTCGCAGAAGTCGAATTTTTGAGCTTACCCTGATTTTTCCCGGAACCCTTGGAGCGTTGCTGCACACATGCCACAGTGCTGAACAGGAGAAACGCCGCAACTACTGACGATATAATAATCGCCTTTCTTTTCAGTTCTAACAAATAGCGTATTTTTGCATATCGAATGTCAAAATTAGCAGAGAAACCTCTTTCGAGTAACGCCCCAATTAAAAAATAATGTTAAAACTTCTTAAATTAGTAATTGTAGCAAGTTTTATGCTGGCGAGTGTCGCCTTTGTTTTTCAGCAGGAACCGGTTACTTCTAAATCAGGCAGCAAGGTTAATACAGTCGTTATCGACGCCGGTCACGGTGGAAAAGATCCCGGAACAAGGGGCAGAAATACAAAGGAAAAAGATGTGGCCCTTGCCGTTGCGCTCGAACTCGGCCGCAAGATCAAAGAAGAAACCCCCGATGTCAAGGTACTATATACGCGCTCCACGGATGTGTTCATCGAACTGGGAGAGCGTTCTGCATTCGCCAACCGTAACAATGCGGACCTTTTTATTTCCATCCATTGCAATGCTACGCCCCGCTCGCGGTCGGTAAGAGGTACGGAAACCTTTGTAATGGGTTTGCACAAAACCGAAGGTAACCTGGAAGTGGCAAAAAGGGAGAACTCAGTAATCTTGCAAGAAACAAACTACAAACAAAAATACAAGGGATTTGACCCTAATTCGCCATTGGCGCATATTATGCTGGCCAACTACCAGAGTGCATTTATTTCCAGCAGCCTCCGCCTGGCCGATCTCATCGAAAAGAAATTTCAATCAGTGTCCGAAAGGGAGAGCCGGGGCGTAAAGCAGGCGGGATTCCTCGTACTATGGCGTTGCGCAATGCCCAGCGTGTTGATCGAAACGGGCTTTTTGTCGTCACCGGATGAAGAGGATTACCTAAGTTCGGAAGAAGGTCAGGAAGAAGTTGCCAAATGCATTCACCACGCGTTTATGGCTTACAAAAAAGATATGGACCGATAAGTAACCGGTCATGTAATGCTTTGATTTGTCAAAACAATTTTTGATACTTTGGTGTTAAACCTGAAAATCATATCAATAAAGGTTATTTGGAAGTTTAATACCGCATATGCCTGATGATCGGGCAGGTCAAATATTTAGTCCATGAAAATATCAAGAGAAGCAAAAGTCGGAATGATGGCCATCTTAGCCATTGTCATGTTGTATTTCGGCTTTCATATCCTCAAAGGCTCCGATGTATTTTCCAGAACCTACAAATACTACATCGTTTACGACAATATCGACGGGCTCACGGCATCCAATCCGGTCCTGTTGAATGGCTTGAACGTGGGGCGGGTACAGGAAATCAGACTACTTCAAAACAGGCAGAATAAGCTGCTGGTCACTATTGATGTGCAAAAGAGCATTGCGGTGCCAAAAGGCACTTCCGCTGTGCTCGCAGACGGTGGCCTGCTGGGTGGAAAAGTTATTCACCTCACAATGGGCACAGGCACGCCGATGCTGGAAGGCGACACACTCATATCCAAAAAAGAATCGGGTATTTCGGCTGTTTTGCAGGAAAAAGCATTGCCGCTCGTTTCCCACGCCGACTCCCTGATCAAAAACCTCGACGTTGTTGTGGGCGGTTTCCAGGAAACCGGACTGATCCTGAACCAGGTACTCAGAAATTACAACCAGACCGGTTCAAACTTGCAAGGGCTTTTGAATGAAAACAGAAGCAACCTGCTCGCATTGACTGCCAATCTTAATAAGCTCTCGACCTCATTAGTCGAAACTGAAAAAGAACTGAAACCGCTTTTAGCAAAAACCGGTACATTGGCCGATTCTCTGAATGCATTGCGGCTGGGTGAAACGGTCAAAAATGCCAATCAGACCATCAAGGAACTGCACACGCTCCTGGCGAGCGTAGAAGCGGGTAAAGGGACGGCAGGTAAGCTGATCAAAGACGAAACGCTTTATAACAACCTCGACCGCACGTTAGTGAGTATGAACAAATTGCTCACCAACTTCCGCGAACATCCGAAGCGTTATGTCAATATCTCTGTTTTCAGCAAAAAAGACAAAGGCCCGGCCGAATCACCGCTCGACACCGCTACGAAGATCAAATAGTACGCTGGTCTCCTATTTTAGAAATTAATATTGAAGTCGTTTGCTTACCGGTAAACGACTTTTTATTTTTGAAAAAGGCCGTTGCGCGCGGCATTCTCACCCACACCATTCTTCATCATCATGACCAACCAGGAAAGCCTGCCGCATCTCATCCAGGTCCTCAATGACAAATTCGAGCAGGTTAAGCTCGGAGGCGGAAAAAAGAAAATCGACGCCCAGCACCAGAAAGGAAAACTGACTGCGAGGGAGCGGATCGGTTATTTGACAGATCCGGATTCCTATTTCCTGGAAATAGGTGCATTTGTAGGCGACGGCATGTACGAAAACGAAGGCGGCTGTCCGTCTGGCGGTGTGGTGGCAGGCATAGGTTATGTTTCAGGAAAGCAATGCATGATCGTCGCCAATGACGCGACCGTTAAAGCCGGGGCCTGGTTCCCGATTGCGGCGAAGAAGAACCTCAGAGCGCAGGAAATTGCGATGGAAAACCGACTGCCAGTCATTTACCTGGTCGATAGTGCGGGAGTGTACCTGCCAATGCAAGCGGAGGTTTTTGCCGATAAGGAGCATTTCGGGCGCATTTTTCGTAATAATGCGCAAATGTCGGCCAGGGGAATTGTGCAGATTTCGGCGATTATGGGTAGCTGCGTCGCTGGCGGCGCCTATCTGCCGATCATGTCCGACGAAGCATTCATTGTAGAAGGTACCGGCTCGGTTTTTCTGGCGGGGCCTTATCTTGTCAAATCATCCATAGGAGAGGACATTGATGCAGAATCACTGGGCGGCGCTTCCATGCATTGTGAGATTTCCGGCGTTACCGATAACAAATTTCCCGACGACAAATCGTGCCTCGACGCGATCAGACGGCACATTGATAAAATCGGCAAGCCATTGTCCGCCGGTTTTAGTAGAAATGCCCCCGTGCCACCTAAACGGACACCCGAAGAGATCTATTCACTCCTTCCCACCGACCGGCTGAAACCCTACGATATTATCCCGATCCTCGAATGCATCGTGGACGCGTCCGAGCTCGATGAATACAAACCCGATTACGGTAAAACCCTCATATGCGCGTATGCGCGCGTGGACGGCTGGGCTGTGGGCATTGTGGCCAACCAGCGCAAGATGGTCAAATCAGGAAAGGGTGAAATGCAAATGGGCGGAGTGATTTATGGAGAATCGGCAGATAAGGCTGCTCGTTTTATCATGAACTGTAACCAGAAGAAAATCCCGCTGCTGTTTTTTCATGATGTAACGGGTTTTATGGTCGGGAGCAGGGCCGAGCAAGGCGGTATTATCAAAGACGGTGCCAAGATGGTGAATGCGGTGGCTAACTCTGTGGTCCCGAAGTTTACTTTTATCATCGGAAACTCTTATGGTGCCGGCAATTATGCAATGTGCGGAAAAGCCTATGACCCGAGACTGATATTTGCCTGGCCGACGGCTCAAATGGCAGTTATGAGCGGCGCGACGGCGGCAAGGACGCTGTTGCAAGTCCAGACTGCAACATTAAAGGCAAAAGGTGAAACAATCACCCCGGAAGCGGAAAAGGAACTGCTCAATCAGATTACCGACCGATATAACAGCGAATTGTCGCCTTACTATGCTGCGGCACGACTTTGGGTAGACGGGATCATTGATCCTACCGAAACCAGAAAAATAATATCAACCGGAGTAGAGGCGGCGGATCAGGCCCCGATTGAAAAGCAATTCAATGTAGGGGTAATGCAGGTTTAGTATCAAACTTTAAATTTCTGAATATGTCTGAAAAAATAGCATTTCTAGGGCTTGGAAACCTGGGTATGCCCATAGCTGAAAGCCTTCTCGAAGCTGGCTACGAACTCATTGTCTGGAACCGGACCGCCTCCAAGGCCGAACCGCTGGAAAAGCTGGGCGCAACGATAGTAGAAGATCCGATGGAAGCCATTATTCCTGGTGGTATCGTGTTTTCGGTGCTCGCTGACGACGCAGCTGTGGAAGAAATATTTTCAATGGAGCTGGTGGAAAAATTGGGCAAAGACGGCGTCCATGTTTCGATGAGCACGATTTCGCCGGAAACATCACGTCAGCTCAGCCAGATCCACGATTGGTATGGTGCGCATTATGTAGCCGCCCCGATATTCGCCAGGCCCGAAGCTGTTCGTGCGAAGGTTGGGAATATCTGCTTATCCGGAAATGCAGGTGCCAAAGAGCGCATTAAGCCGATCGTTCAGGGTTTTGTAAAAGGTGTTTTCGATTTTGGAGATGCGCCGGGAGCAGCTAACGTCATTAAGCTGGCTGGCAATTTTATGATCGCATGCAGCCTCGAAATGATGGCCGAAGCATTTACTATGGCCGAAAAGAACGGCATTTCACGGCAGAGCATTTATGAAATGCTTACCTCGACATTATTTGCAGCACCTATTTTCCAGAATTACGGAAAAATCGTGGCTCAGCACGCATACGAGCCGGTCGCTTTCCGTTTCCCGCTGGGTCTGAAAGATATTAACCTGACGTTGCAAACCGCTTCGGACGTTAATGCGCCGATGCCTTTTGCGGACATCATCAAAAACCGGTTCATTTCCGGATTGGCGAAAGGCCGCGAAAACCTGGATTGGGGTGCATTGGCGTTGGGTGCGTCGGACGACGCGGGGCTGACGCCGTAAGCCGCTGCCGGTGTTGTCACCGGCAGCCTGCGTCACAGTATCGAGTTGCTTTATATGCATCGAGTTGCTGGTGAGAACACCAGCAACTACAATTACCGTCCTACCTGCTCACTATATCTTCTTGGATCGTATCCTTTCGCAAATAGCGGATACTGGTCGAAAATGCGCCTTACGACACTCCGGTAATGGTTATTGGAGCCTTCCGTTCCTTTGAATATCCCGGAAGCATAGCCTCTCCACACCACCTGGTCGCTTTCTGCGTCGATCAGGGAAACGATCAGCGTGCCTTTATCGAGCGCGTATTTGATCGGCTCGTAGCGGAAACCTTCGTTTTCGGTATCCACCCAGTTTTTGATCACAGGCTGCATATAACCCTGGTAGCGCAGGTTATCGTAGAAAATTCCGTAGTTAACGAGCAGCGTCGGCTTTTCGGCAGTGAGTTTGTAGCCCCTTACCTGCATCTGGCGACGAATGGCTTCATAGATTTCGGTGCAAAGATTATTAGTATCCCTCTCACATTCCAGAAACGTATAAGAAGAGTAATCTTTAAAATTGGTTTCGTAGCTGTAATCATGCTCCACAAACACTTTCCGGCCACTGGAGCAACCTGCAATCACAATTACAAGGAGTAAAGCAGCATAAATTGAAATAGACCTCAGCATAAGCATTTAAATTTGTCAGGTTGTGAATAAAATATATCAAGAATGTATTGAATCCCTCTTTGCACTCACAATAGCCTATGCCTGATGCCGGTATACCTCTATCCCAAATAGTAAGCTATTGATTTACGCATTTCGGATGCCGTTACTACGATATCAAAGGCACATTGCCCGGCTCCTTTCAGCAATGAAAACCTGATTTCCTTCCCTTTATTCTTCTTATCCTGCCTCGTCAAAGCGATAATCGCTTCTACGTCGTCGGCCTTAATTTTCACTTTTCCGTATGTGGCAAACAGGAACTCCTCAATATCTGTCAGCGTCTCCTGATCGATCATTTTCCTTTCAAATGCCAGGTAACTTTCCATGATCATTCCCACTGCGATTGCTTCTCCGTGAAACAGCCGCTGGTTGGCCGGTTTGCCTAAAAAGTGCGTTTCAACCGCGTGGCCGAGCGTATGTCCGAAATTCAGGATCTTTCGCAAGCCCTTTTCCGTCGGGTCCTGATCCACGACCTGCTGCTTGATCTTCACTGAATGGGCTATCAGGTCCTGCCAGTTTTGTCTTTCAAAATCCTTCTGCCTGATTTCTTCCCATTTCGCAGCGTCGGCGATCAGGCAATGCTTGATAATTTCAGCAAACCCCGACCTGATTTCGCGCTCCGGAAGTGTCTTCAAAAACACCGGATCTATCAGCACACTTTTAGGAATATTAAACACTCCCAAATGGTTCTTAAAGCCCTGGAAGTCAATCCCTAATTTACCTCCAACACTCGCATCCACCTGCGAAAGCAAGGTCGTCGGCACTTGTATAAAATCTATTCCACGTTTGTAGACAGCAGCACAAAAACCACCCATATCACCAATCACCCCGCCACCTACGTTGATCACCAATGCATGGCGGTCAAGCTCCTCCTTCGTCATGGCTTCCCAGATCTTCTCACAGGTCGCCAGGGTCTTATGCGCTTCCCCGCTCGGAACGGTTACTACACTATGCTTTGGCAAAAACGCCTTCAAAATCGGATAACAATGCCTTTTTGTGTTGTTATCGGCTATTACAACTATTTTCGAGTATTGTGACGAACTCAAAAAATCCGGTAAGCTTTCGCTTATCGGCGCAAGTACTACTGACTGATTCATTCTAAACTATCATTGAGACGGGCTCATCATAGATACGATGAGTGCAACCAAATGGATGCGTTGATTTCCAGCTTTTTGAAATAAAATTTCGGAAAACCAATTTAAAGATATGAATTATTATGCTTATCAAATAATCATTTAGGTTTTGTATCCCGAGAAATTTTTCCACAGGTCGCATTTCCAGTTCCAACACCTCCACGGGCGCTCGTTTGCTTTTTATTTTGTAAAATTGCCGTTCTAAAGTTATCCACCTTTATCTTAAATATAAACCTCAACGAATGAGTGCTCCGCTGATCTCTGGAATTCAACAGGTAGGAATTGGTTGCCAGAATGTACCCGACACCTGGAAATGGTACCGTCAGGTCCTGGGTTTTGATGTACCGGTATTTGATGAAAAAGCCGAAGCTCCCCTGATGACGCCCTACACCGGCGGGAAAGTGCATTCGCGGCAGGCCGCGCTGGCTATCAATATGGCTGGCGGGGGTGGATTGGAAATCTGGTCGTTCACGAGCCGGACGTCACAGCCGGCCAATTTCAAACCCGAGATCGGCGACCTGGGTATCAATGCGATCCGTTTCAAAGCCCCTGATGTTAAAAAGGCGCATGAATGGGTTAAAAGCCACTCCAAAGAAGCAACTGGTCCACTGGTAAAGTTGCCCGAAGGCGAAGGTTTCTGGGGAAATGATCCATATGGCAATACGTTCCAGATTACCAGCGACGCGAGCTGGTTTCAGACCAAAGGCAAAACCGTTGGCGGCGTGGCAGGTGTCATAATAGGCGTCTCAGATATTGACAAATCGGTTGTCTTCTACCAAAAGCTCCTGCAACCGTTGGAAGTGGTTTATGACGAAACCGGCGTTTTTGAAGATTTACCAACCTCTATTCCAGGCCAGCGCTTCCGCAGAATGTTGCTTCGCAAAAAATTTACGCCAGATGGCGCATTCAGCCGTTTGCTCGGCGACGTGCAGATCGAACTGGTACAAGCACTGGATCGTACTCCTAAGAAAATATTCGAAAACCGCTTCTGGGGCGATTGTGGTTATATTCACTTGTGCTTCGACACCCTGGATATGGATACATTAAAAACAAAACTTCAATCGCAAGGTTACCCATTCACAATCGACAGCGAAAGCTCTTTCGGAATGGAAAATGCAGCCGGTCGCTTCGCCTATCTCGAAGACCCTGATGGCACACTCATCGAGCTTGTGGAAACCCATAAGGTCCCTATTCTCAAAAAGCTGGGCTGGTTCATGGACCTGCAAAAACGCGGGCTTCGGAAACCGCTGCCAAACTGGATGTTGAAGGCAATGGGACTGGGACGGGTGAAAGAGTAAATATTTCAATTCCCCTCTTTAATTAATGCAATTTTAATAAATTAACCATGTAAATTTGCAAATCAAGTGTTAATTTACATGGTTAATGATAAATCGCACCATTGAACAAAGCGTCCTCAGATCTTTGAATTTCTTCCCCGTGGTAGGAATTCTCGGGCCTCGTCAGGTAGGGAAAACAACCTTGGCGCGTAAGCTGATAGACGAGCTGATTAAACCCGCAGTCTATTACGACCTGGAATTAGCGGAAGACTTCGAGACCATATCTCAGAACACGACGTGGGTTCTGGAAAATAACATCGACAAGACTATTGTCATTGACGAGGTACAACGGCATCTGCCACTGTTTCCACAATTGCGCGCGCTTGTTGACCGCAAGCGCAAGGCAGCGCGCTTTATACTTCTCGGTTCAGCCTCTCCCGATTTTTTGCAAAAAAGTTCTGAATCGCTGGCAGGACGAATCGCTTATCACGAGCTTTCCCCGATTTTAAGATCCGAGGCAGAATCTGCCTTCATCCCACAACCAACTCACTGGCATCGTGGCGGCTTTCCCGATGCGTTGCTGGCGCCCGATAACGGATATTGGTATCAATGGCAGCAGAATTTTATCAAAACCTACGTCGAGCAGGATTTGTCCGCCATGGGTATCACAACCACAATCCCATTGCTCAACAATTTTCTGCGGATGATATCGCATCTCCATGGATCATTACTCAACTATTCCACGCTTAGTAATTCGCTCGGGATGGCAAATAACACAGTCCGACGATATGTTGAAATCCTGGAACAAGCTTACCTGATAAGAAGGCTCGAACCATGGTTCGTCAACGTAAGTAAAAGGATTGTCAAGAGCCCAAAAATCTATTTCAGGGATAGTGGTAACTTACATTTTCTTACTAATGTCCGTCATTATGAAGATTTGATAACGCATCCTATTGCTGGCACTTCCTGGGAGGGATATGTAATTGAGCAAATCATTCCGCTACTTGATCCAGCAATTCGCCCGTATTTCTATCGGACATCAAATGGCGCCGAAATGGATCTCGTGCTGGTAGAAGGCATTACGCCCGTGGTATCTATTGAAATAAAACTATCACTTGCGCCCGCATTAAAAAGAGGCTCCACTGAATCTGTCAATGATTTACAAACGGTAAATAACTACGTCGTAACGCCAAATGGCGGCAACATTGCCATAAGGCCACAATGGATCCATTGCAATATCCATGAGCTGATCGACCATTTAAAAACTCTTAAAATGATCGCAGATTAATATTAATACTTACTCCCTACCCAAGCCAGCAGCGGCAAACCAACAAACAGCCCCAATCCAACCTCCCAACCCGCGAATGCAGCGATGATGATCGAAAGTAAAGCTACGATGACCGGGTACAGGTACATGAGCATTCCGAAAAGTACGGAATCATAAAAAACCGACCTGGCAGTAAGTTTGGCGGTTTTGTTTCTGAAAAATGAATATAGTGGCAAATGGATCATACGACCGATCCAGCCTATGGCGCCCAGCACCACATTGCTTTCCTTTTTTTGGGGGGCGCATTTATCGAAAAACTCGCTGAGTTGCTGATCACGGTCGGCTATGGACGCTTCTGCCGGAATGGTCAGGATTTCGGCATTCATTTTGCGATCGAGGATATCGTTGAAGTCGCGTAGCCATTTTTCGTATTCCTGAGGGCTGGTCTGGATATCATCGCAGCCGATCGCGTCCCCGAAACGCAGGAATACCCGCTTGCCGGGTCCGCGGAAATTTTCATAGTTAAGACCTGTCGGGATCACTTTCATGCTCTTCAATGCATCGTCCCCATACCAGATCTTGTAGGCCATCCGGGCCGTTCCTTTGCCTAGCGGGCGTAACCGCCACTCGTTGACGCATATCCCTTCTGAAAACACCACAACCGCGTCGCCCTGCTTCAACGCATCATGGCTTTCCTGAGCGGTAACATCATGATTTTTCAGATATTGCCTTCCTTCCGAACCACGAAAAACAGGAATAAGATTGATTTGCCGAAGCCAGAAAGCCGCCGCCTTTTTACGGAATACATCGCCTCTCGTGAGCGTATGAATAGGTTGTTCAAGCACCGAACCGATGACCACCGCGTCAAAAAACGAATCGGGATGGTTGGAAGCAAGAAGCAGCGGTGCCCCTTTAGGCAACTTATCAAAATTGGCAACGCAAAGCTTTTTTAAATAAATCGGCAATGCCAGGCGGACCAGAAAACGCGAGAAATAGTAAAACAAAATTGTAAAAAGTAAGTTTTTGCAAAATTATGGGATTATTTTTTTATTCAACCTCTCCGGCTACCGTAATACGCTCCGCCGAAGTTGCTAACTTTGGAGCTTGTGTCAACTCTCCGGAGCACATATCAACATGCTGTAAAGCCTAATGCAAGATCAGGAATGCGTTTAAAAGATTATCCCGAAATTATCCGGAAAGCCTGGGCAGGGTTTGATAATTCCATCGGAGTAAAGTTTGTAGAAGATATCAGTGCCAAAGTTTCGACCAACCACGTTTTCAGGGTCACGCTCGACAATGACGACAAATTGGTGGCGAAGCTTTCATATTTTGGGAAATACGAGCATTTTAAGGAAGATCACCGGATCATACAGGCTCTTTCCAACAACTTATTGTACCCTTTTGAAAATGTGCTTGCCAAGTCCCTGGTAAAAAACAACCAGGTTTATACTTACCGTTATCAGGAGGATTTTGTCGATACATGGGTTGTGTTTTATAATCCGATCCGGGCGATGAACCGGCTGCCCAGGCGGCTGAATGAAGAACAGATCGGGAACCTCGGTACCGAAGCCGCAAAATTCCACCAAGCCTGTTTCCGGGCAAGCAAATCCATTCCCAAATCTTCGAAAAACCTGCGTACCGATATCCAGCATTTGCTCGATATCCTGGATACAGACACTGGTCAATATGAGCATCGCGGCTATATCAACATCTTGAAAAAGCAATGCGATATTTTTATGAAAAATATCCAACGCCTCAATGTTAGTTCATTCGATTTAATGCCCGTTTTCGTGGACTGGAATATCGGGAATTTCTCGGTAACAGAGGATATGAAGCTGTTTTCACGCTGGGATTACGACTGGTTCAGGGTATCTTCCAGGGTGATGGATTTCTATTTTTTCAGCAGGGTTTGTTCCAATGTCGGTGACCGGACAGTTTTCAGTTATCTGATAGGCCCGTTGATGGAAGACCGGTTCATCCTGTTCTTGAAAGAGTACCATAAAGTGTATCCTCTCACAGAACGCGAAATACTGTTCATGAAAGAGGCTTACCGCTTTTTTATTCTCAATTATGTGATCAAATACGGGAAGTATTTCTTTCATAGATCCTATTGCACAAAACTGCAACGGGAGGCATACGATCTGTATTTCCCATCCATCGATGGCTTTGATCCCGATAAAATTCTCAGGGCCCTCAAAATATAACCTCACCTCTCTCACTCCAACGACACCACCAATATGATCCTCGATAATTTTAAGTCTGTCATTTCAAAATATGAAGTTATTTTCTTCGATGCATTCGGTGTGCTCAAAACTTATAATGGGCTGATCCCGGGTATTGAGAATACATTTGCTTATCTGAGAGAACACAACAAGGACTTTTATGTTGTTACCAATGACGCCTCGCGAAGTCCTGAACAGCTCGCTCAAAGCTATGTGAACCTCGGGATCAACGATGTGACACCAGACAGGATTATCTCATCAGGCATGCTCGCACGCGAGTATCTGGAACTAAAAGTGCGAAAAGGTGTAGTTGCTTATCTGGGCACTGACAATTCTGCCCATTATATTGAAACACCAGACCTCAAAACGCTTTCAATCAGGGAACTGGACCTCAATTCGGTGAACGATATTAATGCACTGGTTTTTCTGGATGATGAGGGTTTTGATTGGAATACTGATCTTACTAAAACGCTTAATCTGCTTCGCAAACGGAATATTCCGGTAATCGTGGCCAATACCGACAAAACGTATCCGGCGTCCAAAAGCCGCTTGTCAATAGCCGTAGGTGCGCTTGCCAAAATGATAGAGGACACGATCGGCAGACAGTTTATCCGCTTCGGAAAGCCTGATCCGCAGATGTTTATTTTTGCTTATCAACACATTAAAAACTACCCTAATGTGAGCAAAACGGATATTTTAATGGTCGGCGACACGCTCCACACGGACATTCTCGGTGGCAACAAGTTCGGCCTCGATACTGCACTCGTTTTGACGGGCAATACCCAGGCCGAAGATGCTGAGGTGCGAATCCGCGCGACGGGGATTATCCCGACTTACATTTGCGTTTCCGCGGTGGTTGAATAGCATTCTTTTATTCGCTTCGCAGGCTTCTGGCCGGATTTATTCGCGCCGCGCGCATTGATTGGTACGAAATAGTCAGTAGAGTGACCGCTGCCGCCAGACCAGCAGTTGCCGCAAAAACCCACCAGCCGAGATCAATTTTGTAAGGATATCCCTGCAACCAGTTTTTCATCACGAACCATCCGGCCGGTGCGGCGAGTACGAAACCGATCAGGAGCAACCTTGCAAACTCCTTCCCGAAAATCCAGAGCAGCTGCTGACTGGTCGCACCCATTACCTTACGAACGCCAATTTCCTTTGATCGCGATTCCGCCATGTAGGTGACTAAGCCATATAACCCGAGACAGCCAATGAGTACCGCGATCAATGCGAAAATGCGGATCAGGCCGAGGAGAATGTTTTCGGTGACGTAAAAACCATTGATCTTTTCGTCGAGAAAGGTCGCATTGTAGACATTCTCAGGAAAGACATCATTCCATGAACGCTCTATTTCGCTAAGTGTTTCTGTCTTTACAGCCGGATTGACTTTTACCGCCGCCATTGCATTGGCCTTAGGATAATTTACAATTACCGCTGGCTGAATCATCGCGCTAAGCGGATCCAGGTTGAAATCCTTCACAATACCCGTCACAGTCCTTTCCTGTCCCCAAAGCCTGATACTTTTCCCAAGCATTTCGGATGCACCTGAAATACCAAGCTGTTTTACCAATGCCTCATTCACCAGGATTTCATTTCGGGTAGTATCATCCGATTCGAAATTACGTCCTGCGACCAGTTTTAAGCCAAACAATGGCACATAATGCATATCTCCAATCCGCACTTGCAGGGGAAATTTTTCATTTTCTGTTCGATGGTTGAATGCAAAAGGCTCGCTGGTGCGCATTTGCGACATGGGTGGCTCAGCACCTAATGCGACTTTTTCCACACCATTGATTGCCGCAAGACGATCCACAATGGTTTGCTGCCGGGATACCGCACCGGAAGACAGCTTTACCATTAAAACAGCATCCGTGTCGAAGCCCGGGTCCTTGGATTTGAGATACTTAACCTGAGCTGAAATAACAATCACGCCAATGATAAACAGTTGTGTGATAAAGAACTGCGCTACTACCAGACTTTTTCGTATCGTGAAATTTCCCACTTTTTGCACTGAAAGTTTACCTTTTAATGCGGTTACCGGATTGAACTGCGCAATCACAGCGGAAGGATACAGCCCGGCAAGAAAAATTACTCCTAACACCAATCCAACAAACCATTTAATAGCATTGGCGTTAAAAAGATCCAGCACAGAAATGTCCGCGTGCAGCATTGATAATGCGCTATTAAGAGCTGGCAGGCTCACTTGGGCGATCGCCAGCGCCACCACGAAGGCAATGAGACAAAGCAGAGCAATTTCAAGCATAAACTGCCCGATGAGTTGTTTCCGCGAACTTCCCATCGTTTTCCTCACTCCTACTTCTTTCGATCTGCCTACTGCCTGGGCCGTCGAAAGGTTTACAAAATTTACACAAGCTGCGACCACCAGGAACAGCCCTACGACAATCAAAGCATATAAAATTGGTCGCGGTGCCGGGCCAAGGCCGGGAGTATGGAACATCTCGTGCAGTGGAATGATGCGAAAATTATAGGACTTGGCATCCTTCGCATTGTAATACTTTCCTTTGATCGATGCCAATGCGCTTTCCAATCTGGAAGCAGGGATACCCGGCTTTAATGCTACCCAGCACATTGTCGAAGGTTCGGACCATTGCTGCATCATATCCGGATCGCCCGAAATGCCCGGTATGGTCGCGTAAGAGATGAGGACATCGTATCGTAACTGCGTATTGGACGGCGGATTGGCGACGATGGCATTTACGGTCAGGGTAACTTTGTTATCCAACCTTAACGTCCTTCCAACCGCATTTTCAACACCAAAATACTTTTTTGCGTAATCTTGCGACAAGACCACCGAGTTTACGGTTGCCAGGGCAGCGGCAGGGTTTCCAAACGCCTTTTCTACATCAAAAACCTTCAAATACTCCGGTTCTGTAAAGCAAATGTTCCTGGATTCTTCAAATTTCTTCGCCATAACACCGTTTGTGTCCGGCACTCCGATAACCGACCCAAATACGTTGTTCAGCCGCACGGCACTTTCAACAAATGAATATTCATCCCTCAGCACCTGGCCCATCGGTCGCGGAGTAACATCGGTTGGCTCGACCCTATCATTAAAAATGTCGGTCACGACCCAAAATATCCGGTCCGATTTGGAATGATAACGGTTGAAACTGAACAGGTAACCAACCAACAGGAAAATCACAATGCCACTCGCCAGACCTACAGATAAACCGAGGATGCTGACGGTGCTCGTAACCCTGTTGCGCCAAAGGTTCCTCGCAGCAATTTTGAAGTAGTTTTTGAACATAGCCGAATATGGGGTTTCGAGGTCGTGCTCATAGTGTTCTTACAAGTGACCTGCACCAAAGCAGAAAGGTATCAATATATATCAATTAATTATATATTGAATTAATTATTTTTTCGTTCGGGTATGGACACTGCTTGATCGAAAGCGGACAATCGGGCTATTTCGCAAGAATGGGCACGTAATACTCCCGCGCACGCTGATCTTCCTGCCCAGCTTCCACTGCCTTGCCTAGTTTTCTTAAAACAACAGACCGATTTGCATGGCATTGCGCGGCGAGATAAGAATCAGGAAAAGACCTGGCCGAGCGCGTAAAAAGATCATACGATTCTCTTAGCAGCGCCGCATCCGTCTTCGACATAAATACGCGTGCTTCATCAAAATCCTGGCGCCAGCGCCGAGCAATCGGCGTCATACGTTCGGCCTCCTGAAAAACTTTGAATGCCGGGATCACCGGCACTTTTGAATTCTTGGGTAAGATTTGGGCAACCGGCTTTGAGAAAAACGCTACGACAGCTTCCGTATAAGCAACGGCCTCATTACGATTGTGTATTTCCTGTTTCAACCGCTGCTCCTCCGTAGGATTAGTAAAAAATGAAGCCTCGGCCAAAACCGCCGGTATGCCGTAGGTATTCCGTAGCACCGAAGCTCCGGCGTCCGGGAAAATGGTAAAGTCCGAGACCAGCGATACCGGCGTCTTAGAATTATGGAGATATTTGAGCAGCGTTTCTGCCAGTTCTTTGCCAAAACTCACGCTAGCAACGTTCTCAGATGCATTGCCATGAAAATAGATGATCGGGAAATTGACCGACGAATCCGCTGTTGCATTATGGTGGATTGATATAAAAAGGTCCGCTTTGTTATCCAACGCCAGTTTTGCACGATCGGGCAGGGACACTTCTTTGTCCTCTGTACGGGTGATAAGCACCTTTGCCCCTTTCTTTTTAAGCATTTTTTGTAGCAGTAAACTTACCCTAAGGTTAATCCATTCCTCACGCTCACCCGTAGGGCCCACACGGTAACTGTCTGTCAGCGCCGTGCCGCCGTGCCCCGGATCGATGCAAATCACTTTTCCCTTCAACGGGCGGCGCTTGGTCTGGCAAATACCGGACGTAAACACGCCAAAGGCGATAAAAAAGGCGAGGAGAATGCGGGTAGTCATAGAAAAGGTTTTAGGAATCGGAGGATAAAATAGGCATCATTCCGCTGATCGGCAAGCACTCACTGATTAATGATTTGTTTCTGCTATTTTTACCAAAATTCATTCTACCTACTCAAAACACACACTTATGCTTGCCAAAACATACGGAAGCGCCGTGTACGGCGTGGATGCCACTATCATCACCATTGAAGTAAATGTAGGCCAGGGAATCGGCTTTTACATGGTCGGGCTCGCCGACAGCGCCGTGAAGGAAAGCCAGCAGCGCGTTGAAGCATCTCTCAAACATTTCGGCTATAAAATGCCCCGGCAAAAGCTGGTAGTGAACCTCGCTCCGGCCGATATCCGCAAAGAAGGTTCCGCATATGACCTGCCTATTGCGCTCTGCACATTGCAATGCTCCGATCAGATTATGTGCGGCAGGAATACCGAGGATTACATTATCCTCGGCGAGCTTTCTCTCGACGGTATTCTGAGGCCGATCAAAGGGGTGTTGCCGATCGCGATCGAGGCAAGAAAACAGGGATTTAAAGGAATAGTCCTGCCCGCTGAAAATGCGCATGAAGCTGCGATTGTCAACAATATCGATGTTATTCCCATCGAAACGCTCACCGAAGCAATCGAATTCTTCAAGGGTACGCTCGATATTACCCCGCTGCAAATAGATACCCGCGATCTGTTTTTTACTTCCCAAAACGAGTATGACGCCGATTTCGAGCATGTGCAGGGGCAAGAGAATATCAAACGCGCTTTGGAAATTACCGCGGCGGGTGGCCATAATGCGATCATGATCGGGCCTCCCGGTGCAGGGAAAACGATGCTGGCAAAACGCATTCCCAGTATTTTGCCGCCTCTCAGTCTGCCGGAAGCATTGGAAACAACCAAAATACATTCCGTCGCCGGCAAGCTGGGCCAGCGGGCCACATTGGTTTCAAGAAGGCCGTTCCGCTCACCGCACCATTCGATCAGTGATGTGGCCCTCGTTGGCGGCGGTAGTTATCCTCAGCCCGGCGAAATATCTTTGGCACATAACGGCGTCCTTTTTCTCGACGAGTTGCCCGAGTTTAAAAGAACTGTTCTGGAAGTAATGCGGCAGCCGCTGGAAGAGCGAAAAGTGAATATTTCAAGAGCTAAAATGGCCGTGGAATTTCCGGCCAACTTCATGCTCATCGCCAGTATGAACCCCTGCCCTTGCGGCTATTACAATCATCCCGAACGCGAATGCGTATGTGGTCCCGGTGTTGTTCAGAAATACCTCAGCAAGATCAGCGGCCCGCTCCTGGACCGCATTGACCTGCATGTGGAGGTAACACCCGTATCTTTTGATCAAATTTCTTCCACCCGTAAGTCCGAAAGCAGCGAGCAAATCCGTGAGCGGGTAATCCTCGCACGCAAACGCCAGACTGAGCGTTTCAAGGACCATAAGGATATTTATTCCAATGCGATGATGGCCCCGGAAATGGTCAAGCAGATTTGTGTGATCGAAGAGGCTGGGAAGGCTTTGCTCCGCAGGGCGATGGAAAAACTCGGATTATCCGCAAGAGCCTACGACCGCATTTTGAAAGTTTCGCGGACCATCGCCGACCTCGCCGACAGCGACGACATCAAAGTAGAACATCTCGCAGAAGCCATTCAATACCGCAGCCTCGATCGCGAGAACTGGGCGGGTTAAGGGTCTTTCTAAGCTATCTTTTCACCTTAAACTTTATTAAATTTGGAAACACAACTTTTGACAAAAAAGATGAGCAGCCGTATTTTTTCCGAAATCATGAATGAGCCAGGCGCTTACCTTATCGTTCATGAGGTAACGAAAGCGCTGGATGAAGAGCGGAAACGTCGGCTGAAATTTTACAATGATATTACCGAGCAGGAAAAGATCGAATTCATTAACGGAGAGATTATTGTCCATTCGCCGGTACAGAAAAAGCACAACCAAATATCATTACGCCTTGCTCATCTATTAGGCATTTACGTGACGAAGTCGCGGCTCGGTTATCTTGGAATGGAAAAGATAATGATCACGCTTACGCGGAATGATTACGAGCCTGACTTCTGCTATTTTCGAAACGAGAAGGCTGCGAATTTTTCAGATAACCAGACGCTGTTCCCTGCGCCGGATTTTGTAGTGGAAATACTTTCACCGTCCACAGAAGCCCGTGATCGGGGTATAAAATTCAAAGATTACCAAACCCACGGCATTGAGGAATACTGGATTATCGATCCTGAATTAGAGATTTTAGAACAATACCACCTGATTGACAATAAATACGAGCTTGTGCCCAGCTCAGACACTGGCGAAGTCAAAAGTTTCGCAGTAGAAGGCTTCCAGATCCCTATTCGTGCTATTTTCGACGATATGGAAAATCTGAAAGCCCTTCAAAATCTCTGATACTCAAAGTTCCTCTACACTTACCCCGCCCAGTTCCTGAAACAATGTCTGCCAGTAGCGGGTGACATGCGGATTATTTTCTTTGGTTGAGGCCGTTGGCTCAAATGGGGACACGATCGTAACCTGCGGCGAACCGATTGCATAACGGTTCAGTTTCTTAATATCTTCTTTGGCATCTGCCTCCGCCTCTGCGTCATCGCGCGGGGGATTAGTATGAAAATCGCGGCGATCGGCGCCTTTTACGCTTTCGACCATATCACTGAAATAGTATACTTTCACTTCCGATCCATTTTCTCCGGCTTTCGCTATCACAGGAATGCTCGCCCAGATATCCGTCGAAAGGTTCGATGATCCGGTATTCTGCTGATTTAACTTAGCCAGCAACTGGCGGAGGTAAATGCTCTTCTCTTTCTGCAATGCCAGTTGGAAAGCCGTCTCGATGCCCTCACGGTCGGTAGCATTGGCACCTTCCAGTTCATCTTTTTCACTTCTTACTGTCAAAGAAAGCGCGCGTGCCTTGGAGGTGTTTTCATGGATAAAATACACTTCCAGCTTATCGCCCTTATTCTTCATATTATTCTCGATAATGTCGGTAAGCGCCTGCCGGTATTTATCATTGACGTATTTTTTATCGACACGGACACTTTGCGTTTTGTCCAGGAACACCAATGTATGAAGCGGCGGATCCGGGACAGCCCGCGTGGCGTCTTTATCTCCTCCGCAAGAGACTAGCGCGGTGAATGCGATTGAAAGCACCAGCAAATTGACCGGTGACATTAACTTTCTGAAAAAGGGGTGATTTACCAGATGATCCATATATAAAAATTATTTGGCGAAACTACTCGGTTCACAAATATTACACAACGCGAAACGGACGAGTAGGGCATTTATTTTAATACAAAAAGAAAACCCTTCAAAACGCGTGCCTTGAAGGGTTTTCAAAAAGTTATATAAACTCTATTTCTGCTGTTGCTGGATCATCGTCACCAGTTCTTCTGAAATACCGGTTGATGAATATCCGCCATCGTGATAGAGGTTCTGCATGGTCACGAAACGGGTAAGATCTGAGAACAATGTGATGGCATAATTAGCGCAATCGTCCGCCGTAGCATTTCCGAGTGGGCTCATTTTCTCTGCAAAATCATAGAATGCATCGAAACCTTCGATTCCCGAACCTGCTTTCGTCTTGGTTGGTGATTGAGAAATCGTGTTTACACGCACATGCTTGGCTTTACCGTAACGGTAACCGTAGCTGCGGGCAATGCTTTCCAGCATCGCTTTTGCTTCCGCCATATCATTGTAGAAAGAATACGTCCTTTGTGCAGCAATGTAGGATAATGCCACAACCGATCCCCAATCGTTGATCGCGTCGAGCTTTTCAGCTACCTGCAAAAATTTATGAAGTGAGATCGCCGAAATGTCCAGACCCTTTTGGAACCAGTCGTAGTTGAGGTCACCATAAGATTTTCCTTTCCGCACGTTCAGCGACATTCCGATTGAATGCAGTACAAAGTCGATTTTTCCGCCAAGGATTTCGGTGGATTGGGTAAAAAGGTTTTCGATGTCTTCAATCGAAGTTGCATCGGCAGGAATGATTTGCGCGTCGCATTGCTTGGCCAGATCATTAATAGCGCCCATACGCATTGCGATCGGCGCGTTGGTCAATGTAAAAATGGCACCTTCTTCCTTTGCTTTCAGCGCAACTTTCCAGGCGATGGAGTTTTCGTCCAAAGCACCTGATATAATTCCTCTTTTTCCTTTTAATAAACCGTAAGCCATATTTCCTTTTATTGTTAATTAATTAGGATGTCCGTTTAGGGCGGCAAAGTAAAGCATTTTTAGCGGCTTAAACCATATTGGCGCCCCAATAGGCTGTTTGTCCTCCAAAAGGTCAAGGCTGTGCAACGAGCATTTCTACTGGTTTTAAATGCAGCTTTTCCCTAAAAAACGCATCCGTAGCTTCGTAAACGCCTTTTACATCCTTCGAACGCAACCTCGACCCGATAACGTGGTCGCCACTTTCGGGAAATGCCTTTTCCACCTTCATATCTTCGGGCGTTCCCAGTCCGGCAAATAGTTCACGGATTGCCTTTACCGACACCACCTTATCCTGCTCGTCGTCGTTTTTATAATAGTATCCCACAAAAGTTGGTATTTTGATCTCCGAATAAATCTCCGGACGCGCGATTGCGTCGACCATCTGCTGCAATGTGATAAGACCGTTGGTATGATAGCCCTGAAGCCAGAATTGCGCCTGCTCAGGAATGGAGTCCTTACCCATATTATGTGTCCCCATTACCTTATGCAAGATCTGCTTGCCCCAATGTCCTGTAATCATTTTGAGCGCTGGGTTTGCGACGGCCATGCAGGGCGAGTACAAAACCAGCCCCTTAATCTCGGGATGCGTGGCTGCCAGGTAAACCGAAAGCAACCCGCCTGCCGAAGTACCAATGACGATCACGCTATCTCCCAACACCTTTCCAATGGCCAGTGCCCTCTTTGCGCCCGCCAGGAAATTGGCAGGTGTGAGGTCGTCGAATGCATTCGTATCGGCGATACCGGCATCGTGCATACGCGCAAGGTAAAGGTTCGCCCCGTATCGTTTTGCAAGATCTTTGTGGATAGGGTCGCCCTCAGCCCAGCTTGCCCCAAATCCATGTATGTAAACAATGCTATAAGGCGTCCTCCGTCGTACACTATCCGCCCACACGATACGTGCCTCATTATCCGGCTTCATCAGGGGAATGGCTTTTTCAGTCCGGTTTATTTCTTCATCCAGTTTGGTCAGATCACTCGTAATTGTCGGCAAAACCGGCGTAAGGCGTGCTTCGGGTACTTTGGGGCCGGCTATGAAGATAATGCCGAGGATCACCACCAGCCCGACGATCCAGAGAATGAATTTTAACATTTTTTATGAGTTAAGAAGGTTTCTGAGATACGAAAGATCGTTAGTTTTATCGAGTTAATTAACGCAAGATGTAACCATTCAGTAATTTTTCTGAATTCTTGCAAAACTAATCTTATATCCTTTTTCAAATGCCCAATCTTTTACTGGTTGAAGATGATGCCAATCTGGGAATGCTCCTTCAGGAATACCTGACTGATAAAGGCTTTCCCACCGACCTCGCTACTGATGGGCAGAAGGGATGGCAGCATTTCGTGGACAAAGCATATGACTTGTGCATTTTCGATGTAATGATGCCGAAAAAAGATGGATTTTCACTCGCTAAGGAGGTGAGAATGAGCGGCCGGGACGTTCCCATTATCTTCCTGACTGCCAAGTCGATGAAAGAGGATACCATGCAGGGCTTCCGGGTGGGCGCAGACGACTATGTGACCAAGCCTTTCGACCGCGAAGAACTGCTCATGCGCATTGAAGCGATTCTGAGAAGATATAGAAAACAGTCAGATGCTCCGGAAGAGTCAAAAATCTTTCAGATAGGGCAGTATACCTTCGATTATAGCCATCAACAGCTCTCCGCAAACGATAAATCGGCCAGGCTTACGAGCAAGGAATCGGAACTGCTCAAACTTTTTTGCCAGAACCTCAATCAACCCATTAGCCGCAGTTTCGCCCTCAAAACCATCTGGGGCGATGATTCCTATTTCAATGCGAGAAGTATGGATGTTTACATTACTAAGCTACGGAAATACCTGCGCGAAGATCCTTCGATACAGATTATGAATTTGCATGGGGAAGGGTTTAAGTTGATGGTGGGGTAAGGGAAGAAAGGAGAATGGAGGAGGGACTAAGGGAGGAAGATTGGGTAATGGGCGGGAAAAAGGGCGCGTTTGGGAAACTCTGCGTTTCTTTGTGTCGTTTTCCTTTTAATGTTTTTAATAGGCCTTAAATAAAAGCCGACGGCTGAAAGCCGATCGCCGACTGCCCATCATGATCCAATTATCCCGCCGCCCCCGGCGCAATAGAAAATCCGCAGGTGTGCGTGACCTCGTCCAGGAAACTAGTTTGCAGGTGTCCGATTTCATTTATCCTATGTTTGTCGTGGAAGGAACACGCCTGCAATCGGAGGTTAAATCGATGCCCGGAATTTTCCGCTATTCGCTCGATAACCTGCTTGAAGAGCTTAAAGAAGTGACCGACCTCGGCATTAAAGCCATCGATCTTTTCCCTAATTATCCCGAAAGCAAAAAGGACCGTTTCGCTTCCGAAAGCTATCAGGAAAATACATTCTATTTAAAAGCCATAACCGCCATCAAGGAGCAATTTCCTGAACTGGTGATCATGACCGACGTGGCCATGGACCCATACAGCTCCGACGGGCACGACGGATTGGTCGAGAATGGTAAAATATTGAATGATCCTACATTAGAGATCCTGGCAAATATGTCGCTCGCACAAGCGCGGGCGGGTGCGGATATTCTCGGACCCAGCGATATGATGGATGGGCGTGTGGGTTTTATTCGGCGTCATCTTGATTCGCATGGTTTTACGGATGTGAGCATTATGTCGTATTCAGCCAAATATGCCAGCGCTTTTTACGGACCTTTCCGTGAGGCGCTGGAATCTGCGCCGAAATTCGGGGACAAAAAGAGTTACCAGATGGACCCTGCGAATAAGCGGGAGGCCCTTTTGGAAGCGCAACTAGATTTTGAAGAAGGAGCGGACATGCTAATGGTCAAACCTGCATTGTCATATTTGGACATTATCCGCTTGCTGAACGAAAACTTCGACATTCCGATCGCCGCCTACAACGTTTCTGGTGAATATGCGATGGTGAAAGCCGCCGCGCAAAACGGCTGGCTCGACGGCGACCGCGCGATGATGGAAGTGCTGATGAGCATCCGCCGCGCCGGGGCCAAATGCATTCTCACCTATTTTGCGAAGGAAGCGGCTGTGATACTTAACAAGCGGTAACGAATTCCGATTTCCGGAACATACGAATGTGAAGATGTCTGATTATCTTTCATCTTCACATTTCTTTTTTTCAAATATTTAAACAGTCATGAAACTACCCTTACTCCTCTTGTCGCTCGGCTTGGTACTCACCTTGCCGGCAGATGCGCAGAAAAAAACCACATCATTACCCGAGTTTCAGGTTAAAAAATCTGAAACCGAAGCACATATGCGGTTTCTCGCAGGCGATGAGCTCCTGGGCAGGCGAACCGGCGAGCAGGGCAACTTCGTCGCTGCACGCTACATTGCAGAACAGTTTCGCAGAATGGGCGTTGTGCCTGTGCCTGGAAATACTTCGTCTGGTACATCGGCCTACTTTCAAAGTGTCCCTTTTGAAAAAATGGGTGGTAATGGCGCCGGAGAGATCATCGCGGACGCGGAAATCATGAAAAGCGGAACAGACTGGATCCTCATGAGCGGGGAAGCGGCAGATATCAAAGCGCCCATCGTTTACGCCAGCTTCGGGCTCGAAAACAGCGCTAAAAGTTGGGATGATTACAAAGGGCTTGATGTGAAAGGCAAAGTGGTACTGGTAGAAAGCGGTACGCCCGAAACTCAAACACCGTCTGAAATCATTGCTACGTCTGCCGAAAAGCGGAAGCTTGCCATGGACAAGGGCGCCATTGCGATGATCGAACTTTTCAATGCGCCTACTCCCTGGAATATGGTGAACAAATATTTCGCAGGAGAAAAAATCTCGCTCGCAGATAACGAAAAGGCCGTTTCAAAATCAATTCCGCATGCCTGGGTAAATGGTAAGGATGCCAAATATGCGCGGGCTTTGCGCGCTGTGAAGGAGGTGGAGTTTAAAACGGCGGGAAGAGCTTCTCAATTGGTGAAAAGCTACAACGTAGCAGGTTATATCCCTGGAACCGATCCGAAGTTGAAGGAAGAATACGTGCTATTGACAGCGCATTATGACCATATTGGGATCGGTAAGCAAGGCGGCCAACCTTACACGCCGGAAGACAGCATTTTCAATGGCGCCCGCGATAATGCATTCGGGATAGTGGCTTTACTGACCGCCGCCGAGGCATTAGTTAAAAACCCTCCCAAACGTTCGATAGTGCTGGTCGCGCTGACGGGCGAGGAAGTGGGCTTACTAGGCAGCAAATACTATGCAGCTCATCCTATTATGCCTTTGAATAAGTGTATTTTCAATATGAATTCCGATGGTGCTGGTTATAACGACACTACAATCGTAGCTGTAATGGGCTTGGAAAGAACAGGTGCACGTGCCGAGATTGAGATGGCTAGTAAAGCGTTCGGTCTGGGCGTATTTGCAGATCCCTCTCCAGAACAAGGACTTTTTGATCGTTCCGATAACGTGAGCTTTGCCAAAGAAGGCGTTCCTGCACCGACATTTACGCCCGGTTTCAGGGAGTTTAATGGTGATATCATGAAGTATTACCACCAGGCAACCGATAATCCCGAAACTATCGATTTTAACTATCTTTTGAAGTTCTCCCAAGCTTATACTTATGCCACCCGCCTCATCGCGGATCGTAAAACGGCTCCGCAGTGGAGCGCCGGCGACAAATATGAACCTGCCGCTAAAAAACTTTACGGCAAATAAACGCTGCATTTAAAAGCAAAAGGCCGCCGTTCGGGGATGAACAGCGGCCTTTTACTTTTAAAGAACTACTCCCTATCTCGCTCCCGGAGGGCAATTTTTCTTCAAATAGTCTGTAAATAATGTCCTCAAATGCTGCGAGGTGCCTTCACCTTCCGAAATACTGTGCGTGCGGTTGGGATAGGGCATGAATTGGAACACTTTATTAGCCTTAACCAGCTCATTGACCAACATTTCGGCATTCTGGTAGTGGACATTATCGTCGCCCGTCCCGTGAATGTAAAGCAGATTGCCACGAAGGTTTTTAGCGTAAGTAATTGGTGATCCTTTCACGAAATCCTCGCGGTTTTCTTGTGGAATACCCATATATCGCTCCTGGTAAATGTTATCGTAAGTCAGTTGGTTAGCCACCGCAGCAACCGCAATACCGGTTTTGAAATGCTGAGGATATTGAAAAAGGAGGTTAAGCGTGGATGAGCCTCCGCCGCTCCATCCATGCACTGCCACACGACTTGTATCGATAAATGCAAACTGCTTGAACATGGCGGTTGCCGCGCCGTCCATGTCCTTAATGTTGATCCTGCCGATGTTCTTGTAAATCGCCTTACGCCATGCGCTTCCTTTTGGTGACGGCGTGCCTCGGTTATCGATCGACGCGTAAATATAGCCATCGTCGGCCATGCTGCCTGCGTACAAGCGGTTTCTCCCCGTTCCCCAGGTGTCTCTCACTGTGCTTCCTGCTGGTTCTCCATAAACCATAAACACGATCGGATATTTTTTCGAAGCGTCGAAGTTGGTAGGTTTTACCATCCAGGCATCTACTTCTACACCTTCATCGGTTTTAATCTTGAAAAACTCAATATTGGTATTGCTCGCATTGATTTTAGAAGCCGATTGCGCGATTGAGTTCGCTGGATCGATAGATACGTGCTTAGGGAACGAAATCCACTCGGTCAAAGGTGATGTGCGGGCGTTGGAGAACTGATGGCGGCCGAATTTGGCTAGTGGCGATATATCGTAATTGTGCGTACCAGCCTGGTTTGCAGGTGTCACGCGTACAGGAGCGCCTTTTCCATCCAGCGATGCTTTATAGAGATAACTTTGCGTCGCATTGTCCGGCGAAGCCATAAAATAATAGGCATTGTTTTTCTCATCGATACGGACGGGATTGATCATATCAAAATTCCCCGTCGTAATCAATGTCTCTTTTTTCCCGTCACGCGAAACGCGATAGGTATGGCGCCAGCCATCTTTTTCACTTACCCACAAAAATTCTTTACCGCCATTGATCCAATCCCAACCCATGGGATCACTTTCCCAGCGGCTTTTGATATCGATCCAGGCCTGGTCTTTTTCTGTATAAAATGGTTTCGCGCTGCCGTCATTTGTGTTGATGTAGAACAGCGTGCTTTCATTCTGTTTTCTGTTCAATTGCTGGATAACCAGCTCGTTGGCCGTACCCGACCATTCCATACGCGGAACATAGGTGTTCTGCGGATCACCAGGGATATTCATCCATTTCGTCTGCGCGGAAGCCACATCCACGACACCGATCTTGTACGGCGAAGGCGTTTCTCCAACTTTCGGATATTCCACAGGCACATTGAATGAATAAATCGAATCCGTGGTATTGATCATCAAAAAGTTGCGGATCTTACGGGCGTCGATCTGCCAGTATGCGATCGATTTACTGTCGTCGCTCCACCGGAAACCGTCGCGGCAATCAAATTCTTCTTCATAGACCCAGTCAAATGTCCCGTTGATCACGCGGTCGGTGCCGTCGGTCGTAAGCTGCTTGATCTCCTGGCTTTGCAGGTCTTCCGCGTACACATTGTGGTTGCTCACATATGCGACTTTTTTGCCATCCGGCGAAAACTTCGCAAACATCAGGGATGACTCCGGAAGCCCTTTTCCAAGCTGTTTGAGTGATTTGGAGGTAATATCAAATACCCAATAATCTCCACGTGTATCATAGCGCCATACCCGGCGGGTATTTGTGTAAATCAGCACTTTATCACCTGCCTTACTCACCGTATAGCTTCTTACGGAAAGGGCGGATCCGCCAGAAGGCGTGAGTTGTGCTTTGGAAACAATGACTTTTTCCTCGTTGGCAGGTAATGCGATCTCGACGATCTGATCGTCGTTCACATCACGGTAACCACTGCCGTCGGGCAGCCACTGAAAAGTGTCGGGAATTTGCGCAAAAAGCTGAAAGGAGAGAATTGTTAATGAAAGTGTCCTGATAATCTGCTTCATCGGAGCTTTAAAAAATTAGTACGACAACTATGGTAATGCAATGTTAACATTTTAATTACTCTTTTACACCCTCCCCGTCGTTCCCTTTTGGCTTGGAGCGACGCTGCTTTTTCAACGCCTCGCTCAGCAGAAATTCGATCTGACCGTTCAAACTACGGAAATCCTGTTGTGCCCAGGCTTCAAGTTCCTTGAGCATATCAGGATTGATCCGTAAAACAAATGCTTTTTTCTCTGCCATATCACGGATACAACGTTCCGGCGTTCAGAATGGGTGTCGCCCCCCGCTCTCCGCACAATACTACCAACAAATTGCTGACCATTGCCGCCTTACGCTCTTCATCCAGATGCACTATACCCTTCTCCGAAAGCATCGCCAGGGCCATATCCACCATTCCGACTGCACCGTTCACGATCTGGCGGCGTGCTGCCACCACAGCAGATGCCTGCTGCCTCTGCAACATCGCACCGGCAATCTCAGGGGCATAGGCCAGGTGGCTGATCCTCGCTTCCAGGACATCGATACCAGCGCGGCTCAAACGTTCGGTCAACTCAGCTTCAAGCATTTCGTTGATCTTTCCGCTGCCATCCCGAAGGGTTACTTCGTGGATGTTAAGGTCCTCATCCTCCATGGTATCGTAAGCATAAATACCCGCCAGATGCCGCACCGCCGCCTCCGACTGTATTTCGACATATTTCACATAATCATCCACTTCAAAAGATGCCTTGGCACTATCCCCGACGCGCCAAACCACAACCGCAGCGATTTCGATGGGGTTACCGAGCTTGTCGTTCACTTTCAATTTCTGTCCATTGAGGTTACGCGCCCGCAGGCTGATCTTTCTTCTCCGGAACAGCGGGTTCACCCACCGCAGGCCGCCTTGTTTCATCGTACCCATGTAATCGCCGAAAAACGTGGTGACCACAGCCTCATTGGGATTGATAACTGTTAAACCGATCAGCACAATGAAGCCCGTTATTGAGATCAGAACTCCGGTGACAGGGCTCTCCATTTGTACAACATAACCAAAACCGCCAAATAGCATCAACAAGCCAATCGCGAACAGCAAATAGCCTGATATTGAACGTAATTCTTTTTCAGTCATAGATTTAAATGTGATAGTAAAATGATATCACAATATTATCAAATAGAAATCATCCCGCCATACAATTCCGGATAAAAAAAGTCCCAAAACCGCTGACTGGTTTTGGGACCGGATGAATGGTAAATGTTCTCTGGCCCTAGCGGCCGCCTGCAAGCTGAAAGTTGACCGGAAGGTTGTATTTCACTCTTACTTTCTGACCGCGCGACACGCCCGGCTCCCATCGACCGTTCATAAGCTTCACCACGCGTAATGCCTCATCATCGAGGCCAAATCCCTGGCCGCTTTCTACTTTGTAATCGCACACGGAGCCATCTTCACAAACCACGAATGACAGCAAAATCTTGCCCGAAACACCCCTTCGCGCGGCATTAATCGGATATCTGATATTCATCGCCAAAAACTTGTACATTTCAGTCACTCCACCCTTGAATGCCGGACTGATCATTGGTCTAGAATACGCCTTCTTTTCGCCATTTATCATCGAGTAACCAGTTTCCATTACGCCCATATTGTATACTTCTTCATAATACAATGTGCTATCAGCCAGTTTACCAACCCATTTCCCGTTTTTTACGCCTTCCGCAACTTGCCCACCCTCGTAAATCTCCTCACCGCCAGGCATTTCGCTTTTGGCGCGCCAGTAGCCATGACCGTCTTTCACCCATTGCTTGCCATCGGCAGTCCAGAAATTAAGAAATAGTGGCTCCCCTCGGCCCCCTGGTTGCATCACAGGACTAGCTTTGTGCTCCTTCATTTGTCCGTTTTCATACCAGGTAACATCGGTTATGAGCGTATCGGTGTAGAGCTGCTGCGCTCTTACCATACCATTCAGGTCAAATTCCTTATTCAGCGAGATCTTATTATTTAATCCAAATTCCGTGTAGGACAATAGCTGGCCATTTGTCTGGAAGATGGCCTCTGTTGCATGGCTGGCGAGATTGGCATCCCGGGCTGAAATACTGTATGCAACCATAGAATCACCTTTGACCGTTGAGAATGGCACCTTATAACTGATTTGCTTTCTCACGAACCCGGCCTCACCGAGCATCCGCCACTTCTTTCCTTCCCGTTGTTCATAAACAACATTGGCTTTGATGAAACCACGATTATCCAACGGCTGGATCCGGCGGAATTCATATTTTGCAGGATCCAAAGTTGGCTCAAACTTTTCATCGAAGTAATCGACCAATTCGAACTTTGTACTGTCAAATCCTGCCATGGCAGGAGCGACAAAAGAAATAGGGTAATAAACCGCTTGCCTGACTTTCTGGTCTCCTATTGTAGCCGGTTTCCAGGCCTTGAACAGGTTCATTACCCGCACCGCCTCAACGTTACACAGGCTGTCTATCCCTTTCGTAACTTCTATCTGGCTCATGTGGCCATCCGGCTCGACGATACCTTTGATAAAAACCTTTTGGTTAATGCCCTTGACGGCACTTTTAAAGGGTATCTGGAGATTAGAATTAATGAACTGATTTAAAAACTGCATTCCGCCAGCCGGCTCCGCAGCCTTTTCCACTTCGTGCGGAAGATGGACTTTCTGTGCTAAAACGGAGGTTGTCGCGAACAGTAAGCAAAGGAGAATTTTCTTCATGAGTTGATGAGTTTGAAGTATCAGGTAAAAATCGCTTTTTCTCTCCTATTCACCGATAGTTACGCGAGAAATGTCTAAAATTAATTCGTAGAACTACTTAATATGGCAAACTTAACTTACTGATAACCTGCGAATAATATCCAGTTAATATTAAATAAGAAAATTTGTATCATGGGAGATACAACTCATTTTCGGACAATTATTATTTCTGATATCCATCTCGGGGCGGGCGGGTCAAAGGCGGAGGAAGTTACCAACTTTCTGAAAAGCTATACCTGCAAAAAACTCATCCTGAATGGCGATATCATCGACGCGTGGCAACTGAAAAAGTATGGTGTGTGGAAACGCAAGCATACCCTGTTTTTCAAGCGCGTGCTGAAAATGATCGAAGACAATAAGACCAAAGTAATTTATATCCGTGGTAATCATGACGATTTTCTTGACCAAATCGTCCCGCTACGCCTCGGAAAGCATTTCCAGATCCGGAAGGATTACATTCTGGCATCCGGTACACAGCGGTTCTACGTTACTCACGGCGATGTTTTTGACTCCATTACCACGCATTTGAAATGGCTGGCTTACCTGGGTGACATTGGGTACACGTTTTTGTTGTGGGTAAATAAATTTTACAACAAATACCGGGCTTGGCGAGGATTGTCATACTATTCGCTATCCCAGCGTATAAAACAGTCGGTCAAACTGGCGGTCAATTATATGACCGATTTTGAGGAGAAGCTTACTGAGCTCGCGCGTTCGCGCAATTGTGACGGCGTAATATGCGGGCATATCCATCATCCGGCCATTCGGGACATCGACGGCATTACCTACATGAATTCCGGCGACTGGGTCGAAACTCTAAGTGCATTGGTGGAGGATTTTGACGGCAATTGGAGCCTGCTTTACTATGATCAGCAAGCAGCGGTTCAAAAGCCTGTGAAGAAGACAAATACACAAACCGTGGTCGAAAATTTTCCCGGAATGGAAAAACAAGTAGCATTTACCGGTTTGGGAAACCAGCGTTATTTATAAGCTATGAGGATTTTATTTTTGGTACAAGGAGAAGGGCGGGGCCACCTTACGCAAGCAATTTCGCTCGGTCAGATTCTCCGTGGAGCTGGCCATAAGGTCGTGGGGGCGATGGTTGGCACTTCCCCGGGACGAAATATCCCTTCATTTTTCCAGGAACAGATTTTCGCTCCGGTGCATCACTTTGCAGCGCCCAACATTATTTATAAGGCAAAGGGCGGTGGCATGAATGTCAAGAAGACGATCTATAAACACCTTGCCCATTTACCCAAATACCTGAAAAGCCTGCGGCTTATACACCGGTCTGTCAAACAGATCAATCCGGATCTTATCGTTAGTTTTTATGAAACTTACGGAGGCTTGTACAACATTCTTTACGGCTCGCGGACACCGATGATCTGTATTGCCCACCAGTATTTGCTGTTACATCCCAAATTCATATTCCCTGAAAACAGCCGCCTGAACCAGACGCTGATCAACCTTAATTCAAAATCGACGTCATGGCTGGCAGCTAAGCGACTTGCGCTTTCATTTCGCGAAATGCCTTCGGTGCCCGATCTTAACATAACGGTGGTTCCGCCCCTATTACGAAAAGAAGTTACCCGACTGATCCCTCAGAAAGGTAACTTCATTCTTGTGTATATGACCCATCACAGCCTGAGCAAGCAGGTCGTTGACTGGCATATGGAGCATAAAGACGTCGAATTACACTGCTTTTGGGACAACCGCGAAGCTATTGAGGAACATGTATTCGACAACACACTGACGTTTCATCAGATCAACAGCGAAAAATATCTCCGGATGCTGGCTACTTGCCGTGCATTGGTGACGACGGCAGGTTTCGAATCGGTTTGTGAGGCCATGTACCTTGGCAAGCCGGTTATGATGGTACCCGTTCCGAACCACTTCGAACAGGAATGCAACGCGATTGATGGCGTTATTTCCGGCGCCGGTGTTACTTCCAGATCATTCGACCTTTCTGTCATCCTCGAATACTTGCCCAAGCACATCGACCAATCCGAAAAATTCAGAAACTGGTACGAAAGAGGCCAGAGCATGTTTGTGAGAGAAATCGGCGCATTTGACAAGTCCGTTTCCATTCACAGAAAAGTCCGGTCAGAAGTTTAGACCTCTCCTAAGCCCTACTTTTCTTTTTTGAATACCAATCTTTCCGGGCTCAACGCGAAAGTAATAATCAGCGTGCTTTCCGATACCTGGTAACTTCCCGTTGCCGAGGCACCAGACGGAAGCCAGGCTTTTCTACTCCAATCTGGCTCTCCCACCTTTGTCCCTCCGAAAGTCGTCACCTTAAAACTACATCCTTGTCCGAGCGTGTAGCTTCCCGATACTTCGTTTGCGAAGGTATGGCCCTCTATTTTACCTTCTTTTTGATCATCGGTAAATTGATAGGTCACACTTTTTCCGTCAATGCCAGGGTCCGGATCCTTGACACCGGTCGCTATATGCTCATAATATGCGAGACGCCACGTTCCTGTAAGCGTACTTTTCTCACTACACGGCGGCATTACGCAACAATCCTCCCTGCCGCATTGAAATGCGGTCAATCCGAACACAAGTGTGATAGCAACAAAGGATATTAACCTTCTCATGGCTGTTTAATATTAAAAACTAAACCCTAATCTCAATGCCAGGCGGTTGTAAACGCGGTCCTCAGAGCGCTCTCTCTGATCCCATAAAGGTACTTTTTCAACCTGCGCCTCCTGCCTTTTATAACTTAATCCAAGCGTAACCGCAACGGCCCCGGGCTTCCCGATTTTAAGCCCAAATCCAGGATTGATCATCAGGCCACCTTTCGTATCCAATCCCTCCGCATCGTCGTGGAACCACGCAAAAGCGTAACCAGCGTCAGCAGTTGCAAAGAGTTTGACGTTCCCTCTTTTCGTCAAATCATATCTCAGACCTGCCGCGACGGGATTCAACAGTGCGGCTTTGTACCAATCCACGCCCACAGTTGCACCCACAGTAAGCCGTCGATGCACTTGCATCCCGTTAAATGTTTGGATGGTCATACTGAGCCTGTTATCGACTTGTTCCTGATTTCCGTTGTAAGAGTTACTGTATTTTACCCTCCCAAATAACCCTCCGAACTCCGTATGGTTGACGTATTTGCTAGTCGGCAGTTTTTGTGCGTTGGCGGATGTCGCGATCAGCAACATTATCCCGGCTATATGAATGATTCTTTTCATATCAGATCGCCTTTCCAACCGGAATTTTACTCAACAGTTTCAGATCACGCGGATTGGAGGCGTCATATTGGTAAAAACCATCTTTCCCGATCAGCAGAAGCGTTTCGCCCAGCGAGATCACATCATAAGCATCGATATCTTTAAAATGAGCTAGCTGATGCTTATCGACAGCAAATTTGTCGGCTACGTCAAATACTTTAAGACCTTTCTCCCCTTCGCACAGATAAAGTGTAGGGAAGTCAATACTTAACCCATGCGGGTTTTCCATCTGATAACTTTTGATCAGCTGTGGTGAAGACGGATTGCTAATATCCACCAGATCGAGCTGGTTTTGCGTGCCTGCGCAGGCTGTTCCCGTACGTAATGTCACGTAGGCAATGTCGCCTTCTACGACCACAGGGTCACAAGCACGGCCGTGCTGGAAATTGGCGAGCTGTTTCGGCTCAGCAGGATTGGTATTGTCGTAAATGAACATCCCGGTCGACGATCCGATAAAGAGTTTATTTTTATACGGGAAAATCGTTTCAATACCCCAACCGACGTTTACAGTAGCGAAATCAACCGGCTTTGAAGGTGTCGTTATATTGAATAGATGCAGTGTGCTTTGTCCAACTGTATAAAGGAAGTTCTGATGAAGCGCAAACCGGGCCATTGAACCAGCTTGCCCATTGCTGCCTCCCGCGGATTGCGGAGAGGCTGATTTGGCCGCGCCACTGAACGAGGCCCTGTCAGCAATCATCCACATTATTCCACCACCCCACCAGCCTGGATTTAAGTTTTCCTCGCAGTTTACATCTACCGTTTCTGTAACCCATTCTACATTCTGGTCATTGATGGCGCCTACGGACTCGTTAAGATTCCATGATCCGCCATCAAAGAGGCCGCTTTTAAATACATTTTTTACCCTGTCTATTTCCTTGGGACTTGCCGGATTGCTGATGTCTAATGCAACCAGGTCTGAGAAGCTATCGGCATAGAGAACATTGTCGCGCACGGCAATATCGCCGTTTCCTGGAATGGTGACAAAAGAGACAAATTTGGGACTGGAAGGATTGCTGTTGTCGATGATGTGAATTCCTTTTTTGATCTCATTGACAAAGAGATATTTGCCTTTCACATACATTTTCCCCGGCTGATCGAGCGCGCGCGGTGATTCCGCTTTTACCTTGGTGCGAAGCTCCATCAGGGAATGGGTCACAGTGGTGAAACGCCGTACCACCCGGGTTTCTTTGCATTGGTCATTGCAGGACCAGCATGCTGCTGCGATCAGGACGAATAGTAAAAGTTTAGGTTTCATAGCTGCTAGTTTTAGAGGTTTGTCTAGTAAAAATTACATTACGACTTAGGTAAATGCAGGACACATCATTTCCGTAATTAGTTGTAATACAAAACAAAATCGTCCGAAAGCAAGGCCTTCGGACGATAACGCACCCCGAAAATACCGGCTAACCGGTATTTTTTATCTTTGATGTTTTTAAATGACCTGAATGTGGTCTGTTCCTATTTTGTTTGCGGGTTTTTAATCCTGCCCATAAACAAAATGGTATTCGAAGTTTGTTCGCTTATGATGAGACCGAATGGTCGGTCGCAAATATATCTTGGTGGCTCCTGAGGGCCCGCAGAAGTAAGTCCGACACCGATGGTCGTTACTGCTGCTGCCTCTGTACCTTGCTCGTCGATGCCTAAATAAGCATCCTGCTTTACGAAATCGACGAACAAATTCGCTGTCTTGTTTATTTTACCCAATTCGGCCGCAGTACTGAATACTTTGCTGATGCCCATCTTATTTAATGTCTTTTCGAGCTGTGCGGAATAGTCTAACGTAAATCTCGGGAGACCAACAGTCACTCCGCTTTCCTTCATTCGGCCTTGCAGCTCTTGCCATGAGGTGCCCGATAGGTCGGTCAGAGCCTGATCAATGGTATTTTGCCCGGTCGGGATCAACAAAGTCATTTTAAACTGCCCATTCCCATAAGGCAACTGCACCGCATTATATTTAGCTCCGGACGCCACTTTGAAATCGGAGCTGGCGTACATCATTTTTACGTTTTTCTCTGAGCCGTTTTCAAGTTTAAAAGGCGTATCACGTGTTTTCTTGGCGTCGAACTGATATTTCCAGTTTCCTTTGAAATACAATGCATTCAACAAAAACATCACATGGTCCGGGCTAATTTCATCCAGGACTTTTTTGATCTTTCCGTTGGTTTTGTCACTGGCCCATTGATTTATTCTGTTCTTCGCCGCATCATCAAATGGCAGCCCTGTAATCTCAGATTCAAATGAATTCTTTAATACGCTCTGAAAATCGGGCTCAACTGTAAATCCGCTTTTATACCAAACTGAATTTGCCAGCCCAAGGCTAACTTTGGAATCCGCAACAGGCAAATCGTTGATCAGTGTTTTGTAAGCCGCGTTCAGATCGGTCGTTGAAATACCCTGCATTTTCAACGCCTTCTGGATTTCTTCGGCCGTTTCCTTTTCCGCTCCATTCAAAAGCATTCCCAATGCGATGTGAAGACTCAATGGAGATACAAACAAATTTTCGTCTGCCGCCTGCGTTTCTTGTATTTTGTGAAGAAAATCAAATGCAAACGACGTCGTCCCTTCGGAAACCGAAGCCGGAATTTGAACGGGATTTACCGTGTCGTCCGGACCGACATTGTCTGAATTTGTACAGCCAAACAAAAGTCCGGCTGACAATACAGAAAAGATGAATGGCTTCTTAGAAATTTTCATGGCTAACAGATGCAAATCCTTTTTAAAAAATCTACAAAGGGTAGATTCAAAAAGGTAGGTAATGGTTGGAACAGTCTCCTAAATTCTATTAAAAAGAATATCGGACACCCCATGACACCCCATACAAATAAGGGTGCGATTCGAGGCTCTGATTTGATTTGAAGCCGGAAGAGACCGCTTTTTGATAAGAGCCCGTCAGGTTTGCATTCCATTTGGATGAAAGGCGATAGTTAAATCGCAGTCCTGTCGTCGCTGCCCAGTTCATTCCCCGATAAATATCATCGCTTGCGGAGGTCCTGATAATTTCTCCTGACGCCGATTCGAGTTCGTTACTTAAAAAGAAATTAGCCATCATGCCACCCAGCAGCGAATAACTCAAACGCTTGTCTGGATTGATTGTAAAACCCGCTTGTACAGGCAATTGAAGGTAATGGTAGTTGTTACTTACCTTTTTATCGACGTCGATGTACAATGCTCCGTTATTGAAATTATTCATTTTATCCGCTGGGCTTGCGTCGGCGGACGAGAGTCCAGCCAATGCATTTTCCAGTACGTTTGCTGCTGCGCTGTTATACGCATTCAACACATATCCGCCCCCTTGATAATTCGAATTACCCTTTAGATAACTCACTCCCATTTCCACAGACCAGTGCTTGGAAAGTCGCATTCCGCCTTGTGTTTGCAAAGCATAAGAAATGCCAGATTCGCTCGACCCCGAAACAGATTTCTTGTTGGAAACATTTTGAGCCGAAAACGCCATAGGCGCCTCTTTCACTTTAAGGTCAGGATTAAACGAAGCGGGCATCAGGCCCAATGCTGCCCAATACTCTTTGTGCTTCGGAGGTGCTACCGGTTCTTCTATTTGCGTTTGAGGACGGAAGAAAACATATCGTTTTTGCACGTGAACATCCAGGTTGCGGTATGGCAGCGATGCCAGCATTTCCGCCGTAGTTGTCAGTTCTTTCGCTGGTTCAGCTATTGCTACTACACTTTCCGGGACGGATGGGCTCACCGGTGATGCCGTTTGCAGTTCTTTTGCAACTTTACTATTGTTGGTGTCGAGGCCTTTTTCTTTCGAATAACCCGCAAGGCTCTCACCTTTTACCACAGACGGTCTTTGAGATCGTACGCTCCGAAGCTTATCCTTTTTAGTTGTTACAGAGGCGATTGCGCTCGATCCTGCATCATTTTGTTCAGCTGATGCGGCACCATTGTTCTCATTTACGCCGTCCCGCGATGGCTTATCAGTCGTTGAGTTTGCTATTTCAGGATTTGAAGGAATTTCTTTTTGCTCAGCCGGCTTTTGAATGGCTATCTTGTTTTCACCAGCGCTTTCAATCTGCTTGTTATCATTGGCATACCACAGTCCTACGCCCACAAACAGCAATGCTGCTACCGACGCCGCCGCATACCATAGCCGCGGCGACTGCCACCAAAGTGGAAGAATCTTATCCTTTCCCTCATCAAGACGCGCCTCTATCCCCTCCCACACGGACGGCGGAGGAGTTTCAGAAGCCCCTTGAAAGGCTTTTTTCCACTCTTCTTCAAAATTGTTTATTTCGGACGGATCCATCGTCAAATCTTTTTTCCTTATTCAATTTTTGTTGAAGGAGACTTCTTGCACGTGAATATTGTGACTTTGATGTTCCTTCCGAGATCCCCAACTTTTGGGCGATCTCATTGTGCTGATAACCTTCAATCGCATAAAGATTGAAGATCGTCTGGCACCCGGGTGGTAATTCATGAATCAGTTCCAGCAATTGCTGCATCTGAAAATTGCCCAGGGTAAATTCTTTATCTGCAATGCCGTTGTGATGTATATCTATGTCATCCAGTTCTTTAAGGTGCTTCTGCTGTCTCAGATGGTTCAATGCTGTGTTCACCACCACCGACCTCAACCAATATTCCAGCGGGCTATCATTCCTGAAAGAATCTATATTTTCATAAATCTTGATAAACGCGTCTTGCAACACGTCCTCGGCATCAGCACGATTTTTGGTATACCGCAAACAGATAGCAAACAACTTTCCCCCAAAAACATCATAAAGCTGTTTCTGGGCGATCCGGTTGCGCTGCTTGCAGCCTTTCACCAATTCCTGTTCGTTAAAGGTCATCCGAAGGTTAGGGGTGCTTCGTTCGGTTTGTTATTAAATTCAGCACCTCTACCCATAAGATAGTCGATTACTGCTGCGTTATGTTCCGGCTTGCGCATTGCAATCCGTTGTATTAGGCATGACACACTCATATGCAAAAAGGTTGGAAATAACCGATAATTATCGTAACTCAGCCGTAGGTTAACTCAAGGAACTATTCAGCGATACATATCATTTAATTAGTTGCACCGTTATGGTGTACGGTATTTTTGTAATCCTAACTTCTATCGCCCATGAGCCAATATATGGTTGAAATCCAGCTTCCGGCTGTCATGTCGGAAGATTTCACAGCAAAAATACCTGCTCAGAGAAAAAAAGTTAATGAATTGATGGAGCAGGGCAGGCTAATGTCCTATGCGTTATCCGATGATTACTCCAGGCTCTGGTGCGTGGTACGAGCAGAAAGTGAATTTGAAGTAATGTCCCTGGTTTCGGAATTCCCGCTGATCGATTATATGGACCCAAAAATTTCTAAGCTGATGTTTAACAATGTAGTTGCCCTCAGGCTTCCGATGTTTTCACTCAACTAGTTATAGGGAAACCTGCAAGGCCTCACTGCAAGAAGCGGTGAGGCCTTTTATTGCCTTTCTTACAATTTTCTGCTGATAAGCGCCGCGATCTTCTCGATCTCACGGGCATCGGTCTCCGAAAAATCATCCAACTGGTCGCTGTCCACATCTATCACCATTGCAACAGTGCCATTTCTGTTAAAAACAGGTACCACAATTTCCGATTTGGATGCAGAACTGCACGCAATATGTCCGGGAAATGCTTCTACATCCGGCACCAAAATCGTCTCTTTTCTGGTATATGCCGCTCCGCAAACTCCCTTATGAAATGGGATCCTGGTACAAGCAAGCGGGCCTTGAAACGGCCCCAGAACGAGCTGTCCTTCCTTAACCAGATAAAAACCCACCCAAAAGAAACCAAATGCTTCTTTTAGTACCGCCGATATGTTGGCAAGGTTTGCTATCAGGTCACTTTCATCGCCAATGAGCGCTTCCAGTTGAGGGAATAACGCCTCATAAATAGCAGATCTGTCTGTATCTGTAGGTATAAATAGTTCTTCCGCCATTTCTTTAGATTAATATCAATTCACCACTAACACGAACAGCGTTTGATAAGTTTTTAATTGAAATATTGATCCCCATTTTAATTAAAAACTTTCGGGGAGGGAGGTGCGCCGGGATTTACCGGGCAAAGAAAAAAGCCCTTAGTCAGAATCACCGAGGGCTTTTTGCAATCTGATGGATGTTATTGAATATGTAATCTTACAAAAAATTCTTTAAAACATCAAATTCAGATTCAAGCTGTTAACTATTTCTAATGATATTCTAATTAAACTACTACCGCTGTCCGTGCCAGTTCTACCAGATCCGCATCGTTGACTTCTTTCTTCAAATCTGCTACTTCCAGGAACCGCGTATAAAGCTCATCAAGCGTTACTTTTTCAAAACTAAACCCTAAAAGCTCCAACCGGTGCTTCAATGCATGGCGGCCACTTCTGGCAGTAAGTACAATATCCGACTTATCAACTCCCACATCGTGTGGATTCATGATTTCGTAGTTCAATGTGTTTTTCAGGAAGCCATCCTGGTGAATGCCCGACGAATGCGCGAATGCATTTCGTCCGACGATCGCCTTGTTTGCCTGTACTGGCATACGCATCATTTTGGACACCAATTGGCTGGTCGGATAAATGTGTTGCGTATTCACACCCGTTTCCAGGCCAAGTTCTTTGTGTACATTCAATGCCATCACCACTTCTTCCAGAGAGGTATTTCCGGCCCGTTCTCCGATACCGTTAATAGTCACTTCCACCTGGCGGGCTCCCTGATTAATCCCTGCGATAGAGTTAGCCGTCGCAAGGCCCAAATCATTGTGACAGTGAATGGAAATTGTTGCTTTATGTATGTTCGAAACGTGTTCGAATATGTATTTGATCTTGCCACCATATTCGTCGGGAAGACAATAACCTGTCGTATCAGGAATGTTCACGACAGTTGCTCCCGCTCCGATCACCGCTTCCACCAACTGTGCCAGAAAAACCAGATCAGCGCGACCGGCATCTTCGCAGTAAAATTCAACATCCTCTACCTTGCTTTTTGCGTATTTCGTTGCTGCAATTGCCCTTTCGATGATTTTCTCGCGCGTTGTATTGAATTTGTGCTGAATATGGATGTCGGATGAGCCGATACCCGTATGTATCCTGCCACGCCTTGCATATTGCAATGCGTCCGCAGCCGCGTCGATATCGCCCTGCACTGCACGCGAAAGCGCGCAAATGATCGGTTCGCGTACCGCTTTTGAAATTTCTACCACCGAACGGAAATCACCCGGACTTGATACAGGAAAACCAGCTTCGATAATATCTACCCCTAGTACTTCGAGTTGCTTGGCTACAACAATCTTTTCTTCAGTAGTTAATTGGCTGCCTGGCACCTGCTCGCCGTCTCGTAAAGTTGTGTCGAAGATCTGAACTCGATTACTCATTGGTGGGTATTAATTTTTTTATGGGACACGAATTTAACAATTTTCAAACAATATAAAACCCTTTCCTGATCGGGGAAAGGGTTTAGAACTTGTCAAAACATAACCTTTCCCGCTTTCACGGAATTATCTGAATTAGTAGATTTAGGTTATTTGTTGTTCTCATTTTAATTTTGCGAAAATTCGCTAACCGCGAGTTTCTTCTGCAAAGAAAGCATAAGTTTTTATTGCGACAAATAATATTTGGCAAAACTTTGCAATTATTTAAATTCTTTTCAAAAGCTCAATACCAGCGGCCTGCGTGTTCAGTATCTTATCTGCCGGAGTAGTTACATCGGCAATGTCCTTCGTTCTGAAACCATCTTTCAGCAATTTGTCAACTGCCGAAATAATTGTATCCGATTCTTCCTTCAGACCAAATGATATATCGAGCAGCAACGCAGCGGAAAGTACTGATGCCAAAGGATTTGCTATGCCTTTACCTGTAATGTCATGTGCAGATCCGTGGATAGGCTCATATACGCCAGTACTGTCTCCCACAGAAGCGGAAGCAAGCATCCCCATCGATCCGGCAATCTGACTTGCCTCGTCAGTAAGGATATCGCCGAATAGGTTGGCGGTAACTACCACGTCGAAACGGCGTGGGTCTTTGATCAACATCATCGCCGCCGAATCCACAAACTGGTGTTCAACAGTAATATCAGGATATTCAGGTGCCAGCGCCTGGATTACCTCCCGCCACAAACGGCTCGTTTCGAGCACGTTCGCTTTATCCACTGAACAAAGCCTTTTGCTACGCGTACGTGCAGCTTCGAATGCCTTCCGTCCGATCCGCTCTACTTCGTAACGGCTGTACTCGGCAATGTCGAAAGCAGTGTTATTATCATTTTTGCGACCTTTTTCTCCGAAATAGATATCGCCTGTCAGCTCCCGGAAGAAAAGAATATCCGAACCTTTCAAAATTTCCGGCTTGATGGACGATGCGCCCAGCAGCTCGTCGAAAAGTTTGATTGGACGAAGGTTAGCATATAAACCCAGCTCCTTACGCATTTTCAGCAAACCTTGCTCAGGACGTACTTTTGCGGTAGGGTCGTTGTCATATTTAGGGTGTCCGACAGCGCCAAAAAGGATCGCATCGGAAGCACGCATTTTTGAAAGTGTTTCGTCAGGAAGTGGATTACCTGTTGCTTCAATGGCAACATGGCCCATTAATGCCTCGTCGTAAATAAACTCATGACCGAATTTTTCGGCGATTTTTACCAGAACACTTTTACCTACCTCAGTAACTTCTTGTCCGATTCCGTCTCCCGGAACGATAAGGATATTCTTTTTCATTAAATGATTGATTGATAATCGATTACTAACAAAATTAAATGCACTGCCTAGGACAATGCGCTGGCAAGGGGAACTTCCGGCTTGATCTTATTTTCAGGGATTCCAATGAGGTTAAGCATTTTTTGCGTAGCCATGATCGCAGAAAACGTTTGGTCAGAATCGAGACCACGCGTTTTTACATCTTTCCCATTAATTTCCCAGGTAATGATGGTTTCACACAATGCATCGGTCCTACCACCCGGCGGAATGCGCACGGCGTAATCGGTCAAGATTGGCAAACTGATCCCCTTCTTACAATAAATCTTCTTCAATGCATTCATAAATGCATCATATTGCCCGTCTCCTTGTGCATGTTCCTCAAAAACCTCTTCCCCAAAACTAATCTGCAACGTCGCCGAAGGTTTAAGGTTTTTAGAATGGGTCAAAACATAGTTCGTGATAACGACTTTTTCTTCGATAGCGTCGCTGTCAAGAATATCTGAAATGATGTACGGAAGATCCTCCGGCGTTACAGCCTCTTTGCGGTCGCCCAGCTCGATGATCCGTTGGGTAACTTTTTTGAGGTCAGCGTCGGACAGGGTAATGCCCAAATCTCTCAGATTGTTCTCAATATTGGCTTTTCCGGAAGTTTTGCCAAGCGCATAAAGTCTTTGCCGGCCAAAGCGTTCAGGCATTAACTTGCTGAAATAGAGATTGTTCTTTTTATCCCCGTCGGCGTGAATGCCGGCAGTTTGCGTAAAAACACTCTCGCCCACGATCGGTTTGTTCGCAGGAATTCGGATACCCGAAAACGTTTCCACCAACTTACTGATCGAATAAAGCGAACGCTCATTTACGGAAGTTTTGAACTCGGGCATCAGGTCGTTCAATACAGCGATCGTACTGGCTAATGGAGCATTTCCTGTACGCTCGCCCATTCCGTTCACGGTAAGGTGCAAGCCATGAGCGCCCGCACGCAAAGCCTCCATCACATTCGCAATGCTCAGGTCGTAGTCGTTATGCGCATGGAATTCGAAATGAATGCCCGGATAGCGGTCCACGATCTGTTTTACAAAAGAATACGATTCAGACGGTGTAAGAATGCCCAGTGTATCCGGCAACAAAATCCGCTTAACCGGCATCGTTACAAGGAAATCGAGCGAATTAAAAACATATTCCGGAGAACTGCGCATTCCGTTGCTCCAATCTTCCAGGTAAACGTTGCACGCTATTCCCTTCGATTCGGCCAGCTCGATCACATTCCGAATGTCTTCAAAATGCTCTTGCGGCGTCTTTTTCAATTGGTGGGTCAGATGGTTCAGCGACCCTTTAGTCAACAGGTTCATTACCTGTGCACCGGTTTGCAACATCCAGTTAATGGAAGCATCGCCATCGACAAAGGTTAACACCTCGATTTTGTCCAGAAAGCCATTGCCTTTTGCCCAGTCGGTAATTTTTTTTACCGCCTGAAATTCACCTTCCGACACACGTGCCGAAGCAATCTCAATGCGGTCAACTTTTACTTCCTGAAGGAGGATCTGCGCAATGGTTAATTTTTCTGACGCGGAAAACGACACGCCGCTGGTTTGTTCACCATCACGGAGGGTCGTATCCATTATTTCAATATAGCGACTGTTCATAGGCGGCTTTCGGCTTTCGGCTTTCGGCTTCAAAAAAGTTTGAAAGCCGATGGCCGACAGCCAATTAATAGATTCTCTCTGCTTCAAATTCCTTTATCTCACTTTTCATAGCCTGCAGATAGTCAATATCGTCGAAGCCATTCATCATGTTATGTTTTTTATAACCATTGATGTCAAAAGATTCTTTTTCTCCCGTTGGCACAATCGTGATCGTCTGCTCTGGCAGGTTTACTTCTAGCTCAGCCTTGGGATCTGCTTCGATGGCCTGGAAGATCTTATCTAAGAACTCCGCGCTAACCTGAACAGGTAATATGCCTATATTCAGAGAGTTACCTTTAAAAATATCCGCAAAAAAGCTGGATACCACGCAACGGAAACCGTAGTCATAGATTGCCCATGCAGCGTGCTCCCGGCTGGATCCGCTTCCGAAGTTGCGGCCTCCTACGAGGATTTTTCCGGAGTAAATAGGGTTATTTAGAACGAAATCCTGCTTTGGCGTATCGTCGCCATTATAGCGCCAGTCGCGGAACAGGTTATCTCCGAATCCCTCCCGCTTGGTCGCCTTCAAAAAACGCGCAGGGATAATCTGGTCGGTGTCGACATTCTCAATCGGCAAAGGCACTGCCGAGCTTTTCAATATGGTGAATTTATCGTAAGCCATTGTTTTTAAGCTGATTAAAGAAGAGTTCTTGGATCGGTTACTACGCCTGTTACCGCTGCTGCTGCTGCTACCAGCGGGCTGGCGAGCAAGGTGCGGGCTCCCGGGCCCTGACGACCTTCGAAGTTGCGGTTAGAGGTACTTACGGCGTATTTACCGGCAGGAATTTTATCGTCGTTCATTGCCAGACACGCAGAGCATCCCGGTTGACGAAGCTCAAAGCCAGCATCAGTCAAAATGTCGAGAATACCTTCTTCCTTGATCTGAGCTTCCACTATGTGCGACCCCGGTACAATCCAAGCCGTTACGTTATCCGCCTTCTTGCGGCCTTTTACGATAGACGCAAAAGCGCGGAAGTCCTCAATGCGGCCATTGGTGCAGCTACCAATGAATACGTAATCGATCTTTTTACCCAGCATCGATTCATTTTCATGGAAGCCCATGTAGTTCAACGATTTGTCATAGGTAGACTTACCGCCTTCAACCTGATCCGAAGTAGGGATCGCCTTGGTAATGCCTTGACCCATTCCCGGGTTGGTACCATAAGTGATCATCGGTTCGATGTCTGCTGCGTCGAAGTTGTATTCTTTGTCAAAAACAGCACCTTCGTCTGTTTTCAATGTTTTCCAGTAAGCCAGCGCTTTGTCCCACTTTTCGCCCTTTGGAGCCTGCTCACGGCCATTGATGTAGGCAAACGTAGTCTCGTCAGGAGCGATCATTCCACCACGCGCACCCATTTCTATGCTCATGTTGCAGACCGTCATCCGACCTTCCATGCTCATATTTTCAAAGACATCACCCGCATATTCCACAAAATAGCCTGTGGCTCCGGCAGTAGTCAGTTTTGAAATAATATATAGTGTAACATCTTTCGGCGTAACCCCTTTGCCCAGCTTGCCATTTACGTTTACACGCATTTTCTTTGGCTTGGGCTGCATAATGCATTGTGACGAAAGCACCATCTCGACTTCGGAAGTACCGATACCGAACGCGATCGCTCCAAATGCACCGTGGGTAGAAGTGTGCGAGTCTCCGCAAACAATCGTCATTCCAGGCAGCGTGATCCCGTTTTCAGGCCCAACTACGTGTACAATCCCGTTACGCGCATGACCAAGCCCCCAGTGTGAAATACCATATTTCGCCGAGTTGGTTTCAAGCGCTTTCAGCTGATTAGCCGAAAGAGGATCCGCCACAGGAAGGTGCTGGTTAATGGTCGGCGTGTTGTGATCGGCAGTGGCGAATGTGCGCTCAGGGTACATTACACCGATATTTCTGCTTTCTAGTCCGAGGAATGCAACAGGGCTGGTTACCTCGTGGATAAAATGGCGGTCGATGAAAAATACATCCGGACCGTCTTCGATCTTGCGGACAACGTGGGCATCCCACACTTTGTCAAAAAGGGTACTCGCTTGATTACTCATTTTGTTAAAATTAAAATTTCGCCTCTTCACGACTGGCTTCAAAGAAACGACTGATAGTCAGGGCATTTCTTTACAGGAGAAGTGAGAATACAAATTACCACAAATTCAAGGGAATAAGTATAACGGTAAAGGTTCAAAAAATAGTGATTTTGGTTTGAGCAGGTGGTTTGAGCGGAAATCTTTATTTGGCTGTATTGTCTACGAGTCCATCAGAGGTTCCTGACGATTGTCCCAGAAGAATAGGACCTGGATCTGACTTTCAGTCACTTCATAGAAAAATGAGCAGTTCTTGTTGATCCAGCCCTTTCTCACATTCTCATTTTCGCGAGTAGCTTTAAAGATATACGGTCTAAGGGAGATACTTTCCAAAGTATTCACCACTGTGAGTTCAAATTTTTTTGCCGTAGCAGTCCCGAACCTTTGTTCAATTTGATCATAAATGGCGTCGAAAGTTTCTACCGCCGTCTTCGCGAGAATTACTTCGTAAACCACTTACCCGCGCTTTCTGCTTTTGAACTCATCTAAGGTCATAGATCGACCTGAAATAATATCTGCTTTTCCGGCTTCAATACCTTTCAGCACATGCGTTGGCAATTCCACCTCCTTGTCAAATGGAACGTCAAGCGCCTCCAAAAAGGCGATAATTACCTTCTCCTGGGCTTTTGTTGGGTAAATATGGATTGCTTCCATCTGTTACTTAGCAATTGATATATAAACAAATATAACGAATCTGAGCATTAAGTTAGCTTTCATCACCCCTGCCGCTTCGGCGTCGTCCCGTACTTCTCTTTATAAGTCTTAATGAAGTGCGAAACGCTCTCATATCCAATCTCCGTGCTGATTTCGGAAACGTTTTTAGTACTATTCCTTAATAGAAAATCCGCATAGTCCAACCGTTTGTTTTTGAGCCATAATGCAGGCGAAGTATTGAATTCATCCTGAAAATCCCTCTTAAATGCCGATAAGCTTCGTCCAGACAACCGTGCGAGCTCGTTTAATGTCAACGGCTTCAAATAGTAACTGTTCATTAAAAATGAAAGATCTACCTTTTCCCCTTTATATAAACTATAAAGAATGGCCCTCAACTGCCAGGAATTGTCGAGTTCGAGCAAATGCAAGAGCAGTTCCTGAAATTTGAGGCGCAGGAAGTGGTTTTTTAAATCTGTGCGGGACCGGAAATAGGGAAATACAGATTGAATGAATTTCTCGAAATTTTCGTCCGACTTCAAAAGCAATATCGGGTACTCGACAGTCCCGGCATCTGGTTGTGCATTGAAGAGCTCGGGATGCAAGCCAACGAATTCTTTCAGCAACTTTTCATCAAAAAAGAAAACCAGGCTTTTGTAAGATTCATTAATAGATTCCGACATCAGGTAAAAACCCCTTTGAACGAACAGGATATCACCTTTTTCCACATGAACCTCCTGTGTAGGGCTCGTAAACTTCTTTTCTCCCTCCAACACCACGATCACTGCATGTTCTTCGAAAAACACGTCGTATTTGGACGGATACACCTCATTACGATACGCCACAAAGGTCATATCCTGAATTTTCAGGGACTCAAATTCCTGGGAGCTTATATCGGATGGTACTCGGAGCATCGGCGAGATTTTGCGCTATGGCTTTCTAAACAATGAGTTTAGATTAAGATAGTAATTAAGGCTAATTCGTGGCCTGTTAAAAAATGCAACGTCTGAGAATAGCGTATTGAAGTTTGCAAAATGGCTTATCTCCAGACTGAGTTTTCGGTTGTAGGCAATTCCCACGTGCGGACCGATAATCGTGCTTCTCCAGCTATCCATTGGATAACTATAATCCATTCCGATATTGGGTCTTATCTTGCCGGAACCAACGAAGACCCCAACGCCAAATTCCAGTGTTTTGAGATTGATTTTCTCATCAGGAATATAGTTGTACATCTTCGTTACCGATGTCCCCGGAATCATCGAGAAATTAATCTTGAAATACCGGTTGTGAAATCTCCGCGGTAGATTCATCCTTACCCCAACTCCAAAGGTCGCCTTATTTTCAAGTTTCAAACCCGGCTCCTTCCAGGCCTCTGTTCCTGCATTAAAATTAATATCAAATTCAAAATCGGATTCCGAAGAAACTCCGTTTTCGATCTTCTTCCCATCAAAAGATTCATTATAAGCATCAACGTATTTGCGGAGGCCCTTCTCACTATACATTGGCACCGACAAGTTCATTTCCGAACCCGACAACAGCCTGACCAATTGCTTTTTATATTGATCATAGGTGAGCAAATATTTCTTATTGCCCATTGTCCTGTAAAACGGATAATTGATTAATTCCGTTAACTGCCCCGGAATTTCAAGGTAATAATGCGATTCGCTCTGCCCGTTAAGATGCTCAAATAAGGTCGCCCTTGAACCCGACGTGATAACTTTCAAAAATACCATCACCGAGTCCTTCGCCTCGATAGAGGGCGCAATGGCATAGGTCTGACTCAGGTCAATGCTCAAAACACCGATTTTTTTACAAACATATTTCTCATTAATGGCCTTGATATAGAATTCAGAGACCTGGCCACACCTCATGCTTTCAAACGGTCCTTGCTGGATACGGGCAAAATCGATTTTATCAGGGCTCATGTCCCAACCCTCGTACCTGATAAATCCTTGTGTGGTATCTTTTCCGGGAGAGAGAATATATCCCTCCAAAAATTTGCCCTGACCATGTACTGATACTGAAAAACACAAACTTAAAAAGACAGAAAAACCTATAAAACGCATATAGAGGATTGTTGATAATCAAAACAAATTGTGTCGGACTACACCATAAACTGAAACAAATCCGGCTGATCATTTAAATACTCATAAACGATACGGTTCGCGTCCATTCGCTCGATCAGCGGCGCGAAATCTTCGCGGTTTTTCAATTCAATGCCGACTAATGCAGGTCCTTGTTCGCGGTTGGTCTTTTTCACATATTCAAAACGCGCAATGTCGTCATTCGGGCCTAATACATTCAAGAATTCACGGAATGCACCGGAACGTTGCGGAAAACGGACGATAAAGTAATGCTTTAAGCCTTCGTAAAGTAGTGAGCGTTCTTTGATTTCCTCGGTGCGGGTAATGTCATTGTTGCCACCGCTGATGAGCGCGACCACATTTTTCCCCCGGATTTCGTCCCGGATCAAGTCCAACGCCGAAACAGTTAATGCGCCGGCAGGCTCCGCCACAATGGCCTCTTCATTATAAAGTTGCAGGATCGTTGAACAAACTTTGCCTTCCGGAACGAGCAGAACGCGGTTCAGGCTTTTACTGCATATTTCGTAGGTAATGTCTCCCGCACGCCTTACAGCTGCGCCATCCACAAATTTGTCAATGTAGTCTAGCGTAACTACATGACCTTCTTGTATAGATTTGTGCATTGACGGAGATCCTTCCGGCTCCACACCGATTAGTTGCGTTTTAGGAGAAAGTTGCTTGAAAACAGTCGAGATGCCTGCCGCCAGCCCGCCGCCACCAATCGCCATCAGCAAATAATCGATCTTGAAATCCGCATCTTTGAAAATTTCCAAACCGACAGTCCCCTGACCTTCTATAACTTGCAAATCATCAAATGGATGCACGAAAACGGCATTGGTGACCTCGCGATATTCCATGGACGCGTGATAAGCGTCATCGTAAGTATCGCCTACCAAATGTATTTCGATCCATTCCTGCCCAAAAAGCCGCACTTGTTTTACTTTCTGCGCCGGCGTAGTCGTAGGCATGAAAATCGCTCCTTTCACCTCCATTTTCCTGCACGCATAGGCTACGCCCTGCGCGTGGTTGCCTGCACTCGCGCACACGACCCCGCCCGCAAGGGCTTCCGCGGTCATGCTTGCCATTTTGTTGTAAGCGCCACGGATCTTGTAAGAGCGGACAGTCTGCAAATCTTCCCTTTTTAGATAAATATTAGCGCCGTACTGCTCCGAAAGGTGTGCATTATAAAAAATAGGTGTGTGGTTAATCACGCCGCGCAGGCGTTCGGCGGCGAGGAAAATGTTATCGAGTGTCGGGAGTGAATGTGAAGTGCTCATAAGTATCAATGAAAAGAGCTTTGCTGTTGGCAAAGCTCCATTTTCTTTTTTTCTATCACCCCGGACTTAAGTCCGGGGTTTCCGGGTTAGCTGCGCTCTGGACGGAGGCCACGTACGGTGGTACCTGCCTGCCACATTTCTGATTCGCGCAATTCAGCCAGCTCTTCTTCCAGTTTCACACGGTAGTCAGGTTGTGAGTTACGCGTGATAGAGATCGTAGCTTGCTCGCCGCTTTTTACAGAGTTGTAAAGTTGTTCGAAAACAGGCTTGGTAGCGTCACGGAAAGGTTTCCACCAATCCAATGCGCCGCGCTGCGCAGTTGTAGAGCAGTTAGCGTACATCCAGTCCATACCATTTTCAGCAACCAATGGCATCAACGACTGAGTCAATTCTTCCACTGTTTCGTTGAATGCTTCTGATGGTGTGTGGCCATTTGAACGCAACACTTCATATTGTGCTGCGAAAATACCTTGGATAGCACCCATCAAAGTACCACGCTCACCGGTAAGGTCAGACGTTACTTCACGGTAAAAATCAGTTTCGAACAGGTAACCTGAACCTACACCGATACCCATTGCGATACATTTTTCACGCGCTTTGCCAGTTGCATCCTGGAATACCGCGAAAGAAGAGTTCAAGCCTTTTCCTTCTACGAACAAGCGGCGAAGTGAAGTTCCTGATCCTTTTGGAGCAACGAGATAAACATCCACGTCAGCAGGAGGAACGATGCCAGTCTGATCCTTATAAGTTACACCGAAACCATGTGAGAAATACAATGATTTTCCGGCAGTAAGGTGTTTCTTAACAGTCGGCCAAAGTTCGATCTGAGCAGCGTCAGAAAGAAGATAGCAAATGATAGTTCCTTTTGAAAGCGCTTCTTCGATGTCGAAAAGCGTTTCGCCTGGCACCCATCCGTCAGCAACGGCTTTGTCCCAAGACTTACCACCTTTACGCTGACCAACGATTACATTGAAACCGTTGTCACGCATGTTCAAGCTTTGGCCTGGGCCTTGTACGCCGTAACCAATTACAGCGATAGTTTCAGTAGAAAGTACTTCACGTGCTTTTTCGAGTGGAAATTCTTCACGGGTTACTACTTCTTCTTCGACCCCGCCGAAATTTAATTTTGCCATTGATTATTGATTGGATTATTGATTTACTACGAATTAAAAAACAATACTACTAAAAGTTGACCGACTATTGGTAATACTCCCATTCCGCTTCCGGAAGATAATCTACCAGTGTCTGAGGCGATTTGCTTACCGCGACCCTTCCCGATCTTACAAATTCCAGGATCTCGTGGGGTTTGATATAGTCGAAAAATTCAAAGATCTCTTCTTCCGTACCCGTCTTCTGGATAATCACATAGGTGAGGTGCCAGTAAACGACCCAGGCCTTGTAAACCTTGTTAATGGTCTCGATATCCAAAGGTTTTGCACCAATAGGCGTAGAAACCTTGAACAATGCGATCTCATTGTACGCAATGTCTTCATTAAGATACCCAAAAACAGCAAGTACTTCGATGATCTTACGGATCTGGCGGACAAGCTTCTCCACCGCATCGCGCGACTCATGGCGAATGACGATCGTGAAGCGGGATATACCCTTACGTTCTGTTTCAGAAACTGTTAAGCTTTCGATATTGATCCGTCTCCGGGTGAATATCGTCGTGATCTTGTTGAGAATACCGATCGTATTTTCAGTAAAGACACAAATGGTGTATGATGTCATGATTGTATGAATGTCTGATTATTCAAGTCTGATATCCGCTACGCAAGCACCGGTTGGCACCATCGGAAACACATTTTCTTCTTTTTCAACCAAAACCTCCAACAGGTAGGGCTTGTCGGATGCCAGCATCTTGTCGAGCGAAGCATTCAAATCCTCACGCGCGCCGCAGGTGTGGCCGTCGATACCAAAACCTTTTGCAATGGTGATAAAATCAGGGTTTTGCAGTTCCACGAACGAATAGCGTTTCTGATGGAAAAGCTGTTGCCACTGACGTACCATTCCAAGGAAATTGTTGTTCAGAATGATAATCTTCACCGGCAAACCGCTTTGCGCAATCGTGCCAAGCTCCTGAATCGTCATCTGGAAACAGCCATCGCCAATAATGGCAACCACTTCGCGATCGGGCGCTCCTACTTTTGCTCCAAATGAGGCAGGCAATGCGTAACCCATTGTCCCCAAACCACCTGATGTAATGAAAGAGTTAGGCTTTCTGAACTGATAGTAACGCGCGGTCATCATCTGGTGCTGGCCCACGTCAGCCACTATCACCGCTTCACCTTTGGTTTTATTCGAAAGCGTACGGATCACTTCCGCCATTTTGATCTTCTCCGTTGTAGGCGCAAGCTCTGGCTGGGTGATTTTTTGGTCTTCGATCACGTCGTATTTCTTGAATTCCGCTCTCCACGCCTCGTGATTGTTCTCTTTTACCAACGGCATCAGCATTTCCAGTGCCCTTTTTGCATCACCTACCACCGGCGCATCGGCCTTCATGATCTTGTCAATTTCGGCAGGATCTATTTCGATGTGTACAATCTTGGCTTGCTTCGCATAGCGGCTCAGATCGCCCGTCACACGGTCGTCAAAGCGCATGCCCACGGCGATGATCAGGTCGCATTGGTTCGTCAGCACATTGGTGCCATAGTTTCCGTGCATTCCCAGCCAGCCTACATAGTTAGGATGGTCCACCGACACAGACGAAAGGCCCAGTAGCGTAGAAGCGGCCGGAATATCTGTTTTTTCTATGAATTGGATCAACTCCTGCTCAGCATTGGAGATCTGCACACCATGCCCGAAGAACAGGAATGGACGTTTCGCCTGGTTGATCAGTTTGGCGGCAGCGGCGATCTGGTCTTCTTTTGGTGAAAGGCGCGGGTGATAACTGATCAGCTTCTCGCACTTTTTGTGGACAAACGGCCTGGTCATCAACTTTTGCTGTGCATCCTTTGTAATATCGATCAAAACCGGACCCGGACGGCCAGATTTTGCTATATAAAATGCTTTGGCGATGATCTCAGGGATTTCATCTGCATAGGTGATCTGGTAGTTCCATTTAGTGATCGGAATGGTAATACCCATTACGTCCGTTTCCTGGAATGCATCCGTACCCAGCAAATGCGAGGCTACCTGACCGATAATGCAAACCATCGGCGTAGAGTCGATGATCGCATCGGCAATGCCGGTAACCAGGTTGGTTGCTCCGGGGCCAGACGTAACCAGGCACACCCCCACTTCTCCAGTGATCCGTCCAAAACCTTCGGCCGCGTGCGCTGCGCCTTGCTCATGGCGCACCAGAATATGGTTTATCTGGTCCTGATAATCATAGATCGCATCATATACCGGCATAATGGCCCCGCCCGGATAACCGAATATGGTTTGCACACCTTCCGCGATCAAAGACTGGATCACTGCATGTGAACCATTAATTAATTCCGGAGCCGCCACCGATACCACCGGTTCCGAAGCCTGAATTGTTGCAGTTTGATTTTCATTAAATCCCATGACTCTATATTTATTTAGTCGGATGAATTTTCTGTATCATTTATGTCGTGCTTTCGCATTGAAAAAACACTTCTGTCCATTCTGGGCGGGTTTTGCAAATCAAACTGAAATGCAATGCTGTTCAGATAATGCGCCGCTTCCAACCTTTCCTTCAAAGTCTTAGGCTGATTTTTCGCATAATACTTTTCAGTCTCCGAATGTGTCCCGGCATGGAAGGCCGTTCTATCCATTTTGAATTTCCCTTCCGACATAACTTTAATTTTTACGCTTCGTCAGTCACGCAACCTTCGCTGGCTGATTTCACGGTTCTGATATATCTTCCAAGCATTCCTTTTGTAAAGCGCGGCGCGGGTTGTACCCACTGTGCTTTCCTGGCTGCCATTTCTTCGTCGGAAATATGTAATGTCAGTTCGCGGGTATTGGCGTCGATGGTGATGCGGTCTCCATCTTTGACGAGAGCAATAGGCCCTCCGTCAAATGCTTCCGGTGTGATATGTCCCACTACGAAACCATGCGTTCCGCCTGAGAACCGACCATCCGTAATCAATGCAATCTTATCGCCCAGACCAGCGCCCATTACAGCCGAAGTCGGTTTCAACATTTCTGACATTCCAGGGCCTCCTTTTGGACCTGCATTACGAATCACAACCACATGCCCTGCCTTAATTTCACCTTTTGAAAGCATAGTAATGATCTCCGACTCATGCTCGCAAACCTTAGCCTCTCCGTCGAAAGTCATTCCCTCTTTACCGGTAATCTTGGCAACAGCACCTGTTGGCGTCAGGTTACCGTACATGATCTGGATATGACCGCTCGATTTAATTGGTGTTTCAAGCGGCAAAACCATTTTTTGTGTCTCAAAATTAAGATCCGGCGCTTCTGCTAGGTCTTCCGCCAGCGTTCTGCCGGTTACTGTCAGACATTCACCGTGGATCAAGCCTTTTGAATACAAATATTTCATCACCGCAGGAACACCACCAATTCCAAGCAGGTCTTCCATGTAGTATTTACCGCTCGGTTTAAGATCAGCAATGAACGGAACCCTGTCCGAAATCTCCTGAATATCATTTAATGTCAACCAAAGGCCCGCTGAACGTGCAATCGCAAGAAAGTGAAGCGCGGCATTAGTTGAACCTCCAAGCGCCATTACCACTGTCAAGGCATTTTCGAGCGACTTTTTAGTGATAATATCCTTTGGTGTAATGTTCAATTCGAGCAACTTTTTCATGGCTGCACCGATCTTTTTGCATTCTTCCTGTTTACCCTCGTGGGTAGCCGGATACGAACTGCTGAAGGGCAAGCTCAACCCCATCGCTTCGATAGACGCAGCCATTGTATTGGCCGTGTACATGCCGCCGCAAGCTCCCTGACCAGGGATCGAATTTTGAATTACTCCTTTAAAATCTTCGTCTGAAATGTTGTTGGCAAACTTTTTACCCAAAGCTTCAAATGCAGAAACAATGTCCAGTTTTTGACCTTTATAATGTCCTGAACGGATCGTACCGCCGTAAACCATGATCGCCGGACGGTCCAGACGCGCCATTGCCATCACAGCACCAGGCATATTTTTATCACAACCAACCACCGCAATTACACCGTCGTACCATTGTGCGGCAACCACAGTTTCGATGGAATCCGCGATAATGTCACGACTCGGCAGTGAGTAACGCATTCCATCGTTACCATTAGTCATACCATCCGACACGCCGATCGTATTGAAAATCAACCCCACCATATTGTTGGCGGTCACACCTTGTTTTACATACACCGACAGGCCATTCAGGTGCATATTGCAAGGGTTACCTTCATAACCTGTACTTGCAATACCGATTTGGGGCTTAGCAAAATCTTCTTCTTTCAAACCGATGCCGTAAAGCATTGCTTGTGCGGCTGGATTGGTTACTTCCTGGGTTAAGGTCTTCGAAAATCTGTTTAATTCTGTGGCCATGGTGAAAATTGTATTTAAAATAAAAACACCTCACTCGGTTAGGTGAGTGAGGTGCCAGATATATGCTATCGTCCCACTCACGCTTTAACGCGTGACGATAAGTAGTACCGGGAGGACGTTTATTGATTTCAACCAGCGTAACATTTATATTTAGCGAAATTTCGCTGTTTTAAACATTGTGTTACAAATTAGAAGCCATTCTTTTTATTTTCCAAACATTTGAAGGATTTTTTGTTATAAATCTATGATAAATACCAAATTTCCTCGGGGTAGACGATCGTTATCGGAAAAGATTTAATTTTGAATTCCAAAACATGAACCCCTATGATGACTACCGAAGCCTCTTCAAACTATAATGATCTCGAGAAAATGAGCGTCAACGACATCCTGACCTCTATTAACCGCGAAGATCAGACTGTACCAAACGCCGTCAAAAAAGCGATTCCGCAAATTGAGGCACTGGTGGAGCAGATTGTGCCTAGAATGAAGAATGGAGGCCGGTTATTTTACATTGGTGCGGGTACGAGCGGCAGGCTCGGAGTTGTGGATGCTTCTGAATGCCCTCCAACTTTCGGCGTGCCGTTCGATCTCGTAGTGGGCATTATTGCAGGTGGTGATACCGCGATCCGAAAAGCCGTTGAAAACGCAGAAGATGATTGGAACCAGGCCTGGAAAGACCTAGCTGCTTACAGCCCCAATACAAATGATACATTAATAGGCATTGCCGCCTCGGGACGGACGCCTTACGTGATCGGCGGTTTGAACGAAGCCAGAAATGCAGGATTATTGACAGGGTGCGTCGTTTGTAACGACGGTTCAGCTGTCGCCAAAGCAGCTGAATATCCGGTTGAAGTAGTAGTAGGCCCCGAGTTTTTAACCGGTAGCACCCGAATGAAATCCGGAACGGCCCAAAAGCTGGTCCTGAATATGATCTCTACTTCGGTTATGATCCGATTGGGCAAAGTGAAAGGCAATAAAATGGTCGATATGCAGCTCACCAATGAAAAGCTGGTCAATAGGGCGTTGCACATGATCATTGATGAGCTTAACATTTCTCCCGACGAAGCACAATCGCTGCTCGACGAGCACGGCAGCGTCCGCGCCGCTATCGAGGCTGTAAGAAAATAGCTAAATGGCCAGCACGATTTTACCAAACTGCTGGCCCGAATCCATATATCGTAAAGCGTCCTCTGCATTTTCCAATGCAAAGACCTTATCGATCACGGGTAATATCTCTTTCTGCTCTACAAAGCTGACCATGTCGCGGAACTCGTCCTCGGTCCCCATTGTGCTGCCGTAAATATTCAGTTGTTTGAAAAAGACTTTGGCGGGAACAATGTCGGTAATATTTCCCGTGCCGCCGCCGTAAAAGCAAATCCGTGCTCCGGGCGCTGCGATGTCTATCAAACGGGCAAAGCCAGAGCCGCCAGCACTGTCGATGATCACATTGAAATAGCCCGTCTTCTTCCCCCGCGCCTTCACCAGCAAATCGCGGTACCAGGTGGGAATTTTGTAGTTAATCCCACCTTTAGCGCCCATTTCAATGGCCTTCTGAATTTTTTGGTCCGAACCTGAAGTAACCCACACTTCCGCGCCGGCTGCAATGGCGATCTGGACCGCAAACAGCGCCACACCTCCACCTGCACCCGTTACGAGTACGCGGTCACCAGCTGTTAACCGACAGCGTGTCATCAGCGAGCGCCAGGCCGTGAGTGCGCCAAGGGGCAAACAGGCCGCTTGTTCAAAAGAAAGGTATTTAGGTTTTTCGACCAGGTATTTTGCCTCGGTTTTCACAAATTCTGCGAAAGTCCCGTTATCCGGCAAGCCAAGGATTTTATGATCATCGCCATAAAAATTGGGATCGTCGCCCCAGTTTTGCGACGGGTTAATAATGACTTCTTTACCAAGCCAGCTTTCATCAACGCCGTCCCCTATTTCGGCCACGGTGCCCGCACCGTCTGATCCGGGTATAATCGGCGTTGTGATTTTAGGGTATAATCCTTTCTGTATCCACACGTCGCGGTGGTTCAATGAGGCTGCAGTAATCCTGACAACCACCTCACCTGGCCCCGGAGAGGGCTTTGCTACATCTTCAATAACCAACGGCTCATGAAGGTTTTTCAATATTGCGGCTTTCATAATGCGGGTTTTTAAAGCAGAAATGATGAAACCGGCTATCCCGAACGGATCTTACCAATTTCATCATTCCAGGATGAATTCAAACCGTTTTCAGATTGCTATATATCCGAATATTCTGTCGGATACAAGAAGAAGCTCGTGTTTTTTGAAACGTTGTTCTGATATTCCGGATTCACTTTTAACTTATTCCATTCAGCGTCTTCTGAAAACGACTTCCAATGCGCATCACGCGAAGCTTTGTCCTCAAAAGTGGTCATGTACATTAAGTTCGGCATGTGACTTCCCGCGATTACTTCACCATAAAAAACACCATTGAAGCCCAAACGTGCAAACAACGGAACCTCGCCTCCATCATTGAACATCTTCACCTTATTCTGGTAGATTTTTTCAGTGTGGCCTTCATAACTGCGCAATTCATAGACGCGCTGGCTTTTCGGCCCTGTAAGATTGGGCTTTGTCAGCACGGGAGCACTGGTAAAAGCCTGTAAAATTATTGACTCAAACCGCGCGTAAGGTGGATTTTTGTAGTTGGCATCAATGTAATCCTTGCCTGCCGAAGCGTACGCTGCATCCTTATCGAGCGTCTTAGGCAATGAAAGAATTTGGTCGAGCGATTTCAGTGGAGTAAGGACGTAAATCAGTTTACCAGCCATAGTATCCGTCGCAACGGGCTTGAAAACACCTACGTTTTTAATACCAGCGCGATGTGCTGCGGGGATATATGCGTCTTTCAGGAATGTTTCTACACGGGCTTCCTGATCGGCATTTTTGAGATGATAAATCTTGATTTCGTAAAACTCTCTCTTCGGGGGCGCTGCAACAGCATTCAATGCGGCAGAAAGCAGCAAAATTGTAACAATAAAATGGAGCCTGCGGTAATTAATCATAGGTTAAGGAAGTCTTATAACTTTAATAGTGAATAACTACCAGATAAGACTTGCCGGGCGCAGTTTTACCCTATGATCGGGAAGGCTAATTTATTTGTTAGCGCTTGTCAGAATTTCGGACAAGAAAGTTGTTTTTTACGGCTTTTGGATCGTTTCTGCTTGGGTTCGAGTGGCGCAAATATGTAGGAAAGCGAAATCTCGTGCGCGCCGCCGCTGCCAGCTCCCAGGGTGGAGATCGTCAGGTCATAACTATACCCGATCGAGAACTTATCCTGCCTGAATCCGGCAAGAAATACCAGAGATTCGTGGTTATTGATATTCTGAGCATATTTTTTGAATGGGATACCCCGATACCAGGCCCCAATCACCAAAGGTTCGATGGTGACATACATTCCAGCGTCAAACTGATCGTATTTACCCTGCTTTTTGTACATGATAGCAGGTGATATCGTCTTTTCTTTATCTATTTCATCTCCCAAAAAAGTATATCCCGCAAACGGAATGCGTAATCCAGCTTGCAAACTGGCCTTTACAGGAAGCCGCGCTTCAGTTAAGGAGGAAAATGCCTGATTAGGCCGGTTCAAATGGTGGGCCGAAATGCCTGCCCAGTACCAATCCGAATAGAGCATTGCACCGGCACCGAAATCAGCATAAAATACATTGGGACCTCCTTTTGCAAACGGGTCTTCGGATGGCTGCCCGGTAAGTCCGCCATTATTGTATTGATCACCAAAAGTCAGACCGAAATAATCGAGCGTACGTGATGCAAAGCCTCCCTGGACGCCCAGACGAAGTGAAGTAAGTTCATTAAACTGGATCTGATAAGAGTATTGCAATGCTACATCCGTGGATTTCAGGTTACCCAGACCTTGGCTATCCATCGTTACCAATACGCCTAATCCGCTATTATAATTGGGCAAAAATACATCTGCTCCAATGGAAGTGGTTACAAAATTGGCTGAGAGTGCAGGCCATTGGTTACGGTAATTGATGGTCGCGCGAGGTGCCAGTGCACCACCAGCGAGAGCAGGGTTCAGGTACAACGGGTTCGCGTAGAATTGCGAAAACTGCGGATCCTGGCTCCAACCTTTCAGGCAAAGCAGTGTCAGTATGAAAAGGAGAAGTAAACGCTTGGTCATATATTTATTGGCTTGCGACTTTCTGAAATGTAAACCCATTCCGGGCTTAAAAAAATTACCAGATTAATTTCACAAATTATCCTCAAATTGCGTATTAATATTCAAATTAGATGTGTTTTTACGACATTACCGCACAAAATTTTAACATTTTATTTTCGTTAGTAATGTCGGATAATCTGAATATTCTATGAGATGGCTAGGGGTGTTTGAACAAGTAACGAAACATGGGGCGATTTTATAATAGGTACCAGCAATTTTTTTGTGCACTCTTTCTGCTTACGCTGCTCTCCGCAGGGTATGCTTTTGCACAAACTCCTTTCGTGGTACAAAACCAATGTATGCAGAACCCCGACTGCGATGCCGACTCCACATCATTCCGGGACCCGGTTACAACTGCTACCGCTTGGCAATGGAACTTTGGTGAAGGTGGTGCCACAGATACCCGCCGTAATCCGCAGCATTCCTACATGGCGCCTGGCTCTTACACCGTAACGCTGGTCAGAACGCTAGCCGGAGGCACGAAAGAAACCGTTTCTCAAACCATTACAATCGGTGAGCTTCCGCCTATATTCCAGAATTGGAAGACCGATACCACCATTTGCAGGGGCGACACACTCATCCTTGATCCTTATCCCAATGGTGCGCCTCCGGACGCCAAATATGTATGGTATCCGAAAGGCGACACCACCCAAACACTGAGTGTGGATAGTTCTGGCTGTTATTCCGTAGAGGTCATCCTGCCAAACGGTTGCAAGATCCAGGACCGCATTAATGTGAAGATCTGTATGGAACCTGCTGCTCAAGAGGGCTCCAAATGGTATTTCGGTGGCAATGCAGGCCTAGATTTCTCAAATACTCCCCCGTCACCCATTACAGACGGCAAACTGAACACACCCGAAGGAACCTCTTCGATCGCCAATTCGAAGGGACAACTGCTCTTTTACTCCGACGGGATAACAATATGGAACAAGAACGGGGACGTTATGCCCTGTTTTACGGGAACGTGCGTCCCGATGAAAGGTAGCCCGAATTCCACGCAATCGGTCCTCATTGTGCCCCAGCCTACCTGTAAAGGCTGCGAATACCTTTATAATGTATTCACAACCTCGGACATTAACGGCGAAAAACTGCTTACGGTAAGCGTTGTGGACATGCGGCGCAACAATGGTCTCGGCGCGGTCATCGAGCAAAACACCACTTTACAAACACCCACAACGGAACGTATAGCCTCCGTCCGTAACAATCGGGACAGCACTTACTGGGTTATTTCACACGATTACGGCACCAATAAGTTCCGCATTTACCACGCTACAGAAGGTGGTTTGTCTGAAGTAAGTGCTCCGGAACTTGGTATGGCGCATGACAGTCTGCACAAGGCAGAAGGTTACATGAAGTTTTCGGCACCCGATAGCGCTACCGGGCAACGCCGTCTGGCTGTGATTATTCCGGGACCTCCCAAAAACTATGTTGAGCTTTTCCATTTCAATGACTCCACAGGCGTACTTACTTACGACAAGACCATTGACCTTGGTCCCGCCCCGCCCACCGCATACGGGATCGAATTCTCACCGACGGGCGAAAAAATGTATATTTCTTTCCAAGGAGGGAATGGCTCAAACTCCTATTTGAAACAATATGACCTGACTTTGCCTGATAGCTTACTGACGGAAACGGCCATCACGATCGACAGTTCGGCTACCAGAAAATTCGGGGCCCTGCAATTCGGGCCTGACGGGCGCATTTACATGGCGATCCAGGGAAGCGAATATCTGGGCGTAATCGGTGAGCCCGAGGGCAATTCGTTAACCGGTGTGGATTACGAAAGGGATGGCGTGAACCTGGGCGGCCAAAACAGTCAATTGGGCTTACCTAATATGGTACAGGACTTCACACAGGAATCATCCGGGCCTGGTTTTGAAGCAGATGGTTTTTGTACCAATGAGCCTACCACATTCCAGGCCAGTCCTATTTGTGACCCTATCGAAGACCAGTATTCTTGGGACTTTCTAGGAAATGGCTCATTCACAGCACCTTCCAAACAACAGCAGGCAACTTACACCTACACGCAGCCGGGAACTTACAAAGTGGCTATGCGTGCGACCAATAAATGTACTGATACGACCATCGTGCAGGAGGTTACCATTTACGAAACGCCTGCTAATATCGACCTGGGGCCAGACAAGGACACTTGCGGAGCCTACGTACCGCTTGATATGAAAGTGGAAGCAGAAGTTTATGCCTGGATCAACCGCGGCAGGGTTGTGGGACGTGGCCGGACTTACAGGGCAACCGCTACCGGCCGCTATATCGCAGTTGCATTCAACGGGCCGCAGGGAGATTGCTTCGCTGCCGACACCATTGAAATCACGCTCCGCAAGCCGCCAGCCTTCACAATAGGGCCAGATACGACTTTGTGCCGGGACAGTTCCATCGTTCTCCGCGTTCAAAGCGACCGCTGGATCGAGTATAACTGGAGTACTGGCGACAAAACGCGTGAGGTTACCATCGGACAACCCGGCCAATACTTCGTGACCGTTAAAGACCGCAACGATTGCTACAACTCAGACACCATTCAGGTAGGTGAATTGCCTTCCCCAATCCTGAACCTGGCCCCTGAAAGTGCGATATGCATTCCAGACGGTCAATCCGTGATCCTGGATGCGAATGGGCAGGGTCCTTATAAATACCTATGGCCGCATTCGGGTGACACGACCAAAACTATCACGGTCAAGACGGAAGGCACTTATGTGGTACGCGCGACAAATAAAGAAGGCTGCGTGACCGAGCAATCCACCAAAGTTGTGGATAAATGCGAGCCTAGGTTCTTCATTCCAGACGCATTTACGCCGGATGGCGAGGGCCATAATGAGATCCTTGAAATATTCGGAGCATATTATACAAACTTTTCCATCCGGATTTACAATAGGTGGGGCGAGGTGATTTACGCGACCACCGACATTGAAGCGCGGTGGGACGGCACTTATAAAGGTGTTAAAGTACAGCCTGGAAGCTATCCTTATGTACTCTCCTATGAAGCACTATATTATCCCGAACGTAATCCAATCGTGAAGCGGGGTTCGGTGATGGTCATCAGATAATCTTTCTTTTTGCAGATTAAAACAATTATTTTTGATTAAAGAATGATAAACAGTCGCCATAAAAACGTGGCGACTGTTTTTAACTGTTCAGCCGACCTATTATGCGCCAGGATTATCTGTCCGGAGATAAAGAAAATCTTTCCAATACTGAAAAAGAGATCGAACGCGCATTGCGGCCGCTTTCTTTCGACGATTTTACTGGACAGGAAAAAATACTTGAAAACCTGAAAATATTCGTCCAGGCTGCGCGTCAGCGCGGGGATGCGCTCGACCATGTGCTGCTTCACGGACCTCCCGGGCTCGGCAAAACCACCCTTTCCAATATCATCGCCAATGAACTGGGCTCCGGCATTAAAATCACGTCCGGTCCCGTCCTCGACAAGCCGAGCGACCTCGCCGGGCTACTTACCAACTTGCAGGAACACGATGTACTTTTCATCGACGAAATCCACCGGCTGAACCCGATCGTGGAAGAATACCTGTACTCTGCAATGGAGGATTACAAGATCGACATCATGCTCGACAGCGGTCCGAATGCACGTAGCATTCAGATCGGGCTGAACCCGTTCACGCTGATAGGCGCGACCACCCGTGCGGGTATGCTCACGTCACCCCTGCGTGCGAGGTTCGGGATCAATGCAAGACTTGAATATTATGACGCACTGTTGTTGACCTCCATTCTGAAACGCTCAGCGGCCATTCTTGGAACCCCATTGGAAGAAGATGCTGCCTTTGAAATAGCCAGGCGCAGCAGGGGCACTCCCCGTATTGCGAATAACCTGCTGCGTCGCACACGCGATTTTGCGCAGGTAAAGGGGAACGGAAAAATCACAGTGGCAATCGCCGAAATGGCGTTGCAGGCATTGGACGTCGATCAAAACGGCCTGGATGAGATGGATAACCGCATCTTGAATACTATTATTCACAAGTTTAAAGGCGGGCCTGTGGGATTATCGACCATTGCCACGGCTTGCGGCGAAGAGGCTGAAACTATCGAGGAAGTTTATGAGCCATTTTTAATTCAGGAGGGTTATCTCAAACGGACTTCACGCGGGCGAGAGGTAACAGAAAAGGCATTCAAACATCTTGGAATCCTGCCAAGGCACCGGTCAGGTGAATTGTTCTGAGCGTTAACTTTTTAAGAAGTTTTAACATTGAGATACAAGTTAAGTATAGAAATAGTAATTTTGCGGTAAATTAGTGTGACCGCCTCCTATGATCGAAGTACTGGTTTCCGAAAAGTTAGTAGTGAGAGTGCCCTGTGCTGTGATTGAACATGATGGAAAAGTACTCGCCGGGCAAAGAAGCGCGGCATTGTCCTTCCCACTTCAATGGGAATTCCCTGGTGGAAAGCTCGAAAAAAATGAAACTGACGAGCAGGCATTGTTCCGTGAAATCATGGAAGAGCTTAATGCGGAAGTTGAAATTATCCACAAACTTCCCGAAACTTCAAAAGACCAGGGCTGGCGTGAAATTGTGCTGGTACCATTTATCTGCAAAGTCAATACCATCGATTTTGTATTGACAGAACACGAACAGATACTTTGGCTTGATCCTTCCGACCTGCCTTGCCTCGACTGGACAGAGGCCGATCTGAATGTAATCCGTTACTATTACGACTACCTAGCGACTAAATAATAGCCGTTTCCCCTTCACAGTTTCCTCAAACTGCCCATTTTCATAAACCAGATGCCCCGACACAAACGTATGGGTGATTTTGGAGTGGAATTCTGTTCCTTCAAAGGGCGACCAGCCGCATTTGGAATAAATATTCTCAGGCTCAACAGTCGTCGTTGCATTCGTATCAACCAGCAACAGATCGGCCCAATATCCTTCCCGTATATAGCCCCGGTCGCGGATATCGAAGCAATCGGCCACGGCGTGGCTCATCTTTTCTGCAACCCTGTCGATCGAAATCTTACCTTCCCGGCTTAGTTCGAGCATAACGTTTAACGTATGTTGCACGAGTGGCAATCCGGATGGTGCCTGCCAGTAATGCTGCGCCTTTTCTTCGGAAGTATGCGGCGCATGGTCGGTTGCTATCACATCGATGCGGTTATCCAATACGGCTTGCAAAATAGCCTTTTTATGATGGGGTGCTTTGATGGCGGGATTGCATTTGATCAGATTACCCAACGTTTTGTAATCTTCCGCATCAAACCACATATGGTGTACGCAGGCTTCCGCTGTAACCAGTTTACGCTGACCGTTGTCCAACAATATCTTACCGTCTTTCCTCCTCCCTACTTCAAACAAATGCACTTCATCGCCAGTCGAGATATGCAGGATATGTAGGCGTGTCCCGTGTTTATGGGCAAGTCCGGTTGCAAATGAAGAAGACGTAAGGCATGCCTCTTCGTTTCTGATCAATGCATGGATATCATAAGGCACATTGTCGCCATACTTTTCCTTGAAGTAGGCCATCCGTTTCTTCACAGTGGGCTCGTCTTCACAATGCGTGGCGATAATGCAGGGCGCATTTGCAAACAGCCTTTCCAGCACTTCCGGTGCATCCACGAGCATATTTCCGGTAGAAGAACCCATGAATATCTTGATACCGCAAACCTGTGAAGGATCTGTCCGCATCACCTCTTCATAATTATCATTCGACGCGCCCATGAAGAATGAGTAATTGGCAAGGGAAGTATTGGCCGCAATCTGGTATTTATCTTCCAGCAATTGCTGCGTGAGTGTATTCGGCACCGTATTGGGCATTTCCATAAACGAAGTAACCCCTCCGGCCACCGCGGCTTTGGATTCTGTATAAATATTTGCCTTATGAGTGAGGCCCGGCTCCCTGAAATGCACTTGGTCGTCAATCACTCCCGGCATTAAATACAGGCCTTTGGCATCGATAACGCGGTCGGCAACAACATGCTGTAAATCTTTTCCGATCCTTTGGATGTGACCATTTTCAATTACTACGTCTAAATCCTGGACCCTGTTCTCATTTACTACTTGTGCATTTACGATCAGCGTTGTCATGGGCAGCGGTTTGTTTATGACGCAAAGGTATTCAGACGGGTTGAAATTCACCCATTCAAAATCTATAAAAATGAACCTGAAAAGTATCCTCCGCGATTTCACCGACCTCCTGTTCCCGCGTTGCTGCGAAAGCTGTGACGTTGTTCTGGTTGGTAACGAAGAAACCATCTGTACCGCTTGCCGGATATCCCTGCCGAGAGTCGGAAACAAAGGCCTGAACGAAGAACTATTGCAATACAAATTCGTAAACGTGCCACAGGTCGTGTCGACGCATTCATTTTTGTTATTTACAAAAAAAGGAAAGGTTCAGCGACTACTTCACGCGCTCAAATACAAGGGAAATAAAGATGTGGGAATTCTGCTCGGGTATATGTTCGGGCAGGAAATGCTTACCTCTGGCTGCCTTCCGGATGCTGAAATAATACTGAGTATTCCATTGCACAAGAAAAAACAAAAGGCACGTGGCTATAACCAAAGCGACCTGCTGGCCGAAGGATTTTCAAAAGCAACAGGGATACCCTGGTCAGGTAGCATTCTGGAACGAACGAGACATACTGCTACCCAAACCGGCAAAACTAAAATTGAACGCAGGGAAAATGTGAAAGGTGTTTTTGTAATAAAAGAAAAAATCAGCTACCAGTCCGTGATCATCATGGACGATGTGCTGACGACTGGCGCGACGTTGGAAGAATGCGCGGAAACGCTGCTTGCTGCCGGATGTCGCGAAATTTACATTGCTACCATTGCATTGGCACAGCATTAAAACAATACAGCCGCCGTCCCGAAGAACAGCGGCTGTCAATCTGAATAGCAGATTTATTATTCCTTGTGGCTTCCTGTTGCGATCATTGCACAACGAAATCCAACCATTGCAGTTGCAGAATCCTGATCCATATAACGGCGTGTTCCAGGTGACAACCAATATGCTACATCCGACCATGAACCACCTTTGTAAACTCTCAGTTTATCATCAACCATCGAGTTGGCGTTTTTGGTATCGTAGTTCTTAGCTTCATCCTGATAACCGTCGCGACGGAAAGAGTTCAGGTCGTTTACATCGCTGTTGGAAAGCGGACGGTACACGTCATACACCCATTCGCTCACGTTACCTGCCATGTCGTACAATCCATTGTCGTTAGCTGGATAAGAGCGGATTTCCTGAGTGATAATAGCACCATCATTGGATTTTCCGGCAATACCCGCGTAGTCACCAGGACCGCGTTTGAAGTTGGCAAGCATTGTTCCCTGCTTACGGCCACGTGGCTGGCGCATTGTAGAGCCATCCCATGGATAAATTCTCGAATTGGACTGGTTTTCGTCTGAATACTGTGTTCCGATCATCGCCATTGCAGCATATTCAAATTCTGCTTCTGTCGGAAGTCGGTACGGAGGCATTACGTAACCACTTTCGATTCTGAGCTGCGGTGCAGGCCCTTCGGCTGCCGCCACTGCTTCGCCCTCAGCTTTTTTCTTCTTGCCAAAAGAGAAACCTCTTTTTTTCTTTGGACCTGCCGCGGCAGCACCAGCAGTATTGTTTGCCTGACTTACAGCAGCGGTACGCCATGCGCAGTAGTCGTTAGCCTGAACCCATGAAACTCCAACCACCGGATAAAGGCGGAAACCTGGGTGACGAAGGTACATTGTTACATAAGAGTCGTTGAATGACAGTTCGTTATACCAAACGTTTGTATCAGGTAGTGCTTTGGCATAAAATTCTTCGGAAGAATCTTTCTGCACCGCATTCAGGTATTCGAGATAATGGACGTTTGCCACTTCTGTCTGGTCCATGTAGAACGACTGGATACTGACCGTTCTTTTGGGATTGTCCCTTCTGGCCATTACATCCTCTTCCAACGACCCCATCGTAAAGCGTCCTCCTTCGATATAAACAAGGTCAGGACCGGCTGGCAATGCTTTATATTGCTTTACCTCAAATCCGTCTTTGCCATTATAGGCCAAGCCCGTTTTGGAGCTTGTTTTTCCAGGTTTCAAGCTGGTTGGCTTCTTGTTTTTACTACACGAAGTAGCCGCTAATAACACAATCAGAATCAACACGATCGACCGGGTACCCATCTTTTGCATGCAAATCATTGCTTTAAAGTGACTTAAGTGTTTGGTATTTTATAGTATGCGAAACCGCAAATGTATGAAATCAATCGAAATTATTTTCTCCTACCTCGACATTTCCATCAGGATATTCCGCGCCTGATCGATCGTTTTCACATCTTCACAGATCAGGATAAGCTTCCCTTTCTGGTCTTTCAACGATATTTGCTTGGGGTGTTTTTTAATATATTCAATCACCTGTCCAAACTTACCCGACTGAAAGAACTCGTCATTCTGCGAAGTAACGAAGTATCCTTTCATTGTATTGCTTTTCAAAGTCAGTTTTTCAAACTGCAAAATCTCTGCTTCCCAGCGCAAACGGACGGTTTTTAGCAGATCCTGGACTTCTTTTGGCACCGGCCCGAAACGGTCGACTATTTCCTGCTCGAATTTTGCCAGTTCATCTTCGGTTGCAATATTGTCGAGGCGGGTATATAACGATAGCCTTTCGGAAATATTTTTTACATAATCGTCCGGAATCAGCGTCGCAAAATCCGTTTCAATTTGCGTATCGGGCACCAGCTTTTTAGGCAGGTTAAATGCGCCAGCGAAAAGGTCTTTAAATTCATTGCTTTTCAGCTCCTGAACTGCCTCATCGAGCATTTTGTGATATAATTCATAGCCAAGATCGTTCACGAACCCGCTTTGTTCGGCACCCAAAAGGTTACCCGCACCACGGATGTCCAGGTCGCGCATCGCTACTTTAAACCCATCACCAAGATCCGAGAATTCCTCTAACGTCTGTAAACGTTTACGAGAATCGCTCGCCAGCGTCGAAACGGCTGGTGTGAGCAGGTAACAGAATGCCTTCCGGTTAGAACGGCCTACGCGGCCGCGCATCTGGTGCAAATCCGATAACCCGAACATATGCGCCGAGTTGATGATAATGGTATTCGCATTCGCAATATCGATCCCGGATTCGATGATGTTGGTCGACACCAGCACATCATATTCTCCTTCGATAAAACTCATCATCACTTTTTCCAGCTTGTCGCCATCCATTTGCCCGTGCGCAACGCCTATCCGGACATCCGGAACCAAACGCAGGATGATATTGGCGATGGATTCGATGTCGTTTACACGGTTATGGACAAAAAAGACCTGTCCGCCGCGCTGAACTTCAAAACTGATCGCATCCCTGATAAACTCTTCACTGAACGAATGCACCTCGGTTGTGACCGGCTGCCTGTTCGGCGGCGGAGTCGCTATCACCGACAAATCGCGCGCGCCCATTAGAGAGAAATGCAATGTCCTCGGAATAGGCGTGGCCGTGAGCGTCAGTACATCTACATTTACACGCATTTCTTTCAGACGATCTTTGGCCTTAACACCGAACTTCTGCTCCTCATCGACAACCAGTAGCCCGAGGTCTTTGAATTTGACGTCTTTGTTCAGGATCCGGTGGGTGCCAATCAGGATATCGATTTTCCCTTCTTCGGCTTCCTTCAAAGTTTCCTTGATCTCCTTAGTCGATTTAAACCTATTGATATACCCTACTTTGGCAGGAAAATCGGCGAGACGGTCGCTGAATGTTTTGAAATGCTGCATTGCCAGGATCGTGGTCGGTACCAGCACTGCAACCTGCTTACTATCACAAACCGCCTTAAATGCCGCGCGGATGGCTATTTCGGTTTTACCAAAACCCACATCACCACAAACCAGCCGGTCCATCGGGTGCGCTTTCTCCATATCCTCTTTCACATTGGCGGTGGCAGTAGCCTGGTCGGGCGTGTCTTCATATATAAAGGAAGATTCCAGCTCCACCTGCAAATAGTTGTCCCGCGAAAAGGGGAATCCCGGAGCCTGCCTGCGCTTCGCATATAATGCGATGAGCTCGTGTGCAATGTCTTTGAGTTGCTTCTTAACTTTCGATTTCTTGGCTTCCCATTCTCCCGAGCCGAGCTTGCTCATAGCGGGCGGTGTACCTTCCTTACCCGTATATTTCGCGATCTTGTGCAGGTTATGTACACTCACGTACAACAGGTCGTTGTCGCGGTAGATCAACCGGATCGCTTCCTGCTCTTTTCCGTTCACGTCCTTCCGCTCCATCCCCGCAAACCGGCCGATACCGTAGTCCACGTGGGTCACAAAATCACCTGGTTGCAGCGATTTCAGCTCTTTCAGGGTAATAGCCTTCGATTTGCTGAATTTTTCTTTTAACCGGTATTTGTGAAACCGGGCAAAGATCTGGTGATCGGTATAGCAGGCTACTTTCATATTATCGTCCACAAATCCTTCCCGCAACGAAATATGCATCGGCCGGAATTTGACGAACGGGTCCAGGTCTTCAAATATCCTTTCGAGCCTGTCGAGCTGTTTGGGCTGCTCGGCTACAATGATATTCACATATCCTTTTGACTGATTGTCAGACAGATCATCCAGCAGTCTTTTGAAATCTTTATTAAATGAAGGTTGCGGTTTGGAAGAATAGGGAATTTTGATCTCAGTTTTGAAATAGGATTTCTTTCCAAATTCAACAGTTTTAAATTTCTTGACCTGATTTAAAAAACCGCGTCGCGTCTCAAACAGGTCATTCGGGTTCGAAACGATCTGCACGCCGCCGCCTGTCACTTCCTCCAACGCTTTTTCGGCTTTTTCAAAGCATTTCTCAATGATTTCCAGCGTCAGTTCCGCGTCCTTGAACCATAATGCAGTTTCGTCGGTAAAGAAATTCAAAAACGACTCCCTGGTTTCATGCGAAAGCTTTTGCTGAATGTCGGGCACAATGTTGATCTGCTTCGCGCTTTCGAGGGATAGCTGTGTATCAGGGTCGAAAGAACGGATACTTTCTACTTCATCCCCAAACAATTCGATACGGAACGGGTGCTCGTTGGCAAACGAAAAAACGTCGAGAATACCCCCACGCACGGAAAATTGGCCAGCCTCGAACACAAAATCCGTTATTTCGAAACCATAGCTATTCAAAAACTCGGTCAGGAACGACGGATCCAGCTTTTCACCAACTTTAACCGAAAAGGTATTCGCCCGCAACGAGCGTTTGTTGATCACTTTTTCAAATAAAGCTTCGGGATAGGTCACGATTTGCATAGGCGTAGCGCGACCGGTATTCAGCTTATTCAGGATCTCGCCACGCATTAGTACGTTGGCATTATCGACCTCCTCGTAATGATAGGGGCGTTTGTAGGATGTCGGATAAAAAAGCACTTCGGTTGGCCCAAGCAGGTTCTGAAGGTCATTCTGAAAATAGGCTGCTTCCTCTCGATCGCTCAGGATGTAGAGCGCCGGCCTTTTTTTACGCTGCTGAATCGCCGCGGCAATCACCGCATCCAGGCTCCCTACCAATCCTTTTATCTGAACATGCGCCGATTCCGAATCCCGCGAGGCGATTTGCGAACTCAGCACATCCAGGTAACTGTCGCCTCCGTATAGTGTTAATAAGTCTTTAACTTCCAAGAATATGTAATGCTATGCCGCTTTCGCCGCAGTGAATGTAAACGCAAAAAGCCGTTCCGGGAAAAATCCCCGACCGGCAGCCAATGATAACAACAGTTTGTCCTATTTTGTTGCTGTGATCATCAGGCCACAAAAATAGGTCTAAAGCAACGAGCGCAAAAATCCGTAATATCATTTTATTTTTACCTTTTCAGATTTACCCCCAACTCATGACCGACTGGCTCAACGAATCCATTTCACTTGGCGGATTGCTCACTACCCCTCTGGAAATCCTTGGCTTTGTTACCGGCGCCATTTGCGTTTACCTCAATACCCGGCAAAATGTACTCGGCTGGTTTTTCGGGATCGTGAATGCAGTGCTGTACGGTGTGGTGTTCTGGCAGGTAAAATTGTATGCCGATATGGGCTTGCAGGGTTACTATTTCGTCACCAGTATTTATGGTTGGTGGATGTGGAAATTTGGAGGGCAAAATCATGACGGCCTTCGCGTCAGTAGCACGCCATTGAAACTATACCCGATTTTTGCGGTCATTTTTGTCGGTATTACAGTGCTATGGGGCTTTTTGCTGAGCAAATACACCAATGCAAGCCTCACCTACGCGGATTCCGCGCTCACGATAGCGAGCCTGATCGGTCAGTGGATGATGGCACGAAAATACCTCGAAAACTGGATCATCTGGATCGTCGCCGATGCCTGTTATGTAGTAATGTATTTTTACAAAGACCTGCATTTAACAGCAATTCTGTATGCGGTTTTCCTCATTCTCGCAGTGATGGGATATGTGCAGTGGCGGAAGGATGTTAATAACAACACCTCAGTATAACTGACAATTCCTGACCTAAAGACCATATTTTAGTCGACCGTACCAAACGGTATTTCCTGTTCTTCGAGCAATGTGCGGATGCGTTCGGAATCCTGGAATACGATGCGAAGTTCTTTTTTGGCGATGCCTTCTTCCTCTTCATCCATCCATTTCCAATCTTCGGCAGTAGCGTCGAAAATATCGATAATGTTCAGGATCTTGTCTTCGGACTTTTCTTTGGAAAGCCATTCGGCCGAATGGTCGATGTAAATCACCACTTTTTGCTCTTTGATCCACTCGAGGTCATTCAGCATTTCGTCGAGCGCATCCAGGTTTTTTCCTGAATAGTCCGGAAACTGCATGGCCGCAGCTATTTGGTCATGAAATTCCTTTACCGACATCGCCTTACTGCCGTCGATATGGCCGATAAAAGCTCCGAGAAATGATTTGCGGACGTCCGACGCTTCGCTGGCTAGCAGGAAGTGTGTGTTTTTCATAAGTTTTGCTGGTTTAAAAAGGCACCGCAATTTATAGAAAATACGGCTTCAACCCCAGCTTATCAGCCTGCATTTACTTCAAATAACGCTTTCTTAACAAATGCATCATATGGACATTGATCGCCCACTGATCTGCGAGCGGCTGATGCGTGAATGGCACGGTAGGCAAATAGTTCGGCGGGCCAAACTCGGTCAATATGGTCAGCGTTTCACCGCTTTTTACTTTTTGTTCCACCACTACATCCCACCACGCAAGGTGCGCTTTTACAGCCGCTTCCCATTCAGGCGCACGCGGATCGTTCACCTGCGGACCTTCCTCATGCCCGATGCGCGAATGAATATGTCCTACACGTGACAATGCCAGTTTCACCGTTTCATCCTGGTCTTGCAAAAGGCTTTCGTGCACATTGCACCAATGCGAAATGTCCAGAGTGAGCCTTAATGCAGGGTTTTTCTCGATAAAATTACGTGCGATATGTGCCGCGAAGAGCATTCTGCCGCGATGTGTTTCGTGGTAAATGGGAATGCCGCTTTTGGTAGACGCTTCGGTAGTATGGTCAATAAATGCCTTATTCTGTTCGTAGGTAAAAAAATCCCGGCCGCTGTGGCAATTGATATAGAGTGGCTTTTGCTGATATTCGCTGGTGGCTGCATTAATGGATTTTTTGAATGCATCCAGATGGGTGGCAAAATCCTTTTCGCCCGATCCACAAAGAAGCCCAACGTCCAGGCCATGCTTTTTCAACGCCGTAAAAAGTTCGTTCTGCTTTTCCTTCGTGCCCGGCCACCACATTTCAATACCATCGTAACCTTCCTTTTTGACTGCCGCACAAAACTGGTCGGTAGTTCCCTGGAAGCCCCAGTTCGTGCCGAGTACTTTTAACGAAAGTTTATTCGCAAACTGAACGGGTGCCGCATTGGCACTGGCGATGGGTTCAAGACTGGCGATCGCGGCTGTGGCAGTAGCGGTGTTTATAAAATCCCGGCGGGTCATTTTAATTTTGAATGAGTGAATGAGTGACTATTTTTTGGCCGCTACTGGCTTGGTTGCGGTGCTGTCGCCAGCTTTCAGGAATTGGGCCACTTCGGCTTCGCTGAAACCATTTACTACCATTAAGCCCGGATATTGCTTGCTCGTCTGACTTACTCCGCTGTCCGTTACGGCCGATTGCCAAATGTATACAGAACGCAATCCTTTGATCCCTGCGATGGTTTTTAGGCCAGTATCGCCAACTTTGGTATCCATCATATTCAGGTATTCCAAATGTGGGAGGCTTTTTAGTTCCGCAATGCCTTTGTCGGTCACTGCGGTGTGTTCCAAATGCAATTTTGTAAGATTTTTAAGCTTTGCTATGTCTTTCAATGCGTTGTCCGAAATTTTGGTATTCCCTAACTTCAACCAGGTAATCTGCTGAGAAAGAGGCAATAGCAACGCCATCTCTTTGTCTCCAAACTGAGGCGCGTTCACGGCGCTCACTTCGAGCAGGTTCTGGTCTTGTGATAAAGTATTGACAATCAATCCCACTTTCCTAAGCGCATCGATATCACTTTCTTTGGCCTGCGGCACTTTCATACCTGCTATTGCCGATTCGGGGCTTTTGCCTGACGCTTTTCCAGAAGCAGGCGCACCGGCTCCCAGCGAGGCCAGGGCAGGTTTCACCTGCTCGTTCAAAGCCAGTTCGGACACTTTTTTATCGGCCGGAGCGCCCTGGTCGATCCACCATGAAAGCAATGCGATCTGATCTGTACTCAGTTGGGGTTTGCCTTTCGGCGGCATGTGGTCGTCATCGCTTTCATCAAGCAGGCAGCGTTTGATCATATCACTTTCCGCACTTTTTCCTGACACAAATGCAGGGCCGTTTTCCCCGCCCTTCATGAGCAATGCCAGCTCGTCCATACGCAGATCGCCTTTTTTCTTACTTGCATTGTGACATTGCGTACAGCGTGCTTCCAGGATCGGTCGCACAATATCCTGATAAACAACAGCCTGCTGCACATCAGCAATAGGCTTGATTTCTTTTGCTTTTTCTTCGATCGGGCCCATTCCGGCCAGGCTTCGGAATGGCTCGGGGGTATATTGAGTGAGATAATCTTCACCGTGCGTAAGCGACCCGCCGTCGTGCCCCGCACTCATGGTAAGTAACACCGCAATGCCAAACGCAGGCAGGTAGGCCATCTTGCCAAAAGGAAGCACCTTTCCGGTCCTGTCCGACTTCACCAGCCATGCGATCCAGGCAAATGCGGCCACACCAATGCCTTTCCACATGTGGTCGCTCAGCAATTCTTCGTCATATCCACCGCCGAGCGAGAGTAAATACCCCGCTATACACGCAAATGTGGCACTTATAGCCGACCAGAAAAGAATGAATACAACTGTCGTTTCGCTGATATTGATCTTTCCGGTCCGTCTGCCGATTTCGAGCAATGCCGCGATCAGCAGAAATCCAATGGGCAAATGCACCAGCACCGGGTGGAACCTTCCAATGAAAAGTGCCCAGGGAGACGCCTGAAGTAGAGGGAGTAACATACCGGAATTCAGCATTTTGGGGGTCAATTCAATATATAATAATGTAGGCTTGTGTTATAACCTGAAAACTTCCGGGCACTCGATGGCTTTGGGAGAGTTATCCGCATTCACTTCCATGATATCGGCCATGTAGTCCCACCATTTTTTCATGATCGGCAGGCCGGGAAGTGTCGCAGTGGTATCGCCTTCTTTAAGTTTTTGAAATGCAAAAAGCGCGAGCGTCGCTTCATCGAGGAAGATATAATATTCTTCCACACCTGCTTCTTTGAGAAGATTGGCGAGTTCAGGCCATATTTCGTCATGTCTCTTTTTGTATTCTGCTTCAAATCCGGGTTTAAGTTGCATCCGGAATGCCTTTATCAGTTGGGCCATCGGTTAGGTTTAATATATTCAAATACTTACTTTAAAAATCAGGCGATAACCTGCTTCACGACTTTGCCCTCGGTATCTGTAAGCCGGAAATTTCTTCCCTGGAACGGATAGGTGAATTTTTCGTGATCAAAACCCATTAAATGCAGAATAGTTGCCTGCAAATCGTGAACGTGGACGCGGTCTTTTACACCATAATACCCTAGTTCATCGGTTTGTCCGTGGCTATGGCCTCTTTTCACGCCTCCACCGGCCATCCACATTGTGAATGCGTCCAAATGGTGATCGCGGCCCATGAATGGCATAACCAACCCGTTCCTGTTTTCTTGCATTGGGGTCCGTCCAAATTCTGCACCCCAAATGACCAGCGTTTCTTCCAGAAGGCCCCGCATTTTCAAGTCTTTGATCAATGCAGCGATCGGTTGATCCGATTCCCGGCATTTTTGGCGCAAGCCGCCTTCCACGTTATGATCTTTGGAAGTGCCATGCCCATCCCAGCCCCAGTCGAACAGCTGTACAAAACGCACATCATTTTCGACCAGCTTGCGTGCCAGCAGGCAGTTCATTGCAAATGTGCCCTCGCCGGGTTTCACACCATACATATCCAGTATAAACTGCGGCTCCTTCGAAACATCCATTACTTCGGGAACCGACATCTGCATTCGGAAAGCCATTTCATATTGGCTGATCCGGGTTAATATTTCCGGGTCTTTGACGTCCTCGTAAGTCTGGCGGTTGATTTCGTTGATAGCCTCAATGGTCTGTTTTCGCATATCGCGGTTCATACCGCTCGGGTCACTCACATACAAAACCGGGTCACCGCCTGTGCGGCATTGCACGCCCTGGTACACCGAAGGCAAGAAGCCGCTTCCGTAAACGCTTTTACCGGCATCAGGCTGTTGCCCGCCCGAAGCCAGCACAATGAACCCTGGCAAATTCTGGTTTTCAGATCCCAATCCATACACCGACCATGCTCCCAAGCTCGGTCGCCCCAGCCGCGGGCTTCCCGTATGCATCAGTAGCTGCGCAGGTGCGTGATTGAACTGGTCGGTATGCATTGCTTTCATGAATGTGATCTCATCCGCAACGGTTTGCAGGTAAGGCACATAGTCGGACATCCACGCCCCTGACTCACCATACTGACCAAATTTCCCTTGTGGCCCCAACATTTTGGGCACCCCCTGGATGAATGCGAATTTTTTGCCTTCCAAAAACTCCGCCGGACAATCCTTGCCGTGGTATTTCACGAGCTCTGGTTTGTAATCGAATAGTTCCAGCTGGGAAGGCGCGCCGGCCATGTGAATGTAAATCACCCGCTTAGCCTTCGGGGCGAATTGTGGGATTTTGGCCGCGGCTGCGTTTCCGGGAGCATTCGTGCCCGCATTTGAACTGCCGCAAGAGCCCAGCAAGGAACCCAGTCCCAACGCTCCCAGCCCAAATCCTGCCGATTGCAGAAAGTGCCGGCGGGTTTGCCGGTGCAGATCTGCGTATTGAAGTTCTTTTAGTAGCTTTTCCATTGTTGGTTGATCTTCGTCTATCCGCCTCCCTCACACAAGCCATCCCTCCCTCCATCCCCGGGTTGAAACCCGGGGTTAGGGATCGCGACTGCGTTGGTTTCGGCGTATCGTCAATTTCCGTGGGTTTAAACCCGCGGTCTATTCTTTGGTTACGACGTTGTCGAGGTTTAGCATTATGTTCGCCGATATGGTCAGCGCGGCCAGTTCTGGTGACCTTTCCTGGCCGTAAGCCAGAATGCTGTCGGCGTCCACCGGTCTTTTTCTATACACATTCAGCGCATCCTTATATACCTTCACCAGCACATTCAGGTTCTTCTTTTCGATTGGCTGGAATGTCAGCATCCGATAGCCTTCCGCCAACTGTTGCTCTGGCGTTTTTCCCCTTTTCTGCATTCTGGTCGCTAGTTTTTCAGCGGCTTCCAGGTACACGGGATCATTCAATGTCACTAATGCCTGCAAAGGTGTATTGGTCAATATCCTTCTGGATTGGCAGAATTCACGGCTTGGCGCGTCAAATGTGACCATCGACGGATACGGTGCTGTGCGCTTCCAGTAGGTGTAAAGGCCTCTTCGGTAACGGTCTTCGCCCTGACTTAACACCCATTTCTCACCACTGTAAGGTGATTGCCATATCTTGTCGGGCTGAGGAGGCATTACGCCTGGGCCATACATTTTCTTTGAAATCAATCCGCTGCAAGCTAGCGCCTGGTCGCGCACCTGCTCGGCGCTCAGCCTCACCCGAGGGCCGCGTGAGATATAGACGTTGTAGGGATCTTTTTCGAGTTTGTCATAATCGGTTTTCGAGCTCTGCCGGTAGGTTGCCGACATGACAATGGTTTTCAACAGCTTTTTGACGCTCCAATGATCTGTTTCGATAAAATCGGCGGCCAGCCAGTCTAGCAGTTCTGGATGGCTCGGTTCTGCACCCTGCGAACCAAAATCTTCGACCGTTTCTACGATTCCTTTGCCAAAAAGCTGCTCCCAGAAACGGTTTACAACCACTCGCCCTGTCAATGCATTATCACGGCTTACAATCCATTTAGCCAATCCTAGGCGATCACGCGAATATTCTTTCGGCATTGGTGCCAGCAGTTTGGGAACGTCGGGTTTCACCTCAGCGCCTTTGACCATCCAGTTACCTCGTACAAAAACATGGGTTTTTCTCGCAAAATCCCCTTTCCCTTCCCAGATCACTGGCATACTTTCGGTTGGCCGGGTCAGGATTGTCGCATAATCGGAAACGATTTGCTCGTAACCAGGCTGCCCTGCGCCTGGTATCCCTTTTTGGAAAGATATCCAACTGATACGCACCCATTCGGTGGGCTTTTTCGGACTATTTAATGTCAAATAAATGTCGTGCTTGCCACTAACCTGATTTACCGGTGCAATGACAACGGTATCACGCATTGGAAGCTTGATCGTCGAAAGCACAGGTCCGTCGAGTTTGTCGAGATGTAGTGTTAATGTTGCATTTTCAGCCTTAGTTGAAACATTCATCAACACATTATCCGCACCTGTAAGGTTCACCTGCGGAATTTGAGCATTGCCCTTGTCTTTTACACCATAATACGAGATCTGCAACACCGTAGATTGGTCGCCTTTCACGAAATTATGTGCATTGATCTTCGGCTCCATCACCTTCATGAACTTCGTTTTAGCTTCGAGTTCTTCCGGTTTATACTTTTTGATCCAACCTTTCACGCGCTCTACCCGCGCCGAATCTTCGCCTTTATAGAACCGTAATTTCGGCCATTCATCCCACACATCCTCGTCACGGGAATTGTTGAAAAACGCTGCGTACTTGTAATAATCCTCATGCGGGATGGGGTCATATGGATGGCTATGGCACTGGATACAACCAAACGTCGTACCCTGCCAAACCTCCCAGGTTGTGTTCACGCGGTCGATCAATGCGGCAGTACGAAATTCTTCGTCGTCGGTTCCACCTTCATTGTTTGTCATCGTATTCCGGTGAAAACCAGTGGCTATCATGTTTTCTTCCTTTGGAAAACCGTCGTTACCGCCCGGGAGCAGATCGCCCGCAAGTTGTTCAACCGTAAACTGGTCGAACGGCTTATCCTCATTGAAAGATTTAACCACATAATCGCGGTAGCGCCACATTGTACGGCCGCCATCGCTTTCATAGCCTTTGGTATCCGCATAGCGCGCGAGGTCCATCCACATAGACGTCCATCGCTCACCATAAGCAGGCGATTTGAGCAGCCTGTCTACTACTTTTTCGTAGGCATCGGGGGATTGGTCTTTTTCAAAATCCGCTACTTCCTTTTCAGTTGGCGGGAGCCCGGTAATATCCAGGCTAACCCTCCTCAGCAATGTAGCGCGGTCGGCCTCTGGAGATGTTTGCAGGCCTTTTTCCTTCAATTTTTCCAATACAAAATGGTCGATCTCATTTTTCGCCCACTTTTTATCTCCGGTATTCAGCAATCCGAAAAGGTTTCGCCAGCTGTTCAATGAAGGCACCTCCGGTCTTTCGATCTTTTTATAAGACCAATGCGTTTCCCATTCGGCGCCTTCATTGATCCACTGTTTCAAAGTACTGATCTCCTGCTCATTCAGCGGCGTGCCATTTTTAGGCATTTTTTCATCCGGATCATCGCTGAGAATCCTCTTGATCATTTCACTCGCATCTGCATCACCTCTCACGACTGGTATTTTGCCGGATTTCCCCGGTTCCATCATTTCGTGTTCAAACAAAAAGCTGACATCGCCGGCCTTCTTCACACCGCCGTGACATCCCATACAATGCTTGTTCAGGATTGGTTTGACGTCCGCATTGTAATCTACGCGATGCCCAAACCATCCAGCCGACCAGAAAATTGTAGTAATCGCAATGGCCAGCACTGCTAAGCCGATCAAAAATTTATTGCTCATGAAAAATCCAGATTTAGCACATTAATATAAGATGCGCATAGCTCTGCCGACTAATGCTTTGTTCAAAATGTACGTATCAATTATCCATCTTCACTAATAAAAGACAGCCCTGATAAAAAATACCCGGACTTGCCCTTAACAGGCTATTAGCCAGCCATTATTCCCAAATTGCATTCTGTTTGACGTTAGGATTGCCCAGAAGCTCCTTAATTGGTAGCGGAAGCACATAATCCTTGGCTTTGGGAACGCGGTCGAGGTTATATTTTTCAGCCAAATGCTTGATTTCCTTGCCCAGATAATCCTGTGGCCCGCCCAATTTGCTTTTACGGCGAAGTTCGGGGTACATAACCTGTTCAAAAACAAACTCCTGCATGCGCTCGTGGATGATCGCGTCCCTTAATGCGCTCTGGGTCAACCCTTTCAGTGGTGCGAGCCCGGCCCTTGTGCGGACCTTGTTAATGGAGGCAAATGCATCCCCCTGGCCGCTCTCGTTGCACGCTTCTGAATGGCCCAGCAAAATGTCAGCTAGACGGATATAAACCGTATTTTTCTCAGTAGCCGCATTGCTCTTGTCCAATTCCACGATCTTGTTCGACCATGCTTTACCGAATATCATTTGCGCAGGTTCATTCGGGTTAGCGTCAGACTTAACCACCCCACCGAAGCGTGACAGGTTATAATCGGCTTTCGGACTCCATTTTACGATCGGATAAGCTCCTTTAATTTTACCAAAACGGCCGGTTGGGTAGCTTTCGATAAATGTGCCTTCAATACGCTTGTCTTTGGGATCGTAAGCCGCCCGGAACTCCTGTGTTGCGCTCAACCAGCTCCACCCCGATCCCCCTAGCTCGCTCGGGAAATCTTCCGGGTTGAAGTGCGCTGAATGCACATTGTACTCACTTGGATTGGCTGCCGCAGACACCTGTGCCTCAAAAATGCGTTCTCCCTGGTTTTCATGTGTCAGGTCAAAATTGTGTGCGAAATTCTCAAATAGATTCAGCCCGCTGTTGTTGATAATGTCCTCGCCGGTCGCTTTGGCGTCGGCCCATTTTTCATCCCAAAGCTGGGTTTTCATCAGTATCGACTTAGCCGCCCATTTGGTGGCCCTGCCCATATCAACACCCGTGTAGCTAGCTGGCAGCACTTCCGCCGCAGCCTTCGCGTCTGCATAAATCTGCTGGATCACTGCCGCTTTTCCGCCGCTGTTGGAAGGCAGTTCCGCGATATTTTGCGTGGATTTTACACTCAGCGGTACATTGTCGAAATAACTCAGCAGGCTATAATAATAGAACGCCCGTAAAAACTGTGCTTCACCTTTCAATCGCTTGATCAGCGCCTCGTTTGTCGGATCTTTTAACGCGTCAGCTGTTTCGATAATTGCATTTGCACGGTTGATGGACCGGTAGCAGATCCCCCAGAAAGCCTCGATATACTCGTCGGCCGGGTTGACATTGCCCAGGTTGTATTGCAAAGGCCCTTTTTCCCAGCCTACCTGATAACCTACCAGACATTCGAATACATAGCGGTCGTAGAAGTAGCCGTGACCGCCAGAGTTGAGATCGTCATATACCGCATTGAGACCCAAAGTCAGCTCGCTGGCCGATTTATAGAATGTATCCGGATTGATAAAATCGGGCTTTTCTTTGAGGTCAGAACATCCTGCCAGTACAAAAAGGAATGCTGCCAAGCCCGCAATCCTGACTTTATATAAAACTATATTTTTCATAATTCGCTGGATTTAGAAATGGATACCGTTAAATGCCAAGGTTAACACCGACTGTCAGCATGCGCGAGCGCGGGTAGGCGTCATAGTCATCGCCCCGGTTCAGGTTGTTCTGCCCCTGGTTGTTGACCTCCGGATCAAAGCCTTTGTATTTGGTGATGAGGAACAGATTTTGCCCGCTCACATATACGCGCGCATGGCGCAGGAATGCGGGTTTAACGGGCAGCGTGTATCCGAGCGAAAGATTTTGCAACCTTACAAAAGAGCCATCCTGAATGAAGAAAGATGATCTGCGGAAGGATATGAAATCACGGCGGCCGTCGATTACCGGTCGCGAAGCATCGCGGTGTTCAGGGGTCCAGGAATCGGTCAGGATATTCGAGATCTGGTTGATTTTCTGCACGCCGTCACCCATTTCGGATTGCTGAAGATTGCGGACCTTGTTGCCATGCACACCCCGGAAAAATACCGAAAGGTCAAATCCCTTGTATTTAAGGCTGGTATTGAATCCCCAGGTGAGCTTCGGATTAGGATCTCCAATGATCTTGAAATCGTCGGTCGTGTACTTACCGTCCCCGTTTACGTCCTCGTATTTGGGATAACCTGCCTTCGCGGAAAAGCTTTTGCCTTCTTCATCCGATTGAAACAAACCTACATAATTGTACCCTCTCCAAACGCCGATCGAATTGCCGGCTTCTACCCAGCTTCCGAGCACTCCGAGGTGGCCGCTCGTGCTGTTGGAAAAGAAAGGGGTACTTTTTCCAAGATCGAGGATCTTATTCCGGAGAACGGACACGTTTCCGCTCACGTCCCAGGTGAGTGCATTGGAACTTATCAGCTTATAACTGGCCGAAAATTCCAACCCTTTATTGCTCAGCGAGCCGGAATTGAGCATGATCGTACTGAAACCGGTACTTTGAGGTATGGATACATCCAGCAGCAAATCGGTGGTTTTGTTTTTAAATGCATCGACAGTCAAACTCAGCCGGTTGTTAAGCAATGCAAAATCGACGCCGACATTCAGCATGGAAGTACTTTCCCATTTAAGGTTTGAATTGGAAATCCGGTTCGGTCCGTAGCCCGAAACCAATGTAGGCGTGGCGCCAAAAACATAGTTATAAGGTATCAACCCTGCTACCGAACGATATACCGGGATCTGCGAGTTACCCGTCAAACCGTAACTGGCCCGTATTTTCAGGTCATCGAAAACTTCGCCCAATCCTGAATTTTTGAAAAACTCCTCATTAACCATTCGCCAACCGATCGCCGCCGAAGGAAAAGTTGCCCATTTATTATTAGGCCCGAATTTCGATGAACCGTCCCGGCGAAGTGTCACTGTCAGCAGGTAACGGTCTTTGAAATTATAGTTCACACGGCCCAGCATCGATAACAGCTCCCATTCAACCCGTCCGGAAGTAGGCACGAGCGGCCGGCTGCCATTCTGCATATTCACCGCTTCAACATCATCCGAAGGCAATCCGCGGGTTGCGTTGGATTCGAAATAGTTGAGTTCTTTCTGATAGGTATAACCGACTGTAACATCCAGATAGTGACCTGCTGCCAGTTCTTTGTTATAACTTAAAATGTTCTCATTAAGAATGTTATTAGAGTTTCTGTTCGCCTTTTGCAACTCGCGGCCATTCTGGCGCCCGAGATAGGTGAAGCTGTTATAGAATGTGGTACGACGCGCATTCACGATGTCCAAACCCAGGCTCGTGCGGAATTTCAACCCTTTAAGAATATTAATCGTAAGCGCCGAAGTTCCAAACAGGCGGTTGGTATTGTCCCTATCGTATCCCTCGGTGGCTTCGGCGAGCGGGTTGGTCAGAAACCGCTGGTCGTAACTGGCATACCGGTAACCCCCGTTCTGGTCGTAAACCGGACCGGTTGGATCGAGGCCCAGGGCGGAAATAACAATACCTCCGGGCCCGCCACGGTCGGTAGGCACATTGCTGCTACCCGACCGGTTGAATGACCAACTGTTTGTCAAAGTAGCTTTCCCATTCAAAAAATCGTTATCCAGGTTCATCCGGAATCCGTAACGGTTGAAATCCGTATTTTTAATAATACCCTTGTTATCCAAATAGTTACCGACAAATGCATACCGCATGCCCTTGTTCCCGCCGGTGAATGACAGCTGATGGCTAGACAGCCCTCCGGTTCTGGAAACAACATCCCACCAGTTGGTACCCACCCCGATTTCATTGATCTGTGCGTCGGTATAGCGCGGGTTACCGCCCTGGCTTCTTTCCAGCATATTGATATAACGGGCATAATCGCCCCCGTTCAGCACTTTTACCTCTCTTGCAATCGTCTGGAACGAATAGGAGCCGTCGTAATCCACCCTGCTCTGGCCTTCCTTGCCGCGCTTCGTGGTGATGAGGATTACCCCATTCGCACCGCGTGAGCCGTAAATGGACGTTGCGGAAGCATCTTTCAGTATTTCAATGGATTCTATTTCGTTGGGGTTGATGGTCGCCATTGCATTGGTCGGCTGCCGGTTCCCACTCGTTCCTAAGGCACCATTGTCGGGATACATCGGAAAACCGTCGATCACATACAATGGCTCGCTGCCACTATTGATGGAATTGGCCCCGCGAACACGGATGGAGATGCCACCGCCAGGAGCTCCGGAAGTTTGCGTCACCTGCACGCCCGGTGCACGTGACTGGATCGCCTGATCCACAGACGTTACTGGCATTTCACGGATCGCCTCGCTCTTAATGCTTGAAACAGAGCCCGTCAGGTCACTTTTCCGGACAGAGCCGTACCCCACGACAATCACCTCTTCCAACGATTTGTTTTCAGGGACCATCACCACGGAAAGGCTGCTCTGACTCCCAACAACCGCTTCCTGGGCTTTATAACCCACAAAGCTGAACACCAGCACCGCACCGTTCAACTCCGGTACATCGAGCTCAAAAGCACCGTCCTTATCCGTTGTAGTTCCTTTTTGTGTTCCCTTTAATACCACACTCACCCCTGGCAATGCCGCATTGGCTTCGTCGGTCACTTTCCCTCTGATCATAGCAAATGCAGGGCCGGCTATGTCGGGCATATTCACTTGCGGGGTACCGGGCGTGGCGCTACCGGTTGCCATTGTAAGCAGGATCCTCCCCGAGGTAAGCTGGTAGGTGATATCCAGCGGTTCCAGCAAAGTCTCCAATGCTGTTGCTAGTTTTTGTCTGCTGATATGAACGTCCACAACGCGCTCGGCGCGGATAGTTTTCTGGCTGTAAGCAAATTTCACATCTGCCTGCTGCTCAATGTCTTTCAACACATTTCGCAATTCGGCATTCTGGGCATGGATCGTCACCATTCTCTCCATTATTTCCTGCGCCCGGCCTTCGCGGGAGGCATAGGTAATGCCGGTAAATGTGACAGCGAAAAGGATCTGGGCAAACGTTACTTTCATGACCATGCGCAGTGATGCACACCGTTTTAAGTGTAGGATTTTTTGCATAATTTTGAAGGTTCTATTTGTAAAAACAGGACAGTGTCTGCTTAGCTATCTTTCCAGGATCTTATAAGCAGGCTTTATTGGGGCCGGTAGTGGTGGTACACTATCGGTTTCTTTTTGTTAAGGGTTTAGGCTCTTTTTTCTTACCATACAGGTTCGTTTGGAGTTGATAATCGAAATTCCATTCAGTCGCAGCCCTTACCATTGATGAGAATGCGGGTGCCTTTCACTTCATAATCCGCGCCATTTGACTTACAGATCAGGTCCAGCTTTTCATACAATGGCATTTCGGTAATATCGCCCGTAAAAGTGCATTGAGACAGACGGTCGTTCGCAAACACAATCTCTATGCCGTATTGTTGATGAAGCGTATGGATAATGTCTTCCAGTTTGGAGTCATTGAAAACCAGTTTAGGCTGAATATTTTCCTTCACCGCCTTTACAGGCTCTGGCACCAGTCCGGTCATCAGATGTCTGCTTTCCGAGAAATAGGTAACACGCTGGTTTGGTGTTAGCACGACGCCATTGTTCTGTTCCTCAGGCACTTCTGCCTCCTCAAATGCCCGCTGGTTTTCAAAAACAGATACTTTCCCCGTTACCACTTCCACTTCCACTTCCAGCGCCTTATCCTTCGATCGGGTTTTAATCCTGAAACTAGTTCCTAACACCCTGGTAATGAGCTTTCCGCTATATACAAAAAATGGTTTGTCAGGATTTTTAGTGATTTCAAAAAAGGCATCACCTATGAGTTGAACGGCTCGTTTATCCGCTGCAAAGCTATTGGGATAGATAATCGCACTTCCGGGATCGAGGGTAACGACGCTGTTATCTTCCAGGACGACCTTTTTAGGTAAAGCTGATGTGTTTTCTTCTGTTATCAGGCGGCCAACAGGCGCTTCCACATACATTTTTTCGTTATTAATACGCTGCTGTGCAGGTTTTTTACCCAGCATCGCCCAATAGCCGATCGCGATAAACATAGCAGCCGCCGTCATATAAACCGCGACCTGGTTCCACCGCCGCCAGGGCGACAAAGTAACCGCCGATTCAGGCTCCCGGACCTCGTTAAGAAGGTTTCCAAGCATGCGCTCGCCGATCATGTTCTTTTCAGCCGTGTCCAGCGCAGCCACCGACTCGCCATTCAGGCTATCATACCACAAATGGATCCTCGTCATTTCTTCTTCGGTGCATTTCCCCTGCCGGTATTTCAAGAGAAGGGCCTGAATTTCTTTATTGTTCATTGATGTGTAGGTAAATCGCTGTGTCGGGTAAAACGGCTGGCTTGCAGACCCGCTTTCTGTATGATAAGCCGTTAAATTGGGGTAATGCCCTAAATAGCTTTAAAAATTCCCGGAATAGCAACATGATTTCAACCCGAAAGACTAAAAATTCTTTGGATAATGCAGAAAGTAAAATTCAGGAAAAAATCAATGAAAGGGGAACGTAAACAGCGCGGGAAGCAGAATGAGCACCTCCTTGAGGTAAGCGCGAACGGATTTGACTGATTTGGTCAGGTGGTACTCCACTGCCTTTTCGGAGATTTTGAAATGCAAGGCAATGCGGGAAATGGGCCAGTATTCAAATTTATGGAGCCGGAAAATCTCCTTGGACTTCTCAGGAAGTATATGCAAGCCCTCGTCGATCATCCTCGACAGCTCATTCACAGCGATCTGATTTTCAGTATTCCAATCCTCAAAACCAGCGAAAGCCCTGTAATGATCCAGAAACTCGTCCGCAGGTCCTTTGGCGCGGATCTGGTCGATCACTTCATAGCGCACGGCAGAAAATAAATAGTAATTGAGGCTCTTGATCTCGACATTGGCCCGTTCTCGCCAGAGACGGAGAAAAATTTCCTGCACCAGCTCTTCGGCCACTTCTTTGTTTTGAAGTTTGCGGTAAGCGACCAGGAACATGTTGTACCAATACCGATTGTAGATCGTCGTAAACGCCGCTTCGTCGCCTTCCTGCAATGCCAGGAGAAGATGCCGATCTTGAAGGTCCGTCATGACGTTAGCGGGTTATTAAAAATAGGATTCCGGCAAATTTATATTATTTATTTTTATTATTCCATTCACTTGAAATTCAAAAGATAGCCCGTGAGATCGGCCAGGTCCTGCTCGTTAAGTCCCAACGCGGTAGGTTCAGGCATGAGCGAAGAAGGCATTTTCTCCCTTGATTTGATCTGATCGGCTTTAATGGTGTGTTGCTGACCTCCCGCATCTTTCAATACCACATTCGCGCCGTCACTCATCAGAAATCCGAAATAAGTGTCGCCTTTCTTAGTCACAATAGTGTAGCTCTCATAGCCGAACACCATACTCGCCGACGGATTGACAATCGCGTCCAGAAGCCCTGATTTATCGAATTTCTTATGAATAAGGGTCAAATCCGGCCCTATTTCGGCCCCCGTAGTGCCATGCTTATGGCAGGCAGCACATGTATTCGAGAATATTTTTTGTCCATGAACCAGATCCGCATTCATTCTCGAAATAAAATCCGTTTTCAAAACCTTTCCGTTTCTTGGAAAAAACTGACTGGCCACCACGCGCACATTCTGATCGGGGTTCTTGAAAATAATCTCACTCACCGACTTTGCGATCGTATCCGGCAACTGCCCTTGCACACGCATATCCACGAGGATATTTCCACCATTCACATCCGGTGCCATTTGGCGTGCCGCATCGATACGGGCCGATACGGGCTGATTTTTGTCGCTAACCGTTTTTTTCATATCGAGCATACGCTTATACGCGGGCGTCATCACCTGTGCGGTCGCTTGTTCCCAGTTCATAAGGTCGGCCCAGTCATTACTTTTCCTGAAATTGATCCAATAAGAAGCCTGTGAAGCCACATCCGGCAATGTCGATTTGGATAGCGCGACCATGGCTTCGGCCGCCTTTTTACTTTTGATAAAACCAATGGCTGTCAATGCTTTGCGCCTTTCAATAGCAGACACTTTCGGATGGCCCGCCCGTGCTTTCAACTCGTCTAAAGCAATTTCCGGATGCAGGCGCCAGGCAAGGTTCGCGCGCTGTGGCTTCCAGTTTTCCGGGTCGGCCTTGAATGCTTCACGCACATTGGCATACACCTTACTTTCCTTCCCATCGGAAGCCGTCCCGATCGCTTCGAGCATCCAGCGGTCGTTTCCGTCATAGCCTTTAATCAGATTCCGGATGCTTGGTGATGCCTTTTCATAAGGTACGTCCCGCAATGCGATCCCCACTTCCCGGCGCACAGCCGGATCGGGATCCGCCGACATTTGTTCCAAATATGGATCTGACTGATTATCAGCCTTCAATGCGCGAAAAGCAGTAAGACGATGTGAAGCATCCGGCGATTTGAGGAGTGTAACCACTTCCGAACGGCCCTGGTCGCCCAGTTGCGCCAACAGCCAAATCGCCCGTGCCTGATAGAACGGATTTTCGGCATTCAGTAATTTCTTAACGTCCGGAATAACCGTGCTACCCTTTGCTTTGAGTCCTTCAAAACCCAATGCACGTACATTGATCGCAGGATTTTTCAATGCATTGATCAGACCTTCCGTTGAATCGAAATCCAGTTTGGGGACCGTGAGTTTTTTACCTTTTGGAGTAATTCTGTAAATGCGTCCGTATCCTTTTTTGTCTTTCATCGCGTGGCCGCCCACCACAGGATCGTACCAGTCTGCAATATAAATAGCGCCATCCGGTCCGACGGCCACGTCCGACGGGCGAAACCATTTCCGGTAATCCTGGTCGGTTTCATACCATTCATAACGCTCGGAAACCTGCGGAAACGAGCTGATCAGGTCACGGCGTTTCAATGCAAACCCGGCGCCTTGCTTTTCGGGCTGATACGCGAAAATCACATTGCGTCCGGCCTCGCAGCTCAGCAATGTGCCCCGGTAATTTTTACCAAGTTCGTCTCCTTCGTAAAACACAATTCCAGTCGGCGAACCTGCGCCGGAGTTATCCCCGGCGGGCATTACACCTGGGTCCTCCTGGTGCCAGTGCGTGGTGAATATATCCTGGCCTGGCCGGCGGTCAGCCTGCCAGTAGCGGGTCCCATCGGCGGAAAAATAACCTGCATTGCCGTTTTCCTGCAAAAACGAAACGCGGCAGGTAATCACCTGGTCGTCGTTGTCATTCTGCCACATATTGCCGTAGCTATCCAGGCAAACTTCGTAGCTATTCCGGAAGTTGTGGCCCAGCACTTTCAGGCCCGTTCCGTCCGGATTAATGCGCAATGCAAGGCCTCCAACCCACACACGGCCGTCGTCCGATTTCTGATTACCCTCATTGGTTTTGTTATAAGGAGTGCCACCCGTGTACAGGCTGCCGCTGCGCAACGTCCAACCGCTTTTGTCTTTCACATGGTGTGGCCCGGCGTTGCCTGTGTTAAAATGATAGCGACCATCGGGGCCCACAATGAGCGAATGCAGCGAATGGTCGTGGTCATAACCGCCGAAACCAGTCAGAAAAACTTCGCGGGTATCCGGCTTATCGTCGCCATTGGTATCCGTGTAAATCAGCAGGTTAGGTGCGCAGGAAACGATGGTTTTGTTGCCAATTACTGCAATGCCCAGCGGAGCGGTGAGCAACGAGTCTTCCACATACACCTTGGATGATTCCGCCTTCCCATCGCCGTCTTTGTCTTCCAGGATCATTACCCTGTCCCCCTTTTGCTTATGGTTGAGCCGTTCGGCGGGTTTTGTATTGAAATCCCTGTAATTGACCGCTTCCGTGATCCATACCCGCCCTTTGGCGTCGATATCCATGTTGGTAGGGTTGTAAAACATCGGCGCTTCGGCCCACAATGTCGCTACGAGGTCATCGGGAACGTAAAGTTTCGACGAATCTTCCGGCGCTACAACAGGTATACGGGCTTCTTCCGGCTGGACGGGCTGATTCTGATAAAATGTTAACACAGAAGCCAATACAAGACCTGCTGCGAAAAAACGACTGTACCGAAAAGCGGTTATGCTTGTAGAGAGATGCATTGTTATGAATGATTGGGCCAAACCGAAGAGGTTTTACTTAAATGAAAATAGTCCTTCAAGATATTTGCGGTTGTGCTGGTAGCATTCGATAATGTCCGCACCTTTTGGGGTTGCGCCTTCGATTTGCATCCAGCCACTATAACCAATGTCTTTCACGGCGGCGGCAATTCTTGGCCAGTCGAGCGGACCTTCCCCGAGTCTTTGGCCGTTTTCTTTCATATGGATCTCGCAGATCATTTCTTTACCCAGCATCGGTATTTCTTTAAAAATATCATAACCTGCATCGGCCGAATTCCTGAAATCATAATATACTTTTACCGCTGATGAGCCTACCGACTGGATAATGTCCAATTGCTCCTGTGCGCTTAGGTACGACTCTATTCCAAGGGTAATACCTTGCTTTTCTGCATGCAGGGCCACTTTTTTCAATCTGGCAATTACTTCCTTCTTGCCTGCGTCGTCATTCCGCAGATCGCCGTCGGAGAAAAAAGCCAATAGGATCACCTTCACACCTAATGCTTTGGCAGCGTCGACACTGTTCCATACCCATTCTTCGGTCCTAGGCTGTGATTTGTAGGGTGTCCGGTTGAGTTCGCCAATCGCCAGGCTCGACACTTTCACTCCGGTGCGGGCAGAAGCTTCCTGAATGCTTTGTAATGTCGCTGGAACGGAAAGGCCTTTTTCGTCCTTGCCGGTATTGTAGCTTACTTGTATGCCTTGCAGCCCAATTTCTTTCGCCCGGTCGAATGCCTCTGGATTCAACGTCTTGCCGACAGACCAATCACACGCTCCAAGCTGAAATTGTGGCTTGGCAGATTGATTGAAACCCAAAGCTGCGGATGCCAGCAAGATCCCGCTGCTTTTGATTATTTCACGGCGGCTTAGTAGCAAGTCCTCCTTCATTATTGCCAGATTTTGAAATACTTAAGAGACTATCTTTTAAATCGGCAATGAAATCGTTTCTACTTATGGCAGTTAACTATCGCGTAGGATGCTATTTACTGAATGCGTCTTCGATGTGGCGAATATCTGTATTACCATTCGGAAGGATGATAATAGAAATGATGTCGAAGCGAACGTCAAAATTCCAGTCGGTGTCGAAAATGTAGTTTTCTGCGGCTCGCATGACCAGTTTGGCTTTTGCCGCGTTCACAAATTCCTCCGGCATTCCAAAAGCGGTCCCACTTCTGGTCTTAACCTCCACGAAAATCAGCATTTTGCCTTTCTGGGCGATCAGATCAATTTCCGCCTGCCAGCTGCGGTAGTTTTTGGCGATGATTTGATAGCCTCTTTCGAGCAGGAAGGATGCTGCGGTAGACTCGCCCCAGCGGCCGAGGTCATTGTGTTGTGCCATGATGTGTGTCGTTAAAATACTAACTGCGGTCAAGAGATGATAACAATTCTTGCAGCTCCATTGGCGACAAAGATTCCCGGTCGCTTTTGTCGAAGATGGTGAGCAGGTAAATGGTAGTCTCTGAGACGTGGACATAGTAGATCACACGTGCGCCGCCTGACTTTCCCTTACCTTTGGAGGCAATGGCAAGCCTTTTCTTGTAACAGCCTTGCCCCAACGAAATTCCGTCCGCTGGATTCTCTGCAAGCAGTAGTACCAGTTCCTTAAATTCAGCGAACAGGGAAGGGTATTTCTTAAATAGTCTTTTAATTCTGGAATCAAACTCGGGCGTCGTCTTTACAAAGTATCTCATTCAGCAGCTCATCTGCGTCCCGAGCTTCGAGTTTGCCTTCTTTGATTAGTTTCAACTCTTCCAATGCGTTTCTTGTACTATCGAGCACTTCAAACTGAAACGGTGTAAAAGGCTTTACCCTCACATATGGAAGTCTCCTGAGCAAGCCTAAGACGAATTGCGCTTTGTCTTCTTTAATTTCAAGTAAAAGCTTCATAACCATAGAATTTAGTTGCACTATCAAATTTAACGAACATTTAGCTAATAAATTAGCGTTGTAAACCCGGGACATGTGTTGACAATCTATTTCATCCAACCGAGAATCGCCGGTTTGACATTTAGACGTAGCCTCTACAAATTGGTCACGCATTTGCCCAAAAATTTTTTGAATACATTGAAATGAATACCCTGATCAATAAAAAAGTACAGTTTCAGGACCTCGGACTGATCGATTACCAGGAGGCCTGGCATTATCAGGAAAAGATTTTCGCGGAAACTATATCCGTGAAAACCCAAAATCGTGGCCTGGAAGCAGCGAACCAGCAGATGACGCCTAATTTCCTGCTGTTTTGCCAGCACCCTCATGTGTATACTTTGGGGAAAAGCGGAAAATCAGACCATTTGCTGCTCGAAGAGGACGACCTGGCCAACAAACAGGCTAAATATTATCGCATTAACCGGGGCGGGGATATTACTTACCATGGTCCCGGCCAAATCGTCGGCTATCCGATCCTGGACCTCGACAATTTCTTCACGGATATCCACGTGTACATGCGTACGCTCGAAGAAGCGATCATCCTTACCCTGGCCGATTATGGCTTGCAAGCAGGTCGCATAGCGGGGCTCACAGGCGTGTGGCTCGATTTTGAGGCACAAAAAAATCCAAGAAAAATTTGTGCGCTGGGTGTGAAAGCAAGCCGTTGGGTGACCATGCACGGGTTCGCGCTGAATGTGAATACAGATTTGTCCTATTTTGGTAACATTATTCCCTGCGGCATCGAAGACAAAGCCGTAACGTCGCTCGCAGCGGAAATGGGCCGGGAAATAGATTTACAGGAAGTTTCAGATAAATTAAAAAACCATCTGGCGCAGTTGTTCAGCATGGAGTTACAGTAACTATTGATGAAGAAGGATATCATTTTTCACCCTGTGAAAGGGATACAGGTCGCAATTGTAAAAAGCATCACGGAAGATCATGCGGAAGAATGGAACGTGATTGTGATCAACCGGAATGACCAACCGGTTACCAGCGTTTTCGTCACCTCCAAGGGGTATGGTAACAGCGAGTCTGGCACGAATACGGATCAGCGGACTTCAACTTTAAGGCACTTTTTCCCGGAAATACCGGCTGGCGAGCATGTCGTAGTAGAGCCGATCCTGCCCGATGTATTTCATTTGAATAATGAGTTCTGGGTAAGTTATTTTATTGGCAGTCAGATATATGACAAGAAATTCATCTTCGTTCCCGACAGTATTGTGGAGGCGAATATGATGACCATCGACCCGCCGGGGTTGGAAGGGGTGTTGCATGAGTAGAGGGATTGAAGGGGAAAGGGAGAAAGGTTGAGGGACTACGGAGGAGGGATTAAAGGGTGGAGGCATTTATTGTTAGTTTCGTTATTTTATTTAAATTGAAAATCCTAATAACTAACCAAGCGTGACAATATCTGACCATTCCTGACAATATCTTCCACCATAACTCTACGACACACACTCATGACCGATGAATTTAAACGCCGCGCGAAAAATTTCCTTCTTCTTGACATTGAAACAGTAGCTTCTCACGCTGCTTACGACCAGCTTCCCGAGCGCATGCAAAAGCTTTGGGACAAAAAAGCATCAGGCCTCAAAAAAGGGGACGAAATCATGACTTCTGCGGAATACTTTTATGACCGTGGCGCGATCTATGCGGAGTTTGGCAAGATCGTCTGCATTGCCTTCGGAGCCTACTACTGGAACGAAAATGACGAGATTGCGTTTAAAGTGAGTAGCTTCTCCGGAAACGATGAAGCGAAGTTGTTGCTGCAATTCAAGGCGCTGATTGAAAAATTCCCCGCCGAACAGTTGATCCTGTGTGCCCACAACGGCAAAGAATTCGATTTCCCGTTTCTTTGCCGCAGGATGCTGATCCACTGCATTGAAATCCCCAAAGCATTACAGATTACTGGTAAAAAACCCTGGGAAGTGCTCCACCAGGACACTATGGATCTGTGGAAATTTGGCGATTATAAAAGCTACACGTCACTGGACCTTCTCGCGGCAGTTTTTGATATTCCTGGCAGCAAAAACGAAATGAGCGGCGACCAGGTGACAAAGGTTTACTACGAGGAAAATGATCTCACCAAAATTTCCCGATATTGCAGAGAAGACGTAGTAGTGCTGGCACAGCTTTATCTGCGGCTACATTGTTTTGAACAAGTCCCGGAGAAAAACATCATCCGGGTCGAATAAAATACATTCGGTTGTCGGCTTTCGGCAGCTGAAATTTAAGTTTCGCGCTGAGCGGAACATTTATATTATTGAATAAATGAGAGATAAAAATAGTAAAAAGAAACTCCATCCGGAAAAGAGAGAGGCGGCTTCGCCTCATCATATCGTTTCTTACGTTGATAATTTAAAGGCGGATATCGCCGCATTTTTCGATCTGAACAGCGAGCATGCTTTTCGCCCGTTCGATGTTCACGATCATTTTGGCGTGCATGACAAAAAATTAAGACTGCTGTTCAATGAAATACTGCACGAACTGGAGCAGGAAGGCAGGCTTATCTATAACAAAAACGGCACTTACGCGGCAGGCCCGAACAAGCCAGCCAACAAGGAGCTTATCGGTCGCGTCGACAGGGTTAACAAGTCGTTTGCATTCGTCATCATAGACGGACGTGACGACGATATTTACATCGATTCGGAGCTTCTTAATGGCGCCTGGGATGGCGACATTGTACAAGTACAGCCTCTGACGAAAAACACACGGAACACAAAATCGAGAGGTGACTCAGGTAAAAACAGGACCGAAGGACGGGTAACCGAGATTGTCGAACGTTCCAGCGCTGAGATTGTCGGTATTATTGAGGTAAATCCACGTTTCGCGGTCGTTCAGCCGGACCATAAGAAGTTATTTGACCCAATTTTTCTGGAACCTGACGAAATAGGCGAGGCGAGACATGGAGACAAGGTGATTGTCAAAGTGACTCAATGGCCGACCCGCAGAAGCCAGGCAGAAGGCGAAATCGTTACTGTGCTTGGCAAAGCCGGTACCAACGACGTGGAGATGCACGCCATTCTCGCTGAATTTGGGCTACCTTATCATTTCCCTGAAATCGTAGAAGCAGAGGCCCAAAAGATTCCTGACAAGATCCTGAAAAAAGAAATTACGAAGCGACGTGACATCCGCGATGTGCTCACATTCACGATCGACCCAGTGGACGCAAAGGATTTTGACGATGCGTTGTCGGTCCGTTATCTGGATGAGGGTGTTGTGGAAGTAGGCGTACATATTGCGGACGTGTCGCATTATGTGTTACCCGGAACGGAGCTCGAAAAAGAGGCCTACCGCCGCGCAACATCCGTTTATCTGGTAGACAGAACCGTGCCGATGCTTCCTGAAAAGCTGTCCAATAACCTCTGTTCGCTTCGGCCTAATGAAGATAAACTTGCATTTTCGGCCATTTTTGAAATAAGTCCCAAAGGAAAAGTTTTGAAACAATGGTTTGGCCGCACGGTAATCCATTCTGACCGCCGGTTCAGTTATGAAGAGGCGCAAGCGGTACTGGACTCGGGCGAAGGCGACTTCCCCAACGAGCTGGCTACATTGAATAATCTTGCCAAAATATTCAGAAAAGAGCGGTTCAAAAATGGTGCTATCAATTTCGAAACGCCGGAAGTACGCTTCAAGCTTGATCCTGAGGGCAAACCCTTGGGAATTTACCAGAAGGAGCGGCACGATTCGAATAAGCTGATTGAAGAATTCATGCTGCTTGCCAATAAACGGGTGGCTGAATATGTGTATGCCCTTTCTAAGGGTGACGTAAAGAACACCATGGTATACCGTATCCACGAAGCGCCGGATCCGGACCGTTTGAAGACATTTGCCACTTTTGTTGCCAAACTTGGCCTCAAATTGGAATTGGAAGAAGAAAATAAGATAGCGAAGTCAATGAACGCGATGCTGGCCAAAGTCGAAGGTAAGCCTGAGCAAAACCTGATCGAGTCACTTGCCGTGAGAACCATGGCCAAGGCCCGGTATAGCACCGAAGATCTCGGACACTTTGGTCTCGCATTCACGCGGTATTCCCATTTTACGTCGCCCATTCGCAGGTATCCTGATGTAATGGCGCACAGGCTGTTACAACATTACCTGGACGGTGGCGGAAGCGTGGATAAGGAGGCTTATGAAGCTGCTTCCAAGCATTCTTCGGAGCGCGAACGACTGGCCGCGGAAGCCGAACGGGCGTCGATCAAATACAAGCAGGTCGAGTACATGAGTATGATGGACCGCGATATCGAATTCGACGGTATTATCACTGGTGTGACAGAGTTCGGGATTTTTGTGGAAATCACCGAAACCGCTTCCGAAGGTCTGATCCGGATGACCGATTTGGGAGACGATTATTATGAGCTTGATAAAGACAATTATCGCATCATCGGGCAGCGCACGAAGAAAATTTATGCTTTTGGTGATGCTGTAAAAGTTAAGGTGAAGGATACCAATCTGGCACGCCGGAGCATGGATCTTTACCTCGCAGGCACCACGCCTTCGCGCAGCCGTGAGTATAGTCGTCCCGATTTTGGCGGTGACAGAAAACCACGCGACCGTAAGCCTAAGGAGCCAAGAGGTTCAGGTAGGGTGAAGCGGAGTAGTGGGGGTGGAGGCGGGGAAAGCTCGGCGAAACCTAAACGGCGGCGGCGGTAGTTTAATGCTCTGCCAACTTTACTGCAACAACTCGCCGTTTCAGGTCATCGACACGTTCGGCGAGTCGTTGCATTCCTTCGATCCAAGCCGCTTTTAAGGTTTCCTGGTCTCCGTTGATTTTTCTGGTCTTCCAGAAATTCTTGCGATCCTCCTCAGATTGCAGCAATATATACTCCCTGAAATAAGGAAGAAATATTGGGTGAACCAGAGTTTCAAGATTCAGTTTTTCAGAAGTTGTTTGACTTCCCATAGTCGATCTAATATTGCGTCAATATGCTGTCCTTTGGCCTCCTCGCTCATACTTGACATTTCGTCTACGTATTTAGTATGAAAGTCGAGGAGCAATTTTAATAATCGCTCCTCGTCTTCCAGCTCTTCCCTTTCAGCATCAGACATAAATTTAACCAATAAGCGATTAAAAGCACAGCCACGAAGGTAGAAAACCGCCTCACCCAGCTTCCATTTGTTGTGCATATGCCCTATTTCGCTTATCAAATGGTATTACCCGCAAAAATCTCCTCCATGGCTCGGAAAATTTTCCTTTTATTCTTAATCTCTTTACTATCCCTTTCAACCAAAGCACAAAAACGTGCTGACAAAGAAGAGTGGCAATCGCTTTTCAATGGCAAGGACCTGACAGGTTGGGATATTAAAATAGCTGGTCATAAGGTCAATGACAATTATAAAAATACCTTCATTGTTGAAGACAATATGATCCGCGTGAACTATAAAGAGTATGACAAGTTCACGACGGAATACGGCCATATGTATTACAACAAGCCATTTTCACATTACAAAATTCGTTTACAATACCGCTTTACAGGCAACCAGGTACCAGGAGGCGCTTCATGGAATGTGCGGAACAGCGGTATTATGCTGCATTCACAATCCGCAGCAAGCCTGGGCATTGATCAGGACTTTCCGATCTCGCTTGAAATGCAATATCTCGGTGGCCTCAATGCAGGCGAACGTACCACCGGCAATCTTTGCACGCCGGGCACTATCGTTGATATCGACGGAAAACTGGCTGAGGCCCATTGCATTAACTCTTCTTCCAAAACTTACAATGGCGACCAATGGGTGAATGCCGAAGCCATTGTTCTCGGCGACTCCATCGTTTATCATCTCATCGAAGGTGATACAGTGCTGGTGTTCACCAATCCAAAGATCGGTGGTGGATATGTGGGCAAAACCCATACTTTTAAACAGGGAAAAGTGGGGAATGAGGACGAATGGATCAAAAAAGACAATACTCCGCTCGGAAGCGGCTACATTGCACTGCAGGCCGAAAGCCATCCGATCGATTTCAGAAATATAGAACTGCTTAATCTCAAAGGCTGCATGGACCCGAAAGCGACGAATTACAAGTCGTATTACAAGGTCGCCGATAATTCTACATGTACGTTTAATAAGTAATCCGGATTCATAAACCTGGCTTGACACCAAGCCAGGGGCTTTTTCCTATATTTGGTTGCATTCAATCCTGTATTAATCGAACCCAGATATGAGCATTCTTCAACGCATCAAACGCAAAACGGAATCCCTCAAAGACCAGTATTTCCCTCTTACGGAGTTTGACCCCGCCACGTTGCCCTGGATCGACAGGCCGAATCCGGATATCACTGGTTTCCTGCAAAAAAACCCGCCACGTTTCGATGTCCCTTACGACATGGCAGACAAGCTGAAAAGCTGGGAGAAAAATGGTTACGTGGTACTCGAGAATGTAATTCCTGAGGAGATGATCGACAAGTTTTGGGGCGATTTCAGGGAACTGGTTAGCAATCCCGAAAAGTATGATCTTTCAGTCCGCATTGATCTGGAAGAGTTCAAGCCCAATCAGGAGCGTGATATCAAAGATTTTCCGAAAGAGGCACTTCAAGGTAAATATGTCAAGATTAACGACTTTCACAATTCTTCGGTTGCAGGAAAAAAGCTGATGACGCACCCGTCCATCGTTTCCTTCCTGGAAGCGATATTCAACCAGAAGGTCGTGGTGATGCAAAGCCTTGTATTTATGTACGGCAGCCAACAGCCTACGCATCAGGATTTTCCGTGGGTGACCGCCAAAATTCCCAGCCATCTGGCAGCCGCGTGGATTGCGCTGGAAGACATTAAGATCGATTCAGGACCGCTGTATTACTATATCGGGTCGCATAAGATGCCTAAATTCAATTTCGGAAGAGGTATTCTTTTCAAACCCGATTCGAACAAAACGCCTCTGGAATTCGCAGATTATCTTGACAAAACCGGAACAGGTCTGAACCTACCCAAGGAAACGTTGCTCATCAAAAAAGGGGACGTACTCATCTGGCACTCGGCCTTGGCTCACGGCGGTTCCATGATCACAAACCCCGATCAGACACGCAAATCGTTTGTCTGCCATTATTCTACCGAACAAGCACTTCCCTATCACCGGAATTTTCCGGCGCAAGTGCCTGTGACGCAGGAATACAACGGCGTTTATATCTACAACAATCCACTCTTGCCACAATCCGAGGATGTATTGAAATGATGAAATAACCAATTGGTTTTTTATATTTTTGCAAAAATGGACGTTCACGCAGCATCATCTGAATCGTCCATTTTTCGTTTTTAAATTTCGCTGTCTGCCATTGTGTTAATGAAAAATTCGGTTCTTCGGTTTGTACTGCTCGTGGTTGTTTTGACCGGAATAAACTGGTTGGCGTCGTCCTTTTTTTTCAGACTAGACCTTACGGAGGATAAGCGTTACAGCATTTCGGATGCTACCAAGCAGCTTCTGGGCTCGTTGGACAAGGATGTTATTGTGAATGTTTACCTGACAGGTGATTTTCCCGCAGGGTTCGAAAGACTTGAAAACGCGACCTGGGAAACTTTGGAAGAGTTTAAAAGTTACGCCAATGGTCGCCTGACCGTCAATTACTCCGACCCTTCCAATGCAACTTCCGAAGAGCAACGTCAAAAGCAATATCTCAGCCTCGTCGACAGGGGTTTGAACCCTACCAATGTATTTGCGAACGAAGATGGAAAGCGAACCGAAAAAATCATCTTCCCCGGGGTTATCGTTCAGGCTGACACCCTTTCCGTTCCCGTGCAGCTACTGAAAGGCAACAAAGCAAGCACTCCCGAAGAACAGCTTAATCAATCCTATGAAGGCGTCGAATTTGAAATTGCTTCGGCTATTCGTCTCCTGGCCAATCCTGCGCGGAAGAAAGTAGGTTTAGTTGTAAGTCATACGAAAATCCCACCCGCCCGACTAAGCGACCTCATTGCGACTATCCAACAGAGTTATGATGTCTTTTTGGACATGAACAATCCCGAATCTTATGCGGGCCTGGATGCTCTTGTCGTGATGAAGCCTGATAGCAGTTTTTCAGAGGCGGAAAAATATAAACTTGACCAATACGTGGTTGGGGGCGGACGCGCACTTTTTTTCGTAGACGGCGCGCGCGTGGACAGTGTGAGCCTGGACGGGAGTTATGCGCAACCGCTCGACCTGAATCTCACTGATCTGTTTTTCAAATGGGGAGTTCGGATCAATACAAATCTCGTTAAGGATTTAAATTGCGCTCAAATACTGCTCAATGTTGGGAATGTGGGTGACAAACCTGACATCAGGCCAATGCCCTGGCGGTTTTTTCCGCTTCTTAACAATTTCGGCCCTCATACCATTACGCATAACATTAATGCGGTTTATTCCAGGTTTTTGAGCTCGATTGACACTGTGGGCGGCGCAACGGAGATTCACAAGACACCACTTTTGATGACCTCGCGTTACACACAAGTACTTAATGCTCCGGCCCTGGTCGGTTATAATGAAGCAAGAAAGGACCCTGATGCTTCTGAATATAATGCAGGCGTCAAACTGGCGGGCGTGTTACTGGAAGGCACGTTCACTTCGATGTTCCAGAACCGCATTTTACCTGGCGATCCCAGAGCTGCCGGTTTTAAGCAAAATGGCACCGGTGGAAAAGTTATAATCTGTTCTGACGGCGATTTTATTGTTAATGATTTTGACTATAAAAGAAATGCTCCCCTACCGCTCGGATATGACCGGGTTAGCAAGCAGACTTTCGGAAACAAAGATTTCGTATTGCATGCCCTTGATTACATGACTGATGCAAATGGATTGATCAATGCAAGGAACAAGCAGATTGCAATCCGGGCGCTCGACAAAATTGAGATCCAGGAAAATCGCAAGTTTTGGCAACTGCTTAACCTACTACTTCCCGTAGTACTAATTGGCATATTTGGGGGACTCAGATACTATCTAAGAATCAGAAAATTCGGTTGACGAAAGGCTGGTTCATCGGTAATTTTTCATACTTTTGTCCCCTACAAAATGATTTTTCGGAATCTTCCTACTTATAAATCTATCAACTAAACACTTACGTCACGAATTATGAAGTTTGTCGTTTCGTCATCAGTTCTACTAAAACAGCTGTCTGCTATAAACGGTGTCGTTTCAACGAACCCAATTGTGCCAATACTTGAAAATTTCCTCCTGACACTGGAAGGAAATTCTCTGACGGTGACTGCCTCTGACTTACAGACGGTCATGATCACTGAGATTGAAGTAGAATCTTCCGAAAAAGGGGCCATAGCAATCCCAGCGAAACTGCTTCTGGACACCCTGCGCGGGCTTCCCGAACAACCTATTACTTTACAGGTCAATAGTGAGACTTTCGGAACCGAAATTATCTCCGACAATGGCCGGTATAAGTTATCTGGTGAAAACCCGATCGATTTCCCAAAAACACCCGCAGTTAACCGCGGTCAATCCGTCGATTTTTCATCTTCTGCATTGGGTGCGGCGATATCTAATACGCTTTTTGCAACCAGTACCGACGATCTTCGCCCGGCGATGACAGGGGTATTTGTTCAGATGGGTGCCGAAAACGCAACTTTCGTTGCTACTGATGGTCACAGATTGGTTCGTTACCGTCGCACGGATATCAAATCGGATATCGATACTTCGATGATCATCCAGCGCAAAGCCCTGAACCTGCTGAAATCTTGCTTACCCTCTGACGATGTCCCCGTGAAAGCGGAGTTCACCTCGTCGAATGCATTTTTCAGTTTCGGTAATATTCGGATGATCTGCCGCCTCATCGACGAGCGCTTCCCGGATTACGAAAACGCAATTCCTACCAATAACCAGAATACACTCACGATTAACCGGATGGAAATCCTCAGTTCTCTGAGACGTATTTCCATTTACTCCAACAGGACCACACACCAGGTCCGGTTGAAAATGGCGTTGAACGATCTGGTTATTTCAGCAGAAGATCTCGACTATTCCAACGAAGCCAACGAGCGTCTGATGTGCGAGTACAATGGCGACGATATGGAAATTGGTTTCAACGCAAAATTCCTGATCGAGGTGTTGGGTAACCTTTCCAGCAAAACAATCACCTTCGAACTTTCAGCGCCAAACCGCGCAGGTTTGATCATTCCGGTAGATCAGGAAGAGAATGAAGATATCCTTATGCTTGTAATGCCAGTTATGCTAAATACTTACGTGTAGCATATTTCAAAATATAAGAATATTCAAAAGTCCGGCAGTAACTTGCCGGACTTTTGTGCTTTAATGCACTAGGAAACAACCATTTAACTTATTTTTTGATTTAACTACGAAAAAAATCGTAGTTAACACTTGCATCTACGATTTTTTTCGTAGACATTTGGTACGAAGATTATCGTACAAACAAAATCACCATGTATATCAAGCCAACCGACTCTGAACTGGAAATTTTGAACTACCTATGGCAGGCAGGCCCCAGTACCGTCCGTTCTGTGCATGACGCCCTTTCCGAAACTAAAGATGTGGGTTATACAACCACTCTTAAGCTGATGCAGATCATGCACGACAAGGGATTATTGTACCGCACGGAACAAGGAAGGTCACACATTTACGTTGCACTTCTCGGCAAGGAAGAGACCCAACAAAATCTCCTGGGAAAAATGGTTGAAACCGTTTTTCAGGGTTCCGCTGCGCAAATGGTCATGCAGGCATTAGGGAATCACTCGACTTCGAAAGAAGAATTGGATGAAATTCGTGAGTTATTAAATAACCTGGAAAACAATCGTTAGCCATGAAATTATTCTCAAACCTTTTCTCAGACTCCACAGTGTCTGCCTTCGGCTGGACATTGATCCATTCCATCTGGCAAGGAACGCTGCTTATGCTGCTTGCCGTCGCCGCATTTCATTTGCTTCGTAGACGGTCTGCCAATCTGAAATACCTAACTGGCGTCGGATTCTTGTTTGCTCAAATCCTGGTATCGGCGGGCACTTTCTTTTATTATCAATTAAAAACAACAGCTGTCGCTACCTCCGGCAAATACCTCGCCAGTTATGTAGCATTGTCCGGCACCAATAATCTACGCACTGTTACACGCGATCTTCCTTTGACATTTAAGGTCCAGATATGGCTCACCACCCATTTGCAGGAGCTGGTGGTTTGCTGGCTCATTGGCTCAGGTATTCTTCTGCTCAGGTTTGCGGGAGGCTGGATTTTTACAGAAAGACTTCGTTTCAAAGCCAAAATAGTAATGGATAAAGAATGGCGTGCTCGTTTTGGCGTGATTACCGCTAAAATGAATATCTCCAAAGCCATCGAATTTCGCGAAACTGCAAAAATTGTGACGCCGATGGTGATTGGTGCGCTCAGCCCGGTCGTGCTGATACCGATTGGCTTATTGTCTGGCTTCTCGACTGCGCAGGTTGAAGCCATATTAGCCCATGAGCTTGCACACATCCGACGCAACGACTATTTGGTGAATATGCTGCAATCTTTTGTAGAAGTGATCTTTTTCTTTCATCCTGCCATCTGGTGGTTATCCGATAGGATCCGCGCCGAACGGGAGCATTGCTGCGATGATATTGCTCTGGCGGTTTGTGGAGATAAAATGTCGCTGGCTCATGCTTTGGTAAAAGTCGCCGAATGGCAGACTTCACCGGGACTGGCGATGGCTTTTGCTTCCAAAAAACCTTTGTTGTTACATAGAGTTCAGCGAGTGTTAGGCCTTTCACCAAAGCCTGCCAGGACTTTTTCCAGTCTGCCGATTATCGTTTTTGCATTCGGACTGGCAATCGGAGTTTCGGCGTATGCAGTAGCGCAAAAGTCGGAAAAGGCGCGCGTGAAAAAGGCCACAAAGCAATTGGTTGAAAAACGGCACCCAAATAAATCCGAAATTCGCATTGAAGAAGAAATCAATGAAGTGGCTGAAATTTCACCCATTGAAGAAGTTCAGGCAGAGATAAACGAAGTTGATTTTGACGATGTAGTGGAAATTGACTTTGGAAACGATTCCATACATGACGCAATTAATCGCAAAATACGAGCCCTTCAGGCGGAAATGGAGCCTTACCATCATCGAATGGAGGAATTGAATCTCGAAATCGAAAAGCAACGGTTCGAAGTGGAACGTTTTCACAGAGAAATCGAGAAAATCGAATGGAAAAAGAATCGTGCGGCGGAACTACGCTCGGATCTGATGGAAAAGCGGTCAGTCCTTTTTGATCACGACGACAAACCCAACCAATCGAAACTAAGTGACAGCGAGCTGGACAAGCAACTGGCAGATTTCGAACAACAGATTAAAGCCCAGGAACAGATTATCTCAGAACTGAACGGGCAAATCGCTTCCGCACGGAAAGAGGCTTTCAAAGCCGAAGAACCGGTCAGGGCTCGTGAGCGTGAAATGGAAGAGCTGAATGAGAAAATTGATGAAATCGGTCGCAAAATGGGGCTCGAAACGTTGAGTTACCCGAGATCCGAAGGCCGGAGCGTGGCTCGTGTCGGCCGTGCCTCCCGCGGGGCCAGGTCCATCCGAAGCGTGCGCACCCCGCCGCTACCACCGCCTGCACCACTAGCCGCTCCTGCGAAGATCCGCAAGCCCACCCCGGCTCCTGCTCCACCGAAGCCTCCAAAGGCGCCTAAAAAAGATTAAGCATAAAAGAAAACGGGCTGTGAGATTCACAGCCCGTTTTCCTTTATCCTCTATTATTCGACCTCGATCACCACATCATCACTCATGGGGTGGGTCACACAGGTTAGTACAAACCCTTCATTTACTTCCGCTTCCGAAAGTGCATCCTCCTCATCCATATGCACTTTCCCGGACACACACCTGCCCATACAAGCTGTACACATACCCGCCTGACATGAATAAGGCAGATCGATATCCATATTCAATGCCGCTTCAAGCACTGTTTCGTGCGGCTTCACCGGCAATTTGTATTCGGTACCTTCGTAAAAGAGTGTGATTTCCCTCGTTTTCAAGGCATCATCATCCTCTCCCTCTTCTTCCAATGTTACCTCGCCCGGTTTGGCCGCGGTAGCCGTCATAAAGCTCTCTTTCCTGATCTTGCTATCAGAAATACCTACAATAGATAGCGCCCGGTGCGATTCTTCCATCATATCTTCCGGTCCGCACAGGAAATACTCCGCTTCTTTTTTATCAAGCGTCGGAATGTTTTCCAGTATTTTCAAAAGATGGCTTTTGTTCAATCGACCTGTTTCGCCCCGCCAATCTTCTTCGGGCTGACTTAGGGTGTGGATCACTGTCAAACGGCTGCCGTACTTCATTTGCAGCGCTTCGAGTTTGTCTTTAAAAATGATTGTGCTTTCCTTACGACTTCCATAAATGAGGAAAACTTCGCTTTCCGGCTCCACCATCAAAATTGATTTCAAAATAGAAAACAATGGCGTAATCCCGCTTCCTGCGCCGATAAATACCACTTGCCTTGTCTGATCATCGGCTTGTTTTGGGAAGAAATGGCCCATTGGTTCCAGCGTTTCCAGCACATCTCCTTCTTTAATGCTATCCAAAAGAAGGTTCGACGCATAACCGCCTGGCACACGCTTAACCGTAATCGCCAGCGACACATCGGTATAAGGTGAGCTGGACATAGAGTAGGAACGCCTGATTTTTTTGTCTTCAAAAGGCAGCAACAACGTCAGGAACTGCCCGGGCCTGTATTGTACTACTTCATTAATGGGATGCCAGAAATGTATCGTCGTAGCTTCATCGGTCTCTTTTTCGACTTCCTTGACTTTTAAAAAATAATATTTGCTCATCGTTGGCGATCGGCAGTCGGCTGTCAGCGTCCGGCCTGTTATTTAAGGGATATTGGTGTGCAGGGCATAGTGTTGATCATTTTTACAACACAAAAGCCTCACAGGTAACACCTATGAGGCTTTTATGATTTCATTTCGGGCTATTTTAAAGTAGCTACCGCGTCTGCAATGCGTTGTACCGCCTCTCGTAGCGACTCATCAGCGGCTGCTGTTGAGATACGAATGCATTTAGGCGCTCCAAATCCTGATCCAGCCACAGTCGAAACGTATGATTTGTTCAGTAGCCAGTTCGAAAAGTCGTCGGAGTCTTTGATAACCGTTTCTCCGTCTGATTTTCCAAAATAGTAGCTTACATCAGGGAATGCATAAAATGCGCCCTGCGGAACATTTACTTTAAATCCTGGAATTTCTTTCAACAAACCTACAACCAGGTCACGGCGACGGTGGTAAGCTTTCGCCATTTCGATCGAAGGTTCGGTAGGACCGTTGAACGCTGCTGTTGCCGCTTTTTGAGCGATAGAGTTGGTTCCCGAAGTTACCTGACCCTGCAATTTTTCAACACCATCCGCGATCCATTTAGCGGCAGCGATGAATCCGATGCGCCAGCCGGTCATAGCATAACCTTTTGCTACGCCATTCACTGTAATCACGCGGTCCTTCAATGCCGGAATCGATCCGATGCTGAAATGGCCTTCCTCTGTGAAGTTGATATATTCATAGATTTCGTCAGCCAGAACATAAACATCTTCATGTTTTTCAAGTACTGCCGCGATCTCTCTCAATTCTTTTTCTGAGTAAACAGCACCAGTCGGGTTGTTTGGAGAAGCATACATCACGATTTTGGTACGCGGCGTAATCGCTGCTTCGAGCTGTGCTGCCGTTACTTTGAAATCATTTTCAAAAGCTCCATCCACAATCACCGATTTTCCTTCGGCAAGCTTCACCATTTCGGAGTAGCTAACCCAGTAAGGGGCAAAAATCACTACTTCGTCACCCGGGTTGATCAAAACCTGGATCACGTTAGCCAGTGAATGCTTGGCTCCGGTAGAAACCACGATATTTTCCGGTTTCCAATCTATATTATTGTCGCGCTTCAGTTTGTCAGCAATTGCCTTTCGCAGATCAGGATAACCTGCTACCGGTGAGTAACCATGAAAGCCGTCATCGATGGCTTTCTTAGCAGCCTCGCAAATGTGTGCGGGCGTCTTGAAGTCCGGCTCTCCCACGCTCAGACTGATCACTTTATGGCCTTGGGCGGCCAATTCACGGGCCATTTTGGTCATCGCCAGCGTCGAAGATTCTTCGAGGGCGTTGATGCGGTCGGCCAACAACCGTGGTTCCACCTGGGTTTGCTCTGCTACTGCGGACATTGCAACAAATAATTTAGTTAAAGAAGGTACTGCTAACTGTATCAACAAATTGCCCGCAAAGGTACGGGTTTTTTAGAAGTTGTATTGTATTATGACAAGAAAGATTTATTGGCAGGCAGTAATTAGCCGTCGGGAAGATTCACCCGATCGACTGTCGGGCATTAACTATGATATTTGTAGCTATGGACACACCGATCACCATTGACGAAATCATTTTTCTGGCCAATGTGCCCGAAAATCTGCACGCATCTTTTCTCCGCGTCGCGAACGGACTGCATGAGCGGGCCAAATATCCTAAGGACAAGGTCTTTCTGATGCTTGCCAAAATGCTGAATGACCCTAAGAAATATGCATTTTCAAAAAATAAGGTCACTAACCTTGCCAAAACAGTCTACGACCTTAAAAAGAGTGGTGCCACAATTTCTTTGACTGAGGACGGGAAAGAGCTACTCCTCAATGAAGAAACCGCATTGACCCTCGTAGAAAAAGAACCGCAGTCCAAAAACACTTTCAACTTGCGAGAGGAAAAGCTGCATTATGCCATTTTCGGCAAGGAACATATTGAGGAAGGGGCCTTACTGCAAATGGAAACTGCCGTTAGTTTGCCGGTTTCTGTCGCTGGTGCATTGATGCCAGACGCACATCAGGGCTACGGCTTGCCTATTGGCGGCGTGCTTGCGACAGAAGCTGATAAAGTGATTCCCTATGCCGTTGGGGTAGACATTGCCTGCCGGATGTGCATGTCGGTTTTCGATATTTCTCCCGATTATCTCAAACGTGAGCCGCATTTACTGAAAAAGATCCTGACCGAAAACACCAAATTCGGAATGGGCGGAGAAACGTCGCGGAAATACGACGAAAGTGTCATGGATAAGCCCGAATGGGAAGCAACCAAGTTGATCCGCGGCCTGAAAGACAAGGCTTACCGGCAATTGGGAACGTCCGGGACCGGTAACCATTTCGTGGAATGGGGAATTGTAGAAGTATTTGAAAATGATGAATTGCTAAACTTACCCAAAGGCGAATACCTTTCGTTGCTATCGCATTCAGGATCACGGGGATTCGGTGGCAATGTTGCTAATTATTATTCCAAACTCGCCATGCAGAAAACTGTTCTTCCAAAGCAGGCTGCACACCTTGCGTGGCTCGACCTGAACACCGGTGAAGGACAAGAATACTGGATCGGAATGAATCTCGCTGGTGATTATGCTTCGGCCAATCACCACGAAATCCACAATAAAATCGCGCGGGAGCTACGAGAAAAACCACTCAGGATCATTGAAAACCATCACAACTTCGCCTGGAAAGAAACGCTTGCCGATGGCAGTGAAGCAATCGTCCACCGGAAGGGTGCTACTCCTGCGGGCGTCGATGAACTGGGCATTATCCCGGGTTCAATGAGTCAGCCGGGCTACGTAATACGGGGAAAAGGGAATGCAGAATCATTAAGTTCGGCCTCACACGGGGCGGGACGCGTGATGTCCCGAACGAAGGCATTTACAAACACGACACGCAGCCAAATGAACAAAATTTTGCAGGATGCAGGCATTCAGCTCATCGGCGGCGACCTTGATGAATCACCAATGGTCTATAAAAACATTGACGACGTGATCGCTGCGCAATCCGAGTTGGTAACAGTACTAGCCAAATTTTCGCCTAAGATTGTGAGGATGGCGGATGCGAATAGGAAAGAAGGGAGGGAGGATTGAAGAAAATAATTCACTATCTTTCTTAAAATGTAATCGGTATGAATGCGCTGAGACTCATTGAGAAGCCCGAAAATGGCGAATTGAAGATTTCTTTGCCAAAGTCGTTTACAGACGACTTGGTAGAAGTAATCATTCTGCCTTTAACTCAACACGAAATAAATACAGAAGCCAGATTAAAAATTGCTCAACAATACCTCAAAAGATCAAAACCAACCAATTTTGACTTAGGAGATTTGGACCCGCATGAGCAATAACTTCGGCACGAGTCGATCAAACTCATTACCTCGATATCAGATTTAGTACATTCCTAAAACACCTCACCCAAATTAACAAACAGCCCGCGCGACCCATCCATGCCGAAGCCGTAATCGATACCGATGTTGGCGCCGGAGGTTTTGTTGACCTTGATGCGGATACCTAAGCCGCCTGCGGGCGCTACTTTTCGGAAGCTTTTGGAAGGCCAGTCTGAAACGCTTTGTGCGTTTGCAAAGAGTACGCCTCCGAAAAGACCGTTTTTAGTCAAGGCAAACCGGTATTCGGATTCAAAATATAGGAGGTTGGTGCTTCTGAAACGGCCCTGAATGTAGCCGCGACCAGTATTGTTAGTTGGGTCCCAGCCGGTGGCGGGGAGATCGAGATAAGGCGGCTTGCCAATCGTCAGCCAATTGTAATTCCAGAATGCCAATGTATTCTGGCTGCCTCTTGGCAAATTAAAATACCTCCGCACATCAATCACCAGCGATTGCCAGCTATTAGTGCTGCCCAGTGACTTCATATTCGGCCTGAACTGCATATTGGTATAAAAACCCTTCAATGGGTTGATCGAATTAGTCCTGCTATCGTAAGAAACCGTCGCGACTGGACCGGTTGACGATGATTTAGTACCCAGCCCATATTCCTCCACGTCCTTATTCAGATTGTCCTGACCATCTACTTTTTTAATGCGCCATCGCTTGTCATACGCAAAGCCCAATCCTACAAAAAACGACTTTCCAATCCGTTTCAATGCAAATTGATGCAGTCGTATGTGCCTGTATTCCAATGGCGTGGCATCCGACAGTTTAGAGTCTGATCCAAGACCGTAAGTATCTTGAGGATATTTAAAGAACCGCCAGTCCACAAGGAAGTTGTAGTTATTATCCCTCGTCCAAATGTTGGCCTGGACTGGAATTGTCATCTGTTTATATTCCGAATAAATGAAATTGGTGGTGATACTCGAAATATTAGTGGTCTTAGGATTGCTGGTATAAAACGCGGTATTGACATTGATAGAGCCCGTTAAACCAGAAGAAAGCGTGTAGCCGCCGGCAGGCACCACCGAAAATATCGGCTTGCCCGATCTTATTTTAGAGACCCGTACAGAAGAGTCCGACTTGTCCTTATTTTTCCATTGTCTGAATATGTCAATGATGTCTTTCTGCATCACCTTCCGGGCTGTGTCCGCCCCCGACAGGGTGTCCAAACAGGACTCTGCTATTCTTGATCCGCTCGCCAATGCACTTAAACCACTCAGGGACAGCCAGATCACAAGGGATATTATGTATGTTGCCTTTATCAAGAGTCAGGTTCATTTTTTCAGTTCTAAGTAATATATAATAAAATAATACCTGCCACAAAAAAAGTCACCGGCTTCTGACAAAACCGGTGACTGAATACCAACAAATTTGGATTTTTTATGCTAGCGCAGCCTTCAGATTGGTGTCGATAGCTTCCAGGAACTCTTCCGTGTACAGGTAATGCTCACCATGTTTCACATCGTTTCCATAGATACCAACCGCCAAATCTTTGGTCATTTGTCCGTTTTCCACAGTTTCGATACACACTTTTTCAAGCGCATTAGCGAAATCGATCAATGGTTGGTTGCCGTCCAACTTGCCTCGGAATGCCAGACCGCGTGTCCATGCGAAGATGGAAGCGATTGGGTTGGTCGAAGTTGGCTTGCCTTTCTGGTGCTCGCGGTAGTGACGTGTCACTGTTCCGTGTGCTGCTTCTGCCTCCATGGTTTTGCCATCCGGCGTTACCAGTACGGAAGTCATCAGACCCAGTGAACCAAAGCCCTGTGCTACGGTATCAGACTGAACGTCACCATCGTAGTTTTTACAAGCCCACACAAAGTTACCTTCCCATTTCAATGCGGAGGCAACCATGTCGTCGATCAGACGGTGCTCATAATGTACTTTTCCTTTGTATTCCTGCTCGTAAACTTCCTGGAAAATATCCTTGAAGCGTCCGTCGTATTTTTTAAGAATTGTGTTTTTAGTAGAAAGGTACAAAGGCCATCCTTTGTCCAATGCCACGTTGAAGCATGATTTCGCGAAACCACGGATCGACTCGTCGATATTGTACATCGCCATTGCTACACCTGCACCTTTGAACTGGTACACTTCGTGCTCGATCACCTGTCCGTCTTCACCTTCAAATTTGACAGTCAGCTTACCTTTTCCGGGAACAACGAAATCCGTTGCGCGGTATTGATCTCCAAATGCGTGACGTCCTACGATGATCGGCGCAGTCCAGTTGGTTACCAGACGTGGCACGTTTTGCATAACGATCGGCTCACGGAACACAGTACCATCCAGGATGTTACGGATGGTTCCGTTTGGCGATTTCCACATTTGTTTCAGGTTGAATTCTTTTACGCGGTCTTCATCAGGAGTGATTGTTGCGCATTTGATACCCACGCCGTATTCTTTGATTGCATTAGCGGCATCGATAGTAACCTGGTCATTGGTTTCGTCACGGTACTCAACACCCAAATCGTAGTATTTAATATCTACGTCCAGGTACGGTAAAATGAGTTTTTCTTTGATAAACTTCCAAATGATCCTGGTCATTTCATCGCCATCCAGCTCTACGACGGGATTGTCAACTTTAATTTTGCTCATGTCTTAAATTCTATACAATAGTTAAAGATTTTGAAATCAGATCGTGAAAGTACGAACAATAGAATAAAAAGGCGAAATTTCCTGAACTTGCGATCCAAAAAAGACCATTATACCTGATGTTAAAGGCCGCATTGCGACAGGAATTTTTGCAGAAACGAAAGCTCGCCGACGAGTTGTGGCTGATCGAAAAAAATGCCCGCGTAGCCGAGAATCTTGAAAAATATCTTAGAAACAATGCATTTCAGACGCTGCATATCTTTCTCCCGCAACTGAATTCCCGTGAAGTCCACACCTTTTACATTATTGAATTGTTGCGCGTGGCATTCCCAGCGATGCGCATTGTCGCTCCTTTCGTCATTCCAGGCACGCGGGAGATGGAACATTTCCTATTGACATCTGATACTCATTTAGTTGTGAATCAATGGAGAATTCCCGAACCAGACCCGTTAACCGCTCAGAAGATTTTACCAGAAGAGCTAGACGTCGTGCTGGTTCCGCTTCTTGCATTTGATCGCAAAGGTTACCGCGTAGGTTACGGCGGCGGTTATTACGACCGATTTTTGAAGCTTGTCCGCCCGGATACAGTGAAAATAGGGCTATCGTTATTTGAGCCGGTGAATGAGATCAGCGACATTGACGAATATGACATTCCGCTTGATATCTGCATTACGCCCGACCGTTTTTACAACTTTCAATGACTTTAAAATCTATCAAATAAGTCTATAATCCGGTTTACCGCTGAATTTAAATGCATTAAAAGACGAATTTTCCACATCATTGTAAATTTCGTCGTAAATTTGCGGCACTTTTCGCCTCGGGGACTCATCCCGTTGGCAGGGAGTAAATCATATTCTATCCATTTTTAATCTTAATGCAAGAATGAAAATCGCAGTAGTAGGCGCTACCGGTTTGGTGGGCGGCGAAATCCTCAAAGTGCTCGAAGAGCGTAATTTCCCGGTAACGGAATTATTAGCCGTTGCATCTGAAAGATCTGTTGGTAAGGAAGTTACATTCAAGGGTAAACAGATAAAGGTGATCGGATTTGAGGACGCGATTGCAGCCAAACCTGAGATTGCGATCTTCTCGGCAGGTGGCAGCACTTCATTGGCGCTCGCTCCAAAATTCGCGGAAGCCGGCATTACCGTTGTGGATAACTCATCAGCATGGCGCATGGACCCGACTAAAAAACTGGTAGTCCCTGAGATCAATGCTTTTGAATTGACAAGAGAAGATAAGATCATAGCAAATCCAAACTGCTCAACCATCCAAATGGTAGTGGTTCTGAATCCTTTGCACAAAAAATATAAGATCAAACGTGTGGTTGTTTCCACTTACCAATCTGTAACCGGAACAGGTAAGGCGGCCGTTGACCAGCTTTTCGCTGAGCGTGCGGGCGATCATAGTAAAGGAAAGGTATATCCGCATCAGATCGACCTGAATGTTCTTCCTCATATCGACGTGTTCCTTGATAATGGTTATACCAAAGAGGAAATGAAGATGACGAATGAGACGAAAAAGATCATGAGCGACGACAGCATTGCGGTTACAGCAACTACGGTTCGTATCCCAACGATCGGCGGTCACTCGGAAGCGGTGAATATCGAGTTCGAAAATGAATTTGACCTGGCTGAAGTTCGTCAGATTCTGAGCGAAACAGAAGGAGTTATTGTTCAGGACGATCCGAAAAGCGCATTGTACCCGATGCCACTCACAGCACATGGTAAGGATGAAACATTCGTTGGCCGTATCCGCCGCGACGAATCTCAGCCTAAAACGCTGAATTTGTGGATTGTAGCTGATAACCTCCGCAAAGGTGCAGCTACTAATGCAGTCCAGATCGCCGAATTTTTGGCAAAACACGAACTGGTAGGTGTTGCCGCGGAAGCGTAATTTCTAGTCTATCATATTGAAAAAGCGATTTGGGTTTGCCCAAAGCGCTTTTTTAATGCCTCATCGGGAGAAATGCTTATCGATCCACTTCGCCCATTACCACGTCGATGGAACCAATAATAGCTACCAAATCGGCTAATAATGCGCCTTTCGAAATCTCACCAATTACTGAAAGGTTGTTGAATGAACAAGCCCGCGCCTTGCAGCGTACCGGAATGTCGGAGCGCCCGTCGGTGCGGAAGAAATAGCCAAGCTCTCCTTTCGGATTTTCTGCACGAACGTAGAAATCCATGGCTTTGGGACGGATTTTTTTCGGAACAATGGCTTGCGGATCGAAATCGCGGGTTCGCTTGTAATCGCCGGTAAGCCGTTCCAATGACTGTTCGATCAGTTTTACCGACTCCCAGCATTCCACTACCCGCACCCACGTCCGGTCCCAACAATCTCCTACTGTACCCACTTTGCCCTCGCCAATCGGTACTTCAAAATCGAGCTCCGGGTAAACCGAATAGCCATCGACTTTCCGTAAATCATAGCGCAGCCCCGAACCTCGCAGCATCGGCCCTGTGCACCCGTAATTGATCGCTACCGGCAAAGGCAGCACCCCTACATTAGCCGTCCGTTGAATGAATATCTTATTATCAACAACAAGTTGTTGTAATTCAATCAGTTTAGGTTTCAGATATTTAATAAACTCCGCACACCGCTCCTCGAAGCCAACGGGCAGATCATAAAACAAGCCTCCTATCCATATATAATTGTATAGCATACGCGCGCCGCATGTCCATTCGAGCAGCCGAAGAATCTGCTCACGGTCGCGCATCATCCACAGAAAGGGCGTATATGCGCCTATGTCCATTGCGTACGTACCGAGCGCGACAAAGTGTGACGCGAGCCTGTTGAGTTCGGCCACCACGACGCGGATATATTCAATACGCTTGGGAATATCGTTTTCAATGCCAAGCATTCGTTCAACACCCATTACATAAGCGTGTTCGGAATTCATCGCGGCCACATAATCCATCCGGTCCACATAAGGGATGATCTGGTTGAACGGCAATGCTTCGGCATGTTTTTCAAAGCAACGGTGCAGATAGCCCACATGCGGCACCACATCAATCACCACCTCGCCGTCCGTAACCACTTCCAGCCGGAGTACACCGTGTGTGGAAGGATGCTGAGGCCCCACGTTCAACACCATTTCCTCTGTACGAAGGTTTTCGGAGTTGTATTTCGTGGGTACCGATGCAATGAAATGCTCGGGTTTATATTCGTATTGTATAGAATTGCTCATACCTAAAACCTGACTAGCTTCTGATCATGCACCTCAACGCGCAACGGCCCGATCGGCCGCCCTTCGTTATGCAGGCGATCGACTGCTGTGACATAATAAACATAACGCTTGCCGGATTCGGCAGTCATGTCAACAAACTTTTCACCCTCATAACACATTCCCAATATTCTGCGGGGATCGTGCGCAGTCGCTTTTTCTTCCGGCGGAAAACGGTAAATCACATAATACCAGGCCCTGTCACCGTCCTGCGCCGCTTCGGGCCTCTCCCAGGTTAGCTCGATGCCACGCGATAGCAATGTCGCTTTGAGACTTTTAGGCGAAAGGGGTGGAATGCGGTCTTTCCAGGGCATCGTCGGCACAAGGGCAGGGTATTTGAAAAAATCCCGCCTGAGAGAGTCCACAAACCCGAGACTATTCGCTTTCATGGACCTTGAACTGAAAAATATGGCCCCATCAATTTCATTTTCCCTGAAATATCTGATCTGGTTAGGGATTTCAAGGGGATTGGACCAGTGCGTGTCCTTATCCTTATATCCAACCCGGTAAGCACCCATTCCGACATACAGGTGGCGGTCGAAGTTGTTTTCGGTCCACCAATCCACGAGGTTCCTGTAAGGTACCCGTTGAAATCCGGACGAGAAGTACACTTGTGGTGCGATATAGTCAACCCAGCCTTCCTTAACCCATTTACGGCTATCTGCAAAGAGGTCGTCGTAAGACGCTAATGCACCGAATGTTTTAGAGCCCTCCGCGTCGCGGTCCTTATTGCGCCAAACGCCGAACGGGCTGATGCCGAATTTAAGTTTCGGATTCAATGCTTGCAGGGCGTCGTGGATCTGTTTTACCAATAAATCGACATTATGGCGACGCCAATCGGCCTTATTCGTATAACCATCAGAATATTTTCGGAACGTGCCGTCATCCTGAATAACCTGGCCTGGCGCAGCATATGGATAAAAATAATCGTCGAAATGAATGCCGTCGACGTCGTAGTTCCTGGCGACGTTCACTGTCATGTCGGTGATGAATTTTCTTACTTCCGGAATACCGAAATCAAACAGTTTATAGCCATCGTAAGTCAAAATCCATTCGGGATGGAGACGACTGATGTTTTCTGATGAAACACTTTTAGACGATTTGTGGACGAGCCGGTTCAAGTTCAGCCAGGCGTGAAATTCGAGACCGCGCTTATGTGCCTCACCGATCATAAAATCGAGCGGGTCCCACATCGGATCAGGCTTTCTGCCCTGCTGCCCTGTAAGCCATTCCGACCAGGGTTCAGGGCTTTTGGCATAGAATGCATCCCCTGCCGCTCGCACCTGCACGAAAACCGCATTCATCCCAACCCTTTTATGGAAATCAAGCAATGTTGAAAACTCTTCCTGTTGTTCCTCCGGCAAAAGATTCTTGCTGCTAGGCCAGTCGATATTGTCAACTGTGGCAATCCATACCGCTCTGAATTCTCGTTTGGGAGGCAAACCAATTTCGGTTTCAGCGGATTGTGCCATGCAACTTTCCAGTAAAAACATGATCACAATAAAGGAAAGCGCAACAATTTTAATTTTTTTCACTATCTGACCAATGCAAAATGTTAATCCAATCAAAGTAACGTAATTTGGAACAAAGTTAGCCGACAACAGTCTTAAATTCGAGCAATAAGGGTCGCGTTTGGTTGACCGTGAAGAAATCACTGCTCAGGCTTCAATCTTGACTTAGTTATATTTTGACCCTGGAATGATGTTTTATCAGCTTCCAAAAGGCAGATAAACAAACATTCGATTGTTGTAATTGTGAATAATTTTTCTGCATATTTATTGTGCAATAACAAGGATTTTTGTGACTTAATTAAAGCATAGCTCCCTGTCTATTGCGGCTAGTAACGTTTAAAACCGTATCCTATATTGGAACCATTTGTTAAGACCACTAAGAAAAACGTCCTGTTTGAAATTGCATGGGAGGTTTGTAATCAAGTTGGAGGGATATATACTGTAATAAGGACCAAAGTACCTGCCATGGTTGAAAAATGGGAGGAGAACTACTTTCTACTCGGCCCCTATTTCGAAAAAAAGGCCTCTTCTGAATTTGAAGCTATCCAGGATCTGGACGATTCCCCGGCGGGCCGTATCGTAAAGCGGATGCGGGAAATGGGCTTTGGCGTTCATTATGGCTATTGGCTCGTTACCGGGAAGCCCCGGGTTGTCCTATTTGACCTGGACAGTATAGCCACTCAGCTCGACGTGATTAAATTCAACCTTTGGGAGCGCAGTCGCATTCCGACGGTTAACGTGGAGCCGCTGGTTAACCAGACCCTTTGTTTTGGAGAACTCGTACGTATATTCCTGAAAGAATATGCCGACGACAATGCCAAACGTGAGGAGATTTACGCCCAGTTCCACGAATGGATGGCCAGTAGCGGACTGCCTGATCTGAAACGTGAAAACGTGAAGATCGCCACCACATTTACGACCCACGCGACGATGCTGGGGCGTTACCTGGCGCAAAATGTCGCCGGTTTTTACAGCAAACTTCCCTTTTTCGACTGGGAACAAGAAGCTAAGAATTACGGCATCGCGTCACAATGCTCGATTGAACGTCAGGCCGCACTAAGCGCGCATGTACTGACCACAGTAAGCGACGTAACCGCCCGTGAATGCGAAGTATTCCTGGGGCGCATGCCCGATCTGGTTACACCAAACGGCCTCAACGTGGTGCGTTTCCAGGCTGTTCACGAATTTCAAAACCTGCATTTAAAGCATAAAGAGCGTATTCACGACTTCGTTCTGGGGCATTTCTTTCCCAGCTACTCTTTCGATCTGGATAAAACACTCTACTTCTTTACATCGGGCCGTTACGAATACAGTAATAAAGGTTACGACCTCACGCTCGAAGCACTGGCAAGGCTGAACTGGAAAATGGTGCAGGCCAATATGGACATGACGGTGGTCATGTTTATTGTTACCAAACAGCCTTATTTTTCTGTCAATCCGGATGTATTGCAGTCGCGGGCTGTCCTGAATGAGTTGCAGGAAACCTGTACGGCTATTGAAAAGGAGGTAGGAGAAAAGCTTTTCCTTGCTACTGCGGCCGGCGCCGATCACAAAATGCCGGATCTAAATCAATTTGTAGATGAATATTGGCGACTTCGTTTAAGAAGGACCATTCAGAGCTGGAAAACCGATAAGTTACCTGCATTCGTAACCCACGACTTGAAGGAAGAAGACGGCATTACCGATTTCTGTAAGCGTGCCAACCTCGTCAATAACGAGCGCGACCGTGTCAAGATCGTTTATCATCCCGATTTCATTTCTTCGACCAACCCGCTTTTCGGGCTCGACTATGGTCAGTTCGTTCGTGGCTGCCATTTGGGCGTCTTCCCTAGCTACTATGAACCTTGGGGCTATACTCCATTGGAATGCGTTGTGCGGGGTGTACCGACTGTCACCAGCGACCTTTCCGGATTCGGCGATTATATCATGCAAATCATGCGGGATTATGAGAACCGGGGTATTTACGTGATCAACCGAAAATCGCAAAACTTCTCTCAGGCCGCCGATCAGCTTGCCGACATTCTTTTCAAATTCGTAAGAATGCAACGCCGTGACCGCATTATGCAGCGCAACCGGGTTGAAAACATTTCAGACGTCTTCGACTGGATGAACTTGCGGTCCTACTACGACACCGCGCATGATTTAGCTGCCAAGAGGCGAAAGCCGTGATTTGGTGATAATAATTGTGGCCTTTGATTTCATTATCAAAGGCCACAATTATTATAAGGCTAGCCGCATTTTATCAAGTCGACTATTTCTTCCTAAATCCAAAGGTGCATTAAAGTCCGAAGGAATATCGTACCCCTTGCCCGCCAAGCTTCCCAATTTGACTCCCTTTGACATATTTGTTTCGGAAATATCAGTATCCATGAAAAGCACCACGACCTCCGATTTCTCAATCGGCGGCGGTGCTTCATTGAAGGTCAATACTCCCTTCTCGTATGTTGCTTTAATCGCAGTATACATTTTGCTGTCTTTGTTCTTATTCAAATTTAAGAATATTAGTGTATTAATGTTTCAGACCAGCGATATTAATCGACTTACTATTGTTCTATTTCTGAAATTTTTCAACACCTTCACTTTCTAAAATTTCCATACCGATATAATGAATTACATAGAAGTTGATGTCAGGGTTGATTCCGAGTTTTCTGAAATTTTGATGGCTGAACTGGGTGAAGTGGGTTTTGAGTCTTTTGTTGAAACGGACGAAGGCTTGCTGGCATACATTCAGGAGGCCGATTTTGATGAAAATGTCTTGCAGGAATTGACCGCCAAATACCTGGATTTAACGACAATAGCCGCAACCTGGAAATCGTTAGAAAGAAGAAACTGGAACGAGGAGTGGGAAAAAAGCTACGAGCCGATCGAGGTGGAAGACCAGGTACGCGTCAGGGCCACATTTCATGAACCCGACCCTTCATTTAAATATGATTTACTGATTCAGCCTAAAATGTCGTTTGGTACAGGTCATCACGAAACGACGTGGCTGGTGATGAAGGAACAGCTGAGCCTGCCTCATCAGGGCCTTGCCGTGATGGATGTAGGTTGTGGAACGGGTATTTTGGCTATTCTCGCGCATAAATTGGGAGCTACCCATTTACTTGGATTCGATATTGACGAGTGGGCTGTTGAAAATACCCGCGAGAATTTCGCAATGAACGGCCTTCCAGGCGATTCGGAAGTGTTTCAGGGTACCATTCAGGATGTGCCCGTGGAAAAGGTCTTTGGAGGGGTGCTTGCTAATATTAACCGCAACATCCTGCTGGCCGAGATCCCGACTTATGTAGCGCACCTGAAACCAGGCGGCTGGCTCTTAACCAGTGGATTTTACGAAACAGACCAGGCCGATATTGAAAAATGCTCATTGGAAAACGGTTTGAAAAAACTCAGGTCGAATACCAGAAACCAATGGGCGACAGTTGTTTTTGAAAAGATTATGTAAACAAAGTCCATAGCTAACTGCTAAAAGCTAACAGCTAAAACCCATGAAGATATTTCGCTTTGCCGTACTTTTTTACCTGCTGACTTTTTTCGGAAAAAATGTAACCGCCCAGAACATCAAACTTTCGGATGAGCCAGGCCAGTTTATGGTGCAGCTCAGGAAACTGATGGATGGTAGCCGCAACCCGCAGTTTATCCGTTCCACTGCCCAGCTCGACAGTGTATGGATGTCAGCGATAAGCGCTCCGCAGCAAGCGAAATTCATTGGGATAGTTAAAACCCAGATTGCCAAAGGACAGAAGGCGGGCCCGTTGCTGGCGCTTTTGATCCGTAATACGCAATCGCTGGCCAAAAAATCGCCCGAAAAGCTGGACGGATTTCTGGATGTAACGACCAATGCAGGGGAGAAATATGACGCCAAGACTTTCCAGAAAGTGCTGCAAACCTCTCTGCCGATCACGGAAAGCAACAAATTGTACGTGAGCAACTACAACACGCTTTATTTACTGGGTGGGAATTTTAAATACAGGTTTGATGCAAAAGCCGATTCTACTGTGGCCAAGGAAACTGCGGTGGCCAATGATGGCTGGGACACGCCGGTCGACTCCAATTTAGTGATCGCACCGAAATCCAATCCTATTCCAGTGATTTCCGGCCCATTGATGGACCTCGAAAACGCAACTTTTGCGATGGTAGCAGGTGGCGATTCCGTCGTTTTCGGGCCGGCCAATGGCAGCGTATCGCTGAGAGATGGTGTATTTGTGGGAAAAAACGGCAAGTTTACGTGGCAAAGTGCAGGCGATTCGAGCATATTCGCGGATCTGGACAGCTATTCTTTCAATATCAATCACCCCAAGCTCGTCGCTGAAAATGCTACCCTGCATTCCGACACCTATCTGGCGGCGCCGATCAAAGGAACTGTTGAATATCGGGGAATCAAGCGGATAAAGGGCCAGCCGGCATTGTATCCGCGTTTCGCGTCCAACGACATTGATGCCAAACTCAAAGAAACGCGTAAGAATATCGATTACAAAGGTGGTTATTCGCTCATCGGGCTCGACCGGTATAGTTCGGCGCTCAATGACAAGTATTCTACGATTAAGGTCAAATACCAGGAGAAACCTGCATTTACAGCCCGCAGTAAAAGGTTTGCATTGAAAGACTCTGTATTTACTGCCGATTTTGCATTGTATTCGATGCCGTTGGGTGGTGATTCGCTTATTCACCAGGGCGTTACTTTCAAATACAACGATGATGAGGGGCTTGTAAAGCTCGGCCGGATGGATAAGACAGATTACGGGCCGTTGCCATACCGCGATTCTTACCACAAAATGAATATCTGGGCACAGGCAATGCGCTGGCGCTTCCTTAACGATAAGGTTGAATTCCTGCGCATCAATGGAAAGCAGGATGTACCCGTTCGGCTCGAATCTTTCGATTATTTCAAAAAAGAACGTTTTCGGGAAATTAGTAAGGAATACGGGTTTCAACCGTTGATCATGGCCGCAAGCTATGCGCAAGCGACCAAAAAAACGGCGTTCCTCCCGGAAGAACTGGCGCTGCATTTCAAGAAAAATCCTACCATCATACGCAATGCATTGCAGCGGCTGGCCCTTGATGAGTATTTCATTTATAATAAGGCCACAGATGAATATGGATTGAGCAAAAAGGGCGTGCTATATGTGCTAGCAAACATGGACAAGGCCGATTATGACAATTTTCAGGTTAGCGGCCAGTTTGCGGCGAATGATGAAGTAGCCAATGCGACGATATACATGCCTGATACATTGCTCACGGTGCTGGGCGTGTCCAGATTTATCGTCAGCGATTCACTGAAAATATATGCCATCCCGTCGGACAAAAAACTGATCATTGGTAAAAACCGCAATTTTACCCTGAATGGACAAATGGTGGCGTCCAACTACCAGTTTCGCGGCCAGAATATCAAATTTGACTATAATCAGTTTTTTGTAAATGTAGCGCCTTCGGATTCGATCACTTTTACGCCGCGTGACAAGTTTGCAAAAGGGCAGAAGGGCGAAGTCGGCGGGCATGTGAAGTATGAAAAGGGAGGTACATTCTATCTCAGCGACCCGAAAAACAAATCGGGGATCCAGAAAGGCATCAAAAAATCGCCAAGACTCGTCGTCCCGGACGGTATGATCGTCTATTTCGATCAACCCGAACGCGGTACGTTGCTTTATCCGCGAGAAGTCTTTTTCAAGATCCCAAAAATCGATATGGATGGCCTCGACCAGCGGGATGTGATTTTTGAGGGTACATTCAATTCCAATGGCATTATTCCGCCGATCCAGACGGTGCTGAAAAGTATGCCGGATAACTCGCTTGGTTTCGAATACAAGCCGCCGGTGACGGATATGAAGCTGTACGAAGGAAAAGCGTTGGCAAAATTCACCGACACCCTGACAATGGATAACACCGGTCTGCATTCCAAAGCGGTGTTGAAATACCTCTCGGCGTCAATGACAGCCAAAAACATCCTGCTTACTTCCGATTCGTTGATGGCTACCGGCGAAGTCGCAAGCATTAAAGAGGCCACTATCGGCAAAGGCTATTTCCCGAACGTTGTTTTGAAAGATTATGCTTTGAAATGGTATCCCAATGCCGACAGCATGTTCATCAACACCCAGGGCAAATCCTTCTCCTTCCACCAGGGAACCACCAGCCTGGAAGGAAGCCTTTTACTGCGTTCAACGGGTTTGTATGGTAATGGAAAACTGAAAAGAGCTGATTCAGAGCTGTCTTCTCCTGATATTAAGTTTAATAAGGACGGGTTTCTGGCTAATAAATCGTCGTTTGCGATCAATAGCGGCGATGTGAAATCGACCCAGAAGTTGCTGACGGGTAATAATGTCAATGTAGATTTTAACTTCAAAACGGGTATCGCCAATTTCGTGACCGACGAATCGGGATTCGGGAATGATTCTTCCGGTATGCAAATCCCGACAGCTTCGTACCAAACCCTCATCGGAAGCGCTAAATGGGACATGACTAAAAAAACCATCCTGATGAAAGGATTGGGCGAGACGTCGTCTTACACCTCTATGGATCCCGATCAGGAAGGTCTGACTTTCAACGGTTCGGAGGCTATTTATGATATTGCCAAAGTAACGCTGAATATCAAGGGTGTACCATTTATCCAGACCGCCGACGTCAAGATTATCCCCGATGGAGGCCTCGTGAGTGTGGATAGTAAAGGCAAAATCGCCCCTATGAAGAAAGCCCGCATTGAAATAGACACATTGAATGTCTCACACCGGATGCGCGACGCTGATATCCGAATCGATTCCCGTAACCATTTCGAAGGGTCGGCTACTTACCAGTACATCACGGCGCGGAAAGATACATTCAACATCAAAATGCAGAATTTTGAGCTCGTTGAGGTTGGGGCAGGGGAAGAAGCGAAACGTACACGGGCAAAAGACAAACCTGCCGCGGCCGGTGTTAAATATTACACCACAGCACGCGCCGATATCAAGGAAACGGAGAACCTCTTCCTTTCTCCACGCATTCAATACAAAGGCGGCATTAACCTCGTCGCTTACGAGCCTTCGTTGAAACTGGATGGTTTTGTAAAGCCGGTTATCAAATTCAGGAAAGATTTCCAGAGCTCGTGGATCGTGTACCAGGATTCGCCCGGAGAATCGGTTTCGATTAAAATTAATAAAGACCTCAAAAACGAGCACGAAATACCGCTTTCCGTTGGCTTACATTACAATGAAGCGAAAGGCATGTACATGAGCTTCCTGTCGCCGAAAGATTCCGACGGGGACGAGGACATTTACCTGGCCCAAGGGGCATTAAACTATGATGAGGACAACAAAGCCTTCAAAGTAACGCCTCCGCCAGGCCCCGACGGCCTGATCGATGAGGGAAATGCACTGACGTTTGACGACAAAACCGGACTAGCGACCTTTGCCGGGCCATTTAAACTTACCTCAGCCGAGTGGCTGCAAACCGTAGGCAGCGCGGAAGTTCAGGTAGATAGTGCCAAATTCCGCTTCAATACTATGCTTTTGCTCAAAATGCCCGCGCTTGAACCTATCATGCAGCCATTGGTAGCCAAAATCGTAGAGACCAACCTGGAAGAGCAGAATAGTACTGCCGCCGACGATGATCCCGAGCAATTGAACCGGAAATTATCCGCGCTCATCGGCCCGAAGGCGACTGACGCCTACCTGAAACTGACGGCAGGCGGCTATAAACCATTGTTTGAAGCATCCCCGTTGCTGGACGTTCCCATGGTGCTTTCGAACGTCAATCTGCATTGGTCGCCCCAGCACACCGCATATTACTCGCAGGGACCTATCGGAGTTGCGCATTTTGGCCGCAATAATGTCAATGCACAAATGGACGGCGTATTGGAAATCCGCCGGGGCGTGGAGGGTGACGAATTCAGCCTTTATTTGCAGGCATCGCCCGATATCTGGTATTATTTCGATTATAAAGCCGGCGAACTGGGCGTGGTTTCTTCGCAGTTGGATTTCAATGACGAGATCACTGCGAAATCTAAAAACGTGAAATCCAAAGACATGACTTTGGTGAGCATTGGAACTGAAGAGAAGGATATGTTTGTTAACCGCTTCGACGATTTTTATCAGCCTGCCCTTAAGAAAGCGAAACTTGTAAAAGCTGCTGCGAAGAAGAAAGCCACCACCTCCCCTACTCCTGAAAAGAAGAAAAAAGTTGAACCGACAGAAGGATTCTGATGTAATTACGGCAATTACAATAGGTTCTGCTGGCTTTTGAAAATTCGTCTACTGGATCTTAGTTTTGTAGCACTTTAGCTTGTAAAATCGTCCAAGTATCGTATTTTTGAGAAAAACTGATTGTAATTTAAATTAATCATTGAATAGTACAAAATGAGTATTGCCTTATTAATAGTTGCTATTGTTGCTGCATATTTGCTGGGTTCTATCCCAAGTTCAGTTTGGTACGGCATTGGATATTTTGGGATTGATGTCAGGAAACATGGTAGCGGTAACGCGGGTGCCACCAACACGTTCAGGGTATTAGGCAAACGCGCAGGAACAGTTGTGATGCTCATTGATGTACTGAAAGGCTGGACGGCTACTTGCCTCGCTTCTATGCTTTTCTATATGAACGAGATCGGGGAAACCGAGCTGCTGATGTACAAGATCATCTTCGGTATCATCGCAATCATCGGTCATATTTTCCCTGTTTTTGTCAATTTCAAAGGCGGAAAAGGCATCGCTACCCTGCTTGGAATGGTACTTGCGATCCACCCTGAGCTTGCATCTGTTTGCATCACCATATTTATTCTGACACTAATAGCATCACAATATGTATCGTTAAGTTCGATACTGGCAACGCTGGCATTTCCGGTACTTTCATGGGCTGGCGTTTTCGGGCATCCCGAACCGCTGCTGGTCGTTTTTGGATTTACAATGTTTATTCTGGTTGTATTTACCCATCAGAAAAATATCGTCCGGCTATTGAAAGGAAACGAAAACCGTGTCAATATTTTCGGAAAATCGAAACACCGTCATTAAAAAAATAATCTAACCTGTTAATCCAAACCCCTTAGGAGCAATCCTTGGGGGTTATTTTTTATCTTGCCAGCCATTTCTGTAAATTAATCCGATCAACAACAACGAGACACAATGTTGGAATATATTGATAAAAACCGCGACAGGTTCTTGAATGAGCTTCTTGATCTGCTCAGGATCCCGTCGGTAAGTGCTGATTCCAAGTTTAAAAACGACATGCTGAAAGCCGCGGAATATGTCCGCGACCGCATCCTGGAAACCGGCGCTGACCGTGCAGAAATCTACGAAACCGCCGGACATCCGGTAGTTTACGGGGAAAAGATCATCGATCCTGCATTACCGACCGTGCTCGTGTACGGTCATTACGATGTGCAGCCTGCCGATCCTTACGAGCTCTGGGATTCTCCCCCATTTGAACCCGTCATCAAAAATGATCGCATTTACGCACGCGGGGCCTGCGACGATAAGGGGCAGTTTTATATGCATATCAAAGCCCTTGAAACCATGCTTGCCACAGATTCGCTTGCGTGTAATGTGAAAATAATGATCGAAGGCGAAGAGGAAATTGGCTCGTCGCATTTGGGTACGTTTGTCAAAGAACACCGCGAAATGCTGCAATGCGACACGATCCTGATCTCCGACACCAGCATTATTGCCAACGACGTCCCATCGATTGAAACCGGCTTGCGCGGGTTAACCTATGTAGAAGTAGAAGTGGTAGCAGCCAACCGCGATTTGCACTCAGGCGTGTACGGCGGCGGTGTAGCCAACCCGATCAATGTGCTGTGCGAGATGATCGCTTCTCTCAAAGACGAGAACGGCCACATTACCATTCCTGGGTTTTACGACAAAGTGGAAGAACTCACTTCCGAGGAACGCGCCGCATTAAACGCGGCGCCGTTCGATCTGGAAGAATATAAAAAAGACCTTGGTATCGACGATGTTCAGGGAGAAACCGGCTATACAACCATTGAAAGGACATCCGTAAGGCCTACCTTGGATGTTAATGGCATTTGGGGCGGTTATATTGGTGAAGGCGCCAAAACCGTGTTGCCTTCGAAAGCAAATGCAAAAATCTCCATGCGCCTGGTTCCGGACCAGAACGATGATGAGATCTGCGCATTATTTACCAAACACTTCGAATCCATTGCACCAGCCTCGGTGAAAGTGAAAGTAGTGCCTCACCACGGCGGCTTACCTTACGTAACGCCAACAGATTCAGTGGAATACCGTGCCGCTGAAATGGCGATGGAAGAATCATTCGGGAAAAAGCCGATCCCAACACGCGGCGGCGGAAGTATCCCTATTGTCGCGCTATTCGAGCAGGAACTGGGGTGCAAAAGCATTCTGATGGGTTTCGGCCTGGATATCGACGCATTGCATTCACCGAATGAGAGTTATGGTTTGTTCAACTACTACAAAGGCATTGAAACAATTCCGTTGTTTTTCAAACACTATGCGGAATTGAAAAAATGAAGAAAACATGTGCGGGATGTCAATGTCATCCTGAGCGCACGGGGCCGCCCGGCGGTCGAAGGGGTTAGCGAAGAGCCTTTACATCATGCCACCACCCTTCGACTGCGCTCAGGATGACAGGCGTAGTATTCGCTCTGGATGACGGCGCAGTATTCGCTCAGGTGACAACGTAAAGTCATGCTGAGCGCAGTCGAAGCATCGAGCGATAACGCATTCCTACCTCTTTCTTCTCTGCTCCCTTTTCATCTTTTTCAAGTTCGCAATCGCGGCCTTTGCCTCTTTATCCTGGCTGGATTTTTTTTCGGCCCGGTCGTCGGCTAGTTTGTAGTATTTTAATGCTTCGTCGTAATCCTTTTTCTGTTCGGCGATTTTGCCCAGCCCTAACAACGACGAAACATAATAACCCGCATTCAACGAATTAGTCTGGGTTGAATAATCGATTGCTTTCTTGTAATACTCCGCCGCCTTCTCGTAGTTGCGGTGGTAATTCATATTATAATAGGCAAGCACATAGGCGGCGTTTCTGCCGCTTACGCCTTCATAGCCAGGCATTCCTCGGCTGATTTTATCGATGATATTCTGCGCTGCCTGCTCGGCTTCGGCCATTTTGCCGGTTACGAAAGCCGTCCGGCAAAAATACCTTTCAAAATAGGGGTTATTAGGAAACGTCTGCCACATGTATTTGGCCATTTCATAGGCTTTACTGTACTCGTTTTCCATGCTGTAAATCTGCAAAAGGAAATATCTCGCCTCAACCCGTGTGTAGAATGCATTGTTCCCCACTTTTTCAAGCTGCTGTTCGCCGAGTTTTTTATTTCCCTTCGGAAAAAGCGCCAGAACGGGCTTCAAAATAGGATATTCCTTTGGAACCCATTCCGCATAATAATTATAGAGGCCGTCGCCAAAGAGCAACTCGGGAGTTAAATCGCCATTACCCTTGCATTCTTCAAAATATTTAAGCGACTTTTTCCCGGCAAATGCGGCCTTAGCCCAACTTTCGCGCTCCGCGTACAAGCGCCCTTTGAACGCATATGCAGCCGCCAGGAAAAACGCCGGCTCGATTTTATTTTTTTCGTTATCGTATAATTCCTCAGCCAGATTGATAGTCGAATCCATCTGCGCCAGGAAAGTTTTGTCATAAGATTCATTATCTGTATTCGGCACGATCTTCCACCATTCGGCCAGGCCCATTAGAAAATGGGGCATAGGATGCTTTGGGTAACGGTGTTTGAGCCACCGGAACTCTGCGTCTGCCTCGTAAAACTGGTAATTGTAGAGCTTATTGATCGCCTCTGTCGATTCTATCTGCACGCTTGGATTTTTCAGGACCATATCGTAATTCTTGTCCAACTCGGCCGAAGAATACAATTGAGCAGTGGCAATATGGCTTGTTACGACAGTTAGGAAGCAGAATGTAAAAATGTTAGCGATTAAACTTTTCATAGCAGGGGTAAATCTGTCCTAATTAACGCCGGAATCATATTTTACGTTTGTCATCAGCCGGGTTTTTGAAAAAAGAGTTAATATTGATCCTCAGACGATTTGACGTATTTCAAATCCTGCATTTTAGGTTTCAACGTTCTGATAAACACGGAAACTTCGATAAAGTGACACCTCAAAATTATGATTAACATTCTGGATAAAACGTTTGTCCCCTTTATTTCCCAGGAAAAGATTGAACACCGGATTGCGGAGCTCGCTTCCCTTATTACAAAAGACTACGAAGGCTGCTGCCCTGTTTTCATCGTGGTTCTGAATGGTTCCTTCCTCTTTGCCAGCGAATTAGTAAAAAAAATACCCCTTTCCTGCGAGATCAATTTTATACGGCTATCCTCCTATTCACAAACTACTTCAACGGGGACGGTCCGCGAAATCATTGGAATGGACGAAAATATCCAGGGCCGGGATGTCATCATCATTGAAGACATTGTCGATACCGGCCTCACAATGTCACAGTTACTCAACAAAATAAAGGCCCTTGAACCTAAATCTGTGGAAGTGGCTACGCTTCTCCATAAACCGGAAGCATTGAAAACGCCAGTGAATATGCGTTACGTCGGCTTTGAGATTGCCAACCGGTTCGTGGTCGGATATGGGCTCGATTACGACGGCATCGGCCGTAACCTCGACGCTATTTACGTTTTGGCGGAATAGCCGCTATTTCTCTCAACATTCAACTACTAACAACCTCTATTATGCTGATCCAATTTTTTGGCGCCGCCAGAACCGTTACCGGCAGCAAGCACCTCATTACCACCGAAAAAGGCACAAAAATCCTGCTGGATTGCGGGCTTTTTCAAGGCATTCAGACAGATGAGTTCAATCAGGAATTTGGTTTCAAACCTTCTGAGGTAGATTATCTGGTCCTTTCACATGCGCACATTGACCATTCCGGCCTCATTCCGCGGCTTGTCAGAAAAGGCTTCAAAGGACCCATTTACTGCACTTCAGCCACCGCCGACCTCTGCCGCGTGATGCTGCTCGACAGCGCCCATATCCAGGAAAAAGACTTGGAACGGATCAACCGCCGCCGCCAAAAACAAGGCAGGCCGCTCCTGGAAGAACTTTACAATGCAGAGGATGCCGCTCATGCATTGAACTTATTCAAACCCGTTCGGTATGGACAGACATTTTATCTCGGCCAGGACAATGAGGTTGCCGTGGTCCTTACCGATGCGGCGCATTTGCTAGGAAGCGCTGCCGTACATTTGAGCATTCCGGACGCAGGCACATTCAAACAAGTGACTTTTACTGGTGACATTGGTCGCCCCGAAGACCGCATCCTTCGTAAACCGGAGGTTTTTCCACAAGCGGATATTATCATTTGCGAGTCGACTTATGGGGATCGTTTGCATGAAAAGGAAACCGATATGCACGCGCATTTGCTTGAAATCGTGCAGGAAACCTGCGTCCGTAATCGTGGGAAGCTCATTATCCCTGCATTCGCCATTGACCGTACGCAGGAATTGATCTATGCTTTGGACCAGCTTTCGAGCTCCGGAAAGCTGCCCCAACTACCGGTCTATATCGACAGTCCGCTAGCCATTCGCGCCACGGCCATCATGAAAGAGCACGACGAATGCTTCAATCCTGAAATCCTCGATTATATTGAAAAAGACGGCGACGCATTCGCATTCCCCTACCTGCATTATGTTTCCGACGTGGAGCAATCCATCGCTTTGAACGATAAAAAGGAGCCTTGCATTATCATTTCAGCATCCGGCATGGCGGAAGCGGGGCGGATCAAGCACCATATCAAGAACAATATCGGTGATCCAAATTCCACCATCCTCCTCGTAGGTTATGCCTCCGCGAATACCCTCGCAGGCGCGCTCAAACGCGGGGACAAGCAAGTGAATATTTTTGGTGAACAGTTCGAGGTAAAATGCCGGGTAGCCTCCATGGATTCATTCTCTGGTCACGGGGACTACAACGAAATGCTCGATTTCCTTTCCTGCCAAACGCCCGCACGCGTCAAAGACGTGTTTCTGGTGCATGGCGAATATGAAACACAGATTGCATTCAAGCTGAAACTGGAAAAGGCAGGCTATCAGCGGGTTCACATTCCGGCTTTGTATGAAAGCGTAAAAATTTGAGTTTTTCGTACTTTTTAGTGTTTTGAAAGATCGAAAAGCTTGTAAAGTCCGGAACAATATTACTATTTTTGCCGACCGGTTCGAGCCGAAGTGGTGAAACTGGTAGACACGCACGTTTCAGGGGCGTGAGGGAGCAATCCTGTGCGGGTTCGAGTCCCGCCTTCGGCACAAAACGCTGTTTCTGTTATCAGGAACGGCGTTTTTGGTTTTCGGGACAAAAAATCAATGTGCATTAGATTAGATTAGTTTGTGCTTTGCATCCAGCTCGGCTTTCACATCTTCCCAAGGAATACGCTCTTCACTTTTTAACTTCTCAACCAACAATCCGTCGTAGTAGTCTTCGAGCAAATCTTCCAATTGGGCATTCGGTTCAAGTTCTCCATTGATGATGACGGTCATTAAGAAGATACACTCATCAAGAGTTTTCGTAATCGTCTTATTGTTACTGCTTCCCGATATTGTCGCTGCCTTCAATGCGTTCTCATATCGCATTCTTTCCCGCAATGCTTGCGCCGGCGAGAAATGAAGAATTTCATTATAAGTCCAAAGAGGTTCTATTTCTTTCATGCCAATACTGATGATCAAAAAGACCGGCCGACAAAAGCGGCAAATTGTGGAAACAGAATGTCCCCATTTGTATCGGCCTGGAATCCGGTGTTTAAGCCAAACAAATATTTGTTGTTTGGAGTATAATTAAAGAAAAGTCGAATAACGCCCCCAGGCGAATAGGTGTTCTGAGGTTCAACATTTTCGATCAGCATTACCGGAAAAGACAAATTGGTTCCCGCCGGAAAATATGTTGCCAGGCTACTAGGAGCAGACGATGATTGATAGCGAAAAAGAGCTCCGGCCTTTATGCCAAAATTTAACGATTTAGACCTTGCAAGGCAATATCCTATTGTTCCCGCGACCTGAAATCCCGCAACCGTGTATCGGTACGAGATGTCATGCTCTTTTTGCTTCTCATCTATGTACGTCTGAGGATACCTTCCGTTATGAATACTACTCCCGGCTTCAACCGACCAAGAGACCCTTTTACGGAAATATTTTTCAAACTCAAATCCCTGAATTATTCCTTTAATATCTCCGCTTCCATGCCGGGCAACTCCAAGAGTCGCCTTAACGGATCTGACCGGATGAATGTCCACGCCCTGAGCATTCACAAGAATTGCGGTGCCCCACAGCATTGCTATTAAAAGTCCTGTTTTCATATATGGAGTTTTAGTCGCAGGACCAACGTATGTCGTTGGCCCTGCATTTGTACGCATTTTATTATAGCGGTCGTCTCTTGAAATTCAAATAACTAATATTGTACACTTGATTGTCAGAATCTGTCTTTTGAACAATTGATTTCCCTAAATTATCGTCATTTTGCCGTAATTGATCGTATAAGAAAAAGCGGGGAAACCGTTAGATGCGGGTTGTGAGATAGTGCTTGACGAAGTGCCTCCGCCATCCTTTTCCCACCAGTTTTCAATCATATATGCGCCAATCACGGGTGTATTCCAGTTGGCCACAAATGTATTATAGTCGTACCATGCTTGGTCTCGAAAGTACTTTCTCTTTACTTTTGGAAAAGATTTATTACTTATCTCAATTCCGGTCGCACTGTGAATTACGACTTTCATTTCAAGCTTACCGGAGGTCCAATGCTCGATTGAATTCAAGTTTGTAACTTGGATCAATCCTGCGTACTCAGGACCACCTTCGGTTCTTAATAACTCACCATATTTCTCGACATTTTCATCACTGCCGATTACAAAAACATCGTTTTCCCAAGCAAACTCCTCGGATACAGTCGTCGTGGCAATCCAAACTCCGTTGGATTCATATTGATATCCTGGAAGACTTGGATCCCAAGGTTCAACCGGTGGTGGTGCAGGTTGCCCATCACTTGCCAATCTTCCAGTTGCTGGTCCTGGACCAGCCATAACGCTATCAGCATCCGCCTGAAGAACTCCTATGGGTTCTCCCAGTTCGAGATCTGCAATACGTGCTCTCGGGTTTGCGACTATATCATCTTCAATAGTTTCTGCCCTTGGGTAAAAAACAATTGGTTCGTTATCATCTTGCTTAGGTTTTATAAGTCTTACTAGGTTTTCGAGTCGTGATACAGGGCCCCTGAAACGCTCGACTTCCCGATAAGATTCAATAATATCTTTCACAAAAACGTCGTACTCCCCTCTCTTTTGTTTAAGGCACTCGGATAGAATGAATCGTCGAACTTCCTCGTCTTGCGCGAGCGTCAAGATTTCTTGCATAATTTTGAACTGTAATTCCCGGACAGAAGCATTCGAGCTAACCATGGTTTCGGCTTTTTCAAACAACGGAGAGGCGCATTGGCCGAAAAAGCCCAAACAAAACGATCCTACAAGGAAAGACGTGAACATTTTTTTCATAAATTCACAAAGGTTTAATTAAGAGAATAGTTAAACTGACCTTGACCTACCCCAACGGTGTCCAGCCTGGGGTGGGTTTTTTTTAAAGATTGCGGAAGGTAGAAAACAAAAAATCCCCCACTTGTAGTAGCCAACCGATGAATGTTCAAATGGTACCGTTCAATTATCAAGGGTCCACTTTTGCTAAAAATCAAGCGATTTGGAGTCGATCCAGTAGAGTTTTTACTACGCCACTATCACTTTGCCAATTATCATGTGATTTGCTTTCCTCCAAAATCCTCAGAATATTCGCATTCCTTTAAATTAAACGCGGTTAAAATGAACAAACTAAGACGAAACGCCCTGTTATGGTGCGGGATCGGTGAAAACTCCCCGGATGCTCCAACCGCGTGCATTAAGGACACCTTAGACAGGGCCTTTAATTCATCCTTTAAAGACGCGGTTTTATGTACACACCTATTGCCAACGAATCTCCGGATTCGTCACGGCTGGCGCATTATGGCCAGTTAGTTCAGGATTTGCTTTCTCAAACCAGCTCAGAGCATTGGGTCGATGATTTATGGTCGATTTACAGCGGCTATATGGTCTTTGAGAAAGAGGCGGGTTACAACCCACGAGGAACGGAAATTTTCGAGAGTTTCAGGGAATTGGTCTTCTTTTTCCAAAAGGCTCAGAAGCTGAATGCTTAACAATGAAAGGGCAATCGGCAATGGCGCTGGTTGCCTTTTTCTTTCTTGAGTTTTGGCAATGTCACCGTGAGTAAACGCCTTATTCGCAAAGCTTTTTAAGCGCATGCGCGTCAATCCAAACTATCTCTTAAAACTCAAACGCATTCTTATCCCCTTTGCAATCGTTGCCTGGGGCACATTGCTGACATTGGCTTTCATCCGCTGGTGGCTTTTCCTCGACAAACACCCCATTCTTGAACTGAGCGAAGATCTCTGGCAGTATTGGATTCCGGCGATTTTTCCATGGTTACCGATTCTGGTCTGGCTAAAACCACGGTTTGATACACTTGAATATAAGGCTGGTAAAAACCACGGCAGCTGGCAAATGCAGTGCATTGCCTGGATTGGGATGATTGCAATGCTCATACCTTCCCAATATTACCTGACCACGTTCAACGCCAAACTCCTGGAAGTCAAAAATGTTAAGGAAATCAGTAAGCAGGAGCGTGTGCGGTATTACCGGATCAACGAATTCGCCGTCTACAAATTCATCGGCGGCGTGCATTATACGCTTTGGAAAAACGGCAAGTTCAACCAAAACCTGGATATTGATATTTACTTCGTAAACCCGATTCTCACGCATAAAAAGCAGTTTATTACGATGACGCCACGCTATTGGTATGGTGTCACATTCCACAAGCGAATCAGCAACCTGAACAACCAACAGACGAAGCAAAGGCGCATCAAAGCTTTTTTTGATGAATGCGTTAAGAAAATGCAGACTTATGATTACTACAAACTCGATTACTTCGAACACAAACCCGCTTCGGATGATCGCAAACATTTCCGAATAGCCGTTCAATATGCATTGCGGAAACCTGTGAATAACGATTTCGTGATCCTCCAACCGCGTAAAGGGCCTTTGGAATTGCGTGGTAGCGGCAAAATTGCCTGGACTTTCGGAGGCTTTGCTTTTGGAGTTATGCTTTTCATGCTTGCATTGATTAAACCCCGTTTGGAAAACCCTCCCATGGACGAGCAAACTTTGTCCTGATTACACACCAAATCCGTCGCTTCTGACCCTTTCAAGAAGGCAGTCTAAAGGGTAAATTTACACTTGCAATTAACTCGCAAATTTGATTCCGCAGAAATGTGGATTTCGATCTAAAAACAACCTTTTCATCATGGAAGATATCAAACAGATCAGCCTTGACAGTGAATGCGCGGTCATCAGCGCCAACTCTGTAATGCTCTCTAATTCAACATTCAACGATGTGAATATGAGCAATATATCGATTGTGGATGCCAATCTAAGCGATCTCAGCATCGAGGGCGCCCAGCTGGGCGGGGCCAGGTTCACGAACATAGGCATGGCCCCGCCCGATCACCCAATGTACGACCCGAATGCCGAGCAACGTCCCTTGCATTTCGAGGATTGCGACCTGCATAAGAGCAAGTTTATCAACTGTGACCTCAGCGGTGTGGAATTATCCGACTGCAATATCGACGGACTGACGATCAATGGCGTATTGATTTCAGAACTGCTCGCAGGCCGGAGCTAAATATACCTATTCTACTCCAACCCACGAGCAATGCAATTACCTGGTTTTAAGTATTTTAAACTGCCGCACGCCACCTTCCAGATCAAGCTGAATGCTGTAAATGCCATCGGAAAGCGACGATCGATTTAAATCCATTGTCATTTCACCATTCCTTACATTGAATGCCTCCTTGCGGACCGTTTCACCGGCAGCATTAACGAGTTTCAGCGTTCCATTTTTACCATCGTAACCCGGCAGCGAAATCTTGAAATGGTCCCTCACCGGATTAGGATATACGTAGGCAATGCTATTACCGCCCGACTGTACATCCACAATCTTGCTGTAAGCATAGCTTTCGTCCTTATCGACCATTTTCAGGCGGTAATATATCTGGCCGTCCGCATTAGGTTGCGGCCGAGCGTCTGTCGACGAATAACTTTCCTTGGTTTCTTCAAAACTCACTTTCCCTAAATATTCAAATTGCTTCGCGTTAGCGCTTCGCTCGACTTCAAAATGTCTGAAATTGGCTGCATCTGCTATTTGCCAGTTCAATTTGACAGTACTTTGCTCAGCTTTTGCAGTGAAAGAAACCAGCCGCACAGGCAGCGGGGCCGTGCTCGTCTGCACAACGAAACCGCTGAAACCTTCTGTGTCGAAAGTCACTTCCCAACGTTTGAATGTATCATTCCAGACGATATCGTTGTCGTCTGGATCAATTATCGTCGACAAAATGGACGGATAACTGCTCGGCAAACCGCTGCCGTCACTGCTGATACCGGCATATTTTCCGATTCTCAGATTGCTTTTACCCACGGCGTCAGCGGGATTTGCAGGCAAATCCAGCGTGCTGCCTGGCACTGCGTTGAAAGCAATGAATTCTGGCTCCGAAAAGTATAACGTTACGCGGCCGGTTGCCGTTGCGGCATTCTGGGCAGGTGTTATTTCATAATGCCTGGCTACAAAAGGATCTCCGCCAAAAGTCGGGATGGCAGTTTCAACCCACGTCTTTGCATTTACATTGCCTGTAACCGGATTTGCCCCCTGTGAAGCTACCGTCGCGATAATGCGGCAGCCGCCGGTTCCGCCCATAAGCGAGGCCGCTTGCGAAGGGTTAACGGTCGCAGAACCTGTATCAGCATTTTTGGACAGGAAAGGGCCACCTGTTGGATAATACAATACAAGCTTGGTTCCCCCTGCCTTATAGGTAATAAGATAATTATAAGTCGAATTGTAGACGACCAGCGTGCTTCCGGGTGGACCGATCGGGTTTCCAAGCATACTGTTACAATCATTGACCTCTCCCGATGTGCCATCTGCACTGTTGACCCATGTAACGGCGCCGACATTGTTGTTCCAGGAACTATTGGCAACAAAGAAATTACCATCGGGCAGCACCTGGACGCCTTGCAGCCCCAGGCGATCGCCATAGTAAGTTCCAACCAAAGAATTGGAGCTGCTCACGGCGCCGCTGACCCCGGTCGACCCATTTCCGAGTGTGATAGCACCGGTGTTCGCAGCAGTACCACTCCAGGTATTGGCTATTGCTAAATAATCTCCATTTGCCATAGGGATAGTAAGCGTTCCAACAAGGTCCATCGGATGTGTACCATAAAGAGAGTTCGTGGCGTCGGGGTTACCGACAAGTTCCGCCGAACCATTTGCAAAAGTGGACAAGCCAGACATTTCGACACCATTGAAACTATGCACGTCGCTTTGTATCACATAATTTCCATTCGTCAATGCCCTGGCGGAATTAGATCCAATGAAGTCATCCTGTTTCGTTCCTGTAAATGAATTGGCAGCCGTTACATCCCCCACTCGTCCTGTGGCCCCATTGCACCAGGTTACAGCACCCGCATTCAATATTACACCATTGCTCCACATCGGACTGGCTACCACATAATGCCCATTGGTCAGAGCAGTCACTCCCAAATGGCCTATGCGGTCCATACTCACCGTTCCGACCAATGAGTTGGCCGGGGTTACGGCACCGGTTGTTCCGGTTACTCCATTTCCCCAGGTAACCGCGCCCGCCCATTTCAGCCCGTTTCTATTCCAATTACGACTTACAACTACATAATTCCCGTTTGTCAGTGGTACAACGGTTTGCGCAGGGCCCCTGCTTTCCATGGAAAAAAAATTCCAGTTGATAGGCTGTATTCCACCAACATAATCAGCTCCATCGGTTCCTACCAGCGAGTTGGACACGCTCACCAGTCCGGTTGCTCCTGTAGCGCCATTGCACCAGGTGACCGCACCCGCATTATCCGCGGCACCGTTTTTCCAGAATGGACTGCTTACGACATAGTTCCCGTTTGTGAGCGCCACCGGCTTAAAGTATCCTATCTTGTCTTTCGCACTACCTCCTACTAGCGAGTTCGCTGCACTTACCACCCCTACAAGCCCTGTTGCCCCATTGCACCAGGTTACAGCGCCTGCGCTGTCGAGGCTTCCGTTTTTCCAATGCTGGCTTCCTACCAGATAGTTACCATTCGCAAGTGCCACAAGTCTTGAGTCGCCGTCCCCAAAACCTTTGGAAATCATATCCCCGGCGCTACTTCCTATAAGAGAACTAGCTGCACCAACTACACCCGTTCTGCCGGTTGCGCCATTGCACCAGGTCACAGCCCCTACATTTTTCGCTGCGCCATTATCCCACGAAGGCGCACCTACAACGTAATTTCCATTGGCCAGAACCAACACCGGATCCCAGCCTACGTAATCGCCATCGCTCGCCCCTACCAGCGAATTGGCGGCGCTTACTTTATCCACCAGGCCCGTATTGCCGTCGCACCAGGTTACAGCTCCCAGGTTATTCTTCCCGGAGCTTCGCCAGGCATAACTCCTCACTAAATAGTTGCCATTTGGGAGAACAGTTATACCATTTACCCCGATCGCATCGCCATTTGTGCTTCCTGTCAGTGAATTGGCGGTACTCACGACACCATTAAGTCCGGTGACACCATTTACCCAGGTGACGGCCCCGACATTATAGGTCGCCCCATCGTCCCATGACGTACTGACGACCACAAAGTTACCATTCGGCAATGGTACGACATCCGTTCCAACCGCGTCTCCTGCTTTGGAACCTTTTAGCGTACTGATCAGCTGCTTTGTATTTCCATCGTATAAAAATACAGCTCCGATATTACTTACTCCTCCTTCGCTGTAGCCTGAACTTTTGACCACAAAGTTTCCATTGGTCAGGACAACCGGCCACAGAAAACTCCCATCTGCGGGGACTTGGATCTCCTCCGTTTGTGCAGCAGCTTCGAAGAGACGAAGACCGGCAACGAGCAGTAATGAAATGAAGCGTATCCATTTTCTCATAGTATTGTGTGTTAAGCGTAAAACAGGAATAATAGTGTATTCAAAAAGGCGTTGTAACCTTACAAATACACTCCGAAGTTAACACAAAACACTAATGCTCCCAATCATTTATTGACAACGAGGCATGCCGGAAGAATTAACGGTTTTTGGAGCAGGAATTTGTACGATTCAAAATAACATCACGCGCATTATTTATATCTTGTGAAAGGACACAGGCTCGCGTTGTCGTGCGCAAGATGTTTAATCGTTGCATGACATTACAGTTTATACTTACCTTTCTCTATTTAAAATACTACGATGCAGATCTCTGAAGATATCAAACCATTGAGCCACCTGCTGGAAGCCTCCAAATTCATGGTTTCGGAAGAAATCAGGGAGAAATTTCAGCAGAACCTGAAAAGGTTTATGATCCCGAAAGGCCGGGTGCTGGTGGATTTAGGACAGATCAGTCCTTCCCTTTATTTTATTGAAAAGGGCGTTATGCGCACCTATTATCTGCGCGGATCGGAGGATATTACTTCGCTATTGGTTTCGGAAGGGGATATTGTTTGCATTGCCGAAAGTTTTCTATTGCAAAAGCTTTCAAATGAAGTGCTGGAAACGCTGGAAGACACGACGGTTTACGCCATTTCCTATGATTCTTACCGAAAATTAGTGGAAGAAGATTCTTATATGGGCAAATTGGCGGTAAAACTGCTCGAACAGCATTTGATTAATTTTACGGATAAAGTTAAGGTATTCAAATACCTGTCGGTGGAAGAACGCATTGCGCATTATATCAATCAGCCATCGTCGCTTTTTCGCCGCATTCCCGATCATTACATTGCTACTTATCTCGGCACTACGCCCGCTACTTTCAGTCGTTGCCTGAAAACGGTTCAAATGGATAGGCATCGCCCTTGACAGCAGGGTTTGGAGTCCGTACTTTGCATTAATTTGCAATCACCCCTTTCCCAAATATCGCTATGGCCGATTATTCCGTCAAACTGCTCGCGAAAAAGCCTGTAACGCACAATGTAAACTCATACACCGTTGAAAAACCGGAGGGTTTCACTTATACACCAGGCCAGGCTACCGACTTTTCGATCCTGAAAGACGAATTGGCTACCGAGAAACGGCCGTTTACTTTCACTTCTTTACCGTCAGACGACACGCTGGAATTTACCATCAAATCCTACACCGACCACGACGGCGTTACGAATGCATTGACCAAAGTTCAGCCCGGCGACAGTTTTGAGATCAGCGATGCCTGGGGAGCCATTGAATACGAAGGCGAAGGCGTTTTTCTGGCGGGTGGAGCGGGAATTACACCGTTTATAGCCATTTTCAGGGATTTATATGCACAAGGAAGGATTAGCAATAACCAGCTTTTCTTCTCCAACCGGACCACCGCCGATATCATTCTGAAAGAAGAACTCGAACGAATGCTAGGCGACGGTTTCTTCAACCTTATTTCGGGAGAGCTCGCTAAAGACTACTTCCACGGCAGGATTGATAAAGATTTTCTTCTCAAACACATCACAAATTTCGACCAGCCATTTTACGTCTGCGGGCCGGATGCTTTCACTGAGGCTATTCTGGAAGCATTGCAGGGGCTCGGAGCCAAAGCCGACACGCTTGTTTTCGAAAAATAATAACGCATTAACTGATTAACTCCCAGATTTTTAAATTTTTAACGAAAAATAAGTTTGATAACTAAATTTTAGTTATACATTTGAATATGGAAGAATTGAACAGCTCGGAAGAAAGTATCATGAGGATCCTGTGGGACCTTGGCGAAGGTGTCGTTCATGACATAATTGAGAAACTGCCAGCTCCCAAACCACCCTACACGACGGTATCCTCGGTGGTGAGGCTGCTGGAAAAAAAGGGATTTATCGACCATAAGGCGTATGGCAAAACGCACGTCTACTTCCCGACTATCAGTAAGGAAGAATATGCCCGAAAATCGTTTTCCAATCTGGTTAAGCACTATTTTGAAGGCTCGCCAAAGAACATCGTTTCTTTTATAGTCCAGGAAAATGCGCTGAAACCGGACGAAGTGGACGAATTAAAACAACTCATCGACTCTTACTACACTAAATCCTGAACCGATGAACGTCACATATGTGCTGGAAGTAAATCTCTGCCTGACGCTCTTCATAGTGTTGTACCAGGCCGCATTCCAGCGCCTGACATTCTTTACTTTTAACCGTTTCTATTTACTCGGTGGACTCATTATCAGCCTCTTACTTCCGGCCGTATTCGTTCCGTCTCTCGGCCAGGTATGGATCGAGCCGGTGAAAGAAGTAATGCAAGTCAGTCGAAATCCTTTCATTACACATTCCAACAACTATACAACAACGCCCGGTCCGTGGATCGCCTGGACGGAAGTTGTGGCCATTGTAGTCGCCTCAGTTGCCGTTTTCCGTTTAATGCGCCTTGTGCTGGACATTCTCGCAGTAATAAGGCTGATCCGGAAATACCCACATCAAAAAGCAGGCCCATACCGCATTATCGATGTCTGGAATGAGGTCCCTACCTCTTCGTTTTTCAAATACATTTTTATCGACACCACACAATGCAGCAGCACGGAGCTTCGTCTGTGCGTTGCGCATGAGCAAGTTCACGGCAGACAATATCATACCGCCGACTGGCTGCTCGTACGGTTTTTACGTGCCATTTTCTGGTTTAATCCCTTCATGCGGATGTGGGAAAAGGCAATAACTGCCAATCATGAATTCATTGCCGATGCCAAAACCGCCGAAGTGAGCGATACCTACGCGTATTCGCAACTTCTCGTGCAACTGGCATCTTCTGTCAGGATCCCAACGCTACATTATTTTTCATATGGTCAAATCAAAACACGGATTATCATGTTACATCAAACACCTTCGGCGGCTGTGAAACGATTGCGTTTTCTGGCAGTCGTCCCGCTTATCGCATTCATGCTTACCATCATTTCCTGTGAAAAATATGCCAATCCTGAGGCATCAGGCAGTGAATATTTGTATAAGGAGCTCGTCGGCAGGTGGGAAAATATGAACAGGACCACCATTAATGACAATGATGGCAAAACGCCAAGAGACTTTCCCGAACGGTCGGGTATGGTACGTGCGTGTTTGTCCAACCTGCAACTCGATGCGGACGGTCGCTTTCAAATGCACGATTCCAAAAGCGGTGAACACGTGTCCGGAACCTGGCAAAGCAACAGGTTAGGTAATGAAGTGCTCCTTCGTTTCAAGGATGAAAAAGCTGGGCCAACCGCCATTTCGCTGCAAATCGCAGATTTTGATAAACAAAACATGGGCGCCTGGCAACGTTATGCCGCCGATGAAAAACTCTCATCTGGCAGCGTTTATTACGAATATAAGAAGCTGTAAAATTTTTTATATTGATCTACTAAAATTTCGTTACAAAACGATTTAAAAGTAGAAAGGGTTGGGATATGTAAAAGCCTCCGGAATGCATTGCGCCGGGGGTTTTCATGTTTACGACCCGCCAGCCTTTTTTTCCCTGATCCGCTTCACTATTCGCACAGCAGTCATGATCAAAACAGCAAATGCAATCAACCCCAGCACACCCCACAGCCAGTCGACTGTGTTTTTCAATACAACCAGGAAAACAATGGAGAACAGAAAAATCGTGGCTACCTCATTAAAAAGCCGCAATTGGAAGGAGCTGAACCTGAATTTACCCTCGCGCAATTCCAGTAATATCTTTCGGGTGAATGAATGGTAAGCGAGTAATCCAAGTACAAAAAGTAGTTTTAACCGCATCCAGCCCTGGTCAAGCCAGGCCGGAGTGATATACAGCATGGCAGTCCCACATATAAGTGCAAGCCAGCATGCGGGTGTCATGATCGCGTTCCAGAGCAACTTCTCCATTTTGGTAAACTGCGCAAAAAGGATTTCCCGCTCAGGGCTTGGCTTATCTTTGGCCTCGGTATGGTATACGAAGAGTCGCGGCATATAAAAAAGCCCTGCAAACCAGCTTACAACGAAAATAATATGAAGGGCTTTAAAATGAAGATAGGTCATGAGCAAAACAATCGGTTGGCCGTCAGCCAGTTTATTGAAGTATATCTGATCTTTCGGTTCTCAAATTTCGTAAATTATATACGAATACAGAGATAAAACTTTCTTTGTATTCCAATCGTTACCGAAACAGTAATAACCCGTATTGTCATGTTAAGAACCACCATCCCGATTTTCACGTTTATATTTTTGTGCTGCCTGGTTGTTATATCTTGCGCACAGTCTGACAAAAAACACAAGAGCAAAATGGAGAAAGAAACAGCCTCAACCGCATTGGACGAAACGAACGTCAATACCGCGAATACTGAAATCGCTACATTTGGAACAGGATGTTTCTGGTGCACAGAAGCAGTGATGGAGTCACTGGACGGGGTTAAAAAGGTAGTTTCCGGCTATGCAGGCGGTCACGATCCTAACCCGAACTACAAAGCGGTGTGCACAGGTACTACCGGTCACGCCGAATGCGTGGAGGTTACCTACGACCCCAAAGTGATCAGTTATGCAGACCTTTTGGAAGCATTCTTCCGCAGCCACGACCCTACCTCACTGAACCGCCAGGGCAACGATGTCGGTACGCAATATCGTTCGGTGATATTCTACCACAATGATGCGCAGAAGCAGCTGGCAGAACAGGCTAAGACAGAATTGGACAAGTCGGGTGCTTACGGCAATCCGATCGTGACGGAGATCACAAAGGCACCGAAGTTTTATCCCGCGGAGGATTACCATCAGAATTATTTCGCCAACAATCCAGACCAGGGATATTGCGCATTCGTGATCGCTCCAAAATTGGATAAATTCAAAAAAGTGTTCAAGGACAAGCTCCGGAAGCAGATCTGAATTCAGGCGAAAAAAGGCCCCGGGGCCACATATAAAGTATAAACACCCGGATAATAACTATAAATGGCACAAGTTTTGAAGCATTGAAATAAAGGCTTTAATTTGTGCCATTATTATTTAACAATAACTAATCTATTACGATGAAAAAGACTCTATTCATGCTTGTCGTTGCGGCTCTTTTCAGCGCAGCTTCACAGAAGGCTTTTGCCCAATTTGAAAAAGGAGATAAATTATTGAATGCAGGTATTGACCTCGGTGGAACCTATGGCGGCGGTGGAGTCGGTGTGGGTGCATCTTTCGAAGGCGGTGTACATGACTTCATCAGCGTGGGTGGCCAGGCTGACTTCACAACATGGGATTACGGTTATGTTGGTTACAAATGGAGATATAACTTCTTCACAATAGCAGCCAGAGGTTCTTACCACTATGGAAAGCACTTTTTGAAAATGGACAATCTGGATCTATATGCTGGTCCTGCGCTTGGATACCGTGCTTCATCATTCAGCGATCCGGATGGCTGGTCAGGTTCTTACAATGATGGCTACGGCAGCGGCGTATTCTTCGGCGTTTTTGCAGGAGCGCGCTACTATTTCAAGCCTAATATGGGCGTGTTTGCAGAAGTAGGTCACAATGCAGCCTTTTTGAAAGCAGGTATCGCATTCAAATTCTAAGAGATATATTTCGATATGAAAAATGGCCTGGAATGTTCGTTCCAGGCCATTTTCTATATATATTAATGTCAGAATCTGACGCTTAACGTCAAGTATCCAACCTGGTGAACAGGATTAAATCCCGGTCCGATCCTAAATGTAAGCGGCTCACCACGGCGAATCAGTTCTCTCCTGATCCGGCTCGCTTTTGAACCGTTTTTACCCGCTTTCACAAACCCCACAGTACCAAATGTGGCAGCGCCTGCAAAGCCACCGATCATCATCCAGGCCCCTTTAATGGCCCTTTGCTCATCCTGATAACTCTTGTAATTGCCATTGGCATCCACTGCGCTGGCAACTATCCCTGTACCGATGCCGGCTACAAGCACGCCCACGGCAGTACCGGCGATACCCATGATCATCCCGCCTTTTGACCGTGTTTTATAATACGTGTACATAGTCCGCAAGTGATCGGGCGAAGCGGTGCGCACATCTTCGATAAATTTCTGCGATGGCTTCATCGGAACCGTGGAATGCTGCCTTTCGGCTTGGCGGGGCGATTCGGCTTGTTTGGGTACGGAAGGCGTATAGTAGCTCGGTACTTCCAGCACTGCCTCAAACGTTTCAACCTCTCCGTTACCGTAGCGGATCGAAGCGATCTCGGATTTTTTCACGGAAAAAAGCGGTCCCTCAGGATCAGTCAATTTTTTGTACTTGACTACATTTTCTTCTACTTCCTGGATCAAAACTTCGAGTTTGGAATCATCACGAAGCACAATTACATCCGGCTTCCGCTGCGTTTGCGCATACGAGGTGCCGACAATGCATAATATCATCAACATGGCTAAAAGCTGAATTTTCAGCTGTGGTAAAACTACTTTCATTGCGGAAGGATTGTTAATTAACTGTTTGACTCCTATGAAAGTAGTAAATTTACCGTTACTAAAAAGACATCCTTAGCGCAAGATGGGCTGATTTATTGAACGGATCGATGCTTGGGCTGATTCTCAAACGGCTCAACGGCTGATTTCGCCTTTCAAGCTCGGTTTTGATCTTTGCGGCCTTTTTGCTGTGCAGCTTATAATTTTTAAACCCTACAAGCCCAAGCACCACGCCTACCGCAGGTCCTGCAATGGCAAGCGAAGTACCGATGGTCTTATTATCTGGGCTATCGCCTGTACTCGCTATAATGAGTCCAGACACCAGGGAAGCCACCGCTACGGAGGTAAATACGATTGCGCCCGTCTTACCGTCAATTGAACGGTCGTGGTGGTAACGGAACTTGTCGCGAAGTTGGTCGGAATTCGCCATTACGACACTTTTTTCAAACGGATCTGTAGGAAGGTTGTTCAAATCGGCGTATTGCCCTACGCTGTCAGGCGGAATGCGCCCAGCCAGCACCGAATCGCGGACATTGATCGTTTTACCGTTTTTCAGCAAAACTCTTGCTACCTGATCGAGGTAAATGTAGGTTTTGGCGCTATCGGGCGTCCCGAGGTCACGGTAGTTGATCTTTTCGTAGCTCATCTGGGTGATCAGCGCCTGTATCCTGGAACTATCCCTTTTGACGATTACATCGTTTTTACGACCGGTTTGCGCAAGGGCAACCTGCACCAGTAACAGGAAGAATATCCCGAAGGATAACTTTTGTAATGTGTGTAACTGCATGTTGTTCTGGGTTATGATGAAAAATAAAGTCGTTTAAACGTACGCAACTTTTATCTTTCATCAAAAACCATGCTATTACATGCCGAATTTGTTCAACTGTTTTACCAGCACGTCAAAATCCTTAGGATAAGGCGCCTCAACACGTATAGGATCGCCGTTCATAAGCGCAAATGAAAGCGACCGTGCATGAAGCGCAACGCGTTGAATAAGAGGCTGTTCTTCTGTATCCTTTTTCAGATTAAACTTCCTTTTCAGGCTCGAAAGGAATATCGGTTCGCCACCATATTGCGGGTCGCAAACTATCGGGGCTTTGAGGCACGAAAGGTGAATGCGGATCTGGTGCATACGACCGGTTATGGGTATACATTCCACTAACGTATAGCCGCGGTACACTTGCAACGTATTAAATATCGTTTCCGCTTCCTTCCCCGCCGCCCTGTCGATCTTGACGACAGTACCGTTTTTCAATGGAAGAATAGGGAGATATACCGAGATACTATCCAGATTATGGATTCCGGTGGCAACGGCGTGGTAACGCTTTGTCACCTGCCTGTGTTCAAACTGCATAGCCAGATGTCGGTACGCGGCCGGATTCTTGGCAAATGCAAGCACCCCGGATGTTTCCTTATCCAGCCGATGTGCGGCCTGAAGCTCCGGGTTATATTCTTTTGCAAGCCTCAGCACGCTTCCTCCGCGGTCTGCTGTCCGTTCGTCCAGCGTCGCCAGGTGCGGTGGTTTGTTTACCAGCAAAAAATCATCATCCTCAAATAAAATGATGTCCTTAAAATTGATTTTCATATGTTTCAATAAAAATAATCCGGATGATGTGCCTACTTGGCCATTCATCCGGATTGTCTCGGCCACTGGCCTGTATCCGCTACAAAGATAACTATGTTATTTGTTTTTGCGTGCTTCTTCCCAATCGACTGAACCTTCATCTTTCCTGGCCTCAATAGCAACTGCGTCTTCTATATCTTCCAAGATGTCAGCAAGGTTTTCGCGTTGTTTCAGCAATTCCAAATCTATAACGACGGCCTTCCTTTGCCCTATTTCGTCTGTTAGATAACTTACCCCTTTCATAGCAAGACTGATAAAATTTTACACAATTTACTTAAAATCAGTCTCAAACCAATGCACTCACCTTCGTAGGATTCGGGTTGATCGTATCCGATTCTACCAGACCGTCGCGGAGACGTACGACCCTGTGTGCGTAATGCGCGATATCCTCTTCGTGCGTCACCATTACGATCGTATTTCCTTTGCTGTAAAGCTGGTCGAAAAGGTCCATGATCTCGTAGGAAGTCCTGGAATCGAGGTTACCGGTAGGTTCGTCGGCGAGCAGGATACTTGGGTCATTCACCAGCGCTCTGGCAATGGCGACGCGTTGCCGCTGCCCACCCGAAAGTTCATTGGGTTTGTGGCCGGCGCGGTTTTCCAGACCTACATTTTTCAGCGACAGCATCGCCTTCTCCTTCCGATCCGACTTGCTCAAACCTGCATAAATAAGCGGAAGCGCCACATTATCGAGCGACGACATTCTGGGCAGGAGGTTAAATGTCTGGAAAACAAAACCGATCTCCTTGTTCCTGATCTCGGCCAATTCACTCTCCGTCATATCGCTGACGTCCTTAGTATTTAAGATGTATTTTCCCGTAGTAGGCGTGTCAAGACAACCGATAATATTCATCAAAGTCGATTTTCCCGAACCCGAAGGTCCCATAAACGCTACATACTCACCCTTATTCACCGAAATGGTCACCGATTTAAGCGCCTCGATGATCTCACTTCCCATTACATACCGCTTCGCAATTTCACTGGTTTCTATGATCTTCATGAAAGAGAATTTTTTCTGTTGGGAAAAATCTTAAAAGCTAAAATATCAAATCACTGAAATTCTGCCCTTTGTTTTTCGATAAGTGCCCGCATAGGCTGATAGCGATCCAGAAATCGCTGATAGTCGGCAGGTAACGCATATTGCTTCACTTTGGCTTCTCCTTCACTCCCTTGTCCCAGCAGGCCCTGTTCCAGGCTTAAAAAAGCATATTGTTCCCAAAGCTGCGGCGCAAATTCATTATATCTCAATGCGTCCAACACCATTTGATATGCCCGCGGCCCCTGCTTCTTTTTCCTAAAATATTCCGATGCCGAAGCAACCATACCAGCGTCAAACGGATTGGCCCTGACTGCATTTGAATAGTTCGCGTCAGAAGGTGACTTTGCGGCTACCGTAAACAGCGAATCTCCCAACGGTTTCGGTTTAGCGGCGGTGAATAATGTCTGTTTCAGTTGGTCGATCGCCACATTCTTTTCACTATTCTGAATTTTATCCAACAGAACCACCGCTACTTCTTTCTTATCCGAAAGTGCATTTGCGACCGCCATTCCGATGGTTCCTTCTATCCCTTCTACCACGGACAACGTCTGGATAGCTTTATCGTAAAGGCCAAGTTGTAACAGCCAGTGCCCAAGGATTTTGTCATACAATTCATTAGGTTCGCCATCCTCGACAGACCAACTATTCAAAATTTCCAACGCTTTTAGCTTATTACCACTATAAAACTCGGGGTAAAGTGCTGCAAGGGACAAGTCTCTTGATAAAACCGGGTTCTTAGCCGCCAATAAGGGCAACAATTTCGCCGGAGTACTGTCATTCCGCGCCTGGTTAGTCGCGTAATTCAACAAATAGGCAAACGCAGCAACACTAAGCAGCGAATCGGCCGGAACCGAAGATGCGTTGAATGCTTCCTTTGAAAAATTTTGCCGTAAATTCTGAACCGCGAGCCAATTGGCTTGCCACGAAAGGTATGAATGCTTGTCGCTGCTGAACGCCAGGGAATCGAGCAAGCCTGAATCCGTGCTTTTGGCAAAAATTGCAAGCAAGTTGGTGGCTGGTATTTCCGGACGACTCGAACTGGCTTGCGCTTTGTCCAAATAGTAATACGCAGAATCCGCCACATTTGTTTTGGAATACAGCATGCCCAGGTTATTCAAGAGCTCGCCGTTGCGGGGAAACCTGCGAATGCCTTCCTGCAAACTATATACAGCGTCAAAAAACAGGTTTTCCTCCACTAATATGCCGCTCAGCCCGGCATAGGCTTGCGGAGATGGGTTTTTAAGCAACGCTTGCCTGAAATAATAGGCAGCCGCATTCCGGTCGCCCTGCTTCAATGCCAGTGAAGCGAGGGAATAGTTGGATTTATGATTTTGAAATTCCTGCTGCAATGCCAGTTTATAATATTGTTCTGCCAAAGCAAACTCTTGCGTTCTCGCATGAAGATCACCCAAGCCATTAAAATATCCTGCAATGGCTTGATTAACAGGCAACAGTTTTTGGATAGAAAATAAAACTACTACACCTGCGAAGCCAAACAATCGCGTTTGCGTCAAACCGAAACGCAATGGTTTGTACAATACCTTATATACAGCCAGTTTTTGTTGAAAAACTTCGTAAAAATTGACCAATACATAAAAAAGGAACAGCACTCCCATCGCAAGTTGTCCCTGCACGACCACATCTTCCAATGCTTCTAGCACCGGGTCGTTTGCAGCGGCGGCCGCAAAACCTGAAAATGACACCGCTATGATGAACAGGCCTAAATACAGCCAAAAACCCGTGCTCCGGAAAGGAATTAGTCCCTGTGTAGAATCTGCACGCCTTCTGAAACCCCAAATCCCCAGAATTCCGGCTGCTAATGCAAGAAAAACAGGGTTGATAAGGGTTACATTCCAATCTATTCGTTTGGTGTTTTGAAGATAGATTAGCAGCAATACCAAAAGGTACAGTACACTCACAACTATGAATTGCACCAGCCCCGACCTTCCCTTGCCCGTTGAACCGCTGGTACTAAGCCAAACAAGTCCAGCCATGATCTCCGTGGCCGAAACAAGCAAAAAAAGCGCTGTAAGAAAAAACCAGAGGGGAAATGAGTACGCAGAAGCTGCGAGAGCAGGAACCGGAGCAGCAGCACCCACCGCAACGATCACCGCAAGCAGCGCCGAAACACCCGATATGCCCATTATCCGCATGCTAATGCCCAGATCCGGCCGGAAAGCCTGAAAATAATAGGTCACGCCCGCATACAGCACAACTGCGATCAGGAACAATGCGCGGTTCTCCGTCCCGAATACGCTCAAAGTTTCGAGCCTGGCGAATGCGAGGAACATGATGAAAAGGATCATCCCGGCCAGATACCAGAATCGCGACAGGGTCGTCAGCGCGGCCAGGATCAGCGACAAACCCACCAACCCACCTATCCAGAATAGATTGACTGTCCACAAATTGATTTCCATCACCGACGAGACAAAACTCTCCGTCACCAGATGCGACGGCGTTGAAATGCCATATTGCCATTGACCAATACGCAACACGTCCACCACGGCGGTAATATCGGATAATTCGCTGACGACATTCCAGCGGATGACATTTGCCAGCGGATCAATACATTGAATGATAAAGAACGTTAATGCCAGAACAAGTATAAGGAAAGCAGCAATGGTCATGCGCCGCTCAGAGGGCGACCATACTTTCCAGAAAAAGAATTCCTTCATAGGTTTTTGTTGATAGGGAATAGGAAACTAATGTCCTGTGATTTCCACAAGATCATTTGTTCGAAGTAAATCCAGTGCCGAAGCGAGATTATTTGTGAGAATTTGTTTTAGCCTGTCTTTTGATGTGTTACCGCAAGTAAGCCATATCACTTTCGGCGGGCTTCTGTGCCGCTCTAACAGTGTGATAAAATCGTCATCCTTTGTGATAACGATGGCATTTCGCGTCCGGCAATCGAAAAAGATTTCTTCGTCCCTGGCATGCTGAAGATCAAGGAACTTTGCTGAAAAACACGGAATATTAAAATTTTCTGTGATCCATCTCGACAGGCCGGGAGGTAGGTGCGCATCCAGGATAATCATTATGCAGCCTGTAAAACCGGGTGATTAAGCTTCACCGCGGCGTATAAAAGACACGCGGTAATATCTTCCGGTTCAAGATCAGGCAGTTCTTCTGTTGTGATCTGCTCGGGGGAGAGTCCGGCCGCTAACAGCTCGATTACGTCTGTTACCCTTATCCGCATATTTCTGATACACGGCTTTCCTCCACACTGTTCCGGATTGAAGGTAATGCGCTCTAAAAGTTGCATATTCATTTTAATATCCCGAAGATGAATTCAAATTTACCCTATTTACACCATTTACTCAAACTGGTTTTGTTCTCAAAAACCCTCCAAAAAGTTCCCTGACCGTCTTCCGAAATCCATTTTCAGGGAATATTAAATACAGTTTTCGGGAAAAACGGGTGATTTTCTAAAAAATATCCAATAAATCGATCCTTCTGCTATTGGTACTGACCAAATTATCTCCTACTTTTGCGGTCTGAAAAAAACCTCATCTGAGATAATCAAATTCATATAATGGCAAACGCGACAAACGTAGGAAAAATTACGCAGGTAATTGGTCCGGTTGTAGACGTATCATTTGAGGACAGCGGACGTATCCCTGCTATCCTTGATGCGTTAGAAGTCATCAAATCAAACGGTCAGAAAGTAGTTCTTGAGTGCCAGCAGCACCTGGGCGAAGACCGTGTCCGTACTATCGCAATGGATAGTACAGAAGGTATGCAACGCGGCATGGTGGTAACTCCCCTCGGCTCGCCTATTAAAATGCCAATCGGCGAAGGTATTAAAGGCCGTCTCTTCAACGTAATCGGTGAAGCGATCGACGGACTTACCCCTTTGGACCGTTCAAACGGTATCTCCATTCACCGCTCAGCGCCTAAGTTCGAGGAGTTGGCAACTGCTACTGAGGTGCTTTTCACAGGTATCAAAGTAATCGATTTGCTTGCCCCTTACGTAAAAGGCGGTAAAATCGGTTTGTTTGGTGGTGCCGGTGTTGGTAAAACCGTATTGATCCAGGAGCTTATCAACAACATCGCAAAAGCTTATGCCGGTCTTTCGGTATTCGCAGGTGTGGGTGAGCGTACCCGTGAAGGAAATGACCTGATGCGCGAGATGATCGAAGCAGGTATCATTAAATATGGCGAAGAGTTCAAGCACAGCATGGAAGAAGGCGGCTGGGATATCTCCAAAGTGGATTATAACACTTTGAAAGATTCACAGGCGACTTTCGTGTTCGGACAAATGAACGAACCTCCTGGCGCACGTGCCCGTGTGGCTTTGTCAGGTTTGACAATGGCTGAATATTTCCGTGACGGAGATGGCGAAGGACAAGGTCGCGATATTCTTTTCTTTATCGATAATATCTTCCGCTTTACGCAGGCAGGTTCTGAGGTATCGGCCCTTTTGGGACGTATGCCATCAGCGGTAGGTTACCAGCCAACACTGGCTACTGAAATGGGCCAGATGCAGGAGCGTATTACTTCGACGAAACGCGGTTCTATTACATCTGTACAGGCTGTTTACGTACCTGCGGATGACTTGACTGACCCTGCTCCGGCAACAACATTTGCCCACTTGGACGCTACGACTGTATTGAGCCGTAAAGTATCTGAGAAAGGTATCTACCCTGCAGTGGATCCGCTTGACTCCGCTTCACGTATTTTGAATGCAGAAACCCTGGGTGCAGCACACTACGATTGCGCACAGCGTGTTAAAAACATTCTTCAGCGTTACAAAGAATTGCAGGACATCATCGCGATCCTTGGTATGGAAGAACTTTCCGACGAAGATAAGCTTGTTGTATCGCGCGCTCGTCGTGTGGAACGTTTCTTGTCACAGCCTTTCTTTGTTGCAGAGCAGTTCACAGGTTTGAAAGGTACATTGGTAGATATCAATGATACTATTAAAGGCTTTAACCTTATCATGGACGGAGCTTATGACCATCTTCCTGAAATGGCTTTCAACCTGGTTGGGACCATCGAAGACGCTCAGGCAAAAGGAGAGAAAATGCTGGCCGAAGCAAGCAAATAAGTTTATGAGTTCATAAGTTTAGAGTTTATGAGTCAAGCATTCACAACTTTAAACCATTGACTTATAAACTCTTAACTCACAAAACTATGCATTTAGAAATCATTACCCCAGATAAAAAGGTGTTTGCCGGAGAGGCAAATGCTGTAACATTACCGGGTACCGAAGGACAGTTTCAGGTTTTGAACCGTCACGCACCGTTGGTCAGCACGCTGGGCAAAGGGGATGTGGTTGTAGATACCGGAGCAGCGAAACAAACGTACGTCATCGACGGTGGCGTTGTAGAAGTGCTCAATAACAAGGTATTGGTTCTGGCAGAAGCGATTCTTTAAGGAATATAAATTATTGCAAAAAACGGATGCTGTGAAAACGGCATCCGTTTTTTTGTGCCAGAGGATAAATCAGAGGACCCGAGATTATGATCTGGCAATGGTATTGCAGAATACAGAACTGTGACTAGGACTTGTTCTCAATAATATCCAAAAATAACTGTAGGCGGACGATAGGTATGCTCTCAAAAGATCCGAGATCCAGTAATCCTCGTTTATCTCCGGTCACAATGTAATCGGCCTCCCCATCTTTTGCTAATGCGAGAATAAAATTGTCATTCGGATCCGGGCTTGCTTCGACGAATGATGTCACTAATACCGGCTTTAACCGGCGTTTCAGCGCGCTGATGAACTGGTCAGCTTCCTCTATCGTGACATACTTTCTAAATTTTTCACGATGAGCAACTTCGCTGATTTCTTCGAGAAGGGTGATATCGGCTAATATTTGGATGTCGTTGTTGAGCAGAATGCGCTCCAATTTCGCCCTGTGGGTTCTTCCGACGAGGGCACTGATATAGTCAGTGGTGTCAATGACTATCTTCACTCTTTTCTGTTTCTTTCGGCCCGGACAGCCTTTACTTCGGCAAGAATTTCATCTTCTGTTATGTCAGGATCGTTTTGCGGTAATCGCCTGGAAAGCTCAGCCCATTCCTTACGAAAATCAGTGAAAGAGGTTTGAGAATCTGGCTTTCTGATTTTCAGAAACTTCAAATTATTAAGCAGCTCCATTACAAAGGGAGCCTTCTTTTCTGGTATGTCGATAATTATTTCCATAGTCAAATGCATTTCATCGCATTACGAATATAACAAGGAAACGTCAATTTTGATTGCCTTACAAAGTTAACCCACCAATAATCAACAATACCGCCCCATCCGAAAGCGCTTCGAACTCAATTTCCCTTACATTGCCTAAAGCCAGGCCATCCCGCTTTTCGAGCAGGCGGTTCTGCACTTCGAAAGCTCCTTCGATGATGAATATGAATGCTTTTTGATCCGGGTTTTTGATGGTAAAAATGCCTTCTTCCCGACCGTCGTATTTGCCAATAAACAGATGAGCAGAGCTCCCGTCATGCCCGGGGATCGGGAGAAGGACATTTACTTTACTTAAATCGAACTGGGTGGTGATGCCGGATAATGGCATCGGGGTGCTTAAAAGTGGGTTGTCGTTGATCCTGATTTGCAGGTAGTTGACCGGCTCGTCAGTATATGGGTTGGTAATGGTATAAATGCAATCCGGTGTAATATTCAAAAACATCGCTTCGCCGGAATTTACGAATTTGGGTTCCTTACCCCTTTCCTCCACTTCGATCGCTCCGACCATCGGAAGCAAAATGATTTGGCAATTCTTCGCTGAATACAATTCGTAACTGCATTCGGGCATGAGCGTTTCATCACTCAAGACTTCCAGCGCTCCTACCGCCTCACGATCTGTTGTACAGTATTCTTCAAAATTGAGCGTACGGAAACTACGGAAACCGTCCGTTTGAAACTCCCCGCGGAGGCCTTCCAGATAAATTTGAGCGTCGGTTTGAGTAAGCATAATGGATTTTGGGGCAATCAAAGTACAATCAGGCGCTTACTACTATGGTATGTGCGAGTACAAAACCTGCCGAAGCACTTCCCGTAACCGTAGCCAGTTCGGTACTTGTCCCGTCCGAGAACACATTATCCCTTGCATTTGTCGTGTCGGCCTGTCCATGACTTGCATATACACCCTGCGCATACACGACCTTACTGACAGCTTCCGGAAAGGCAATTTGCGTCACCAGCAGCGATTTCCCGCTCGCATTATATATGTGTACGTGTATGTGCGGCGCGCGGCCCGAATACCAGCCCGGATAAATACTCGTGAATGTAACCAGCCCGTTGGCGTCGGTCGTCTGCCGGCCGCGGAGGAAATGCGCGCTGGTATAATCGGTCGACTGCATACCCGTTCCGCCATATTCGGAATAGCTACCGGCCGCATCGCAATGCCAGATATCCACCAATGCACCAGCCAGGGCAGCGCAGCTATTATTTTTGTTCTGAACAGTAATATTGACCGTCAGCTTGTCACCCTGCCTGTCCGACCGGATATCATTTAAAACTAAGCCGTCCGGAGATTTGGTAGGAAATGGCCCCGCCGTTTCAGACACCGTTGCTGTACATGTTCCGGGCGTTCCGGAGGTCGTACTGGTCGTGTCGGTTTCAAGCGGGTCGACAGTATTGTTGGAGCAGCTGATGATCGGGATAATGGCTGCCAGCCCCAGTGCCGAAAATCCTTTCATTAAAAATTCCTTGCGTTCCATAATTGCAACAGTTCTATGAGTTTAAATACATTATCGTATTACATGCCCTTAATGTTGCGATGCAAAAGTATTGTATCGGTCAATGGCCCGGTTTTACCGGTGAATGGCTCGCTTTGACCATCTGATCATTGATTCTTCCACTTTTCAATAAAATGCAAATAGCTGTCGCTCACCGGCAACTCCTGTCCCGACAACAACATAATCTTCTTATTTTGAATGGATTTCACCTGTGCATCCGCTATAATATAGCTGCGGTGTATCCTGCTAAACCCTTTTTCGGGCAAATCTTCCAGAATACCTTTTAAAGACATAAGCGTCAATACAGGGTGTCTGCTGCTTAGCAAATGGATTTTGATATAGTCCTCCATCGCTTCGATATAAGCAATATCGTTCAATACGATTTTTACTGTTTTATATTCCGACTTCACAATGATCGATCCCGACAGGTCCAGATTCGGGAAGTTTTTATACTGAAACCGTTCGACAGCTTTTTGGACGGCCTTTTCAAATCGCTCCGTGGTAATTGGTTTTAAGAGATAATCCACAGCTTCCAGTTCGAAACCTTCGTAGGCGTATTTCTTATGGGCAGTTGTAAAAATGACCATCGGCTTCTTGTCGAGGCGAGAAACAAGATCCAGCCCCGACAGGTCAGGCATATCGATGTCGATGAAAAGCAGGTCTACCGGATTGGATTGCAGAAAACGGACCCCTTCCACAGCGTCGTCAAAAGTTGCAAGGAGTTCCAGCGCCGGAAACGCAGCGATATATCTTTCTAATATTCCCAACGCGAGCGGTTCATCGTCAATAGCAACGCATTTCATCGGCCTGCCAGCTTTAAATGGACTGTAAAGAATTCACCATCGTTCCCGATATTTAAATCGTATTGTCCGGCATAGAGGAAATCAAGGCGCTTTCGAGTATTGCTCATCCCTATCCCAGTGCTTTCGACTTCTTTTCTCAACTCGATAATGCGATTCTGGCAAAAGAATACAATTTCATTGACCAAAACATCAACCTTAACACAAATGACAGATTCCCGGTGATTACTGACTCCATATTTGAATGCATTCTCCACGAAAGTCATCAGGATCAACGGTGTGATCCGCATATTTCCCGGAAAACCCGCGACATTATATTCGAGGGTCGTTTTCGCATTCAGTCTTAATTTTTGTAGTTCGATATAATTTTCAAGACAGGCCAACTCGTCTTCCAGCGGGACATAATCGTCTATTGCCTCTTCTGTAATGTACCGCATCATCTGCGACAGCTTCAAAATACTCGGGGCGGTGTGCTGACTGCTGCTGACGGCCAGTGCGTAAATGTTGTTCAGGGTATTAAAAAGAAAATGCGGGTTAATCTGGGCCTTGAAAAATGAAAGCTCTGCCTGTGCCTTTTCCGCCTCTGACAGAATCGCCCGCCGCTCCGAAAGCCGCCATTGTTCCGAAATCCGTACGGCCATTGCCACAATCCATACAAGAATGAACAGGATCAGGCTTACAAAATCCACAGCCCTTGGACGCATTGCCGCACGAGGTGGGCGCGGCCGCATGTCCCGGAACTCCCCTACCTGACCGCGTGCCTGTCCCGGCTTCATTTCATCCGGCTGCATTTGCTGTCCCTGATGAAATTTTCTGAACAACAGCTTTTCAAACGGCTGCGAAACGTAAGTCACCGCAAAAAGCCCGATGAAAATCGTCGCATACCAAACATATCGCTGTTTCAGGAACAACTTTGGGATCCAAATCAGCAAATTGAAATAGAATAGAGCGCAATAAATCAGCAAAAACAGCCAGAAGGACCATGACGTGAGCAGCGCTATCTGAAAATCAACACTAGGCTCCCTGGAAACAATCGTCAATGGCAGACTGATGAACAATGCCCAGCCCACCAAGTGAATGATCCAAAGGTTTTTAGCCTTAAACATGGTCGTTGTAAGCCGTTTGAAGGTGCCGGTTGTATTTCATGACGAATATAGGGGTTACATTCAGAAAAAGTTTCCTATTTTCGAAAAGCAACTTTTTCACTCCGTCGATGCAGCAACCCTCTACCCGAAATGAACTTTTCAAGATCCTGGGCGTCGGCTTCGGCATCGCCGTCACGGTGGGCGGAACGATCGGCACTGGCATTCTCCGGAAGCCCGGCCCCATTGCAGCGCAACTTGGCGACCCGTCGCTGATTATGCTATTGTGGGTTGCCGTGAGCCTTTATGCCTTCCTGGGAACATTATGCACGATTGAATTGGGTACATCGGTGCCGCGGGCGGGTGCCTGGTACGTATATGCGCAACGCGCGTTCGGCAATTACGCCGGATTTGTGGTAGGTATCAACAGCTGGCTCGGCACGTGTTCGGCCCTTGGCTTCGGCGTATATACAATGAGTGAATATCTTGCCTTACTCATTCCCCAGCTAACCGGATACGAACCTTACGTCGCAGCGGCAATCCTGCTTATTTTGACCGTTATCCATTGGATCGGCCTCGCTTTGGCCAGTAGTTTTCAAAATATTATGAGCCTGCTCAAAGGGATCGGCCTTTTTGCATTCGTCGCATTGTGTTATATATATGGAGATGAAGTGACCGCCGAGCAAGCGATGCAAACTACCAGCAGGATCGTTGAGACTGGTTCCTGGATCGCGCCGGTCATATTTTCCCTGCAAGCTATTTTTTACACCTATGACGGCTGGCATACCGCCGCTTATTTTTCTGAGGAAGATCGGGATCCGTCAAAAAACCTTCCCAAATCGATGATTGGGGGTGTTTTGGTCATTATCGCTATCTATTTGCTATGCAATCTCGCTATCCTGCATGTGCTGCCTATGGATCAGCTTTCCCACTCTAAACTGGCGGCGGCTGATGCGATACGACTGATATTTGGGGATGGATCGGGCAAAATTGTCACATTATTTCTAATGATCTCGATCCTGGGCATCGTCAATGCGCAGCTGTTGTTCAATCCACGGGTGCTCTATTCGATGAGTCGCGACGGTTTGTTCCTTCCAGCGGGCGTGACCGTGAACAAGGGAGGGACGCCAGCCGTAGCCATGCTGATCACATCCGGTGTAGCCATCACGTTGATCCTCATCGGGAAGGACGCCTGCGAAAAGCTCTCCGACATCGCCACATTCTTTTTTGTGTTGGGTTACACCTCCGGTTTCGCTTCGTTACTGGCCCTCCGCCGTAAAGAACCACTTTTGCCTCGTCCATGGAAAGTGCCCGCTTATCCGTTTTTGCCCATTTTAATGCTGATTTTATCAGTCGCGTTCCTGATTGGAGCCATTATTCAGGACCTGCCGAGCAGTAAGTTCGCATTGCTTTTCATGGTCATCAGTTACCCTGCTTACCTTATCGTGAGCAAGTTAAACCGTTAAACAATCGTGCATATGATTCTGTTTTAATTAAATTGCATATATAATTAAACTTCTCAACATATGATCAAGAAATACTTCATCAACTATTGCGCATTCCCTATTCTCGTTCTTATCTCAGCTGCATTTCATTGGTCGGAAGAGGATTTTACACAGTTCATCAGCAACAAATTGTTGCGTTACCGCCAGGTCCTGCCATCAGAAAAAGCGTATCTCCATCTCGACAAGCCCTACTATGTTACCAATGATACACTCTGGTTTAAAGCTTACCTGACCGAAAGCTCCCTTCACCTGGCAGACAGCGCCAGCAATTTGCTTTATGTCGACCTCATTGACCAGCGTTCGGGGAAAAATGCCGGACTGAAAAGGGTTCGGATGGACGGCGGCACCGGTCGCGGAGAAATCGTCCTCGCCGATTCCATTGCCCCTGGCGCCTACACCATTCGTGCTTATACCAATTGGATGCGCAATTTTGACGACGCATTCTTCTTTCAAAAGAATATATATGTCTTTGACCGGCAGGACACTGGCGCGGCCCCGCAAGCATCCGGACCCATTGATCTTCAATTTTTCCCGGAAGGAGGGCAACTGGTTGCCGGGATCAGCACACGTATCGCTTTTAAGGGCATTAATTCATCAGGGCTTGGCGAGGATATCAGCGGGTTTGTCCTCGCGTCGAATAAAGATACTGTTGCTTCTTTCAACAGTGAACACCTGGGGATGGGCCGGTTTCAGTTCCTGCCCAAAGATGGAGAAAGCTATGAGGCATTTGTAAAAGAAAAAGACGGTAAGATAACCCGTGTTAACTTTCCCGCCATTCAGGAGAACGGGTTTACAATGCTAGTCGATAATTTATCTAACCCATTCAAAACGAGAGTACTGGCTTATGCTAAAATTCCCGGGCAAACTGAAATACCAGTGCATGTTGTAGGTCATTCGCGTGGCATTGTTGCATTTGTTGCAAAAGGAAAAATAGGGAACAGAGGGCTCATGATGCAGCTGCCAACGGCTGAATTACCTGATGGGATTACGCATTTGACGCTATTCGATGATAAAGGCAAGCCGGTGTGTGAAAGACTCGTATTCATCGACCATTCCAGAAGTCTGCGTGTGAATGTAGCGGCCACCAAATCCTCATACAAACCGCGTGAACTCTCAGAAGTAGAAGTAACTGTTACTGATTCGACCGGGAAGCCGGTACAGGCTAATCTATCTGTTTCTGTTACCGACGCAGGTCAGATCCTGCAAGCGCCACACGATCAGAACATTGTTTCCTATTTGCTATTATCGTCTGATTTAAAAGGATTTATAGAAAAACCTTCCTACTATTTCGATCCGGCAATTGCGCAACGTAAAATCCATATGGATTACCTGATGATGACCCAGGGTTGGACGCGGTTCAAGTGGAACGATGTGTTGCAGGATTCTATTCAGGCACCCAAACGTTACATCGAGCAAGGCGTGACAATGGAAGGTGATGTGAAAAGGAACAATAAAAAATTAACGGAAAAGACGGCATTGTCGCTCTATCTGAGCAACGATAGCCTGAGCACATTCATGACATCGGAAACAGACAATGAAGGCCATTTTACGATTTATAACCTCGTTTTTGAAGATTCCCTGAAAATACGCCTGCAAGGGATGAATAAAAAAGGCAATCAAAACTTGTCATTTATTTTAAAACCCTTCGAAGCGCCTCGCGCCACCGTCGTGAAGGTTCCATTTAAACCTGTAACCGTTGACGCAAAACAACTTGCCGATTTTCTGCGTCGTGCGGCAGAAGATCAGGAGATTGCCCGGAAAATAAGGGCAAACAGGGAGCGCCTGTTGCAGGAAGTAACGATTAAAGCCAAAAAGGAAGTGCCCCGCGACGCCCGCAAACTCTATAACTCGGCCGATGCTACACTTAAAGTGACCCAACAAATGGCTTCGGGCTACACGAGTGTGCTTGATATGCTCGCCGGGAGGGTTGCCGGGTTGTCGGTAATGGGTTCGGGGATGAATGCAAGTGTGTCCATCAGGGGCAACCGCGGCGAGCCGCTTTTTGTGCTCGACGGTATGCCGGTCGATAAGGGCCTGATCACCTCGCTGAACGTGTATGATGTAGAGTCAATCGATGTGCTGAAAGGTGCGTCAGCAGCAATATATGGCAGTCGTGGCGGCAATGGGGTGATATCTGTACTTACCAAACGCGGCAATGACAATTACGATTACTCGCAGGACATCGTGCCTGGCGTACTGGTTTCGAAGATCGTCGGTTTTGCCGTTCCAAAAGAATTTTACGCACCCGCCTACCCTGTTACCGCGCCACCAAGCACTCTTCCGGATTACCGCTCTACGATTTTTTGGGCACCTTTGTTACAAACTGACAGCAACGGAAAAGTGCGTTTCAAATATCACAATTCGGACGCGGCTACGACTGTCGACATACGTGCGGAAGTTTTAACCCCGACAGGTATTCCCGGATTCGGAAAATCCGTATATTCTGTTCGTTAAGGGCTGTTTGGAGACAAGATAACGTAGATTTCCACGTTAGTAATCTTATTTGCCTGGTGTTTGGAAGCACCTTACTGACAAAATTGGTAACTTTGTTATTTACACTGAAATAGCCGGTCATGTCCCGCGATCTGATGGCGTAAGATTATATATGAGGACCGTATATCTAAAACTGACCGTTCTTATCTGCCTGGTTCTGACCTTTACGCTGGCCGTACCGGTAGATGCACAGCGCCGGAAAGATCGTGAAAAACAGCCCGAGAAAAGCGAGGAAACCGGTATCCGGCTTGAAGAAGAATCGGTGACGGCGGAGGGGATGAAATTCATGATGAAGGACGAACCCGACCGTGCTCTCCCTATTTTTGAGAAAATGGTCCAGTTTAATCCGCAAAATGCTGCCGCACATTACCTGATCGCCAGCGCGCTGATCAAGCTCGAAAAGTTCGACGACGCCATTACATCTTCCAAAAAAGCTTACGATCTCGACAAGGAGAATATTTTTTACGCCCAGCAGCTTGCAGAACTGTATGCCAAGCGTCGCAAATATCCCGAAGCCGCGCAGATTTACGAGTCGCTTGTTGCTAAAAATCCTGAAAATATAGAATATGGGATAGAGCTCGCAGCTGTCTATGTATTTAATGATCAATTTGATAAGGCCATTGAAACCTACAATACACTGGAAAAATCAATGGGCGTTACCGAAGAGATCACGCATCAGAAGCAGCAGTTATATCTCCGCCAAAATAACCTCGATAAAGCGCTGGCTGAAGCCAAAAAACTGATCGCCGCCGAACCGGCCGAAGTTGGCTACCGCGTCGAGCTGGCTGAAATGCTGATTGCCTATGACAGAATTGTAGAAGCGGTTGTGCCACTGGAAGAAGCGCTAAAAATCAATCCGGATGAAGCGCAAGCGCATGTGCTGCTGGCCGATATTTACCGCCGTAATGGCGACGTGCAGAAGTGCAACCAGGAGCTTAAACTTGTTTTTGCGAACCCTAATCTGGATGCAGACCCCAAAATAAGGGTTTTGACAGGTTACCTGACCATGCTCAAAACTGAAACCGAGCTAAATGAAGCCGTAGCATTGGCCAAACAGCTTGTAGAAACACATCCGAACGAATCCAAGGCAAACGTGATTTACGGCGACCTACTAATGCGCCAGGGAAAAAAAGCCGAAGCGCGGGACATGTACCTGAAAGCCGCTTCAATGGACCCTGCCGTTTTTCAGGTCTGGGGAGCGATTTTACAGCTCGATGGCGACCTTAACCAGGTGGATAGCATGCTGGTACATTCCGAAAAAGCATTGGAGCTGTTTCCCAACCAGGGCCTGTTCTGGTATTCGAACGGGACAGCCCATTTGATGAAGAAAAATTTCAAGGAAGCTATTTCGTCTCTGGAAGAGAGCTTGAAACTGATCGGTGAACAGCCTCAGATGGTACCCGTTATCCACGCACAGCTTGGTGACGCTTATAATGGAATTGGTGAACACGAAAAATCGGATGCTGCGTACGAGCTGGCACTCAAAGCCAATCCCGATAACGACCACGTTCTGAACAATTACAGCTATTTTTTATCCCTGAGAAAAGAAAAACTGGACCTGGCGCTCAAAATGTCCGAAAAGCTGGTCCAGCAACATCAGAATAACCCTACTTACCTGGACACGTACGCCTGGGTACTTTATATACGCAAGGATTACAAAAAGGCAAAAGAATTCCTCGAAAAGGCTATGCTGGACAGCAATAGCGTAAGTGGCACAATTGTTGAGCATTATGGAGATGTCCTGTTCAAACTAGGAGAACGGGACAATGCGGTGGCGCAGTGGAAGAAGGCAAAACGAATGGGAGAAACCACCGAACTTCTGGACAAAAAAATAGCAACAGGTGCATTACATGAACAATAAAATAACGGTCGGGCTGCTAACCATGAGCATATTATGGTTTACAGCTTGTCACAAGCAACGATCCTCGAAAAGCATTTCCAAAAATCCGGCATCCGACACCACGCTGATCGTTACGGCCCCCGCATCCAAAGATTCTGTTACCGAAGATGCTGTCGACGAAATGGCGTCTTTAAAAGTCAATCAGGTCGATTTCAGTTATCTTACAGCCAAGTCAAAGTTTTCGTTTAAAAGCAAAAAGGATGACTTCGACAATACCAATGTGAATATCCGCATGAAAAAGGATAGCATCATATGGCTGTCGATGACCGGAGTTGGACTGGAAGTGGCGCGCGGGCTCATTACGAGGGATTCCATTGTTTTCATGGATAAAATCCACCGGGATTACTTCGTTTTCAACTACGAACAACTGAGTAAACAATACAATTTCGAGCTCAATTTTGACCTCTTACAAGCAGTGATCGTCGGCAATATGCCGTTTCCATTGCAACCGGAAGGTACTTTTGTAAAGGAAAATGACTTTTACGTGGTCAAACAAGCGGTGGACAGACTGGAAGTAGACAATTTTATTGCCGAAGCTACGCTGAAATTGTCCCGCCTGAGAGCGACGGAAGTCCCGACACAAAACACATTTACGCTGGATTACGAAGATTTCCGGGAGGTAAGCAGCTTTTTATTTCCTTTTACAAGCATGATCAATCTGAACGTAAAATCGGACAAGGACCAGCAAGTGAACCAAACCACGATGCGTCTCAAACACAGCAAGGTGGAACTGACGACCCAAAGCCCTGGTTTTCCGTTTAATGTTCCTTCGGGCTACAAGCGTAAAAGGTAAAATACAGAAAGTCTGCTTAACTTTGCCGGCCGCGATATGTATTTTGGCCGCAAGAGAATTAATATTATGCCCTTTCATACCCCTGGTAGCCGTAGTTTATTGTTAGTACTCACGTTTATGCTCTTCGCATGTACAAGCGTGTTCGCACAAAAAACGCGCGAGCAACTCGAACGCGAGAAAAGTGAGAACCAAAGTAAAATCAGGGAAATCCAAAGCATTTTAAAGCAGACTTCATCCCAGAAGAATGTCAACCTGGGGCAGCTCAAAGCCCTTAATCAGCAGATCAATACTTATAAAAGACAAATTGACCTGCTTTCTGACGATCTGGAACTTCTTGACCGTGAATTAAAAGTCCTCGAAAAGAAACGGCAGACCCTCGACAGCAGTTTGGCCAAGCTCAAAGAGGAATATGGCCACATGATCTACGAGGCCTCGAAACGCAATGCCTATTTCAACCAGCTGGTTTTTCTGTTTTCAGCAGGGACTTTTAACCAGTTTGTACTCCGTTATAAATATCTGAAACAATATACCGAAGCAAGGCAGGGCCGGGCCAAGGAAATCGATGCGCTACAACAACAGGTAATGGCTGAACGCCGACGCATTACATCCAAAAAGAACCAGCAAAAAACGGTGCTCGATACGCGTGTTACCGAAAGTACGAAACTGGAAGGCCTCAAAGTGAAACAAAACGAGGTGATCCAGGAACTTTCTCAAAAGGAAATAGAGCTGCGTAAACAAATAGCTGAAAACAAGCGCGCGACCGACTTACTCGAAGCCAATATCCGCCGCATTGCAGAGCGCGAACGCCGCGAACGTCTTGAACGGGAGCGTAAGGAACGGGAAGAAAGAGAGGCCCGCCGCAAAGCTGAGCGCGAGCGGATTGCACGCGAGAATGCTGAGCGCGAAAAGAAAGGCGAAGCGGCAATTGTAGAAGAACCTAAGGAGGAAGAACCGGTTGTTTCGAGTGGAATGAGCGAGGAAGAAACGACGCTTGCGTCATCATTTACTGCGTCGCAAAATCGCCTTCCATGGCCGGTTAAGGGCTTTGTATCGGGCCATTTCGGTCAGCGCCCGCATGCAGTATTGAAAGGCGTAATGGTTGATAACCTGGGTATCGATATTCAGACCACCGCGGGAGAACCGGTGAGATCGGTGTATGACGGAGTCGTATTGGATGTCACTGAAATGCCTGGAATGGGGAACGTGGTGGCCATTCAGCACGGTAACTATATGACTATTTATGCTAAAATGAACGGTGTTACTGTTCGTGCCGGACAAAAAGTAAAAGCCCGCGAAAATATCGGACGCGTTGCAACCGATAGCGACGGTACATCGGAACTGCAATTCCAGATCTGGAAAAATACATCGCGCCTCAATCCCGAGAACTGGCTGATCAATCGGTGATCCGGGGTTTGACCAATATTCGATTTTTGATTACCATACTGCAAATACCATGTCTGTACATACCCCTGATATCAAACGCATAACCACCCATGTAATTCAGGAAATGAAGACGCGTGGAGAGAAAATATCCTGTTTGACTGCCTACGATTACTCGATGGCGGGCATTGTGGATGCTGCCGGCGTAGAGCTGATCCTGGTGGGCGACTCGGCCTCCAATGTAATGGCGGGACATGAAACCACATTGCCGATTACGATCGATCAGATGATCTACCACGCGGCATCGGTCGTCAGAGCTGTAAAAAGAGCATTGGTTGTGGTTGATCTTCCTTTCGGTTCGTACCAGGGAAATTCACGGGAGGCGTTGAATTCCGCGATCCGCATTATGAAAGAATCTGGTGCGCACGCTGTGAAACTGGAAGGTGGCCTGGAAATCAAGGATTCAATCACCAGAATATTGAGTGCGGGAGTGCCGGTAATGGGCCATTTGGGCCTGACACCGCAATCGATCTATAAATTTGGTACTTATACGGTAAGGGCGAAGCATGAGGCCGAAGCCCAAAAACTATTGGAAGACGCCAAGATGCTTGAAGAAGTAGGGTGCTTTTCGGTTGTACTGGAAAAAATCCCGGCGACGCTGACCAAGCAGGTCTCTGAAAGCATTCAGATCCCAACAGTAGGAATAGGCGCCGGACCACATGCAGATGGGCAGATACTCGTGCTGCACGACCTGCTGGGGATTAATAAAGAGTTCAAGCCTCGCTTCCTGCGTCAGTACGCCGATTTGAATGACGTTATGACCGAAGCAATAGGTAATTATATTAAAGATGTCAAAGGCAAATCATTCCCGAACGAAAAGGAATCATACTGACCTTTTAAAAAGTATTAAATTAATAATATGGCAAAGCGACCTTTCCGGGTAGTATATGAAGATAACCACCTGATCATCGTCAATAAGGAACCGGGCATATTAGTCCAGGGCGACGTAACGGGCGACACATGCCTGCTCGACATGGTGAAAGACTACATCAAAGAGGCATATGACAAGCCGGGGGCAGTGTTTTTGGGCACCGTTCACCGCCTCGACAGGCCTGTAAGCGGTCTCGTCGTATTCGCGCGCACGTCCAAGGCGCTGGAACGTATGAACGAAATATTCCGCAAGCGCGACGTGCAGAAGACCTATTGGGCTGTTGTTAAAAACAAACCACCTCTAAGCAAGGGAAAACTGGTGCATTGGCTTTCCAAAAATGAGGCCCGTAACGTCACCACGGCCTATGACGAAGAAGCACCAGGTCGGCAGCGGGCTGAATTGTCGTACCGCTGGTTAGGGGAAGTGAACAAGTTTCATTTGCTTGAAGTAATGCCCGTGACGGGCCGCCCGCACCAGATCCGTGTACAGCTGGCATCAATGAATTGCCCGATCCGTGGGGATGTAAAATATGGTTATCCCAAAGGAAATGTCGATGGAAGCATAAACCTTCACGCCCGCAGGTTATATTTTGAGCATCCTGTGAAGAAAGAACCTATCATTTGCCGGGCCGGCTTACCTAACGATCCTTTTTGGGAAGAGTTTTTAACTTTGGACAAAGAGGTTATAAAACCGGAACATCTTGACTTTTTTTACGAATAATGCAGCATGATTGAAAAACTGAAACAGCGCTGGAACGTCAGAAATGGATGGGACGTCCTCATCATTCTCGTCGTTTTCGCCTGTACCGGTTTTTCAGTCCTCTACGTAAAACGCTGGTTATTCGACCTGATCGGCCTTGACGCCCAATCGCCCGGCTGGCTTCGCTGGGGAGTTAACATCCTCATCATCCTGCCGTTATATCAGGTTATATTGCTGATTTGGGGCTGGATTTGGGGTAAATTCGCATTCTTTTGGGAGTTCGAAAAAAGGATGTTTAGCAGAATAGGTGGGCTTTTCAGGAAAAGGAGTCCAGAACTGTAAGCCATTCCCTGCTATTTTGCCGGTGCCATTTCAATAATCTTTTTGTACACGCCACGCGCCTTTTCATAGGCCTCCGCAGCAGCGGCTTTTTCGCCTTGCCTGATATTAGGCTCCTTCATTTTCCAGCATTGTTCGAGAGCCGCCAGGCACCATTCAGCGCTTTCTTTTTCGAGAACAGGTTTGTCATCGACTTTTACAAACACGGGATTTGAATGCGAGCTAGGGTAAATACGCATGGCTACCCAGCCAGATTTGGTCAGTTTATGGTTAAACTTCACATCCTGTACAGACCCATCCGCGACAATTTCTACGGTATCGACCGGCACTCCATTTACAACCAACTCAACGCCGACCTTGCGTGAGGAACCCATTCGTGACCGCTCAATATCCCAGAAAGGTGTTATATCAATAGGCTTAGCCGCAATTTTCTCCCCGATGCTATCCTGTTCGGCTGGAAGGTAAGCCGCTATTATAGCCGTAACAGCCACTATTTGAGGGCTTTTCAATGCCAATTCACTATTACCGGTTCCCGCTTCGCGACCTCCAACGGTAAAATCCATAATATGCGATTTACCATCCGAAACATAGCTTCTTCCGTTTCTAAGTGCCTCAATGTAACCATCATAGTCCATCACCCCATTAGCCGGCTTGAAATAGCTCCTCGCCTGCCCTACCCGCGCATCCGTAATGCAAGGAAAATCCGTTTCACCACTCAACCTCACTTTGAAGCCACAATTGAGCGTGTGATAATACATATTAAGCTCCCAGGGCGCTGGCGTATCTCCCGCACTGAAAAAATCAACCAGATTTTCGGTAACCGTCACGATATATTCGTTAGCTCCAATGGCGTCCATTTTGGGTAAAACATAATTAGGAAGTTTGTAGGTCAACTGCGTCGGTTGGAGGCCCCAGCCCGAATGCGCATAGCCCACCAACCCGCCCTGCGATTTCGCCCATGCAAGTATGGGCGCGGTCCAGCTTGGCCACTCTTCAATCAGCTTTGTACCGGGATAATCGTCCTCCTTAATGCGTAAAAGCACAATATGCCCTGCATGGGATGAAGGAAACCCGGAGACTTCTACGTCATTTCGCATAATATTCTTCTTGCCTGATAATGGATGGTCTTTTCCGGTGAAGAATGTCTTTTGATGATACCAACTCGGCCCCCAGGCCAGATTTGCGGCCATATTAAGGTCCTCGCCAAGTGCCTGACGGAACATATCTTTGGGATCGACTCCTTCGGTAGGACTGTCGTAATGGCTGCAACCGGCCGCGTGAATGTGGTGATCAGCACTGTACCAGCCCAGCTGCGAAAGCCGGATCCACCGTTTTAGCTGGAATGCGACTTCCACAGAATCTTTCCCGGCTGGAACCGTGATTTCTTTCGTCTGAGGGATATATTCCGGGCCACGTGTAAAAGTAACTTTGAATTTTCCCGCAGGCAGCATCACATGCTCGCCGCTTTGTCGGTATACCTGTGGTTGAAAAAAGAAATCGGGATAAGTGTCAAATGCAGCCACTCGCCTCGACGGCAGTGGGTAAATCCCCTTGAATTTTCCCGCCGCATGCTCCTGCCCGTCCGTAATCAGGAACGACGCCATTGCAGGCGAACCATCGTCGTCCTTCACCTGGAATTTCACTTTCACCGCAGGCTTTATATCAAAAAGAATATGGGTAGAATTCCGAAAACCGATGTCCTGCGAGCCTTGTCCAACATTATAAGCGATTTCGGCCTCACGCTGTCCGGCATCCTTGCTGTAAATCTGCACGACGGCATATTCAAGCTTTAAACCGGATAAATTGGGCTGCAAAGGTCGGTTTCCATAGATCTGAATATCCAAAAACCGGTTAGCAACTTGTCCCTGACTCAGCTCGTGTTCCTTTTTTACTTTCGACTCAAAAGACGGGGAATGGTAAGGTTTGGCGGCATTGGGACTTTCTGCCACCAGCTTTGCGGTAATGCCCGCTTTATTGTGGATTTTGACCAAAAAACTCGTCCAGCCACCCTGCACTAATACCGCACCTGCCGGGCCACGATCCACTTTTACCCTTCCTTCGGGATTAATATGAACAAAATTCAGACAATATGGATCGAGAATTTCCTGAACAGCCTTAACTGTACCTGAGCTAAACGGACTGTCCGCCAGCTTTTTAAGTCGCTGGGCATCGGGTGGGGATAATGTATTTCCTGAAAAGGACAACGCCTCCTGCAAACGCAAGGCCTGCATTAAAAGAGGCTGCGGAGGCACACTGTCGGTAACAATCTTATGTGCAGAATGGTCGTGCTGCCCGAGCAGCGCCAAAGGGAGGAAAACTGCTAAAAGGATCAGGGCAGACGTTTTTTTCATGTCAGTCTTTGTCTTTTTTTCGATATGATTTCCAGGCCGTGAAACCAATGTACATCATGCTTCCACGTGCGCCACCACTTTTCATCAGTCCGTTTACATTACTGAACCCAAGGAATACAGGCCCAAAATGCCCCGCTATCCCGATGGAAGGGCGATTATTTCCTTTGATAAATGAAATAGGAAATGAAAGGCCGGATTCTTCGTCTTCAAAACGCGGCGTGATCATAAAAATACTCGGCTGGTAGATATCTAATGGGTCGCCGCTCCCGCTTTTAAGACGCTTGGTTTGGGATAAATTCAGGAAAAATCCATTGATCACCTGAATATCCGCTTCCAAATGCAATGCTTGCGGTAATTTGACAGTCTTACTAAATGCAGCGGTGCTATCACCCGGGAACAGGCTCATAAAACCTTCTGGGCCACGGTCACTGACCGTTTCAAGCTCTTTTTGTCCGATAACCATGTCATTTTGCGCTCCTCGAACCATTTTTGAATCTACTGTCCGGTATTTGATCGAACCAACGTCGGTAACCGAGGCGGCAAGCCGCACCAGGTAATCAGGGCTATCATTATACACTTCCTTACGCGCCTTCCAAACCGACCCTACCTCGTAGGAAAATCCAAGGTCATAACCCCAACCCGATCCATACTTGTCCTTATCGAACAGGTTTCCAATCCCCATTTTCCGGTTCGGCGTACTATAACCGGCCTCATATGACAGCTGATCAATCGATAGTTGGCTGATGTCCGGCTCTCCATTTACTGGCAAAACGCTGAAGCGGTCAGCCGAACCGGTCAGATAGGCGACCCTGGCACCGAAAATCCGCTTAACAGTAGCTCCTACCCTCAACTTGTGGCCTTCGATGTCTAAGATCTGGGCACCATATGAAAAGCTGAAATCCGAAAAGCTTTGCTGTACCAAATTGAAATTGCCCCATTCCTGGTCCCTTACGACAGGATTGCTGCCGGTATCAAGCCGTTTTTTATATAAATTCTGGATCGGTTCAGGAATATTGTTGCCTTGCACAAATCCGCGTGTGCGCAACTGGAATGCGATGCCCTGGTATTTGCCTACCGCAAACATTACCGACGGCCACCTGATTTCGCTGGTCAGAAAGATCGGGTCTTTGTACGTCAGCGAACCCATTGTGCGGGAACGTCCGTAAAGTTCTTTGGTGGAATGCGCGGCGAGCAATGGATACAAGAATGAATTTTCTCCGATAAACCGGAAATACCTGTATTTGATACTTCCGCCCATGGTCAGGACGTTGATCTGCCATTTATGCCTCGGCCCGCCCAGGACCGAGGGATTATAAGTCGCCCGGTATATGCCACCGTAATTGCTGAACTGAAGGCCGGGAATTTGTTGAGCAAATGCGTTCGAAATGAACAAAAAGGCAGCCAAGGTGCCGATAATAAGTGAAGTTTTCAATGTTGAGTTTTGTTAGTCAAGGCCAGCATTCCGGTATCGTCGTAGCGGATTACTTCCTCTTTTATTAATTCTTGCAATGCATTCAGGAAACTGCTTTCCGGCACATTTTCGAAAACGCGGCTCAAATCCGCCGGCGTTATGGGGCCTTCTTGCGATAAATAGTTAATCAATACGCTGGCAAGGCCTGTGCTTCCGATTGATTCCCGTTTTTTATTTTTGATACAGATATCGCATACCCCGCATTCTTCCGCATCAAACTCGTTGAAATATTCCAGCAAAAGCAACGTACGGCAACGCTGCGTATGTGATGCATAACGGACTACCGCCTGGGCTTTTTTGAGGTCGCGGTCTTTTTTCTTTTGTATTTCAAAAACATTGATCGGCAACAAAGAAGCGTCGTAGCGCGGCGTCAGGAACGTCAGCTGGGGTTTGTCTTTTCTAGGCTCGTACACCAGGATCTCCCGTTCTGCCAGAAACTTCAATTTCTTTATAACCTCCGCCTCAGTCCCAAAATAGATCTGTCCAAGTTCGGTTTCCGAAATGCGGACGTACTCCGTAAAGACCTCCCCGCCATATAACCGCAGGATCAGTTTGATAAACGAATCATATTCCTGATAGCGTATTTGGAAATCGTACAATTCCCGGTTGTCGACCAGAAAATGTATCCTCGATGGCTCGTTGAAATTTTCACTTAGCTGTAAAAAACCTTCCTCTTCAAGTAGTTTTAAAGCATAGTGCGTTTCATTTACCGGCAGCCCAAAAATTCCTGTAAATTCTTGTATATCAAAGTCAAAACCCGACAATTCACCGGCCCCAACAGCGATTTTGTAGTAATTGGCCAATGCCTGATAAACCCTTCGCAACAACTCCACAGGCGGATATTTTCTTTCCACGCTGTCGATCAGTTCTTCGAGATCGATCTTGTTAAAAATCGCTACGGCATAAGCTTTCTGTTCATCGCGCCCCGCCCGTCCGGCCTCCTGGTAATATGCTTCGAGGTTGTCCGGCAAATCAAAATGCACTACCGCACGCACATCCGGCTTGTCGATTCCCATTCCGAATGCATTGGTGGCAACCACTACGCGCACCTTGTTTTTGATCCAGGCAGATTGAGTTTCGGAGCGGTCTTTAAAAGGTAAGCCGGCATGATAACTCAGTGCCGAAATGCCTTGTCTGCTCAGCCAATCGGCCAGCTCCCTCGTTTTTTTGCGCGTCCGGACGTAAACGATTGCCGTCCCGGGCACATTTTTAAGGACTTGAAGTAGCTTGCGGTCCTTACTTTCCTCAGCAAATGCAGAATAAGAGAGATTCGCCCTTGCAAATGATTGTTTGAAGACCCGCGCATTGCGCATTTCCAGCTTATCGAGAATGTCAGCGCGTACTTCTTCGGTCGCGGTGGCTGTAAGCGCCATCACGGGAACACGTGGCATCAATTTTCTGAAATCGGCGATCAGCAGGTAGGAAGGCCGGAAGTCATAACCCCAAGCCGAAATACAATGCGCCTCATCGATGGCCAGGAGGCAGATTTTCATCTGTTTCGCCCGGGCGATCATGATGTCCGTTCGCAGGCGCTCGGGCGACACGTACAGGAATTTCGTATTGCCGTGGATACAATTATCAAGCGCTATATCGATTTCTGTGCGGCTCATTCCGGAATGAATGGCCGACGCCGGGATATCTCTTCGTTTTAATTGCTCAACCTGGTCTTTCATCAGGGCAATGAGCGGCGTAACCACAATGCAAATGCCCTCAGAAGCCATTACAGGCACTTGAAAGCAGACGGACTTCCCCCCGCCGGTCGGAAGCAAAACCAGCGCGTCGATACCGTTAAGAACTGTTTTGATAGCATCCTCCTGGAAAGGCCTGAATGCGTCGTAACCCCAATATTGCCTCAGGACAGATTGAAGATCAATCATCGGGATGATGTTTGTCGTGTGATAAAAATCGTTTACAAAGTAATGCCATAATAGCGGTTATAGAAAGTTGGGATATGCCCGTTTGATAAAAAAGAGCATACGTCAGGTAATTCTTCCAAAGATAAAATGCCTTATTTTGAACAAATTTCACTCCGCATATATGAGTTTGAATGCCACCGGACTTAACCGGTATATAAAAGTTTTGCCCTGGTTATTCACGGCAAGCTTTATATTCATCACGTTCTTACCCAGGTCGTTAGATGATACGATGTTCATGGATGGCGTAACTTACGCAGCCATTTCCCGGAATATGTCCATCGGGATAGGATCATTCTGGCGACCATTTTTCGCGCACTCATTTTGGCTTCCCTACGACAATAATGGCTTTTTTTCGGGGCATCCGCCGCTGCAATTCGGTTTACAGGCAATCCTTTTCCGGATCATGGGCGACACCCCGGCTGTGGAAATCGTTTACAACCTGCTGATCCTTCTCGGTTATCTCGTTGTGATCATCGCCTTATGGAAAAAATTACTATCCGAACACCCTGAATATCGTCCATTTGCGTGGATACCGATATTATGCTGGTATGGGATGGTCATCGTCTACTACGGCATGCCCAATAACTTCCTCGACAGCACAATGGGCTTGTTCTGTCTGCTTTCATGCTATTTTCAGCTCTGCTTTTTAAAACTAAAAAAGATCACGAATGGCTCATATTTATGGCCATTTATCGGCGGTATCTGCATTTTTCTGGCATTTTTGACCAAGGGTCCTGTCGGCCTCTATCCCTTCGCGTTCTCGATCATTTACGCAATGTTCCATCGGGCAACCCCATTTTCAACCAGCCTGAAATCAACCATTGTAATGCTATTCGTATTTGCGGCCATTCTTTCAGGAGTTCTTGCCTATCAGCCCGCCCGGGATTTTTTGGGTACTTATTTCAATGGACAGGTAGTGCAGGCATTGTTACAGAAACGTGAAAAAACGGGTACCGGCCTGGCAGCACACTTCACGCTTCTAGTTGAGCTCGCCCGCAACCTTTATCCCCACCTGATTGTACTCGCGGCCCTTTACATTCCTTCATACCGCATCAATCTAAAAACACCACTGAGCGCCCCGATGGCAAAAACAAGCCAGTTCGCATTTCTGATAGCATTTTCGGGCATTGCGCCTATGCTGGTGAGCGTGAAGCAATATCCGCATTATCTTTTGCCAGCACTGCCTTTCGTCGCGTTATTCTTTGGGTTTTTAATGATCGAAAAAATTGCGGCGCTGATGTTCGCGCGCAAACGAATGAGCATCCTCCTGCTGGGTATCGGTTGCTTCCTCTGCTGGGGACTTACCGCTGCCAAATTTGCCACCGACAAGCCTGACATCGTGGTACAGAACGCGAAAGATTTAAGGCAAATGGTCCCACGCGGCTCGACGATCGGAATTTGTCACGATTTATATCAAAATGCAGATATCCATGCAAATTTCCAGCGCTACCACCGGCTGTCGCTCACTGAAAGCGACACCGCCCGTTACGTTTTCGGGGATTCGTCCTGCCTACCCAAATTCGATGCTCAGCGGGATTCCATTATTCCAATGCATGGAAAATACCTGCTGATCATCCGGCAAAGCAGACATCGGTAAACCAACAAGACCTATTGAAAAATGGCACCGGCAAGTCCTTGCTTCTTTGTTGATTGTATGAAAATATTACCTTTGTTTTGAGTTCAATTTAACCCCTACCCATGCGCACGCTGCTCTTCTTCATCAGTATTTTAACATTGTCCAGTTGTTCCGTTTCGCATTACCTCCGCCGGGAAATCAAAAATTCGCCGGTCCTCAGTCAACAACATACCGGGGTTGCGGTTTCAAATATCAATGACCCGAAAAAACTGGCTTCCTGGCAGGATGACAAGTATTTCATCCCGGCATCCAATACAAAACTTTTCAGCTTTTACGCCGGCCTTTCCGCTCTGGGCGATTCCATTCCAGGCCTCGAATACCTCGAATGGGGCGAATTGCTGATCATTCGCGGAACCGGTGACCCTTCTCTTTTACACCCCGATTTGCCTCACAGCAAAGTGCTGGATTTTCTGAAAAGCAGGAAAGATCAGATTTTTTATACACCCTATCACTTCGAAAACAAGCGTTTTGGTCCCGGCTGGGCTTGGAGCGACTACAATGACTATTATCAGGCCGAGGTGACCGCCCTACCGGTTTACGGAAATATTGTCCGTTTTACGGGCGGGCCTTCGCAGCAATACAGCGTCCATCCCAGGTTCTGGCAAAAGGCGATGGTATTTGATAGTACAGCTTCCGGAATCGAGCGGGAAGAGTCTCAGAATGTATTCCATCATCCCAAACTCGTTGTACCACAAGGGCTTTCACAGGATGTTCCCGTTCGTATGAGTGATTTACTTACTGTTCAATTATTAAGTGATACTTTAAAAAAGGAGATCAAGCTGATCAATATTCCACTGGAAATAGAGGTGCAAAAAGTCAACAGCATCCCGTCGGATTCGCTGTACACCCGCATGATGCAAGTGAGTGATAATATGATGGCCGAGCAACTGATGTTGCTCTATGCGTCTGCGAATGGGCTACCATTAAATACCGAAAAAGCCATTGCACACGCCATTGAGCACCATTTGGCCGACCTGCCGGATAAGCCGGTATGGAAAGATGGTTCTGGTTTGAGCCGCTATAACCTTTTTACGCCGAGAACATTGGTGGCATTGCTGCAAAAAATCTATCAGAAAGTCCCGCAGGAGAAGCTATTTACCATATTGCCTGCGGGTGGAAAGAGCGGCACGTTGAAAAATCTTTTCAAGGAAGGCCCGCCATTTATTTTTGCGAAAACAGGCAGTCTCAGTAATGTATATAACCTCAGTGGCTACCTGGTCACGAAAAAGGGGAAAGTACTGGTTTTCAGCTTCATGAATAATAATTTCACACGACCAACGAGCGACGTACGGAAGGAAGTAGAAAGAATCCTGACAGGCCTGCACGAGAAATTCTGATTACTCTTTCTCTTCCCAGGTTTTGCCAGTGCAATAGATGATATTCCCCCCATTCCGGCGCACCAACAAATAAATATCGTAAACACCTGGCTCAACATTAGCCTCGTGAAAACTCGCATACACTCCTTTTGCGAAGTACATCAGTCTGCGGACGCTGGTTTTTAACGGAACGGCCAGCTGATTGGGTGGAGAAGCATACACATGGTCGGCAGATTTTAGAATGACATAGGCGCCGTCCGAATAATCGCCTTGTGATGTAAAAGAATCCTTATAAAAACCCACCATAACCTGGTTATTGACCAACGCAATCTCATCCGGAACATACATACTGTCGCATTTCAGGTTGGTCCCGTTTGCGCGCGGATTCCAGTTTTCGGCTAGCGGATCGGCGGAATGGTAATAGGTCCTGATCGATTCAAAATATAGCTGATCCATCGAAAACATCCTGAGTCCTAGCCAATCAGCATTGTAACGTGCATTAAATTCCTGTGCAATGGCAGCTCTCCTGTTGTTAACGGCTTCGGCGAAATTGCTTTGCAATATCACCAGGTTCATCACCACAGCGGCGAGCAGGATTATCGGTGCGCCGATCTTCCTGGTTTTTGCTTTTGAAACAGATAAAAACCCGAAATACAAAGCAATACACCATAAAATGGAATACATGCGGTAACGGCCTTTGAACATTCCCTCAAACATATCAGTGGGAATGCGCTTATATGTAAGCGCAAGCGCAGTAATGCCGGTAAACAACACGATCGCGAGTGCGAAAAGCGCCATTCTATTATCGTAAGGCTCTTCCAGCCAGGCAGAATTCCAAAGTCCTAAATATTGCCTTCTATATAAAATAAGAAACAAAGCGATCATCACCATTCCGGCCGCCACCGCTAGATAAAGCCTCCAATGCGGAGTACTGTACACGGCAAGCGTTGCCCAGGAACCGATAAATCCGAAGAAACCTAAGAATCCTTCCTGTACCTGCCGGGGTTTGGTGAAATCAAGGCTTTTGGTAATGGGGGTAAAATCATTAAAATAAATGATCGCGATAACCACCGTCACTGCCATTGTAACCAGAACCTGTTTGGGGCGGCCGGCGAACAAAAATATAAACCCGATCACCGGAAAAACCAGCAGTCCATTCCCGTAAGTGAATGTAGCCATGACGGCGAAAAACAGCGAAAGGGCGACTTTTCCCGGCTGATATACCGCAAAATACATCGCGCAAAGCGCAAACAATATTACCCCGAAATTGCACAGCGAACTTACGCCCCAGAATATATTTTCAAACGACTGGATATTAAACCAAAGCCACATCACCGGCACAAAATACCAGTTTGACAACCTTAATACTTTGAATGCACGGTAAAAAACCAGTGCGCACAAAGCCCAGCAAATATTGGCAATAATCATCGGCCACACCAGATTGACCGTCCCGAAAAATTTATGCAGAATAAGTATGACAGATCGGGAAAAAACCAGGCGGTGTTCCGGGAAAAGCGACGTAAGGAGCTTCCATTTCTCGGCGAGTGTTGCCTTTTCAAATTCAGGGATGACGCCTAGAATGAAAATGTCGTCAAAAGCTATGTAATTAACATTCAGTGCAATGGACTTAAACACCCATATGTAGATTAAAACGGGCACAAGACACAACAAAAATGCAAGCCAGCTTTTATTTTTAACGAAACCGAGAAGAGATAAATACATAGATATGTGAAGTCATGCCGGCGTGCGACCATGCTAAATAAGCATGTGCAAGGCAATTTTCATATATCCGGGCTTAATTTTCGGTCTCTTCCTCTTCAGCGGAGGCGCGGGGATCTTTCGTGTAGTCGTAAAGCAGCTTGCCCTTGTCGTCCCATTCTCTCAAAACAAATGGTTCGAAGTCGTCCTCCCAGGCAGTTTTAGGGTATTGGATCTCTTTTTTGCGCTGACGGCGAAACTGGTAATACTCTACCCACCGACCTACTTTCTTTCCGGAGTCATACTTGCCATCGACGGCCAATTGACCTTCCTTATAAAACTGGAGATATTCCCCTTCTATTTCACCGAAAGCAACGGGCACTACTTCTTTTATCTGCGTATGTGCTGAATCATAATAGGTTATGCGTGAATCCGCAGGGAATCCGCGGTTCCAAACTGCCTTGTCGATAAGGTTATATTTGGTATCATATTTCACCCACCGGCCGTCTTTCACACCCATGTAGTAATAGCCTTCCTCAATGAGGTTTTCGCCGCTGTATTTTTTATATGAGCCGTGCAGCGGCAATGCCTGCGTTTTTTCCTTGATGACTGCGGAGCTTAATTTTTTGGCTTTTTTGTCGTACCAGCGCGTTTCCGTAGCCCTTGCATACTGGTCAATGGGCTTATATTCTTTCAAAACATGGAAGGATTCCACTGTTGCGCGGTCGCCGCTGCCATATTTTACCTGCATGGCCTGCATGGGGATTCCCTGATACTGGATCTTCGCCAATTTGGCTTTTTCCTTTCTGGCTTTCCGGTCCTTCTTCTGGCTTTTATATTCTTTAACCCTCAAACCAAGGTCCGGGATCGTCTCTCCGAACAATGTCGATAGGTTTGTTGATTTCCCTTTTGTACCCGGAGCAGAGGCTCCGACGACCGGATCCAAGCCCGAAACAAAGGATTTCAGGTCGTTTGACCGGGTTGCTGTGTCCTTCTTGACCTGCTCCTTGGGCAACCACGCGGGAGTATCAGAGCTCTTCTCACCCGACTGGGCCCAAACGGGGACCGCCAAACAAAAAGAAAAAAAGCCGCAAACCAGAACTACGCTTCGCATGTATATAGGATTTTTCTTAAGAGCAAGATTGTTACTTTTGTAACGAATTGGTTTTTTCTATATTGATTTTCAACGCACAAATTTAAAAAAACACAGTGGAAAAAAGCGCTAAAATTTATATTGCCGGACACCGGGGAATGGTCGGCTCGGCTATATACAGGAAATTGGTAAAAGAAGGCTTCGATAATTTTGTACTTAAAACGTCTTCTGAGCTCGATCTGCGCAACCAGGCGGATGTTAAGGCATTTTTTGAAGCCGAGCGTCCTGAATATATTTTTCTTGCCGCAGCCAAGGTAGGTGGTATCATGGCCAACAATATTTATCGTGCAGAGTTCCTGAACGATAACCTGCTGATTCAGAACAATGTGATCGATAGCGCTTACCGTACCGGTGCTAAAAAGCTGATGTTTCTCGGTTCGAGCTGCATTTACCCTAAGCTAGCCCCACAACCACTGCACGAGGATTCGCTGCTTACCGGCCTTCTGGAACCGACCAACGAACCTTATGCGATTGCCAAAATTGCGGGCATTAAAATGTGCGAGGCCTACCGGGCACAATATGGCTGCAACTTTATCTCGGTAATGCCAACTAACCTGTACGGCCCGAACGATAATTATGACCTGAACAACTCTCATGTTCTTCCGGCGATGATCAGAAAATTTCATGAAGCAAAGGAAGAAAACAAGCCTTTCGTAGAGCTTTGGGGCACAGGATCGCCATTGAGGGAGTTTTTGCATGCCGATGACCTGGCCGATGCATGCTATTTCCTAATGGAGACATATAATGAGGCCGGCTTTCTGAATGTCGGCGTCGGAGCAGATGTTTCTATCAAACACCTTGCCGAAATGATCCAGAAAGTGACGGGTTATGAGGGCGAAATCCACTGGAATACGGAAAAACCGGACGGCACTCCGCGGAAATTAATGGATGTAAGCAAGCTTCATGCGCTGGGTTGGAAGCATACTATTAACCTGGAAGAAGGCATTAGCCGGACCTATCAGGATTTTCTGCAAAAAATCGAAACTTATGCCGTGTAACCTCATTGATTGTGAGTGGTTACAAAAACATTGACCTAATAATTCAACACTAAAATCATTTTTTGCCTACTATAATTCTTTTTTTAGACAAATTTTCAGTATAATATTATAAGATTCTTCGGGAAACTAATTAGTTTTGCACCGTCCTGAAAAGAGGACGTCATATAAACCTTAGTCAGAGAGAAATGTCGGCCATTATTAAATTAGACCAGATAGACCGCAAAGTACTGGAGATTTTACAAACGAATGCAAAAATAACCAATGCTCAATTATCCAAAGAAATAGGGCTTTCTCCTGCCCCGACTTTGGAACGTGTCAAAAAACTGGAACAATCCGGAATCATCAAAAGCTACCACGCACAGCTAGAACCCGAGAAAGTTGGATTGGGCGTTAGCACCTTTGTTCAGATTTCCCTGGTTGGACACCGGAAGGCGGTAACAGAATCATTTGTTGAAAAGATTCACGCTATTCCAGAAGTAATTGAATGCCACCACATTACAGGAACTGGTGACTTTTTATTGAGAGTTATTTCCAAAGATATCAGCACCTATCAAAAGCTGATGCTCGAAAAAATCAATGAAATCGAAGAGGTAGCAAGCACCCAGACAATGGTGATCCTGTCTACCTTCAAGGAGAGCAAAGTATTGCCGATACCATGATTCAACAAGTCATTTTGAAATAAAAAACGGCCGGAAGCAATTCCGACCGTTTTTTATTTGGGCTTGTATCGCGCGATACTATTGATGCTGTTCGCGCAAGAGATCATTCACTGTTTTCACAGGATTGAAAGTGATCAGCGGAACTTCTACAAATAGCGTATTCCAATCGGCCATAGAGCCATTCCACAAGCCTGGCAGCTCCTGCGCTTTCAATTCCTTCCCGTCTTTTGACTTACCTGTTATGAACCCTGTCATCGGATCACGGAATTTTTTCAGGTCATACAGCTCACCTTTTCTGTTTTTCACGGCGCATACCAGATCAACCGGGTTAAAATGCGTCGAGTTCTTGAAAATAGCATTCTGATCAGCATTATCGACGTCAACTTGCGCTGACTCAACGATTTGCAAAGACGATGAACCATCCGCATTTTCAGCCCAGAAAGGCCCGCCGCCTGGCTCGCCCTGGTTTTTCACCATTCCGCAAGCACGCAAAGGCCTGTCGAGTTTTTGAATAAAATATTCTTTTTTCTTTTCCTCATTCCATGAATCAAATCCGGCCGGAGGAACCACGCAAAGTTCATTTCTGAAAAAGCTATCGAGCTCGCCCAGTAATGCTGCGTCTGGCTGTCCTAGTTTTTCCAGATAACCAAAAATCTTCTTCTGGTATTGAAGCACTATGCCTGCAAGCGCTTTCTTATAAGTAATAGTGTCTTCTTTGATGCGGTCGGGAACTACATTATCGATGTTTTTAATAAAAATAATGTCCGCATCGAGCTGCGCTAGGTTTTCTAACAGCGCGCCATGACCCGCCGGACGGAAAAGGAGCGAGTCGTCCTTTTCTCGGAACGGCGTATTATCAAGGTTCACTGCAATTGTGTCAGTGGCACTTTTTTGCTCTGAAAACGAGACAATGTATCTCACGCCATATTCTGTCTGGTAAGTTGGCACAACTTCCACCACCAGTTTTTCAAATTTATCGCGGTGTTCGGGCGACACGGTAAAGTGAATTTGCACATTACTGCCCGCATTAGCATACTTCGCGCCTTCCACCAAGTGTTCCTCTAGGGGTGTGCGTGAGCGGTCAGGGTAATTATGGAATTTTAAAAGCCCTTTTGGCAACTCGCCATAACCGAGACCTTTTGCCGTCAGGAAATAGGCAGCTATGGTTTTCTCGTCCGACGATTCAATACTGTGTCCGTCCGCAGCAAGAGATGCTTTTAAATCATCATAAAAGGCAAAATCAGTTAGTTTTGCGAAAAACTCTTCTACTGATTTGTCTTTTTTATCTTCCTGCAAAAAGCTGAAAAGAGATTTGAACATCCTTGTAGCTGCACCGGATGCCGGAACAAACTTCAAAAGTGCTATTTCACCTTCCGAAGCACTTTTATCAAACTCACCTACTACCTGTGCAATCTGGTCATCCGTCAAGCGGATAATGCCGTCACCAACCGTTGCTGCCTTGGAAAGTTGTAGAAAGGGAAAACCCTTTACAAAATAACGAACCTGCTCTTCGACAGTACTTAACTCGCTTCCGCGTTCCTTTATTTGTTGAATATCTTTTTCAATAAACATATATTAACAGTTTAATCAGTGAAGCTTAGGGTAAGATTAATTACAAAAAAAGCTTGGAATTAGCATATTTGCACCATTCGCCGCCATTTATTTCAGAATCCGCAGCTTGGCAAAACTCAGCAGCAAGGTCTTTTCACCAACGAGGTCAAATTTGACGGTTGCCTTCCGGTCGGTGCCATTCACATCCATTTTAGTCACCACGCCAAAACCGAACTTCATATGCTCGACTTTGTCGCCTTCCGTCAAATCAAATGTATCACTCGGAACAAAATCCGTCGAAGGGACATGAGAAGTTGCGGCAGAAGTCGGCCTGGGTTCCGCAGGTTTACGCTGCACGAGATTTCTTGCAAATGAGGTAACCGGAGGAGGAGAATCCCTTTCCAGCGCACCCTGGACCATTTTATTGACATTCAAAAAGCGAGGATCGACTTCGAGCAGGAAGCGGCTGGGTTCGCACATTTTGAGACGTCCCCATTGATAGCGGCTCTCCGCATATGAAAATGACAGCTTTTTTTCAGCCCGGGTAATCGCAACATAGAATAACCTGCGTTCTTCTTCCAGGTCCTGGCGGCTTTCCAGCATCATCTGGCTCGGGAAAAGGTCTTCTTCCAATCCTACAATAAACACATTCCGAAATTCAAGCCCTTTTGCCGAGTGAATCGTCATCATCGTGACCCGATCATGATCATTATTATCATCCGGCTCATCAGCGTTCGTCAAAAGTGAAACGGATTGAAGGAAAGCGCTTAGGGTTTTATCTTCATTCTCCTCGCTATCGACAAATTCTTTGATACCGTTGAGCAATTCCTGCACGTTTTCATAGCGGGAAAGGCCTTCTACTGTCTTATCCTCATACAATTCTCGCAAAATACCCGAAGCTTTGGCGATGTGAGCAGAAATTTCGTAAGCATCTTTGCCTTCTTCGACGAGCAGTTTGAAGCTCTTGATCAGCGTTCCGAACTGCTCGATAGGGGCAATGGTCCGCCCGGTCGCATATTTACCGATATTGGCCACCACATCCCAGATCGCCACATTATTTTCGGAAGCCGTTACAGCTATTTTTGCAACAGTGGTATCCCCAATGCCGCGCTTGGGCAGGTTGATAATCCTTTTAAATGCTTCTTCATCGCGCTGATTGACCGTAAAGCGGAGGTAGGCGAGCAAATCCTTGATCTCCTTGCGTTGATAAAAAGATTGGCCGCCAATGATCCGGTATTTGATCCCGAGCTTCCGCAATGCTTCTTCAAAAGACCGGGATTGGGCATTGGTACGGTACAAAATGGCGAAATTCTCATTCCGGAGCGCTTTCTGCATCTTTTCCTCAAAAATCGCAGTTGCTACCAGCCTTCCTTCCTCGTTATCCGAGTTCGCTTTGATGACATCAATTAATGAACCTTCCTCATTGGCTGTGAAAGTCTTCTTTTCCAGCTGCGACTTATTCCTTGCGATCACCGAATTCGCCGCTTCTACAATCGTGCTCGTCGAACGGTAATTCTGTTCCAGCTTGATAACCCTTACATCAGGGAAGTCTTTCTCAAAATTCAGGATATTCTCGATGTTCGCCCCACGAAATGCATAAATACTCTGCGCATCGTCACCCACCACTACGATATTCCGGTGAACAGCCGATAACTTCCTCGTAATAAGGTACTGCGAAACGTTTGTATCCTGAAACTCATCCACCATCACATGCTGGAACTTGTGCTGGTATTTATATAATACATCAGGGAAATCGCGAAAGAGTATATTTGTATTGAAGAGCAGGTCATCAAAGTCCATCGCATTGGCCTGGAAGCAGCGGGTAACGTACGTTTTATACAACCGCCCGATCTCCTTCATTTTGGCCGCGTCGTCATCAGCCTGGATAACCGCATTATTAATGTAGTCATCAGCAGAAATGAGACGGTTTTTAGCGCCCGAGATCCGGTTAAATACCACATTGGCCTTGTAAACCTTATCGTCCAGGTTGTATTCTTTTATAATACTCCTTAATAAGGACTTCGAATCGTCCGTGTCATATATAGAGAAATCGCTTGTGTAGCCCAGGTACCGCGCCTCGATCCGCAATATTTTTGCGAAAACCGAGTGAAACGTCCCCATCCATATATTACGCGCCTCAGTCCCCACCGCACCTTCGATACGGTTCCGCATTTCCCCCGACGCTTTATTGGTGAATGTCAGGGACAGAATGCGGAACGGGTCTACGCCGTTTTCGATCAGGCGCGCGATACGGTAGGTCAACACCCTCGTTTTCCCGGAACCGGCGCCCGCAATAATCATCAAAGGCCCCTCTCCATGCACCACCGCCTCACGCTGAGGCTCATTCAGAGTCGAGAGATAATCGTTTTGATTTAAAATTTTATGTTTTTCCAATTTACTCAATCATATATAGCAAAAGCCAAAGTTAGAAAAAAGCATTAAAAGCATTCCCTGTAATCTCCGGCATCGCCCAATTACTTAATATTGACAATTATTATTCCGCATACCAGAACAATGGCGCTGACTTGTTGGTTAAATGTCAGGAATCCGAATGGTCGTATGACCTTTACTATATATATAGCGGCGCGCTACCGAACGACATAACTTATGAATAGAACAGATATCGAAGACCAGCCATTGGATGTACAATGGGAGCACCTGCTTGAACAGCTGGAAGAATTGGTAGGAAAAAAGCCGACCGACCTGAATGGCGTCCTGTTCCTGATCGGTGTGCAGGAATTGGGCCAGGGTGCAAAGAGGTTTACCAAAGAGCAAAAGCAGGATCTGATGCACATCGGAATATGCCGGGTACTGAGCCTGTCATCCTATTATAGTCTTGAATACACCGATAAGGATGGCTGGCCGCATTACAAGCTCGACCGCGCGCTGCCTCCCGGTGATGTTTTGAAGCAAGAAGCGCTTTTGAAAATGCATGTGATCGAATATTTCAAAAATCTTTAAAAAATTACGCAACGGTTATTATTGTTTATCAGCCGGTTATGTATTGGTGCAAAAAAAGTTGATAAAATATTTGCGGTAGATGTTTGCATGTTAAAAATAAAGCCTGCACTTTTGCACTCCCAATCGGGAACAACGGTAGCGCAGACGGCGAAACCACTAGTTCTGAAAGATTCAGAGCAACGTTCTTTGACATGATGAAGAGAGCAAAAAGATAGGTTCGTTTAGAAGTACACGATGGGCTTCTTTGGAAGTTACATCAAACAAAATTTACAATGGAGAGTTTGATCCTGGCTCAGGATGAACGCTAGCGGCAGGCTTAATACATGCAAGGCGAGGGGGCAGCAATGTCACCGTCGTACGGGTGCGTAACGCGTATGCAACCTAC
>NZ_JAMOZL010000005.1 GCF_023667495.1 Dyadobacter sp. MSC1_007
CAAAGACCTTGTTGGTGGCTATTGGCCTGGTGTTCACCTCTTCCCATCCCGAACAGAGAAGTTAAGCCCAGGTCCGCCGATGATACTTGGATCAAACCTGGTAAAGTAGGTAGCCGCCACAATTATTTAATACAAAAAAGCCTTGCAGAAATGTAAGGCTTTTTTGCGTTTAAGGGAGCGTATCTACTCTCCTATTATCATTTGCCACCCCTGGCGGTTGACTCCCGGATGATTAATTCTGTTGGCAACGTGATTTCCTGTATCGGAAATGTATTTTTTTGAATGTGTTTGATAAGGACTTCGCAGCTTTTTTGACCTATCTCATATGCGGGTTCTGCAACGGTCGAGAGGGATGGGGATATGATCTTTGAAGTTGGGTCGTTCGTGAAACCGATTACTCCTACCTCATCACCCACTTTTATGCCTCTTTTCCGTAGCCATAAAATAGCTCCGATCCCCTTTCTGTCATTGACTGCAAAGATAGCATCAGGAGCATTTTTAGTTGAGAATAGCTTTTCCATGTCGTTTTTTGCTTCTTCGTCGCTGAAACCGGAATGGACAATACCTGACGGTGAAAGCCCGTGTTTGTAAAGCGTATCCAAATATCCCTGCAAACGGTTTTTAGTAAGACTTAATCCGATAGGTCCCGTGATGTGCGCGATCCGCGTGTAGCCACGCTCAATAAGGTGCTCGGTAGCACTGCATGCCCCAGCGTAATCGTCCTGAACTACAGTTGACGTCCCGATCGATCCTGCAACACGGTCAAAGAAAACGACCGGAAGATCCGCTTCTATCAGCTCTTCGAAATGCTTAAAATCGTCAGTTTGGGAAGTAATGCACGCCAGGACGCCGTCAATGCTGCTTAATGAGAGCTCGCGGACAATCTTGGTTTCCCAATGCACGGAGTCATTAGTAAGATATAAAATTACCTGGTATCCTTTCTCCAACGCATATTCCTGAATACCGGTAATAACAGTCGAGAAATAGAAATTGGTAATGGAGGGAATAATGACCGCTATTTTGTGTGTATCGCTTTTAACCAACCCCGTTGCATTGAAATTCGGGCGGTAATTCATTTTCGATGCCATGTCAAGTACCATCTTTCTCGTTTCAGCACTCACATCGTAGGTATCTCTCATGGCCCGGGATACCGTTGCAACCGATATTCCGAGCGTTTTTGCAATATCCTTAATGGTTGTAAATCTCTTTGGCATGCCGCCAAGTTACAAACATGGAGGTAAATTAAATTCTATTTTCGATAACGTTCTCGCTACTATTTAGCTGAGATCCCTGGAATTGCGCTATAAAACATTGTAAAATTGTACGATTACAAGTGATTTTTTGGATTGTATCTAAGATAAGCCAAATGAAAAAGCGGGAATTTTTAAAAATAGCAGGATTAGGAAGTATTGGTCTTGCGGGTCGGGATGCAACTTCCGCATCTTTGGGCCTGTCAAATCAGCCAGATAGCAAGCAGCTTTTTAATATGAGTGGCTATGCTGCGCCTAAGATTGATACTGTGCGTATAGGCTACATCGGTATGGGTAACCGGGGAAGCGGAGCGATCAAGCGAATTGTTCATTTGGCTAATGTGCAGGTTAAAGGCGTTGCTGATATCGTGCCTGAAAAGGCGACTAATGCCAAAAAGCAACTCATGGAGGCTGGGCACAATCCCGAAAGTTATTCCGGCTCTGCGGATTCATGGAAAAAACTATGTGATCGCGATGACGTAGACCTGATTTACATTTGCACGCCGTGGAACTTACACGCGCCGATGGCAATCTATGCCATGGAACAAGGCAAGCACGTCGCGGTCGAAATACCGGCGGCTACTACCGTGGACGAATGCTGGAAAATGGTTGAAGTTTCTGAGAAAACTAAAAAGCATTGCATGATGCTTGAAAATTGCTGCTATGATTTTTTTGAGCTACTCACATTAAATATGGCGCGGCAAGGATTTTTTGGCGAAATCGTGCACGTTGAAGGCGCTTATATTCACGATATTTTCGATTCGCTGTTTCAGAAAGATAAACGTTTTGAGCTGTGGCGTTTGAAGGAAAACCAGCGTAACGGTAACTTGTACCCAACTCACGGTCTGGGGCCGGTGGCGCAGATTCTTGATATCAATCGCGGCGATAAGATGGATTACCTCGTTTCGACAAGCAGTAACGATTTCATGCTCCAAGCCAAAGCAAACGAGCTGGCCGTCAAGGATCCTGATTTCAAACGTTTTGCAGGCAAATCGTTCCGTGGAAATATGAATACCACGACAATTAAGACGAGCAAAGGAAAAACAATCATGTTGCAGCATGACGTTTCGTCGCCACGACCCTATTCACGGCTACATTTAATCAGCGGTACGAAGGGCGCCGCACAAAAATATCCATTGCCAGAGAATGAAATTTCCGGCAGACTGGCTCATGGACATGAATGGGTAAAGGACAATGAGTTTAAAGCTTTGGAACAAAAATATCAGCCTGAAATTGTAAAGCGGGTTGGCGAGCTGGCGAAAAAAGTGGGAGGCCACGGCGGAATGGATTTTCTGATGGACTGGCGCCTGATCGACTGTCTTCGAAACGGGCTGCCGCTCGATCAGGACGTTTATGACGCGGCCTCTTGGAGCGTTATTTCACCGTTGAGCGAGTGGTCAGTAGCCAATAAATCTAATTCAATCGATATTCCTGATTTCACAAACGGATCCTGGAAAAAAAATAAGCCGGTTGATATTACATTGAAGGAAGGAGGCAATACAGAAGTAAAATCGTAATACAAATGAAAGTTATTATTTCGGAAACTAAGGAGGAATTGGGCCAGCGGGCAGGTATTTTCGCTGCTGAAATTATCAGGAATACAATCAAGGAACAGGGGTTTGCAAACATTATCCTGGCAACCGGTACGAGCCAGTTTGAAACGCTGCAACAACTGGTCAGTGAGGAGCATATCGACTGGTCAAGGACCACCATATTCCATCTGGACGAATACATTGGAATGTCTGACAATCATCCGGCAAGCTTCCGCAAATACCTGAAAGACCGTTTTCTTTCCCAAATTGGCCCCGTGGCTGCGGCTTATCTGATAAATGGTGAAGGGGATGTCGGCAAAGAAATTGATTTTCTGAATAACACAATCAAAGCGCATGCGATCGATCTGGCTTTGGTCGGAGTTGGAGAAAACGGGCATCTCGCATTTAACGATCCTCCCGCAGATTTTGACACAGAAGACCCCTATTTGTTGGTTAATCTCGATGAACCGTGCAGATATCAGCAAATGGGCGAAGGCTGGTTTTCTTCGCTGGATGAAGTTCCGTTGCAGGCAATTAGCATGTCGGTGAAGCAGATCATGAAATCGCGGCATATTATATGTTCGGTTCCTGACGAGCGGAAGGCAATTGCAGTGCGGAATAGCCTGGAAAGTGATGTAAGCAATCTTTTTCCGGCGAGTATTTTGCAAGAGCATCCCCATTGCACATTTTTTCTGGATAAAGCATCGTCCGGATTGCTGCTTGAAAAAGAGCTTTGGAATTAGGAAACGCAACCTTGGAGTTGGTAGCAGGTAAAAAACAGTGATTCAGCGACTTCTAATGTAAATTCTAAACCAAAAAACCTATGGAAGCACCGTCTGTCACCAAACCTCAGGAAATAAAAAAATCTGACAAACCCGCTCGCCTGGCTTCAATCGACGCATTGCGAGGATTTGATATGCTGATGATCTCGGGCGGTGGGGCATTTATTTTTCTCCTCGGAGGGAAAACCGGCATTCCCTTCATAGATGCGGTAGCGGCACAATTCGAACATCCTGAGTGGCACGGGTTTACTTTTTTTGACTTCATATTTCCTTTGTTTCTGTTCCTGGCAGGAGTTTCGCTGACGTTCAGTGTAAGCGGTGCGCTGGCAAAAGGCATAGCGAAATCGGAAATTCGGAATAAGATTTTCAAACGGATGCTCATTCTGATCGCATTGGGTATACTGGATAAAAACGCTCCGATGGACATTTTTGACCCGGCGCACATCCGGTATGGCAGCGTCCTTGGGCGCATAGGGTTGGCTACATTCATATCCGCGATCCTCTATATGCATTATGGGTTTAACCAACGGCTTTATACCGCATTAGGGATTCTGGGAGGCTATTACCTTGCGTTGCTGCTGATACCTGTACCTGGTTTTGGAGCAGGTGACCTATCGTTTGAAGGCAATCTTGTGGGTTGGGTAGATCGTAATTTCATGCCCGGAAAGTTGAAACAAGGATCGTATGATGAACTGGCACTGCTCACGCAGTTCCCGGCATTATGCCTGACTATTTTTGGAACCATCGCAGGCGATTTTCTTTTGGCACCAGTCGACGCGGGCCGCAAAGTCAAAAAGTTGTTCCTTTTTGGCCTGGTCGGGATAGTGGCGGGTCTTCTCTGGAACATTGTGTTTCCAATCAATAAACACTTGTGGTCCAGCTCGTTTATCTTGCTCACCAGCGGGATGGCTTTTACTTTACTTGCTGTTTTTTACTGGATTATCGACGTCAAGGGTTACCAGAAATGGTCGTTCTTTTTCCGTGTGATCGGTATGAATTCGCTGGTGATTTATCTGGCGGTGAGGTTTGTCGATTTTAATGCATCCTCGAAACTACTTTTCGAAGGTATTTACAAATACGCGCCTGAGAACTGGCATGAAGTATATAATGCGTTGGGGGGATTTGTGCTCGTGTGGTTATTCCTGTATTTCCTTTATCGTCATAAAATTTTTGTCAAAGTTTAATCATTGTTATGAAAACAAACCCGAACCCGCAGGAAATCACAAGAAGATCGTTTTTAAGGACTACTGCCGGTTCAGCGGCAATTTCCCTTGTGCCGGGCGCGCAAGTTTTGTCCATGACATCTCCCAATTCATTGCAAAAACAAACAAATGCAGCTTCTATGGAATCGGAAAAGAGCCTAATTGGTGAATATGGTCCCTGGGCAGCATCGCTGTTGCCATCAATGCCTCCGCTTTCGTTCCGGAATAACAAATGGACTAATCTTGCAGCCTGGAAAAAGGAGGCGATGGAGAAGACGAAAGAAATGGTGTCGGCTCCCGAAAAGCCAAGACTTCCGCAGGTGACAGTTCATAAAAAATATACTTACGATGGGCTCGATATAGAGGAATTATCCTGGCAATTACCTTATGGGCGGCCTACGCATGCGGTTCTTCTTAAACCGGCCGGTAATGCCAAACCGCTGCCTGCGATATTGGGGCTTCATGATCATGCAGGAATGAAATATTTTGGTTACCGCAAAATTGTCAAGACCTCGGATGACGTGCATCCAATGCTTAAAGAACATCAGGTAACTGACTATGGAGGGAAGGCGTGGGCCAACGAAATTGCGAAGCAAGGCTATGTGGTGCTCGTGCACGATACGTATGCATTTGGCAGCAGAAGGGTTTATTTCGAAGATGTGAAGGGACTAAATTGGGGTGGGGTAGATACAACCGGAAAAAGTGATTTGGATCCGGAAAAGAGCGAGAATATCAAAACTTACAACACGTGGTCGTCCGAACACGAGCATGTGATGTCCAAATCGCTATTCTCTGCCGGAACCACCTGGCCGGGCGTATTTCTGACGGAAGATCAGATCGCATTGGATATATTAAGCAACAGAAAAGATGTGGATTCCAACCGGATCGGCTGCGGTGGATTGTCGGGAGGTGGCTTGCGGACGGTGTATCTGGCTGGTATGGATCCAAGAATAAAATGTGCGGTATGCGTCGGTTTTATGACAACCTGGAAAGATCTGATCTTAAATAAGTCGGTTAACCACACGTGGATGACTTACACACCATTACTTCCCAAATATCTTGATTTCCCCGAAATTCTTGGACTGCGAGTGCCTCTGCCTACATTAGTCCTCAACAATAATCAGGACGAACTATACACATTAGGCGAAATGAAGAACGCCGATGTGATTTTAGGTAATGTATATAAAAAGGCGGGTGCGCCGGAAAAGTACAAAGCCAGATTCTACGACGGTCCCCATAAATTCGACGCTGAAATGCAGAAAGACGCTTTTGAATGGTTCAATAAGTGGCTTTAAGATAGATTTCCGCCCAACGGAGATCTTCGGGCGTGGTGATCTTGATGTTTTCATAGGCGCCGTCGATTAACCGGATTGGATAGCCATGCGCTTCCAGGACACTCGCACAGTCTGTGAATGACTCGTGGTAATCCGTATTAAAAGCCGTACGCATCCAGGATAGCCTAAAAGTCTGGGGTGTTTGTATAAGACGGAACTGCGCGCGGTCCATTGACTTGTTGCCATCATTTTGCGCTACAATCCTGATAGAATCTTTTAATGGAACACTTACCACCGCGGCTCCGTGCAATGCGGCTTCTCCGTAACCATTAGCGATAATATCTTTTGAAATGACCGGTCTCACGCCATCGTGAACGGCTACTAGCCCCTCACTGTCGGTAATGTGCGCCAGTCCGTTCTGTACGGAGTGAAATCTTGTAGAACCTCCTGTTATCAACTCGTGTTGAATATCGAAATGATGCTCGTTGCATAAGTCTTTCCAAAAATCAAGCTGGTCAGCGGGCAGTACAACAATGATATTCAAGTCCTGGGAATAGGTGGCAAATGCATGAATCGTATGCATCAGTACCGGCAAGCCGTTGACTAACAGAAATTGCTTCGGAATATCGCTTTTCATACGGCTTCCGCTGCCGCCGGCCACGATGATCACATATTCGCGCATGGGAATGGATGTAATAAAAAAATGGCCATTTACGCATCAGGATCGTTAGTCGCTGATCATAAATGACCATCAGGTTCTTTAAAAGTCGGATTATACGATCAACATGGCGTCACCATAGGTGAAGAATTTGTATTTCTCCTTGATAGCCATTTCGTAAGCTTTCATTACCAGGTCAAATCCGCCGAATGCACAGGCTGACATCAAAAGGATGGATTCCGGCAACTGGAAGTTTGACAATAATGCATTTGCAATTTTGAAATCGTATGGAGGGAATACAAACTTGTCAGTCCAGCCTTCCACTGCCTTCAAATGACCGCTCGCGGACACAGAAGATTCGATAGCTTTCAGAGAAGTGGTTCCAACCGCGCAAATACGTTTTTTCGAGTCGATCGCCTTGTTAACGATATCAGCGCTTGCCTGCGTAATGCGGTAATTTTCGGAATCTGTTTTGTGTTTTGTAAGATCTTCCACATCCACAGTCCGGAATGTGCCCAGACCGACGTGCAATGTTACCGGTGCGAAGTCTATTCCTTTGATTTCGAGGCGCTTCATGATGGCCTTGGTAAAATGCATTCCGGCAGTAGGGGCAGCAACTGCACCGACATGCTCAGCAAAAATGGTCTGGAAACGCTCGCGGTCGGAAGTTTCCACTTTTCTGCGCGAGATAATTTCCGGAGGAAGTGGTGTTTCACCTAGCTCGTCGACCAACTTCATAAATGCGTCATTATCGCCGTCATAGAGGAAACGGATCGTACGACCGCGTGAAGTTGTGTTATCGATTACTTCGGCTACCAGATCGCTGTCGCCGAAATACAGCTTATTCCCTACCCTGATCTTGCGGGCAGGATCAACTAACACGTCCCAAAGACGCATTTCACGGTTCAATTCGCGAAGCAGAAAAACTTCAATTTTAGCACCTGTTTTTTCCTTTTGACCATAAAGTCGCGCCGGAAAAACCTTCGTATCGTTGATAGCCATGACATCGCCATCGTCGAAATAATTGATCAGGTCAGCGAATGTTTTATGTTCGATTTCTCCCGTTTTACGGTGAACAACCATCAGGCGGGACTCGCCGCGGTCGGAAGGATGAAGTGCAATTAAACTCTGGGGAAGATCAAACTTAAATTCTGATAGCTTCATAGCTGGATATTCTGTGAATTTCTTTGGTCGTAGACAACTAAGTAAGCATTCTCCTATGAAAGAAAAATTGTCATCGGGAATACTTGCAAATGGATTTCAAATTTTGTAAAATCTGGACAATCCGGCCTTATCTAAATAAGAGCGCAAAAGTACGAAATTTTTTAAAAAATTTCAATAAATTCCCGGGTTTTAACTTCCTGCAAAACGACGGGACCGCCATTTCGGTACATAAGTGTTCTCTCCCTCATTCTGAACCGGTTTACCAGCCGCATTAAGGTTTAAAATATATGCGGAAATTACGGCGGCGAGGCTCGCTGTCTCCTCGTCGGAATTTGTACTTAACATATCAGGTCGAAAATAGTTCGATACGAAATTGGTGTCAAAACTTCCGTTTACAAACGCTTCGTGTTGCATTGCGAACCGGCAGAACGGCAAAGTCGTCGCGACGCCTGAAATCTGATATTCATCTATCGCACGGATCATCTTTTGGATCGCCGTTTCGCGGTCTTCTCCATAAGTAATCAGTTTTGCGATCATAGGATCGTAATAAATAGGGATTTCCATACCCTGTTCAAAGCCGTCGTCGACCCTCACACCATTCCCGTCAGGCTTTGTATATGTATGTAACGTGCCGATATCAGGCAGGAAATTGTTCGTAGCATCTTCGGCATATACTCTGATCTCGATGGCGTGACCCTTAAATGTAAGGTCCTCTTGCACGAATGGGAGCGGATTGCCTTCTGCAACCAAAATCATTTGTTTCACGAGATCGATACCGGTGATGAGTTCGGTTACGGGATGCTCAACCTGCAAGCGTGTGTTCATTTCCAGGAAATAGAAGTTGCGCTCCTCATCCATGATAAATTCGACGGTCCCTGCTCCATAATAACCACAGGAACGCGCGACATCCACTGCGCAACGCCCCATTTCATGGCGAATCTCCGGTGTAATAGAGATTGATGGCGCTTCTTCCACAACTTTCTGATGCCTGCGCTGGATCGAACATTCCCTTTCAAAAAGATATACAATATTTCCGTGATGGTCGCCCAGTATCTGAATTTCGATGTGCTTCGGGGAAGTAATGTATTTTTCGATAAAAACAGAGCCATCGCCGAAGGACGATAATGCTTCGCTCACCGCGCGGTCCATTTGTTCGTCGAACTCGTCTTCGGACGCCACGATCCGCATGCCTTTTCCGCCACCGCCGGCGCTCGCTTTGATCAGGATAGGATAGCCGATGGATGAAGCGATAATTTTCGCTTCCATCCTGTCCTGAATGGCCGAAACGGTGCCTGGCACCATGGGAATGTTGTATTGTGAAGCCGCCTGTTTGGCCGCTATTTTGCTTCCCATTACTTCAATAGAAGCAGCAGACGGACCAATGAAAATAAGTCCGGCTTCTGCGACTTTTTGCGCGAAAGCAGCATTCTCCGACAGAAAACCATAACCCGGATGAATTGCATCGACATTCAAGTCACGGCAGACCTTAAGGATTTTTTCTGTATTGAGGTAGGACTCCGAAGATGGCGCAGGGCCTATGCACACGGCCTCGTCTGCATAGCGCACGTGCGGGGACGTGCGATCCGCCTCGCTGAATACAGCAACAGTCCGGATGTTCATCTCGCGCGCGGTACGCATGATGCGCAGCGCGATTTCGCCCCGGTTGGCGACTAAAATTTTTTGGATCTGGGGCATTCGGTCACACTCAAAAGGTAATGCTCAATGGCTGTAAGTTACAAAAGCACATTCGTTAATGTACACTACTCACCATAAACGAAAACGGTATTTAAACCGGTGGATCATTAAGCCGTAGCCGTTTGATTTTTGGCGCCCTGTCACACGCTTACATTACAAATTGTGGATCGTACTTTTGATTTTAACAATATGACGGACACAACTATGTTAACACGATCAGCAAAAAGCTTTTTTCTCCGCGCACTGTGCTTCACCTCTCTCGCATTGCTTGGTGGTGCTTGTACGAAAGAGGACAGTCAGCCCGAACCCGGCCCCCTGGTTCTTGCTAGCAATGACAGGTTGTTATTGGCATCGACTTATGCAACCGGAGTTAAAGACATAAAGTACAACTCTGATCACCAACCTGTGAAATTCTTTACAACAGGAATGGAAGTTCAAGTCAGCTACGACAAAGATCAGGTGGTCTATTCATACTTTGGTGAGAAGTTGATCGAAAAGAAAGTGTACGATATTGAAAATGGGCTAGTAACGAATCTTACGGAATACAACTACTTTGGCGACTCTGAAAGTAAAGGTTTTGCGAGTTCATTCACTTACGAAAGTGGGCAGATTATCAAAGCACTGCTTACAGTGGAAGGTAAGCCATTTGGACACGCAGAATATTTTTATGACAATGCGCGTGAAAATCTTACTGTTGTGAAGATGTTCGATCACAGTGGGAATCTTCTCACAACAACTTCTTATGAGTATACTGACTATCTGGACAAATCAGGATCGCACAATGAGTTGCACAGGTGGGTGGATGGTACTCTTTTCCCAAAGAAAGCTAAGTTTCTGGTAAAGAAGTCTAGTACTGAGGATCATTTTACCGGTAAGCAGTCAGTGATTACGTACGAGTATGTGCTTGACGAGAGGGGTTATGCGCTTAGCGTCAAGGCAACGAAGAATGGATCGATTTTTAATTGGACCAACACCTGGCAATAATAATAACTCCTATTACTTGTTAATTTAGTCGATTTCCTTCCAAAATCCCGGCAGCACACGCCGGGATTTTTTATTATTTTACTAACTTACCAGATGCTGGAATGACGGCTGTCATTTTTAAAGTAAGTGTGAATTTTTTATTTTTGCATTTATCTAACATTTATAATCATTGATTACCCACATAAAATAATACAGAGTGGATATTTTCGAGAAATTGCGCAACAACTCAGGTCCGATCGGAACTCCGGCCAAAATGCTGAATAGTCACCATTATTTTTCATTCCCTATGCTGGAAGGAGAACTTGGTCCGCGCATGAGGTTCATGGGACGTGAAGTATTGAACTGGAGCCTTAACAACTATCTGGGGTTGGCCAATCATCCGGAAATTAGACAGGCAGATGCCGATGCGGCCGCCAAATGGGGACTTGCATATCCGATGGGAGCCCGCATGATGTCTGGTAATTCGACTTTGCACGAAATTTTCGAGAAAGAATTAGCGGAGTTTGTTGGCAAAACCGACGCATTCCTGCTTAACTACGGTTATCAAGGGGTAATGTCGGCAATCGAATGTCTTTGCGACCACCGCGACGTGATTGTTTATGACGCCGAGTCTCATGCATGCCTGATCGACGGAATCCGTCTTCATAAAGCAAAACTGGGTGAATATTATAAGTTCAACCACAACGATATGGTCAGTCTGGAAAAGAACCTGATCAGGGCGACGAAGCTGGCGAATGAAAAAGGCGGAGGAGTGCTCGTAATCACCGAAGGCGTTTTTGGAATGTCGGGTAAAGTAGGTGACCTGAAAGCCATCGCTGAACTGAAAAAGAAATATGATTTCCGTTTGCTGGTCGACGATGCACACGGTTTTGGTACAATGGGAGACACCGGTGCCGGCGTGGGCGAGTTGCTTGGCGTACAAAAGGAAATCGATCTGTATTTCTCGACTTTCGCGAAGTCAATGGCTGCGATCGGTGCATTTATCGCTTCCGACGATCCTGAGATCATCATGTTCCTGAAATACAATATGCGGTCGCAAACTTACGCGAAAGCGCTTCCGATGCCTTACGTAGAAGGTTGCCGCAAGCGTCTGGAGATGATTAAGACCATGCCCGAATTGCGTAGCAAATTGTGGGAGAATGTAAAAGCGATGCAGGACGGTCTTCGTAGCCGTGGTTTCAACATTGGCGAAACCGAGTCGCCCGTTACGCCGGTATTTCTTCATAGCGAAGGCGGCGTACCTGAAGTGACACGCATGGTGCGTGACTTGCGCGAGAATATGGGTGTTTTCTGCTCGATCGTCGTTTACCCCGTCGTTCCGAAAGGTCAGATCATGTTGCGGATCATTCCTACTGCCGCGCACACGCTCGACGACGTTGAATATACATTGAATGCATTCACTACACTGGCTGATAAACTCAAGAACAGGGTCTATCAGATCGAAGATGTGCAGGAAGTAGTGGAATAATCGTAAATCTGCGTTTTTCGCGAATAGAGGGCTTTTTTTATAAAAGCCCTCTTTTTTAGTGCCCTTTGGAGGTAAATTTATTGACTTATAATGTACTGTAAATCAATTGATTAATCATTTGTAAATGAATAATTGTATTTTAGAAGTGTTTTTTTTTGTTTTTTGGGTTGCGAAAATAGTTTTAATTACTAAATTTCGGTCAAAACATGCGTTTTTAGCGTGATAGAGGCATTTTTTAAACTAAAAAACAAAAAGAAAACATGGCAAGATTCGATGAAGTAAAAGACTTGATTCTTTCGCTTGAAGGCGATTTCGATAAGTTCTATAACAAAGGTAACCAAGCGGCCGGTACACGTGTTCGTAAGGGGATGCAAGACCTTAAAACGCTGGCTCAGGATATTCGCGCAGAAGTTCAGAATAAAAAGAACACAGGCGAATAATTTGAGAAGCACACGAAGATTTTTGGGCTCCGGCTTTACGGCTGGAGCCCATTTCTTTAGAATTTTTCCTGATTGATCATCGTCGCCACGCCTCTGGTGGTGACTTTCTTAGTGGTAACGTCCATTATCTCGGTGGAGATCTCGGCGATATGTTTGTCCGGATTAATGGAAATGATCTTGAATATGGCCTTGTACTCGGTTTCTACAAACATAGGCCTCAGAAACTCCAAAGTTTGTTTTAGGTAAATGGACCCGAATCCCGGAAACTGTGTGCCCAGCACTTTTGTGAAAACAGTTGCTCCAAGCATTCCATGGATAATCGGCTTCTTGAAGGAAGTGGTAGCAGCATATTCCGCATCCAGGTGGATCGGGTTGTTGTCGCCGGTAAGGTCGGCAAATGCCTGTACTTGTTCCTGGGTGAATTTAAAGAGATAGTCAAAGGTAGAATCTACAACTGGTTCGATCTGCATAGCTGAAATGTTACTGTAAGGATTTTCAAAATTCGGGGAATTAACGGACTCATCCAAACGCTGCACTAAGGCTAAAACAAAAGAAGCCGCCCGGTGAGGCGGCTTCCTGGTAATGAGGTTTGATATTTATTCTTCCGTCTCTTCGGTCAGTACAACAACCGCTTCGTCTTCCGTCGCCCCGTCGAGGACTTTCGGGGCTCTTGCGTTATTGCGCTTATCTTTGAACTTTTTAACCTGCATTTTCAAAGTATCTATTGCTAAATCGGTAGCCTCTTCAAATGTAGTTCCCTGCTCTCTCACAAACATGGTTCCACCGGGGACGTAGAGTTTAACTTCCAGGAGTTTGGTATGCAACTTGGTATTATCATTCTTGTCGAGCTTAAGGAATACCTCCCCACTGGTGATCCGGTCATAGAACGTATCCAGTTTGTCCAACTTTTGTTGTATGAAATTTAACAATTTGGGATCGGCATCAAAATGAATTGCTTGCATCTGCAGTCTCATAAGCACACATTGTTTTAGTGTAAAACATATTTCCAACCGCCTTCGCGATATTTGAACCGGAGCTTTATTCATCTTCGGATAATTATAAAAAAATTAATCTTCCGAAGTGACCTCCTGGCCAATTTTGCCTTAACGGTATATTAAATAAAGGGAAATATTAAGTTAATGTCAAGTAATAACTGCTGTTTTTAGGGATATTTATTTATCCTCGAAATGGCCCGAAAATGGCTTACGCCTCCTCCAAAAGTGTCTTGAAAGATACATATTGACCGTTAAAAAGGGCATGGTGCCGGTCGAGCAGCGCTGCCTGGTGATGGGTCTGATAAGCCAGGAAGTCTTCCATTGTCCTGAATTTAAACTGGGTAGTATAGGTAGATCCCTCATTCTCTATTTCGGTAAGCAGGCGAAGGAGCTTGCATTCCAGCGGCACGCCGGTTGCGAGGATCTGGGGAATGTGGGTCGATTTCATGTAATGCAGCCAATCCTTTTCGGCACCGTAGCTGATATTGACTGTAATGTTATAGATGATCATGTTATAAAAATTTATTTTTTGGGAGTTACATTTGCATGCTTATACTTATTCACCTCAAACAGTATTACCATGAATATTCTTCTACACGCCCATTCGGGCCTCCGTTATGTGGTGTTGGGACTTTTAATTGCAGCGGTGTTTATAGCTTATTCCAATTGGCGGAAAGGAAGTCGGGAAGATAGCAAGGTTTATTTGTTTGCGCTGATCGCGACGCATACGCAGATGCTGATCGGCCTGATCCTTTATTTCATGAGCCCCAAAGTTAACTTCGATCTGATCAGCGAGAAAGTTTTTCGTTTTTATTCAATCGAACACGTCTTTATGATGCTCATCGCGATCGTGCTCATTACGTTGGGAAGGGTTCGTTCCAAGAAATTGGCCGGACCGGAAAAACACCGTACGGTATTGTATTTCTATGCGATGGCATTGATCATCATTCTCGCAGCCATTCCCTGGCCTTTCCGCAACCTGGGATCGGGATGGTTTTAAGGGCTTTCGGCGCTCGGCCGTCGGCTTTCAGTTTCTTTTGCTGAAAGCCGATTGCCGATTTTAGCCAAACAAATCGCTTGAAAGATAGCGATCACCTCGGTCGCAGATGATGAATACGATTACACCTTCTTTGAGTTCTTTGGCCAGTTGAATGGCACCCCAGGCGGCTCCTCCGCTGCTCATCCCGGCGAAAACAGCCTCTTCGTTTGCAAGTCTTCGTGTAGTAAGAACGGCATCTTCCTGGGTTACTTCAACAACCCGGTCGACACGCTCGCGTTCAAATATCTTTGGTAAATACTCCACAGGCCACTTTCTGATCCCCGGAATACTGGACCCGTCGGTAGGCTGGCAGCCTACGATCTGGATATTGCTGTTTTGTTCTTTCAAATAACGTGATACGCCCATAATAGTCCCCGTCGTTCCCATTGAAGACACAAAATGCGTAATCTCCTGGTTGGTATCCCTGAGAATTTCCGGGCCGGTTGTATTATAATGCGCTTTCCAGTTGTCGGGATTAGCAAATTGGTTGAGCATAAAATAGCCACCCTGAGCCGCCTTTTCTTCGGCAAGATCGCGGGCACTTTCCATGGTTTCGGTGAGGAGCACTTTGGCGCCAAACGCCTCCATCGTCAGCACGCGCTCGCGGGTAGAGTTTTGAGGCATTAATAATTCCAGTTCAAGGTCGAAAAGCCGCGCGATCATGGCCAGGGCAATGCCCGTATTGCCGCTGGTAGCTTCGATAAGCTTCACGCCGGGCTTTATTTCGCCACGATCGAGCGCGCCTTTGATCATACTGTAAGCAGCGCGATCCTTGACGCTTCCGCCGGGATTATTGCCTTCCAGCTTGCCAAATAGCTTGACGTTTGGGTTAGGATTGATTCTTTTTAATTCAACGAGGGGTGTATTGCCTACCAGATCGAGTAGTGATGACATTGGATTCGGGATGTTGTTGTAAAAATTCAAAAACAGGACAAAGGCAGCCAGGCGGTTTTGCCCTTCGTCTGAAAGATAAATCAACAACATCGAACAACGGGAAAGAATGCCCGTCGGGGATAAAAAGAAGTAAACTTTGATGTCAGAAGCATATTTACCCTATGAAATTAATGGGAAGCAAATCTACCGGATTATCTATTTGGTCTCGGCAAAAAATTGTTGCGTGCGCAAAAGGAACACAACAACGGAGCTGCTGTGTGTGCCGTCAACGATTGGGAATAACTCGACGTCGGTTGCGCCGAGTTTTTGCATCGCATCATAGGCATTTTGAGAATTCAGGTAAAGAACCAACGGATCGCTTGTACCGTGGTAAAGACGGGTCGGCGTTTTAGGCTTCCATTTGTAAACATCATTGTCGGCAAAGGCATCCAGTAAACCCTTATCCGTGCCATCGTTTAATGCTTTTTTGAAAGAGGCGTTCAGAATGTTGCTGAAACTCTCGCTGATCGTCACATCTTTGCCTTTCGCTGCTATTTGCTGCGCGTATTTATCTGTAAAATAGTAAGTAGCCGGCTTGTTGAGCTTGTAAATTCTATCATACGTCAACAAAACCCATAAGTACAACGAGTTATAAGAAGGTACTTTTGACGTGGTGGAATTGATAATGTACTTCATAAATGCCGTCTTATCGTACGCGCCCGCCCCGCAGCTGGACGCCCGCAGATTGAACTCCGAAGAAGCTTCTTCCTCAATCTTTCGTTGCAGCGACATCGTTGCATAACCTCCTTCGGAATAGCCAGCGGTATATAGCTTTTCGTCCCATTTAATGTCGGTTTGCCCTTTCAGATATTCTTTGGCAGCACGCAGCATATCGAGCGTGGCGGATGCAAGGCTGGCGCGGTGCTCATACGGGTGCGGAAGATCCTTGGAAGCACCATATCCAATATAATCAGGGTAAGCAATAATGTAGCCCATCGACCCGAAAAGCACTCCGAAAGAAGCCGCCTCCGAACCGTCCTGAAAGTTGGACGGCGCTGAGCCTTCGTCCGTTATCGTGCCATGCTGGACGCTGATCATAGAGACTGGCTGGGTTTGGGGCACTGTCGGTAATATCAGGGCGCCGGAAGCCGTAATCTCCGCTCCGTCGGTGTTTTTAGTTTTATATGTGATTCGAAAAACTTTGATCCCATTCTTGACAAAACCTGAGACAGGTCCCAAAGAGGAAGCTTTTTGAATGACTTGCTCCCTCGTGAGCGTCGTGATTGAGGTACTTTCTTTTAAATAGATATTCTCCTCCTTGGGCGGTTCCGGCTTATTGTTGTCGTCGTTACACGCGTTGAGGATGAGCAGACTCCACAAGAGCAGGAAGGAGAGGTTTTTTAAAGAGAAGGTAGAGATAAATCTTTGCATAGCTAAAAGACAGACAGGTCATTATTCACCGATAGTAACGAATAATGACCTGTTTTTGATGATGGATTTTCTATTATTCGAAAACTAAATTTTACTCATATACCAATTAATCATCCTCGCTGTTGCATCCGGACGTTCGACCATGCCCATATGGCCTGCTTCCGCGAAGATGAGTGGATAGCTTTTCTTAGGAAATTCAGACACACTGATCACGCTTTCAAATGGAATAAGCTTATCCTGCATTCCGATGATGAAAAGTACCGGGAATGGCATATTAGTCAGTACGGAAGTGCGGTCGGGACGGTTGCGCATGGCGGTAATGCCTGCAATGAGCGCGTCGGCGGGTAATTTTCCGAAGTAGCTGATATGTTCTTTAATGCGTTCGGGGTAAAGCTCTTTGTAACGGTCTCCGAAAAGGTTCAGCGCAGTATTCTTGACAAAAGACTCCGTACCATAATTGCGCAGCAGATCGATCATCTGATTGCGCTGATGTTTTTTTGCCTCATCATCGGCATAGGCTGTGGAGTGAAAAAGGCCGAAGCCTTCCAGCATTTCGCCATACTTTTCTGCAAATGCGAGCGAAATATAACCGCCCATCGAATGGCCAATGAGCGTGCATTTTTGAATATTTGCATTGGTCAGCAGCCGGTGTAACTCGTCGGCGTAATCCTCCACGGACTGGCAGGAAGTAAGGAGTGAAATATTAGGCCTTACCACCGTATAATACTCATTGATGGCGGCGTCGAGGCTGTCCCAAATCGTGTCGTCTATGCCATGGCCGTGTAATAATACCAAAGTTTTCCGGTGTAGATTCATATAGATTTGCATTCAAGGTTGAGAACTTGTTTGCCTAAATATACTAAACCTTGTTCCAGTTACGGCCTTATTTGGCAACTTTCGCCATTTCCTCCTCACGCAATGCCCGTCTCAGGATCTTGCCGACATTGGTTTTGGGCAACTCTTTTCTGAACTCGATTTGCTTCGGACACTTGTATCCGGTGAGGTTTTCCTTGCAGTAAGCCCTAAGTTTTTCTTCGGTAAGTTCGGGGTCTTTTTTGACCACAAATATCTTCACCATTTCACCGGATTTTTCATCCGGAATGCCTACACAGGCCACTTCCAAGACACCCGGACATTGTGCTACAACATCCTCTATTTCGTTGGGATAAACATTAAATCCGGAGACTAATATCATATCCTTCTTCCGGTCGACGATTTTAAAAAAGCCATCCGGATCTTCAATGCCGATGTCGCCCGTTTTGAACCAGCGGCCGCTTTCGTCTTCAAGGATTACTTTTGCAGTTTCATCCGGGCGGTTATAGTAGCCCAGCATAATCTGCGGCCCTTTCGCACAGATCTCCCCGCGTTCCCCCGGAGCCGCCCATGTCCCGTCATCGTTCAGGATGCGCATTTCTGTGCTCGGGAACGGTAACCCGATCGTTCCCTGCTTATGGTGGCCGTCAAGTGGATTAACGGAAAGTACAGGCGACGTTTCGGAGAGGCCGTAACCTTCTACCAATGGACAGCCCGTAGCTTTTTCCCAGCGTTCTGCTACTATTTTTTGCAGCGCCATTCCACCTGCAATGGTAATTTTGAGGTCACTGAAATCAACCGAAGCAAAATCGGGGTTGTTCAACAAGCCGTTAAAAAGGGTATTGAGGCCCGGAAAGATATTAAACCTGAATTTTTTCAATTCCTTTATAAATGCAGGAATGTCTTTCGGGTTGGTGATCATAACATTCAATGCGCCCCATTTAATGCCACATAAGCCATTGATGGTCATCGCAAAAACGTGATAAAGCGGCAATGCGGCAATAAGTGTGAGCTGGCCTGACGTTTCGGACACCCGCATTTTGGACATCAACCATTCATTAATGCCTTCTACGTTGGCAATCAGATTCCGGTGCGTTAGCATTGCTCCTTTCGAAACACCGGTCGTTCCGCCTGTATATTGGATAAATGCAATGTCGAGGCCGGAAACGTTCGGGCGCTTGTAAGTGATGCCCGAGCCAATCGATAGCGCTGTGGCAAGGCTGGTCGTGTTTTTCAGGTTAAATGTCGGCACCATCTTCTTCACATACTTCACCACCGCATTCACGATCAGCTTTTTGGGGAAGCCCAGCATATCGCCGATCTCAGTGATAACGACATGCTCGATATTGGTATTCTCAATGATCTTTTCGAGGTTAGCAGCGAAATTGGCAAGTATTACGATCGCTTTTGCACCCGAATCTTTGAATTGATGCTGCATTTCACGCGGTGTATACAGCGGGTTTGTGTTGACGATCGTGAGTCCGGCACGCAATGAGCCCATCATCACAACGGGATATTGCAGCAGATTGGGCATCTGCAATGCAATGCGGTCACCTTGTTTCAGGCCGAGACTTTGGAGATAGGCGGCGAAATGCATGGATAGTTCGTCCAATTGGCCAAATGTCAGCTCTTTGCCCATATTTGTAAAAGCGGGCTTACCGGCATTTTCCCGGAAACTGATCTCCATCATTTCCAGCAGAGAGGTGTAAGCGTCCGGATTTATTTCATAGGGAATGCCATCCGGATAGTTTTTAAGCCATGGATAGGTTTCCTTTGATATTTCGATCATAATTTAAAGAGTCAAGGGTACGAATGATGTATTTGAAATTAAGATAATCATTTAAGCCAAAAAAATATCAAACGGATCCAATTTATTTTTAGCATTAAATAACCCTCCAATTTCTATCTATTCGTGGAAATACGTGTTACCGGCGGCTAATTTCCCAACGCCACAGCAACCCTTCGTCGGAATCGTTAATATCCTGCGTCTGCTTGAAGCCCAGTTTTTCGAGGATGTGGCCGGAAGCATTTTCTTCCGACATGGTGTGAGCGATCACTTTATGGACAGCGATGTGCTTGAAAGCATGGTCCAGGAGCCCTTTGGCGGTTTCAGTACCCAGCCCTTTCCCCCGGTGCGATGGCATAATTTCATAGCCGATCTCTACCATGCCGCTGGAATCCGGTTCCCCTTTGTAGCCGCAGGAACCAATAAGGATATTATCAGGAACGTAAATAATGAGGTAAACCCACCAGTCGCGGAGCGGGGGATGTGCTTTCCAACGGTGATAGGAAGGGGTGAAAGTGTCGCGGAATTCGGTCCACTTCTTCGGGACATTGACGCCCATGACGCGGGCCAGTGTATTGTTGCCCATGCGAATGGCATCGTAAAGCGTATCGTCGCAGGGGACAATTCTTAAATGGGGGGTTTCAATCATAAATCAATAAATAACCCCCCAATTTAAGAAACTATGAGTTGTTTTCGTCAAAACGATCCGTAATTGCCTTGCGAATCGCCTGGTATGGGCGCATTCCTGTGTTACGTGAGCGCGGAATTGCGCGGTCGGCTGAGGCATTCGATTTTGCCTTCAACGCCAGGTTGGATACGGTCATATGCGTGTTGCGCCAGGCATCGTATTCTTCCTCGTCCATGACGTCGCGGGTTACCTGTCCATGCGCATAACCATCACCAAACTGTTGAATCCGGCTGGTAGTCAAAGCTTCCCGGCGCTCGTTTTCCAGCTGATCTATTTCAGCTTTGATTTTTGCCTCTTCTTCTCTCAGTTCTTCCAGTTTAGGCAAAACTGAAAGGTCGTTTTCGAGAATGCTCTTCTGAGCCAAATGTTGCGTTACGGTCTGTTGCAGCGGCTCCATTTGTTTCAATATTCTCTTCCGCCGTCTGCGGAGCCGCCATAACTTCGGATCTATCTGAAGCCAGCGGTACCAGAACCCTTGCAACACCGGTAATGCCATCCCAAGGGAAACGGCACCGGCAATGGCAAACAGCACCCCGCTTAATACAAAGGATAGCAATGCCCATGGACTGTTTACCAGATCAAGGTTAAGCTGGTCAGAATTCCGCAAAGCCTCCTCGATCTTATTGGTAAGCTCGGGACTGTTCACCGGAGCACCTGTCAATGGGTCAACGGCATTCAGTTGTAAGTTTTTGACTGATTTGTTGATAGCTTCCTTCAATTTGTCAGTCCGGTAGGCTTCGTACCTGAACCACCCCAACACGATCAGCGTCACAATAGCGAATATCGAAAGCACCAGCTTGAAGCCCGCATAACGCGATCTGGCTTTCGGCGTTTCGTCCTTGTGATAGGGCTCTTCAACGAGACGGTCATAGGCCGGTTTGAGCAGAATAGACAACATCGCCAAACCGATCGCAAATGCCCACGCTTCGTTAGAATTCCTGATATTCAGTGCATAAGCCACAATCTCGTGGGAGATAATAAGGTCACCTGCGATGAATGAAATACCAGCCGCCAGAAATATTAATCCGGCAATCAGAGAATAGGACGGTGCCTTTGCAGTGCGCTTTTCGCGGAGAAATTCAGATTGCGCGTCGATGTCGGCTACGGTGGTTTCCATATCCTTCATCTGTTTCGCAGCGTTATTAAGCCCCATTACTTCGTTCTGAAGCCTGTCGTATGCGGATTTATGCTGGGAGATCGTCTCCTGGTTTTTGGTTCTTAATGTTGAAAGCTCTTCTTTTTTGTCGTTGAGCCTGTCCTGGATCCAGTCGTGGTTTACATTGCTGGATAAATAGTTTTCATATACTTGCCGGTCGATACCTTCAATTCCACGGGTGTAGCCGTGCTGGTAATCTCCGTTTTCGTTTGGATTTTGCTCGTTCATGACCTTGATTTGGGTTGATCGAATGTGAATAGGGGTAAAAAATCACGCCAACAGCGCGATTTCTGTCATGCCGACAGATTATTTGGTGCCTTTCTGGATCAGGTTGAGCTGACGCGTCGTCAATTCATTTTTCATGCGCCTGGCCAGATAAAACTCGCTTTCGAAAAGCTTAATAAGCATATCGCGCTTCGCAAAAAGGCGGTCACGCTCCGTTTCAGCATTACTCTGCTCGCGTAAAACCTGCCATTTCTTAACCCTCAAATCGTCGATTTCTTCCTGCAAAGTTTGGCATTCCGACTCCCAATTGTAGTTATTTTCAACATAATCCTGCCGGTCCCGGCGAATATTGAACCAGGCTTGCAGGTCGTTGCGGAGGACGGTAATGTTGCTCAACAGTAATTTTCCTGCAAAAAGGAAAAGGAAGAATACGAATATGAACAATGCAAATGCCTGCCACCACGTCTGGTGCGTGATCACATTCGCGAACACAAAGAGCGCCGCTGCAAAAGGAAGTCCCACCTCTTCCAGCAGCGATTTCCAGGTCACGCGCGAATCATTGTCATGGAAGAGTGATATCCTGCCGAACAGGCTGAACATCCCGGCCAGGAACACGCCCAGCGCGATCCATGAGTTGTCGGCAAATACTGGTTTCAGCGACTCACGGATCAGGAAGAAATTGCCTACGCACATGGCCACACATAATGTGATGCCGATGAGCGTGCGAGGCAGATGATGTTCTCCTTCCAGCTTGCTTGCAGGGTTTTTAAGCCTTTCTTGTAACTCTTCAATACGGTTGTTCTTCTGACCGATAAAGAGATTCAGCTCCTGGATCTTCTCATTATGCTGCTCGATATTGGCAATATGGCTCGCCGCAAGATTTGAGAAGTATTTATGGATAATATCGGTTTTCTCGTTTGGATCCGATTCCGACAGCCCGAAAAGTACACCTTCGTCGCGTAAGGTATCCTCATCTTCGAGCCAGTAGGGGATCGTTACTTCTACTTTCGGGATCTCTGTTTGTAGAGAAGGGGCGGGTTCTGCCGGTTGGGCAACAGGTTGCCGGAACTCAGCGAGCGGCGTTTTGTTAGTGGGGGTGTTTTCCAATGTTTGAGAAGGGGTGTCATTAGCCTCAACAGGCTCATCATCATAGAATTGGTTTTCGTCAGATTCCTTCGGACGAAACCAGCCGGCAATTAAATCAGTGAATTTGGCCATAGTTTTTCATGGATTAGCCTGCGATTATCCATGAAAACAAACAAAATCACTACATTATTGTGATGACTGGGGATTAAAAAACGTAAGATGCTCGTAATTAGGACATTTCGAACATCTTCTGTAATGCTTGCCAGAGTTTTTTCTTCAAATTACGGTCGGCTTCGATCACTACCAGCGGGTCCGTGAGCAGGAACCAGACGCCTTCGACCAGTTTAGGCGTATAAGGTGGCAGCAAAAGGTCCAGATGAAGCTTGATCAGTGGCACACCAAAAGAAATGAAGAAGTTTGTCTTTTTCCCGGAAAGCACCGTGCGTGCATCCTGGCCGGGGAGAAAGCTGAAATTGAGCACATCGCTTGTATCCATTGAGTGACCAACGGCTTTGAGGATATTGTCAAGGAATAATGCTTCTGAAACCAGCATCTCCTGCTGTTTGGGCTCGTCGATCAGCACCAGCACTTTGTGTTTCAGCGCAGGAAAAGGTGCTGGAATGTTGTTCACAGCAACCGGCGCGACAGGAGCCAATGACTGGGCTTCTTTCGCTACTTCGGCGACCGCAACAACTTCCGTAACTGGTGCAACCTCCACAACAGGCAAAACAGGAAGTGATGGGGATTCGACCCGAAACAAGGTTTCGTGCTGGTAGAGTATCCGATATAATGCCGTCGAAGAATGGTCCATTATCTTGATTACTATAAACGGCCTAGCACAAAGCCAGGCTGGCTCCATATTCCGAGTTTTTTCTTTTTTGCCTGGATTTCAAGATTTGCATATTCTCTGTCACTTGAATATTTCTTGAAATGCACTGCAAGCCCGTTTTTAACGAGCTCTTTATTTAAAACCTGCCCATTAGGAAGAATAATTTCTCCCAGTAATCTGCCATATTTATCGAATTCGCCTTTGTGGCGGATACTCACCGTTTTCCGGAAGCATTGGCCGCTTGTAAATTGCTTCGCAACCTTGTAGAACGGCTGTCCGCGTTCCGGGCAGTTCACATGAAGAAAGCGTATTCTCACGTTTTTTCCGATCCGATGTCCTGCCTTTTTTCCCTGATAAATAAATTTCAGCTCTATCGTATCGCCGTCCTGGATCCCAATTACCTCCGCTTTTAAGGGATTAGGTAAATCCGTTTCATTACGGACATTCCCTTTATCATTATTTAATAAACCACAGGAAATAAGAACTGAGGGCGTGGCGACTAAAAACAGCACTAACAAATACGCAACAACGGCCTTCAAAGCAGGAAATCTAAAAACGGACACCAGGATAATCACAAATGGTTGAAAACATAAAGATAGGGATAGTTTCCTGTCAGTTTTGTTCCAGTTTGTACCATTTGATATCCTTCAATGCGGCTCTCCTTGCAACAGAGGCAGTTGGAGCGTAATTTTTTTCCAGGTAATCGAGCACCTGTTTCTCGGTGTCTCCCAGTTCCCAGAGATTATGGTTGGCCTGCATCCAGCGTATTTTCTGCTTCCAGCCATCGCGTGTGAAGCGGTTTGCCAGGATCAGTTTGGAAGAATGGCAACTCGTGCATTGCGCTTTGACCATATACAGGTTTTCGTCCGCAACAAGGCCGGTTTCCGGATCCTTTTTGGTTGTATCTGCGGCCATTAGTGTCTTGGCTAACGAGGCATTCTCTGAAATCCGCACTGTTCTAAATGTATTCGAAAATAGGCCGGCAGTAAGAAAGAGTATGATGAAAAACTTCATATCGAATTCAATATCGTAATGGTTATCTGTTTCGCTATCCGACTTTTACAGCAATGCGTTCGCAGGCGTTGTTGAGATAGCCGCCGGGGTTCCAGGTTGGAATCACCATTGGCTGGGCATTACCCTTGTCGTCCGTGGCTTTGACCCACACTTCATAATAACCATTTACTGGAAATTTCACCTTGGTATTCCAATGCTGCCAGGCAAGGCGGTTAACAGGCGCTTCCAGCTTGCATTCTTTCCATGTAGCCCCGAAGTCAATCGATACTTCCACTTTTTTCACCGCATGGTCACCTGCCCAGGCGTGTCCCCGCAAAGCCAATTCGGTATTCTGTCCGATCATCGCTCCGGATTTCGGATAAGTAATGAGCGACTTCACAGGCATGGATTCGATGATCCTGTAATATTCGTCCGTTGCCGGAATCTCGGTGCCCGGAGCAACCGGATTTTTGGGCATTTTGTAGCTGTGCCCTTCCATTTTGGCACCATCGTGTATTTTATTCCTTACCGAAATACGGCTGAGCCATTTACCCGAAACCGATGCAGGCCATCCGCCTATCACCAGCCGCAAAGGATATCCGTGAAATTCAGGAATATCTTTGCCATTCAATTGCCAGGCAATGAGCGTTTCGTCTTCCATAGCCTTGGAAATAGGCACTCCCCGTGATATGGCTTCTTTTTTCGGGTCGCGGCTCAAATGCTGGTCTTTGCTGTGATACCCGATGTAAACGGCGTCGCCTTTCACACCAACGTCGTTTAATATGTCTTTCAGCCTTACGCCCGTCCATTGCGCACAATGCACTGCGCCCTGGCCCCATTGGTTGCCGGATGCCTGCGGCTGAAATCCCGAACGGCCATTTCCGCCGCATTCGAGCACCAGGTTGTATGTATAATGTTTGAATTTACTTTTAAGATCGGCCAGTGAATACGTTTTGGGCGCTTTCACCGACTCTCCGTCGATAGTCAAAGTCCAGGAGGTGGCGTCGATTTTTTCGGGAATGAGGCCGTTGTTGCGGATGAACATCTTATCGACGGGCGTAATGCGGTCGTCAAGCAGGTGTAACGGAGATTCGACATTCCAGGGTTTATCGCCCTGCACGATCATTTCCGGACTTTTCCCCTTCAATGCATCGTTTTCATCAGGAAACAGTGGAATGTAGCCTTCAGGCATATTACCGGCAAAGACGATCCGGCTGCCCATCGCGGTTGCCGCCAGCACTGTGAGGCTGCCTTGTTTCAGAAAACCTCTTCTATTCAACTCAGAATTCATTACTTGGTTCAGGAAAACGGGTAAGACATGATTTTCAAATTTACAAAAACCATCTGTGTTAACCCATTGCCGCTTCTTATTTCGGACAGGTTTTAAATAAAAAGGAGGTTACCCGCGGGCAACCTCCTGAACCAGAATAGTGTGTCGTTACATTTTGAACATACCTACTTAAAAGTGTATGTATATGCTCAACAGGGAGAATCTACGATATTAAGGTTTAATAAACGGACCGGCAATGGCCAATACCGCCTCTTTGGTCAATGGTTCGTCAAATGCTTCGGTGACGGCCGCGTCCGATTTGGAGGCGAGGCCTTTCAAGTTTACTCCGCCTTGTGTCATGTTCTCCTCACCGGCATAAATCGCCGGAACCGCGCCTTCTTTACCCGTAATCCAGCCTTTCATAGCCGGGTTGCCGAGCTGCGCCGCAGCAAGCCTGCGTGCTACCGCTGCGTGACGTGCCTCAACCGAATGAACTTGTAATGCATATTCAAGGATCTGCGGGTCCATTTGCAATGCGCCTGCCTGACCTTTGTATGCCCGTACCCCGGTATCTTCCAATGCGCTGGACACGGTCACGAAGGTTTTGTAGTTGCTGAAAATGTCCGCAAAACCGCCTTTGTAAGTGAAATCGAAGCTTGGCTTGGTAATAGCTTTTGCCCCTAACGCTTTCACCAGAAATGCGACATGCTGAGTTTCGTGCTTGCCGATCTGAGTGAAAATCACCTTGTCGGATGCCGGAATAAGACCGGCGGCAGCGTTGCCAGCTTTATAAAATTCGTCTTCCAGATACTCGAGCGTCAATGCGTAATTTAACACATCAATTGCACCTGCCGACTGTGCGAATGCTTTATTGACAATGCTGGCAAATGCCATCGGAATAGCGGCCGAGGCCAATTTACTGCCGATCCTGTTCATGAAGTGACGGCGTGACGCATATTCGAGACGTCCTATTGCATCGCCGTCAATCTGCTGAAATTTATCTATGATTTTGAAAATATCCATTGTTTCCGATCTGATTAAAGTTGAAAGTTATTTGCCCACGTTTGCACCGGTAATGGTATCCTTTACGAAGCCTTTTACAGCTGCAAGGATGTCGGCAGGTGCAACTGCCTTGTCCATTCCGTTCGCATCGAGGATGTCATCTCCTGCAAAATCGGCCGATTTTGGGTTAATCAGGTCGCGGATCACCGCGGCGTGGCGTGCTTCCACCGACACGATCTTGCCTGCGAGCAGGAGATAGTTCGGGTCTTTAATTAGTTTTCCGGCACCATTATAGGCGGCAACACCGGTATCTTCAAATAATTTAGCTGCACCTAGTACGGCATCTCTCTTGGAGAAGTCAATGGCGCCAAAATTCGGCGTAAGTCCTTTGATCGCCTTATCTCCCAATGCTGCTTTGAAAAAGTCGCGGTGAATTACCTCGTGATCGCGGATATCGGTCAGGATCGCTTTTTCCGCGTCCGACATCCCCATATAAGGTGTGGTAATGACCTGGATGTAGAATGCTGCTTCAAGTTGTTCGAGCGCGTATGCATAGTTGAGCACGCCAATGTCTCCCGAGCCAAGGTCGACTGCGTCGCCGGTTCCGGGTATCATCGGGTCATGGTCATCGTCGCTGCATGCGGCGGCAATGACGATCGTTCCAAGCGACGTGGCCAAGCCGGCTGAGCGTAAAAACAGACGTCTGTTAACGACTGACGCGATTTCCCCCTCCCTTTTGCCGGAGCTGTTTTTTGTGTCTGTGTTTTTGTTCATAGCAATAAAGGTTTTCAGTCACCTTCCGTGTGTTCGAAAGACTTTTGACAGACCTACGCGCCTTTTTTTGCTTTAGATCAACCGTTGTGAAAAAAACGGTATTGAAGTGGAGGAATTCAAGAGGGGTATAAAAAACAAAAAGAGCCTTTTGTGGAGACTCTTAGTGCTTTCAGACTAACCGATTGTAATATTAAATAACGTTGAGTAATGAATGCCTGAGTTATAATTCAAATATCTGAATGTATAGCGTTGAATTCACATGGTGTGTAGTAGTTATGCTACTTGTTGCTGAGCAATAATTTCTACGCAAATATAACGTATAATGTTTCTAAGCAGAAAATATTTTTTTAAAAAATTTTGAATTTTTTTTAGTTAGCGTAATAAGATATGGGTAGAAAGAATAAATACTTATCAAAATTCGCATCATTGGTGTTTAATTCTACAACTTGTAGGGACAAGTGTCAGTAGAATGAGTTGCGTCGTGTATGTTAAAATTGGTTACTACCTGATTATCAACTTTTTTTGTATCCTACGTTTACTGGCACAGATATCTAAACTGATTATACCTAAAAATTAAATGCCGAATAATTATGCGACTTACCCTCTTAGCAATCAGCATTCAGATTTTCACCGGGGCATTATTGCCCTCAGCGGCGGTGGAGGCACATTCATATGCCGTAACACACACACAGCAAAGTAAGATATCGGTGAGGCCGGAGGATTTGCCGGAGCCTGTCAAAAGTACGCTTGCAAGCTCCTGGTCCGAATGGAAGGTGACCAGCGCCTACCTGGTAACAAGAGACGATAATTCACAGTATTACGAAGTCAATATCAAGCGATCGGAAGAAACTTCTACCCTGAATTTGGATAAGTACGGAAAGAAAGTCGACTAATTATCGGTGTTTCCGGCTTACAACAGGCTCATTACGAAAAGCCGGAGATTTCTCCGGCTTTTTGGCGTTTGTTTTTATAATTTTACATTTACCCACTCGTTAATTAATATTTATTTTTCTGAAATTGTTTAATCCATGGCTCACCTGCTCCTCGTTGAAGACGACTCCACATTTTCGAAGCTGCTCACCAATTTTCTCGGCAAGCATGGTCATCAGGTAAAAGTTTGTACAAACATCAGGGAGGCCAGGGAAACGCTGGGTAAAAATGATCCAGACGGGCCATTTGAGGTTTTAATGCTTGATTATCGCCTGCCTGATGGCAACTCGGTGGATTTTCTGAAGACATTACGTAGTGAAGGTAACCGGACGCCCGCGTTCATTATGACGAGTTTCCACGATGTAAGGACAGCCGTTACCGCCATGCAGATTGGAGCTTTTGATTACATCACAAAGCCAGTTAACCCCGAAGAACTGCTTATGGTACTGAGAGAGGCGCTGAATAAAGGAGAGGTCACCAGTGTAAAGGCCGCCCCGAAAGCAAAAGCCAATGCGAAAACGGAAAAGCAATCGCTTGATTATATCGAGGGAAGAAGCAAGATCGCCAAACAGCTGTTTGAATATGTGCGTTTGGTGGCGCCTACGGATATGTCTGTGATCATTCAGGGCGAAAGCGGGACCGGTAAAGAGCATGTGGCCAAGTCAATCCACCGCCTTAGCAAACGTGCGGATGGCCCGTTCGTTGCGATCGACTGCGGTTCGCTTTCCAAGGAACTTGCAGCCAGTGAGCTGTTCGGACATAAGAAAGGAGCGTTTACGGGTGCATTGCAGGATAAAATAGGCCAGTTTGAAGCTGCCGACGGCGGTACGCTTTTCCTGGACGAAATAGGTAACCTGAGCTACGATGTGCAGATCAAACTGCTAAGGGCATTGCAGGAACGCATTATTGTTCCGATCGGTGGCACTACACAGGTGAAGGTGGATGTGAGACTGATCGCGGCGACCAATGAAGACCTGATGTCCAGTGCTGCCAATGGCGATTTCCGCGAGGATCTTTACCACCGTTTGAATGAGTTTAAAATTGAAGTGCCCCCATTGCGGAAGCGTGATGAAGACCTGCCGATTTTCGTACAGCATTTTGTAGACAAAGCCAACCAGGAACTGGATCGTAATGTGAGGGAGCTGTCGAAAGAAGTAATGGATGTATTCCAGAAATATGACTGGCCAGGTAACCTTCGTGAGCTCAATAATGTGATCAAGAGATTGGTACTGCTTTCGAAGGAAGAGATCGCTACGCTGAGCGCATTGCCTGCTGAAATGATCACCGCGATGGAAGACCAGCAAAAACCTGCCGCCGCAGGCTCAGACCTGAAAGCATTGCAGGAAACCCACGAAAAGGAAATGATCGAAAAAGTGTTGCAGGAAGTGCGCTATAATAAAAGCAAAGCCGCGAAACTGCTCAATATCGACAGAAAGACTTTATACTACAAGATCGAGAAATATCATATCGAATAGGAAAGAGCTCTTTCCTCCACTTGCTCGATTACCGATGCAGCATCCGTCAGAACCTGGCTTATTTCATCGCCGGACACTTCTGACGGATTTTCTCTTAAGCCTATTTCCAGTGCCCGGAACCTTGCTGAAAGGTCTTTCGCTCCGATCTGTCCCGTGCGTCCCGCCATTCGGTGCATCAGCTCGTGCGCGTGGCCGGCCTCTCCGTTTGCTACATACGACCTCAGCGATATGATATCCTGCCGCGAATCTTTCACAAATTGTTCAAGGATCTCTCTTAACAGGCTTTCATCTCCGAAAGTCATTTCATTAAGCATTGAAAAGTCGAAATCGAGGTTATGCGCAGGGATTTGCACCGAAGGGCCAACTGGTGATGAGGACGATTCCAAAAGTTCAAGAAGCTCCTTGGAATGGAATGGCTTCATCAGATAACCATCAAAACCCATACTGAGCAGGTTTTTGCGCTCTTCCGGTAATGCTTGTGCGGTCAGGACGAAGAACTTGACGTCATCCGGGGCCGATTTACGCAGGCGTTTGCAAAGTTCCGCGCCATTCATTCCCGACATCCGCATGTCTGTCAGCAGGTATTTTACCTGATTATCCCAGGGTCTGTTTAAAACCTCCTCAGCCGAGGAGAACGAAGTGTGTGGAATGCCGTTCATCTCCAGAACCGAAGAGCACCATTTCAATATGAAAGCATCGTCGTCAACCAGCCAGACCTTGCCGTTGATCCGATAATCTCTTTCTGGCGCTTCTTCTGCCAATTCCAGTGTTTCTGCTTTTTTCATACTGGTGGTTACAAAAAAAGTCGTGCCCTGACCCGGCGTACTGCTCACATGGATCTTTCCTGACATGCCTTCCACCAGCGCTTTTACAATGCTCAGACCCAGTCCCGTACCACCGAACCTACGGGAAATAGACGGGTCGGCTTGCTCGAACTGGGTAAAAATACGCTGAACCTGCTCCTGGGACAGCCCGATACCCGTGTCAGAAACCTGATATTCAATTTTTACAGCATCGCCCGATATATGGCCATGCACTTTCAGTATAACCTCCCCGTTTTCGGTAAACTTAATCGCGTTAGTCAACAAATTGTACAGAACCTGCCGCAATCTGAACGGGTCGCCATGCAGGTAGAGGTTTGGTGTGAGGGAATTTTCCAGCCGCAATACCAATCCTTTTGAAAGAGCGGTCGGGCGGAGCACCTGAATCACCTCATTCAGCAGCGGATTGATAGAGAATACCCTGTCTTCAAATGTAAACCGGTCGGAAATAATGCGGCTGTAATCCAGTACTTCATTGACTAGATAAAGCAAGTGCTCGGAAGCCGAATGGAGTGTTTCGAGATCCTCTTTCCGGGGCTTTTCGTCGTTTTTAAGCGCCTCGGCATAGCCGATAATCGATTGTAGCGGCGTGCGGATCTCGTGGCTCATATTAGCCAGGAAGCGCTGTTTGGCCATACTGTGGTATTCCGCCTCTTCCTTGGCTTCTTCGAGCTGACTCCGGTATTCGTTGCTTTTGGTGATGTCGGTGAAAATGAGGTAGGCCATAACAGCCGTCAGGAAAAAGAAGCCCAGCATGATCCATTCCAGGTATTTGACACTGCCCTCCATAATGCTTTTCGCCTGTAAGCTCTGCTTGTTGGATTGTTTCAGGACTTCTCTCTCCACTTCCTGCATGATGCTCAGCAACTGTTTCACCAGCGAATTACGAGCTGCGGCCAGCTCCTGTTCACGGTCCACAAAGCTCGTCGTCCTGATTTTTTGCGACTTTTCGATTGCATGGACGGCTTCGCCAACTTTTTCGATTGTGCTATCCTCCTGCGCAACCTTAATAGTGTCGACCTGTACATTCACTTCCTGTTTTTGAACCACTTTTGAAGGCTCCACAGGCGTTTTTTTGCTTTTTTTATTTCCACCAAAAACACGTCCGAAGAAGCCTTTCTTTTCACCTGCCTTTTGCGCAGTATCGGGTACCTCTGTATAAACGGTGGTAGTAGTGGTTCTTTTTTCAGTTTTAACGACCGTGCTATCCGGTTTAAGTTTCGTCGTAATGAGGCCGGAAATGGATTTGACCTCGTCTTCGAGTGCCTTGTTGCTAACCAGCTTGGTCCTGACTTTTACATAATTTCCGTAGATCTTGTCCCGCGCTTTGAGGATATTTTTCATCGAGTCGATCCGGATGACCTGCATGTCATCGCCGAAACTCATCACGCTCAAAGAGTCGAGGGTAGCAAGTAGTTCGGTGGATTTGGACAGCACGTCCTCGTTGAGCTCTTCACCTTTCAGTTTGCGCTCATTCTGGAGGTGATCCAGTTGGAGAATATTCTTGAAGATTTTGTTGACCAGCCTTAATTTATCGTCGGGTGTCGAAAGGTCTTCGAGCTTGGCAAGCATGTTGTCGAATGCCAGCTTGCTCGTGATCCACGATGTTGCCAGGGCCAGAGATGCTATGAAAAATCCAAGCAGGATCTTGCCTTTAACTGATTTCAAGAAATACGGGTCACGCAGAGTCGACATAATGCTTTGTACTATTCAATATCAACTAACGCATTTTGGATTGCAAAACTTACAATTTCAAATGCATCTGTCTGATTTATAACGTGAATATAATGCATTAAAAGTTAATGTGGATAACTGATAGCGCATGTAAAAAGGCTGCCTCCGTGATGGAAGCAGCCTTTTCGGTATTATAACAACAGATTCACGACTATTAAACCGCGCTTTCAGGATTATTTCGCAAGCGAATTGATCCAGGCAGCGATTTTTGCCGCTTCTGCCTTTGGAACCTGTGGCATAGGAGCCATTGGGGTAGCATAATCCGGCCAGTTCTCAGGCTTCGGCGCGTAAATAAGCTCTACGATTTTCTCGTTGCTGTATTTGCGTTTAGCAACGTCCAGGTAGGACGGCCCAACTACTTTTTTATCTGCTGCATGGCAGGCCAGACAGGTATTTTTTTGCAAAAGTGGTTTTACTTCCTCCCATGTTGGGGCTTTGGCTACACTTGCTTTGGCAGTGGTAGCTTTTCCTTTTCCGTCCGGAGAAACGTGCTCTTTTGCCGGTTCAGTAGTTACCGAAGCCGATGCCTTTCCTGAACGGGTTGTTTTCAGGTCCGAAACTTTCAGTTTTTCACCGTCAGGGATGTTGTTCAATGTGTAATAAGCATCCGGGTGAACGAGCGACCAGCTGTTAGACGACGCGCGAACGCCTTCGAGTGATATTTTGTGCACATAATATTGACGCATTCCGTCGAGTACAATGCGTACTTTCTTGTTGTCGTCAGACACTTTAACACCGGTGATTTTCACATCTTCCAGGTTGATCTGCGGGCTTCCGTACACAGGATAGTGCTTGTACAGGTAGCTGCTTACTTTGTAAGAGTCCAGATCTTCCGCCGATTTACGGTCAACAGGCATTGTAAATTCGATTTCGAATCCATCAGGCTGGGCCTTTACGGTGTACATTTCAAATGGCATTTTACCATTCCAAACCAGGCGCTGAAGTCCTTGATTGGCATCTCCGGCCGATCCCCATCCGCGGTTGGTTTCACCCACGAACATGGAGCCGTCCTTATCAAACGCCATACGAAGCACTCCCGATTGGAAGCCGCTGCGGAAACCGATGCTGGCTCCCTGGTATTCGCCTTTTACTTTTTCAAGTACGATGCGCATGATATTGCTTTGTCCCTGGTCGCCCACGAAAACCTGGCCGGTAAATGGCCCGAAACCTCCTTGCGTGTTATCCAGGATCAATTCCGAAGTGGAAACACCGTGGACACCATATGGCAACCATACAGCCGGAAGCTGCACCATGTCATATTTTTCTTTCAGTTGATACAAGAATTGAGGGGCTTCATTACCAGTGTTTTCTGGTTTGATAGCGCGGCCTTGCGCATCTTTATGCTGACGGTTGTCGCGTTCTGCAAAGAATTGTTTTTCGGTCAGTTTCACAGGTGAGTTAGGCAATCCGGCCCAGCGCAGTCCCGCAGGGTGGCCCATAAATCCTCCTTTTTTAACCTGGAAAATTGCACCGGTACCCATCCAGTCGCCCTGGTTGTCGGTGTAGAAAAGCTCGCCGTTCAGCATGCTGATACCCGCAGGGGAGCGCACGCCGGTTGCGTATGGTTCGTATTTGCCGTCGTTGGTGATATGGAAAATCCACCCACGGCCTGGAACGCGGCTTTCGCCTCTCCACCATTCTTCGTCACCGAATGCAACGTTACCACTCACGAAAAAGCTGCCATCCGGAGCCAGTTTAGGGCCGAAAGAGTATTCGTGGTAATGTCCTGACAGTGGCCATGCGTATACTGTTTCGTAAATATCAGCCTTGCCGTCACCGTTTTTGTCAACAAGCTTGGTCAGCTCGCCGCGTTGCGCGCAGTATAATGCGCCTTCTTTGTAGGCAAGTCCGAGGATTTCGTGCAAGCCCGTTGCGAACTTTCTGAAATAAGGCGTACGGCTGGTCGGGTTATCCACGATCCATACTTCACCACGGCGGGTTGAGATCGCCAGTGAGCCGTTCGGCATGGTTGTCAAACCGCCTACTTCAAGGATAATGCCCTCAGGGATCGGCGGGGTGATGATCTTATAAAAATCTTCTTCTTTTGGAGACTCCTGCGCTTTCAGCATCGAAAGTGTCGCCAAAAGAGCAAATGCTATGTGAGCAATTTTTTTCATTATATATCAGAAATAATAAGGTTAAAATCAGAACAGAATAGAATACTTCACTTCGCCGTTGGTTACCGGAACGAGTAGTTCCTGCTGACCATTAGCGCTTCTGATTTCCGGTTTAATTTTCTTGTCAGCCAGCTGGATGTAGTATGATTTGTTATCAACCGCATAAAGGCCTTCGGAGATTTTCTCGATGGATGAACCGTCAGCAAGACGTGCCACGAGGTCTTTTGCAGGGTTATTGACCTTCACAATGCGCTCGAAATACTGGTTATTTACCACAGAAATGTAGTCTGTGATTGCAGAGCCAAATGCCTGATACTGGAATGTAGGAACGTCAGAATCGTCCAGCACATAGCCTTTTGGGCGGTATCCGCTGCCGGTTGTATCCGACTCCCATTTCGATTTTCCTGATTTGCCAAGGAACATATCGTCACCCAGCAGGGTTACGCTTCCGCGAGGGCGGGATGAGCCATCACCACGGTCGTGCCACATTGGGGTTGCATCAAGAAATTCTCCGCGCCAAACTTGCAGGATAGTGCCTTTGTCAAGATCATAGGTGTAATGCAGATTGGTAGGGCTTCCTACCGAAACGGCATGTACTACACGCTGTCTTTTAGCTTTGGCATCCTTCCGGAAGTCCATGAAGCTGCGTGTGATGGTATTGGTGCTCGCGCCGATCAGGATAGGGTCGTTGACGCCACCTGCCATAGCAGAGCTTTTGGAATGGTAAGCCACTTCCCTGAAACCAGGGCCATTTATCCACAATCCAAGTACCGGGCGCATCCAGCCGTCTTTTTTATTGTTGAATATCTCAATAGTATGGTCGCCTGCTTTCAGATTGACCGTTCCTGTACGGAATTCATTATTGGATTTCCATTCGGGAGCGATCACGTTTTTGCCATCGATCTTTACATATGCATTACCCGATGCCTGCAATTTGAAATTGTAATCGCCTTCAGTCGCCGCATTGTACCTTCCTGTGTAGACGTAAGAATAATTGTTGTTTTCTTTCAGGATCTCCCAGCTAAGCGCGTCCGTTTTGCCGGTTTCGGCAGGAGTAAGTTTGGACAGGTCTTCAGTTTCACTTAATCCGCCGTAATAGGTCTTGTAAGTCAACTCGGAAAGCGTACCTGGCTTCTTATCGAAATTATTGATTACAATATTTTTGATAGCGAGTGAACCATGGTCGCCCTGGATCCGGATGGGGCCCATTGCAACATCGTCGGCGGTAAGTGAGCCGCGGGTAGGGCCGCTTACTTCCACATTTTCATGAATGGTCACGCCGTTCAGGATGATTGAAAGGAAAACTGCGTTGGCGATTTTCTTTCCATTAGCATCGAAGCGGGGTGCCTGATAGGATATTTTAATGTTTTGCCATAAACCGGGAGCTTTGGCTACATTGAAACGGGGCGCATAACCCTCGTATCCTTTTTCGCCTTCCGGCTTGGAGTCGTTCCAGCGTTCGTAAATGCCTCCGCAGTCATTGTATTTGGCAGTTTTCTTTCCCCAGCTGTCAAAAAGCTGCACTTCGTAGTTTCCCTGCAGATAGATCCCTGAATTGGAACCTTTGCTGAGCATGAAATCCATTTCAATGTCGAGGTCGCCGTGTTTGAAATTCGAGATCAGCTCGTACTCGTTACCATACTTGCCTTTTTCGTGCGTGCACGCCAGAACACCTTTGCCCGGCGTCGTGATCAGCACATTTTCTTTGGCAATGTCAGCGGCTACGTTACCGACGATTTTCCAGTCACTGGATTTAGTCGTAAAAGCGCTGAGATCATTGAGAGGAATGGGCTGCTGGGCATAGGCAGAATCCATCGTGAAAACTGCAATGCCACAGGCAATTAGTTGAAAAAATGAACGGTTGATTTTAAACATACTTGAAGTAAGCTTGGTCGGTTTTAGATTAGCGCATCAGGCTACGGACGCCTTTAGCCCTGCAAATTACGTGATAAGAATCCGGAAAATTACATTTAATTAGATGAGAATCCTTTTTGTTAATGCTTTTTACTTAATGTTGTGTTTTGATAAAATTTCAAAGAGTTATTAGACTAAAACGGTTACTTTTCAAATGAAAAAACTAATCCTTACCGCGTTCAGCCTGGCTACGGCATTTGCGGCCCATGCACAATTGCAACCCGCCAAGCAAACTCCCGAATCCAGTGAATTGTGGAACCCTGTACCCCGTGTTGTAACGCCTGGTAAAAGTTCTGCTGCTGTTTCCGGTTTCACAGCACCCTCCGATGCGATCGTTTTATTCGACGGAAAGAACCTTGACGCGTGGGTTTCTGGCAAAGACGGAAAATCGGCAGCACCCTGGACGGTAGCGGACGGCATTATCACCATTGCTCCGAAATCAGGGGATATCCAGACGAAACAAGCCTTTGGCGACTACCAGCTGCACATCGAATGGCGCACGCCGGCGAAAGTAGATGGCAATGGACAGGGACGTGGTAACAGCGGTGTGTTCATGCAGGGTATTTATGAATTGCAGGTACTCGATAGCTATAACAATCCTACTTATTCCAACGGACAGGCGGGTTCTATCTATAAGCAAACGATGCCGCTGGTAAATGCAGCGGTGGGCCCTGGTGAGTGGCAGACGTACGACGTGGTTTACACCGCGCCGCATTTCAATAAGGACGGTCAGATGATGATCCCGCCATATATTACGGTAATCCACAATGGCGTATTGGTACAGAACCATACTGCGATCCAGGGAACGACGCCTTACGTAGGTCAGCCTTTGATCGAGCCGCATGGAAAAGGGCCTATCAAATTGCAGGACCACAACAACACGACCAGTTTCAGGAATATCTGGATCCGCGAATTGTAATTCCGGGGAAATTTATTCAGGTATAATAATTGAAAAGGCTTGGACGATCGGAAACATCGTTTGAGCCTTTTCTGTTTTTATTTTATATTGATTGTGCGTTAAAATATTGTGAATATGCAGGAGATCGAGCCTTATTATAACTGGGAGAAACATTATGTAGCCAGCCATGACGAGCGCTCGCCCTTCTATGGCCGGACGTACAATCTGGACTTTTACGAGAATGCGATCTATGGCTATTATATCCATCCGCTTTGGGACGATATCGGCTCGGAGACGCTGTATGTCAAGATCCTTTTTGCGGATTATAAAAAGCGGTTCGTGATCGTCGAAATGTTTGGTGAATGGAACGACGCATTACATAACGACATTATGTTTTTCAAACGACAGGTGGTCGATCCGCTTGTGGACCAGGGTATTAACCAGTTTATCCTGCTCGGCGAGAATGTGCTTGATTTCCACGGCAGCGAAGACGATTACTATGCCGAATGGTTTGACGATATCGAGGATGGCTGGGTTGTGGCGGTTAATTTCAGGGAGCATGTGGAGGAGCAATGGAAGAAATTCCGGCTCGATTACTATATCAATTTTGGCGGCACATTGCACCTCAATAACTGGCGCACATTGCAGCCTGAGCCCTTTTATGAGCTCGTTAAAAATTTGATGATTAGAAGGTTAGCCTAGCAGAAAGGTGCTCTGTTTGCTTGCAACGTTTCAAACTCCTTTGTAGCTTACGCATTCATCGAATCTCTTATCTTACCTTAAAACCCGATTTCCCATGGCCGAGAATACAGAACCTACACCAGAAGACGCAAAAGAATCTCTGGAAAACAAAACGGAAGAGCTGAAAGTCACTACTGCCGATGCCAAAGATGAGATAGTGGAAGAAGTGTTGGAAATCAAGGATGAGGCCAAAGAAGCGGTGAAAGAGGAAGCTGCAAGCGTAGAAGCGACGATAGAGGACAAAGCAGAGGAAGTAAAGGAAGAGGCGGATGGCATTAAAACCGAAGTATACGAAACGATCGACGACCTGAAAGCACAGGCCGAAACAAAGGTTACGGAAGTAGAAGACGTGATCGAGGAGAAAGCTGAGGTAGCGGAAGAGAAAGCAGCCGAAGTGAAATCCGGGTTTTCTGAAAAAATAGGCGAGTTGCAGAATGAAGTCGAACTCAATATCGCCGCGGGAAAAGTAAAAGCGGAAGAAATTATATCCGACCTCTCGGAAAAAGCAGGCGAGCTTAAAGTAGCCGCAACGGAGAAATTCGAAGATATCAAGGAGGATGCTGCCGAAGCATTTGAGGATGCGAAGGAAATCGCGGCTGAAAAGCTGGCGGAGGCACAGGTAAAAGCGGCCGAGCTGAAAGCCAAAGCTGCGGAGGAATTCGAAGAGTTCAAAGAGGCAGCTTCTGAGAAGATTGTAGAAACTAAAACGAAGGCCAAGGGCTTCTGGGCACGGCTTTTTGGAAAGTAACATAAGTGCTATTGCCGCAACTGGCCTGGCCGATCTTCTCGGGCAGGCCAGTTTTGTTTCATTGTTCTCACCAAAACTCGTTCTGATGTCACAACAAACTTTTTCACTTCCCTACCAGCATCCTTTTCAGGCAGACAAAAGTTACAAAAGATCAGTTGCCTATTTTTCCATGGAATTTGCCGTCGACCAGGCACTTAAAATATATTCGGGCGGATTAGGGTTTCTCGCAGGCTCGCACATGCGCAGTGTTTATGCGCTCAAACAGAACCTGATCGGGATCGGAATGCTTTGGAAACACGGTTATTACGACCAGGGCAGAAAGAAGGACGGCAGTATGCAGCCCGAATTCCGGGAGAAAATGTATTCATTCCTCACCGATACTACAATCCGTTTTCAGATCCCGATGATGGGCAAAAACGTTTGGGTAGCAGCTTATTATCTTTCCCCGGAAGTGTTCCAATCCGCGCCGCTTTTCCTGCTCACCACGGATACAGACGGCAACGACGAATCTACACGTGCGATCAGTTATTCGCTTTATGATTCGGATGTATCGTACAAAGTCGCGCAATGCATGGTGCTGGGGATAGGAGGGGCCAAGCTGCTCGAAGCACTTGGCTATGAACCAGAGATTTATCATTTGAATGAAGCGCACGCGGTGTCGGCGGTTTTTCATTTGTTTAAAAAATATAAAAAGGCTTCCGAGGTGAAAAAACGGGTGGTTTTCACAACTCACACGCCCGAGGAAGCCGGAAACGAAAAACATGACATTCATTTTCTGGAAAAACTGGGTTTTTTCTCAGGTATTGATCTGGAAACCGTTCGGCAAATCAGTGGGATCAGGGATGGTATTTTTAATCATTCCCTGGCTGCTTTGAGCCTTAGTCACAAAGCCAATGCAGTTTCGAAACTTCACGGGGAAGTATCGCGCAAAATGTGGAAACCCCATCCGAAAATCGCGCCTATCGACCATATTACCAATGCACAAAATAATGCTTATTGGGTTGATGAAGTGTTGGAAGAAGCAAGAAAGGCGGGTGATACGGGCAAAATAGTAGCTCGTAAGAAGGAATTGAAACAAGTTTTGTTCAAAACCGTAGCAGACCAATGCGGAAAGATTTTTGACCCGAATGTGCTCACTATCGTCTGGGCGAGGCGGTTCGCTGCGTACAAGCGGCCGGATATGCTGGTTTGGGATTTCGAGCGATTTAAGCGGTTAATGGGAAATAAAGATCAACCTGTGCAGGTCATTTGGGCGGGTAAGCCTTACCCCAAAGACGAAGGTGCTGTGAACACTTTCAACCACCTGTTTTATTTGAGTCATCTCTTTCCCAACATGGCTGTGCTTACCGGTTATGAACTTGCATTGTCGAAGCTGTTGAAAGACGGTTCCGACATTTGGCTCAACACGCCCGTGGTCACGCGTGAAGCGTCGGGTACAAGCGGAATGACTGCGGCAATGAATGCGTCGCTGAACTTGTCGACCTACGATGGGTGGATTTGTGAGTTTGCCAAAGACGGTGAAAATGCATTCATCCTGCCTGTCGCAAAAGGCGACGATATCAACAAACAGGATTGCGACAACCTCATGGAAAGCCTCGAAAGGATAGTTGTACCCACTTATTATAATGCACCGGAAAAATGGGGACAAATGGTGCTCAACAGTATGAATGACGTCAGCACAGCATTCAGCTCCGATCGCATGGCGCGGGAGTATTATGAGAAGTTGTATAGTTAACCAATCTGCGTTGCCAGCAATGCGATACCTTCCCGGAAAGTGTGCGGTTCATAACCCAGCACTTTTCGGGATTTTGTTAGGTCGAAACCTGTGCGCGGCGGGCGGCGGGCGGGTTGCGTGAATGCGTCCGTAGGTGTGATGAGAGAGGCGGGGAGCGCGAAATAATCGGCGGCCATCAGCGCCATTTCGTAAGGTGTCAGGAAATCCTTGCCGGAAATGTGGAAAATACCTTCGGCTTGCTGGTCGGCGATCAGATAACAGCCCAGAGCGAGATCTTCTGCCAAAGTCGGCGTGCGGAACTGGTCCGTTACAACTTTGATCGTCTTCCCTTCTTCAAGTGATTTTTTTACCCAAAGAATAATATTGCTCCGGCTCATATCATGGGCAATGCCATACACAAGCACAGTGCGGGCAATGCTCCAACGGATGTCTGACGACATCACCGCTTTCTCTGCCGCATATTTGCTCCATCCGTAAAAACTGATCGGATTAGGGGCGTCGTCTTCCTGATAAGGCCCGGAAGTGCCGTCGAAAACAAAATCCGTGGAAAGGTGTTCGAGGAACACGTCGTATTTTTTGCAAGCACGGATCAGGATCTCGACTGCCGTTACATTCAGTTTCCAGCACATTTCCTTCTCCATTTCGCATTGGTCCACGTTAGTCATGGCGGCGGTATGGATAATCACCTCCGGTCTGAACTTCGCGATGACAGCTTCTACGGATTCCGGATCGGTAATATCCATTTCGGCATAAATGTACCCGTCCTGGAAAGGCAGGCGATTGTCACCTTTGGCAGTGGCGATGGTTTCAATGGAAGGCTTCGTAACCAGTAATTCGGCCAATTTCTGACCTAGCAAGCCGTTGGAGCCGGTAATGAGTATTTTCTTCTTTTCCAATGCAGCCGGTTTTAAGCTTCGTAATTCCAGCCGTATTTGCGGGTGATCTTCTTTTTCTTCATTTTTTTGACCGATACCTTCATGGAAACGTCTTTTTCCGGCCGGTCACGTTCGTCCTTATCAACAGAAGCGATCTTATCCAGCACATCCATGCCGTCGATCAACTGACCAAAAACAGTGTATGCGCCATCAAGGTGCGGGGTGCCGCCGATGGTTTCATAAACTTTCTTCTGGCTTTCGGTAAGCTTTCGTGCGGCGCGGGCCGCTTGTTTTTCAAGATCGGCTTTCCCCCACTTCCTGCCTTCTACAATATAAAACTGGCATCCGCTCGATTCTTTGGCGGGGTTATTGTCCCGCGCAGCTGCCAATGCACCTTTTTGATGGAAGAGTTTCGCGTTGAATTCCGCTGGTACTTTGTAGCCATTATCACCTTTTCCGAGCATTTCGTCAGGTTTCGCATTGCGGGAGTTTGGGTCGCCGCCCTGGATCATGAAGTCATCGATAACGCGGTGGAAAAGCAGCCCGTCGTAAAATTTGTCCTTTGCGAGTTTGAGAAAGTTCGCTTTGTGTTTAGGTGTTTGATCAAACAATATGAAGCGCATCGTGCCTTTGTTGGTAGCAATGGTGATGACCTCGTCTTTTTTAGATTTTTTCTGAGCGGAAACGCCCGTTACAATGAGGCACAGAATGGCCAGGATAATCGAATTTTTAGTTTTCATAGTGGTTATTTTGCAGCCAGGACGTTTTTGTCTGCGGGGTAGAACTGAAATTTAAGGCCATAGTCTTTGCCCTCGGAAACATCTTCCATGCTCACCCGCACGGACTTATTGTTCCAGGTTATTTTTTTGGATTCCTCTTTCGGGGCCGCGTAAGTATCGCTGAAATGCTTTTTGCTAGCATTCCAAAGCTGTTTCGTCGCATCGGCGCTGTTGAGGTACACATCTACGGTGATCTTGTTGACTTTCTTTTCGGGCGTCAGAAAGTATTGCACATCGATTGTTTCCAATTGTGCGGTTTCCGAGGTGTAGCCCAGGTGGTCTGGTGTTTCCTCAAACATTTCGAATGTCTCCGAAGCCTTCACTTTGCTGATAGGGTCGCCAAAGCCGACGCCCCTTAGCACAGCGCCTTGAGATGTGCTTTCGGCAGGGCCGATGATCGTTTGCAACAGTGCCGATTGGTCGCTGTTCAGATCTGACGGAGCCGGAGTATTCATGACGACCGAGTCTTTCGTCGCCTCTGTTTTTTCATTCGTTTTAGTGTCGCAGTTAACCATTGATATGGCTATGAGTGATAATGCGATCCAGTTTTTAAGCTTATTCATGCGTGTAGAGGTTGTATGCATTCAATTGAGTATTTGGGTGGAAAATTATCGTGCCTTTGAACTAATTCGATATTGATTTCTGCAATTTATGCATATTTATCACTTTTGAAAAAGGGGTCAAAACTCTCTTGCTATGTTAAAAAAGAACCGTTTTTCGCCGTTTCCGTTAACTGTGAGATTAAATCTTGCCACAATATTATAAAACGTTACTACATCGATGCCGGCACCTGCTCCGTAAAGCATTGAATTGCCTAGCTTGGTGCTGCTGAACTCCGGATAGCTGTTTTTGACATACCCTGCATCGGCAAATGTATTGATGTAAGCCGCGAGCGGCAGTGTATTAAACTGCCTCACGGGAATAAATGAAAAGTGTTTTTGAAACGAGAATAGCTTGTATTTCAGCTCGTTCTTTAACAATGCGTAATCCTGGCCGTCGACCACGTAAAGTTCGTACCCCCGTACAAGGTCGTTACGATAACCCAGCCCAATAGTCTGAATGTAAGGCTGGCGTTTCGGGAATGAAAGCCGCCCTCTCAGCCCTGTATTGAAATACCACTTTTTACCCAACGGAATAAATTTGCGGTAAGATCCATACATGGAAAGCATGTTTACATCGTCGGAAGGCAGCAAGCCAGTCTTTGAAACTTGTAAGCCCAGGGTCTGTCCCAGTAGCGGATACTGCGCATTATCGCGCTTGTCGTAACTGAATGTGTAGGTGAGCTGAAGATAGCGTTGTCTTGTTCTTCCTTTGAGCAGATAATTGGGGTTTAATGCGGCAATAGTGTCGGAAATACTCGTCTGGCTCCAACGCAGGTCAGCGGAATGGAAGGTGTAATATTTGTTCCGGCGCGTAATGCTGATGTAGCTGACGAGCCTTTCGCGGTTAATGTCTTCGCTGTTGAAATATTGCAGCTTGTCACGCCAGGTGCGGAATGCAGTGGTTTTATTAATAGAATAGGAAGTCCCGACAGTAATACCGGTTTTTTGCGCTTTGTCGATGTACGGTAAAGTATATGCGATCTCAAACTTTGGTATAAAACCGAACTCGGCGAGGAAACGCAATTTATCGGCCCGCCCGGTCACATTGCCGTAGCTCATATACACGCCGTAAGTGGTCCGGGAAAGATCCCGTTTTCGCTCATACCACCATTCATTGAAATTCCGGTCGGCAAGCTGGAATACGGGTAATATGATCAGATACCAACGCTCTTTGACCACAATGCGGATATCAGTGTGAATTGAGTCTGCATTGGCGCGCGTGAGCAAGTCTACTGTGATGAAAAGATTGGTATTAATGACTTTCCTGCGATCGATTTCCATCTTTTCTTTCAGCGCTTCCGCCGACAATGTATCGCCTTTCCGGATGGCCATTTCGCGCATGATAATACCCGTGCGGGTACGATGGTTACCCTCAACAACAATGTCCCCGACTACAACATGCCCGCCGCTATCGGCCACAATGGTCTGGGAGCTGGCCAAATGGGAAATCATGCATAAAAAAAGTAGAAAGTAAATCTCCTGACAGCGCTTAAAAGGGTTCATTCTTCACATTCCGGTTTCGATAAGGCAACTATACTTCCTGTTAATATGGTAAAATTTTGGTAAAAATAGCGGTTCAGCCGGACAAGTCCCATTTATTTTCATCAGGTCGGATAGTCCATTCCACATACCTCCAAGTATTTTACCCAGACCAAACCAGCTAATTATTATGGCACTTTCCCGGGAAGAAATATTGATTGATAAACTGATCAGCAACAAGATATCCGGGGAAGAACTGTCTGAGCTGCTCGAGGGCATTACCAGCGACGAGCAGCAGCAAAAGTATTCCGATGCTTTGGAGATCTACTTTAACCGGCTATTAAAGGAAAATCATCCCAATGGTGAGTCCCCGAAACGGGAATGACAACGCGTAAACCCATGCATTAAACTGTTACCCAATTTACTAATATGAATTCAATAGTTACATTTAAAGATTTCTTGCTACGCACACGCTTCGCCATTGTCCTGGCAGTGTTGGTGGCCTTCGCAGCGGAGGCCCAGGTGGTGGAAGGAAAAGTTACGTCAAAAGAAGACGGAACCACCATGCCAGGTGTTAACATTCTGATTAAAGGCACGCAGACTGGAACGAGCACCGACGCATCGGGTGCGTATTCATTGGACGTTGGTCCGGGAAACCCCACACTGGTATTTTCGTTTGTGGGTTATGTGCAGGAAGAAGTACAGGTATCGGGCCGCAGCATTATCGATGTTGCTATTGCGCCAAGTGCAGAAAATTTAAAAGAAGTCGTTGTGACTGCCCTCGGTATCAGCCGGGAATCGCGTTCGCTGGCATATTCGGTGAGCAACATTAAAGGAGAGGACATGGTGAAAGCCGGTAACCCTAACCTTTTGAAGTCGCTCGACGGTAAAGTGAGCGGTGTGAACTTCACCAACCTCAGCAGCGACCCAACTTCATCCGTATTGGTCAATATCCGCGGAACCACGGCAATGCCAACTACCAGCAATGGCGGTACAAACGTGGCCCTTCGGTCTCAACCTTTATATGTAATAGATGGTATCCCGGTAGGCACGCAGTCATTCACCCAAAAAGACGGTGTCGATTTCGGTAATATCCTTTCTCAGCTCAACCCGAACGACATCGCTTCGGTAACGATCCTGAAAGGCGGAAGCGCAGGTGCATTATATGGTGCAGAAGGTGGTAACGGTGTGGTAATGATCACCACCAAGTCAGGTAAAGGTGCCAAAAAGGGCCTGGGGGTTTCGTTCAACAGTATGGTTAGCATTGAAAAGCCATATCAATTCATCGAAAGCCAGACTGAATTTGGTCAAGGCGAAAGAGCATTCGAATGGCAGTACGACAATACTGATACCTGGGGCCCCAAGCTGGATGGCAAATTTGTATCCGACTACTGGGACGTGAAATCCAAAATGTGGAAAAACGGTCCGATGGTATCGTCGAACGAAAATCGTGTAAAGGCTTATCTTCAAGCTGGAAGCACGTTTAGCAACAGTGTTGGCGTGACGGGAAATTACGATAAAGGCTCTTTCAGATTGTCGTTATCAAATATGACCAACAATGGGGTGATGCCTAACACCAAAACCCAGCAGAAGTCGGTCACTTTTAACTCTCAATACAACATCACTAACCGCCTGTCGGTGTCGGTGAATGCGAGCTACATCAATACATATAATCCTAATAAAGCCAATACTACGGGTTCCAACAGTGTGTTGAACAGCTTGTTGTTCAATATGCCAAGCAACCTTCAGCCGCTTAGCGACATGAAGAGTTACTGGATGGACGGCTTTGAAGGCGTTCGTCAAAATGGTGCCCTGATGAAAGACAATGGCATTGATGTCGCTGAAAGCAATCCCTGGTGGACTACTTATGAAAAGATTCACCGTTTCGGACGCGATAATTATTTTGGCAAGATCCAGCTGAACTGGCAATTGACCGACAACCTGTCGCTTTTGCTACGTACCGGAACGCAGAATGTTAAAGAAAACTATGAGCTCCGTAAATCGTGGGGTGACAAAGGTGATGCTTACGGCCAGTATGTGCAGGGATCGAACAGCAGTGTGGAAGCCAACACGGATGCGATCCTGACTTACAATAAAAACTTCGGAAAACTGTCGTTAACCCTTGCTGGTGGTGGAAATTATCGTTACACCAATTCCAGCAGCATGGAAATTTCCGGCGGCGACCTGAATTCTCCTGCATTATTTACACTTGCCAATATCAAGGCCGGTACAATGACCGTAGGCGGAGATCCGTTCGTTGTCGGGAAATCGGTGAGTGCTTACGGAACGACTACGCTGGGATGGGATGACAAATTCTTCCTGGATGTTACCGCCCGTAATGACTGGAAAGGTGTTCTTGCAGAAGAAAAAATACATTACTTCTATCCATCGGCATCATTCAGCTGGCTGGCCTCGGAGACATTCAAATTGCCGGAAGCATTCAACCTGATGAAGTTCCGCCTCGGACTTGCAGATGTGGGTAACGGGTTGGTAAGACAGCGTTCGATCGATACTTACAGCTACGACGCAAGTCCATGGGGAGCGATCAACACGGTTTCTATGAATGCGAGATTGGTTGATCCTAATATCAAAGCGCAGCATTCTGTTACGCAGGAAGCAGGTCTTGATCTTGGCTTGTTCAGAAACCGGGTTAAATTCGATTTTACCTATTTTGTTAAAACACAGAAAGACCAGATCGATAACATTCCGCTTCCAAAAGGATCTGGTTATACCGGCATGTTGACCAACATTGGTGATGTCCGCAGTAAAGGATATGAGTGGGGATTGAGCTTTACGCCGGTTAGAACAGCTGATTTCACGTGGGACGTGTCAACAAGCTTTACACGTTACAAAGCAACGATCACCCGTCTGTCAGACGTTTTCGCACCTAATGGTTACATTTTCGCCAGCTATGACGGAAAGACGAAAGTGAAGATCGCGGAAGGCGAGACTGTCGGTAATATTTACGAAGAAAACCCTATTCTGCGCGTTAAATCGGGGAAATATGCAGGAATGCCTTTGCTGAACAGCGACGAGGGCAAAATTCAGAAGTCGTCCGACGAACGCGACCGCGGTCAGTTGGGTAACTTTAACCCTGACTTTATCCTTGGCCTTAACACGACTTTGCGCTATAAGCAGTTCACATTGAACATGGTGGGTAGCCTCAGAAAAGGTGGTAAATACATTTCAGTAAACCAGCAATACCTGGAATCGAACGGACGCGCGATCACAACGTTGGGCTCAGGCGAGAACAACCAGTGGTGGGTAGGTGGCCGCGATGCGGAACACGGTGGTATGGTGTGGCCGACGGCAGGTTCAAGCCAGTATGAGGCTATTAACGCCAATAATGATGGTAAACGGTCTGACTTTCAGGATGCGAGTTATGTAAAAGGTGTATTCCTGAACCCCGCTTACGAAGGCAACCCTGAGGACGCAAAGGATTCTGATTATATCGTGAACGGAGCGGATCCTAAGGACACATTCTACGACTTCCCATACAACGGTTATGGCGATGTCATATGGAACTTTACCGCTACACGTACTTACGACGCGACGAATTTCAAGATGCGTGAGATTTCCCTTGCCTACACATTGCCAACCGCATTGACAAGACAGTACAAGCTGAACAATGTAACCCTGGCGCTGGTAGGACGGAACGTGTTTCAGTGGAACAAATCGGGACGTAACGAAGATCCTGAATCTGCATTTAGCGGTGTAGGAACAAACCAGGGGGTTTTGAGGGCCACGTTGCCAAGCATCCGGTCTTACGGTTTCAAACTGTCCCTTGATTTTTAATTACCATTTTCATTCAGAATTAACATGAAATCGATAAAAATATTTGCCATAGTTGCAATCGCCGGACTGTTCTCCTGCAGTGACGATGAGCTCCGTACTTACGACGCATTGCAGCAGAAGGACGCGGTGGAATCCGTGAATGATCCTTACCTGCTGGCGTCGATCATTAAAAAGACCGCCCTTTTTTACCAGAAAATGGGCTACGACACCCGTATGCTGCCCGGTGCGGTTCAGCACATGGAGAGCAATTACCAGAGCGGCGACAACTTTTATTCAGGGTTCAAATCGCCGGTGACGGATATGTACACTTCGATGGAGATCCTGAAACTGATCGACGGCTCAACGCGGCTGGCAAAAGAGCGCGGGTCCAAATCTCACGAAGGAATTTTCAAGGTGTTCCGGGTGCTGCTTTTTTCTTACATGACCGATTTTTACGGTGACGTATATTACGCAGAGGCACTTAAAGCGAGAGAGGGAGTTCTTTATCCAAAGTATGACAAGCAGGCCGACATTTACAATGGCCTTTTGAAGGAACTCGATGAGGCAAATGCATTGATCGATGCGGGTACCGAACCAGTTTCGGATACCTATGATCTGATGTTTGGAGGAAGTAAAGAGAAATGGAAGAAATTCTCCAACTCGCTCAAATTGAGATTGCTGATGCGGGCTTCGGACAAAATGCCGGATGCGGCTGCCAAGATAGCGGCACTTGCCAATGCGCCCGTATTGAGCGACCCGACCGACAATGCTTCTATTTCCTACATTGGTACATTAGGTGGCGAAACAGGGAATTCATGGACAGGCGGCCCGCTTAACTGGGGTACAATCGACAACTTCGATACCCGCAGACCATGTAAAACGCTGATCGACAAGCTTACTTTGCTGAACGATCCACGTATGCAGGTGTGGTTTGCGCCGATAGAAAAGCCTTGGACAAGTGATCCGGCAAAACACGGCGTAAGTTTCACGACCACAGACCCTAACGGATACACTTATACATCCACCTGGGAGTATATCGATCGCAAAAACAAGGATATCGCGGCCTATGCTACGAAAGAAATCCTGCTCGATTCGAACAAGGTTTATGCTGGTTTTGTAGCCGGTATGCTTGCTGACTGGAAGAACGGAAACGGTCACTACGACGTAGCAGCGGGTGGTGCTGTGGGTAATTTCAAGGTTTCCAAATTCTCGAAGTTGTTCAGGGAAAACAAGCATGCATTGCTTAAAGCGATGATTATGAACAGCGACGAAGTGCAGTTCATACTGGCGGAAGCTGCTGCAAAAGGGCTTATCCCGGGAGGTGCTGATGCCTATTACCGCAAAGGCATTACCAATTCGTTGTTGCGCTGGGGTGTCAGCCAGGATGCAGTGACTAAATATCTGGCTCAGGCGGTCGTGGCGCTGCCAACAGATAAAGCAGGACAACTTGCGAAAATAGCCGAACAGAAATGGATCAGTTTGTTCCTCGTGTCGTCTGAAGGATATCTGGACCTTCGTCGTACCAAATTGCCAAATATCTTTAATAACGGCCGTTTGAGCGGATTTGCGTTCCCTGAGCGTTACCGTTACCCGGGCGACGAGCTAGGCCAGAATAAGCCTGCGTACGACCTGGGAGTGTCTTCGCTCAGTCCTGCGGTTGACGACCAGTTTTCTAAAATGTGGCTTTTGAAATAATACCCTTTATCCGGCAGGGGATACAGCGCCCCTGCCGAATTTATTAATACTCAATCCCTCCTCTTTACAGTGTTTTTTTCGTCAGGAATAAATTAAAAATCAACAGATTAAAATAGTACTTAAGACCATATCCCAAGTAATGTAGGCAGGATTTCAAAACGGGTTAATTCCGGCGTCTTCGGGCTCCGGCGGTGATCCCAGGACTTTTATCAATTGCGCTGTAAATACTCTTAGACACTACTTATATAAGCTGTTCAGTTAGTGAATTTTTTGTAAGCTCTATTTCTCAGTACATGACAAGTGCACATCACCTAAAACTCGAAAATTATGGACCCAAATTCTATTACTAGTCTGCGACGGCTGTTTTTAAGCCTGCTCGTCGCAATTGCATTAGCCAGCCCGTCATTTGCCGGGCGCCCGAAGCTTGATAAGACGATCAAAGGGAAAATCACTTCAAAAACTGACGGCGCGTCTTTGCCGGGCGTCAGTATTATCGTCAAAGGAACCCAGGTAGGAACTTCTTCCGACGCCACAGGTAACTATTCGATCAATGTCAATGAAGACTCAAAGCCGGTGCTTGTATTCTCATACATCGGCCATGAGACTCAGGAAGTTGTAGTAGGCAATGAGTCGGTGATCAATGTGTCACTGGTAGAAGGGGCCGAAACATTAGGCGAGCACGTGGTTACGGCATTGGGTCTTTCCCGTGAAAAGCGCTCCCTTGGTTACTCGATCGGTGAGGTCGACGGTAAAGATATCAGCCGTGTAGCGCAGGAGAACGTATTGAACTCGCTTGCAGGAAAAGTACCGGGTGTGACGATCAGTTCGACCGGCGGCACCGGTTCTTCGGTAAGTATGATTATCCGGGGAGCTACCTCATTGAGTAATGATAACCAGCCTTTGTTTGTCGTAGATGGCGTTCCCATTGCGAATACATTGAACAATATCAGCCAGGTTGGTAATGATAACCGCGTCGATTACGGTAATGCGATTTCGAGCATTAACCCGGACGATGTGGAGAGTGTATCTATCCTCAAAGGACCGAATGCGGCCGCATTGTACGGTTCACGCGCAGGCCACGGCGTTGTGCTGATCACCACTAAAAGTGGCAGCAAATCCAAGAAAATGACTGTATCTGTCAACTCAAATACTGTTTTTGACAGGCCATACAAATACCTGAATATGCACAGCAAGTTTGCAACAGGTATTCTGCCATTCACACCAGATAACAATCCTTATCCGGGTGGTGTTTTGATGATCGACGAAGGCTCGGCTGGTGGCGTGGGTCCCGAACTGGATAAAGGCTATAAAGCCATTCAATGGAACAGCCCTAAGGATGCCAACGGAAATCCTATTCCTACCGAACTCGTTTCGCACCCCGATAATGTAAAGAACTTCGTCCGGACAGGCATTACCACTACAAATGGGGTATCTATTGCCAACAGCACTGAGCTGGTTACCTATCGTTTGTCATATTCCAATATGTCGAACCGGGGCATTATCCCTAATTCAGACCTTTTCCGGAATTCGCTGAACATCAACTCTGCACTGAAACTTAATAAGAAAATCACCGTAAGCACTAACCTCGATTTCAGCCGGAACAACTCCAATAACCGTCCTGCGACCAACCGGGGAACCAACCCGCTGCAATGGGCCTACGCTGTTTCTCCGCACATTGATATTCGTGACCTCGAAAACTACTGGGTACCAGGGCAGGAAGGACTGCAACAGCTTTCGCAAGGCCCAGGCGACTATAATAACCCTTATTTCCTTGCCTACGAGGTTAATAACAGCTTTGTCCGCGACCGTGTTTATGGAAATGTGAAGGCCGACTGGCAGATCACCCCGCATTTGAGCCTGATGGGCCGTTATGCGCTGGATACTTACCGGGAAGAACGCCAGACTAAAATCGGGAACAGTTATACCAACGACAGCCGCGGCGCATATGGCGTGATCAACCTGTCGAGGTTCGAACGCAATGCTGACTTTTTGCTTACCTATAAGCGCGATATCAGTGATTTCAGTGTATCTGTTTCAGGTGGTGGTAACACGCGTTATCAAAAAAACACCGACATGAACACGGGTACCAGAAACGGTACAGGTTTGATCATTCCTGGCTTATATACGCTGACGAACATCAATCCTTCTAGCTTGAATTACGGAAGTGCAATGTATGAAAAGGCAGTTTTCAGTGTGTATGGACTTGCTAACCTTGGTTTCAAGGACATGGTTTACCTGGATCTGACAGCACGTAACGACTGGTCGAGCACATTGCCGAAAGCGAACCGTTCGTATTTCTATCCATCGGCTTCGGTGAGTGTATTGCTGAACGAAATATTCCCAATGCCCAATCAGATCAGCCTTATGAAGCTGAGAGGCGGTGTAGCACAGGTGGGTAACGATACCAACCCGTACAGCTTGCTCGCAACTTTGGGCAATGCAGGTGCATGGGATGGGGTGACACGTTTGAGTAAATCAGGGCAGATCCTTCTTCCTGACCTTAAACCTGAGATCGCAACTTCCTATGAATATGGCGCTGACGTGAACCTTTATCATAACAAACTGAGGTTGTCAGCCACTTACTATCAGGTTGAAAACCGCAACCAGATCATCCCCACCAAGCTTCCGGGATCAAGCGGTTTTACTTCCAAGAACATCAATGCAGGTTTGCTGGTGAGCAAAGGACTTGAACTGACATTGGGCGGTACACCGATCGACAAGAATGGTTGGAGATGGGATATCAACGCCAACTGGTCGAAAAACCGCACGACAATCAAGTCGCTTTCGCAGGGACTGGATTTTTACACATTGTGGACCGATGCCAAAGGTGGCGCCTGGACTTATGTGGGTGAAAAGATCGGCGATATTTATGATGCTGAGATCGTAACTGTGAAGGACAAAGCTTCACCATACTTCGGCTATCCTATTCTTGATGACGATGGATCGTGGCAGAGTATCGGTGCTTCCAACACCCGTAACAAGATCGGTAACTTCAACCCGGATTTTATTTTGGGTATGCAAACTTCGCTTTCTTACAAAGGTTTTAGTCTGAATGCGACATTTGATTGGAGAAATGGCGGTGACTTTGTTTCACAAACTTACCGTTACGGAGAATCCGATCTGAAATCACAGCGCTTCCTGGATAACCTGATCAACCCGAACGGAATGACCGGCGACCAGTTGCGCAATTACCTCGTCAACAATGACAAGGTGGTGATTAAAGGAAACCAGTTCAATATTGTGGGCGGACCTACCGCAGAATACGGTGGCTTCCCATTTGAATACGGCGGCAATACTTATGCCTATGGTGTGTTCAATCCGGGTGTAATTGCTGAGTACAATGCAGAAGGAGATATCGTAGGGTACAAAGAGAACCTCGGAGGTCCGGGAACAAAAATCATCCCTTACGGCGACAACTATCCATGGAGTTTCACCCGTGCAGCGACATTCGACGCATCATTTGTGAAATTGCGTGAAGTATCCCTCGGCTATGACCTGCCTGCGGCATTTGTTAAACGTCTCGGTCTTCAGAACGCAAATGTGGCCGTTTACAGCCGTAACATCATTCTCTGGACAAAAGCCAAGATCGGTATCGACCCTGAAATGGCATTCCAGCAAGAGTCAGGCGCTCAGGCGGGAACTCAGTTCAAGCAGGGCATCGAGCGGTATAACGTTACGCCATGGGTGATGCCAATTGGTTTTAAGCTTGGTTTAACTTTCTGATAAAGAATCATATAGTCTATTTAATATAAATAAACTCATGAAAAAGCTAATTAAAAAATCCGTCATTGTCCCGGTACTGATGGCTTGCATGGTCTTCTCTTGCAAGGATCTCACCGAGCTGAATGAGAATCCAAATGGTGTGGGGCCAGAAACGGTTAACCCGAACCTCGTATTACCGACAGTGCTCACTGAGGCTGCCAAATTGTATGTAAACCTGGGTTACCAGGACATCGCGGGAGTGGTACAACATACCCAGAAAGACGCATGGTCCAGCGGTCATAACGACTACGACTGGGGCGGCGATCAAAGCTGGAATGGCTATTATGATGTATTGCGTAATAACGACCTGGCTTATAACCGTGCGGTGGAAGTGAATTTCGAATTCCACCAAGGCGTTTCATTGGTCATGAAGTCGTTCATGTTCGGTCTCATTACCGATTTGTGGGGCGATGCGCCATATACCAACGCTTTGAAGGGAGAAGCGGGAGCAACGAATGATATCCTGCCTGCATTTGACTCACAGGACAAGATCTACGCAGGTGTTATCGCCGATCTTGAAAAAGCCAACACTTTACTTTCGAAATCAAAAGCGGATTACGAAGGAATTGTGGATAATGTGGATGTAATCTATGGCGGCGACCCTGCAAAGTGGAGAAAGATGGCGAATTCGCTGTTACTGCGCTATTATATGCGCTTATCATCCAAACAGCCTGATATCGCGAAGGCGGGAATTGAGAAAATCGTTGCTAATACAGCCCAGTATCCAATTATCACATCAAGAGCTGACGACGCTACGATGGGTTTCCCTGGCATCAGTGAGGCCGACTCTTGGCCTGCCAATGCCGTTACCGATGCCAGCGGAAGCAATTATCGCCGGATCAAAATGTGCGCAACTTTTGTGGAAAGACTGCAAGCTTTGAAAGATCCGCGTTTGGCAATCTGGGCGAATAAAGTGGAAGTTCCGCTGGTAGTAGATCCCAAGCAGCCTGCTGGAACGGATAAGATCGTGGATGGCAAAAGAATCCTGTCGCCGGATAAAGTTGGAAACTCCGTGGTGGATACCGACCCTGAATATGTAGGATTACCACCAAGTTTCTCGGCTCTTCCTTCGGCTTACAACCTGAATCCTACGCCCGGACAGACGTCTTTTAATCCGCATGTTTCGTTTTTGAATACTATTTACAAAGCTGCAAAAGGGCCATTGCTGAGAGCACGCCTGATTTCGGCGGCAGAAGTGAACTTCATTCTTGCAGAAGCCGCATTGAAAGGCTGGGCAGCCGGGGTAGCAAAAGACCGCTACGAGGCAGGTGTGAAAGCATCTATGGAAACCTGGACAGTGGGAGACAAGTATGCCCAATACATCGCGACGCCTGGTGTTGCATTCGATAATACTATCAAGCAGGTGATCGAGCAGAAATGGATCGCGAGCTGGACAGCAGCGACCGAAGCGTGGTTCGACTTCCGCAGAACAGGCTTGCCCGCATTAAAAGCAGGTCCCGCAGCAAAAAGACAAGTTCTGCCATTGCGTTTTTATTATATGCAGGATGAACTTCGGATCAATAAAGCCAATGCAGAAGGTGCAGTGAGCAAGCTGGAAATTACCAACTATTCGCAGGCAGATAAAGGCAATAGCCCATGGTCGAAACAATGGCTTGTGCAAGGCACGGGCAAACCATGGTAATACATTTTGATTGAGGTGATGTATTTAAAACCGGGGCTGTCCAATCCGCCGACAGTTCCGGTTTACTTTTAAAAACCTTTCCGAACCATTCAAAACCACCAATATGAAAGTAAGGGTTGCTATTCTCTGTTGCTTTTTTCTGATTTCGTCCTTTTGTTCCATTGCTCAGCATTTCAGGGCCGGGGCTGCCGTGAGGCTGATAACACCTGATCCGCTGCTTCCTGTTTCGGGTGGGATAGGCACGCCAAAAAAGGCTACCGAAAAGAATGGCGAATTGTATGTACGTGTGCTCGTATTGGAAAAAGGACCGGTGCGGGTTGCGATCGTGAATATCGATAACCTGGGCTGGCCGGCGGCTTTGGGGAACAAGTCCCGCAAGCTGATCAAAGGCATAGCGCCGGAGAATGTGCTGATAGGCGCTACGCACACACATAGCGGACCCGACGCTTATGGTTTTCCGAATGAAAAAGGTGAATCGTTTGCCGACCTGGCCTACCTAGATCAGTGCGTAAACAAAATCGCCGATGCGGTGAATGAGGCAGTGGGTAAACTTGAAGATGCTTCGCTGAAAATTGCTGTGGGCGAGGCGAAAGGAAAAATCGCTTACAATTATTATGCAGACCAGCTGTATGATCCGCGTTGCGGGGTGATCCAGGCCATAGCGACTTCGGGCGCGAACAAAGGCAAACCACTTGCGACGCTGGTCAATTATGCTATCCATCCGGAGGTGATTGGTTCAGGCAGGGGAATTCTGAGTCCTGACTTATGTGGGCCGTTATACGACCGTATCGAGTCCCAAGGCGGTGGCGTGGCTGTTTTCATGAACGGAGCACAAGGCGGAATGGTTACTGCCGACAACCGGCTTGAAAACGGAAAGGAGGCCAATGACTGGAATGAATGCAAGAGGATCGGTGAATTGCTGGCCGATGAGGCTTTGAGAATCGTAAACACGGCTGCATTGCAGGAGAATCCCGATTTGTATTGCACTTCAAGGAAAATCGAATTTCCGGTAGACTCGGAGATCATGCGGTATATTTTGCAAAAATCTCCCATTAAAATCGAAATGGCAGGTGACAATATGGTTGCTACACAGTTGAACCTGCTCAATATCGGGACGGCGCAAGTACTGACAGTACCCGGTGAGGCATTGCCTAACATTGGTTTTTATGTCAAAAGAAATATGAATACCAAACAGCCGTTTCTTTTCGGTCTTACAAATGATGCATTCGGCTATATGCTTACGAAAGTGGATTTTAATAGTTTCAAAAGATATGATTATGTAAGCAGGACGAGCCTGGGGGAAAAGACGGGCGATATCTACATTGAACAAGCACTTAAATTGATCAAGGAAAGTCCTAAACCGGCAGTAATCAAGTAACTAAGACCATCTCATAAACCCTGAAATTTATGTTTTCCAGAATTTTCTCTCAAATCATCAACACATCGCTTTGCTTGGTTCTCGGATTGCTGATCGCTACGGCGGCCGATGCTCAAAAAGTTACGCCCGAAAATGCGCTGGAAAGCTATCTCGGCAATGGCGACAAGACTTTTAAGTGGGAGTTGAAAGACTCTTTCGTTCGTGGAAACCTTACTTTTTATAACCTGCTCCTTACTTCGCAGAAATGGCGGGAGTTCACCTGGACGCATCAACTGACGATTATCGTTCCGAAGGAAAACAAGCACGACGACGCATTGCTCTTCATCACCGGCGGTTCGAACGAAAAGGAGCTCCCGAAATGGAACGGCAAAAAGGACGATGATATGTACACTTCGCTGGGCGGAGTAGCGTCCACTAATCACGCAATCGTCGCATTATTAAAGCAAACACCTAATCAGCCGTTTTTTGGGGACCTTACCGAAGATGCATTGATCTCCTACACGCTGCATAATTTCAAAAAGGACAAGGATTACACCTGGCCGCTGCTCTTCCCGATGGTAAAGAGCGCGGTGAAGGCCATGGATGCGATACAGCAGTTTTCAAAAAAACAACTGAAACATGATGTTAACCGGTTTGTGGTTTCGGGCGCGTCCAAACGCGGCTGGACAACCTGGCTCACCGGCGCAAGCGACAAACGTGTGGAAGCCATTGCCCCCATGGTGATCGATGTTTTGAATATGCCTGTCAGCCTGGATTATCAGATCAAATCCTGGGGAGATTATAGTGTCCAGATCGAGGACTATGTGAAATTGGGAATCCCGCAATCGACCGGTTCGCCCGATGGACAGGCGATTACGACGATGATCGACCCGTATTCATACCGGGCGAAATTGACCATGCCGAAAATGATATTCATGGGTACGAACGACGAATATTGGGTGGTGGACAACATCAAAAACTATCTTGACAAGATACCGGGCAACAATATGCTGCATTACGTCCCGAATGCCGGTCACGATCTTGGCGGCGGTGCGCAGGCAATGGAAGCGCTGAGTGCGTTTTTCGGTGCGACAGTTAATAAAACACCATATACGGAATGCAAATGGAGCCAGTCAGTCGCAAAAGGAACGGTGAGCCTCGACATTAAGGCCACGTCCGACGCGTTGGTGGACGTGATATTATGGTCGGCGAATTCCACCGATCAGGATCTGAGAAATGACACCTGGACAGCGAAAAGTTTGGGTATCAGTAAAAAATCAGCTGTGAAAGTGACGGAATCACTTCCCAAAAGCGGCTTCCGGGCATTTTATGTTGATCTCAAATACAAAACGCCCAAAGGCGACCTCTACACAGAGAGTACGCGGGTATTTCTTACGAATAATAAGTCGGTTCTTTAATTCCTGAAAATAAGTGTATCTATACTTACCAGGAAATCAGATATAGCCATGATAAACTATAAACAATTGCTACTGTTGGGCTTACTATGCCCATTGTGTATATTTTCCTGTGGGAAAAAAGAAAATTTGCCAGGCGGAACGGTGAAAGAAGTGATGGATAATGCCGTTACGAAACTCTACAAAACGCTCCCGCCCGCCCAACTGGACACTATTTCCGACGCATATATTACCGGGTTTTTAAATGAAGAGGAAAAAGAAATCCTCGCCACCCGTTTCTGGACTTTCGATGCGAACGTTCCAGTGAAAGTATCGCTCATGCGGAATACCGCGCAAAAGGTGCTTCCATTCTGGCTTGAAAAAAGTGGTTTCAAAAAAACGCCCCTGATCGTTAAAAATGAAGAGTTTACCTATGAAGTGTGGCAAAAGGACTTCGATAAAGGCCCAATAGGACTCGGTATTAATGGTTTTGACAAGGAGCGGCCAGTTTACTTCATCAGCGTCGCGCCACAAAATAAAGGCGATAAGCTGGCCGTTACCAATGTAGCACCTGCGCAATATCCGCTGGATACGATGAAGGTAGGTGCATTCACTTATCACGACTGGGACGGCCTTGTATTAACAGAAGTTCCCGATGAGCTGAAAGGTCAGGTGCTTTTCACGACCGTAAGAGGCCGCGCACGGGAGGCGCACCTGGTGAATGCGTTCCGGACAACTGCTACTCCTTCTTCGGAAAAGCCAGATCAGGTAATTTTGACGTGGAGCGGCGACCCTTCGAGCACCGTTAATATTCAATGGAGGGCCAATGCGGAGGTAACCAGTGGGAAAGTGAAATACTGGAAACCTGGTGCATCTGACACATTGTTTACCGACGCAGGAATCTTCAAAATGGAGGATAGGTTGTTGCAGAATGACCGGTACGTTAACCGGTTTACCACCAAACTGAAAGGCCTCGAACCCGGCATTAAATATGAATATGCCCTGAGCAATGGCGGACAAAGCTGGACGGCTGCTTCCTCGTTTCAGACGGCTTCGGATAAAAACAAAGACTTTTCATTCATCTGGTTTGGTGATACGCATTATTCACCTATTTGGGGTGATATGGCGCAAGGATCCATTAAAAGGCATCCTGAAACTGCATTCTTTTCCATCGCCGGTGACCTCGTCACTACCGGCCTGAACCGCGATGATTGGGACCAGCTTTGGGACCACGCCGGGCCGACATTTACGACCAGGCCGCTGATGCCGGTGCCAGGTAATCATGACAGTCAGGATGGGTTGGGTGCGTGGATGTATAAGGAAATGTTCAGTTTGCCTGAAAACGGACCTGCCGGACAGCCATCGGAAATGACTTATGCATTTAACTACCAGGATGCATTGTTTTTGATGGTCGACGTAACCTTATCGGTGGCGCAGCAGACTGCGTGGGTCGAAGAAAAGCTGAAATCCTCGAAGGCGAAATGGAAATTTGCGATGTTCCATTTTCCTCCATACAATTTCGAAGAACCTTACGACGAGATCAGACGCGAATGGTGCTCGCTGTTTGACAAGTATCATGTGGATATGGTCATGAGCGGACATATGCATTATTACCTGCGCACGAAGCCGATGTTTGGCGGGAAAGAAGTCGCCACGCCAGCTCAGGGGACGATTTATACAATGTCTATCAGCTTTCCGGGTAAGCAGGAAAGGTGGCCGGACGAGCCCTACGCCGTCAAAAGATACCACGACGGCCCGCTGTACCAGCACATTTCCATTAAAGGGAATACGCTTTCGTATAAGTGTTATAATCCGAAAGGCGAGGTGCGAGATGAACTGACTATTAACAAATAGGGTTTTGATAGTTGTTAAGTAGATGGCGCATTTGTGCGGAATTATTTAGCATTTTTTGTTAATTTTAAAAAACAGAAATTAACTCGTAATGGCTACTGAGATCGTAAGAAATTACAAGACACTTGTTGATAGTTTGCCGGAGCTGATCAATGTCTCGGGATATAGGAATGACTATATCGCTCAAAAGATTGGTTTGTCACCGGCCAATTTTGCAACCAAGAAGAAAAGAGGTACACTTTCGTTGAATGAAATCGAAGGTATTCTCAACATTATCGAAAATGAAGACGTTGAGAATTATATCATGCTGGAAATCATGAGATCCCGTAAGGACGAACCTACCATCAGCCTGGAACAGCTCGAAAAAGAAATGGGATGGTAGTAATCCTTAAAAACGGTTTTGTAAAAGAACTGAAGAAATTACCATCACATACACAAGCGTTAGTACATCAGGTTTTAAAAATACTGCGTGATAGTCAAACGCTCGAATCGTCTAACCTGGACCTGACAAGAATGGAAGGTCAGAAAAAAAGTGAATCGTATTTCCGAATCAGGGTGGGGCAATGGCGTATCGGGATTGAATATGATCATCCCGATGTAATTGTGATCACGGTTCTGAGCAGAGGGAGTGTATACAAACACTTTCCTCCTAAATAGGGCCTGTTTACTTAGCCCTCATTTTATTTCCTTTCGCGTCATGTGTCAAACGAGAGGTCTTTTGTGTAAAGCGGGATTTTATTGCCACTTTCGATAATGTCCTGAATAAGCAGCGAAGGGCGGCGATTAGACATAGATTATTTCAGGTGAAATTTCTTCCAGATAGCGTTGCTTGACACCATTTTTAGAAACCAGATCGACGGGTTTGCCGATCTTATCTTCCAGTAAATCGGCCAGGTCGACAAACTCGATGCCGACCGGCTGACTAAAATCTACAATAATATCGACGTCGCTTTCAGGCATAAAATCATCCCTAACGACCGAGCCAAACAACCCGATCGAACTTACGTGATATTTGTCCGCAAGCTCAGGTTTTAGTTCTTTCAGAATCTCAACTATGTCTGACAGGATATCCATTAGTAATGTTTTTGGGTATACTAATCTAGCTTCTTGTCGCTGAAATTCAACATTAATCAGTTAATATTTTGAATCTAGACCATTATTCAAACCTACTGTTAGCTCCTTTCAATTCGCCGTGGCTGCTGATGGCGACGGCTGTCAGGATGGCGAAAATGGCGATGATGAATATGAAATTGATCGCCCAGCGGCTGAGGTTTAAGCCGCGATTTGAAAAACCCGGCTGCATTTTTTTCAACATAAGCCCTATTACCACCATATTGGCGATGTACAGATATTGCTCGATACGGTAAAGGCTCATGAATGCGACGGTAATGAGCACGCTGTAAAAGGTGTATAGGCCAAGATTGAGGAAGAAAAACAACTGTAACCCCTGATATTCCAGCACAGCGAATGGATTGCGATCGCGGAGATAATAACTGTAAATGCTATAACCGGCGAATGCGATCACGAGTAAAAAGGCGACCCACTGTACATATCCCGTTACTGCCGTGGCATCGGTTGTGGAATTAAAACCCAGAATAGTTTCGGTGAGCCGTTTGGTTTCAAAAGATTGGTCCCAGACTATGAACGGAATGATCAGCGTCAGGATCACAATAGGTGCAAGCAGGTTGGTACGCGATACTTTTTCCTCGGTTTTCGGCCATTCGGAGGTAAAGGTCCCATAAGCCATACCTACGCCTCCGAAAAAGCCGATTGAATATTCCATGACGTTCCAGAAGTTGAATTTGATGCCGGAAACATGTCCCATTACCTGCAAAAAGTTACCAAAAGCAAATCCAAAACCGCCTCCGAGTCCTGCAAAAATAGCAACGCGCATGGCCGAATATTGCTTGTTGCGGATCATATACCAGAACATCGCGACGGTCATTCCAAAACACGCTGCCCATGCTTCGGAGCGGGGAGGCGTCATGAGCCAGCCAAATTCTTCAATTAATGCATAATAAAAGATGATCGCACCGGCGGTCATTTCAGTGATCAGCTGCGCCCATTGAACCGGTTTTTCCTTGGTGGATGCCAGTGTAAGCCCGAACAGTCCGCCTCCAATGAGCCCGAACAGCCCGCCTATCACGCAAAGCATCAGAAAGCCATAATACACATTTCCGAATTCGAGCCCGCGGGCGAAACCTACTACTTTACCATAACTGATGATCCCACCGATGCCCCAACCTGCCGCTGAGGCCAGCGCCAGATGGAAAGCTTTGGCATACCAATCTTTCCTTTTGGCGAGCAATACAATGCTCAACCCGCCGATGCCACCAGCCCACGCGGCGCCTTGCTCGTGTCCAAACTGTCCGCGTATGGCCCAGGCGGTGCCCAGTGATATTCCTGCAACGAGCAGGGCGTAAAGTAGCTGTCTGTTATTCATGCAATTAAATGTCTAAGGGTTTGCTGGATAAATACTGTGATGTCCCGTAAACAGACTATAATGCAGCCATCAGCTAACCGGCAATAGCCTGAAACGGAGCGGAAGTAGTATTTCAATCAAAAATCAGTTAGACAAATCAGGCATATCAGTACATATGAGCACCCAACAACTCGCTATTCACGGAGGCAGCAGGACCATTGACAAAACCTTTCCCTGGCCGATCTATGACCAAAGGGAAATATCGATCGTCGAGGAAGTAGTCAGGAGCGGCAAATGGGGCAATCCTGATTGTGGAGAGGAAGTAGCGAAGTTTGAGCAGGAGTTTGCGGCTTATTGTGGGAGCAAATATGCGATCACTTGTGTGAATGGTTCGGTTTCATTGCGGTTAGCGTTGATCGCCTGCGGAGTGAAGCCGGGCGATGAGGTGATTGTGCCACCTTACACTTTCATCACGACCGCTTCGTCGGTGATCGAGTGCAACTGCGTGCCGGTGTTTGTGGATATTGACCCTGAAACTTACAATATCAGTCCCGCAGCCATCGAAGCCGCGATTACCCCGCGTACAAAAGCGATCATTCCGGTGCATTTTGGAGGCCTGGCCTGCGATATGGACGCGATCATGGACATTGCCAAACGTCATAACCTGCGGGTGATTGAAGATTCGGCCCACGCACACGGAGCGGAATATAAAGGCAAAAAACTAGGCTCTATTGGCGACGTAGGCAGTTTTAGTTTTCAGTCTTCCAAAAACCTCACTTCCGGAGAAGGCGGGATCGTTGTCACCGATGATGACGAGCTTTACGCTATGATGCGTTCACTTCGGAATGTCGGCCGCATTGAAGGCGGACAATGGTATGAGCATTACAATCCGGGCTGCAACTACCGGATCACTCAAATGCAGGCAGTGTTGCTTTCAGCCCAACTAAAAAGACTGGAAGAACAAACCCGCCGCAGGAACGAAAACGGTTTGTATCTGAACAGCCTTCTCGAAAAAATTGACGGGATAGCACCATTGCAACGCACCGCCAACATCACCATGCATTGCTATCATATTTATATTTTCAAATACGACGCATCCCGTTTTGGGAACTTGCCAAAAGATGAATTCGCCGCAATGTTAGCAGCGGAAGGAGTCCCGAGCTTTAAAGGCTACCCGCAACCGCTGTACAAGCAGCCGCTTTTCCAAAACAAGAACTTCATGTGCTACGCCATACCGGACACTGTCGACTACACATCGGTCCATTGCCCGGTAGCCGAGCAAGCCTGCAACACCGACGCCGTTTGGATATTGCAACATGCCATGCTGGGCGAAAAGGAAGACATGGAGGCATTTGCTAAGGCAATTTTGAAAATTCAGGAGGCGTTGGCCTGATTGGAGTTATCCGATATTAAGAAGCCCAAACGTTTCGTGAAATGGGTTATTTAAGTCGATAAACTGAAATTTCGGGTTATCGACTTGCCTGAGAAGCTGATAAATCTTCATGCTTTCGCGATCAGAGGAAATGAAGTAGTCAACTCCCGTTTCGCAATCTGCCTGGGCAAAGAGCTTAGTGTCGTTTGGAATAATATTTCTCTCCTTGAATTTCAATGCGCTTTTTTGCGAGAATACAATTCTGGCAAATTCACTTGTGCGTTTCGCATGATCAAGGTTAAAAGGAACCGTCTGAAGGTTTCTTAGCGGAAGGTCTTGTAGGTCTCCTCCTACACAATACTCCGCGACAGCAATGGTGCTAATTACCAGCCGGTAATTATTTTCCATAAAATATTTGAAATAGCCTCTCGCATTCGCATGCAATGGATCGGTCTGATCGAGAAGGCGGATAAAAAAGCTGGTGTCGCAAAAAATACCCTTATGTTTCATGAGATCCTCTTATTTCCCTGACCCAATTGTCTTTATCCGAGATTTTTGACCAATTTTTGGTGGCACGGTTAATGAGGTCGTTGAGGTATCTTTCATTGAAATCAGGCGTGTAGTCGACCAATTCGATGAATTTAAGGGAAGATGTGTCGATTTCCCCGGTATGCGCATGTTGCCTTCCGGCGGCTCTTATTCCAAAAGTCTTGTAAAGCAAATTATCGTTGTAGGCTTGCAAAAAGCTAATGGGAGTCTGTATGCGCAAGGAGCCGTAATCTTCTGTTAAAATGTGGATGTTGGCTTTGTCTTTGCCCCCTGCATTGGTAAGCTTACCATAGAAGTAAAACTCGCCTTCCACCCATACGGTTTCTGAACGATAGAAATGGGTCTGCTTGTCAATCTTTAAGACGTTCGAATGATCAACGGACGTCGAGATATTGAATACATAATCATGCCTGAGCGCGATATCCTGAATGCTTTCAAGAGCTTTCGCAGAGGGGAAGTCGAGAAAATCGATACTTCCGGACTCAGTAACCTGACCCATCACCGCATTGAATCCAATGATGAATTGAAGCGAGGTCCTGAAGAGGTGTCGTACAGACCCTTCCTTTATTTCGTAGCTGATAGTAGGTCTGTTCGTTCTATCTACCGGATACAACAAACTCTCGGCACTTTCCAGCAACGCGATTACTTCGCGAATATCATAGTTTTCAGGGGACAAGTCGAAGTTGCCCTTTGACCCTGATATCTTGATTTCGAGAAATCCGATGCTTTCCATACATTAAATATAGCGAATTTATTAAACCAGGCCTTACCCGACCTTTTCAAAAGTCATACAGCTACTTGGCAACCGCTTTCAACCTTACACCTTCGCTATGCGCTGTAAATTCCGGTGCGTACATGCATTGGATTGTTGTGATGCCATTGCTGAAATCGCCTTCGTGCGTTACGAAAAGGAGATATTCGAATACATAAGTTCCTTTTTGTAGTGCATTGAAGAAGAAGTTGGTACTGGCATCGCGGGTGCTTTCATAATAGCCGAGACCGCCCTGCCAGCGATAACCGCTTAGTACGTTCACAGGTTCGAGGGCCGATGCCCGCATGTCCTTCATGTGCACGTATTCCATATCACGGTCGACGCGTAATTCGATTCTGACTTTGATTTTATCCCCGATATGCACGGCATCGGCCTCGCCGATAGGCGTTAAAACCGGTCCTGTGTCGGTGTTTTTCTCTATAAACAGCTTCTTAACCAGTTTTAAAGGCGTTTCGGCAAATGTGATTTTATCCAGATCTTCAAAATACTGCCAGTAAACAGCGCCCCAGCTTGGCATTTCCTTACCACCCATGGAGGCGTCCACACTTACACGCACATTACCCATGTCCAGGGTGAGAGTTTGGGCTTGCATTGTTTTTTTGAAATAGCCAGTACCGCTTTCCGCTTGCTGGTCTGCCGGTTTTATTTCTGTTTTTCCAAGGCTAATTGTGACAGCGGGACTTTCGGCCAGCCAGTAATTACCCTGCATTAGCAATGCGTAACAAGCTTCCGCGGTAGCCTTCGTACTTTCCCAATTGTTGGTTTGCTTGTTTTTCAACAACCAGGTTTTGAGGTCGTTCACGGTACTGGCATCATTACTTATTTCCTGAAAAGCTTCGATTAATAATGCCTGGCGTTCGATAGGTGCCTCGTGCCACCACCAGCCGCGTTGATTGGATTTCCAGTACATACCCAGTTCTTCGTTTTGGATAGCGGTTTGCCGCAAGGATTCCAGGATCTGTTTCGCAGTTTTGGGATCATTGGCACGGTGGGCTATTAAGGCAACCAGTCCTTGAAGCATCTTCGACTGACTGACCCACGTCGCAAAAGCCCGTTCCCGATAATATTGATATGCCTTTTGAGAAGTCTGAGCGATGGGTTTTTCAGGATAAAAGCTTCGCATGTATAAGTAATGCAGTTCCAGTGGCCCTGGTGTATACTTGGCAAGATCGGATTTCCACTTGACGAGCTCCTTGTAATCTTCTTCAATGCGTTTGTCCAGATAAGGAATTGCTTTTGCAAGAATGGCCTCCAGCATGTTTTGTTGATCGGTAGGAAGCGCATTCATTTTTTTTAGATGACCGATGCCCGTGACGATGTATTGGGTCATATAGCGATCGTCGGGCCCGCCTTTGAACCAGACGAAGCCGCCGTTCGGGCTCTGCATTTCCTGTAATTTGCGAAGACTGGCATCCAGCTCGCGGCTCATTTTTACGAGATTGAACAACATTGCGATGTTCTGCTTTTGCTGCGCCTCCGTTTTGGCAGTCAATACCCATGGCGTTTCCGTAAGCAGCAGCGATTTCAATTCCTGATTTTTAGCCAGATTGCTTTGCAATGCAGTCGTATCGCTGTTTTTCCAGGTTTCGAACACCTTAGCGATCCGCGGCGAACTCCGGACAATGGACGCAGCTAATGCATTGGCATAATACCGGTTCCAGGTTTGTTCGGCGCATTCGTACGGATATTCCATCAGGTACGGCAACGCCTGGATCGCATACCAGGCTGGATTGCTGGTATATTCCACGGTAAGCGACTGATGTGCAAGAGTAGCCGATTTTTCCGAAGCCAATAACTTTTCGAACGTGAAATTTTTTTGGCCGTTTCCACGCATCGATAAGGGCATACTTTCCGTCACAAGCATGCGATTAGGTAGTACGGGCAGGATGTTTTCTTCACCGTCGGATAAGTTTCCGGCCTTTGCGATGGCCGTCCACGTAATCGTTTTGGTAAAGTTTTTGGGTATTCGAATCGCAAATACAATTGTTGCGCTCTGTTTTGCCTGAATATTGAACTGCTTTTCCGGTGTTGCATGGCCGAATGCTGCGTTTAGATCTTCATTAGTCTCCGTGTCTTTCAATTGGAGCGTAACAGAACCTTTTAACTCGCGATCAGTAAGGTTTACGATTTTTACAGGAAAGCTGAGCTTGTCGCCTTCGCGGAGAAAACGGGGCGCATTCGGCTGAACCATTAAATCCTTTTGTGTTACGATCTCCTTAGAACTGTAACCTACGGCGAGGTCTTTGGTGTGGGCGAGTGCCTGAAACTTCCATTTCGTGAGCGCTTCGGGCATAGTGAAGGAGAATGTAATGTTGCCTTCGCTGTCTGTTAGAAGGTTTGGCAGGAAGAAGGCGGTTTCGTTGAAATTGGTGCGGATAGACAACTTTTCGGCAACTGATTCCTTGGTTACCGCATTACGTGATACACCATAACCCACCTTTACAACCTCAACAAGTTTCTGGTCACCTCCCACGGCGAATAGCTCGTCTTTCTCTTCCGCTTGCATTGGAGCGGCCTGCGGTACTGATTCTTTATCGTAAAGTACCTCCGGTGTTAGAACCCTTCGCATATCTCTCGATCGCCCGCCGCCCGCGGCGCTACTCGGTCTTGGGGGAAAATCATTCCAAGATACTTCTAGCAACTGATCATAGCTTTTACCAAATGACTTATAATTTCCAAAAGCCACATATTTAACGTCGCTATCGCCAAATCCAAAGTTTTTATCTTTGATCCAATGTTTCAATTCTCCTTGTGCGTGCCACCAATAAGGCTTTTGCCAGCGATGATACTGGAACTGGTCGAGCGATGCGTCGTACATGCTGGTCAGCATTTCAGTAGCAACCTTTTCCTTTTTATAACCACTGATCTTGACTTTCCATGTTTCCTTGCTACCTGGTAATGTCTTGTCCCTGAATGTTTCATATTCAATATGCAGGTCCTTGTTAGTCCAGGGGACGTTCACAGTTTCAGTATGTTCATGTACCCGATTGTGTTTGACGAACAGATAGGCTACCGAATAACCACCGCGATCTTGCTCAGTTGCATCGAAATCGATTTTTCGGACTTCATTATTTAGAGTCAGGAATGAAAAGCCTTTGTCAGCCGATTTCCTGTTGGTATGGCTGATCAGAAAAGCATTGTCTGCGCTGGTTACCAGGACTAATTTCCCTTTTTCACCCGGTTCAATGGTGTTGGACGATTGGGTGGATAGATATTCCGGGCGGATCAACTTTTGGCTTTTCGGATCAGTTAGTTCAATGTATTTGATGTCGGTAACTTCTTCACCAGCGGCATTGATCGTTTTGACAGCTACTTTGTAAAAACCCGGTTCGAACCGAAGTTCCTGGATTCCAACAGGCGCGCCGTCTGCCAGGTTCGCTTGTTTGTGCATTGGAGTGCCCGATTCTTGCCATTTAGCAATTTCCGTTTCATCGTCGTATTCATCGTGTGGAAAACTGGTGATAAACTCGGCTTTTGTCATCACAAAAACGTCCGGACGCTGCCAATACCGATTTCTGATCAGTCTTTTTTCGGGAGTGAGCCGCGTTATTTGAATGCTGGCGCTGGTAGCTGCGAATACTCCCGCCAGGTTTTCCGTCCGGATGTTGAGCGATTTGAAGCTATCCACTTCTGTTTTTTCAGGCACTTGGAGGCGGAGAATGTAGGATTTGTCGCTTACAGATATTGTGGTTTCGGCACTCCTTGTTTCCCCATTTGAGTCGGTAATATCTGCATGAATGCTGTAATCGAAAACCGGATCGAGCTTTTGGTCGGTTTTTAGATCGGGAATAGCAGCGAATGTCACTTTAAATTTGCCTGCTGCATCGGTGGTAGTCTCACCATGCGCAATTTCCATTGGGGGCGACGGATCCCACCAACGCCTTAGCATCCAGGTATAAATAATGCGTGGTGTGCGCACAACACGGTATTTGACGGTGGCGCCGTCTATTGCATTGCCAGCATAAGCCGTAGCCGTTCCGATGGCTACGATGGTATCGTTGAGCTTGTAAGTAGCTTTAAGCGTGTCAAACTCCGCGGCGAACTTCGGCCTTTTATATTCCTCCACATGAAAATCAGCGCGATATTCCCCGGCTACTTTCAGTTGGAAATTGCCGGTAAGGCCATTTTCAGGCAGATTGAATGAACCGGATAAACTGCCATACTCATTTACAAAATGCTTGTTACTCTGCACTTTCTCTCCATTCGCATTGTGAAGTTCAACCGTAATTTCTTTTTTCTGATCCTTTAATGTCGTCTTCCCTTTTCTTGCAATGCCTTTATAATACACAATCTGGCCCGGGCGGTACAAGCTGCGATCTGTGAAGAGATAAATGTGCTCTTTTGATTCTTCTTCTTCATTTTCTTCGACGTAATAAAAGGTGCCGTTCGGTTCCTGAACAAACAGCCGCTCATTTTGGAAGTTGATTTCGAGCAGTGTCTGGTTCTGCTGATATATTTTACCAGCTGGCGGGCCTTTGAAGTAGCCATTACGGTCGGTCAAAAATGCCGGCCCCTTTTTCTTGATATATCTCCGGGTTGAGTAGTCATAGGTGCGGTTCCATAAGGCAACATTTGCGCCAGCGAGCGGCTTTCCGGAGTCCCGGTTAAGAATAAAAAAGTCCCCTTCTTTTTGAATAAAACTAATATTTGAAACATAAAGCAGCCGCGCGCCTATCAGCGTTTTGCTATCTTTGAAATCAGCATTTGTGGCCGCCAGCAACACATATTCCCCTACTGGCAGACCATTCACCTTGATTTCGACGCTGTGCTGCTGATAATCTTTGATATCGGGCAATGCCTGCTCCCACGCACGTACCGGCTGAGAATTGGTGAGCAAATTCCATTTGGATTGATGATCACTCTCTTCCAGGTTTTTCCGGATGTAATCGACAGCTTTGATCAGCCTAAGATAAAGTTTGCCGACATTCTTATATTTAACTAAAACCAGGAAAGGCTTTTCAGGCACATTTACGTGTTCAGCCGAGAAATGCAGGCTCGGCGCTTTGATCCGCTGAAGAAGGTTATGAGCATTAATCCCACCTTCTGTTTCCGGATTTTCCCGGATCACTTTCTCACAGATTCCGACAGCTTTGACGTGTTCAAATTGGTATGCTGAATCCTTGTTTGTATTGTAATTGTCTCCCTGCTGATTAAACCACTGCGCTTTCAGAAACCAGGCCTGTGCCGCCGCCGGTGTTGATTGATACTGCTCAGCGACATGGTTAATGCTCATGAAATAAAGTGCATCCTTATCCGGATGCACCGATTTTTGCTTTACATATTGAATGCGCTGCAGATCGACGTCGATCAGTGCGTCGGGAGTAGCGTCATTGAGGTGAAATGCGATTAGTTTTTGATAAAGCTTTAATGCATGAAGTTCCAGGGAGGCCGAATCCTTTGTTTCGAACTTGCGGTGGATAAAATCGGCGGCGGGGTCAAATGCCGACGCTGTATTGATTTCAAATGCAAATGCAGGCTTTTTGATGTTGCGCTCATCAGTGGAAAAGTACTGCAATGCTTTGAAAGTCAACAGGTCATAAAGTGTTGGCCGTAGTTTGCGGGTGTTGCCTGCTGTAATAATGGCATCGTAAGGTTCGAGCCGTGTTTTCTTCAAAAGAACTTCATCACTGATCGATTCCTGGAACAATGCGCCTATTTTTTGATGGAAATCCTCGGTTCCCCACGTGGCAATGTCTGTTTTATCGAAGCCAGTCGTGGCAGCGCGATCGTAGAGTTGCCAGCGGACTGCCTGGTAATAGGAGTAGTATTTCGAAGCTATCAGACTTGCGAAAATAGCTTTCGCCGGTCCCGTGCTTTCGGCCATTTCCTTTTCGAGCTCGGCAATGGAAATTACCGCATTGTCCTCCCGGTTTTCGTTTTGAAGCTGCACCATGTAAACAGCCGCCTTAATCACCTGTGCATCCTGCTTCTCTTTTTTAGCAACCTGATAGATTTTCCTGACCTGCTCCAATGCGTCTTTCGAAAGTCCCTTACCGATCAGTTCATCGGCTTTTTTCCATTCGGTACCATAACTTTTGACCGGTCCTTGTCCGTAAGTGTGCATAGTTAACGATATGATAATGGTGATTAAAAGGCAGTAACCGAGGGTGTACGCTACTTTCATTGGTGGGAATGTTTGTGATGATGCGATAAAGATAACAAAAGGTCACACTCCCAAACGAGGCATTTAGCAGGCGGAAACTGTCATTCAGCAAACATCGTTGGAAAGGCTTATCGTATGAAGTATAAATACTTTACATTGCCGCTTTTTACAATATGAAGTATCTTTAAATGAGCTTTTGAAAGAATATAATTAATTACAACTCTTCTTGAACGAATTTTATTTTAAGTAAGTCTATGCGTACGATCATGTTGGTGGCCGGTATTGTTATCGCGCTGGTGTTGGGAAAACTATTCATTTTTTCCAAACCGGGAGATGGTAAGGCTTCCGATTCTAAAAAAGGAGGGGAAAGCAAGGGGCCGAAATCTTCGGGTGGAAGTGCGGTGCCGGTGAATGTATTTATCGTAGGGCATGAATCAATTGAGAATCAGATATTTGCGTCCGGAACGGTGTTGCCAAATGAAGAAGTCAACCTGATGGCGGAAATATCCGGCAGACTGGTGAAACTCGATATCAAGGAAGGCGCATATATTAATAAAGGCCAGTTGATCGCAAAGATCAACGACCGCGAACTCAGAGCACAACTGCAAAAGGTAGCCTATAACCAGGATCTCAGTAAAAAAATAGAAGCCAGGCAGAAGAAACTTTTGAACGTGGAGGCGATTAATCTGGAAGAATATGATGTAACGTCGAATAATATAAGGGTATTGGAAGCGGAAAGAGAGGTAATAGAGGCACAGCTTGAGAAAACAGAAATTCGTGCGCCATTCAGCGGCCGCATCGGGTTGAAATTCATTAGTGAAGGCGCTTACCTGGCTCCGGGTACGCCCATCGTGACGATCGTACAAAGCAATCCCGTCAAGATCGACTTCTCAGTTCCAGAAAAGTACACACCTAACATCAAGGTAGGCAATACAGTCAAATTCAATCTTGACGGAGATCCTTCTACTTATACCGCGAAAATACTGGCTGTTGATCCGAAGGTCGATGAGACGCTGCGCACATTAAAAGTGCGTGCATTGGCTAATAATCCCGAAGGCCGCTTTGTACCGGGCATGTTTGTGAAGGTTTTGGCCGATTTGGATGCTAACCGTTCGGCGATGATGATCCCAACAGAGGCGATTGTGCCGGTTTTGAAGGGTAAGAAAGTTTTTGTGGTCAAAAATGGCAAGGCACAGGAGGCTATGGTTACGACCGGCCTGCGCACCGACAAAAAGATCCAGGTGATCGACGGACTTCAGCCCGGTGATTCGTTGATTGTATCGGGTATCATCGCTATCAAACCCAACTCGGCCGTCAAGGTAAACCTATGAGCATTTCGACCCTTTCCATAAAGAGGCCGGTTCTGGCGATTGTTATGAACCTGCTGATCATCCTGTTCGGATTCCTGGGCTATAAGTTCCTCGGAATGCGCGAGTTTCCGTCTATTGACCCGCCCGTAGTCTCTATACGAACAAGTTACACCGGTGCCAATGCGGATATTATCGAGTCGCAGATCACTGAACCGCTTGAAAAACAGCTCAATAGCATCGAGGGAATCAAATCCATTAATTCTACCAGCAGCCAGGGAACGAGCCAGATCACCGTCGAGTTTGACATCGGTGTAGACATGGAACGTGCCGCCAACGACGTGCGCGACAAGGTGGGATCGGCGTCCCGGACATTGCCATTGGATATCGATGGCCCGCCGGTGGTGAGCAAGGCCGATGCGAACTCGGAGCCTATTATCGTTCTCACATTCAAAAGCGACACCCGTTCGCACCTTGAAGTAAGCGATTATGCCGAAAACGTGATCGCGCAACGCCTGCAAACGATCGAAGGCGTGAGCGAAATACGAATATTCGGACAGAAGAAGTATGCCATGCGGATCTGGATGGACCCGGTTAAAATGGCTGCGCTGGGTATTACCACACAAGACGTGAAAGTGGCGCTTGATAGAGAGAATGTGGAGCTGCCGAGTGGAAAGCTGGCCGGCGACAATACAGAGCTTACGGTTAAAACAATAGGCCGGTTCAGGACTGAGGAGGACTTTAATGAGTTGATCATCAAAAACTCAGCAACTCAAACCATACATTTAAAAGATGTCGGTTTCGCCCAACTTGGGCCTGAGAACGAGGAGACTATTCTTCGGTTGGATAATGTTCCAATGATCGGTCTGGCTATTTCGCCAATGCCGGGCGCCAACTATCTCGATATCGCCAAAGAAGTGAATAAGCGGATGGCCGCCATTAAAAAGGAGCTTCCAAAAGATTACCAGCTCGACACACTGATTGATAATACCATTTTTGTGGAAAGATCCATTGAAGAAGTAGGAGAAACCCTGCTGATCGCGATCATTCTTGTGGTCCTTATCATTTATCTGTTCTTCCGCGACTGGCTGATCGCATTCCGTCCATTGATTGATATTCCGGTGTCGCTGATCGGGACGTTCTTCATTATGTACATCATGGGTTTTTCCATTAATGTGCTCACACTGCTGGCGATCGTGCTGGCGACAGGGTTGGTAGTCGATGACGGTATTGTGGTCACGGAGAACATATTCAAGAAGATCGAGCAGGGTATGAGCCCGATTGAAGCTGCAATCAAAGGCTCGAATGAGATTATTTTCGCGGTGTTGTCGACTTCCATTACACTGGCTTCGGTTTTCCTTCCGGTAATTTTTATGGAAGGTTTTGTGGGTAAACTGTTCCGCGAGTTCGGTATCGTGATCTCCGCGGCGGTGTTGATTTCGGCATTTGTTTCGCTGACATTAACGCCCATGCTAAATGCTTATCTGGTTCGTAAAACACATAAAAAGAGCTGGTTCTATGAAAAAACAGAACCGTTTTTTGAGAAGATCACTACCAACTACGGTAATGCACTTGCCCAATTCCTGAAAATGCGCTGGGTGGCGATACCGATCGTAGCAGTAACGATAAGTATGATCTGGTTTTTTGGTAAAGGGCTCCAATCGGAACTGGCGCCACTGGACGACAGAAACTGGTTCAGGATCAATATGACTGCCCCGGAAGGCTCCTCGTTCGAGTTCACCGATCGCTATGTTCAGGGAGTCGGCCAAATGCTGATGGACTCAATGCCCGGTAGAAAAGGTTTGATGCTGATTACCTCACCCGGAAATTCTGGACTCGGTGCGGCCAATACGGGCAGCGGCCGTATCGCATTGGTAGACAAGAAGTTCAGGAAGGAATCTCAGCAGGAAATAGCGGATTACATCAATCAAAAACTGAAACTAATGCCTGATGCCAAATCATTTGTGGTACAGCAGCAGACCATATCGGTTGACTCACGCGGCGGGCTTCCGATCCAGTATGTGATCCAGGCACCGGATTTTGAGAAATTACGCGAATACCTTCCCAAATTCATGGAAGAAGCGTCCAACGACCCGACTTTCGCAATCACGGACGTCAACCTGAAATTTAGTAAACCAGAGATACAGATTACCATCGATCGCGAGAAGGCCAAGTCGCTCGGTGTATCCGTGCAGGATGTTGCGCAGACCATGCAACTTGCATTTGCTGGCCAGCGCTTTGGTTATTTCACCATGAATGGGCGTCAGTATCAGGTGATAGGGCAATATGACCGCGTAAATCGCGATGAGCCGCTGGATTTGAAAAGTATGTTCGTGAAAACCAATACAGGAAACCTTGTTCAACTCGATAACATTGTAAAAGCCGAAGAGGAAAGCAGTCCCCCGCAGCTATTCCATTACAACCGTTACATGAGCGCGACCGTACAAGCGGCGCTCGCACCCGGGAAGACGATCGGCGACGGCATTGCGGCTATGGACCGGATCAGGGACAAATTGAATGATGAGACGATCCAGACTGCATTAAGCGGATCATCCAGGGACTATGCGGAAAGCTCGTCCAATACGATGTTCTCATTCTTCCTAGCGCTGATCCTGATCTATTTCATTCTAGCGGCCCAGTTTGAGAGCTTCGTGGATCCGTTCATTATTATGTTTACAGTGCCGCTGGCAATCGGTGGCGCCGTTTTCTCGCTGTGGTATTTTGACCAGACACTGAATATTTTCAGTCAGATCGGTATGATCATGCTCATTGGTCTGGTCACGAAAAACGGTATTTTGATCGTCGAGTTCGCCAACCAGCTGCGCGAGCAGGGTAGGAGCATTCAGGAAGCTGCGCTGGAAGCTGCTACATTGCGTTTCAGGCCCATTCTGATGACCAGTCTGGCTACAATCCTGGGGGCATTGCCTATCGCAATGGCGCTGGGTTCTGCTGGTAAAAGCAGGATGTCAATGGGGATCGTGATTATGGGAGGGTTGTTGTTCTCACTGGTATTGACATTGTATGTTATCCCTGCCATTTATACATTCTTCTCAAGACCCAAAAACTACGAGAAGATGAAAATGATCGAACGCGTTGCACGCGACAGCGAACTGGAAGAACCGGCACATTTTTAAGGAGCTGATTGTTTGTATGGTATTGTTATATTGTTTGTTAATTTTGGTTGAAGGTAACGGCTATGCAAACAACAACGAAAACGACCTTTACAAATCTTCAGCAAGAGTTGCTGCAACTTTATGCCCGGCAGGTCAGTGAAGAAGATTTATTGAATATTAAACATCTCATCGGAGCATATTTTGCCAAACGTCTCACGACACTGGCCGATGCATCCTGGGAAGCGAATGACTGGACTCAACAAGATATGGATGATATTTTGAACGAGTCTGATCAGAAAATTCCCGCGTAGCCCCGCGATTACCGCGAACCCATATTCTTCAACATTCGCACGTGTGATCCTAATGCATTAGCGAAGTTAGCCTTAGCATTGTAGGTCAATCCGAACTCCAATGCGGTTGCCTGTACAATGGGCGACAGCGCGTGGTAATGCACATGCGAAATGGAAGGGAACAGGTGATGTTCGATCTGATAATCCAATCCACCTATAAACCAGGACAGTATCCGGTTCTTTCCTGCAAAATTAGAAGTAGTTTGTAGCTGATGAACAGCCCAGGCATTCTCGATAGAGCCGCTGTTATCCGGTTCCGGCTGTTCGGCGCCTTCAACGACGTGAGCCATTTGAAATACAGTGCTCAAAATCATCCCTGCGGTCGCATGCATCACCAAAAAACCGATCAGCCATTGGCCGAAGGTAATGGAGGTGAAGAAAAGCGGAATTGCGCAGATAAATACAATGTAAGCGAGTTTGGTCCAGATAAGGCGGATCAATTCCTTTTTAGGAAAAGGCTTCGTCATACCCGATTCTGCCATCTTGTTGAAAAGCGAAATCTCTTTGAAATCTTTCCACAGGAACGATAAAGTCATCAGACTGTACAGAAAGAATGCGTAAATGTGCTGGAAGCGGTGAATGTATTTCTGTTTTTCCTGAAAAGACAGCCTCAGTAAAAATTTGCCGGTAATATCTTCGTCGACTTCGTGAATGTTGGTGTATGTGTGATGCAGGCGGTTATGCTGAACTTCCCAGTTATAGGCGTTGCCGCCAAGCAGATAAATAGATGCGCCGAAAAGCTTGTTCAAAATGCGCGAGGTTGCAAGCGAGCCATGGATGGCGTCATGCATGACAGACATACCCACACCCGCGACGCCAAATCCCATGATGATAGTCAAGCCAACCATTGCCAGATTGGAAAACTGGCCGGATAAAATAAGCACATACGGGACAATGTAAAGGCTCAACATAAAAAGCGCCTTATAAATGATCGGCTTACCTCCCGACTTGCATATTTGATTTGCAGAAAAATACTGGTCTACCCGCTGTCGTAATGTGGGGAAGAAAGTGCTTTTCTCTGCGTTGGTAAATTTTATTTTCTGGTATTGCATATGAGGGGGTGCGATATGGGTCAATAGAAAGGGGCCGACAAAGCTTGCCGGCCCCTTCTGTTTGTAATGTATTGTTGTAAGATTACAACGAGAATTTGCTCTTGATAGTATCTACGAAATCAAGTTTTTCCCAGGTAAACAATTCAACTTCAACTTCTTTTTCTTCGCCATTAGCACCTTTGAAAGATTTCTTAACGATCTCATTCTTACGTCCCATGTGGCCATAAGCCGCTGTTTCAGAGTATATTGGATTGCGAAGTTTCAGGCGCTGCTCGATCGCATATGGACGCAGGTCGAAAATTTCACCGATTTTCGCAGCAATTTCGCCGTCGTTGCCGGATACTTTCGCCGTTCCGTAAGTGTTTACATATAATCCGCAAGGCTCAGCCACACCGATCGCGTAAGATACCTGAACAAGCACTTCGTCACAAAGGCCTGATGCTACCATGTTTTTGGCAATGTGACGGGTTGCATAGGCAGCCGAACGGTCCACTTTAGAAGGATCTTTGCCTGAGAATGCGCCACCGCCGTGTGCACCTTTTCCACCGTAAGTGTCTACGATGATTTTACGGCCTGTCAAACCTGTATCACCATGTGGTCCACCGATTACGAATTTCCCTGTTGGGTTGATGTGGTGTGTAATATCGCCTGTAAACAATTTTTGTAGTTCAGGCGTAAGTTTCGCTTTCACGCGGGGGATGACGATATTGACGATGTCCTGCTTGATTTTGGCAAGCATAGCAGCTTCGGTATCAAAATCATCGTGCTGCGTTGAAACTACGATCGTGTCGATGCGCTGAGGTACATTGTCGTCGCTGTATTCGATCGTTACCTGTGATTTCGCATCTGGGCGAAGGTAAGGGATCAATGCAGGCTCGTTGTTACGGATGTACGACATTTCCTGAAGAATTTTATGTGCCAGATCGAGTGCGAGTGGCATGTAGTTCTCCGTTTCGCGGGTCGCATATCCAAACATCATTCCCTGGTCACCTGCTCCCTGTGCATTGGCTTTTTCTTCAAAGCTCTCGGAAGCAACTGCACGGTCAACACCCTGGTTGATATCGGCACTCTGATCGTGGATCGCCGAAAGAATACCGCAGGAGTTGGCTTCAAACATGTATTCACTTTTAGTGTAACCAATCCTCTTGATAACATCACGGGTGATTTTCTGTACGTCAAGATAGGTGTTGGTCTTAACTTCGCCGGCCAAAACTACCTGTCCCGTTGTTACCAGAGTTTCGCAGGCCACCTTGCTGTTGGTATCCCATGCTAGAAAATTGTCAATCAGTGCATCTGATATTTGATCGGCTACCTTGTCAGGATGTCCTTCAGATACGGACTCCGAGGTGAATAAGTATGGCATTTGAAACGAAATAAAAAGTTAAAGAAAAGTTTGAATGTGTGATAAATTAACTTCCGGAGAAGCGCTTCTATTTTCCTAGTTGGTGGCAAAAATAAGTAATCATTTAGATATTGGCGCTGCAAAATGTATTGTTTGAGAACATTTTCCTCAATTTTGCCACTATTGATTTTTTAAACGGTCGATTTATATGGTCTTGTATCGCAGATCATTAGATACTACTGATCGCAAAAAGCCGGTATAGTAACACTACACCGGCTTCGTTATGGGATCAATGATTGTTTCTGAATCAGATAGGCACATTCACATGGCGCTCGGCATGGTAGCTCGAACGCACCAGCGGGCCGGATTCCACGTATTTAAGCCCGCGCTTCAATCCTTCTTCCCTGTAATTATCAAACATTTCAGGTGTGATCCATTCGATCACCTCGTGGTGCATTTTGGTTGGTTGGAGATATTGGCCGAGGGTAAGGATATCCAGGCCGTTTTCGGCCAGGTCGTCCATTGCCTTGTGCACTTCATCCTGCGTTTCACCAAGTCCGAGCATGATACCTGATTTGGTGCGCTGTCCGTATTCTTTCGTACGCTTGATCTGTTCCAGGCTGCGCGTGTATTTGGCTTGGGGCCGTACTGCCCGGTAGAGGCGCTCCACGGTTTCCATATTGTGTGAAACAACTTCTTGTCCGGCTTCGATCATATGGATCAATGCGTCCCAGTTGCTTTTTACATCGGGGATCAGTGTTTCAATCGTCGTTTCCGGCGTGTTTTCTTTTACCTGACGCACCGTCTGGTACCAGATCTCCGCTCCCTTGTCTTTCAGTTCGTCGCGGTTCACAGACGTGATGACGGCGTGCTTAACCTGCATTAGCTTAATAGCTTCTGCCACCCTTCTGGGCTCGTCGGTGTCATATTCGTTGGGGCGGCCGGTTGCTACGGCGCAGAAACTGCAACTTCTGGTACACACATTACCGAGGATCATAAACGTGGCGGTACCCGCGCCCCAGCATTCACCCATGTTGGGACAGTTGCCGCTTTCGCAAATTGTATGCAGTTTATAATTATCGACCAGCTGTCTTACTTTCCTGAATTCGGGGCCTGCGGGGAGTTTTACGCGAAGCCAATCGGGGCGTTTTCTGCGTTCCGACGGTATTACTGGCAATTCAATCATATCAATCTGTAATCTCCGATAAACCCGGACGCGAGCCGAACTTTATCAATTTTAAATAATAGTAATTATCTTTTTTTGCTTCCGAAATACAATGTCAGATAGCCTGATGTGTAAAAGCTCCTGTTCTCGGCGAATGCCATGATCTGTACTTTTCGGGTAAATGCTTCTGCGAGAAAACCGATTTCAACCCCGGTTACATTTTCGCGGAATGCGCTGAGCTCAAAGCTCATCGCGGTTTTAATGTGTATCCCAGGAACAATTTTGGACTGGCCGAAACCCTGGAAAAAGCTTCCCGCGCCCACAATTCCTGTTTGTGAGCCTCCGCCTGTGTGTTTAACGGGATCAAAAGGCTCGGTGGTTACGCGGCCGTCGGTATTCTGATATTGCACCATGTAAGGTTTTTCAATGCCCAGCGTCGGGCCGGCAGCTACAATCCCACTGATCGAAATGCCTTCGTCGTCCTGGCGGCTGAACAGCGTCAATTCGCGGCCATATTCCGGGCGCAGGGCGAAAAGATAGTTTTGCTTACCATAAACCAGACGTGCTCCGGTTACAAAATCTTGTGTGGACAGCTCTTTTGGGTGTTTGACATTCACAAGTTCCACGGCCAGATAGCGATATTGGTTTTTTCCAAATAATTTGGAGCCAAGTGCCGAAGACTGACGAAATACCGCTCCTCCGAGAATCCCGGAGTTTGTATTGGTAGTGATGCCGACAGAGGTAAACGATTTATAGCTCTCTTCGCTATCCTCATTCTTTACTGCTCTGCGCTGAGCGTATATATCTGTCGATAGTACAAACAGAATAGATACTGAAAGTAAAAGTTTTACACGCATCATATTATTGATAAATTCTCTGTGACTATGTATGTGTCGTATGAACAGTGAAAGTACAAAATAATAGCGTAAGCATCTGTATACCGACACCACTTTAACGGTTTTTTGTACATTTATGTTCTTTAAACGAAAAAAGAAGCAAAAAAGCCTGCCGGCGATCTATTTGCCATGATTAATTAGCTGCCGGTTTCCTTCTTTAACATCCTTTTAATCAGAGTCCTTTGGTGAAAATCATTTATCAGGTCGCCATCCATATCTTCGCATTTCTAATCCGGTTTGTTGCACCTTTCAATCACAAAATAAAGCTCGGAACGGAGGGCCGGAAAGGTCTTATCGGGAAGTTACGTAAATCGCTTCCAATGCTGGTTTGCGGGCGTCCGGTGGCCTGGTTCCATGCCGCATCGCTCGGGGAATTCGAGCAGGGAAGGCCGGTTATTGAGGCCTATCGCTTAACTTATCCCGACCATTTTATACTAGTTACTTTCTTTTCTCCGTCGGGGTATGAGATCAGGAAAAACTATACCGGAGCAGACTATATTTGCTATCTTCCGATCGATACAATTGCCAATGCACGTGCGTTTGTGAGCATTGTAAATCCGCGCATTGCCTTTTTTATTAAGTATGAATTTTGGTTTAATTACCTGACAGAACTGAGGCGGAATGGCACGTATATTCTATCATTTTCTTCCATTTTCCGTCCCGGACAAATATTTTTTAAGCCCTATGGTGGTTTTTTCAGGCGCATGCTAGGCTTTTTCGACCATCTTTTCGTGCAGAACCAGGCTTCCGTTTCGCTTCTCGCAGAGGCGGGCATACGCACGAGCAGCGTTGCGGGCGACACCCGTTTCGATCGCGTGCGTGCCATTGCGCTTAACGCCCGAGAGCTTCCGGAAATAGCGGGTTTCACGAACAATAAGCCGTGTATGATCGCAGGATCTGTCTGGAATGCTGATATGCAAGTGTTGATCCCGGTACTGAATGCCCTTACCGGAAAAATGAAATCGGTTATTGCTCCACACGAAATCAAAAAGGAAGAAATCGCCGGATGGCGGGCGCAGCTGTCCGGGCGTTCGTTGCTTTACTCGGAACTGGCTTCGGAAGCCGCACCTGAGCAGTTCGATCACCTGATTATCGACAATATCGGAATGCTTTCTTCCCTGTACAGATATGGCAATATGGCTTACATTGGCGGGTCGTTTGGCGCGGGACTTCACAATGTCCTGGAAGCCGCGACTTTCGCATTACCAATTGCATTTGGAAACAAGAGTTATCACCGTTTTCAAGAGGCTTTGGACTTAATAGAAAAAGGCGGAGCGTTTCCTGTGGCGGGTCAGGAGCAGTTATTGGAAATAGTAAGTAATTGGGTTGAAGCGCCGGAAACAGCGGAACAAGCTGGAAAGGTCGCGGGCGATTATGTGGTGTCCGGCACCGGTGCCACTGATCTTATTATGAAGAAAGTAAAAGAAGCTATGAATTGATGGCGCCGGTTTGGGCGCCATCAATTCAATACATATCAGGAGAACTCCTTAGTGATCAGATTCTCGAATAAATAGGCTTGTGTGCCCAGTAAACGCGCTTTCGCACCCAGTTTGGAGATATGGATCGATAGCGGGTTTTTGAAGTCGGACAGGCAATATTTGTTAATAGCTTGCTCGATCGGGTTGGAAATGAACGGTCCCGCTTCGGCCAGAAGACCGCCTACTATAATCACTTCCGGGTTAAATAAATGCACGGCAGTAGCCAGGCCTTTTCCGAGCTCCGTTCCTACATTGCTCAGTAGGTCGATAGAGAACTCGTCACCCGCGTGTACGGCTTCGATGATATGGGAGGTTTCGAGCTGGTCGAGGTCGTTGTTTACAATCTGTTTCAGGATCGTTGCCCTTCCGCTATTAATGCCATCTTTCGCCTGACGGATCAATGCAATGGCCGACGTAATAGTGTCAAGACATCCTACTTTTCCACAATGGCACAGCATGCCGTCCGGTTTAACCTGGATATGACCAAGTTCCCCCGCAAATCCCGATGCTCCGTTAAATACTTCGCCATTGATGATAATGCCCAGACCTACTCCCCAGTCGATATTGATGGTCAAAACCTGTGATTTGTCCACTGCAAACCCAAACCGGTGTTCGCCGATCGTGGTTGCCTTCGTATCATTGAAAAGGCAGACAGGCAGGTCGAAATGCTGTTTGAGGTACGTTACCAGAGGCACACCCGGAGGCGTCAGGTTGAGGTAAGTAAGGTTAATGCCTTGTGATGTGTTGATCAGTCCGGGCATTGAAACGCCGATACCCCACAATTTGCTGCGGGTAATGTTATTGGATTTAAGAAAATCGTCGGTGGAAGCAAAAAGTTGTTCGAGGAAGTCGGAAGAATCATCCAGGCGGATATCCACTTTTCTTTTAAGTACCAACTGATTGTGCAAGTCGAAAATGACCAGTTGCGTGTCATGGCGGTTGATGTCCATGATCAGGGTCAGGTACTTTTTCGCATTGAGGCCATAGAGTACCGGTGGCCTGCCTGCCCTCGCGGGGCCGGTGCCTGTTTCGGTGATCCAGCCTTCGCGCATCAGATCATTTACAATTCCGGTTGCAGACGGGATACTCGCATGGAACAACCTTGCCATTTTATTAATGGAAGTGTCCCCGGATTGATATAAATGAAGCAATAAGCTGCTTCTGATGCGATTTTTTCTAATATCAATGACCGAACTCGGTTCTTCTGCCACTAAGTCCATTATGCGGAGTAAAAAGTATTATAGGATGATGTTTTTAATATTCTTTATAATTGAATGGTACTAATGTAGGAAATAAACAGAAAAAACCGCCAATATTTTAAAAAATATTATTATTTGTTACGATGGCTTCAATATGTTGACGGAAGTGCTGTCAATATGAAAACGAGGTAAGCAGTAGGAATCGGAACGGGGAGCATTAATTTGTCGCCGAATTTGCAGGATTTTATCTCTATAAAGCCAATCAATCCGCGAAAACTACTTGATTTTGATATCCTTTTTGACTTAACGGTAATTTTTTGAAACTTCTGGCAAACTCCTTTTAAATTCGCTGGTTGCAAACAAATGGAAAGAATGGAGTTAATCAAAGGACTGGTGTTGCGTTCGACAGGTTCGTGGTATGAGGTACGTGACAGCCGCGACGGCCATGTCTGGCAATGCCGTTTAAAGGGAAAATTTAAAGCGCTCGGATTAAAAGTAACCAATCCGATTGCCGTGGGCGATTATGTGAATTTTGAAGAAGAGAATGAAACGGAGAATTTCGGTATTATTCATGAAATCCTTCCTCGTGAAAACTATGTGATCCGACAGTCGGTGCACAAAACGGCGCATGCCCACCTGATAGCAGCCAATGTGGACCAGGCGATCCTGATAGCCACATTGGTTTTTCCACGCACGTCACTGGGTTTTATCGACCGTTTTCTGGTAGCGATCGAGTCGTTCCGGATTCCTGGCGTGCTGGTTTTCAACAAACAGGATTTGCTGAACGACGCGATGAAAGATTTTCAGTCGGAACTGATGGAACTGTATACAAGCCTTGGCTACACATGCCTGGCAACGACGGCTTTGACCGAAGGTGGGGCTGACTCGGTTAAGGACCTGCTTAAAGGAAAAGTATCTTTGCTGTCCGGGCATTCCGGTGTGGGGAAATCGACGCTGGTAAATGCTATCGCGCCTGATCTGGATATTAAAACACAGGAAGTTTCGACGTTTGCCAACAAAGGCGTCCATACAACCACATTCGCGGAAATGTTCGAACTGGAACCCGGCACGTTCATTATCGATTCGCCGGGAATCAAAGAGCTTGGCCTGGCGGACATGAAACCCGAGGAGATCAGCCACTACTTCCCTGAAATGCGTGAATTACTGAATCAATGCAGGTTTAACAACTGTCAGCATATTAATGAACCGGGTTGCGCAGTGAAGGAGGGTGTGCAAAATGGGGAGATTGCATTCAGCCGGTACGAAAGTTACCTCAGTATGGTTGGAGGTGGAGATAATAGGAAGTGAGTTTAGAGTTCATGAGTTTAGAGTTCATAAGTTTAGAGAGTCTATAAGTTTATGACGAACGTCGAACATATTGGCATTGCGGTAAAGCAACTGGAAGCGGCGGAGAAGCTGTTTTCCAGTCTTTTTAATACCAAACCTTACAAAAGGGAAACGGTGGAATCCGAGCAAGTCGCTACTTCTTTTTTCAAAATCAATCAGACTAAAATAGAATTACTTGAAGCTACTGGCCCGGAAAGTGTCATCGCAAAATTTATAGAAAAAAAAGGCGAGGGTTTTCACCACATCGCCTTTGAAGTCGAAGATATTGAGCTGGAAATGGAGCGGTTGCGTAATGAAGGATTTACATTGTTGAATGAAAAGCCCAAACTGGGTGCTGATAATAAACTCGTCTGCTTCCTGCATCCGAAAGATACCAGCGGCGTGCTTATCGAACTGTGCCAGGAAGTCCGGTAAGTCTTTAAATGCCTAGAAAGGCAATCCTACCGCAATATTCAATATCAGATTCTCCTTTCGCCAACTCTTACTTCCAAATTTGATCTCGTTGAAGACCCATGGGTTTCTGTATTTGATCTCGCCTTCAGGCGCCTCCGGATCTGGTTCCTGCGTGTACCAGGGCTTGCGGAATGGTGTGGCCAGGTCGAGCCGGAATATCAGATAAGAAAAGTCCAGGCGAAGCCCGATCCCGCCACCCACTGCAACCTGTTTCAAAAAGTCACTGCTGATCAAGGCTCTTTCATCGTAACGCGCACGCTCGGCGCTTCCGAATGACCATATATTGCCAGCGTCGACGAAGACAGCGCCATTGATGATATCGGTAAATTTCATCCTTATTTCTGAATTGAACTCCATGCGGATATCTCCGAAGGATTGGTACCCGAACAATGCGATACTACCGGAGTCTGGCGGAGTGGCACCCGGTCCGAGAGATCTGGCCCTGAATGCCCTTATTCCTGTGCTTCCTCCCCCGAAATATTGTTTGAATTGCGGTGTCTGCATGTACTTGGAATTGCCATAAGGCTTGATAGCACCCAGCATCAGCCGGTTTGCCCATTTGATGGAAGGTGTAATGGTGCGGTAATACCTTACATCGCCATCAAGTTTAATATATTGAAAAACCGGTACGCCGAAAAGCTCTTTTGGAATGCTGTCAGACGCCATTTTTTTTGCAAAAAGGCTCAATAAATTCCCACCGTAATCAATACCGCCGGAGAGGGCAAACTGATTTTTGCTGAAAGGGCGTGGGGTAGGCCGATAAGAGATCGAATAGTTCGATCCCATAATCAGATATTTTGTTTCCAGAATGTCCAAATAGCGGTCTACGTCCAATGGATTGGTGTCCGGATCGAAAATGATCTTGTCGTAAGTTTCGTAATTGATATTCCGGGGCTCAATAAAGTTGATCGAAATCGGTGTTAGTGTATGCTCCACCTCCGAATTACGGCGCCAAACGTAAGCCCAGTCCCCGCGTATGGACCTCGTTGTGTAGAAATTGCGCTGTATCCGGTTTTCATAATTCAATGAAAGAATCGTTTTGGGCAATGCCTGACTTTTCTCCGGCCTTATGCGCACGAACGGGATAATGAACCTTGGAAATGAGAGATCGGCTTTGGCACCATATCGGATATATTCATTTCCAACATTATTGGAAGAGTTGCGGTTGCCACCCAACTGGACGTCAAACCCGAAATAGCCGCTCAGGGCCAACATTTCCGCACCTCTGAAAAAATTCCGGTGCCGCCAGGTCACGTCCAGCTGCGAACCTCCCAGGTTATTAGATTTAGTACTGGCCGACAAAGTTGTTTGCAACGACTTTTTCTTCATCGGTGCCAGGTCGTAATGCACATCCAGCAAAGCCGAATCGGAACGGGGAACCAGGTCGAAGCGATTTTTGACGAAACGGAAATTTTGCAGGTTCACCAGCCTTTGCAGCGACACGTCGTGCATGGTGTTAGTATATAAATTGCCCCGCCTGAAACCGATCGCGTCGTAGAAAATCCTGCGTTTGTAGTTGTTGCCGGGATCTTTGATCGTGATTCCTCTTCGCAAGCGGCCACGGGTAATGAGGGTCGAATCGTTTTGGATATTCTCTTCCGTGCCCGTGTTGACATATATCCGGTTGATAAAATACTGTTTTAACGACGTCTGTGCGGTTTCCTTTTTGACTTCGAGGTACAAATTCACCTGCTGCGGCCCGAGCGTGGAGTCCGCACGTCCTATGGTTGAATCGACTTTTACGATCAGATAATCTGGATTGAAATAGTAATAGCCTTTACCCTTCAACTCCTGGTCGATGCGCGAACGCTCGGTGGTAATCACTTCGAGACGGATTGGGTCACCCTTTTTCAAAAGGGTTTTCTCTTTGGCTAAAACCAGGTTGCGATTGAAAAGCGAGCTGTCCGGGACCATGTAGCTGATCTCGTTAATAACATAGCGCGGCATCACATAGGCGTCATATTCGTTGATCGCCGTCCTCTTTCGCTTGTTTTTATTAGGCACTATCTTTCCCTTCGCCGAAGAGCGGTAATAGCCCTCGTTGTCCAGAAAGGCTACCATATTGGCTGCATTGATGTCGACGATCCGTTGGGTGGCATAACGCGGAGGTTCGCCCAGCTTTTTGCGGAACCAGCTTCGAAGTCCGCCTTCATCCTTTGGTTCGCCGATCCAATAGTAAAACCATACTTTCCAGGGAAAGCCGAAAATGGTTTTGTTAGCAGGTGGTTTGATCAGTTCTTCGAGTTGATCGGCCAGGCCAGATACATTCGGTTTAGAAATGCTGTCGGCCTGCACCCTCACCTTGTTGCCAACGTAAATGCTCTGCCCCTCGGGTACATACCTGTTGACCGAGCAGCTGCTCAGGAAAATACATACGGCCAGTAAATACCCTATATTACTTTTCATCGCGCTGCTTTTTGAAAATTTCGCGGAGAAGATCATAATCCGCAGTAATGATAAAACTTACGCCTGTTTCAATGATAAAACCTTCCAGGATTGATTGGTATTGATTTTTGCGGTAGCCCCGGAACATATAGCGGCCGTCTTTGCTGATCAGATAGTCGAGGGCAATATTATCGAATACCTCGGTGGAATTGCCAGCATTGTTCTGGCTTTCCAGCTCGAAATTCTTGCCTACCGATATTTTTAAACGATTGTTCAGGAATGCCTTGCTTAGGCCGACGTTTAGGTCGGTGCGGGCACCGGTAGACTGGTCGGCCGTGGAGTTCACACCGATATCCAGATCAACGCCTTTGACGAGGTCGGAGGCCAGGTTATTCAGCTGGTCACTCAGCAGCTGGCTCACACTTTGGCGTGCTACCGCTTCTGCGCTCGACCCGATGTTGAACCCGGAAGTTGACTGATCAGTGATAAATTTATTAGTGATCAGCAATGCAAATGCCTGCTTGTTCATTTCTGATGGACTGAGTTCCATATCTCTCCAGAAGGTCTGGTTGGTGATATCGCTCTTGACCTGCTCATCGATTGACTTGCCTGGTACAATATTGAAGGTGATGTTGGGCGTAGTCAGATTTCCTGTAATGATCACTTGAACTTCAATCGGTATTTTGCTGGCACCCTGGAATTTCGCGGCAATAGAACCGGGGTCAACCATGACCGGGTATGCTGCGGTAATGTTGAGATCGGCCTTCATCGGGTCGCCTGTCCAGAGCAGTGTACTCTTCTCCTTGATTTCAAACTTCCTTTTGAGGATTTGCAATGTCAGGTCATAGGAGCCTTCCGTGAGGTCATAGGAGCCTAAAAGGAAAAGCTGGCCGTTCGGTGCTACGCCTGTGTTGAGTTGCGCATTACCCTTCAGACGGATATTATCACCATTCAATTCATCGATCACGACTCTGAATTCCGATTTATCGTCCACATCAATATCCAGTGAGATCTGGGAAACGAAATCAACCATGATGTTCTTCGAATCTTCCACAGAGTCGGCTTTTGCAACCTGGGTCGAATCGCTCATGTCTACAAACTCGATTACACCTTTGGTCGCATCGCCCGATTCGGTCGCGTCATTGGGCATTACCACGGTGACATTGCTGCCAGGATCCACTTTAACTTTGCCATCTATCACCGATTTGGCACCCTTTCCTTTCACGGTCAGATTGGCATCGATATTGGCTTTCCCGAAAAACAACTCATTCTGTTTTTGGGTAGAATTTAGAACATTGAAATTCTTGGCGTCGATCGTCAGGTTATAACCTACATCCGGAAGCGTGGCGATATTTACATTTCCATTGATTTTCGCCTGCTGATTAGTCGAATCGGCAATGATGAAGTTGTTAAAATTGATATTCTGACCAGCAAAACTGATTTTTTGCCCTGCGAGCGAGTACCTCGACCCGGTCTGCGTTGCATTGAATGCTACCTTATCAAAATTGACCTCGCCGTTCAGCTTAGGACTGTCCGTAGAACCGGTAATCGCTATATTGCCCGTCACATTACCCTCAGCGCGTTTCAATTCGCCCAGACTGAATGCTTCAATGGTTTTTGCGCTTAGTTTTTTAACATCCATTTTGAAATCCATTGGACTATCGGAATTCACATTGTAGCTACCTGTGAGATTTACGTCGTTCTGATCATTCACGAGCGACATGGCTACCCGGATCAGGTTTTCAGTTTCGTTGGTGGCTTTCAGGGAAAGATCTCCGACTGGTATTTTGGTTACTGCGAGGTTGTTGATCGTTAACTCACCAGTGTACACCGGGGCTGTCATGTAATTGCTCAGCATGACTTTTCCGTTCAATGTGCCGGTAGCCAGTGTGGAGTCCAATGTGGCAATTTCAATCAAAGGTCCGATCTCGACATTGGTCATAGCAATGTCCAGCGGACTGTTGGGCGCATCGGTGGTGGAGTTGATTTTTAATGATTGCCCTTTGTTGCTGATAGAAAAGTCCTTCACAAATAAGCTATCGGTCGCATAGCTGACATATCCCGCAGTATCCGTGGCCCATTTGTCATAGTTCAACAGCAGATCGTCACGAAGATTGAGCCGGTATTGGTTGTTAGCCACAGCCAGGTCGCCTTTTACAGCATGCCGTTCTGTATTAACAGAGTCTTTAACCACAAAATCGAATTTGATGTCATTAGCGACGATCGTGCTTTGCAAAGAGGCATTCTGCATTCTGAAACTCCCCGTATTCACCATTCCGACATAGGCATTCAATCCCGCATTCTCTTCCAAAGTATTGAAATCAACCGACACGCGTTCAATGCGGATGCTGTCGTAATCCACCATGGGGAGGGTCAGGCGGGCTACGATGGAGGAATCTTTCTGATTATCCATTCGTGCCTGGAATTGGACGTTGTTCATCTCTTTCAGGCCCGGCACAAACATCTGGAAAACCGGATGGTTTATTACAGTAGCATTCAGCGTAAAATTCGTAGGCTTGGTAACTTCGGTGTAGGTGAGATCCGGTGCTTTAAAATGCTTGCCAACTTCGGTCAGCAGGGCGTCGCCTAGTTCAGTGTACGAATAATCACCTTCCATTTTTGCTTTCAGAAATGGTGAATCGATGTTAGCCTGCTTCCTGCCACTGGAATCCGTAAGCTGCACATTGATATCCGAAACGCCGATGGGCCTCCGGTGATGTGTCAGCACCAGGCCGTTCACATTTACTGTACCAAGTGGGTTTTCGGGGTTGGTTGATGGCATATCCACCTTAATATTACCTTTTACCTGCAATGAATCAGCATAAAGATTAAGCGCTGTAAGATCCAGACTAGTGATAGAAACGTCCGCTTTTACGGAAGGGTATTCTTTGGATAAATCCGCCTGTGCAGTAAGATCGACGTCGATGTTGCGGTCGTCCATATTGGCTGAAATATTGGCGAGTCCATTGTCGACATCGCCTTTCAGTCTCAGATTTGTGTACACATATCCCTTGATGTCGGCGCTTTCAATTGTGCCGTCCAGCCGCGCTTTCATTGTTTTAGGCGCGTATCCAGAGCCTTCAACATCCGTCCGTAAGGTCAGTTTGCCCAATTCGGATGGCGGTTGCTTCATTAGTTTACCCAAATCAAACGCATTGAATGCTAATGTGCCATTGTATTGAGCGCGGAGACTGTCTGTGATATTTTTGAGGGTGCCGGAGAATGTGGCGTCACCAAAAGTGGTATTAATGGTAGTGGCAAGCGTAAGGTCCTCCATAGAGCCCTTTACTTTTCCGGACATTTTGATCTCGTCAGGCAGTTCAATGGAAGATGGCAAGGTGCTGTCCGGCAGCATTTTCATCAGGTCGGCTTTGGTAGAGGATATTTCTCCGATATCCAGGTTCACTGCCAGTTTTTCGGCATTAGGCAAGCCTTGAATGCGCCCGTCTGCATTCAAAACGGTGCCGTCGAGCATGCTGAACCTGGCCTTTGAGATCAGCATATCATCCACAGAACCCGTGATCTGCCCGGAGCCTTTTAGGACGCCATTGGGTTCTTTATCAAAAGGCGGGGTCTTGGCAAGGTCTGGGACGAGCAGCAATATATCTGCGAAAGCAATGCGGCTATCCGTCAGCCTTACTTTCAGTTTAACCTTCGCAATGTCTTTAGTAAGCTCGTCGAGATTTTTGTAACGCAGGCTTAGCTCATCCCTGAGCAGGGTATGAGGTGTTTTTATAAACAGTTTTCTCAAATATGTCTCCTGCTCTCCATAAGCGAAATCGGTGCGCGCCTCCTGCAAGCGGAAGCCACTTTTTTCGGAGAATGAGCCGGATTTGAGCACCCCGGCTATTTTTTCATCAGAGAATAGAAAATCCTGTAAGTCGATATTCAGGTTTTTGACATTCAAATGTGCGTAATCCAGACCTTTCGTCAGGGCTGCGGAATTGAAATCGTCGTACCTGACATTATTATTTACAAGTTTGATACTGCCGACTTTTACATTCCAGCCCGGTGTTTCCACATCCTCGGCTATCGAGTCTTTTTTCGCCTCCGTAGCTTTGGGCTTTTTCGCGAATTCGGCATATACCGTCATATTTTCCAACGCCACATCCTTCACGTCCACGTGCTGGCTTCCCATGAATATGTTATTGACATGACCAGCCAGTTTTCCAACGGTCAGCCCGTTTTTCAAGCCCGCGATCTCGTCATTGAACTGCCATTGAAATTGTTGAATGTCGATATCGCCTACTTTGATGTCCAGGGAGTCGGCCGGATCCGGTTTTGGATCGGGGCCTGCCGCGGCTGTTTTTAATGCGGGATACATGCGCAATTTTACGCGGCTATTCAGCAAGGCGGTGCTGGTGAGATGATATTGCGAAAGCGTCGGGTTGAATTTATCGAATTTAATGACGGACGAATCGATATTGGCCTCCGCATCGGTGCCCGTCACAGCATCGCGATAGGACAGCCGCACACGTCTTAACGTGATCTGGTCAAGCCGCATTTTTAGCGGTTTTGAAGTGGAGGTATCCACTTCCGTTGTGTCCGTTCCGGCAAATGCATCGACGATAAACTGGAAATTGAAAACAGTATCCGGAAGCACCCGGTTGATATTTGCATTCACTCCTTCCAGTTCCACTTTATTGATCCCGATGTCACCCTTGATCAGGCCGTACATATCGAGATCCACGTAGAGGCGCTTGCCCGCAAGGAGCGTATCGCCGTGCAAATCTTCAAAATATACCCCTTCAAGCAATATCCAGTCCGGAATATCGAACCGTACTTTTTCGATATTGACCTTGGTTTTAAGTTTTTTACGGAGATAAGAGTTGGCCTTGGATGTCAAAAAGTTCTGGCCAAACGGGGTTTGGAGCCCCCATATCGTTACGCCAATCAGGATTAATACGGTCAGGATTATTATGGCCAATACTTTGAGTGCTTTCTTCATCCCGGGCTGTTAATTCCTGCCGCCACAGGCAGGTGTTGAGAACTACGCTTATTATAAAAAATCTGGACGGTTAAAGCCGTTTTAACCATCCAGAAGCATTTGACTTGGGTATTGCTGTTATTATCTTTTAAATAAATCCACACCAACCTGCTCATTCACAGTCAGCGCCGACTTGATTGTCACGGGCTTTTTATCCGTGCTGGTCAACTCCACGAGTTTGGTCGGGTACGAGATTCCGTAGGCGGATTTCGCATAGTCGGATAGGTCAGTGGTCGTTTCCACACCAGCTTGTGATTCTTTCTGGCGAACCAACAGGCCGGTTTTTGCGTCGAAATACAAGTTATATTTTACGCCTTTACCTTGCAGCTCCACCTGGTTCACCTGCACGCCGTTGAGTGTTTCGGTACCCACGGTCGTTGCGATCAGGCCCCGGTTTTTGTAATCGATAAATGGGGCGAGGTTATCATACATTTCCAGCCGCATATTTTGTTGTTCGGCTTGGCTAAGGTCTTTTACATCCACTTTTTGCCCGATAGGCACTTTAATCCATCCCTGGTCACCCTTCACCGTGTATACAAAGCTCCGTTTCATAATGGTTTTGTTCTTATGAATGGATTGGTCGGGTATAGAAGCTGTGATAACGGCGTCGTATGGAGTTGCAGCAGAGGCGGAATAGCTTCTTTTAAGGTTGTAGGATTTTATTCCATCCCATAAGTTCTTTCCACCGGTTGCTTTGTAAAACTGGGCGAAAATAGAATCCGCAGGCAGTTTTTGCGCATAAGAGCCAGCCGACATAAGCATTAGTGCGGCCAGCATTTGTAACTTTTTCATTGTTGTAAAGATTTGTGTTAAGTGCTCCGGATCTGTTCCAGTCTGGATTTTAGATCGCTAAAGACGTTCGGGGTTTAAATAAGTAAAATAAAACGACTATTGATACCGCTCTTTGCAAAAACCGTTCCATCAATTAGCCATACCACAAAACCCTCCATTTTGCTGCGTTTGACCATTTATGCCGAACCCGCTGTAAATGAAAAAGGAAAGACCGTGAAAGTCCTTCCTTTTTAGCACTGATATATTTTTCAAATGCCTGTCAGGCATCGTCGCCGCTTGCGGAAATTTTACCGAATCTGTATTGGAATGTCACATTGACGAGGCGGTTGGTCTGGTGCCACAACGAGGATTGAGCATAGCTGCTGGTGTTCAGCTGGCTTTTGTAATTTCTGGACAAGAAGATATCCTGCACATTGAACGAAATCGTCGCCTTCTTTTCGAGCAAGTCTTTACGGATACCCATATTAGCGATGAAAACACCGTCGCGTGTACCCTGCGCGATCGCCCGTGGACCTTCATAATTCACATATGCGGATGCGCGGAAGTCGGCCGGTAATGTAATGAACGCATTCAGGTTGCCCGAATAGCTCCATGTGCGGTTATCAATATTAGCCAGTGCCGATACCACTTCGCTCCGGAAAACCCGGCCGCTACCATTGATTTTCAGGACATCACCGAATTTCTGAGAGAAATCAGTTTCAAAACCATAAGAAAACTCGCGGCCCACATTGTCATAACGGGTCAATGAAATGCCCGTTTCGTTAACCGTGCGGATCTGCGTGATCGCATTGTTCGAATAATCCATGAACAGCGATGGCCCCCAACCGCCATTAGCTTCGTAGTTGGAATAGCCCATTTCCGCTTTATGCGTGAACTCGGGACGCAAGTTCGGATTACCCGTTTTTACATTGCGCGGATCCGATACGTCGGTGTAAGGGTTCAGCCAGTCGGCTTCCGGACGTTGCACCCGGCGACTATAATTCAGCTTGATCTGGGATGATTCGCCAAGTTTGCGTGTGAGCGCAAATGATGGCACCAGTGTAAGGAAATGCACACTGAAATCACGGTTAAGGCTTATCTGGTTAATATCCTGGTTGTAATCTGTCACGCGCAAACCGGCTCGGATGCCCCATAGGTCAGTTTTCTGCGAGAAGGTCATAAAACCAGTGTAGGTCGCGTCCTTGTATCCGAAAACGTTACTGATATTATTGTCGAAAACGTATGCATTGGTCTCTCTGTCAAGATTATAAAATGCGTTTACGTTGTCATTAGCGCTGGTACGCGAGCGCAAACCTACTTCCAGTGTCGATTTCGGCGTGATCGGCCAGGTGTAATCTGTATTCAGGAAAAGCGAATGGCGGTTGTTGTTGCGAAGGTTCTGTTGATTTCTTAGCAGACTGTCAATTTCGCTTTCCTGGTTGAAATACGACTCGCCATCGGAACCTCCGAGCGAATAGCTGGAATTGAAGTTCAGCTGATGGTCTTTTTCTGCAAATTTCAAGCGGTAATCCAAATTGAAATTGAGATTGTCACCATTCCCTTTGCTGTTATTCAACCGTCGGAAAGTTTCTGTCACCAGGCCTGTTTGCAAGCTGGTTTCGTTGAGGATATTACTATTGTTGCGGTTGTTATCCCGCGAATAGTTGACGCCCGCTTCGAGTGAATTCTTGTCATTGATGTCGTAATTCACACCCACGCGGCCAAACAGGCCTTTTCCTTTATTACCGCCGGTTCCTGTTTGTTGCAAATGGGTAGGCATGTCGGAAGCCAAATTATCTCGGTTCAATGTCCTTTCCCACGTCATAGCACGGGTCTGGCCGCTTCCAAATGCATTCAAGCCAAACTTTCCTGCCTTATAACTGATATTACCGGAAGCACTGTTGTTGTTTTTGGTACCGATGCTCAACCGCGCGCCGCCGTTGGTCCCGCGGATCTTGGTCTTCTTGGTAATGATGTCGATCACACCCGAGGCGCCTTCGCCTTCGTATTTCGCGGACGGCGTAGTCATCACGTCGATCCGCTCGATCAGGTTGGCCGGGAATGACTGTAATATCGTCGGCAGGTCGCTACCGTAAAGATTGGACGGCTTCCCGTCGATCAGCACCACCACATTGCCTTTGCCGCGAACTTGCGGGTTTCCATTTTCATCCAGGGATACCGCCGGGACTTTTTCCAGCAGGTCGCTTACATTATTACTGGTAGCCAGCATGTCTTTGCCGATGTTGACGATCTTTTTATCGATATCGTCGACGATCATGCTTTTTTCTCCTCTTACGATTACTTCGTTTAGTTTTTTAGCCTCGGGAAGCATAGTAAGCGTGCCGAGGTCCAGCAGGTTGGCCTCGGTAGCCACACTGACATTCGGCCGGTAGAAAGTCTGATAACCCATGTTGGTCACCCGGAGAATGTAGTTGCCGGGCGTGACGTTAGCAATCGTGAACACGCCGTTTTCATCGGCCACCACGCCATTAGCGAGGGACGAATCTTTGGTCATCAATAATGCCACTGTGGCAAAGCTTACGCCTGCATTATTGGGTGCTTCCACGATTTTACCCACGAGTTTTCCGCCGTCGGCCCGTTGTGATTTTGTAATATTCACAAGAGTTGTGCCGGTGTTGGGAGAAGCAAAAAGTAGCTGGATAGGTAGAGTTAATGCAATAATGTTAAGAAACGAGTTTCTTTTCACGGGTAAAGGATTTAGATTTTATTAGGAGTTAAGTCAGACAAAATATCTTGCAGTGTGTGAGGAAATGTAACAAAACCCAGTTGCAAGGCTTTAATAGGTACAAAGTTACATGAATATTGGTAACGTACCCGGTTTCTGAATAATTACATGGAATTATAAAAAAATAAAGATTGGTTTAGTTTCTAAAAACCAACAGATTATCTTGCAATGTTTTTAAATAATTTTAATAAATCCTGCTTTTCTTAAAATGAAACGTTTCCTTTTTATAATGATTTGCTGTGTAGCCATGCATTCGTCGTGGGCGCAGTTGAATATCATTCCCAAACCCAGCCAGGTGCTTACAGCCAAAGGCGAATGGACATTAAAAGCTAAAACAAAGATCGGCGCGCCGGCCGATGTCAAATGGACCCATGTAGCCGGAATGCTCGCATCGCAGCTTGGAAAGGCAACCGGACAGGCGCCTCAAACCGTTAAAGGTAAGGGGGATATTACCCTGGTGGCATCCGCGGATACAAGCTTGCGCGAAGAAGGCTATCGCTTGCTGGTCACTTCAAAAGGTGTTACCATTCAGGCGCAGACGGCCAAAGGCGCTTTCTACGGTGTGCAGACATTGCTGCAATTGCTTCCTGCCGAGGTTTTTAGCCCTGAGCCGGTAGCAGGTGTGAAGTGGACGGTGCCTTATGTGACTATCAAAGATGTACCGCGTTACGCTTACCGTGGGTTGATGCTCGACGTAAGTCGTCATTTCATGCCTGTCGATTTTGTGAAAAAGTATATCGACCTGATTGCGCTGCACAAGCAGAACCAGTTTCACTGGCATTTGACGGACGACCAGGGCTGGCGTATCGAGATTAAAAAATATCCTGAACTGAAAACGATCAGTTCGAAGCGGAAGGAGACGATGAAGGGGCATTATTCGGACCAGAAATACGATGGTATCCCTTATGAAGGCTTTTATACCCAGGAAGAGATTAAGGATGTGCTGAAATATGCCGAGGAGCGCTTTGTGAACGTGATCCCTGAAATCGAAATGCCGGGCCATGCATTGGCGGCGCTGGCTGCTTATCCGCAACTGGGCAATAATCCTGACAAAATCTATCAGGTAGGAACCAAATGGGGCGTTTATGAAGATGTTTTCATGCCACGGGAGGAGACTTTCAAGTTCCTGGAAGATGTATTAACAGAGGTGATCGATCTTTTTCCAAGCAAATACATCCATATCGGCGGCGACGAATGCCCGAAAACACAATGGGAGGAAAGCCGTTTCGCACAGGCTCTGATCAAGAAGGAAAATCTGAAAGACGCGCACGGGCTGCAAAGCTATGTGATCAAGCGTATTGATAAATTTATCACCGCAAAAGGCCGTCGGATGATCGGCTGGGACGAGATCCTCGAAGGAGGACTTTCACCTAATGCAACGGTAATGAGCTGGCGTGGCACCGAAGGCGGCATCGCGGCCGCAAAGGAGCGCCACGACGTGGTGATGACACCCAACAACTTTGTTTACCTGGATCATTATCAGGCCGAAGCCAGCACGCAGCCTGTTGCTATCGGCGGTTTCACGGATCTTGCGGAGTCCTATTCCTACGAACCAACACCAGCCGAACTTTCCCCGGAAGAAGCAAAACACATCCTTGGCGTGCAAGGCAATGTGTGGACGGAATACATGAAGACGCCCGCGTATGTGGAATACATGGTGTGGCCGCGTGCAACCGCATTGGCAGAGGTAGGTTGGACGCCTAAAAACGGTAAGAACTTCGAAGATTTCAGCAAGCGCATGGAAGTTCATAGAAAGCGTCTGGATTACCTGGGAGTCAACTACTTTGGTGCGCCTATCAACAAAAAATTCGAATATGTGTGGCCGGTCAAAAAGTAAGGCCCGGTTTTAGATAAGTGTAAAGGGCATCCCGACGATTGGGATGCCTTTTTTTGTTATGTTTGTTTAATCATTATTGATCAGCGATGCGTAAAAGGGAAATTAAGATATATGGCTCTTTTGAAGAACAAGAAGAAGACAGATGGAACAAGATAATCCACTCTTCGTTGGAAGAGCGCTGGGTAGCATTTTGGCGACTTCGAAATTTCCACAAAAACTTTTTTGGGAATAACGTTGAGGAAACCCGGCCTGTTAACGCAAAGAAGAAGATCATTATATCAAAGCCGGAATGGATGTAGAAAATGAAGAGTTTCTGAGATTTGTTCGGGTTGCCGGCGAAAACCGACTTGAATATCTGCTGATCGGTGGTCTAGCCCTCGCTATGCACGGAATTGTGCGTTATACGCAGGATGCAGATGTCTGGATTGCCCCGACGGATGAAAACAAAGAGCATTTTCTCGATACATTGATTGGTTTGGGATATGATTCCGAAGAACTGGACAATATCAGGCAGCTGGATTTTAAGGAACCACAAATCTTAAAGTTGGAAGGGCCGATAGACATTCTGACAAGGGTTCATTTTCGAATGGAGTATGATGTATGCAGGTCGAGGGCGCGTGAATTCGAGTCTGCCGTTGGGTATAAAATCTATTTTATCCATATCAATGATCTCCGGGAGTTTAAAATTCTTGCCAGGCGGCCAAAGGATTTATACGATGTTGTGATGATAGATCAGCTCCTGGAAAAAATATCAGGCAAATCCGACGGGAACTAATTTGCCCCTGCCGTTTCTTCAAAAATAAAAATCCGATTCCCCACCAGCCCTTCCTCTGAAAGATTATATTTTTGCAGGATGTATAAGATTCTGATCTCCCCTATACTTTTCCTGTTTGACGCTGAACGCATTCACTACTTTGTGTGTGAATTGCTGCATTTCGCATTTAAAATCCCAATCATGCCGCGGATCATCCGGGCGCTTTACACCTACGAACATCCCGATCTGGTTCAGGAAGTGGCTGGTTTGCGTTTCCGCAATCCCGTCGGGCTTGCTGCCGGATTTGATAAGAATGCCGAAATGGTCGATCAGCTCGAAGCGTTGGGATTTGGATTTATCGAGATTGGAACCGTAACACCCCGTCCACAGCCCGGGAATGACAAGCCGAGGTTATTCCGGTTAAAAAAGGACAAGGCGCTGATCAATCGGATGGGTTTCAATAATAAAGGAGTTGCAGTGGCAGCCGCCAAGCTGGCGAAACGCACATCGAAAATTTTGGTGGGAGGAAATATCGGCAAGAACAAGGATACCCCGAACGATCAGGCACTGAGTGATTACCTCATCTGTTTCCGCGAACTGTTCGATGTAGTCGATTATTTTGTCGTCAATGTAAGTTCGCCGAATACGCCCGGTCTGCGTGATTTGCAGGAAAAGGAGCCGCTCACAGCATTACTTAAAGAACTTCAAACCAAAAATCTTGAAAAGGTTAAATCCAAACCGATATTCCTGAAAATTGCGCCAGACCTGACATGGAGCCAGCTTGATGATATCATCGATATCGTAAAACAAACCGGAATAGCCGGCGTTATTGCAACCAATACGACCATCAGCAGGGAAGGTCTGCTGACAAACGAAACGGAAGTTCAGCAAATAGGGGCCGGTGGCCTGAGCGGGGCGCCATTGGAGCATCGGTCGACTGAAGTAATTCGTTACCTTTGTGAACAATCGAACCATGCTTTTCCAGTGATAGGAGTTGGCGGAATCGCCTCTTCCGGCAGTGCTTTGGGGAAAATCAATGCAGGCGCCGCGCTTATCCAGCTTTATACCGGCTTTATTTATGAGGGCCCGGGTGTGGTTAGCAGGATATGTAAAGCATTGGTTAAGAAGTAAAACCGTAAAAATAGCACTTCACGCATCCCAGAATTGAAATAAATGTCAGTAAACAAGCCAAGAGTAAACGCACAACGCCAGAATCCGGAGCCCGCATCAGCGCCCCGTTTTCGCGTATCTCTCGACTGGGAGCATATTTTCACCAGTCCCAAAAACACGCTGGCCTGGGGTACGTTTTTCATCATCCTGGGGCTGATACTCGAAACATCCTTTTTTTCCTACATCGTCACCGGGCTTTCCGATCAAAGCGTGGTCGATGGTCTCGGCCATCAGTCTATTCGTGACGCGGGTAGGCAAACACGTAATTTCCTGGGAGTCCTTGGCGCAGTGGTTTCTCACATTTTTGTATACAGATGGTTTGGGATCGGCGCATTGCTGCTTCCGCTGGTGCCTTTTGTGGCCGGTTGGAAAATGGCATTCGGCAGGGAAATATTGCCATTGAGCAAAACTACCAAGGAATCGATATTCTTCACGCTTTGGGTGAGTGTGCTGATGGGCTATGTGGTGCTGATGAGCAACAATGAGAACACGCTCAGCTTCCTTTCAGGCGGGTTTGGCTACATCATCAATGTAACCTTGTTCGACTGGCTCAAATGGGGAAGCATTATCCCTATCCTTTTTGCATTATTCGTATTTGCGGTCTTTTTCTACGACGCCCGGGCAGCTTATGAGGCATGGCAGCTGAAACACGCCAAGCCTGAAACACTTCCACTTGAAGCGGAGGATGAAACCGCCGAGGAAGGCGAAATAGTGCAGAAACCAGCAGCCAAGCGGCCTTTTGTATCGGTCGTCAATGATACCTACGATGATGAAACTCCGGCTTCCGTGCCTCACGAAGGACCTGAGCTTGAAATTGAGACGGAAGAAGAGTCGCCCGTAATGGGCCATCCGGCAGTGTTGCAGCCAACAGTCAGCCCGGTTACCGCGCCGCCTGTGATGCCGCTTGAAGTGTCGGCGGTACCTTCGGAGCCATTATTGGAGCTGGAAGTGGAGGATACCACACATCAGCCTGCCCCCGCAGAGGAAGAATTTGAAGACGAAGATGTAAATGCAACGATCCTGCGGGAGTTTGGGCAATACGACCCGATGCTCGACCTGCCGTCCTACAAGTTCCCGACGATCGATTTGCTGAACGAGGTTTATGAAAACCTGCACGAAAAAGTAAGTCAGGAAGAGCTGGAAAGCAATAAAACCAAGATCGTAGATACATTAGGTAGTTACGGGATCAATATTTCGAAGATCAAAGCCACCATTGGTCCCACGGTTACACTTTATGAGATCATCCCGGAAGCGGGGGTTCGTATTTCGAAGATCAAGAACCTGGAAGGTGATATTGCATTGAGCCTTGCCGCATTAGGTATCCGTATCATCGCGCCGATGCCGGGCCGCGGAACGATTGGGATAGAAGTGCCTAATAAGAACCGGGAGACTGTTTTTGCCCGCTCTGTTCTGGCAAATGAACGTTTTCAAAAGTCGAACTATGACTTGCCTATTGTATTGGGGAAAACGATTTCTAACGACATACACATTGCCGATCTTGCCAAAATGCCCCACTTGCTGATGGCCGGTGCGACAGGTCAGGGTAAGTCCGTGGGTCTGAACGTGATCCTGGCTTCGCTGATTTATAAGAAGCACCCGGCCGAGCTGAAATTCGTACTGGTGGATCCCAAGAAGGTGGAATTGACCCTTTTCAATAAGCTGGAAAGACATTTCCTTGCCAAACTTCCCAATGCGGAAGAAGCGATCATTACCGATACCAAAAAGGTGATTTTTACATTGAATTCACTTTGTATAGAAATGGATTCGCGATATGACCTGTTGAAGGAAGCATCGGTCCGGAACTTGAAGGAATACAATGCAAAATTTGCGCAGCGCAGATTAAATCCTGAAAAAGGACACCGCTTCCTGCCTTATATCGTACTTGTGATCGATGAGCTTGCCGATTTGATGATGACGGCCGGTAAAGAAGTCGAAACACCGATCGCCCGTCTTGCGCAGCTTGCGCGTGCGGTAGGTATACACCTGGTGGTGGCCACGCAGCGTCCGTCAGTGAAGGTAATTACCGGTTTGATCAAGGCCAACTTCCCGGCACGTTTGTCGTTCCGTGTGACTTCCAGCATCGACTCCCGTACCATTCTCGATATGGGCGGTGCCGAGCAGCTGGTAGGCCAGGGGGATATGCTGCTGGCGATCAACTCCGAAGTGATCCGTCTGCAATGCCCGTTCATCGACACGCGCGAAGTGGAAGACGTCTGCGAATACATCGGTTCTCAGCGTGGTTATGACGAAGCTTACGCATTGCCGGAATACGAAGGTGAGGACGCAACCGAAGGAAAAACGGAACTGAACCCCGACGATTTTGACGGATTGTTGCCCGATGCCGCACGCCTGATCGTCACGCACCAGCAAGGCAGCACCTCGTTGATCCAGCGGAAAATGAAATTGGGTTACAACCGCGCTGGCCGCATTATGGACCAGCTTGAAATTCTAGGCGTGGTAGGCCCATTCACCGGAAGCAAAGCCCGCGACGTAATGTTCCACGACCTGAACATGCTCGAAGAACACCTGCGCGCAATGGGTGTGAATTAACCATACGTTTTAAACCTTTGCCGTCCGCGCTGGTCTATCTTTTGTATACATCACATAAACCCATTTATATAAACTCACTAAGTATTAAATTGTTGAATATGAGAAATTTGAAAAAGAGTGCTTGCCTGCTTGCCGTTATGACGATGTTCCTTTTAACCCCGGCCGTTTCCAATGCGCAGGGTGACAAAAAATCATCGGCCATTCTGGAAGCAATGAACAGCAAGTACCAAAAGATCAAATCCTTCAAGGCGCTTTTTACCTACATTACCAAGGGAGAAAAGCCATTGAAAGGAGAAGCGACTGTGAAGGGATCGAAGTTCAGGTTGAAAATGGCGGGTCAGGAGATCTTTAATGACGGAAAACTAATGGCCACTTATATCAAGGAAACCAATGAAGTAAACCTGCAAGACTTCGACCCGGCCGCCGGCGGGGACCTGGATCCAACAAAGATCTACTCTGCTTACAAAAAAGGGTTTAAATCCGCATTTGTAAAGGAAAGACAGGAAGGCAACAAAGCGCTGGAAGTTGTGGAGCTAACATCGACGAACAAAAACAGTCAGGTTGACCGCGTTCAGATTGAAGTGAATAAGGCCGATAAATCAATCGCAAGCTGGAAGATTTATCAGAAAAACGGACAGGAAGTAACCTACAAAGTCGATCAGTTCCAGCCCGATGTGGCCGTTGCCGACAGCTATTTCGCATTCAATACCAAGCAATATCCCGGTGTTGAAGTAGTGGATTTGCGTTAATCGCACTGATAAGCAAAAAGTAATGGGTGAGCCGGTTCCGGTCTCACCCATTTTTCTTATATGCGCTATGTAAGTGGTTCTTAATTGACTGCCTGATGCAAGTCACGGTATTTCTTGATCAGATTGTGCGATTCAAGCAGCTCCGCTTTCTGATTGGCGATTATTTGGCGTATTTCAACCGGCAGGTCTACGTCGCTCGCCAAAGCATCGTCATAAGCTTCCTGGGCTGCATCCTCGCCATATTCACAACTTTCAAGGACCGAAGTGCGGTCATGTCCGGTGAATGTTGCCTTAATGTCCATCCACACCCGGTATATCTTACCCGACGCTGTTGTGCCGGTAGCCACTTCACCGCCGAGGTTGCGGATCTCTGCGCTTAATTCGTTTATATTTTCACGGCTTTCATTGGCCATTTTCTGAAAAATCCCGCGGAGATCCAGGTCGATGTCTTCCACTTCACTAAGCGCTTTTTCGTACCCATCAACACGGTCATTATTGATCCTGATAAGATCGTTCAACACTTCAACAAGATTTTCATTGGTTTCCATAACAATTGCATTTAGAGTTTTGTGACTAGTTTGTTTGAATTCCAGTGTTTTAAAATGCTGTGCCATAGAAGCCTATCACTGTTATTCAGCCATTCCTGACCAAGTTGCGGCAACGTATATGTAGGGGATATTGCCCGATGCGTTGCCCGCCGTTTATTGGTGGGCAAGTAATGTCCGCACATGTTGTTCGCTCACCGAAAAATAGGGAAGGTCCTCGGTCGGTTTGTTCAGGATTTTGGGAATACGATTGCGTTCATATGCTCTGAAAACAGCCGGATGCACATAATATTTTTTACAAACGGCGCGGGTGTTTCCCAAATGCGCAGCTACAACATCCAGGCAGCTGTTCAATGTCCTTGTCAATTGCCGCTGGGATTCCGGTTTTTCTTGTGTACTGAGATATTCCCAGGCCGACACCGTGCCCATCCAGGTCCTGAAATCCTTCGCTGAGAAGTTTGCACCGGTATGTTGACGAATGTAATCGTTGACCTGATGGGCGCTTAATGCACATTTGACGCCACTTTCGGTCGTGTATTGAAAAAGCCGTTTACCAGGCATTTCCTTATATTGTTTAACCAACCGGGCGAGTTGCTTGTCCCGCAGCGTAATATCCTGACGGATGCCTTTTTTTCCGGTAAACATAAAACGAATGCGACTGCCATTGACCGTCGCGCAACGCGCATCCAGCGTAGTAATGCCCGAAGACCCGTGTTTGATCTTGTAACGCTGGTTCCCCACACGCATACACGTCTTATCCATCAGTTTGATGACCAATGCAATGGACTTTGCCAAATCGAAATCCCGCTTGCGCAAATCGTGATCAACCTGCTCGCGGAGCTGTGGAAGCGCTTCCGAGAATGTGAGGAGCCGGTAATATTTGGTCTGATTGCGGATCAGGTTCCAGTAAGGATGGTAGCGGTATTGTTTACGCCCTGCAGCATCGACCCCCGTCGCCTGCAAATGTGCATTCGGGTCAGCGCTGATCCATACATCCGTCCAGGCTGGCGGAAGAACGAGCGATTTAATGCGTTTGATGATTTTCTGGTCCTTACAACGGTTACCTTTTCGATCGACGTAATAAAAGCGGGGGGATTTGCCTTTTCTGAGAAAGCCCGGTGCATTGCCCGACTGGACATAATTCAGCCCTGCTGCTTCTGCTGTCCGGGCGGGGTCTTTTCTTAGTTTTTTAAATAATCTCGCAGTAATAACAGGTTCATCAGCTGTCATTCTCATTAATGCGGCTACCGACATGTGGTTTACTTTTAAGCGTGTACATCACTGCTAATAAAGTAATACCAGTGCGAGAAGGGCATAAAAAAGCCTCAGCGGTCCCGTGGGATGCACGGTGCTGAGGAAGTATCTACTCACTATAAGGGTTTTCTATTCTGTTGGAAAATAAATACTGAAAACCGACCCTTCGCCGGGAATTGAATCGGCGTGAATAAATCCGTTATGATTTTCCATGATCTTTTTACAAATGGCAAGCCCTATTCCGGTTCCGGGATACTTGTGGGCGGGATGCAATCTTTGAAATACATCGAAAATCCGCTCCGAATACGCTTCGTCAAAGCCGATACCATTGTCCGCCAAAGCGATTCTATAATATGTTTTGCCGGCCACAGCTTTGTCCGTGGGTATATGCTCGCCGGTGGTGGTGCTGACTGAGATGCGGATCTCCGGCTGTGTTTCCGGTTTTACAAATTTGATCGCATTGCTGATCAGGTTGATGAAAAGCTGATGGACCTGAAAGGGAATGATGTTCAGATAAGGAAGACTTTCCGCATGAATGGTCGCCTGTTTGTCTTCGATATTATCCTGCAATTCGGCTAGCACGTTACTCAATACCAGATTCAGGTCGATATTCTTAAACACCTTCTCGATGGTTCCTGCTTTGGAATAGGTGAGAATATCTTCGATTAAAAGTTGCATTTTCTCGGCAGCAAACCGCATACGCTCCACCGAATCTTTCACCTGTGCCGAAAGGTCAGGATCCTCCCTGTCCAGCACTTTCGATGCAAAGATCTGAATCTTGCGAAGCGGCTCTTTAAGATCATGCGTGCTGATCCAGTTCAGGTTGGCCAGTTCTTTGTTGGCCATCTGAAGTTCTTCGTTGAGAATGCGGTTTTTATCTTCCTGGGCACGGATTACCTGGAAGTTAATGTGTTTTTGAAGCGCATATGAAAAGCTCGAAGCCGCATTGGTCTCGGATTTTTTCCAGGGCAGGCTCTTATCCTTCACAATTTCTTTCCACAGTTCAAATGACTTGCGTGGCGAAAGCCGCACACCGTCCTCGTTCGGAAGAATGGCTTTGTCGGGATTACCGGCCCAATTAATAGTCTCAATCTTTTCTTGCCTCAGCCAAAGTATACCGTCGCCATTGCCGGAACCCATTGAATGATAAATGATACCCGCAGCAAATTTCGAAATGGCACCTGCGTCAGGGTAAATGTCAAGTAGCCGGTCGGTATCCAGTCCCTTGTTGGCATAATTCGCAGATAAGAACTCGAACAGCCTGATTAGTTCGCCGTCTTCCGGAACCAACCCGTTTTTATAAAGTTTTCCATTGTAATAAATCGCAGCCCCGGTCGCATTGGCCAGTTGAAGCAACGATGGCGACTGGTGGCAGGCTTCGATGAAATTTTCGTTCTCATGCAAGAGCGTGAGAGAGCTCACCAGCGCCTTATCCACCTCTTCCCCGATCTCAAATTCCTCGGCTACCTCTCTCACGGCGATTTGCGAGGTAAGGAAATGCCCCTGCAACAATGCCGAAAGCCGCGTGTAATGCGGAAGAATTTTAGGCGAATAATGGTGACAGGCGATCAGTCCCCAAAGTTTGTGATTGAGCAGCAAAGAAATGGTCAGCGTTGCGCCCACACCCATGTTTTTCAGATATTCGATATGCATGGGCGACACGCTTCTGAGGATCGACAGGCTCAGGTCGAGCGAATGGTTGCCTTTTTCCGGGGAATCGTCGATGGTCAGCAGCGGCACCGGCGTGTAGTTGATGTCCGCGATCATCCGCAGCGGGTTGCGAATGTAAAGCTCGCGTGCCTGCACGGGAATGTCGGTATGCGGGTATTTTTGGCCGGAGAAAGAAACGAGATCTTCCCGCTTGCTCTCGGCGATCACTTCGCCGTTATATTCAGGATCAAAGCGATATATCATCACACGGTCGTAGCCGGTGATAGCGCGGGTTTCGTCGGCGATATCCTGGCACAGTTCGAGCAGGCGGCTCGATTTTTCCATGATCGACACGAAATTCCGCGTCTGATTATACAGGTTAGGAAGGTTCAGTGTACCATCCGGGAACGGTTCGAGTTCCAGGATTATGTTAGGTCCGCTCTGGTGAACGGTCGTATTGAAAAATGTGCCGTTAAGCGAAAACACGAATGGCCTGGCGCTATCGATAATCTCTTCGTCCGCATATTGCATAAACGCCGCGGCTTGTTCTGCTGGAAATATTTCCGGAATGAGCTTCCCCAGCAACTGTTCTGGTCGCAAGCCAATAAATTCGGCGCTATTGGCACTGCAAAAATCGATTCTGGAAACCCCTTTTTTAATGCCCAGCAAAAAGCCGTGCGGTTGAATAGTGCCTGGTATGTGGATGGGTTCACTTTCGCAATTCGTCAGGTTGACAATATCGCGGTTTACAATATCCTTAATGTTCATTATGCTGCTTTTCTTTTACCGTGCGCTAAGCCAGTCGTCTATAGTTGTAAACGTTTTTTTTGCACTTTCAATGATTTCAGCGCTTCCTTCCTCAATAGTCACAAATTGTGTAAGCGAAGAGATGAAAGATTTCCACAAATTTCCGGTTTCCGGGCCATATCCCCAAAAATAGGACGCACCGGCCTCCGGCGTAAGGCCCAGCGTTTCGTGAATATGTTTATAAAGAATTCTTCCGCCGAGGGTAGAGCCTTCCAGCACATACATGATGCCCAGCGCTTCGGCGGTGGTCGAAAACCTGAAATGGTGAACGGGCATCCCGTCAATGGTTTCGCCCGGCATACCGGTGGCGAGCAGGTCGGCGATAATGAGATTGGATTTATAACGTGCCTGCAAATCAGGGACTATGTGGCTGAGAGCCGGGAAAATTTGTTGTTCACACGAAACGGTAACCCCCCAAAGTGCCCCGATGTAAGCCTGATATTCTGCTATCGTTACCGACGGGCTTAATATCGCCTGGGATAGCTTGTTAGCTTCAAGTTTCTGGTGACTTTCAGCCGTTTCTTGTCTTAATCTCTTAAAAAATAACTCGTGTTTTACGTCTGAAACAACCGTTTCACTCATATTGAATGGATTTGAAAACCTGTAAAAATTTACTTGGTACTCAAAAACTGTTCCACACTACCAACACACCTGAGCCTATCCGCACTGGCATGCTTTTTTGTTTTTGAAGTATATCAACAAAAAATGAAACGAGTTATGAAAAAGATCACATTAAGCGCAATGATGATAGCCCTCTCCGTCGCATTCTTTGCTTGTAATAACACTAAAACAGAGGATAGCACGGAAGTTGCCGAAGAACAAAACGAAGCCAAGCTGGACACTACCGCGCTCGAAGATGATTCTGAATTTGCCGTAGCCGCCGCGGATGGCGGAATGATGGAAGTAAAGCTTGGAGAACTTGCACAGACGAATGCGGCCAGTGCGGATGTCAAGAAATTTGGAAAAACAATGGTCGACGACCATGGCAAAGCCGGCGAAGAACTGAAAGCACTGGCTCAGAAGAAAAATTTCTCGCTTCCTGCGGCATTGAGCGACGATAAGCAAAAGAAATATGACGACCTGGCTAAAAAGAAAGGCAAGGAGTTCGATGAAGCATATGTTTCTTTTATGGTAGATTACCACAAAGAGGACATCAGCGAATTTGAGGAAGCTGCCAAAGATGCGAAGGATCCTGATGTAAAGGCATGGGCCGCGGGCAAAATCCCGACTTTGAAGCACCATCTTGAAATGGCAGAAGGATTGAAAAAGACAGATAAGTAATTGATAACACCACATAAATGAAGCCGGTGCAGCATGTCCTGTACCGGCTTTTTTTGTTTTAAATACCTGAATAGTAAAAACCAATCATCAATTTGTAATTTTAGCCAGCCCAGTGTTGAAGGATTTCAAGTAAATCCGGTGAAATGCTTGTTAAATCATTTTGTATAAGTTTATTTTGTCTACCTATTATATAGAGTAATCCATGTTTGTAAAACCTGAACATCTGAACCGACCTATCCTGACCCTGCTGTTTTTCCTTGCAGCAACGTTTTCATCATTTGCACAAACGGCCACGAAGCCGAACATCATCTTCATTTTCTCGGACGACCACGCTTATCAGGGCATTGGAGCTTACGGAAACAAGATTGCCAAAACGCCAAATATCGACCGTATTGCCCGCGAGGGCGCATTGCTGACGAACAATCTGGTTACCAATTCAATATGCGGTCCAAGCCGGGCGACGTTGCTTACGGGCAAGTACAGCCACCTTAATGGCTACAAACGGAATGATAACACCAAATTCAACACCAACCAGACCTTATTATCTGAAACACTGCGCAAAAGTGGTTATCAGACAGCCTGGATAGGCAAAATGCATTTGAATAGCCTGCCAGCGGGGTTTGATTACTGGAATGTGCTTCCTGGACAGGGACATTACTATAACCCGGAATTTATCGGTCAGCCTAACGACACCACGCACCATACCGGATATGTGTCGGACCTGATCACCCAGTTTGCCACTTCCTGGCTTGATAAACGCGACAATGCCAAACCGTTTTTCCTGATTGTCGGCCACAAAGCCACGCACCGCGAATGGATGCCCGATTTGCAGGACCTGGGTGCTTACGACGACGTTACATTCCCGTTACCTTCCACTTTTTATGACGATTACAAAGGCCGGGTAGCAGCTTTGCAGCAGGATATGACCATCGATAAAACCATGCGGATGAAGCTGGATCTTAAAGTGGGCGTGGATTATGACAAAGACTGGCTTTACAAGCGCCTCAATCCCGAGCAGCGGAAGGTATTCAAAGCCTATTATGATAAAGTAAGTAAAGAGGTTACTGATAAAAATCTGACTGGAAAGGCATTGATCGAATGGAAATACCAGCGTTATCTGCGTGATTACTTTTCAACAGCCAACTCACTCGACCGGAATATCGGCAAGCTGCTGGATTATCTTGATAAAAGCGGTCTTTCTAAAAACACAGTAGTGATTTACGCGTCCGACCAGGGCTTTTACCTCGGCGAGCACGGCTGGTTTGATAAGCGTTTTATTTATGAGGAATCTCTGAAAACGCCATTTGTGATCCGTTATCCGGGTGTGATCAAGCCGGGAACCAAAGTGGACAACCTGATCGTGAATGCGGACTGGGCCCCGACAATGCTGAATATTGCAGGAGCGAAAACGCCTGCCGATATGCAGGGAAAATCGTTTTTACCATTGTTGAAAGCTGATAGGGCGGCGCAGGTGCCTTGGAGAAAGGAAGCCTATTACCATTACTACGAATTCCCTGAACCACACCACGTTTACCCGCATTTCGGACTCCGTACCAGCCGGTATAAGCTGGTATATTTCTATGGCGGTGCCGATTCGTGGGAGTTGTACGACCTGGAAAAAGATCCAACGGAAGTGTCCAACATTTACGGCAGCGCAGGCACCGAAAAGCTGGCTGCCGATCTGAAAGGTAAATTGAAAGCGTTGATGAATGAGTACAAGGATGATGAGGCATTGAAAATCCTTGCAACCGCAAAAAAATAAGCAGGTACAAGTGGGCAACACCGAATTTGATGCAGTGATCGTAGGTTCCGGCCCCAATGGATTGGCGGCCGGGATCACTTTGCAGCAAGCAGGCCTGTCGGTGTTGATTGTTGAAGCGAAAAGTTCGATCGGGGGCGGAATGCGTTCGGCGGAGCTGACGCTGCCGGGTTACTTGCACGACGTATGTTCCGCAATCCACCCGATGGCATTGCTCTCACCATTTTTCGCAGCATTGCCACTTGATAAGTTCGGGCTGGAAATGATCCAGCCAACGCTCGCAGCGGCGCATCCGCTTGATGACGGCACCGCCGCTGTGTTGGACCAGTCAATTGTGCATACGGCCTTGCGGCTGGGAGCGGACGAGGGGGCCTATCTCGATTTGATGGGGCCGCTGGTGGAAACACTGCCGGGTTTGCTACCGGAGTTGCTCGGACCGTTACGCTGGCCGTCGCAACCTGTTTCACTGGCGAAATTCGGGTTGAAAGCACTGCCTTCCGCCTGGGCTACGGGTAAGAGATTTAAAACAAAAGCGGCTGCGGGGCTTTGGGCAGGAATGGCCGCACATGCGATACAGCCGTTGGAAAATATAGCCACGTCAGCATTTGCAATCATGCTCATGGCAGCGGCGCATTTGAAAGGATGGCCCATTCCGAAAGGCGGAAGCCAGTCGATCGCCGATGCATTAGCGAGCTATTTTAGCTCTTTGGGAGGAAAAATAGAAACCGGTTTTGAAGTAAGTTCACTGACGCAACTGCCGGGATCGAAAGTAGTTTTAATGGATGTCACGCCAAAACAACTGCTGCGCATCGCCGGTGATCGCTTAACTGCCTCTTACCGCGCACGGCTTGAAAATTACCGGCATGGTCCGGGCGTTTTTAAAGTGGATTGGGCATTGGACGAGCCGATCCCTTTCACAGCGGCGGATTGCCGGAAGGCAGGCACAGTGCATCTTGGGAATACATTGGAGGAAATCGCTCAATACGAAAGGAATGTGGCCAAAGGCATTCAAGGCGAAAAACCTTTTGTATTGGTAGCGCAGCAAAGTCTGTTCGACAGCAGCCGCGCGCCGGAAGGAAAGCATACAGCATGGGCATATTGTCACGTTCCGAATGGTTCGAAAGTTGATATGACGGGGGAGATAGAAAGTCAGATAGAACGTTTTGCGCCCGGTTTCCGGGATATTATCAAAGCGAAGCATACCATGAATGCGGCGGAAATGGAAGGTTATAATCCGAATTATATCGGCGGAGATATTAATGGAGGAATTCAGGATATCTTTCAGCTCTATTCAAGGCCGGTTTTGAGCATTTCGCCTTACCGGACCTCGGCCAGGGACATTTACCTGTGTTCCTCATCGACCCCGCCAGGCGGTGGTGTGCACGGAATGTGTGGTTACCATGCCGCCAGGCAAGCATTGAAGGACGTTTTTAAAATAATAATAGAGAAGTAGCAGTAATGCGCATTTAATACCTGGATATGAGATTTTTAGCGAAAGAATTTTGGGTGATAGCAGGTGGTTTGGCAATGGTTGCCTTCGGGTGTGATAAAAAGCAGACTGCTGAGGAAAGAAAAGCCGACAGTCTTGCACATTGCATTGCCGACGGAATTCCCTCACGCGCATCAGCCATTCAAAATGCGAGCTATGTGCAGGAAGGAAAGGGCGATACGACCGGTATGGTGTGGATTCCGGGCGGCAAATTCCTCATGGGCGCCGACGAGTTCCCGGATTCACGCCCGATGCATCAGGTGACTGTGAATGGCTATTATATGGATGCACACGAGGTTACCAACGCCGAATATCAGGAGTTTGTGAAAGCTACCGGCTACAAAACAGTGGCCGAAAGGCCTCTGAACCCCGCCGATTATCCTGGCGTTCCTGCCGATAAACTGGTTCCCGGCTCGGCTGTTTTTACCCCAACCCTGACACGTGTTTCACTCGATAATCCCCTGCAATGGTGGAATTATGTGGCAGGCGCCAGCTGGGCACATCCGGAAGGCCCTTCCAGTTCGATTAAGGGCAGGGAAAATTACCCGGTAACGCATATTTCGTATGAAGACGCCGCCGCTTATGCCAAATGGGCGGGAAAAAGATTGCCGACCGAAGCTGAATGGGAGTTTGCAGCCCAGGGTGGCAAAGGAAACCATACCTATTATTGGGGCGACGATCTCAAACCACAGAACAAATGGGTGGCGAATATCTATCAGGGAAGTTTTCCTGACAAGAATACAAAGGAAGACGGTTATCTTGCCGCCGCACCTGTGAAATCGTTCCCTGCCAATCCATATGGTTTGTACGATATGGATGGCAATGTGTGGGAGTGGTGTGAAGACCTCTACCGCCCCGATTATTATCAGAAAAGTCCGGCTGTGAATCCAAAAGGGCCGTCGGACAGCTATGATCCTGAGGAACCGGGCGCGGTGAAGCGGGTGCAGCGTGGCGGGTCGTTTTTATGCAGTGATGATTACTGCATTCGCTACAAGGCCGGCAGCCGTGGAAAAGGAGAGGTAACAAGCGGAAGCAACAATTTGGGCTTCCGCTGCGTGAAGGATAAAAAATGAGGAGATTAATTAACCAAAGACTTTATGAGTATGCGCTTTCTCACGGTACCTGGGCTCGCAAGTTCGGGGCCGCAGCACTGGCAGACTATCTGGGAGGAGCAATATCCTGAGCGTTTCAGCAGGGTGCAGCAGGAGAACTGGGACTGGCCGGTTAAAACGGATTGGGTAAGCCAGCTGCAAAAGCAGATCAGCGAACTGACGGAACCAACCATCCTTGTCGCGCATAGCCTCGGCTGCATTACAGTGGCGCATTGGGCGCAGGAATTCTCGTCGGAAATGATCAAAGGGGCATTGCTGGTGGCACCGGCTGATGCGGAACAATCGAAGCGGTTGAATTTTGTGGTCGGGTTTACGCCCATACCCATACGTACGATTCCGTTTAAAACGATCGTTCTTGCGAGTACCGATGATATATATGCGACTATCGGCCGCTCAAAGGTTTTTGCCGGCAATTGGGGCAGTGAATTTATCAATGTCGGGAAAAAGGGGCATATCAATGCAGTTTCTGGTCTGGGAGATTGGGAAGAGGGTAAGAAAATGCTTGAACACTTCGAAGGCGTGAAGCTCATTGAAAGAGAAGTGAGCCGCTCCTGAACTTCGGTGTACCGAATGTTAAAGCCTGTTAACGTTTTTTGAGTATTTCATATCTTTTATATCTTACAAAATTCTTCTACACTTTAAACAATTGGATTTATTATGAAAAAAATGTTTGTTTTCGCAGTGGCAGGTTTGTTGTTCAATGCAGCAGCTATTGCTAATGGTCCAGGCAAATCGAATGCAGCGGATAAGAAGCTGACAGTTGATCCCAAAGCCAGCACGGTAGTATGGGGTGCAAAGAAAGTAACCGGAACGCACGCCGGAACCGTCCCTCTGGAAAGCGGATCGCTCATCGTTGATAATGATAAGTTGAAAGGAGGAAGTTTTGTGGCGGATCTGAAATCCATCGTGGTGACGGATGTGACCGACAAAGAAATGAATGGCAAGCTGACCAATCACCTGAAAAGCGACGACTTTTTCTCAGTGGAAAAGCATCCGCAAGCCAAACTGGTGATTTCTTCGGTAACACCAAAAGGAGGGGACGCATATGATGTAACAGGCAAGCTGACGATCAAAGGCATTACGCAGGATGTAACTTTCCCTGCCACGTTGAAGGCGGATGCAAAGAAGGTAACCGCTAATGCCAAAGTGACTATCGATCGTACCAAGTATGATATTAAGTTCCGCTCGGCCAATTTCTTCGAGAACCTTGGCGACAAGGCAATCCATAATGATTTCACATTGGATGTAAATCTGGTAGCGAATAAGTAAAAAAGCATTGTTTTTGAATTATAACGGAGTCCGGTTTGAGTATTCAGGCCGGGCTTTTTTCGTAAATGATCAAAAAAACTATGAAAAATTTTATCGGAGTACTGGCATTATGCACACTGATTTTTTTAGAACCGGCCCTGGCCCAAACGGAGAATAAACTTCCGGATTGGACTTTTGGTGGTTTTAAGCGACCGGCTAAGGTTAACCCGGTTATTTCCCCGGACACTACGTCGACTTTCTTCTGCCCGATGAACAAGCGGCAGATCGACTGGGAGTCCAACGATACATTCAATCCCGCCGCGACGATCAAGGATGGTAAAATTGTTGTGCTTTACCGGGCCGAAGACAAGGCCGGAAAGGCGATCGGAATGCGGACGTCCAGGCTTGGCTATGCGGAAAGTACGGACGGAATTCATTTCAAAAGAAGAAAAGAGCCTGTTTTGTTTCCGGCTGAGGACGGACAAAAAGCCAACGAATGGCCCGGAGGTTGCGAAGATCCGCGTGTTGCGGTGACCGAAGACGGCCTTTATGTGGTCATTTACACACAATGGAACAAAGATAAAGCCCGCCTAGGCGTGGCCACTTCCCGTGATCTCCTCAAATGGGAGAAGCACGGCCCGGCATTTCAAAAAGCTTACAACGGGAAGTTCAACAATATTTGGACAAAATCCGGCTCCGTGGTCACAAAACTGGTCGGAGACAGGCAGGTAATCGCGAAAATTAATGGTAAATACTGGCTGTATTTTGGGGAAGCCAATGTAAATGTCGCCACATCGACAGACCTCGTCAACTGGGAGCCGATGGTAGACTCGAAGGGCGACCTTATCAACCTCATTTCCCCCAGAAAAGGCTATTTTGACAGTAACCTCACCGAATGCGGCCCTCCGGCGATCGTGACCGAAAAGGGTATCGTGTTGCTTTACAATGGTAAAAACGACAAAGGAGAAGACGGCGACAGGCGCTATACACCCAACAGCTATTGCGCGGGACAGGTGTTATTCGATAAAAACGACCCGACGAAAGTGCTTGCACGACTGGACACGCCGTTTTTCAGGCCGATGGAGCCATTCGAAAAAAGCGGTCAATATGTGGCCGGGACGGTTTTCATTGAAGGCATGGTGTATTTTAAAAAGAAATGGCTGCTATATTACGGCTGCGCCGATTCACGCGTGGGTGTAGCGGTGTACGACCCGAAAGTGAAGGCGCCGGGCGATCCCATTCCCGCAAACTGATCCGCAGGCAGGTCAGTACAGGATAGTGCAACAGATATTTTTAGGAATTTTTGGATATTAATTTCTGCTTTTTTAAGAGTATTGATATTCAGATTACTCTTGCAATAAGGGAAGTCAATAGTTCAGAAGTCACTAAACCTATAAATAGAACCACGATGAGTTCCAGATTTATCAAAGCCGGAATGCTGATGACCATTCTGATGACCGTTATTTGCCAGGTCAACAGTTTTGCACAGAAAAATGAGAAAGGATTTGTATCCATATTCGATGGAAAAACGCTGAAAGGCTGGGATGGCGACCCGAAATACTGGAGAGTGGAAAATGGTAGCCTGGTGGGAGAGATCACACCGGAAACGCTTCTTAAAACAAACTCATTCATCATCTGGCGTGGCGGCGAGCCCGGAGATTTCGAGTTGAAAGGCTCATTCAAAATCGCTACTGCCGGAAACTCAGGTATTAACTACCGCAGCGAGCAACTCACGGACGTTCCATTTGCATTAAAAGGCTATCAGGCCGATATTGACGGGAAAAACAACTATACCGGTCAGAATTACGAGGAACGCAAGCGCACGACATTAGCTTATCGTGGTCAGAAAACGGTCATTAAAGAATATACAGGCGAAAAAACGCCGGAAGCTGTTCGCGCTAACGTCGCAAGGAATGCGTGGAAAGGCTTCGAAGTAGTAGGTTCACTGGGTTCTTCCGACTCTTTGAAGACACTGATCAAAAGCGAGGATTGGAACACATTCCATCTCGTGGTGAAAGGAAACCATTTGCAGCATTATATCAATGACGTGCTCATGAGCGATGTAACGGACAACGATACCGTGAATGGAGCCAAAAAAGGTCTTTTGGGCGTACAGGTTCACGTAGGTCCGCCTATGAAGGTTGAATACAAAGATTTGAGAATCAAACAATACTAATCAAAAATCGGCTGGCGGCCTTTGGCTGCCGGCTTAATGCGCTTATGAATAAAATTGGATTTAATGTGCTGGCCTGGACGGCAGCAGTTTCGGATGATCTGTTCCCGATTATTGAGAGATTAAAAGGAATTGGCTACGATGGTGTCGAGTTTTACCTGGGCCCGCAGGAAGCATCCGCCTATCAGCGCATGGGCAATTTTACGAAGGATCTTGGTTTGGAAACTACCACTGTGATGACAGTCGGTAAGGATGATAACCCGGTTAGCGAATCCGCAGAAGTGAGGCAACGGGCTTTGGATAAAATCAAATGGGCCGTAGACCGGGCGCACGATGTGAATTCGAAAATCATTTGCGGGCCGTTCCATTCGGGGCATACTGTTTTTGTAAACCGTCCGGCCGAGGACCGCGAATATGCGCTGGCAGGTGAGGTATTGAATGCAGCGGCGGATTACGCAGCACAAGCCAACATTACTTTTGCTTTGGAAGCACTCAACCGCTTCGAATGCTACCTGTGCAATACCATGGAGCAATTGCTCAAATTGGTAAAAGCCGCCGACCATCCGAATGTACGGGCGATGTTCGATACGCACCATTCCAATATAGAAGAGAAAAAATTTTCGACGGCATTGCAAACCATTGCCCCGGTGCTGGCCCACGTGCATATCAGCGAAAACGACCGCGGCACTCCCGGCGACGGGCAGGTGCTGTGGGACGATGCATTTTCATCTCTGGCCGCCATCAAATACCAGGGTTGGCTCACGATTGAAGCGTTTTCGAGGAACGACCCGGCTTTTGCCAATGCGATCGGTGTATGGCGTGAATTCTCGGATCCTTGGGACATCGCTGAAAACGGCTACCGGTTCATACGTGAAATGAGCCTGAAACATGGCCTTTGATCGTCCCAAAAATCATTTTTCTGTCTTGATCTATGAATAATATCCTGAAATCGGTGCTGTCATTCGGCATTGCATTGCTCATTTTCGCCTCTAATGTCATTGCTGACAATACTTCGAAGCAAGACGATCCGGCCAAATACCGCGTAGTTTATAAAGGCGATAAAGGTCCGGGTGTAGGAAAAAATATCGTTTTTATCGCAACCGATCACGAATACCGAGGCGAGGAATCGCTGCCTGCGCTCGCGCGGATTATGGCGAAGCACTATGGGTTTACGTGTACGGTCGTGTATGCGCTCGACGACAATGGTAACATCCTGCCCGGCAGTTCCAATGTAAAGGGGCTTGATGTGCTCGATAAGGCTGATCTGCTGGTCATGTTCATGCGTTTTGCGCATTTCGAAGACAAAGAAATGCAGCATATCGACAACTACCTGAAACGCGGCGGTCCGATTGTGGCATTCCGGACTTCTACCCATGCGTTTGAGATCAAAAACGACCCGAAATGGGAGCATTACGGCTGGGACTACAAAGGATCGAAAACGGAATGGAAGGATGGTTTCGGAGAATATATCCTAGGGGAAACATGGGTTTCGCATTATGGGACCAACCATAAGCAGTCATCCAAACTGATCATCGACGAGGCACAAGTGAAGAACCCGATCATGCGCGGCGTGAAAGACATGTGGGTGCAATCGGGAGGATATACAACTTATCCGAAAGGCACCGTGCTTGCCAAAGGGCAGGTACTGAACGGCATGACCGCCACTTCGGCACCCGACCCGACAAAAGAGCTGCTTCCCGTGGCCTGGATCAGGGATTACAAAGTGGATGGCGGTAAAACAGGCCGGGCATTTACAACGACGCACGGCGCTTCCGAAGATATCCTGAATGAAGGATTCAGAAGAATGGTCGTGAATGCGATGTACTGGGGGCTGGGTATGGAAAAGGATATCAAACCTGACAACGATATTGCATTTGTAGGCCCATATAAACCTACGACCTTCAATTTCAGTGGTTACAAGGCTAATGTAAAGCCGTCGGACCTGGCGGGTTGGGATTCGCTGATTATGCCAGGTGAAATCGTGAAAAAGAAGGGTAAGTGATTTTTTTGAATTAATAAATATCCACATTAATGTCGCAGCAACTCCCATTCCGTTTCGGATCAGAAGTATACACCTGGTTTATGAGCAACAACGGTCAGACTCACCAGGGCCGGTTAGGACACATGATTGAAGTCATTGCAAAAGCAGGTTTTAAAGGTATTCAGCCAATTTTTACCTGGATGGGTGACCTGGTCGATCCAGATAAGCTTGAAGCGAAACTAAAAGAGCAGGGCATTGAACTCGCAGCGCTGGCACTTGCATTGGATTGGAACGAAGCAGAGGAAACAGATCGGGAGCGCGAAGTAGCAGACCACGCCATCCGCGTGTTGCAACGCTTTCCGGGCGCTGTATTAAACACAGTGCAAATCCCAACAGGCCGTCATGAACTGGCGGAACGTCAGAAAAGATTGGTCAACATCGTGAATACGGTTTCCAGAAGGGCGGCAGATAAGGGCGTTCCATGCAGCTATCATCCCAATTCCCCGCATTCATCCATTATCCGTACGGAAGAAGACTACAAAATAGTACTGGAATCGCTGGATTCGTCGGTTACCGGCTGGACGCCGGACGTAGGCCACATTATCAACGGCGGCATGGACCCGCTTGCGAAAATGAAGGAATACCAGTCACTGATCAACCACGTACATTATAAGGATTGGGATGGAAATCCTGAGTTTGCATTAATGGGGAAAGGAAAAGTGGATTTGCTTGGTGTAACGCAGTGGTTGAAAGATATCAATTACAAGGGCTGGATCATCTGTGAGGATGAAGGCGAAGAAGCATTGGAAGATCCGGATTTCGTGACTTTGCATGACGGCAAATGGATACAGCAGGATTTGATCCCAAAATTGAAATAACCACGCAATGCCGACTATCAAAACAAACGGTATCAACTTTTATTATGAGGAGCGCGGTTCCGGGGAGCCGCTGCTGCTGATCATGGGAATTACCGCACCCGGCACCGTGTGGAATGTGCACGTGGCGGACTGGAAGCACCATTTCCGATGCATTATCGGGGATAACCGGGGCGTGGGGCTCACTGACAAGCCTGCTGGACCCTATTCAACCGAGCAAATGGCGGATGATTATGCTGGTTTGTTGGATTCGCTGGGTTTGGAGAACGTCAACGTCGTAGGTTGCTCAATGGGAAGCACTATTGCGCAACAGCTTGCAATAAGGCATCCCGATAAGGTGAGATCGCTGGTGCTGATGTGTCCCTGGGCTCGGTGCGATAACTATGCAAAAGGCCTTTTCCAGCACATTATGAATGCCAAAGCGCGGTTCAGGCCGGAAGAGTTTAGTTTATACATCCAATTGCTGATCTATTCGAAATCGTCCTGGGACGATGCGCAGCAGCACGAAGACCTTGAAAACGGCAGAAGGGCCGACGGTTTTAATCCGTTTCCACAGCCATTACACGGTTTGGAAGGACAGGCAGCAGCGTGCATTAATCATAATGCATTGCCCGATCTGGGAGGGATAAATAAGCCAACTCTCGTCATAGGAGGCAAGGTGGATATATTCACACCGGTATGGATGGCCGAGGAAGTTGCCAACGCCATTCCGGGAGCCGAACTTTTCCTTTACGACAAGCTCGGGCACGCATTCCATTTTGAAAATACGGAGGACTTTAATGCAAGAATCAGGAATTGGCTGGCAGCAGTGCCGGTAGTCTGAGGGATGCATTTTTGTGAATAAAAGCATTAAAACAAGGCATTTTACGCCTTTTTCAGGTTTAGATAATTACCAGTTTAATTAATAAATAATGGGGATTGCCGATTCAAAAAGCGAAGAGCCGAAAAATCAGGATTGGATAACGAAAGTGTCGAATCACGCGCAAGTGGGCGGCATCGAAACTTCGGTGATCGATAATGGAGCTGGTCGCGGTACCCGCATTGCCTGGGTGAACACCGGAACCGGTTTGCGTTTTAAAGTGGTGATCGACAGGGCAATGGACATAGCGGAGGCATTTTATAACCAGCACAGCCTTGCCTGGCTCAGTCACGGAGGTATTACCTACCCGCAGCCTTTTTCCGACAAGGGTATTGACTGGCTGAGGACATTCGGTGGCGGGTTACTCACGACCTGCGGACTTTCACACGTCGGCGGACCGGAATCGGATCAATATGGCGACCGTGGTTTGCATGGGTTGATCAGCAATACACCAGCTGAAATTGTTTCGATTGTCCAGCCCGATTTGCGCGCAGGGAAGTATGATATGAGCATCACCGGCATTATCCGGGAAACGAAGCCATTCGGACCCAGCCTGGAATTACGAAGAACCATTTCCGCGACTTTGGGACAGCCTGGCATCCGGATCCACGACGAAGTGACCAATAAAGCCAATACACCGGCACCGCATATGCTGCTTTACCATTTCAATTTTGGTTGGCCGCTGGTGGATGAAGGAACCGATATTCTTTGGAATGGGAAATGGCACCCGCGGATGGGCGAGGAGAATGCAAAGATTTTCAAAGAAGGAAATGCATTCAGAAAAGCCCCGGGGCCGATCGACGACCATTTAGGAAGTGGCGAAGAAGTAGCATTGATCGACGTGGATGCCGATATTTTCGGTGACAGCATTTGCGGGTTGCATAACGAAAAACTCGGTTTGGCTGTCGCATTGAAGTTCAAAAAAGAACAATTACCGTGGCTGGCGAACTGGCAGCATTGGGGGCGGGGAGAATACGTAACGGGCATCGAGCCAAGCACCCATCCGCTCACAGGGCAATCGAAGGCGCGCGAGGACGGGACTTTGATATTCATTCAGCCGGAGGAAACGCGGGTTTATGATCTGGAATTGAATGTGTTGACGGCGAAGGAAGACATTGAGGAATTTGAATTGAAGGTGAATGTGTTGTGACGCTATTGTCACCCTGAGCGCATCGGTTTGTCACCCTGAGCGCACCGATTTGTCACCCTGAGCGCAGTCGAAGGGTAATTGCGTGACGCCCATCATCCTTCGACTTCGCTCAGGATGACAGTAACGGGCCGCAGGGCGGTGGATGGATGACAGTAACGGGTCAACAGACTATCGCAATTACACACACCAGTCAAAAATTTAACATAGTATCAACCAAAACCAATTTTTTAATACAAAACAATGGGACTTTCAAGTATAGCTGAGAAGGCGTTAGAGCAGGGAAAAGGAATATTGCGTTTGGCCCCGACGTGGGTGCCGCGTTCATTTTGCGTTCCCGGCCGCAGGATCAAGTTACACCCGGATGACTATTATGTGCTGGGTGGCGAGCGCGGTGGAATCGATGAGCGCTGGTTGTCGTCAACCACACCTGCGGAAAACGGGCCGCTTACCGGCGAAAATGAAGGTTTGAGCCAAATCGTTTTTGAAGATGAATCGGGCGTTCAAAAAGTGACATTGCGCGATGCGGTAGAAGAGCTGAAAGGTCAGATTATAGGTGACAGACTTTGGGATCAATACAACAGCTGGCCCATGTACTCCAAGTTTTTTGACAATATGGGGCCGCTTCCGCATCATATTCACCACAGAGATGAGCACGCCGCTATGGTGGGCCAGAACGGAAAGCCGGAAGCCTACTATTTTCCGCCCCAACTTAACAATCATGGTGGCGATTTTCCATACACATTCATTGGTATCGCTCCCGGCACTACCAAAGAGCAGATCAAAGAGTGTCTGATGAACTTCACCAAGGGTGACAATAAGATTACTAATTACTCCCAGGCATTTCGTCTGGAGCCGGGAACAGGCTGGGATGTGCCCCCTGGCATGTTACATGCGCCGGGCAGTTTGTGTACCTACGAGCCTCAAAAAGCATCAGATATTTTTGCGATGTATCAATCGCTTGTTAATGAGGCCGTTATTCCGGAAGAGCTGCTTTGGAAAGGAACCCCGAAAGACAGAATTGGCGATTATGACTTGTTGATGGAAGTGATCGACTGGGATTTGAACGTAAATCCTAATTTGATGGAAAAGCATTTCATGCGCCCCAAACCGGTAAAAGATGTCGCTGTGATGGCGGAAGGGGGATATAGTGAAAACTGGATTTGCTATAAAAGCGAGGCTTACAGTGCCAAGGAACTTACCGTTTTTCCCGGACAAACTGTTACCATTAAAGACGCTGCTGCGTACGGAATGATCGTGATGCAAGGCCACGGCAAGTTTGGTGTGTGGGATATCGAAACACCCGCACTGATCCGCTACGGACAACTTACCCATGATGAGTACTTCGTTACCGAAAAAGCAGCGATCGAAGGTGTAACGATCTCGAACCCATCGAAATCCGATCCGATTGTGATACTAAAACACTTCGGCCCTGAAAATCCTGATCTGGTATTGTAAATTCCAGAAGTCGCCTGATTCGTCGGAGGCACCTACGGAGCCCAATCCTGATTCGGGAATATTTTGCTAGAAACAGAAGGCACCTCCGGCGCCGTTGATTTTAAACCCAATATCTCTTAAACCATGCCTGAAAATAATTATCCCAAACTTCACAATGCCACATGGCCTGGCATTGTTGGAAAAGGTCCTGATTCGGAACCTGTGATCCCATTTGATACCATGCTGAAAATGACGGCTGCTGCGGAAGTGGACGGCGTGAAGTTTGATGGTGTCGATATCGGCCTTTTTGATCCTCATATCGATCTGGATATGAGTGATGATGGTATCAAAGCCCTTGCTGATAAAGTGGGCGGTTATGGTCTGTCAATCGGCAGTCTGGTGGCGCCTATCTGGGGCGGACCTGCAATGGGCAGCAAGGAAGAGCGTGCGACCTTCGTGGAAATGGTGCGCAAAGCCTGCGTTTTTGGTAAAAAACTGAATGACCTCGGTATCCGCAAATATGGCGTTGTCCGCATTGACTCCGCCAGCAAACCGGAAGCCTGGGCGCAAGATCCTGCGGGAAATACTAAACTTATTGCTCAAACTTTCCGCGAAGCATGTGATGTAGCTGCCGATTTCGGCGAAAGCCTCGCTGCAGAAGGTGAAATCTGCTGGGGTGGAATGCATTCATGGAAAGCGATGATCGACACCATGGAAGCTGTTGAGCGTCCAAATATCGGTTTCCAGGCTGATATGTCGCATACTTTGCTTTATCTGCTGGGCTACAATAGTCCCGAAGACCGTATCCTGCCGGTGGATTTCGATTGGAACGACCGCGCAACCCTGGATGCCGGCCTCAAAAAACTGACAGCTGCATTGCGTCCATGGACAATCGACTTCCACGTAGCACAAAACGACGGAACTGTTCACGGACAAGGCTCGCACGATAAAACAGGCCGTCACTGCCTGGCAACCGACCCTAATGGCAAACTGGACATTGCTCACCACGCCGGTTTCTGGCTTCGTGACGAGAACGGCGACCTTACGAAGCGTTTCAAGCACATTTGCTGGGATGGCTGTATGTTCCCGAACCCGGTGATGGAAAACCAGCAGACCTGGAACGACATTCTGGCTGCGCTGATCAAAGTGCGCAATGCGCATGGGTGGGTAGCTTAGGGCTGTAAGCTGTACGCTATAAGCTGTATACGCGTACAGTCCAGAGCCTGAAGCGATTTCTAAAATCTCTAAAACCAAAGGCTTAAAGCTTACAGCCTAAGGCCTAAAGCATCAAAAAACAATGTCAAATAAAAAAGAAATCAGAATAGGATTGATCGGGACCGGTTTGATGGGCCGGACGCATTCCAATGGTTATAAAAGGATAGGTGATTTTTTCCCTGAGCTCGAATATCGTCCGGTTTTGAAGGCCGTATGTTCACGTAACGAAGAGAAAGTGAAGGCTTTCGCGGAGCAATGGGGCTACGAGTCGGTGGAGACTGACTGGAAAAAAATCATCGAGCGTGAAGATATCGATGCCGTGGACATTTGTACACCAAATGATACGCATGCAGAAATTGCTATTGCAGCTGCGGCCGCGGGTAAAATGATCCTTTGCGAAAAACCGCTGGCGCGGACTTTGGAGGAAGCTAAAACAATGGTTGACGCCATCGAAAAAGCGGGCGTTCAGAATACGGTATGGTATAACTACCGTCGGGTTCCTGCGGTTACGCTGGCGAAACAAATTGTGGATTCAGGCAAACTGGGGCGCATTTTCCATTACCGTGCCAACTTTTTGCAAGACTGGACCATTAACCCGGATGTGCCGCAAGGCGGAACGGCAACGTGGCGCCTCGATGTAGACGCGGCAGGATCCGGCGTGACCGGCGACTTGTTGGCGCATTGCATTGATACTGCTATGTGGATCAATGGAGGCATTAAGGATGTGTCGGCTGTGGCTGAGACATTCATCAAGGAGCGCAAGCATTCGGATACCGGTCAGGTACAGAAAGTGGGTATCGACGATGCCTGTATTTTTCACTGCCATTTCGATAACGGTTCGTTAGGGCTTTTCGAATCGACGCGCTATGCGCGCGGCCACAAGGCTCTTTATACTTTTGAAATTAATGGGGAACATGCCTCTATCCGCTGGGATTTGCATGACCTTAACCGCCTGGAATATTTTGATCATAACGACGAATCGATCGTACGCGGTTGGAGGTCCATTCTGGTAACCGATAGTGATCAGCCTTATATGAAGAGATGGTGGATTCCCGGCACCAGCATTGGTTACGAGCATTCATTTATCCATCAAGCAGCTGATTTCTTTGAAAGTCTGCAAACAGGCGAACCCTGCCGGCCGACATTTAAAGATGCTTACGAAACCCAAAAGGTTTGTGAGGCGGTACTCGCATCTGCGGCTTCGAAAAGCTGGAAGGATACCGGTGTGACCTGGGAAGGGTAAGATCCTCGAAATATATTAAACTAAGGCTTTAACCAGGTTTCGGCATACATGAAACAGGGTTAAAGCCTTCTTCAAATTCTCCCATGTCCGATTTTATTCTCAAAGTAAAAGGCCTCTCGAAATCCTTTTCAGGTGTCAAAGCGCTGGATAATGTCAGCTTTGAACTGAAAAGAGGGGAAGTGCATGCCTTAATGGGAGAAAATGGCGCCGGAAAATCGACTTTCATGAAGAGCCTGATTGGTTTGGTGACACCGGATACGGGTGAAATCCTGCTGGAAGGAAAAAGTTTGACAGGTAACGATGTCAATGAAACATTGAAAAAAGGCATTTCCATGATTCATCAGGAAATCCTCATTGTTCCGGAGTTGACTGTTGCTCAGAATATATTTTTGGGAAGAGAAAAAGAGGCATCCGGAAAAAGTGGGTTGCTTGCTGGCTGGTTGAACGACTCGGTGATCAACACAAAGGCAGAGCAGCTTTTGACCGGAATGGGCGTCAATATCGCTCCGAAAGCGAAAATGAAATACCTGAGCGTAGCGCAAATGCAAATGGTCGAGATTGCGAAGGCTATTTCCAACAATGCCAGGGTGATCATTATGGACGAACCTACGTCGGCAATATCCGACAAGGAAGTTGCCGTGCTTTTCAGGATCATCCGAGACCTGAAAGCGAAAGGAGTTGGCATTATTTACATTTCGCACAAAATGGACGAGATTTTCGAGATCTCGGACACTATTACCGTATTGCGCGATGGGAAATACATTGGAACCAAAAGCGCGTTCGACCTTGATCGGAGTTCGTTGATATCCATGATGGTAGGTCGGGAAATCGATCAGATGTTTCCCGAGCCGAGTCAGGGCAATGGAGAAGAATTGCTGTCAGTCGAGAACCTGGGCAGCAATGGGAAATTTTCGAATATCAGTTTTAAAGTGCGTGCTGGGGAGATACTGGGTTTAGCAGGTCTAATGGGCGCTGGCAGGACCGAAATAGCACGCACGATTTTTGGGCTCGATTCATTTGACGAAGGTCAGATTCAGATCAAAAACGATGCGGTAAGAATTCGCACACCACGGGAGGCTATTCGAAAAGGAATAGGGTACGTAAGCGAAGATAGAAAAGGGCTGGGGTTTATTCCCCGAATGTCTGTGAAAGACAATATGACGCTTTCGAGCATCGGTAACCACCGGAAAGGTGCGTTTATCGATCAGCGGAGCGAACAATCGGCAACGGAGCGGATGATCGCAGACCTGCGTATCAAAACATCCGGTACCCACCAAAAAGTGACTTATCTGAGCGGAGGTAACCAGCAAAAAGTGGTAATCGGAAAAGTGCTGCTGGCCTCGCCTGAAATTATAATCCTGGACGAACCAACCAGGGGAGTGGACGTAGGGGCGAAATTTGAGATTTATAAACTAATAAGAAACCTGGCTGATCAGGGCATTGCGATCATCATGATTTCCTCGGAACTGCCCGAAATACTGGGTATGAGCGACAGGATTTTGGTTTTATCCAAAGGAAAACAAACTGCAATGCTATCCAGGGCGGAAGCCACGCAGGAACTGATCATGAAATACGCAGTGGCTTAGGGCCGATAACCAACTTATGAATACAATCTCCTCTTCCCGATTTGGCAAACTTGGCCAGTATGGTATTTTTCTTGCATTTATATTGATATGCATTGTACTGGCGTTGAGCACCCCTAAGTTTTTTACTGTTTCCAATTTGCTGATCATAGGTAATCAAGTGTCCATCAATGCATTGCTGGCATTTGGGGTGACATTTGTGATCATTACCGGCGGAATTGATCTTTCCCTTGGCTCGATGGTGGCAGTAACCGGGGTAGTGGCCGCAACGTTTGCACACCCCGATACCTTTCCATTACTAGTTCCGCTATTTGCCGGACTAGCAGCCGGATCGGCGATAGGTGCATTCAACGGACTGGTTATTACAAAAAGCAAAGTGCCGCCATTTATCGTCACGCTCGGCACCATGACGATCGGACGTGGCCTGGCGCTGATCCTGAGCAAGGGCAGACCCATTTCGAATTTATCCGATGCATTCAATTTCATAGGCGGTGGAAATGTCTTCGGCATACCATTTCCGATCATTATCCTCATCATAGCATTTGTGATTTGCTCCGTCATCCTCAACAAAACGGTCCTAGGGCGCTACATGTACGCGGTAGGGGGGAACGAGCCTGCGGCGCGCGCGTCGGGTATACGGGTGAGCAACGTCAAAATGTGGGTATATACCATTTGCGGGCTGCTTTCTGCATTAGGCGGCATTCTTTTGACGTCGCGCATTACAACCGGCCAGCCCAATGCCGGTGCCGGTTTCGAGCTCGACGCTATTGCCGCAGCCATTATTGGCGGTACCAGCACATCAGGCGGCACTGGCACTATGACGGGGACACTCATCGGCGCATTGCTCATCGGCGTGATCAGTAACAGTCTGGACTTGCTCAATGTGACGTCATATTACCAGCAGGTGGTGATGGGAGTGATTATTATTGGGGCGGTGGTTTTGGATGGGTTGGGGAGGAAGGACTGAGGGAGGAGGAAAGGGAGGAAGGATGAGGGAGGAAGTGGAGGTGGAGGAAGTTTGGTGATTTGAAGAACGAAAAAATAAAGAAATATACGGCTGCGAGCCGAACGCTTATGAAACATAACGGAATTTTTGCTGCTCTTTTTGCTGCTACTTTGCTGGTTGGTTGTAACCAGTCTAAAACGAATGAAACCGGGCAAGAAGGCTCTGGAAAGAAACTGGTCATTGGTGCGACGATGCTGAGTATGCAGAATGAATTTATCGTGAATGTCGCTGATGAAATGGATGCAAAAGCGAAAGAGCTGGGCGTGGAATTGATCATCGTTGACGCGGAACGTTCGGCGTTGAAACAGGTCGAGCAGGTCGAAAGCTTCATTGGTCAGGGCGTGGATGCCATTATTATGAACCCTTGTGAGGTTGAAGCGAGTTCACCAGCCATTAAGCTGGCGATGGATGCCGGGATTCCGATCATCAATGTGAATTCAGAAACTTCCGCGAAACCTACGGCATTTGTAGGGTCGGATGATACCGAGTCGGCTCGTATTGCGATGAAATATATTGTCGAAAAACTCGGAGGTAAAGGAAACATCCTCATGATGCACGGCTTCATGGGCCAGGCAGCGCAGATCAAGCGGGATAACGGAGCGAAAGAAATATTGAAAGCTAATCCCGGCCTAAAACTGCTCGCCGAGCAATCGGGCGAGTGGGACCGTGCAAAAGGGATGTCGCTGGCCGAGAACTGGATACAATCCTATGGCAATCAGATCAATGCCATTTTCGCGCAAAATGATGAAATGGGAATGGGAGCGGTAAAAGCGCTCGAAGCGGCCGGACTGAAAGGCAAAGTTTTGGTAGTAAGCGTCGACGCCATTCCGGATGCATTACAAGCCGTTAAAAAAGGAACGCTGGATGCTACTGTTTTCCAGAATGCAAAGGAGCAAGGCAGCAAAGCAGTTGAAACTGCCGTGAAAGCTGCTAAGAAGGAGAAATTTGAACAACAGGTGCTTATTCCTTTTCAGCTGGTGACGAAGGAGAATGTGGGGGAGTTTTTGAAATAAATATTACTTATTTTTCTTCGTGAGAGCGCTCAGATCGGCTGTTTCGAAAAATTTTATGGCGTTATCTACTTTCTTCTGGATAAATGCCTGAACCTGCTGATTGGAAAGAACCTCTCGCTTACTTTCCTCAATGCTCTTAACTGGTGGTTTCATTGGATTCTAAGTTGGAATATAAAACGTACAAATAGCGTTTCAGCAGCAGGTGCCCACTATGGGTACTTCTGAGTTGGAATTATTTCTTTGCTCCAAGAACAGGAGTCAGATCAATGCCTTCAAGACTTTTGATGGCCGCTTCCAATTTTGCCTGAACACAGGCTTCCGCTGTTGGATAATAGACGACTTCCCTGGGACGTCGCCGTTCGCTCTTTTTCAAAGTGCTGTTCATAGTGTTTTTTGTTTAATCAAAAAGGCTTCGTAGTTTGTATTGGAACGAAATAGCTCAATCTTCGTACCATTCTTTCCATAAATTTCGAGAATATTTTTTACTTCTGAAATCTCGCGGCTGATAATCGCGCGATAAAGTCTCATGCGACTGGCGGAATTTCCTCTTATGTAAACGCTAGCGAACGGATGGTATTCCAGAAACCGAAGTAAACAATGTATCACAGTTGCCATCACTTTGCGCATGTCTGAATTATCGCTGACAACGGCGTCCGAGGTGTCCCCATTTTCCAGGATATCTATCAAAGCGAGATTGTAAAGCTTAGGCTCGCCGGGTAGCGCTCTAAATATTACTTGCTTACGAATACATTTCCATTCGCTAACGCTTTCAAACTCGAAAAGCTGGCAATGGTTTTTTGACTGAAAAGGATAAAACTCTGACTGCATACAGACACGCATTAATTAGTCCCATATCGAGGAAGGAAGTTGAGCGGTTGTATGTGGTGCAAATGTAAAATAATACTGTCGTAAAAGTAAAACGCCTGTCGCTTTACGCTTTTACCGGCATATGGCATTTGCCAGTTCCTAAAACCAATCAAAATCATTGATGAACACATTCAATATTAACCGCCGGAGCTTTTTGCATGGCGCTACGGCGGCATTGGCACTTTCTTCATTCGGCGCTAGGGGAATGGACCTGATCAACCCGGCCAAAACACTTCGCGTGGGACTGATCGGAACGGGCTGGTACGGTAAAAGCGACCTTTTTAGATTGATACAAGTCGCGCCGGTAGAAGTGCTCGCACTGTGCGATGTGGACAAAAATCAGTTGAATGAGGCCGGAAAGCTCGTTAGTCAGCGCCAGAAATCGGGTAAAACGCCCAAGTTGTATGGCGACTATCAAAAGATGCTTGCCGAAAATGAAATGGATATTGTGTTGATCGGTACACCGGATCATTGGCACGCATTGCAAATGATCGATGCCGTGAAAGCGGGTGCACATGTGTACGTGCAGAAGCCGATCAGCGTGGATGTGATGGAGGGAGAAGCCATGGTGGCCGCTGCTCGTAAGTATAAAAAGGTGGTGCAGGTAGGAACGCAGCGCAAAAGCACTCCTCATTTGATTGAAGCCAAGAAAAATATCGTCGACGCAGGCTTATTGGGCAAAATATCCCACGTCGAAATGTGCTGCTACTTCCATATGCGCAACAACGGCAACCCACCGGTGGAGGCTGTCCCCGATTATCTGGATTACGAAAAATGGACCGGCCCCGCGCCGCTGCGTCCTTACGATGGCTCGCCCCACATCCGCTGGTGGAGGACTTTCATGGAATATGGCAACGGCATTACCGGCGACATGTGTGTGCACATGTTCGACACTGTGCGCTGGATGATGAAGCTGGGATGGCCGAAAAAGATCACGTCAACTGGCGGTATTTATGTGCAAAAAGAAGGTAAATCGAATATATCGGACACCCAATCGGCGATTTTTGAATACGACGGCCTGAACTGTGTGTGGCAGCATCGTACCTGGGGAACGCCCAACAACCCGGATTATCCCTGGTCGTTTACGCTCTACGGCGAAAAAGGAACCTTATGGGCCAGCACCATGGCCTACGATTTCATCCCGCAGGGCAAAGGTGAAAAGATACACAAGGATGTCGTTTATGAGAAAGAAAAGTATCCGGAGGACCTGAAAGAAGACCGGATAGAACTAAATGCGGCCCCTGCAACACGCCTGCACATGCTTGATTTTCTGAGTGCAATCGATAACAGCAGCAAACCGGTCGCTGATATCGAGGAAGGGCATATATCGACGGCAAGCTGCATTCTGGCAAATCTTTCGATGAAAACAGGCCGATCAATTGTATATGATCCGATAAAACGCGAAATTGTGGGAGATAGGGAAGCAAATGCACTTTTGGCCCGCGCCTACCGTGCCCCCTACATTCATCCGGACTATAAAAACGTCTAGGATAGGTTATTCAGAGTTCGTGGTCCCCATATATTCCCAGTACATCGCGTCCGGCTTAAACCGGGCGCGTTTTTGCTTTATTTTCTGATCGATATATCAGTTTTATTTGTTTATAAGTTTAATAGATGTTTCAAAGGCATTTAAACCTTTTGCCCCTTTAAACTGTCAGATAAATATTAAAACCAAACGTTCAAAACAAATGGAAACCATAGTGAAGTTGATAAAATCCGTCGGGATGGCGGTTGTGGCGGGAGTGTTCATCATGGCGTGCAGCAATGCCCTTCAGGTCAGTTACGATTACGATTCTGCTGTCAATTTAAAGCAATTCAAAACCTTCAAAGTGGAGGCCGAGCGTAACATGGAAGAGGATCCGCTTTTGGGCAGTGAACTGAACCGAAGGAGACTGGGCGACGCTGTTGTGGAAGTTATGGAATCGAAAGGCTATAAGCTGGATAAACAAAATCCGGATATCATAGTGCGATTCATGACTGATGTGAAAGACCGTCAGCAAGTGCGTTCCAACAATATGTATTCACCCTATATGTGGTGGTATGGCGGTGGGAACAATATCTCCACTTATAATTACCAGGAAAGCCGTTTTATCCTGAATATCTATCAAAAATCGTCAGAGAGGATGGTATGGCAGGGATGGGCTTCCGGAAAAGTAAAAGCGCCGACCAAAAAGGAAGATCAAAACACAATGATCAAAAACACGATGTCGGATATCCTCCGCTCATTCCCCGAAGCGACGCTGGATACATACAGCAGAAAGTAACGGGAGCTTGAATTAAAAACGAAAAATGCCGGATGTGAAAATCCGGCATTTTTCGTTATTGCGGCGAAGGCAACCTCGGATCTGCCGCTTTCATACTCATTTCCTCCATTCGTATCTTGATATATTCAACGGGATCTGGCTCTTCGATGGGATAGTGTTTTTCCTCATATTGGTTGACAGCCAAAGCTAATTCGTCCAGTTCCAGCGCTTCCTGACTGCCGGAAGGTGCATCAAAGAGTTGATCAATGCGTGTCAAGGCATCGTTGTATTCTCTTTCCGTTGCGATCCGTTTTGTCTCCATAAGCATCTAAAAATAGGGAGGAAAAGTTGTCAGATTGATAACTTTTCCTCCCTAATGATCAACTGGCCATTCTCAGTTACCGAATTACAAATCAGCCCCGTTCCGGTATTCTTCCGATGCTTTTTTGACGATGGAGTCGCCGGCGTGCAGATCACCGAAAACTTCAACGAGCGTATCAACAACAGTTCCACGCTTGACAGGCACCCATTCGGCTTTCTTGCCTTTATCACGGATCACAAAAACCTGCTCGCTCGAATTGACAACAGCTGTCACCGGTACAAACAGCGTATTCGAAGTGCGCTCGGTGTTCAGAAGCACTTGGGCATACATTCCCGCTTTCAACTCATTGGAACGGTTATTTACATCAAATTCTGTGATCATAGACCGGTTTTCTTCCGCAAGCGTCCTCGCACTTCTGGCATAAACAGCCTTATAAACCCTCTCAGGACTTGCTGATACAGTAAAACTGATCTCACCCTTGGCAGGAATGGCGCTCGAAAGGTTTTCGGGGATAGCCAGTGTAAGGCGCAATTTAGTGTTGTCTTCCAGAATGAACAATGGCTTGGAACCTCCCTCATCCGGCCCGACCAATGCGCCAGGACTGATGTTTCTTTCAGTGATAATGCCGTCAAATGGCGCAGTAACTGTGAGATAGCGGGAAAGCTCCGTTTTGGTTTCCATGAACGATTTGGCCGCCTGTACGTTTCCTTTTGCGACAGCGGCGGCAGAACTATCCGTCAATGCCTTTGCCTTTGCTAAATCGAGTTCGTTAAGGGACACGGCGCCCTCGGTACGGTTGGTGCGCAAGAGCCGGCTGTATGTCAATGCACTTGCCTGATAACGCGTGTTGATCTCGTGCAAGGTCGCTTCGGCGGCGATTACCTGGGCTTTGGCCTGGCTTAGTTCTGACATCACTTCGGGCGCTTCCAGCACTGCCAGTACCTGGCCTTTTCTGACGATTGTACCCCGATCTACATTTACCGTTTTAACAAATCCTTTCACTTTTGGATGGATACTCACTTTGTTCCACGGTTTCAGTTCTCCGGGCAATGAGATTTGCTTCGCGGGCTTCATGCGTCTGACCTGCGTGAGTTCTACTGCCGGTGCTTTTTCGGCCTGTTGCTCGTGTTTCTGGCTTGTTTCGGCTTCGGTACTGCATGCAGTCATGCCGAATGCGGCGGTCAGGATTATTAAAATGGTTTTCAAGGTATTCATCTGGACGGCTGTTTGGAGTTTTCTACGGAAAAAGTTGCTTTCTGGATCCTCAGGATCGAGCGAGACGGATTGAACGGATGCTTTGCGCTGCACCATGGTAAATACGGCAGGCAGGATGAGCAGTGAGGCCAGCGTGGAGGCGATCAGACCACCGATCACGGCCTGGCCCAGCGGAGCGATCTGGTCACCGCCTTCACCCAGTCCGGACGCCATAGGCACCATACCAGCAATCATCGCGATACTGGTCATCAGGATCGGACGAATCCTGCTTCCCGCTGCCAGCGTGACTGCCTTGTGGGCATTCTGCAATTTGAGGCGCAGGTTTTCCGCGTTGGTCACCATCAGGATCGCATTGGCCACCGATACGCCAACGGACATGATCAGTCCCATATAGGATTGCAGGTTCAATGTCGCGCCGGTTAGTAGCAGCAGTCCGATTGAACCTACTACCACCGCCGGAATGGTCGAGAGCACCACCAGCGACAGTTTGAACGACTGATAGGTGGCCGCCAACAATAGGAACATGATCACGACAGCGATTAACAAACCTGTTTGGAGGCTGCTCAATGTCTCAGATAGCAAGTCCGACTGCCCCTTAAGTTCCACCAGCACGCCGCGCGGAGGCTCACCAGCATTTTTGATGGCTTTTTGGACCGCAGTAGTGGCTGCGCCGAGGTCTTTTTTATGGATATTGGCCGTAACCGTCACCAATCTGTTTGGACCGGCTCGATCGTATTCTCCTGGTGCTGTTTTTTGCGAGAAAGTCGCTACGTCGGCGAGAAGCGGATTGCTAACACCGGTTTTCAAGGGTATCGTGCCAATGTCTTCTACGGATTTCATCTGATATTCGGGAATCTGGACTTGTACCTGGTATGCCAGCCCTTTTGCATCGTCGAGCCAGAGGTTTTTATCGGTAAAACGGCTGGATGAAGTGGCCGCAACCATCGATCTTGCAACCTGTGTCGAGGTAATGCCAAGCTGGCCGGCCCGTTCACGGTTAATCTGAACGTCCAGGATCGGGTAGGCTAGCGGTTGCGCGATCTGAACGTCGCGGAGGAAAGATATTTGCTCCATTTCTTTCCGGATTTTCTTGGCAAACCTTCCTGCTTCTTCCACGTCTTTGGCAGCAACACTCACCTCAATAGGTGTGGACGCTCCCTGGCTCATGATCTTGTCGACCAGCTCAATGGGTTCGAACGAAATTTTAAGATTAGGGATTTCTTTTGATATCCTTTCCCTCAATTTTTCCTTCAATGAATCCATTCGGACGGGGAAATCCTCTTTCAGCGAAACTTGTAAAACAGCCTCGTGAGGCCCGCTGTTGAACACAAAAATGTTTGACGTCCCATAGCTTGAAGGCACCGTTCCGACATATGCAGACGATATCTCAACATGGTCTTTGCCTACCTCAGATTTGATGAGATCCAGAACTTTGAGAGTAGCTTCTTCCGTGCGCTCTACCCGCGTTCCATCCGGGACACGCATACGCATTTGAAACTGATGGCTGTTTGCTTTGGGAAGAATATCCGTTCCAATAAGCAAGAACCCACCGACGATCAGCGCGACCGCGCCGACGAGATAAGTAGGCACAACCCAACGGCCTTTGATCATGATGCCGCCCAGTACATGAAGGTATTTTTGTTTGAATTTTTCGAAACCGGTTGCAGGCATCGACGGGTGCGCGCCTTCCTCTATTACTTCTTTCATTTCCTGGCTATCCAATGCCAATGTAGGCGCTTCGTGATTCGGATGATCTTTCAAAAGCCAGTTGGCAAGAACAGGCACCAACGTCTGTGACAACAAAAAAGAGGCAATCATGGCAAAACCAACGGCAAGCGAAAGTGGCAGGAACATCGATCTTGGAATACCACTCATGACAAATGAAGGAGCAAATACCGCAAGGATAGCCAGAAGGATCAGGAATTCGGGAAAAGCGATTTCCTTACATGCATCCCAAATGGCCTGTTCCTTTGGTTTGCCCATTTCCTGGTGCTGGTGAATGTTTTCGATCGTAACCGTCGCCTGGTCAACAAGTACCCCGATGGCTAATGCGAGGCCGCTCAATGTCATGATATTGATGGTTTGACCAAACAAATTCATCAAGATAACCGCCGAAAGGATCGAAATGGGAATAGTAACTACCACGATGATCACACTGCGCCAGTCACGCAGGAATAATAGTACCATCAAACCCGTGAGCAATGCACCGAGAATACCTTCTGTAATAAGGCTTTTTAATGAGTTTGTAACATAAACGGACTGGTCAAATTCATAGGAGATCTTCACATCTTCCGGGACTGCATTTCGCAGCTGCGGCAATGCGGCGCGGATATTGTTCACAACGTCCAGGGTGGAAGCGTCCGATTTCTTAACCACCGGAATATACACCGCGCGACGACCATTGATCAACGCATAGCTGACAGTTACATCGGCGCCATCTTCCACAGTTCCAACGTCACGGATAAACACAGTCGGCCCTGCTCCAACGCGAATGGGGATATTCAAGAAGTCTTCCGGTTTTTTGATCAATGAGTTGACAGGCGTCATCAATGTCTTGTCCCCCATTCTAATATTACCCGCCGGTGACGGCTGATTGTTCGTGATGATGGATTTGATGATTTCTTCGGGCGTCAAATGGTAACTGCGGATGCGCTCCGGATCCACGCGAATCACGATAGTACGCTGGTTACCGCCAAATGGCGGCGGACTGGAAACGCCTTCAATGCGGCTGAACATCGGGCGCACACGGGACGAAGCGAAGTCCTGGATTTCGTTCAACGACCGGGATGAGCTTTCGAACACCATTTGTCCGATCGGTACGGAACTGGCGTCGAAGCGCACCACCTGTGGAGGCACGGTTCCCTCGGGCATGTAGGCCTTCGCACGGGAGACATTATTAGCGACCTCCGCCGCAGCCTGAGCCATGTCGGTGCCGGGATAGAACGATAATTTGATGAGAGACAAACCCTGAATCGTTTTCACATCCACATCACGAATCCCTGAAACGTACAGAAAGTGGTCCTGGTAACGGGTAGCTATAAACCCGTCCATTTGATCAGGTGCCATACCACCGTAAGGTTGCACCACGTAAATAGTGGGGAGATCGAGATTCGGGAAAATGTCTACCGGAATGCTCCGAATGGACAGGATCGAGAAGAACAGTATGCCGATGACCACCACCACAATGGATATGGGTTGTCGAAGGGCAGTTCGAATGAGTTGATACATAATATGCTTGTTATGTGTAAGATTAGAAGCTTAATTTCCGATCTGGCCCAGGAAGATGGACAGGTCGCCTGCGGCAGCGGCTTTCTGCAACAGCGAGCGCCATGCATTTCCGTTGGTGACAGTTTTATCGACTTCCGCGCGGTTCAGCGCATTAACACTTTGAGCCAGTGTGAAAAGGTCTGTAAGGCCGCTTTGGTATCGCGCCTCAGCCTGGTTGAATGCGCGTTGCGCCGCGGCTAGTTGTATGGGTGTGAGCCGCGCCTGGGCGAGCGATAGTTGAAATTGCATTTCCGATTCGCGGGTTTGGCGGTCGAGTTGTAATTTTTGGGTTTGATAAAGTGACTTAAAGCGTTCAACCTGAAACTGTTCGCTTTTGTAATCATTTCTTGATTTGAAAATGTTGGTCAGGTTCCAGCGGGTCGACACGCCGAACAGGTAGTTGTAAACCTGGTATTTCACTCCGCTCGAAAAATCCGTGCGGAACGAATCGTCTTTATTGGAGACCCCGGACCCGCGTCCCCAGCCTGCGCCTACGAGCGATACCGAAGGAAGAAATGACCTTTTTACCGCTAGGCTGCGTGCCAGTGAGGCATCAACCTGCGCTTGCGAAAAACGCAGGGCGGGATTTTGCAAAAATGAGTTGGTTTCTCCCGGAGCAGCAGGAAGTTGGGAGTAAAAGGCCATGCTATCCACTTCTATGCTGTCTTTCAGCTCACCCGTCAGTTCCGATAACCGCAGCTGCTGAGCTTTTTCCGAGCGCTGGCTTTCCAGCAAAAGCAACCGGGCTTTGGCGTATTCTGCCGCTGCCAGCGAACTGTCGACGCCGGGCCGCATACCCGAACTGACCGCCGCATCGGTCACTTTCTTGAAAACCAATGCCCGTTCGAGATTCTGACGCTGGGCTGCTACAAGTTTTTGATTAATGAGCAATACCAAATAGGAATCGATAATCCTCACCTGATGCTGGAAAAGCTCGTTTTCGTAGTTGGCCTGGCTTTTGGTGAGTTCGGCGTGTGCGGCATTGACATTAGCCTTCACTTTTCCGAAGTTAAAAACCTTCCAGTCAATCAAAGCGGTCGTAAAACTTCCGAAAGTGGCCGTATAGTAATTTTCAGGACGGATACCGCCAGAAGGCGACAGGGCGCTGCCTTCATTGGGTAAAAACGCGCCTGCTACACTGTTGCTCGTGCCATATGTATATTGGTCCTGCACGATGAACGCTGGCAGGTAGTCATTTTTTACAGATTTGATGCGGCTTTCGGCGCTGTGTATTTCGGCCTGTTTGGCTTTGAGGAACGGAAAGTTGCCTTTGCCGAGTTCGAGGGCTTCATGCAGTTTTAATTTTTGTGCAAAAAGCGGGCTGCCCGCCACGGCGAACAGGACAACGGTCGCATATATGGTTCGTTTAACGGCAGCGGCCCAGTTGAAAGGACAGTCTGGTGAATGTGCCTTTCCGGGCGGAAATTTGCAGGAAATGGAGTGATACCTGGAATGTTTCATAATTCGGGTAAAAGAGATTTTTTAGCCGAAATTAGAGCCCAATTCTGGAAACATTTGGGAAACAGGCGGGTACAAACAACTGTTATTTAAAATATTATCTTCCCAAATGTTTCCAATATCCGGGGTTATTTTTGTCAGGTAACTTTTTGAAAAAGGAATGAAAATATTAGTTGTGGAAGATGAAAAAGGGCTCGCCGAAAGTATCACGGATTACCTGTCGCGCGAGGGGTTCATTTGTGAGGTAGCTAATACTTTCTGGCAGGCCGACGAAAAGATCAGCTTGTATCAATACGATTGTACTATTGTAGACCTTACCCTGCCCGACGGCGATGGTTTTGACATTATCCAGACATTGAAAAAGATCGCTGCAACAACCGGTATTATCATAATCTCAGCTCGCAACACACTGGAAGACAAGATTAAAGGATTGGAAATAGGTTCCGATGATTATATGACAAAGCCTTTTCACCTGTCAGAACTCAATGCAAGGGTGAAATCACTGATCCGCAGACGGCATTTTGGAGGTAATAATGATATGATCTGGAAGGAAATTACGGTCCAGCTTGCTGCGAGGAAGGTTTTTATCAGGGATACGGAAACAATGTTATCCAGAAAGGAATATGACCTGCTGCTTTATTTCTTGTCGAATATCGATGTGGCATTAACGAAAGAATCCATAGCCGAGCATCTTTGGGGTGATAATATGGACTCGGCTGATTCGCTGGATATGGTTTATTCACATATTAAAAACCTCCGGCGGAAAATCGTGGAAAAAGGTGGAAAAGACTACATTCAGTCGATTTACGGAATAGGATATAAATTTACGGCCTCTTGAAACTGCTCGAAAAAACCAGCCGCATTTATCTGATGGCCTCCCTGGTCATTTACCTCGCCGTGGGAATTACATTCTATTGGATCATCAAATTTATGATTTATGAAGAAGTAGAAAGCAGGCTGGTTGTGGAGAAGCGCGATTTTGAAACCTATGTACGTGCTAACGATACATGGTCCAACAATTCCTACTTTGTTGAAAATAAAATCGAGGTACAGCCTGTATTTGGAAGATTCAAGAACGAGACTGTTTTTACCGACACTTTGATCAGCAACCGTTACGAAGAAAGTCCTGATCCATTCAGACAGCTTACTTTTTATACATTAATCGGCGGTTCGCCTTACCGGGTGGCTATCCGGAAATCGATGATCCAATCCTATAAGCTGATCGAAGCCATATCTGCGGCAATGATCGCCTTTCTGGGGCTTTTGCTGGTCAGTACTTTCCTTTTTCACAGAAGTCTTTCCGGAAAGTTGTGGCAGCCGTTTTATGATTCGCTCGCCCGGATCAAGGACTTTGACTGGACAAAGAATAAGCCGCTCGAAACGGTCAGAAGTGAGATTACCGAGTTTAATGAGCTGGGTGATGTGATGGAGAAAATGGCCTCCAAAATGCAGCATGATTACCGGAGTTTAAGGGAATTTACAGAAAATGCTTCCCATGAGATCCAGACGCCACTTGCGTTGATCAATGCACGGGTGGAGCAATTTATACAGTCCAAAGATCTGGGTGAAAGCCATACCTATTGGATCGAAGAGATCTACCATGCAGCCCGTCGCATGTCGCGGTTGAATCAGGGCTTGTTACTTCTTGCAAAGATTGAAAATCAGCAGTTTACCGAACAGGAAAACGTCGATCTTTCGGCTTTGGTTTTGAATAAATTGAAAGACTTTGAGGACATTATTCAGCATAAGGAAATTAAGGTCTGCATTGACGAGCAAGGCAGTTTCCGAAAAATAATGTCCCCGGCGCTGGGGGAAATCCTGGTTACGAACCTCATCAACAATGCGATCAGACATAATTACACGGGTGGCGAGCTAAGGATTTCAACCAACAAGGACCACATTGAAGTCAGTAATACCGGCGCAGCACTCAAAAGTGATCCAGAACGGCTCTTTGAAAGGTTTAAAAAAGAATCAACCGGTGCAGAATCGCTGGGATTGGGCCTTGCAATCGTAAAACAGATTTGTGATAGCTGCGAATTGCATATTTCCTACCAGTATCAAGAGCCGATGCATGTTATTAAAGTAGCGAAATAGCGCGAAATAGGGCGAAGCTCCCGCTTCGTGCTTAATATTCGCAGGCCTCCGGCCGGTCTTTTTTAGCGATAGCGCCAAACAAGGTACCGTCTTTTTAGCATTAGCGTAAACTACGTCCGGCCGGAGGCCTGCGAATACGCTGCACGAAGCGGGAGCTTCGTGCTACCGCGCTACCGTTAAATAACCTATACCGTCACCTGATCATCGGATTGCTGGGACCATTAGCAGAAGTGTAAAATTGACCACGGGTCGGTTCCCGCCATTTACACTTCACTTAAAAATCCCTTCCGATGAAACAAATCTGCAAGATTTCACTCTTTTTAGCAGTAAAATCCTTCTCCGCCTTATTGCTTTTTGCATTCACCATTTACACCGTACAGGGTTTAATATTTATCCCAAAGTTTAATCCAAAAAAAGAACACGGACCACAACACTCAGCGGCGTCGGCAACACCCGACGAGGAAATCCGCGAAAACATCGCTTCCAGGGAATATCATATCACCTATGACAGCACTAAACACTGTCTGCAAAGCCCAAATCGGCACCACAATCTCCGCGCCTATTACGAGCCGGGCAAGCTCACAGTAAAAGGACGCACCCAATCAGCCGATAGTCAGTTCAAATTTGAACTTGCTACGAAAGCTGTTTACACGGATGGCCGGATATTGCATTTGCCGTCATTGCAGGCCAAAAAGCGAATAGACGGAAACACCTTGCACATCGATCATGGGGGATTTAAGGAAGAGTTTATCAACAATGAGGCAGGTATCCGTCAAAATTTCATCATTGAAAAAGCGCCTTCTGATGTTCAGCATTTACAGGTTAGCCTTGCCGCCGATGGATTTCAGGTAAAAGAAGAGACTGACAAAAGCATCCACTTCGAAGCCAAAAACCCACTTACAAAGGAAATTACTACCCTCATTTATCATGATCTGAAATGCTGGGATGCAAACAAACAGCCACTGACGGCCCGAATGGCTTATCAGAACGGGCTAATCGCATTAAATGTCGATGTGAAAAATGCAGTTTTTCCTGTCACAATCGATCCGCTGATCATCAATGGCAATCCCGGAAATGCAGCAACAACATTGCAGGCTAATCAGACGGAAGCATGGTTTGGGTTTGCCGTTTCATCCGCAGGTGACATCAACGCAGATGGCTATTCCGATGTGGTAGTAGGAGCACCGCATTATGACCTCGGCCAGCCCGATGAAGGTGCAGCATTTGTATATTTTGGCTCCGATATCGGGCTTGGTCAGTCGGCAACGATATTGCAGGGCAATCAGGCTAATGCGCAAATGGGTTATGCCGTAGCGAGCGGTGGAGATATCAACAAAGATGGATATTCTGATATTATCGTCGGAGCACCGCAATATGACAAAGGCCAGCTCGATGAAGGTGCTGCTTTTGTATATTATGGATCTCAAAAAGGCCTGAATGTAATCCCTTCAGCAATCCTGGAACAAAATCAGGCGAATGCACGCTTCGGTATTTCCGTTGCACTTGCTGGTGACGTCAACGCCGACGGACATAGCGATCTGCTGGTAGGCGCCGACCAATTTGATGGCGGACAAATGAATGAAGGGGCTGCTTTCCTGTATTATGGAACCGCCGGGGGAATCAATATCAACAATTTCATAACTTTTGAAAGCAACCAGACTAATGCAATGCTCGGCTCAGCCGTTGCCAGTGCGGGCGATTTGAATGCGGATGGTTTCAGCGATATCATGGCAGGAGCAAGGTTTTATGACAAAGGTGAAGTCGATGAAGGTGTTGTGTTTATTTACAAAGGAAGCCCCGCAGGAGTGTCGCCTGCGAACCCGTTAATCCTTGAAAGTAATCAGGCCGATGCCCGAATGGGCAATGCGCTCGCGCCAACCGGGAATCTTAACGGCGATAGCTATGGCGACATAGCGGTTGGTGCTTATCATTTTGAAAATGGGCAGAGTAACGAAGGTGCCGTATTTATTTATCACGGGTCGGCTGTCGGGGCTGTCCTTTCAATGACCCTCGAAGGGCAGCAGATGGAAGCCCAAATGGGTGTTTCTGTCGCCTCTGCAGGAGATACCGACGGCGACGGTTACACGGACCTGCTCGTAGGCGCCCGCAATCAGGGAAAGGGCCAGACAAATGAAGGATTCGCATTGGTTTACCGCGGCTCAGCCACCGGAATCAAGGTACAACCTTCCGCGACGTTCCAAAGTAACCAGGCCGATGCATTTCTGGGAAGCTCCTGTGCAAGCGCAGGCGACGTAGATGGTGATGGGTTCAGTGATATTATCGTAGGAGCTTATCTGTACGACGATAACCAGTCCAATGAGGGAGCGGCGTTCGTCTGGCATGGTTCCGCGACCGGTTTGGACAGTGCTGCGACTACCCGGCTGGATAACAACCAGCAAATGTCGGGTTTCGGCTATTCCGTTTCCGATGCCGGAGACGTGAACGGGGATGGTTTTGGTGATATAATTGTGGGGGCTCCCAATTTTGATAATGGTGAAAATGATGAAGGAGCCGCATTCATTTACCTGGGCTCACTGGGTGGCATTTCTAAATCCGCTCCGGTCATGCTCGAAGCCAACCAGGCAGACGCTGGTTTCGGAACGAGCGTTTCGGGCGCTGGTGATGTCAACGGCGATGGGTTTTGCGATATTGTTGTTGGTTGCCCGACGAGCCAGGCGGGTGAAGGCGCCTCATTAGTTTATTATGGTTCGTCGAGTGGTATAAACAACAACTCCGTGAAAACTACATTGGCTATTAATCAACCCTCCTATTTTGGAAACTCCGTTTCAGAGGTAGGAGATTACAATGGTGATGGGTACGGAGATATAATAATCGGAGCGGTTAATTATTCCCCCACAAATGCGGGGGCCGCCTTTATGTTTCTAGGATCTTCTACTGGGATATACTCCCAGAATCCATTAAGGTTTGAAAGCAATGTAGCTAATTCAGAAACGGGTATCTCCGTTGCGGGTGCAGGCGACATTAACGGGGATGGCTATTCCGATATATTAGTAGGAGCCCTTTTCTTTAACAGTAAAGGGTCGGCGTTAGTATTTAAAGGAAATTGCGGAGATGGCACCCAAAACAACCTCCGCCTCTACAACTCCGACCTCACCACCGTCATAAACCACACCCAATTCCCTCAACCCGACTTCGGCGCTGGCTTCTATGCCAAATCTTTCCTGGGCAACAACAAAGGCAAGCTGGTTTGGGAAACGAAGCCAGATGGGCAGGGATTTTCAAAAGGCAGCAATAACCTGATAACGAATAGCGTGCAGTCTTCGGGGTCTCAAAATTTGTACACGAGCCTGGGGTTAGCAGGTGTGGAATTGAAGAATGTGATCGCCAAGCAGCGGCCTGCTACCAAAGTGAGAACGCGGGTAAAGTATGATCCTGTGTTAGCGATGACAGGGCAGATGTATGGGCCTTGGCGATACTTGCCAGCGTATTTGCAAGGAAATAGTACTTCGCCGGTTCCGGAAGATGCGGCTGATAGCACAGCGACACTAATTGAACAGATTGTAGCGACAACGGCATTGGATGATAGTGAAAAATCTACGATTATTTACCCAAATCCAGTTTCTGAGCAACTGCATATCAATGTGGACAATCCGGATGTTATTCAAAGTGTTAAACTTTTGACATCAACCGGACGGACGGTCTATGAGTCGGGAGAGCATCAAGAAATCATTGATGTGAAAGGATTTGCTACCGGAACGTATATTTTATGGATAACCCATCGCGATGGCTTGCAGACTAACCGACGAGTTTTAATTCGCTAATGCGGACTCATATGCAAAACGCCTTCTCTGCTAATCAGAAAAGGCGTTTTGCATATAGTTTAGTGAATCCTAATCCCACAACTTGCCGGGATATACTCCGGCTTCGTGCAATGCATTCAGTGATGCCTGGACGGTTGGCTTGTCTTCGGGATAAGTAACTCCAAACCAGTCGGAAGCGATGCGGAATACGCGGCAGTCGCCCAGGCCGTTTTTGATGATGTGGGTCATCACGGTTGGAATGTAAAACTCTGCCTTCGGGGTGTTGATATTTTCCTGTGCGTATTTTTCAAAAAGGTCTTTCGTGATCGGGAACATTGTGGGTTTGAAACCCCAGAAATTCATAGATACCGGTGTCTCAGGTGCTAGTTCCGTACGCACTCCGTCTTCTTCAAAGTAAATAACACCGTCTTCTTCAAATATTTTGGTCCTTTCAATAACCGATTCCAGGTTATGGTCCTCGCGTTCGACACAAATGCCCCGCGAAACAGTCCCATTTTCTGACAACGTGCGTTTCAACTCATAACCGATCATCGCGTGCTGCTGATCATTAGTATCGCTTTGCAGGAATTTGGCCATTGTTTCGAAGGCATCGCGACCGTAAAAATCGTCCGCATTGATTACCGCGAAAGGAGTTTCTGTTTGTTCCCAGGCACATAGCGTAGCATGACCGGTGCCCCAGGGTTTTACACGTTCGACGGTGCCAAGATCGGCTGGAACGTACGATTGCACACCCTGAATGGCGAAGTCATAGTCAATCTTGCCTTTTAATTTAGGAGCAAATATAGCTTCGGCGCTATCCTTAATTTCCTGGCGAACGATAAATACAACTTTGCCAAATCCGCTTCTGATCGCGTCGTATAAAGAGTAATCGATGATGGTTTCTCCGTTGGGGCCGAACTGGTCGAGCTGCTTGATACCTCCGTACCTGCTGCCGATGCCGGCAGCTAAAATCAAAAGAGTTGGTTTCATTCAAATGGTGTTAAGCCTACCTTATAATGGTGCGTAAAAGGTCGTTTGAGTGGGCAAATTAAATCCATTCAACACGATAAAAAAAACGCGCTCCGGTTTTCAGAGCGCGTTTTTACAAAATAAAATATTTTAATATTTATTAAACCGCGAAGCTTTCGCCGCATCCGCACGTGCGGGTTGCATTGGGATTAATAAATTGAAAACCCTTTCCATTCAACCCGTCAGAAAAATCCAACGTGGTGCCAGCGAGGTAAAGCAGGCTTTTCTTGTCCACGATGATCTTGACACCTTTGTCCTCAAAAACCATATCAGTTGGCTTGGAGTCAGAGTTAAATTCAAGATTATATGTCAAACCTGAACAACCTCCTCCCAACACGCCTACCCGGATTTGATAGTCGTCTTCAAAACCATCGGCCTTGCGGAGTTCCACAATTTTATTTTTGGCTGTATCGCTTACCGTAACCATGCTATTTTATTTTAATATTTCAATTCAGATAACGTCTGCGCGGATCATGAAAGTTCATCCAAAACCCAAAAAAGGCAATGTTAAACGATCATCGCCCCACCCTGATTGATGGCTGACACGTGTAGTCCTGACTCAATTCCGGCAGCAGCGAACCGCCCCTGCATAGCCTTTCCGACATTTTGCGCATTCTCTATCCCGCGACTCAATGCAAACATCGATGGGCCTGCACCCGAAATACTGCACCCCAACGCCCCATTAGAAATAGCGGCCTGCTTCACCTCTTTGAACTCCGGGATCAGGATTGACCGCACGGGCTCAATGATCACATCGACCATCGAACGGCTGATCAGGTCATAGTCGGCTTTCATTAATCCGGCCACCAGTCCGGCCACATTGCCCATTTGTGCAATGGTATTTTTCAGCGAAACTTCATTACGAAGGATGAAGCGGGCGTCTTTGGTATTGATCTCAATATCAGGGTGAACGAGCGTACAATACAGGTCTTCCGGCACGGGAATGGTGAAAATGTCCAGCGGATTATAGCTACGGATCACCACAAATCCTCCTAAAAGTGACGGCCCGACATTATCCGCATGAGCCGATCCCGAAGCAATGCGTTCGCCTTCCATTGCGAACGGTAACAACTCTCTTCGCGTCAGCGGATTGCCCAGCAACTCGTTGATGGCTACCACACCAGCCACCGCACTCGCCGCACTCGACCCCATTCCGCTCCCAAGCGGCATATTTTTATGTAGCGCCACTTCGCACCCAAAATCGGCGATTCCCAGATGTTTCAAAAGGGCCAGCATCACCACCGTTACCGAATTTTTCTCAGCTTGGCGCGGCAACCGGCCTTCATCACCTGTAATTTCAGTAATGACAATTCCAGGTTCGTCGCGCTTCCGCAGCTCCACGGTGTCACCCGGCTCCTGAATCGCAAAACCAAAAATATCAAACCCACACGACACATTAGCGACTGTCGCCGGCGCAAAAGCTTTTACTGAATTCACTGTAAATGGTTGTTTACTATCCCAAATAGCTACTGATACTCATGATATCCGCGAATACTCCTGAGGCGGTTACCTCTGCGCCGGCGCCTGGACCTTTGATGACGAGCGGGCGGTCTTTGTAACGTTCTGTGGTAAAGGATACGATGTTATCGCTGCCTGAAAGCGTATAAAAAGGATGCGAAGCATCCACGGTCTTCAGTTCAATGCTCGCTTTACCATTTTCCAGAGTGGCGATATACCGCAGCTTTTCACCTTTTTCTGCCGCATTTGATTCCATTTCAGCGAAATACGCATTGGAAATTTCGAGTTCCTGGAAGAATGCATCGACAGTCGGTGCATTGAGACAATTACCTGGCAGTATTTGTGATATTTTGATTTCCTCGGGCTCCAATGCTACACCAACCTCGCGCGAAAGGATCAGTATCTTCCGTCCCACGTCGGCACCGCTGAGGTCGTCACGCGGGTCGGGTTCGGTGAAACCTTTGGCTTTGGCTTCTTTTACGATGTCAACAAACCGCTTATCACCGCCAAAATTGTTAAATATATAGGATAGCGTCCCGGAAAGGATCGCTTCGATCTTCAAAAATTTGTCCCCGCTCGCCATCAAGCCCTGAATGGTATTGATGATCGGCAAACCGGCACCCACATTGGTTTCGTACAAAAACTTAACGCCGCGCTGCAAAGCTGTGCGCTGTAATGCGATATACTCAGAATACGAACCTGAATTGGCCACTTTATTAGGGGTAACCACGCTGATACTCGCGTCGAGCAGCATGTGGTAATACTGTACAATGTCCTTATCCGAAGTACAATCCACAAAAACGCTGTTCGGAAGGTTGAGCTCAATCATCCGCTGAACAAATGCGGGCAGGCTCGTTTTCACGCCCTCATCCATCACGCGGTCGCGCCAGTTTTCGGGTTTGATGCCGTCCGGATCGAGTAGCATCTTCTTGGTATTGGACAATCCAGCAATGTTCAGGTTCAGCAGTTTTTCTTCGCGCAGGTACCTGGTCTGATTGCGGATCTGTTCGATTAATGTGCCGCCGATCAAGCCTACACCTACAATAAACAGGTTCAGCGAACGTGTTTCCGATTGGAAAAAGACTCCGTGAATGGCATTAAGCGCTTTGGATAGATCGCTTTTGGAGATTACCACTGAGATATTCAACTCGGAAGAACCCTGCGCCGTGGCAACAACATTAATACCGTTTTTACCTAAAACTGAAAAAAGCTTTCCGGAAACACCCGTGCTTTTCTTCATGCCTTCTCCCACGATCGCGATGATCGACAGGTTTTTCTCCACCGAGATCCCATCGATATGACCAAGTGCTATTTCCGTCGCAAATTCCTTTTCAAGCACATCGATCGCGCGTTGTGAATTCTTCGGATCTATTGAAAAACAGATAGAATGCTCGGACGACGCCTGGGAAATCAGGATCACACTGATCGCATTATTGGAAAGGGCAGTAAACAAACGCCCCGAAATACCGGCCACGCCGATCATCCCGCTTCCCTGGATATTCACCAGCGCAATCTCGTCAATGGAAGAAATCCCGGTAATGGCATATTCTTTCCCATTCGCAGATTTCTGAACATAAGTACCTTCAAAATCGGTATTGAAAGTGTTCAGTACTTTCAAAGTTATATTTTTGGCAAATGCAGGTTGCAGGCTCGGGGGATAGATGACCTTGGCACCGAAATGCGACAATTCCATCGCTTCCGCGTAAGAGATCGACGGAATCGTGAATGCATTGGCAACTTTCCTCGGATCGGCGGTCATCATCCCATCCACATCGGTCCATATTTCAATGGAATCGGCTTCCAGAGCTGCTCCAAGAATGGATGCAGTGTAATCTGAACCGCCGCGGCCCAGCGTAGTCGTAACTCCTTCGGCTGTGGAGGCGATAAAGCCTGTTACACATTGCAATGCGGTCGTCTTCGCAAAGTGCTCTAATATAAGGTGATTGGTAATCTCAAAATTGACATCGCCCATGCCATAAGTAGCATTGGTGCGGATAATGTGACGGGCGTCACAAAATTCGGCGGCAACTCCTTTGCTTTTAAGTATTTCGGTGATCACGATCGTTGACAGGCGTTCGCCGAAGCTCATAATGAGGTCGAGCGTTCGCTCCGACAGCTCCCTGATCCAGGAAACACCTCTTAGGATATCTTCCAGTTCATTAAATATACCCCTCACCGCCGCAAATGTGCTGCTTTGGTTTTTGACAGGGATCAATCCTCTCACCACCGCGAAATGCCTTTCCTCAACACCTTTCAGAAATTCGTTGTATTCGGCATTACCGGTCGCCGCCATCTTTCCTATCTCGATCAGCCTGTTCGTGACACCGCCCATGGCTGAAAAAACAACCGCAATGCGTTCGCCTTTTGCAAGATTTTCTTCAAGTATACTGATTACCGTTTTGATACTGTCGACCGATCCGACAGAGGTGCCGCCAAATTTAAGAACCTTCATTTAAAGCTATATTCGATATGCGATGATGAGCGCCTACCGGCCACTCATTTTGAACAGGATGCAAATATAGCAATTCAAACGCCGCTTACTTTCAATAAGCCGTGTAAATGAAATACTAGAACCGGCATTTTGCTAATTCCCTGTACGACAAAGCAACACAGTGCATTTCCGCCGGGCTAAGTATTGCATTACCAGGGCGATATGAACATCTCTTTTAAAAGTATTAAATTTTAAATAAGTTAGGATGTAAAGACTAATATTTCATTAAATGTCTTTTGTGTAACCTTTTATTTTTTGAAATTAATTGAAAATAGAATAATGTTCTGTTTTGAATTAATTGCCTAACTGTTTCACTCCTTAAAAATTAAATCATGAAGAAAGTCTTTACTTTAGGCTTCCTGTCGCTTCTGCTGTTCCTATCGGGAACGGGTTTCGGACAAGACCTGACCATCAAAGGTAAAGTGCAATCGGCAGACGGGTACCTTCCCGGGGCCAGCATCCTTATCAAAGGCACCAGCCGTGGCAGTACCACAGATGCAAACGGCGAATTTTCCCTCAGCACACCTGCGAATGCGACCCTCGTTGTCTCCTTCATCGGTTACAAAACCCTGGAACTCCCGGTAGGCTCCAAAACGGATTTTGACATTACTCTGGAAGAGGACGCGACCCAGTTCAGCGAGATCGTCGTGACGGCATTGGGTATTGCCCGAGAGAAGAAGGCATTGGGTTATGCCGTACAGGAAGTAAGCGGCAAAACGCTTACCCAGGCCCGTGAAACCAATTTGGTCAACTCGCTTTCCGGTAGACTGGCGGGTGTGCAGGTAACCAACTCCAATGGCGCGCCTGGTTCTTCGTCACGGATGATCATCCGCGGAGCCAGCTCTATTGGCAGTAACAACCAACCTTTGTTCGTAGTGGACGGCGTGCCGGTCGACAATAGCAACTTCGGTTCCGGGACCGGCGTCGATTACGGTAATGCGGCCGCTTCGATCAACCCGGACGATGTGGAGACGATCAACGTGTTGAAAGGCCCAAGTGCCGCCGCGCTTTACGGCTCGCGCGGAGCTAACGGGGTAGTACTGATCACCACCAAAAGTGGCAAGGGCAGTAAAGGCATCGGTGTATCATTCAATACTAATACTGCATTTGAAAGCCCATTCAGGTTGCCTAAATGGCAGAATTCTTACGGACAGGGCGCAAAAGGACTGTTTTCCTACGTGGATGGAACGGGTGCCGGCGTGAACGATGGCGTGGATGAAAGCTGGGGCCCCAGGCTCGACGGCCGTCTGTTACCTCAGTTCGACTCTCCAATCGCCGCCGACGGGTCACGCACTCCGACGCCCTGGGTCGCGCATCCGGATAATGTCAATCAGTTTTTCGAAACCGGGCGGTCGCTGACCAACAATGTCGCGATTACCGGTGCTAATGAGAAGGGCGATTTCCGCCTTTCGTTTACAGACCTGAACCAGACGGGCATTCTGCCAAATACCGATTACAAACGCCGCACAGTGTCGTTAAATGCAGGTTGGAACCTGACCAATAAGCTCAGTGTACGTGCAACCGGCAATTATGTGAAGGACGGAAGCGATAACCGCAACAATTTCGGGCTTTACTTTATCTGGTTTGGTCGCCAGGTGGATATGGACAAATTAAAAAATTACCACAAGCCTGGCAGTATTTACCAATATAACTGGAACGACAACTACTGGACCAACCCCTATTACCTGCTGAACGAAAGCACTAAAGCCAACGAACGCGACCGCGTTTACGGCAACTTTTCTGCCACTTACAAGTTCACGGACTGGCTTAATCTCACCGCCCGCACCGGAACGGATTTCTATGAAGACCGCCGTAAAACCAAAACAGCTGCGAGACAGGCCAAAATCGGCTCTTCTGCATTGTTTGATGCCTATAATGAGGAGCAAATTTTCGTACGAGAATCGAATTCCGATTTTCTCCTGAATGCGAATCACAAGTTTGGCGAGTTTGATATCACAGCCAACATCGGCGGCAACCACCGTACCAATTTCGCGCAGCGCAACTACATGGGAGCCACCGAGCTGGCGATCCCCCGCGTGTACAATATGGGTAACTCGCGTCAGCGCCCGGTTACGGAAAACAGTTTTATCAAGAAAACGGTGAACAGCTTGTACGCGTCGGCGAACCTGGGTTTCCGAAATTATCTGTTTGTAGATCTGACAGCCCGGAACGACTGGTCGAGTTCGCTGCCTTCAAACAACCGGTCCTATTTCTACCCATCGGCAGCGGTGAGTGCGATTGTTACGGACATTTTCAATATCAGATCGTCGGTTTTGTCCTTCGCGAAGGTGCGTGGGGGCTGGGCGCGCGTGGGTAACGACACCGATCCGTACCGGCTGGCGAGTACCTACAAATACGAAAACCCTTGGGGAAGCACGCCAAGCCTTTCGGAAAATAATGCATTGCTGAATGCAGAGTTGAAACCGGAACTTACGTCTTCCTATGAGCTGGGCACCGATATCAGACTGTGGCAAAATCGTGTCGGACTGGACGTTACCTATTACAAGAAGGTTTCTTCAAACCAGATCCTGGACGTAAATATCTCCAATGCAACGGGTTATCTTTCCAAACTCCTGAATGCAGGTAAGATCGAAAACCAGGGTTTTGAAATTCAGCTGACTGCTTCGCCAATCAAAACCAAGTCATTTGAATGGGAGGTCGGGCTGAACTGGGCACGCAACAAAAACAAAGTGATTTCGCTGGCCAACAATCTGACCACCTACCAGCTGAACACCAGTTACAATGCATTGAACCAAACCACCACTACCAGCAGTTTCCGCGGATTGTCGGTGGAAGCGCGGGTGGGCCAGCCTTATGGTACTTTCTTTGGAAAAGGGTTTTTGCGCGCACCGGACGGCCAGATCGTTTACGACAAGCAGGGTTACCCGACGATCGACCCGGTAAGCCGCGTGCTGGGCAACTTTACGCCCGACTGGATCGGCGGGTTCTCGAACACATTCCGATATAAGAACCTCTCACTGAGTACTTTGATTGATGTGAAACATGGGGGCGATATTTTCTCGCAGTCTATCAACATTGGCCGTTATACGGGTGTTTTGGCGGAAACGACACTGGGACGTGAAGACGGCATTATCGGGGCGGGCGTTGTCAACAAAGGAACCGCAGCCAGCCCTGAATATGTGGCTAACGACAAGCGCATTACTTCCGAAGAATACCATCATAAGTATTACCTGCTGACCAACAACGAAAACACGATTTTCGATGCGAGTTACGTGAAGCTGCGGGAAGTAAAGCTGACCTACGTATTCTCCGGGGCGGCATTCAAAAAACTCCCGTTCCGCGATATTGCTATTTCGGTGGTGGGAAGAAACCTGGCGCTGCTGAAAAGCAACCTGCCGCATATTGATCCGGAAACAAGCTACTATAACGACGGCAACCTGCAAGGCATTGAAAACGGTCAGATCCCTACGACCCGTACTGTTGGATTCAATGTCAGTTTTAAACTGTAAGCTATTTATCCTAACTGATTTTCAGCATGAAAAGCATCATACATTCATTCAAATCTAAAACTCTGCTGGCGGCGGCGATCGTCTGTTTGTCTGCCTGCACCGGCGATTTCGACGAAATCAATACCAATAATAACAGCGCTGCGACCGGCACTGCGGACCTTTTTCTTCCACACGGCATTCAGAGCGCGGTAGATCTCTATTGGGGCGGGTCCATCGGCCAGGATATCGGCGACGGCTTTTCCCAGCATTGGGCGCGTATCCAGTACACCGACGTTGACCAGTACACCGTTTCATCGGATGTTTACACTACGGGCTGGCAAACGCTGTACATCGAATCGCTGGCCGATTATCAACGCATTTCCAAGATTGCGGAAGAGTCCGGTAATACGAATTACAAGGCAGTAGCCACGATCCTTCGCTCCTGGACCTTTTTGCTTCTGACCGATATTTACGGCGATATTCCCTACACCGACGCGCTCCAAGGCCTGGAAGACAAATTGCTCCCTAAGTACGATCCGCAAAAAAATGTATATGCCGGTCTGATCGGCGAACTGAAAACCGCGGGTGAAACCATTGACCTCGCAGACAAAAACAAGGCGATCGCCGGCGATATCCTACTGAACGGCAACCTTACCAAATGGAAAAAGTTCGCCAATTCCCTGAGCCTACGGATACTGGCCAGAATGATTGGCAAAGCTGATGCGCCAATTGACGTCAAAGCTGAGATCACCCGCATTCTGAGCGATCCGGCCAAGTATCCGGTGCTCGAATCCGTGGCTGATAACATCCAGTTGAACTACCTGGACGCTACCAATAATAACAACCCGATTAACCAGAACCGCAAAACACGTGACGACCACCGTGTGAGCGCGACGCTGGTTAACAAACTGACTGCATTGGACGACGCCAGGCTCGCCGTTTACGCCAACAAGCCAGCCGATGGCGGAGATTTCAAAGGGGTTCCCAATGGCCTTTCCTCTTCCGATGCCAATGCGCTGGGGCTTTCCAAAACTTCCAAAGTAGGGGATTATTTCGTGGCTGCGACCGCCCCCGGCGTCATCATGAGCTACGCCGAGTTGTTGTTCCTGAAAGCCGAATTCGCCTACAAAGGCATAGCTGCGGCGGGCGATGCATCCAAAAATTACACGGATGGCATTACCGCTTCCTTCGCACAGTACAAATTGACTGTTCCCGCGGCATACCTGGCCGCCAATGCCCTGAAAGCGGGCGAAGCCGGTTTTACGCAGATCATGGAGCAAAAATGGATTGCGCTTTATGGCCAGGGTGTGGAAGCCTGGACAGAGTATCGCCGGACGGGCATTCCAGCTCTTGTTCCTCCTGTTTTGAATACCAACGGAAATGTCATTCCAACGCGGTTGCCATACCCGGGCTCGGAGGAGTCGCTGAATTATGAGAACTTTTCAGCGGCACTTACCGCACAGGGTGGCAAGAATGACATGAAAATGAAGCTTTGGTTTGCAAAATAATTGCATATCCATAAGTACAAAAAAGAAAAACGGGTCAGATGCGTGCGGCATCCGGCCCGTTTTTCTTTTAATACACTTATGTTATTAAAATGATATTCCTAACCCCGCACCGATATTGGCCACGCCTACAAACCGCTTCTCGTTGATCGGTATACCTACTTCATAGGTGTCCAATTTCACGTTCACAGCGACATCTTTCAACTGTGCCTCGGTAGCAAGAAAATCTCCCGACATGTGAAAATAAAGCGCGCCAGCCAGCGGAATGCGAAGGCTTAAACCCGCGCCAACCCCGAAATCCTTGGTGGAGGCGGGGCTCAAATGCACGAGGATCGTGTTTTTGCCAGATTGGAAAGTACCCGTCATGTCCACTGTGGGCGATGTAACCTGCACCAGTCCGCCCTGGACGTGGCCTTCGATTTGTACACGGTTGAAGTTCAAAAATATGGCAGGGCCGATCATCGCTGCATTAAATTTCCAGCGTGATACATCGGTCTGCCAGGAATGCGAAGTCGTTTCATTGATAAGTCCCTTTATTTCTTCTACTCTGCGGTTAGCAATATCAATAATCGGTTCGGGCTTGGTCGTGTTCTTATTGAGACTGCCTGAAATTTTCAATCCAAACCAGCGGGCGATCCGAAAATCATAACTAACCTGACCATAATAGCCTGCGCCTGTGAGACCGGCAAACGGGTCATTCAACTTTTCACGTGCGAGCTCGCCTACCGGAAGACTGTACCCGGCTGTTACCGAAAAGAAACTTCTGTTGTCATTCTGGGCATTTGCGTTGGTTTGAGTAAATAAGAAAAATGCAAACAGTAACGAGAGAACCCTGAGCGTAATATTCATGAATATGGCCGGTTTGAGAGAAGAACTGATGAGTCAAACTAAATTTCCAGCTAAGGTAACATGAAACATCCCTGTTTTATTACATTTTAAGTTGACTACTTCGTTTGGGGAAATTTTATCAACACAATGTTATATAAATCGGCCAAAAAGTGCCGAAACGGGCCTGGTATAGAAATGTTACGGTGAATTTCAAACTAAATCATTAAACCCATGAACAGGCAAGAAACAGATAGGGAAGCAAGAGCCACCAAAAACGTGAAAAACGTCTGGAAGTGGATCGTCGGCGTAGGTATCCTGCTTTCGCTGATCGCTTGGTTTGGCGGCTTCTTCAACCACGATAAAAATTGGGGAGAAGCGAATAAACCCGGCGAATCGACCGTCGTAACCGACACAGTTGCTTCCGATACCGGATCGAAAATGCGGTCTGACACTGTGATGGAACACGTCCGTGGAACCAAATAGGCGCTATTTAATCAGTGCATCGTATAAAATTTCGACTGGATGCATTGCTTTGCGTCCGGTGCCGTCTTTGATCTGATGGCGACAACTTGTCCCGGCAGCCGCGATGATCACTTCTTCGGGTTGCTGCCGGACAGTTGGGAACAATACCAGTTCGCCGATCTGCATCGAAACTTCAAAATGTTCCTCTTCATATCCGAAAGACCCGGCCATACCGCAGCATCCCGAGGGAATCAGCTGGACGTGATAGTTTTCAGGCAACGATAATGCTTTTTTGGAGGCCGTTAACGTCGAAAGCGCCTTTTGGTGGCAATGACCATGAAGTTTGATCAGTTGGTTTTTACCAGCAAAAGCACTTTTCTGAATACGTTTTTCGTCAATTTCCCTGGCGATAAATTCCTCAAAAAGCAGCGCATTTTCAGCAATTTTAACTGCATCATCGCGATCACTTTCTGGAACCAGATCGACATATTCATCCCGAAAAGACAAAATCGCCGATGGTTCAATGCCTATTAACGGCGAATCGTAAGTGATTTTATCTTTTAAGAGGGTTACATTCCGTACAGCGAGTTTCTGTGCTTCTTTCACAAATCCTTTCGACAAGTAAGACCTGCCCGACTCGACATGCTCGGGTATTTCAACCTCATACCCTAGCTTTTCAAGCAATAGAACTGCCTTTTTACCAACTTCGGCATCATTATAGTTCGTGAACTCGTCGCAAAACAAATACACCTTCCGCGCATGAAGCGGTGCCAGCTTGCTCTTTTTAACCTGGTGCTTGTCCCACCAGGTTTTCAGTGTTTCACTGTCGAGTCGCGGCATAGAGCGTTCCGGATGGAAACCGACCATTTTATTTGCAATCTTCCTTAAAGCGGGCGTCCCGAATACGCCATTAAACGCCCACGGCGCGATAGACGCCAGTTTCATTTGTTTGGAAAAATTGGCGATTAGCTTGCTGCGCAGCGGAATGCCGTGATTTTCATAGTATTGTTGGGTAAATTCCGCCTTCATTTTACCAACATCCACACTCGATGGGCATTCGGATTTACAGCCTTTGCATGAAAGGCAAAGATCCAACACCTCTTTCACCATATCCTGCGTGACCGATTTCTGCTTCTCTTTTGCAGGTGTCAGGTATTGTCTGAGAATGTTTGCGCGGGCACGCGTAGTATCGCGTTCGCGACGGGTGGCCATGTAACTGGGGCACATTGTGCCGCCTGTCAGCTCGGTTTTACGGCAATCACCGGAGCCGCTGCATTTCTCTGCCAGACGGAGCATTCCTTCCTGTCTTGAAAAATCAAACAATGTATCGATCTGCGGCTGTGGCTTGTCCTGCTCATAACGTAGAAACTCATTCATGGGCGGCGTATCCACGATTTTGTTGGCATTGAATATGCCATCCGGGTCCCAGATCCGCTTCACTTGCCTGAACATTTCATACACTTCCTCACCCATCATAAAAGGGATAAACTCTCCCCGCAGACGCCCATCTCCATGCTCTCCGGACAATGCACCGTTGTATTTTTTTACCAATGCGGCTGTATCTGCCAGCACATCCCTGAATTGCTGCTTGCCTTCACTGGTTTTCAGGTTAATGAGCGGTTCTACGTGCAGCTCACCTGCTCCCGCGTGGGCATAATAGGAGGCATGCAAACCATGATTTTTAAGTAGAATTTCTAAGTCATCTATATAAGCGGGTAGATCCTCAACCGCAACGGCACAATCCTCAATAAGGTTAACCGGCTGTGTATCACCGGGTAAATTACGAATTAGTCCTAATCCTGCTTTCCTGATATCCCAAGCCTTATTAGCGTCGTCCCCAAAAAGAAGCGGATAAGCATACCCCAGATTTTCCGCTTTCAATTGTGCGATCAATGCTGCCGCCTGTTGCTCTACATCCTCATTAGCTACACCCCAAAACTCGACCATCAGCATCGCAGCAGGATCGCCCTGCATGAAAAACCGGTTTTTGGAATACACATTATGGTTTTGGGTAAAATCCATGATGTATTTATCTACCAGTTCCGAAGCCTTGGGGTTATACAACATTGCGACGCGGTTCGCGTGCAATGCTTCTGCCAGCGACTGCGTATGTACGCATATAACGCCCACAGAAGCGGGCGGAACGTCCACCAATGCGATTTTTGCCTCTGTTACGAAACATAAAGTGCCTTCGGAGCCTGCAATGAGGTTACAGAGGTTAATCTGTCCTTTTTCAAAGTTCCTTACCAGCGTATCCAGCGCATAGCCTGAATTCCTGCGGGTGACAGACGGTTTGGGAAATTGCTTTTTGATCAGGTCCTGATCCACCGGATTGGAAATAAGGCCAAACATACCAGCCCGGATCGACTGCTGGCGTTGCCCGTTGAGTTGTTGAGCACCGATCACCTTCGTAAATTCCTCGACCGGTTGATTATTAAAAACCGCTTCTGAACCATCCGATAACAATGCTTTTACTTCTAAAAGATGATCGCGCGTGGCACCCCAGGTGATCGAATGCAGCCCGCAGGAGTTATTTCCGATCATTCCGCCGATCATTGCCCGGCTAGCGGTCGAAGTTTCCGGGCCGAAAAGTAATCCATAGGCCGCCAGATGTTTGTTCAGATCGTCGCGGATTACGCCTGGTTGCACGCGTACCCATTTTTCTTCCGCATTCACTTCCAATATCTTCCCAAAATGCTTCGAAATGTCCACGACTATTCCATTACCCACAACCTGTCCAGCCAGCGATGTTCCGGCGGCCCTGGGTATCAGCGTTACTTTGTTGTTTTTTGCAAAATCGATCAGCACGCGAATATCCTCCTGCGTTCTCGGCAGCGCTACCGCCAGTGGCATTTCCTGATAAACGGAAGCGTCTGTCGCATAAATGGCTTTCTGAGCGGCGTGCAGTGTGGAATCATCAAAATATAATTCCCCTTCAAAACGGGAGCGAAGTGTGTTGAACTGAAATTGTGAAATGCGGGCCATTGGAATAGTGGATATGAAAAGACGAAGTTAATTCACGTATGCTATTTATGCTTTTAAAAACTGCATTAATCCAAATCCGGGCTACGCAGAGTAAGCGAGTAAAGTGAATACCACCAAGGGTTACGTATATTGGCACAGTTTTTACATTTGACCAACTTGGTTAAACTGTTCACTATTCAAGAAGATGAAAAATCTAAACATTCCGATCCTCACACTATTCAGTTGGGTTGCGTTCAGCTGTATTTCGTACGCCCAAAACACAGCTAATATTACGCTCACAGCGTCCAAACAGGCACCCGTCACCGTCACGCTGGTGCTGGAAGATGTACATTTCCACCCCAATCTGGGCACGGGCCTTGCCGATACCAAGCTGGATGCTGTGGCGTCCGTCAATTTCAGTGATAAAACAACTGAAAAAACGGTCATTCAACTAAATGAGCCCAAAATGATGCGCCTGCAATACGGAGGCAACGGGGTTAATAAGACCTGGATGCTGTTTATACAACCGGGCGACGACCTGTCTATCAATTTCGGAGACAATGCGGATGTGACTTTTACCGGCAAGAATGCCAATTATCAGACGTTCCTGAAAAACTATTTTCTTGAAAATCAATACCAGTATCTTCCGGTTTTTGGCTATAAACCTTCTCAAATCGATAACAAAAGCGTTGTACAGCAAAGCGACAGTCTGAAAAAAGTGCGGCTGGACGCTTATGACAAGTTCAAGACAGCCAACCCGGCTTCCCCGGCGTTCGAGGCTTACGTGCTTGCTACTACTGCCACCGAGCCTTCGCTGACCCGCAGATTGATCCAGGAAAAAATAATGCGCAGAAACCGCGTAGTAAAACTGGACGCCGCCCAGCGCAAGGAGCTGGAAGATTTTACATTATCAGATTTTAAAATACAGCCCGACGATGCATTGCTTAGTCAGGCATACCGGGACGAGCTCCGCAATTGGGCCTTAATTCCTTCCACACGCAAATTCCCCCTCGAATCGGAGACAAGGTATGAGATCAGCCCGAATGCATTGAAAGATGTATATGCGTTCAGCAAGGAAAAACTCGCCGCATACCCCAAACAAAAGGAGTATTTATTGACCTACTGGCTCAATTATGCGGCAACGGCTATTCCTGGTATCGAAACCGCCAAAGCGCTTTTGGAAGATTACAAAACGACATTTCCACAATCGCCTAATGCAGAATATATTTCAAAACTGATCCAAACCAAAGAATCACTGCAACCCGGCGCGACAATCCCGGATGTTACCCTCCTTAATACCGACAGCGCCGCTGTGGCGGTTTCGTCATTGCAGGGCAAACCCGTTTGTATGGTCTTCTCATTCAGCATTGGTCAGCACGAGCCGGGATTGAAGGTTCTGGAAGATAAATATGCAGATAAAGTGACGTTTGTCTACGTGTCTGTGGCTTCCGGCATTCCCCTTGGAACCTGGAAACAGTATGCCAAAGACCGGCCGAATGCCAGGCATTTGTGGGCATCAGACGAAAATATCGATGTTTTGAAAGAAAAATATGCGATCGACATCCGCTATCCGTTCCTGGTGCTCGACTCAACTGGCAAGATCGTAAACCGCTGGATCCCCCAGGAATTTCCAGACAACAAAACACTGGCCGCCGAGCTGGAAAAAGCCAAATAGCGCGCCTTAGCGCGCTAGCGCGAAGCTCCCGCTTCGTGCAAAACTATTCGCAGGCCTCCGGCCGGACGTTGTTTACGATAATGCTGAATAGACCGGCCAGAGGCCTACGAATACTAAGCACGAAGCAGAGCTCCGCGCTACCATGCGATAACGCTAAAAAAGACCGGCCGGAGGCCTACGAATATTAAGCACGAAGCAGAGCTTCGCGCTACCCGCGCTAGCGCGGAATTATTTTTGAACCAACGCTTCCATCATTCTTTCGGCCAGAAACTGATTTCCTGCATCATTAAGGTGTACGCGATCGGTAGTGAGGACGCCTTTTTCTTTGTTCTCAGCATTGTTTTGGCTCAGGTAATCCAGAAAGCTCTTGCGCAGATCACATAACTGAAGACCATTCCTCGTCGCGATTTCGCGGATCAGTTTTGAATATTGGTTCAGATCGCCGTCCTGTGCATTGGAGGCGTCATTACGCTCGCCGATTACCGTGGGGGTACATACGATGACACGGATGTTCTGTGCCTTCATTTTTTTTATTAACGCCTCATAAAATTTGACGTATTTATCAGGATCGGTGCCTGTTCCGGACGACGCTTTGTGCCAAACGTCGTTAATACCCACATAAATGAACACCACATCTGGCTTCTTGGCGAGTACATCGTCTTCGAGACGGAGATAAAGATCGTACACTTTGTTGCCTCCGATGCCCGCTCCCATCAATTCGTATTCAGCGTCCTGACCTTTTGATTTCAGCATTTCGGTCATCTTGGTGATGTAACCCGTTGGGCTGACACCGGCCTGGGTAATCGAATCTCCAAAGAAAATGACGCGCAAAGGCTTATCCTGGCGCATGGCGAAAAGTGGCAGCACGAAAACGGCAATCTGTAACAGTTTGAAAAGTGAACGCATAGCTGGATTTAAAATTGATTTTGGAAAAAAGACAGGTTAAACAGAAACTTACCCTTATGTGTTTGGGCGATTATTTAGCCGCCAACAATGCGAATTTGTGCGGGATTTGCGGAATAACGCATGGTGAAAGCGCTTCCGGGTGCAAGTTGTGGTTCGAGATGAAGAGGCAGTTTCAGCTCTCTTACTCTGTTTTCAATCCACGCATTCACGGTGAGCTGATCGTCTGATCGCTCACACGTTAATACTTCGCCGTAAATAAGCATTTCTCCCGCTGGTTCTTTTTCGTTTAAATAGATTTCAGAAGGTGTGCCAAAACGGAGCAGCTTGCCGCTATCCATCACCGCCACATGGTCGGAGAGGCGAAATATCTCGCCAACATTATGTGTCACCACGATCGCCGAAAATGAATGCTGTCGCCGCAGCCGGAGCAGCAAATCCTGCAACTGGTAGCGCATATCAGGATCCAAAGCGGCGAATGGTTCATCCATCAGCAGGAGGTCGGGCTGGCGTACGAGCGCGCGTGCGAGGGCTACGCGCTGTTGCTGGCCGCCCGAAATTTCGTGCGGTTTCCGTTGTGCGAGGCCCGTCAGGCCGGTGATTTCGAGCAATTCATGGGCAATGTCGGGTTTGCTGCCTCGTGGCAATGCAAAAAGCAGATTGCCGAGGACTGTCAGGTGTGGAAATAGGGCGTAATCCTGAAAAACGAAACCGATGTTGCGTGCTTGGGCGGGTAGATGCACGTTGGAAGGAGTGTTAAGCCATGGCTCGCCGTTGAAGGTGATTGAACCCGATTCGGGCATGATCAATCCTGCAATTTGCTTTAATAACGTCGTTTTTCCCGCTCCGGAGGGGCCGGTTAGGGCCATAATGCCAGCTTTGGGCAGCGCAAATGTAACCTCCATCGGCAAAATCCCGTGCGCGGTATGCAGCGTATGACGGATCTGGACTTCAAGCAGGTTGTCGGACACGGAGTAAGCGGTTGTTAACAGAATATACAAGCAGCAAAATAACGAATGTAACAGCAAAAAGCACCATCGCATATTGGTTTGCCGCGGTGTAATTCAACGCTTCCACTTCGTTATAGATCGCCACGGAGGCCACTTTCGTAACACCCGGGATATTACCGCCGATCATGAGGACTACGCCAAATTCCCCGACTGTATGTGCAAATGTGAGTACAAAAGCGGTGAGAATGGCCGGTTTGCAATTGGGTAAAAGCACCTTGAAAAACGTCTCCCGCTCGCCTTTTCCAAGTGTATACGAAGCTTCGCGCAGGGATGTCGGCAACGACTGAAGCCCGGCCCGGATAGGGTAGACCATAAACGGAAGGCTATACAAAATTGAAGCGATAACCAATCCCGGAAACGAAAATACAAGCCGCAAACCAAGAACATCCTCGATCCAGGCCCCAAACCAATGCGATGGGCTGAATGCAAGCAGCAGGTAAAAACCAATCACCGACGGCGGCAACACCAGCGGCATGCCAATCAACGCCTCCACAACACCCCGTCCCTTAAACTTCCCGAACGCCAGCCAGTAAGCGATCGGCAATGCGATTACCAGCAGCAATACCGAGGTGATGCTAGCGAGTTTGAAGGTGAGAAGTAGTGGTTGGGGGTTCATTCAAAATTAGACTTATACCCATACTTGTGAAATATCGCCTTCGCTTTGCCCGAATACAGAAAGTTATAAAACTGCTCGCTCGTTGCTTTTTTAGGCGAATCCTTACTGTGTTTCAAGAGAATGGCGGCTTGTTGGATTGGTTGATATAAGGTCGAATCTATCAATATATAATGCCCCTTATCCTTCATTTCAGGGGATAATACAATGGATAAGGCATTGAAACCTGCCTCTACTGAGCCTGTTGTAATGTATTGCGCGGTTTGGGCGATGCTCTCGCCATATACCAGCTTTTTCTCTGTTTGGATGTATAAATTGAGGGATTTTAATGCCTGGATGGCTGCTTGCCCGTAGGGTGCCGTTTGTGGGTTAGGTATTGCTATTTTTTTGACTTTTTCTGTGGTTAGTATTTCTGGTTTGAGGTCGCTTTCAGGGATATTTCTGGACCAAAGTACGAGTGTTCCGGTGGCATATACTTTCGGTTTTTGGTCTGAACCGCCGTTTTTGAAAATTTCATCGGGATATTTGGTATCGGCTGAGACAAATACATCGAATGGCGCGCCTTCGCGGATCTGGGTGGTGAGTTTCCCCGACGATGCCACTACGATTTCTATTTTTTTGCCTGATTCTTTTTCAAACTCCTGCTTGATTTCCTTCATCACATACTGCACGTTGGCAGCGGTTGCCACGACGATCTTTTCGGATGGTTTGGAACAGCCTGCAAACAGTACCAGGAAAAATGCGGGAATAAGTCGAAAATTCATCTCGCAATTTAGGGAAATTTGCATTGCAGGCATACTACGGCGTGTCCTCAGGAAATTATCGTAAATTGCGCCCCGTTTCGCCGGGCAGTTCCGGATGAGGCAAACTAACAGCTGATGGCCGCGCGCCGGAAGCCCAATTTCAATTACAATAATGATTATAGAAACTGCACAGCGCACCAGGCAGACATCGGAATACTACTTTTCGGTGAAGCTGGCCGAAGTGCGCAAGCTGATTGCCGAAGGGCATGACGTCATCAATCTCGGGATCGGAAACCCGGATATGATGCCATCCGAAGACACTTTGAAAGCATTGACAGCAGCGGCTTACAAACCGCAGGCCCATGGTTATCAACCTTATACAGGGACACCGGCTTTCAGAAAAGCAGTCGCAGATTTCTATTATCGTACTTACGGCGTTACACTCGACCCTAACAATGAAATATTGCCTTTGATCGGTTCCAAAGAGGGCATTACACACATATCGCTCACTTTTCTGGATCCCGGCGACGAGGTGCTTGTGCCTGAGCTGGGTTATCCCGCCTATCGTGCAGTAAGCCAGATGGTTGGTGCTATTGTGAAAGAGTATCCATTGAGGGAAAATTACGGCTGGCAGCCGGACTGGGAAGCGATGGAGAGGCTTGTAACCTCCAAAACCAAGATTATGTGGCTCAATTACCCGCATATGCCCACAGGCGCACCGGCTACACGTGAGTTGTTTGAACAGGCGGTCGCATTTGCCAAAAAGCACAGGATATTGCTTTGCCACGATAATCCGTACAGCCTTATTCTCAATAAAAAAGAGCCGATCAGCCTGTTGTCTATCGACGGCGCACGGGAAGTGGCTATCGAGCTAAATTCCATGAGCAAGTCACACAATATGGCCGGCTGGCGGCTTGGGTGGCTTTCGGGCGACAAAGCTTACATTAGTGCAGTGCTGACGATCAAAAGCAATGTGGATTCGGGGATGTTTTGGGCGATGCAGGAAGCGGGCGCAGCCGCGCTGGCAAATTCCAGCGAATGGCATGACCAGCGGAATACCGTTTATCAGGGGCGCCTGGACGCATCTGAAGCACTTTTGAAAGCATTAGGCTGCACTTGGGACGATAAGCAGGAAGGTATGTTCCTTTGGGGCAAACTGCCCGATTCGGTTGAATCGGCGGAAGCTTTGGTGAACAGCCTGCTGACCGAAAAACACGTATTTATCGCTCCGGGCTTTATTTTCGGACCGAAAGGGCAACGTTATATCCGCTTGTCGCTGTGCCTGCCGAAGGAGCGGATCTGGGAGGCGGTGAAACGCATTGAAAAATAGCTATTTAGTCATTCAATATATTTCTGATTATGGTAATCAGTATCATCGGCGTAGGCCTTTTGGGCGGTTCTTTTGCCCTGGGATTGCGTGAAAAATACCCGCATGTGAAGTTTGTGGGAGTGGATAATTCGGCTGTCAATCAAAAGATTGCGCTGGCTAAGGGCATTGTTGACGAAATTCTGACGCTGGATGAAGCGTTGCAGATCTCGGAACTGAACGTGCTCGCCACGCCCGTTGACGCGATCACGAAATTATTGCCCTACATGCTCGATCACTTGCCAGATGGCCGGACGGTTATGGACCTGGGTTCTACCAAGGAGCTGATCTGTAAATTGGTGGATAAACATTCTAAACGTGGCCAGTTCGTAGCTGTGCATCCGATGGCCGGTACCGAAAATTCTGGCCCTGGCGCTGCATTCCGGGAGTTGCTGATCGATAAAAACGTGATCATTTGCGACAAAGAGAAAAGCAATTCGGATTCGCTGGGACTTGTGGAGGCTTTCCTACGTGATGTGGGAATGAAGATCCATTATATGAAACCGGTCGAACACGATCTGCATTTGGCTTATGTGTCGCATTTGAGCCATATCAGCTCTTTTGCATTGGGACTCACCGTTTTGGACAAGGAACGCGATGAGCGTGCGATATTTGATATGGCCAGCACAGGTTTTTCATCCACAGTGCGTCTGGCGAAAAGTTCACCGCAAATGTGGGCCCCAATTTTTGACCAAAATAAAAAGAACGTTTCCAAAGCGCTGGGTGACTATATCGAGCTTTTGAAGAAATTCAAAGAAGCCATTGATGAGAAAGACCTGGAAACCAGTCTGAGTTTTATGGGACGGGCTAATGATATTGGACGGATATTGGCGGGGATTGAAAAAAAATGAGTGAATGACTGAATGAGTGAATGACTGAATTTGGTCAGGTATGGTCAGATGTGCTTTTGTTTCTTTTAACATGCTGATATTTAAATAATTACAAATGGTTTTGGGCGCGCTCGGAACCATTTGTGTTTTTAGGGCTGTTAACCTTGCGGCTTCCGGGCACCTCTTCTTGATTGTATTGAAAGTGTTTTAATAACCAAACAATAAGAAATGACAAAAGCTCATGTGGTATTGATTGCGGTGATGATGGCGTTAGGCGTTTCCTTTGGTGTTCACCGGATCAATCCGTTTTCAACTCATTCTACTCCCCAAAAAATAGCGGTTACCAAACCCGATTCGATCATTTCCAGGCCACAATGGATCGCATTGTACGATTCGCTGGGTCTTAAAGAACAGGGTCTTTCAGAAAAAGCATTCTATTATGCCTGGTTTGGTTTTCAAAAAGTAAAGCTGTCGAATCCCGTGATGGCGATCGCAGATTTTACACAATCTTCGCGCAATAAGCGCCTTTACGTGATCGATCTGTTGAAAAAGAAGGTGTTGCTGAATACCTATGTAGCGCATGGCCGTAATTCAGGGCAGGAGTTTGCCGAGCGGTTTTCGAATGCAAACTCGTCTTTTCAGTCCAGTCTGGGTTTTTATAAAACATTAGGAACTTATACCGGCAAGCACGGCCTGTCACTCCGTTTGGAAGGCCTCGAAAAAGGGATCAATGACCGCGCGCTCGAACGGGCGATCGTGATGCATGGTGCAGATTATGTCAGTGAATCTTTCATTAAAAACACAGGTCGCCTGGGCCGCAGCCTGGGTTGTCCGGCGGTTTCTGTGGCGGATTCAAAAAAGCTGATTAACCTGTTGTACAACGGTGCAGGACTCTTTATTTACTCCGCCGATCAGCAATACATCAAAAAATCTTCATTACTCGCCGGAATGGCCCCGTTAAACAAGGGTCAGGTTTTGGGCGCCTCTCTTTTATAAACATCAGGGAAATACATAATATCGCCCTTTTCGTTGCAGTCGGCTGGCAGATAGAACAGGAACACCGGAATACGCGCTTTCAGCTTGTGCCATTTGGGCGGAGTTGAAACAGTGTCAGGCTCAGTCATGAAGTCGCTGTCCAGAAGTTGACTGCCTGCCATGTAGTTAGCCAGTTCGGCGGGTTTTTGTACCCGTACGCAACCATGGCTTCTCCATCGCTGGTTGCTCGCAAAAAGGTACCTCGCATTGGTATCGTGAAGATAAATCGACAGCGGGTTTTTAATCTCTACCTTTAATAATCCCAGCGAATTGTCTTCGCCTGTTTCCTGCCGGAAACGGTAAGGGAATTTTTCAGCCGTCAGTTCTTCCCAATCCAGCTCTTCGGGATTAATTGCCTCGCCATTCTTGTCTATAATTTCAATGCGGTTCCTGGAAAGATATTCAGGATCTTTGGCCGCTTTCGGGAATATTTCATTGATTGCAATGCTTTTGGGCACATTCCAGTAGGGATGGGTCACAATGCTTGTTGCGTAAGTGTCGATTGTCGGAGTAGGTGTATCGCGCTTGCCGACGACGGTGCGCATGGTCAGGACATTTTTCCCGGCCGAATCCATGGCGGTAAGGTAAGCTCCGCGGATATTCACCATCACCATTCTCGGGGCGCCTTTGGCCTGGCGGTGCATCCAACGATAAGCATTCAAAGTTTCGGCTACGTAAGCGCTGCTATCGAGCTTGCGTTCTTGCAGCAAGCGTTCATAATGTGCTTTGAGATTGCGGTAAACAGGAAAAACCGGTTCCAGTCGCTCCATTACCTTTTCTACCGGCTCGCCTTCCATTAATTCCTCTGCGGCCTGACGGATCAGGGCTGTATCAGCGGCTATTTTCTTTTGCGTAAACCGGATCTTGGGTTTATGTCCGAAACCAGCTTCTTCCAGCAATGCAAAAACCGGGGCTACATTGCCCTTAGACTCGAATTTCCGGTAATCGATGCCTTCTTTGCGGGTGTATTCCAGCAATTCTCGGTATACTTTCTTTTCACTGATTTCTTTGGCCAACTCATCGTTCGACATTTCTTCCGGGTTTTTCCGGCAGGATTGAAGAATGGCAAGCGCGAATAATATAATGAGGGGGATATACTTGGCCTTGCCCTGGCCTGACAACATTTGCATTTCGGAGGCGTTTTGGTGCTGTCAAAAGTAATGCAATTGTTGTGCTAATTAAAAAGCGGTTACCTTGTTTTTGTAATCGTTTGGAAATCAGCTTTTTGTTTTGTTTTGATTTTCTATCCCAAAATCACCTTTCTACATCAGATGGGGAATTAAAGTGTCAGTACAGTACTTTAATTCCCACGCCCTGAAATGCTCATTCGTTGCGAAGGCTGGTCACTGGATCGGCCAATGCAGCCCGGATTGCCTGAAAACTCACCGTAAAAATCGTTACAGCAAGGGTAGCAGCCCCGGTAGCAACGAAAATCCACCAGCTCACGGTCGTCCGGTAGGGATAATGATTGAGCCATTTTTCGAGTGAAAACCAGGCCAGTGGTGACGCGATTGCAATCGCGATCAGTACCAGTTTTACAAAATCCCTGGATAGCAATGCTACTATTCCCGACACCGAAGCGCCCAGCACTTTACGGATGCCTACCTCTTTTGACCGTTGCTCCGCCGCCTGCACTACCAGTCCGAAGATGCCCAATGCAGACAAGAACATGGTCAGCCCGCTGAAAAACATAAATAGCTGGTGCAGTTTGGACTCGGCTTCGTATTGTTTTGTGAGCTTGTCTTCAATGTTACTAATGCGGAGCAATTTTTCGGGGAAGAATTGTTTCCACAGCTTGCCTATAGCCGTGCCGACCTGCATTTCTGTCCCTGGCTGAATGCGGATGAGCATCCCTGCATATTCCGGCGACTTTTGTGCGAGAATAAGCGTTGGCTTCATCGGTTCGTAAAACGATTCGTTGTGAAAGTCACCTACCACACCCACAGGCACCGAATGCGCGCCTTCGCTTGGTATATCCAGCTCTTTGATCCCGAGCATTTTCGCGGCCGTGGCGGTCATCAGCGAATTCTGGTTCTTCTGCGCGTTTTCGAATTTTTCAAAACCTTCTTTTTGTAAAGAATCGGCATTGAGCGCATCGGCAAAACGGTCGCTGAACATGCGGCCTTTTACCAGTTTCAGGCCCAGGGTTGCGGGCAAATCTACATCGCCGGCAATGTACCACACGCGTAGGCGCCGGTTAGCATCGGCCGGATTCTTAACTTCGCGTTGCATGTTGCCCGCGCCTTCCGCAGGCATCCACATGGTTAGACTGCTGCGTACGACACCGGGTATCCGTTGCAGTTCGCTTTTAAATGCTTCGCCTTTGCCGTTCCAGGAAATCTGCTCGATGCCCATCAGATTGTTCTTGTCGTAGCCAAGCTCCTTGTTTTTCATAAGGTCCAGTTGTTGCCGGACTACGATTGTAGCCACCAGAACAATGACGGAAATCGAGAACTGAGCTACAACGAGCGTTTTACGCAGTCTGTTCCGCCCCAAGGAAGCATTGAATTTACCTTGCAGCATATGCCCTGGTTTAGAGCCGGAAACGACCAAAGCCGGATAAAGGCCAGTCAGTATGGCTGTTAAAAATGCGATCAACAATGCTGCTACTGCCATAGGCAGATTGGATGAGAAGGTCATTGCGAGCTTATGCCCCAGGAAGTTTTCAACCGAATGCAATGAAAAAATGTAGGATAAGCTTGCAATGCAGATCGAAATACCAAAGAGCAGCATCGTTTCGGTCAGAAGCTGAATGACCAATTGGGAGCGAGAGCCGCTGAGTATTTTACGCACACCCGCTTCCTTCACACGCGCAGCGGCTTTTGCAATACTGAGGTTTATAAAATTCACACAGGCGATAAATAGTAATAATAATGCAACACCGGCAAAAATATAGATCGTTTTAGCGCTGGCTCTCACTTTTTGACCTTCTGCAAAGTCAGAATGCAGATAGACATCCTGTAGAGGCTGAAACTCAAACCGGTCGCGGTTGTTTTTCATGACGCCCGCATACCATTGATTTACCTTGCTTGTAAATTTGCTGACGTCGGTGCCTGGTTTCAGCAGCAAATAATTATTCGTAAACATGATATATTTACTGCCGGCTAATTGTTCGTGTTTGATGGGTTTCAGCCGGATTACATCGGTGCGAAATTGACTATTGTAAGGAAGATCTTCGATCAAACCGGTTATTTCATACGGACTTGGTTCGGAGCCGAAATTGGGAGCCTGGTAAATAGTTCGTCCGATGGGATTTTGGCCAGGGAATATCCGGGATGCAAACGACCGCGTTACCAGAAGTTTCCAGCGATTACCCGTGGGAATCTGAAAGCTACCAGCGACCAGTTTGAAATCGAGAATTTGCTTAATGGTTGAATCGGCAGTGAGTATGCTGGCTTCAATAGCTTCACTGTTTTTTGGGCGAAGTCTGAAATGCATGAGCTCGGTTTCAATCGAGGAACAGGCTTCAACTTCAGGGTAATTTCTCATTAGCTCTTGCGCGAGTGGAGCTGGTGATGAAGCAGATCGTTCCAGGAGGCTATTACCCCTGTTATTGACTCCCAGTATCCGGTAAATATTATCCGCACGGCTCCATTGCCGGTCATAGGAAAGGCTGTCGATCACCACGGTTGCCACCATCATGCATGCCCAAAGCCCGATCGCAAGGCCAGTGATATGGATCAGGGAATATGCCCGGTTTTTCACCAGCACGCGGGAGCCGATCTTGAAATAATTACTTAATATTTCGGGACTTAATAACGACACTTTGTCGTGTGAAGATGGTTTTCGTCTCATCACCGACGGTCGGAGCAATGCCAATACCTCCCGAAAATAGAAAGTCCGGGCTTTACGCGCACCCGAGCGCTGATAACGTAATGCATAACGCTCGTGCAGGTCGCCGAGGAGTTCTTCACGCAAATGTGGGGCGCAGATCTTTGTGGCCAGTTTATCGAGCCAGCGGGGAGGTAGGGAGGTCATAATCCTGAAACGTTAAGGCCCATTTTAGATAATTCGCCGGGAGCGATCCGGTCCCATAAGTTATTGCGGACCGTCCGCGCGTCACTCAGGATTTTACCGCCAAAGTTCGTGACAGTAAAAAGCCGCTTCCTGCGCCCGCCGCGTTCCTGCGTAGCTTCTCCGAGGGAGGATTGCAGGTAACCTTTCTGTTCCAGCCTTTGCAAGGCAGCATGTACTGCACCGGTGCTGACGGTCTGGCCGGTTTCCTTTTCCAACTCCTCGGCGATCACCACCGAATAGGCGCCCGGCGACAATGCCGCCACGGCCAGCAATACTATTTCTTCAAATTCACCCAGATCGCTTCTTCTCATGGAATATCAGTTCAAAACTTATTTCATCTATTTCCGTATGTAAAATACCTTGCCAGTTGTTAAAAATGCTGAATGCATACCGTAGACGCATATTTTACAGGAAAGCCCTGTTCAACAGCGGACAACTGATGTCCGCTGTTGCACAGGGCCGGGCTTTTCGAAAAAAGAAAGCTAATGTTATTTCTTGCCAAAAAACTTTTGCTTCGGGCTAGGCTTTTGCGTGTATTCTTTCACAGCTTCGGCCGCTTCAATGGGCAGGTCGGATTCGAGTATCGATGCGCCGTCTTTGGCGATGGCGATGTATGCGGCTTTACGCTCTTCGGCGGTTTTCAGTTTATCATAGGACGATGCGGCCGAGATCATGCACATGGTGCCCTTTTTGTTCAGTAGTGCATATAATTGCTTGTTTTCCGGCTTTACATGCGGACCAATGTAAGCGATCATCTGCGTGAAAGGCACACCTGCTTTTTCATAATCCTCATATTCCTTCATATTCCGGATGAAGGCGGAAAATGTGTGGTTTTTGTTTTGAGAAAGATAATATTTCGCTTCGGCGGCACTGTGCACGGTAAGCATCACGAATGCGTCGGCCTTGTGTTTTTTGATCAAAGCAGCGGTCATGGCGAGCGGCACATCTTTATGGTCGAGGTTAACGACGGTTTTGCCGCGCGCCCATTCAATCACTTCGGAAAGGGTAGGGATCGGAAAGTCAGTCACATTGCCTTCTGAATCTTTGAGTCTGAATTTTTTAAGCTCTTCGTAGGTGTAATCGGAGAGTTTGCCCTTGCCCGTCGTAGTGCGGTCGAGGGTGGCGTCGTGCATGAGTACCATCACGCTGTCCTTGGTTAGCCGTGGATCTATTTCGAAGAATGCCGGGGTATGCCGCAACGTGTTTTCGAATGTGGCAATGGAGTTTTCCGGGAAGCCTTTCACCATTCCACCGCGATGACCGGCGATAAGCATGATATCGTTTTCTGCATATTTGAACAATGCATGCAAATCCTGCGGCGATTTGATTTTCAAGACATTCATCTTTTCCTGAGCTGTAACCGACAGACTGCCGGCAAGCAAAAGAGCGGAAAAAATGAGCGGGTTAAGGATTTTAGTTTTCATAAATAGAAGTAAAAATTAAGAGCGGCAATTGAGTTTTAACAGACTGAATTCTCCCTGATCGTCGAGGCTGAACAAGGTAACCGAAGCGTTTTCCTGAACGATCCGGCGGTAATGTTTGAGTGGCATACCCAGCTTCCAGGCCATGTAAAACCGGTTCACAGCATTGTGAGCTACTACCAGCACGGTCCCGTTCGGGTGTTTTTGGGATATTTCATTAAAAAAGTCATCGACCCGCGTTACGATTTCCATTGCAGTATCGCCGGTTCCGCCTGCGCGGTTATGGTCCGGATCGTTGGCCCAGTTATCCCAAAGCTCTGGGTTCTCGGCAACGAATTCGGAGCGGGTTTTGCCTTCCCATTCGCCAAATGAAGCTTCGATCAGGCGCTCATCCGCTACTATTTCAGGGAAATTATCGGAAGCGATAGCGGCTGTGCGGTGCGCCCGTTGCAATGGAGAGGTGTATACCGCGTCAAAAGTGATATCTTTTAACAACTCTGCCGCTGTATGCGCTTGCTGAATGCCTTTATCGGTGAGGTCAATATTGGTAGCGCCGCAATAACGGTTACCGTCTGCATTCCAGTGTGTTTCTCCGTGGCGGAGCAGATATACATTTAGCATAGTCGATGATTATTGGATTTCTCCTGATATAAACCCTTTTTCAGTCAAAGTTTGGATAAAAAGATGGTATTGCCGGTCATAGGCTTCCACGAGATCAGGATCGGGCTGCACTGTCTTTTCAATGCGGGTCAATGCCTGCGCGGCTTCGCTGAGTGAGCTAAAATGCTTTTGAGAAGCTGCAACAATGGCCGCCCCAACGGCCCCTGTGACATTTCCGCATTTGTGAACCGGCCTGTTCAGCACATTGCTGCGAATGGTTAGCCAAACGTCGCTGTTGCTTCCGCCACCTGCCGTGTACACTGCATTGACTTTTTCACCTGATAACTTTTCGATCAGTTCGTAGGCGTAACGTTCCACAAATGCCACACCTTCCATATTGGCCGCAAAAAGCTTTTCTCTCGTTATATTATCAGGGGCAAAACCTCTTGCTTGTGGTGAAATAAATGGAAAACGCTCGCCTTCCTGCATTAACGGATATGCTATTTGCCCGGTCGGGATGAGTTTAACCGCTGCTTCGTTCAGATTAGCGAGATTATCGGTGAAACCTGCCGAAACCCAGTCTGCACCGATATTACCTGCACCTCCCGGCATCCAGTAGCCTTCGGGATGCCGGTGGCTGTACAATCGTCCGTCCGGATCGCGCACTTCCGAGGTCGTTACACCTTTGACTACTAGGGTTGTCCCAATCGTCGTATTCCAGTCCCCCGGCTTGACCGCCCCTGACGCTACCTGGGAAGCACAGCCGTCGGTCATGCCTGCTACCACGTCGATAGTGGGCAATTTTAATGCATCTGCAAGCTCGGGAAGCAACGTTCCAATCGTCGTCCCCGATGGCACGACTTTCTGAAACCATTCTTTTTTTAATGGTAGTTGTTCAAAAAGATAATCCGGCCATTCGCCTGACGCGACGTCAAAGCCGGATTTCAATGCATTAGTATAGTCGGTTACGTTAAAATCACCGCATAGCTTGCCTATGATGTAGTCCGTAGCGTGGATCCACGTTTTAATTTGGCTTAATTTTTCGGGAAAATGATTGGCATACCAAACCATCTTGGATAAACCACTTGACGCATTGAAACCGGTGTAGCCTTCCGGATGAAACTGCTCGGCTATTTTTCGGCAAAGTTTACCTTCTTCGGACGGCCGGTTGTCGCTGTACATCAATGCAGGATGCAAAGGCTCATTGTTGCTGTCGAGCGGGATTACAGTACCCGAAGTTGACGTAACGGAAATCGCCCGGATGTTTGAAAGAGAAATGTTACTTTGGACCGAAACCAATAAATTCTGAAGACAACCATAAGCGGATTCCCACCATAATTGCGGTGATTGCTCTTCGCGCGATCCTGCCGTGAGTGGAAACACTTTTTCACTGCTTCCAATAACCTGACCCACGTCGTCGATCAATACCACCCGCACACCTTGCGTCCCAACGTCGATCCCTAAAAAGTATGAATTCATTTGGTTAATTATTTTTCATCCAACGATTTGAATGCATTCCGTGAGCGTTTCCATTCGTTGTACCATTCGATGTGCGTATTATCGTCGTCAGGCGGTATTATTTCAAGTGTTTCTGGCAGATGATTTGGAATACCTAATGCATTATTACAAATCAACACCCCGCCTGCAACTGACGCTTGCCGGTAATTGGCGCGGATCATGACTTTTTTACCCAACAAATTGGCGATAAACTGGCGGAGCACACGGCTTTGCACGCCACCGCCACAGACCCACACATAGTCTTTATCGTGATGCGTTACCTCGCGCAAAACCTTGTAGTTTTCCGCAATGCTGCATGCAATGTCCCACAGCGTTGCCCAAACAAAATGCCCGCGGCTCAGCTGATGCGAAACAGGGGTATTAAACACAAATCCACCCCTCGTTAAAGGCGATTTTTCTCCTGCCAGCAATGATCCAAGGGCCGCAACGCAATGGGTATCCTGTATCGCAGACACTTCCTGTTCGATCAGTTCATAAGGTTCATTAGGATAAAAAATTTCTTTCAATCGCTGGTAATTAAGCCCGGTAACGCCTGCATTGGCTTCCAGGAGGAAGTTGCTATGATCGGTATGTCGGTTGGTCCAGGTGCGTTCGAGGTCGTCGGTGACGTAGTGGTCGGCGATTTTGAGAATAGGGGTCGTGGTGCCCGAGACAATGACAATATCCTCCACAGACGGCTGCATGCTCATAATGGCAAGCTGGGTGTCCGATCCTCCCACGATGACTTGCGCGTTGGCTGGGATATTCAGTTCGCTGGCAACTTCCGGCAATACCGGTCCCAGGACGCTTCCCGAGCGGTATAGCCGAGGCAAAAGGGCAAGATCGATCGCATAAGCGGCGCATAATGTGTCCGACCATTCGCCTGCCTCGACGTCATAAAGCAGCGTTTCGGATGCCTGTGAATGTTCGTAACCGATTACACCGCTGAATTTGAATTGCGCCCAGTCGCTGATGCTTGTAAATGTAGCGACATGCTGCCATAGCTCCGGGCGCCGGTTACGCAGCCCGACCAACTTCATTGCCGAGAACAGGGAAGTAGGATAGCGGCCGGTTAACATATAAATGGCATGCTTGTCAGGTGCAATATCCTCCCATTCCCGCCCCCGATGGTCGATATTAGGCATGCCAATGATGGATTTGCCAGTCCGGTCCAGCGCAACTATCCCTTCACGCTGGCTTGTGGCGGTAATGGCGATAAATTCGACTGCGCCAGCCTGTGCAATGGCTTCTTTGGCCAATGTTTTGATCTGTGACCAGAGTGCATCGCCGTCGAAAAAAATAGATTCCGGGTAACTGTAGTCTTTTTCGTAGCGCATGTCGCCGCTGGCAACGCCGAGGATCGTGCCCGTCGTGTTCGCCACGGCAACACGTACATTGCCTGTACCAATATCTGCAACCAGGTAAGCCTGTTGTAAAGTCATTGTGCTTTAATTAATGGGTTTTGACAGACAGTACATCACGGTTTACAAGCTGCCGGATGTTGTGGTTGCCTTCTACGTAAAAGGCGCGCAATGCATGGTTCATAATGTCGGCGTGGTGATCTTCCACCTCAAAAGTGGCCCCGGCAATGTGTGGGGTGGCGAGTACATTTTTATGGTGGATCAAACGATAGTCCAGGGCATCAGGTGGCTCGTGGTCGAATACATCGAGGATAGCGCCCCTGATCCGGCCGTTTTCAATGGCTGACAATAATGCTTCCCGTTGCACCACCACCGCTCGTGCCGTGTTGACGAAGATGGCCTCTTTTTTCATCAACCCAATCAGATTTTCGCCGATCATATCTTCCGTGTCGCTGTTGACAGGCAAGTGGATTGAAACCACATCACTCTTGCTGAACAGCTCTTCCAGTCCGACCTTTTGGTAAGCAGCGTCATTGGAAGAGAAAAATGGGTCATAATACAGGATCTTGGCCGGGAAGTGGCGCACGAGGTTCGCGATTGTTTGTCCTACTGCACCAAAACCAACCATACCGATCGTTTTTCCAGCGATTTCATTGCCTTTGAATTGCAGATACGAGGTATGCGCTCCCGCTTCCCAGTTCTCGCCTTCGAGCCAGGCAATGCCTTCGAGCGTGTTGCGCATCAGGTTGATGAGGTTGGCGATAAACATTTCCGCAACCGCCTGTGCATTGCGTGCAGGAGTGTTGAAAACCGGAATGCCTTTCGCCGTGGCGGTTGCTACGGCCACATTGGAAGGCGTACCGCGGCACACGCCAATGAACCGAAGATGAGGATAGGCTTCGATCACCGGTGCTGTGACGTGATCATGTTCGGTAATGAGCGCGTCCGCGCCGGTTTCGCCTAGCAATGCAATCAGCTCTCCTTCATTGTAGGCCCGCTCCTGCAATTTCCATGGCTTATAGATAACCTCTCCGAATTGTTCTTTTAATACCTGCAATGCCTTTTCGTAATAGGGTGCGGTGACGAGAATTTTCATGTTTTCTATTGATTGGTGTCGACGGCTAATGCCGGGGTTGTGTTTTCTTTTGGCAGGGTAATAAATCTGGTTAATATGGCGCTGATGAAGTATAATATCGCGAGTATCCAGGCTACGCCTTCGCTTCCGATGGAGCCGATGAAGAGCCCTACAATGGCCGGTCCGATGAATACCGGCAGACCTGCACCAAGGTTGAGGATTGCCATAGCCGCTCCTTTTTCTTCCTTCACTAATGAGGGTACCAACGCGGAAAGCGGCACATAGCCAGCCAATAATCCGCCCCAAAGGATGCCGGGAATGAGGATTAGCCAGAAATTTCCATCGAACAGTGCCGGAGAATAAAAGAACAGCAACGTGCTCACGCCGCATCCAAAACCTCCAAACCACATAATGGTGTTCTGCCATCCAAGCCGGTCGCCGACAAACCCGAAAATAAGATTGAAAATGATGTTACTGGTGAAAATAGTGCCCCATATCCAGAGCCATTCCTGTGTAGACAGCCCATACTCGGCCATATAAGTCGGCAGGAACACCGGGAATGCAAACTGGGCAGTTGTATTAATGATCCGAACAATGCCGCCGATCAATACTTTTGGTTCCTGGCGAATGATGGTCAGTCCTTTGAGTAATTCCTGAGCCTTCCCGGCTGTTTCTCCGGCAGAATGAAACTTGTCTTTATTGAGTACTAATGCAAAGAATGCGCCAATAGCCACCCAGAGGATCGAACTCCACAATGTGTTCTGGTAGCCCAGACGGTCAATAGCCCAGCTCGAATAATATGCGCCGAATACATTCAGGCCGCCTGTGAATACGAACCAGAACCAGCCAACGGCCCGGCCCAGTTTCTGCTCCGGCGTCCGGTAAGTGATCCAAACGAGAAAGGAATAGGCAAATAGCGGATAGCCGAAGCCACGGATGGCATACGTCAGCAGCATGACGGGGAAATTCAGTTTTTCCATCCCTAATCCAACAAAACCGATGGTTCCGATGATGTACAGCAGAATGCCCATCAGCATGGCCTTCCTTGGGCCGTAACCCTCAGCCAATACACCTGAGAACCAGGACGAAATGGCAATTGTGATGCCATAAACGGTGAAAAGCGAGGCGGATTGCTGGATGGTCATGCCGCGGTCGAGGAGGTAGGGGCTGAGCCACCCTTGCTCCACGCCGTCGCCCATCATGAAAATCAGGATACCCAGGTAGCCCCAGGCGAGGTGCCTTGGTAATCCGAGCCGGTCAAATGGTGTCATGGTGTCAATGTGTTTAAAGGGTTCGGGATAAAAGAAAGGGTTAGTTAAATGAATATCTCACACCCAGCTGGACCCGCCAGGGTGTTCCGCCAATCGGCCGGGTGGCGATATTTTGCACGGCATAGTTGTATTGCTGTTTGGCCTGGTCGAAGCCATTAATATTCAAAAGGTTGGTATTGCCCCGATTATAATTCCTTCCCCATTCTTTATTCAGCATATTCAGGAAATTGAATGCATCTGCGGAGAATTCGAGGTTATGGTTTTTAACAATGCGGAACGATTTCGTCAGGCGTAAATCCACCGTGGTATAAAATGGGTTTTCACCGCCATTCCTTTCGGCCACCTTACCGATATTCGACGTGATGTAATCCTTCACGCTCTGGTCGGTATCGGGATTGTTAAGTAGGTCGTTAATGCCCTTTTTGATATTCTCGGGCGTATTCGAATCGTTCGGATTGAAGACATAAGCGAGGTCATTAGTCAGAACAAAATCACCATTCAAACTCGTATTGCCACCCACCAGGAAGCTGTAACGACTACCGCCGATACCGATCAGCGTCGCGCCGAGCTGGAAGCCTTTCCATGAAGGTGCGGCACCATTAATGACGAGTTTGTTCCGGAATTGCTGGTCGGAATAGCCGTAGTTAAGCTTACGCGGATCATCTTTTACAGGCAGAAATGTGGATGTATTAGCCACACAGCAGTTATATGAAGAATTATCTTTCGCAGAATTGATGGTATAGCTCGCATTGACATACCCATCGCGGCCAATGCGCACGCTGGCGTCTGCCACAAAGGTCAGTTGGTTGGACTCGCCGGTCGAGATCAGTTCTAACACACGGCCTGCATCGCTCGTTTTGCGGGATTGGAGCCAGTCGGTAACACCTTTCGCTGAAATGGTAGCCGCCGGCACGAATACGCCGCGGTTATCTTCATTGGCGAGCCGGAATGCCGGGTTATCAGCGAGGTTTCGATCTACATAAACATAATTATTGACCGTCCGCCCCACAATCGCATTCAGCCCGACACGGATACGGTCACCAAAGAAGTGGTTGTAATTGATATTGGCTTTGTAGGTCGTCGGAACTTCGAAACCTTTGTTGACGGCATTGATAGTCGAGATGTACTTCACGCCGTCGGGAATGCCGGGAATGGTGTTAGGATCCTGGCGGTAAGCATTGAAATCCGGCCTGGGTACCGATTTTCCCGTTACATCAATGGCACCCACCATGCTGCCGCTGTTCTGGATATTGTTGACTTGTGCATAGTAATGCGGTTGCGAAGAGAACATTCCTCCACCGATTTTGAGGATATCCCTTTTGCGGCCGCCCATATCCCAGGTTACTTGAAAACGTGGTTGGATATTGTTCCAATCCTGTGGTTTGATATCCGTACACACACCCAGCTTTTGGTCGACGGTTGCATTGTATTCGCCATTTGTGAGAAACGCAGTGGCGTCGTAACGCACTCCCAACACGAGGTTGACGTCTTTATGCGGATTGTACTCGGCCTGCGCGAATGCGGAGATATCCAGTACGGTCTGCTCCACAATGGGCGCGCCTTTCAGCGGAACTTCCCGTGCGTAGCGGTAAGGGTTGAGGTTAGCCAGATCGGTGAGGCTGTTGAAGAAAAAACGGCCGTTTTGCTCACTGGAAAGGTAAGTTTCCATGTAAGTAAGCATATTGTCAGTGCCGAAAGTAAAATTGATCTTATCGGTATTAAGGTATGCTGTGTTGCTCAAATGCACCTGTTTCATCCTGTTCGACTCCGGGCTGAAACGCTGCCCGCCAAACTGCACCGATTTCGTCTGCGTCGCATTGGGGTTGGCCTCCGTCGGGAAGGGCGATGTTACGTTCACGATGGCACGCGGGATGTTTTGGAACGGCAGGTAACTCTGCGGAGTCTTGGGTTTGTAGGAGTACATATATTGTACTTTGAACTCGTTCGTAAGCCGCGGATTGAGCGAGGAACGCAGCGCCGCCATAGCCGTGGTCGAGACGTCCTTAAAATCGTTGTAGGATTCGAGGAGATTGATATTGGAGTTATCACCTTCATTGAAAGGCGACACATACCGGGTGGTATTGCTGCGTAACGTTAGTTTGTGTTTTGGGTTGATCTGCCAGTCGAGTCGGATGAAAGCGGTATTGGTAGTTGTTTTGCGTGGAAACTGACCGTATTGTTTGCCTTTCAAACCGTAGAGTTCTGAGGCAATGCGGATCAGCTTGTCGAGCGTGTCCTTGCGGATACCGTAACGCTGTTCGTCGTCCGCATTCTTGATATCGGCAATCACCAGCGGTTGACTGGCATCCTGGCGGTCATAGGCGATGAAAAAGTGAAGTTTGTCCTTAATGAGCGGCCCACCGAGACTGAAACCCGATTGGTAATTATTGAAATCCTGTTCGCGCTTAACGCCTCGAATATCGTAACCGCTTGATAATGTATTGTTTCTAAAATAGAGAAAGGCCGACCCTTCCAGTTTGTTGGTGCCGCTTTTGGTTACCGCGCTGATAGCCCCGCCGGATTGACGGCCCTGAGTCACGTCATAATCGTTGGTAATCACCTTGTATTCGCGGATCGCTTCAAGCGAAATGGCATAAGGGCCTTCCGCGACAGTGCCGTTCGTCCACTGGTTCTTCGCATTCATCCCGTCGATCGTTACGTTCGCTCCCGTTGCCCGCTGACCGCCAAAGCTGAAATTGTCGCCTCCCTGCAATGGTGACAGGTTATTGAGCCGGGTGAAGTTGCGGCCTTCGTTGGGAAGGTTCTTGATCTGAGCCGCTGTAATGGACGTGGCCGCCCCGGCTTGCTGCACTTCCTTGGAAAAACCTTTTTCGGAGATAACGACTTCCTTCAATGCGGTTTCCATGCCGGAAAGGACGATATCAATATTGAGTTTGTCGCCATAATTGAGTGAATAGCCGGTCTGCTTCACCGTTTGAAGGCCCACAAAAGACACACTGACCGAATAGGGTTTCCCAAGTGGTAGCTGGTGCAGGACATATTCGCCTTTTGCATTGGTAATGGTGTGGGTTTCAAAACCGGTAGCGTCGTTCCGGACCGTTATCGTGGCCCCGGGAAGCAATTCGTTATTGGTGGCGTCCTTCACGGTGCCTGTAATGGACGCATCGGTGGCCTGCGCCCGCGCCTGCTGTTGAACAAGGAGTAAAGCGCAAGCGAAAAGCAGGGTGCTCAGTTGGGTGAACAGGAGTTTCATAACAGGTGAGTAGATGTGAAATTTACATTTTGATAATGTTGTGTTAAAATTCATTTCACTTTACTGACAGGGGAGGTGCTGTTGAGCCTGGAAAGCCGGTTTTTGGTATAATTAAAATAAAAATCAGGAAATATCATGGCTAAATGGCCATGCAAACAAAGCGAAATTAAATTATTTAAACAAAATTAAAGTTTATTAAAGTTTTTGAAACACGCGGCGGCGAGATTTAATAATATGATAATACGCTGTCAGGCCACATTGAAAGGACGATAGGCCATTATTGCGATTGTATTTTTGTATAAAACCAAAAACAGGCCGATTTTGAAAGCAGCATTCTTCTGGCCGCATTTCTGATTCCCCGAAACTATTGTTATACTTGCTTTCAAAGTGTATTGAAATGACTATCACAGAAAGACATCAGTTTATTTTACAGGAGCTAAAAAAGACGGGTACGGTGAGCATCGTCCAGCTTTCGGACCAAATGCAGGTGTCTGGGGTGACGATCCGGAAGGACCTGAAACTTCTTGAAGATAAAAACCTGCTTTTCAGGACCCACGGCGGCGGTTCGCTCAACAACCCGTATGCGGTGGAGCGTCCTATCAACGAGAAGGAATTTATCAATTCCGAGGAAAAGCAGAGCATTGCCAGGACTGCATTGACGCTGATCCGCGATACCGATTCGATTATGATCGGCTCCGGAACAACGGTTTTTGAGCTTGCCCGGTGTTTACATCCTTCCAAACAAATTACCGTGATCACGCCGGCAGTGAAGGTGACGCTTGAACTAAGTAATCGGCCTAATGTGGAGGTTTTGCAGCTTGGCGGCCTTATTCGGCAGAATTCATCGTCGGTGGCGGGTTCCTATGCAGAATATATTCTTGAAAATATCTCTTGCGGAATCCTGTTCATCGGCGTGGATGGCATCGACTTTGATTTTGGCCTTTCGATCAGTAATCTCACGGAGGCGGGCTTAAACCAGAAAATGATCAGCACAGCTCAGAGCGTGGCCGTACTCGCCGATCATACGAAATTTGGGAAGCGTGGGATTGGAAAAATATGCGATTTGGACCAGGTGCAATACATTATCACGGATGCAGACGTGCCTGCTGAAACGGTGAAATCCCTCGAAGACCGCGGTGTGAAAGTGCTCATTGCGGATAAGTAACCCCGGCAGGTCTATTAAACTAAATTTATAGGTAGTACAGCTAACGAAAGGCCGTTCACATAGGTGCGCGGCCTTTTCTGCTATGCATTTGATCCTAACCGGAATTCCGAAAACAGTAAAGTAGAATCATCTATTAATCAATCGATCAGGGCGATTCTTCAACCGTTCGTTCATTTCTTCAGCCGTCTGCTCATTGGATTCGCTTCCGGGTCACAGGATGAATCATATTCACGGCGGCAAAAAATGATCAAGTCTCGCATCAAACAGCAACAGAGATGAAGAAACGAAAGGGGAGAATTAATAAAGAATCAAATAATCATATGTGGCATCGCACACTACGAAAAAACTTACTCCTTGACGCAGTGCGGGTAATTTCGGTTTAATCAATTAACGCGCTTATTTATGAAAAAATTAACGTTACTGTCATTCACTGCGTTATTGTTTGCTACAAACTATGCGCAGGCTCAAAACTTTCCCGAAACGTATGCATCGCAGCCTTGTGTGAGTTGCGCCCCTCCATTGTACACAATTGTCAGTGGGAGTCCTTCAATTTCAACAGACGCAGGCGTAGGAGGTGATCCGCAAACACCATGGTATGATCCGTTGGGGACGCCAATGCCTAAAACTCCCACGAAACTAGCTGCAAAAGTTGGCAACGATCATGATAATAACGGTAATACTTTCGTAACGCTGGGGATTGTTGATTTTAAAAAGGATAAAATTAAGACAATCTTCACCGGGTTTACTCTCGGAGTTCAATATACATTTAGATATCACGTACTCGCCTCAAGAACTTTAGCGTCCAACTACGCGGCTTCTGCAACCTTGCAGGTAACAACGGAAGGGGATTTTCCCGCATTAATCGCCTCAAAAACGACGACTTTTTCCGCTGGTGTGAATACTAACAAATGGATCGCCGAGTCGGTCACATTTACGGCAACCGCCCAAACCTATGTCTTTTCTCTTTCCGGAACCAGTGTGGGAAACCAATTGGGATATGCGAATTTTGATATTGCTGATCGGCCTTTCGATTGTATCGTGCCCCCGGCCCAAGTGCAATTGTACAGGGCAGTGTATGAGACCCCATTTCCTTGTGCCAAAATGAATCTCTATGATGCAATTAAAAGTACAACCCCTTTGGGCTGCACGCCAGTTTGGGATTTTACGTCGACCGCAAATAGTGTCATGTCTGTTGCTTCTGCTTCTGCAAAACTGCCAGGTGCGGCTCATTACTTTGCATTTTACGAGCACTGGGATTGTTATAATACCAATTCTTCTACGGCTGAAATGACCTATAAATATGTAGAAACACAAGTTTCATTAAAAGCCCATGTCGGGACAGTTGATTGTGTCAAAAAAAGCACTTATGACTTAACGGCTCAACTGAATCAGTCACCCTATAAGGTAAGATGGTTTGATAATGACAAACATGAAGGATTACCATTAGAGAACCCAAGTCAGGCGCCGATTGGGAATTACTATGCCTTTTATTATGATAGCGTAAATGGTTGTTATTCTACAGATAAAGCAACGTCAGATGCGTTTTTCTCAGTGGTCGGAGCAACCATGTGTTGTAACGATCCGAATGATCCTTTAAATCAAATTGTACTTCTTGATAATAGCGTACAAATCGTCTCTCCTGCGCAGACATTCGACTTGGCAACAGTTGTTCCTTCGGAGTACGTGTTTGACAACGGCGTAGTTTTGGAATGGTTTACAAACCCTAATCATTCAGGAGTTCCTGTTAGCGATCCCGCTCATGTGCCCGCGGGTACTTACTACGCGTTTGCTCATGATACCGTAAACGGATGTTACAATACTAATTCGTCGACAGCCTCGGTCGTGGTTACTGGTGAAGGCGTGCAATTAGCCATTAAGGTTTCTCTCCAGGGAGCCTGTGAAATAACGCCAGAAGGGCTAATGAACCACGAGCTACAGAATGCGAGTTTGCTGCCATCGTCAGATCCTTATGGTACGGGAGTCGTTTACCCTAGCATTAATACAGAATCAGCGGTTTCGACGGTGGACTGGATTAAAATAGAAATCAGGAGTTCTGGTTCCCCGGAAGTGATCTATCAGTCTAAGAGTTTGCTGCTTAGGCCAGATGGTATGGTGGTAGACATAAATGGTTTAACTCCCATTTTTAATGTTCAGTCTGAACCTGTCCGTATCGTTGTAAAACACCGGAACCATTTGCCAGTCATGAGCAATCCGATTGATATTCTTGGCGGAGGTCTTATGAGCTATGATTTTACAACTGCCTTATCGCAAGCCTTTAACGACGGCACTGGCCCGACCCAAATGAAACTGGTGAACGGAGTATGGTGCATGATAGCCGGGGATATCAGTGGCGGGATCAATGGCACTCCAGATTACGCTGTGGATGGAGCGGATGGGACACCGTTCAGGCAAACTTTTAAGCAGGGTGTTTTTGATGTCTATGAAAAGGCTGATTACAATCTTGATGGCTCTGTCGAGGGTGTAGACGGAACGATCTTCAACAACAGTTTCAATGCGGGTTACTATTCGATAATTATCAACTATTAAACACACGAAAGTATGATTAGGACTTTTAAAAGAATGTTGACTTTAATATGGTTAGCGGTGGCTCTCGTTCGGACAGCGCATGCGCAAACAGTAATTCAAGTCATTTACGAGAATGGTTTTTTGAATGCGGATAAGACGGTTTACACGTTTGAAATACGCGCTTTGCGGGGAGCAGGTTATGACGTAACTGATATAAATGCCAGTAACTGGCAATTCATGAATCTGCGTTCGGATATCCAGGTTCCTGCCGGTGTTAGCATCCAGTCAACGACGCTTTCACTTGATCATACCTTTGTTTCGGATGGGGCAATTTCAACTAGTGCACCTAATCCACCTGGGGGGCCGCCTCCCGGAACCAAGGCATTTAGCGTGAACATGTTTCGTATAAATGAGCAGGAAATTCCGGAGATAGGAGGGGCTTTATTTGGAACCGGCACATTAACCTTCTCAGGTCCGGTTCTTGCTAGCAATACCGTCACTATACGCCCTTACAATGGATTGACCAGCGGTGCATTCTGGACCAACCTTGACGGAACCACGCCGAGAAGACCGATTGATGGGACCAGCAACCTCCCCCTTCCTGTAAAACTGGTGAACTTTGATGTAAGAAAGGAAGGAGGCACCGCTCAATTGGCCTGGTCCACTTCGGAAGAATCCAACAGCGCGTATTTTGAAGTACAACGTAGCCCGGACGGGAAAAAATGGCAGCCAGTCACTACTGTTCCTGCAAAGGGTGAAAGCAAAGTACTGGAACATTACGAGGCGATCGATGAAAATCCGCTGAATGGCATTAACCTCTATCGGTTGAAAATGGTGGACAAAGATGGCACCAGCGCATTGAGCCGAATACACAAAATAGACTTTCACCCACAAGTACAATATGCATTGTTCCCTAACCCCGTAAGTGATCTACTCAGTTTACAAACAGCTGACGATTGGAAACAGATTGATAAAGTGGAAATATTCAATATCAACGGGACGAAAGTATATAGCTCTCCGTTAAATCCTGGGAAACAAATTAATATTAAGAGTTTGCCGGTCGGAACATACGTTGTTAAGCTTACCCGCAAAGATACCCAGGTTAGCGACCACAGGATAGTGATCGCGAGGTAAATACTCGGTTTGGGCGATTTCAATCTATAAACAACTTACGAAATAATCGAGCGTATCAACAACTCGATTGTGTGTGTGTACATATCTGGGCACGGATAGGTATGGTAAGACAGAGACGCTCATAATGGGCGTCTTCTGTCTTTTAAATCGCGCAAGACGGTTTAGTCCATTTTATCTTCCAATGCGAAATCCATCTTCAGTTGCTTTCTTGTTGAGGCAGTCAGTTCGCGTCTTGCCAATGCGTGGCATTCATAGGTAGCGTCACTGAACATCATCTGTTGTGGAGGTGTCTTCTGTGTAGAAGCGGAAGGGCCCCGCAATGCGCCTACAAGCCCCATTTCGCGTGCAACGTATACATAGCGTATCGCGTCGATCACCACACCGGCAGAGTTTGGGGAATCCTGAACAGAGAGTTGCGCGTCGAGTGTGACGGGCGAACCCATAAAACCTTCCAGTTCCAGGCGGAAGTTGGCAACTTTGTTATCCCCGTAAAATGCAATGTATTCCGAAGGGCCGGCGTGAAGGAAACTGTCTTCCGTGCTGATCCCTCTGATATCGTTCTGCGCCCTGATGACATTCTCTTTGGATATCTTTTTGGATTTCAAACGGTTTTTGTCCTCCATATTCAGGAAGTCGGTATTGCCGCCGACATTGCGTTGGATGTGTGCTTTTACATGATGCCCGCGCTCGAAAGCCAGTTCCTGTAACATTTGCGAAAGGATACTGGCGCCGAACTGGCTACGCATGTCGTCACCGATGATCGGAATGCCCGCTTCGATAAATTTCTGTTCCCAGGTCGGGTCCGACGCAATGAACACGGGAATGCAGTTCACAAGCGAAATACCCAGTTCCAGGCAGATCTCGGCATAAAATTCCGTAGCCAATTGAGAACCGACCGGCAGATAATTGACAAGAACTTCTACTTCATGATGCCTTAAATGGCCGATGATTTCTGCACGCAATGCAGCAACGAGTGTTTGGTCATAAGCTTTGCGATCGGCTAAAAGATCGGTAGGCTTCAATTCATCTTTGACTACAAAGCGATTTTCGGCAGGATAGGCTAGCATTTGCGGCGACACTCCGTCAATTACCGGCGAACGGTACACCGGCGCCTCTGTTTGGATATCCGAGTACAATACGATTGCGCAGTTCGGCCGTGCGAAAATAGCATCCTTAATAGGCAGGCCTATTTTGCGTTCATCGACATCGAAGCCGCATACGAATTCAATGTTTTCAGCCCGGTACCCGCCGATCTCGTCCGCCATCAGCCCGGAAGTTTTGTCATTAAAGCGGGTGTAATATTCCACGCCCTGAACCAGTGAACTCGCGCAGTTTCCAACGCCCAGTATGGCCACTTTTATACGATTGTTGTTATTCGACATTTCCGACAATTTAATTTGATGATAAAAATTATATTAAAATATTTTAATATATATTAAATATCTAATAATACTCAAATTAAGGTGTTTTTTGTCGAAATATCAAAGTGCAAACTGCAATTAATGCAAACGTTTGCATTAATTGCGATGATGGTACTTTACTGGGATTGTGCGTTGACTAGAGATACTTTTGAAGGTAAGCGATGATATGCGTCCAGTCTGCGGGCAGTACCGTGTGCCCACCGTCGTGCATATAATAGCCCAGATGGTTCATTAGCAAGGAAGTGTCACCAGCGGCAGGCATGACGTTGGTCGTAGGCGCGGTTTCGTTGAACAACTTGTATACCGGCGCAGCGGCAACGGCTGAAAGGAACTCGCCTTTCGGATCTGACCAATAATCTGTGCTGCCAGTTTGGAGTAACAATGGTCGCGGAGCCATTAACGCGACTAGCATATGTGCGTCGATCGGCATGGTGTCCACTTTGTCGGCGTAGTTATGGTAATTGGGCGCGAACTGGTAGAGATAACGGCTCGGATCGGAGATATGCCGGATTGTCTCCCCGTAGTTGCGGCGACTCAGAGCAGCGCCGCCCTCGCCCGAAATACTCGCGACCACTACTTTGAATCTCGGATCATGTGCGCCCGCCCACAGGACTGTTTTGCCGAGACGTGACGCGCCCTGTAATGCAACCCGTTTGCTGTCGATCTGCTTATCTGTTTCGAAATAGTCCAGAGCCCGGCTCAGTCCCCACGCCCAGGCCGAAATAGCACCCCATTCATCGGCTGCGGGCGTTGTCTGACCGGGTTTGAGATATTCTTTCCGAATCCCGTGGTTGATCCCGTCTTTGAAATCAGGCTCAATATCCCCGTAATATACCGTAGCGAAGCCGATACCCGCATCAAGGAACTGCTCCACATTCATTTTGCCGAAAGCAGTCGGCTTGTCCGCTTTCACCTTTTTGCCTTCCTTGTTCCATACTTCACCGATCAGCAACCCCGGATCGTCGATAATCTGATTATAGGCCACAAAAGAGATATTTAGCAAAAGGGGAACCGGCTTTTTTGCATTTGCGGGCAGATACACCGCCAGGTTCATTTGATGATTGGAAGTATCCTTGGCCAGGTACACCCGCACCTGTTTCCGGACCGCCTTTCCATTGAATGCAGGTGTTCCTTTGTCAAAAACATGGAATTGCACCTTTTTCGGCGCCGGTGGCATTTTGCCAAACTGAATTTCTTCAAAAAGCCTGAGCAGTTCAGGTCGTCGTTTTTCCGTCCATACCTTACTCGTCGTGACCGGCTGGCCATCGGCGCACTTCAGAAGATCCGGCAAGGTGTAGCTCCCTACCGAGTCGTCATTGTAATTGACCGGAAAGCCAGCTACAACCGTCGGGCGATTGGCGGCCTGCTGCTGAGCCAATGCGGCGCTGCATGAGACAAATAGGAAAAGTAAGGAAGTTATTTTCACGGGCTTAGGGGCTTGTGGTTTGAAATAAATGAAGCGTCCTAATAAGTCGGCGAATGTGAAAGGATACTGGCTTTGTTTTTAGGGAGAGATTGTGGTCTTTTATCTTTACATATCTAAACAAACTACATGATGGACCAACCAACGCCAAACCAGCGGCTCAAACACGAGCAAATCCAGTATATCGAATTTCTTTCAAGCGATATCGCGCGCATTAAAAAGTTTTATTCCGAAAGCTTTGGATGGGTCTTTACAGACTACGGGCCCCATTACAGCGCCTTTGGAGGTGATTATGTGGATGGCGGTTTCACTTCCGGAATGCCGGTTAAAGGAAGCATTTTAGTGATACTGTATTCAGAAAACCTCGAAGCAACCAGGGACAAGGTTTTAAAGGCTGGTGGCACTATCGTCCAGGATATCTTCGAATTCCCCGGTGGCCGGCGGTTTCAGTTTGCTGATCCGGATGGTAATGAGTTGGCGGTTTGGTCGGAGTAGGGGGGAGGCCCGAAAACACAAAAAAGCCAGACATAAGCCTGGCTTTCGTGACCGCGACGGGAATCGAACCCATATCTAGAGTTTAGGAAACTCCTATTCTATCCGTTGAACTACGCAGTCGAATTGGGGTGCAAAACTGTGAAAAAATCATTTGAATTACAAATGATTTTATTCTTCTGTTTGCACCGCAGTGTATCCCAAATCCAGCCAGTTAGGGTAAATGGAAAAGTGCTTTTCCTTCACCTGCGCGAACAGGACATTGCGTAGTTCTTCGATATTTTCCTTTTTCTCGGCTGAAATAAAGACCACATGGTCCGCTTTGTCGGCAATGTAGCTTCGCTTTAATTGTTCCAGCACATTCTCTTGTGGGAGCTGCTCTTCTTCGGGTTCTTCGTGGTTGAAAGCCGGATTGTAAAGGTCTATCTTGTTGAATACCAATATCGAAGGCTTGTTGGCTGCCCCGATCTCTTCCAACGTTTTATTCACAACATCCAGATGCTCTTCGAACGAAGGATGCGAGATATCGACGACGTGTAGCAGGATATCAGCCTCACGAACCTCGTCCAATGTCGATTTAAACGACTCGATCAGCGTTGTAGGAAGTTTCCGAATAAATCCGACGGTGTCGGTCAGCAGGAAAGGAATGTTCTCCATATTCACTTTCCGGACTGTCGAATCGACGGTCGCGAACAGCTTGTTTTCTGCGAAAACGTCGGCCTTGGAGAGGCTGCGCATTAAGGTGGATTTTCCGACGTTGGTATAACCTACAATGGCAACTCGCACCAGCCTATCCCGCTCCTTGCGGCGCGTTACACTCTGGCGATCCACTTTTTCAAGCTTCTCTTTCAGGAATGCAATGCGGTCCTTGACGATCCGGCGGTCAGTTTCGAGTTCGGTTTCACCCGGTCCGCGCATCCCGACACCAGCCCCTGACTGGCGGCTCAAGTGCGTCCAGAGACGGGTCAATCTCGGGTACATATATTGATATTGCGCCAGCTCAACCTGCAATTTCGACTGTGCCGTTTGCGCACGCATTGCGAAAATGGAGAGAATGAGCAAACTCCGGTCAACAACCTTGATATCCTTGAAAACAGCTTCGAGGTTGCGGACCTGCGAGGGCGTCAGATCATCGTCATATAAAATCATGTCGACCGGGTTGGCGGTGACATAGATCAGGATCTCTTCCAGCTTGCCTTTTCCTGTATAAGTCCGGATGTCGGCGCGTTCGAGGTTTTGTGTAAAAGTCTGGACGGTCTCAACGCCAAGCGTCGTTGCCAGGAAGGCAAGTTCTTCCAGGTATTCCTTCGTTTTTTCAGCGTTTTGTTTTTGGGTACTTACCGCCACCAGTACGGCGGTTTCCGGCTTGGCAGCCGTGGAATATAACTTCTTCTTATCGATCATGCACTATTGTTTTAATTCGGTGTTTTTCCGGCAAATGCTCCTCATTACGTTCACGGGTGCCAGAAAGGCGTAGGATTGCAACGGTTTGGATAATGCAAAAGTTCATTGCGCGGATTGGTGAAATTACATTTACCATTTAACAAATCCATTTTTTCGCTTGATTATTCAAAATAGACTTTTGTATATTTGCCCAAATTCTCAAAGCCTATGTTGGTGCTCATCTTCGGTTAATTCTTAACCACACGTCTTTCCCTGCCTTTTACAGGCAATTTTTTCTGCGACTCCCGTAGCCGCAACATTATATTATTTTATTCATCACAAATTTCTATTATCCATGAAAAAGTGGTTTCTACTACTTCGTCAGGCTATTCGTGGCTCCGAAGAAAGTTTCACCGAAGGAAGCATCAACCGTGCCATTTTTCTACTATCCGTCCCCATGATCCTCGAAATGGTGATGGAGTCGCTGTTCGCGGTTGTCGATATTTTTTTCGTTTCAAAAGTCAGTACTGAGGCCGTTGCGACCGTCGGGCTGACGGAATCGGTCATTACGCTGGTGTATTCTGTGGCAATCGGTTTGAGTACCGCCGCTACGGCCACCATTGCACGACGTACAGGTGAGGGCAACCTCGCACAGGCGCGCCACGCGGTAGGGCAGGTCATATTTATCTCGCTAGCTATTTCTTCTGTGATTGCAGTCGTCGGCTTTTTGCTGGCGGGGAACATTCTGCGAATGATGGGTGCAGATCATAAAGTCATCGAAACCGGGACTAATTTTGCCAGGATCCAGTTTCTGAGCGCCCCTGTGGTGGTTTTGCTCTATTCGCTGAGTGGTGCTTTGCGAGGTGCCGGTGCGGCTGCAACGGCCATGCGTTCACTTATTATTGCCAATGGTTTCAATATGCTGCTCGGGCCGATCCTTATTTTCGGTATTGGGCCATTTCCGGAACTTGGTGTAACTGGTGCAGCGTTGGCAACGGCTACGGGTCGGTCGATCGGCGTCGCATATCAGTTGTATTCACTTGCAAAAGGCAAACGAGCGCTGGGGTTATTGTGGCAGGACCTCCGACCTGATATGGAGACGATTACGACCATTGTAAAAGTAGCCACGGGCGGAACCGTCCAGTTTTTGATCGGATCGGCAAGTTGGATATTCCTCACCCGTATTCTGTCGGAATTTGGCAGTGACGTAGTCGCCGGGTACACGATCGCCATCCGCGTGATCATGTTTACGCTCCTGCCTGCGTGGGGGTTAGCGAATGCTGCAGCAACATTAGTCGGGCAGAACCTGGGAGCTGGTAAACCCGAGCGAGCAGAGGCATCGGTCTGGAAATGTGCATCTTATAACCTGATATTTTTATTGGGACTGTCAGTGTTCATGTTCATTTTTGCCGGCAACATCATTAGTCTGTTTAGTACGCATACTGATGTCGTCGAAACTGGTAAAATGGCGCTGCGTGTGCTGTGCATGGGTTATGGGTTTTATGCCTACGGAATGGTGGTGATCCAGTCGCTGAATGGGGCGGGAGATACCAAAACCCCGACCGTGCTGAACCTGATCGCATTCTGGGCGATTGAAATTCCTGTTGCGTATGTACTGGCCGTTATCCTTGAACTCGGCCCGGTAGGTGTTTTTGCGTCGGTACCCATTGCGGAATCCATACTGGCTATGCTCGGTATATGGCGGTTCCGTCTTGGGGGATGGAAGGTCGTAAAAGTCTGATATGCCGGGAATTATAAGGGGAAGTCATTTAATATTGGAGTTGGTCAGGGGTTTTCTGGCCCTGGTGCGCTATTGCCTGATTGTTTTGAGGGTCAGGTAAGTTACGTGTTGTTTTTGTCAGGAGTAGCTAGGTATGGTCAAGTGTAGTCAGGTATGGTCAGGTATGGTCAGGTTTCGTCATATTGGTGAAATCTGGCTGTCTTGACGATTTTTGATCTTTTCCTGGCGAAACGAAAACGTCGCTGCATTGGTTATTTGGGAACAACATTTTGCTATATCCGCATGAAAATAGAACAGATATATACCGGCTGCCTGGCTCAGGGTGCTTATTTTATTGTTTCAAATGGTGAAGCGGCCGTGATCGACCCTTTGAGGGAGGTGATGCCGTATATCCAAAAAGCAGAGAAGATTGAGGCCAGGATCAAGTATGTGTTTGAAACTCATTTTCATGCGGATTTCGTTTCGGGGCATATAGACCTTGCCGAAAAAACCGGTGCGGAAATCATATATGGCCCCGGTGCGCAAACCGGTTTTAAAGCGCACATAGCAAAGGACGGCGAGGAATTTGAACTGGGCGATGTGAAAATCAAAGCATTGCACACACCCGGACATACCATGGAATCCACCTGTTACTTACTATCGGACAGGAATGGAAAGTTAGTCGCATTGTTCAGCGGTGATACGCTATTTATCGGTGATGTTGGCAGGCCGGATCTTGCGCAAAAAGGAGATGTAACGATGGAAGATCTTGCCGGAATGCTTTTCGACAGTCTTCGTAACAAAGTGATGCCATTGCCGGACGATGTCACTGTCTATCCTGCACATGGCGCCGGGTCGGCTTGTGGTAAGAATATGAGTAAGGAAACGTCCGACAGTTTGGGTAACCAAAAGCGGTTCAACTATGCATTGCGGGCGGATATGACGAAAGAGGAGTTTATAAAGGAAGTGACGGCCGGTTTGCCGGAGCCTCCTCAATATTTTCCTGAGAATGTGAGAATGAACCGTGATGGTTACGAAAGTATAGACGACGTGCTGGAACGCGGAGCGCAGCCATTGTCGCCCGAAGCATTTGAGGCCAGGGCGAACGATACGGGCGCATTAATCCTTGATACCAGAAGGCCTGATGATTTTGCCAAAGGTTTTGTGCCCAATTCTATCAATATAGGCATTGAAGGCAGCTTTGCGCCGTGGGTAGGTGCATTGATCCCCGATCTTAAACAAAAATTGCTGATCATCACCGAACCGGGTAAGGAAGAAGAAGTGGTAACACGGCTGGCGCGGGTAGGTTATGATTATACGATTGGATATTTGAACGGTGGATTTGACGTTTGGAAAGCGTCAGGCAAGGAGGTTGATGTGGTAGATTCTGTTTCTGCGGGTGAATTTGCCGAACGTTTCGGGTCGGGGGAAATGGAAATAGTTGATGTCAGGAAACCCGATGAGTTTGCTGCCGGGCATATTAAAGGTGCCAAGAATCTGCCGTTGGATTATATCAATGATCTGATGGCTGAATTTCCGAAGAACGAAAAACTGTATATCCATTGCGCTGGTGGTTATCGTTCCATGATCGCCGCATCGATCCTCAAATCCAGAGGTGTCGACGATGTCGTGAATATCGATGGCGGCTATGGCGCCGTAGCCAAAACCAACGTGCCGGTTTTGACGGAAGCGTGATAATTTAGTTGAATGTTTGTATTTTGGAGGAAATCAATTTGTCTGTTTATGGAAACGCTGGTGGTTGAGCTGACGCACAAAAATGCACTACAATTGCTACGGGATTTGGAAGCTCTAGACATAATTCGGTTGCACAGTGAAAAAGGCCCCGAAAAAAGGAAGCTATCTGAAAAATATAAAGGCATTTTGCCCAAAGAAGCCGGAGAGGATCTTTTAAATCATGTAACAAACGCTCGTAACGAATGGGGCAGCATTTGATTGATACCAACATCGTTTCCAAATACATGTCTGGACTATTGCCCGAAGAAGGTGAGCGTCTTATAAGTGCAGTTTTGGATGATCGTTCGCAACTTTCAGTTATTACCCAAATCGAGCTGTTATCTTGGAAAAGTAGCTTCGATGCTCAAATCAGGGGCTTTGTGGATGATAGTTTAATATTTCCTTTGACGGATGAAGTCGTTAATGCTTGTGTGAATTTGAGGCGGCAACGGAAAATCAGGACGCCCGATGCCATCATCGCAGCAACAGCAATTGTTAATGGGCTTATATTGCTGACCGACAATGAGACCGATTTCGTCGGAATTCCAAATTTGGTCTTGGTTAACCCTAATAATCTCTGAATATTTTTTAATTAAATAGCATACAAGTTCGATATGCTAAATATTGAAGTAACATGGAAATCCTGGAAACACTCAAACACCCCTGGCCGTGGTATGTGGCCGGGCCGCTGATCGGACTTACTGTTCCGATTTTGCTTTTATTGGGGAATAAATCATTTGGAATATCGTCTTCATTGCGTCATATCTGCGCTGCGGTTATTCCGGCTAATATTTCTTTTTTTAAATACGACTGGCGGAAAGAAGCGTGGAACCTGTTTTTTGTTGCCGGAATCGCATTGGGCGGATTTATAGGCAGTTTCCTTTTGGGGAATCCTGACCAGATCGTTATTTCGCAAGATACCAGAGAAACGCTGGCTTCATTGGGTGTCACTGATTTTTCTGGGTTGATGCCCTCTGATATCTTCTCCCTTTCCAATGTATTCACTTTGAAAGGCTTGATATTTTTCGTTTTGGGCGGTTTTCTCGTCGGATTCGGGACGCGTTACGCGGGTGGTTGCACTTCCGGGCATGCTATTATGGGGCTTGCTAACCTGCAATGGCCTTCACTGGTCGCGACGGTTAGTTTTATGATCGGAGGCTTTGCGTGCACACATTTACTGTTCCCTCTTTTGTTTGAATTGGTCAGATAATGCAATTCTGATTCGATCTAAAATATACTCAACAATGGAAAAAGTAACTAAAAATACCGGATACCCCGGTCAGGAGGAGGCGGATCTCATTCGGATAGATGGCCATGACGGTGCTAATGAGCAGCGGGGCAATGAAGGCTTCGTCGGCAAACTGAAATACCTTTTTGTAGGGGTAATCTTTGGTATTGTGTTTGTCAAAGCTGAAATCGTATCCTGGTTCAGGATTCAGGAAATGTTCCGGCTGGATTCTTTTCACATGTACGGCGTGATTGGCTCGGCCGTTGCCGTAGGCTTAATATCGATCTGGCTGATCAAAAAACGGCATATTAAGACGTTGTCCGGTGAAGAAGTGTACATTGCGGACAAGGTTTTCGATAAAGGTCAGATTTACGGCGGGCTACTTTTTGGCATTGGCTGGGCCATTACCGGAGCATGTCCGGGACCACTTTTTGCCCAGATCGGCGGCGGGTTTCTGGCTGTCGCCGTGACATTGCTCAGCGCAATTGCCGGTACCTGGACTTACGGTTTGCTGCGGTCCAAATTCCCGCATTAATCAAGGTTTGCGTGCGATCAGATAAAGCTGTTCATCACCCAGCATAAAAGGATCAGCCTCCAGATTGCCAAAAGTAGCCACGACATTCAGGCCCGCTAACTCAAACATATGTGTGATTTCGCCCAGCGTGTAGATATGCTGCCGAACCTGATGAGTCACGCGGTCGGAGCCGGAAATGAACGTCTGTTCCGCCTCAATATAGCCGCCTTCGGCACGGTATTCATTTTCTGCAAGATAAACGATATCGTCTTTCACGGGCATCCAGTTGCGCGTCTGGAAGTTGGGCAGGATGCTTTCGGCCAGGTTCTCCGTGTGGATTGCAATGGGTGCACCCGGTTTTAATGTGCGGGCAAGTTGGTGAATGAACTGTTGCATTTCGGCTCTTGGGAAAAAACTGAAACTGTTACCGAAGCAATAAGCGGCATCGAATGTTTTATCCGGCAATGCATATTCCAGGACGTCCGCGCAAATCACATTCACCGACAATTTTTCGCGTTTGGCGACTTGTTTTAGCTCGTCACAATATTCTTTCGAAATATCAATGCAGGTTAAAGAGGCCCCTTGCTCGGCCAGTGGCAATGCGTGGCGTCCGTAGCCTGCGAGCACATCCAGGACTTGATCGCCTGCTTTTATTTCCAGCACATCCCGCAAAAAATCGATCTCATAATCGGTGTATTCTTCGTCCTGATGCAGTTTCCAGGCAATTTGCGGGAGTCCTTTGAAATAAGTATGGTACCAGGCCACTGGGTTATTTTTTAGAATGAGGGGCAAAACTACGAAAAAAGCTTGCTTACATTCGCATGAGTCCTGGGGTAATGCGCAGGTAAACCTGTCCTGAAAGCGGTGTTTTACCATAACTGGCTTCCAGCATCCGATCGATCTTGTAAAGACTTAACTGACCGCCCGCCTGTAAAATGGTGCTGCCAAAAGACGCGATCTGCCGGTTCAATCCGATGGAAAACATTGAAACAGGAAATTGCTCCTTGCCCAACTCTCCGAGGGAAATAAGCCCCAGCTCGTGTACACTTTTCTGGACCCATTCATACCGGCCATACAGGCCCCATTTGTTAAGCTGTACATTGGTTTCGGCCAACACCGAGTTCTCTTTATGATGATCGCCGGCGTCATTCAATCCCCAGACAATAGTCGAGGAGATCCAATTATTTTCACCGCTCAAACTGCCTGAATGCTGCACCGAAGCCGTCGTACGGTCCACATCTTCATCGGGGTCCGAAGGTTCGGGGCTCTTGATAAAACCTCTGGAAACCTGCAATGCCCAATTAGCGGAAGGGTTGAACAGCAGCCTGTAGCTGTACGAATTGAAGCGCGGTTTGTCGAAATCGAAGCGGTTTTCATCCGGTTCGCGGCCAGTGAACGATGAACCTTCCAGTTTAAATTTACCATAACGGATACCTGCCGTGACGACACCAAATGTAATGTGGGTAGCGTCCTGCCAATGATGCCCGAGCACGGCGTCAGGGTTGTTGAATGCCGACATCCGGTGCATAAAAGCGGTGGGGCCCAATGCAGGTTCACCAGGATAGCCAGCATAAATAGTCAGGTCAACTTTGTCGCTCAGGCGTTGCGTGTAGGCGACAGATAGTTCGGAAATGAGGTCGTGTGGGTGTTGGCGGTCGATCAACGGCTCCCCTTTCCAGCTTTCACCGGACTGAAACAGAAGCGGATAACCTGCGCCTCCGTCAAATACCCGGTCAAGCGAAACCATTGCACGGACGTTGAGCAGGCCGTTTTTGCCTACTTGCCGTTGTGCCATTCCCATGAACCAGTTGGGTACGCTGAACTTCGAATCAGCTCCCTTTTTACCGCTGTTATTGAAGTTCTGACCAGTATAGCGCAGGAAAATGCTTCCGTGCAGCATGTAATTCCATTTGTTGCCATGCTTCATGTAAGCGTACATGGGCGTAGCATCCGGCTGCCAGCCTGTGCCGGAGCCATTCCGGGTCATAGGCAAGCTCAATGAAAAGCTATGGGTCATAGGCGAACTACCGTGTTCGGTATGGTCCATTTTCTTATGATCCATGCCCTTCATATCGTGCATTTCATGCGAAACTGTGTCTTTGGCAGGCTCCTGGTGATGTTCGTGCTGCGCCAATGCGGGGGAGATGACAGCCCCCATTCCGGCGACTGTCATGAATATCAGTTTGTTGAGAAGCATAATGAAGTGATTTGGTGATCAATGGGCGGCGGCCGTTTTGCGGCAGCAGCTTGGCAGTTTATCGTGTGCTTTTTGGTTGGCAGTAACTTCGTCGGCATCATAGCCGGTGTTGATAATCGTAGCCTTAATCGCTTCTGGAGTGGTTTTGTTCGGGTTATATTTTACCGTTACCACCTTGTTCGAAAGATCCAGGTTCGACTCCTTTACACCTTTGGAAAGGCCCAGGTTTCGCTCAATACGCGCTTTGCACATTTCACAAATGGCGGAAGTCTTGATTTTGATCTCTTTGTCGCCGTCGGCAATGGCAATATTCATGCCTAAAAACAAGGCTGTAAGAATGGAAAGAATGGTCGTTTTCATAATTATTTCAATTTTAATATTCGATGATCAATGTTTGTGAGTAGAATCGATTTCAGCCATAGCCACTTCCTGCAAATCCATTTTGCAAACCGGGCATTTGCCAGCTTCCGCGTAGGTTTTATCGCCTTCGCATTGCATCGGACAGGCGTATTTTTTCTCACTTGCTGCATGGACATCAGTTCCGGCTGCCTGTTTTTCAGATTTTTCACTGTTTCCTGCACAGGCTGCTGAAAGGAATAATACCGCTACAAAAATGACTTTGTTCATAGAAATCCAAGGTTTTGATAAATGCATTATGAATGATTGTTTTTGATAAATTTGATCAATTGCCGGTCCCTACCTGATCCAGCGCGGTTCTTTGCTGAGCGCTTTTTTTAAACTCGCCGGGAGTAATGCCGGTTACTTTTTTAAACTGGTTACTCAAATGAGCGGTACTGCTGTAAGAAAGTCGCCATGCTATTTCGCTCAAAGTCAGTTCATTGTAGGAGAGCCATTCCTTTACTTTCTCCACTTTCTGGGCAATAATATACTGCTCGATCGTCTGGCCGGTTTCCGAAGAAAACAGATTGCTCAGGTAAGAATATTCATAGCCGATTTTCTCGGACAAATAGTCTGAAAAGTTCTGTTGTGCGGGTTTATGGCCTTTCAGATTTTGCACTTCGTCGATCACCAAAGTCTTAATATGCTCGACCAGGGCCAGACGGCGATCGTCGAGCAGTTCAAACCCATTCGCTTCCAGAACGGTTTTGACCTCTTTCAGTTTATCGGCATCCACTTCCGCAACCGTTTCGACTTCACCCAATTCAATAAAAGTGAGGTCGATACCCAATTGCATCAGTTCTTCGCGAACCACCCGCTTGCAGCGGTCACACACCATATTTTTAATATATAATTTCATAGAAATAATAGTCTAAGCTCCCAAAATCCTTTTCCCCTCATCCCTTCTCCATTCCTCCCTAGTCCCCTTCTCCTTTCCTCCCTTTATCGCGTAATCTTATAACGCATTCCCGCGTAAATCATTCGGCCTACAACCGGCCCCCAGGCCATACCAGCATCGAAATGCTGGCCAAATGGCTCGCTTGCACCCATGATCGGGTTTTTCTGACGGAAACCGGTCAGGTTCTCACCGCCAAGGTACACATCCCATTTCGGGAATGTACGTGTGATCTGCGCATTGAGATTATAAAAAGAAGGCGACATCGTCGAAGTCAGGTTGGTCGGCACGTGATGGTCCGGGATATGGCCCATGTACGGGATGCGGCGTTTGCCATTCCATTGCACAGTTGCATCGAATTTCCATTTGTCATAAGGCAGCGCATAACCTGCATTGAACAGCACACGATCGCGACTTACCATCATTCTGGGTTGCAGTGTGTTCTCGTCATATACATTCCGGATTGTTTGTTTTACATCAAAAAGGCGGTAAGCCAGTTTCAAATCGAAACGTTTGATCGGCGTCAGGTTCGCTTCCACCTGAAAACTGTTTGCATAAGCCCTGCCTTCCAGATTGTAAAACCGAATGTACCGGGGATCTTCCAGATCGGCTACCAACTGGTTTTCAAAATTGGTCCGGTAAAAATCCATGATGAAATTGCCGCTCAAATCGCCGATTTTGAATTCCTGGGTCAAGCTGGCCCCGTAATTCCAGGATACCTCCGGACGGATACTTTCACGAAAAGTGACACTCCGAGAACTGACAAGGTTGCCATAATATTCAGCAAGCGGGTTGGCGACCCGGAAACCGCGTCCTGCTGACGCACGCAATGTGGTTTCGTCGGTAATATTATATTTCAAATGCAAGCGAGGCGTCCATTGGGTACCATATAAGTTATGGAAATCCACTCTGCCACCGGCGACCATCACGAATTTATCGAGGTGATTGTAAGTATATTCAAAGAATGCACCAGGGACCGACTCGTTCCTGGTCAGACGGAGATCCTTGTAGCGCTCATCGTAATTATCGAGCAGGTAACTCAATCCTGCTTTGTAGGAATGATTGGTATTGCCGATGATCGATTGGTAAATCAGGTTACCATACAAGGTCTTTTGGCGTCCATCATAATTATTTAACCCAAAATAGGACTTTGAATCGTGGATGGAAGCGTTTAATATCAATCCTAAACCTTTATAAGGCTGCTCGGGAAATAGCCGTGCAATCTTGGAAAAGAACTCGTAACGGTTCACTTTGGCACCGAAACCGTAAGCCTGTGTCGTACCCTTCATTTCCTTTTGAAAATCCTTTTGTCCTCCCAGCCGGTCTTCGTACAATGCCTTCACACCAAACTGGGCCATCAATTTGTTGCCCTGATATTTCCAGCGATTGATTGCATTGTATTGTGTATAAAGTGGCAGATCAAGGAAGCCGTCATCATTTTTGTCGACCCTGTTTCGCAATGTACTGCCGTGGGTAAGGAGTCCTGTGCTCCATTCCTTGTTCAGCTGGTGCGCCAGGTTCAGGTTTACTTCGCCGCGACCGAAACTGTTGACATAGGTATTCAGGTAAAGCTTTTCCGGGGAGTCCGGTTTTTGAAGTTCTACATTGATCTGCCCCGTCATCGACTCATAGCCATTTACAACGGATCCGGCACCTTTGCCCACATCGATAGACTGTATCCATGTGCCGGGCACGAAATTGAGGCCGAATGTAGTTGCGAGCCCGCGAATGGAAGGGATATTTTCGACATTGGTCTGAATATAAGTGCCGTTCAATCCAAGCATCTGGATCTGTTTGGAGCCTGTCACGGCGTCGGCATAGGAAACGGAGACCGATGCATTGGTCTCGAAGCTTTCAGAAAGGTTACAGCAGGCGGCTTTCGCCAAAGCACGGGTTGTAATGATTTCGGTTTGATGAGGAGAAAGGCGGTCGATGGAGGTATTGCCAGCCCGCACGGTGACCTCGTCGAGTGTCTGGTCGTTTTGCAAAACGACCTGTAATTCACTTTCCTGGCCTATTTTGATGGTATCATTCCTGAAACCTACGAAACTGACAACCAGCAATGCGGATTGGGCCGATCTTGGAATACTAAACTTCCCATTAGCGTCTGTAGCAGTAGCTTGTGTCGTCCCCGACCAATAGACATTGGCGCCTGTAATGGGTTTGAGGTTATTACTTTTCGGTTCCTGTTCATTAACCGAACCGGTTATACGTTGTGCGTAAGTAGAGGTTGCGATCAGCAAGAGTATCCCTCCCAGCAGGTATTTGTTCATGATTGCTCTGATTCATTGGATTAGCAAGATTCATTGCCAGGTATCCCGTAATGGGCTAAACCTGGGTTAAATGGTTGTTAATCAATGATATCAAATCAGGAACGACTGTATGAAAGAGCGCATACTTCTCCCATGAAAGCGGGAAGAGAAGGATATATCTTCGGAAAGTGGGGGTGGAGCGAGCGTCCATTCCGCCCGTATGAACTGGTACCGGGTTACCGACCAGGTTATGCCGGTTGCAAAGGATTTAAGGAGTTTGCTAAGAATATGGCTGTCCAGCGACGCGACTTCCAGTTTTTCGAGCTTCTGACTTTCCTTGCAGCAATCTGTTTTCTTGAAAAAAGTGCCTTTGGCTTTTTTGAGCTGTTCGCTTTTCGCACAGCAGGAGGCAACGACTTTGGGTTTGCAGGATTCGTTCTTCTTGCCGGTAACAAGCTGCATCGACTTGCTCCCCATCATCAGGCACTGATGTTCAGTGAAAGCAAATCCCGTACTGCTGAGCAGGATAAGGAAAGCCATCAGGATGGTGATCGATCGGTGTAGTTTGTTTTTCATTTTGAGCTGTTACCAGTTGATTTTAAAGCTGTAAGTCTGGCCCGGTTAAATGACTTCCGGGCCAAATGTACTAATTATCAGGCGATTTTCTCGGCTACGTATCCAGCCTTTTTAATGAGTTGTTGTATTTCCTCGGGAGAATGGCTGGTTTCCACTTTCAGCACGCGGTCGGCACTTTCGAGGTCCACGGCCCAATTCTCCACATTTTCATCTCCATTTAAAAAGGGCGTAACAGTAGCGACACATCCGCCGCATTTGATATTGGTTTTAAATTTTAAAGTTTCCATGATTGTCAATTTCCAGGCCTGCGCCCTAATGCTAATGTTGAATTGTTTTACAAATATCGGCAGCGATGCCAGGTTGCGTGTTACAGAATTGTGGGAAGGTATTACAGAGTTTTTGTTTAGGGCACTTCTACAAGCGCGTTACCTTATTTAAATCATGACGTCTCAATGGTGAACAGTTTAATCAAACAACACCATGATAGACACACAATCTCCCAGCCGCCACGGCGAAATTCTTCTTTATGAATCAGAAGAAGGTGAAATGACTCTTCAGGTACAACTCCAAAACGATACTGTCTGGCTGACCCAGGCACAGATGGCGGAGTTGTTTGGGAAAGAAAGATCAGTAATTACTAAACACATTTCCAATGCATTTGGAGAAGGCGAACTTGATGAAGAAAGCAATGTGCAAAAAATGCACATTGCTTTTTCAGATAAACCGACGAGCTTTTATAGCCTCGACACCATCATCTCCGTCGGTTATCGGGTAAAGTCAAAACGTGGTACCCAATTCAGAATCTGGGCTAACAAGGTTTTAAAAGAGTATCTGATCAAAGGCTTTGCAGTTCAGGAAAAACTGAAACTCGGACAGTTGCAAGACCTACGGAGAACTGTCGGCTTGCTTGCCAATGTGATACAGGCTCAGGAATTAACTGCCGATGAGGCAACTGGGCTGATTCAGGTAGTTACCGATTTCGCTTATGCACTGGATATACTCGATAGATATGACCATCAGGCGTTAACGGTCGAAGCTATTTCAGAGAGACATGTCTTCACCATTACCTACGAAGAAGCAATTGCGGCGATCCGTACGCTGGGAAGCAAATTTGGCTCGCACATACTTTTTGGCAATGAGAAGGACGATTCGTTTAAAAGTTCGATCATGACGATATACCAGACATTCGACAGTGTTGAGCTTTATCCGAGCGTGGAGGAGAAAGCTGCGCATTTACTCTATTTTATCGTCAAAAATCATTCGTTCTCAGATGGTAACAAGCGAATTGCTGCTATGATTTTTGTGTGGTTTCTGGAAAGGAATCAAATGCTGTATAAACCGGATGGTTCGAAGCGTCTGGCGGACAATGCCCTTGTAGCACTTACATTGATGATTGCCGAAAGCAATCCGGCAGAGAAAGATATGATGGTTAAAGTAGTGGTAAGCCTAATCAATCAGAAAAACTAGGCTTACCATAAGAAGGTTACAACCGCGCTCCCTTTAACCGCAGGCTATTCATAACCACTGACACTGAGCTGAGTGCCATGGCGCCGCCTGCGATCATGGGGTCGAGAAGGAAGCCGTTGATAGGGTATAAGATGCCTGCCGCAATGGGTATACCGATCACGTTGTAAATGAACGCCCAAAACAGGTTCTGTTTGATCGTTACAACGGTTTTTTGCGACAATTTCAATGCCTTGGGCAGCGCCAGAAGGTCTGACGTGATGAGGGTCATTTTGGCGACGTCCATTGCAATGTCGGACCCTTTTCCCATGGCGACGCTCACGTCTGCCTGGGCGAGAGCTTGCGAGTCGTTGATACCGTCCCCGACCATAGCAACCGTTTTGCCTTCCGACTGTAATTTCTTCACAAACCGCATCTTATCATCCGGCTTTACTTCTGCCTGATAATAAGTAATACCGGCTTGTGCTGCCACGGCAGCGGCTGTTTGAGCGTTGTCACCCGTAAGCATGTAAACTTCAATATTCCGTGCAAGCAGCTTTTCGACCGCCTCGCGTGAAGTGGGTTTCAGCTGGTCGGCAATGGCAACCAGGCCCACGTGTTTACGGTCGATGGCAATGCCTACGACCGTTTTTGCCTGGGCCGTTAAGTAGTCATAATCGCCTTGCAGTTCAGGGTCGATGCCGATTCCTTCTTTTTTGAGGAAATTGAAAGTTCCGATCACATATTCGTGCCCTCCGACCGTTCCGCGTACACCGTTTCCGGTCATTGACTCGAAATGCTGGACATATGCTTTTTGGTCTGTGTCAATGAAATTCACAATGGCTTCGGCTAGCGGGTGTTCGGACCGTGATTCCAGTGATTTTACGGCAGCCGAATGCAGGTCCTGATTTTCCAGGGCATTCAGCCATTTCCAGTCGGTCACTTTGGGGCGACCTTCGGTAAGTGTACCCGTTTTATCGAGAACCACGGCATTTACTTTATAAGCTTTTTCGAGGCTTTCTGCGTCGCGGATCAGCATATTGTTTTCCGCGCCTTTTCCCACTCCCACCATCATGGCGGTAGGTGTAGCGAGGCCTAATGCGCACGGGCAAGCGATCACCAGTACCGAAACGGCCGCAAGCATGGCGTGGGTCACCGCATTCTCGGAGCCAAGTACCATCCACAGAATGAATGTCAGGATTGCAATGCCAATTACCACGGGCACGAATATGCCGGCTATCTTGTCAACAAGCCGCTGTACGGGTGCCTTGCTGCCTTGCGCGGCTTGCACGGTTTTGATGATCTGAGCTAGTACGGTTTGTTTCCCAATCTTTTCCGCGGCAAATGTAAAGCTGCCGTTCTGGTTGATCGTACCTGCAAAAACGGCATCGCCTGATTTCTTTTCAGCGGGAAGCGGCTCGCCGGTCATGAGACTTTCATCCACGAACGAACTTCCGCTCACGACTTTCCCATCGACAGGTATTTTTTCTCCGGACCTGATGATGATCTCATCACCCAATCTCACTTCCCTGGCCGGTATCTCGGTTTCAGCACCGTCGCGGTATATCCTGACGGTCTTCGGTTGCAGACCGATCAGCTTCTTCAATGCGTCGGAAGTATTGGATTTGGCCCTTTCTTCGAGTAGTTTACCCAGCAGAATGAAGAATATAATGACCGCCGCCGCTTCGAAATACACATGTGGGTGCAGCCCGCGAGCATGCCAGAATTCCGGAAAGAAGGTGTTGAAAGTGCTGAAAAGGAACGCCACGCCCGTGCTTAATGCAACAAGCGTGTCCATATTGGCTTTCCCATGGGTAGCTTGTTTCCAGGCATTTACGAAGAAATCCTTTCCAAAGAAAAGTAATACCGGGACTGTCAGTACGAGCATAATGTAGTTCGCATACTGCCAGTCCATGAAAAACATCCCTAATGCGACGATCGGAACTGTGAGTATGCCGGTACTGATCGCATTCGTTTTTAGTTTTTGATAATGTGCTTGCCTGATCTTTTCCTGTTCGGCAATGGCGTCTTCTTCATCTTCTTCGATAATCAATCCATAACCAATACTTTGCAGCACCTGGTCCATTTGAGGGAGACCCACAAGCTCGGGGTCATATTCCACCGAAACCGACTGGTTGGCATAATTCACTCCTGCATTCAATACTCCTTTGGTATGGCTAAGCATTGATTCTACACTCACCGCACACGCCGCGCACGACATTCCGGTGACAGGCAGCGTTATCTTTTTTATATCTATGGTAGTTTCCATCATTATTCAGATTTGAATACAAAGATAAAATCAGCACCTGCCGGGGTTGTTACACAATTCTGGCTGCGGTTTGCAAGATTCACGGAAAAAGGTAGGCAGTATCAGCATTAAAAATACCGTTCATGCCCCTTTCCTCTTCATTGACAGGATCCATCAAAACATTCTCAATGAAAAAGCTGCTCTTATCACTCATATTACTTTCGGCCGGATGGCAGGCTGCTGCCCAGGACAGGAACGTTACTTTTTATGTGGGCACGCAGGACAAAGGTGCCAATTCATCGATCACGCGCTGCGAACTTAACCTGGCGTCTGGCCAGATTACATTGATCGATACGATTAACAAATCACTGGCGCCCGGCTATGTGGCCATTGCTCCTAATAAACGGACCTTGTATGCAATTTCTTCCGACAATAAGGTATCTGCCTATGCCATTCAACCCGACCGGAAACTTAAATTTCTTAACAGCCAGCCTAGCGAAGGCGTCGGGCCATGCCATGTATCTGTGCACCCGACGGGTAAAATGGCTTATGTGTCCAATTATGGTGGCGGGAGTTTTACATCCTACAATATTTCAGAAGATGGCAAATTGAGTGCACCTGTGTACAAAGAGCAGTACACAGGCACGGGCCCTAATACCAAGCGCCAGGACAAAGCACATGCGCACTTCGCCACTGCCGGTCCGGATGGGAGATTCGTTTATGTAACGGATTTGGGAAGTGATAAGGTGATGAATTATGCCGTCGATGCAAATACCGGTCAGTTAACCCCCAACGAAGCCCAACCATTTTTCTCCGGCAAACCCGGCGCGGGACCGCGGCATTTGATCATTCATCCATCAGGCAAACGATTGTTTTTGTTGAATGAATTGGATGCAACGGTCACGGCGTGCTCCATCGATAAAAAGGGTGTGATTACCGCTATCGAGACCTACCCGACCATTCCTGCCGATTATTCCGGTCCCAGTAATACGAGCGCCGCGATCCATTTACACCCGAACGGGAAATTCGTTTACGTCTCTAACCGGGGGCATAATTCAGTGACCGGTTTTGAAATATTGAAGAACGGAGAACTGAAAATGGTTGACCAGCAGACGAAATCCATTGCCACGCCGCGCGATTTCAACATCGATCCTTCCGGTAAATACATGATCGTTGCCAATCAAGCCACAGACAATCTGGTGGTTTACGATGTGGATCCGGCAACAGGTAAGTTCACATTTAAACACGAGAGTATCGGCGTGAAACTGCCTATTTGCGTAGCGTTTTTATAGCGGTCAGATTTTCGCTTTGGCCATTTTATTCTGATAGTAGTTCAAAAAGTCTTCCAGTTGCTCCACCGGCATTTTGCGGGCAATGATCTTTTTGTTTTTATCCAGAATATAAATGGTAGGAGTAGTCACAACGTCGAATTTTCGGTTGAAGTCGATTTGTTTGAGGGCGTCAAAGCCGTTGATCAGCTCTTCCAGGTGGTAGGTCTTTACAAATGCTTTCCATTCGTCAACATTATGCTCTGTCGCAACAGCCATTACCTTGATGCCGTTGGCCTTATTTTTATCATAAAATTCTTTTAATAGTGGGGAAGCTTCCTTGCAATGTCCGCATGAAGGTGCGTAAAAGAAGAGGACAGTATAGTTCGCCTGGACCGTCTGCACGCTCACCTTTTTGCCCGTTGGATCGGTTAATGTTAACGCAGGGAAAGTTTTGTTGACCAACAGATCTTTGAGCGTGGCAACTTTTTCCGCAATGCGTTTCTTGACATCTTCTGTAACGCCCATTTCGCCGGAAAGGTAGTATTTGTTAGCCATATGGACCCACACGGCCTCCGTACCGACCGTTTTTGGGTTTTCGTATTGATTGGTAATGTAAAATACCGTCCACGCTTTGATATCCTTATTGACCGACACTTTCTTTATGATCATATCGGCATCCTTGATAATCGAATCAGGCACCTGCACGACCAGGTTTTTGAAATAGCGCTCCATTTTCGGTTCCAGAAACGGCGTATTCACTATCCGCGGGTCCGAAAAGTCGAATGCATCCCAGTAATGCGCCTTGTAGTAATTGAAGACCCACATCGAATCGGCTTTACCGTTCGGTAATTTAGGAGCGGCGGGAATTTCCGGGTCAGCCGACATTTTCAGTAGCTTGGCGGTGAAGCTTTCGGGATTGTTTTTAAGCAACTGCTGGCGATAGGTGCCAAATCCGTCCTGGATCGTTTTGAGTTTTACCTTTGCTTCCGGCGTATTTTGCTTGCTGAGCGCCTCTATTTCCTTGCTGCCGTTTGCTAACTCTTTCCGGTAGTTGATAAACAGCTCATTTTCTTTGGAACCCTTCACCTGCAATGTTCCGATCATATCCGTTGTATCGACTTCAATGGAAAAGTTGGGTTCCTGGCCGGAATAGATCAATTCGATCAGTTTCTGGTTTCCTGGAAAGAGGATCATATATAATCCGCCAGGGAGAGGTGTTGTGCCTTCGAAAACCATTTTGCCGTTGGCATCTGCCTTGGCGGTGTCTTTGGGAACAAATTGCGTCGCATTCCGATTGTAATGGCCGATGACGAAAGTGGAGTCCCGCATACCTTTAATCGTCGCCTCGATACGATAGCCTTGTGAAAAAGAATTGGACAAAAAGGAAAAAAGGACTAGTAGTGTCAGAATGGAAGTGCGGGTATAATCTCTCATCAGGGAAAGGAAAGTTTGCTTATGAGCTGTTTTATGAATTATTTCAAATTTAAGTAGCCGTAAAATTAACTTCAAAACGCTAACATCTGTCGGGTTCTTGTCCAAATGTTTTATTTTCTCTCCAAAGCTATTGACTTTATCGTAATGCCATTCAGCATTGTTTTTTTTATGCTGGCATACGCTTTCTTCACGAAAAACAACCAAAGAAGGAGGCTCGTTCTCGGGCTTGTGATCGTTTCCCTGTATCTGATGTCCAATTCTTACCTTGTGATGAAGGCCTTGAATGCCTGGGAATCCCGGTTCGTGAATATCTCCGAGGTAAAAAAAACCTACGACGTAGGCATTCTCCTTTCGGGCGGCCTTATCCTGAGCAGCACGCCGAGGCAGGACCACGCAGCTATGGGCGACAATGGGGATCGTGTTTTGCAGACTTACCTGCTTTATAAGAGCGGGAAAATCAAAAAGGTGCTGATTACGGGTAAGAGTAACGAGGATTTTATGGCGATACGTAAAGGGGAGACGCGTCTGGCAGCGTCGTTACTTGTGGACTGGGGCATACCTGCGGAGGATATCGTTTTTGAAGAACAGGCGCGCAACACCCGTGAAAACGCCCTGTTTTCCGCGCGGATCTTGAAAAAAATGTTTCCTTCCGGGAAATATATGCTGATTACCTCCGCATTCCACATGCGCCGGTCGGCCGGGTGTTTTGAAAAAGCGGGAATTAAAACCGATCCATTCCCGGCCGACTTTCATGGGGGATACAATGAAATGGTGCTTCCAAAGCTCATTCCTGATCCCGATGCCTTCGAGTACTTTTGTTCGCTATGGCACGAAGTAGTTGGTTTTATTGCTTATAAGGCAATGGGCTATTGCTAGCGTGAGGACTATACGCTCAAAATCTTAACCATTCTCAACAAGTCCTCGTTGATAGGTTTCGGAAGCCTGATTGTGTCCTCAAAAGGCGTGTAAACGAGGTCATTGTTGATAATACCTGCCATTACGTTCTTTTGTCCGGCGATCAGCCCTTCCAGTGCGCCAAGTCCAAGACGGCTTGCCAGGATACGGTCGTAAGCAGACGGCGGGCCTCCACGTTGCGTGTGACCGAGTGTTGTTACACGAATATCTGCATTCTCATCCACCTGTGTTTTGATCTTGTCAGCCACTTCCTGTGCGCTTCCTTCTTCGTCACCTTCGGCCACAATGATAATGGAAGAGGATTTGGAACGGCTCCATCCTTGTTTCAATGTTTCAACCACCTGCGAAATAGGCGTAAGTACTTCTGGCACCATCACGAGCTCAGCGCCACCTGCGATGCCGGACTGGATCGCAATATAACCCGAGTCACGTCCCATTACTTCGATGAAAAAGATACGGTCGTGCGAACTGGCGGTGTCGCGGATACGATCGATCGCGTCTAGCGCTGTGTTGACCGCGGTGTCAAAACCAATGGTATAATCTGTTCCGTAAAGGTCGTTGTCGATAGTTCCTGGTGCGCCTACTGTGGGAATGCCGAATTCGTTGCCGAAAATCATTGCGCCCGTGAAAGTACCGTTACCTCCAATGGCTACCAGACCTTCGATTTCGAGTGCCTGTAAGTTGTCGTAAGCCTTTTTACGGCCTTCGGGGGTCATGAACTCTTTGCTTCTTGCCGATTTGAGGATGGTACCTCCTCTTTGTACTATATTGCTTACCGAGTGGGATTCCATTTTGTAGACATCCCCGGCTATCATTCCGCTATATCCTCTTCTGATTCCAAATACTTCAATACCATGGTAGCATGCTCCGCGCACTACCGCCCTAATGCAGGCGTTCATACCCGGGGCATCTCCTCCTGAGGTAAATACTCCAATTCTTTTCATCTAATTTCGGGTTACTTCTAATCTTTCTATGTACAGCACCATTGAACCTTAAAAGGCACAATTTCCGCAAATTTATCCGGTATTTTCTTAAAATATATGCCTTGAATCTTAATTATGTTAAAAAAATGCAGGAATAAGATTCAATTTTTACATCTCAAACATATACCAATACTTATATATTTGCGCCGGTTAATAGAAATTTAATATCCATTAGCCGAGACTCGTTGCGACTATTACTGTTTGAAAAGTCATATTTGCGGGGCGGCGCCCAAAAGTCCGTCAACACCCGCAACCAACCCGTAGCTTAACATTATCAAAATGAAAAATCTGTTTTCCTGGCAGCGTATCTGGCCTCATCTTGTTGCTGTCATCGGCTTTATGATTTTATCCATTGCATATGTATCGCCAGTGCTGCAAGGCAAGAAACTGAGCGCGCAGGACGAAATTCAGGCGAAAGGGGCTGCAAGGGAAGTACTCGATTATCATAAGAAAACAGGGGAGTGGTCGTCGTGGACCAATGGTATGTTTGGCGGGATGCCGGCCTACCTTGTAGCAGCGGATTATACCACAAGTATACCCACCAAAATCGGTCAGGCGGTGAACAAACTGCTGCCTGCACCGGCCAATTATTTCCTTATCGGCCTGGTGAGTGCCTATATACTTTTCATTGTGCTGGGCGCCGGAGGGTGGCTGGCGGCAATAGGGGCAGTGGCATTCTCTTTTTCGTGTTTCAACGTCATTAACCTCGAAGCCGGGCATATTTCACAGGTGATTGCAATCATGTACGCGCCGGGCGTGCTGGCGGGTGTGATCCTGGCATTCCGCAAAAACTGGCTTGTCGGGGCTGCGGTAACCGCATTGTTCCTTTCACTGGAATTGTATGCCAACCACGTGCAAATCACCTATTATCTGGGAATTGGAGTGGTCATATTAGTGATTATTGAAAGCGTTTCATATATTAAAAAGGGGCTTGCAAAGAACCTGGTACTGATTCTGGGCGGACTTGCATTGGCCGCGGTAGTAGCAGTCGGAACACATACTACCCGACTTTGGAATGCTTATGATTATACTAAAGAGACAATTCGCGGCAAGTCTGAACTGACCACCGGTACCAAAACTGCGGAAAACCCGAAAGCCGACGGACTGGACAAGGAATATGCATTCACATACAGCTATGGCGCAGGAGAACTGCTCACGCTCGTTATTCCTAACGCTTATGGTGGCACGTCGGTTGGGCCTGTTTCCAACACATCGGAGACTTACAAACTGCTGACTGGCCGGGGCGTAGACCCTACCACAGCGCTAAGCCAACCATGGCCGCTTTACTGGGGTGACCAGCCTATAATGGGTGGCCCGAATTACATCGGTGCAATCGTATTTTTCCTTTTTGTACTTGGGTTGTTTATTGTCAAAAGTCCGTTGAAAAGCTGGGCTGCGGGTGTAGTAGCACTGTATGTAATATGGGCTTTGGGCAAAACGCTCGCAGGGATCAACTACCTGTTTTTCGACTATTTCCCGATGTTTAATAAGTTTCGGGCTATGACGATGGTCATTTCGCTGGCACAGCTGCTGATGGTTCTTGTGGGGGTTCTCGCATTGTCAACTATCGTGCAGAAGAAGATCACCGCCAAAGAATTTCAGCGGCCTTTTCTGATATCGGCAGGAATTACGGGCGGGCTGATGTTGCTTATGGCGCTGCTACCGGGAATATTTTTCAGTTTTCAATCGGAGAACGACGCGCGGTTTATCGGACAAATGATAGAAGACAAGACATTTAGTCAGCAGATCATCAATACAATTGTCCAGGACCGGGAGAGCATGTTGAAGGCTGATGCGATAAGAAGCTTGATCTTCATCGCATTAGCGGCTGGGTTGGTTTGGTTTTATGTTCAGGATAAGCTCAAACCGGTATTGTTTTACGGTGTATTGATGGCTTTGGTTATTTTTGATTTGTTTGGGGTTGATAAAAGATATCTTAACAATGAAGACTTTGTGAGCAGCTATGTTGCCCAGGGTAACACAACCCCATCACCTGCAGATGAGCAAATACTGCGGGATACTGATCCCGATTACCGGGTTTACGACGTGGCTGCGCAGGGTGGTGCATTCAACAGCGCCAATGCTTCCTATTTTCATAAATCGATTGGAGGCTATCATGCTGCCAAGCTCCGGCGTTATCAGGAATTGTTTGAACATCAGGTAGCTACCGACACGCCCAATATCGAAATCTTGAATATGCTGAATACCAAGTATTTCATCACGCAGGATCAGCAGGGCAACCGAGTGGCACAGCCTAATCCCCAGGCTTACGGGCATGCATGGTTTGTAAAATCTTACAAAGTTGTTCCGAACGCAGATGCAGAAATGGCTGCATTGAAAACAGCGAAACTGCGTGAGGAAGCGGTGCTGGATCAGCGTTTCGCAGCAAAATTGGATGGTTTGAAATTGCAAGCAGACTCCACCGCCAAAATCAGTCTCACTACATACAAACCCAATGAGCTAGTTTACGAAAGCAATTCCAATGTGGAAGGACTGGCCGTCTTCTCCGAAATTTATTACAATGTGAGAGATGAATGGAAGGTGACCATTGATGATAAGCCGGCCGATATGCTCCGTGCCAACTATGTGTTGCGTGCATTGCGCATCCCGGCGGGCAAGCATACGATCAAGTTCCGCTTCGAACCGGTTTCAGTTTCGACAGGAAGCAAGATTGACCTCGTGAGCTCGCTGCTGCTTGTCGCTCTCATAGCAGGGGCCATATTTGTGGAAGCAAAGGGAAAGAAAACCGCATAAGCATATCACCGAACGCACTCTGGCGTTAGAGTCAAATAGTTAATAACCACGGTTATAAATTTGCGTGAGCAGGCCGTTTGTGTTGAAAGAGATTAAAATATCCATCATCTTTAAGAACCGAAGAGGGATATTTTAATTTCTGACACACTATTTAATGGACTATTTCGACGAACTCATGCGCTTTCTTGCGCAGGCTAAGACCGATAATCTTAAAACAGCGCATTTCCGGGACGACTTTCAAGGCCTGAAAGTGAAAGTGAGTTTTGGAAAGGGAAATCCGGCCCGGGTACCCTGGATAGCTTTTCTCGCGGAAGGGCAGCATATCAGCAACGGCATTTATCCATTCTTTCTTTTTTATAAAAGCCTTGATCTTCTGGTTCTCGCGCTTGGGGTCAGCGAAACGCTGTCACCGGCGGTAATGTGGGACCGATCCAGGTTCGAGACTGTCCATTCGTATTTCAAAACAAACCATCTCGGAAAGCCGGCCCGTTATGGAGACTCGCTGGTTTATCGTGCCTATGACGCAGCAAATCTGGATGCGGAACAAGTGGAGCGCGACCTGGCCGAGGTTCTTGAAATTTATACTAAAACAATCAACACAACGCCCGAAGTTGACACAGATCTGCGCATTGCCGCATTCGATTACCATTCTTTCCAACAAAAAATAAAGGAATGCGGCCTGCAAGTCGCGCCTGACCTCACTTTACGTTTCATAGCATCGTTGCTGGCCAAGCCGTTCGTGATCCTGACCGGCCTTTCTGGTTCCGGAAAAACAAAATTAGCCCAGGCTTTTGCGCATTGGCTCAGTGACGAGGAAGAGCAGGTTTGTATGGTTGCGGTAGGCGCGGACTGGACCAACCGGGAGCCGTTGCTGGGCTATCCCAATGCGCTGGAACCTGGCAAATATGTGAAGCCCGAAGCCGGCACGTTGGACTTACTCCTTGCGGCAGGCAACAATCCGGACAAGCCTTATTTCCTGATCCTCGACGAAATGAATCTCAGTCACGTGGAGCGGTATTTTGCCGATTTCCTGAGTGCGATGGAGTCGGGTGAATATATTCGGCTGCACCCAGAGGTAGGAGAAGCATTGGATGGAGTTCCTGCCAGGATAAGATTACCCTCCAATTTCTTCATAATCGGGACGGTCAATATCGATGAAACTACTTACATGTTCAGCCCGAAGGTGCTCGACCGGGCAAATGTGATCGAATTCAGTATTTCCGGCGACGATATGCACGCGTTTCTTCAATCCGGAAGCAAGCCTGACCTGTTTGCATTGCCCGCGTCGGGTGCTGGTAACAGCAATGCATTCATCGACATAACTTCAAAACACCTGGAAAGCAGGTTTAAGATACAACTGGTAGACGCGTTGGTTGGTTTTTTTGTAGTCATGAAATCGGCAGGAGCGGAGTTCGGCTACCGGAGTGCCATCGAAATTCTAAGGTTCGCCGCGATCATCGATCATCTCGAACCTGACTGGGATATGCACAAAATCATGGACGCGGCCATCATGCAAAAGCTTTTACCCAAAATCCACGGCCCGCGCCGCAAGCTGGAATCTGTTTTGAAAGCATTAGGGAGGCTTTGTCTGGAAGATCTGACGAATTTGGATGACTATTTGAATTACAAAAAAGAAATAGAAGGAATAGGCCTGGTGCATTATCCGCTGACATTGGAAAAGCTGCGGAGAATGTACAAGAACCTGCTCGACCACGGTTTTACCAGCTTCGCCGAAGCCTGACAATATGGTACAAAGCGAAATCCTGATCAGGACTGAAACAGAAGGCATTCCCGTTGATATCCGGATCGTAGGAGAGGACGCTGGTCAGCCGGCGATCTTTGAGATCGATGAATGGGAGGCGCATGAGAATGGCGAAGCGCGGATACAGCTGTTGGAAGGGCAATTCTATGAATACAATGTATCGGAGGACTATTACTTGAAAGCTTCGGAAGTGGTAGCGCCTTCACGCATCAACCCGTCCACGGGCAGGCTCACGCCTCATGTGTACGTGGGGACGCTCACGATGGAAATCATGAGCGCCGTCGGCAATCGGAAATGCGCCGAACTGAGAATTGAAATAAGGTCGCGAAAAACCAGCTACCGCAGCGATTACCGGCTGATGCTGGAAGGGATTACTGAAAAATGCACAGATCTGCTGTTCTATTACAATGCACCTGTGACACACCGTTTCATTCCCGATCACACCACCGATCCCAGGACGTTGTACCAGCGGTTTGCTTTTGCAAATGCTATTTTGATGTCGGATGAATTTGAAATTGCCATTCAAAGGATCGTCACAACCCCTATTACCGCATGGCGCGAGGAGTTCATCGCCAAAGATGTAAGAAATATCGGCAAGGTAACGCGCGGACTGGTGCGACAAATGGCGGGAGGAGGTAATCGCAGCATTTTATCACCAGATCATCCTTTAAAATCAAAGCTGAAATCACTGCCAGCGAGAATGGCTGTTGGTTCAAAAAGTGATTCAGTGGACACGGCTGAAAACAGGTTCGTCAAACATGCATTGCAGGTCTTTGTTGCCTTTGCGGGCGATGTTAAAAGTCTGGCGCCAACTGGCAGCAGGCTTTTTGAAGAGGCTTCTGTTTTAGAAAACCATTTGAACAAATTCTTATCCCACGGAATGTTCCGCGACATCTCTGGTTTGGCTTCACTGTCGCTGAATAGCAATGCATTGCGGCAAAAGGAAGGGTACAAGCAAATCTTGGAAGTATGGCTGATGTTTGACCTCGCCGCCAGCCTTGTGTGGCGCGGCGGCGATGATGTATACGATGCAGGTAAGAAGGATGTGGCCGTTTTATATGAATATTGGCTCTTTTTTCAGTTGCTGTATCTGATAAAGTCAGTGTTTGCCATTGAGCCTGTGGGTATCGATCAACTCATCAAGCCGACGCGTGACGGTCTTGGTCTGCAACTGAAACAGGGAAAGCACCTCGCCGTGAGCGGTTTATTTGACGGTGGCTCGCGAAAGCTGAATGTAGAGTTTAGTTTCAACCGGTCGTTTTCGGGTAAGAATGACTACCCTCGCGCGGGGAGCTGGACAACCGGCATGCGTCCCGATTTTACGCTATCTCTCTGGCCAGCAGGCATCTCTCAGGAACAGGCCGAAACGGAAGAATTAATCGTACACATTCATTTTGATGCCAAATACAAAGTCGAATCGGTGGCGGCAGTGTTCGGTGAGGATGAAACCGGGGTCAATGTGAACCCTGAAGCCTCTCTTTACCAACAGGAAGACCTCCTGAAAATGCATTCCTACAAAGACGCGATTCGCCGCACTGCCGGTGCCTACGTGCTGTATCCCGGCGATGCCGCCAAGCCTTCCAAATGGAAAGGTTTTCATGAACTGATACCTGGTTTAGGCGCTTTTGCGATAAAACCGGCGAAGGGTAACAACGGCACGGACGAATTGAAAAGCTTTCTTCATGACGTTGTAAACCATTTTATGAACCGCGCGTCGCAGCGGGAGAAAGTGGCTTTCCGGAGTTTTGATATCTATAACAACAAGCCGACGGAAGAGGTTAGGGAGGTGCTTCCGGAAGCATTTGGTGACAACAGGGCATTGATCCCGGATGATACTTTTGTATTAATCGGTTTTTATAAAAACGATGCGCATTTAAAATGGGTCAGGAAGCGCAGGTTATACAACTTCCGCACTGGCACTTCCGGTGGCTCGCTGGCGCTTGGTTCCCGGGAGGTGAATGCGCGGTATTTGCTGCTTCATGGGCCTGGTGAAACGGTTTCTGGCAGGTTATTTAAGATTAAAGAACCGGCACCGAGGCTATTTTCAAGGCAGGATCTCGAAAAGAAAAAGTATCCTGAACCTTCCGGCGCATTTTACCTGGTGTATAAGATCGATCTCGTTGTGGAGCCGGAATTTAATGGTCAGCAATGGGATGTGAGCCGGTTGCCGGGTTATCGCGCCAATCGGGCTTCTGGATTGCCATTTTCGGTCAGCCTATCGGAGTTAATGAAGGTTTTGGTAAAATGATCCATCATTTTCAACGGTAGTATTTGTCGTCGCGGTCTTTTGTAAACGCATTGTCCGGAAATAACATTATCCAATCGATATTTAGCTTGATGAAAGTCAAAAACCTGATCACCGCCATTCTGCTTATTGTTTGCTTTCAAACTTTTGCCCAAACCAAACTCAGTATCGTCTTCATTGGCAATAGCATTACCCAGGGAAAGGGTGGTGATAATGGCTTCCCGCCTCCTACACACGCCGTAAATTATCTGAAAGAACAAAAAGGGATTGACGACGTCGCTTATATCAATGTAGGCAGAAGCGGCTCCACGACCGTTGACTGGCTGCCTGGGACGGGGAAATATTTTGTGCTGGCAACAACCGCCGCCGATAGCCTGTACCAGCAAAAAGACCATCAATTGCTGTTCTCTATGAAACTCGGTACAAACGACAGCGCCATTCAGGGGCCTAACGGTGCGCCTGTGTCCAAAGAAGATTATAAAAAGAATGTGCGGACAATCGTCTCCGAGCTGCTCAAAAAGTATCCGGGCAGCAAAGTGGTAATCCATCATCCGATCTGGTACAGTACCAACACCTACAACCGCTCTAAATACCTGGCCGAAGGTCTTGAACGGTTGCAAACCTATGTCCCGGAACTCGACGACCTGATTTCTGAATACAAAACCTCGGAGCCCGGCCGCGTTTTCAAGGGTGATACGAAAGCGTTCAAATACTTCAAAAAACACCACTTAAAGCTATTCAAACCCGAGAACGGCCAACAAGGCGTATTTTACCTCCACCCTAATGTGGAAGGCGTCGCGGTTTTAGGCAAATATTGGGGGAAAGCGATTTCGAAAATCCTTTAATCTCACTCCCTCACTGGCTTGAAACCTTTCATAGCCTGTACGCCAATGGAAGGACTTTTGGCGGGGATGGTCAGTAATGTTTCCGGGGTAACCGGTTCCATGTATTCCCGGTGGTTGCTGAGATATCGCGCGATAATGAATTCTTCCTCGCGCTCGAACTGTATGGAAGGCTGGTTGGCTAATGCTGAAATGTTGTAAAGCTTTTTATGCCAGATCGCCGCATTCAGGTTACCGTCGAAATGATAATGGTTCTCAAAACCGTGGTCAAACTTGAAGAGTATTGGCTTCCCTGCATTTGCAAGCAGACTTTCGGGTGTTCCGGTAAGCGTGATGGGAATGTAAGTTTTCTTGTCGTGAATAAATCCGCCGTGGGTATTTTTAATGTATTCACGCATTTGTCGCGGGGTGTCGCCTACAAAAAGCACATCCACCAGAAGGATATGTTCCGCAGCGTAAAATTGCCCGGGGTTCTGGATAAGCGGAAGAGATGAGATCCGGATCATATATTATGCGTGGCGATTTTGAAATGATAATCCAACTTGTTACAAATATTGTATTGCGAAAGGTATAACACAAGTTGTGCGATTACGTGTCCAGTTTTTAGCAATTATTGAACACGTATCAAAAACATGTCCATTTTCTGGACAAATATCAACACATGTCCAATATTTTGAAAAAACTGAACACGTTAGCATGGCGCGTTTAATTCCATATCTTCCTAAATTGGCCCATTCAATCGATTTTAACCGAATCAGTAGTATAACCCAATGGTAAAAACGTACAGATTTATCGCCCTCCTAGGTGACGGTCGCGAGCGATACAGCGACAAGGAATTGAATGCAGAGTGGCCCACCGAGCCGATCGTGATCGATGCTTTCGGCTTTTCAGATGTTTACAGATATTCCGGCGTGGTGTTCCTCAATGAAGAGTGGTTTGCTAAATACAGCAAAAACTGGCGAAACGACACCTCTGACATCGATAAACTGCTGGTTAACCTGGTCAGGTATTCAGCAAAAGATGCACATTCTGAAAACCTGACCAAGATCAGAGATTATCTGGCGTCGCCACCCGAGACGATTGAAGAATCAGTAGCAGTCTGGAAGGGATTCTACGATCCTACTCTCAAAGTCATTTAAACCAATGATCAGTGATTCACCATTTTCATGGCACCTTCGCTGTACCGTTCGCCGGTGTTCGGATATCGTGCAACCAGGTCATCGATGGTTTTCAGGTCATCAGCTGACAGGCTCACGTCCAATGCGCCGGCATTTTCTTCAAGATACTTGCGTTTTTTAGTGCCCGGTATCGGGATAATGTCGTCGCCTTGCGCGAGTACCCATGCAAGCGCGAGCTGTGCGGGAGTGCAATTTTTGTCTGCGGCTATTCCGGCAAAACCGGCCACGAGCCTGGCATTATTATCCGCAAATTCTTCTTGATACCGCGGTAACGTCCGCCGAAAATCGGTCTCGTCGAAGCTTTGGGTGTTCAAAGTATTGGTCACCAGGCCTCTCGCCAAAGGAGAATAGGGAACGAGTGAAATGCCCAATTCGCGAACTGTTTGCAGTATTTCGCCTTCCACATCCCGTGTGATCACCGAATATTCACTTTGCAGGGCAGCGATAGGATGCACGGCGTGGGCTTTGCGGATCGATGTTGCCGATGCCTCGCTCAGACCCAAATAACGCACTTTTCCCTCTTTTACGAGCTCGGCCATTGCTCCGACCATTTCTTCAACAGGCACATTCGGGTCGATGCGATGGGCGTAATACAGGTCGATCGTGTCTATTTTCAATCGTTTAAGGCTGTTTTCAACGGCGATTTTCATCCATGCGGGCGAGCCGTCGAAATAGGCGCCAGCAGAATTACGCGGCGCATTGGCGTTTTCGCCGTAGCGGAAGCCGAACTTTGTAGCGATAAATATTTTGTCACGGTTGGGGACGAGTACCTGGGAGATCAGCTTTTCGTTTTCGCCATTGGCGTACATATCGGCGGTGTCCCAGAAGTTGATACCCAGGTCAAGGGCGCGGTGCAAAGTAGCAATGCTTTCGGCATCGTCGGTAGGGCCGTAGGCGAAACTCATACCCATGCAGCCTAAACCGATGGCTGATAACTTTTCGTTTGTTGTTCCGAGATTTCTGTATTGCATAAGTTTGTTGGCTTTTGGTCGTCGCGGTTAGCGGGCGGCCAGGTTGACAATCATTTTTGTTCAGGTTTTCCTGACTATGCAAAACTAGTATGCGTGTCTGACGGATGCTTTATAATTTTCAAACACATCTCTATAAAAATCAAATAGCCCTGCCGCGTACATTGCCGGGGGTAAGGCCGGTTTGTTTTTTGAAGAAGATGTTGAAATAGGCAGGGTATTCAAATCCCAGGCCATATGCGATTTCCGACACGTTCCAGTTGGTATGGTTGAGCAGCGCCTGTGCTTCCCTGGTAATACGTGCAGAAATGTGCTCTGTGGTGGTTTTGCCAGTGATTTCCTTTACCGACCGGTTCAAATGATTGGCGTGTACCGATAGGCTCTGTGCGAAATCATTGGCAGTCCTCAGTTTCAGGCTGTTCTCGGGAGCGTCGATCGGGAATTGCCTTTCCAGTAACTCGATGAACAGGGATGTGATGCGCGCGGAAGCATTGGTTTGTTTTTCAAAGCTTTCGGCTGGTTGCATTTTCATAGCTTCATGGATGATCAAATGCAGGTAGTTGCGCAGCATGTCATATTTATGCGCATAGTCAGACTCGATTTCCTGCATCATTTTCATAAAGATCACCGACAGCTCTTTCTGTTGTCTCTCATCCAGGAAAAACACCGGATTCCCTCCGATCCTGAACAATGGAGATTCCTGCAAAAAGTCCTTTCTTTCGGCCGGATGGACGAATGTCTCAGTAAATAAAGCAAACCAGCCTAGTTGCGAATCCGAGATGGCTTCCCAAGAGTAAGGGACCATCGGGTTCGAAAAAAGTAGTGCAGGGCGATCTATATCGATCCACTTATTGGCGTAATGCAGCCTCCCGGTCCCAATAATGAATGATACCTTGTAAAAATCGCGGCGACTATAAGGTGTTTTCTTATAGCAAGAATTCCGCTCGAAGACGTTGAAATGCCCTATGCCCGCATTGTTAAGCGACAGTCCGGTTGGGTTGGCTTGCGGAAGCCGACGATAAAATTCCTGGATCGATTCGATTTGGCTCATAATACAATATTATAAAATTCAAATAATACGACTGATATCATTTGGCTAAAAACGGACCGGATTAACTACTTTTTAATTTCGAAGTGGATTTTTAAAACGCTACATTGGACTATTCGGAATATTCAAAAATGGATCACTCGGGTAGTCCTTTTGCGAGGTATTTTTGAAGGGTTAATCAGGTCGTTTGCCTATTTGGTCATTTACTCACTCAATATTTCTTATGTCCCGCCGCAAATCAACATTTGAAATCGATCCCAAAGCTTATGCAGCCGTCCGTCAGCTTGAACAATACATGTCTGAAACCGGATTGGATAAAGTCCATTACAAACTCATCAAAATAAGGGCCTCGCAGATCAATGGCTGCGCTTATTGTATCAATATGCATGTTCGGCAGGCCAGGGAGCTGGGTTTGAGCGAGCAGCGCATTTATCTGCTCAGCGCCTGGCGCGAGGCTGGTATTTATTCAGAAGAAGAGCAGGCCATTCTTGCATTGACCGAAGAGGTTACGCTCATTGCCAACCACGGAGTAAGCGATGCCGTATATAATCGCGCCGTTGAACTTCTTGGAGAAGCCTATACGAAGGCGGTTGTAATGGCCGTGGTGACCATCAGCGCCTGGAACCGCATTCTTGTTACCGATCAAGCACCACTCGACTAATGTAAATAGCCATGTTTAATAGTCGACCCATATTAATGAGCAGCCAATCCGAGAAGGCGGACCTGCTCAAAAAGCTACATCACCGCGGCAGGATGCTCATTCTGCCGAATATCTGGGATGCTGCCGGCGCTTCTTTACTCGAAACGCTGGGTTATCCCGCCGTCGCTACGGCTAGTGCGGCCATTTCCCATGCGCATGGATTCGAAGATGGGGAGCACATTCCGTTTGATATGCTTTTAAGTATTGTTGCGCAGGTTGTAAAGGCTGTCAATGTGCCCGTAACTGTGGATTTGGAAACCGGGTATGCCTTGGATCGCGCCACTTTGAAGTCGAATATTCGTCGACTGATTGCAGCTGGCGTTGCAGGAATAAATATAGAAGATACCGACTTGCGCACACGTGAATTGGTGCCGGTCAATGAGCAGGTTGAAAAGCTCAAATTGATCCGAAAAGTTGCAGAGCAGGAGAATACGAGGATGTTCATTAATGCGAGGACGGACTCTTTTTTGCTCAAAAATGATATGTCTCAGGAGGAGCGCCTGGCAGTTGCAATCGAGCGCGGTAAGGCGTATATCGATGCCGGTGCCGACGGCATTTACCCGATTTTCGCGAAGGAAGAAAGTGCGATCAAGGCGCTTGTCGCTGCGTTGAAAGTGCCTCTGAACGTGCTCGCAATGCCCGGTACGCCCGATCTCGATGCACTCCAGCGCCTGGGCGTGGCACGCGTAAGCTTTGGTCCCAACGTTCATAAGGCGATGTTGGCAACCATGAGAACGATGTTACAGGATGTTATAAAAAGTACGAGCCATTTTCCGGTTACCGGCTATCCGGCGACGTCATAGCAATTGCTTAGCCGGCATTTTTAAAATCTCCTGTTCGAACCGACGGGAGATTTTTATCTTTAGATTGAAATAAAAAAATTTACTTTGTAACAGTATTACGACAAAATGTAACCGGCCTTTTATTCCACAAGTATGCAGGAAGACATTCTTTTTCAGATCAGCAACAAATTAAAAGAGGTAAGAAAAAGTAAGGGCGTAACCCTTCAGGAAATTGCTGATCATGCCGGCGTTACGAAAAGCCTCGTTTCACAGATTGAAAACAGCCGCACAATTCCTTCTCTTCCTGTAATGCTAGGCCTCATTAAAGCGCTGGACATTGATCTGAATGTGTTCTTTAAGGACATTATTTCAACCGCGTCCGGAGAGAACGTGCTGATTCGCAGAAAAGAGGAATACCAGCCTTTTACCAAAGAAAATGCCAAAGGGTTCTCCTATCAGCGCATTTTCAGCAAGCAATTTAAAGACAACCATATCGACGTGGTGCTACTGCGGCTCGAAAAGGACGCACGGCGGTCGATGGTGCGGACCAATGCATTCGAGTTCAAATATGTACTGGAAGGATCGGTGGAATACACCGTTGGAAAGAACAAATATATCCTGAACAAGGGTGACTCCATGTTTTTTGACGCCAACGAGCTCCATAATCCCAAATGCATCGATTGCGACGAAGTGTTGCTGTTGGTGATCTATTTCTTCAACGAGCCTCAATAGCTTATCAATTCTGTTTTCTTCATTCCTTATCGGGTGATTTAAAGTGAAGTTTAGTATTAATTAACATTATCTTAATCTTATTCAGGTAAATTCGCTTTATTTTTGTGCTTCTCCGCTAATAAGAGAGGGGTGGTTTAGTATTACTTTACAATTTTGTTGATTTTACCAATACTACCAATAAGATGTCCATAGAGCTTGTAGTGTTTGATATGGCAGGCACAACTGTCAGTGATAAAAATTTCGTCGCGATCGCCTTTCGGGAGGCCATGCAGTCGGAAGGCTATAATATTGCCATCGAGGATGTGAACCCGTTGATGGGCTATGAGAAGCCATTGGCTATCAAAATGATGCTTGAAGTGTTCGAAACGGATAAATCGAAGATTACGGACGCTTTGGTGGACACGATCCATAGCAGTTTTGTAGGCGGAATGATCGACTTTTATAAAACCACCACCGAAGTGGTACCGCTGCCGAATGTGGAGGAAACTTTTGCTGCTCTCCGGGCGGAGGGTGTTAAAATCGCGCTTAACACTGGTTTTTCACGAGACATTGCGGACGTGATCATCGGGCGTTTGGGATGGGAGGATAAAATCGATTGCCTGGTGGCCAGTGACGAAGTGCCTTTCGGTCGCCCGCATCCCGATATGATCCGCAAGATCATGGATAAGCTCGGTGTTGAATCCCCTGACCTCATTGCTAAGGTAGGCGATACAGAAGTCGATATTAACGAGGGAATTAATGCAGGTTGCAAATATGTGATCGCTGTTACCACGGGTGCATTTACGCGCGCTGAGTTGGAGCCATACAAGCCAACGCATATTATCGATGATATTGCGGATGTCATCGATATTATTGCGTCAGCGCACGCCCTTTCAGCATAAAGTTAATTTTCGATGAGTTATACAGGTATTTATAATGGGTAAATCTGCTATTGTAGTAGGGGCGGGGATAGTTGGATTGGCCACGGCGCGTGCATTGGCGACGCGTGGTTATAGCGTGACGGTGATCGAACGTTCATCGAAAGCCGTAGGTGCGTCGATCCGAAATTTCGGAATGATTTGGCCGATCGGACAGCCGGAAGGGAAGTTGTATGAAAGAGCATTGCATGCCAAAAGTATTTGGAAGGAAGTGCTTGCCGGGGCTAAATGCTGGTCACACGAGGGGGGTAGCCTTCACATTGCCTATTATCAGGATGAACTGGAAGTGATCCAGCAGTTTGTGGAAGCAAGCCCGTACCGACCGGTCCGTTTTTTAAATGCAGTCGAAACGCTCGAAATGTCGTCTGCGGTTAATGGTGCAAAGCTTTTAGGTTCTCTTTATTCAGCCGACGAGATGATCGTCGACCCCCGTGAGGCGATTGCGGCGATTCCGGGTTATCTGGAAACGGCATTTGGTGTTAAGTTCATCTGGAACACGGCGATCTCGAAAATAGCTTACCCACAGGTTTATTCCGGAAATCAAAGCTGGTCGGCGGACGAAGTTTTCGTGTGCAGCGGCCAGGATTTTGAGACCTTATATCCCGAGCAATTCGCGGCAGCACCATTAACTAAATGCAAGCTCCAAATGCTGCGGCTCGAAGCCCAGCCGGATAACTGGAAGATCGGCCCCGCATTATGCGGAGGGTTATCACTGATCCATTATCACGGTTTTAAGGCCGCGCCGTCATTACCAGGCTTGAAAGCACGTTACGAGCGCGATTATAGTGAATATCTAAAATGGGGCATCCACGTAATGGCATCACAAAATGGCCTTGGCGAGATTACAGTGGGTGATTCGCATGAATATGCGCTGACATTCGATCCTTTCGACAGGGAATTTATTAATACCATGATCCTGGATTACCTGGACACATTTGCGCAGTTCAAATCGCCCAAAGTGTTCCAGACGTGGCATGGGATCTATCCTAAAATGACTAATGGGCAAACAGAGATCGTGCTGAAACCGGAAAGCGGGGTGACAATCATCAACGGGCTGGGAGGAAACGGAATGACCCTTTCTTTTGGGCTTTGTGACGAAGTGGTGGGCGGCAGCTACCGGGCGTAGTCTGGCTATGTTTTTCCGGCTGATAAGCTTTTTATAAAATACATCCCTTACTTCCAATGGCAGACGTACACAACAGGACCGAAGGAGATATTAACCTGTCGCCAGCCCGCCAGGGCTGGTACGCGGTGATCAGCGATCCGGAAACGTTGGGTTACCTGCACGAGGATTCAGAATATTTTTTACATCAATCACTCTCCACGCCCTGTCTGGACGTGCTCGCGTCCTGCGAAGGCATATACCTGACGGACGTACACGGGAAGCGTTACATGGATTTTCACGGGAATAATGTGCACCAGCTCGGTTATCGTAATCCTTACATCATTGAAAAACTAAAAGAGCAGCTCGATATCCTGCCTTTTTCGCCCCGGCGCTTTACGAATGTCCCGGCCATTGAGCTGGCAAAAAAACTTGGTGGACTGATGCCGGGTGATCTCAATCGTGTCTTGTTCGCTCCTGGCGGCACTTCGGCCATCAGCATGGCATTGAAACTGGCCCGCGTTGTGACGGGCAAACATAAAATAGTATCGCTTTGGGATTCGTTTCACGGCGCGTCACTGGATGCGATCGCTGCGGGCGGGGAGCTGGATTTTAGAAAGGATATGGGGCCATTAATGCCAGGGATTGAGCGCATTCCGCCGCCCATGACCTATCGCGGACCATTTGCGGGAGCCGGTGGCGGTGATTTGCCCTACGCGGATTACCTGGAATACGTGATCGAAAAGGAAGGCGAAATAGGCGCATTTCTCATCGAAACCATTCGTAATACCGATGTGCAGATTCCGTCGCAGGCCTATTGGAAAAGGGTCAGGGAGATTTGTACCAAACACAAAGTATTGCTGGTGTTGGATGAGATCCCAATTGCTTTTGGCCGTACCGGCAAGATGTTCGCATTTGAGCATTATGGTATCGAGCCGGACATCGTTTGTCTGGGAAAAGGCCTTGGCGGAGGAGTGATGCCGATGGCGGCGATTGTCGCACGAGATAGTTATAACGTTGCTCAGAGCGTTTCGCTGGGGCATTTTACACATGAAAAAAGTCCGCTCGGTAGCATCGCTGCGCTTGCCATGCTGGAATATATCGAGCTAAATGATATTCTGGGCAAAGTGACAGCCGATGAGGCTTTCATGCGCAGGTCGCTTGCGGCGTTGCAGAAGAAATATGCGTTGATCGGCGATGTACGTGGTATTGGTCTGCTCTGGGGGGTAGAATTGGTGAAGGATAGAAATACTAAAGAAAAGGCTGTCCACGAGGCGGAGACTGTGATGTATGAGTGCCTTAAAAATGGACTGAGCTTTAAAGTGTCGCAGGGTAATGTGGTCCAGCTCTCTCCACCGCTCATTATCACGCGTGAGCAATTGACAGAAGCATTGGAAATTTTTGAAAAAGCCATTGAAAAGGCTTCGGTTTGGTATAAACTCAACAATTGGACAAATGCGCCTGAATGAAGCTCTTAAACGTTCGAATACGTTCTTTATAATCTGGGCAATTATCGCATCATTTGGGGCATATTTTTGCATGTACGCTTTCCGTAAGCCATTTAATGCGGGGCTGTATTCAGGGTTGGCAATCGGCGAGGTGAGTTACAAAGCGGTACTGATCATCGCCCAGGTGGCAGGTTATACGCTCTCAAAGTTTGCCGGGATCAAGATCATTTCCGAACTGAGGCACAATGCACGCGTGCAGCTGATCATTGGACTGATCCTTGTAGCCGAACTGGCGCTGTTATGCTTTGGCCTTATTCCTTATCCTTATAATTTCATTTTCCTCTTTTTGAATGGCCTGCCGCTCGGGATGGTCTACGGAGTTGTGTTCAGTTTTTTGGAAGGAAGGCGGTTTACCGAAATGCTGGCAATGGGGCTGAATATCAGCGTAGTCGTCGCCTCGGGAATTCTTAAAACAGCCTACATTGAATTGCATGGTATTTTTCCCGCTGTTTCGGAGTTCTGGATGCCTTTTTTTATGGGTTTGCTATTCCTACCGCTGTTTTTGATGTTTGTCTGGATGCTGTCGGTAATTCCGAAACCCACCGCGGAGGACATTGGTCTGAGGACGGAGCGCGTGCCAATGACGCGGGACGACAAGCGTGCAGCGATGCGAGAGTTTGGTTTGCCGATCATTTGTCTGGTGGTCTTTTATGCTACGCTCGTGGTCGTTCGCGATTTCCGGGACAACTTCACGATTGAGATCTGGAACGAGATCGACGCACATTGGAGTAGTAGCGTGCTGACGACCACCGAAATGATCACGGGTATTGTCGTGCTCGTCATAATTGGAGGTCTGGCCTTTGTACGCAATAACCTGGCCGGTTTCCGGCTTGCTTATCTGATCCTTTTGAGTGGAATTGTGATGATAGGTGCTGGAACCTACCTTTTTGAGCGCAGCTGGATCAGTGGGTTCTACTGGATGCTGATGATCGGCCTGGGCTTATTTTTAGCTTATACTGTGCTTCAAACGGTCGTTTTTGAGCGGATGATAGCGCTTTACCGCGTTAAGGCCAATGCCGGGTTCTTTGTCTATATCTGCGAAAGTATCGGTTATATGGGCAGTGTCGGCCTGCTGCTTTACAAGGAATTCTTCATGAAAGATTTGAGCTGGTCGCGGGTGCTGATGCAGTTCTCCTACTTGCAGTTTGGCCTTGGGCTAATTATGCTGGCTGCCAGCTATGTCTATTTCGAGAGATACAGGGTTGGTCGTTCTGTGGGAAAAAGCAACTCGTCACTGGCTGCGATCTAGCGGTGTGGCCATAAAAAAAGGAGGTGCAAGCGACCTCCTTTTTAACATCTCAATTTCACCTTTTCAATTTACTGAAACTTTTATTTCGCCAGTTTGAGCTCCACGATCGCGGCTTTCTGTGCCGGTGATTGTGGAGCGAACTGGTTAACTGTTTTAGCGCTTGGAGGCGCTGGAGTCTCGATCACTGGTGTAGAGGCTGGTAACGTATTTTTGGCAGTATTGGCTTTATTGTCGTCGGCAAATGCGATTGAAGTTCCAAGGGCGATAACGCTAACGAGTGTTGTGATTACAGTTTTCATAGCTTTCTATTTTTTTTAGATTCTTGTCTTTGTCTTAATTTGATATGACAAATGTAACTTGTGTTTTTCTAATACCATTCTATTTATTCAATAAGTGATCTAACGGTCATATGAATGGTTTCTATTGATGATGAATGATTTAATAGATTTGCGATGGGCGGGGAACTTGAAATATTCAAATAATTTACTTCGTGTTAACTCGATGTATTTTACTCGAAAAGTACAATTTTTATTTTCATCGGATAAAAATTATTTTCCCTATATTGCCAGTATGGCCAAACTGATCAACCTCAAACCCTTCAAAGAATTTGTAAAGTCCGAATCCCTGGGCGGAATGATACTGATTATTTGTGTGGTTATTTCGATGATCATCGCGAATACGTCCGCCGGGCCTGCATTCGAAAACCTTCTCGCCACAGAGCTTGGCTTTAACACTGAAAGCATCCATTTGAAATATCCTGCGCTGCTGTGGATCAACGATGGTCTGATGGCGATCTTTTTTCTGCTGGTGGGTTTGGAAATCAAACGGGAGTTGGTGGAAGGGGAGCTGTCGTCATTTAAAAAAGCCGCATTACCTATTTTTGCAGCATTAGGAGGCGTGCTCGCACCGGCCGGTATCTATTTTCTGATCAACCAGGGCACACCCACAGCATCGGGTTGGGGCATTCCGATGGCGACCGATATTGCTTTTGCCATTGCCATTATCACCATGCTGGGTAATAAAGTGCCGTCATCGCTGAAAATCTTTCTGGCTGCATTGGCCATCGTGGACGACCTTATGGCTATTCTGGTGATCGCGATCTTCTATTCATCAGAGTTGCATTATACTTATCTCTTGTATGCTGGGGGCATTTTTGCGGTATTGTTGATCGTGAACCGAGCGGGGGTTAAACACCTCGTAGCTTACCTTGTCCCGGGCGTATTTATCTGGTATTTTATTCACCATTCGGGTGTACACGCCACGATCGCCGGCGTGCTCACGGCATTCGCAATCCCTACCACGCCCGGTTCGGACGAATCACCGCTCGAAAGGTTGGAGCATATCCTGGTAAATCCGGTAAACTACATCATCATGCCCCTTTTTGCGCTTTCCAATACGAATATCACGTTCGTGGACGGAATGCTCGAAGGTCTTACCACGCCGCTTGGGCTGGGCATTATCCTGGGACTAGTGGCCGGGAAGCCGATCGGAATAACGTTGCTTTCGTGGGCGACAGTGAAGCTCGGGATCAGCAGTATGCCCAACCGGGCGGGCTGGGCGCACATCATCGGGGTCGGGATGCTTGGTGGCATTGGATTTACGATGTCGGTATTTATTGCACTGCTTTCATTCCCAGGCCAGCAGCTGATCCTGTCCGAAGCGAAATTTTCAATCCTTATGGGATCCGTTTTATCGGGGATCCTGGGCTATGTTGTTCTTAGCAGTGTGAGTAAACGTTCCAGAAACTAGCGGGTAAGGATTATTCTGTCTTGCTTTTGACAAGAATATAGTCAATATGGCCGTTTCGTGAAAATGCGGCGATCTGACTGTATTTCTGGTAGTTGTCCCATCTTTTGACGCCGTCTTCATCCACTTTTGGGGCGATATTCTCTTTAAGATTCAGCAATCCAAGGATTACCCGGTTTTCAAATTCGAAGTCGGAAAGGTCTTTCAGAACTATCTGATCTGCAATGTCATTGATGTACGTAACCTCGATTTTACCATCCCGGTAGATCATTTTTGGGCATTTGTCGCATCCCGCCTTTTCATCTTTGAAATAACTATCTAACCTACCTTTGCCCAAAATAGCCTCTACCTCCTGCTGATTGCGGAATGCGACCTGCGTCAGATCGAGTTCAACCGTCACCGGGGCATTTTCGCCATGTTCGTCGAGCACGTAAAATTTGATAAAAATGGCAATCAGTATGACGACAAACGAAACGAATTTCCAGTTTGCCCACTTGCGCTTGACGGTGGCGTGTTCCATGAAGGTGGCTTGGTTTTTGATTGAGGTACGTTAGTTAACTTTGATATACAATCAGGAAATATCATGCCAGACTCTGTAAACCGGATGATCACACCAGAACTTAACTATGACCTCCTCACAATTGGCGAAGCGACCGCAATCCAGAAGGGCCTGCGTGAACAACTTAGCCTGGAACCTATGCAAAAGGAAATCAGGACGATCGCCGGAGCGGATATTTCGTTATCGCTTTATAGTCAAACGGTTTATGCAGGCATTGTCGTCCTGAGTTATCCCGAGCTGCAACCGATCGCCTATTCGCTGGTGAAAAGCAGCACAACGTTTCCATATGTGCCGGGCTACCTGGCATTTCGTGAAATTCCGGCGATACTGAAGGCTTATGAGCAAATGCCCGTCCGGCCCGATGTCGTCATGTTTGACGGGAACGGGATCCTGCATAGCCGCCGAATGGGTATCGGGTCCCATTTTGGGGTGCTTACCGGGGCTGTCACAATGGGCTGTGCGAAGAAAAAACTCGCTGGAAAGTATGATGAACCCGAACCATTGCAAGGAGCATATTCGCATGTGATCGACAAAGGAGAGGTCATCGGATATGCATTGCGCACCAAAAGCAATGTGAAGCCCGTGTTTATTTCACCGGGGCATCAGATGAGCCTGCAAGACAGTCTGGATATCGCCATGCAATGCGTCCGAAAACACCGCCTGCCCGAACCCACACGCCGAGCGCATGAGTACGTGAATTTGTTCCGCACCGGCCAATTGCAAGAGGGATATCACGAAATAGAGCAATTGCGGTTGTTTTAGCCGACTATTTCAGCGCCTTATCAATCTCGTTAAGCAGGTACTTTTTTGGATCGGAATCGTATTCCCAGAACATTACACCACCGAGTTTTTTGTCCAGCACATATTTGCATTTTTCCCGGACCGACTGCTCGTCGTCGTAGCTTAGTACTTCACCGGTGGTTGCGTTGAGGAGGTAAGGCGCTTTGGCAACTTCATCGCGGTATTCCTGATAGCCTTTTTTATTGACCAGGCTATCTTTGATATAGGTATAACCGTCGATATACTCCTGCTTGGTCCGGATTTGGCCCAATCCTTTTTCCATTTTGGCAACAGTAAACTTCCTGCCATAGAACGGAATGCCCATCACAAGCTTTTCCATTGGAACACCGGCTGCATTAAATGCTTTTACTGCATTATCGGCTGATTTGGCCGTTTTGTAAATGTCGGTAGGATAAAGACCGGCATGGTGAACGACCGTGTCGCCCTGAAAAAGATCGTATGTCATCAGGTTGACAAAATCCAGGTATTGCTGCGCCTTCTCCATTTCAGTAGTTTTCAGGAACTCTGCGAAGCCGGCTACCGCGGTGGTCAGGAGTTTTTTCTTGCCTACTTCGTCTTCAAGTACATCCAGTTCGTTCCGGATCGCCTGGAACATCAGCGTGTAGTTCTGCTTGTCGTCCGGACGGAATATATTGCCTTCTTCGCCAGGCATACCAGGGTATTCCCAGTCGATATCAACGCCGTCCAGGTTGTATTTTTTGATGATGGCAACCGAACTTTTGGCGAACGTCCTCCGTGCTGCGTCGGTAAGTACGGCGTCGGAGAAATTTTCACTCCAGGCCCAGCCTCCGATCGAGATCAGGATTTTGAGATCGGGATTTTGTTGTTTGAGAAGGTTAAGCTTCCGAAAGTTCGTGGAATCGGTTTTCTCATTGGTCAGGAACGCTTTGCCGTCCTTGATATCCACAAATGCGTAGTTGATGTGTGTCAGTTTGTTCGCTTCGATATTGCCGGTGTTGAGCAGGCCGTGAAAGCCGCCGACGTAGCCGATTACGGCCGGGCGGGTTTTGGTGGCGGTTGTTTCTTCCTGCATTTTCCCCCGTCGGCATTCGGTTAGAAACAGCATTGCCGCGACTGTAAATACGGTGAGTATTATCGCATTGAGGCCTTTTTTATTTGGGAATAGGAGCATGATGATAGGATTGATTGAAGCACTAAAATAAGTACTAGTTCAAAACTTCTCCTAATATTCAGTCCTAAACACCTTATTATGACCTGAAATAGCTACTATTCGCTCTCTTGCAATGCGCCGAGTTTTTGTAATGCTCTTTGCAGATCGATACCTTTTCCGAGCACGCCTTTGAACAGATCGCCTTTTTGTTGAACGCGCGGAAGTATGTTGTGAATGTTGAAATCCTGTGGCCTGAGACCATGTTTTACCTCAGTCCATTCCAATGGCGCCGAAACTGTCGCGCCTGGTTTCGGACGCGCACTATATGCACACGCGAGCGTCTGCCCGATGCGGTTTTGCAGGTAATCTACGTAAATGTGATTTTTCTTTCGCTTTGAAAGGGACCGCTCTAAAGTAGTCAGGGTAGGAAGCCTTTCGGTGACCAGATGGGCCAGGATCTCGGCGAAATCTTTGGCTTCATCATAGCTGTATTTTTTATTGAAAGGAATGTAAACATGCATTCCGCTCGATCCCGACGTCTTGCAGTAGCCTTCTGTGCCGGTCTGGTCCAGGATCTCTTTAATGGTAAGGGCCACGTCGATCACATCGTCGAATGTGTTTTTGTCGGAAGGGTCGATATCCATGACGATATAATCCGGGTGATCGAGCTTACTGGTGGTCGAATTCCAGGGGTTCATTTCAATACTGCCGAGATTGGCAATGTAAAGCAGACTTTCTACATCATTGCACACAAAATAATTGACCATTTTTCCGGTCGACTCGGCAAGTATTTCCACGGTTTTGATCCAGTCGGGTGCCGAATCTCCCGCATCTTTTTGGAAAAAGCCGGGATCCTGGATGCCATTGGGCTGGCGACGGAGGGATAACGGCCTGTTTTTGAGATAAGGAAGAATGTATGGGGCAATGCTCCGATAGTAGTCGATGAGTTCGCCCTTGGTAATATGCTCTTCAGGCCAATAGATTTTCTCCGGATGTGTGATTGCTGCTTTCTTTTTCATGATGCTTTTCTTTTTGGAGCACTAAGGCTTTCTTTTAGCTGGGCCATAAGGTCACGGCTTTTCGAATGCACGACTTTCATTTTCGTTGCAGTTGGCTTTTTGCCTTTCGCCTTGGCCATGATCAGTTTCAGAAGTTTTTCATTGTAGGTATCCTTGTAGCGCGTAATGTCGAAATCCGTGGTCAGCTGCTCGATGAGCTGCACTGCCATATTCATTTCGGCAGGTTTGATCTTCACGTCCGGGACCACCAGTTCATCGGTGTCACGTATTTCTTCGGCAAAGCGGATTTTATTTAATATCAGCAGATCATCCTGCGGTTTGATGAGGACCAGACTTTCCCGGTTTCTCAGGACATAAGTACCCAGACCGGCTTTACCCGTTTTTTTCAATGCATCACGAAGTAATGCATATGGTTTCGCGCCGGACTTTTCGGGCTGGAGATAATAGGGAGTTTCATAATAAATGCTGTCGATGTCTTTTTCGTCGACAAACTCGGCGATTTCAATGATCCTGGATTTTTCAGGGCTTGCTTTTTCAAAGTCGGTTTCATCGAGCACCACGTAATTGTCTTCCACTTTGTAGCCCCGTACAATGTTCTCCCATTTCACCTCGCGACCAGTATTCGCATTGACGCGCTGGAAATGAATGTTCGCGTGATCCTTTTTGTCCAGCATATCGAGGTCGAGTTCGCTGGCTTGCACGGCACTGAAAAGTTTCACAGGGATATTGACCAGGCCGAACCCGATCGCCCCAGACCATATTGCTCTCATATCTTTCCGGTTGAAATGATTGATGTGAGAGGGTATTCAAAATCTGTGCCTTGTTTAATGAGTGAATGAGTGAATGGGTGAATGAGTGAATGAGTGAATGAGTGAATGGGTGAATGAGTGAATGAATTTTGAATGATTGAATGATCGAATAGGGTTGAGGCAGGTACTTCTCGCACCCGGCATTAATCAAGACTTTGGCATTCTTATTCTTCCTTCTGTCTTCCTCCATTTATTCCTTCCTTCCTTCCTTCCTCCATTTATGAAATTCCCACTTTGGCATTATTCCAATAGCCTTTATAAATTTTTTGTAAAATTTCTCAAATTGCTTGTAATCAGTTATTTGAGTTGTTATATTCAATTATAGTTACCTGCGTGATCCCTCAAAGTTATCTTTATACGTTTTGCATTTAGTGTGGTCTGGCATGCTTCTTTAATATGTGCTCCCCGAATGCAATTTCACAACAAGACTAACTCTTAAAATCAGATACAAATATGGTAGCTACACTAGGTAACAACCCAATGCGGAGCTTAAAGCCCGGCGCAGTGCTCACCGTAACCGGCGCAGGATCTGAATCGGAAGCACAACGGCAAGTGGCGGATTTTCTACAACTGAGTAACCGGAACGACCTTGGCTATTTCCCTATTTCGAAAGACTATTTTCTGCTCTATCTGAAATCGGGAAGTTCATTAAGTGGAATTGCATAGTGTATCAACATTTTTTCATTTAAAGTAGACATGGTACAATCAGGTACATTCAAACTGCTTGGGCAAAAGCTCATCAATATCATCATTCACAGAGAAGACGTAGTCAAGATAGCACCGATCAAAAGAGGACGCGGGTGTATTATTTATCTCAAAAACAAAGTTCCTTATGCCGTAAGTGAAAGCGAACGGGAAGTTTATAAAAAATTAAACTGGGTTACAGCATGACTTTATGTTTGTTGCCATGAAAATAAAAGCAGGTTCTGATGTAAATCAGGGCCTTTTTTGTGGCCGACAGCCTGGGATTTGTAACCCGTCGCCGGGAACCCGGCCTACTGCATCGCTGTTACCTTATCCAGAATGCTCCACACCACAATTTTCTCATGCCCAAAAAAACTTACTTTTTTCTGATCCTCATTTTGGGGAGTCTGACTGCGCTTGGCCCATTTTCTATTGACATGTACCTGCCCGGTTTTCCGGCTATTGCCAAAGATCTCCATACCACACCAGCGAAAGTTTCCCTCTCATTGTCCGGGTTTTTTGTTGGAATATCCCTCGGTCAGTTGCTATACGGTCCGCTGCTCGATAAGTTCGGTCGTAAAAAGCCGTTGTTCATTGGTTTGATCGTGTATATCCTGGCATCGGCAGGTTGTGCGGTAGCCGAAAGCATCGATCAGCTGATCGTCCTGCGCGTAATTCAGGCCATCGGAAGTTGTGCTGCAACGGTGGCGTCCGTCGCGATGGTACGTGACCTTTTCCCGGTTAGTGAAAATGCAAAGGTGTTTTCGCTGCTGTTACTCGTCGTTGGTTTTTCTCCGATGATCGCCCCGACGGCCGGTGGCTATGTTACCGATGCATTTGGATGGCATGCAGTGTTTATTATCCTCACCATCATGGGTATCGCGATATTAGCGGCGACCGCTTTGTGGCTGCCGGACAGTTACAAGCCCGACAGGAGCATGTCGTTAAAGCCCAGGCCCATTATCATGAAGTTCCTTGAGGTAATGCGTGAGCCACAGTTTTATACCTATGCCATAACAGGCGCCATTGCATTTGCTGGCCTGTTTGCATACGTTTCCGGATCGCCCATTGTTTTCATGGAAGTGTACCACATCGACGGGAAACTGTACGGATGGATTTTTGCATTTCTCTCCGTTGGTTTCATCGGTTCTGGCCAGTTAAATACACTGATGCTCCGGCGGTACACGAGCGAACAGATCGTGAATGTAGCGCTGATATGCCAGGTTATCATTGGGTTAGCATTCCTGACTGCTGCGCTGAATGGCTTGCTTACATTGCCAACCACTATCTTTTTTCTATTCCTGTTTCTTTGTTGCGTCGGCTACACTTACCCGAATGCTGCAGCACTCTCGCTCGCGCCGTTTACGCGTAATGCGGGTAGCGCGTCGGCGCTGATGGGTGCGTTTCAGATGGGTGCCGGAACGTTGATCTCCATCGCGATCAGCCTTTTTGAAATCCCTTCCATTATTCCAATGGTTGCTGCAATGGCAGGATCGGCTTCACTTGCATTACTTATGTTGGTAGTCGGCAGGCGTTTTATTACAAATAAGGTGGAAGTACAGCAGGGCGCCGACGCCGGTGTAATGCATTGATCAGCGGGTTTACTTTCTTTGTGAATGGATTATTTTAAAAAGCTACTTGATCTTCTCAAAACCGAGAGGGAAGAGGATAAGCAATCTTACCAACGGCTCATCGAAATGTCGTCCGTTTCCGAGCGGCGTGCGAACGGGCTGTCGTGGTACCCCATTGCGATAAGGGGGTCGGAAATGAGCCGCGGCGATTATCTGGCCGTGGAAGTGGAGCGTACTACGCACCAGGACGTGCCGCACCAGTTGCGTTTCGGCATGCCTGCTGTTCTGTTCAGTAATCATGATCCTAAAAAAGACAGGGTCGAAGGCATCATCTCACACCAGAGCGGGAACCGTCTGAAACTTACATTGCGCACCGACGAGCTTCCCGAATGGTCGCGGGATGGCAAGCTGGGGATCGATTTGCTGTTTGATGACAATAGCTACGATGAAATGCAGCTTGCATTGAAAGCAGCTGCCGCGTTGGGTGCATCGGATAAGGACGGCCGTTTGGTCCAAATACTAACCGGTGAGAAGGAGCCTTCATTTGACCCGAATTTATATCCAATAAATATTCCAAAACTGAACCCTTCCCAGCAGGAGGCGGTCAATAAAATCCTGGCTGCGCAGGAGCTGGCTGTGGTTCATGGTCCTCCCGGGACAGGTAAAACAACAACTTTGGTCCAGGCCATCAAGGTATTGGTCAAAAATGACGGCAAGCCGATACTGGTGGTAGCACCCAGCAATACGGCTGTCGATTTGCTGAGTGAAAAGTTGAGTGAAGAAGGGCTGAATGTAGTGCGTGTGGGTAATCCGGTACGTGTTTCCGAGCGGCTGACTTCTCTGACACTCGATAGCAAGATGGCGGGTCACCAGGGCATGAAGGACGTGAAAGCGCTCAAAAAGCAAGCGAATGAGTATAAGAATATGGCGCACAAGTATAAACGCCATTTCGGGAAAGCCGAGCGCGATCAGCGGAAAGCGCTTTTCGATGAAGCGCACCGGATCATGAAAGAGGTCGGTAATGTGGAGCAATATGTGATCGACGACGTGCTGGCGAAGGCCCAGGTAATTACCGCGACATTGGTAGGTTCAAACCATTTTACAGTCCGAAATATGAAATATCAGACTGTCGTAATCGATGAAGCTGGACAAGCTTTGGAGCCAGCTTGCTGGATACCTATTCTGAAAGCGCAGAAAGTGGTGCTGGCAGGCGATCATTTGCAGTTATCCCCGACGATCAAGTCGGCAGAGGCAGCGAAGAATGGTTTGAGTACCACATTACTAGAAAAATGCGTCGCATTACATCCTGCCTCGGTGACGCTGCTGGAAGAGCAATATCGTATGAATGAGGTGATTATGGGTTATTCTTCCAAAGTTTTTTACCAGGATAAACTGAAAGCCCATGTTTCGGTGGCGCACCGTTTACTTTTTAAGGGCGACTCCCCATTGGCATTTATTGACACTGCGGGCTGCGGTTTTGACGAAAAACTGGAAGGTACAAGTTCAACAAACCCCGAGGAAGCTGCATTCCTTTTCAAGCATTTGTCCCAGCTCGTTTCCGAGTTCGAGCAGGCCAATGCGTTATTGAAAGAACCTGTCGACTTCCCGACGATCGCCGTCATTTCTCCATATAAAGAACAGATCAACATTTTAAAAGAACAGTTACCGCATTCACCGGACCTGAAACCGTATCTCGACAAAATATCGGTCAATACGATCGACAGTTTCCAGGGCCAGGAACGGGATGTCGTGTACATCAGCATGACACGGAGCAATGCCGAAGGCCAGATCGGTTTCCTCTCGGATATCCGTCGCATGAACGTTGCGATGACACGTGCGCGGAAGAAGCTCGTCGTGATTGGGGATAGTGCAACGCTATCTCAATTACCGTTTTATGCGGATTTTATCGCTTATGCGGAGGCGCATAATGCCTACCAGAGTGCGTGGGAGTTTTCGGATATGTAACTAAATGTTTAGATAGTTTTCTTTTCAACGCAACCGGATTATATTTAAAAGCATCTTGCATGTGACAACTAAAATAATACTTCGTCCGGACGCTCTGAAAACCTATGCATAAACTGTACTTTGCTGCATTCCTCCTGCTTTTTTTCTCCTGTCATCAATCTATTGCCCAGTCGGCTTCCGGCATTAAAGGAATTATCAAAACAAAAAAAGGTGATCCCCTTCCTTTCGCAGCTATTGTTGTGAAAGGAACCAGTATCAGCACCATTTCCAATGAAGAAGGCCGTTATCAGCTCGATCTGAAACCAGGGTATTATGAAGTGATATTCCAATACCTGGGTTTTAAAACCGGAATGAAGGCGTTTACTGTCGAAGACGGCATGCAGACCTTCGACCTTACAATGGAGGAGCAAGCCTTGAACCTTGGAGAAGTGCGCATAGGTAGCAAGGACGAGGATCCAGCATACACGATCATGCGCCGAGCCATCGCGAAAAGCCGTTTTCATTTATTGCAGGTTGATAGTTATACTGCCAAAGCTTATACGAAATCGTCGATCGTGATCACCGACCTTCCGCTTGAATTTTTGTATAAAAAAGAATTGAAGGAAATGGAGAAGGAGACTAACTTCAAAAAAGGTGTCCCGATCCTGAACGAGACCGTTTCGGAGGTTACTTTCAAGCAGCCAAATACCTATAAGCAACGGGTAATTGCTGCCCGGAACAGCCAGGATAAGGGTTTTGCGAATCCGAATATGTACTTGCTCACGAGCTTTTATCAGCCCGAAGTGGTAAAAGCAGTTTCACCATTGTCACCGAGGGCATTTGCCTATTACAAGTTCGAATATCTGGGCGCTTTTCGGGAAAATGGGATCGAGGTGAATAAAATCAAAGTTACTCCCCGCTCTTGGGGTGAAGGCGTTTATCGAGGGACGATCCACATTATCGAGGGCGAATGGAGCATTTACAGTCTGGACCTGCAAACAGTGAATACGGGCTTTACGATCGATATCAAGCAGGTTTATACTCCGGTACAAGGTGTATGGATGCCAGTGAATCAACAGTTTCACGTCGCTGGCGGAATTTATGGTTTAAAAGGAAAGGGTGATTTTGTGATCTCGCAGTCATTTTTGAATGTGAAAATCAACCCGACATTTAAGCCGGATATTGTGGTGATTGATGACAAAAAAGAGAAGGACGAAGCTAAGAAAGTGAGGCTGACAGGCAGGGAAATCAAGACCCAAAAACTGGAAGAGGTTGTCGGAAAGCAAAAGGAGTTTTCGGCTAAAAACCTGCGGAAGCTCATGGAGGAATATGAGAAGCAGGATTTGAAAGCTAAGGAGGAAAAAGGTGAGGATATCGACCTCAATTTTACACGTAACGACTCCACGGAGGTCGATTCTATGGCCAGTATGCGGAGCATGGCATTTTGGGATTCGCTCCGGACAGTGCCGCTTACGGGCGCAGAACTCAAAAGTTACACCCGGCTGGATAGCATCGTAATTGTAAATGAGGGCACTAAACAGCAGCAGGACAGCTTGAAAGCATCAAAAACCGACACAACTAAGGCTGGTAGAAAAGGTGGCGGCTTTGATTTTGGCGATGTGTTAACGGGCCATAGTTTTCGTTTGGGTAAAAAGAGCCCGTGGCGACTGGATTATGTCAGTCCGCTATTTGGATTGCAGGTGAATACGGTCGAAGGTTTGGTGCTGAATGGAGGCGGATTGAAACTGAAATACAAAGGCGGTAATCCAGCTGATAATCAAGAAGGTGTGCAGATCGGTTCGGGCGGCATTAAGCGGTTTTCGGTGAGAGATAGTCAGGAGTGGTCGTTCAATGCATTGACGCGCTATTCATTCGGAAGGGAGCAGCTTATGGCGACAGGAGGGATTGATTATGGCTGGAAAAGAAGCGAGGTCCATGTTTCTGGTGGCCGCACTGTTTCTCAGTTCAATGGTGAAAACCCCATGCACCCTTTGTTGAATACGGTCACTACGCTGTTTTTAGAGCAGAATTTCATCAAGGAATATCAAAAGGATTTTCTGCGGATCGATTTTCTGACCAATCGTGAAAACGAGCATTTCGAACTGAGGGCCAACCTCGAATATGCCGACCGGAGTGCATTGCAAAACCTGGCGAAAACCTCACCTTATCGTTGGATAGACTGGAAGAGAAATTTTACTTCTAATATACCCTTCAATGCAGAGCTTACAGACGAAACCGGGACAGTGGCCCCGGAAATGACTAATCACCAGGCATTGACGATTGGTCTTTCCGCATCTTACAAACCCTGGCAGAAATACCGTACGCGCAATGGGAAGACGTCATTTTATGAGGACGATTCGCCCAGATTGTCGGTGAACTACCGGAAGGGGATCCGGAATGCATTCGGCAGCGATGTCGATTTTGATTTTTTACAGATAGGGATCTCGCATGGATTTCCGACGGGCGTTCGCAGTAAACTGAGTTACAATCTGACGGCCGGAAAATTTGTTAATGCGAAGGATGTACGCTTTCCGGACTTTCAGCATTTTGCAGGGAACCGGTTCTTTTTCCAACTCGGCAACCCGGTTAGCACATTCCGCATGCTGGATTATTATAAATACAGCACGGCAAACTCGTTTTTCGAAGCTCATGTACTCAGCGAATTCCGGCAATTTCTCCTGACGCAAATAACCTGGTTCAGGGTGCTGGGGATCAAGGAAAACTTCTTCCTGCATTACCTAGCCACGCCCGCTTCCGACAATTACGCGGAACTTGGCTACGGTCTCGACATTGGTATCCGCTTCCCGCTCCGGATTGAGGTAGCCAACAGTTTTGAAGGGTTCAAATACAAACACACCGTTTTCAGGGTCGGGACGACGATGAATTTCAATTTGGGCAAGAATTAGAGAATGAACTCATCAAAGTTGCCATTGTGGATTACCTTGAATTCACTTTCAGGATATGCATTTTTGAAAGACCGTGAAGACGATGCTTTTGCATTCGGGCTCCATTTAAATTCATAAGCTGATAATTTACCGTCCGCCTCTTCCAGATAGTCAATTTCGTTTTGATCTTTTGTACGCCAATAGTAATGGTTGGCCCAGATACCATTATAGCTGATGAACTTTATCCGCTCTGAGATAATGAAGTTCTCCCACAAAGCCCCGATATCCGTCCGTAACTCCGGCTGGTTAAAGTTGGCAATCAATGCATTGCGTATTCCATTGTCGTAAAAATAAATTTTGCGGCTGTTTTTTAATTCATTTCGCAGATTTCGGTTGAATGAGCTAAGGCGAAATATTACAAATACCTGTTCGAGCAGGTTAATGTACTTTTCGACCGTTTTGTTATCCAGTCCGCACATGGTACCGAGTTCGTTATAGGAAACCTGTGAACCTACCTGAAAAGCCAATGCTTGTAACAGCCGAAGTAGCTTTTCAGGCTTTTGGATACTTTCCCACATCAGAATATCCTTATATAAGTAGCTGTCGGTCAGTTGTCTTAAAATTTCTTTCTCCGAACCGGAATGATTGACGATGTCGGGATAGTAACCAAAAAGCAGGCGTTGTGGCAAGAGCCTTTTTTCTTCCAGCAGCCCGTGGTGCGAAACCATTTCGGCAAATGACAACGGGAACATTTTATATTCCCACTTTCTTCCGGTTAATGGCTCATTGACTTTGTTGGCCAATTCAAATGACGAACTGCCGGTTGCGACGAGCTGTATATTCTGGATGTTATCGGTAATCAGTTTTAGCTTTAAGCCGATATCAGAGATTCGCTGGGCTTCGTCAATGATGATGTTCTTTTTGCCGGAAAAGAGACTTTTAAGTCTGGATGATGTGATGTTTTCGAATAATGCACGTACATCAGGTTCATCCCCATTAAGCCATAGCGTATCTTCTGCACTTTCGAACAGCGAATGAAGAAGTGTGGTTTTACCAACCTGACGGGCTCCCAACAAGACAATAGCTTTACCGTCATAAAGCTTGGTTTTGATAATTTGGAGTAGTCTGCGATCAATCATATCTATAAATGTTAACAACAATTTACGACTTTTTGGGAATGGATTCCCAAAAAGAAGCAACTTTTTGGGAATCCATTCCCAAAAGTTGGGTTTTTGTTGTTGTATCGGGGTGATCAGACATTCAAACTCACTTATGTCCTGACCTTTTGACGTAACGACTCGCGGTTGGCCACAGATTGTAGAATATTTTTTTGACGATTGCCAAACCCGTTATTACTTTTATACTCATTAAAATTTCCTGATAAAATACTGCACTACAACACAGATCGAGACAATCTCTTCTGTGACATCTGGCTTCTTCGAGCCGGATAGTTTGCTATATCTAAATCTTATCAGGAAAAAATGGAAACAATACAAAAGATCGCCGTAATCGGCGGAGGAGGTCGCACAGGCTCATACCTTGTAAATCAGCTTATTCAAAAGGGTTTTTACCTCAAACTGCTTCTTAGGCATCCGGAAAACTTCACAATTCAAAGTCCGCTTATTGAGATCGTCGTGGGCGATGTGCTGGATCGTGAGATCGTGAAAGTGTTAATTGAGGAATGCCAGGCGCTTTTAACTACCGTTGGCCAGCGGAAAGGAGAGCCCTTGGTGGCGAGTCAGGGTACACGCAATGTGCTGAATGCGATCGGCGACAAGCCGGTCCGCTATGTGGCGTTGGCCGGATTGAATGTGGACACACCTTTCGACGAAAAGGGCGAAGAAACCATGAAGGCTACGGAGTGGATGAAAGCGACATTCCCGGCTATCCATGAAGACAGGCAAAAATCATATTCAATCCTCTCTGAAAGCAAAGTAGCCTGGACGTTGGTGCGGGTGCCTTTTATTGAATTTAATGGAAAACAACAAGGTGTAAAAGTTGACTTGCTCGATTCTCCGGGCTCGAAGATCGACGCCGCGGACATTGCCGCATTCATGATTGACCAGTTGAGCGACGATTCCTATATAGGCAAAGCGCCATTTATCGCCAATTAGGAGGGTAATTCACAGACATGGCAAATCGTGAGATTTGCCATGTCGTGTTTAATGCTATGCCAATGCATTCCAAAGGATCTCGGCGGGATGCAGCGCCTTCCGGCCCGTTCCGTCATGGATCTGATGACGGCAGCTCGTGCCCGGTGCAGCTATGATTACCTCTTCCGGTTGCTGGCGCACTGCCGGGAAAAGTACCAATTCTCCGATTTGCATGGAAATGTCATAATGCTCTTTTTCATAACCAAAAGAACCTGCCATTCCGCAGCAGCCCGAAGGGATAAGCTGAACAGTATAATTTTCAGGCAGTGAAAGCATTTTCTTTGTAGGGATCATGCTCGAAATCGCCTTTTGCTGGCAATGGCCATGCAATTTGATCAGCCGCTTCTCTTTGGTAAACTGGTCTTTTGAGATATTTTTTAGCTCGATTTCCCGCGCTACGAACTCGTCGAACTGCAATGCATTCTGCGCTACTTTTTTGGCGTCTTCCAACAATTCTTCGCTTACAAGGTCCGGATACTCATCACGGAATGTTAATATTGCCGACGGCTCGATGCCTACCAGTGGCGTATGATGTGAAACAATGTCTTTGAGCAACCTGATGTTCTCCTCAGCAATCTTTTTGGCGTCTTTAAGCAGCCCTTTCGACAACTGTGGCCGCCCAGAGGGGCCGTGATTTGGTATAATCACTTCATAACCGAGCTTTTCGAGTGCGAGAATCGATTTTTTACCGATTTCAACATCATTATAATTCGTAAACTCATCACAGAACAAATAGACCTTGCGCTCCAACTTCGGCGCGGTGCTTACGCGCTGTTCATACCATTTTTTCAAAGTGGTACTGTGCAACAGCGGCATGGTGCGTTCCGGGTGAAAACCTACGACCCGGTTTGCGATCTTCCGCAATGGCGCATTCTTGAAAATCAGGTTGTAAGCCCAGGGCACATAGCTCGCTATGCCGGTCATTTTGGAGAAATTCCCCACCAGCCATGAGCGTATCGGAACACCATGCACGTCATGGTACTGTTGCAGAAACTCCATTTTAAGTTTGGCAACATCCACATTGGAAGGACATTCACCCTTGCAGCCTTTGCAAGCCAGGCAGAGGTCGTAAACTTCCTTGATCTCCTCATTGTCGAACCGGTTTTCTTTCGGCGAACGTGTCAGCATCTCGCGCAGGATGTTGGCCCGCGCCCGCGTAGTGTCCTTTTCATTACGGGTCGCCATGAAACTGGGGCACATTGTGCCGCCACTCAATTGCGTTTTACGGCAATCTCCTGAGCCGTTGCATTGCTCGGCGTGTTGCAGGATGTCCTGGTCCTGGAAGCGGAAGTAGGTCTTGAACTCTGGTGTTTTCTGATCAGCTTCGTATCGCAGGAACGTGTCCATCGGAGCGGTATCCACGATTTTGCCGGGGTTGAAGATATTATTTGGATCCCAGGTCTTCTTAATGTCTTTGAAAAGCTGATAGTTATGTTCGCCCACCATTTTCGGGATAAACTCGCCCCGCAAACGGCCGTCGCCATGTTCGCCGGAAAGTGAACCGTCATATTTTTTTACAAGGGCAGCTATCTCTTCCGCGATCATCCGGAATTGGCGATGGCCTTCACTCGTTTTCAAATTAATGATCGGGCGCAGGTGAAGCTCGCCTGAGCCTGCGTGCGCATAATGCACCGCCGACATGCCGTGTTTTCTTAATATCTCATTGAAATCGCGGATATATTCGGGCTGGTCGTAAACGTCGATGGCCGTATCTTCGATCACCGCTACTGCCTTTTCGTCGCCTGGAATATTGGCCAGCAAGCCAAGGCCCGCCTTCCGCAACGTCCAGATCTTCTTGGTATCATCTCCGAACAACAATGGATAATGGAAACCTATCCCGGCTTCTTTCAGCTCCGCTTCCATATCCGAAGCCAGTTTTTCAACCTCTTCTTTGGTTTCCCGGGATAGGTCGACAACCAGGATCGCGGGGAATTTGCCGTCGGGTTTATTCTTGACGAAAAATGCGTTTTTCTTTTGTTCCGCATTGGTTGCAGCACATTCAAGCACATACTCGTCGATGAGTTCTACCGCGTGTGGCTGGTATTTAAGGGTAAGAATGGTCGCCCGCAATGCCTCGTCGATCGTATCGCAATGCACGCAAACCAGCCCCTGTGTTTTGGGTGGCAGCGGTACCAGGTTCACTTTTATTTCTGTGAGGAAACACAATGTACCCTCCGAGCCCGCGATGAGGCTGCACATATTAAAAGGTTTTTCCGCTTCATTGGCCGGAGTATAAGGCTCCATATTGAGCAGCATATCCAGCGCATATCCAGTATTTCGACGTTCTACCGACGGCTTAGGAAAGTTTTTGCGGATCTCAGCCTGGTTTTCAGATGAGCTAAGAATCTCATTGGTCTTCAGGTATATTTTATCAAGCAGCGAAGCGCTCCCGTTTTTCTGGCGGGCCGACGACAGCAGTGACGTCAGTTCGTTATTTTTAAGGTTTTTAAATTCCGCATCACTTCCGTCTGCCAGTATCGCCTTTACTTCCAGCAAATGCTCGCGCGTGCTGCCGTACACGATCGAATTGGAGCCGCAGGAATTGTTTCCCACCATACCGCCGATCATCGCACGGTTTGCGGTCGATGTTTCCGGCCCGAAATACAACCCATAAGGTTTAAGGGCCATATTCAACTCATCACGCACTACACCTGGCTGCACACGTACCCAACGTTCCTCAGCATTGATTTCAATGATCTTATTGAAATTTTTGGAAACGTCTACTATTATACCGTTACCGACAACCTGCCCGGCCAATGACGTTCCGGCAGTCCGTGGAATGAGCGAAATTTTGTGTTCGGTAGCGTACGAAATCAACGTTTTCAAATCACCGATCGACTTCGGAATTGCTACGGCAAGCGGCATTTCGCGGTAAGCGGACGCGTCGGTTGCGTACAATGTACGCATCGTATTGTCGTAAAAAAGGTCACCTTCGAGGCGTTGTGCAAGCAAATTCAGATCAGCTTCGGATACTGGAGACAGGGCTGTCATAAAGCAATTAACTGGAAAAATAACGAGCTCAAAGTTACACACAACCGCGAAGGAATTCCAGCAAAAAAGTCAGGAAGTATCGGAACAGCAAATTGACCGGTTTAAATGTAAATTAAAATAGATCAGTTATGTGCCTTCTTTTGTACTTCTCAAATAGGCGATTTGCACTTAATTTAGATATGTCACCCTAATGTAAATTAAATCGATTTTTAGGGGCATCATATGCCTTATGTATATTGTATTATACAAATTATTTATATTATTTTGTATAAGGTGTGATGCAAAATTTACATTTTTTCAAAGTTTAATGTATAAAAAAGCGGCTTGGGTAGCACCAGAGGCATTTTTCGACAGGACGGCGAGGGGAATGTCAAAATGATACAAAGCATCTGAAATTTCAGACCTAATTAATATCTAACCTATGATGAAATTATCCATTCATGTACTTCGTCAGCATGATCTCCAACAAGTGCGTGTTCCTCGCGCTAACACAGAACCATTCTTTTTGAAAGCCGGATTTCTTGCATTGTTGCTTGCGATACTGATGGTTGGGCCTGCTGTGATGGCCCAGGAATCGAACGTGTCCGGAAAAGTGACCGATGCTAAAACCGGCGGAATTCCAGGTGTTACCATTACGGTGAAAGGGACGACGAAAGGGACCAATACCGATGTGGAAGGTAACTATCAGATCAGTGTACCGGGCAATGCAACCCTGACTTTCAGTGCTATTGGCTATGAAACTAAGGACGTACCCGTTGGCAACAAATCGGTTGTGGATGTGGTGCTTTCCGAAGATATCAAAGCTTTGGAGGAAGTGGTTGTAGTAGGTTATGGAACTGTAAGGAAAAAGGATGCGACCGGTGCTGTTTCAGCTTTGGGATCCAAAGATTTCCAGAAAGGTATCGTAACGTCGCCTGAGCAGCTGATGCAGGGACGCGTCGCGGGTGTGCAGATCACACAATCCAGCGGTGAGCCGGGAGGTGGCATAAACGTGCGTATCCGTGGTACATCATCCGTTTTGGGTGGTAACAACCCGTTATTTGTAATTGACGGAGTGCCATTGAGCGGCGACAATACGTCCAGCGGTGGTGATAACCAGGGTGTTGGACGTCAGCCAGCGAAAAACCCTCTGAACTTCCTGAATCCCGACGATATCGCGAGCATGGATATCCTTAAAGATGCCTCTGCAACTGCTATCTACGGTTCACGCGGTGCCAATGGGGTTGTGTTGATTACTACCAAAAGAGGTAAAGGAAAAGGCTCGCTGGATTACGGTTACTCGGTGGGTTTCAGCAATATTACCAAAAAATATGACCTTTTGAATGCAGCTGAATACAAAGCTGCCGGCGGCCAGGACCAGGGTGCTAATACCGACTGGCAGGATGAATTGTTCCGTACTGCCCTCACGCACCAGCATAACTTGTCGTATGGTGGCGGCGACGCATCGGGAAACTACCGGTTTTCACTGGGTTATCTAAACCAGGACGGTATCGTAAAAACCTCTAATGTGAAACGTTATAGTGTAGGATTTTCCGGTACAAAGAAATTTATCGGCGATAAGCTGACCATCGGGAGTAACCTGAACTTTGCGAACACTTTGGATACCGGTGTGCCTATTTCTGAAAACATCGGTTTTGAAGGTGATTTGATGGGTAGCATCCTCAAAGCAAACCCAACCCGCGCAGTATATAATGCTGACGGCACTTTCAACCAACTTACTACCACGGAGCCCAACCCGGTCGCATTTGTGAACCTGTCGAAAGACAAAAGCAACACATTGCGTGCCTTGGGAAATATCAATGCCGAGCTGGAAATATTTAAAGGATTGAAATTCAAGACTGTTCTTGGTTTTGACAAATCGCTTTCAACCAGGAAGCAGGCGTATTCAAGAGACCTGGTCGTTTCCGGTATCCAGAATATCGGACGTGTCTATATCCGCGATGTGGAAGCGAACAACCAGTTGTGGGAAAACTATTTTACCTACGACAAGGAATTTGGTAACGTAACACTGAATGCATTGCTTGGCTATTCTTATCAAAGCTTCGAAAATGCAAGTAAAAATGTTGCTGGAGCGAATTTCCGTACCAACAACCTGGATCTGATGGTTAACAACCTCGGTATTGCCGGAACTGTTGAGATCAAAGACGGCACAGCCCTGAAAAGTGTAGGTTCCGTTGTTCAGAATTCCAGTTATACCAAGGATGAGCTGCAATCGTATTTTGGTCGTGTGAACCTGGGCTTTGGTAACAAATACCTTTTCACGGGAACATTGCGTGTGGATGGATCTTCGAAATTCGGTGGAAACAACAAATACGGATACTTCCCGTCAGGGGCATTCAAATGGAAACTGGTAGAAGAAGCGTTCATTCCTAAAACCGTATTTACCGACCTTGCATTGCGTGTAGGATATGGTGTGACAGGTAACCAGGCAATTCCGCACAATGTATATGACCGACGCGACCGTTACAGCGATTATGTTATCAACCAGGCGGGTGACGGTATTACCGGTGGAGGTTTGAATGCAGTTGCATTTAACAACCCTAACCTGAAATGGGAATCTACTGCCGCATTTAACTTCGGTATTGACTTTTCGATTCTGAAAGGAAGACTTTCCGGTAGCGTGGACCTTTATGACAAGAGTACCAAAGATCTGTTGTTTAAAGTGGTAGCAGCGCAACCTGCGCCAAACCCATTTGTATACCGCAACCTGGATACCGACATTCAGAACCGTGGTATCGAGCTGGCTTTGAATGCAGTCGTAATTGATGGTAAAAAATTCTCATGGGAAGTTTTGTTCAACGCATCTTATAATAAGAACCTTGTTAAAAACCTGATCGGTACTTACGATACAGGAGAGATTAATGGACAAGGCCTCTCAGGTGCATTTGCACAACGTTTGGCGGAAGGACAGCCTTTATTTGCATACTTCCTTCGTGAGTTCGGCGGATTTGATGAAAATGGCAACTCTCTTTATCCAAATGGTGACTTCCAGCAATTCCTGAACGGAAAAAGCCCGCTGCCAAAAGTGAATGCAGGTTTGACCAACAATTTCAAATACGGTAATTTCGACCTGGGTATCTTCTTCAATGGTGTTTTTGGAAATTATATTTACTCCAATACGGCCAACGCATTCTTTACCCAAGGTTCATTTGCTAACGGACGTAACGTGACCAAGGATGTGATCGGAAACGGCGAGGGTGCATTGAATGCGCCGGATGTATCGACGCGCTTCTTGCAGAAAGGGGACTTTGTCAGACTACAAAACCTGACACTTGGATACAGAATCCCAATGAAAGCGAACAAGGTCCTGAACAATGCAAGATTGTTTGTAACAGGTCAGAACCTGCTTACATTTACTAAGTATGACGGACAGGATCCGGAAGTGAGCACTAACAAGTCCTTGAATGATATTCCTTCATTTGGCATCGACTATACGGCTTACCCGCGTGCACGGACATGGACTATCGGAGTAAATGTTACATTCTAATTCCTAACTAGTAAGAAAATGAAAACAAGTAAAATATATAAAATAGTAATTGCGGGAGTTAGTATGGCCGTGATGTCGGCCTGCACCGACCTCGTTAATGAAGAGAAAGACTCCGTCGTGAGCCCTTCGGCTGATGGTGGCTTTTCTCCGGTGAACGTGACAGAGGCGCTGGCGTCTGCGTACAAGGATTTGTCGACCTATTCCGATCAGGCAGGAATTTATGCATTGGGTGAGCACACAACAGCCGAAATGATCCCACCGACCCGCGGTGTTGACTGGGGTGATAACGGCGTATGGCGGACACTCGACCAACATACCTGGGACGCTTCCCACTCTTACATCCTGAGCGCATGGAATAACCTGAACCAGAGAGCATACAAGGCAACTGAAATCATCGCTTCTAACCCTAATGCTAAGCAAAAGGCGGAGGCGCAGTTTTTGCGTGCATATAATATGTACTGGGTAATGGATTACTGGGGTGTTGTTCCCTTCAGAGAGGTAACCCAGGGTGTAGATGAACTGCCAAAAGTACTTTCGCGCTCTGAAGCATTTGATCTGATCCTGAAAGACCTGGAAGAAGCACTTCCGAATTTGCCTAAGGCGGGGCCATCTGTTTCAAACGGAACAGCCAACAAGGCAGCAGCCAACTTCCTGCTGGCGAAAATGTACCTGAACAAAGCAGTTTACAAAAATGCCGCGGCGGAAGGCCCATATACATTTGCTAAGGCAGATATGGACAAGGTAGTGGCCTACGTAGACGCGATCACGGCTGACGGTTATTCTCTCGAAAAAGACTACTTCGCTGCATTCTCGTCTGCTGCTAAAACAGAGCCTATATTGAATGTACAGGAAGGAACGGCACAAAACCGTTGGTTCATGACGCTTCACTATGGACAAAACCCTTCAGGATGGAATGGCTTTGCTACACTAGCAGATTTCTACGACACATTCGAAGCAAAAGATACACGGATCGGCAAGCCGGCTAAAAAAGACGGCACACAGTATTCGGGTATCGGGCTGGGCTTCCTGATCGGACCGCAATATGATGACAAAGGCAAAGTAGTGATTGATACCCGTACTCAAAAGCCGCTTTCCTTTACAAAGGATGTCCCTTTGGCAGGTGCAGCGACAGATAAAGGTATCCGCGTGATCAAGTACCATCCCGCCAACTCGGGTAAATATATCCTGATGCGTTATGCAGAAGCCTATTTGATGAAGGCTGAGGCATTGTTGAGAGGTGGAAATGCAGCAGGTGCGCTGACACAGATCAACACGCTCAGAACGACACGTGGTGCAACAGCACTTGGGTCGCTAACAGAGGCTAACCTGTTTGACGAGATCGGTCGCGAACTGTATTGGGAAGGCTTTAAGCGTACCACAGAAATTCGCTTCGGCAAGTTTACAACAGGTACCGGTGCATCTGTGAAGGAACCTCATACCGTACTTTATCCGATTCCGTCGGCTGCATTGGTATCCAACCCAAACCTTGTTCAGAACCCAGGGTATTGATTCTTTTATAATATATATTGACAAAAATGCTCGAACCCATCGAGCATTTTTGTTTTTTTAGAACACTAATGAAAACCGGGAGACTATTAAATACCCTTACCCTGGCCCTGATGGTCGTGGGCAGCGCATGTCAAAAGCAGGATTCTGATGATCGCATTTCGGACAGTTATTTTCAAAGTTTGAAGGACAACCAGGCGCGTTTTGTCGTAACAATTGGAGGAAAAGAGTTTTACGAGCCGACGAGCGTTTTCAACGGTCAGGTTTTGCTGACGGAAGGTGTCCTAAGTATGACCTTAACCAATCAATTCGACGGAAAGACGATCATCAACCTGGTCGGAGAGGAATGGTATGCTAAAAGCCCGGTCACAGAAGAAGTAAGCGCTGACCAAAGTGGGACAAGCTTGAAAATAGGCAAAATCGTTGACCGGGACAAGATGATCGGAGAGGGTTATATGATGACAAAAGGTGAAATTACAGCCACCACGTTCTCGAAGGACAAAATGATATTCAAGATAAGGGGCCAGGTAGGAAAATACAGCGATTTCCGGCAACCCGATCGCTATTTACCATTTGAAGGATTGATTGTTTATAAAAAGCCGGCGATTAGCTTTGGCGATATTACTGAAAAAGAAGTATTTGGCTCAGCGCCTTCCAGATAATGACCACTGATCAACACGCGATATTGCGGGGAATCATTCTGATTGCCCTATTTTTTAACTTTTCCTGCAAAGATTCCGACCAGAATAGGGATAGCCTTTTCGAAGACCTGAGCGCATCCGAAACCGGAATCGACTTCATCAACAAAGTGGAGGACCGGGAGGATATCAACATTTTCAATTACCGCAACTTCTACAATGGCGGCGGCGTGTCCGTTGGGGATATTAACAACGATGGTTTGCCGGACATCTATTTCACCGCAAACATGGGTGAAAACAAGCTTTACCTTAACAAAGGCAACTGGAAGTTTGAAGACATTACTGCAAAAGCAGGCGTTGCCGAACCGGACAAATGGAGTACCGGTGTGGTGATGGCGGATGTTAATGGCGATAACCTGCTCGATATTTATGTCTGCAATGCAGGATATCAGAAGTTTGTAAACAAGCAGGGCAACTCCCTTTACATCAATAACGGCGATCTTACATTTACGGAATCCGCAGCCAAATATGGGTTGAACGAAACCGGCTATACAACACACGCCGCGTTTCTGGACTACGATCTCGACGGTGACCTCGACGCCTATATTCTGAACAACAGCTTCATTCCGGTCAATACACTGAATTACGCTAACGACCGGAACCTGCGGGCGAAGGACTGGCCGGTAAAAGACTTTTTGAAAGGAGGAGGCGCCAAACTGCTGAGAAACGACGGCGGCAAATTCGTAGATGTGAGCGAGGAAGCGGGTATTTATGGAAGTCTGATCGGTTTTGGACTGGGTGTGACAGTTGGGGATATCAATGGCGACCTTTACCCGGACATTTATGTATGCAACGACTTTTATGAGAGGGATTATTTATATATCAACCAAAAAGACGGGACGTTTTCGGAAGAGTTGGAAAAGCGCATGAAGCATACCAGTCTGGCGTCGATGGGTGCGGATTTGGCCGACATCAACAACGACGGTTATCCCGAGTTGTTTGTGACGGATATGCTTCCAAGGGACGAATACCGCTATAAAACGACCACTTCTTTCGAGAACCACTACCTTTTTAACCTTAAAAAAGAGAAGGGTTTTTACAACCAGTATATGCAGAACAGTCTGCAATTCAACAACCAGGATGGAACTTTCAGTGAGATAGCCAACTATTCGGGTGTGGCGGCCAGCGATTGGAGTTGGGGCGCGCTGCTTTTTGATGCGGACAATGACTCAAAGATCGACATTTACGTTAGCAATGGCATTTTTCACGATATTCTGGACCAGGACTTTATAGATTTTTTTGCGAATGAGGTCACGCAGAAAATGGTAATGTCTGGCGAAAAGGAAAATATGCAAAGTATCATCGACCGGATGCCTTCCACGCCAATAGCAAACAATTTCTTTCACAATGAGGGCAATCTGCAATTTAAGGAGCGGGCTAAGGAATTTGGCTTTGGCAAAGAGTCTTTTTCTAATGGCGCAGCCTATGCCGACCTCGATGACGATGGTGATCTTGACCTGGTCGTGAACAATGTGAACCAGCCTAGCTTTGTATATCGGAATAAATCAGAAAGTCGACCGGAGAAAAACCACTACATCAAGTTCAAACTGAAAGGAGCTGGTATGAACACCCGCGCAATCGGCTCCAAAATAGAAGTCTATGCAGGAGGCGAGGTGTTCAGCAGGCAAGTGAACCCTTCGCGGGGATTTCAGTCGAGTACGGAATATCCGGTCACGCTTGGTTTAGGAAAAATAGCCTTGATTGACTCTATTCGTGTGCTTTGGCCAAACAGCAAAATCACCCGCCGCATAGCCGTCAAACCCGATACTACGCTTGAATTTTCAATTACCGACGCCGGAGGTGCTATGGTCAAAGCTACTGCGCAACCTGCGAATATTCTCACCGCGGTTACAGACAATGGTCTTAGCGTGCATCGGGAAAATAAATACGAGGATTTTTATAGCGAGCGCAATATCCCGGTTATGCTGTCTCAGGAAGGCCCCAAGGCCGCGATCGGAGATGTGAATGGCGATGGCACAGACGATATTTATGTTTGCGGTGGAAAAGGGCAGGGAGGTCAACTCTATTTTCAGAAGAGTGGGCGGTTCGTAAGGTCCGAACAAAAAGCATTCAGTGACCTTGTCGGGTTTGAAGATACCGCTGCGACGTTCTTCGACGCCGATGGCGACGGAGATATTGACCTGGTCGTAGGCAGCGGCGGAAATGAAAGCCTGGTGTCGAGTCCCGACCTGCCTACCCGGCTTTACTCCAACGACGGCAAAGGTAATTTCGTGATCAATACGCGTTCGTTACCGCCCAATGCGATGAATACCGCCGTAATCGCCCCTTATGATTATGACAAAGACGGTGATCTCGATCTTTTCGTGGGGAGTCGGAGTGTGCCAAGGGAATACGGTTCGAGTCCGCCGAGCTATATTTACCAGAACGACGGTAAGGGAGTTTTTAAAGGTGTACAACAGGCTATTGCTCCTGAAATGAGCAAGCTGGGGATGGTGAGGGATGCCAGCTGGACGGATGTTGATGCAGACGGAAGCAAAGAGCTCATTGTAGTGGGTGACTGGATGGCGCCGGTCATCTTCAAATTCAGCGCAGGTAAATTCCAGCGAATGCAAACGGGCCTGGAAGCCTTCTCAGGTTTTTGGGGTTGTCTGAAAACCGCCGACCTCGACGGTGATGGCGACCTGGACATTGTGCTGGGGAATATTGGTGAAAACTTCTCGCTGAAAGCATCTGCCGAAGCACCGTTGAAAATATGGATCAATGATTTTAATAAAAACGGGACCATTGAAAAGGTCATGTCCAAAACCGTGGGTAAGGGAGATTTGCCTATTCTGTTAAAAAGGGAGATGACCACGCAGTTCCCGTTTTTGAAGAAAGAAAGTATCAAGCATTCCGAATATGCTGTCCGTACAATCCAGGACCTGTTTCCTGCCGACCTGCTGAAAAGCGCGGAACAAAAATCAGTGAACTATCTGCAATCTGCCATTGCTGTGAACGATGGGAAAGGTCGTTTCAAGGTCAGTGCCCTGCCTTATCTGGTGCAGCTTTCATGCCTGAATGCCATCGAGAGCGAGGATGTTAACCGCGACGGCAAACCCGACTTGATCGTGGCTGGTAACTTCACCCATTTTATTCCCCAACTGGGAAGTCTGGATGCGTGCCGCGGTAATGTGCTGATCAACAAGGGTAACCTTCAATTCGATGTGCTTTTGAGCAACAGGAGCGGATATGCGGTCGATGGAGAAGTGAAGCAGATCAGCCCGATCACCATTCAGGGAAAGCCCTATCTCATCAACCTGGTCAATAATGCTGCACCGGCATTGTTTAAAATCAACAAATTGTAAACTGTGGTTTTGGCTATTTCAATTCGATTTAATAGGATTTTCAAAAGCCTGTGCATGCTGATCCTGGCAATCAGCGCCCTATCCTGCTCGCGGAAAGAGGATACGCAGGAATATGATTTTGATCTGCTGACACCTGAGCGTACGGGGATCGATTTTGCAAACACCCTCAAACCGACCAAAGACTTCAACATATTTTATTATATGTATTTCTACAATGGGGGCGGCGTAGGCGCGGGAGATTTCAACAACGACGGCTTGGTTGACCTTTGCTTTTCCGCTAATCAGGAGCCGAACCGCATTTACATGAATAAGGGCGGGCTGAAATTTGAGGATGTCACCAAACAGGCTAACATCAATACAGGCAAAGGCTGGTCGAATGGCGTTTCGGTCGTGGACATCAACCAGGATGGCATGCTGGACATTTACATCAGTCAGGTAGGTGATTTTGAAAAAATGAAAGGGCATAACCTCCTTTTTGTTTGTCGGGAAATTAACAAAGAAGGCATTCCGGTGTATGAAGAAAAGTCGGGAGAATATGGTCTGGACCTGGTGGTATTTGGAACGCAGGCAATGTTTTTCGACTACGATCTGGACGGCGACCTGGATATGTTCCAGCTCAATCATTCAGTACATCAGAACGGCACATTCGGCAGGAGGGATTTATTTGCAAACACTTATCATCCCAAGTCTGGCGACAAACTTTTTAGAAACGACGGAGGGAAATTTAAAGAGGTCTCTAAAATGGCCGGTATCCACAGTTCCGCATTGGGATATGGCCTTGGACTTGGTGTAGGGGATATTAACTTCGATGGTTACCCTGATATGTACATCGGGAACGACTTCCATGAGAATGATTATCTCTATATCAATCAAAAAAACGGCACTTTCAGTGATCAGACGGATTCCTCGCTGATGCATACCAGCCAGTTTTCAATGGGCGTCGACATTGGTGACTTGAACAATGATATTTTCCCGGAGATCGTGTCGCTGGACATGTTGCCGTCCGATTACGAGATTCTGAAAAAGTCGGAGGGAGAGGATATGTACAGCATATTTAAATATAAGATCCGGCAGGGTTACAACTACCAGTTTGCAAGGAATAACCTTCAATATAACAACGGTAACGGCACATTCAGTGAAATCGGCACGTATGCTGGGGTGCACGCGACAGACTGGTCATGGGCGGCATTGTTTACTGATTTTGACAACGACGGGCTCAAAGACCTCTTCATTTCCAACGGCATTCCCAAACGGATGAACGACACCGATTACATTAAGTTTGTGTCGGATGATGTGGTGCAGGAAAAGATCAGGAATAAGAATTTCGATGAAAACGATCCCGGTCTGGCTGATAAATTGCCTGAAATTAAGTTGCCCAACAGATTTTTCAGGAATAAGGGCGACCTCTCCTTTGACGACCTCGGCGGCGCGATCCGTAACGACCGCATTTCTTATTCCAATGGAGCCATATATGCCGACCTGGATAACGATGGAGATGTCGACATTGTGACAAATAATATCAATGAAAAGGCATTTGTATACGAAAACCTGAACGACAAAAAACCGGCCGGCAATGATCATTTGCGGCTTTATCTCAAAGGGGAAAAGGGTAATCTGAATGCGGTAGGTGCTAAATGCCTTGTTTTTAAGAAAGATCAGGTGCTTAGTTACGAGAAGTTTCCGGTGCGTGGTTTTCAGTCGAGTATGGAGGTGCCATTGACTATTGGTTTAGGTAAGAAATCGGAGGTCGATTCGGTCATGGTTATCTGGCCGGGCAACCGTTATCAAGTATTGAAGGTTAGCGCCTTGAAAGACTCTCTTTCGCTGGATTATACGGACGCGCTGCCATTATTTTCATATGAAAAATTCAAAAGCGCAGGAAACAGCCGGGCTTACGCATTTGAGGATATCGCTGGAAAATTGGGCATCGATGTCAAACATGAAGAGAACAATTTTATCGAGTTTGACCGTAACTCCCTGATACCTTTCGAAGTCACCGCAGAAGGGCCCGCTCTCGCCATTGCGGACATTAATCACGATGGGCTTGAAGACATTTATATGGGTTCTTCTAAAATGATGCAAAGCCATTTGTATCTCCAGACGGCAAGCGGGAAGTTCCGGGAATCTGTTCAGGCTGCGTTACGGCGCGACAGCACTTACGAGGAAGTGGACGCTACATGGACAGACGTGAACGGCGACCGACATCCGGACCTTGTGGTAGCGACCGGCGGCAACGAATACAGCAACAACTCACCTTATCAGATGCCGCGGGTGTACCTGAACGACGGGAAAAGCAATCTGACTGTCAAAGCCGATGCTTTTTTAGGCGTTTTTGCGACGGCTTCCTGCGCGGTGCCCTTCGATTTCACAGGAGATGGTGTGATCGATCTTTTCATTGGCGGAAGGGCAGTTCCGCTCAATTACGGCGAGATACCACGGTCGTACCTTTTGAAAAATGACGGGACGGGCAAGTTTACAGACGTTACAAAACAATATGGTGCCGAGCTTGCTTCGATAGGTTATGTTAAAAGTGGCCAACTGGCTGATCTGGACAAAGACGGCGACCAGGACCTGGTGCTGGCACTTGAATGGGGCGGTATTTGCATGTTGCAAAACGACGGTAAGACTTTCTCCAAAAAAATGCTTACGCCAAAAAAGGGCTGGTGGAATTTTGCAATGCCTTACGATTTTGATGGCGACGGTGATCTGGACATTCTGGCCGGGAACCTCGGGCTAAACAGCAGGTTGAAAGCTACGGATCGGCAGCCGGTGAAGATGTATATCAATGATTTCGATGGCAATGGGAGGAAAGAACCGATTCTGATGTCGTACCTGAATGGGAAGGAATCTCTTTTTCCCACGAAGCTGGAAATGGAAAAGCAAATGCCCGCAATACGCAAGAAATATACTTACGCAGCCGAATTTGCCAGGACAAGTATCGTTGACCTGGTTGGTGAAGATAAATTGAAAAATGCCCAGGTTTTGACGGCCGATTATTTTCAGAATGCAGTACTTGTCAACGATGGGAAAGGTAACTTTCAATTGAAACCGCTGCCCTTTCGTGCCCAGTGGTCGCCCTTTTACGATGCGCATATCGTCGATGCCAATGGCGACAAGCTCCCCGACGTGCTGATTATGGGTAACTTTTACGAATGCAATATCCAAATGGGCCGCTACGACGCCGATTATGGGACCGTGCTCATTAATAAAGGCAACTGTGACTTCACTGTAGAACCTATCAACGGCCTGCAAATAAAAGGGCAGGTGAAGCGTCTGAAAGAAATCAAATTAAAATCCGGGACGGCCATTGTAGCTGCCCGTAATGATGATAAACTTGTAATAATAAGCCGCAAGAAATAATCAGAATGTGAAGTTGTAGCGACATTCGCAATGCGTGTGGCGAAGACATTGAGCTGACAGCTTTTTGTGACTTTGTTCTCGGTCTTGAAAAACACAGAATATGCATTGTCCTGTAATTAATGTCGTAAAATCAAAGCCTGATGCTTAGCGACCCACTGATCGTAAATATCCTGGTGTATTGGTCATATGTACCATCGAACCGTGAAAAGAACCCCTGCCAGGTATCGTCGGGCATGGGAGTCTCGTTTCTTTTTTCCGCGGTATAAGATTGATTTTCGATTTTGGGATAAATGCCACCTATGAATTTCGCGGCCAGGTTGAGGGTTAGCCTCTCGCTAAGCGGATACTTTGCCCCTACACCCGCATTAATACCAATCATCGTGTATGGTCGTTTGAGTTTGGACCACCTCGTCATGTACGTAACAGGTGCTTCCTTGTTCTCTCGATAACCGGCAGAAAGCTGAATTTCGCTGTCGGTCATACTTACAATGCTTGGGCCAGCGAATACAGACATCTCTAATTTATTTTTATCCCGAGGTATTACGGCATAAGAAGCCGAAAGATCAAAGTGGACGGTTTTAAAGGAAAAGCCGGTCATTTTTAAATCGTCTACAAATTTTTCCGGTGTGAGCAGATATAGCGGAAACTTAACTTTATAGAAACCCATATTATCCACATATACTGCGTTGTTGGAAGTGTTGTGAAGATAAGTATCGAGGTTGATGCTTACCCTTTTAGAAAGACGCAAGTCAAAGCTGAGGCCGACGGGGACAGAATAGCTGCTGCTGAATTTTGTCTTTTTATAGTTGTCTTCGACTTTCTCCATGCCAAAATTCACATCGAACCCGGTTCGATTGTATCCGAAACCGACATAGGGGCCAATGTGTAGTGAAGTTTTGAACTGGTTGAGATTTTGCTCGTAAACGATTTGTTCAGACTTAATAGCTTCGTTCACGTAATAGACAAGATTCTTGAAGTAGCGGGCGGAATACTGTGGTTGGATATTTGATTTGGAATGATATTGTTCGAACAGCTCCTTGCCAAAAATGATTGGTAGCGCGCGTTTAAAATGGGCTTGGGAAATTACGAGAAGTGAATCGCTTTTTTGAACATAAAAAAGCTTCTCGTCTTCGCTGAACAAAAGGCTGAATTTTCCTTTGACAATCAAAACCAACAAGCGAGTCTGCGCTTTAATATCCCTGCTTACAAGGAATTTTCCGTTTGCTGATCTGACTTCCGCGATGTCATTAAAGGGTATTCGCCGGACGTCATCTCCCTTTTTTAAAACAACGTTTTTCTTTTTAAGATTTACAACGACTTTCCCTATCAGTACATCAGCGTTGGATTTAAGAAAAATGCTGTCATTTTGAGCAAAAGAAGCGAGTGCAATGCCTGAGCATAACGCAGTAAGTAAAAATCTGATCATGAAAATAGGTTTAACTAAGCCAAATATATCAAAGTATACTTGGCTTAATTATACCCCCTCTGAATTTTTGTCACAAACTCTCTGTCCGCCCTCCATCTACCGGCACATTAATCCCGTTGATTCCTCCGGCAGCCGGGCTGCTCAGGAATGCGACGGCGGCGGCAACTTCCTTGGCTTGAATGAAACGTCTGATAGGGATGGCCGCCTGCATTTCTTCCGCGACCTGCTCGGTGGATTTCCCTGAGCTTTTGCTCCGCATTTCGATCACAGCTTCAAGTCGTGCGGTTTCGGTATATCCTGGCAATACATTATTGGCGGTGATGCCATAATGCCCGAGTTCGAGCGAGAGGGTTTTTGACCAGCTCGCTACGGCGCCGCGGATGGTGTTGGACACGCCGAGGCCAACGGACGGCTGTTTCACAGAAACGCTGATGATGTTCACAATGCGACCGAAACCTTCCTGCTTCATAAAAGGGACAACAGCCTGTACGAGAAAGTGGTTGTTGATCAAATGCATCTGAAAAGCATTCACAAACTGATCGGTGTCGGCCTCTATGATCGGCCCTCCCGCGGGCCCGCCTGTGTTATTGACCAGGATATGGACTTCGGGACAAAGCCTGAGATAATTTTCAATAGCAGTTTTTACATTTTCGTGATCGCTGAAATCCGCAACTACATACCGGTGAAGCTGGCCCATAGAGGTGTCCAGATCTTCGACTGCATCCCGCAGTTTCGCTTCATTTCGCGCTACCAGCGTGACATTTGCGCCCATTAAGGCTAGTTCGATGGCTGATGCCAATCCGATTCCTTGGGTACTTCCGCACACCAATGCTGTTTTTCCGGTTAGGTCCAGGTTCATATATTTTGGTTTTTAACTTGATTTCAGATTGATAACGTTTTGATTTTACGCTGAGCCGCATCAAACTTCGTACTTTTTTCGGCTATCTTTGCGGTTTATTTTTCAGCCCGGGACCAGCCGAATTTATCAATGAAAGCAAAATCCCGAATTTGTAATCTTAGAGCAAACGTTGCACAATGTCTAAAAAAATCCAATCCGCGCTTATTTCTGTTTACTATAAGGACGGACTTGAACCTTTGGTACGCCTGTTACACAATAATGGTGTAAAACTGTATTCGACTGGCGGAACTCAAACTTTCATTGAAAATCTGAATATCCCGGTTACCGCGGCCGAAGAGCTTACCGGCTATCCTTCCATTTTCGGAGGCCGTGTTAAAACCTTGCATCCTGCTATCATGGGCGGTATTTTGTACCGTCGTGATGATGAAGGCGATGTGGCCCAGGCGCAGCAGTACAATATCCCTGCCATTGATATGGTGGTGGTTGACCTTTATCCTTTCGAGGAAACTGTGGCTTCGGGAGCCGGTGAAGAGGATATCATTGAAAAAATAGACATTGGGGGCATTTCGCTGATCCGTGCTACTGCCAAGAATTTTAAAGACACATTGATCGTTTCGTCGCGCAGCCAGTATGCGGAAGTTGTAGAGCTTCTGAATGCCAAAGCTGGGGCAACCGATCTGGAAGACCGCCGTTATTATGCGGGTCAGGCTTTCGGCGTTTCTTCGCATTATGACGGGGCTATCAACCGGTTTTTTACTGCTGGAAAAGAGAAATCAAACAAAGACTTGTTCGATTTTACAAGCCTACCTTCGCAAACTTTGCGTTATGGCGAAAACCCGCATCAGAATGCGACCTATTATGGCGATCTGGAAGGGATTTTTGATAAACTCCACGGCAAAGAATTGTCCTATAATAACCTCGTAGACGTTGACGCATGCGTGAGCCTGATCGACGAGTTTGCGGACGCTGCCCCTACTTTCGCGATCATCAAGCATACCAACGCATGTGGCATCGCAACGGCTCCGACGGTTAAGGAGGCTTACGATAATGCTTTGGCATGTGACCCCGTTTCTGCCTTCGGTGGTGTGGTTATTACCAATTCAAAAGTGGACCTGGCTACTGCGGAAGAACTGAACAAGCTTTTCATGGAAATCCTGATCGCTCCTGAATATGACGAGGATGCGCTTCAATTGCTGAAATCGAAGAAAAACAGGATCCTTCTGAAGCGTAATGCAGTGGTGTTGCCTCAGTTGATGTTTAAAACAATCCTGAATGGCGTGCTGGTGCAGGATAAAGACCTTTCAACGGAAGTTGCGTCACAGTTTACTACCGTTACTGAAAAGGCGCCGACATCCGGTGAACTGACTGCATTAGAGTTTGCATTGAAGGTTTGTAAACATACCAAATCGAATACTATCGTTCTGGCAAAGGAAAACCAGTTGCTGGCGAGCGGTACAGGACAAACTTCGCGCGTGGACGCTTTGCGCCAGGCGATTGATAAGGCAAAAGCATTTGGTTTCGACCTGAATGGGGCTGTGATGGCTTCGGACGCGTTCTTCCCGTTTGCGGATTGCGTTGAAATCGCGCACCATGCAGGTATCACCGCGGTGGTACAGCCCGGCGGCTCGATCCGTGACAAGGATTCAGTTGAATATTGCAATGCAAATGGGGTTGCGATGGTTACAACTGGTGTTCGCCATTTTAAACATTGATTTTTAATGCCACGAAGACACGAACTAACACGAAACATTCGTGCCTTCGTGGCAAATACAAATTCCCTTGAAAACCCGACCCACTCAGAAACTAGCTTTATCACTAGGCAAAATTATTCTGACCGGGTTGCTGGTTTTGTCATTCAGTCTTTACTTTCTCTATCCCCAGATCTTTTACTGCGAACTGATCGGTTTGTCAGGTTTTAAATCCGGTAACGGAAAGATCTACTTCAGTCCTGACATTAAAACGAAGGAATACGCCGGACTGAAAAGGCTGGTATCCCGGGCCGAATCGCGTATTGATTCCTTCTACACGGGCCGGAACTCTTCTCCTAAAGTCATCATTTGCCGCACGCCGCAGCAGTACAGGCGTTATTGCAGCAGCACAGAGGGTGCAGGTTGCAGCATTGGAACGCCCTGGGGCAGCACTTATGTGATCCTGAATGCGCAGGGAATGAATACGGATGTGATCGCGCACGAAATGAGCCACATCGAACTCCTGAAAAGACTTGGCTGGTGGAAAACGGCTCGTGAAGTGCCGCAATGGTTCAACGAGGGGCTTGCATTGATGCTCGATCGTCGTTTTATTGTAGAAACTGATCCCGTCCAGAGGTATAGGGCCTATCGTGCCGAATGGCGGTATTACACCCGAAATGGGCGTAATCGGCTTTCATTGAAAGAAATATCAACCATCAGTGAGTTTTTTAAAGGCGACCAGCGGCATGTGATGACTGCCTACATGACTTCCGGCATGGAAGTATCGCGCTGGCTGATAAAAGATGAAAAGGGTGCACTCGCCAGACTGATCAAACAGATGAACGAGGGAAGGACTTTTGCCGAAGCTTACGGCGCGCATCAATTTAAGGATTCAAAGAAAATATCAGAGTAAAGCATTATGAATATGTGCTTGTAGCTATATTTATGGGCTTCAATCAAAACTGGGCATAATTAGTGCTGCGCCCCTTTTGATTTTGCACTATTTTTGGAATTTAATGCACCTTTCAATCTAAGCTGATCAATCTCATTCATTCATCTATTTTATTATTTGAAATGCAACAATTACAAACCCTGGATTATGTCGTCTTCTTCTTTTACTTCATTGTAGTCTCCGGTTACGGTTATTGGATTTATCAGCGGAAAAGATCAAAAGTTGAATCAACAAAAGACTTCTTTCTGGCCGAAGGGTCACTGACCTGGTGGGCAATCGGGGCGTCGCTGATCGCTTCGAACATTTCGGCAGAACAATTTATCGGGATGTCGGGTAACGGCTTTTCAATGGGTCTCGCTATCTCGACCTATGAGTGGATGGCGGCGGCGACCCTGGTGATCGTGGCTGTTTTTTTTATGCCGATCTATCTCAAAAACAAAATTTATACAATGCCGCAATTCCTGAGTCAGCGTTATAATCCGACGGTGAGTTTGATTATGGCGGTATTCTGGCTTGCGTTGTATATCCTTGTTAACCTTACTTCCATATTATACCTGGGCGCGCTGGCGGTTTCAGGTATTTCCGGGCTGGACTTCCAGTTTTGTATGATCGCGCTGGCGGTTTTTGCGATCATCATCACGGTCGGCGGAATGAAGGTGATCGGCTATACGGATGTGATCCAGGTGTTCTTCCTGGTGATCGGTGGTTTGGCGACAACTTATCTGGCGGTTAATCTCGTATCGGACAGTGCAGGGATTGACGGTATCATGAGCGGAATCAAGTCAATGCGTGAAAACCACGATGACCATTTCCACATGATTTTCCCCAAAACCAGTCCATTTTATATGCAGCTACCGGGCTTAACGGTTTTGTTGGGAGGGATGTGGATTGTGAATCTCAACTATTGGGGTTGCAACCAGTATATTACCCAGCGTGCATTGGGAGCAGATTTGAAAACGGCCAGAAACGGGATCCTTTTTGCTGCATTTCTTAAACTTTTGATGCCTGTTATCGTCGTTTTACCAGGTATCGCGGCTTATTCGCTTTACAGCAAGGGGATGTTCCAGGCAGAAATGCTGGGCCCGGACGGCCTCATCAATGCGGATAAAGCTTATCCTGTACTTCTCAATTTATTGCCTGCTGGTTTGAAAGGACTTTCATTCGCGGCATTAACTGCTGCTGTTGTTGCCTCCCTTGCTGGAAAAGCAAACAGTATCTCGACGATTTTTACACTCGACATTTTCAAAAATTATATTGGTAAAAATGCCGACGAAAAGACGCTGGTAAGGATTGGCCGTATTGTGGTTGTTGTTTCGATGATCCTCGCGATCCTCGTTTCTCCTTATATGGGAATTGATAAAAAAGGCGGGTTCCAGTTTATCCAGGAAATGACAGGCTTGCTGTCACCGGGTATTTTTGCCTCATTTATCATGGGCTTTTTCTGGAAACGTACCAACTCTGCCGGAGCACTTTTTGCAATCGTAGGAGGCTTCCTGATCGCTTTGGGAATGCATAACGATTACTTGCCGTTTGCTGACTGGACGCAAGTGCCGTTTTTGGACAGAATGGGTCTGGTATTCTTGATTTGCGTGGTGGTAATGTTCATTCTTGGTCTTGTAATGCCAGATGAACGCAAAGGCCTGGCGATCGATTCGTCTATGTTTATCCCACACCGCACGTTTGTGATCGGAGCAGTCGTAGTCATTGCGATTATCTCGTATCTATACGGACATTTCTGGTAAGATTTAAGTTTTTACATTGTAAATAGAAAAGCGGCCCAGAACGAACTTCCGGGCCGCTTTTGCATTGAAGAAAGTTGCTTTTACGCTTCCTCTTCGATAATGGTAATCTTCTGGATCTTGTCACCCTGACGGAGCAAATCAACAGTATCGACACCCTCAACCACTCTGCCGAAACAGGTATGGTTTCCATCGAGGTGGGCCGTGTTCTTCCGGCTGTGGCAGATGAAGAACTGTGAGCCGCCCGTATCGCGTCCGGCATGCGCCATCGACAATACGCCGCGGTCGTGGTATTGGTTACCGCCGCTCAGTTCACATTTGATTTTATATCCCGGCCCTCCGCGACCTGTTCCGGTAGGGTCACCGCCCTGTACCATAAAATCAGGGATCACGCGGTGAAAGATCAGGCCATCGTAAAAGCCTTTTTTAGATAGGTCAACAAAGTTTTTCACCGTTCCGGGAGCGTCCTCATCGTAAAATTCGATCAGCATAGTACCCTTATCGGTGATCATTTCCGCTTTTGTCATGTCTTTAAGAGAGTATTTTGGATAAAAAAGAACGTTGTTATGGCAGGATTAGAGCCTGCCATAACAACACAAAGAAAAGGATAATGTATCCTTTTCTTCCAATGAAAGTTCAAATAATTGGTGGCAGTTACGAATCGATGGTAGCCTTGGCCAGTTGCGCGGCCACTTTTTTCTGCTCTGTTTTGAAATCTGCCAGGCGGTCAACCACGTCGCCGCTTCCCCACTCGCGACTTCTTTCGGGGTTGGAAAACCATTCTTTCACTGCAAGCAGCTTGTAAAGGTACCTTGCCGTTTCAGAGTTTAACCTAAGTTTGAAGTAGTCATCTTTATTCTGCGAGTCCATCCTGTTCTGGATGTGCGTCGGGCCTGCGTTATAAGCAGCTGCTACAAGTGTCCAGGAGCCCAGTTGACGGTGCAGTTCGCGAAGGTATTTGCCTGCTGCGTGGGTGGATTTGACGAGATGTTTGCGGTCGTCCCTGGTTTCATTAACAACCAGCCCGAGAGATTTTGCAGTGGAAGGCATCAATTGCCAGTAACCTGCCGCGCCGCGGTGAGAAGTAGCTTCGTCACTCATTGCGCTCTCTATCAATGGAATATATTTAAAATCGGCTGGTACTCCGTACTTCTTAAGAATCGGCTCAATGACCCGCATTCTTTTTCTTGTCTTAGTCATCAGCTTACGAAAAGTGGGATTGTCGTAATTTCTGATCATGTTTTGATATCGCTCGGCGATTCGAAGCTCTGATAAAGGGATGGCTTCGCCACAGAAGTCAATAGCAAGAAGATCTGAATCAATAATGGTTGTTTCTTTCAGTTCCTTCTTTTCCACCCCCACCTCGCTCACCGGGGATTCCCCAAATATTGCGATTGAGAAGGCCATAAAGATAAGTCTAATCATGCATTCTAAATTTCGTGAAACATCATTTAAGGCGTGTAGCCGGAGTGCAAAGATAACGGTATTGAATAAATAATATTTTAATTTATTATAAAAAACTGATTTATAGGATATTAGTAAAATTAATTCTAGGACTAATTTAAGAAAGGCATGTTTTGTGTTTCCACGGCGCTCCCGTCGAAAATCACTGTTTGTGGCTCAGAGGCTAAAATTTTAATTGGTAAAAGTCGCTTTGTACAAAACGGGAATCTTATAAGTGATTGGTACTTTAAGAAGAAGAAATATTTTTTTCAAATCCGGTTACTGTTGATATTCAATTGGTTACAAATTAATATAATCCTGATTCTTGGTATTATCCTGTAACCAGCCGGAATATAGTCACGATCTGACATTAAATGACGAGCGATATTGCTGAATTGCTACATCGAAATTATTAACTTGCATAGTCGAACCGCTTTTTCCCGATATGGTCACTGTCAACGAGGCAAAACAACTGATTATTGCTAACACGCAGCTTCTAGAGAAACAGAAATGTGCTCTGGATGAGGCGTTGGGACGTGTTTTAGCCGAGGATGTTATCGCCCCGATTTCGTTGCCGCCATTCCGGCAATCGTCTATGGATGGTTATGCGATCATACATACTGATATCACCCAGAAGGGCACACCATTGACAATAAGTGGGGAATCGAAGGCAGGGCAGGCCGATTTGCCGGAGTTGAAGCCAGGTTCGACCATCAGGATATTTACAGGCGCACCGGTGCCAGTGGGAGCTACGGCGGTGGTTATGCAGGAAAATACAGCCAGGGAGAACGGGACACTGACAATCAACGAATATCCGATCCCTGATGGGAAAAATATTCGCCGCGTCGGACAGCAGATCCGGGAAGGTGCGGTAGCGCTTGGCGCGGGAAGCCTTGTTTCGCCCGGTGCGATAGGTTTTCTGAAGGGAATGAATATGAACGAAGTCATTGTGCACCGGAAACCTAAAATCGGGTTACTTGTAACGGGCGACGAATTGCTTAAAGCAGGCGACGCGCTGGTTCCCGGAAAAATATATGAATCGAATTCCGCGATGCTTGCGGCTGCGCTAACGAATGCTGGCGCTAGCGAAATAGAAGTAAAGTATGCAGCAGACGACTTTGCGGCCACGGCCGAAGCATTGGCAGCACTCATCAGAGATAACGACGTGGTGCTTGCCTCGGGCGGCATTTCGGTAGGCGATTATGATTTCGTTGGGACAGCGCTCGAATCGCTGGGCGCGGAAACCATTTTTTATAAAGTGCGCCAGAAGCCGGGAAAGCCATTATTGTTTGGCAAAAAGGATGGGAAACTGATTTTTGCACTGCCTGGTAACCCCGCTTCTTCACTCGTATGCTACTACGAATACGTATTGCCTGCATTGCGGCGGATGACTGGATGGAGCGATCCGTTCCTGAGGGCATTGCAACTGCCGGTCCGATACGGTTATTCGTTTGACGGTGAACGCGATGAGTTCCTGAAAGCAAAAATAGAGGGAAGCGAAGTGGTGCAGCTGGATGGTCAGGAATCCTTTGTGATCGGGTCGTTTGCTGTTGCAGACGCGCTGATCTATCTGCCTGTACATCAGAACAAAATAGAGGCAGGCGAGCTTGTGGAAGTGCATTTGCTGCCAGTCTGAACCCGGGAGTCGTAAAAGAGGTTAAAAGAATATCAGCTTAATAGGTAGGGAATGAGCTTTCATGTCAAATATTACGGAATGCTGGCGGAGATTGCGGGAATGTCGGACGAGGTCTGGAATGCAGATGCTTCGCTGACTGTCGGGAAGTTCCGTTCGCAAATACTGGAACGGTACCCGGCCATGCGGGACAAAAAGTTTAAGATTGCGGTCAACCAGAAGATCGCGGAAGATTTCGTCCCGATAGAAACGCCCGCAGAAATAGCGTTGCTGCCACCATTTGCCGGCGGCTAAAAATTGAAATATGGAAAACACGCATAAAGCAAAAAAGGTATTTGTCCAGGGGCCTATCAGTCCCGACTTTGTTGCCAGGTCCATTGCAAGCCACCAATCCAAAACCGGCATTGGTGCCCACGCGATTTTCCTGGGGCAGATACGCGCCGACCAAAAAGACGGCGGTGCCGTAACTGGGATCGAATACACGGCCTACGAGGAAATGGCCGAACAGACGTTCCATGAAATACGCGAAGCTGCATTTTCGAAGTTCGAGCTGAGCTGTATGCACATTTACCACAGCCTCGGCCTGGTGCCAACAGGCGAAATCAGCCTTTTCGTATTTGTATCATCGCCACACCGCCGGGCCGCATTTGAAGCTTTGGAATATCTTGTAGAAGAAATCAAAGCCAACGTGCCCATTTTTGGAAAGGAGATAATGGGAGAAGGAGGGCATGTTTGGAAAGAGAATTCATAATTGTGAATGAGTCATTCACTCATTCACTCATTCCCCGTTCCACGGCGGGTCATTCAAAATTGTAGATGGTAGACATTACCCATAAAACCAATACCCTACGCATTGCGACTGCTCAGGCTGTTGTGCATGTGAGTAAACCGGAGACAATCCAGGCGATTCAAAACCGGGCTGTGCCGAAAGGCGACGTCTTTGAAATGGCCAAAGCGGCTGGCTTTCTTGCCGTTAAGAAAACGCCGGACCTTTTGCCCGATTGTCATCCTATTCCGGTCGAATATACGGGAGTGCAATATAGAATCGAAGATCTGGCGATAGTCATTGAGCTTACCGTCAAGACGATATATAAAACGGGTGTCGAGGTGGAAGCCATGCATGGCGCTTCGGTCGTTGCATTGACGATGTACGACATGCTTAAACCCATCGATAAAGGCGTGGAGATCCGTAATATCAGATTATTGGAAAAGAAAGGTGGCAAAAGTGACCGGAAAGCCGTGCCTGAAAACCTCAAAATTGCAGTTGTGGTTTGCTCCGATAGCATTTCAAAAGGGATTGGTGACGATAAATCAGGTAAGAAAATAATAGAAAAGCTGGGAGTTTTGAAGCTGTCTGTGAGCGATTATAGCATCATTCCTGACGATAAAACAGGCATTCAGGCGAAAATACGATCGCTGTGTGAGGCAGGATTTGAGATGATACTCATCACAGGAGGAACCGGACTATCGCCACGGGACGTTACACCCGAGGCCGTTGCCGAGCTGATAGACAGGGAAATCCCAGGAATAGCCGAAACGGCGCGACAATATGGACAAGAGCGAATTCCCACTGCGATGTTATCGAGATCTGCGGCTGGATTTGTAGGAGAAACCCTGGTGATGACCATGCCCGGAAGCACCGGCGGAGTTACAGAATACATTGATGCGCTATTTCCGCATGTTTTACACGTTTTTAGTGTTTTGGAAGGAAAGAAACACGATTGATTTTTGAAAAAATGGCAACACCTATTGTAGATACATTCGGACGCAAGCACACTTATCTGCGTATTTCGCTGACGGATAAGTGCAATTTGCGTTGCACCTATTGTATGCCGCAAGAGGACATGCAGTTTATGCCTTCCAAATGGCTGATGCAGGCCGAAGAGATTAGTTATCTCGCCGGGCTTTTTGTTGAAATGGGTGTCGAGAAAATCCGGTTGACCGGCGGCGAACCGCTGATCAGGAAGGATGCGGGAAAGATCATTTCAGCACTCGGAAAGTTGCCATCGTCACTTACATTGACTACCAATGCTGTTTATATCGATCAGTTTATTCAGGAATTGAAAGATGCTAATGTCAATTCTCTAAATGTAAGTCTGGATACATTGAATGAAACGCGTTTTCGCGAGATCACCAAGCGCGACCATTTCACCAAAACGCTGGGTCATATCCGCTTGCTGCTTGCAGAAGGATTTGTGGTTAAACTGAATATGGTCGTCATGCGCGGTACGAACGATGACGAGATCAACGATTTTGTGAGGCTTACCCTCGATGAACCGAACCTTCACGTCCGTTTTATTGAGTTTATGCCATTTAAAGGCAATCAATGGGATATGTCCAAAATCGTGTCTTACGCTGATCTTTTAACCAAGGTAGGGCAGGAATTTGAATATGAAGCCGTTCCCGGCGAGATCCACGACACGGCACGCCGTTTTCAGGTTCAGGGCGGAGCGGGCACATTCGGCATTATTGGAACCGTAACCCATCCGTTTTGTGAAGGCTGCAACAGGATTCGCCTTACCGCCGACGGTAAGCTCAAAAACTGTCTTTTCGATACGTCGGAAGTTGATCTTTTGACACCATTAAGAAAAGGCGATGACATCCGTCCGCTCATTTACGGGCATTTCCACAAAAAACACTTCGCCCACGGCGGCCACGGCGGTTTCACGGAAAAACAAGCCAAATCCGAATACGAGCAAAACCGCGAAATGATTGCCATTGGCGGTTAACTAATATCCTCAAAGTCTTTCCAATACATAAGCGGTTTCTGAATTGGCATAAAACGCCATGAATCACCACGGTGTGGCTTGAACGGCGACAGGCCGTCCTTTCTGACCAATTTACCCTCTTTCGCCACTCAAACAACTATTTTGCCGTTTAAATAAACGATGCAACAAACGCGGTTACATCGGGATCATTTGTGTGAAAATGTTCGTTCCCTATTACCATACAGTAACCTTCATTAAGCCATGCAAATCATCAAAAAAACCATCGCCGCAGCAGCATTCGGATTGTTCTTGACCGTCAACCAGGTTTCAGCCGACCCTATCGTAAGTCCAAAAGCAGAATGTAAGAACAACACCTGTGAGACGTTCAGAGTAGGTATGTACCGTATCAAAAATACGGTTTCCATGAATGTGATGATGGAAAAGGAAAAAGGACAGAAAATAGCAATCAGACTGATTGACACCCAGGGTAAGGTGCTACACGAAGAGTTTGTACCGAAATACCTGACAAAAGTCGGTCGCAAGCTGAATTTCTCCGAAATGCGGGACGGAGACTACACATTGGAGATATCCAATGACCACGAAAAGATCGTAAAAAGCATTCATTTGTCAACCAACGATGTAAAGGAAGTGGGGAGGACGTTGGTTGGCATGAATTAAGGTTCACATAATTTGATTTGGCGTTACAGGTTGCAGCCGCAGCATTCCTGTAACGCTTTTTTATTGTGCTACCTCGGATACGTTTGGCCGCTCGCGCAGTTCGGTAAACAACTGATCATATACAATTTTACCCCAAATCAGGATACAAGGCACCGCTTTCACCACATAGGGCCAGAAGTAATTGTCGCGGACAAACTTCGGAAAGAGGTCGGTGGGGGATAAGGTCGTAAACACAAATGCCAATACAAGCAGGAGGTAGTTTAATTTAGAAGGTGCCTGGAAATAATACCAGATCGCAACACCGGCAATGGCAATAATGAATGTGGGTGACTCAGCGCGGTGATTGAAGATCACAACCCATACCAGCACGGAAGCAAGCATCAAAGCGCGGAAAACGATATTATTATATTGTTTGATTTTAAGCAGTGGCAGACAAAAAAGCGCCATACCCGCCAGGTTCACGACGGTTTTGTTAACATTCAGGGAAAACCAGATTTTAAGCCAGCCGATTACAGACAAGCCGTCCGAAAAGTCCCGGTCGGCCGCCAGCAGCCTTCCCCAGCTTTTATACAGAAATACAAATTGATTGGGACTCACCACGAGGATAGGGAGCACCGTAAGCAGGAAAACCCATGCCGCTGTCGTGTAGGCCAATTTAAATTTATTGGGATACAACAAATACAGAGCCAGCGCAACGATGCCGAATAGTTTGATATAAATCGTGCACACAATACACAGCGACGCCATCCAGTATTTATCTCTTTCCAGAAAACCGAAAGCAAAAAGCAGCAAACCGGCGATCAATGCATTGCTTTGCTCGTTTTGTGTGGCGGTAAGGAGTTCTACGAGCATAAATGTAAGCATAAGTCCTTTGGTCCTAAGGTCGATCCTCGGTAGATAATAAACAGAAAAAAACAGGACGGCAACATTCAGCAAATTCCAGAAAAACAGGCCAACCATGGTCGGCATGACGGAAAATACGCCGAAAATGAGTGCAAATGCGGGGCTGTATTTGTAAAGGTCCCAGTATTCGGTAGTGAACCACCGGTATAAATTCTTTCCTTCGATCAGGTGAAAGAAAGATTGTTTGAAAATGACGTAGTTATTGTAGGTCGTGTAAAGCTGCGGGCCGTTGGGGAAGCTTTTGGGATGCGAGAATACGGATTGAAGCGTAGCGAAGGCGGCAATGCCTAAAACAATAAACAGCAACAATCTCTTGTTGACCACAAGTTGGTTGAAAGCATTCATAAACTCAATAATCCCTAGCGTTGATTTTTTCTTCAAAACTAGGGATTAATTGATAGTTGGTCAATTTTTCTGGTATCCCATGGCTTTTAACCAGCCTTCCATGGCAGTCGGCCAGTTGGCGAGAGACCCTTTTCCTTCGGTCCGCATGCCGTAACCGTGGCCGCCTTTCGGGTAAAGGTGCATTTCCGCCGGGATTTTATGTTTTTTCAATGCGAGATAATATTCAATACTGTTTTCGACAGGCACCCCGTTGTCGTCCATCGCGTGCACAAGGAATGCAGGCGGTGTTTGGTCAGAAACATGTAATTCATTGGAGTAGTATTTAATCAATTCCTCGGATTTCTCCGAACCCAGTAACTTGTCGCGCGATCCTCCGTGTGCGATGGTAGGCGAGAGCGAAATCACGGGATAAAGCAGAACTGAAAAATTTGGTTTCGCTTCCTGCGAAGCTTTTTCACCCATATTATAATGCGTTGAAAGCGTTGCAGCAAGGTGTCCACCCGCAGAAAAGCCCATCACGCCGATCTTATTCAAATCAATATTCCATTTCACTGCATTTTGCCGGATCAGCTTCATGCCCTGCATTGCGTCCATGAGCGGAACCTCGTGCTGGCGCGTCATCGCTTTTTCGTTAGGCAGCCGGTATTTGAGTACAAAAGCCGATATTCCCCGATCATTGAACCATTTGGCAAAGTCACTTCCCTCGTGTGATGCTGCCAATATGCCGTAGCCCCCGCCCGGACAGATCATCACCGCTGCGCCGGTGGCCTTTTCTTTGGGCACGATGTAGGCAGTTATGGTAGGCACAGTCACACCACTGATACGCAAAATGCCTTCTGCATCTGTTTCTGACTTTTCTTCAACTTTGTTTGACTTGAAATTGGGTATTTTATCCTGCGGCCACAGGTTAATGGTTTCGGTTTGTGCCATAGAAGGAACGGATAGTGCGAAGAGGTTCAAAGCAATAAGTATTCGTGCAGTTTTTTTCATAGATCAAATTTACTTTTGATCGAAAAGACGCGCCTGAATGCAATATACCCTCAAATTGGCGGTAACCATTGGTTTACTATCCGATTCGGCAGGAAAAATCTTGATCACGGCTTCGCCGGATTAATCATAATATGCGCGCGGTGCGTGCCTGGGTCCATGATCCAGGGCATGCCCGGAACATCAGGTTTGAGCGGAAGACCGGTGCTTTCCGAAGTAGCAAACGGAATATAAACCACATATCGGAGGTAGCCGTTTTTCAATGCGCCAGTAGCAGCATCATAATTGTCTCTCGAGCCCGAAAGCGCATATAATGTAGACGATTGTTTGGGCATACTCAGTTTCCCTTCCTTCACTTCCTTTTCACGTATATCAAATATCTCCTTCGGATTTTTGCCTTCCTTTACGAGCGCCCGCCCGCGTTCCATGAACGAATCGAGCTCGCGATGGTAGCAGGATACACTGATGTCTTCTTTTTTTGGATCGTCGGCCAGGCAAACAAAGTCGTTAGAGCCTTCGCGGAGAACCTTAAAAGTGCCGTCACTGGCATAACCGTAAACCTTCGCACCGGCCTGCTTTTCGGATGGAGCGGCCATTACCGCGGTTTTGATCTGGATCTCCGGACCAGGAATAGTTTGGGCCGAAACGTTGAATGCTGCGGCAAGGGCAATGCAGGAAAAAAAAGTCTTAGTCATAGTAGTAAATGTATGATGGTGGCCTCTTATACACTAGGTTAAACTTATTATTGTTAAAATGACACGTTTGCGTTTTGGATTAGAAAACAGTTTGTAATTCAAGACCTTAAAACGCACAATTTACCCATGAACCTAAAAAAATCGCTTATACTCTTTCCTGCCGGCTGTCTGTTGGCGGGTTTGATGGTTGCCTCTTATCAACGTTCCAACCCAAGTACCGCAGACGGTGCCGCTGTCGACAGTCTCTACAAGGACCTGACCGACGCGCAGAAAAGGTCACCTAAATATGCTGTCGCTGGCCTTACGGTCACAAATGGCTTGGAAGCGACGCTTTTTGCATCAGAACCAACCATTACAAATCCTACCAATATCGACGTGGATCATTTGGGCCGTGTTTGGGTTTGCGAAGCTTATAACTATCGTCCTGCCATCACCGGTAACCCCACCAAGAATGAAGGTGACCGCATTCTGGTATTGGAAGATACAAACGAAGATGGTAAGTCGGATAAGACGACGGTGTTTTATCAGGGCAAAGAAATCAATGCGCCGCTTGGCGTGTGGGTAATGGGTAACAAAGTGATCGTATCCCAAAGTCCATATGTGTGGCTGTTTACAGATGAAAACGGTGATTTGAAGGCTGATAAAAAGGAAGTGATATTTGAAGGTATCGGTGGCGACCAGCATGATCATGGTATGCACGCATTTACTTTTGGGCCTGATGGTAAATTGTATTTCAATTTTGGAAATGAAGGAGGCCAACTGCTCAACGGAAAAGGCAACCCTGTTGTAGGAAAAGACGGTCAGCCTATTGATTTCAAAAAACTTAAACAGGGCATGGTATTTCGCTGTGATCCTGATTTTACCAATATCGAAGTGTTAGGCAATAATTTCCGGAACAATTATGAGGTCGCAGTCGACAGCTACGGCACCATGTGGCAGTCGGATAACGATGATGATGGTAACAAAGGCGTCCGCATTAATTATGTGATGCAATATGGCAACTACGGCTATACAGATGAGCTAACCGGTGCGGGCTGGCGTGCAAACCGTACCAATATAGAAGATTCGATTCCACACCGTCACTGGCATTTGAACGACCCGGGTGTGGTGCCAAACTTGTTGCAAACCGGCTCGGGCTCTCCGACCGGCATGGTGCTGTATGAAGGTAAATTGCTGCCTAAGGAGTTTCAGGGACAAATGATCCATTGCGAGCCAGGACATAATGTAGTGCGCTCTTACCCGGTTGAAAAAGCCGGTGCAGGTTACACCGCGAAGATCGTCAACATTGTGGATGGTAAGAGAGACCAGTGGTTCAGGCCGTCAGACGTGTGCGTGGCACCCGATGGGTCGCTCATTGTTTCCGACTGGTACGATCCGGGCGTTGGCGGACACCAGGCAGGTGATCAGAATCGCGGCCGTTTGTACCGCATTGCCCCGGCAAATACGCCCTACCGCATTCCGAAACCCGATTTTACCACAGTTTCAGGCGCAGTGGAAGCGTTGCAAAGCCCCAGTTTGTCTGTCCGTTACCACGTTTGGAATGCGCTGAGCGGAATGGGCCAGAAAGCGGCACCGGCTCTGGAGAAGCTTTTTAAGGACAAGAAAGCAGATCCACGCATGCGTGCAAGGGCTCTTTGGCTGCTTAGCAAATGGCCTGCGAATGCGAAAAAGAATGTCGATCTGGCTATTAAGGATGCTAATCCCGATATCCGCATCGCCGGTCTCCGGGCTGCCAGTGAGTCGAAAGACCTCGATGTAATAGGTTATGTTAAAATACTGGCAAAAGATGCTGAGCCGCAGGTCCGCCGTGAATGCGCATTGATGCTACATCATAATACTTCGCCGGAAGCGCCTGCATTGTGGGCGCAGCTGGCCCAGCAATACGACGGTAAAGACCGCTGGTATCTCGAGGCCCTGGGAATTGGTGCTGATGGACAGTGGGATTCGTTTTTCAAAGCCTGGCTGGCAAAAGCGGGCAGTAACCCTCTTGCGGCGCAGGCAGGTAAGGACATTGTGTGGCGCTCGCGTACCAAAGAGTCCGTTCCGCTGCTCGCATCGCTGGCCGGTGACGCAAACATTGATTTAAAAAGCCGTCTGCGGTATTTCCGTGCATTTGATTTCAATCCAGGGGCTAACGAGAAATCTATGGCACTGCTCCAAATCATGAAGGGATCGGCTGCTGACCAGACAAAAGTGAACGAACTGGCATTGCGCCATCTGGATCCTGCTTTTGTGAAACAGAATCCAGAAGCTACCGCCGCTCTTAAAAAGATGCTAGACGCCTCGTACGGCACACCGGCCTATCTTGAATTGGTGGCCAAATACGAACTGACATCCGAAAACAACCGCCTGCTTGATCTTGCAATCAGCCAGTCCTCATCGCGGATAGGATCGGCCGCAGCATCTCAGTTGATGAAACAGGGAGGCGCGCCGATGGTTTGGAATGTGGTAAAAGGTAATGATGCGGCAAAAAGTGCGAACATTCTAACTGCATTGAAATCGGTGGGAAGTAAGGATGCGCTTGAAATACTTAAAACGGTTGTAACAGACAATAGCTACCCCGAAAATCTTCGTCTGGTCGCATCAAAATCTCTGGGAGGAACGATGAGTGGCGAGGACCAGGTGCTGATACTGTTAAAAGAAGGCAAACTGGATGGTGAAATCAAGACTGCCGCGGTTAAGGGATTGAGCGGGGCTTGGAGAAAATCGGTGAAACTCGAAGCTGCCAAATATCTGGAAGGCGCAGCTACGATTAGCAAAAAGCACCCGGAAGTAAAAGAACTGGTTGGAATGAAGGGCGATCTTACCAAAGGAAGGCAAGTATTCACATCTTATTGCTCGGTTTGCCATCAGGTAAATGGCGAGGGAATGGATTTTGGGCCAAAGCTTTCTGAAATCGGCAGCAAGTTGCCTAAGGAAGCACAATATGCTGCTATTTTCGATCCTAGCGCAGGTATCGGTTTCGGTTATGAGGGATTTGAAGTAACCTTAAAGGACGGAACCACCATTACCGGCATTGTGTCCAGCAAAACTGAAACAGACCTAATCCTGAAATTCCCGGGCGGCTCTACACAGGAATACAAAATGTCGCAAGTGAAATCGATAAAACCACTCAAAGACTCCATGATGCCAGCCGGCTTGCAGGACGCAATGACCACCGAAGAACTGGTAAGTTTGGTTGATTATTTGGGGAGTTTGAAGAAGAAGTAAAAATTGCCGTTAGAAAATTTTCTGAAAAATCTGTTACCCCGCCAGTACCGTGACGTCTAAATGATGTCCGGATTGGCGGGGGAATTTATTTCAACTCTTGTAAGGAACTGCCTTAATGAGTCGAAGGTTATTTAATTGACTGATATTCAGTATGTTTTCTTTGGGTATGATATTCCTGCTGATCCAGTTATTGACAATCATGGTATTCTTTAAGCCAAACCGCCGACAGTATTCTTTGAGAGTCACCCATTCACTCAACGGGTATTTCTTTCCATCTATTTCAATATTGATATTGCTGTTCTCGAATTCAGCAATAAGTTCGGCGGCTTTCTGACGTGTCTGTGCTGATTTCAATAGTAATCCATTGGCTTCCTGCATCACGACATCACGAAGTTGCTGACGTTCCTCTTCCGTAGCTTTACTAAAATATGCCTGAATGGCTTGATTAGCCAATTTGTACTCATCCTCGTTCTTCGCTACTAATAAATTCTCGATTAACTTTTCCATTTTAAGTATTATCTGACCGGGTCGGTGATTATTCCAGTATTCTTAATATTTCAGTAAGTTTTGCGATCGACTCGTCGATTTTACCGATTTCATCCAAAATGTAATTCTGTATCTCCTCGGTAAGCGTACCCATTTCGTTCAGATTGTAGAGCCTGACCTTTAAGCTCCCTCTTCGCGATAAGTGTTCAGCGATTAAGTCCTTTATTTTTTCTTTCAAGGGTCTACTAGTATGTGTGAATGCTTCTCAAATTAGGAATGTTTTGTGATAAAACAAAACAAATAGCGCCTACTATTGAAGAACTGGTTAGTTTGGGTGATTATCTGGGCAATCTGAAGAAGAACGACAAAAAAGAGGAGCTTCAGGGCTCCTCTTTTCTAGTTAATGCTGGTCCATTTCTAATTTTTTGCTTTCATATTCGGCAAGAAACTCTTTTAATTCATGACGCGACTGTCTGGATTGTTCGAGCAGGTATTCAGTGTATTTAACCATCGCATCTCGCATATATTCCTTATCTTCTTCCGAAGCGGTTTCGAAAAATGTGAGCCATTCATCGTGAGCCTTTGTAGTAGACTCTTCCGAATCCGCGTCGTATAATGCCTGTATTAATTGTTTCTTTTCCATTGCGTTCCAAATCATTATTTCGATTCTTTTAATACTCTCGTCAAGATTTCAATTTCTTCGTCAAGAAGGCTTAGCTCATCTAGAAGTTGGTTCTGTTTTTCTTCGGTAAGCTTCTCGGAAACTGCCAAATTGCTTATTGCGAGTTTGATTTCAGCTTTTTTAAGAATTCTAATGGCAATAAGATGCCTGATCTTTTCTTTCATAAAGTACTTATAGTGCATGTATATCGAATAGAAATTTAAACATGTTTCACTTCTAAATCAAGCACTTTCAAAGCGTCAGCAGGTTACAATTCCGAAAACTCCATTTCATTATTCCCGAAACATGAGGTATTTTTATACGGTTTTTTGAAAAGGTCTGCATCATTAAAAGTTTGTCTTGAAACAATTTCACATCGGGAGGTCTGCGTTACTGGTTGTCGCTTATATTATTTTCCTTCATTTTTACGGGTTTAGTCAAGTTGCTGATACATTGGTCGTTGTCGATCCTGACAGCGCCTATGCCGCTCTTTCTGAGCCCGAAAGGCGCTTCTCCCGCAATGCAGTAGCTGGCTTGCAAACGGCCGATGGGCTGGAAGCAACGCTATTTTCCTCGGAACCCAATGTGATCAACCCCATCAATATTGATGTAGACCACCGTGGGCGCGTGTGGGTGTGCGAAGCCTATAATTACCGACCTGCGGTAAATGGGAAGTCGGAGCTGGGAATGGGCGACCGTATCCTCATCCTGGAAGACAAAGACGGCGACGGCAAAGCGGATATTACCAAAATATTTTATCAAGGCCCCGAAATCAATGCGCCATTGGGCATTTGGGTGATGGGTAACAAAGCCATCGTGTCGCAAAGCCCTTACGTGTGGCTTTTTACGGATACTAATGGCGATGATAAGGCAGATACCAAGGAGGTTTTGTTTAAAGGTATTGGCGGGACGCAGCACGACGCCGGTATCCACGCATTCGTTTTTGGACCGGATGGTAAGTTCTATTTCAATTTCGGCAATGCCGGACGGCAGCTCGTGGACGGGCAGGACCGCCCCTTGCTCGACAAATATGAGCGGCCGATCGATTTCCGGCAGTTTAAACAGGGCGTGGTTTTCAGGTGCGAGCAGGATTTTACAAGAGTGGAGATCATGGCTGAAAACTTCCGGAATGGATGGGAAGTTGCGGTGGATAGCTATGGTACCATGTGGCAGCCCGACCAGGAGGAGCCCGGTAACGGAGGCGACAGGGTTTCCTATGTGATGGAGAATGGAAATTTTGGTTATATCGATGAAATGACCGGTGCCAGCTGGCGATTGAACAGGACCAATCTTGAAGATGAAATTCCACGCCGGCATTGGCACCAGAATGACCCGGGAGTGGTTCCGAACCTGCTTGAAACAGGATCAGGGTTTCCGATGGGGATTACCATTTATGAGGGCGAATTGCTGCCGAGGAGATATTGGGACCAGATATTGCTCGCCGACGCTGGACACGGCTACGTAAGCGCATTTCCCGTGCAGAACGATGGGGCTGGCTACAAATCAAACGGTATTTTGCCGGTTGTGGAAGGCAAACGAGACAAATGGTTCCGGCCTACCGACGTTTGCGTGGCGCCCGACGGCTCACTGATCGTTTCCGATTGGTATGATCCGGTAATGGGTTCCAATAAAATGAAGGACAAGAGCCGTGGACGGATATTCCGCATTGCCCCGACCGGCATACCCTATAAAATTCCTGTTTTTGACCTTAATATTCCTGAACAGGCTGTAAAAGCACTGCAAAGCCCGAACCTGTCGCAACGTTACCTGGCATGGAATGCCTGCGTGAAACACGGATGGGCGGCCGAGCCGTTTCTGGAAGAGCTTTTCAGGCAATACAATGGTAATCCCAAGCTCAGGGCGAGGGCATTATGGGTATTGAACCGCATTGAAGGGTTCAACTACCGTAATCTCGACATTGGTTTCCGTGAGTTAAACCCCAATCTCCGTATCACAGCATTGCGTGCGGTAAGACAGCGCAACAGCGATCCAACCGAATACATCAAGCGGCTCACATCCGACCGTGATCCGCAGGTGAGGCGTGAATGCGCCCTCGCGATCAACCATAACCATACCTATGAAGCATTAGATGTGTGGTTACAACTGGCACAGCAATACAAAGGCAACGACCGGTGGTCGGTGGAGGCACTTGGTATTGGAGCTTACGACCAATGGGAGCGGATTTTCCCAGCCTGGCTGGAAAGGGCCGGTAAAAAACCCTGGACGACCGATGCCGGGAAAGACATTATCTGGCTCGCCAGGACCCGTAAAGCAATACCCTACCTGAGCGAGTTGGCGGCCGATACTTCGGTGAGTTTCAAAAGCAGGTTGCGCTATTTCCGCTCGTTCGATTTCTTTCACGCTGGTTATGAAAAGACGCAGGCTTTGCTGAGTGTATTAAATGTCAATTCTTCTGACCGGATCGAGGTAAGCAAACTGGCATTGCTGCATTTGGACAAATCGTTTGTAACTAACTCGCAGCAGGGAAGAACTGCATTGAATAAGCTGCTTGACGAAACCTATGGCACCGAGCATTATATTGACCTGATGACCCGGTACGGGCTCGAATCAGAGAACGATCGGCTGTTGAAACTGGCACTCGAAAAATCCGACCAGGTGATCGGACGGGACGCGGGTGCATTGCTGCTGGAACAGGCAGGTATCTCATACGTTACTCAAAAACTCGCTGGGATGAACGAAGCCACGAAATCTGCATTGTTGGCTTCGGTTCAGACGGTCGGAAGCCCCGAATCGGTTTATTTGCTTCGTAATACGGCTTTAAATGACAACGAACCACTTTCAGTCCGGAAGAATGCGGCCCGTTACCTGGGAGCGAGCTGGCCTGGAGAAGAAGCGGTAGTGAAGTTACTGACTGGCAATCAGTTGCAGGGCGAAGTGAAGGAAGCTGCATTAGAAGGAGTGAAAAATGCTTTCCGCGAAGAAATTAAAGTGCAACTCGCACCCTATTTGCCAAAGCCGAAAGTGGAAGAGGTGGTGGCAGCACCGGCGGAGGAACCTAAGAAGGGGAAAGAGAAGCGTAAAAGACGTCGCAAAGATTAGTTATACGAAGTTTCCGGCGGGATTTGGGGTATATTTAAGCAGCCTCCATCTTTACATTTCAAACAAAAACTTTAATAATAATATGCTCCGCAGAAATTTTGTAAAATCATCCCTTGGTTTGGCTGGCGCAGCGATTGCAACAGGAGAGGCATTCGCGACAGCCCCTACGGCCAAAAACAAGTTTAAGCTTAAATACGCATCGCACTTCGGCATGTTCCAAAACAGCGCAGGTAAAGATGTGATCGATCAGCTTAAATTTATGGCAGATCAGGGATTTATGGCGATCGAGGATAATGGAATGATGGGCCGGCCGGTGGAGCAGCAGGAAGCCATCGCCAAAGAAATGAGCCGTCTGGGAATGGAAATGGGGGTATTTGTGGTAGACAAAGGAGGAAACGGGGCCAACACGCTTGCGGCTGGTAAAAAAGAATATATCGATATCTTCCTGAATGGCTGCAAAAAAGCGGTTGAAGTAGCCAAACGTGTCAATGCAAAATGGATGACCGTTGTGCCGGGCGATTTTGAAAGAAACTTGCCAATTGGTGTGCAGACGGGCCACGTGATCGATGCATTGCGCCGGGGAGCGGAAATTCTCGAACCGCACGGATTAGTTATGGTGCTCGAACCGCTCAGCGATTCACCCAATCTATTCTTGAGAACATCAGATCAGACGTATGAAATATGCCGCGGCGTGAATAGCAAGTCTTGCAAGATCCTGTATGATATTTACCACATGCAGAAAAATGAAGGCCGGCTGCTTCACAATATCAATATGACATGGAGTGAGATCGATTATTTCCAGATCGGCGATGAACCAGGCCGCAAAGAGCCTACAACCGGTGAAATCAATTATAAAAACATATTTAAATACATCTACGACCGCAGCAAGAAAGAAAATAAGTCGTTTATCATGGGTATGGAACACGGCAACGCAGGCCCAGGCAAAGAAGGAGAAGAAGCACTGATTAAGGCTTACGTGGAGAGTGATAATTTCGCCATTTAGGCTGTTTTATGCTATAAGCTATAGGCCGTAAGCAATAAGAAAAGAAAAATGAAAAAACCGGGAGCTCACCAGCGTCCCGGTTTTTTTGCTTATAGCCTATAGCGTACAGCCTAAAGCTTATTTCTACAATACCACTACTGAATTCTCGGTAGCGTCTACGCCTGCAGGTACGTATTTGTCAGCAGCCCAGTCATTTTCCCATTTCGCATCGTCGAGGATGTAACGGAACTGGTATTCGCCAGGAACGAGTTCCAGGCTAGTCTTGAAAGAGCCGTCTTTTTGTTTTTTCAATGCAATAGCTTCTTCCGGATTCCAGCCATTGAATTCGCCTACCAGCGCAATTTTCTTAGTTTCAGCCGCGGCCTCAGCAGGAACCGTAAATGTTACTTTGTAAAGAGATTTACTTTTTACAAACTGTTTCGTTAATGCCATAATCAAGTAGTGTTAATTGGTTGATGACACAAATATACAATCAAAAAATATTCAAATCAATGAATATCAATACTATGAATGTTTTTTATCTTTGAATAGTTATATAATAACGTTTTAAGGGACATTTTGTGTATTTCCGGGAAACGTCATCTCAATGTATAACGCATTCCCAAAAATGCCCTGATTCCCTGATTAGGCGCAAAAACATAAGACGGATCGAACGTCAGGCGGTAAGGATTGTCTGGCGTTGCAATTACCTGTCCTTGTTCGTCGAATTTAACATTTTTGTCAAATGGATCGTTCGCGCGGGCGATAGAGTTGGCTGGCGGAGTGAAGTTCAGAAGGTTTTTGACACCCCCATAAATTTCCAGACCATTGCGGAATTTCTTGGTCATCTGGATATTTTGCAGGGACCAAACCGGCGAATTAGCCGCCCGCGGATCTTCTTCGCTTAGAATGGGTAAGCGCATTGGGCCGTAAATATTTCCTGTGTAATCAAACGAGATCCCTGCTTTCTCGATTTCGTAGGAGACAGACCATGTACCCATAAACTTTTCGGTCAGCACCGGACGGAAACGGACGCCATTTTCCTTCTGATAGTTATCCATATAGGTGCCGCCCGCGATAATTTTCAAAGGGAAGGGAAAGTTGAAGTCGAGGTTTACGCTGACACCCTTCGAAACCGCGTACCCGTCGAGATTGTCGTAGATGATTTCGTTGGGATTGGTGTCGTAATCGGGCAATATGCGGTTGGTGAAATGGGTATAGAACACCGAAGCGTCGATTCCGATAAATGAGCTTCCTGTGACAATCTTCTTGACGAAATTGATATTCGTATTCCAGCTTTGCTCAGGCTTTAATGCTTCCTTTAGAATAACCTGCCGCGAGCCGGTCAATGCCGCGTGGTCTTCTGTAAAAAGATTGACGATCCTGAAACCACGGCCAATGTTGAGGCGCACCACATCGGTTTGGTTAAACTTATACTTGTAAGCCGCACGTGGAGTGAAAATGTTGCCGTGCCGACTGTTGTAGTCATAGCGCATACCCAAAAGGATCGAATGCGGGCCGGATTTGATTTCATCCTGCACGAATATCCCCGGCAGATAAATTTTGTCGGCATGGTCCTGGCCGTCCGAATAGCGGGTTGCGGGTGTATTATCGTTGTAAAATGTATATCTGAAAGGCGTACCGAACAGCAAGCTGTGCTTGCCTACTTCCTTATCCCAAAGCAACTGTGCAAAAGCGATTTTCTGGTCTGCATTGAAAGGAACATGACCATATGCAGAATTCTGGTCGTGCGAGCTGAAAGAATATTGCAGCGTGAGCTTTTCGCTGACAGGCAACTGATAATTGCCTAGTATCTCAAACCTTTTAGTATAAATACTCTCCCCATAAACGTCATCACCACCCCGGTACGACCGGTTCCACTGCATTTGGCCTCCCCAGCGGTCTTCATAGTAGTAGCGGGCAGCGATATTGGCCTGCCGGTTATTTTTTAGGTTAAACGACCATTTGTTGAAAATAGAAATCCTGTTTTGCAAAGTCAGATCGGTAAACCCGTCCTTATTATTGTCAATAGGGTTTTGATAATTGAAATAATTGATACCCAATAGCGAGCTCGCTTTTTCTCCGGCAGCGAATTTGAAGCCCAAATCGACATTGTAATCGCGCCAAGTCGTGCTGAACACGTCGGCTGAAAATACGGGCGCTTTGGAAGGGTTTTTGGTGATAATGTTGATCAATCCACCGACAGCTTCGGAACCATAAAGGGTCGACGCCGGCCCCTTGACAATCTCGACACGGTCTATCAAACTGTTGGGAATGCCCGACAACCCATAAACGGTCGAAAGCCCGCTGACCATTGGCATACCATCGATCAGCACCATGGTGTAAGGCCCTTCGAGGCCGTTAATGTGGATATCGCCCGTGTTGCAGACGTTGCAATTGAGTTGCGGCCGGACTCCATTCACATAGCTAAGGCCCTCAAATATGCTCGGGACCGGGTTTTTGTATATAAATTTCGAAGTAATGATGTCGACGGGCACCGGACTGTCGAGTTTGGAAACCTCCTTCATCGTGCCGGTAACCACCACTTCATCCAATGCATGCGCACCCGATTTTATAGTAAAGTCCCTCGTCATGTTCTTATCAATCCTCACATTTCGCTCGGTAAGTGTTGGAAGCGAAACATAGCTCACCCGCACAGTGTAAACGCCCTTGGGAATACCGGTAATGCGGTAATTACCCGCCGTATCTGCCGTCGTGCCTATTTTTAGTTCGCTGATATATATAGAAGCACCAAATGCAGGATCGGTCTGGCCTTCGAGGGACACCTTTCCCGATAGCGTGAATTGCCCGAATGCATGGAAAGATAAGACGCTGAGTAGCAAAAGTATGAGTGCCTTCATAGAATAACCGAATTATTATTTTACCTATATCTTAATATAAATTTAGGTAAACCTAAAAATAAAACTTGACAAATAAAAATATGCAACAGTGTTGCAATATAAAAATTACGAAACTATCTGTATAGTCAGTTTAGTTACTTACTATAACCGGAATTTTTCAAATAAATATTCGAAATGTTCCGGGCGCGTTCATTCCTATTTATAAACCAATCTTTTTTGTCTATGCTGAGAAGATTTCTAAGGCCCATTAAGTTACCGGCAGCTGCCGATTGGGGTGTATTAATTTTAAGGGTAGGTATTTCCTGTCTTATGCTCACACACGGTTACGCCAAGCTCACCGGATTCATGAGCGGGGACCATTCGTTTGCCGACCCGATCGGGATCGGAGAAGAGCTTTCCTATTTTCTGACGATTTGTGCAGAGTTTGGTTGCTCGATATTGCTCATACTGGGCCTGGGTACGCGTGCCGCGCTCATCCCGTTGATATTCACGATGCTCGTCGTGGTGCTGATCGTGCATTCCGCCGATCCGTTTGACAAAAAGGAACATGCCTTGTCGTTCCTTATCCCTTACATTACCTTATTTCTGACTGGCCCCGGCCGCTTTTCAGTCGATAGCAAGTTGTATAAATAAAAAATGCCTTCCGTTGAGGAAGGCATTTTAGTTGTTATTGCGACCATTTGGTGGGTTGGCGGTCCCACCGGTGGGCCTTCATTTTTTCGGCAACTGCCGGGTCTAATGCTGCCCCATCACTTACGGCCACATTCGAACGTACGTGCGGGAGCTTGCGCATACCCGGGATCGTAGTATGAACATCCGGGTTATTAAGAATGAAACGCAAAGCCAGTTCGGGCATCGTCATTCCCGCGGGAATGTCTGCACGCAAAGCCTCTGCATGGTCAACACTTGCATTAAGATTGTCGGGCACGAAGTAGGTCGACCGCCAGTCATCGGCAGGGAAAACCGTTTCTTTGGTGAGCATCCCGGTAAGTGTACCTTCATCGAAAGGCACGCGGGCGATCACGCCGATATCCATTTTGCGACAAAGCGGAAACAAATTATCTTCCGGCGCCTGGTCGAAAATGTTGTAAATCACCTGAACAGCGTCGATCAACCCCGTTTCCAGCGTTTTCAATGCGTTGTCGGGCTCCCAACGATTTACGCTAATGCCCCAGCGCTCCACTTTTCCATCTTTAGTCAGCTTCTGGATCGCCTCTTTCCATTCATCTTCCTGCGCCCATGCATCCTCCCACACGTGAAATTGTAATAGGTCGATCTGCTCGGTGCCCAGATTTTTAAGGCTTTTTTCGGCATATTCGACAATGTAATCGGCCGGAAAAACATCTTTTAATGCGTATTCCGCACGTGACGGCCATTGACGGTTTTTAGGTGGGATTTTGGTTGCGGCGTAAAGTTTCCGGTCGGGATAACGCTTGATGAGATCACCGAGTATGCGCTCACTCAGCCCTTCTCCGTAGCCCCACGCGGTATCAAAGAAATTAACCCCCGATTCCACGGCCAGGTTCAGCGAGTCATCGGTCTCTTTGCGGTCCGAGCCAGTCCAGCCTGCAAGTCCCCACATGCCATATCCTATTTCGCTGATTTGCCAGCCAGTTCGTCCAAAACGACGGTTTTGCATTGTAAAGTTTAGTTAGTGTTAGACCATTAAAGAACTTGCCTGTATTTATTTAACGTAGAAGGGGTACATTTGCAAGACTTTTTTATTTGTGAGTCTCCTTGCCAATGTTCTTCAAAATTAGGGTTTAAGTGAAAGAAAAAGCGTTGATTAATGCATTATTAATGACAGTAAAAAGAATGGTCGGGATTGTACTGATCGTCAGTATTACCGGATGGACCAATAAAAGTGAATCTTCCGACAAAATTGCAGAATACTGTGCGGCTTTTCATCAGCTTCAGATGGATATCCGCGATTGTACCATTACTCCGGACTCTGCCAGGGCGGCATTTAGGATAGTGATGAATAATTTCCGGACCGAGTTTAAGCGGGATACCTGCCGTGCTATCGACTCTTCTTATTTTGTATATCCGGTTAAATGCTATATGCCGCAGGAGTCAATTGGTGCTCGCGGAAAAGGTTACCGTCCTGATGGCTTCGATCTTTTTGATATGAATGCAAAGGGCAGCCATCCCGCACACGACCTCTTCGTCCGCGATAAGGACCAGGATAATATCGACGATCGTACCTGGAGACCGATAGATGTGCTCGCATTCACTTCGGGCCTCGTGGTAGCCACTGAAACCAGCTGGAAATACGATAGTGAATTCCGCGGCGGCAACTGGATCTGGATTTATGATCCTTGTCTGGACGGTTTGTTCTATTATGCGCACAACAATATTGTAGAAGTACAGCCGGGCCAATGGGTAAATGCAGGCGATAAGATCTCCGAAATGGGCCGTAGCGGCTATAATGCATACAAAAAGCGCTCACCCACCCACCTCCATTTAATGTACTTGCAACTCGACGCTGACGGAATGCCTCTGCCTTACGACACTTACCAATGGATGCGCCAGGCCACTGTAAAAGACGGTTTGGAATCGGAATGATTGGGATTGATCTATATAATTAATAAATTGTAGATCACTCAATTACTATTCCTATAAAGAACCTCTATGAACAACCGCCGTTCCTTTTTCCGAAAAAGCGCAGCCCTTGGAATGGGCGCATTTGGCATTGACAGCCTTTTTAACCAGCTTCATGCCGAAGACTTCCGGCAAGCCGAGAAATACTGGAACGACAACTCCGAAGCGAACGACGATTATTGGTCCGTAATCCAGGATGCATACACGGCCAGCAAAAGCGAAATCATTATCCTGAATAACGGCGGTGTATCACCCTCGCCCATTGTGGTACAGGAGGCTTTGGAAAAATACAACAAGGCAGCCGCACAGGGCCCATCCTATTATATGTGGCGCATTATGGACAAGGGTCGCGAGCCACTCCGCCAGCGTCTCGCCAAACTGGGAGGATGCGAAGCGGAAGAAATCGCCATCAACCGGAATGCGACCGAAGCATTGAATACCATCATTTTTGGATTACCACTGGAAAAGGGCGACGAGATCATCGGTACCATCCAGGATTACCCGAATATGATCCAGGCCTGGAAACAACGCCAGATGCGCGACGGGTTGGTTTACAAACAATTGTCTTTCGAGTTTCCCATTGAAAATGACGAGCAGATCGTGAAAGCGTTCGCGGATGCCATTACGCCGAGGACTAAAATTATCCACGTTACCCACATTATCAATTGGGTTGGACAGATTATGCCGGTTAAAAAGATCTGTCAGATGGCACATAGCAGAGGCATCGAAGTAGTCGTCGACGGTGCTCACACATTTGGATTACTTGATTACAAAATAGCTGACCTGGAATGCGATTACTTTGGCACTAGCCTCCACAAATTCCTGAGCGCGCCGGTAGGAAGCGGTATGATGTGGATCAAAAAAGACAAAATAGAGAAGATATGGCCGCTGCTTTGCAACAGTCAACCGAAAAGCGCCGATATCCGTAAATTTGAAACGCTGGGGACACGCAGTTTCCCGATCGAACAGGCGATTGGCGAAGCGGTGAATTTTCAGGAAGGGATAGGAAGCAAAAGAAAGCAGGAAAGGATCCATTATCTCAAAAAATACTGGGCCGGACAGGCGGCGCAAATACCGGGCGTCAAAATCCACACTTCGCTTAAACCTGAATTCTCGTGCGCCATCGCCGGGGTGAGCATCGAAGGGATGAAGCCAGAGGAGCTGGACGCGAAACTCATGAAAGATTACCAGATACACACGGTGGGCATTAATTGGGAAAACATCCATTGCGTGCGCGTTACGCCGCATGTGTACACCAAAGTGAGCGATCTTGACAAACTGTTGGGCGCATTGGAAAAGATCGCCAAAAAAGCGTGACCGGTATTTGTTAAAAACAACACTTTACAGGGCATAGCCGTATCAAAGTCGGCTATGCCTTTCTTTTTTAGCCGTTTATAATGGCCTGCGATTTGATATCAGGATAAAAAACCATTGAAACGAATGTTGGTCCGGCAGGATAAGCAATGCATTATTTTTGAAAAATCCTCAGTAGAAAATCAAGGCTATGACACAGTTACGAAAAGGTTCTTTTATCAAAAAAGCAAAGGATATTAGTATGGCCGGGGCATTGGCGCTGGCTGTTCTGTCCGGGGTAGGGCTCACTTCCTGTTCATCCGGGGACGACGAGGCGGAATATAGTTATGAAGAAACGACTTATGGAAAGGGCATCCGTTCGCACATCAGCGAGGTAAGCCCCGGCGAGTTTAAGATTGTCAGCGAGGAAAGTGTGCCGGTTGATAGCTCTGCCGCCATTGTTTCCTATCTGGATGGGCATAAAGACACACTCAACCCAACGGCCGCCAAAGCGCTGATCGATCAGGAAATACGGACTAATTCAAATGTCGGCCACCACAGCGGCCTGTCGACTATGCTGCTGTATGGCGGTATGGGGTATTTCCTTGGAAGAAATTCAGGCAATTCGTATATGAACAACTACCGCCAGGACCCGAACCGTTCGAGAGGCTTTTATGCCAGCTCAGGTGCCTGGGCCAGTTCGCGGAATGCAGTCCAGGCGGTTGATGCGTCGCGTTCCGTGAGAACAGTCACGACCCGGCCTTCGGGTGGCAGGAAAGGGTTTTTTGGAAGATCGTCGGGAAGAAGTGGCGGATAAAATTTCAATTAAATGGTAGTATTAAAATCAATACCCAATTCACCCGACACTGCCCTGCAAAATGCGGGCTGGGACTGGATGCTGGGCACAGATACGACCCCGTATGTGGTCAACGACATGGTTGTAGTGGCGGAGCAGCAGGCTGAGCAATACTACGAAGCGGCAGCAACACTATATGAAATGCTGATAGAAGCCGGCCAGTATGCGATCGACCATAATCTTTTCAAAGAAATGGGCATTTCCGAGAACCTGGTCGAGCTCATTAAACTTTCCTGGGAAGACGACCGGCATGTCCATTTATACGGCCGGTTCGACCTGGCAGGCGGCTTCGGTGGTGAACCGGTCAAACTGATCGAGTTCAACGCGGATACCGCTACTTGCATTCCCGAGACCGCCGTGGTGCAATGGGCGCAGCTGCGCAATAACGGATTGGACGAAACACGGCAGTTCAACACGCTTTACGAAACACTGGTCGGGCAGTTTACCTACTTAAGGGAGACCAATTCTGACCTGACCCCGTCAATTTTGTTTTCGACAATGCGTGGTTATCCTGAGGATGATACCAATGTAGCTGTGCTGACGGAAGCCGCGAAAGCCGCAGGTTTTGACACCGAGTTTGCATATATCGACGATGTCGAGTTTTCTAACGGCGACGGTATTTTCTTCCAGGACCCTTCAAACGGTCAGTTTGTGCGGTTCGATTTCTGGTTTAAGCTGGTCCCCTGGGAATATGTCGGGGAGGAAGAGCCCGCCCTCGCCGAACTGCTCACTGCGATAGCCAGGAATCGGAAAGCATTGATCCTGAACCCGGCCTACACGCTGCTTTTTCAATCCAAATATATATTGAAAGTGCTGTGGGACCTGTATCCTTATCATCCGTTGCTTTTGCAAACGGAGCGTTATGCATTGTCGCACAAAAAGTCGGTCAGTAAGGTACTGTTCGGAAGGGAAGGCGCGAATGTGACGATATTGGACAAAGGCGGAGAAGTGATCGAGACCGCGAGCGGCGACTATGAAGGGCAGAACAAAATCTATCAGGAATATTTCGCATTTCCGACGGACGGTGCAGGCAACACTTATCAGGCCGGCGTATTCTATGCGGGAGAGCCTTGTGGATTGGGTTTCCGACGGGGCGGGAAAATATTGGACAATACCGCACAGTTTGTGGGGCATGTCGTCGAAAATTGAGGAACGCTTCTATTGCTTTAAGGATCAGGATATTGCGTAAAATTACGCGATTTGATGGAATTGATTGACCGCAGGCTCATTGAAACGACCGTTCACTAATCTTTTTACAAAAAAGTCATCTTGTGCGGCGAAGTTTGTAAAAGTTTCAACAGCCGATTGCTGGTACGGATGTTTTAAAGGGCCGTCAGATTTCAGCAGCAGATCAGCAAATTCATCGTCCTTAATTCCTTAAAAGAAGTAGTCATGATACACGAGAAAATATTCCAATTGAAAAATGGCAGAGAGGTCAAAGTAGTCGTGAAGCGTTATTTTTTACACGACAACCCACAGCGCAGCACCGAATGTGAAATATTGATCAGAGAACCAAAAGAAAAATATTTCCGCACACCGATAGGCGTTAACCATCCGCAGTACTGGAAAATGCGGAGATCCAGCGCGCAGCAGGCCAAAGTACTTTTAATGGAATACAGTGGCATCACGCAGAAGCAGATCAATCAGGCAATCACAGAATTCAATCGCATAGTAAGCTATTCACCAGCTCAAATCGGGTTACAATACGAAAGCGAGCTGGTATAAGGCAAAGATTACATACACTACTAAAGACACATACACTAACGTTGAGGATCGGGCATATCGAGATGCGAAAGCATCTCTTTATCGCCCGTTTTTTGTTATCTTATTGCCCGGTAACTCCCTGGCATGAAAAGGACAAACATTTACATTTCCCTCGGGCTATTCGGGATAGCGGCCCTCGCGTTATATTTCATGTATGCACCGACACACAGCCGGGGGGGACGTGCCTCTCTTAATCCGTCCTTTAATGCCACGCTGGTAGGTGTTTTCGATCGGCGAAATCATTTTCCAGAAAGTTTCTCTCAAAATACCCAACACGTGTCGCTGACTCTCGGGACCGCGGCTTCAAAGGACGAACTTGCACAGCTCTTCGGCAAGCCTGTCACGGATAATCTGTTAGTGACTGTCGTGACAGACGATAAAAACAGCCTTGGAAAGACTATGAATGGAGATTATGATGAAGCCATTCGTGCTTTTGGTCAGGCACTACCGAAGATTGTGGGGAAAATCTATGTGCGGTGGAACCCGGAAATGGAAGTACCAGTGCAACTTTATGCGTGGCAATATCAATCGCCTGCTGACTACATTAAAGCCTATCGCCATTTCGCTGCCATTTGTAAAAAGGCAAATCAGGCCATTCAGTTGGTATGGGCGCCCGCCGGTTATCCGGGAACGGAGGAATACTGGCCGGGCAGCGACGTGGTTGACGCCGTCAGCATCACTATAAACGGGGAGAGTGAAGAAACTTCGAAATTTTTTCCCCGGGATAAAGATGCCGTGACTATGATCCGACGGAAATTACTCCGTACGCGCTTCGCCGACAAGCCTGTGATCATCCTCAACGCAGATAATGCCAAGGCGTCGGGAGACTTGGAAGAAAGCATTGCACAGGCTGCTGCCGGAATAGAAAAGGACTCAGCACTCGTTTTTCAGCACATTCCCAACAGCACACCGCCAATTCGGCAAAGTGGGACGAAGCCATTGGTAGGGGTTTACGATCCTAAAAAATTACTGGTATCGTTGGACGGTGTGGAGTGTGAACACATTTTTATAGACCTGGTAAACATTCAGAACGGAGAATTTGAGAAGGATTTTACAGCCATTTTGTCCCGAAGCCACGATCCTGTGGTGTCAGTCGAACCCTGGCGCGATAGCAAGACGAGGCAAGATTCGTCGGTGTTGCAAAATACGATCGATGGCGTTTATGACGAGGAATTCCGGAAGTTATTCAGCATTATTAGGAAGTCCGATCGGCGGGTTTTCGTTCGTTTCGCTCACGAAATGGAGATACCCATTGAACGTTATTTGTGGCAGAGCAAAGATCCGGTTTTATACATCAAAGCTTACCGGTATTTTATGAGCCTAGGGGCAGGAATAGCGAATGTTAAAAAAGTATGGGGACCAGCGGGCGACCGTGGTTCAATGGAATGGTATCCCGGTGACGATGTTGTTGATTATGTCAGCATTGCTATTTATGGATTGCCTGACAAAAACATCACGGACCCCACCAAACAGGAATCCTTCGAGGCCATTTATAACAAAAAAATACAGCGCGTCGGCTTCGCTGGTAAGCCCATATTTATCACTGAATTTGGTGTCAAAGGTCCCGATGAATTTCAGCAGCAATGGATGGACGGGGCAGTCGAAGTGTTGAGAAAACACCGGGAGATTTTTGGGTTATGTTATTTCAACCTGGCTGATAATCCCAAGGTGTGGGGTGACATTCCACCGCCTGACTGGGGTATTAGCAGGGCTACTTTCGATCATTTTGTCGGGCAGTTAGTTCGGTGAGGAACGGGGTGTTCGACGGGCGGGCGTATTTAATTTAGATTGCAAAATATCCATTACTACGCCGTTTTTAACTACATACAGGTACAACCGGTAAATTGACGGATATTTGGGTACAGTCAGTTGCAGCTGCGGGCCGCTGTCCAGCGGGATCATCGCGACAGGGTTGTTAAAACCATCTGTCCTGATCAGTTTCCATTCGTAAGTCACATCTTTCAGCTTGTGGTCGGCAAGGCCCCATTGCCCGTTTTGTTTCACAATTGCGTGGTAATCTAACAGAAAGCCTTCAAATGTTCCGATGGCAGGTTTGAGGATCTTCATTTCCGGCAAATACGCGGGGCTCTCTTTCTTTCCCCATGCACGCGCCAGCTCTATCAGTGAAATTTTAGGCCTCCCCGAATAATCTTTCAAACCATCAAAACTGACATGCTCGGCAATATTCTCATCCTGCCAGTTGGAAATAAAAACGCCCGGTCCTGATCCCTGGACCTGTTGCAACCAGGCGTCTTCTGTTACGTAGCTGATGAATGAACGTGCATTTATGCTATCGAGGATTGCTTTCGGCGTTTTGGTATCCGAAATCACCATGCCAAATGCATCAATAGCGGGTATATGGGTATGCATGAGATTCACAAGATCTGGGGTCTCGAGGGTGAACTGGACATCGGCGGTTACCGGCCGCGTAGGGTCCAAAGCCTTGATACCCTTAACTAACCGTGCGAGCCAGTCGAGATAGGCTTTTTGTTTGATAGTAAGTTCGTTGCCGCTGTGTGTTTTTGCAAGTTTCTGAATAACCGGATTTCCGATGCTCCACGAAACAATGTGCTTTTTGCCTTTCAATGCAGCAACTGTCTCCAGAATTTCGTCACTTAGGCTTCCAAATCCCTGATCGTCGGCGAAATCGGTATCTTCTGGCACCCAGAATGCATAATGCACGTTCATCGATTGGGCAGAAGTAGCCTTCAGGATATTGTAGTCATAAATTCCCGGGCCGAAATGCCTGATCGTATTGATGCCGGTTTGTTTCATCTGGCGAAGGTCTTCTTCCAGTTCCTGTCTTGTAAATGCCGGATATCTTCGGGCCCAGTTGTGTCCTTTGGTATAATTGACACCACGCGTTCCTGTAAAAAACGCTATGCTCCCCGGACCGGTAGCCGACCTTTTAGTATGCACAGGATGGCCGGCAGCACGGAAAAGTGCAGGGAGACCGCTATCGGCGGAATTATTTCTCACAAGCCGTTGCATATGCAGTTCGTTTTCCCGTGCCAGACGCTCCTCCTTCTCTGTACGTGAACTGAATTTTCCGAAATAAATCGTCAGGCTGATCAGCAACACCATGATCAGGAAAGCCGCTGTTCGCATTCCGCTATAAATGCGGCGGCGCAATATCCAGAAATTACCTTTCAGCTCCTTTAACCATTTTGAGAATGATTGTAGCACGGGGTGTTTATGAGACAAAACATGCAGTTGCTGTTGCCTGCTGGCAGCAATGGTGAAGCACATGAAGAAACAGTTGATCCCGGCGAATCCAGCCATAATGATGTTGTATGGATTCAAGTCCTGGTACAAGCCGTAAACGATTGCTGCAAGAGAGGTGCCAAGCACTACGAGATTTGGGACGTTGAGCGGCCAGTTATTGGCCTCGTTGCCATCTTTCGGGGTGGGGACATAGGGTATTTTCTTGCCAGCCAATGTGTACACGAAGCCGAGGATAAATATCCACCAGGTCCCGATTAAAAGCAGGCCGCCGACGACATGGAAGCCGCGTTCTTCATCTTCCATTACCCACCATTGTACAAAGTGCCGGATCAGGATAATGCACGCGGCCATTGGTAGGACGATCAGTCCGAAATCGGTCAGGTCGATGTGCATGGGACTTACGCCAAGGACCAATGAGATAATCGGGATCAGAAAATTGATCAGGAAGATGAAGCCCGACATATAATGCAGCGGAATAACACCATAATGGAGCTTCTGTTGCCAGGTAAATCGGCTGAAAAGCTTTGGGTACACATGCACGAACAAATCGAACACTCCTCGGGACCATTTCAGCTGTTGTTTGTAATAAGCTGATAATGTCGATGGTACCAATCCTCTTGCCAGAACGGCTGGAACATACACGGACTTCCAGCCTTTGGCGTGCAACTGCATAGAGGTATGCATATCTTCCGCCAGCCCTGCCGCATGTCCGCCGATGGAATCCAGCGCTGTGCGCCTGAATGTACAGTTGGCGCCAATCGCAAGCACCGTACCGTACTTGTTCATGGTCATCATCATCGGACCATAAAACTGATAGGTCTGCTGTGCCGCGCCCTTTGCGATCAGGCCTTCGTCGTTGTTTTTGTAGGCCTGTACAATTTGTACATAGCCTATCTCCGGGTTATCGAAATGAGAGATGATCGGGTCAAGGAAGTCGGGGAACGGCACATGGTCGGGATCCAGGACTACGCAGAGCTCGCCTTTTGAAATGCTAAGGGCGTTATTGATGTTGCCCGCTTTTGCATTGATCTTTTCCGTGCGCGTCACATGATGAACGCCCAACTTGCTACACACCTGGCGCAGGTAAGGATCGTCTGCCTCATCGCACAGGTATGTTTCATGCGGGTAGGTGATTGCCTGGATCGCTGTCAGCGTCTCGACAATCATCTCATAAGGCTCGCCGGCACAAAAAGTAGTGAAAATATCCACCGTATAGCGGCGGGTCAGCGGCGGGGTCTTCGGGACTGTGATAAACAGATAATGGCACCATTCATGCACGACTTTAAGGCAACTAAACACAAATGCTGCCATCAGCATCCAATATAAAGGCGCATAGCCCCGCACGGATGCTGAGAAAATACTGCCAAGAAAGAAGCCCATCGACGACAGTCCGAGTAATATCATTAGCCGGAGCGTGAGCAGCTGCCGACGGGTCGGGGGCGTAACGTAGAGCGCTTGCTTCATGGGGTACCCACAATATAAAACGGAGTGTTGCAAGAAGCAAAATTCCCGGCATGGTTGTATATCGTCGCAAAAATACGGTAAGGGCCTTCTTCACGCGGCGAGGTAAACGTTATTTTCATCGATGAAGCCGGCCCGGTCGAGGTGATGAGCGGCACCAGCTTTGCTGTACTGTTCTTATTATTTTCCCGGTACCAGTCCTCCCTGAACACCTGCCATTTGATCGATTTAATATCTTTTATACCACTGGACATCAATACTTCGGCAGAGGCAGTAGCCGCCGGATTGAGCATAATATTATCTTTGGCGCCTTTTTTGTTCAAAAGCATATACTTGACATCGGGGTAACGAATCTTGGATGTAGTGCCTGTCCAGAGGTATTGCATGGTAGCCAGGGTCTCGGAAGCGGCACCTGTTTCGTCAAATATGCTGAACCAGGTGTGGGTAGTTTCCTGCTTATGCCCCCAAAAGAAAACACATGAGCCGAGGTATCGCGGGTCTTCCAGTGGCATTTCGGTTCGGTAACGGTTCTTATATATTTCAGCCTTTTTCTTGCTGGTATCCTCTATGTAGGCTCCCCAGGCCGTGTAATCACTGCCCTGCCACGGTCCGTTAATGCCCCATTCCAAAAGCATATATGGACCCGACCAGAACCATGCAAAACCTCGGAGATCCTTGCGGAAAGCGTGCAGACTATTAAATACATTAAAGGAGATGACATCGATATCGCACCGTAGCCGGATATTGAAAATGTATTTCTGGTTGAAATTCAAAACAGTTGTCGTGACAGGATGGTCGGGGTCCTCCCGGTGGATCATATTGGTAAGCGCATTGAACGACTCGTAAAAACGCTTGTAAGTCAATTTGTAGGGGAAATCAAGCTCATTTCCGACGCACCACATCAGCAGGGCCGGATGAGACCTGTATTTGCGTATAAGCGTCTGAAAACGTTCCAGCCGGGCTTTTACGACGGCCGGATCGTTGTAAAGCTTTAATTCATTACTGTTAGGTAACGGTAATCCGGCTATGATGGCGATGCCGTTGACCTCGGCGCTGTCGAGGATCCTGTCGAGGTGCGTCGTGTCCCACGTCCTCATCGTATTGCCGCCTGCATTTCTGAGATCGCTGAAATGAGAATAACCTCCGCCGCCTTTCAGTTTAAATGGCTTTCCATTACGGATAATCGTGTAGCGCCCATCTGCTTCCGTGATATAAACTTTTCGGGACGTATGTGCTTTGTCGGGCTTGCTACACTGCCAGAATAGCAAACAAAACAAGATGGCCGGCAATATTGAAGAAAATTTAACGAAGGGCAACAATACCTGATATTTTAGAGAAAGCTGACGTATACAAACCTAAATTAAGCTAAAAATGAGCGCATATTAAAATTATTTACCAAAAGTAACCTTAATGTACTCTGACTCCGGAGGCCGGTACGTGTTTTATAAATATTGCTTACCTTTATATTCATATTTTAGTTTACCAAATTTTGAATTCTTGTTTACATTAAAATGAAGGAAGACTCGCTCTCGAATAAGGCATATACAGAATTGAGAAAGAAAATTCTTTCCAATCAGCTTACCTCCGGCACCAGGCTTAAAGAAGATGAATGGTCTAAAAAACTGGAAGCCAACAGGATGGCGATCAGAGAGGCGTTGACAAGATTGCTTGGGGAGCAGTTGATCGTGCAAGGTGAAAAAGGTGGTTTTTTTGTAAAAACACTTACACTGGAAGATAGCCACAAGATCCGCGAATTGCGCGAGATACTCGAAGTGGGCGCATTGCGTCTTTTGATCAACAAAGTAAGCCCCGAGCAGATTGGGGAGCTGGACCGGATATGCGACGATTTTACCTCCATGGTTGAGCGCGGATACTTCGGAGGAGCCTGTGAAGCTGATGTGAAGTTTCACGAAATGTTAATAGAATGTGCTGGTAATGAAAGTCTTGCGGATCTGTACCAGGCCAGTAATATCCCTTTGTTTCACCAGAAATTGGGAAAGACACAAACCCATATGGATGACTATGAGCTAACCGATCAGGAACACCGCGAGATCGTGGCCGGTATTAAGGCTGGCGACATCAAACGTGCAGAAGAAGCCTTGATGAAGCACCTGATCCGCGGCGAAGTAGCTTCAATGGATCTGACATAGATTGCCTGCAAACAGAAGTTAGCATGTTGGTCGGTCACATTTCGCATGAGGTATATGTTTACAGAATTATAATGTTTTTGTAAACATATGTTTTCCATCTGAAATATACTGTAAATCGGAAAAAGAACTGCTCATGGCAAGAGGTATTCTGAAAAACAGCATTGCACGAAAAGCTGCATACATTCCGGACGCTTCATCAGTTGCCTGCATTAAAGAACTGAACCAGCGGATATTGGATGTGATAAATGATGAAACCTGGGAAATCAAATCACTTGAAACAACCTTGTTAAAGGCGTGATTAAGAGCGACAAAAAACGTACTTTTAGAACCAGCAAGTCAACATCCATCAAAATAGGGGCGGGTAAAATGAGCAGTTTCGAACAACAGGTTGCCATCGTCACCGGGGCGGCATCAGGTCTCGGCCTGGTGATTGCGCACAAGCTATTAAACGAGGGTGCAAAGGTGGGCCTGCTTGACCTAAATGAGAAGGCGTTACATGAGGAATTTGTAGGGAATCAGACCCAGGAGGAACTGATCGGGGTGGACGTGACAGACGAATTGCAGGTGGCCAATGCCATGGCGCGGGTCGCTGAGCGGTTTGGCAGGATCGACATTCTGATCAACTGTGCGGGTATCACGGGAGCTACGAATATCAAAAGTCATGAAGTAAGTACCGAAAACCTGCAAAAGGTATTCAATGTGAACTTTATGAGCAGCTTTTTCACTGCCAAAGCTGCGATTCCTTACATGCTCAAAAATAACTACGGTAGGATATTGCACATTGCTTCAATAGCGGGAAAAGAAGGTAATGCGGGAATGCTGGCCTATTCGGCATCCAAGGCCGCGGTGATCGGCATGACCAAGGTGCAGGGCAAGGAATACGCAGAAACAGGAATTACTGTGAATGCATTGGCGCCCGCCGTGATCCGCACCCCGCTCGTAAGCGCCATGCCCGACGAGCAGGTGAAGTATATGACCGAAAAAATTCCGATGAAACGTTGCGGGACACTGGAAGAAGCCGCTAATATGGCTGCATTCATTGTTTCACCAGAAAATAGCTTCACAACCGGTTTCACTTTCGACCTTTCCGGAGGACGGGCCACTTATTAATTATTCCGATTGCTTTTCCAGCTCGACGAAATCCTGGCGTGCCGGGGTGAAGCAATCGATCACCTTGCATTGTGTATGTGCAATTGCGGAATGTGGCGCGTGCGGCGGAATGTGGGCTGTCATGCCGGTGGTTAGCAACATCGTCTCCCCATCGACTGTAAATTCGAGTTCACCTTCCAGCACATGGCACCATTGCTCATGGAAATGGCTGTGTTCCGGAAGCACAGTCCCGGCATCTATCGTAAAGTGCCCGAACGTCTGTTGCTCCGAATGCGCCAGGGTACCATAGATCCCGTCCCAGATTTTCACAATTTTATTGGTATTGAAATTGACAAAAGGCATTTGAGTAATGGCTTAATGGGACTTAAATATCGTAAAAGTAGTCTTTGCAACGATACTTTGGCTCAACATCCGGCTATTTGGAAGCGTCCTTTTTACACGCACCAGGTCACGGTCATATTCGGCCATAAGCGCGAACCTCTTCCATTTGACGCCGACTGCGGCAGAACCGACGGGTGAGACGCGGCCGTAGCAGAAGGCATCCCAGGTGACGATTTTGCCATGAGGTATGTTGTAAATACAAGAAGCAATGAAGACGTTAGCACCTACCTTGCCATCGACGAAAAATTGCAGTGGGAAATCAGGGTTAATGTACCATCTCGCCCCGATTTCGGCGAATGCGCGATGATGTGTTTCCTTTCTACTATAGCTACCGAAAGTCCGGCTCCGTTCACCGAAAAATTCAGGAAGCATTTCTTTCCATGCATAATTGAGCTGCATTAATGCCGCCCACCTTCGATCGATTTTCCTTTCTGCCCAACTCCCTGCCCCCAAGGAATATTTGGAAGGAAAGTTTTTTAGTAAGTTTTGAATGCGGCTGTATTCAGGGTCGTAGTTTCTGTCATAATAATCCCGACCCAGTTCAGCAGAAACGCCAAATTGCCATTTGGGCCTTTCCTGTGCAAGAGTCAAATTGCAAGTGCAGAACAGCAATAAAATGAAAGTGGCAATGCTTTTCATAGTGTTAAGGTTAGTGTTGTTGATTAATGAAGGATAATTTTTGTGAAATGCATTAGGAACCGGCTTTCACGACCCTATTTATAATACATTTCGCTATAAATCCAGCGATTTTCAACTAGAATTACCAGGCGGCTACATGCTAATTATCAGGCGGGCGCTGCAATTACTTTGTTATTTTTTGGCAAATTAGCTCTCACATTTACAGCACTTTCGATACATTTGTGCTATCTGCTTAAAATTTCAATATTTCAACATTGCGCAGGATCATTTCCATATTGCTGCTGGGGCTGTTGCTTTACAACATGGTGGGCTATTCAATAGTCTACCTGTCGGAAGAGCATTATGCCATTCGCGGAGAGGGAAAGCGCCTTGTGGAGCAGACGTACGGTTCTGCCGATATCGTGATTAAAGTGCCAGTGGCAGTTCCCTACCAGAACAACTGGGACGCTCCCGAGCCTGCACAGGGACAGATCGAGCATGAAGGGCAATTTTATCAAATGAAAAGCCAGCAACTGATCAACGATACGCTCTATGTGCATTGTGAGTTCGACCAGAATGCACGTGACCGTTTCAGCGATCTTGTTTCTAAGATTAATGACCAGGTGACAGGCCAGTCTGCCGATCCTGATAAGGACCCGCATTCCAATATTTTAAAGAACTTCCTGAAAGAATATATGACTCCCGGCCAGAAGCACATCTTCTATGTCCTGGAATGGGAGCCTTCCCGTTATTCTTTCACTTTTTCAGCACGATCTATTAGGCCTGAAAAATACTCTTCTATACCATCACCACCGCCAGATCTGGCTTAGTAATTACCTCTTTTTTTCTCCTGATCCGAATTCCGAATGGATAGGCATGTGCGCATATGTTATTGCGTATTGTCGGCCTATTTAATTTCCGGCCCGAAACTGTCGCTTCGCTTCAATTGCTGGCGGAAACACTGCTAGATAGTGAATCGCCTCTGATGGCGAGGAGAAAAACCCTTTTGCTGGTGTTTACGATCCCGTTCGTTGTGGCGCTGGTGGTAATGGCTAGGAGCAAATGATTCAAAGTTGTATTATCATAGGTTAATATATTAGGCAAACGGGCCTGCCGTTTGGTGGGCCCATTTCTTTTTTATGATTATGGAAAAACTCTTCTATTTAGGTGTTGCGGGCATTATTCTCTATGAAATCGCAAAAGTATATTTCATCATGCCAATGCCTGGTAGCCAGCAGATGAACAGCATTGATATCGCTTTCTTCCTGCATTCGTGGCGATGGCCGTTGCGGATATTGTTCTGGGCGATGATCCTGGGCGGCGCATTTTCGGTATTGACTGGAAAAATGAAATGGCTCCCCGCGATTTTGCTGCTCGTCGCGGCAGGTATTACTTACGCGACCAACTATGAAATGGCGGCTGATACCATGTTTTATCAACCGTCACAAGTCGTACACTACAATGCAGGTTCCAACAAGGTGAAGGCCGACCGCCTGGTGATCGGCGTGGAGGCGAATGGCGAGGCGAAGGCTTATCCCATTCAATATATCGGCTATCACCACCAAGTGCGCGACATGCTCGGTGGCAAACCCATTATGGTTACCTATTGCACCGTGTGTCGTACAGGACGTGTTTTTCAACCTCTTGTGGATGGCAAGCCAGAGGTTTTCAGATTGGTTGGGATGGACCATTTCAATGCGATGTTTGAAGACGGCGCTACCGGCAGTTGGTGGCGGCAAGCTAATGGCGAGGCTATCGCGGGTCCGCTGAAAGGTAAAATGCTACCGGAATTGCCCAGTAGCCAGACTTCATTAAGCCAATGGCTGAAATTGCATCCAAATAGCAAGATCATGCAGCCAGATCCGGTTTTCCAGGCAAAATACGATTCGATGAGCCGGTATGAAAGCGGTCGCGGCAAATCGGATTTGACACGCACAGACACTATTTCGTGGAAAGAAAAATCATGGGTCGTGGGCGTACAGGCCGGCGGCGCCAGCAAAGCTTTTGATTGGAACCGGCTGAAAAAAGAGCGGATCATCAATAATGAAGTTGGTAAAATCCCGGTAGCGCTGGTGATGGCGGCCGATAACCAGAGCTTTTTCTCATTCGACAAAGGCAGCGCAGAAGCATTCACGGTGCGCAATGATACGATTTTCACAAAGACTGCTGCTTACAACCTGTTGGGCAAGCGTGTCGCAGGAGTGGGGGACGATTTGAAACGGATCAATGCCTATCAGGAGTTCTGGCATAGCTGGCGCACGTTCCACCCTGACACACAGCGGTATTGATGTAAAGATCAATCATCTAATCAAAAACCTCAGATAAACCTGTCCATTCCCTGCTTTTAGCGGATGCTTGGGATCCTGGGACACATTCAAAAGTGGCAGAATCAGATTGCAACCTACCTGTATGCGCCGGGAACCACGGTGAGCTGGGTGGACGATAACGCCGGCTTTCAAGGAAAACATTTGCGGCTTTATGTATGAGTCCATGTTTTCCGACCGCTTCACTTTCGTCAACGGACCCTGATAAAATTGCCCGGCCCAGTTTTCCATTTCCGCCCGAAGCAATGCGCCGGTAAATACAGAGTACGAGGCGCCCGCATTCAACGAAAGCCAGCGCGCAGCCATGTATTGGTATTGCAAAGCGAAAGCCAGGCTTGCCGCTTTCACAAGCTTGGTGTTATAGCGGTTGACCGCAACAGTGGAATCACCGGTCGGTATCGAATCCGTAAGTTGCCTGATTATTTTGCTGTTTCCAAAGTAGGTTTGGTTCGGTGTAAATGTGAAGGTCAGCGCATGTCTGCCCCAGTTCTTAGTGACAAATAACCCGGGTATCAGCAGTCGTAGCGGACGATTGACACTATCCAATCCACTTCCTGCCATATAATCCTGATCGCCGGCCCCCATCGTGGTGCTCCATTCCGGCCCGAAATGCAGGGTATTCAGCAATGGTTCCTGCTTTTTAATTGCCTGTTGTTCTTCCGGTTTTACGGGTTGCTCCGGGGCGATCACTCTTTTGCTTAGGTCAATGTTTTTAGCATAGAAATGGCCTTGAAGCGACTTTAACGCGTTCAGGGAGCGGAGATTTTGTTGTTGGCTTATGAAATTGCCTGTGCTGTTTCCGGGACTTTCATTGCTTGTGATGGTTTCGCCGTTTTTAGTATTTGTATTGGATTGATTGGCTTTTTGGCTGTAAACCGACGTTGGTGATTCGCCGCGTTGGACGCTGATCCGTGTATTTCCGGGCGACCCGCTGGTATTCTCCCGGAGAATAGCGACTTCATTATTTTGTTTTTTGATCGATTTTGGAGAGGTTTTTTTGCTGATTTCGGATGCGAAAGTGCCTTTTTCGCTTGCATTGCCGTTCGGCCTTTCTGACGCCCCCGCCTTTTCCGAGGCAACCTTCTTTTCTGACGCAACATCCTTTTCCGACGCGACCTCTTTTTCTAACACACGGTCCTTTTCAATGTCAGTACCATTTTCTTGCGTCGCTACATGCAATGAGTCATCTTTTTGAATGCCGGATAATGCGGGTTCACTGTTCTCTGACTCGATAGGTGACGGAGTTTGTTCGGTTGCAGGATGATGCATCTCAACGATATTCTTCTCCGGAAGACTGGACTGCTCCGGGTTCAAATGCAGGGCAATCAACACAGCTGTGGATAATGTAGTGACACCTATGGCAGTACCTAGCAAAACCTTCGACCCTAAAAGCTTTTTCCAAACCGTCGATAATGGCCCGGGGCCGCTGACACCAGCCGCTCCTGCTGCTGCGTTCAGCATACCGTCCATTTGCGCCCATGCGTCGTCAGCCTGAATGTCCGGTTCAGGAAGTTTACCGTGGAGGTATTTGTCGATATGTTGGTCCTTTTTGCTCATCAGAGGGTCTTTTCAAAGATAATTTTCAACCGGCTCCTGCTTTCGCTCAAATGCCATTTAACAGTTCCTTCGCTGATCTGAAGCGCTTCTGCGATTTCTTTAACGGAAAATCCTTCCATATAAAACAGGCTGCATATCCGCCTCGTCGCGACTGGTAATTTTGAGAGGTAAATGTGGATATCGTTTCCTGAAAGCTGTTCGAACGGGTTTTCGGCTGATTCAAAACCCATGTAATCGTCTATTTCAATGTATTCAAAGGCTTTGGTCTTCCGGTCCCGCAGCATTGTCAATGCCGCATTGCGTACCGTGGTATACATCCAGTTGAAAAACTCACCTTTTGAGGCGTCGTATTGCTCAATATTTGCGAACACTTTGAGCATTCCGTTGTTGATCGCCGTGACGATGTCGTGCTTGTCTTCGAAAAAATTTTTACACAGCGCGAAAAGGACAGGGTAAAATTGCCGGTACAATTTTTCCTGACTCTGGCGCTCCTGCCGCCTGCAACCCGCCAATATCTGGTTTAATGGATCCAAATCGTACTGATATACGTGACCGGACAACCCGGCCCGGTCACGCTGGTTTACTGCAATGAAACGTTTATAATGACTTTTTGGTAAATACCACCCCGGTTGCGTGTGGCCAGTTGAATTCAAAAGTATTCTGGCCCGTTCTCTTCATCGTGCCTTTGTATATTTTATCATTGAACTCAATTTCAAGTACACCATCAAAATTGGCAGGAATTTGGTTGACTGAAAGGTGGCTTGTGCCCGGGGACTGTTCCTTCGTATAGCAATGGACTCCCGTAAGCGTTTTCCCAAATTTGACTTCATAGGAATTCTCGCCCTTTGTAATCTTGCCAGAAAGGTGGTTTTGAGTACAGGGATAGGTCTGAGCCGTGACAAATTCTAGTCCGATGAGGTTGTCGACTGTATCGCCATATGCAATTGGCGTAACACTCAAAACATCATTTGCAAGAATGGGTTTTTCAGAAACGGGCATCTGGTAAGGCTGATCAATTACCTCGACATCGATGTAAGCCGTATCATGGCCGAGACTGTCAACAGCCAGGATGCGGTGTTTACCGGGATTTTGAAAATAAATGATTGCTTTGGTCCCTTGGTTTTCTAACTGCAGGGCGGGAACGGAACGCCAGACTACAAATGCACTTTTGCCGCCCACAAATGTAAAAGTAGAGGGCTCTTTCAATTTGATACCGGTCGTTTTTTCTGTTACAATGTACGGCTTTGCTCCCGGTGCGTCGGCACTATCCGTGCCCGTCCGTGCGGAAACCGGCGTGGGTTCATTTTCTTCCATTTTACTACGTTCGCAGGCGACCAACTGAATCAACAACAATACAACGCATAATACCAACCATTTCTCGGTTCTCATGACCATCAGTGTTTAAGTTTTGAATGAGGTAAATCAGGAGGCCCCCTGTCAATAAAATAAACTACACGCGATGGGCGAGAGGTTGGGTATGTATGAAAATATTATTGGATCATGTAGTTGAGCAGCGTCGAAAAATAGCCGCCAATGAACGCATTGGTCATCGCGGACATATCTGTGCCATCCATCACGCCGTCCAGATTGACGTCGGTGTTGAAATAAAGATCGAAGAGACCGGCGTTAAAATCATTCGAAGCCTTGTTTACATCCAGCCCGTCGACGGCGAGGTCGGCATTCACATCTCCCGACCACATATGCCATTTTCCGTTCAGACTAGCCATTTGCGGCGCATCGTTGGGCTTCTGGCTAGCTTTGTTCAATGCTGTTGTGAAATCATAGGAAACCGTCCCGGAGTTGAATGCGGCGACGGCATTGCTCATAATAGCCACATGGTTACGATGCATGATCGCAATTGCAACCGCTCCGTTTTGAGCCACAAACTCCGGAAGCGTGCCATCAGTATCCACCACATCGCCATTCGTTTTCAGTAAAAGGCTTTTTGATTGTACCACCACCACTGGATTTGATGCATCCCGTATTTCAACCTTTACCCAATCAACCACCGCGCCCGCGACACCAGCAGGATTACCAATGGTATTATAAACCACGCCGCCGCCATAAGGATCCGTAACAGGCAGCAATCCCGAATTAGCGCTGAAATAGGTTTGCAAGTTATTGCCCATATTCGCCTGACCTGTACGATATCCGCCTTTTAGAAATACCTTCACATTCAACTGCACCAGGGCTCCATTGTATTCTCTTTTAATCCGGTTGCCTGCATTATCATAAGTGAATTTGATCTGTGCAAATGCACCGTGCGAAATGGCTGTCAAAACGGCCAGAACGATGATTTTGAAAAAGTGTGCGGTCATTTTTTGACTTTGATTAAAGAGTGAAAAAATTAAGAGGGTAACTGCTCGCCAATCTTATCAAAAGCAATCCCTCTCTCCATTCGGCTTGTTACTATCCAGGGTCCCTGCTGCTTCGGCCTGGGCTGAGTAGTAACATCCTTCATTGGTTTTAAAGACTGCCATTTCTTTGCGGCATGGAATAGCACAGGCCTCGCCTTCTATGATGCTTATTCGTCTTTGTTTGTCCATGACCACCATGCCGTACCGGAACGGGCCACTATAAACGGAGCCGTCATAGCGCTTTCCAGCCCACACCCAGTCTTTGATTTTGGCCGGGATCACAAACGTGGCATGATACAACACCGTATCCTTATCGGGCGTGAGGATCGTGTAATTGTTGATTTGAATTACTTCCGAATTAATGATTGGCGTAAAGAGATCGTTGATCCCATCTCCGTTCGGGGTGAATACATTGGGGATATAAACGCTTGTTTCCCGGCTTTTGAAAACCACCGGTTGGGTGCCGCAGCAGGACTGGTAACCCTCCGGTACTGGCGCGGGTATAGCAGGTTTGTCCTGTGCGACGCAGGCAGGTATTGCAGCAGCCAAAAAAGTGAACAGAAGCAGGGATTGTAATATGTGTGTGATTTTCATGATTCGATTGATTTCGTGGTTAAAGATTGTTTTGCAGGCATTTTGCGGAACGCTCGGCAGCTGTCGTAATAGTCTTGAATTTCTTCCAGGATGTATTTCCCTGGGAACCCTTTCTCTTGTAGCCATTGGTTCCATTGGTTATCTTCCTGTAATAGTTCTTTCGCAAGGATTACCGCTTTTCCAAACCTCTCTTCGGAAAATATTAAGGCCCATTCAAAAAGCATATTGTCAGGCTCCATCTCGTGGGATTTCAATTGCATTTGAAAGGCTAATTTTTCTTTCAGGGGCTTTTTCTCGTCGTCAATTCCGAAAAGCCATTCATCGATGTAAAGTATCTTTCCTATAAAAAACAGGTATTCGGCATTATTAGAAAATTTTTTGAACGACTTATTGAATGCCTTTTGGAGTAGTGCTGACAATTCACCGTGCTCAACTTCTAAATAATCTTCTTCCGTCAAAGCGTTATGTAATAAGTAAATTACCCTGATACTGAGCTCGACATCATTTTTATTGCCATTGCTAAGGTGCCTGATTATTCGCATATCGGCTCGCCAGCTATGTTTTTGATGACTACCGAAGGATTTTTCAATATTGATTAGTTCTGCTTTCCAGTCCATAATGATTTGTGTTAGGGTGGTTGTATAGGTGAATTGTTGCAGTTCCTATTAGGCATGGTCAATGTATGTACTGTATCTCGCCATATCTATTTCGATGATCAAGTGGGTTCGATCATTTACCAAAGGGTTTTTAAGGCTCCTTGGATTTGGAGAATGCGGCATGAGTAATTTACAAGGCAAGATCATCTCGTGCTCACCAAAACGATGACCATAAGATTGATACCTAGACCGATTCCCCAACGCCGGAATAGCTCCTCGTTTGGATATCCCAGATTTATATTGATTATTGCCCACGCTTCAAGGATATTATTTTGCAGTCTTTCTTTCTGACAATAGCGTCTAAATCTCCTCCCAGAACATTAATTCTTTTGGGATAGTAACGCACTACATATATGCTATCTAGATCTATTATTTCTTTTACAGTGTCCATGTCGCAATATTGATTTTTTGTAGCTTTATCGATTTTTTTCAAAGCGTCTTCACGGCTACATGTTAGATTTTGAAAGTGAATGAAAAGAGTCCACATAAATAGAAAGCTAAGTGTCGATCTCATTGTTTTGAAGTTTAATGTTTGTGTTTACGATACAAAGTTGTGGCCTACTCATTGATTCTATTTGAAGTGATTTCCCTCTTGTTTTTTATTTTCCATAGGCGGTATTGATCTTTGTTGCACCAAAACCATTTTCGCTTTTTAAGCCAGCTTTGATCTGAGTGAGGAAGGTTATCGTATTTTGTGAAATCACCTAGAGATGTATTTTTACTTTTTTCACTTTGCTGATATGTTACAACATCATGCGGAGTAATGGGCTTTCGATACTGGAAATTGAGTTCTCGAATCGTTGATTGATTTACGATTTGAAACCAAAATTGTCCCTTTTCCCAAGACATCCCGCCCGGAGATTCAACGAATTGCGCCTTGATCGTATCACCAGACACGTAATATCTACCCCACTTCGTCCCTCTGTTATAAAATCCAAATCTTGCGGTTGACGTGGATTCGAAATATTCTGGATTAAAGTTGTAAACGAATATTCCATCATTCATGAATAGAGCAGTAAAGACCAGGGTATCCAGCGTCGGAACAGACGGGAAGCCGACGTTTCTAATGAATCTTTGTTCGAATTTGTAATAGCCTTCGATTTCAATCAGTGTATCGAGACCTGTATAGCCGCCATTATAGCAGTATGCAGAAAGCCGAAAGCTATCTCGCGTGCGTCGGGTAGGCTGGCACGAATGAGAAATACATCCAATGCCAATCATTATAAAGAGATACAGTATATTAGTTATTTTGCCCATAACGAATAGGGGTTATAATAGCCGAATATTTGCATATAGGGTTGTTGAGGTGGCTCCAAAAAGCGGCACACATTTTTGCACATACATGATGCAAAATGGGAGTTCAGAAAGGGGTTAAGACCCGAAAGAGTTATGATGCTGATTTTAAGCAGGAAGTAACGAGGATGTTGGCGTCTGGCAGGAGTGCTAAGGAAATCTCGGAGACATTTGGAATTGCTGAAAATCTTCTATATTGTTGGAAGAGAATGGCAACTATGAAGACAAAAACAAAGAACGTGGAGGGTGAAGGCGGCAAAACTGCCAAACTTGCTGCTGAAAATGCGAGACTACGAGCGGAGATTGAACGCCTGAAAACCGACCGTGAAATTTTAAAAAAGGCGTTGGGTCTTTTCAGCACGTCCAGCTAAGAGATGTCTATGACTTGATATTTTCGCTTTCCAGGACGAATAAAGTAAGCTATCTGTGCTCACTTTTTGAAGTAAGCCGAACCGCTTATTATCGGTACCGGCGAGGAGAAAGTCATAATGCGGACAAAAAATATAACCGCCCGAAGCATGAGATACGGATCGAGTTTATCCGCAATTTGAAGCGATACGGTAGCAGACGAATCAAAGAATCCCTGAAACAAAGAGGTATTAGGATTGGTCGTCGAAAAGTCGCTGAAATCATGAGAAAGGAAGGTTTAAGGGCTATTCAGCCGCCCAGATTTATTCCGAGGACCACAGATAGTAAGCACGGAAAACGAATATGTCGGAACCTGCTACCTGATCAGCCAAAGCCAAGTCGGCCCAATGCGGCCTGGACATCGGACATTACATATATGCCTCTTAAGGGAGGGAAATGGGCTTATCTATGCACCTGGATGGATTTGTATTCCAGACAGATTGTTGGTTGGCAATTAGCCGACAATATGGAAGAAAGCCTTGTCAGGGAACCGTTGGTGAGGGCACTTTTAAAGCGAAGAGCCAAACGGGGAATGATCGTGCACTCGGATCGTGGCGGACAATATTTGTCGCGAAAAATGAAGAAAGTGATCAAAACTTTCAAGCTGAGACAGAGCATGTCTCGCGCCGATGATCCGTACGACAATGCCTGGGCTGAGTCGTTTTGGAGCAGGATGAAGGCCGAATTAGATATGCCAAAAGGCGGTTACGAAAGCATCGAGAAATTGAAGTCTGTTTTATTTGAATACATTGATGGATATTACAATACCAGGAGGCTGCATTCGTCATTGAACTATCTAAATCCAGTAGCTTTTGAGACCGAATATTACCGGCAAACCGGATGAGAATTGAAGCTTTTAACATTTACTAACCCGCAAAAGTGTAAACCAAAACGGAGCCACGTCATGTTGCCTAGTAAGTTAATTATTTGTGTTATGCACCTTTTTCCATTTTACATACTCTTCCTTATTGCACCAAAACCATTTTCTTTTTAATAACCAGCTTTTATCAGGTGGTGGTAAATTATTGGACCGAATGAATGTTCCTAGATTACCGTGAGAATCTTTATTGGCTAATTTGAACCGCCGTATGTCAGCCGCGGACATCGGTCTTTCCCACGCGAGACCAATTTTTTGCAGAGTATTATTATCATTCTTTTTAAACCATATTTCACCCTTGCCCCAGGCTATATTGATTGGTGGCGAGAAAAACTGAGATTTTATTGTATCGCCGACTATGTGATAGCTCCCCCAGAATGCATGTTTGAGATCATCGTTTATAAACGTAAGGAAGAGGCCATCTTCGTAAAAGATATAGTTTTCTCTAAAATCACTTAATATTAAACGGGCTGGATAACCGGACGTTGCCCATGTCGAATCGTGAAATGAATAGTATCCATCGTGTTTAATGATATCAGTATCCGGCTTGAAATATTTGGAGAAGCAATAAGGTGTATTTCGAACCTTCGTTGCGTGCTGTCTTGAATAGTGGCAACCTGCAAGTGTTAATACTAGTAAGGCCGCTGTCAATCCAACAAAGTTTTTGAATATTATCTTCCCCATAAGGAGTATGGATTATAAAAGTTGCTGTGAAAAAATGTGCCGTAATTGAAATTGTCGTATCTATTGTAAAAATTTTGGTAGCCAGGCGGAAATCTGAGATGGATGAAGTTTTGAGTCCTGTCTTGAAACAATGGATGGCTGTAACCAACACGTTCAACAGTATTACCAAAGCGAAAGCCAGCCCACAATGGTGCGTTATAAGTTTGGCCATTTTCCCATGCTCCGTAACCATGTTTGTTGTGATGACCTACGAGATCTGGTGACTCATTTATTCCTTGTCCTTCTCCCTTTGGATCGTTATTATACAACCGTGTCCCAATTAGGAAATTTCCGATTCCAATCTCGATCGCATTGGATCGCCATCGATCCTGATGATTGAAAGCAAAAAAGTCATTTTCAATCCTGAATGATGCTTTTCCCAGGAACAGATTCACACCGCCAACTGTCTGGTTATTCGCATTGCCGTCTGGGCCAATTGTCTTGCCATATTGGGTTTGATAGTAGCCGGCACCAAAGCCTTTGTAGCTAATGCTGCCTCCCATAGCGGAGTAATTATTCCCAAATCCTGCGCCGAGTCCTATATTCCAACCGCCAGCGTTGACCGATGCATTTCCGTTGATCATGAAACCACCGTCGATGCCAACTCCAACATTCAGACCGGTAGTAACATTGCCAGTTGTGTGATATATGTTAGCTGAAATACCCATGCTTAGTGGGTTTATTCCTACTGTGACGGCGGTATTACCGTTGTTGTAAAGCTGCACCTGTAACGAGTTGCCCATAGCAGTCACGGCATTCGATGCATTGGAATAGGCTGTTTTCGCAGGATGATGAACTCCGTTTAACAGGTTGCTTGCAAAGTCAGCGGTAAAGGCGAGGGAGAAAAAAGCCATTTGAAAGATCTCTCCGTTCTGGTCGAGGAGGACAGTGCCGTTCGGGGCGGTGAGGCTGAGCAGAGACCCGAGGTGATCGGTGTAAGTATAATAGTATTGATCGGCGCCGTTCTCGCGGATAACGAGGGCGGACAAGCCTGCAGGCGTGCTGATGTAATGCAGGTGCTTGTCGGCCAGTCCGGGCGTGAGGTCTTTTTCGTAACTCCCAAAATAGTAATGGGTGTTGATCAGCGCGCCATTCTTGTTCATGATGCCTTTCAGTCGCTGGTAGCCCGCATCGTAAGTGTAGGTGAGCTCATAAGGTTGGCCGGAGCCATTTTCGGTAATCTTTTCAGGCTGGTTGAAGGGCGTGTAAGTGATGTCCTGGGTAAGTGTGGGGAGCGCCAATGTAGGCGAAATGATGCCCGTTAATGCATTGCTCTTCACCGGATGGTAACTAAACTGTTGTCCCGCATCGCTTTTAGAACTGATGTTACCCGATGCCTCATAGGTGACGGTTTGAACAGGTTTGCCGGTCACCGTGGCCGTCAGCAGCCTGTTGAGGTTGTCGTAGACAAAACTTTCTTCCTTGTTCTTAATGTAATCCTTACGCTTGGTGAGGTTGCCCTTGTTGTAATCCCAGGTCAGTTCCAGGTTCTGCACACCCGCGGTGGTGAACTGCGTCGGAATGCCGTAGTTGTAGGTTCGCGTGGATGCTTTGCCGTTGCCGAGGGTGTAAGCGGTATTTTGTCCCAGCCCGTTCATGCCGGTGTTGGTATAAAGCGTCACACTACTGTTGCCGTTTTTGACGGTAGTCGGGTACCCGTTTGCATCGTACGCATGTACAGTGCCGAAACCCGACGGATAAGTGATAGCAGTCACATCACCATAAGCGTTGTAGCCGTAACTGGTCTGATAAATGCTGCCATCGGCGGTTTCTTTGGCCAATTGCAATCTTCCAAAGTTGTCGTAACTGTACTCTTCGAGGTTTCCGGCAAAGCCTGTGACTTTTTTAAGCTGATTCGTCGCTGCGCCGCTCGCGGAAGGATAATACTCGTTGGTGGTTGTTCCTTCGGGACCTATGCGGACGGTGTTGCGGCCCAGCAGGTCATATTGCATCGTGTGCGTTTTGTTGTTGGCATTGGTCTGCGATGCAAGTTGACCGAGTGCATTGTAATCGTAGGTGGTGGTTCCGGCATTGGCATCGGTTAGCGAAGTTTGCCTGCCATATGCGTCATATTGGCTGCCCGTAAGGACCGAGCCGTTTTTGGACACTTCTTTGAGCCCGCCGTGACTGAAATAAGTGTAGGCTAAGGTGCCGCCATTGTCTGTGGCAGTGACGACCTTACCCGTTGCGTCGGTACTGGTAGAGGAGGTCAATCCGGCGCTGGTGCTGGAAGTCGATAATAGTCCGGCATTATAGGTATAGCTGTAAGCGGTGCTGGTCAATGCATTGGATACTGAAACCAGCCGATTGTAAGGATCGGTTGCGTTGTAGGCATTTGTGGTAGTCAGAATCGGTTCGCCTTGTTTGTAAGGCTGGGTGTAGGTGGCGACATTGCCGCGGGCGTCGTAGGCGCGGGTTTGGGTAGTCCAGCCGGAAGGAAATGCCTCGGTCTGGCTTTTGATTTCCCTGTCGAGGATATCGTACCAGGTTTTGACATCGGGTTTGCCGGGATGAGTAGTCAATTTGAACCAGATTGCGCCATTGGCCAAATCCCAGCCGTATGAATCGGTAACCGTATAACCCTCGGGATAGGTAGTGGTCGCCATTCTTCCGAATGCATCATAGATGAAACTGGTCGTCAACCCGTCAGTTCCCGTCATTGTCAGAGGCAACCCCCATTTGGGATCATAACTGGCAGTGGAAGTTTGTCCCAGCTCGTTCACGGTCGTTTGGGCGAACCTGCCCTTGGCATCGTACGCGGCAGACGTGAACCTTACCGGCAGGCCCGAGGGCGTCACCGTGGCCTTTTTTAGGTTACCCAATGGGAAATACTCATAAACTGTACTAACATTCTTGGGTAAGCCACCGAAGTCGTTTTTAGACGTGAGTTGGCCGAGATTATTGTAGCCCATTCCGGTCGTGACGCTGAATGCGGCCTGCCCGCTGCGGGTTTTATTGACGGTGACGGAGGTAGGCTTGTTGGGTATGGTGCCAGGATAGGCTCCGTAGACGGTCGTGGTGACCGTCGTTTCGATATTGTTGTTATTGGCGGTGCTCTGGGTGATGTTCCCGAAATTGTCAAAAGTATTATTGTTGACCGTCAGCGTCCTGCCTTCAAATGCATTGTTTTCGGTGCTGCTTTTGACCCTGTATAAAAACCGTTTACTACCAGCCGGTCCTTGCGGAATGAATTCGTTGACGAGCGTGGTTTCCGAAATCAATGCATTGCCGGATGTCCAGTAGGTTCCGCTTTTAATTGGAACAGCCGTATAGTAATTGGTATTGAATTCATTTTCCGAAACAGATTTAATGCCGCTGGTCAGGTTGGAAGCGATCACTTTTTTGAATCCCAACGACCCTTTCCCCGCACGGTGAAACCGCGCTTCTTCGTAGCTGTATTCCTGGGTATGGTTGGCGCCGATGCCATTTTGAATTACATGCTGAAATACAGTGTAAATCGGAGGTTGTACTCCGTTGAAGGGATAATTGGTGCCGCTTCCTTTGGTATAAAAACCCCCTCCTGACGACAAAGTTTTGTAATACCAGGTGTTGATGTGCCCATTACCATTCGCGACCTTGTGTATCAGGTTTTCCTTTCCATTTGGCTTGAAAAAGAATTGATTGGGAGGGTCGGAGAAAAATTCTACACTGAGGACTTCCATGCGGCTGTCACCATCCAGATCGGCAGTGAATGAATCCCAGTTGCTCACAGTCTTTGAGTGGTCGCTCTGAATGTTGTGAAACGTCAGGCCTCTGCTGTAATAGACGTCCAGTTTGGAGGCTGTCAGATTAGCATTGTTTTTCCCGTGATAAATGTCCGTTTTGCCATCGCCATTGAAGTCACCCAGATTGACGTGGTGGTTCTTGTAATACTCATTGGTAATATTTGGAATCTGCGCCCAGGTGAACGTATTGGGTTGGTAAGTATATCCGGTCGCAAATGCAGTGGTCCACAGAGCGGCGTTGTCGGTCAGGGAGGCGCGGGTTAGCAGGTCGGTCTTACTATCGCCGTTGAAATCGCCGAAATACACCAGATGGTTTTTGGTAGGAAAATTGGACGAATAAATGCGGCGTGCGACGCTGGCATCCAATGTGAATATTTCACAAAGGTTGTCCTTGATCAGCATCAAATCGCTTTTGCCATCGCCGTTAAAATCGAGCACATAAATCTTATCGGCGGCAGCCCAATCGGCAATCGGAAAGCCGGTAGGGCCGCTGATCGAAACGCTGCCGCAGGAGCCGCCCTGTATGTAATTCGTGCAAAGAAACGGCGCATAGTTGTTCAGCGTATTTCCTACGATGGCGATGTACTCGGTAATGCCATCCCCGTCGAAATCACCGGGGAAAAAGAAGTTTCCCTTGGGGTGTATCCTGAAAAAGTTTGGCTGAATGCTCCGCAGATGTTTGATGAAAGAGAAACCCGCATTCGCACTCTCATAAATGATCACGCTGTCGAGCTTGTAATCCGAGCCGATATTGGTGACTTTCAAAGTAATGAAATCGTCGATGCCGTCGCCCGTGTAATCCCCGGCCAGGATATGGTAGTTGTTCGGGATTTTTTGTTCTCGGATCACCGAATAGTTAGGCCCTATTTTGATTTTGGGGCCGGCCAATAATGTGGAGGTATTGGGTTGGGATAAATGAAGGTAGAGACTGTCGGTATAATTGACATAAGGAACACCGGAGTTGACGGAATTTGCACCGAGGATGTCCGTTTTTCCATCCCCATTGAAATCTCCAAAAAAGTGCGTGCTGGTGTTAGGGTTTGTGGTGCCGACAATGCCCGATGCGAACGGATCGGGCATCTGCCCATACTTAAATATCGTTGAATTCAACGCCGCCCCATTCGTTCCCGACTCGACTATTTCCCGTAAATACGAAGTGATATTATCCCAACTGTAATTAAACTGATAAGTCTTGGTGATGCTCCCTTCGGCAGTGACTGTTATTTTATCGAGCAGGCATTTGTTCGTGATCGTTGAACCCGCCAGATATTGGGTGTTGATATCGCCCCGTATTTTATATTCAAATTTAAGCTTACTGTAAGGTGCAAGCCCTGTTACGGTATTTCCTGTATAATTGATCTCATCGATCCGCGAGTCCCTGTCAGTAAAGAGGTATTTGAAATCAATGTAATTGCCATCGGGGTTTTTGATCCTGTTGACGCGCCAGAAAAGCACATTCAGATTGGCCTCGTCCAGGCAGCGGCTGTCGGCCGTGTTACCGAACTCCATTTCAATGCCGTCTTTGGTCACCACTTTAAACCAGGTCGGGCCGGTCCCGCTGATGCCGTTGGAAGTGACAACCGCAAAGTTTTGCTGTTCGGACGCATAGGTAGAACCGTTTGCACCATACGCACCATTGACGCTCAACAGCATTTGTCCGTCGAGCACAAAGCGGTCCTGGTTACTCAGATCAATCGCTGTGACCTTCCCATCAAAATACATGGATTGGCCCGAACGTGAGATCATTGACAATCCGGAAATGCCCCACCCATTGCCGACAGCGCCGTTGCCAGCCTGGGAGTTGTATGCCACTGAAATAGCGGGAACAACGCCGTTCGTGCCTGGCGGGACGGCAATAGGGATCGTATAACTCGCCCCGCCGGTGCCGGAAACCGCAGCGGCACCTGGCACAGAGCCTACCGGCAAGGCCGGGTTAACGGTTTTGCTGAATGTTTGATTGGTGTAGAGCGGTGTACTGTAATCTACATTCTGCGCGGTTGCGGGTCCTAAAAAACAGAAATAGGATAAGAGGTAGAAAAAGGGTTTTCTCATGGAAAAAGTTGTGTAAATGTGAGGCATCAGCTCATTCAATTGTGGCTGATCTCATTTAGACACCTTCACAGAGGGTCGGTAACGGGGCAAAGGACGAAGCGACAGAATGGCCTTTCGAACTAAAATGAATGATTATTTAACGGTAACTATCACGATACGAGGAGCGCGGAAAGGCAACTGAACGGCAGGTAAGCGCAAGTAAAGAACCCGGGCGCAAATGCTTTTAACAGGAATCAACCATGGACCTGAACCCAATGAAACGCCTGCTTACTTTCCTGCTTTTCGCCAATGTGTTTAATGGAGCATTCGCTCAGAATTATGATGAGTCGAAAGTGCCAGCCTACACATTGCCGGACGTCCTCAAAACCGAAGCCGGAAAAGTCGTGGCTGATAAGAAAACGTGGGAGCAAGTAAGGAGGCCGGAGCTGCTGAAACTTTTTGAAGACAATATCTACGGTCAAATGCCCACGGCTTTTGATAGCATACGCTATAAGACCGTTCAAGTGGATAAACCCGCGATGGACGGTAAAGCGGTTTTAAAGCAGGTCGAAATCAGTGTATTCAGAAATAAAAAGTCGGTGCAGATCAGCCTTGTATTGTTTGTGCCGACGCAGGCGCGTAAACCTGCGCCGGTTTTTTTACTGATCAACAATCGCGGAAAGGACAATACTGATCCGACGCGCGCGAAGAAAAGTGAATTCTGGCCCGCCGAAATGCTGATAGAAAATGGTTATGCGGCAGCTGCATTTCATGTCAGTGACCTCGCACCTGATAACAAGGATACCTATACGAGCGCTCTCCTGGAAAAGCTTTATCCGGAGCAGTTGACCATGGATAACGGGATGAAAGCCATCGGCGCGTGGGCATGGGGAGCGAGCCGGGTAATGGATTATTTTGAAACCGACAAAGATATTAATGCAAAGAAGGTCATCGTCGTGGGGCATTCAAGGGGTGGGAAAACATCGCTCTGGGCTGCGGCACAGGATAAGCGTTTCGCTGCCTGCGTTTCGAACTGTTCCGGAAATACCGGTGCTGCGTTGGCCAGAAGGCAATATGGCGAGCGGATCAGTCGCATTAACGCCACTTTTCCTTATTGGTTTAATAACAATTATAAGAAATACAACGACCGCGAAAACGACCTGCCGGTGGACCAGCATATGCTCATTGCATTGGTAGCGCCACGGCCGGTTTATGTCACCAACGCATCAAAAGATCTCTGGGCAGATCCTAAGGGGACATTTCTTGCATTAAAAGCGACCGAACCGGTATATACGTTGTACAAGATCAAGTCAGGGCTGCCCCAGAACCCGCCGGGAATCGATATGCCAGTGATCGGGTCGCATTTTGGATATCATAACCGCGAAGGCGAGCATAATATGACCAATTACGACTGGGCGAACTTTATCAGGTTTGCAAAAGGGTTTTAATATGAGTAAGTAAATTGACTAATTCTTGACGCGTTGTTCTTCACTGCCTGAGCCACCTACATTGCGTTTTTGCTTCCCCGATGTGCCTTTACTAAAATTGTAAGTGAAAGACGCTACCACTACCCGCGTATCAGCATCATTAAAATAGGATGCTTTTGCACTGGGAATATTGAGAATGCGGCCGTTGGGTTCCAATGAGCTGAAAATGTCACGTAGTGAAAGTTTGAAGACGCCTTTGTCTTTCATCACCTTCTTCTGCATGGCCGCATTCACGAGAAACATGTCGTCTTTATCAAACTGTGCGCTCTGGCTTCTTGTAATGTAAAACCCGCTTAGCTCGGCGCTCCACCCGTTTTTGAAGAGGAACTGGTTGTTTGGGCTAATATACCCGTAGGTTGAACCCGTTGTGCCGTCGGCGTTGCCTGGCATGCCGCGAAAGTTGTTGCGGATCAGTTCGGCGTAAAAATTACAGGTCCACCAATTGCCTGCTTTGAGTTGAGCAGACAGCGTAATGCCTCCCCAGATAAGCCGACTGATATTGCCTGTCCGGCTGATAAAAATGTTTCCGGCTTGCTCAATAACCTCGCCTTGCATATTGCGGGTGTAGTTGTAGAGGAACGATAGGTTGAATTTCCTTTTGTAATTCAGAGAAAGCTGGAATTTGTTGCCCAGTTCGGGTTTGAGGTAGGGATTACCTGCGAAGTAGGAAAACTTGTCGAGCAAAAACACAAAAGGATTAAGGTCCTGATAATAAGGCCGGCCGATCCTTCGTCCGTAGGAAAAATTCAGGCGTGTCTGATTGCTGTCGAGCTTGTAGCTGAGGTATAATGTGGGGAAAATGCTGGTATAATGCTTAGTGAACGATGAATCAGGCTTTACCGCATTGCCTAGCTGATGTCCGTACGCGTTGGTGTTTTCGGCTCTGAGACCCGTTTGCAAAGAAAGTTTGTCGATATCGCTGTTAAAATTCAAATAAACGGCATTGATGTTCTCTAAATACCGGAAGCGGTTGGTTTTATCATAATCGACGGAAACGGTTTCGCCGTCATGCAAAAAGTAATTAGCGGCATTATCAGTTCGCACAATACTGGTTTTCAGTCCGGTACCGATCTTTCCTTTCTTTAATGGATGTTCGTAATCCGTTTTGGCGGAATAAATATCAATAAACGACGGCAGGTTAGTCGTGATCTTTTCCTGTCTGATGAAATGCTCGTTACCGTCCAGGAAATCGTTCAGGAATGTCTGCTTTGCCCGGATGCGGTAGTTAATATAGTCAAGATCGAATGTAAGCAGACGTCCTGTGCTGTCATATTGATGGCTGAAATTAAGGTTAATACCACTTTGCCGGAAACGGTTGCGATCGCTGTTGTCGGCACGGATCAGCGAATCGACGTCCCCGGCGGCATCCCGGACCACGCTGCTGACGGGGCGCTGCTCCCTGGTGCGTGTGTAAGCGCTCGTGAAGACAAGTCCCCAGATGGTTTTTTCATTTACATAAAAATCGACACCCGTTTTCAGGTTAACGGTCCTGCTTTTGGGATAGAAATAGGTAGTTTGATTGAATGACGAGCGTAATGCGTCGTTTTCATCATAATATCGTCGCTGAATATCCAGTCGGCGCCATTGGTCCTGACTATTAAAACTCGCATTCGCAAAGAAATTGAGGCGGTTGCTCCGATAGCTGAGATTGGTACTTTCGTTGTGTCGCCAGTAACGCGACCTCGCCGGGCCGAGTGTAAGGCTTCCATTCAGGCCGCGGACCTTGTTTTTACGGGTTTTAATATTGATAATTCCCGCGCTCCCAGCTGCATCATAGCGCGCCGGCGGGTTGGTGATCAGCTCTATTTTCTCGACCGAATTGGCCGGAAGCGAACGCAGATAGGCGGCCAAAGCGGCCGGTGATAGGTAGGTAGGGCGGTTGTCGATCATTATCAGGACGCCGGATTGCCCGTTCAGACTAATACTACCTGCCTGATCGACCATGACGCCGGGGGATTTTTCCAACACTTCCAGCACATTGGCGCCCGCGTTCGAAATGAGCGCGTCGACGTTTAAAATTGTCCGGTCGACTTCATATTCCACGAAGTTTTTTTGCGCGGTAACTTTAACTTCATTGAGCCGGATCTCGGAGGCAGCCAATGTAATCGTTCCCAGATTGACATCCTTGCTGTTCGTGATTTCGAACTTGCCGCTGTTGAAGCGTTGTAAACCCATCATCGTGATAGACGCGAAGTAGCTTCCGTTTTTCAAGTCTGCTATGAGAAACGTGCCATCGCTGCTCGTAAGCGCAGTTTTGACTAGACTGGAATCGGTGGCGTTAAGTACCGAAACGATTGCGCCTTCAAGTGGTTTATCGTTTGAACTGACGACTTTTCCTTTCAGTTGGGCATGTGCAGTCCCAGACGCTGTCAGCATGGCAACAGCGATCCATAGGGTGAATTTCACCCGGTTGAAGGTTTTCATGAATGTAATTAATTACTTATGTCTTCCGTAGGTAAAATCGATAGTGTCTGTTGGACTTTTCAATACCGCGTCGAGTACGCCCTGGTGAACCGCCAGGGGTTGCTTTACTCCGTTGATAATCAGTTCCTGATTGGTGATTTTAAACTCGATATTGTTTCTGGAAATGGCTATTCCCTGCCGTTCGATCTCGTTCAGGATTGTCTCTGTAAAGGCCAGGGGTTTTGTCCGTAGTGGTCTGGGGTCGTACAATGGCTGATATGTCTGCAGTGGCTGCATTTTGTAAGTCTGTACATATGTTTGCCTTAATACAGGAACCAGCCGACCATTGCCCGAAGAATCCATATATACGGGTGCGGTGGCCTGATAAAGCGGTGACAACTGCGTCTGTAAAGGCTGTAAAGTGTCAGGGGATGTCAAATCAGGATCGCTGACGTGAGAGACTGGTTTTTCCTTAATTGGCTGGTTGTCAGTATTTGGTGTGGCTGGATTTGTAATAGAAGCCTCCGAAGAAGTCCCGGTTTTTAATGGTGTAGGCTTGATTTTTCCGTTATCAGGCCGCATAGACGTCTGGCCCGTCTTTTTCGGTTGTGCTCGCTGCGTGCGGGATTGCGCATATATGATTGAAAACGTAAAGAATGCAAGCATTGCGACCAATAATACGGTTTTCTCGGCAACGCCCAACGTGGAATTGGAACGTGATGCGATTCTTTTAACGCGTTGCACCAAACCGGTCTTGCTGGCGAACGCTAGTTGATATACGTTTTCTGTCAGCTGGTATTCCCGGAAAGATAGCAGCGCCTGGATGTAAATTGTTTTATTGCCCGAATAACTCAAAGCCATATCATCGCAGCAGTTTTCACGCTCTTCGCGGATCAGTTTTGAAATCCAAAGGAGGCCCGGGTTGAAGAAAAAGAGCAGCTCTGTGATCCGCTGTAACAAATTGACAAAGAAATCGAGGCGGCGGATGTGCGCGAGCTCATGTAGCAATATCATTTCGATCTGCTCGGCTGGAATGGAGGTGATCACGCCCAATGGCACTAGTATAACCGGCTTGAAGTGCCCCAGCACGGTAGGAACCTTCACCAATCCGGATTGAAATACCCTTACGGTCCTGTCAATTCCCATCGCATGGGCAAATGCGGCAACGCGCTGTTCCCAATGCTGTCCGATGCTGTAAATCTGTCGGGTTTTCAGCTGGTACATGCGATAAAGATCAAGTGCCAGCCCACTGATTTTGACGGTTACAATGATAAGCCACAGTAATGTAATGATGTAGAGGTTCCTGTTGAGGAAACTGGTGATGATGGTTATCGGGCCGGGCCGGTTAGGGACTTGTACCGCTACAATTGCTTCATTTTGAAGGCTCGTGGCGGATAAATCACGGACGAGCGTGGGAACTATCGGTTCGGTCGGGCTGGACAGGAAGAATACGAGACCGGTGGCAACGACAAATAGGACCAACAGTCCGGCGAGCAGGTTATACCGGATTTCCGGCTTACTGCGACGCGTCAGCATGACGACGACAGCGGCGAGGAGCGCTGCAATCGCACCGATCCAAACTGAATGGCAAAGTGCCGTTCCGATCTTTTGAACGAGAACGGCCGTGGTTTCGGAATGGAGAAAATCGTTCATGGCTGGTATGATTTAGGAATTCTCTTTGTTCAACTGGTCCAGAACGGCGCGGATTTCATCCAGTTCCGCCCGGGAAGCTTTCTTATTATCGAGCAATTGCATGACCAGGTTACTCGCCGACCCGCCATAGAGATGGTCCACGAAGCGGTCGAGAAGGAGGCCCTTGGTTTTCTTTTCTTCTTCGACGGCCTCATAAACGTGTTTCATGCTGCTTTCGTCGCGGCGGAGCATGCCTTTTTCAGCCATTAATTGCATTTGTTTAAGGGTAGTGGTGTAGTTCACTTCCTTAAATGTATTCAGCTGATCGTGCACAAAGCGGACAGTCGACGGGCCATTTTTCCAGAGTATCGTAAGAATGTCGAGTTCTGCTTTCGTAGGCTCGTTTTTTTCGCTGTTCATGGCAATGAAAATTAAGTACACTTCAAAGGTACGATTAAAATCGTACGATGCAAATGCTAAGGTTTAAATTTTCATTTTGATGCGGCGGGCATAAAATTTGAGTATTATGAATAAAGCAAGCCCGAGGGCCTTCTTTTACTTATTAAAATTCAATTGTGATGAAAAATAGAAAGCTGCCGGAAGATCAGACATTGGTCCTGTTTACTGACATCAATGGCATTCCCAGGGAAGGGATCTATAAGAAAGCCTCGAAGGCGTTTATTGAGGCAATCGGGGATGAAGGGCCGGAGGATACCGGAAATATTTATCCGGAAGAAGACATTGTATCCTGGGAATATCTTGAAAAAAAGGATAAGCCCAACCCCGACATTATGGTGATCCTTTAAGCAGAGAGCACTTCGCTTGTTTGAGCGGATCTTGCCGGGAAGTCGCCGACTTGCTTTCTGGTAATGATTGCCGCCCCACGATTAGCGGGATCGATATCGATCGTGATAATTTTGCCAACGCCCAGTTCCCGGTATTCAGGGTAGGTGGCCTCGTAACTGAACTCAGTAACGATTGGTTTTTCGGCTAGAAGCTGGACCCGCAAACGTACATTCTCGGGGCTCAGCATTGTAGGCCTTTGCGGTTTGATGCCCAGGATCACGGCTTCGTATTCACGGCCGTTGCGCAGAATGCGTTTAAGTTTTCGATATTCTGAGAAAAAAAGCCATTCCAGACAAAGCGAAGCAAATCCGGCGATCAGTATAGTGGATGCAATGGCATTGATTACAAGTGTGTCCATGAGGCGACGGGTTCAAGATTGAAGTCCGAAGTTGGCTTCTGAACACGAAATCGCCAAGGAAGAATGAGTGAACGGCTACGATGAAGTATTTTGGGGCATCTGGCTGATCAACAAGTAAACTCCGTCTCAACCTGCGCTCCTTTGACCAACGTTTGATAGACGACGCAATACCTTTCTGTCAGTTTTGCGATGGTCTGCATTTGTTCTTCGCTAGCATTCGATTGAAGAGAAAACGAAAGGCGGATTGTTTTAAAGCCTACGGCAGCCTCTTTTGAAACGCCTAATGTCCCACGAAAATCCAGGTCGCCCTCTGCCTTAACTGTGCCACCGGTAATGTCGACACCAATCGCCGTTGACACTGCCCGGAGCGTAACACCAGCGCATGCCACCAGGGCTTCTAAAAGCATATCCCCTGAACAGGCCAGCATGCCATCCCCGCCTGTTGCCGGATGAAGTCCCGCTTCTATCAGGGCTTTGCCAGTTTCAACTTTGCAGGAAATGCCTTGTCCGATTTCACCCTGCGCTTTCAGCGTTATCATCGCGGATTCGGGTCGTTCCCGGTATTGCTCTTTGAGAGGAGCTTGTAGGTTTTTGAGTTCTTCCGCATTCATTTGTTCAGACCGGTTATGCTGGATGATAGTAAATATCAGCATTTAAATCACATCAAACCAGATATTCGAATACAGTTCTTAAGTATAGAACAGGCGCTGAAAATGTTTAAATATGTAACTATTATAATACAAATGCAGCAGCTGCGTTGAATGAAATGTGAACCTAAAATCTATGAAAAAAAACTACGCATTTCACCTTCCGTTTTCTTTAAATGCAGTCGTTGCATGGCTAATGCTTGTCTTACTTCTTGCATCCTGCGAAACTAATAACACAGAGCCGGCGGACCCTTATTCCTATTATCCAATGAAAGTAGGGAGTTACCGGATATACGAGGTAAGCGAGGACGTATACAGCGCAGGGAACCAGACGCCTGTCACGTCTGTGTGGTATGAGAAAGAACAGGTTAAACGCATTAAAAAAGATTCAGCTGGCCGAAAGGAATATATTATTTCGGTATCGACCCGATCCAAGCCAACAGAATACTGGGAGAAAAAGAAAGAATATCTCGCTACGATTTATCCAGACAAAGTCACTATCCATGCGGACAATGAGATCCTTAATCCACTGGTTTTTCCATATGGCGACAATGTTAAATGGGATGGTTTCCGGTATTTCAATATAAACAATAATGATCCGCGCGCAGGATATTTGTTTCATTATGAAGTAATGGACAGTCCTTTTGAGCTGGATACGCTTCATTTTAAAAGAACGCTTAAAGTTTCGGAAAGGGCTGACACTACCGGCCCGGTTCTTTACAGGTTAGGCTATAAACATTACGCGACAGGCGTCGGCCTGGTACTCGATAACCAGACCGACTACGATTATTTGCAAAAAGACGGTGAATTGGTGGGATATAAGGTTATCGGTTCCGGCAGGCGCCGGATCAGGAAGATTATTGAGTATGGAGAGTAGGGGGGAGGGGTCACTGCCTTCCAGTCGACATTTCAATATTCTGGAAAGGTGGTCTTTTTGAATCTAATTTTCTCAGATTATTGATCTGTGAACCGTTATCCGAATTCGCATCATTAGATATTTTAGTCGAGCGTACTTCAAAAGAAAGGCCAAGAATTCTGCCCATTAAGATTAATGTTTCCAGGTTGGGTAGTTTGTCTCCGCGAAATAGTTGCGTTAGCCAGCTCGCGGATGTGCCCATGGCTGCCGCGAGAGCCTTCCTTGTCATATTTTGCTGCTTCATTTCTGAGCTGACGATTTCTAGAAATCGTGCTGCCAGTATCAAGGCGTCGAGTTTGTTCTTTTCTTCCGGAGAAGACGAAAACAGATCGGCATATTCGTCTGCCACTTCGAGATTTTTCATAATACTGTCAAGGTCTAAAGTAAGAGCCTTCAATGTAAGGCCGAGTGCCATTGGACTTGACCTTAAAGTGGGCTAAGTTGAAAAGACGTTATTTTAAAGTCGGGAGGTATTCATAGCTGCCAATAGCATTAATCCTGGCGATTTCTCTGGCCGAGTTCTTCTGCGTTTTTTTCTTTTCGTGTAGAATTCCCATAATAACTACATAACAACCTAGATCTGAGCGAACCTCTTTACAATAAATCCTGTCGTTGCTGCCATTTTTAAAGAATTTCATGGCTGTTACATCCTTACATTTATCATTTATATCCTCCTTGTCGTAAACCTCTGTATTCCTGATATTTTCAAGTATGAGGCCGATAATGTACTCGAATTTTTTCCTGTGTTTCTCGGAACGTCTCAGATATTCTAAAATTTCCTTTTTGTTTTCAACGTCTATAAAGATCGCCCGAGTCCTATCCTTCGATACTTTGATTTGTTCGCAGTTTCTTGGCACGTAAAATTAAGCTATTGGTTAATATATGCGACAAAAAATTAGAAAATTTTAGCAGAAGATTCCCGCAATTCGAGCCAGGCATTTGTGAAGCGCTGGACGTTCGAGAGAGCTTTTCTGCGATCATGACAGCCCCCAGAGTTGTATTGTGGTAAAATTAGGACAAAAAATAACGCTTAACTCTCGCTCTTGTAACCGACAAATAATCGAAGTATAACCTTAAAAAAATGGGTCTTTAATGCGCTGCCCGCCGAAACAACAATGCTGATCCGGCGAACAATGCGGCGAAGACTTCGTGAAGGGTAAACACCGTCGCAATGGACAGACCGACGGCGGATTATTTTTCTTTTGTGAACACCCTTTCCCCGCCGCGCCGTTTGATCGTCATCTGACTTTTTGCTGCGTCGAACTCAATCACCACCGCACCCTCGATTTGGAATTTATTGTCCGCCATAGCTTCCAATGGAGCAGGACGTTGCTCTCCTGGCGGTAAAAAGAATAGTGTCGAGGCTTCCCTGGTGATTGTAAGTTTTACAGGCGCTTCGGGATTTGAATAAACACCGACATATTTATCCAGGATTTCCGTACTGACCGCGACTGATTCCAGAGCTGGAATCGTAAATGGCTTGTTATAGTAGATGTCGACAACGCCGCTTACAATTTTAGCAACAGGGTAAACCTTCGCGTTCGTAGTGTAGGCGACCGCGAGCTTTTCTTCCGGCAGATAAGCCAGCCACGCCCCATAATTGTCCGCTCCGCCCGTGTGGCCGTAGAAGGTCTTGCCGGCGAATGTGAATGGTTCCATACCCATCCCGTCACCATCCCTGATCGTTTTCATCTGATCGAGACTTTCCTTTGAAATAATCTTCCCGTCGAACAGTGCCTGAATGAACCTGGCCAGATCGCCAGGGGTTGAAACGATCGAGCCTGCGCTGAAGAGCATACTCGGGTGCGTTTCGGGCATCTGTTTCCAGTCACCTCCGAATTGCATATAGGTAAGTGCTTCGTTCTTGCTCACATCGATATTCCCGGTCGCGGTATAAGTGTCTTTAAGTCCGAGCTTTGAAGTGATCCTTTCTGCGAGCGCTTCCCCGTAGGATTTACCGGTTAATTTTTCAATGATAAGACCTAAGACGAGATAACCGGAATTGCTGTACTGATGCTTTGTGCCCGGCTCAAAATCAGGCGTACCTTTGACGATAAGGGCGAGCATTTCTTGTTTGGTTACCGGAATTGTATTCACATTAGATTCGCCATCGCGTCCGCGCCTGACGTTGGGAATCCCGCTTCGGTGGGCGAGTATTTGTGCGATTGTGATTTTATCAGCGTTCGGGATTTGAGGCAAGAATTTGCTGAGCGTGTCAGTCACATTTAACTTTCCTTCCTCGATAAGCTGGAAGATCATCGCAGTCGTGAACATTTTCGTGATCGAACCGATGCGGAACCTGCTTGCTGCGGTCAATGGCTTCTTTTCAGCCCCGTTGATCTGGCCATAACCGATAGACCGGCTGTAAACGACTTCACCATCTTTGGCAATGACGAGGTTTCCCATTGCTTTGTTTTTTTCGGCGAGCCGGTCAAAGAACTGGTCCAGTTTGGCCTTGTCTGGCGTTTGAGCGTGCCCGACAGCTGAGAGGCTCAGTGTCAGCACAATGGCAGTCAGTATTTTTATTTTCATGGTAAAAAAGGGTTGGAAAATGTGCCTTACTTAGCTTTCGACTTTGTATTTCAAAGTAAATAAAAAGTACTTTGAAATACAAAGTAAATATTAAAAAAAATGAGATAGACTTTTAATTACCTTGCAATACAACCTGGTCCCTACGTCACTTACGGGGCAGTAACACATTGATATTGTGCTATGAAACACTTTCTTAAGGTTGCCTTTTGTCTTTTTCCTTTGATTAGTTTGGGGCAAGTCAATTTATCCCTGAAACGGGAGCTCGATAGCATGTACGTGTTAGATCAGCGTTACAGGGAGTATTTGTCGAAGATCTCAACGAGCCCGGCTTTGGCCGACAGTTTGAAAAAAGCGCTCTCGATCAGCGAAAATCTGACAGGGAACCTTTGGACTTATCAAAATCGGATCGACAGCTCGAACCTCGTTCGATTGGAACAGATCATCGGGCAAGTTGGCTATCCCGGAACCGCGCTGGTCGGAAAGCCGACAGATGAAGCGGCTTTTTATATTATCCAGCATTCTCCCAAGATAGGGTCTTATTTTCCATTGGTCAGGCAGGCCGCGGAAGCGAATCAGGTACCATTTTATTTATCAGCAATGATGGAAGACCGATTGCTTACCCAGCAATCAAAACCTCAGATTTATGGCAGTCAGGTGATGTGTTACAGGTTGATAACTGACAAATCGAAAATGGAATGCTTTGTATGGCCTGTGAAAGACGCCGCCTCTGTCAATGAACGACGGTCGAAAGCAGGTTTCACCCAGTCGATAGAGGCGAATGCGCAACGGTTAGGCGTGGAGTACAAGCCTCTTACAATGGAAGAAGTACAGAAAAAGTATGCCTTAAAATGAAAACTAATCCGCACGCAGCCTCTCAATAGGATTTGCGGTAGCAGCATGATATACTTTGGAACCTATGATCATGGCGCAGCAAAGCATCATGGCCACGAAAGTGCCGATATAAGGTTCCGGACCGGCATCCGGATGGTATTTGAAGATAAATTGAAAAATAAATTTGCTCGTAAACAGGTAACCAAGGACAGAGCCGGTCCCAAATGCGATCAATAGGATCCGCACAAAACGGCGGTTGACGATCCCGATTATTTGCAGCACGGAAGCGCCGAGAACTTTACGCATGCCGATTTCCTTGCTTCGTTTGTCGATGTTTAGTGAAATCTGAGCAAAAAGGCCTGATGCTGAAAGAAGTAAAGTCACGATGGCCAGGAAAAACGATATTGATTTGAAAGCCTGCGTCATCCGAAGTTCTTTTTCGATCAGATCGGATTGCAGAAATGCGCGGTAAGGAACGTTAGGGGCAACTTTATGCCAGGTTGTTTGCAGATAATTTGTGACTTGCGACAGTTTGTCTTTTTCTGCCCGCACCACCAGGTATTTATAGTCATCCGGTTTGGCCAGGCGCAATATGCAGGGTGGAACAATATCGTGTAACCCGAATTCCTTGTAATCATTAACAACGCCGACAATGGTGTAACTGGCGCTGTCAAGCGTAACTTGTTGGCCGAGCGGCTGCTTCATTCCCGACCGCTCCACAAAGGTTTGATTCACCAATATGGATTCGGTGACATCGGCTTCACCGTCATGGAACGGGCGTCCAGCTGCTAACCGGATTCCCATGGTGTTCAGATAATCCTGTCCTCCGACATGCGCAACTTGCGCCTGCACGTCACCGCTTAGCGTTTTTGCGTTGAGTGTGTATGTGCCGTCACCGATTTGCTGCGCGCATCCGGCAGAAGCTTTGATTTCAGGGTTGGATTGGATCGCCTGACTCAAAACCCGGTATTCCTGAGGATTATTGACTTGAACAACCGCAACTTCACTAATCGCATAACCGTAATCGGCCTTTTGCTGGAAAGCTGCATTCTGCGTCATGACAATGCCGACTACCAATGCGAAACATGACAAACTAAATTGGGCAAGAAGCAAGAATCTGGTGAAACGGTTCGATGATCCAAGCGATGTTTTTCCTTTGAGAATGCGAATAGGCTGAAACGAACTCACATATAAGGCAGGGTACAAACCGGAACAGATCGCACTCACAGCCGGAACCAGTAAAAGGAACAGCCAATAGCCAAAATCCTTGTTCAGGTCCGGCGAAAGATCCACCCCGGTTAGCTCAGTCATTGCGGGAGTCAACAGGTTGACAAACAATAAGGCCAATGCAGACGCCAGCACGCAAAGGACGATGTTCTCCGTTAGGAATTGCCAGATCAGTTCCTTTCTCCGGCCTCCGATTACCTTGCGAACGCCAATTTCTTTTAAACGGCCGCTGGAAAATGCAATGGACACATTTGTAAAGTTGAAGCAAGTGATGATCAGGATAAATATCGACATGATCACCGGCACAATCACGAGTACGCCGCGCGGATTGGCATTAAGCTGACTACCATATACGTAACCCGACATATCAATGTCCGAGCTTGTCGCCAGGTCAGAAAATGGCTGGAGTGAAAATCCTTCCAGCAGCCAATCCTTGTGATTACTGTTGTGAGGCGCTATGAGACGCATCAAATTTGCAGTTACCGTATGAGCCGCTTGTTGGTTTTTCAATTCTACAAATGCGGTAATACGGGCAGAATTGACCCAGCCATCTGTGGGAGCCTGTCCATTAGCAAATCCGTTTTCAAAGGAAGTGATGATGTCAAACCGGATGCTTGAATTTTCCGGGATTTTACTTGCCACGGCAGCCACCGTGTAAACCTTGTTAGTCCCATCGGCTTCTAGAACGGTGAGGGATTGGCCCACCGGCATTTGTTTCGGAAAGTATTTTTCAGCCAAGGTCTCGCTGATTACTACCTGGTTACCTTTGTCAAAGGCAGACAGGTTTCCGTATTTCAAAGGGAAGTCAAAAAAATCAAACAACGCCTTATCTGTGTAATGAATGCGCTCGTCGAAGGTATTGTTCTTGTGCTTGACGATAACGGTAGCACTGCTTAGTCGCGCAATCCGCTCTGCGCCGGTAAACTGTTTTTGCATGGCCTGAGCTAACGGTGAAGGCACAATCGCCCACGTCTGCCTAGTTCCGTCCACTTGTCGTTCGCTGTTCAGCCGGTAAATATTCTCGGTATGTGTGTGGTTCTGATCGAACTTCGCGCGGTAGTTGTGGTTAAGGTAAGCCAGAATGCAGCAGGCAATGGCAAAGCCCAGTCCCACGACATTAAGCGCCACATAAATTTTATTACGCCAAAGGACACGAAATGCAATCTTAAAGTAATTTGAGAACATAAACACAATTGAATACCGTGAAAGACCAGGTTGGACGGGCTTATCCACCCTGCAAAAGAGATTCTTCCAAAGTTACAATTAGCATACCGGCGTTTCAAATGTAGCCTGCCGCATTCGAAACGCCTGTTTTGGTTTTATTTGTGTTCGGAAATGGACAAATATATGTCCGGTTTTTTATTTAATTCGGTACGATTTGCTTTGGGCTGAAAACTTAGCGAAATTGGATTAACTTAACACACTATACCCCTGATTTAGATGAGTGTATCAATTTACGATACAGAGGTGGTCAGTGCCGAAGATTACGACGAAAGTATGTCTGGCATTGATATCCTTGATTCCCGCCGCTTTTTCAGCGAGGGGCCAAATGGAAGGTTCGAGCTTCGGACCTTTATTACAAGAGTGAAACATGATCCAAGGCAAGAACTGTTCAATGTCGGTTTCGGAGTGTGGGATCAGGAAAGGCAAAATGTAAACGACAAGGCAACTACGCGAAATGCAGATATGCATAGAATCCTAAGTACAATTGCAACCATTGCCCTGGATTTTTTGCGAAGAAATCCATTTGCTTACTTATATGCTGAAGGCAGTACTGCGGCGAGAACAAGGCTCTATCAGCTAGAGATATCCAAAATTTTGGATGAGATGCCGGACGATTTACAATTATATGGGTTAATTAGGGAGGACGGCATTGGATTTGTGAAATTCTGTAGAGGGATCAATTTTGATGGGTTTTTGTTATCATTGAGTAGTCGTTAAATTTGAAGATACCGCACATATATTATGTCAACAATCACAGCCAAAACTTCCGCAAAAGCGGTAACCAAAGCTAAATCCGGCTCCATAAATCCGGTTGTACAGCAGGAAGATGTCATCGTGCAGAAAACCTACCGCATGGCTGAAACCATGAAAAAATATCCCCTTCCAAGTAAATAGACTTTATTTTCGGTGCTTTGGGAAGAAAGGAATAAAAGAATAAAAGGGCAACTGGCCTTTAGGCAGGTCGCCCTTTTGTATTCCGGTGCGCTGCACCTTTGCATTTGATTGATATATGATCTACGAGTATTTCGGTGCTCTGCACCTTTCATTCTGCCAATTTGCTGGAATTTGTAAAGCCGCGGAGCGGCTCCCTGTTTCTAGAAAGAACATGGTTTACAACAATAGGCCCCGGCGGGGCCACCTAATTGTTTGCACGTTTGAAGGAGGCTCCGTCGGAGCCTAAAATTTCGGTGCCTTGTTTTCTATAAACAGGTAGCTCCTTTGGAGCTTGTGGGTTCATGACTGTTGCCAATATGTCAATCATTCTGCAAAGCCTTCACCGGGTTCGACAATGCTGCTTTGATAGCCTGGGAGCTGACCGTGATCAGGGTAATGGCCAGGGCACCGGATATGGCCACGGCAAATATCCACCAGGAAAGCGCAGTCCGGTAAGTGTATTGTTGCAGCCAGTCTTGCATCACAAAGTAAGCAACGGGGATAGCCAGCAGACAGGCGATCGTAACAAGGACTAAAAAATCTTTTGAAAGCATTTGCCACAGGCTGGCCACCGAAGCACCCAGCACTTTACGGATTCCGATCTCCTTTTGACGTTGCTCCGCTAAAAACGACGCCAGTCCGAAAAGGCCCAGGCAACTGATGAAGATCGCGAGTGCGGCAAAAACTGTGGATAATTGGCTGATCCGCTCTTCCGCACGGAATTTCAGGTCATATTCCTCGCTGGCGAACTTGTATTCGAATGGACTGCCCGGGTTATGTTTCTTAAAAACGGGTCCAAGCTTTGCAAGTGCTTGTCCGGATGTAACGGATGGATTGAGCCTGATATGAATAAACGAGGCCCAGTCTTCTTTAAGCATAAATATAGTGGGCTGAATGGTCATAAACGGTGATCCGGTGATAACATCATTGATTACCCCGACGATGGTATACTGCTCGTTATTCCACTTGATTTTTGTTCCGACAGCTTCCTTTAATCCCATGATCCTGGCCGCACTTTCGTTGATCACCATTCCAAGTGAATCGGTCGAAAAAGAACGCGAGAAGTCACGCCCTTCCTTCAATCGCCAACCAACTGTTTTGCCATATTCATGGGTAATGCCGACAGTCCCAAAATCGCCCAATTGGCCGGGATCTTTGTCCGGCCAGCTGAAACTGGCGTCGCTGCTCCATACTTCGGATGTTGGACTGGAAGATTTTGCAACACTGATCGCAGCGCCGGTTTGTAGCAAATCCCCGTAAAGAGCCTGCGAATGTCCTTGTAAATCCGGTGTGTTCATCGCGATCGAGAGCAATCCTGACCGTTCGAAACCCACGGGTCTGTTTTTAGCGTGCTGTATCTGACGAAGTACAATGAGTGTACCAATTACGAGGGTAACCGATACCGTAAACTGGATGACGACCAGCGCCTGACGTGGCACCGCGGCAAACCGACCGGCGCGAATCCGTAAGGACGAACCAGTGCCTTTAAGTACTTTGACCGGCCGAAAACCAGATAAGTACAATGCAGGATAGCTGCCTGCGAGCAAGCCTGTCATCAATGTAAAACCCAAACCCAATAACCATGCTATTCCGTTGTTCCACGGAAATGTTATTTCCTTATCGGCAATTTGATTAAACCAAGGCAGAAATAAATGCATCAATAACAAAGCAAGTATAAATGCAAACGTCGCTACCAGTATCGATTCGGTATAAAATTGGGCGATCAGCTGGCTGCGTATCGAGCCGACTGCCTTGCGAATGCCGACTTCCTTGGCCCGTTTTTGTGAACGTGCTGTAGACAGGTTCATGAAATTGATGCAAGCCAGTAAAAGTACGAACCCGCCAATAATGGCAAAGAGCCAGACAAACTGGATACGTCCGCGAACAGGCATGCCATTTTCCCATTCCGAATACAAATGCCACCGGCTCATGGGATGAAGGAAGGCTTTGGGATCAAATCTGGCTTCCTCTTTGGCATGCCGGGCCTTGATCTTCTCTATCTTGGAAGTAACCTGAGCGAAATCTGTATGAGGGGTAATTTGGACGAGCAACAGAAAAGAGTTATTTCCCCAATTCGTTTCGGATCGTTTCACCCAGGGTTCTTCCTGTAAAAAGAATTTCCACGGAAGTAAAAAAGACACGTCCCGAAACTCCGTAGAATAGGGCAAGTCTTCATATATGCCCGTTACTTTAAAGTGGTTTTTATTATCAACCTTGATAATCTTGTTGATTGGGTCCTCATTGCCGAATAATGCCCTGGCGACCGACGCTGATAGCAAGGCAGAAGTAGGGTTACTAAGACCCGTAGCAGTACCCCGAAGGATTTTGAGCGACATCATCGCCGGGAAATCCGGTTCGACGCAGTTGCCCTTTCTGGAAATTTTCTTTTCACCGACGGCCAGGATATAATCCTTCGTCCTGGACGATAATGCGATGCGGCTGAACTCACTTGCATGTTCGCTCTGTAACGCCGCCCGCATCGGCAGGGGAGTAGCAATGGTTGTGTTGGTAATACCGTTGTAGGTCTGATGCTGCATTACGCGTGCAATGCGGTCGTAGTGCTGATGGTATTTGTTGTAAGACAATTCATCCCAAACCCACAACCCGATGAGTATCGCGGTGGTCATGCCAACGGACAATCCAACAATATTAATAGCAGAGTAAGTAGTGTTTTTGGCAATGTTCCGCCAAGCGATTTTCAGGTAGTTTTTTAGCATGTCTGTAAGGCTTGCGTTCGGATAGTCGTTGGCGAAGGACCAATGAAAATTGAGAGCGGCGGCTTCCTGCGCCACCGCCCTCAGTTTTGGACAAATACCTTACCATAACACGATTTACCTTTTGAAACACAGTATGAGGCTATTTCGACCTGAAAACCTGTTCATTAGCGTACAACATTACGTTCGGTTTCGAACAGTTACATCATTCACTTTTAAGCACCTCCACAGGATTGCTCCTCGCCGCTTTCAACGTCTGCGAACCGATCATCATGAATGCGATCAACAATACTGCCAGCAGGCCAATGAACAGCTCGGCTATTTGGACAGGTGTGTGATAGGGGAAATTCGCGAGCACGTAGTTTTCAAACAGGATGTAAGTGACGGGCAGGGCGATAAGTGCCGATATCGATAGTAGCAAAAGGAAACTGCGGCTCAGCAAGTATATAAGACTGGCGGAAGTGGCGCCCATCACTTTTCGGATTCCGATTTCTTTTAGTCTTGTTTCTGTTGTAAATACCACCATTCCGAATAATCCCATCGAAGCGATGGAGATGGCCAGGAATGATAGGAAGCCTATGATCTTGATCATTGTGGAAAATTCGCTGTATGCGTTTGCTATTGATTCGTCATAGAATTCAGCTTCGAGTGGATGGACACGGTCGATCTTTTTCCATGTCGATTCGATCTTGTCCATGGTGGCCTGCATGTCGGTGCTTTGTATTTTGGCATTGATGACCGTCCTGTCGCCGGGTATCCACGGCATGAATGCTACGGGGCCGATGAGGTTATCGACCTTGCCATAGTGAAAGTCCTGCATTACGCCGACGATCTTCATCTTTTGTCCACTTACCTTGAAATTACTGAATGTTATTTCTTCCCCGATCGCCTTTTCCGGGTCGCTGGCGCTGATATTAAATCGTTTAAGGAACTGCTGATTAACGATCAGTTCTCGGGCCGCCCCGGCTGTGGTGGGCCGGTTTACAAAATTCCCTCCCGCAATGAGCTTATAGCCATGCAGCGGCAGATAGTTTTCGTCCACATTGTTAGTCATCACCAAAGCTGAATCGCGGGAGTCTTTATATTTGATAAATCCGCCCCAGGCATTCCCGACCGCAGTGATGATCAAAGATTTGGATAATGCGGTCACTTCGGGCATTTCGCTAAGTTCTTTGAGCAATGCATCAGGTTTATTGTCCTGCATATCAATGTTCAGGATGTTTTCAGTGCTGAATCCGAGGTCGAATGCAAGTATGTTTTTATACTGCACATAACCCACGGCGGTTGTTGTAATAAAAATCAGTGTAACCGTGTACTGAATCACCGCCAAAGCGCGTCGGAAGGTTACCTGTTTGAACACTTTCGCCGAGCTGTATGCCGGACCGGACACGTTTTTGAGCGCGTTGATGGCACTGGTTTTCGCAAAGAAAATGGCTGGCATGATGCCTGCAATGACGCCTACGACGATCGAAAAGACGATAAAAGCCAAGACCATGGACACGGTGAGTTCGAGCTTCACGGTGCGCTGCATTTCCGGGGCCAGGTTTATCAGCTGTGGCCGCATGACGAGAAATATGAAGAATGAAAGAAAAAGGGCGGCGAGGGAGATCATCACCGCTTCCGCCAGGAATTGTACCCGTACCTGGCTTCTTCCGGCGCCGATCGCTTTGCGAAGACCTACTTCCTTAAACCGGCGCAAGCCACGTGCTATCGAGAGATTGGTATAGTTGAAACAAGCAGACAGGATTACCACGAATGCAAGACCACCGAGTATCCACAGTACGACCGGAGGCATATGAGGGCCCGTATCACCGCTCATGGAGCCCGACTGGAGACTTTCACCCACCACGATATTGTATAATGGAAGAAGCGCGAGTTGGATCCTGGCGTCGTCCTGGGCAAGATTTTCCTCCCTGGCAATGGCATCGAGCTGTGACTGGACTGAGGCTTTGCTGGCATCTATATCGGCGTTTTCCGGCAGCAGGATGTACACAGAGTTTGCAAACATGTTTGTCCATGCTTCAAATTGTCTGTCACTTTTGCCGCTTTGTTCAGCCGTAGCGAACGATACAACTGCTTCAAACTTTATATGCGAAAAGAAAGGAACGTCCTTCATAATGCCGGTCACCTGGTAATCGAGCGTGTCGAATCTCACTGCCTTGCCAAGCGCGGGCTCGTCGCCAAACAGCTTCTTGGCTGCTGTCTCCGTGAGAACGACCGAGTAGGGGGCTTTCAGCGCCGTTTCTGGATTGCCTTCCAGCATCGGAAATGTAAATATCCTGAATATCGACGGCTCTGCCCAAAGGCCTTTAATGGGGACGACATTGTCGCCAACCTTCGCGTCCTGCAAAAAGTCGTTACGTATAATGGCCACTTCTTCAACGCCGGTCACTTTTTCGCGGATAAGCTTTCCGGTTTTGATGGATGTCGAAGCATACTTGCCGCTGCCCCGCTCGCCCTTGAAAGTTGCTATGTTGGTAATGCGGAATATTCTGTCACCGTTCTTGTTAAACCTGTCATAGGAACGCAGGTCGAGCACGAACGCAATCAGCAGTAACCCGACGGACATGCTGATGGCGAGGCCGACGATATTGATGGACGAGAAGAGTTTGTTGCGCATTAAGCTGCGCCCTGATGTTTTAACATAGCTTCTGATCATGATCCAATTGATAAAAAAGTTGATGAACTCAATTTTCCGGATGGTATAAGGCCTGATGAACTTGATGACGTCGAGCACATAGATCAGCCGCGCCTGTTTGACGCCTTTGCGCGCAACATTGCGGTCGAAATATTCGTTAAGGTCCCCTTCGAGATCTTCGAGCAGACGGGGGCGGCAATACCAGTGTAAAAACCGGGTGGCCCACCCTGGCGGACTGGCTTTGTCTTTTTGCTTCATATTGAACCTTCCAGATTAAAGCCGGGGATATTCCGCCAGATATTGTCGCGCACTTCCTTGGACCTCGTTAATGCTACCTTGCCGGTATGGCTTACTTCGTAAAAGCGTTTTCGTTTTCCTCCCCGCGCGCTTGTCGCTTCACCCAGCCGGCTTTTTGCCAAACCTTTTTCTTCAAGGCGGTTCAGTACGGAATGCACCACACCGAGCTTCGCCGCGCGGCCTGTATGTTTTTCAAGTTCATCGCATATCGCGACACTGTATGCATCACTGGCTAAGGAGGCGATCGTCAACAGAACAAGCTCCTCGAATTCGCCTAAGTTGGCTCCTTTCATGTACTTACGTTCTTAATTTTTAGTATTATCACCAAATGTATGTAAAATGATTTTATTAAACATACAAAACATGATTAAATTATTTGTAAAATGGCATAAACGAGTATCTGTTTGTTTCTCACACATCGCTGACGTAATTTTCCGGCTAGTCGGCTAACCAGAAACGAATGCAATGACAGACATTTTGAAACGTAACAATGTGCGGGTATTTGGAAAGGGGACGAAGCCTGTTGTGTTCGCACATGGCTTTGGCTGTGGCCAGCAAATGTGGCGGCATATCTGGCCGACTTTCGAGAACGATTATCTGATCGTTTTGTTCGATTACGTGGGAAGTGGCAGCTCTGATGTAAATGCTTACAACAAGGAGCGATACAACAGTTTAAGCGGGTACGCTGAGGACGTTTTGGATATCTGTGCGGAGTTGGGGCTAAAGGATGTCATTTTTGTAGGGCATTCAGTCAGTAGCGTTATCGGCATGCTCGCAAGTATTAAAAAGCCGGAATATTTTGATAAACTGGTTTTGGTCGGTCCTTCACCCAGGTATATTAACGACCAGGATTACACAGGTGGCTTTGAACATGGTGATATCGTGGAGCTACTGGACACGATGGACAGCAATTACATTGGTTGGGCGAACTTTCTGGGGCCTGCGATCATGAAAAATCCTGAGAGGCCGGAACTTGCCGCCGAGCTTACAGATAGTTTTTGCTCCACCGACCCGGTTATCGCCAGGCAATTTGCACAGGTTACCTTTTTGTCTGATAACAGACGGGATCTAAGGCATGTCGGGCGCCCTTGCCTGATCCTTCAATGCTCGGATGATATTATTGCTCCTGTCAGCGTAGGGCATTATATTCACCAGCATTTGCCCGAGAGCAAGTTGGTGATTATGGAGGCGACGGGGCATTGCCCGCATCTGAGCGCGCCACAGGAGACAATCAGCCAAATGCAGCAATTCCTGGCCCAAGACTGAAAATAAATTGGATGACTCCCGACACCTTCTCGATACTCTGCCCTGCGGGTACATCATCTTTGATGACCGGGGGGAAATCCATTATGCCAACAAAACATTGCTGGACATGGTGGGCCGGCTGAAAATTGAGGGGACGGGGATTGAAGAGTTGCTAACCGTGCCAAGCCGCATTTTCTATCAGACCCATTTGTTCCCTTTACTTGCCATGAAAGGCGTAGTGAGTGAGATATTCCTGACCTTACAGGCCAGCGACGGCTCGCGCGTGCCGGTAATGCTGAATGGTAAAAGAGAAGATACTGGCAATGGAATGCGCAGTATTTGCACGGTTTCAACGGTGTGGGAAAGGCAGAAATATGAAAAAGAACTGATCGCTTCCCGCCAGCAATACCAGAAAGCACATGAAGACAACCAGGTTTTAAAAGAACTGACCGCACGTTTACAGGACCAGCAGCAGGAACTCGACCGGAAAATCGTGGAGCTATCCCGCCGGAAACAGGAATATCTACAGCTGGGTAAAGTGCTGATGCACGACATGCAGGAACCGATCCGTAAAATCGGTTTTTATTTTGATAAGGTGCTTTCCGGGTTTTCCCAGCAGGCTGGTAGCACAAGTGACCAGATGTTGGTAAAAATCAGTAAATCTGTTGCCCGGCTGCGGCAGCTGATCAATTCGGCACAGCGATTTGTAGCCAGTGAGGACGAAGGAGGGCCGGTTACGCTATTGTCCACAGAAAAGCTTATCCGGGATGCGACGGATGAATTTATTACTTTGACTGGTATTGATGATTTTGAGTTACAAATTGAGGGTTCAGTCAGCTTTGAGGGGCGAGGGCCTGTTTTTACTACTTTGATTTTTGAACTGATTTCGAATGCAGTCCGGTTCCGGAAGAAAGATATGCCTTTGATCATCAGCGTAAGGTCACTTATTGTTCAGGAAAATAGCTTTTTGCTCACAGCCGACAAGTATCACTATACCGACCATGTGCAGATCGAGTTTGGCGATAATGGCGTTGGTTTCGAGCAGCGCTTCGCGACTTATATTTTCGGGCTTTTCAACAAACTGGAAAGTGATGGGGATGGCGTAGGGTTGGGCCTGGCTTTGTGTGAGCAGATTGTGAGCCGCCACCACGGTAAGATTTCCGCGCGTTCAGTGGTGGGATCGGGTAGCAAATTCACGATTGTATTGCCGGTTGTACAGCCCAAACAGCCTGTTTAGGCTAGTTTCCTGCTTTTCCAAAATGCTGCTGATAGCAATCACGGATCGTCTCGGCAACTGCCGTGAGTTCATTTTGTGATACTGGCTTGCTTAAATATGCCTCTACACCCAGTTCCCTGGTTTCCCGGACAATCATCTGATTCACAGTTGTGGAAATGATCACAACCGGAATATGGGAATAGGCATGGTCGGAGCGCAGTTCCCGGAGCAGTTCCAGGCCGTCCATTTTGGGCATGTTCATATCCAGTAAAATCAGGGAATCCTCGCTCTTCAGGGGCAGCTTTTGCATCTGCTGATAAAAAGTAAAAGCGCCATCAAACTCACAGACAGTTATATTGCCAAAAACGGTCTGCATCGCTTCCCGTAACAGCATGCGGTCATCTTCGTCATCGTCTATCAGATATATTTTTTTAGCTATTGACATGACTGTTGCTTGGCTTGTGTGGCATCACAATATACAAGTTGTGCATTTAAACTTCTACCGAAGATAACTTTCTGCCGTATTGGCTATATAACGCAGTGCCACTTTCCTTCATATGTATTAGCCGCGACAAGCGCCAACAAAAAATAGTTTAGGATTGCCCCAAAAATGTAACATGGACAAGCATTTTTGTAACATCGTTTTTACTTAATTGTATTATCTGAATATATATTTGTGCTCAGTTGTGCTTGTGAAAAAGTTTATCCGGCAAAATTACAACTTCATTCATCCAGGTATACTTCTTCCAGCATAAGATCAGCTTAGTGCCGACGATCCCGAATGGATCATCGTGTAAAGAATGCTTCTATAACCTTTATTCATTTTCATTATGAAAAGAAAATTACGGCTTTTTTTACAATTGTCATTTCTACAATTAACGAGTCTGGCCGGGGCTTCCGACTCGTTTGCGGCGAATTTCTCCGCGCATGTGGAATATGACCCGAGTGCCCGGGCGCTATCAATTGATAGAAAAATCAGTGGAAAAATTACGGATGAGAATGGTCAGGGACTTCCAGGAGTCAACGTTGCCATAAAAGGGACCACGCGTGGTACTTCCAGCGATGTGAATGGGCTTTACACCCTGGAATCGGTGGATGATGAGAATGTATTGGTTTTCTCGTTCGTCGGCTATCTGGCGAAGGAAATGAAGGTAGGGGCGGCCAGTAAGCTGGACATTGTCCTCGCCCAGGATACGAAAGCATTGGAAGAAATTGTGGTGGTAGGTTATGGTACGCAGAAAAAGGCCACGGTCACCGGTTCTATCAGCAGCATTAAAGGTGACGCCATTGCACAGGTGCCCGCCCCGAATATTTCGCAATCGCTGGCGGGACGCGTAGTGGGTGTGAGTATGCGTCCTAATGGTGGGCAGCCCGGCAAGGACGATCCGGATATTCACATTCGCGGCATTGTTACGACAGGGAATAACAGGCCGCTCGTCGTCGTGGACGGGGTTAGAAGGGACAATATCCGGCAGGTGGATCCGGCCAGCATTGAAACCATTACCATTCTAAAAGATGCGGCGGCCGTTGCGCCGTATGGGATCGGTGGAGCCAATGGGGTAATTATGATCACCACTAAAAAAGGTAAAACCGGAAAGCCACAGATCAGGATCAGTTCTTCCTATGGTTTTCAAAATCCGACTTACCTGCCCGACATGCTCAGTGCAAAGGATTACATGGCTTTGCAAAATGAGGCATATCTGAACCAGACGCCCGGCGGGACAAGCCTTCCGAATGATCCGCAGCTTGTTAAAGACTACGAAAAGCTTCATGCAGAAGATCCGTGGAAGTATCCGAATTCGAGTTTCGTTGATGTATTTAATAAAAATGTCCCGGTGCAAAACCACGGACTGGAACTAAGCGGCGGAACTGAAAACGTTACCTATCACGCCGGAGTAAGCTATTTTGATCAGAAAGGGATATTCGATCCGGTTAATTACAGGCGCTATAATTACAATCTGAGCCTTGAAATGGCTGCGACCAAGAGTACAAAAGTAGGCATGTCGCTGTTTGGAAGCGTCGAAAATACCAAGGATGTCGACGCCGACGAAACTACTTCCGGTCACCTTTTCCGAAGCTTTTACAAGTTTTTGCCAACCCAAAGTCTGCTATATCCGGAGGGCGATAAATGGGGCGAATCTTCGGCTAGTACACCAATAGGAGTATTAAGGTCGGAGGGGTACAGGCGGACCAATGGAAACACGCTGCTCGGTTCGCTATTTGTCGAACAGCAAATTGCAAAAGGGTTGAGTGCTAAACTGGTGTTTAGTTATGACCCCTGGCAGCAAAATGTGAAATTATGGCACGTGCCGTTCATTTATCACAAGATCGACCTTTCTCAAAAACCTTACACCTATACCGAAGCAATTTCTCTTCAGGAAGGAAATGGCCGGCCTTTCAGGTGGCTGGGATTGCAAAATCAAAAACGGACGAACTATACCTATCAGGCTTATCTGAACTACAACCGCACGTTTGGGCCGCATGCGATAACAGGTCTCGTGGTGATGGAGGCGCGCAAGACCAAAGCGGATTCTATGGCAACCCGCCGTAATAACTTCGCTATTGGAATTGACGAGCTGAGTTTTGGTAGCTCCGACAAACTGGATTATGACAATGCCGGTATTTCGTCCACAGGTTCTGAATTAGGTTACGTATATAGGGTAGGGTACACTTATAAAGACAAATATATCCTGGAAGCTGCCGGGCGCTATGACGGGCACTATTACTTTGCTCCGGGTAGCAGATGGGGCTATTTCCCGGCCTTTTCTGCCGCATGGAGGGTGTCAGAAGAGACCTTTATGAAAAATTTTCGCTTCATCGACGAACTAAAAATCAGAGGATCGTGGGGTAAGGCCGGCATGCTCGCCGGAGGGCCGTTCCAATATCAGTCGGGATATGACCTCCGGGGTGCGGCCTATGCATTCGGTGGGGGATCGCTGGTGCAGGCATCGAGGGTGCCGCGCGAAGCAAACTCTAAAATTACCTGGGAAATTTCTACCAAAACGGACATTGGTTTTGACCTGAGCATGTGGAATTCGTTGCTGACGGTGGAGTTCGATTACTTCCATGAAAAGCGGACGGGTATGCTGCTCGCGCCACAGGTGACATTGCCCGTCGAATATGGACTTTCCCTTTCACAGGAAAATAAAGGAAGAATGAGTGCCAATGGGGTCGAGCTCAACCTGGGAACGCGCAAAAGAATCTCAAAAGACCTGGATTTTTCATTGAATGCAAATGCGAGCTACTCGATAAACCGGATGCTTGAAGTTTTCCAAAGCGATGCAGAAGCAAAAAATCCCAATCGTACAAGGGTTGGAAGGCAGTTTGGAACGCCGTATGGATTTAAGTCCCTCGGATTGTTTAAATCTTCCGAGGACACAAACGGGGATGGAATCGTAGGCAGCGCCGACGGATATAACGTCACACAATTTGGCGATCTGCATCCCGGCGATATTAAATATGCGGATTTGAGTGGTCCCGACGGTAAGCCCGATGGCCTGATTGATAATTTCGACCTTACCGTCATTGGAAATCCGGTTTATCCCGCATTAACCTTTGGCCTTACTCCTAGTGTCAATTGGAAAGGGTTCGATTTAAGCCTATTCTTCCAGGGATCAGGAAAATCGAGCATCAATGTCAGACAATTTATGACTGTTCCATTTGAAAATAATGGAAGTAATACCGGTTATGAATACTTCGATAACCGCTGGACACCCGATAATCAGGATGCCAAGTATCCAAGATCGACCCCTGCGCCTTACGCGAACAACACGAAGGACTCCGATTTCTGGTGGGTCAATTCAAGTTACCTGCGCCTGAAAACAGCAAGCATTGGATACACGATTCCCAAAAGCGTGCTGAGCAAGTTGAGAATGAGCTCGGCAAGGGTGTACTTCCTGACGCAAAACCTGTTCACGATCAGCAAAATCAAACACATTGACCCTGAAATGGGATACACAGATCGTGAGACGGCATATCCTGTCATGAAGGCAAGCACATTTGGAATTGATCTGACATTTTAATGATAACCGACACAATGAAAGCTGCGATAAACTACTTCAAAATAATAGGCATGGGCATTCTGATGCTTGTACTGCCGGTATCCTGCGACACGGACGAGTTTTTGGAAAATGCCAACAAGGCCAATCTCACGGATAAAACACAATGGGAATCCGAAACAAATGCGGACGTTTTTCTAAATGATGTATACAGCGAATTGCCTAATAAGCTGAATCAGACTGAAACGCTGGACTATTTCAGCGACGATTACAACATCAGTCATTACTACACCGCTTCCAACTGGCGGCAGGGTGTAACGCAGATCCCGGCCAGCAGCACCGACAATCCCTGGGGAGGAACGCAGGGACCGACTTATGGTTATACGTGGCAGAACTTTTTCGTCAAGATCAGGAAATGCAACACTTTCATCCAGAAACTGACAGAGAATAAAGCCAATTTTTCGGAGGCGTATTTCAACAAACGCATTGACGAAGCACGGTTTCTGAGAGCATTCTTTTACAGCGAATTTTTTGTCCATATCGGCGGGCTTCCGATCATCACAGTGCCTTTGGACAGAAATACAATGAGCCCGCAAGAGTTGTTACAGCCCAGGAAGACATTTCAGGAAACTTTCGAGTTCATTGTTAACGAGCTTGATCAGATCGTGAAGGGCGAACATCTTGCCGTCAAATACAATTTATCAGATAAGGATGCCGGCCGCGCGACATTGGGAGCTGCACTGGCAGTAAAAGGATGGATAGAGCTTTTTGGGGCCAGTCCGTTGTTCAATACTGCAACGCCTTATTTGCCCGACCCTGGCAAGTTCATCCATTTCGGAAACGTTGATCCTGCGCGTTGGGCAAAAGCTGCCGCGACCAACAAAGCGTTTATTGACAAATACGGCAATGGCCAGAAGTACAACCTGTTTGGCGACCTTAAAAACATCTTTCGCGCCAGCAATGAATACAACTCCGAAGTGATATGGGACCGCCAGGTGGTGGCCAATGTGGGCGGTATGGGTTCAAGCTACGAGCAGCGCGGCGGACCGACTTATGTGTTGGGCGAATATCGTTCGTGGGGAAATTACAATCCTACGCAGGAGCTTGTCGACCAGTTTGCAATGGCTAACGGAAAGCCGATCACCGATCCAACTTCCGGGTACAATCCTCAGAAACCGTATGTAAACCGCGAAAAGAGATTTTATGACTTCATCGTTTTTGACGGGGCGGTTTACAAGCAGGACTGGATGCCGCGTGCGGATACCATTTACACCCGCATCGACCGCACTTATGCCAATCCCGACCGGACCAACCAGATTGACCTCGCCGGAAAAACCGACGTTGGTGATTCAGGGTATTATCAAAAGAAACGCCTTAATCCCGACGCTGCGCCAGGCTCTGACGCCAGTGGACAGAACTACATTTTTTTCCGTTACGCGGAGATCCTGCTGAACTTCGCAGAGGCGCAAAACGAGGCAGGCGGCCCCGATGCTTCGGTGTACGACGCGATCAACAAAGTACGTGCACGGTCGGAACTGCCTGCCCTTCCTGCGGGCCTTTCCAAAGAGGCTATGCGGGCTGCCATTGCCCGCGAGCGCAGAGTGGAACTGTGTTTTGAAGACAAGCGCTTTCTGGATAACAAACGTCTGGCTGCCGCAGCTTCCGTAATGAGCAAACCCCGTCACAATATGGTGATCCGCAACTCGGTGCCGACCAACAATTCGGGTGTTTGGGTTTACACAGTGGAAGAGGAGAAAAAATACAATGTGAAATTCGAGCTTAAACAGTACATGAGCCCCATCCCGCAAAATGTCCTGGATCAAAACCCTGGTATCAAACAAAACCCAGGTTATTGATCATTTGAACACCGGAAGCTTGCCTCGCAAGTGGCAGGCTTCCGGTTAAATATCGTATTAGCCCGGAATGTAACATGGGCGATGGCTTGTGTAACATAATGCCGATTGTTATAGTATTATCGCCATATATATTTGTTTTCTGTTGTAAACCGATGTAACAATCGGGAATGGTAACAAGGGATTTTAGAAAATAACACGGGTAGCAGAAGGTATGGGTGCAGACAAGTACAATGCATTATTTATCAAAAGTAAAGCAGCATCCTTTGTAATGCAGGGGATGTGGGTATTTGTTATTTTGTCTTGCTTTTCAACCATTGCGTCGGGACAGTCTGCAAAGCTTTTTAATGTTGATAATGGCTTGTCGAGTAGTATGGTCACTGCCATTCATCAGGATCGAAGTGGCTTTATATGGATTGCGACGGAAGACGGGCTCAACCGTTTTGACGGAATAAAATTTACAGTTTACCGACAGGATAAGGCCAACAGCGGGGGTGTTTCGAGCAACTTCATTCAGGTCCTTTTTGAAGATCACTCGGGAAGAATGTACACTGGCTCATTGCACGGATTGCAATATTATGACCAGGCTGCCGACTCTTTCCGGACTATTCCGTTAATGATCGGTCAAAACAAAATTGGAAATGTTCGGGTACTGGCGATCTGTCAGCGCAAGAATGGCGATATTCTGGTGGGGACTTCCGGGCACGGCATATTTAAAGTTGAGCGGAAAGGCGCGCAACTTTTTGCAAAGCAAATGTCCCTGCAAGTACCCAGCAACCTGATCATTCAATTGTTCGAAGACAGTGATCGTAATCTTTGGGTTTCGACTGAGGACCGTGGCCTGCTGCGGTTTGAGGGTGCATCTTTAAAATCCAGTAAAGCTTATTTTGTTTCGAAAAAAATCCAGAACAATATCATTACCAGCTTATGCGAGGACAAATATGGCCGTGTGTTTGCCGGCAATATGGTGAGCGGTTTATATCAATACAACACCAGCAATGATACTTTTCAACCAATCCCTTATAATGAAGACGGTAATCTCCCGATAGCCGATCTGACAGTCAACGACAATGGCCAACTACTGATCGGCACGAGGGGAAAAGGGATGAAGTATTTTGATTCCGTTTCTGGTAAGATCCTCGATATGAACCATAATGTGGACACTTTTGATTTCACGAAGTCGAAAGTGGTTTCAATCTGTGAAGATAACTCGGGCAATACCTGGGTAGGGATTTACCAGAAGGGTTTGCTGCTGCTGGGCGTCAATACCAACAGATTTGGCTACATGGGCTACAAGTCGGCCAGTAATAATGCGATCGGGTCCAGCGCTGTCAAAGCTTTATTTGAAGATAGTAACAATACAATCTGGGTCGGGACGGACAATGATGGCCTGTATGCATTGCCTCACGGGGCTAAGTCAAGCGTCCATTATGTCAAAAGCAGCGATAATCCTGCCGCTCCCGAGAATGTGATGACTATTTTTGAAGACTCAGAGAAAAATCTCTGGACCGGCTCTTATCTCAGTGGTTTATCAAAACTGGATCGCAAAACCGGGAAATTCAGCCATTCGGATAAGTTGTCGGACAAGAACGGGGACAATGTGCAGCGGGTTTTCGATATCAAGGAAGACACACAAAAAAGATTATGGATCGGCACAATGGGTTCGGGCATTTTTAGTATGGACCTTCGCACCGGAGCAGTTGAAAACCTGGATGTTTTAAATGGGAAGATCAGCCAGCCGCAGGAGAATTTTCTGCCCAATAGCTGGGTCAACTGCTTACTGATTTCGAAGGACAATAAGCTTTTCATAGGCACTTTCAATGGATTGGCCTGCCTTGATCTGGACACCAAAAACTTCGTATCGACATTCGGGGTGAACAGCCTTTTGAAGGGAGTGGTCATCTATTCGCTGTTTGATGACGACAAGGGCAATTTGTGGGCGGGAACTTCACAGGGGCTGAAAAAGATCGCCCGGGCAACAAAAGTGATCACCACATTTGACATGGGCGACGGCCTGCCAAGCAATCTGATCGGTGCTGTAAGAGGAGATAAGACCGGAAATCTCTGGCTGAGCACAAACCGCGGCCTGTCAAAGATGGATGGAGGAGACCGTCTCTTGGAAAGTAATACGTTTGTGAACTTCTATTCGGCCGACGGATTGCAAGGAAACGAATTCAGCCAGGGCGCCTCGATGGTGACCAAAAACGGCGAATTCTACTTCGGCGGGATCAATGGCATCACCTATTTCAAACCCGAAGAAATACGACTGTCGTCGAAACGGCCCGCGGTTCGCATTGTAGACCTTTATATTCATGACAAGGCCGTGAAAAAAGGCATGAAATCGGGTGGGTACATGATTGTTGACACTACGGTAAGCAGCGCGAAGGAATTCAATCTGGCCCATTATGATAACTCTTTCAGCCTCGAATTTTCTACGATGGATTTCATCGATGCAGAACGCGTTTCTTATATGTATGCCATTAATGATAATGAATGGACGGCGTTGCGTGCGGGAACAAGCAGGCTTACATTCGACAACCTGGCGCCTGGCAAATACCAGTTCCGGCTTAAAGCAAAATCCAGCCAGACGGAATCTGAGCAAACTCAGGTGACGATTATCATACATCCGGCCTGGTATTTTTCTGTTTGGGCGTGGATCGCATATGCCTTATTAACGCTTTTTGTCGCGGTTTACTTTTTTAAAACATACAGGAACCGGCGTTTGGTAAAACAGGAAATGCTGGCACATTTGCGAAAGGAAGAGGTTAATGAAGCAAAACTCCAATTTTTCATCAACATCGCGCACGAGATACGCACCCCGCTGACATTGGTGGTTAGTCCCCTTCAAAAATTGCTTGCGCAGGATTATAATGCCGAACGGATGCATTTGTACGAGATCATGGGTCGCAACACCAAACGTATATTGGACTTGGTGAACCAGCTGATGGACATCCGCAAGATTGAAAAAGGACAAATGGCCCTGCAATTTGCGAGTATGGACATTGTCGAATTTACAAGGGAAATTTGTCTGCTGTTTGAAGAGCAGATTGAGACAAAAAATATCGATTTCCTCATGGATATGCCTTCTGAAAGGGTGTTCGCTAATATCGATCCGCTCAACTTTGATAAGGTTTTGATCAACGTCCTTTCCAATGCTTTCAAATTCACTCCGAAAGATGGAAAGATCCGTGTGGCACTTTCGGTTAACAATTCGAATGGTGGGCAACCTCAATTGATGTTAGCCATTGAAGATTCCGGTGCATTCATTGATGAAAATGAGACGGAACGCATTTTCGACTGCTTTTACCAATCCGACCGTCACCGCGATTATAACAGGTATGGAACGGGCATTGGTCTGCATCTTGTGAAGCAATTGGTGGAATTGCACGGCGGCAAAATCCAGGCTGAAAATATGGCTGAAACCGGCTGCCGTTTTGTGATCTCCATGCCAGTTGAAAAGGTGGAAATAGCAGAAATCGGTCCAATTGGTAAAATGTCGGCGACGGATCAACTAATACCCGAATTCGCAGCGGAAGACGCGCATAAAAACAAGCCGAGAAAAAAAGCAAAACGCCTGGTGATCGTCGATGACGACAGTGAGATCTGCAATTATTTGACAGACGAAATGTCGGGCGAGTTCACCGTATTCTCTTATGCGAATGGCGAGGAAGCTTATAAAGCCATTTTGAAAGAAATCCCCGATTTGGTCGTAAGTGATGTCATGATGCCGGTTATGGACGGCATGACGCTTTGCAAAAAGATCAGATCTAATCCACTGGTTAACCACATTCCTATCATTTTACTGACTGCGAAAACGGCGGAATCGACGAATGCGGAAGGGCTGGAAATGGGCGCGGACGCTTACATTACCAAGCCTTTTAATGTGGAAATATTGATGAAAACGATCAAGGGACTGATCAAAAACAGGCAGATCCTGAGGAACAACGACAACGAGCAGCATTACCAGGAAGAATTCATTTCCAAAGTAAATATCAAAGCGTCGGAAGAAAAGCTTTTGGAAAAAGTACACCTTTTGATTGATAAAAACTTGGCGAATCCGGACCTCAGCGTGGAGATGATTTCCAATGAAATCGGGATCAGCAGGGTGCATTTACATCGCAAACTCAAAGAACTTACTAATCTGACAACGAGAGATTTGATTAGGAATATCCGGTTAAAACAAGCAGCGGAGTTAATGACGGTAAAAGGTTTGACGGTTTCCGAAGTTGCGTTTGCCGTTGGATTTGCCAATGTGAACAGCTTCTCGGTTGCATTTAAAGAATTATACGGCGTATCGCCCACCCTATTTGCAGAGAATTACCTGGAAAAAGCATAAACCAATTTGATAGTATTTATATGATGCGATTATTATTCTGCCTTTTATTACTGATTTCAACCGTTGGCTTCGGCCAAGCAAACCGGCCACTAAAACTTTGGTATAACCAGCCTTCGGGCAAAACCTGGGAGAATGCATTGCCCGTTGGCAATGGCCGACTCGGGGGAATGGTGTACGGCAATGTGGCCAATGAGCGGATCCAGCTTAATGAAGGCACGCTATGGTCGGGCGGCCCGAACCGGAATGACAATCCCGACGCACTGGCCGCATTGCCTGAGATTCGACGTTTGATTTTTGAAGGAAAACAAAAAGAAGCTGAAAAGCTGGCTAGTAAGGCCATTATCACCAAAAAATCGCATGGGCAAATGTTTCAGCCCGCAGGTGAGCTGCATTTAAGGTTTCCAGGACATGAGCAATATGAAGCCTATTATCGGGAGCTGGACATTGAGCGGGCGGTGGCGAAAACGACTTATAAAGTCAATGGGGTAACATTCACCCGGGAAGTGCTCGCATCCTTCCCCGACCAGGTGATGGTGGTGCGGCTTACGGCTGACAAACCCGGGCAGTTGTCCTTTGCGGCATCCTATTCCACATTACATATCCAGCAGGAGATAAGAACCACGCCGGGCAGGGAGTTGGTCCTTGCCGGTCGGGGTTCCGATCATGAAGGTGTGACCGGCGCGGTTAAATTTAAAGTGATCACCAAAGTTAAAACCGACGGTGGCAGCGTGTCAGCGAATGATACTTCACTGGTTGTCAACGGGGCCAATGCGGCAATAATCTTCGTTTCGATTGCGACGAACTTTAAGAATTACCAGGATGTAGGTGGCGATGAAAGTGCATTGGCGGCTTCCTATTTGAACAAGGCCTATCCCAAATCCTACGATGCGATCTTAAAACCGCACATTGCAGCTTTTCAGAAATATTTCAACCGCGTAAAATTCGACCTGGGAACTTCGGAAGCAGCCAATCTTCCAACTGACGAACGCTTAAAGAACTTCCGGAATGTTAACGACCCGGCGCTGGTCACTTTGTATTATCAATATGGCCGTTACCTGTTGATTTCCAGCTCACAGCCCGGCGGGCAGCCTGCCAATTTGCAGGGGATTTGGAACAACAAAATGAGGCCGCCGTGGGATAGCAAGTACACGATCAACATCAACGCGCAAATGAATTATTGGCCGGCCGAGAAGACCAATCTTTCGGAATTGCACGAGCCTTTTTTGAAAATGGTACAAGAGCTTTCGCAAACCGGGCAGCAGACCGCGAAGGATATGTACGGCGCAAGAGGGTGGATGGCGCACCATAATACTGACATCTGGCGGGCCACCGGCGCGATCGACGGCGCATTCTGGGGAATGTGGATCGCTGGTGGTGCCTGGACGAGCCAGCATCTTTGGGAGCATTACCTATACACCGGCGACAAGGCTTTTTTGGCCAAAATATATCCCGTACTAAAAGGTGCAGCTACTTTTTATGTCGATTTTCTGGTAGAACATCCCAAATATCGCTGGCTCGTTGCAAATCCCGGCAGCTCTCCCGAAAACGCCCCCGCCGCGCATGAAGGTTCATCGCTCGACGCGGGCACGACGATGGACAATCAGATTGCATTCGACATTTTTAGTACTACCATTCGCGCCGCTGAAATTTTAAAGAAAGATGCTGCATTCGTCGATACACTTAAACAAAAGCGCAAGCAACTGCCCCCGATGCATGTTGGTCAATACGGACAATTGCAGGAGTGGCTCGACGACGTCGATGATCCCAACGACCACCACCGGCATGTGTCGCATTTGTATGGCTTGTTTCCATCGGTGCAAATATCTCCCTACCGTACGCCGGAGCTCTTTGCGGCGGCCAGGACGACCTTAATGCAACGAGGCGATGTTTCGACAGGATGGAGCATGGGCTGGAAAGTGAACTGGTGGGCCAGGCTGCAAGACGGAAATCATGCATTTACATTGATCCAAAACCAGCTTTCTCCGCTTGGCACAAATAAGGAAGGCGGCGGGACTTATAACAACCTTTTCGACGCACACCCGCCATTCCAGATCGACGGCAACTTTGGATGTACTTCCGGCATTACCGAAATGCTGATGCAAAGCGCGGACGGTTCCATTCATTTGCTACCGGCGCTGCCGGATGTTTGGAAAGAGGGCAGCATTGGCGGGATCCTTGCGTTAGGCGGGTTTGAGATCGTCGATATGCAATGGAGCGGCGGCAAGCTTACCAAAGTTGAAATCCGGTCCAAACTGGGCGGGAACCTTCGGCTGCGGGTTTCCAATGCATTGAAGTTGGCTGGCGGCGCAGCACTGAAAAAAGCCACCGGGCAGAACCCCAATGCATTTTATGCTACCGAGGAAACCCCTGCGGCGGTCGTTTCACCCAAAGCGGCTAAGTCGACTCAATCCTTGAAGGAGACATTGGTTTACGATGTTCCAACCCAGGCTGGAAAAGTGTATTCCTTTTTAGCCCAATAACCTTTTTTACCCGCTGATTAAGATATAAAAACATGAATAAGCGATTTGCTCAGGCTGTTTTTACAGCATTTTTTCTTGTGATAAGTTACGCTATTACGGCGCAGACGACCACGATTATAAATCCGATCCTGACAGGCTTCTATCCTGACCCAAGCGTAGTGCAGGTAGGAAAGGACTATTATCTGGTCAACTCCACATTCTCTTACTTTCCGGGTATTCCTGTATTTCACAGCAAGGATTTAAAAAACTGGAAGCAGATCGGGAATGTGATCGATCGTCCGTCGCAAATGGATTTTATGGGCGAGAAGCTGACCCGCGGCCTTTTTGCACCCGCGATCAGCTACCATAATGGCACTTTCTACGTCACCTGCACCGACATTGATCACGACGGCAATTTTGTGGTCACTTCCAAAAATCCGGCAGGCCCGTGGAGTAACCCAGTCCGCGTCCCCCAAGTTCGAGGCATCGATCCGTCGCTCTTTTTTGATGAGGATAATAAAGCTTACATCGTTTATAACAGCGACGCGCCGGGCCGGAAATCCTTGTATCCGGGGCATAGGACGATCAGGATTTATGAAATTGACCCGGTAACGTTGAAAGTGATCGGCGAAGAAAAGCAGTTGGTCAATGGTGGGGTAGACCTCTCTAAAAAGCCGGTCTGGATTGAGGCACCGCACATTATGAAGCGTTTTGGCTGGTATTACCTGTATGCGGCCGAAGGCGGCACGTCTGTCAATCATACCGAAGTGGTGTTTCGCAGCAAATCTGTTTGGGGACCGTATGTACCGTATGAAAACAACCCGATTTTGACGCAAATGGGATTGCCCGAGGACCGGAAAGACCCCGTTACTTCGGCGGGCCATGCGCAGTTTGTGGACGGGCCGGATGGTAAAACGTACGCTATATTTCTCGCGGTAAGGCCTTATGAAGGAGATTATTACAATACCGGACGCGAAACTTTCATCGCGCCAGTCACCTGGAAAGACGAGTGGCCAATCATTAATCCGGATACCAAAGAAATTCAATATCAATACAAGGTGCCATTCAGTGAAGTGAAGCAAAAAGGCGCGCTTCCGCAGGCAGGGAACTTTGCCTATACACTCACTTTTGAGAAATCGCTCGATCCGGCATTGCTTTTCATGCGGACCATTGATAGCAGCTCATTTTCGCTTTCGAAGAAAAACGGCCTGATCCTGAAATTGAAGCCGGAGACCATCATGGACCTGGATAACCCTTCCTTTATCGGCAAACGCCAGCAACATCTGTATTGCACCGCCGAAACCGAGCTTGTTTTTTCAGCCCAATCCGAAAAAGAAAAAGCAGGTCTGACCATTTTCCAGGACGAGCGCCATTTTTATTTGATCAGTAAATCAATGGATCAGGGCAAACCCGTGATCCAGCTTTACAAAAGCAATCCGAAGGCCAAGGAAATGGAATTGCTTACCCAAATGCCGCTCGCAGATGCGTCGCCGGTTAAACTTCGCATTGTAGCCGAAGGCGGGACTTACAGTTTTTATTTTTCCAAAGGTTCGTCCTGGGAACTGCTCAAAGACAAGCTTGACGGCAAATTCCTGAGTACTAAGGAAGCGGGCGGCTTCATAGGGTGCTTGTTCGGCATGTATGCGACTTCATCCGGCGAGAAAACGACCAACTCAGCCTCTTTCAAATATCTGAAATACAGCGGCAATGACCCTATGTTCGAAAAGGTTTCGAAATAGATCATGAGAATGAAAGGATAATTTAACCTAAATGCCCATGTACAAAGCTTCTTTTCTCCTTGTCGTGATTGGCCTGTCCTTTTGCACAGCCCGGGCACAGAAAGCCGGGCCAATCCCGGTGCTGATCGTGGATGGTTTCAGTAACCATGACTGGAAACAAACTACGGCGGTAACGAAGTGGATCCTGGAAGAAAGCGGGCGCTTCAAAGTGGATGTGAGTACCATTCCGGTCGACTCGGTGGAGCGCGCTGGCTGGAGTCCGGTGTTTGCTAAATACGCTGTTGTGATCCAGAATACCAATAATATTCAGAACACCCGGCTTAAATGGCCTGCCCAGGCAGAGCGGCAACTCGAAGAATATGTGAAGGGAGGAGGTGGGCTGTACATTCTGCATTCGGGTAACAATGCATTCCCGCATTGGAAAGAATACAATAAAATGATCGGGCTTGGATGGCGTAAAAGTTCAGAAGGTTATGCGCTAGAAATCGATCCTTCCAATAATGTGATCAGGATACCGCCTGGCGAGGGGCAGGGGACTGGTCATGGCGACAGATTTAATGCGCTTATCCAAGTATTGAATCCTCACCCGATCAATAAGGGCTATCCCAGCCAATGGCAGACTGCCAATACGGAGGTATACTATTTCCCTCGCGGACCGGCCGAGAACCTGACAGTGCTGTCGTTTGCCTATGACAGTACCAGCACAAAGCGGACCTGGCCGGTGGAATGGGTCGTGAGTTATGGTGCGGGGCGGGTTTACAATTCGAGTCTGGGGCATTTATGGAGGGGGGAGTTTTATCCGCCGGCTTATCGTTGCGTAGGCTATCAGACGACGGTAATCAGGGCTACGGAATGGCTGGCCACAGGCAAAGTAAGCTATCCCGTACCCGCGCAATTTCCAACCGCAAAAAAGCAGAGCCTCAGGGCTGAGGACACATTTAAATCTCCATAACCGCCTTAGGACTATTTTTCAATCAACCAAAAACCATTAAAAATCTAAACCAATGAGAAGACTTATCTTACTAGTAATGAGCGTGCTGATGCTGGCGACAGCCGCCAATGCTCAAAATGCCCCGATGGAAATGCCGAAGGGTTACGATTCGGTTCGGCCGGATGTCGCTACCGGAAAATTGGACAGCGTTCAATATGCATCCAAAACCGTGGGTACCACCCGAAAAGCATTGGTATACACTCCTCCCGGTTATTCCAAAAAGAAGAAATACCCTGTGCTGTACCTGCTGCACGGCATTGGTGGCGATGAAAAAGAATGGCTCAAAGGCGGAAACCCGCAACTGATCCTCGACAATTTGCTTGCCGAAAAGAAGATTGAGCCGATGATCGTGGTGATGCCGAATGGCCGGGCAATGAAAGACGACCGGGCGACAGGTAATATTATGGCGCCGGATAAAGTAGCCGCTTTCGCAACTTTCGAAAAAGACCTGCTGACAGATCTCATTCCATTTATTGAAAAGAAATACGCCACGCTGAACGACAGGGAACATCGCGCGATCGCGGGCCTGTCGATGGGCGGCGGACAGTCGTTGAACTTCGGGCTGGGTAACCTGGACCAGTTTGCATGGGTAGGAGGGTTTTCATCGGCTCCCAACACCAAAAAACCGGAAGAACTGGTGCCCAATCCCGAGGACGCGAAAAAGAAGCTGAAACTGCTCTGGCTGTCCTGCGGTGACGACGACCGGCTTATTTCATTCAGCAAGCGCACGCACGATTACCTGTTTGAGCATGAGGTGCCGCATGTGTATTATGTGGAGCCGGGCGTGCATGATTTCAAGGTCTGGAAGAATGGGCTTTATATGTTTTCGCAATTTTTGTTCAAACCCGTCGATGTAGCTTCGTTGCCGAAATATACCATTCTGGGAACACCTGCATCCACCAACATTCGCACCGCAAAATACCCACAGATACTGCCGGATAACAGGGTTGTGTTCCGCACGAAGGCCCCCAATGCGCAGAAAGTACAGGTTGATCTTGGCAAAAAGTATGATATGGTGAAAGATACGGCGGGTTTCTGGTCGGTGACGACGGATTCTATCGGCAAGGGCTTTCATTACTATTCATTGCTGATCGACGGCGTGGCATTGGCCGACCCGGCAAGCGAAACCTTTTACGGAATGGGACGCATGGCCAGCGGCATTGAAATACCTTTCCGCGGCGGCGCCTACTATGCGATGCGCGAAGTGCCGCACGGGGAGATCAGGATCAAACGGTATTTGTCCAAAGCCAGCAATTCCTGGCGCGAAATGTATGTGTACACACCTCCGGGCTACGACCAATCGACCGAAAAGTACCCGGTGCTTTATCTTTTACATGGAGGAGGCGAGGATCAACGGGGCTGGGCCACCCAGGGAAGAACAAACCTGATCCTCGACAACCTGATCGCGGACGGCAAGGCCAAGCCTATGCTGATAGTGATGATGGATGGAAACATGGGTAGTCCGATGGGACCCGGCAGCATGGCAACAGCGGGTGATGGCTTTCTGAAAACCTTCGAAATTGAATTGAAGCTGGGAGCGATGCCCTTCGTTGAAAGCAGCTTCCGGGTGCAAGCCGATGCGGCGCACCGGGCTCTCGCAGGACTTTCCATGGGTGGAATACAGACGTTGTATGCGGGTGTGAAAAATACGGACCTGTTTTCGTCGCTGGGTGTATTCAGTTCGGGATGGTTTGGCAACAATGCAGCACTTTCCGGCCCGCATTATGAATTTGCCAAAACCAATGCAACGACAATCAATACCAATCTAAAAAACTTCTGGATCTCCATGGGCGGAGAGGAAGACATTGCCTACAAGAATTGCAAGATCATGCTTTCGAAGTACGACGAACTGGGCATTAAATACAAATACAGCGAGTACCCGGGCGGGCATACCTGGCCGGTTTGGCGGCACGATCTGTTCGAGTTCTCGCAATTGTTGTTCAAATAAAACCAAGCACCTTTTACCAGGCTCACGATGAGAAACTTTATTGGATCAAAAATATTGGCATCCGCTTTTTGCATTTCGGCTTTTTTGAGTTCAGAAAATGCATTGGCACAAAAAACTTTAAAGGAAGCCTACAAGAACTACTTCCCCGTAGGAGTAGCGGTTTCTCCAAGAGGCCTCACGGGCTCCGACGCGGACCTGATCACGAGCCAGTTCAACAGCGTTACGCCGGAGAATGCCATGAAAATGGGCCCTATCCACCCCGAGCCAAACCGCTATGCCTGGGAAGGTGCCGATGCGATTGTGGCATTTGCCCAAAAGAACGGAATGAAGATTCGCGGGCATACATTATGCTGGCATAACCAGACGCCCAAATGGTTTTTTACCGATTCTTCGGGCAAGCAGGTAAGCCGTGACGTGTTGCTGGCGCGATTGAAGCAGCATATTGACGACGTTGTCGGCCGTTACAAAGGCAAGCTTTATGCCTGGGACGTAGTCAACGAGGCGGTGCCTGATACGAGTCAAAGCATTTATAGAAAGTCTAAATTCTATGAGATCATCGGCGAGGATTACATAGAAAAAGCATTTGAATATGCCCATGCCGCTGACCCAAGCGCCAAATTGTTTTACAATGATTATAACACGGAAAGCGCCTCGAAAAGAGAGAAGATTTTTCAGTTGGTTAAAAAATTGAAGGCGAAGAATGTACCGATTCACGGCGTAGGTCTGCAAGGGCATTGGTCTATCTATGAACCTACTGCTGCCGAACTCGAAAAATCCATTACGCAATTTGCAAGCCTGGGACTGGAAGTTCAGATCACCGAGCTGGATGTTTCGGTGCACCCGAAAGAACATCAACGCCGCGAACACCGGCCGACTGACACGGGGATACTAACGCCGGAAATGACGCAGAAACAGGCAGCTCAATACAAAATGCTTTTTGATGTTTTCCGAAAACACAAAGGCACGCTTACCGGCGTCACATTCTGGAATGTGTCGGACAAATCGACCTGGCTGGACAATTTTCCCGTGCCGGGAAGAAAGGACTATCCGCTTTTATTTGACAAAGAATATAAGCCGAAAGCTGCTTTCAATGATGTAGTTAATTTTTGATTTGGTTATATGAGGGTTTGTAGAATTCCATTAGTCAGCATCATGTGTTGACTAATGGATACATGACGTGAATATTGAAGCTTAACAATAAATTATTTTTTCATTATAAAACCAATTGACTAAAATTACATCTTCATCTTGAAATTTTACCTTAACCCTGATGAAGGAACAGCTTCGATATTGGACCGAAAGAATCGCTCTTTTTAGCGACCAATCGGCCTACGAGAAACTGTTTTTTCATCTTTATGACTTCCTTTTTGCCTGTGCTTATGCCATTCTGAAAAACAGGGAAACTTCGGAGGAGGTCGTGCTTGACACTTTTGTTAATCTGTGGCGTAACCGCATGCGGTTGCCGGAAATCCATAATATTCAGGTATATCTGTATGTATCTGTAAAAAATCTTTCCCTTAAATCCGCTGCCCACGACAACCGCAGGCGTGAAATTAGCTGGGATGATTTTGTGGGTGAAGATGAAGCAGTGGCCACGCCATCCCCGGAGGAACTACTGATTTCCAATGAAACTGTGAGGCAGATCGAGCATGCGATTGAAAGCCTGCCGCCCAAATGCAAGGTTATTTTTAAGATGGTGCGGGAGGACGGCCTTAAATACAAGGAGATTGCCCGGATCCTGGATATTTCGGTGAAAACCATCGACGCTCAGATGGCTATCGCTACGAAGAAGATCACTGAATCTATTGGTTTTTTACAGAATCAATAAATTTCAAAAAAACTTTCCCGCCGCTTAGGGGATTCTTCCCACTTCATGGATCCTTAGTTCAGAAGTCCTATCTGAACTGACACCAATGACAAACGATCAAGTCTGGAAGCTGATTGCACGAAAGCTCGCCGGAGAAGCCACTGAAGATGAATTAACAGCACTGGATGGTCATCTGAAAAATGACCCTGAGCTTGCACATAAAGTCGAATTATATAGCTTTTATTTTCATCAGCCCCAATCCGCCCAAAAAAACACAGACGAGAAAACCAGGGCGTGGGAAAACCTCCGGCAAAAGCTGGGAGAGCAGTTTCCTGAAAGAAATTCCGACAGCCCGTCCACACCACTTAAGCCTTTCGTTTTTACATATGCACGACATGGAAGATGGTTGTCCATCGCGGCCAGCGTCCTGCTGGTAGCCGCCTCGGCAATTTATTATACCGGATGGAACAAAAAAGATGACCTCGCGGGAGTTTCCACGGAAAGAAAGCAAGAGAATATTCTGATACAAACGGAACCGGGGAAACGCCTGAAAAAAGTACTGCCCGATGGTACCTCGGTGTGGCTTAATGGTGAAAGTAGCGTGACTTACAACAGCGATTTCGGAAAATACAAAAGAGAGATCATACTCGTCGGAGAAGCATTTTTTGACGTGGCACACAATGCCGAGGTGCCTCTTACGGTGCATGCCGAAGGTGTAAACATACTTGTTAAGGGCACTGCGTTTAATGTAAGGAGTTACCCCGAAAGCGGTAAAGTCGAGACATCGCTGATCCGCGGATCCGTGGAGCTTACCGACCAGGCCCGGCCCGACCAAAAAATACAGTTAAAGCCAAATGAAAAAATAACGATAGACCTTGACAATCCCGAAACGGATCCGACATTAAGCCGCGTGACCTTGGAAAGGACAAAGGAGCCTGTTTTGAAGGCTAAGGCACATTACCGGATCGAAGCATTAAAACAAAGTTCACTGGCAAACGTGATACCGGAAGTATCATGGGTCAACAACGTGCTGGTGTTTGACAACGAACCTTTTGGGGACGTGATCGACAAGATGGAAAAGTGGTATAATGTCGATATTCAGATTAATGATCAGGAATTAAAGCAAAGGAAATTTTCCGGGGTATTTAATAATGAAGGCATCGTGGAAGCTCTTCAGGCATTGCAGCTTATCATCCCCTTTCAATTTGAACAAAACGGAAAAACCATAATCATTAAGTAACCTAAACCCTAACCTATGGCTCAACTCTGACTCACTTTTTGCACAAAAAAAGAGATGCGCTAACATCTCTTTCATTGCTTACTCATTTCAAAAACGATACAATACTTCTTTGAGCGGACGTCTGTATCATTTATTAAACTTTAAGTACTGTAAAATTATGAAAAAAATGATTGTGTCCCAATCGTTATGGGATAACCATGCCAAATTTCGCAAACTGCTCATTGTCATGAAATTAACTACAATACTGTCGATTGTAGTTTGTTTGCAAGTCTCTGCAATAGGCTACGGACAAAACAAGGTCAGCATTAAAGCTAAAAATATAGAACTGAAGCAACTGTTTTCAATGCTTCAGAGGCAAACCGATTTTCGCTTTCTGTATGAGGATGCGAAGTTGCCTAAGAATGCCCGGGTAGATGTGGAAGTTGAAAACCAATCCATTCAGCAGGTATTGGACAATGCGTTGAAAAACAGCGCGCTCTACTATAAAATCCTCAATAATAACCTGGTCGTCATCAGCTCTGCGAGCCAGACGATCCTGCCAGATTTATTAAAAGGAGAAATCCGAAACGAAACGGGCGGCCCACTGCCGGGGGCGAGTATACGTATCAAAGGCAGTACCTCCGGAACGACCACCGATGCGGACGGCAAGTTTTCTATTGAGGTAACCGAAAATTCAATCCTCGTCATTTCTTTTATAGGTTACATTACGCAGGAAGTGAAAGCGCCTGGTTCGGGCCAGATCCGGATCAGTCTGGTGCCCGGCGACAAGAATTTGAATGAGGTCGTTGTGGTTGGATTTGGTGTTCAGAAAAAGGCAAACCTGACCGGTGCAGTGGATGCTGTAACGGCTCAGCAGCTCGAAAGCCGGCCTCTCACAAGTCTTGGGGCAGGATTACAGGGACTTATTCCAAACCTTAATATCGCATTAAGTAACGGACGTGCTACTACTGCGGCCAGTTTCAACATCCGCGGTTTTACGAGCATTAATGGCGGCGAGCCGTTGATACTGGTCGATAACGTGCCTTTCACCATGAACGAAATCGCATTGTTCAATCCCAACGACATTGAAACGGTATCGGTTTTGAAGGATGCCGCAGCCGCAGCCATTTACGGCGCCCGGGCTGCATTTGGAGTGGTTTTGATCACCACCAAAACGGCCAAGGGAAACAAAATGAACGTAAGCCTGAATGCCAATATGGCTTTTAGAACGGTAGGGAAATTGCCTCAGCTGGTAACTGATCCGAACCTTGTCATGCAATACAAGCACGATGCGGCGGTGCCTCTTTACAACCTGTACCCGGATGCAGCACGTGTGTATGCGAAAGAGCGGTCGGCCAATCCCTCCTTGCCAGCCGTCATTCAGGACCCTACCAATGCGGCCAACTGGGCCTATTATGGCGCCACCGATTGGATGAAAGAGGCATATCTGAACAGCGCGCCTACATATAATACTAATTTGAGCCTATCGAAAAAGTCGGACAAGGTAAGCTACTATTTTTCAGGTGATTATTACAGGCAAGATGGGATGCTGCGCTACGGGAACGACATTTATAACCGCTACAATGCACGCGGGAAAGTGGATTTGAACGCAACCCGCTGGCTTACGTTTTCCAACAATACCCTGCTCACGGGAAGCAACTACGACACGCCGGTATTTATAAATGGTGATTTTTTCTGGAATGTAAACAGGACCAGCTCGCTGGATGTACCCAAAAACCCCGATGGCAGCTGGACATCCGCCGGAGCCGGTTTATTGGGCAGGTTATCGGAAGGTGGAAGGGCCGTAACTAAAACCAATGATTTTCAGACGACTTTTTCTTTTAATGCGGCATTGATCAAAGACGTGTGGGATGTGAAGGGCGAGGCCACTTTCAGGCGAGGGGCATCGCTTACCAACTCATTTGATATCCCGATTGGATACAAAACAGGGCCTAACAACCCGGTGGGATTTGCGGGTAGCACCACCACCTGGGCACAGAACAGCAGCACCAATACCAATTATACTGTATATAATTTCTATACTGATTTCCATAAAAATATAGGCAGCCACTTCATTCAGGGGCTTGTTGGTTATAATCAGGAATACCGGATCGCTAAAACCTATACTGCGCGACGCAATAATCTCATTGCCAATGCGCTGCCATCGATCGGATTGAGCACGGGCACGATGCAGGTGTCGGAGAATATCGGTGATTATGCGCTTCGCGGCCTGTTTTACAGGTTGGCCTATAATTTCAAAAGCAAATACCTGCTGGAATTAAACGGCAGGTACGACGGCACATCGCGGTTTCCTGAAAACAAAAGATGGGGCTTTTTCCCGTCGGCTTCTGCGGGCTGGATGATATCGGAAGAGCAGTTTTTTAACCCGATCAGAAACAGCTTGAAACTGAACCTGTTTAAAATAAGGGGCTCGTATGGCTCTTTGGGGAACCAGAGTGCAGTAGGAAACTACGATTACATTCCCACAATGAGCAGCACCCAGGTGGGGCAGATACTGGGAACGGGACGTCCGGTGACTGTAAATGCGCCCGGCGCAGTTTCCGACAATTTCAGCTGGGAAACGATATCAACGCTTAATATGGGCGTAGATATGGCCTTTTTTAGCAACAGGCTCGAATTCAATTTCGATAAATACACCCGTTATACCCGGGATATGCTCATTGCCGGCAAGACACTTCCGGCAGTTTTCGGCACCGGCGTCCCTCGCGTCAATGCAGGCGATCTGAAAACCAACGGTTGGGAACTCCGGTTGAACTGGCGGGATAAAGGAGAACTTGCGGGATCGCCGTTTTTTTACAACGTCAATTTATCGCTTGCCGACAATCAGACTAAAATTACAAGGTTCGACAATCCTACCAGGCTACTCAGCAATTATTATGTAGGGCAGGAGATCGGTGAAATCTGGGGAGCCGAAATCGATGGTTTTTTTCAGAATGACGAAGAGTTGAAAAACCATCCGAACCAGCGCGCAATGGGTACCGACGATCAGTCATACCAGTTTTTTGTAGGGGACCCGAAATTCAAAGACCGCAACAACGACGGAATCGTCGACAAGGGAAACAGTACTGTGGATAATCCAGGAGACTTGTATAAAGTGGGCAACAGCAGCCCGCGCCTGTCTTATGGTGTTGATCTGTCGGGAGGATGGAAAGGATTCGACATCAGGGCATTTCTGCAAGGAATCGGAAAGCGTGACTGGTATCCGGGCGGCTCTAATATCTACTTCTGGGGAGTCTTTTCTCAGCCCTGGACAAACGTGACCGTACAGAATATGGATCATTGGACACCTGAAAACCGCAATGCTTATTTTCCTGCCCTGCGTGCCTATGCTGCCGAAGACAATATGGAGCAATTGGGTATTCCAAACAAAAAGTATATGCAAAATGCCGCTTACGCCCGCTTGAAAAACCTTACGCTTGGTTATACCCTGCCACAAAGTTTGCTCAGGAAGGCCGGATTGGATAAAGTCCGTTTTTACTTCAGTGTAGAAAACCTTTTTGAGATTTCCCATCTCAAAGTTAACCTGGATCCCGAATCATTTGGAAGTGCGGCATATCCGTTCCAACGCACTTATTCCTGCGGGTTGAATTTTAATTTTTAACAATGAAATTCCTTACTGAAATGAAAGTAATCCAATATGTTACAATCCTGACGGGCTTTTTCCTATTGTTGTCCTGTGACGATGATTTTCTTCAGCGAAACCCGCAAACGACTATTACAAAGGAAGAATTCTTCAATACGCCTGCTGATCTTGAAACCTACACCAACGGCCTTTATGGAAGTCTGGGTGCCAGCTGGGAGGATTTGTATTCCGACAATATCTCCATTAATACCGGTGGAAATGAAACGGATAACCTCATCCGTGGCGGTGTCACACCGGGTAATGTGGGAGGCTGGAACACGTGGGGCGAGCTTCGGCGCATTAATTACATGCTCGACAACACGTCGAAGACCACTGGAGACGCATCGGTGATCAACCATTACATAGGTGTTGCCCGGTTTTTTCGGGCCCTGTTTTACTACCGGATGGTAAAACGATACGGAGATGTGCCCTGGTACTCACATGTAATGGGAACCAATGACGAAGATATGCTCTATAAGGCAAAGGATCCAAGAGTACTTGTCGTTGACTCTGTCATGAGTGACCTTGAGTTCGCGGCAGCCAATGTCTTACCCGCACGTACCAACAAGACGCTGATCACCAAATGGGCGGCGCTTACGTTGTTATCAAGAGTTGCGCTGCATGAAGGCACTTACAGAAAATATCACGATGAATTGGGTTTAAAAGCCACAGCGCCCCGATTTTTGGAACGGGCTGTATCTGCGTCCCAAAAAATTATGGATGAAGGTGGTTTTGAGATCCATAACACCGGCAATGGCGCCGTGGATTTCCGTACTTTATTTTCAAGCAATAATCTATTGGCGAATAAAGAGGTAATATTTCTTCAGAAAAACAGCAAGGACGACGGAGTCGCCAATAACACCCACGTCGTGCTCGACTGGCAATGGGCATTGAGCGGCAGCCTGGCCAACGAATTTCTGATGAGCGACGGCACCGCATTTACCTCACAGGCCGGATACGACAAGAAAACGTTCACAGAAGTGTTTCGTAACCGCGATCCGCGGATGGCAGAAACGATCATGCCTCCCGGATTCTCCAGTGTGCCGACTGCCAATACACCTTATGTGATCAAGCCTAGCTTCGGCGGGTATCTTCAATTGAAATTTTACCCGCGCGATCCTGCGCTGAGAGGAGGTTGGGGCCTTAATTATACGGACCTGCCCATTTTCCGTTATGCCGAAGTGCTGTTGGTCCATGCAGAGGCAAAGGCTGAATTGGGTACCATTGCACAAAGCGATCTGGACAAAACAATCAACCTGTTAAGACGTCGTGTCAAGATGCCTGACCTGAACCTGTCGGCAGCAAATGCGTCACCTGATCCTTATTTGGCTTCGCGTTATCCTGCGGTAACGGGGGCTGGAAAAGGAGTGATACTGGAAATACGTCGCGAGCGGCGGAGCGAAATGGCCTGTGAGGGACTGCGCTTCGATGACCTTTATCGCTGGAAGAGCGGTGCGCTGCTCGGCCAGGATTCCAGGGGAATCTATGTGCCTTCGCTTGGAGGCATAGACGTTACCGGGGATGGTGTCGAAGATATTGCTATTTTGAAAGCAGTGGGCGACGAAGCCCCGCTGGCGGGGTTGCCTGCTGACGTGAAGGCCAAAATTGTCAGATATTACCTTTCGGATGGTAGTTTTTACCTCTCGAACACGACTTCCGGCAACATCATGTTTGGCCGTGACAAGCAGCAGCCGCGAAATTTCATTGAATCGAAATACTACTATTTCCCGATTCCATTAGAACAAACGATTCTCAACAAAAACTTAAAACAATCCACAGGATGGGAATGAAAATGAGGAGGCGAAATTTTTTGAATAACATACCCTTTGCCATTTCTGCAATTGCGGCCGGAGATCAACTGTCTTTTTCGAAGGATGAAAAGAAGCATCATGCGCGGAAAAAACTGGCACTTACTGTGGCACATATCACGGACGTCCACATCCGGCCGGAGCTAAATATTCCGCAACGTTTCACGCAATGTCTGGAAGAAATCAAGAAAAAGAAGGTTGATTTTTTTCTGAACGGGGGCGATACGATACATGCCGCCGACTATGGTGACATTACCAGGGAGCGGGTATTGGAGCAATGGAAGGCCTGGGACGAATGTGTACAACAACTAAAAGGTTATGAGGTCCACAGTTGCATCGGGAACCATGACCCCTGGTGGGCTGCTCCTTCGAAAGACGATAAAATGTACGGCGTGCCGTATGTTGTACAACGCGCGGGCATGCCGAACCGGTATTATAGTTTCACCAAAGAAAACTGGCATTTTATAGTGCTGGATGGAAATAATAAGAGCATTTCCCTGGACCAGGAGCAAATGGAGTGGCTGAAAAAAGAGTTGGAAAACACGCCGTCGGGCACCTATGTGCTGCTGATGTCGCATTATCCTATACTGACGGTCACCGGTTCCTGGGAAGGTGGCCAGCATAAGGACCACGTGGCATTGAGGCAGCTGTTTTATCAACACAAAGATAAGGTAAGGGTTTGCCTAAGCGGGCATCAGCATTTGCTGGACAGGGCTTGGTATAACGGTGTTGATTATTTCTGTAACGGCGCTATGAGTGGGTTTTGGTGGGACAAAGGCGACGCAAAATCTGCCAGACCATCGTATTACCAGGAAACACCTCCGGGATATGCCATTCTGAAACTATATGAAGACGGAAGTGTGGAGAACGAGTATTTTATTCATAAATATTGATATGTGGAAAATGTTATGAAACGCCGATCATTTCTTCAGGCTGCCTCGTTATCACCGCTTTCGCTCCAAGGGCTAAGTGCTGCTGTGAAACCGAAAGAGCTTATCCGCTTCGGTATTTGTGCCGACCTGCACCACGATCTGATACCCGATGCGAAAACCCGGCTCGCTTCTTTTGTGGCCGCAATGAACCAGCAAAAAGCTGATTTTATCATTCAGCTGGGAGATTTTTGTATGCCAAAGAATGAAAACCGGCCGTTACTGGACGTTTGGGACAAGTTCTCCGGACCCAAATACCACGTTATCGGCAATCACGACACGGATGGGGGCTTTAACCACCAGCAGGTAATTGATTTTTGGAATGTGAAAAGCCCTTACTACTCTTTTGACGCGGGTAACCATCATTTTGTCGTTCTAAACGGAAATGAAAAAAATCCAACGGGCAATACACCAGGCTACCCCAGGTACATAGGCGCTAGTCAAAGACAATGGCTCGCCAAGGATCTAGCAGACACTAAGCTTCCTGTGATCGTTTTTTGCCACCAGGGAATCGACAATGATTCGGGAGGCATCGAAGAAGGAGTAGCGATCCGGTATATCTTCGAGCAGGCCAACCGCAATGCGGGTTATCCGAAGGTGAAAATGGTATTCAGCGGACACCATCACCAGGACTACTATAATGAGATCAATGGTATACACTATGTTCAGATCAATAGCATGTCATATTACTGGGCAGGGGAGAAAAAGAATACTTCGGCTTATGACGCGGAACTTGTAAAAAAGTACCCTCATCTCAGGTCAATGCTGCGGTATAAAGAGCCGCTTTGGGCTACGGTGACGATTTTTTCAGACGGCAAGACTGAAATTAAAGGAATGCATTCGGAATTTTTGGACATGACCCCAAAAGAAGTGAGTTTGACTGAAGCGGAAAGCATCTATCCGGTGGTAGCAGTGGTTTCCGACAGGTATTTTAAGCTACATAAGGGATGAAGGCGCTATAAAAGCCTGGCCAAAAACAGCGGTAATTGTAGTAAAATAAGGGAGGGTGGAGCGATCCGTCTTCCCTTATTTTTGTGCCGGCGAAAGATTGACGTTTTAGTGGCTTGGCGACCTAAAATATGTTTTCCTGTAATCCCGGCTATTTGCAATCCTGCTTTATGTTGCGGTACCATCGCCCGTCTTCGGTTACCATTCCATTTTCATCGTATTTTAGCTTATAAGATTCAGTAAAAGAGTATTGAGAACCTGTTGTTGTTTCGGTTTTAATGAGATTGTTTTTTGAAAACACGAACGGTGCAGAATAGTGATGATTGTAGGACAGGAGGTGTATTTGGTTCATGGAGTTCAATTGAGAATCGTAAAAATGATTTTTGGATTGCATAAGAACCATTTGCCCTTCTTTCTCTTCCCAGTAATGTTCCAGATTGCCATAATTGTCATATTGGTAATCATATTTTTTTAACGCATCCGGTTTCCCTTCGACACCGACGGAGTCGTCCCAGAACATGTAAAGCATTGGTTCCGGCTTATCAGACGTTCCGCACCCGAAGGTGAGTCGGGTAATTTTCTTTGAGGCCGTTGGTGAAACTGGCCTCGTCTTTATTTCTATGAGCCTACTGCTGCCGAACTCGAAAAATCCATTACGCAATTTGCAAGCCTGGGACTGGAAGTTCAGATTACCGAGATGTTTCGGCGCATCCGAAAGAACATCAGCGCCGCGAACAACGGCCAACCGACACCGGCGTACTAACACCGGAAATGACGCAGAAACAGGGAGCTCATTGGAAGATTAAAAGCCTTACCAGTCTTTTGACGCTGGGGATTACGATTTTGTCGTTCTGAATGGATTGAAGGTTGAACGCTGATACAAAATCCGTTAAGGAGCAGGACGTTTAATAGGATAATTACTATTTGGTAGTCAGATGGTTAGTAGCCAGATATATATTTACGAGTAACCGTCCCTGTCTACCATCATGAGAAAATCAAAAACTACCGGGAGTTTAAAAGTGCATGCCGTATCTGGCACATATGTAGTAATACTTGGCATAAATCTTCCGGAAAATCTTTGTGAAGGTTTGCTTGGGTTTTCAATCCATCGTAAGAATCCAAAAGATAATGAGGCGCTCTATTTGCAGGGTATGAAGGCTTTCGCGGAGACAGATCCAGGATTTCCACCCGGCTCATTATATTCGACCAAAGATCATCCCGTACAGAGTTTTCAATGGGCGGACTACTCGGCAAAACCAGGCTACACTTACACTTATACGGTAGCCGCGCTACGGGGCACTCCGAACGATTTGGTTGAATTTGCCAGCACCAGCATTGAGATCGTCACAGAAAGCCCGCAGGGAGGAGATCATGATGTTTATTTCAACCGGGGAACGGCGGCATCTCAGGAATATGTCAGGAGGTTCGGAAATCTGGTACCCGATGATGTAGTACCTCAATCAAGTGCTTTCGAATGGTTGTCGCGGGGGTTATATGAGGCATTAACGGATTATATCGAATCCTGTGTTCCGCAACGGCACAGTCTGAGAATTGCAGCCTATGAATTCGCATTTACGCCTTTTTTAGAGCTTTTGAAAAAAACGTCACAAAGGGGAGTAGATATACAAATTGTTTTTGATGAGAGAAAGGATAAACCGGGAATTAAGAACCGTGAAGCAATAAGCGCAGCCGGAATTGCTGACCTCTGTACTCCGCGTAAGAAGGGGCGGTCTGCTATATCACACAATAAATTCATAGTCAAACTAGATAATGATGTTCCCGTGTCCGTTTGGACGGGAGGTACAAACTTTTCGGAAGGGGGGATCTATGGTCACTCCAATGTGGCCCATGTGATAGAAGATTCCAACATTGCGGCCTCATTTCTGAAATATTGGACCGAGCTACAGCTTGATCCTGAAAATGATGCGATTAAAGCAAAGACGGAAGAAATTTCACCTCTGCCGGTGTTTCCGGTGCCGACCGGAACTTCGGTGATTTTTAGCCCAAGGACAAATTTGGCGGTTTTAGATCTGTATTCGAATCTGGCCATGAATGCAAAGGATGGCTTACTAATGACTTTTGCCTTTGGTATGAATAAAGTTTTCCAGGACGTTTATAAAAATAGCAGGGCACCATTTCGGCTTGCTCTAATGGAAAAAGCTACTCGGACCTTCAAAAAAACGGAAGAGCAAAAAAAGAAGGCTGAAGAGGCGCAAATCCAGATTCTAAGAAATATGCCTGAAAATGTGTTCTCCATTGGAAATTTCATCACAACAAACAAATTTGATGGCTGGGTAAAGGAAAAGTTGACGGGGTTTAATGTGAACGTAAATTTTATTCACAATAAATTTATGCTGATCGACCCGCTTGGGAATGACCCGATTGTCATAGCCGGATCTGCAAATTTTAGTGCAGCATCAACAGACAAGAATGATGAGAACATGGTCATCGTCAGGGGCAATACCCGGGTTGCGGATATTTACCTGGGAGAATTCATGAGGTTGTTTAAACATTTCTCATTCAGGGAATCCTTGAAATTTAGAGAGCCCGATCAGCCACCTAAACCGTTGAGGACGGACGATTGGTGGAAAGCCAGTTTTGGTAATACACCGGAAGCATCGAGAAGGAAGTTTTTTGCCAAAGTTAATGAATAGCAGCGCAGTCGGGCCTTGCACCATCCGGTGCTCGGCTCGACAATATTGTTGCCCTTTCGCAAAGTCGATTAAGTTATTCTGGTGGTCTTAAAGCCCCGATCTCCACATCGCTGTTTGTGAGATACATGACATACTACAAATAAATTGACATGCTCAACAAAACAAGTTGACATGCTCAACAAAGTCGAGCGCCCTGCGCCCACCTACATTTGTAATGTCATTTGAATCAGGAACAAAACAGCAAACAAATGGAGAAGAACAATTATCAAGGAGCGTTACAATATCCAATCGGATCAGGATTTAACGCAGCATCAACAGCAAGTGAGGTTATCAAAGGCATCGACCTGACTGGGAAAATTGCAATCGTAACAGGCGGTAATGCAGGCATCGGCCTGGAAACTACCAGAGTACTCGCAGCCGCAGGCGCAACGGTGATCGTAGCAGCAAGGGATATTGAAAAAGCAAAAAGAAATCTGGAAGGCGTTCCGAACGTAGAAATTGAGGCAATGGACCTGATCCAGCCTGGCACTATTGATGCTTTTGCCGAAAGGTTTCTTACTTCGGAAAGGCCTCTTCATCTGCTCATTAACAATGCCGGCATTATGTGGGTGCCGCTGCAAAGGGATAGCCGTGGGATCGAATCGCAGTTGGCGACCAATTATTTGGGACAGTACCAGCTTGTGGCTCGATTGTGGCCTGCACTAAAAAAAGCAAATGGTGCAAGAGTGGTCAACGTCTCCTCATACGGCCATCAGATGGCCCCCTTCAATTTCGATGATCCTAATTTCGAGCATAGGGAATACCAAACACTTCTGGGCTATGGACAATCAAAAACGGCCAGTAATCTGTTTGCCCTTGAATTGGACAATCGCGCCAAAGCATTTAATGTGAGGGCATACTCATTACATCCGGGCTCAATCGCGGGCACGGAGCTAGGCAGAGATGCGGATGTGGAACTGTTCAAACAGATGGGCTTCTTTGACGAGAATGGCAATATGCGCCCGGAAATCCTTGCTGGCCTGAAAACCATTCCTCAAGGTGCGGCGACCACAATATGGTGCGCGACCAGTCCGCTCCTCGATAACATCGGCGGGGTATATTGTGAAGATGGGGACATTGCAGAATTGGACCTTGGGAACTTTGGACAAGATAATGGCCTCGGAACACGCGGCGTGCAGCTCTATTCACTTGATGAAGGGAATGCAAAAAAGCTTTGGGACCTCAGCGAAGAAATGACAGGTATTGCCTTCGAGGTCAGCTAGAACATCTTTAACTTTATAATCCGGCATGCGTCAGTTATTTTGTCAAAATGGAACATATATCCAGGTATCTAACCAAAGAGATCAAGCTTTCCTGTTATGAGGACAAGTTGTCTAAATCAGATCTGATGTTTGATGATCATATGCTGGTTTGGTTTATTTCCGGTGAAACAAAAATTATCCAATGGGATACCAGTTTTAATTTTAAAACCGGCGACATTTTCCTGATCCCAAGAAATCAATTGGCGACCGTAGTCAATTATCCCAAAAATGGCTTACCGCATAGAACAGTGGTTATGCATTTGTCATTGGAGCGGTTGAAGAAATTCTATGAAAACGTAGACGTTAAGAGAAGGGCGCAACCCGAACAAAAAATATATAGTTTCAGCAATCACCCGTTACTGGAAAGTTGCTTGGCATCATTAATGCCTTATTTCGATGTGGAAGGGGAATTTCCTGAAAGCCTCGCCTCGTTAAAAATAACGGAAGCCATAAGTATCCTGCGGGTAATTGATCCTGGTGTTGATAGCGTACTGGCAAATTTCGACGCGCCGGGTAAAATTGATCTGGTCGGTTTTATGCAGCGAAATTTCATGTTCAATATATCATTAGAGAGATTGAGCTACTTAACGGGACGTAGTTTATCAACATTTAACAGGGATTTTAAGAAATGTTTCAACACGCCTCCTCAAAAATGGCTAACAGATAAAAGACTTGAACTAGCTTATTACCAATTGTCGGAAAATAGAAAAAAATCGACTGAGGTTTATCTTGAAGTGGGATTTGAAGACCTGTCCCATTTTTCATTTGTCTTCAAGAAGAAATATGGGATTTCCCCTAATCAAGTAGAGCCGCTGCATTTCTCTTGATTAACATTAAATTTTCCATTGTTTTCCTGCAAGAAACGATAATGTGATCAGTGCAACCATCCAGAATAGCCTCGTTTCTGAAGGCTTAGCAGGATTGCTTTCCTTGTGCGTTGCTGGCTTTTCTTTTTTTACTTCTTCAATTTTATAACCGCTAACTTCCGATGGATCCCGCCTTACTGTTTCCTGCACAGGCTGTTGTTCATTTTTAGAGTTTACAGAAGGCTGAGAAGCCGGTTTTGAAGCAGCCTGCTGTGCAGCAGCCGGTGGCTTGGAACCACCTGTGGTGCCGGGTCCGGTGCTGTGAATAGCAGCCAGTTGCTGATTGTAGGATTGAAACTGAGTTGCCGTGATTCCCTGAATATTCTGCATCTTATCGGAAATGAAACTAGTGAGGCTACTGTTATCACACACATTACTGTTGCACGAAAGGCCTGTTTCCGCTACGGTACTCATATATTCGCTGATTAGTTTCCGGGTTACTTTTTCATCCGGGTGCCAGTAGTCTTTTCTGACCACTTCCAGCATTCGCGAAAGTGTTGTCTGGTAAGCATACATATTTTTGGCATCGCGGAACTTCTTTTTAATTTCCAGTCCGTACTGATCTTCAACATAGGTATCATACATCTGTTGCCACTTGTTTTCGTCGATCGCTTCTGGCACGGTAACTTGCCATCCCCAAAGATGCGCCACTACTTTGTTGATCATCCTGGCGCCCGAATAACCTTCATCGAGCATTTCATTGATCCACTTGGGATTCAAATAGCGGGTTTTCATTTCCCTTCCGATGTATTTATCCAGTGACTCCTGTCCCATCTGATTTGGGTCAGCAAGGTTTGTCACTGTCACGTCAGGCGTTTTGCCATCCACAGACCTGACTGCCATAGCCGTTGCGCCCAGGTACTGGTAGAAATCATCATTGTCCAGGGCACCATAAACATTCGAAGACCGGCTGTGGACTACGGTTTTAGTCCCGGATAGAGAGCTTTTCAGAAGTTGAATGCTAAAACCCTTTGAAAGGGTAGAGTCTGCTGTTTCCGGTTTGTCTCCCCAAAATCCCTGACCGTACAAATGACTCATACGGTTAAAATATACGTCAACCACCTGGCTTTCCTTATCCCAGGTCGAAGACGCTTCCACCACATTTTCAATCCCTGTTCCATAGGCACCGCTGGGAACAGAAAACATCCTGACGGAAGCCAGGCGCTCCGCAAGTTTTTCATCTTTGATACCTCCCTGGACAAGCATCTGCTGTGCCGTCTGAATATGCTGGCGAATATAATTGTCGGGCTCATCCATCGCTTTGGCAAGATTGACAGCCTGATCAAGCAGCTGCATCAGATTCGGAAACATATCCCGGTAAAGACCGGAAGGAACCATCGCTACATCTGCCCTGGGCCTTTTGAGTTCTGTCCGGGGAATCGCTTCAACGCCTTTTACCCGTCCGAACGCATCATACTGGGGACGGATACCCATTAAACCCAGGATCTGTGATTCCATCATTCCTTCATGGCGGATTGTTTCAGTGGACCACAGGTTCATGGTCACCTTGTCAGGAAACGCACCATTATGGTTTTTTTTGTATTGGTCAATCAGTTGCTCGGCCAGATCACTTCCCGTTTTATAGGTTTCTTTGGAAGGTACTTTGGATGGATCAAATGCAAAGAAATTTTTACCGGTAGGAAGCGACTGCGGGTTTCGTAGCGGATCATTTCCCTGACCGGCACGTATGTATTTGCCGTTAAGGGCATCCATGAGCGCATTCAATTCGCTGGGGCCACTGACCAGTAACTTATCTGTCAGATCGGTGATCTGTTGTTCACGCTGCTGAACTGACAAGTCTTTTTGTCGGTCCACAATAGCTTCGGCTGTACGTGCGGCGTTTTCGGCCGAAGGTGATTTGCCAAAAGTATGCATCCCAAACGGGGTTTGTTTTTCCCCGATTTCGCGGATATAATGTTCGAGTTTTTCTATTTCGTCATGTGTAAAAGCCTCCGAGATCCCCAGATCTTTTTGCAACCCCATTTTCGAAGAAAGCTTTTTTATTTCTGTCAGTCTGGACTGCGCCAGGGCCTGGCTTTTCTCGCTTGCAGAAGTATAATCGTTGATGAGCCCAGCCAGTTCTTTGAGTTCAGGGTTAAGTCCTGCCTTGTCGAATGGTGGCGTAAGATGGTCTATAATAATAGCCATACCTCTTCTTTTAGCCTGCAATCCTTCCCCAACATCGTCTACGATGTAAGGATAAATATTGATCAGGTCACCGATTAAAGCTTCCGGCGCATCGTCATCGTTCAGACCGGCCTCTTTTCCCGAGAGCCATTCATGTGTACCATGGGTGCCCAGATTGATGATAGCGTCTGCACGGAATTTTTTCTGAAGCCATAAATAGAAAGCAATGTATTGATGGTGTGGCGGAAGCGTTACATCATGATATGCTTTGGCAATATCCTGGTCCCAACCCCTGGCAGGCTGGGGGGTAAGCAGTATTTTCCCATACCAGACCGCAGGAAGTACAAGGAAAGTTTCACCAGCCGGATTTTTCCAGGTCATGATCCTGGCCGTATCGGGCTCGCCCCATTTTTTCAGGACTTCGTTTCTGAACCTGGGGCTTAATTTCTCAAACCAGTCCTTGTATTCACTGACCGGTAGTAAAACCGGATCACCTTCCCTGACGAGTTTGTCTATTTCAGCCGGTGCCCAGTTTCCTATATTACGACCATGTCCCATCACATCATCGTAAATGCGGTTGCTGTCGGGCAAACCGCCCGCGCCAAGGTCATATCCCTCGCTGTGCATCCTATGGAGGATATTTTGCATGCTTTGAGGCAGTACGTTCAGATAACTGGCCCCGATGTTTTCCTTGCCCGGAGGGTTGCTGTAATAGATTAGTGCCACCTTTTTCTCACTGTTGGCTTTCTTTTGAAGGCGCTCCCAGGAAGTAATGCGGTCGACCAGACGCTGCACACGGTTTTCGATTGCCACTTTTTCGCTGACTTGAATTCCACCGGGATAAGTTTTGTTTTCCTGACTGGTCGTTACCGTTGGCTGTATCTGACCTGTCATTTCAGGGCGGGTCAGACTCATCGTCCTGTTAAAAATGCTCAGACCAACGGGCGACTTCTCCCATGCTTCTCTTGACTGGTCAAGCTGGATCGCGCTCAAAACGGGAACACCCAGCTTTTGAAATGCCAGCCCCAAATCCTCGGGGGATGAACCAGGTAGTGAAGAAGCAGACACCAGAAAGTTGATGGTTGCTTTTCCGAGCGAGTCCATGCAGAATTTTTGAAGAGAGCTGCTCAGCGGAAATCCATAAAAGGGCATGACATTGAAACCCGCGTTTTCCAGGTGATGAATGTGCGTGTCCAGATACTGGTGCTGACCGGTAAGGATTTCGTATCGAAAAACATAAAACCCTACCCAAGGCCTGCCTGGCCGGTAGTTTTTGTAATGCTTGCGAAACTGGTCTGTATCAGTGAAAATGCTGTCTTTGGCCAGGGAATAAATGCCGGCATCGGCATATTTGATTACTTCACGGAAAGGAAATTTAAGAGAAAAGTCCTTGTCCAGACGTGACAGGATCATGTTTTTGATGTTCTCCGGACTACTTTCTTCAAAATATTTGAGTACCGAAGCGTTAAAAAGCACACCCATTGACTTATAGACATCTTCGGCTGGCGTACCACCAAGCGCATATACTTTTGCGCCTTTCCTGATCGCCGACAGCAGCTGCGGTTTGGCTTGTTCGAAAACGGTGCCATTATGCACATAGACAAAGATGAGATTGGAATTTTCCAGAAATGCCAAGTCTGTATCGTGAAAACCCTCCTGTGGAAAAATCCGGATCTGGCATTGATTAGAAAAGTCTGGAATTGCATTCTTTAGCTTTTCTGTAACATCATAGCCTGTCTTGGTGTAATTGTCGGACAAAACCAGACTGATACGCAGCTGAGCAGACAATGGCAACCAGGAGAACAAAAACAGCGTGAGCGGTAAAAGAAAAGCCTTCATGAAAATGGGGATAGGTATAAAATTCAGTTCCAGGGTCTGCTATTCAGGCACATAAATGACCTGGCCGTTTTCCAGTTTGTAAGCTGTGCCCAGCCGTTCACCCTTCCCGGAGGACTGATCTTTGGTGATTTTTTTGACTTTTATTTCTTTCCCTTTCTTTTCCACAATTTCAATTTCACCATTTGCAGATTGTTTCGTGAAAGTGACATTGGAAGAGGGGTCTATCAGGTCAAGCATGTTCAGTGCTGAAACGAGTGCGAAAATCATGGCAACAATAAAGACAACACTGACGTCAAAGAGATTGGCAACACCGCTGATCGGGTCTTCAAGAGGTTCATCCGAAGCGGAGATACGCGATTTATTAAGTAGTTTCATTTTAAACTGTTAAAGTGGGTGAAACGCCTGTTCAGACAGTTAAGGACATTTTTTGTTTTTCCAGATCGCGCAGCAGCACTTCCAGATAAACTTCACATTCAAGAAAATCCGACTTCAACCATTTTTCTTTTTGCATACTGATCAGATAGGCTGCAACACCACAGGCGATACCAACAATAGTAGAAGTAAAGGCGGTGACCATATTGGCTGACATTGCCATTAGATTACCTTCGGAAAGTGATGCCAGCGAAATCCCCATCGGGATCAATGTGCCGATCAAACCGAGCGAAGGCCCGGTTTTGATCATAAAACGCACACGGTCCAGTTTGTTGATTTGTGTTTTTTCCCAGTTGCGTATCAGGCGCGTCAGCCAGAGATCCGCATAGTCCGCGTCATCAAGAGCGTCCTGAATTTGCTGTGCATACCGCATCTTAAAAAGATCAGTAGCATTGTGTATGTTTTTTCTGCGCTCATATAGCTCCCGTACGAAAGCGCCCAGTGATACGACCGTCCACAGGATCATGCCGGCCAGTCCGATGACAACCGGATAAGCCAGCGCGGTAGAAATCAGGTACAGAAATGATTCCAGATAATTCAGCATGAGGTTTTGTTTTTATTGATAAGAAATAGACCTGTTAAGAATGAAAGGAGCAGAAGGACCAGTGCAGTCCACCCAAACCATAGTACGTTTTGAGGGGATAACTCGCCTGCATTTGCTGTTTCAGGACTTTTAGCCCAAGAGGTGTCCATAAGCAGATAAACACAGTAGCCTGCCAATAGCACTGCAGTATTCTGCCCGTAAACCACCTTTTCTTCTTTGAGAAAACCAACGGAAAAATATAGGCCCGTGCCGACCAGCAAGCCGACAGTCATACTTGCGAAATAGACAATATAGTTAGAGTGGAAAAGCGGGAGCAAAACCTCAAAGCAAACCACTAAAAGCATCCATAATCCCGCCAGCCAACTGCTTGTGTGCGCTTGCCGTCCGGATTCAAAATGGTAGAAATAGGCCACGGCCAACAGGGCAAACAGTAATGCAAAGGCTGGCCCGTAGCCGTTGATTGAACTCACATTGAACCATGCTGGCAAAACTGCTCCGGCCATAACGAGCCCAAACGTAATTGCACAGGCTTTTAAATCAAGGTAAACACCGGTACCTTTTAGGCGCTTGGCCGACAGATACGTTAAAATGTAAACGGCTTGTCCTGTACAAGCCGCTAAAAGCAGCTGGTTTTTCATCGCTTCTATTTTAGAGAATAAGAAAGCCCCAGATTCACTGACCGCCGTGGTGCATAATAGTAACTGGTAGCGGAAGTGTAGCTTCCATAATACAGTTTGTCAAGCAGGTTGAGCACATTGGCTGTCACAGCGAATTTGCCAATCTGTTTTGAAACTTTCAGGCCCACGACGGTGATGGGGTCCATGACAAGATTTTCGGAGTTTTCCAGATCGCCGAAGCTTTTACTGGTATGCCTTGCCCACAGGCTTACATTAATGATTTTGGGATTATCGTAGGCCAATCCTCCGCTCGTAGTGTGATGCGGATTGCTGTCCATTTCCTTACCCTCATAGGAAGGATTGGACTGATATTCTAGAATTTTAGACTTGTTATAGAAATAGCTTCCGATCAGTGTGAAATGAGGATTTAACTTATATCGGAGGGATGTTTCGAGCCCGGTTAGTTTGACTTTACCTATGTTGATGTACTGTCTTACCGGAAGCCCGGCGGGGTCAAAGTAAGAAGGAACATCGCTGGCAGGAATCAGTACACTTTCGTTGAAATCCTTATATTGAGAAGCATAGTAAGTAGCGGATATTTCCAGGTTGTTATTTACATAAAAATCGGCACCCAGATCAACGGAATACACCATGCGCTCGGGTTTCAGATTGGGATTGCCCAGGCGGAAAGAGCTTCCCAGGGGTGCGGAATTATACAGGTAATAAATATTGGGTGCTTTAAAACCCATGGCATACTGCGACCGGAAACGGATCTGTTCAGTTGCGCGGTAAACAAGCCCTATTTTGGGTGACACTACGTTGGAAGACGCCTTTGCATAATCAATTGTAATGTCTTTCCCGGTCATGTTATCAAAAAACTTACCCTTAACGTTTTGCCAGTTATCGTAGCGCAGCCCGGCATTCAGGTTAATAGATGAACCAATGGCCACATCGTCGTTGATAAAAAAGGATGTGAAATTCTGATTGCCCGAAAAATTCTGGCTCCCCTGAGCTCCATAGGACTTTTCAGAGACCGATCGGGTCAGGCGGATATCGGCACCGACTGTCACCGAGTGATTTTTAATGTTTTTGTTTATTTTTCCAATGAATCCATAGATGTCAATGGGCACTGTTGACACATAGTACGGTGTATTAAACTGATTTTCCTTGCTGTTCCATTTAAGGGCTGTCGAAGTCCTGTCATTGTTATTGTAATACGCTGTTGCGCTGTAATTGAATGCGCTGTTTTTGCCGGTGTATCTCAGCAGATAGTTATTGGTCGTAGACTTATCGTCATAAATGATTGTGGTGCCTGATACCGGTTTCTGCAAGTGATAGTCCATGATCGCTTCCAATTTTGAGTTCGGATTGATCTGATAGGAAATCTTTGCATTAACATTCAGAAGCTCCATGGCTGGCTTTTGAAAATAGTCTTTCCACAAGCTATCGGCCATGTATTTGTATCCATCGGTCTTTTTGTATTCTGCAAAGGCAATGATACCGAAACCGTTTTTAAGGACTTTCCCGGCCTTAGCACCTGCCTGGAACGTATTCATCGAGCCATAGCGCACGTCCATACCCAGGGTAGGGCTCTGTGTGGGGGTTTCCGTGACAATGTTAATGGTTCCGCCCATGGAGTTCGACCCATAGATAGAAGAACCTGGCCCTCTTACCACCTCAATTCTTGAGATACTTCCGGTGGCAGTTGAATTCCATTCTGAAACGCCCCCCGTATACGCATCGTTTATAGGCACGCCATCTTTAAGGATCAGCGTGCGGTTGGATGCGCCTGTTCCACGCAAGGTGACAGAAGTATGCGTACCGGTTGTGGTAAGTCCACGGCTCCGGCCGACCGAAAGTCCTGGAATGAAGTTTAACGCATCATCAATCGTCTGGATCTGTTTCATCTCAGGATCAGTCGATTTAAGAATGGAAATGCTGGACGCAATCGTTCTGAGCTCAGCCGGCATAGCTGATCCGGTTACGGTGATGTCATCGAGCAGGTTCCCTTGCCGGGTCAACCGGACCGAGCCGTTAGTAACCTTGCTTTCTGAAATGGTGAATGTCTGGTGAATTTTACCATAACCCAAATGTGAGAATACAACCTTGAATTTGCCGATCGGTAAAGTGATCTGATAATGACCCGTGGAATCTGCAGTTGCAGAAAATCGCCCATCCTCCGTAAACACAATGACGCCTCCTATGGGAGCATTTCTGTCATCAGTCAGCTGCCCTGCCAGAAAGCCTGTTGCTTGTATTTGAGCGTGGGCAGTCAGGCTGAGTAACAAGGAGAAAACGATGAGTATGTTAGACAACTGACTCTTGAATGAGTAAACAATGTGGATCATAAGGGGAGAATTGACAATGATGATGGACAAAGTTGCCTCACAAGCTCACTTTCCTAGACAAGAAATTGTATTGAAAATGCAACGATGTTGCAAATATTGAACAAATACAACAATGTTGCAAAAACAATTTCAATTTTTTTTTTGCCTTTCAGAAGAAGGGGAAAAGATCAAGTATGCCGTTCCTGGTCGACAACCTCGGCATCCGTTAAGATGTAGTTTAGGTGCTCGATGTCAGAAGGGTTAAGTTTCAGTCGACCCTTTACTTGACGAACAGCATCCATTTTGAAACGCTGCCGTTTATTGACGAGTTGCAGTTCTATAATGGATTCAGGGACGTACCACGATGATCATCAGTGTTTTCATCACTTGCTAAATCAATAGTTAATTGGTTATTTGATCAACGGCGTTGCTAATTTGTTGAATCGCCTCTTTTGTGCTTTGTTGATATTCCAGCATCGACTCGTCTGTCATTTCCGGTGACGGTTTATGTTCATGTTTATCATGGTCGTGATGCTCATGAGCAAAGCCTGGAACTTCGACAATTCCTTCCTCCCACAACCCGATTAAATTTGACAGGCTATCAATTTTGATTGCCATAGCAGAATCTCTCTGACTGATGGCCTGTGCCTTCAGTGTTTCCAATTTTTTTTCCAGTTTTTCGTGTATTTCAACTGATTGGAGATGTAGTGCGTTTGCCTTGATCAGTGCTTTACTCTTCCGATTTTCTCCACAACCGACAGATGTCATTGTAAGCCAGATTACCGCTGCGAATTTTATAACTGTTTTCATTTTTTTCGGAACTCACTTAGATGCAACATTGTTGCAAATATTACAAAAAATGTTAACTTCTTGAATTTTTTATCAACATGATTTCCAAATCAGCCGCCACAGTGCCCGTTGCCGTGTTTTTTAGCTTTTTACATATAGGGTGCTGTATCCTGCCCTTAGTTACTGCTACGGCAGGTTCCATTGCTTATCTTGGCTTTTTCAGGGAATACAAATCGGTTTTTACGTTTATCCAGTTGGTCATGCTGACATATATTTCAGTGAAACTGCTTAGGTCTTATCTTGGTAAGAACCAGTTTCACGGCGCTGCCGAAAAGATCGCTTACCTGATAAGCCTTGCCATTACGCTTACCGGGCTTTTGATAGGTTATTATGAACCGTTCAAAACACAGGACCAGAAAATTGCCCAGCAGCAATTCGAATTCTTCAAATCCCACAGGCAACTTGAGTTTGATCTTTCGGGCAGCTATGATCACAATAGGCTGAGGGAGGACATTTTGCAGATCCACGGTGTCAAACCCAACCGGATCAGAATTCGTAATAAAACAGTAGCTGTTACTTTTCAAAGCGATAAAACATCAGAATCTGAAATTCTTGCAGCTTTAAAAGAGAAAGGGTACATCGTTTTAAAATGAAATATGGCCAGCATGCCATTGAGCCAACGCATGCGTTATCAAGCGTACATGGATAACCGCGAGCTGATCGAATCCAGACGGGGCCGTTTTGGGGACCGCTGGGGAATCGTTTTCCGTCCGGGCAGGATCTATCGGATTTGATTTATATCTTTACGATCCTATGGCTGGAAAATTACTTGGTCGGATTTTGTTTGCGGTTGCCTACATTCTATTGGCAGGCCACGACTTTGTACCTCACCGCCATATACAAGACCGGCAGCATGAGCAGCATGAACATGCCCATCAACATGAGGGGCATCAGCACAATGACCAGCAAGGTGAACAAGCGACAGATTTCGATGTAATAGGCTTGTTTGCCCACTCACACGGCGCTGGCCAGACCAGCAATACGTATTTCAATCATGCTCAGGATCAGTTTTTAAGTATTGAAACCTCCCAGGCAGCCGCTTTGATCAGCGCTGACTACCAGTTTAATGCGCTAAGTATAATGTTCCGGTCCGGCTGGCCGGAATATACCTGCGCAAAAGCACCGCCGAACGACTTTTCATTCCGGCAACTACGAGCTCCCCCCATTCCTTCTCTCATCTGCTGATCCCAGCAGTGTGCCTTTCCGCATGGCCAATCCTGGCACATGCCTGTTCAACTATTCTTTCATTCGCACGAATTGGACAGTAAAATCCGGGCTTAACCGCTTGCAACCGTCCCAAACGCGTCAATTCATTTGACCGGAAAGTGCCTTTCCCGAATTTCAAAAATGAAAAAGCTCGCTTTTTTCTTGACAATATCTTCTTGCCTGATTTTTAGCTGTAACAAAAAGGAAGCTGAACACAGCCATGATGAAGGTACACATCAGCACGCTGACGGCTCGACGCATGCTGACCATGCTGATAGCACTGCCGCCCAGGAAGAATTTACCGTTGGTAGTGACAGCACAGGGAATGCAAGCGCAGACAGTGCTTCCAAAGAAAAGCCGCATGCGCACCCACATGGCGCAGATGATCACAAGCACTAATATCCCATTAACAGCAATGAATAAATTCATTTTATTTCTGGCGGTTACAGCTGTCTTAATCAGCAGCTGTAACCGAAAAGAAGAGCCCCAGGAGCACGGGCATCCCCATGATGGACCGGGCGGGTTAGAACCGCTGGCTTACACTTTATACAGCCAGTATTCTGAGGTTTTTGTTGAGTTTAAACCACTGGTAATGGGTTCAACCTCCAAATTCGCAACGCATGTAACTGTTTTAGGTGAGCAGTTCTCGGCACTCTCGGAAGGCTCGGTCACGGTTAGTCTGATTATAGCAGATAAAGGAATCAGGCACAAGGCAGACAAACCCAGTACACCTGGCATTTACCGCCTCGCATTGACGCCCGGCACCGCAGGCATGGGTAAGCTTGTTTTTGACATTAAAACCAAATCCTATACCGATCAGCTGGTGATTGACAGCGTACGGGTTTATCCTGATGAGAGGACAGCCATTGCAGCACAGCCAGAGGCAGGCACAAGTAGTGACATCAGTTATCTGAAAGAACAGGCCTGGAAAGTCGAGTTTGCCAACGAGCCCCTGACTGCCGAACCGTTTTCTGACGTGATCTATACCACCGGGCAAGTTCAGCCCGCACCTGGTGATGAAGTGGTAGTTTCAGCAACCTTTGACGGCATTGTGCAGCTTGGCAGCAGGCCCCTTGCAACCGGGCAAGCTGTTAAAAGCGGGCAAACACTTTTGAGCATCAACGGAAAGCAGCTGACAGAAAACAACCTGGACGTGCAGCTCGCAAAAGCGCAGACCGACTATGAACGGGCTAAGGCTGCCTATGAACGCGATCAGCAATTGATAGCCAAGCAGCTCATCACCGGCCGCGAAGTGGAAGCCAGTAAGGCCGAGTTTGAAAATACTGGCAAAGTGCTCAGCTCTTTGTCTTCCAATTACAAAGTTGGTGGCAAATCCATTTCAACCCCTACGAGTGGTTTTATTAAAAATGTCCTGGTACAGTCGGGCCAATATGTTTCTCAGGGACAACCCCTGTTTACAATCACCAGGAACCGCAACCTGGTCATCAGGGCCGATGTCTCCCAAAAAGATCTGTCCCTTGTCAGCCAAATCCGGTCTGCATCTATCCGCATTCCTTATAGTGATAAGACTTTCACAGGCGAGCAGCTCGGCGCGAAGATCATTTCTTATGGGCGCAGCGCAGACAGTCAGACGGGCTATGTACCGGTGATGGTGCAGGTTAACAATATTGGAGAGCTTGTACCAGGCACCTTTGTCAATGTTTGGCTGAAAACACAGCCTACCACATCTGCGTTGGTTATCAAAGAATCTGCACTCATTGAAGAGCAAGGCAATTTCTATGTCTATGTGCAAACGGCAGGGGAATCTTTTCAAAAGCGTGAGGTGAAGACCGGCAAGCGGGACGGTGAAAAAGTCCAGATCCTTTCGGGTGTCCAGCCCGGTGAGCGGGTTGTGACCAAAGGCGGTTATCAGATCCGGTTATCATCACTTTCTGGGGCCCTGCCAGCCCATGGTCACGAACATTAAGCCCAAGCTATTATGCTGAACAAAATAATTCTTACAGCGCTGCAAAATCGGTTTGGTGTCTTGGTCGGTGCTTTTCTGCTGCTGGTCGGTGGGTGGTATACGGCTATCACTACCGAGGTGGATGTGTTCCCGGACCTGACGGCACCAACCGTCGCAGTGCTCACCGAAGCACATGGTATGGCCCCGGAAGAAGTCGAGCGGCTGGTCACTTTCCCGATTGAAACGTCGGTTAATGGTGCTACGAGCGTCCGGCGCGTACGGTCCTCATCATCAGCCGGGATCTCGATTGTATGGGTCGAGTTCAATTGGGGTACGGATATTTTCCGCGCCAGGCAAATAGTCAATGAAAAGCTTCAAACCGTTGCTAACCAGCTGCCGCAAGGGACAGGCGCGCCAACACTTGCGCCCCAATCATCTATCATGGGCGAGATCATGCTCATTGGCCTGACAGCAAAAAGGACATCTGCTATGGAGCTGCGTTCTCTGGCCGACTGGACACTGCGCCCCAGGCTGCTTGCGACAGGGGGCGTTTCCCAGGTAGTGATCATTGGCGGCGACTATAAGCAGTATCAAATACTTTTGGACCCGTTGAAAATGAAAAGCCGCCAGGTAAGCCTGAGCGAGGTAATGAATGCGGCAACGAATGCAAACCGTAATGCAGCAGGGGGGTTTCTTTCCCAATACAATAATGAATACCTGGTGCGCGGGATGGGCAGGACTAATGATACAATACAACTCGCAAGCGGTGTTGTTAAGACTAGCCAAGGCCTTCCGGTGATTTTGTCCGATGTCGGTGATGTTACGGTCGGGGCCGCTCCCAAGATTGGTTCGGGATCATTGAAAGGCGAGCCTGCCATTATCATGACTGTGATGAAACAGCCCAACACCAACACTTTGGAGCTGACCGCGCACATAGATTCGGCGATCCGGGATCTGAAAAAGAACCTTCCTTCTGATGTGGAAATCAACACCAGGATTTTCCGGCAAGCCGATTTCATTACCGCATCGATCGACAACATCCAGCGGACACTTTTGGAGGGTGCCATATTCGTGGTGATCATCCTTTTGCTATTTCTGATGAATGTCCGGATCACGGTCGTGTCTCTGGTCGCCCTCCCTCTTTCTCTTCTTGTTTCCGTCATTACGCTGCGCTGGCTGGGATTTTCAATCAATACGATGACGCTGGGCGGAATGGCGATTGCGGTAGGGGACCTGGTAGATGATGCCATTATTGACGTTGAAAATGTTTACCGCAGACTCCGGGAAAATGCCCGCTTGCCGGTTGCACAAAGAACACCGGTTATCGATGTGATTTATCACGCTTCCGTCGAAATCCGTGCATCGGTCATCTCTGCTACATTTATCATTATTGCAGCATTCCTTCCCTTGTTTTTCCTGGGCGGGATGGAAGGTAAATTGCTGATGCCGCTGGGCGTCTCGTTTGTTGTTTCGCTATTGGCTTCGCTCTTTATTGCCTTAACAGTTACCCCTGTTTTGTGCAGCTACTTACTGACCTCAGAGAAAATGCTCCAACGGCAATCACACGATTCCTGGCTGGTGCAGCACCTGAACCGGTGGTACCAGAAAGCGCTTGACCGCAGCCTGCCTTATGGGAAAGTCCTGTTAAGTTTCAGTGCCTTGCTGCTGATAGGAGCCCTACTATTGGTTTCGACAATGGGACGAAGCTTTTTGCCCGAATTCAATGAAGGATCTTTGGTTGTCAGCGCCGTGAGTCTGCCTGGAATTTCTCTGGAAGAGTCCAATAAGATCGGTTCATTGGTTGAGAAAACCCTGTTAACCGTGCCGGAGATCAGCATTACGACCCGACGAACGGGCAGGGCTGAGTTGGATGAGCATGCACAAGGTGTCAATGCAGCTGAAATTGATGCGCCTTTTGTATTGAAAGAACGGACTCGTGAAGCATTTATGGCCGATGTCAGAGAAAAGCTGGCGACAATCTCCGGTGTCAATATTACGATCGGGCAACCGCTTGGTCACCGCATTGATCACATGCTTTCAGGAACAAGGGCAAACGTGGCGATTAAGGTCTTTGGGACAGATTTGCCACGTCTTTATAGCATCTCGAAAGAGATAAAAACAGCCATTGAAACCACGCCGGGGCTTGTGGATCTGAGCATCGAGCAGCAAGTCGATATCCCGCAAATCCAGATCAAGCCTGACCGGCAAATGCTCGCCCGGTACGGGATCACCATGGGTGAATTCACCGAATTTGTTGATGTCGCTTTCGCTGGGGAGAAGGTCGGAGACGTGTTTGAAGAAAACCGCAGCTACGACCTGATCGTCCGTTTTAATGAAGAGAGCCGGGCAAAAATAGAGGCTTTGCAAAATGTGACTATTGACGGAGCTGGCAGGCAAAAAGTGCCATTAGGGATGGTGGCAAAAGTAGTGTCAACCAGCGGCCCTAATACGATCAACCGTGAAAATGTGCAGCGCAGGGTTGTTGTTTCCGCCAATGTCGCAGGCCGCGATCTTCGCAGTGTGGTCGAAGACGTGCAGAAAGCAATCAATTCCAATGTCAAGCTCCCGGAAGGCTACCGCCTTGAATATGGTGGCCAGTTCGAAAGTGAAGCCGCCGCATCGGCCACCATTGGCATTGCTTCCCTGCTTTCCCTTTTGATCATTTTTATGCTGTTGTTATCTGAATTCAGACAGGCGTCGCTAGCCGGAATTATTCTTCTGAACCTGCCGCTGGCGTTGATCGGAGGCGTGATCAGTTTGGCATTAAGTGGCAGTGTGATCAGCATACCTGCATTGATTGGCTTTATTACGCTCTTTGGGATCGCAACACGGAACGGCATTCTTCTGGTCTCGCATTACAGGACACTCGAGTCCCAAGGCCATAATCTGCACGACACCATCATTGCCGGGTCAGTGGACAGGCTAAGCCCAATCCTGATGACGGCTTTGACAGCCGGGCTCGCGCTGATCCCATTGGCGCTAGCAGGAGGCGAGCCTGGAAATGAAATCCAGAGCCCCATGGCCAAAGTGATTTTGGGCGGGCTTTTAAGCTCGACGCTTTTAAACCTCTTTATTGTGCCGGTGGTGTACCTGATGGTAAGGAAACGCCAAATTTCAAAGTCTTCCATAATATAGACCGCTATGAAACCATTAAGTTCCTTTGTGCTGATTAGCATTTTTTCGACCGCGTCGCTGGTGGCAGCCGCCCAGGGCAGTATTGAAACGGTCCTGCAATCTGTCAAGCAAAACAACAAGACCATCCTGGCGCAGCGAGACTATGAAGCCGCGCGCAAAATTGAAAGCAGGACGGGGCTCAACCCTGACAACCCATTTGTTGAATACGATCGCCTTCCCGGACGCCCCAATGGCGCGGGTGTGCAGCAGGAATTCAGCATAACCCAGCAGTTGGACTTTCCAACTGCCTACGGCCATAAGCGCAAGGTCGCCAGGCAGGTAACGTCACAAAGTGAAACCAATACCAGTATGGTGCGTCAGTCTATTTTAGGTGATGCAAAAAAGGTGTGCATTCAAATCATTTATCACAACAAAAGAAGGATTGAGCTGACCAAAAGGGCCGAAAGGGCGCAGCGTTTAGTAGATGATATTTCAGAAAAGCTCAAATTGAGCGCAGCCACAGTACTGGATTTAAATAAAGCCCGTCTGCAAAAGCTGGACGCTGAAAACCAGTTGCGGCTCAATGGCAGCCTGCTTCGTCAGCAGCTCCAAAAACTGGCCGAGTTAAATGGCGGAAACGCCGTGCAGTTGCCTGATACGGTATATCCCGAGCTTCCAGAGCTGGCGACTCTGCCTGTTTTGGACAGCCTTATTGAAGCTGCCGATCCGGGCCTTCTTTCTTTGAAACAGCAAATCGGGATCGATCAGGCGCAACTTGCACTCAGCCGCTCGCTGACGCTGCCCAAATTTCAGGTGGGTTACCATTACCAGAGTATTTTAGGGCAGCGTTACCAGGGTTTTCACTTTGGATTGTCTGTCCCTTTGTGGCAACAGGCCAATACAGTAAAGCTTGCGCAGGCCAACCAACTTTTCAGCACGTCCCGTTTGGAGGCAGAGCGTAGCGAACATTATTCGTCCATTGTGCAGCTTTATGAGCAGTACGAGGTGCAAAAGCAGGCCCTAGACCAGTACCGCGTTTCGCTTACCGGCCTAGGAACGTTGCCGCTACTGGACGCGGCTTTGAAATTATCGCAGATTACCGCCATTGAATACGTACTGGAAACGACATACCTGTATGCTGCCACAGATACATTTGGCGAACTTGAACGGGATTTACAACTGACGGCAGTAGACTTGTACAAGTACCGGCTAAATTGATATCCCCTACTCGCAAGTATAGCAGCAACTTTCACTTCCCTTAAAAACAGGGAGGTATTTTATAAATATGATTTGATGCAAAATCCAACAATGGCTGCCGCTAAAATGATGTAAGGCTCTTGTAATTTCTTGATATAAATCAGTGAAAGGATGGTTACCAGGGCTATAACAGCAGACGCCACATCGACGATCGAGCGGGTCGCAATGACGAATACCGATCCTACCAGGGCGCCGACTACCGCCGCTGTGATCCCGTCCACAAATGCTTTGATACTCGTGTTTTTGGAGATCTTTTTAAAGTATGGCGCAGGTAAAACAGTGAGAACAAAGCAAGGAAGAAAAACGCCCAACGCCGCGACCGCCGCTCCGGCAAATCCAGAGACCAGAAAACCAATAAAGCCTACTGTGATGACCACCGGGCCGGGCGTGATCATGGCGACAGCGACAGAATCCAGGAACTGCTGCTCATTGAGCCAACCCATTTCACCTACAACACCTGCCTGCAAAAACGGGATGATTGCCAGCCCGCTCCCGAATACAAATGCCCCGGCCTCTGTGAAAAAGAGCCCTAATTTGACAAGCTCACCGGGCTCATATTGCCAGAAGCCCGTACCTGCCAGAAGAATAACGGATAGTGACGTTTCTCTTTTTTGTAACCATTTTGGCGGTGCTTTTACGACCATATAAATGAATCCAAGGAGGATAAAAAGCCACACTTCCTCCCTTTGAGTGATTGCGGTAACAACCGCCATCGTCAAAAAGAACAGCCATAATAACCACCTGCTTTTAATTGCCTGCGGTTCAATTTTACTGATCGATTTGAGCGTCAGCTTATAACAGCTCAATGTGATAATGCCAATAACGGCAGCGCCCACACCATAGAATACAGATTGCATCCAGGGAAGCCCGCCGTATACTTTGTATGCCATACCCAGCAAAACAACCATCAAAAAGGACGGTAATACAAAGGCTAGTCCTGTGAGCGTAGCGCCCCAAACACCATAATGCACGTAGCCAAGATATATACCGAGTTGGGCCGCCAAAGGGCCTGGGGCAAGCTGCGCAAGCGCGAGGCCTTCGCGATATTCATCCTCTGAGATCCATTTTTTGTCTTCCACCAGATCGCGGTGCATATAGCCGATCAGGGCAACCGGGCCGCCAAAGCCAACTGTGCCGAGTTTAAGAAAATATTTGGTCAGCTCCGCCAGACTGTATTTCGTTGTTTGTGTTTGGGTTACGGTTTCCATATATGTCTTTCATTTTCAGTCCATTTCCTAGTGCGTTGAATGCGCCGCTTTAACAGGCTTTCCAAGTACATCCAGCGCTGCCCTGAAACCTTTCGCAAGCGTTGTAGCCGGGCCTCGGCCATAGTAATGCAGGAAAATGATCCTTGGATTTTCGCCGAACATATGGTTGTGAAGCGCTACCACTTCCAGGTTATTAGAGCGTAATACTTTAATGACGGCGTTTACTTCTTCTTCAAGCATGGCAATATCCCCGGCAACATGGGCGCTGTCCTTGTTGCCTGCAAAACTTGCCCAGGAGTTTAACCCAATAGCGGCAGTCATTTCGGCGCCCATGGCCATTACGGTAATGTCGTCCCTTCCTACCGTGTACTTGTAGGTCGGGCCATTCACTGTTCCGGTGTATTTGACGATACCATCCAATGCAGGCAGGTCAAACAATTCTTTTCCAGTAGTGGTCGGCGGTGCAGACGGTGCGGGCTGATTGGTTGGTGAAATTTTGGCATCTTTGATGGTTGCCGCAAACTTTTTGGCCAGTTCTTCCGGCGTTCCCATACCGTGCAGGTGCATGTAGAAAATGCGCGGCTGCTCATAGAAAAAGTGGTTATGTATTGCGCCGATTTCAAGCCCATTGGCATGGGCTGCCGAAATCAAAGGGTTCACTTCTTCTTCCAGCAGAACAGTATCGCTCATCAAAACAGCAGATTTTCCGTCCACGGTTTTTTTGATAGAAGCCCATCCACCGAAACCAAATGGAATTGGAACAGGTTCTCCTTTAATGGTTACTTTCAGGTCATTGCGCGGAAGTGGTGTAGTATGGACTGCCTGACCTTCGTTATAAGTGCCTTTTTTGCCCATAGCAGCTTCAATAGCTGCAATTTCCTCTTTTGTGAGGGCGGGCGTCTTAACCGGGAGGTTATTCCCTTTTGAAATATGTGCGCCTGCCAATCCAGCCGCAGTGAAATAAGCGCCTGTTTTCAGCCAGTCTCTACGGGAAAAAAATGTATTGGACTTCATATGTAGGTTGATTATTTTCTTACTTGAATATTTACAGCATTTTATCTTAACCACTATTTTAATGTGGTTGTGGGACCTTTCTGCTCTTTCCACTCCTCAATGCCTCCGGTCAATCGCTGCGCAGAAAACCCTGACTGACGAAGGTGGTCAACAACCTGCTGGCTGACCTTATGTCCATGCACACAGTATATGACCACCGGCTTGGTTTTATCCAGCGATCCCGCCCATTGGGCAACCTGTGTTGGGTTCCTCCATTTGGCGCCTGGGATTACCTGCGTTCTGTCAAAGTCCTTCAATAGGCGCGCGTCGATGACTTGAAGATGTGAATCGGTCTTCATCAATGATTTCAAGTCTGCTACCGAAATTGAATCGGATTTGTGAGTGCTGTCTTGCGCGGAATGCGTAACGTTATTGATTACGCCGCTAGCCCGGGCGGCTGTCAGCAACATGATGCCCGAAAAGAGCAGAAGCCAGGTCCATTTATTTTTCATAGTTTCTATGGAGTTTGTTTCGCATTAGAATTGAAATAGCAAGAGCTTGCATTTTTGATTGCTGCATATCAATTCAACTTGTCGATCGACTGAGCTTTCCAAACGATATGGCAATACTATCCATTTGCATTATTTTATGATAGAATGAAAATGACGATTTGTATATTCTTTACCTTTTAATTCAATGCAGGTCTCAGGCTGTCGTTTCTTCCCCTTCACACATGCCCAAATTGTAAAACCGGACGATCTGCATTAATCAGGTGTGTTCTCTTTCTTTACAAATCCGCCGTCATTGATCTCGAAGCTATGTTTTTCTTTTCCTTTAAACATAGCTTTGAGTGTTTCCAGGAATGACTCTTTCTTCAATTCGGTAGGTTCATAAGGTGTGATCGTCTTGTTGCCGACTTGTTTATGAAACGGATTTGATCGTTTCGCTTTTTCAAAAACAACCACACTATCGTAAAAAGCGATGCTATTCACATGCCTGCTGATATCGTCAAATGTGATCCCGGTTTTGTCGTGAATATGGTGCTCGTATAGTTTGTCAATCAGTTCTTTGGCGTGTTCTACAAATGTGCCGCGCTTTCTCAGGCCGCCATGAAATTCGTTCCAGTAGGAGGTATGCGTGTCTTCGACCACATACAGCCCTCCCTCCCTGACTTTGAGAAAAAGCGTTTCGAATGAGACCAACTGCTGGATCATGGTATGCCCCCCGTCGTCGAGAATGATGTCCAGCTCGGGTAACTGACCTTTGACATTTTCCAGAAAAGCCTTGTCGCTTTGCGAACCAATGAATATGGTCGTATTTTCTTCTTCCAGTTTTTTACAATCCGGGTTAATGTCGATCGCGTATATATGCGCTTGAGGGCCGAAGAATTTCTTCCAGAGCTGCAGCGAACCACCGTGGGAAATCCCTATTTCCAGCATGTTTACCTTCTTGCCACGGTATTGGGCAAAATGTTTTTCATAAATATCGAAATAATGGTCCCATTTGTGAATAAGATTTCCCTCATGATTGTAAAATAAATCTCTGATTGTCATGGCCTTGTGGTTTAATAGGTGGTTTGGGTTTTCTGCGATAGAAGTCTCGCGCTTAGCACAACGACGCGCGGACACAATTTTAAGAACGGTTACATCTTCGAATATAGTGCTTACTGCCGTTTGTAAGGCTTGGAATACCTGTTCAGGTCAAAAATGATTAGCGAAGGTCATCTGCTGTCCATTGTCCCGTGCCGGACATTGACTGTCCAAAATCGGACAATTACTTTCCGGCTCTATTTATTAAATGACCGATCCGACTGGTTTTTGCCTTCTTCAGTCTTCTGGCTCACTATTTGTTATACGGAAATAGAATATATATCAAAATTGATTAAATCCTGTTTATAAATGAGAAGGAGTGATCTGGGTGAATTTGAAGAGGTCGTTTTGCTAGCAGTTGCAGCTTTGTCGCCAAACGCTTACACGGTAGCTATCGCTGAAGAACTGGAACGGGAAACTGGCAATATTGTGACTTCTGGTGCTGTGCACGCAGCCATGCAGCGTCTTGAACAAAAACATTATTTGAAATCTGTCTGGGGCGAGGCAACTGCGGAAAGAGGTGGTCGGAGGAAGCGGTTGTATGCCGTAACAGGCCTGGGAGGTCGCGTCCTGGAAGAATCGAGGGCTGTCCGTAACCGGCTTTGGGACCGGATTCTGCCAGCCATCCGCCTGGAATGGAACTGATGATCACTCGAAAGCTATGAAATTACAACATCCCACATCAGATCTGCCACCGAGGCGTATCACAAAATTTTTAAAAATGCTGCTTGCGCCGCACGTGCGCGAAGAAGTACTAGGTGATTTGCAGGAGCGCTATGTCCAACGGGTGCAGAGTCAGGGAGTGTCAAAAGCCAGAAGGCGGTATTGGCTGGAAACGCTGGCCTATATGCGCCCAGCATTTATCAAAAGACAAAAAAATAAATATTCTTCAACTGGGCGGCAATCCGCTGGGCGGAAATCCGCTGGGCGGCACTCCGCTGGGCGGCAAACTGCCGAACCGTCCGCTCTTTACTATTGCCATAATATGATCCTGAATTATTTAAAAATCGCGCTTCGCAATCTGAAACGACAAAAAGTTTCAACCAGCATTAATGTAATTGGGCTGGCCATCGGATTGGCTACCTGCATATTGATCATGCTGTATGTGCAGGATGAATTATCCTACGACCGCTACAATGAAAAAGCGGACAGGATTTTCCGGGTAGCCCAAAAGGTACGATTAAACGGGGATGACGTTGGTGGACCAACGTTAGGTCAAAGTGCTGCGACCGATTTAAAACAGCAAGTTCCGGAAGTATTAAAAGCAACGCGTTTCCGGGGGCAGGGAGGTGAATTTGTCAGCTATGGGACCAGTTCATTTAAGGAAGACAACCTGCTGGTTGCCGACTCATCTTTTTTTGACGTATTCAGCATTCCATTCTTGAAAGGAAACCCGAAAAGGGCACTGACCGAGCCAAATACTGTGGTTATTACTGATGAGACTGCACGGAAGTACTTCGGCAATGACGACCCGATCGGGAAAGTCTTATCATTCGGCCGCGAAAAAATCCCGTACCGGATTACCGGTGTGGTCAGCAATGTGCCAGCCAGCTCCCATTTTCGATTCGACATGCTGGCTTCATTCGCCGCCGATGAGGAGGAGCATGCAGGATGGATATATCGAATGAACTATTATACTTATGTGCTTCTGCCGGAGCATCATGATTTCAAAAAAGTAGAAGCAAAAATTGCACGCCTCGCTGAAAAACAGATCGGCGGTGAACTGCAGCAATGGCTGAAACTTACCCCGGAGCAATTTCGCGCGAAAGGCGATGATTTCGGGATTCTTCTTCAGCCACTCACAGGAATTCATTTGTATTCCGCGTTTGGGACGGCCGAATTAAGCCCTGGAGGAACTATTATGTACGTCTACGTGCTGAGCGCCATTGCCGCTTTTATGTTGCTGATAGCTTGTGTGAACTTTATGAACCTGTCGACGGCCACGGCGGTCCGGCGGTCGCGTGAGGTAGGGGTACGCAAGGTGCTGGGCTCAGTAAAGGGACAATTGCGACAGCAGTTTCTGATTGAATCGCTTTTGCTGGCGATAGTGGCATTGTTGGTTGGATTGTTGATTGTAGCCGTGGCGCTGCCATTTTTCAACCAGCTCACAAGCAAGGCCCTTACCATGAATTTGTTGACGAACTCGTCCGTAGTGGCTGGCTTGATAGCCGGAACGGTACTGGTTGGGTTGCTGGCTGGTAGCTACCCGGCATTTTACCTGGCATCCTTTAAACCTGTATTAGTGTTGAAGGGTGGCTTTTCGGCAGGTCGCGGAAACTTCAACCTGCGGAGCGGATTGGTCGTTTTTCAATTTTTTGTCACTATATCGATGATCATCGCGACCGTCACCGCGGACCGGCAATTACGTTACATGCAAAGCCAGAAAGTGGGTTTCGACCGCGAACAAGTGCTGGTGATCCAAAATACAGACATGCTTCGCAATAACGAAGCCGTGTTTCGCGACCAGATCATCCAGTCGCCGCAAGTGATCACAAGTAGCATTTCCGGGCAAGTGCCCGTTGGGAATTCGATCATGGATAAAACCACTGTCATGTCCAAAGAAAACCCTGATCAGGGTGTCATGAGCCGGTTCTATTTTGTTGATCCTGAATATATCCCGACATTGGCCATTAGTATGACCCAGGGGCGTAATTTCTCAAAAAGTTTCCCTACCGACTCCTCCGCCGTTATTTTGAATGAAACGGCCATACGGGCCTTAGGCTGGCAGCAGGATCCGATCGGAAGAGAGCTGATCGGCCACACGGATGATAACGGAGTAAAAACATATTACCGGGTTATTGGTGTCGTGAAGGACTTTCATTTCGAATCCCTGAAGCAAAAAATCGAACCGCTGGTTATGTTTTTGGGTAGAAATTCCGGCAATATTTTGGTTAAAACCCGCACTGATCAAATTCCAACATTCCTCGCTTCACTGAAACAGCAGTGGGAGTCATTCTCGCCGACAGCTCCTTTTTCCTATTCGTTCCTGGATGACCGTTTTGAGCATGTATACGCCAGTGAGCAAAAAATAGAACAGGTGCTGGTTCTCTTCTCAAGTCTGACGATCTTCATCGCCTGTCTAGGGTTGTTCGGATTGGCTACCTACACCGCCGAACAGCGTACCAAAGAGATTGGCGTCCGGAAAGTACTGGGTGCATCGGTTGGCAGCGTGGTCGCATTGCTTTGCAATGACTTTATCAAGCTTATTCTGATAGCACTGGTGCTGGCTTCTCCAATTGCATGGTGGGGCATGAACCAGTGGCTGAACGAATTTGCCTATAAGGTTACAATTGATTGGTGGATATTTGGCGTGGCGGGATTGCTCGCGGTTGGGATTGCCTTGCTGACAGTCAGTTTTCAAAGTATTAAAGCTGCTATGATGAATCCCGTTAAAAGTTTACGTAGTGAATAGCAAAAGGGCGCGCCTGGCAGATCCAACTGTTTATATGAATGTTTATTTTGTAATAATTTGAACTAGTTCTTCTTATTGCGTAGTTAGCAATATGATCAAATTATCGACCAATGTCAGATCAAATCTAACCTGGTATTGCGCCTGAGCTAACAGACGGCAATGCTTGTGGTCGGGGAGGTGAGAGAGGGAGGATTTCATAGGTGTGTGGGGTTAGTGTAGCAAGTTAGGGATTTTTTGATTTTTGGGGAATGGTGGACAATTTTGGATCGCTTTGGTACGACTTTGAGATAGCGTTTGGTCACCCCCATAACCCAAAAAAACTATATAGATAAGTACGGAAAGGCCCAGCATCATGAGGAAATAGATAATTATGTTGTTGTTTGTAGTCCTTAAATCCGACCTACTAAGACGTTACTATTATTTCCTTGTTGGTATTTCAGCCTGAACTTTGATGTGGCTCAAAACCCGTTCGTGGATTTGGTGTACGATGAAATCACTCCAAATGGTCCAATAGAAACCTGGCTTGTTCTTATTGACATACCAGGTAGTCCCCTCAAGTAGCGTGCCGCCATTCGCCAGCTTTGTCAGTTTGAATTGGCCTTCCTTAGAGATCCAGTACCCATGAAGGTGATTAGGTTTTATGTCGTAAAAGCTGATTTCTTTCATCGGGGCTGGTTGTTGCTCGACAGAAAACTTCAATAGTTTAGGTTCATCCCAAACTTTAATCGGCTCTACAAAACTTCCTGTCGAGAAATTACAATACCTGATCGCCCCGACACCTTGGCCGTCAATAGTTGCATTAATCGGATAGGCGATTCCGGTCTTGAAAACAAATTCTGTCGGCTCTGCTAATTGTGGAAAGGCAACCACGTTTTTCCAAACGGCCTCCGGTGAGGCATTTATTTCTATGGAAGTTGTTACCGATCTTATAGGGTCGATAACGACATTTTTATCGTCGAATACCATGAAAGCCGGAACGGAGATAAACATTAAAATGCCTGCAGTGTGGGCACCATTGGCTGATACACTTTTAGAGAACGCCTTCGCGACAACATAGCCTAAATATGTAAGCGGGAACCCGATCGGAGCCGCCATCACAAGACAGATGAATCCTTCCCAAGCAAAAAGTAGCAGTCCAATACAGAAGGTCAACAATGTCAAATATGCGTTATTCTTCGCCGCTTTTGCAGGTGACTGTTTTTTGTATGTATATATCAGTGTAGATGTCGCCCCGATCACGAAAGGAAGCCATATAAACAAACCGTAAGAATAAGCCCTTAAAATATCTGTAGTAAAATAGGTGCAAGCCCACCCAAATAAGCAAGGTATCAGAATTGACAATATCCTTTGTGTAGGGATGCTATAGCCGGCGTTCTTACTTTCCATTATTAACTGTGTAGTGAAAGGTATCGGTAAATAATAAAACCAACACCACAAAATTAATAAATATCAGTATGTAAAAGTGGGGTTACACTGGTGTCCGTAATGTTGATGGGTATCGAGCATTGTTATAGGCAAAATTCCCGTGGACAGATTAAACAAACTGTTTCGGTAGCGAACATTCAGATGTCCGGTATCGGACATTGCGCAATAACTATATTGAACTTAATGGGCTAGTAATCAGGGAATTGTTCGTCATTTGAGTTTCTGGATCGACTATTTTATCAGCAAAAATAGAAGTTATAAAAACCGATGAAACGGATCCAGCCAATGGGATAATGACCATTCTTCTAACCCTTTATTAGGTATTGATATGCTAAAAAATTATATAAAAATCGCGTTCAGGAACCTTGCTAAAAACAGAGGTTATTCGGCAATAAACATTGGTGGCCTTGGCTTGGGCATGGCTGTGGCAATGCTGATCGGGTTGTGGATTTACGATGAATTTGCTTTCGATAGGTACCACAAGAATTACGATCGCATTGCCAAGGTAATGCAGAAAGGTGCTTTTAATAATGAGATCTTTTACGGCGAGTACATGCCTGCGCCGTTAGGAAAGGAACTTGGTGTAAAGTTTGCGGACGATTTTGAACACGTCATCATGTCGTCCTGGAACAGTGAGCATATCCTGGCTTACGGCGACAGGAAATTTACTAGAAAGGGCAATTATCTGAGCGCCGAAGCGCCTGACATGTTTTCCCTTAACATGAAAAAAGGCACACGCGCCGGGCTTAAAGATCAGAATTCCATTATGTTATCAGAGTCTGTTGCGCAAGCATTGTTCGGGACAGAGAATCCGATGGACAAGATTGTGAAGCTGGATAATCGCATGAACCTTAGGGTCACTGGGGTTTACGAGGATCTTCCTTATAACACCGAATTCAGGGATCTTTCATTTATCGCGCCATGGAGTTTGTATGTCGCGACGCAAAACTGGGTAAAAACGGCCGTTGACAACGATGAGTGGAATAACAATTCGTGGCAGACACTGGTACAGATCAGTCGCAACTCAAACTTTGAAACGGTTTCGAAAAAGATCCGGAATTTAAAGCTGGAGCATGCTCCTGAGGCAGCGTTCTTTAAGCCCGAGCTCTTTCTCCAACCCATGCAAAAATGGCATTTGTACAATGGCTGGGACAAAGCCGGGAACCTCGACGGACGGATCCAGTACGTCTGGCTGTTTGGCATTATCGGAGCCTTTGTGCTGCTTCTTGCGTCCATTAACTTCATGAACCTGAGTACGGCCCGCTCGGAGAAACGTGCTAAGGAAGTCGGCATCCGCAAAGCAGTAGGATCCTACCGAACGCAGCTGATCAGCCAGTTTTTTACAGAATCACTGATGGTTGTGTCCCTGGCTTTCGTGCTTTCCATGTTGCTGATCATCGTGATTTTGCCTTTTTTTAACGAGGTAGCAGACAAAAAGATCGCGTTTCCGTTCGATAATGCCTGGTTCTGGTTGTTAGGGGTGGCATTTACGGTAATAATCGGCATTTTCTCCGGAATATATCCTGCCATTTACCTTTCCTCATTTCAGCCAGTAAAAGTTTTGAAAGGAGTCATCAACGTCGGCCGTTATGCCGCCATTCCACGCAAAGTGCTTGTCGTTTTGCAATTCACTGTTTCGGTTACCCTTATCATCGGAACCATTATTGTTTTCAAGCAAATTCAGCATGCCAAAAACCGGCCCATTGGTTATGATCGCAGCGGGCTGATTACCGTAAATATGAATACGCCCGAACTATATGGGCATTACAATGCACTAAGAAGTGATTTGCTGAAAACAGGTGCCGTGGTAAATATGTCCACTTCATCCACGCCAACAACGGATATGAACTCTTCCAACGGCGGATTTGAATGGGAAGGAAAGGATCCGAATTTCAAGGAAAACTTCGGAACGATTGCAGTAAGCCATGATTTTGGTAAAACGGTCGGTTGGGATTTTATTAATGGCCGCGATTTATCAAGGGAATTTGCTACGGACTCTTCGGGAATGGTGCTTAATGAAAAAGCCGTGAAATACATGGGCCTGAAACATCCCTCTGAAATCGTCGGTAAGATCATGAAGTGGCAGGGAAGGCCATTTACCGTGGTAGGCGTCATTAAGGATATGGTAATGGATTCGCCATTTCAGCCGGTTTATCCTACGGTCTTCATGCTCGACTATGACTGGGCCAATGTAATTAACATTAAACTGGACCCGCACCAGCCGGCCACCAGTTCGCTGGCAAAAGTCGGAACCGTTTTCAGGAAATTCAATCCTGGCAGCCCGTTTGATTACAAGTTCACCGATCAGCAATATGCACTCAAATTTGCAACGGAAGAACGCATTGCCAGGCTTGCATCTGCATTTGCAATCCTTGCTATTTTAATCAGTTGCCTCGGATTATTCGGGTTAGCTTCCTTTACGGCTGAACAGCGCACCAAGGAAATAGGGGTCCGGAAAGTGTTGGGAGCGTCCGTAGCAAATCTCTGGGCATTACTCTCTGGCGATTTTGTGAAACTGGTGATCTTATCCTGTGTGATTTCGGCACCTGTTGCCTATTACTTCCTGAGCGCCTGGCTTTTAAAATACGAATACCGTACCGAAATGTCGTGGTGGGTTTTTGTCGCTGCGGCATCGGGTGCAATGCTGATTACCATTGTTACTGTTAGTTACCAGGCAATTAGGGCTGCGCTGCTGGATCCTGTGAAGAGTTTAAAAAGTGAGTGATTAATTCAAATCAATGAAAGCGGGGCCGTCACGCTAACCTCTAATTTTACCAATGTAGCTGTTGCCCCCACTAAAACTCTTTACCCCATACACCATGGCTTACTTCAAATTGCTCATAAAGGTCAGCGTATCAAAATACAAGGTTAAACTATTTAGTTTTCCATGTTTTACAGTCCATAATTCAGCTACATTCCCGTTGATTTTTGTCCCGTTTGGAAATTGAAAATCATAGTTGCCGATAACACAGGCCTTTTCACCATCAATGATCATTTGTTCCACACGCATTGCCTCAAAGCGTTGGGAAAACCGCTTGATAATCTCCATGTATGCTTGTTTGCCAACAATGGGAGTGTGGTTGGTCATATCACCGCCTATATATTGGAAGTCATCTGCAATAACACTTTCCCAGTTACGTTTCTCGGCGAAACCCTTGTAATACGTTTCAAGCAATTGTTTTGTTTCTAATGATTTTTCCATTGTTTTACCTGTTTTATGTTATAATTTAGCTGTTGCAAAGTGCAACAGCTAAATTATGCATAGTTGTTGCAAAATGCAATAACTATTTTTTTATTTTATGGAAAAAGCGAGATCTGATTGTCCTATAAGTTGTTCTCTGGACGTGTTTGGAGATAAATGGTCTTTACTCATCATCAGGGATATAATGCTCCGTGGAAAAGTTTCCTACAGCGAATTTTTAGCTTCAGAAGAAAAAATTGCAAGTAATATTTTGGTGAACCGGTTAACTGTGCTGGAGGCTGAAAAAATATTGGTAAAGGAGGTATCACCGGCCAATAAGTCTAAGTTTCTCTATAGTCTGACTCAAAAAGGGGCCGACTTACTACCGATAGTAATTGAAATTATGGATTGGGGAGCCAAGTACAATGAGAATTGCCCGAGAAGAGAGCTTGGAAAAAAAATCAAGAAAGACAAAGCTGGGGTGGTTAAGGAATTGAGTCAGGAATTGAGGAAAAGGGTTAAGTAAGACTAGTTTGGAATGGATTACGTATTTGCGATCTCAACAGGCGCAAGCCACCTCCTCCAAAAAAACTATTGTAACCAAAAGAAAAAGGACCGTTTTGGTTTGTTGATTTGACAAAAAAAGTAAAAGCCTGTCTGCTGACAGGCAAACAGGCTTTTACTTTTCGATTAACTTAAAGCAGCTAACAGCGCTTTACCCACACTCGAAGCTGATTGCGGGTTCTGGCCGGTTATCAGGCGGCCATCTACTGCCATGTTATTATTCCAGTTTGGTGCCTGCTGGTGCAATGCGCCACGGGATTCCAGGGCATCAGCCAATAGAAAGGGTACGACCTCAGTAGACTGTACTTCTTCCTCCTCTTCATTAGTGAATGCGGCTACTTTTTTGCCCGCAACCAAATATGAACCGTCGCTCAGCGTAGCGTTTACGAACGCTGCCGGGCCATGACATACGGCCGAAACGATCTTACCGTCCTCGTAGATTTCGCAGATGGCCCTGAGCACCGACGGCGTCTCGGGAAAATCCCACATCGTTCCATGGCCTCCGGCAAAGAATATCGCATCGTATGGTTTCAGATCGACATCTTCCAGGCTGACCGTATGTTCAATTTTATGGCGAAACTCCTTGTCTGCCCAATATTTTACATTGACAGGGTCATTAAAATCCTCTAACCCGTCTAGCGGCGCGGCCCCGCCCTTGATGGATGCAATATCTACCCGGATACCGGCACCTTCCAGAACAGAAAGCGGGTGCGTGACCTCGCTCAGGTTAAATCCGGTGGGGATTCCCGTGTCTCCTTTTTGGTCACAGCTTGTAACCACAAACAGTACTTTCTTCATATTTTAAAATTGTTTGTCGAGAAGTGTGTATTCGGTTTTTTCAAAATGTTTGGAAAGGGGTAGTTGGGAGATCAGTTGCTTTACAGTTCCCAGGTCGGTTTCATTGAAGACCAGCACGGCGCCACCGCCTGCCTCTTTCACGAAAATGTGTGCTAAGATTCCTTTTTGCTGCCACTCAGCCACCACTGCAAACTCGCCCTTTAAAATCTCTTCGATGTTTTCAACCTTGCCTAAGGTCGTATTGACCATTGTTGTGTTCATGAGTTTTCCTTTTTTGATGGCAAAGCTACGGGCGGACTACTATGCCCTGTTAAGCGCATTAGCACCAATGCTTATGAATTTCAAACCGTTTCCCGGAAAACGTTTCGCGATAAATGCTCGGGCTCAGGCCTGTGATTTTTTTGAAGACACTGTCGAAATGGGAGTGATACTCGAAACCCAGGCAATGGGATATTTCTGAAATAGTCCAATCTGTGTGTTGTAACAGGATCCGGGCTTCGGTGATGATCCTTTCGTTGATGACTTCCAAAATGGTCTTTCCGGTCTCTTTTTTTAGCACCCGGTTGAGATAATTGGGATGGATGCCCAGCTGCCCTGCAAAGTCAGTCGGTTTTGTGAATTGAATAGACTTTCTTTTATTTTCAACTGGAAATTGGGTATCCAACAATCTTAGAAACAGAGCGGAAATCCTTTGTGAAGCTGTTTTATGAGGTGCCAGTTCAGTATTATCGGCAACGGCCCTAGACTTTAATGCCTCATGGACCAGAATGCAGATAAAGCTTCTGACCATTTCCTGCCTTTTTGAATAGTCACCGCCATTTTCCTCCAAAATCCTTTTAAAAATGAAGTTCACATTGGCGATCTGTGTTTCGTCTTGTAATTCATATACAGGGATGTTCCCAATATTGAACACAGACAGGGATCCGACATTATCAAAGTATTCGGCACCTTTCAGAAAATCTTCGGTGAACAGGCAGCCGTACCCAATTTGATTATCAGATAAAACTTCCCAGGAATACGGCGTATTGATGTTGCCAAAAAACAGGCACGTACCTGACAGGTTAAAGCTTTTATCCGCAAAATAAACCCTGCTTTCGCCAGTGACGAGACAGATCCTGTATAGGTCCTTCCTGCCAAAGGACGGGACATAGTTGCACAGGTTCTCGATTTGGAATGCTTTAAAGTCATTTGATTTCATCCATAGTGTTTTTTAAGGATCAAATTACCTTATCCGGATTTACTTCCCTGATGGTATAAATGGCATTAGCAGCACGTGGGAAGCCAACGTAGGGATATAGCGTTGGTCATGAGCTTTTTAGCTGTGATGGTGCGGGGAATTAGTTATTGGAAAGCCTGAAATGAAGAGGCGATTTTCCTACTTGCTGCTTAAAGAGCCGGGTGAAATGAGAAGGGTATTTGAAACCTATTTCGTAGGCAATCTCACTGATGCTTTTATTACTGCTGAGAACACGCTCTTTTGCAACATCGAGAAGTTTATTCTGAATATGTTCCTGCGCAGATTTCCCAGATTCTTTTTTGACCAGATCGCCGAAATAATTTGGTGACAAATTCAGCTTTTCGGCAAAAAAACGTACTGATGGCAGTCCAACAATTTGCGGGTCGTCCGATCTGAAAAAATCATCCAAAGCGGTTTCGAATTTTGTGAGAATGTCTTTGTGAATGTTGTCACGTGTTATAAACTGGCGATCATAAAAACGAACACAATAATTTAAAAATAGCTCTATGTTGCTTATAACAAGTGATTTACTGTGTTTATCTATCGCATGCTCCAATTCAAATCTGATTTTAGAAAAGCACTCTAAGACAGTGCTTCGCTCGTGTTCAGAAAGGTGAAGTGCTTCATTAACATCGTAGGAGAAGAAACCGTAATCTTTGATAGAGCGGCCAAGCGAAGTGCCGCGTATCAGGTCGGGATGGAACAGTAAAACCCATCCGGTCGGCTGGAACATCTTTTCATCGTCGTCAAATCCGAAAACTTGGCCCGGCGCAATAAACAGCAATGTGCCATCCTGGTAATCATAATGGTTCCGGCCATATTTAAGCTCCTGGCATTTTACTTCTTTCAGGAATATAATATAAAGGTCAGAAACGAAGCGTGCCCCTTTTATGGGGCTGGACTTGGATTGGTCCAGTACGCTTACCAATGGATGTAGGGTGCGCTGGCCTCTTTGTGCGTTGAATTGAGAAACGCTTTCCAACTTGAAGATTTCGCTCATTGTCTTTTCGTTTTGCTGATCCAAAAGTAATGGATGTTTCTATTCCCGGTACATACTGGGCTGACGATCAGTAATAATGGTAAACAATGCAGTAATATATCTAAGTCTGCATCGGAAAAATGAGGGGAAATTTGCCTTATACTATTTAACCAGCAAAGATGAAAGCAAAAAGGCTTACCATTGTATTGATCCTTACGTTGCTGACCTGCGACATCCGCGCCCAGCAGAAAACGGATAGTTTGTCAAAAAAGACAGAAAAGAAGTACCAGGCCACGCCTCCCAGGACGCAGCCTTTCGGTAAAGAAGCATTTGGAGCATCCAAATCCACGACGCTCCGCTGGCTAGGTATGGCAGGGTTTCTGATCAATAGCCGGGGCACTACGCTGATGGTTGATCCGCTGCTTCAAGATTTTGATATGCCGATTTTGATTGAATTTCCCATCAAAACCAAAGACATACCAAGTTTGGATGCAGTCCTGGTAACCCATGCAGATAACGATCATTTCAGTATCCCGACCAATAAAGACCTGGTAGGAGTAACCAAAGCCTTTCATTCCACCATCTATGTGGATTCGCTGATGAAAAATATGTCATGGCCATCTTTTGGACATGATATCGGGGATGTTTTCAAGGTAAATAACATAAGCGTCAAACTTACCCCGGCCGATCACGCCTACCAAAATGCCTATCCGAGACCAGGCCAGCGCCATTTCAAAAATGAGGATGCGTGCGGCTTTATGATCCAGACACCTGATGGCACAATCTGGGCTCCAGGCGATTCACGTTTGATGGATGAGCATCTGCATTTGCCAGCTCCCGATGCAATTCTTTTCGATTTCTCTGATAGCGAATGGCATTTCACGCTTGCCGGTGCAATCAAACTGGCTAATGCGTACCCTGATACTCCGCTGCTGCTTTCTCACTGGGGCTCTGTGGATGCACCCGATTTCACACCTTTCAATGGTGACCCAAAAACCCTTTATGATAAGGTTGTAAATCCGCAGCGAATAATTGTTTTGGCCCCTGGCCAGCCTTATACATTGAAAAAGCTAAAAAAATAGGACTTAAAAAGACTGTTGATCATTCATAAAAGCAAAAAGGCGATAGGATGGAAGATGAAAATGGATTTGGCGGCATAACCCGGCGCGAAATGCTGGCCGGGACCGCCGTAGCAGTCACTGCACTGGCAATTACCAGGGTAACAGGATTAGAGGCCGCCCCAGCTGCCCCGATTGTCACCCCCGTTGAGTCGGCAGGCGTGTCGTTCAGTGTCAACGGTAAAGCGGTTAACCTGCAAATTGACACCAGGACAACATTACTGGATGCGCTCAGGGAACATCTAAATTTAACCGGCACAAAAAAGGGCTGTGACCATGGCCAATGCGGCGCTTGCACCGTGCTGGTCAACGGAAGGCGCATCAACTCATGTTTGTCACTTGTATTACAGCATGAAAATGATTCAATCACGACAATTGAAGGCATTGGGACACCTGAAAACCTTCATCCGATGCAGTCGGCATTCATCAAACACGATGGCTACCAATGCGGTTATTGTACGCCCGGCCAGATCTGCTCGGCGGTGGCCGTACTGGAAGAAATAAAAGCCGGGGTGCCCAGCCATGTGAGCGCTGATTTGAACGGACCTATGAAATTTAGTAATGCTGAATTCCGTGAAAGAATGAGCGGGAATATTTGCCGTTGCGGGGCATATTCCAACATTGCCCAAGCCGCCGCAGAAGTCGCTGGGGTAGAAGGTTGAAGCGAGATTCACGGCAAATTATTTTCACACCAGAACTGTATCTAACATGAAATCATTCACCTATGAACGCGCAGAAACTCCGGCCCAGGCTGCGGCTGCGGCGAGCAAACCGGGCGCAAAATTCCTGGCCGGTGGCACGAACCTTCTTGACCTGATGAAATTGCAGATCGAGACGCCCACCCACCTGATCGACATCGGGAGGATCGGGCTCGACAAAATAGAACCTACCCCAGACGGCGGGCTGCGGATAGGTGCACTGGTGCGCAACACAGACCTGGCTGCTGACCTGCGAATCCGCGCAGACTACGGAATTTTATCCAGGGCATTGCTCGCCGGTGCTTCCGGGCAGCTTCGCAATAAAGCTACTACGGCAGGCAACCTTTTACAGCGCACGCGCTGCCCCTATTTTTATGATACCAACCAGCCATGCAACAAGCGTTCGCCCGGCAGTGGGTGCTCGGCCCTAGCAGGTTTCAGCCGTCAACTTGCTGTCATTGGATGTAGCGATGCCTGTATTGCTACCCATCCGAGTGATATGGCTGTTGCTATGATGGCGCTTGACGCGGTGATCGAAACCGTAAAGCCAGATGGGAAGACGCGACAAATCCCGATTTCGGGATTCTACCGCCTGCCCGGAAAGACGCCCCATTTGGAAACAAATCTTGATAAAAATGAGCTGATCACTTCGGTCGTACTGCCAACGCCGGTTGGTGGAATCCATGTCTATCATAAGGTGAGAGACCGGGCTTCCTACGCCTTCGCTCTTGTTTCGGTGGGTGCAATCCTGTTTAAGGATGGCGGTGGCAGGATCGCCCTTGGCGGTGTTGCTCCCAGGCCATGGCGGGTACCTTCTGCCGAAAAATTGATCCCGAAAGGAGCAAAAGAGTTTGCATCAAGGCTGATGGAAGGAGCCAGGCCGACAAAGGAAAACGCATTCAAGCTCACACTTGTGCAGGGCACCATTGAAGGGGCTTTAACAGAAAACAGGAGCTGATATGAAATTTGAAAAACCTGCGGGTATCAACCCGATTGACCAGCTTAAAATCATTGGTAAGCCGACAGACCGCATCGAGGGCCCGTTGAAAACAACAGGAACTGCAAAATATGCTTACGAAAATAATCAGGAGGTGACCAATGTTGCCTACGGATACATTCTTGGTTCAGCTATTGCCAAGGGCACAATTACCCGGATTGACCAGTCGGCAGCCAAGGCAGCACCTGGTGTATTGGCTATTGTCACCGCTGCCAACGCCGGGACACTAAATACAGGCAAGTTTTATGTCAGCCGCTTTTTGGCGGGGCCGCAGATTGATCATTACCATCAGGCTGTTGCGGTGGTAGTCGCAGAATCTTTTGAACAAGCTCGGGCCGCGGCATCTCTGCTTAAAGTGGATTACAAAAAAGCAAAAGGCTCTTTTGATCTCGATGCGGTCAAAGACTTGGCCCAAACACCACCACCAGCCCAGTTTGGTCCACCGCCACAGACGCTTACGGGTGATTTTGAAGGTGCTTTTAAAACAGCACAGGTCAAATTGGATGAAACATATACCACACCAGACCAGGCGCATGCGATGATGGAGCCACACGCGACCATAGCCAAATGGGAAGGGGATAAGCTTACCTGCTGGTGCTCCATTCAGCAGATGAACTGGGGCGTCCGTGATCTGGCCAACATCCTTGGAATACCCAAAGAGAATATCCGGCTCATCGCTTCTTATATCGGTGGTGGTTTCGGTGGAAAAGGAACCGTACTTGCAGATCTTGTAGCAGCTAGTCTCGCAGCGCGGGCAGCTGGGCGGCCCGTGAAGCTCGCGCTGCAACGGCCTTTGATGTTTAATAACACCATTCACCGTCCTAAGACTATACAGCGTATCCGGATCGGTGCTGATCATGATGGCAAAATTACCGCCATAGGTCATGAAAGCTGGTCTGGGAACCTGCCGGGAGGAAGGACAGAACCGGCTACGGCGTCAACGCGGCTTTTATATGCGGGTGCAAATCGGATGACCCGGTTAAAACTGGCCGTTTTGGATCTGGCAGAAGGGAATGCGATGCGGGCTCCGGGGGAAGCGCCCGGTATGATGACTTTGGAAATTGCGATGGATGAAATGGCTGAGAAATTGAATATGGACCCGGTTGCATTTCGTATTAAAAATGACACGCAGGAAGATCCCGAAAAACCAGGACGGAAATTTTCGACCCGTAAGCTTATCGAATGTTTGCAGACAGGTGCTGAAAAATTCGGATGGGAGAAGCGGAACGCAAAGCCTGGCAGCATACAGGAAGGGCAATGGCTTATTGGTATGGGAGTTGCTTCTGCGATCCGGGGCGCACCTATTGCCAAGTCAGCAGCACGCGTGCGTCTTGACAGCTCTGGCAAAATCACAGTAGAGACCGATATGACTGATATCGGCACGGGGAGCTACACCATTATCGGACAAACGGCCGCTGAAATGATGGGGATTGACCTGGATAAAGTGACCGTCAAAATCGGTGATTCCTCGTTTCCGGAATCCCCTGGTTCCGGGGGCCAGTGGGGCGCAGCTTCGTCTACTTCGGGTGTTTACGCGGCCTGTTTTAAACTCAGGGAAACGGTAGCAAGTCAGCTTGGGCTAAATGTGGGAAAGGCGCAATTTTCTGACGGTAAAGTAAGTGACGGTGACCGCAGCTTTGCGCTGGGGGATGCAGCCAAAAACGGTGATTTGGTGGCGCAGGATGAGATTACTTATGGGGAGCTTTCAAAAGAGTACGCTCAAACCACGTTCGGTGCCCACTTTGTTGAAGTAGCCGTTAACGCATACACCTTTGAAATCCGGGTGCGCCGTATGGTTGCTGTATGCCACGCTGGAAGGATATTAAATCCGAAAGCGGCGCGGAGCCAGGTAATTGGCGCGATGACCATGGGAGTCGGGGCGGCATTAATGGAGGAAATGGTGGTTGACAAGCGCGTCGGCTTTTTTGTAAATCATGACCTGGCGGGCTATGAAGTACCTGTCCACGCCGATATCCCGTATCAGGAAGTCATCTTATTGGAGGATATCGACCCGACTATGTCCCCAATGAAGGCCAAGGGCATAGGCGAGCTGGGTCTCTGCGGCGTTGCAGCAGCTGTTGCTAATGCGGTTTACAATGCTACGGGAGTAAGGGTCCGGGATTATCCGGTTACCCTTGATAAAATCTTAAAGAACACCATCTGACCTGAAAAACTCATTAAAATGAATTTATTAAAGATCTATGAAATGAAATCGGGCCAGCGGATTTTTCAGGTACTCTTGCTGATAATCTATGTTTTTTTTGCACCAAGCACGCATGGACAGCAGCAGAAAGACAGAACCTGGTCGGTCTATAAAGCAGATGCCGGCAGCTCCAACTACTCGCCTTTGGATCAGATCAACATTTCAAATGTTGGCCAGTTAAAACCTGCCTGGACATTGGCTATTAAAGACAATGCAGAAGGAACCAGGCCCAGTCAATGTAACCCCATTATAGTCGATGGTATCATGTATGCCACTTCTGCCAGTCAGCAGGCTTACGCTGTTGATGCTGCAACGGGAAAACAGTTGTGGTCATTTGACCCTTTTAACGGCAAAGAGAGTGGCGGTGAAGTAAACCGTGGGCTAACTTACTGGGAAAAGGGAGATGACAGGCGTATCCTGTTTACAGCCAACAACGAGCTTTTTGCATTGGATGTTGCTACCGGCAAGCCTGTCACCTCATTCGGCAAAGCAGGAAAAGTGGATATGAGGATCGGACTAAGGGATAATAACAAAGACATCTACGTTTCATCAACTTCCCCTGGGATCATTTATAAGGATCTGATCATCATGGGCTGCCGTGTGCCGGATGTGTATGGTGCGCAGCCTGGTTATATCAGGGCATACAGCTGTTTGACAGGGAAGCTTGTGTGGACGTTTCATACCGTTCCACTGCCTGGTGAACCCGGCTATGAAACCTGGTCAAAAGACGCATATAAAGTGGTGGGTGGTGTTAATAACTGGGCAGGCATGAGCCTGGACCTGAACCGAGGGATGGTTTTTCTTGCACTGGGTTCGCCTTCCTATGATTTTTATGGAACCGACCGGAAAGGGCAAAACCTGTATGGCAATTGTGTACTGGCCCTTGATGCGGCCAGTGGAAAGCATATATGGCATTTTCAGACGGTGCATCATGATCTTTGGGACTACGATCTGCCCGCGCCACCTAACCTTGTTACGATTAAACGGGATGGTCCCGACGGTCGGCCCCGAAATATAGATGCGGTCGCACAGATTACCAAACAGGGATTTGTATTCGTGTTTGACAGGGCAACTGGGCAACCATTATATGATATTGAAGAAAGAAAAGTGCCTGCATCCAATCTTCCCGGGGAAAGCGCGTCGCCTACACAGCCCTTCCCGGTCAAACCAAAACCTTTTGCGCGTCAGTGGATCACCGAGGCAGACCTTACCAGTTATTCCCCTGCCGATCATGATTCGCTTGTAGCCAAATTCAGGTCTATGCGCTACGAAGGGCTTTACACGCCGCCTGACCTGAAAGGTACGCTGCAATTGCCCGGCACACGGGGTGGTGGAGAATGGGGCGGTGCGGCATTTGATCCGGCAACGAATTTTTTATACATCAAATCAAACGATGCCCCCGATATCATAACGATCATCAAGGGAGATCAAACGAAAGCAAGCAGCGAATCGTCGGCGAGATCGAGTGTTTCAAGCCAGCTGGGCACTACAGAGCGTAATGCACATGCTGATCAGTATCTGAACTCGACAGGTTATAAAACCTGGAAAGATCCAAGCGGTAATCCGGCGATCAGCCCGCCGTGGGGAACACTGCATGCGCTGAACCTTTCCACAGGTGAATACGAGTGGCAGATACCGCTGGGTAACGACGAAGCACGCCAGGCAAAAGGTGCAGCTGAAACGGGTCAGGAAGGCAAGGCAGGCCCTATTGTTACAGCTGGTGGTTTGGTATTCATCAGTGGGACGGACGATAAAAAGCTGCGCGCCTTAGACAAATCAACAGGTAAGCTACTTTGGCAGACGACACTGCCTGCACTGGCTAACGCTACCGCATGCAGCTACCAGGTTAATGGAAAGCAATTTGTCGCACTTTCCGTTGGAGGCACTACTGAAAATCCGTCTGGATATTTGATGGCATTTGCATTGCCTTGATTTATTCCCGAATAGAATAGTTGGTCGAACGTGAAGGTATTGGAAGTCTGGTCAAGATGATCAGTTTTTTTGGAGATGCTACACAGTGTTTTATAGAAATGTCAGATCTGTTCTTGCACTGCTCTTTAAAATCATGGATAAAACATACTTCACAAAAGATTTTCGTTTAATCCCAACTTTTCAGGCCGATCTTTACATCTCTCAAAATGTTTGCAAATTGTTTGCAAATAAAAAGGACTCACAAGTTTTATCTCGTAAGTCCTTGATTTTCAAGTGGGCCCACCTGGAATCGAACCAGGCACCTACTGATTATGAGTCAGTTGCTCTAACCGAATGAGCTATAGGCCCTTTATTATTATACTTCGTCAGTTGCTCTAACCAACCGGGAGATGCTTTCCGGGCAAACGCTTTGTGAGCTATAGGCCCCGTTCCCGAAATTTCTTCGGAGTGCAAAATTAGCGAATCGGAGCAAATCTCCAAACGAAAACAACAAGATTAACTTCTTTTGTCCGTTGGTTGTTTATTACTTTTGCCAAAAAAGAGCTTTGAATAAAAGGAAAATAATCAACGATCCTGTTTACGGATTCATATCCATCTCTTCTGACCTCCTGTATGATCTGGTGGACCATCCTTATTTTCAGAGGTTAAGGAGAATCAGGCAGCTGGGATTGGCCGATATCGTTTATCCCGGGGCTCTTCACACGCGCTTTCACCATGCCCTCGGCGCCATGCACCTGATGGGCCAGGCATTGCGGGCGTTACAGGAAAAAGGCCATATGATCTGGGAACCCGAACTGGAAGGAGCGCAGGCAGCGATATTATTACACGATCTGGGCCACGGGCCATTTTCGCATGTACTCGAAAGCGTCGTGATACCCGGCGTGCCGCATGAGGCGATCACGCTGGCGATGATGAAAGACCTTAACCGCAGTCTCAATGGCCGGCTCGATATAGCAATCCAAATGTTTGAGGGAACGTATCCACGTAAGTTTTTTCATCAGATGATATCCAGTCAGCTGGATATGGACCGGATGGATTATCTCAACCGCGACAGTTTTTATACAGGCGTTATTGAAGGCTCCATCGGTGCCGACCGGCTGATCAAAATGTTGGATATTAGTCAGGACCAGCTTGTGGTGGAAGAAAAAGGACTTTTGAGCATCGAAAACTTCCTTCATGCACGTCGGCTCATGTACTGGCAGGTGTACCTGCATAAGACGCTTCTGAGCGCGCAAGCAATGCTCACGCAAATCCTCTACCGTGCACGCGAGCTGACTGCGGCGGGCGAGCAGTTGTTCGCGACACCCGATTTTCTGCGGTTTCTTACCAACCGGTTTACGCTCGCGGATTTCGATAGTCAGCCGGATTTGCTGGAGTCGTTCAACGGTTTGGACGATAATGACGTATGGGCATCTGTGAAGGGATGGAAAACGCATTCCGACCCGGTGTTATCGACGTTATGCGAGATGCTGCTGAACCGTAACCTGTTCAAAATCACCTTTTATGACGCCCCTCCGGGTGAAGAGGTTCTTGGGCAGCTCCGGGAACAACTGACGGCCTCCGGCATAGCTGAAAATGACATGGATTATTTCCTGGTCACAGGCGAGACGACTAACTGGGCTTATGCCAAAGAACAGGACCCGATCCGGGTTAAAATGAAAAACGGAAATTTGCTCGATATAGCCGATGCTTCTGACATTCCTACCATTGAAGCCCTCACTAAGATTGTACGCAAGTACTATGTATGTTGGGGTAAAAATGTATCTTTGCGTGGTTAGTCAGGATCAAAAAAAGAAAAGCAGAACTAAGAATTTATACTACATATTCGAATACCATTACCTGAAATTAGCCGAAAAAATATGAAATTTACTGTCAGCGAGATTGCTCAAATGCTTGATGGAACTGTTGTTGGAAATGATCAGATTACAATTAATTCGGCTGCAAAAATTGAAGAAGGGCTGCCGGGTTGCATATCATTTCTGGCGAACAGTAAGTACGAGCCATATATTTACTCCACACAATCTTCTGCGGTAATTGTTAATAAAGATTTTGTCCCCAAAAAGGAAGTCGCCACGACGCTGATCTATGTCGAAAACGCATATACAGCCTTTACAATACTTCTTGAAGAATACCAGAAACGTCTGGCAGGCAGCAAATCAGGTGTGGAACAACCCAGTTTTATCGGAGAAAACAGCCAGATGGGTGATGACTGCTACCGGGGCGCTTTTTCTTACATCGGAAGAAATTGCACAATAGGGAAAGAAGTGAAAATCTACCCCCACGCTTACCTCGGGGATAATATCGAAATCGGTGATTACTCGGTCATTCATCCCGGCGTTAGAATTTACGACAATACTATTATAGGTAAGAACTGCACCATATTCGCGAATACGGTAATCGGCAGTGATGGCTTCGGTTTCGCCCCTCAAACGGACGGTACCTATAAAACAATTCCCCAACTGGGTAATGTGATTATCGAGGACAATGTAAGCATCGGCTCCAACTCAACGATCGACTGTGCCACAATGGGCTCTACGATCATCCGCAGCGGAGTAAAAATAGATAACCTTGTTCAGATCGCGCATAATGTAGAGATTGGAAAAAATACCGTAATTGCGGCCCAATCCGGCGTGTCCGGTTCGACCACAATCGGCGAGCAATGTATCATCGCTGGCCAGGTGGGAATCACAGGGCACATCACAATTGCAAATAATACCAAAATAGGGGCACAAAGCGGGCTTGGAAAATCTATTAAAAAAGAAGGTCTGTCGCTTTCGGGCTCTCCGGCCAGAGATCTGAATGAACATTTACGGTCGATGGCGCTGGTGCGAAGGCTACCCGAGCTGGAAGAAAGATTGAAAGACCTGGAACGCAAGCAGGAAACGTCTGATTTTCAGTAATGCCGGGCATCCGGCTTAATCGCACCTTAAGTTGAAAAGGAAACATATATAATGAACGAAAAACAACAAACCATTTCTAAGTCTGTATCCGTAACTGGAGTGGGTTTACATACGGGTGTTGTGGCCACAATGACATTTGTGCCGGCACCCGCCAACCACGGATATAAATTCCAACGTGTTGATTTACCCGACCAGCCGATCGTAGATGCAGATGTCGATAATGTAGTGGACCTTTCCCGCGGTACGACCATCGAGCAAAACGGTGCAAGGATCCACACCGTTGAGCATACACTCGCAGCAATGGTAGGATTGCAGATCGACAACGTGCTGATCCAGCTGGACGGCCCTGAGCCTCCGATCATGGACGGCAGTTCTGTCAAGTTCGTAGATGCATTGCTTGATGCAGGCATCGAAGAACAAAACGCCTACCGCAATTACTTCGAAGTTCCCGAATACGTACATTATAAGAATAAGGAGAAGGATACCGAACTGGTAGCCCTGCCGCTTTCGGATTATCGCCTGACAGTGATGGTGGATTATAATTCTACCGTGATCAGCAGTCAGCACGCGTCGCTGAACGACATTACACTGTTTAAAGACGATATCGCCGCATGCCGCACTTTTGTGTTCCTGCACGAGCTCGAAGCATTGTATAAACAAAACCTGATCAAAGGAGGAGACCTTACCAATGCGATCGTGATCGTAGACCGCGAGGTGCAGGATGGTGAACTTGATCATCTGTCGCAATTGCTCAATAAGCCTAAGGTTAGTGTAAACAAATCCAAAGGTATCCTCAATAACGTCGACCTGCATTATCCTAACGAGATGGCCCGCCACAAGCTGCTCGATCTGATCGGTGACCTGGCGTTAATTGGCCGTCCGATCAAGGCGCAAATATTGGCAGCCCGTCCGGGACATGCTGCAAATGTGGCCCTGGCGAAGAAAATCAAGAAACTCATTAAGTCCGGGAAAGGAGATATTCCCCAGTACGACCCGCATAAAGCGCCGGTTTTTGATATTAACCAGATCGGTCAGTTGCTTGCACACCGTTATCCGTTCCAGATGATCGATAAGATCATTGCATTGGACGAAAACAGCGTGGTAGGTGTTAAAAATGTAACGATCAACGAACAGTTTTTTCTGGGACACTTCCCGGGTAACCCGGTTATGCCTGGCGTTTTACAATTGGAGGCGATGGCCCAGACGGGCGGTATTTTGGTGCTTTCGAGTGTGCCGGATCCCGACAATTACTGGCCTTACCTGATCGGAATAGATGCCTGCCGGTTCCGCCGCAATGTTTTTCCGGGAGATACGGTTATTTTTAAATGTGAATTTACATCTCCAATGAAGCGCGGGATCGTTAAAATGAGTGGCCGGGGATACGTATCCGGACAGCTGGTGTGTGAAGCGGATATGATAGCAAGCCTGGTAAAGAAAAAATGACTCAATCATTAGCATATATCCATCCTGACGCTAAGATTGCGCAGAATGTAGAAATTGAACCTTTTGCGATGATCCATGCTGATGTAGAGATCGGTGAAGGCTCATGGATCGGTTCGCACGTTGTAATCAACAACGGAGCGCGTATTGGTAAAAATTGTAAAATTTACCCGGGAGCGGTTGTTTCAGCAACGCCTCAGGATTTAAAATACAATAACGAATATACGTTGACCGTCATCGGGGACAATACTACCATCCGTGAATACGCGACGATCAGCCGCGGAACCGAGGAGCATTGGAAGACTGTCGTCGGTTCGGATTGCCTCATTATGGCTTATGCGCACGTAGCGCATGACTGCCGTGTGGGTAGCAATTGCATTATCGGGAACAATGTACAAATGGCCGGACACGTTCATGTGGGCGACTGGGCTATTGTGAGTGCATTGAGCGCCGTACACCAGTTTGTGAAAATCGGGGCGCATGCATTTGTCTCGGGCGCATCGCTGGTACGGAAAGACGTTCCGCCGTTTACAAAAGCGGCGCGCGAGCCTATTTCCTACGTTGGTATCAATTCGGTAGGATTAAGACGCCGCGGTTACAGCAACGAGAAAATCGTAGACATTCAGAACATCTACCGCTACATTTATATGAAGGGGCTGAACAATGCAGAAGCTCTTCAAAAGATTGAATTCGAAATGCCGCCATCGAACGAGCGTGACGAAATCATCAATTTTATCCGGAATTCGGAAAGAGGCATTATGAAAAGTCCATTCCAAACAACCGGTACAAGCGAGACAGAAGCGCAGTCGTAAGAATAAAATATTGAATTGAAGAGCCCCGCAAGGGGCTTTTTCAGTTAATGGACGATCAAAGCATCCCCTTCACGGATTTCTCCGGGATCTTTCACAACTACATTCTGGCCAAACAATACTTTGTTTCCCACACGGCGGTAGGCAGATAAAGTCTTCAAAGGCTCAGGTCCTTTTTCTGAAGTTATCGGGTCAATCGTCGTGAGTACGCATCTTGCGCAGGGTTTAACCACTTCGAAATGCAGATTACCGATCGAAATATGTTTCCATTGATCTTCGGCAAAAGGCTCTGTGCTAGTAATAACAAAGTTTGGCCGGAAACGCCTCATCGTGACCGGTTCTCTCAACCGGCTGTTCAGATCATCAAGAGATGCCTGCGAAATGATGAGATAGGGGAATGCGTCCGCAAAACTGACGTTTTCATTGTTTTGTGCGTACCGTGGATCGGCCTTTCGCTGAGTAGCATCCGGCATCATTACCAGTCGCAACTTCATATCGAGTTGTCTGCTAAGCCATGCATCGGCCTCGTCAGACACGGTGACTGCCTCGGTAATGTCGTCCCAAACGGTTACAGTCACAGGAGTGCAGGTAATCGGCGAATAGGGGGCCATCACGAAGTCATCCGGAGAAAGGCGTGAGAATATTTTCAGCCCGTCAGCATGCAGCTCGACGTCTATCAGCGCCATTTTTTGAAATACACGCTGTGTAATGAAAACATTATTTTCGTCGACGATCATCCATCGCCGGTCAAACTGCAAACCCTTTTCTTCGGCATTTGCTTTGGTAAGGCGGATACCCCCCAGCGATTTTACAGGGTAAATCCAGATTTCAGACAAAGTCATGAGTTGTGTTTATGAGCAATATAGATGTTTCCGGATAGATCAAATATTAGAACTCCATTCGCGCGAGCGGGCTGACGGTCTGGTCGCAGAATTCGCCGGCTAGGAATTTGAAATGCGCCGCAATAGCAATCATGGCCGCATTATCGGTACAATATTCAAAAGCAGGAATATACACTTTCCAACCCATTTTTTCACCCATTTCAGTCAGCGATTTGCGAAGTCCGGAATTGGCCGAGACGCCGCCTGCAATGGCGATTTCCTTAATACCCGTTTCCTTTGTCGCTTTTTTGAGCTTCTTCAAGAGGATATCCACCAATGTGTGCTGAATGCTGGCGCAAATGTCATGGATATTTTCAGTGATGAAATCCGGGTTTTCGCGGACCTGTTTTTGAAGGAAATAGAGAAAGGAGGTTTTAATACCACTAAAAGAAAAATCGAGCCCAGGCATTTCAGGAAGCGGGAACTGGTATGCAGCCGGATTCCCTTCCGCCGCATATTTGTCGATCAGCGGGCCGCCCGGATAGGGCAGGTCGAGCAATTTGGCCGTCTTGTCAAATGCCTCTCCAACGGCGTCGTCGCGGGTTTCGCCTATGATTTCCATGTCCAGCGGACTCGTTACCTTCACTATCTGCGTGTGGCCTCCGCTCACCGTCAGGCAAAGGAAAGGGAATGCAGGTTTGGGGTCGTCGATGAAGTGAGCCAGCACGTGTGCCTGCATGTGATTGACTTCGATCAGCGGAATATCCAGCCCTAACGCCATCGATTTGGCGAACGATGTACCTACCAGCAAAGCACCCAATAAACCCGGTCCTTTCGTGAAAGCAATGGCATCCAGGTCTTTTTTTGTTACTTTTGCATCATTCAGGGCTTTATCCACCACAGGCAGAATGTGTTGCTGATGGGCCCTCGAAGCAAGCTCCGGAACCACACCGCCGTACTGGGTGTGAATGAGTTGTGTAGCAACAACATTGGAGCGGATATCACCGTTAGTTATTACGGCTGCGGAGGTTTCGTCACAAGACGATTCAATGGCGAGGATATTCATATTGTCGAAAATGTTCGCAAAATTAAGCATTAACAATAAGATAAGCAGTATCCCGCTGCGAAGCTATATATGTTAAAATTCCTGAAGGCGTTTGGTAATGGACTGATTGTGGTTATCATCTTCGTGCTGCTTGCACTGGGGATCGCTACAACAGCGTTACAACTCCCCTCAGTACAAACCTGGGCGGTCCAATACATCACGGGTAATATCGCCGCAGAATTAGGCTATCCCATTACTATCCAGAAGGTTAATATCAAATGGTTTGACGTCGTTTCACTCGAAGGAGTGTCTGTCAAGGACTCCTCCAACAAGGATATGATCGACGTCGGGCGGATCGATGTGAACCTGAACCTGAACAATATCATCCGCGATTCGGCGAAAGAGATATTTCTCGACGAGGTTAATGTGTTCCAGCCGGACGTTCATCTGGTGATCGTGCCAGAGTCGGGCGACCTTAATATCGATGGGTTCATCGCCCGCATTAATGAACTGACTGCCCCAGCTGTTCCCCGCCCGCCGAATGCGCCTGAAAACAACACGCCGTTCATCATCGGCAAAGCGAAAGTGATTGACGGCACGTTTGGTTATGACGATCCGCGCAGGCCGCGTGACCGTGGCGCCAGGGTGTTCGACTACTCGCATTTCCAGCTCAACCATCTTTATGGAGAGTTAAAAGACTTCCTCGTCCAGGGGGATACTATTTCTTTTCTTGCCAAAAACCTTAAAACCATTGACAAGCAGACTGGCCTGGAAATGCATGACCTGGACACGCGGTTTTTGTTTTGCCAGAAAAAAATGGAGCTGAAAGAGCTCGACGCCGAGATCGGGCATTCCCGATTGAAAGACGAGGTGATTTTCTACTACAACCGCTCCGGTGAACTGGGCGATTTTAACCATAAGATCAGGATGAAAGGCCACCTGGTTGGCAGCCATGTCGATTCCAGGGATTTAGGGTTATTTTCAAGCTATGTCGATGACTTGCGTGAAACCTGGCAGATTTCGGGCGATTTCAATGGGAAAGTGGATGATTTCATGCTGTCCAACACTGATCTGCGATTTGGGAAAAACAGCAGGTTAATAGGCGATATTGGTTTCAAAGGTTTGCCGACCATCGAGGGTGTGCTCATGGATATCCGGCTTTCGCTTTCCAAAGTGGACCCGATGGACCTCGTACAATATTATCCGGAATGGGAGATGCATCCTGATTTACAAAAATTCGGGATAACGTTGCTGGACGGCACATTCAAAGGGACATTGGAGGATTTTGCGGTGAATGCATCCGCTTCGTCTGAATTAGGCGAAGTGGCGGGAGACTTGCTATTCCACATCGCCGACGCCAAAACCACGACTTATTCCGGGGACATAAAAACGTCCAAATTTGAGCTCGGTAAGCTACTCGACGACGAGGAAACCTGGCAGCAGCTCGATTTTGACGGCAAACTGGTCGGGAAAGGACTGGAACTGCAGTTCGCGTCTACGGATATGAACGCGATGGTGGGGAGGGTAGGTTTTCGCCATTACGACTATAAGAATATCCGGTTAAAAGGTAATCTTCAGAACCAGTATTTCAATGGTCTGGTAGCCTCCCGAGACAGCAATCTGGTAATGACGCTGGACGGGGAGTTCGATTTATCGAAACAACAGAATTTGTTCGATGTGCGGGGTTTGGTTGAAAAAGCCAACCTGAAAGAACTCGGGTTTACCCGCGACCCTATTACTTTAAGAACACAACTGAACGTCAATGTAACTGGTAACACAGTCGACGAGTTGATCGGCAATGCAACGTTGCTGAACACTTATCTGGTCATGTCCAACAAAGACAGGAACTTAGTGATCGATACACTGGAATTGTCGTCCAGGCTCGACCGGGATAAGAGGAGCCTGCATCTCAAAAGTGAGTTTTTGGCGGCAAGAATGGAAGGCAATTTCCTGCCGACACAAGCCTGGAACGATATCAGCCAGGTGTTGAACGAATACAAGCTTTACTTCTTCGAAAACGAGGCCAGCCGGAACGATTACTATTCCCGCAAGCCAATGAAAGCGGTGCCGCGCCGGTACGAGATCGATTATGCTGTGGAGACGCACAACCTGTCGCGCTTCCTGGCTTTCCTGAGCCCGGATATTTATGTTTCAAAGGGTGCGAAGGCCGAGGGGATATTCAAGATGGACAATACGGCCATTCTTACGCTTAATGCCACTTCGGATACTGTCAGATACGGCAATAATCATTTTGTGAACTCGGAAGTGGATGTTACTACTTCCAAATTCGTGAATAGCGCGGAAGTACTGGCGTCGATCCTGGTGACGTCGGACAAGCAGCAGATCAGTATGATGGTTCCAACGGAGAAAATGGAACTGGAAGGCACCTGGGATGTGGACCACATCGATTTCAATGGTGCTATCCATCAGGTAAAAAGCAACAACAGGGCTAATCTGGCCGGCGAAATACGGTTTTTGCCGCAAGGGCTCGATATCGGGTTCAAAAATTCGAAGCTTAATCTGCTTGCAGAAGAATGGAATGTGCCTTCGGAAAGTCTGATTTCAATTGTTGGAAACGATATTACGATGTCTAACGTCGGCCTGGTGAGCGGCAAGCAAAGGATATTCCTGAGTGGCACGGCCTCCGACGACCCTGCCAAGAGTTTGCTCCTCGACATCAGAAACTTCAAACTAGGAAGCCTCAACCCGGTTTTCAACACCAAATTGGCCGGTATCATGGACGGTACGGCCAAAGTTAAAGACGTTTATAACAGCGTAGTCCTCGATGCCAATTTCGCCATTGAAGGGCTGGGTTACGGGCAATACGAATTCGGGAACCTGTCGGGGACAGGCGATTGGGATCAAACTTCGAGCGAATTGCAGATCGATGCACAGCTGAGTAAGAATGCGCGCCGGGTGTTTAACCTGGTAGGGTCATACCGCCCCAAACTCGCCACCAACACGCTCAATCTGAAAGCAATATTTAATCAGATGGATTTCAAAGCGCTGGAACCGTTTGCGGAAGGGCTGGTTTCAGGGGTAGGTGGTACGGCCCAGGGAGTGGTTACTGTTAAAGGGGTTGTCGATGCGCCGGTGTTGGAAGGATCGCTAATGGTGGAAAAAGGTAGAATGAAGTTCGACTACCTACAATCCGTATTTACATTTAGCGACAAGATCAATATTACAGAAAGCGAAATTACGGTAAACAACATCCTGCTCACTGATGCCGATGGAAATACAGCCACGGTGCGCGGCGGGGTATTTCATGACGGGTTCAAATACTTTTCGCTCGGCTTCAATGCAGACCTTCGCAATTTCAAGATCCTGAATACGACAGCGCAGCAAAATGACACCTTTTACGGCACGGCCTATGTCACTGGCCCGGTGGCTGTTTTTGGCCCTATCGACAACCTGAATATCGAAGCGAACGTTACCAGTAACAAAGGGACCAAAATCCACATTCCGCTCGACGGTGCCACCGAAGTGGCGACGCAGGACTACATCCAATTTGTAAGTAAGCTACCAGCGGTCGATAGCACGGCAACAACCAGGGCTGATTCCGCCAGCAGGAGCCAAATCGCCGGCGGGATCAAAATGGATTTTAATTTCAATCTCACCCCCGACGCTACCTGCGAGATTATTTTCGACAGGCAAACAGGCGATATCATCCGTGGCAATGGAAGCGGCCGTCTCAACCTCAATATCGATACACAGGGCGATTTTACAATGGCAGGCACTTATGAGATTGAGAAAGGGGAGTACAATTTTACATTGCAAAATGTCATCAACAAAAAATTCAATATCAAACCCGGCAGTCGCATTGTTTGGTCCGGCGATCCTTATGGCGCGCAGCTGGACGTAAAGGCCGGGTATACACAAATGGTGTCATTGGCGGGTGTATTGCCTAATACGAGCAGTGTAGGCAGTAATTCCGGTGACGCGCTTTCACGGAGATATCCGGTGGAGGTAACCATCGGTCTGTCGGAGCGGTTAATGTCGCCGCAGATCCGGTACGACCTTAAAATTCTCGATAACCCCTCATTATCCCCTTACCGCGGGCAACTGGAAGCATTTCAGAATAAACTAAAATCCGATGAACAGGAACTGAGCCGTCAGGTGAGCAGCTTACTGGTAGTGAACCAGTTGTTGCCAGAAAGCAGCCTGGCGACCGTAGGAAGCCAAAACTTTCTGGGTAGCAGTATCAGTGAGCTGGTTTCCAATCAGATCAGCCGGTGGGCGTCGGGTATCAACGAAAACCTGGAAGTAGGGGTGTCGGGGTTATCACTCGATCAGAATGCATTGAATAATCTGCAATTGCGATTCTCCTACCGCTTTCTCAACGACCGCTTTCGTGTTACGCGCGACGGCCGGTTTACATCCGGAACTCAGACACAATCCGGCGCTTCTCAATATGACGCAGCAAGCCTCCTGGGCGAATGGACGCTCGAATACTGGCTGAATAGCCGGGGATCGGTGCGCGTGAAAGCCTATAACCGCAACATTCAAAACAGCTTAATGATCAGCAGCGGTACATTTACGACGGGTGGCGTGAGCATGCAGTTTACCCACAGCTTCAACCGCTTTACCCGTGCGCCCAAGCCGGGCGTAAGAATACCTTTCGTGCCGGATTCTACCAGGCAGGACACAACCAGCGGCAAAAAGCTGATTTCAGAAAAAGGCTCTACGCGTTAGTCGGTGACCAGTTCCTGTTTGACCGAGTGAATGCGCTCATTGAATTTCAGGTTCGGGAAATCCAGTCCTGGCACGCATGTGGCGGCCAGGTAATCCATTACTTCCTGAGGATGTGGCACCCGCTGGCCTGTGGTGACGCTAATATGCTTAGAAGTCGTCCAAAGCATTGTTTTAAGCTCGGTACGAAGGTCGTTGGTCATGAAATATTCCGTAACCATCGTGTCTTCATTATAGAAAATAACCCTTGACGTGATGCGCACCCATTCGCTGATACGGGCGGGCCTTACGTACGCGATCTGATGCTGATATACCACCCAACTGGTCCGCAGCTCCCGGAACATTGCTTCAAAACTGAAACCATACAGCTTGGAAACCTGGTCTTCGCGGGCATTAAAAAAATAGTCGAAGTATTTAGAGTTGTTCAAATGCATCAAAGGGTCGCAGTCCTGGAACCGGATGATGATCCTCGACTCCGCTTCGACGGGCATGTCGGATAGTTTGGCAGTAAAAAGCATGTTTTTATTTATAATGTTAGAAGTGTTATTCGCCGCGATACCGGACAGCCAGTCCGCTCAGCAAATATCCTTCGCGGTTCACACTGGTGTAGTATTTGTATTTTACATTAATGATTGCGTCGGCACCGATTTTCTGTGCTTTAATGACTAGTCTTGCCGTTAGCAACTCCTTGGTTTTGGCGTCGTTGCCGCGGAACATCATTCTTTTATCCTGCGTCTGACGCTCCGTCAGAGAATCTTCACTGGTGATCTCCACGATCCCGATCTCTGAATATGGTCTTTCCAGTGGCTGGTTATCGTACAATACTTCAATAGGGTATTTGGTATTGGAAGAAATCGGAATGCCCCCACCGGCGCAGGAAGCCAATATCATGGCAGAAACAAGTACTAAACAAACCAGGACGCTTTTAATTTTATTCATTTTCTCGAATGAGGGACTTTATTGTTGAAACCACTTCACCTATACAACAAAACAGGCTGCGTATGTTGCATAAGGTATTATTTTGCCATTTGTCACCAATCCATTGTGAAATGTGATAATCTGCATTATTTTCAAGGATTGTAAATCTAAACTAATTCATTTTAGTATGGTCATGAAATCTGAAAGAACAAATTTGTTCCGGGGGAGCCGTATGCTGGGGGTGGTCCTTGCAGCAATGCTCGCCGGGCCGGTTACCGCACAACAGCTTCCGAAAGGGGTCACCAAAGTTACGTCGGTGGAGGGGATTACGGAGTATAACCTTGAAAACGGGTTGAAAGTGCTGATGTTTCCGGACCCGTCAAAGCCTACGATCACGGTGAATGTGACTTACCTGGTTGGCTCACGGCACGAAGGTTATGGAGAAACGGGTATGGCGCATTTGCTGGAACACCTTGTATTCAAAGGGTCGCCCAAGCATACGAACATTCCGCAGGAGCTTACAGAACACGGAGCGCGCCCGAACGGAACGACCTGGTATGACCGTACCAATTATTTCGAAACGTTTTCTGCCACGGAGGAAAACCTCAAATGGGCCCTCGACCTGGAATCGGACCGGATGGTCAATTCTTTTATTGCCAAAAAAGACCTGGACAGCGAATTCAGTGTGGTCCGCAATGAATTTGAATCGGGTGAAAACAGCCCTTTCCGCGTTTTGATGGAACGGGTCATTTCGGGCGGTTTTCTTTGGCATAACTACGGAAAATCTACGATTGGCAACCGCTCGGACATTGAGCGCGTGCCTATTGAGAACCTTCAAGCCTTTTATAAAAGGTTTTATCAACCTGATAATGCGGTACTGACTGTTGCCGGTAAGATCGACGAGCCGAAAACACTCGCGATGATCAACGAATATTTTGGCAAAATCCCAAAACCAACCCGCGTACTTCCAAAATCCTACACCGTGGAGCCAACGCAGGACGGGGAACGTTTTGTGGAGTTGAAAAGAACGGGTGATGTACAAATGCTGATGGCGCTCTACCACATTATGCCAGGCTCGCACGCCGATTATCCCGCCATGGAGGTTTTGACAGAAGTATTGACCACCGAGCCGAATGGAAAGCTTTACAGGAATCTTGTGGATACCAAAAAAGCATCGTCCGTGTTTGGGTTCAGTTTTCAGTTATATGATCCGGGATTTGTATTGTTCGGCTCAGAAATCCTGAAAGAAAAGTCATTGGATGAAGCTAAAAAGGCATTCGCTGCGACGCTGGATTCCGCCGCGATTCTGAAACCATCCAAAGAGGATGTGGAAAGGGCCAAAACGACCATTCTTAAAAACTGGGACCTCGAATTCCGCAATTCCGAAAGGGTAGGACTTAGCATTAGTGAAGCCATCGCAACCGGTGACTGGCGTCTGGCTTTCCTTTTTCGCGACAATATCCGCAAGGTGACGCCGGAAGACGTTTTCAGGGTAGCGCAACACTATTTCAAGCCGACCAACCGTACGTTGGGCACCTTTATGCCGGAAAGCAACCCGGTTCGTGCCGAAATTCCGGAAGCGCCGAAAGTGGAGGATTTGGTTAAAAACTACAAAGGAGAAGCTGTTGTGGCCGAGGGAGAAGCATTTGACCCATCTCCATTGAATGTCGAAAGTCGCACAACACGCGTCGAGAAAGCAAATTCGATTGAAACTGCATTGTTGCCTAAGAAAACACGTGGTAATGTGGTAGCAGCCCGGATTACCCTTCGTTATGGGGACGAAAAAAGTCTGCAAAACAAAGCTACAATCTCGGATTTGACCGGATCCATGCTGGATAAGGGCACGAAAACGAAAACGCGCCAGCAGCTCAAAGATGAGTTTGATAACCTGAAAGCGCGTGTTAGCTTCTTTGGAATGAGCAATCAGGCCGGCGCCAGCATTGAAACGACAAAGGAAAATTTACCCGCAGTGATGAAGCTGGTTGCCGAAGTACTGAAAACACCAGCGCTGGATGAAACTGAATTTGAAAAACTGAAACAGGAAGAACTGGCCGGCATCGAATCGCAGCGGAGCGAACCGCAGGCGATCGCATTCAACCAATACCGCCGGATCGTTTCGCCTTACCCAAAAACCGATATCCGCTATGTGGGAACGTTTGATGAAGATATCGCTAATATCAAAGCAACAACTATCGATCAGATCCGCCAATTCCATAAGGACTTTTACGGTGCCAATAATGCGTCCGCGACAGTGGTAGGGGATTTCGATAAAGATCAGATCCAGAAGATATTGAATGATGAATTCGGGTCCTGGAAAAGTGCGAAGCCATTTACACGCATCGCTTCGCCCTATCAGCCCGTAAAACCTGAAAATAAATCTGTGGAAACACCAGATAAAGCCAATGCGATGTTCGTAGCCGGGTTGAATATGCCTTTGCAGGATACAGACCCTGATTACCCGGCTTTGATCATGGGTAACTACATGCTCGGTGGCGGCTTCCTCAACTCACGCCTTGCGACGCGGATCCGTCAGAAAGAAGGGCTCAGCTATGGCGTAGGTTCTCAGTTCTCGGCGAGCCCGCTGGATAAGAACGGTACTTTCATGTCGTATGCGATTTATGCACCTCAAAACGCTGAAAAACTGGAAGCGGCATTCAAAGAGGAAATCGATAAAGTGTTGAAAGAAGGTTTTACAGCAGATGAATTGAAAGCAGCCAAATCGGGTTACCTGCAATCGCGGCAAGTTGCCCGGTCCCAGGACGCTTCGCTGACCAATACCTTGACCAGCAATCTTTATCTCAACCGGACAATGCAATGGGATGCCGACTTTGAAAAGAAGGTTGAGGCATTGACGCCTGATCAGATCAAGGCCGCATTCAACAAGCATATCGATTATAACAAGCTGGTGATCATCAAGGCAGGCGACTTCGAGAAAGCGAAGAAAGGGGCGCCGACAGCGGGAGCACCTGCACAACTTGGCGGCAGCGAGAAAAAATAATATCTGAAAACGTTTATTTAAATAGAAAACCGGCGGCTAAAAGGGCGCCGGTTTTCTGCTTTTAAACGTAGTACATCTTTATATTTGCCGAGTATTTACAAAGAACCTCACTGCTTCAAAGCTGCGCAAATGAAATTGACATCCTCTCTGCTTCTAAGGATCCTGTTCGCAGGAATTGTCGTGAGCCATTCGGTTCTTGGCCAAACAAAACCTAAATCCGTTGCTTCCGCTGCCGCCGCATCCAAACTGGCCCGGCCGAAGTTGGTAGTCGGCATGGTGGTCGACCAAATGCGTTACGATTATCTGTACCGCTATTACGACAAATACAAAGAAGGCGGGCTTAAAAGGCTGATTAATGAAGGGTTCAACTGCCGGAACAACCATTATCATTATGCATTGACAGTAACGGCCGCAGGTCATTCGGCGGTTTATACCGGTTCGCTGCCAGCCATTAACGGCATTGTCGGAAATGACTGGTATGATGCAAGCGAAGGTAAAAATGTGTATTGCACCGATGATAATACAGTCGCGACAGTAGGAAGCAGCAATGTGACGGTGGGTAAAATGTCACCCAAGAACTTGCTGGTTAGCACTGTGACGGACCAGCTTCGCATTGCTACCAACTTTCGCTCTAAAACAGTAGGGGTTGCTATTAAGGACCGTGCGTCCATTCTGCCCGCTGGTCATGCCGCTAATGGTGCATATTGGTTTGATTCCAAAACCGGAAATTTTGTTACCAGCACCTATTATATGAATGCATTGCCGCAATGGGCTAACGATTATAATAGCCTGAAAAAGCCTGCGGAATACATGGGAAAAGGCTGGAATACGCTTTTACCCGTTGAACAATATACTCAAAGCTCGCCGGACGATGTGCCCTGGGAAGGCAAATTGTCGACTGCAACAAAACCTGTGTTTCCGCACGATCTGACCGGTAATGCGGGAGATGCTTACGGGCCGCTCACGACTTCGCCCTGGGGAAATACGATCACCAAGGAAATGGCGATCGCGGCTATCAAAGGGGAAAATCTTGGGAAAGGGGCTGAAACCGATTTTCTGGCGGTTAGCTTTTCTTCACCCGACCGCATTGGTCATATGTTTGGTCCTAATTCTGTTGAACAAGAAGACGATTACCTGAAACTGGACGCCGAATTTGCGGATTTCTTTAATTTCCTGGATAGCTGGGCTGGTAAGGGCAATTACACTGTTTTCCTGACAGCTGATCATGGCGCAATGGATGTGCCCGCATTTTGGCAGGATCACAAGCTACCCGCCGGATTGATGAATGCAACCACCTTGACACGCGCCGTAGTGAAGTCGCTAAACGATGCTTTCGGCGAAGCGGAATACGTGTCTGCTTTCGAAAACTATCAGATATACCTCAATAAAACGGTCCTGAAAGAGAAGAAAATCGCTGTTGCGGACGTGTATCAGGTGTTGCGCGATGCCTTATTGCAAATTGACGGTGTTGCGGATGTGATCAACCTCCGCGATATGGGCCACGCTCCGTTGAATACCTATCAGCTGGAAATGTTCAAGAATAATGTCAATGCAAAAAGAAGCGGCGACTTGCAGCTGCTTGTTCAGCCTGGCTGGTTTGCGTCCACAATGTCAACCGGTACCGACCACGGAACTCCTTACAATTACGACACGCATGTACCATTTCTGCTTTATGGATGGGGTGTGAATAAAGGCGAAACGCTGCGCCGCACGACGATCGCGGACATTGCGCCAACCATTTCTGCATTGCTGCATATCCTTCCGCCGAGTGGCAACGTGGGTAATCCTGTCGTAGAAGCTTTGAAAAAGTAACTTTTATATTTATCTAAATTCCTAAACCGTGAGAAAATTGTCCTTCTGGGTTTTGTCATTAATGGTTTCCTCCGCCATTCATGCGCAAACACCCAAAAAAGTGGTTGCAAAGCCATCCGCATTAGCCCGTCCTAAATTGGTTGTTGGTATTGTAGTAGACCAGATGCGCTACGACTATTTGTACCGCTATTACGACCAGTATACCGAGGGTGGTTTTAAACGAATGATGAATGAGGGCTTCAACTGCCGTAACAATCATTACAGTTACGCATTGACGGTCACCGCGGCTGGCCACGCATCCGCCTACACGGGATCCATTCCCGCGATCAATGGGATCATTGGTAATGAATGGTACGACCCTATCAAGAAACAGGATGTTTATTGTGTAGAAGACAGCACTGTTCAGACTGTCGGAAGCAATAATGCGGTGGTTGGGAAAATGTCTCCTAAAAACCTGTTGGTCAGTACAATAACTGATCAGCTGCGCATTGCCACGAACTTCCGTTCCAAAACCATCGGCGTGGCTATTAAAGACCGTGGTTCGATTTTGCCGGCTGGCCATTCGGCTAATGCAGCTTACTGGTTCGATTCTAAAACGGGCAACTGGGTTACCAGCACGTATTATATGGACGATCTACCGCAATGGGCAAAGGGTTACAATGCCAAAAAAATGCCTGCCGAATATCTCAAAAAAGGTTGGGACCTGCTGTTGACGGCTGATGCCTACGGACAAAGCTCTCCCGATGATGTAGCTTGGGAAGGAAAGTTGCCGGGTGCGAAGAAGCCCGTGTTTCCGTACGAGCTGATGGGTATGTCGGGAGACGCTTTTGGCATTGTTACGGACACGCCCTGGGGAAATACGATCACCAAGGAAATGGCGATTGAAGCTATTAAAGGTGAAAATTTGGGGAAAGGGAAGGATACCGATTTTATCGCGATCAGTTTTTCTTCTCCTGACAAGATTGGCCACCGCGTGGGCCCAAACAGCATTGAGCAGCAGGATGATTTCCTAAGGCTTGACAGGGAATTTGCTGATCTTTTCGGCTTTCTGGATACCTGGGTCGGAAAAGGGGAATATACGGTGTTCTTAACTGCCGATCACGGTGTAGTAGATGTGCCCGGATTTGCAGCATCGCACAAATTGCCCTCCGGTCTTGTAGACAGAAAATTGCTTACAGAAACCGTTACCAATGCTATCTCCGAGGCTTTCGGAAAAGAAAAATACATTGTCGCCACCGACAACAATCAGCTTTATATCGACCATAGCCTTCTGAAAAAGAAGAATATCACAATGGCTGCGATGGCTGCCGTAGTGCGCGACGCCGCATTGACCGTGCCAGGTGTTGCCGACGTGCTGGACCTGAGTGATATGGGCAAAGCGCCGCTAAACTCTTATCAACTTGAACTTTATAAAAACAACGTGAATGCCAAACGCAGCGGCGACTTACAGGTTATTTCCCAGCCTGGCTGGTTTTACGGAACCTCGACAGGGACGTCTCACGGAACACCTTATAATTACGACACGCAAGTGCCGTTTGTGATGTTTGGATGGGGTGTTAACAAGGGAGAAACCGTGCGCAGAACCTCGGTATCCGATATCGCCCCGACTATTGCTTCCTTGCTGCACATCTTACCAGGAAGCGGCAATATCGGTCTTCCGGTGGAAGAGGCATTGAAAAAATAGGTGAATGCAAAATAAAAATGCCGTGGGTGCCCATCAGCACCCACGGCATTTTTGTTGGTATATAAATCAGGATTCCTCTACTATCAGGACAATCCCATCGGTTTCTTTGATCACTACCTTGCTTCCGGCCGAAATTGTACCATGATTTTCCGATACGGCCTTCCATTCGGCCCCCCGGTAATAGATACGCCCTTCGCCATCGCCGGGAATATCGCGGATGACCATCGCTGTTTCACCTACAAATTCGCTGTATTCGGCATTACCTGAGCGGCGTTCGAGGAGTCTGCGAGCGTGTTTCCTTAATACGAGCAGCGAAATAAGTGATATTGCTGAAAAGGCAAGAATCTGGCTTTCGGTAGTGGGTAGCAGCCCCGCGACTGTTAGAAGTGAGGTTAGCAATGCGCCTGTTGCAAAGAAAACAAACACCAGCATGACGCTGACCAGTTCTGCGAGCAGCATAACCAGTCCAACGATGAGCCATATTTGAGGCAAGGTCAATTCCATACTATTTTTTCGGTTCAGATTTGATCACCGTTAAAGCTGTTGCGATGAGCGAACCCATGTCGGCCAGGTTCGCAGGAAGGATCAATGTGTTGCCCGCTTTGGCTATTTTCCCGAACTGCTCGACGTAATTTTCTGCTACTTTCAATTGAACCGCCTCTGAGCCGCCTTCCTCACGGATGGCGTGCGCCACCAGCCTGATACTTTCTGCGGTTGCTTCCGCAACCGATTTCAAGGCCGCGGCTTCACCCTCCGCTTCGTTAATCTGTCTCAACCGGATACCTTCCGATTCGAGCACCACTTTCTGCTTCTGACCTTCAGCGACGTTGATAGCGGCTTGTTTTTCACCATCAGACTGTAATATGACAGCCCGCCGTTCCCGTTCGGCCTGCATTTGTTTTTCCATCGCGATCAATACGCTCTGCGGAGGTGTGATATTCTTGATTTCGTAACGCAATACCTTCACTCCCCAGCCCGTCGCTGCCTCGTCGATCGATTCGACAACCGCACGGTTGATCGTCATACGTTCTTCAAAAGTCTTATCAAGATCCAGCTTTCCGATCTCGCTCCGCATCGTGGTTTGCGCAAGTTGTATCACTGCAAAAGTGTAGTCTGCAATACCATATGCAGCTTTTTTCGGATCAATTACCTGGATGAATATAACCCCGTCCATGCGTACCTGCACGTTATCACGTGTGATACAAATCTGTTCTGGAATGTCGATTGCGGATTCTTTGAGTGTGTATTTGTAGGCGATCCGGTCAAAGAAAGGGATAATGAAATTGATACCGGGTTGGAGCACAGCATAAAACTTGCCAAGGCGTTCCAAGATGTAGGCAGTCTGCTGCGGGACTACTTTAACAGTCATCAGAATGGTGAGCATCACCAGCACCAGCAGAACGATAAAAGGGGTCATAACAAGTCGGTTTAAGGTCTATTGCGAAAATAACGATAACGAAATGCGCTTCCTATTCTTCGGTGGACCAACGTGACGGAAACTTGCTTATCGGTTCACATATAGGATGGGTGGTAATTTTTTAAATATCAATTTTTCAATATTTCTTTTGATATAACCATTTTTTGAATTTCGCTCGTGCCTTCGCCAATCGTGCAGAGTTTGCTGTCGCGGTAAAACTTCTCGGCGGGGTAATCTTTTACAAAACCATATCCTCCAAAAATCTGAACAGCTTCATTGGCAACGCGTACGGCTGTTTCCGAGGAGTGATATTTGGCAACAGAGCTCGCGAGCGTCACTTTTTCACCGGCGTCTTTAAGGGCCGCCGCGTGAAAGGTAAGCAACGAAGATGCCTGTACGTCGGTGTACATGTCGGCCAGTTTGAATGCGATAGCCTGGAAATCACAGATGGCCTTGCCAAACTGCCTTCTTTCTTTGGAATAGGCCAATGCAGCTTCATACGCTCCCAAAGCTGTACCCACGCCCAATGCGGCAATGGATATCCTGCCGCCATCGAGCACTTTAAGCGATTGAATGAAACCGTCTCCGACTTCTCCCAATCGCTGGTTGTCCGGAATGCGGCAATCCTGAAAGATCAGTTCAACGGTTTCAGAGGCACGCATGCCGAGCTTATCCTCTTTTCTGCCCGATGTAAAACCTTTTGTATTGTTTTCTATAACGAATGCCGTAGCGCCATGTTTGTCGCCGGGCTCCCCGGTGCGCGTCATCACGACGGTCACATCGGCGCTTTTTCCATTGGTAATGAAGTTTTTAGAGCCATTGATCACCCAATCATTGCCGTCTTTGACCGCAACAGTACGCATATTGCCGGCATCAGATCCCGTATTGGGTTCGGTAAGGCCCCAGGCACCTACGGAACGGCCGCTGGCTAGTTCGGGTAGATATTTAGCCTTTTGCTCGTCACTACCGAACATGAATATATGATTGGTACAAAGCGAATTATGTGCCGCCATGGATAAGGCCACCGACGGGTCCACCTTCGCCAGTTCGACGATTGCTGTGACGTATTCGCGGTAGCCGAGGCCAGCTCCGCCAAGCGCTTCCGGTACCAGCATGCCCATCAGGCCCAGGTCCCCCATTGCTTTGAAAATATCTTTCGGAAAGTGCTGTTGCTCGTCCCAGCTGCGGATATTAGGCTTGATGTGCAAAGCGGCGAAATCTCTGATCGTCTCTTTGATAAGGTTACAAATCTCGTCTGAATGGCTGTTTGTACCTGCTGGTGTTGGTGTGTCCATAGGTGTTGATGCTTATATTTGTGTGATTACCCAATGATAGCGAGAAAGAGACAATTTCGCTAGCCACTAACGAACAAATCCAAAAGGCAGGGGTGAAGATTCGTTTAAAAAAATTACTTTTGCAACCGTCCTTACGCACTGGACTTGGTTAAGTACAATTCCTGGATTTTAATTAAATAAGTGCAGAAACAGCTATATAATAATTAACCGTTTATGAAAATTGCAGTTGTAGGAACAGGATACGTTGGTTTGGTAACAGGGACCTGCTTTGCCGAAACAGGCAACCAGGTAACTTGTGTCGATATCGATGTAAAGAAGGTGGAACGCCTTCAAAAAGGAGAAATACCCATTTACGAGCCGGGTCTCGATGTGCTTTTCGACCGGAACGTGGCGGAAGGCCGTCTGGTATTCACCACCAATCTGGTTGAAGGAATCAAGGACGCGCAGGTGATATTCCTCGCATTACCAACTCCTCCGGGTGAAGATGGCTCCGCAGATCTTAAATATATTCTGAAAGTAGCCGACGATCTGGGGCCGATCCTGGACCAGTACACGGTCATCATCGACAAAAGTACTGTTCCCGTTGGAACTGCTGAAAAAGTACATGCGGCAATCGCGAAGAATGCGACGGTAGAATTCGATGTCGTATCCAATCCCGAGTTCCTTCGTGAAGGTGTGGCGGTGGAAGATTTCATGAAACCCGACCGCGTTGTGGTGGGTACTTCCTCGGAAAAAGCCAAAAAGGTAATGGAGAAGCTTTACGCTCCGCTTGTGAGGCAAGGCAACCCCGTTATTTTTATGGATGAGCGCTCGGCCGAAATGACCAAATATGCGGCGAACTCATTCCTCGCGATGAAAATTACTTTCATGAACGAGATCGCCAATCTTTGTGAGAAAGTAGGTGCCAATGTTGATGATATTCGTCGTGGTATCGGTACCGACAGCCGCATTGGAAAGCGTTTCCTTTTTGCAGGTATCGGATATGGTGGAAGCTGTTTCCCGAAAGACGTTCAGGCCCTGGCCAAAACTTCGAAGGATTACGATTATGATTTCCGTATCCTGAAATCGGTGATGGACGTGAACGACGACCAGAAGAAGAAATTACTTCCGATGGTAGAAGGCTATTTTACTGACGGTCTCAAAGGAAAAACCGTTGCTGTGTGGGGATTGGCATTCAAACCCTATACGGACGACATCCGCGAAGCGCCCGCATTGGAGAACATCGAAGCATTGCTCGCCGCTGGTGCAAAAGTAACAGCTTACGATCCCGAAGCGATGAACAATGTGAAAGGTATCCTGGGCGACAAAGTAACGTTCTGCCACACGCCTTATGCCGCGCTGGACGATGCCGATGCATTAATGATCTTTACCGAATGGCCGCAGTTCCGTACGCCGGAGTTTGAGAAAATGGGTAAACTGCTGAAGAACAAAGTGATTTTCGACGGAAGAAACCTTTATGAACTTGACATGATGCGTGAAATGGGCTACACCTATTACAGCATTGGCAGGGAAAAAGTGGTTCCGGCCTGATCAAAACCAAATATTTACATCTAACCAATCTCATTTTTAATGAAACGTGTCTTAATTACGGGAGCAGCAGGTTTCCTGGGTTCGCACCTCTGCGAGCGTTTTTTAAAGGAGGGAATGTATGTGATCGGAATGGATAACCTGATCACCGGTGATATGCGCAATATCGAGCACCTGATGCCAAACCCAAATTTTGAGTTTTACCATCATGATGTGACCAAATATGTGCATGTACCTGGCGAGCTGGATTATATCATGCATTTCGCATCGCCCGCAAGCCCGATTGACTATCTGAAAATTCCTATCCAGACATTGAAAGTCGGTGCGATGGGAACGCACAACTTGCTGGGACTTGCCCGAGTAAAAAACGCACGTTTCATTATCGCTTCCACTTCGGAAGTATATGGTGACCCGCTGGTGCATCCTCAAACAGAGGATTACTGGGGACACGTGAACCCGATCGGACCGAGAGGTTGCTACGATGAGGCGAAACGTTACCAGGAGGCTATTACAATGGCTTACCATCGTTACCACAACCTGGAAACGCGGATCGTTCGTATTTTCAACACTTACGGGCCGAGAATGCGCCTTAACGATGGACGGGTACTTCCTGCATTCATTGGACAGGCGTTGCGTGGCGAGGATATTACTGTTTTCGGAGATGGTACGCAAACCCGCGCATTCTGCTATGTGGATGATCTGGTAGAAGGCATTTACCGGTTGCTGATGAGTGATTATTCATTACCTGTCAACATTGGTAACCCTACCGAGATCACGATCGGCCAGTTCGCTGAGGAGATCATTGCGCTCACAGGTACAGATCAGAAAGTGGTTTACAAGCCGCTTCCACAAGACGATCCAAAGCAACGTCAGCCGGATATTACGAAAGCAAAAGAAATCCTAGGCTGGGAACCGAAAGTTTCCCGCGCAGAAGGCTTACGGATCACTTACGACTATTTCAGAAGCCTGCCGAAAGAAAGGCTGTACGAAGAGTCGAACCACCGTGGTTTTGAAGGATTCAGCAAAAGCAAGTAATGGAGCTATTAGGCCTACAATAAAAAACCCGCATTAAGCGGGTTTTTTTGGTTATAGGGTAAGATAGTCTGTTTTAAACTTCCATGATTTCCTTTTCCTTGGCGGCGAAAATCTGTTCTACCTTTGTGATAAAGCTGTCTGTAAGTTTCTGAACACGGTCCTCGCTGATTTTGACCAAATCCTCAGCAACACCTTCTTTCGTCAATTTTCTCAAAGAATTGTTGGCGTCCTGGCGGATGTTACGGATGTTGATCTTCGCGGTTTCGATTTCATTTTTTGCCCGCTTAACCAATTCGCGTCTGCGTTCTTCATTCAATGGAGGAACAGAAATCCGGATCATTTCTCCATCATTGGATGGTGAAAATCCCAGATTACCATTGCGGATCGCCTTTTCGATTTCGTTGATAATCTTCTTCTCAAAAGGTTTGATCGCGATCGTACGCGCATCGGGCGTGTTGATCGTCGCCACATTTTGTATTGGGGTCATCGAACCGTAATAGTCGATCTGAAGACCTTCTAACATTTGAGGAGATGCTTTCCCGGCGCGGATTTTGCCGAGTTCAATAAGAAGGTGCTTGATAGCGCCTTCCATGGTGTCCTTGGCGTCATCCAGGTATAATTCTATTTCTTCCATTGTTTTGTAGTAAGCTGTATATTTCTGTTAGTTCGATATCAAAGTTCCGACGTCGCCTCCCATGACCAGGTCATAAAGGTTACCAGGCTTATTCATATCAAATACGATGATCGGGAGATCGTTTTCCTTGCAAAGCGTGAAAGCAGTAAGGTCCATGATCTTGAGATTTCTCGACAATGCTTCGTCAAATGTAAGCTGGGTAAATTTGGTGGCCGTCGGATCTTTTTCCGGATCAGCCGTGTATACCCCATCGACACGTGTGCCTTTCAATACCACTTCCGATTCTGATTCGATAGCGCGTAGTCCGGCGGTTGTATCAGTTGTAAAGTAAGGGTTACCGGTTCCAGCTCCGAAGATCACGACGCGGCCTTTTTCAAGGTGACGCACCGCGCGGCGGCGGATAAGCGGTTCGCAAACCTGCTCCATTTTGATCGCCGACATCAAACGGGTGTTCACACCGTGCTTTTCAAGAGAACTCTGGATGGCCATTCCGTTGATAACGGTAGCAAGCATGCCCATATGGTCACCTTGTACACGATCTATTCCGGATTTTTCCACAGAAGCCCCGCGAAAGATATTTCCACCACCAATTACGATTGCAACCTGTACGCCGACCTCGGTAATCCTTTTGATTTCCTTGGCATAATTATCGAGAATGTTGAAGTCAATAACCTGGGCTTTGTCGCCCCCATTAAGGGCTTCTCCGCTGAGTTTGAGTAATAAACGTTTGTATTTTGGTTCCGGCATGGTTGTGACTTGGTGTTTTGATCCGTAAAAATAAGCGCACGAAGTTCAGATTCACAAGTAATTTATTGAAACTCCAGTAATACCTGGTTTTTTTCAACAATTTGGCCGGGGGATACTTTCAGGGTTTTGATGATGCCGCTGCCTGACGATTTGATCACATTTTCCATTTTCATCGCCACCAGCACCAGCAGATTATCACCCTTGCTGATCTCGTCGCCCTCGGAGACGGCGATGGACTGGATCAGGCCGGGCATTGGTGCTTTTACGTTATTGACTTTTTGCGTAGCGCCCGCCTGCATACCCATGCCTTCCAGCAGCAGGTCGAGGTTGTCCTTCGCAGAGGTGAAGAAATGCTGACCGTTAATCAGCAGATGCACCGACTTTTCGGCCGCATTTTGTTCGAATACTTCAATGTTGTAAGACTTATTTTGCCAGATCACATGAAAGCGATTTGGGCCAATGCTGGCAATATCTCCGTCGAACCGGCTTCCTGCAATGTACCAGCCATCTTTTTTCTGATCTATCTCAAAAATATCAGCCTGCCCGGTTTCGGTCGACGGGGTATTCCCGACATTCACTTTTAACATACCATTTCGCTGTAATCGTTGGAAACCTCTTGTAAAATGCTATTCAGCTCGTCGAACGTCATGGCCTCCACCAATCGCATGCGGTAAGGTTTGAAATGTTCGAGACCTTTGAAATAGTTGGTATAATGCCTTCTCATTTCGAAAACGCCTGCTACCGGCCCTTTCCAGCGGATCGAAAATTCGAGGTGGCGCCTGCACACATCCACGCGCTGTTCCATTGTCGGCGGTGCCAGCTTTTCACCGGTTTTCATATAATGCTTGATCTCGTTGAAGATCCACGGGTTGCCAATGGTAGCACGTCCGATCATAATGCCGTCGACACCATATCTGTTTTTGTATTCCAATGCTTTCTCAGGTGTATCCACATCGCCATTTCCGAAGATGGGGATCGTGATTCTGGGATTTTCCTTGATCCTGGCGATCAGAGACCAGTCGGCGGAGCCTTTGTACATCTGTACGCGGGTGCGTCCATGAATGGACAATGCTTTGATTCCGATATCTTGCAGACGTTCGGCCACGTCTTCGACATTCCTCGTATTCTCGTCCCAACCGAGCCTGGTTTTAACGGTAACGGGCAAATGCGTCGATTTGATAACGGCCTCAGTCATTTTCACCATTTTTGGAATGTCCTGCAACAATGCAGCACCTGCCCCGCGGCAAGCGACATTCTTCACAGGGCAACCATAATTGATATCTATCAGGTCAGGATTAACGCGTGACGCGATCTCCGCACAGGAGCCCATCGTTTCAATATCACTGCCAAAAAGCTGGATGCCGACGGGTCTTTCATATTCAAAAATATCAAGCTTTTGTACGCTCTTTGCCGCGTCACGGATCAGCCCTTCTGAGGACACAAACTCGGTATACATCAGGTCTGCGCCATTTTCCTTACAAACCGCACGGAACGGTGGGTCGCTCACATCCTCCATCGGTGCGAGCAACAAAGGGAAATCCCCTAATGCTATATTTCCAATTTTTACCATCTCACGTCCTTCTTTGCTATGTAATGTAACCGGCACGACTGTTAACAGCCTGAGTACTCTCTACTTACAAAGCCCTTATTTATAAATTGATAATAAACTGTAAATTTACACCAATTATGCAAAATAGTAACCCGAATCTGGTTGTTTCCCGTGTGCCTGGAACCTGGGGCAGTTTATTGGTTCTGATAGGCTTCGTCCTGATAGGGATGGCCGTGGGCAATGTTTTAGCACTTATTGTTCTGGCCATTTACTTTTCTGCCGATATCGAAAACATCGCTACGCTTCTTAATCAACTGATCACCGTTCCTGAAAAAGTACAGGACGGATGGAATGCGCTGATGATTTTGCAGGGTACAGTCCACTTTTTTTCCTATTTGCTTCCTTCGTTAATATTCTGGTTTTATATTGAACGACGTTCGGTGAAAGAATTCAGCCCGGGCAAGAAACCCGCGCCTTACATCTGGTTGCTTGCTTTTCTGCTTGTACTGACATTTATCCCGGTCAACAGTAAGTTCATTGAGTGGAATGCGGCTATGGACCTGCCCGACGCATTGTCTGGCCTTGAAAACTGGATGCGGGAAAAGGAAGACCAGCTTTCGGTGATGACGACATTCCTGACTGGCTATAAGGATTTCGGTCAATTGCTGATCGCATTGTTTGTGGTGACGCTATTGCCCGCGCTTGGCGAGGAAATACTTTTCAGAGGTGTTATCCAGACCAAGCTTTCCGAGCAGCTTAACAATATCCATGTGGCGATCTGGCTTGCTGCCGCCATTTTTAGTGCCATTCATTTCCAGTTCTACGGATTTATTCCGCGCATGATGCTGGGCGCATTGTTTGGTTATCTCTATTATTGGACGGGTAGCTTGTGGGTAGCCGTACTGGCGCATTTCGTCAACAACGGCTTTGTGCTTGTGATGATGTACCTGCACAACATCGACGTGGTGAAGATCAATATTGAAGAAACGAAATCGATGCCGGAGTGGATAGTGCTCATCTCGCTGGTACTTTCCCTGGGGATTATCAGCATTATCCGGCGAAGTACGAAAGTCCAGCACTACCGGGCTGACACGTAATTATAACATAGTTTAAAGAAACAGTATCTAATGGACGAGAATTGGGTGAAGGCCTATCAGAGCGGACAAATGATCCGTGCGGAGATAGCACGGGAGATTTTGGAACAAAATGGAATAGCGGCAGTCATTGTGAACAAAAAAGACAGCAGCTATCCGATCTTCGGAATGTGTGAAGTCCATGTGCCTGCGGGCGACCTGTTACAGGCCCAAACCATACTGACGAATGAAGACGCGCTTAAAGAATCTGAGTAATTTACAGCAACGAACCATCACTGCGCTTGCCGGCGTGTTTGTCATCATTAGTTGTATCGTTTACAGTGAATGGAGCTTCCTGTTGCTTTTTTGCGCCCTCAGTTCACTGACCCAACTCGAATTTTACAAGCTGCTGGGGCTCGATGGTAACCAACCTTTAACATATTATGGTACGTTCTGTGGCACAGTCATGATGTTACTTGCGTATCTGATAGAACAGGACATTGTCAAGTTTGAAAATTACTTCATTATCAGTCCGTTGCTGTCGATGATCTTTTTTATCAAACTATACAAAAAGAATGACTTAAAGCCATTTACGAACATCGGCTTTACGTTCCTGGGAATCATTTATGTGGCGTTGCCATTTGCGCTGATCATTGTGATGGCCATGCGGGGAGGACGTTACAATTACGAGATCGTGCTTGGGAGCCTGCTTTTGCTTTGGGCCTCTGATATCGGCGGATATTTTGCCGGGACCAAGTTTGGCAGGAGGAAGCTTTTTGAAAGGATTTCGCCTAAAAAATCGTGGGAAGGCGCGATTGGAAGTGCGTTGTTTGCAGCGGTTATTGCATTTGCTCTGGGCCTTTATTTCCGTACCTTCGAGCCTTGGAAATGGTACTGCATAGGTGCGATTATCGTGGTGGTAGGGACTTACGGGGACCTTGTAGAGTCGCTTTTCAAGAGAAGTATTGCGATCAAAGACTCAGGGAGCAGCATTCCGGGTCACGGTGGCTTTCTCGACCGGTTTGACGGACTTTTGCTGTCGGCACCATTTATTGTTACGTTTTTAAAGTTATTTTCCTGACTAAAATGGCTTTGTATAAAACCCCGGGGCAATGCATCCGTAAGGAAGGTCGTTTGTAAATCAGGAATGGATTTTTTACAAAGTAGTTGTAGTAAGCTATTGAAGGAAGTTATATTATCGTGCTAATTAAAGCTTGCAGGCAACTATCCTGAGGCATAATCTGGAAGGAATGAAACGGAGTTTTTTGATATTGATCCTGGCGCTTGCGGGAATGTTGGGTTTTCGGGATGCGTCGGCCCAGGGCGAAAAAAAGGCGATCAGCTTTTCAGGGATGGTCGTAGGAGGTAAAACCACCGAAGTGCTTGGAGGGGCAACCATATTCATCGCAAATGCCGGTCGCGGAACGCTTGCCAAAGCGGACGGATCGTTTACAATCCCCGTTTTTCCAGGAGATAGCATCGTGTTCAGTTATGTGGGATTTAAAAAGCAATACCACATTATCCCAAGAGGTTATAATTCAGATATTTACTCGGCGATTGTTGCATTGCGTGAAGACGTTGTGACGCTTTCCGGAGTAACAATCTATCCTTATTCGACCGAAGAAGAATTTAAAAAGGCATTTTTGGCGCTTAAACTGCCAGATCAGGCCGATCGCGACGCGTTGGCAAAGAGTACGGATCCCGACTATATCAACCGCATGGCCGCGCAGGTACCCAATAATGCGCAAACGAACTACAGGTATTCCATGGACCAGCTGCTTTTCGGTCGTGAATCTGCCGCAAATAAAGGCTTCGCAACCAGTTTCCCTTTCCTGAACCCGTTTGCATGGGCTAACTTCATCAAGTCAGTAAAAAGAGGAGATTTGAAACAGAAAGACTGGCGCAAAGACCTGAACGCGGCCCCGCGTGAAAGTATCACCAAGCAGGATTTCATTGCACCGCCTCCGAGCGAAACCGAAGCTGCGAAGAAAAATTCAGGCAATTAAGTCAGCTTAAAACGGGCACAAACCGCTTCAATTCCACATCTGAACCATCGAAAACGGCAAAATGCTGTTGGGTAACCCATTCCCCGAGATTAATATAACGGGAGTTAGGATTTACCTGCATGTCCAGCGTAAGGTGGCGATGCCCGAATATGTAGAAATCGTGATGTTGCGCCGCCTCCACTTCACGGCAGTATTGGAATAGCCACTCATTATCTTCCCCTAAAAATCGCTCTTCCCCCTTGTTAACATTAGCAATGCGGCTCCTTTTCGACCATTCCGTTGCTATCCACATGCCTACGTCGGGATGGACGATGCGGAAAAGCCCCTGGAAAAAGCGGTTCTCAAATACCTTTTTCAAAAACTTATAGGTGCGGTCGCCAGGGCCAAGACCGTCCCCGTGACCGACTAATATTTCTTTATTTCCAACGGCAGAATCAAAGGTAAAGCTGATTGGATTGCGATAAATGGCGGCGCAGACTTCCTCGGTGAGATACCCGGACATCCACATATCGTGGTTGCCAGTGAAGATGATCAGTTCGATGCCTTCGTCGGAAAGCTCTGCCAGCTTACCCAGCAGCCTCACGAAGCCTTTGGGCACTGCGCGGTTGTATTCAAACCAAAAATCGAATATATCGCCCACTAAAAAAATCACTTGCGCGTCGGCGCGAACTGATTCCAGCCATTCGACAATGCGTTTTTCGCGGGCCCTGCTGGCAGCGGGTGTCGGGACCCCAAGATGGTAATCAGATGAAAAGTACGCGCGTTTTCCGGCGTGGAGGCTTATATTTTTTTTCTCGAATTGAATATTCATGCGGATGTGGCAAATGCTGCGCAATTTACAACCTTCCGGGTAAAAGGCACGCCTCAAATACAATCGTACCCTCCGAACCACTGACTCAAATTAATAACAGATAGGATCATTAAATGTGTAAATTTAATATGGTATCCATCCTATTTAAATACAGCTGGTTATGAAGAATCTCGACACGAAGGCAGGCGTTATATTGGCATTGATAGCAATTTCATGGGCGTCGACGGCGCAAGTCCGGATCAACGACCCCGGCCGTGTAGTGGAAAGACAGGCCGAGAATAGGGCAAACCGCAAAATCGACCAGGCGGTGGACAAAGGCTTTGATTCATTGGAAGAAGGGGTAGGAAATATTTTCAAGAAAAAGGAAAAGAAAGCGGGCGAAAATCCTGACAGACAAGGTAAGGAACAGACTAAGGATAAGGCGCAGACAGAGAATGCACCCGGCAGTACCGCTATTGAACCATCAGCAGCTGGCAAGCCGGATAAGCCGACATTGAAATCATACAGTAAATTCGATTTCATGCCCGGAGAAAAAATAGTGGCTGTCGAAGATTTTTCGCAGGATGCCGTGGGTGATTTTCCAGCCAAATGGAACACGAATTCAACCGGCGAAGTGGTGACTATCGAAGGAACCGAGGGGAAATGGCTGCTGCTTGGACCTAAGGGCGTTTTTTATCCGGAATTTGTAAATGCATTGCCAGACAATTTTACACTTGAATTCAATCTTGCAAGCACGTCCGAGTTCAGCTTCTACTCCGGCTTTCTTAGAACGATCATGGCGGAGGTTGGCGATGCGGCGAAAGACTTTACCAAATGGCATTGGTACGACGGCGACAAGGTGAATGGGCTGGAAGTGGGCCTTCACCCGACCGACCCGGGTGCCACGCAGGGGATGTCGAATTTCAACGTGTTTTCATCTGAGCAGGGAACTTCGTTAATGAAAAACGACAAGAGCATTCCGGCATTTCACACACCAGATCATAATGTGGTCAAAGTGTCCATCTGGCGGCAGAAAGCGCGTTTTCGACTTTATGTGGATGATTCCAAAATCTGGGACCTGCCTCGGGCATTCCTTCCGGAACGGAAATATAATTTCATTGCCTTCTCGACAGATGGCTATGAAGCAGAAAACAAGTATTTCATTTCTAATCTGCGCCTGGCAGTAGGAGCGCCGGATACCCGCAACAAACTCATTACGGAAGGCCGATTTTCAACAAGCGGCATCCTGTTCGATGTCAATTCCGCCACCATCAAACCCGAATCTTATGGTGTACTCAAAGACATCGCCGGCGTGCTTACCGAGAATGCAACCGTGAAGGTGAAAATCATCGGACATACCGACTCGGATGGCGATGACGCGGGTAATCTGGCATTGTCGAAAAAGAGAGCCGCAGCTGTGAAAGAGGCATTGGTCGATAACTTCACGATTGCAGCCACACGTATGGAAACCGATGGCAAGGGAGAAACCGAGCCAGCCCAACCCAATGCGACACCAGAGGGAAAAGCAGGTAACCGTCGGGTCGAATTCGTGAAATTGTAGCTTAGGCATGGTTTTTCCGTTGGCTCTTTCTAGCTTGCACGCATTAAAAATCCTTTGAAATGAAACGATATTTTGTAGTTCCAATCCTCGTATTGTCCATGATTTTAACTGGACTGCCAGGCCTTTGTCAGGCGCCGAAAAAGATACCCGCCGACAAGCAAAGAGCATTACAATGGAAGCCGGAAAAGGGGCAGTATTATTTCAGTCATTCACTGGTTTTCGACTACCAGAACAAGGCGGAAAAGACGAGCGGAAGCATTAAGGTGTATCTCGATCCAGTTAGCGGCGCCATGTGCTTTGTTAAAGCAAGCAGCTTTGGAGACGGGGGTAAGTCGTTTGACTTCATCATCGGTTTCCCCGACGGGCGTTACATTTACTGCGGCTCGGACGAGCAGGGGAAGAAGGTCCGTATTAATGAAGTGGTGAAAGAATTCAAACCCGACGCGGACACCAAAACGCAGCAAAAGGAAGATTTTGCCACCTATTGTGTGCCAACTGTGAACAAACGCGTGGATTTTGGACTAGAAAGTACGGAATACGACCTGACCTACGCTACATCCGGTAGCAAAGAAAAGATATGGCTTACCAGGACGCCATTCAGCGTGTATCCGCTTTACGGACTGGAATTTGTAGAAGGGGCAGTGAGCCTGCCGGTTTCATTCGATTACATGAACCTGCTGCCTTCCGATCTGCTTTTGACGGAGATCAACTCCAAAGACCTTACATTAAAGCTGACAAGCTTTGGCAAAGATCCCTTCACGGCCAATACAAAGGGTTACCAGTTGCTGAAAGTAAACGATTAACAACTGTTCCGGCGATGGTATTGCCCTCGCCGGAACAGGATATTATGCATTTTCGGTCTCTGCGTTTTCAGCCACGGCACGCTCGGCCATTACTTCGGAAAGCGGGCGCATATTAGCTGGAATTTCTTCCTCCTTGTCTTCTTCCGCCGAATATGGGAATACGTCGAGGATTGGAGTGAGGTTAATATCCGTGGTTTCGTAAGGGATCAGGAAGTTGCGCATACTTTCGTTGATCCTGTCCAATGCTTGCTGGATGCCATCCGCATTCACCAGCATATAATTGACAATCTTCTTTTCCTTGCCGCTTTTCTCATCCACAGAAAAGTAAATCACCTTGGCTTTAAACCATTGCTCACCTTCCTCATAAGCAAAAAGGTCGGCCAGTCGCATGCGGCTGATGCTGGTCACGCTGAAATCGCTGGCACCGGTGACGATTTGTTTGTACAGCCTTGCTTCGGACTCCGTGTACGAAACTGCATCCACCAGGTACACCTCATTGATCGTCTTAAGGCTACCTGCTTCATCTTCTTTTTGATACCGAATTTTTCCTAAATACCAGCTGGCCATAATCGTTTTGAATGTTGAAAATTAAAGTCTGCAAATGTAGAAGCTTGACCGAAAGCACGCAAAAAATAAGTCTATAAACTAATAATCCCTGCTGTATGTATGCGTTCTGATACCTACTGTTTAACTTGCGTAAAATAAATTGATAATGAAAAAGCATTTTTGGTTGGCTGCGATCGTGTTGGTTGCGGCAGTTATGACGGGTTGTGGCGTTGGAAAACAGGTTTCGGAGGCGAAGGCTTTCGGGGATTGTAAATATGATATTGCCTCTGTTGACAGTGTTTATCTTGCCGGGATCGATATCAGGGAGTTCAGGAATGTGAAGAGTTTCAATGATTTTGACCTGGCCAGATATCCGGGACTTGCGATGGGTTTATTGCGTAAAAATGTTCCCCTGGATCTTCGGGTGAATGTAGATATCACCAACCCTACCCGTAAGCGTGCCGCGATCAATCAGCTTGAATATAAAGTGCTTTTGTCTGAAAGTGAGATCTTTAACGGCTATTTGAGCCAACTGATCGAGGTGTTGCCGGGAACTAGTCCTACACGGGTGCCAGTAAGCTTGAAAACCAATGCTTACCACTTGATTTCCAATGATAAAACACGTGACCAGTTCGTGAATATGATCCTGTCCCTGACCGGAAAGTCGGACGCTAAACCTACCAAATTCGTAGTGAAGGTAAGGCCGACGCTCGATCTGGCCGGAAAGCAGGTGAATTATCCGGGCTATATCACATTTGAGAAAGAAATAACCAGCCAGATGATTACCGGATCGCGGTAGTTTTCGGTAGAAATGTAAGCACTCCAAAACCAACAGCACACCGTTTTGAAGCTATTTTTAGAGAATCCTCATTTGTTTGAGTATTACAGCATTGTTATAGCCCTGCTGGCACTTTTCGGAGCGACTTTTTGGGTCGAAAAAATGCTTTCCTGGCGTAAATGGCTTGGAATAGCTCTTTTGACAGCCCCGGTTCTCTACTTCTTTCTGCTGCTGGATGCATACACCGTCAATATCCCCTATACCGACGACTTTAACCTTCTAGAAACGGTACTGAAAATCCGTCAGGCTGATAGCTTTTCGGATGCGATCAAAGCGCTGTTCGAGCAGGTGAACCAGCATCGATTCGCTTTTGAGCGTATTGTGATGCTGATCATGGTGCTTTTTACGGGGACGGTCAATATCAAAACACAGATTTTTATTGGTAACCTGTTCCTGCTCGGGATCAGTTATCTGCTGTTTAAAGCGCTTAAAAAAGAACAGGTATCGTGGTATTATTTTATCCCTGTGCCCTATGTGCTTTTTAATCTGGTTTATTTCGAAAATGCATACTGGGGTATCGCGGCGTTACAGAATACACCACTGATTTTTTTCGCAATGCTCTCCGCGTATGGACTCGCCCGGAATGACTCGAAAGGCCTCTATTTAGGAATTGCCGCCGCTTTGCTGACCACATTCACCAGCGGCAGCGGGCTGCTCACCTGGATCATCGGGCTGGTGATATTGTGTTTTCAGAAGCGGTTCAAGTTGGCAATCTGGTGGTTATTGGCGATGGTAGCCGTGCTGCTTTTCTATTTCCTGTTTGACTATTACTTCATTCCTTCGCAAGGGGACAAAGTTTGGAAACATCCGATCTTCAATACCATTTCTATATTTGGCTTTTGGGGAAATGCACTGTACCTGGACGTGCGGCATCCACTGGTTCCCGCTTTTCATAAAGATTTGATCGCTTGTGTGCTCCTGGGAGCTGGAATTGCTGCATTGTTTGCCACCTGGACCATCCGGTTGCTCATAAGGCGGAAGCCGGTCTGGAGTGATTGGTTTTTATTGGGTGCATTGATGTTCGTGATGGGTACGGGTGCCATGTTTGTCATCAGCAGGCCTATCAATAATTACCTCATGTACGGAGGCAATGTGTTTTCGCGGCGCTATATGACATTCGGCGTGGCTATTTTAGCCACAGCTTACATATGTCTCATTATCTGTCTCAAAGATTTCAAATCACTGAAAAGGCTAGCTGTAACAGTGGCTGTTCTGGGTTTTGTACTGCTGAATTTCGTAAGTTATTACCTGTCGGTTGTCCAGATCCGGAAGCTTCACGACGAGCTGGTTCTGGATAGTTACTTTTGGAAAAATTATAGCACCTTCCTGACCGTAGGAGACAAATTCAGCGACATTCCATTCTGGAACCACCCTACCCGCATGAGAGACCTGATCAGAACGCTGGAATCTACGGAACTGTCGGATTTCTACCGCTTCCACAACATTCCGGACCATCAGAAGCTGATCAACCAAACTGCAACGTCGGGGGCGTTAAAAGGGGAGTTTGATGCGGTATTCGATGTCCGCAATGGCGAAAGCAACCTGCCGATGAGGTATTACAAATTCCAGTTCAAACCCGCGGACGACCAGAAAGGACCTTTCTATTTTGTGTTGCAGTCGTCCAAACACAGCATTGTTCTTCCGGCGGTCCCGGCTCCGAATACGTTATCTGATTTTTTACAAAAAACTACCTATTATGGTGACGTTTACCGGTACTCACTGTACAAGCCAAAGCTTCCCGCAGGCACTTATAAGGCGTGGATCATGTCGCGAAGCAGCTCGGGAAGCTGGGAATCGGTATACACCGGTAAGCACGTACTTTTTTATTGATGCCAACACATGGCTACCTCATCTATGCAAATACTCACTTATAACCTCAATGGCATCCGCGCCGCGTTGAAAAACGGGTTGCTAGACTGGCTTCAGACCACATCCGCTGACATTTTGTGCTTCCAGGAAGTAAAGGCGACGCCCGACGTCGTGGATCTTTCCGGTTTTCAGGCGCTGGGTTATGAGCTGGTTGGCTGGCACGCCGCGGAGAAAAAAGGATACAGCGGTGTCGCGATATTCTCAAAAATACGTCCCGATCAAGTCATTGCAGGTTGTTCAATCCCTGCTTATGATATGGAAGGTCGCGTGCTCAGGGCTGATTTCGGGGATATTACGATCCTGAACTGCTATTTTCCCTCCGGGACGAGCGGCGAGATCAGGCAGGGCGTAAAAATGAAGTTCCTGGCCGACTTTTTTGAATGGGTAAATGAATTGAGAAAAGAACGCCCGAACCTGATCATTTGCGGGGACTACAACATCGCACACACGGAAATAGACATTCATGACCCGGTAAGAAACAAAAAGTCGTCCGGATTTTTGCCCGAAGAACGCGCCTGGATGACCAGCTGGTTTGGAAATGGCTACACCGACGCATTCCGTTACAAAAACCCGACATTGCGGGAATATTCGTGGTGGACTTACCGCGCAGGCGCGAGAGCGAATAACAAAGGCTGGCGTATCGATTACATTTCGGTGGCCGACACGATCAAAGACAGGATTGTGGCGAGCCGACAGTTCAATGATGCCGTGCATTCGGACCATTGTCCTGTATGGTTGGAAATCCACTGAGTATCCAGCGTCAAACCGACTTTCGAAAACGGTGTTATTTGCGTATTTTTGATTGAAATGAAAACTCAATGCACGTTATGGAGATCTCAATGCCGGTGACTTTAAGAATGGGCGACCTGATGAGCGATGACGAGTTCTTTCAGTTCTGCCAGATAAACGACACACTAGAGTTCGAAAGGGACTCGCAAGGAAATGTCATTGTAATGTCACGGACGGGATCATTGAGCGGGCTTGTCAATACACATTTTACAGGGCACCTTTTCTCATGGAATGAGCGGCTGGGTTTAGGAGTAATGTTTAGTTCATCAACCGGCTTCACATTGCCAAATGGCGCTGTAAGATCTCCGGATGCTTCCTGGATAAGGAACGAAAGATGGGACCGTCTTTCAGAAGACGAAAAAGAGAAATTCGCACCCATTTGCCCAGATTTCGTGGTTGAAGTGCGTTCCAAATCGGATGAACCTAAATACCTTTCCGATAAAATGAAAGAATACATAGCCAACGGCGCCCGCCTCGGTTGGTTGATCGACCGGTTTGAGAAAAAAGCTTATATATTTCGGCAAGACGGTTCTGTCGAGACAGCAGAAATTAATGCAGTGCTATCCGGCGAAGATGTGCTGCCAGGCTTTACACTCGATCTGGGAGAACTGATCAAATAGGCATACCTCGTTTTTAAATTACTCAATTTTGTTTCGCTACTTCCTCATTTACAAGCCATTCGGAATGCTTTCGCAATTTACCCGCGAAGGCGACAACCAAACACTGGCTGATCTCGGTTGTCCTTTTCCAAAAGATGTTTACCCCGTCGGTCGACTGGATGCGGATAGCGAAGGTCTTTTGCTTTTAACCAATGATAATTACCTGAAAACCAAATTGCTGGAACCGCGTAACCGGCATACGCGCACTTATTACGTGCAAGTGGAAGGTGAGGTAACGCAAGACGCGTGTGAAGTGCTCAGTGCCGGAGTTACCATATCAATCAACGGGAAGCAATATAAAACGCTCCCCGCACACGCAACCCCCATTGCTGAACCTACACTTCCTGAAAGAAACCCTCCGATCCGTTTCCGGCAGAATATTCCAACCTCGTGGCTATCGCTTACGATACGTGAGGGTAAAAACCGGCAGGTCCGGCGGATGACGGCAAGTGTGGGATTTCCTACGCTTCGGCTGGTACGCTGGTCTATTGGAAAAATTTCATTGGCTGACGCTAAACCCGATTTTCCTAAACCAGGGGACGTATGGGAAGTTACGGCAAAAGATGCCAAACTTTTTTACGAAGGCGCCTTTTAAGGAGCCGATAAAACATTAGGCCCGACTTGCCAAACCGGAGAGAAGGCTTAATTTTGTACAAATCCTGTTCTTAAAATTAGGCTCATAATTGGCAAAGGCACACAAAGAAACTCCGCTTAATAAACAATACAATGAGATAAAAGCCAAGTACCCGGGAGCATTGCTGCTCTTCAGGGTGGGTGATTTTTATGAGACCTTCGGCGAGGATGCTGTAAGGGCTTCCAAAATCCTGGGTATCGTGCTTACCCGCCGTAATAATGGCGGTTCGCACGAAGAACTGGCCGGTTTTCCACACCATTCGCTTGACAATTATCTGCCCAAGCTCGTTCGTGCAGGCGAGCGCGTGGCGATCTGCGATCAGCTCGAAGATCCCGCAACTGCGAAAGGAATTGTAAAACGCGGAGTGACGGAGCTGGTTACGCCCGGTGTTTCTTTCAATGATAATGTACTGGATATCCGTAAGAACAACTACCTGGCCGCGGTCCACGTAGGTCCGGATGGGATGTACGGAATCGCTTTTCTCGACATTTCCACGGGCGAGTTTATGGCTTCGCAGGGCAATGCAGCTTATATCGATAAAATGCTGCAAGGTTTTACACCGGCAGAAGTACTTTTTTGTAAAAAGCACAAACAGGAATTTAACCAGCTTTTTGGCGGCAAATACCATACGTTCCAGTTGGAAGATTGGTGTTTCGGTTACGATTATGGCTACGAACAGCTCACGACCCATTTCCAGACCACCACATTAAAGGGGTATGGTATTGAGTCACAGCCACTGGGTATCAGCGCCGCAGGCGTAATCCTGCATTACCTGAGGGAAACGGAGCATCGGGAAGTGGCGCATATCAGCCGCATTACCCGTTTGGAAGAGGAAAAATATGTTTGGCTCGACCGTTTTACAGTCCGTAACCTCGAACTGGTTTACGCCCAGCAGGAAGGAGGTGTCCCGCTTATTGACATACTGGATCAGACGGTAACACCTATGGGCGCCAGACAACTGAGGAAATGGATGGTTTTGCCGCTCAAAGACAAAGCGCCGATCGAGGAGCGGCTGGACACGGTGGAGCATTTCCTCAAAAATGAAGGCCTTCATGAGTCGATTACGCAATATTTGAAACAGATCGGCGATCTGGAACGGCTTATTTCCAAAGTAGCCGTGAGGCGGATCAATCCACGAGAGCTTGTTCAGCTTAAAAAATCACTGAAACAGATTGCGCCGGTGAAGGAGCTGCTAGTAGAAGGGATACTTAAAAAATTCGGCGACCAGCTTGATCCCTGCGAACTACTGGTTGATAAGATAGAAAAGGAAATGCGCGACGATGCGCCTGTGCTGTCCAACCAGGGCAGAATGATCAGGAGCGGCGTGGATGCCGAGCTCGATGAGCTGCATGCGATTTCCTATGAGGGAAAAGATTATCTGATCAAACTGCAAAACCGAGAAATTGAACGTACCGGGATTGGTTCACTGAAAATCGCCTACAATAAGGTTTTTGGCTATTATCTCGAAGTAACCCATGCGCATCAGAATAAAGTCCCGGCCGAATGGATCCGAAAACAAACGCTGGTGAATGCAGAGCGCTATATTACGCCTGAACTCAAAGAATACGAAGAAAAGATTATGAACGCGGAGGATCGTATTTCGGCGATCGAGTTCCGGTTGTTTAATGATGTCGTGCAAATGGCGGCTGAATATGTGGCCGCTATTCAGCAGAATGCAATGATCATTTCGGTCCTCGATGCTTTGAGTTCATTTGCCCTTACCGCCCGGAAGAATAAATATGTAAAGCCGGTGATCAGCGAAGGGAATCAGTTGGATATCAAGGCAGGACGACATCCTGTGATCGAGCAGCAATTGCCGGTTGGGGAGAGCTACGTTCCGAACGACGTTTACCTCGACGATGCCGATCAGCAAATTATCATCATTACCGGTCCCAACATGGCCGGAAAGTCTGCTCTACTTCGTCAAACAGCCCTGATCGTGCTGATGGCCCAAATGGGATCATTCGTGCCGGCCAAATCGGCGGTGGTAGGCCTTGTTGATAAAGTGTTTACAAGGGTAGGAGCGAGCGATAACCTGAGTCGGGGCGAAAGTACATTCATGGTTGAAATGACCGAAACGGCTAGTATCCTGAACAATCTAAGCGATAAAAGCCTGATACTGATGGATGAAATAGGGCGCGGCACAAGCACTTATGACGGCGTATCCATTGCCTGGGCAATCACCGAATACCTGCATAACCAGTCGAATTGCAGGCCGAAAACGCTTTTTGCAACCCATTACCACGAGCTGAACCAATTGGCGGAAGATTTTCCGAGAATCAAAAACTTCAATGTGGCTGTGAAGGAAGTGGATAACAAGGTTGTGTTCTTGCGTAAACTGAAACCGGGCGGTAGTGCCCACAGTTTTGGTATTCACGTAGCGCAAATGGCCGGAATGCCCCAGCCGATCGTGCTAAGGGCAAGCGAGATCATGCAACACCTCGAAAAAGACCATGTCACACACGAGCACAAGAAACGTGTCAGGGAAATTCCTAAAAATAACTTCCAATTGAGCATTTTCGAACCGGCAGACCCGCGGTTAGAAGAGCTGAAAGAAAAGCTGACATTGGTGGACGTCAATACACTTTCTCCCATCGAAGCACTTTTGAAACTAAATGAATTTCAGAAGCTTATACAGAAATAATGCCTTACTATCTATTTAACGTTAATCAATCTCCTGGACCTTTTTTATGAAAAATTCGACCCGTTTTCAATTGATGGCTATGATGTTCCTCCTGTATTTTATATGGGGATCATGGTATGGGCAGATGAGCAAGTACATGTTCACCGAGCTGGGCGCAACCGGCGTTCAGGTGGGTAATGCCTATGCGGCCTTCTCAATTGCAATGATCATCGCACCTTTTTTCGTCGGAATGATCGCCGACCGTTACTTTGCAGCACAAAAAGTACTGGGCATACTCAGTCTGGCCGGGGCCGCGATATTATATGTGTTGTCCGAAGTCAAGGATCCTGATACCTTTTTCTGGGTGATATTACTGTACTGTATTACATTTGCGCCTACGATGTCGCTTACGACCTCCATTGCGATGCAGCAGGTCACCAATTCCGAAAAGGATTTTCCGGCTATCCGTGTAATGGGCACGATCGCGTGGATCGCTGTAACTAACATTATCGGGTATTACAATATCGGCGACAGTGCCATCATCTTTAAGATTTCAATGTTTTCGGCAGTTTTCCTCGGAGTTTATTCATTCTTCCTGCCTGATACCCCGCCTAAGCCAAGCGCTCATACATCAGTTTCTGACATTCTGGGATTGGACGCATTCAAGCTTTTCAAAGACCGTTCATTCACGATTTTCTTTATTTCATCCCTGCTGATCTGTATACCATTATCGTTTTACTACGCAATGGCGAACCCGTCGTTGACCGATTCGGGAATGACGAATGTGGAGAATAAAATGTCACTTGGTCAGGTTTCGGAAGTGGTTTTTATGCTTCTGATACCCTTCGCATTTGCCCGGTTTGGCGTTAAATGGATGCTGGTTGTCGGGCTTATCGCCTGGATTATCCGTTTCATCGGCTTCGGCTACGGCGACGCTTCCAGCGAATGGCTGTTATATCTTGCAATCGTCCTTCATGGTGTTTGCTACGACTTTTTCTTTGTTACCGGACAGATCTACACCGACAGCAAAGCAGGAGAAAAGTATCGTTCTTCCGCACAAGGATTGATCTCCATTGCCACATACGGCATTGGTATGGGCATAGGATCGTGGATTTCCGGTGTGGTGGCCGATATGTACACCGTAGATAATGTGAAAAACTGGACAAGCATTTGGATGGTGCCTGCCGGGATCGCAGCGGTGGTATTGGTGCTTTTCGTGTTGTTCTTCAGGGATAATAAAGTGAAGGCAACGGCGTAGACACATTTGTTATTAAAAAAGGCCTGCAACGCGACGTTGCAGGCCTTTTTTAATATATCACCAATCGTCGTCTTCACCCAGGCGACGTCCGAAGTCTTTGGAACCTCCGCCGCCTTTTTTAGTGTATCGATCTTCAAATCTGGATGGTTTACCGCCATGGTTGCGATCTCCGTGCCCCTTGTCGTGGCTGCTATGGCCACGGTCACGTTGCTTGGGGGCATTTCGAAAACCTCCGCCGCCTGTAAAAGCACCGCGGTCGGGTGCGGCGGGACGTTCGATTTTTGCCGGTGAATCGTCATCATCCGGCTCATCATCGTCCTTTACAACCCTGGCAGGCCTATTGTCAGTAGTATTTCCCCTATAACTTCCAGTGTCATTTCCCGCCGGTCTTGGCCGGTTGAATCCCTCCTTGCGGAAATCGCCTCTCGGCGCACCGCCGTCTGCTCTCGGTTCCCTCTTTTGAGATTCATTCACAACCAGCGGCCTTCCGTACATGTCTGCACCATTCAGCGCGTTGATGGCTGCTCTTGCTTCAACTTCATCAGGCATTTCTACAAACCCGAAACCTTTGCTTTGACGCGTAATCTTGTCAATGATAATTTTCGCGGAGCTCACATTGCCGTACTTTTCGAAAGCTTCACGCAGCTCGCTTTCTTTCAACTTAAAAGAAAGACTCCCAACAAAAATGTCCATGAAACGCCTGTGTTTTATTGATTTTAGATGTAATAATATATTTACTTTAACTGATAAGCCACGACGCTGTTTTTCATGAAAGTCGGAATGTAAACGATCTTTTTGACAGAATCATAGCCAATATCCGCAGAATTTGTCTTATCCGCGCTGGTGTCGAGCAACTTTTCAGTTGTCCCGTCCGATTTTACATAATAAACTACACCCGCCCAGGAGGAGACGATATATTCTCCGGGTCTTACCTGTTCAATCCCATCGGTACTTTTGTCCATACCTTCGGCAACCACTGTAATTTCTTTGGTAGCACTTAATCTCTTTAATGTGCCGCTATCAGCGATCAACAGGTCACTTCCAACTGCAAGTAGTCCATTAGGGCGCGTCAGATCTTCATAGTAAGTCGAGACTTGTCCGTCCTTCAGCAGATGGACTTTCTTGGTATCACTGTCAGACACATAAATATTCCCTTCTGAATCGATTGTCAGATCGTTCAGAAATTTAGCCCCTGGTACTTCGTGCTTTTTAAGGATTTTGCCTGATTTTACATCTATTTCCACCACTTCCGTAAGGTCAGCAACATAAAATTTGGAGCCGACTATTCCCATTCCTTTTGGAGCATTAAGGCCGGTAACCCAGTCATGGGCGATGATTTTGCCGTCGGTGGATACCTTTGCGATGCCCCCCTTTCCATCCTTTTCACCTGCTTTTCCATCGATTTGGGCTACATACAGAACCTTACCTTGTGCGCTGTAAAGCACAGACTCGGGAACTGGCAAAGTAGCGTCCGTAGCCCAGATTTGTGTAAGCGAATGCTGAGCCTGGGTGAAGGCAGAAAGTGAGGATAATAGTGCTGAGAAAAGGATATGTTTGGTTTTCATAAGGTCAAATTTTGAAAATACGTTTGAGAGTTCGTAACATGGATATATTTCATATCAAGAATTAACCCGCAGTTATTTACTTCTCTTGTTCTGATTTTCTGATTATTATATCAAAGCTAAATAAAAATGCCTAATCTGATCTGTCCGGGCATTTTTTAATTTTTTTCTATAATTTGAGCCTGACATCGTAAACAAAATCACGAACAGAGATAATCGAATAAACCGAGGCTTTCCTGAACAAGGGATTGAGCAGGTAATTGAATTCATCCTCCATGATCGCAGAAGGAACTTTGAGGATGCCATAATGGCCTTTTTGAAGCAATCCGGTCCCGAAATCCTTTGTGGTTGCCGGAGCCGGGGCGTTTTTCCAGTCGCCCGGAAGCGAACTGATGGGCACCGCGAGCATATAAGCAGGATCTATTTCAAACGTGGTAATGCTGAGGGCCCTGGGAATGTCGTCGATATTTACATTCGCAGTGTATTCCAAGAGCGCTAGTGCCCTGCTTTCAGAGGTATAAATGCATGGTGTGAGCTTGTGATTCCATCTTCCACCGAAGAGACGGGCGCCTTCGCCGTCAAGGTCGTTGGCGTAGCGGGTACGCCCGATTCTGTAAACGATCATATCCTACCGCGCTCAGGAGTAAACGCCATAGTCGATCCTGCCGATCAGGTTCCTCACCTCTTCCCGGCCAAACTGATTGTCCAGAAAATCGAAAGGCCGTTGCCCGCCCAGTGCTTGATTCGGCCTGAAAATCCATTGATTAAAGCGATCGATTTCTTCAAAAACTTCATACCCATAAGAGTAAATATCAGCCAGACTGATGATTCTTTCGCTCAATGTCTGATTGAATTTTTCATCGCCTTTTTTATTGATCAGGGTTGCCCTTGCTACTGATAATGCACTGGCCAGTTGATCATAGTCCAGCCTGGTTTTATCTTTAAAGCGTTCAAATTCATTCTTGCTGATACCTTTACGGATCATATCAATTTTCTGAAAGCTGGTCATCTGGCTTTCAGGACGGCGTAGCGAAGAATTGAAAATGATAGCAGGATGTGTGCTATGGTAGGCGGCATATGGTTCGGAAAATGTAGCAACTGGCTTTTCCGCGGGTTCAGGATACTTTTTAGGTGTGTGCTTTTTCATGTTAGTCTTTTTATATACCAAATGTAGTATAAATTTATACCAAAAATAAATGCCTCACAAGTTGCAAGGCATTTATTTTCTATCTTTTCTTCTTTCCTTTCTTTTTAGTGGGTTCCGAAGGTTGCTGGCTTACTTTGCTCAGGTCTTTAATTCTTATGTTTCTGAATTTCAGTTCCGAACCGTGCCCGAGGAATCCCAGATGGCCGGTGGTTCTGCTCAGGCCCGGATGTTCCTTATGGTCGACTGTGCCGTTTTTACTTGCTTCGGCGAGGTCACCATCGAGGATCACGGTTCCATTCAGGGTAACCTTGATTTTCGATCCCTGCACGCGCACTTCTTCATAATTCCATTCGCCCACAGGTTTCAGGTAACCTCTTTTGGCTGGAATAATACCATAGGCAGATCCGTGGTACTGATATTCATGCAAATCTTTGTAAATGTCAGCGTCATTGTCAAGGATCTGGATTTCAGTACCTACATAGGCGGCATCGCCCTCCATCGGAGTCCGGATACCGAGGCCATTATTGGCGCCTGGCGTGAGCTGGAACTCGAAGCGGAAATCAAAGTCGCTGTATTCGTCTTTTGTGTACAGATTACCTTTTCCACCTTTTTTAGGATCAACGACCAATTCCCCGTTTTGAATAAAATAGTCGGTTTTATTACCCACCCATTCAAACATATTAGTACCATCGAAAAGCACTTTGAAATCGTCGTTCTTTTCGGCTTCGGGTAAGGTAAATTCCTGACGTGGCAGTTCTCTTACATAAATATCGCGGTAATGGATTTGATTTCCATGTGCCTGTAATTCCAGTTGCTCTTTGGCGAAAATGGGCAGATTGCGGTCCCAATAATTTTCCAGGACGACATTGTCCACTACGTTCTCACCATTGAGATCCACCGAAACACGGTCGCCCACTATTGTGATATGGAAGGTATTCCATTCGCCCACAGCATTATCGGCTACTTTCGAAGGTTTGCTTGGGTTCTTCTGGTTGTTATACAATCCACCTGATCCCACTTGTGCACCTACGCTCACACGTGAAGTGTCCCATATCTGAACTTGCGGCGTTCCGCGAAGGTAAATGCCCGCGTCACCGTCTTTCTGAATCTTCCAATCCACATACATTTCAAAATCACCATATTGCTTAACGGTGCAAAGGTTATCACCGTGACCGGAAAAAATGAGCTCACCATCCTTCGCATACCAGTCCTTAAACGCGGACTCGTCTGCCTTTTTTTGTTTGATAGCAAGCGAATCGGCACCCATTTTAGCGCGTGCGATCGGGTTGGCCACTAGTCCTTTCCATCCCGACAAGTCCTTACCATTAAACAGCGAAACAAAACCCTCGCCTGCGGGAAGCTCTGCAAGATGCTTGCGGATAGATTCCCGCTGATAATCGCTATCCTGGCCTTTCAATACAGAAGCTGTTTTGGTAAGCATATCGCGGATCTCCGCACTATACAGGTTTTTATTTGCCAATGCAATGCTCATCACGGCCTGTGCGGCCGCCTGTTGGGTGCCTGGATTGTCAAGGTATTTTCCTGCAAGTAATAATGCATTGAAAGTCCGGTTCCGGGCCAGTTCTTTCAGGATCGCTTCTTTCTGGGCGTCAGTTTTGGCGAGCGCCAGCGCTTCGCGAAGCATGATGACTTTATTGGCAGGTGTTTTGGTTGATTTCGAAGCAGCGGAAATGTAACCTGTCAGCGCCGCATTGAAATCGTCGGAGTCGGAAGTTTTGCCTGCAATGGCGAGGAGTTCGTTGGCAGCACTTGCGTCAGTCCATACGGAAAGGGCAGCGATAGCCGACTTCTTCATCGCAACATCTCCGTTACCATAGGCGGAAGTCACCGACGACAAAGCATTTTTACCGCCAATACTTGCAAGTACTGCCAGATAATTGCGCTGTTTTTCAGCGGGTGAAGCTTGCATTTGCTTCAAAATAGCATCGCTTTGTGTTCTGACATCACCTTCCCCCTTAATGGCAGCGCTGATGGCTATTTGAGTCGCAGCGATCTCTTCAGGCGCATTTACGGAATTCAATAATGTATACAATTGCGGAAGGTCCTTAGCCGTAGCCAGGGACTTCAATGCGTTGAATGCCGATTTTCTTACTTCCGCGTCGCTGTTTTTCAACTGTGCCGATACAACCGGCAGTTTTTCACTTGCCGCTCTGGCAGCAATGACGTCGATCATCGCTGATTGGGCCGCTGCTGGCAGACTTGGTAATGCTGCCGCCGCCTGATCGGTTACCCCGGCTCCTTTGATAGTTAGGAGACTGCTTTTAACAGCTGTTATTTCCTGCGAGCTTGCGGTTTTCAGGACGGGAATTAGTTTAGCAACACTGCTTTCCTGTCCTATTTTGCCTGCCGACCATATTGCCGCAGTTTTTACCCGGCTATCTTTGGATGACAGGGATTTCAAAACAACAGGCAGTGCATCTTTCGATTCGGCGCGACCGAGCATGGTAATAATTTCCGCCTGAACTTCCGGTTTGACTTTTTTAAATGCATTAAGCCACGGAGTGGTACCGTCGGCCATCAGGTATTTTTGTCCCAATTTCAATGCAGCCGCACGATATTGTGCATCCGGGCTCTGCAATGCGCTTACCAGCACCGGTACAGATTCTCTCTTTTTGATATCCGAATAAATTTTCAGAGCAGAAGAACGGGTGGCAGTTTGTTTCGCGTCCGGCGTGTTTTTAATCAATGCCAGCGTCGCTTTTTCTGCTGCCGCTGCATTGCCATTTTCGGCCAGGCGCGCCAGATATTTTAGATATACAGCGGTAGCGTCGGTTTCATCATAGCCATAAGCTGCTTTCTGCGCTGCACCGGCGAGGATAGCCTCGGACGACGCGGCACCAATTTCAGAAAGCGCATACAGGCTGACCTTCCGAAGGTTCAGATCCGCGGTGGTTGCCGTTTTTTCGATGGCCGGAGCAGCTTCTTTATAACGGACTCCACCCAATGCTTCCGTGATTGCAATCTGGCTGGCTCCTTTTGCATTACTTAATGCTTGCAACAATGCAGCACCCGCGGCCGGAGAACCAATGCGTGATAATGTTCTTGACGCCGGACCAGACAGTCTTTCGTCGGTCAGGTAAGTCTTCAGAACTTCAACAGACTCATCTTTGCCGACAGTTTGGAGCTGGTAGATCAGGAAATTCTTACTGTCGGGGTCATTTACTTTTGAAAGTGCCTCACCGTAAGCTTCGGCAGCATTTTTCCGCAGGGATTCTTTGCCTGCCTGCGAAGCGTAGTAGGTAAAACCGCCCAATGCATATTGGATTTTGGTGTTATCACCTTTCCCGGGAGGGGTAAGCATGGACGCGATCTCAACGAGGCCTGGTTTGCCAAGCTGCGCAAGCTCTTCCATGTTCTTTTTGAGCCCCGCCTCGTTCTGGGAAGGGAATTTCGACAAAAGCGCTTTGACTTTAGAATTTAGCGAATTGTCTGTTTGGGCCATGATCTGCGAGGAAATCAGGCAGAAGGCCATGAAGTTATATAGTATTTTTTTCATCGGATATGCCGTTACCGGCAGCGGTAAGCTGTCGGCTAGCTTTTGAGGTTCTTAAATGGTCCAGGGGCCGCGCATAGGCTGATTGATCAACCGGTTTGCACCTTCATCATCGATAAATTCCTGTTTTTCAGGATCGAATTTCAAAGATCGGCCGAGACGCAATGCTGCGAGGCCCATATTGACGATCGTGCATGAACGGTGGCCGTTTTCTTCGTTGAGCGCAAATTTCTTGCGGTTTTTTACTGCATCAACAAAGTCGGTAACCTGAGGTTCGGGATCGGGGAATGCGGCTAGTTTTCTTTCAAGGTCAGGGATATCCGATTTGAAATTTGGATAAAGCTTGCCTTTTGGCCCTTCAATGTAAGCAACCTTTTCATCCTTGGCTTCACCGTCGAGTACAATCTGGCAGCCATCAGCATAAGTATAAGTGATTCTTCGCCAGGTTCCTACGGCTTCGGTATGCTGTTGCGGGGCATCCACTTCCACACTTACCGGGCTGGTATCGTCCTTTCCAAGGAAATATTGAATAGGGTCGAGGTAATGCTGGCCCATATCGCCTAACCCGCCGCCATCATAATCCCAGTAGCCACGGAACGTCTGATGAACACGGTGTTCGCTATATGGTTTGTAAGGAGCAGGGCCCAGCCACATTTCATAGTCGAGGTCGGCGGGGACGGGCTCGGGGGCATTATTTGTTTTACCTACCCAATAAAACTTCCAGTCGAAGCCGGTATGCTTGCTGACGGTCACTTTGAGAGGCCATCCCAGCAATCCGCTCTGAACGAGCTTCTTAATAGGTTTAACCGGCGTTCGCATGCCGTAAAAGTTATCTTCAAAACGAAACCAGGTATTCAGACGGAAAATCCGACCATGCTGTTGAACAGCCTCAACAAGCCTTTTGCCCTCGCCAATCGTTCTGGTCATCGGTTTTTCACACCATACATCTTTACCTGCGCGGGCTGCATCCGCGGCGATAATGCCATGCCAGTGCGGAGGAGTAGCTACGTGCACAATGTCGACTTCCGGAAGCTGGATCAGTTCGCGGTAGTCCGAAAAAGTTTTCACGCCCTTATCCACCATATTGACGGCGGTTGCAAGATGTCTTTTGTCTACATCACAAAGCGCAACCACCTTGGTACCTGCGTAAGGAATGTGGCCGCGGCCCATCGAGCCGGTTCCTACGATGGCTTTCGTAAGCTGATCACTGGGAGCAAGGTAACCTTTCCCCAGCACATGACGGGGAACGATCGAAAATGTGGCCAGCGTAGCCAGCGAGCCCTTGATAAAGCTCCGCCTGGACGCAGATGTTCCTTTCTCTTCTTTCATTCGTTAAGGTTCTTTAGGAAAATAAAATTTATTAATAAATGCGGTTGAAATTATGACAATATCAGAATGTAACAAAGCATTCCGCCGCATTACCGAACATTAATTCCGCAACTACCCGAAATAGCCCAATAAATCTTCAAACATGGCAATACGCGCTGCGTGCTCGTTACAACGGAATGTTGCCATGCTTCTTGCGGGGCAGTACGGCCACCTTGTTTTCAAGCATTTCGAATGCCCGGATCAGCTTCGAACGGGTCTGGTCGGGATAGATAACTTCGTCGATATAGCCACGGTGTGCGGCGCGGTAGGGATTGGCAAATTTTGCGGTGTATTCGTCGACTTTTTCTTTAAGTTTTGCTGCGGGATCCTCCGCTTCTACGATCTCGCGTTTGAAGATGATCTCTGCCGCGCCGCTGGCTCCCATCACGGCGATTTCAGCGCTTGGCCAGGCGAAATTAAGATCGGCTCCAATGTGTTTGGAATTCATTACGTCGTATGCCCCGCCGTACGCCTTGCGGGTGATGACGGTAATGCGCGGAACGGTCGCTTCGGAAAATGCGTAAAGCAGCTTGGCGCCATTGGTGATAATGGCATTCCATTCCTGATCGGTGCCGGGAAGGAATCCCGGGACGTCTTCCAGTACAAGCAATGGGATATTGAAACAGTCACAAAACCTTACGAATCGCGCCGCTTTCTGGCTCGCATGAATGTCGAGGACACCGGCAAGGACGGCCGGCTGATTCGCTACAATACCAATGCTACGTCCGGCGATCCGGGAAAACCCGACGACGATGTTTTCGGCGAAATTGGCGTGAACTTCCAGGAAACTATCAGGATCGGAGAGTTCGCTGATAACTTCCCGCATGTCGTAAGGCTGATTGGCGCTGTCGGGAATGATGGTATTTAATGCAGGGCGCGACTCGTCGCCGGAGCTATAAGGAAATCTTGGTGCGTCGTCTTCACAATTCTGCGGCATGTAGCTCAACAGTTTTTTGATCGACAAGAGGCATTCAACCTCATTAGAAGAAACAAAATGCGTCACCCCTGACTTAGTTGCGTGCGTCATAGCGCCCCCGAGTTCTTCCGAAGTTACTTCCTCATGTGTCACTGTTTTGACGACATTAGGGCCCGTAACGAACATATAGCTGGTATTTTCAACCATCAGAATAAAATCGGTGATAGCAGGCGAATAAACGGCACCACCTGCGCAAGGCCCCATTACGGCTGAAATCTGAGGGATTACGCCCGATGCCAGGGTGTTTTTATAAAATATATCTGCATAACCGGCGAGCGACTGCACGCCTTCCTGAATCCGTGCGCCACCTGAGTCGTTCAATCCAATGAGCGGTGCGCCGTTCTTCATCGCGAGATCCATGATCTTGCAGATTTTTTCGGCATGGGTTTCAGATAACGAACCGCCGAAAACGGTGAAATCCTGTGCGAAAATGTAGATTAACCGTCCATTTACTTTGCCATAGCCCGTAACTACGCCATCACCCAGGTAATGTTCTTTGTCAAGACCGAAATCCTTACTCCGGTGCATTACAAAGCGGCCTATTTCTTCAAAAGACCCTTTATCGAGTAAAACCGAAATGCGCTCTCTTGCCGTTAGCTTGCCTTTTGCGTGCTGCGCCTGGATCCTTTTTTCACCTCCGCCCAGTTCAGCCTCAGCATTTTTTTTGTCTAAAAGTTCTTTTTTTGAAGTTGCGGCTGATACTGATTCCATGTAATAGGCGATATGGTTACATTTGCTGGTGAATGGGTTATAAATATAGCGTCATTTTAATGATTCGGGAAATTATTGCATGTTTATGAGGGTGACAGGCTGGGGCATACTTTTCCTGATAACGCTTTCCTGTTTGTCCGGGACCAAACTGCGCGCCCAATCCACAGGAGGAAGGACACGCCTCGATTTTCTCCAATTGCCCGCTCAGGCCAAAAGCACAGCCCTGGGTTCCAATCACATTACCGCCCAAGGCAACGATCCCTTATTGTTTACTCAAAATCCCGCGTTGCTTGATTCTGCCAAAGTCAATAACGTGACTTTGAACCTGATGCCCTACCTGGCCGATATCCGTTTTGTCAAAATGGGTTATTCCAATAGGATAAAGGCGACTGGCGGAGTATGGGCAGTAGGATTGCAATATCTGAACTATGGCACAATGCAGGAAACCGACGATATCGGCAATGTGGTAGGAGAGTTCAGGGCCGCGGATTACGGATTATCGGTAGGATATGGGCATACGATCGGCGCGTTTACATTGGGAGGGACCGTTAAGGTAGTAGGGGCGTCGGTGGAATCGTACCAAACTTGGGGCGTAGCTTTCGATTGGGGAGGCGTGTTTAAACATCCTCGTGAGGATCTTACGATTGGTTTCGTAGTTCGAAATATGGGTTTTTTGAAACAGAACTATAACAGCGCTAATACACCTGTGCTGCCGTTGGATGTCAGGGCCGGAGTTACATTTAAACCCGAGTATATGCCTGTTCGTGTGTCATTTACAATTCACCATCTCAATAAGTTTGATATGGTGTACAACGATCCCAATCTGTTTTATACCTATGATATCAATGGAAACCGACTTCCTAAAAAGGTAGGAGTTGCCGAAAAGCTTGGCAGGCACATTGCGTTGGGGTCAGAGATTCTGGCACATCCCAATTTCAGGATTTTACTCGGGTACGACCATTTGAAAAGGCAGGAACTGAGGCTGACAACCAAAGGTGCATTGGCGGGGTTTTCATTCGGTGCCTGGCTGAGGATCAAAAGATTTGAAATCAGCTATGGCAGGGCGCAATATACCCCGGGCTTTGGAAGTAGTTCAATATCCATTCTGATGAACCTCAAAGGCGGATTGGTCAAATAGCAATCAGCTTTCGATCACTTTTCCTTTTTCGAGTTTCAGGTAATGTGTAACGCAGCTTGGGATCTCATTTGGGTAATGCGATACGTAAATCAATGTGCGTTGGTCGGTATTACAAATTGCATTCACTACCGCTTTGAAATAGTCAATAGCATCTGCATCAAGTCCCTGGCAAGGCTCATCGAGAATGAGCAGTGGAGGATTTTTGACCAAAGCCCTCGCCAGTAACACCATTCTTTGCTGACCTTTTGAAAGCTGGGAAAAATCCTTTTCAATGAGCTGGTGCACATGCAGAAGCTCCGCCACTTCATGCACTCTTTCAACCTGCATTCCGGTGAGTTTCTTGAAAAATACACCCGTGGCGTCGAAAAAGCCGGAAGCTATGGTTTTGAAAACAGAGGTGTCCCGCGGAAAATACAGGTGCAGTTCCGGCGAAACATGCCCTATCTTCTGTTTAATATCCCAGATTGAAGCACCTATTCCGCCTCTTTTTTGATCAAACAAATCAAAATCGTTGGCAAAACGTTGCGGATTATCGGCGGTGATAATGCTTAGCAACGTCGATTTTCCAGAACCGTTTGGCCCCGATAGCGCCCATTTCTCTCCTTTGGCAATTTTCCAATTTACATGATCGAGTATAAGCTGATCGTGGTATTTCACTTTGATATTACGCAGATCGAGGGCATATCTGAAATTGGTAAACTCCGGGTGTCCGAAATGCGCCAGTTTGGTCGCATCGGGCATAGCCAAATGACTGTGATGGTCTGCATTTCCACGAAATTGCGCCACAGGCATTGTTTTGACTATTTTACCTTCGGCCAACTCCACGACATGGGTAATGCAAGCCGGGATTTCAGTGGCTGTCGTGGCCATAATCACCGTCACACCTTGTCTCGTCAATTCTGTAAGTGCATTGCGGAGTACTTCTCTGGAGTGTACATCCAGCCCGCTGAATGCATTATCGAGCATCAGCACTTTCGGCTTTTTCAGCAGTGATTTAGCCAGGAGCATCCGGCGGGTTTCGCCATTGGATAGTGTCACAAACGGATGGTCCAGTAAATGCGTGATGGACAGCAACTCACTGATACTTGCAAGTTCTTCTTCACTTATCCTGGACGGTTCTAGCTTTACAGACTTATCATCAACAGTCCCTACCGGTTTAAGCTGGCCGGTCAGGATGGCCCGCACCGTTGGGGCACGTTCCGATTCGTAGGCGTGAAAGCGCTGCTGGTAATACTCGGCCCCGGCGCTCACAATGCGGTTAAATGAGTAGTCATTGGAAGCAAGTTCGATGGTTTCCCGGAGCGGTGCCTGCCAACCATATGTGATTTTGCCACTCAGTAAGGGCCATTTTCCTGCTATAATGTCGAGAAGAACCGTTTTGCCGGAGCCATTCGGGCCTACGATCGCCCAGTTTTCTCCTCGTTCGATATTCCAGTCGATTGATGATAGGACAGTGGATTCGTATTTACGGACAGAGACATTTTGAAGCGAAATAAGGGCCATGCGGAAAAAGCAAAATAATGAAGCGGCAAAGATTGGTATTTTGACCCTAAATGGAAATAAAAAAGCATCCCAATTAGCGGGATGCCCTTGATCTATGCTCTAAAAAGCATCAAATCATTGATGAAGCTCTAAGTTAAATTCTTTAACCATCGTGTCCACGAAAGCAGACAGATCGTCGGTGGTCCGGCTGGTAACCAGCCCGTTATTTGTCACAACCTCCTGATCCACCCAAATGGCCCCTGCGTTTTCCAGGTCGTGGCGGATGGCAATGTAGGAGGTAAGTGTCCTGCCCAATACCACGTCGGCATCGATCAGGATCTGTGGCCCGTGACATATTGCGGCTACCGGTTTTCCGGCAACGAAGAACGAACGCACAAAGTCGACGGCCTTCTGGTTGATTCTTAATGCATCCGTGCCCATTACGCCACCCGGTAATAAAAGGGCGTCGTAATATTCGGCGCGGGCCATGTCTAGCGGCACATCCACCTTATGTTTTTCGCCCCAATCCAGGTGGCTCCATCCTTTGACGGAATCCTTGTTGGGAGAAATAACATGTGTGGTAGCACCATGTTGGTTTAGGACTTTTCTGGGGCAGGTCATTTCAACCTGCTCAAATCCATCGGCAACCAGTATGGCAACTTTGAAAAAATTCAGTGATTGTTCCATGGATTCCGGTGTAGAAATGAAGGTTAGATTATTCGGACAATTAATTGTACAAAAATTATGCCATCAAACTAGTGCCGATTAGCGCCAAACCAAGCCCGGTGGCCGTAGCATACGCACCACAGGTGGGGAAGGGTGGTTTGGAAAAATCTCAACCTGTGGAAAAGAAAAGGGGCAACATTGCTGCTGCCCCTTCATTTATAATTTTTCCTGGATTATATCTCGACTCCTCCGACGTTTTCGAAGATGAGATCACCTTTGGAATTGAGCTCCATCATAATCACCGAGTCTTTCGCCACCTGACCGCTCAGGATACCTTTCGAAAGTTCGTTCAATATTCTTCTTTGAAGAACCCGTTTTAACGGACGTGCTCCGAAAGCCGGATCAAAACCATCTTCTCCAAGCTTGGTAAGCGCTTCATCTGTTGCGTCCAGCGTGATACCCTGCTCCTTCAAGACACTCTGAATACCCTTGAACTGGATATCCACAATCTTGCGGATATTTTTCAAAGTCAGTGGTTCGAAGAGTACGATTTCGTCGATCCGGTTCAGGAATTCTGGCCTTACCGAGGCTTTCAGCAAATCGAGTACGGCCTGCTTGGCCTCTTCCATGATCAGCGTATGGTTCCAACCTTCGTCTTCGGCATATTTTTCCTGAATAATATGGCTACCGATGTTCGACGTCATGATGATGATCGTGTTCTTGAAGTTGGCTACCCGGCCTTTATTGTCGGTGAGCCGTCCTTCGTCCAGCACCTGCAAGAGAATATTCCAGACATCGGGATGCGCTTTTTCGATTTCATCGAGCAAGATCACGCTGTAAGGCTTCCTCCTGACGGCTTCGGTCAGCTGTCCGCCTTCGTCGTACCCTACATATCCCGGAGGCGCACCCACGAGCCGACTTACCGCATGCCGTTCCTGGTACTCGCTCATGTCGATGCGCACCATTGCATTCTCGTCATTGAAGAGATATTCTGCCAATGTTTTGGCTAGCTCGGTTTTACCTACACCGGTCGGACCGAGGAACAGGAAGCTGCCTATCGGTCTCTTAGCATCCTGCAAACCTGCACGGCTCCGGCGTACGGCGTCAGATACGACTTCAATCGCCTCGTTCTGGCCTGCAACACGCTGATGCAAATGTTCTTCGAGTTGCAGCAATTTCTCGCGGTCGCTTTGGAGCATTTTACTCACGGGAATGCCTGTCCATTTGGCCACTACTTCGGCAATTTCTTCCGGCGTGATCTCTTCCTGCATCAGGCTCTCGGCACTTTCCGATTTTTGCAGTTCCTCCAATCTGGCCTGAACTTCCGGAATGCGTCCGTAGCGGATCTCAGCAACCTTACCGAAATCACCTGAGCGCTCGGCCTGTTCTGCTTCAAGCCGTAATTGTTCGCTTTGTTCTTTCAAGGCACGAACCTCGTTAACCTTGCCTTTTTCATTCTCCCATTGGGCTTTCAAGGCATTACGTTGCTCGCTGAGGTCAGCAATTTCTTTGTTCAGGACAGTCTCCTTGTCCTTGTTATTTTCCCGGCGGATAGCTTCCCGCTCGATTTCCAACTGCATGATCCGGCGGTTCATCTCGTCCAGTTCTTCCGGAACGCTGTCCATTTCCAGACGCAATTTCGACGCGGCTTCGTCCATTAAGTCAATGGCCTTGTCCGGGAGAAAACGGTCACTAATGTATCGGTTCGAAAGCTCCACAGCCGCGATAACGGCGTCATCCTGGATTCGCACACCATGGTGCAGTTCATATTTTTCTTTAATACCACGCAAAATACTGATCGCATCCGGAATATTGGGTTCGTCCACCACCACAGCCTGGAAACGGCGTTCCAGCGCTTTGTCCTTTTCCATATATTTCTGATATTCTTTCAGCGTCGTGGCACCAATTGCGTGCAATTCACCACGGGCCAATGCCGGTTTGAGCAGGTTGGCCGCATCCATTGCACTTTCGCCTCCGCCCCCAGCGCCTATAAGGGTGTGGATCTCGTCAATGAAAAGCACAATTTCTCCTTCCGAGTCGGTTACTTCCTTAATGACAGCCTTTAATCTTTCTTCAAACTCACCTTTGTATTTGGCACCGGCGATAAGCAAACCCATATCGAGGGACACGATCGTCTTGGATTTCAGGTTTTCCGGAACGTCACCCTGCACAATTCGCTGGGCAAGTCCTTCCACAATAGCGGTTTTACCCACGCCCGGTTCACCCAGGAGTATCGGGTTGTTTTTAGTACGACGGCTCAGAATCTGCAAGACCCGCCTGATTTCCTCATCGCGGCCGATTACCGGGTCAATTTTTCCGGCTTTGGCCAGCTCATTCAAATTCTTGCTATACCGTTCCAACGAGCGGTATTTAGCTTCTGCATTTTGATCTTTCACGGGGTTATTCTTTCCTCTAAGTTCTTTGATTGCATTGATCAGTTCCTTTTCCTTGAATCCCAGCTCCTTCATCATCGTTGCTGTGGAATCTTTTCCGCTTAAAATACCCAGTACCAGCAGCTCAATGCTGATGAATTCGTCGCCAAATTCTTTCAGGTAATTTTGAGCTTTGCCACTGGCAGCGGCCATATCGTTGCCCAGGTAGGGTTGGCCTCCGCTTACACGCGGGTAGCCGTCCAATATCTTTTGAAGCCGGTCGTTCAAGACGTCCGCGCTGATATTGATCTTATTAAGTAGAAATAGGGACGTATTTGGATCCTCTTCCAGAATGGATTTCAGTACATGGCCGGTTTCAATTGCTTGTTGCTGATTGCCCTGGACCATTTGCGCCGCATGCTGGATCACCTCCTGCGCCTTGATGGTATATTGGTTAAAGTTCATGGCGTTAATCGCTTCGTTAATGAATGTAACGTTCCGTGAAAAAGGATGTGCCGACTGATTAAATCGGAAATTTTGTCTTAATAAAATAAAATGAAGGGTGCATTTCAGACAAAATGGCAAGCACTAATGGCTTTTCTTCTCGATCTTCTTATGTATTTCGAGCGTTTCGGACAAGGCTGCCGATCCGTACCAAACAAGCAAATCCATATCCAGCATCTTCGCCTGAACGGCAGGGTCAGTTTCAACCAGCTTTTTGCCTTCTTCAATACTGGTCACATTGAGAATAAACAATCCCCTGTATTTATCATTTTTTGCGAACGGCCCGGCCACAACGAGTTTGCCTTCCGCGACTAGCCTATTAATATTCCGCATATGGCCTGCAAACAGACTGTCTGTTGCACTTTTTGAAAAACCCGTCGCGCTACCGGTTTTCAGCAGCACCAGCACATATTTTTTCATACCATATTCGTCGGCATTCAGCTTTTTGGCAAGTGTAGAATCATAGGCGACTTTGGAGGATTGCGCTTTCGCATGATATGGGATCGCGAGTGCGGAGAGTAGGAGCAGTGTGATGTACAGAGGTTTCATAGCAGTCGAATTTAGTTTTGGTTGTCAGATAAATGTATTGAAATTTCACCTTAAAATAGCATAGGGCATACCCCAACAAAAAAGCTGCAAAGGGTCATCCAGTGCAGCTTTCTTAATCTTTAAAGACAGGTTTTTTAAATATCGGTTTGTGTCTTCAGAAGATCCTCCATCGTTTCGCGCCGTCTTACCAGCTTTGCTACGCCATTGTCGATCAGCACTTCGGCGGGGCGGAAACGGGCGTTGTAATTCGAGCTCATGGTTAATCCATAGGCGCCTGCATTCAAAAATGCGAGCACATCACCCTGGCGAACTTCGGGCAATTCGCGGTCTGAGGCAAACGTGTCAGTTTCGCAGATGTAGCCTACCACATTGTAATGCTTTAAGGCACCTTTCGGGTTTGAAATATTAAGAATATGATGGTAAGAGCCGTACATCATTGGGCGGATCAGATGGTTAAGACCGGAATCCACATGCACAAAATTCCTCGCGGGATCTTCTTTTACCACTGTTGTTTTTACAAAAAGAAAGCCCGACTCACTCACCAAAAATTTGCCTGGCTCGAACCATAGTTGCAGCTCACGGCCATATTCCTGGCAGAAAGTCTGAAAGCGTTTGGATATTTTTTTACCCAGCAAATCCATGTCTGTGATGTCGTCGCCGGGAAGGTAAGAAACCTTAAAGCCGCCACCGAGGTCAATCACTTCGAGATCGGGGAAATATTTAGCTGTTTCGAGCAGGATATCGGCCACTTTCAGGAAAGGTTCGGCGTCCTTAATATCCGAGCCTGTATGTTGGTGCAGCCCGATTACTTTGACGTTGTATTTCTTAATCACTTCCAGAATCTGATCCCGCAGTAACACGGAAATCCCAAACTTGGAATCGGCATGTGCAGTCATGATCTTGGCGTTGCCACCAGCAGCAACATTAGGTTTAATGCGGATCATGCAAGGCTTAGTATCGCCATAAGTTTGTCCAAACCATTCGAGTAAAGGAATACTATCGACATTAACCACAGCGCCAGCTTTCACCGCCGCCCTCACTTCCTCAAAAGGCACACCGCTTGGTGTAAAAGTGACCTGGCTGGCATTATAACCCGCAATTTTCGCCATTTCGAATTCACCAGGGGAAACGACATCCAGTTCCACCCCGATCTCACGCATCAGGCGCAAAATTGCGAGATTAGTGTTGGCCTTGCAGGCATATTTGATCTTCATATTCACGCCTGCAAAAGCGTGTTGAAGTTCGGCAGCCTTCCTACGGATCGTGGCGCCATCATACACATATAACGGGCTTCCGTATTGGTTTAATAACTGGATAGGGTCGATGCCCTGAATGGAATAGGGGTAATGATCGGATAGTTGCATTTGAGTATTTTATGAATGATCGTAAGTGTGTTGGAATGATTACTTACAATATTGATCAAGATAAATGGCCATTTCCTGTTGCAGTGCGGCGGCTTCTTGTTTCGCTTTTACGGCGAAATCAAGGCCGTTACTTGCGTAAATAATGCTGCGTGCGGCATTTACGAGCAGCCCGCAGTTTTTGTTCATGCCGTACCGCGACAATTCTTCAAGATTACCGCCCTGCGCGCCTACGCCGGGTACGAGCAAGAAATGATCGGGAACAATGGTCCTGATTTGCTGAAAGTCGGACGCATGCGTAGCGCCAGCGACATACATCATGCGATCCGGCCCCGCCCATGTCTGAGAAGTGCGCAACACGTGTTCGTATAATGGGAAGCCATCGACAGTAACCCGCTGGAAATCAGAACTGCCTGGGTTCGAGGTTAATGCAAGAAGGATCACCCATTTACCTTCAAATTCAAGGAAAGGCGTGACAGAGTCGGCGCCCATATACGGAGCCACAGTAACCGAATCAAAATCCATCCCCGACGACTTAGGATCGAAGAACGTGCGGGCATATAGCCCCGAAGTGTTGCCGATGTCGCCCCGCTTCGCATCCGCGATCGTGAAGTGGCTTTTTGGGATATATTCAATGGTTTTTTGCAAACTTTCCCAGCCTTTCGGTCCTAGTGCTTCGTAGAATGCAATGTTTGGTTTGTAGGAAACACAAAAATCAGCCGTAGCATCGATAATTTGTTTGTTGAATTCAAAAACAGGGTCTGCTGCTTTCAACAAGTGCTGTGGGATTTTCTGGATATCGGTGTCCAGACCAACGCATAAATAGGACTTTTTGCTGGAAATTTGCTGAAAAAGCTCTTGATAAGTCATGATTTTGGAAATATTGCGCCGAAATTACAACCTCTATCAATAGATTCATAAATTTGTCCCAACATTAAGATTTGCTCCAAACTAATAGAATAAATATCCATGCAGCTTCGAGAAACTTCCATTGCCGGTTTAGTTGAAATTTTCCCACGGATCTTTGAAGATGATCGCGGAATGTTCTTTGAATCGTATAATGAGGAGGTTTTCGAAAGATTAGGCCTGCCAGTGAATTTTGTTCAGGATAATCAGTCGTTTTCGAAAAAGGGGGTTGTAAGAGGCCTGCACTTTCAGAATGCGCCGTTTGCGCAGGGTAAACTTGTGCGTGTGATCTCCGGACGGGTTCTGGATGTTGCCGTAGACATCCGTCCTGATTCACCTACTTTTGGTCAGCACGAAATCTTCGAGCTTCGTAGCGACACTAATAATATCGCTTACATTCCAGAGGGTTTTGCACACGGCTTTGTCGCGTTGGAGGACACGATTTTTAGTTACAAATGTACCAATGTGTATAATAAGGGTGCTGAGTCCGGCATTCTCTGGAATGATCCCGATTTGAATATCGATTGGGGAATTTCTGATCCAATCGTTTCGGAAAAAGACCTGGTTCTGCCTACTTTCAAGTCATTATTCGGCGAGTTGAAAGCCAGATAATTCTATTTTTCAAAAAGCTCTTCCAGCGCCTTTGAAGCTACTTTTCGGGCGGAGTTCGGGTTTTGGCCGGTGATGAGCCGTTCATCCATTTCGATGAATTCCATAAATGGGATAACCGTTTTGGTATAATGCGCGCCCCGTTCTTTCAGCTTATCTTCCAGATAAAACGGCACCTCACTTACAAAGCTGACCAAGGCTTCCTCGACATTGGAATAGCCTGTCAGGTATTTGTCCTGGATGAACAAGGTTCCATCCGATAGCCGGATATTCAGCAATCCGCAAATGCCGTGGCTAACGGCGGTGATCATGCCATTTCTCTCGTAAATGGTTTTTGCGAGATGCTGTAACTCAGAATTTTCGGGAAAATCCCACATTGCTCCGTGGCCGCCTGCGAAGTAAACGAGACGGTAATCGGTAGCGTCCACCTCGGAAGGCTTCGGGGAATTTTGCAGTTTTTTGCGAAAAGCGTCATCTTCCCAATATCGCAAATTACATTCATCTTTCAGGTCGAGGCTCCTTTCATCCACTGGTATTACCCCACCCAGCGGACTTATGATGTCCATCATGATGCGTCGTTTGGCCATCACATCGTAAAAATGCGTGAGCTCGCTTAGCCACAAGCCTGTTTTGGATGACTTGGCAGGATAAGTATCGTGATTGGTACAAACGATCAGGACTTTCATAGCTAATGGATGGAATGACTGTGGGAAATATAGTATAAATCCCAGAAGTTTCCAGCGTAATGGCTGAAAGTGGCTTTTTAACTCAATAGCTGGTTCTTGTAGGCGAATGCTACGGCAGCGGCGGTGCTTTTTGTACCGGTTTTTTCCAATACCCTCAGGCGGTGGCCCTCAACGGTTCTTACACTAATGAAAAGTTTATCGCCGATCTCGTTCGTCGACAAGCCGTCACAAATTAATTGCAATACTTCTTTCTCCCGCGTTGACAATGCAACGTTACAGGCATTTGGGAAGAATGGATGTTTGTTGACCTGCCGGTTCACCATTTTGCGGTGCATGGCCTTGGAAACGAAGTCGTTGTAGTAAAAACCGTCCTCATGCACCCTGCGAATCGCTTTTTCAACTTCATCCGGGCTGGTATCCTTTAAAAGATAACCTTGTACGCCTTTTTCCAGCATATGTATTACAAACCGGTCTTCATTATACATGGAGACGACAATTACCTTGATGTTTGGAAAGCGTTCAAATGCAGCTTCGGTAGCTTGAATGCCGTCCATGACTGGCATTTGCAAGTCCATAAATACGATGTCAGGCGTATTGGCAGGCAGCCTGTCCAGAAGCTCCTGCCCGTTTGCAGCTTCCAATATAAATTCGAAGTCCGGAATGCCGCTCAGCATCGAGATAAATCCCTTTCTGAACAGTTCGTGATCGTCGGCGATTCCTAGTTTAAGGGTAGTCATAGCATTTTAAATATTCACTCGTTCCCGGCGGAATGGATGTAATGGTTCAGGTTTGTTCCCGGATGCCGGATTGACCGGGATCCTTGCGATGGCACTGGAACCGCCCTGCGTGGGTTGTTCGTATTGCACTGTTCCGTTAACAATAGCCAGGCGGCTTTCGATCCCGAGCAAGCCCAGCCCAGCCAGATTACTTTCTTTTATTTTATCAGGATCGAATCCCACACCGTTGTCGGTAACCCGTAGCCCTATGATTTCTTCATCTATTTCCAGCGAAATGTCAATCTTATTGCAATTCGCATGCTTAATAGCGTTGTTGACGAGCTCCTGCATGATGCGGTAGAGCGTGAGTTCCAGCTTCTGGCCCTGGCGCGGGAATTCCTCAGTACTGGATTGGAATGAAATGACCAGGTTATTGTCTTCTTCAAGCTTGTGGATAAATTCTTCGATGGCCTCCATCAACCCAAATCGTTCCAAAGTAGTAGGCACAAGATCCCTCGTAATGCGCCGCACGTGCAGGATCGTTTCCTCGACGAGCGATTGCGACTTCTTCATGATAGCATCTTCCTTGTCATCCCCCGACGTGACGATTAGCTTGCTCAACTGATTGAGACTTAGCTTTGTGAGTGACAGCATGGTTCCAATATCGTCGTGCAGATCCTGGGCAATGCGTCGCCGCTCTGTTTCTTCGGAGTTCAGTGCAGTGTCGAGCAGGAGGCGATTATAGTTTTTTTCAATGTCGTTGATCTTCTTTTCTTCTTCGAACTTCTTTTTTTGATAGTACATGACGAACATGATCACAAAGAAAGCCATCATCAGCATGGCAATGGATGCGATGAGCAGGACCAGTTTTAGTTCGTCATTATTTTGCATAGGAACTGTCAGAATATTGCGAAATGCCGATACTGAAAAGTATGATACTTACGCTTTCGAAGACATAAGGGACATTGTATAAAATGCCGATGTCCATCCATTCTTCCCATTTCGATGCATAGTGTAGAACTGGTGCTATAAATAACAGACTGGAATAATATAGCAACAATCCTGAACATATCCAAAAGAAAGGGTAATTGAGCAAATTGGGTATTCTTAAAGCGCGTATGGTGTTATAAAAATATAGCAGTATCCAAAAAAGCATCAATAGACTTTCAACAGTGGTAGAATATAACACCATGCTGTGGTTGTGCAGATCAAGCAGTGAGGGATTCGTTTGAACGATATCCCACACTGAAAAACCAACGAAAACCGGCATTGAAATGATCAACCATGTCTTTTGCTGCTTATACTCTAGTTTATAATAATACATGCAACTGGTCAGAACATACCTTACCGGTACACTCAAATTGTAAAAAAGTACCGTATTTCTCTGATTTGAGGCCCATTCGAACATGGTAAAATCAAGTACAAACTTAAAAACCAGATAGATAAGGAGAATTAAGAATGTTCTTTCATGATAAGCCTTACTTCTCCATATCAAAAAGATGGGCAAAAGGGTTAAAAAAACCGGAATGCTCGCTAATGGTTGTCTTTTAAAATAGGAGAAATAAGTTTCGAGCATTTAGAAACTATAGTTGAAAGTTAGCAGTGACGAGGGCAAATAGGGCCGTTGACTAATGCTTGTCCATCGTCTGTTGGCATATCCTTGTGGCCACCCACGGTAACAAGTCCGGAAAGATCTACCCCGTCAGCGTCCACAGGAACAATGATAAGCCGTGGTGTCGGTTTGCCCTTGCCGTTGGCAGTTACAACCGGCTCATCTCCGTCATGGTCTTCATCTCTCAGTCCATAATAGACGCGAAAGCCGACAGGTTTGCCATTGCATCCCTTCATCAGTTTTTGAAAGGTTTCAAGGCCAAAAAATTCTGCTTCTACGTAATTTTTTCCACCTTTAACAATTTGCTCTCTTACTCCCTGATGACTTTTGGTAAACAATTTTGCTTCTTTTGCGGAGATAAGCTGGCCTTCTGTTCCTGTATATTTTGGCATGGCTTTAAAATAAGGTTTTGGGTTGATACTAATAGGTAAAGTTAAATTGATACCCCTGGACCGCCAAACCATGCATATTGAATTGATTTAACGGTTTTTATGTAACCATTTGAAAATCAAGCACAATGCCAAAAGTTGGTGCAAAATCACGTAATATTACGTATAGACGCTGCGCAAGATTACGAAGTTGCATTTGTAAGCCTACCTGGGACAAAAAACACGCATTTTCACTCTAAAAACCTTGGTGTGAGCGCTATACATTTGTAAAGCGTTAGGGAAGACTTTCAAGGCTTTCTCATCAAGATTAAAGGGTTAGGTTATATTCGAAAGCCGCGGGGGGTGTCCTCCGCGGCTTTTTTGGTTCCCGCTGGCAAATGAGCCATTTAAGTATTTGATTTGGGTCATGAACAAACCAACAATCGAAATCGAATATTGCCCTAAATGTGGCTGGCTGCTCCGTGCAGCCTGGATGGCGCAGGAGCTGCTGACGACTTTCACGGACGATTTGTATGCGGTGCAGTTGAGGCCGTCGGAAGTGGCGGGGCGGTACACAATCATGTTAAATAGCGAACTTATCTGGGACAGGAAGCGGGAAGGCCACTTTCCGGAGCCTAAGGAAATCAAGCAAAAGGTAAGGGATATCATCGCTCCGGATCGCAGTCTCGGGCATAATGACCGGTAAAGAGGATGTTTTTCGCTGAATTAGGACATTATGTCGCAAAGTGTGGGGCCGCAACTGCAATTTTGGCATTTTGGTAGTTTCGCGTTAGTCTTTAACGAGGAATTAACAATGCGGTAATTGTATTTAATTATTTGATAATCACAACGTTATGATAATATCAAAGTAAGACTTTTTTTAGTTTCGTTCCGAAATCTAATCTTTGGCACGCAGTTTTTCGTTAATAGGTAAAACTTGTGAACCTAAAACGCGATAGCTATGGAAAGCAAACTGAAAATACCCCGGGAGATGTTGATGAACATAGATTTCATCAACACTGTAAACGGTGGAATGAGTGAGCCCGCTATTAAGCTTGACAAAGGATCGGACGGTTTTGAAGTAGTTGTGAAAATTCCAGGCATCGAGGTTGAGGATCTGCAATTGGAAGTTGTGAAAGGTAAAAGAAACAGTAACAATCTGAAACTTTTCCATTTACTGCCGATATTTTCACAGGAAAATTTGTCCGAAGAAGAGCAGTGGAAAACAATTCGTTTCATCAATACCTTCGTTATCCCGGACGGAGTGGATCTAGAAAATATCTCAGCCAAATACGACGATACGCTGCGTCATTTGGTGCTGTTTTTACCCTTTGGAAACGAGCAGGGTGACTACCACAGAAAAGTCGATATCGAACGTTGGTAGAACTTATTTGATCATAAAACCGCCTGGCAGACTAGTTTGTCGGGCTTTTTTGTTCTTTGGTAATGCAGCAATAAATAGGATATTATGGCGAAATGTGGTACTTAATCTGGCTCGGCTTGTATCCTTCCAATAGAATGCATTAAGATTCAGTAAAGATTCTGGCGCATGTAAAAAAAGGAGTTACATATCTGTATCTTGCAATATAATACTAGGTGCTCCTCAATTCTCAACGTTATGAAGAAGTCAAATATTTTCGCTTTTATTGAACTTACCAAGCTGGTGGACGAGCTTAAAGTTGATCAGGGAAAACTCAAACAAAAATTGAAATCCCAGTCGGCTTACTTCAATATTATCGAACCCCGCTATTTTTCCGAAAACCTTACTAAGGAATGGGAAAGCCTTCTGAACGAAGTAAAGCATAAAGGGGCCAAGGTAAATGAGGAAGGGCGCGTTGTGACCAACGCAGTGATCAACACGATCGATCATCTGAGCGATCGTGAGTGTCAGGTTATTGTGGAGAAGGTCAACTCGATCTACGACCGGGTGAGGAAAGAGTTTCAATAATCAAAAAACCAATAAAGACTTGGTTAAAAGTCTTTATTGGTTCTGTCAGTATCGATTTGGTGAGACCTTAATTCACAGTCCCGCCGTTCCACACGTCTTTTCCGGGCTGCACGAATGCCAGGCTCCCATCACGGTCTTCGGCCATCAGGATCATCCCGTGACTCTCCATTCCCATCATTTTACGCGGTGCCAGATTAGCCAGGTAAAGCACTTTCTTTCCAATTACTTCTTCCGGTTTGAAATGTTCGGAAATGCCGCTGAGCACAGTTCTCTGCTCAGGACCGATGTCGATTAGAAGTTTAAGTAGTTTTTTGCTCTTAGGGACAGATTCCGCTTCCACGATCGTTGCAATGCGGATATCCATTTTTGCAAAATCATCATATTGTATCTCGGCTTTCACCGGAACGACGGTTTTTCCTTCCAATTCATTCAGTCGTTTTGCGTCGTGCAACTTTTGCACCTGCTTTTCAATGATATGATCTTCGATCTTTTCGAACAACAATTTTGCTTCCAATACCGGCTGTCCCGCGACCAAAAGGTTCGGATTGCCGGCGTTCTGCCAGGATTTGTCGGTGATGCCCAACTGCTCCTGAATTTTAGCCGCTGTAAATGGCAAGACCGGCTCGGAAACAATGGATAAAGTTGCCGATATCTGCAATGCAATGTTCAGAATAGTATTGACACGTTCCTGCTCTGTTTTGATCGCATGCCATGGCTGGGTGTCGGCCAGGTATTTGTTGCCAAGTCTCGCGAGGTCCATGATCAATGTCAAAGCTTCCCTGAAACGATAATTTTCCATCGAATCGGCGATTTTACCCGGGAAAGCTTTCAACTCCTTCAAAACGTTCTGGTCGATTTCAAGCAGTTCACCCTTCGCAGGTACTTTGCCTTCGCAGAACTTGCTCGTAAGTACGACGGCGCGGTTAATAAAATTGCCATAAATACCTACCAGCTCACTGTTATTGCGGGTCTGGAAGTCTTTCCAGGTAAATTCGCTGTCTTTGGTTTCCGGCGCATTGGCAGTGAGCACGTAACGCAGCACGTCCTGCTTGCCTGGAAGCTCTTCCAGGTATTCATGCAGCCAAACGGCCCAGTTGCGCGAAGTCGAGATCTTGTCGCCTTCCAGGTTCATAAACTCATTCGCAGGCACATTATCGGCGAGAATGTAATTTCCTTCGGCCATCAGCATGGCTGGGAAAATGATGCAGTGAAAGACAATGTTGTCCTTACCTATGAAATGCACCAATTTGGTTTGTTCCTCAGGAGCATTTTGATCAGGCTGCCACCATTTTTTCCATCCTTCGTCTATACCGTTTTTCTGGATAAGCCAGTCTTTTGTAGCAGAAATATAGCCGATAGGTGCTTCAAACCACACATAGAGCACTTTGCCGTCGGTATCTTCCACTGGCACTTTAATGCCCCAGTCAAGGTCGCGGGTCATAGCACGGGGTTTTAGCCCGTCTTTTAACCACGATTGGCATTGTCCAAATACGTTCGTTTTCCACTCCGGATGGCCGTTGACGTATTTTTCAATATCAGGCTGCATCTTGTCCAAAGGCAGGTACCAGTTTTTGGTAGCCTTCAAAACCGGTTTTGCGCCAGAAAGTGTGGAACGCGGGTCTTTCAGTTCCAGCGGACTTAATGTAGAACCGCAACGCTCGCATTGGTCACCATAAGCGTTCGGATTTGCGCAAACGGGGCAGGTACCTACGATATAACGGTCGGCCAGGAATTGCTGGGCAGTTTCATCGAAATACTGTTCTGTTGTTTCTTCGATGAAAACCTTTTTGTCATAAAGATCCCTGAAAATCTCGCGTGAAGTTTCATGATGGACCGGCTTGCTGGTTCTTGAATAAATATCGAATGAAATACCCAGTTCTTTGAAGGCTGCATCGATTTGCTCATAATATTTATCAACAACCTGCTGCGGTGTAAGGCCCTCTTTTTTTGCGCGAATGGTAATAGGGACACCATGCTCATCCGTGCCGCTGATGAATGCGACTTCCTTTCCGGATGAACGCAGGTAGCGTACGTATATGTCGGCCGGTACATAACAGCCCGCGAGGTGCCCAATGTGGATAGGGCCATTGGCGTAAATCAATGCTGCGGTAACGGTATATCTCTTTGGATTTGAAATTGGCATTGGGAATTCGGGATTTTGGTAAGGTCACTAAGGCAGGTTTAAATCTGGAACAAACCGGCTGGGCTGTAAAATTAGTAAAAAGGCTTGCACGAGCGCGTTTTCAAAGAATGGAAATCTTGTTGCGTGCTAATTTGCTGTGTTTTTGCTTCCCGTGAATTAGAAACTCGGCATTAACCGCGAACTTTGGCAGGAACAATTTGTTTTCAATTTATGAAAGTTCTTATCACCGGTGCGACAGGGTTGGTAGGCAGTGCAGTGGCCCGAAAGTTCCTGTCCGAAAATCACCAGGTGTTCGCGTTGTCCCGTCCGGGAGCTGACCGGAGCCTGTTACCAGACCAAAATCCGCTTCTTACCTGGCTGGAAGGTGATATTCTCGATATTCCGTCGCTTGAAGAGGCTGTCCGGCAGGTGGATTATGTGGTCCATACGGCGGCAGTGGTGTCGTTTGTGCCGCGTGACAGGAAAATGATGTATAAAGTGAATACGGAAGGGACCGCCAATGTGGTGAATGTATGTCTTCATTTTAATACAAAGAAACTTTGCCATGTGAGCAGCATTGCAGCGCTGGGTCGGCCTGATTTTCGTAAGCAGGCGAGGACGGAAGCGGTTATATTGAATGAGGAACAGCGGTGGGAGGATTCGCCGGAGAATTCAGAATATGCCAAAACCAAGCATTTGGCAGAGCTCGAAGTTTGGCGTGGCATCGCAGAAGGGCTCAATGCAGTGATCGTAAACCCGACGCTGATCCTGGGCGAGGGCGATTGGGAAAAAAGCAGCACACAGATTTTCAGATACGTTTATCGTGAAAAACCTTTTTACACGGAGGGTATCGCTAATTATGTTGATGTAAAGGATGTTGCCGAGATCGTTTTTCTGTTGACGGGCTCCGACATTGCCGGAGAGAGGTTCCTGCTCAATGCCGGAAGCATTTCGTATCATCAATTATTCAATCTGATTGCGGATAAGATGCAGAAGAAGCGGCCTCATTTCAAAGTAGGACCGGGGCTGGCAGGGGTGATCTGGCGTGTGGAGGCGGTGCGGACCTGGCTTCTGGGCACCAAGCCACTGATTACCAAAGAAACGGCGCAGTCGGCCGCACGAAAGATCAGTTATGATAATGGAAAAATAAAAAAGGCAATCAATTTTAAGTTTAAGCCGGTTGAGGAAACGGTATCCCGCATTAGTGAAAGTTTGCTCGGCAGGATTTGAAATCCGGGGAATTATTTTATAACTTTCTTTCATTAATAAGTGGTGCGTAAGCCTCAATTCTAACCTAGCGGTTCGTATGATGGAGAAAAATTTCGGTGAAAGAAAGGATTATATGAAGGAGACGTTGCTCAGGTTTGAAAGAATGTTAAAAACCAGCGAGCCGGTATTTTTTGATTTGGACACTTATGAAAAAGTAACAGTACACTACATTGAAAAAGGGGATTGGGAGAAGGCGTTCAAAGCCTGTGAGTTGGGACTGTCGGATTATCCCTATTCGCTCGACCTGCTGCTGAGCATGGTGCAATTGCACGCCAACCGCGGAGAGCATGAGTTGGCGCTCGAAATATTGGAGCGCGCTTCACTTTTCCATCCGGGCGATATTGAAATATCCTTCATGCAGGTTGCGGTTTCCAACATGATGGGGGAATATGAAGAAGCCATTGAAATACTCGAAAACCTGCTGAACAGGGTTGAGGATAAAGATGAAATATACTTCCAGATAGGGCAGACCTATCAGAACTGGGGAAAATATGAAGAAGCGATCAAGTTCTATAAGCGTTCGCTTCGGAATAACCTCAATAACGAAAGCGCCCTTTATGAACTGGCGCATTGCCTCGACCTGGTAGGGCAGCTGGAAAGCCATCTGGGTTACTACAACGACCTGGTTGACCGAGACCCGTTTTCGCACCATGCATGGTATAATCTCGGAATCGCATTCAGCAAGCTCGAACGGCATGAAGATGCGGTGCATGCCTATGAATATGCTACATTAATACACGACGACTTCGCTTCGGCATTTTTTCAACTAGGGCATTCATATATGGCTCTGGAAAAGTACGAAGATGCCAAAGCACAATTTTTTAAAGCCATAGAGCTGGAAGGCGAGCAGCCTGAAACTTGCTGCAATCTTGGGACTTGCTACGAGAAATTGGGGGAGTTCGAAACGGCGATCAAATATTACCGTCAGACTGTGAAGCTGGATAGCCAGTGGGACGATGGCTGGTATGGTTTGGGGATTTGTTTCAGTGAATTAGGGCGTTGGTATGAGGCCGTCGGTTTTTTAAGAAAAGCAATCCAAATCACCGAACTAAATCCGGATTACTGGCTTGCATTGGCTGAAACGGAGTTCAAAGTAGGGAATGTAGTATCTGCCTTTGAAGCATTTGAAAAGGCTGCGGAAATAGAACCATCCAACCCGGATATCTGGCTGAAATGGTCGCATGTGCTTTTTGAGCAAGGTAATTATGCACGTGCATGTGACCTTTTACAAGCAGCCATTGACGAAATGGCCGAGGAAGCTGATCTGTATTACAGAATGACCGTGTATCAGATTCACGGCGGGCAATATCGGGAAGCGTTGGTTAACCTGGAAATAGGCCTTACGCTGGACTATGATGCCCACGTACAATTGTTCGACTTTTTCCCTGATTTAGAAAAACAAAAAGCGCTCTACCGCATTATTGAGCAATACAGAGAGAAATAAGAAAGGTTTAGATCAGACTTTTATATAGACCGGTGAGCTGGCTTGCAATGTGTTCTCCTCCAAATTGAAGCACATGCAATTTGCCAGCATCCGCCAGCGATCTTCGCAACGGAGCATCAGTGATCAGCTTATGGAGCTGCTGGCTGATGCTTTCTGTTTGATAGGGATCTGCATAGAATCCCCCAGGGCCGCCTGCTTCTTCCAGGCATGAACCTTTCGCTGCCAAAACCGGCGTTCCGCTGTGCAAAGCTTCCACGATAGGTATTCCGAAGCCTTCATAAATGGATATATAAGCAAAAACCGAAGCCTCTTGATAAAGGGCGGGTAAGTGCACCGTTGGCACATTTTGTAGCAACAGCACCTGCTTTTCAACACCCAATGCAGTGATTATTGCTTTAATTTTCTCGACATACGCAGTTGGTTTGCCAATGAGTACCAGCGTAAAGTCATGATTTTTTAAGGCAGCAAATGCTTCAACAAGCCGGTGCTGGTTTTTACGCTCTTCCAGAGTCCCGACACACAAAATGAATGGCCCGTTAATGCCATATGAGGCCCGGATATTCGTTTTTTCTTCCTGCGAAACAGCATTTTTAAATACCGGACTGCAGTCCTGATAAATCACCCGGATTTTGCTGTCGTCGACTTGATAAAGTTCGATAAGGTCCCGGCGCGTCTGGTCGCTGACAGCCACCACAGAGTCGGCCCGCTCGCATGCGGAACGGAACTTATGCCTGTAAATAGCCCGATCGATTGGCTTGAAAAGATTTGGAAGCCGTTCAAAAATAAGATCGTGGATCGTAACAACTGATCGGATATTTGCGCGCCTTAATCCTTGTGGTATTTCATTGCTAAGTCCATGAAAAACAGCAATATCCTCTTTTTGAAGCTGCTTCGTTATGCTGGCGTAACGCCAGTAAGCCGATAACTTTTTATCAATAAATTTCTCGGGATAGCGGATTGCCGTTTCTGGAAACTCCTGAAACAGGTTCTGGTTGTTTTTCGGCGTGAATGCAAGGTAGTCGTGGCCAGGTTCATGGGCCATTAACGCATTAAGCACGAAGCGGCTGTAATTTCCAAGACCTGTTTTATTGGCAAAAGCTCTTTTGGCATCAAATCCAATGCGCATAATGGGAGACTGCAAGGGTTTCCGGGCAAAAGTCCGTATTTTTGTGGATACCACCGAAAATTATTGGTGTGTATTTTGTGTTAAAAAGGAATGAAGAGAAACAATGTCCGCAAACGGGGCAACCCGAAAGCATCCTCCCTTTCACTAACCGAAGAATATCAGATACATACGCTTGCCAACGGGATCAGGATCGCACATAAGCAGGTCCCGTATACGCAAATAGCGCATTGCGGTATCATGCTTGATATCGGAAGCCGTGACGAAATGCCGCACCAGCAGGGCCTCGCCCATTTCTGGGAACATATGGCTTTCAAAGGAACGGAAAAACGCAGTTCCTATCATATTATCAACAGATTGGAGAATGTGGGCGGTGAGCTGAATGCTTATACGACCAAGGAAAAAATATGTTTTCACGCCTCTGTACTCGATGACCATTTTGAGAAAGCGATCGATTTGCTGGCTGATATTACGTTCCATTCAGTCTTTCCGGATAAGCAGATCGAGCGGGAAAGAAATGTGATCCTGGAAGAAATGTCGATGTACATCGATTCGCCAGAGGACGCCATTCAGGATGATTTTGACCAACTGGTATTTCCCGACCACGCCCTGGGCAATAACATATTGGGTACAGCCGAAACCGTCAATTCGTTTGGCAGGGAAGAACTTTACCAGTTTATAAACGACAATATCGATACCGAACGCATCGTCGTATCGTCGGTAAGCCGTTTGCCATTTTCAAAGGTAGTCAGGACTGCCGAAAAATACCTGGCCGATATTCCCCATCGGAAAACGACGCGGGTACGCCAGGCTCCGACCGTGTACACGCCTGTGAACCAGGAGCGTGTGCGGCCGATCCAGCAGGCACAATGCGCAATGGGCCAACCCGCTTTTTCACTGGTTGACGACCGTCGATTGCCTTTTTTCATGCTTGTTAACTTGCTGGGAGGGCCTGGGATGAATTCAAGGTTTAATCTTTCACTTCGCGAAAAATACGGGTTTGTTTATTCCATCGAAGCCAATTATACGCCATACCTGGATACCGGTTTTATGGGTGTATTTTTCGGTACTGAGCAAAAACAGCTTAATAAGAGCATTGCTTTGATCCACAAAGAGTTGAAGCGCGTTAGGGAAGTGCCGCTTTCCGTTTTACAGCTGCATCAGACGAAAGTTCAGCTCATGGGACAACTGGCGATGTCAGAAGAAAGCAATATGAGTTTTATGCTGATGATGGCCAAAAGCCTGCTGGATACAGGTAAAGTGGATTCGCTGCCTGAAATTTTTACAGAAATCGAGCAGATTAGTGCTTTGCAGTTGCAGGAAATCGCACAGGAGATGTTTAATGAACAGAATTTCAGCTACCTGACTTTCCTGCCTGAGGAATAGCCAGGTAGCAAATGCCTATTTCGCCTCGGCGCGGTAATACAGCGTCGAGGAATTCTCTGGTTTTAGAATATTTTGAGCGGCTGTGTGGATGTCTTGTGGCGTCAGGTTACGGATAATCTCCGCGTCGCTATTCGCCCAATCCACATTGCCTGCATTAGCGGCAAAAGCAAGGTTCATAGCGCGGTTCAACAACTCTACTTCCGAAAATGCCAGTGACGCTTCTGATTGGTTTTTTACTTTATCCACCTCCTCATCACTTGCCCCCGTTTCGGATATTTCGTGCAAAATCGCGGAGACTGCTTCATCGGCATCTTCCAGTCTGACACCCGGATTGAGATTTCCTCTGATCAACAACAGGCCAGGATCGAGGGACGAAGTTACGCTGGCACTAATGCTGTTGAAAAGCGCGCGTTCCTTCAAGAGCTTCTGATACAAACGCGATGATTTTCCCCTTCCGAGAATGTCGCCCAGCAGATCCGCGGCATAAAAACCCTCTTCATAACGTCCGGGCATATGAAATGTCTTGATTAGTGAATCAAGCGGCACGGAAGCCGACGTTTCGAGCTGGCGGGCTTCGGTTTGCACTGGTTCTTTGGGGATGTCGCGAATATAGGCAGACCCGGCCGGAATGCTTCCAAACCATTTTTCGGCTAGCTCCACAACTTTTTCGAATGTTACAGCACCGCCTACCACCATAACCGCATTGTTTGGCCTGTAAAACCGGAAGAAAAAGTCCTGGACATCGTCCATTGTGGCCCGCTCGATATGGCCAATGTCTTTGCCGATCGTTGCCCAACGATAAGGATGTTCTTTGTAGGCCAATGGCCTTAATTTGAGCCACATATCGCCGTAAGGCTGGTTGAGGTATCGTTGCTTGAATTCCTCGATGACCACTTTGCGCTGCACTTCCAGCACATTCGGATCAAATGAAAGACTTAGCATTCGGTCCGATTCCAGCCAGAATGCGGTTTCGATATTGTCCGCGGGTAACGTAATGTAGTAGTTGGTGATGTCGGGAGACGTAAATGCATTGTTTTCGCCACCCACATTTTGGACCGGAATGTCATAGCTCGGAATGTGCTTCGAGCCGCCAAACATCAAATGTTCAAATAAATGCGCAAATCCTGTCCTTTCCTCATCTTCATCCCGTGAACCGACGTTGTAAAGTATGTTGACCGCAGCCATGGGTGTCGAAAAATCCTCGTGGACAAATACTTGAAGCCCATTCCCCAATGTAAACTGCTTATAGCGAATCATATGATCAAAAAAGTGATTGAATGTTGATTGTTTTGGCCAAAATAAAACCGGCCCCAGAAACCCAGTTGCTCAATTATGGGTTATAAACAAAGCTACTGTTCAGTTGGGATACCACCAAACCATTTTGAGTTAATAGTGAAAGCCATGCAAATTACGCTTCGATTCCTGTCTGTACTGACCTTCCTTACACTTCTTTACACTCCTTCCCGCGCACAGTTACTCAATGATCCGGCGTCGCTGAAAAACATCCAGCATGGTCTGGACAAGATTTACAATTACGAGTTTGACGACGCCGCAACGATCATCGACCAGGTAGAAAAGAAATACCCGAACCACCCGGTCACGTATATTTTGGACTCGTTTGTGCTGTATTGGAAATACCTTCCTATCAAAGACAATCCAGTCAAGTCAAAAGAGTATATCCAAAAGCTCGATCAATGCCTGAATGCCATTAATAGAAAATATGGAAAGAATAGCCTCGACCCCGAGGCTGTCTTTTATACGATGGTTGCCAGAGGTTATATGGCCATGATGTATAACTATCAGGGCGAAATGATGAATGCGGCCGGAGAAGGGAAAAAGGCCTATAATGCATTCGTGGAGGGTTTTAAACTGATAAATAAAAACCCGGAGTTCTATTTTACTTCCGGGATGTACAATTATTATGTGGAAGTTTACCCGGAAGAACATCCGATCGTGAAGCCGTTGCTGGTGTTTTTCAAAAACGGAGATAAGGCGTTGGGCTTGAAGCAAATAGATACGGCAACAAAGGTAGGGACGATCACGCGGGCGGAATCCTGTTACTATATCTCTCATATTTATCTCAAATATGAAATGAAACCGGAAAAGGCGGTTTTTTATATGGAGAAGCTGGTTAATCTTTATCCAAGAAATCCTATCTATCTGATGAAGCATCTGGAAGCCCAGTTGCTTTCAGGAAAGTATGATCAGGCAGGAGAGGGCGTTCAGTTACTTAGGAAAAACACCAGCGGTTTTTATCCCGCAGCGTGGCGGACATTTCAGGGGATTTTGGAGGAAAAAAGCTTGAAAAATGACGCAGCGGCCCAAAAAGAATATCTCCTGGCATTGAAAACGCCGCACGACGCTCAGTATACCAAAGAATATCATGCATTGGCATATGCCGGTCTCGCACGAATTGCTGCACGTTCCGGGAACAAGGCCAGAGCAAAAGACTATTATAAAAAATGCCTTGACAAAGCTGAATACCGGTCGGTAATCAGAGAAGCCAAGGCATTTAAATAAGCGGCAGTGTTTTATTTTGGAAAAAGGCTCTTATCCAGTCCGGGTATAATTCTTAGCGCGTTTTTATAGTAAAGCTTTTTGAGCACCTCATCCGACAAACCCATCCCGTACATCCGCCAGAATGCGTGGTATTTTTTATGATAAGGGAAATACTCGTCTTCGGTTTCCAGCACGCGGAAATAGGTCGCATATTCGGCAGGCACCCAGCTGTCTTTCCCAAATAGGACCCTGTCCTGGTATTTGTCAAAGAACTTTTTAGCAGTTCTCGGTTGTCTGCCCAGTTCTGCGATTACGGCGCCTATTTCGACATACATATTAGGGAACACGACCATCAGACTATCCAATTTTTTCAGATTGTTGGGGTACCAACCCATATGCGCATTGATGAATGTCGTTTTCGGGTTGGCACCGAAAATATGGTGTTGCTCTGCGATCAATGAATCAAAAGGAATGGGGTCATTTGCACCTCTGCGGCGTCCCGGGTGTGTTTTTAGTTCGAGCCAGCGCTCGTTGTAACGGTCCATCGGGTCCCAGAACGACGGTACATCTGCTGTGTGGATTAAAACCGGAATGCCCAACTCCCCACATTTCTGCCAAACGGGCTGTAATCTTGGGTCGCTAACCGGTACCCGGTTTCCTTTGTCGTCCTTAATTCCGCTGAACCCGAGGCTTTTATATATTTTCAAGCCTTTTGCGCCCATTTTCACATCGTCTTCCAGCTGTTTGACCGCTTTGGCGCTCCAATCTTTTTCCCCAAAACCCTTGAATTGCAAGTTTGTGAACACCGCAATGCGCTTCGGTTCGTTCTTAGCCACGTTGTCAAGAGAACCTTTCAAAGTAGCCGTACCATCGGCCCACTCCTGTGACCATCCCCGTCCGCTGAGGTTGACCATAATACCCATATTAAGCGCGTCCATATCTTTTACCAACGCTTTCAGATCCTGGTTGGCCATTTGATATTGATGATTATGGACGTCGATGAAAGGGAATTTGGCTTTTTTCAGCGGGTGTTCCGCAACTTTTAGTGTTGAAATCGGATCATATTCTTCGAATCCTAGCGGTTGGGTGATTTGCGAAGGTTCCTGAGCGCAGGCATAAAAACTGGTGCCAATTGAGAACGAGAGGAGCAGTAGTAATTTTTTCATGTAAGGTTCAGGAGTTTTCCGGATCGTTGGTTTTAGTGAAGGCCGGGCAATCCGGCAGGTTTGTAAATTAAAGCCACACAATGCGCTGCAATACCCTCTTCCCGTCCTACAAATCCCAAATGTTCCGATGTAGTGGCTTTAATGGCTATATCCTCTTCGGGGATTTGGGTTACTCCCGCGAGACAAGTTTTCATGGCCGGGATATGTGGGTTTAGCTTAGGGTTTTGTAACACGACAGTCACGTCCACGTTGCCCACTTCATAACCTTTTTCGCGGATCATTTCCATTACTTTGGCAAGAAGCAGTTTGCTGTCGACGCCCTTCCATTGCGGGTCTTTGTCAGAAAAATGGTAACCGATATTGCGCATATTGGCCGCGCCCAGGAGCGCGTCGCACATGACATGGCATACTACATCTGCATCGGAATGTCCTTTGGCGCCATGTGTATGCGGGATTAAAATGCCTCCCAGCCAGAAGGGCCGGTCTTCTACTAACTGATGAACATCGTAGCCCTGGCCTACGCGGAATGGGAACATATAATGCTGGAAACTAATAAATAATTAAGACTTAGGATTGTCAGGCTGGTCGCTGTCTTTGCGCTTTTCAAGATTATCCAGGCGCTTGTCGATATCATCGAACCGCGCGTCGGATTTGTTAAATCTGTCCGCCATGAAATCGAATAACTTGATAAGGTCATCGTTGGTGGCTAACGATTCCAGGTCGTGTTTGGTGGCTAAGGACTCTAGATCATCTTTGGTGGCAAACAACGCCAGATCGTCTTTGGTGACCATTGTCTCGAGGATGATTCTGTTTGTAGTTGAAATGTCGCGCATGGCGTCCTCTACCAGTGTCTGCCGGTCATTCAACTGAAACATGTGTTTGGCCAATTCTCGCATGGTTTCCTCTAAGGAATCCATGCGGCCAATTGTCTGGGATTGTCCCTTACGCAACTTTGTGAGCTCGGCGTCTACGTGGTCGAGACGGATAAGGATTTCGGCTAACATCTCTTCGAGATTACTGATTCTTTCGCTGTCTTTCATAAAAAGATAGGTAAACAAATATAACAATTCTTTCTTACCTATACGGAAGAACAGCATGTTGGTAACGCATCTTTATCACTAGAATTTTCCTGCGGTAAAAACTGAGAGGGAAGTTGCGTTTTTTGTTCTTTCCGGCAACTTTTTACTGATTAGCTTTGGTTACGTATAGGAGAGCAAATACAATCAATACTATCAAACACTTGAAGTCGCATGAAAACAAACATCGGAATTTCAGATGAGCATACCCAGGCGGTCGCTTACCAGTTGAACAAGCTGCTTGCTAACGAATTCGTATTGTACACAAAGACACGTAATTACCACTGGAACATCGGAGGCATGAATTTCTTCGAGCTACACAAGCTTTTCGAAGGACAATATGAGCAGTTGCAGGAAATTATGGATGAAATCGCCGAGCGTATCCGTGCGATCGGTCACTATTCCGAAGCCCGGCTCGTCGATATCCTGAAATTAACCGATCTGCTGGAACCGGAGTATACCACGGAGGAGAAAGTCCAGCTGAAAAATCTGCTCGACGATCACGAAACGATTATCCGCATTCTCCGCAATCTGATCACCGAATTTGCAGATACTTACAAAGACCTTGGGTCAAGTGATTATGTAACAGGTTTGTTGCGCGAGCACGAGAAAATGGCTTGGATGCTGCGTGCATTCCTGAAATAGAAAATTGTTTCTCATCCATAAAAAAGCCGGAAGAATCGACGATTCACCGGCTTTTTGTGTGTACAGGTAAGGATCTTATTTACGCTGCTGATATTCCGTTTTAAGTTTTTCCAGTTCGGCTTCCTGGTTGATGGATTTGAAATAAAAGTACAAACCTGCGATCAGGAAAATTTTCGATAGTATAAACACCACAATGAATGCTGGCCGCCAGTATTTATGCACCTTAATATGCGTGTCATTAACTTCTATATCCAGGTACTTCCCCGATTGGGTATCATGCTGGCTATGATCCGACGATTGTTTCTTTCCGCGGACAGTTCTCAATTGAATAATTTCCCTGACAGCCTCGGGCGGCGCAACGGATCCGCCTTCGAAATAATGTTTGATATCTGACTCAAGATCACTTACGTAAGCAGATAGCGACCTGTCGGAGAGCATCATCTCTCTTACCTGCTCCTGTTCCGCCTCATCGGCAAGCCCCATTAAATGCGACTCAAGAACTCCACTTTCGATAAACTCCTGCTTAGTCAATGTTAAGGTATTTAAGCGGTTCGATATGACTTGAAAAATTCGTGGAATGAACGCAAAACCTCCGATTTGGATATGTTCAACCTTCCCGCCACTTCATCGGGCGTTAGCCCCTGGCGAAATGCGAGGTCAAAGATATTCTCCGGAGAAGCGTCGGATGCTGTTACCACTGCGGTTGTTAGGGCTGTCAGTTTACGTTTCGCTTCCACCGCTTTTGACCGGGCCAGTTTGATTACACAGGCGGCAAAAGTGAAAGGGTAACTGTTACAGGCCTGCAATTCGGGCGACGAAAACACGCTGACCAGCACTTCCTGAGCCAAATGCGTCTGAGGAAGGATCTGCAGAATAATCCCGTACGCCATAGCGCCATATTGGTCGTAGACTTCGAGTGGGGTCAGCGTCCGGGGTTTTGAAAGCGCCTGGTTGTCGACTCCATTATTCGCTCGTTCCAACTCATTCATACATTACTAATAATTAAAAAGATGATCGGGCAGGAGATTGATTGCAATTTATGTTCCCCTGAGGCCGGGGATGTTTTGAAATAGTGTGAAGTTTCAAGGTAAATTTAACAGAATAAGCTAATAAACTGTCTGATAAGTATAAAAAGTTTGCTTTCCCGAATGGATATTCAATGACTAACTTTGCAGCATGAAGGAAAAGATAGCAGTTATATTTGATATGGATGGCGTTATCTGCCATACCAACCCCTACCATTCCCACGCATTCAGAGAGTTTTTCTCCAAACGCGACCTTTCTCCGACCGACGCGGAATTTGCCGAGCATATGTTTGGGAAAAGCAATAGCTACATTTTAAGTCATTTCTTGAAACGCGTTGTGGAAGGCGATGAACTTTTGCAAATGGAAGATGAAAAGGAAAGCCTGTTCCGCCAGTTGTACGAACCTTATGTAGAGCCGATTGAAGGGATAGTAGGTTTTATGCAGGACTTGAAAAACAATGGTGCGGTGCTCGGCGTGGCTACTTCTGCACCACGTGCCAACCTCGATCTCATCCTGAGTAAAGTGCCAATCGCTGGCCTTATGGGTTCGTTTCTGGCAAGCGAAAATGTGAAAAAGCACAAACCCGATCCGGAGGTGTATCTTAAATCAGCTGAAAATCTGGGCGTTTCTCCGGATCAATGTGTAGTTTTTGAAGATTCGTTCTCAGGCGTTTCCGCAGGTTTGCGGGCAGGAATGCGGGTTGTGGGTGTGTTGAGTTCTCACAAAAAGGAAGAACTTCCTTCCTGTAACCTTTACATTGAAAATTACAGGGAGATGTCTTTTGAGCAAATAAAAACACTTTTCTAATACTATAATGCGACCTGGCCGGTGACTTTGACATCGAAGACGCCGGTCAGCACTTTTTCGTTTCGTTTGATCTGTAAAAAGATCCGGTAACGTCCTTCTTTGGGAAATGAATAAGGGAAGGAAATGCGGCTGCCGTGCTCCATTCCGGTCATTCCGCCGGTGCTCGTGTCGTACATGCCCATTTCTGTCATCAGGAAAATCTCTCTTTCGATCATTGGCATAGCCTTTAATCTTGCCAAATGGCGGTCCACGCTATCCCTGAAAACAATGGGTGAAGGTTTTTTAACCACGCGAGCAGTGTCGGATATTCTGTTCTTGAAAGTCTTTTCAGCCGCAACCGAAAATGAACCGGAGGGGTGCAAATGGATATAAACCGAACCGTCGGAACGGACGACGGCAGCATGCCCGAGCATGCCCAGGTAGGGTTCGGGTAGGCAAGGGCTTCCATCAGGATTGAAAATTTCAAAATTAAGCTGATATGGCCTACCTGCTTCCAACGGCTTATCCGGCTTGCCCTCCCAAATAGCGTAGGAGCCATCGCCAAACACGGTTTTGGTTCCAGGTTTTCCGCAGATCACCACATTGTCGTCCATCGGGATTTTGCCCGGCGTGTTCAATGGATCGGTGATTACATAGGTGTCTTCAATAGCAGAATTGCCCTGCGCGGGTCCTGCTGCTGTTAATGCTGGAATTTCAAGGGTATCTGTAATGGTTTCCGCAAAGCCGGAATACTGTATGATGTCCGAATACACGAGGTATTTTCCTGCCGGTAACCGGGGCAGCTCCGTTTGAAAAGTGAGGCTGTCCTTACGTTCGGGATGAATGTGGGCAAATGCGTCCAGACCAGGTATCCGCACCAAAAAAGTATGCATAAGCTTTCCATGGTCGGGAACAAGTGTGCTTAGCATGCTGCCCCTACGCTTGCGGTTCCAGCCGGTAGTGTCTATTTTAAGCTCAAAAATCCGCTGAGAGTCCCTCACTCCGACGGTTGCATTGCCTTTAAGCGGTTTGTACAGCCATTCTTTATATTCATCCGCCCAGGCGTCCCACCAGCTGCTGCCACCGTAAAGGATAAGCGAGCACACGATGGTAGCAATGCCCATATTGATCCACCTTTTGCGCTTTTGTTTGGCATTTAAAGCGTCACCAGGTTTGAGAAGCCCATCACTTACACTCGCCCCGATTGTAGTGATCATCAGCAGGAAAAGCACCAAACCCAGTACGCTCAATCCGATTCCAAGTTCTTTTGGCATCTCTCTTTCGGCAGTCGACACTGCGACAACAGGGACGATCAGTTCACTGTCTCCCTGGATTCCCTGAATGCGGATTTGCGCGCTCGAAGATCCCCATTCCATGAGCCACACGCTGCCCTCGAACTGGCCGCGCTGGCCCGGTATGGCCGTAAGGTCGTCATAAGTAGGTGCCCCTTTGTCGCCGGAGTAGAAATAAATAGGCCGGACCGATACTTTCTGGGCATCTCCGTTCTCGACGAAAACGGTCACTTTGGCTGTCCCCGGGATTACATCCGGCGGAGTGACGCTGATCATGACCTTGTACGGGCCAGCCTGCGCCTGCATTTGCACGCCTGCGCTGCCTACGTGTGCATATGCAGCGATCCCGTTGATGAAAAGCAGGATAAGGAGGAAGGAGGATATCTTTTTCATCGCTGAATCTTATGCATCCATTGGCCCCAGGCGAGACCGATACGGGTTGAAATCAATGTAACTATGAGTGCTAATCCGAGACCTTTTAGCAGGGACGGTGTGTCTTCCACCATCCACGGGCCGAATTTGTAGCGGTATTGCCAGTCAGGATCATTGCCGAAATACCAGTAATGGCTGCCAAAAAACCAGTTCCGGGCATAAGGGGATTCCATCAAAAATGCCCCGAAATACCATTGGACCAAAAAGAAAACGATGATGAACGCGCTCCCAAGGATTGCTGCCAGCCACCAGTCGTTCAGATGTTGGTAGCGATTGCGAAGGATATCGATCACAATCGCAGGAATAACCAGTAGTAAGGGAAAATGAAAGCCTTGGTAGTGGTCTATGTGATTTAGAATGGGGCCCAGCTTTGGTTCTGCCGGAAACAGCGGGATGATCCAGAGTGTTGACAGCATCAGGAAAGTGTATACACCCGTCACCGCGGTAGCTGCCCATTTGTGGGAAACCGCCCTGCTGGCAGCCATCAGCAACAATGGCAATGCGCCACCAGCCACCTGATAATAACTGGAACGGTGCGATTGCATTCGTCCAAGTTCCTCGGACAATAGTGTATACCAAATGGTCAGCAGAAACCCTGCCGACAATGCGAATAACCAGAAGAGCGTTTTATCCCCCTTTTTGCCTGTGTCAGCTGCTTTATCCAGCCAGTTTTTCAATTGATTCTTAACTGCGATAACACTCACCATCGCCCCAAATTGTATGCCGATAATCCCCAGAATCAGTACTGTATGTGGAGGAGAAAGAATGGTAACGTCGAGGCCGTAGGTATTATGCCACCAATCGTCGAATGGGGCAGAAGTAAGCATGGAGAGGGCGCCCCAAACGCAGAATAGCGAGCCTAACGAGCTGTAAAAGAATCCCCAGATACGGACGCTGCCAGCTTTTTCGAGCGGACTGCCCCAGAAAGTTTTGCGTAAAATTTCGTAGCCCGAGAACAGACCAGCGACCACCGCGCCAAGGTAAATCACCAAATGCGGGGGCGAAAGCAGACCGTCACGGCCAATGCTTAAATGCCAGCATATGTCCCAGATCAGCCCGGTGATCACACAAAACGACGCAAACACCGTCGCGAAAATATAAACAGGAATGCCGGAATGTGATTGTACAGTCACTGTTCGTCCTTCATACCCTTGCGGCTGGCTGGTCGTTGTTTGCATTTATTTCAAGAGGGAATATTGAGTTTCTGGTAATACTGCAAATCTCGTAAAACAGACACTCATAAATGCAAATGCCCCTATGTTGTCTTGTTTTTTATTAAAAACAATAAACCTTAAAATGGTCGCATTGCTTTTACAAAACGGCCTTTAAAGTAAGTCGAAAAAAGATTGTCCTCCCTTACCCCCCGCGAGGTGGACGCATGGATGAAGATGATTTCCTGCTGGCCGCGGACGTCTGTTACGATTCCGGCATGCGAAACATAGCCTTCCTTACCAGCTTCCGGCACAAAGAAGAGCCAGTCGCCCGGTTTGATCTCATCCAGCTTGCTGACTTCCTGCCCGAATTCCGATTGCTGCCAGGATATCCGGGGCACTTTCACGCCGATTTCGGAGTAAACCGAGCAAATAAGGCCCGAGCAATCGATGCCACTTTTATCATTCCCGCCAGACCGGTAAGGCGTTCCGGTGTAAGTACGGGCGATCTGGACGACCTGCGGGATTTCAGACGCGGGTAATGCACCCGGTTTCGCATAAGCCGGTTTTGAAGGGGTTGGTCTGCGTGCGGGGGCTTTGGCTGCGGGTTTCCGGGTAGGGGCGGGCCGGCCTCTGCCGCGGGAAACGGTACTCTTTTCGGGAGCTTTGCGGAATACTTCGCAGGAGAACGTAAGGGTAGTCAATAAGAGCGTGCAAATGATAGGGAAAATGGAGCTGGAAAATTGCTTCTTCATGCGTAAGCTTTGTAATGACCCGATGATTAATCCAAAAATAGTAATAATATGATCTTGAAAAGAACAGACGAGTCTGAACGGCGGTGCCTGCATTACTATTTTAACTGTATCACAAGCGAAAAATTGTGGTAAAAATTGTGAGGCTGGCCGCTTTGTAAGTAGCTTTGCCCCTGACTTTCATTCCATTTATTAATTGAATTACATCTGATGAAAATTATTTGTGTAGGCCGGAACTACGCGGAGCATATTGCCGAACTGAACAACGAGAAACCCGATGCTCCTGTCATATTTCTGAAACCTGAAACCGCACAGATCCGCCTTGGAGAGCCTTTTTTCTATCCTGATTTTTCAAAAGATGTACACTACGAAGTGGAGCTGGTGGTGAAGATCAATAAAGTAGGCAAGAATATCGAAGAGCGCTTTGCACACAAATATTACGATGAAATCGGCATCGGTATCGACTTCACAGCACGCGACCTGCAATCCGAACTGAAAGCAAAAGGATTGCCCTGGGAGCTGGCAAAGGCATTCAATGGCTCGGCCCCGGTTTCGGACTTCGTTCCTGTCGCCGATTTTGCAGATGTCCAGAATATCAACTTCTCTTTGAATGTAAATGGCGAGACGCGTCAGAATGGCAACTCTTCCATGATGCTCTACCGCATCGATTACCTCATTTCGTTTGTTTCCAAATTCTTTATGCTCAAAAAAGGCGATCTTATTTTTACCGGAACACCGAAAGGCGTCGGGCCGGTGCAGATAGGGGATAAGCTCACAGCAGCCATCGAGGGCAAGAAGATGCTGGAATTATTCGTTAGGTAAATCCAATTCCTTTTGTATCAGCGGCATAGCGCCGCCTATCCATACGCTTCTTTCATGCAAGATTATCTTCGGACAATGGTCCGTATCAGTCTTTTTGTTCTACTTTTTGCGGGTGCCGCCGACGTTACTGTTGCCCAAAAGCAATCTTATACCCAAGGCTATTACCAGTTTCCGATCCGGCCGGGATTAGCCAATTCGCTTGCCGGTGGGTTGGGTGATCTGCGCAGCAACCACTTCCATGCAGGACTGGATATCCGAACAGAACAACGCGAGGGTTTACCGGTTTACGCCGCTGCCGAAGGTTATGTTTACAAAGTGGCGGTCCAGCGGAGTGGTTATGGCAATGTTATTTTTCTTCGTCATCCCAATGGTCAGACCACTGTTTACGGGCATTTACTCAAATTCTCCGAGCCGCTGGCGACATACGTCCGGGAGGAGCAATATAAAAAGCAGACTTTTGAAATAGACCTTTTTCCGGAAGCTGGCAAATACATGTTCCGGAAGGGCGAGGTAATCGCGCTTTCGGGCAATACGGGCGGATCTGCCGGCCCGCATTTGCATTTCGAGGTACGTGATTCGAAGGATAATTATCTTAATCCGCTGTATTTCGGATTTAAAGAAATCAGGGACGTTACGCCGCCTAAGTTTGTCAACCTGGCGGTAAGACCGCTCGATATCAATGGTCGGGTGAATGGACAGTTTGATAGGAAGGTATATGCGCCGGTGAAACAAAAGGACGGTTCCTACCGCTTGCCTTATCCGGTGTCCGCAACGGGCATTATCGGCTTTGACCTGGTCGCACATGACCAGATGACTGGCACTGGCTTCCGGTACGGCCTGCAATGCATTGAGATCAGGATGGACGGGCGCGAAGTGTTTTCGTATAATATGGAGATCTTCCCAAATACTTCCACCAGGGACTATAACAACCTGATCGATTACGAAACGGAGCAGAAAACCGGGCAGCGTTTCCTGAAATGCTACGTACCCGATGGTAATAATTTCAATCTGTATAAAACGGATGCGTACAAAGGAAAGCTGAACATTACCGATACGCTAAGCCACGAAGTAAGGATCCGCATTTCCGATTCGTTTGAAAACTTTTCCGAGCTCATATTCACGATTAAGGGAGAAGCACAGAACCCGCCACTGCCGGTATTCCCGGCGGAGGTAAACCCGGAATGGGTGCAAACCGAAGTGCAGGAGAATACGCTGATCGTGAAGGCCAAATATTACCGGAGCCTCGAACCATCTGCCACCTATTATGTTCAGGGGAAAGAGCAGAATAAAGCGCCCGATTTCTACGCAGGAGAGTCCGCGGTCTTTTTGACGGATTTGCGGGAACACAGGCCCGATTCTGTTAAAATAGGCACTTCTACGGTTAAGACTTTTTTGAGAAGCCAGGTTTTGCCGGGTATTGCCTCGTCATTTAAGGAGGCGAAATGGTCGGTGGATTTCAAGAACACGAGTTTGTTTGATACACTTTTCCTGACCGGCCAGCAGAATTTCAATGCATTGACCATCAATAACCGTGGTACCGCTTTAAACGATTATATATCTGTGACTTTCACGCCTGAAAAGGCCCCGGAGATGAAGGAGCGGACGCAAGTTTACCGCTATTTGAATGGCGACTACCGTTTTCTGGGCGGTAAATGGGATGGCGACATGATCCGCTTCGATACCCGGGAATTGGGTACTTTCGTGATCCAGGCCGACACGGTGCCTCCGAGGGCGCGTCTTGTTGAACACAGCAAAAAGCGGATACGCGGCTATATATGGGACCCAATGTCAGGTATCAACCATTTCAAAGCATTGGTAAATGGCGAATGGGTATTGTTAAATTATGATTTCAAAAAAGGATATATCTGGTCGGAGAAGCTCGATGAAAATCAGCCGTTTGAAGGAGAACTCGTGCTGGAAGTGACGGATAGGGCCGGAAATAGTACTATCTTGCGAACAGAATTGGTTGACCCGGTTGTTATCCCAAAGAAGAAAATAAGAAAACGCAAACGATAGAATATGGGACTACAAGTCGGCGACGCCGCACCCGCTTTTTCAGTAAAAGACCAAGATGGAAAAGAAGTAAAATTGTCTGACTTTAAAGGAGAAAAAGTCGTTTTGTACTTTTACCCAAAAGACAACACACCCACCTGCACCAACCAGGCCTGCAATCTGAGGGACAATTACGGATTGCTTCTCAAAAAAGGATATAAGGTTTTGGGTGTGAGCACGGACAATGAAAAGTCGCACCAGCGATTTATCAAAAAACACAACCTTCCTTTTCCCCTGCTGGCAGACACCGAACATAAAATGGTTGATGCATACGGCGTTTGGGGAGAAAAAACACTTTTCGGACGCACCTATATGGGTGTAATCCGGACAACTTTCGTCATCAATAAAAAGGGGATCATTGAAGAGATTATTTCCAAAGTGGAATCATCGAAGCACACTGATCAAATTCTTGGAAAAACTGAATAATAATCAGTCATTTTAACATTCCGAATAGCAGGACATTTACGCCGCCTAAATGGTTCCGCAGTTCGGCTAACCGGATTCAAGGACAGTCCAATAGAAAATAAATAAAAATGGAAATTGAACAATTAGAAAAAGTTGCTTCCCAGGTTCGCAGGGACATCGTACGTATGGTACATGGTTGTCAGTCGGGTCACCCGGGAGGTTCCCTGGGATGCACCGATTTGTTGGTAGCATTGTATTTTGAGCGTATGAAGCTTAAAGAGCAGGATGGTAAGGGTGTGTTCGACATGAACGGAACAGATGAAGACATGTTCTTCCTTTCCAACGGGCACATTTCCCCTGTATGGTACAGCGTTTTGGCCCGTAAAGGTTATTTTCCTGTTTCCGAGCTGGCTACTTTCCGTAAACTGAATTCGAGGTTGCAAGGGCACCCTACTACGCATGAGCACCTGGAAGGTATCCGGATCGCTTCCGGTTCGCTAGGTCAGGGAATGTCAGTGGCAATCGGGGCGGCGCTCTCCAAGAAATTGAACAATGACAAAGGAATAGTATATGTGCTGATGGGCGATGGCGAACAGCAGGAAGGGCAGGTTTGGGAAGCTGCTACCTTTGCGCCGCATCATCAGGTAGATAACCTGGTTGCATTCATTGACCTGAATGGTCAGCAGATCGACGGTCCTACGGTGAAAGTAATGAACAACCGCGACCTGGGTGCTAAATATGAAGCTTTTGGCTGGGAAGTAATCTCCATTGAAGAAGGTAACGATATGGCTGCCGTATTGAAAGGCCTTTACGAAGCAAAAGGCCGTCTCGGACATGGCCGGCCGATCATGGTGTTGCTCCATACCGGAATGGGTTATGGCGTCGACTTCATGATGGGAAGCCACAAATGGCACGGTGTAGCGCCAAATGACGAACAATTGGCTGCTGCGCTTGCTCAGCTGGAAGAAACTTTAGGAGATTATTAATTGAAACGACAATGAAAAAATACACCTTCACTGAGAAGAAAGATACGCGTTCAGGTTTTGGTGCCGGAATGCATGTGTTGGGCCAGCAAAACCCTAACGTAGTTGCGCTTTGTGCTGACCTTGTTGGTTCTTTGAAACTGGAACCGTTTATCAAAGAAAACCCTGAACGTTTTGTACAATGCGGTATTTCCGAAGCTAATATGATCGGGATTTCGGCAGGTCTGACTATCGGCGGTAAAATTCCTTTTGCTACTACTTTTGCGAATTTCGCAACCGGCCGCGTTTATGACCAGATCCGTCAGAGCGTTGCCTATTCCAATAAAAACGTAAAAATCTGTGCTTCACATGCTGGTTTGACGCTGGGAGAAGATGGTGCAACCCACCAGATCCTGGAAGACATTGGTATGATGAAAATGTTGCCGGGTATGACTGTAATCAATCCTTGCGATTACAATCAGACCAAAGCAGCTACCATTGCGATCGCTGACTATGAAGGACCGGTTTACCTGCGTTTCGGTCGTCCGGTGATTCCTGTATTTACTGATGCTGACCAGAAGTTCGAGATTGGAAAAGCATGGATGGTAAACGAGGGTACGGATGTCAGCATTTTTGCAACCGGCCATATGGTTTGGGAAGCGATCCAGGCTGGCGAGTTGCTCGAAGCAGAAGGTATCAATGCTGAAATCATTAATATCCACACGATTAAGCCACTTGATGAAGAAGCGGTGTTGAAATCGATTGGAAAAACTGGCTGTGTGGTGACTGCCGAAGAGCACAACCGTCTTGGCGGCTTGGGCGACAGTATCGCACAAGTTATTGTGAAGAACAAACTCGTTCCTCAGGAATACGTAGCCGTTAATGACAGCTTCGGAGAAAGCGGTACGCCTGCTCAGTTGATGGAAAAATACGGTCTCACTGCGAAGGATATCGTAAACGCCGCGAAGCGCGCGATAGCTCGTAAATAACGCCCCCTTTTCCGTCGTCTCAAGACGACGGAAATTTTAGCCTGGTCTTGGTAAAACTTTATGTTTTGCTGCGACCGGGCTCTTTTTATTTGCCCTGCACCAAAAAATAAACTATTATTGGTTTGCGTTGACTTCGGGCTTGGATGAGAGAATGATGGTCCCTGCGGATTTTCCCTGTAAGTAACGATCAGGTTAGTACTGATTCAATGTCTGACGAAGAATTATTATCCCTTTTTGAGAATCCTGAAACGCGCAGAAACGCTTTCAATCAGCTGGTGCGCAAGTATCAGCAAAAAGTATATTGGCTGGTAAGAAAGATGGTGGTGGATCATGATGACGCCAATGATATTACACAGGATGTTTTTATCAAGGCCTGGACTGCCCTTGAAAATTTCCGGGGCGATGCCAAACTATACACCTGGCTTTACCGCATCGCGAGTAACGAGGCCATTAATTTTCTCAACAAAAAAAGAAGGAAGTATTTTATCCCGATTTACGACGTCGAGAATGAGCTCAGTGAAAAGCTGGAAGCCGATCCCGAACTGAGCGGCGATGTCATTCAACTGAAATTGCAGAAGGCATTATTAAAATTACCAGAAAAACAACGGCTCGTTTTTAACCTTAAATATTTCGAAGAACTTCCTTACGAAGAGATTTCTGAGATCACCGGAACCTCTGTTGGTGCCCTAAAAGCCTCATATCATTGGGCTACAAAAAAAATTGAGGATTTTTTAAACGAGAACGATTAAACTATTTGCGATTACTTTGGTCAAACCTTGACAAGACAAGAAATATAAATAATCATGGACAAAAAACGTATACGGCTGGATGATCTGAAGAGGGAGACGCCCTTTTCTGTGCCGGAAGGTTATTTTGACAAATTACCTCAATTGATCCAATCGCGGATTCCCGCCGAACCGGTCCGTGAGCCGCTGGTAAGCTGGTCGTGGCAAAGGTCGCTGGGACTGGTGTCGGCTATGGCGCTGATCCTGGTGTTGGTGTGGGTTACAGTTCCTGAAAGGCAGGGATCGCTGGGGCGGGAGCCATTGAGTGGAATCAGTAATGCCTCTATCATTGATTATCTGGAAGAACAGGATATCAGTTATTACGATCTGAGCGAACATAAAGTGGTCCAGAAGGCGTTTGACGCGGATTCAACCGTGCTGTATTATCTGGACGGCCTGGGTGACGATGCGCTCCGTCAGCAACTGGAAGAAAGCGTTTCCGGCCAGGAAACAATATGACCCTAACGAATAAATCAAATGGACTTACAATTTATTATCAGAAAGTATCGGAACACCTTTGCGCTTTTGCTTTTGATTTTCGGGGCCGTCACGACGGCTAATGCACAGCGTCGCTCCGAGGAAGAAATAAAAAAGATACAGGATGCTAAGGTGGCCATTATCACGAACAGGCTAAACCTGACTCCCGAACAGTCGACCGGCTTTTGGCCCATGTATAACGAGTATTCGCAGAAAAGAAGGGAGATACACCGCGCCCAGCGCAAGATCATCAATGACAAGAAAGCCGAAGGGCAGGCCGATGAGCAGGTTTTGAATAACCTGAAAGAGGTACAGGAACTGAGGCAGAAAGAACTTGACCTTGAAAAAGACTATCAGAACAAATTCCTGCGCGTGATTACCGCAAGCCAGGTGATTGAACTTTATAAAGCGGAACGCACATTCAACGATATGTTGATCCAGCGTCTCAAACAAAAGAATTGAACGAACAACTGACCTGCTACTCGAGTTATTACAAATGAAAAGGCCCGCGTTCCGATGGAATTGCGGGCCTTTCGTTATTAATGCGCTCCTACCAGCTCTACATCGCCAATGCCGCGCGTCTCGACTGTTATGTCCCGTAACGGGGCTGAATGCTTTTTGAAATCCTGGATGATCTCAAGAACATCATAGTCGATATTCATGGACTTACTTCCGTCGATGATCACTGTTGCTCCGTCTGGTAAATTGTCCAGGGTTGCGCTGATGCTGCCTTTGTTAAGAAAAGTCACTTCCTCGGAGAGGATCAGGGTGATCACATCGCCATCGTGGTGCTGCTCTTTAACGTAGTGGTAAGAATGTTTGTGATTCTTTCTCAATATATAATAGATCGCTACCACCATCCCGATCGCAATACCTTTCAATAGATCGGTACTGAGGATGGCGATGATTGTTACTACGAATGGAATGAATTGCTCGTGACCGAGTTTATACATGCCTTTGAAGAGTGAAAACTTGGCAAGCTTGTAACCTACCAGCAGCAGAATTGCCGCTAGCGATGCCAGCGGGACGTAATTCAGATATTGGGCGATAAATACGGCTGAAAGCAACATAATCACCCCATGGGTAACGGTGCTAAGCTTTGTTCTTCCACCCGAATCGATATTAGCCGAACTGCGTACGATTACCTGCGTAATGGGCAAGCCGCCAATCAATCCCGAAACCATATTACCTACGCCCTGGGCAATCAGCTCACGGTTGGCAGGCGTGCTCCGCTTGTAGGGGTCCAATTTGTCGGTCGCCTCCACGCATAGGAGTGTTTCCAGACTGGCCACTATGGCAAGCGTCACCGCGATCGTGTATACTTCTACTCTTTGAAATGCTGAAAAGTCCGGAGTTTTAAAGAAGCTGAAAAACTCACTTGCGCTGCTTGCCACCGGTAGCTGAACCATGTGCTCACCCGACAACACCCATTCCGGTGCAACGGAAGAAAACACAAGATTAAGCACTACGCCAATAACTACCACAAACAGTGCACCCGGTATATAGCGGAAGATCTGGATCTTTTTCATGAACGGCTTATCGAATAGCAGCAGCAGTGCAAGCGACACAGCCGATATGATAATGGCGCCGGTGCTGCTATATTTTACCGCATTAAAAACTTCGGTAAAGGTATTCTGGCCGTCTTTTTGGTCAAAAGCTTCGTCGCCCATGAAATCGGCGTCATATCCGAAAGCATGAGGTATTTCCTTCAAAATGAGGGTTATACCAATGGCTGCGAGCATTCCCTTGATAACAGAAGACGGGAAGTAATAACCGATAATACCGGCCTTCATGAAGCCTGCGAGTACTTGCAACACGCCCGCAAGTACAACCGCCAGCAGAAAAGCCTCAAAGCTCCCGAGCGTGTCGAGTGCATTGAGTACAATCACAACCAGACCCGCCGCCGGACCTGCCACACCCAGGGAGGAGCCGCTTATCAGGCCTACTACGATTCCGCCCACAACCCCGGCAATAATACCGGAAAATAACAGGTCGGAGCGCCCGGTCGAAGCCAGCGCAATGCCCAGGCACAGGGGCAAAGCCACCAGGTATACGACAAGCCCTGCGGGAACATCGTATTTAATATTGGAGAACAAACTTTTATTATGCAATGACATAGGATTGATTCAAAAATGGATCAGTAATTGGACTACTCAAGAAGTGAGGCTGTTAGGCTAGGCTAGTTGTGTCGTTTCGAAACGATAAACGTCCTCTACATAAGTCGTATCGTCGATGGTAACGCCGAGGTCTTGCAGGATGCCGTTTTTGATGTCGTACACAATCCCGTGTACTTGCAACGCCTGCCCATTCTGCCATGCATTTTGCACGATAGTGGTTTTGGCAAGATCGCGAACCTGTTCTTGTACGTTCAGCTCGACAAGGCGGTCGGCCCGTTTGTGTGGATCGTCGATGGCATTAAGCTCGTCCTGATGCAGACGATATACATCTTTAATATGACGCAGCCAGTTGTCGATCAGGCCGACTTGTTTGTGGCCCATAGCCGTCAGCACACCTCCGCAACCGTAATGTCCGCATACGATAATGTGTTTTACACCCAGTACATTCACTGAATAATCGAGTACGCTGAGCATGCTCATGTCGGTATGGATGACCATATTAGCGATATTACGGTGTACGAAAATATCGCCGGGTTTCGTACCTGTGATCTCGTTGGCAGGTACACGGCTGTCAGAGCAGCCGATCCACAGGAATTTGGGACTTTGCCCGTTAGCCAGATCATTGAAGAAGTCGGGGTTAGCCTGGGTTGTTTGCTCTACCCATTTTTTATTGTTGTCAAAAAGCTGGTTATATGACGTGATCATGATTTCTTTTATGAATTTTGGAATACAAAAACAGGCGGACATGCCGAACAGACGCGGGAAAGCCTACGTCATTTGATCGTTAGCGATGACCTTAAAAAGTAATTCGTGGGAAAAAATCAGACCAGCTCGGGAGGTGGTGAGAGCAGGTTGCGGTAAATCTCGTTTTCGAAACTTACAGTGAAGAAAAAGGAGCTTTTGAGCGGCAGAAGAGAAAAAAACCGGTCAAAATAAACGCTATGTGAAATGAGTAACTGGTCGTCGTTGATCTTTTCGACCTCTGTTTTTTCATTGTCGCAGGTTCCAGTATCACAAACCACAGATGCCTTTTCCTTCGCCAAAAAGAAGCTGGCAACATCTGTGGCTTTACAGATGAGGAAGGCCGTAAGTAGTATAAGACAGAGAGTCCGGAACACTTTAATAACTTATTTTTTGAGCTTTGAGAACAATCAACTCGCTTAAAACGTTCGGGTTATTGCCCTTTATTATGTTTCTGCGATGATTTTTGTGTTAATAAAATCATAATAACCAATAAAAAAAGGGTCGTGTGATACAACCCTTACTTATTCGTTTTCCATCCCTTCTCATTGTTTTCCAGCCAACGCCCTACCACAAAGGCAGAACCCAGCAGAACAATATAAAAGGCGATCATGATAATGGTCATTTGCATGGTAATATTCAATTAGAATCCGACTTGACGTGAGCAAAAATAGCTAAAAATTACCAACGTCTGACTTCAAGAATAAAAAATTACAGCACACCTTTTGTCGACGGCATAAAATCCAGCGCTTTTAAATCCCTTCTGACAGCCATTTTGATGGCTTTGGCAAAGGCTTTGAAAATGGATTCGATCTTGTGGTGTTCATTATCCCCTTCCACTTTGATGTTAAGGTTCGATAATGAAGTGTCTGAGAATGACTTGAAAAAGTGAAAAAACATCTCAGTAGGCATTTCTCCGATCTTCTCCCTCTTGAACTCAGCATCCCAGACAATCCATGGCCGGCCCGAAAAATCAATAGCTACCTGTGCGAGCGCTTCGTCCATCGGCAAAAGGAAACCATAACGACTAATGCCCCGCTTGTCGCCGATAGCCTGCCGGTAAGCTTCGCCCAATGCGAGCGCAGTATCTTCAATTGTATGGTGTTCATCAATATGAAGATCGCCTTCGACATGGATCGAAAGGTCGGCTCCGGAATGTCTTGCAAGCTGGTCGAGCATGTGATCGAAGAAGCCGAGGCCGGTATGAATGTCCGAACGGCCGCTTCCGTCGAGGTTCAGGCTTACTTTGATCTGCGTTTCCTTGGTATTCCGTTCCACCGACGCAGTCCGGGATGGTAATTTCAAATGTTCGTAAATAGCGTCCCAGTCGTTAGATACTAATGCTGTAGTAACGTTCATCTGGTCAGAGATTCCAGCCTCCGGCAATGCGGTAGCAAAAAGGATCGCTTTGGCGCCAAGGTTAACTGCCAGCTGCACGTCAGTAAGACGATCGCCAATCACATAACTGTTGGCAAGATCATATTCATTCGAAAAATAACTGGTCAGCATGCCAATGCCCGGCTTTCTGGTGGGCAGATTGTCTTCCGGAAAGCTTCTGTCGACGTGAATTTCCGTGAAATGTATATTTTCACCTTCCAGCGTTTTCAGCATTTTATTCTGGGCTGGCCAGAAAGTGTCTTCCGGAAAGGAGCTGGTCCCGAGGCCGTCCTGATTGGTTACCATTACCAGTTCATAATCCGTTTCCTCGGCGATTTTGCGAAGGCTGGAAATGGCTTTGGGTAAAAACTCGAGCTTTTCGAGCGAATCTACCTGGAAATCGGTGGGAGGTTCAACGATGATCGTGCCGTCACGATCTATAAATAAGACTTTTTTCATTAACGGATTATGATTGATTGCGGATAAGAGTGCCCGGAGGGAATCCTTATTTGGTGCAAAGTTCGCAAACTATGCTGAATTGAAAAGGCATAGATAGCTAATAATGCAGTTCTTGATCATTTTTGCCGATGGGGGAGTGGTCTGGAAGTAGTAACTTTGCATTTTAAAACCAATAAGCGTAAATGTTTACAGGAATAGTCGAATCAACAGGCGAAGTAGTTGCTGTGCAAGCGGAAGGCACGAACCGCACTTTTACAATGAAGTCAGAGCTTGCGCGGGAATTGAAAATAGATCAAAGCATCAATCATAATGGCGTTTGTCTGACAGTGGTTGCAGTGGAAGGGGACACTTACCAGGTTACCGCGATTGAAGAAACACTTTTGAAAACCAATCTGGGAACATTTGATGAAGGCACCAAAGTGAACCTGGAACGTTGCATGTCTGCCAACGGGCGGTTCGACGGGCATATTGTACAAGGCCACGTCGATCAGACGGCCATTTGTACCAACGTGCAGGAGCGCGACGGTAGCTGGTTGTTTGATTTTGAATACGATGCTTCCACAGGAAATATTACAGTTGAGAAAGGCTCGATTTGTATCAATGGGGTTAGTCTCACCGTTTTTAACTCGGAAGCGAATTCTTTCCGGGTAGCCATTATCCCGTACACTTATTCGTTTACCAATTTCCATTCGCTCAAACCAGGCGATACCGTTAATCTGGAATTTGATATCTTAGGAAAATACATCAAAAGGATTCTGGGGTCATATGCGGTTTAGCATGTTGGCTTCTTGGAATATTACGTTTATTTTTACCCGTTTATAATACAAAAGCGCATCTAACACATTCATGGCCAAAATAAGTACACAGTCCAGAACTGATCTTTTCATACATATCGGAATAATTGTCTCGCTGCTTTTGGTCCTCTTTCTGGGATTCTTTTTTGTTTACCTCCCCTTCACTACCAACCACGGTGAGGCCATAACCGTACCTGATCTTAAAAAGAAGAGTGTTGAGGACCTGGATGATTTTCTGGGCGACCGCGACCTCCGTTATGAGGTCGATTGCACTTTTGTGACCAATGTGCCCCCGCTGACCATCATATCGCAGTATCCATTGCCAGGCTCCAAAGTGAAGGAGGGGCGTAAAATATATGTGACGGTCGTTTCCCGCACCGCTCCGCTGATCAAAATGCCAAAGTTGACGGATATGACGCATCGCAGCGCGCAAATGCTGCTCAAAAGTGTCGGTCTGGAAGAGGGGAATATTTCCTATGTGCCCGATATGGCCCAGAATGCGGTTTTAAGGCAAATGTTTAATGGTAAGGAAATCCTGCCGGGTCAGCCTATCGCCAAAGGATCTAAAATAGACCTTGAATTGGGTGAAGGGTTGGGTACTGCGCAGTTTGAAGCACCTTCGGTGATTGGAATGCCGCTGGATGAGGCAAAAATTGCGATCGTAGGTGCCGGATTGAAGGTAGGACAGCAAATGGAAATACCCGCAGAAGAGGGGCAGACACCCGGTTCGGTCGTGAGGCAAAATCCTGACGCTGGGAATAAGGTAAGAATTGGAGACGTAATCGACCTATGGGTTACTCCACAGGCGCCACAATCAACAGAGAATGAGAGTCAACCGGAACAGCTATAAATTCTTCATCAGCAGCAAGTGTTTAATATTTATCTGGGCCCTGATTTTTTTTCAGAGCTATACTTTGCGCGCGCAACTGACGATTGTTCCTATTGATAATTCCCGTTATGAAAGCACAGAAGAAGGGTCCTATGCAGCCACGTTACGTACGAATGCATCCCTGCCTTTGCCCTTTTTTGATGATTTCTCCACTTCGAAATCTTCTACCGTTAATACTAAATACTGGCTTCCCGGAAGCGGTGTTTATGTTAACAACACGCTTACAGCCTTACATCCTTCGTTGAATGTAGCCACATTCGATGGCCTTAATGCAAATGGTGCGCCTTATAATGTGGTTAATCCGCTTACGCAAAGTTTTACAGATACGCTTACCTCACAGCCGGTTAACCTTGCTGGAAAAGTTGCGGGCGACTCGGTTTACCTCAGTTTTTATTGGTCTGCAAAAGGCCTCGGCGAACTGCCCGATTCCAGCGATTTTTTCAGAGTTGAATTTTTTAACAAGTCCAAGGAATGGGTAACGGTTTGGAACCAGCAGGGTTATCAGGTCGACACGCTTTTTCATCAGCAATTTGTCGCTATTAAAGATCCTAACTTTTTTCACGATGCATTCCAGTTCCGGTTCCGGTCGTATGGCAGGAGCTCGGGGCCATATGATACCTGGCATCTGGATTATGTGCATTTGAATGCAAAAAGATCGGCAAAACAGCCTTATTTGTTTGACGTGGCCATGCGGAAGCCGGTTTCGCCGTTTTTGAAAAAATACACGGCAATGCCATTGAGGCAATATCTGGTGAATCCCCAGGCCGCAACATCTGATTCTGCCCGAACGGACATTGTCAATAATTTCAATAACTTCAATATCCTGACAAGCACATTTACGTTGATCGACGAGCAGAAGGGAACCGAGTTCCTCCGCAATGTGCAGCGTTCCATCTATGTGGAGGCGTTGAAATCGCAAGTACTAAGGACAAAGCTCGCAACCGTGAAGCCCGCCGCTCAGTCAGACAGTCTGCTTTTGCTAAGCAAATTCTATGTAACGACCACCGATACCATTTCCGGGGTCAATCTTAAAACCAATGATACAATCACCGCACGCACTGCATTATCCGACTATTTTGCTTACGACGACGGAAGCGCGGAATATGGTGTGCAAGTGAACCAGAAACTGGGCCGTGTTGCGGTTCAATATGTGCTGGCAAAAGCCGATACGATCGGTGGGCTAAGAATGTCGATGGTTTCGTTCAATAAGGATATCTCGGGACAGGGTTTTACCATTCAGATCTTTGGGAATAAAAACAATAAACCGGACCAGGTGATTGCTCAACGTTCCGTGACGGTGCGTTATCCTGGTACGAGAAATGGCTTCGTTGATTATGCGTTTTCAATTCCAGTGGCCGTTCCCGACACTTTTTATGTGGGTTGGTTACAAATTAATGAGCAGCCTTTGACCGTCGGTTTCGATCGTAATTCGATGCTGGGACGGACTTCGGTTTATTATAATCTCGGCACGGAATGGGCGAAGGAAACCAGCCTGAAGGGTAGTATTATGATCCGGCCATATCTTGGCAAAAAGGCACAAGGTGTGATCACAGGAAATGAGCCGGTGGCGGGTTCAGGTAATATTTTTTATCCAAATCCCACTCGTGGTGAAGTCCATTGGAACAACAGGTCTTTAAAACAGATTGATGTGTATCATGTGAACGGCACGCTTGTTCAGACGATTTTACCGGCGAAAGATCAACAATCTGTTTCATTGGAACATTTGAACCTGGGAATGTTCATCTTTAAAGCTACCGACGGGAAACGATCTTTCGTCCAAAAAATGTTAATTTCAAAATAAAGCTAGTCGTTACAAATTCTATAATATGGATATTACAGTAGAAGAACTAAAAGAGCGCCTCGACAAAGGCGAAGACCTGCATTTCTATGATGTGCGTGAAGAGCATGAATATGAAGAGGATAACCTTGGTGCAATACTGATCCCGCTTGCCGAGCTTCCTGATCATCTGGATGAACTGGAACCTCTGAAGGATGAGGAGATTATCATTCATTGCCGTTCCGGCGCAAGAAGCGGAAGGGCTGCAAGCTACCTTGAATCGCAAGGATTTACCAACGTGCGGAATGTACTGGGAGGTATCCTGGCGTACCGCGAACTGGAAGACTGATTTCAGGCGGCATTTGGCTAATATCATGGACCAGATGCCGCCTCTTTATATAATGCGCTCCTTTATTTGCGCGAGTACGCGGTCGTATTCATCGGCATTGTACCACTCAAAATTACCCTGGTGACGAAACCAGGTAAGTTGCCGCTTCGCATACCGCCGCGAGTTTTGCTTCAATAATCTCGTCATTTCTTTTTCGTCATATTGCCCGTCCAGAAATCCGTACACTTCCTTGTAACCGACGGTTTGTAATGCGTGATGTGATCGAAATTCAATCACACTTTTCGCTTCTTCGACGAGACCATCTTTTAGCATGATGTCCATCCGGTCGTCGATCCGCTGGTATAATTCGGCTCTGTCCCGGTCGAGGGCGATGTTGATTTGCTCAAATGGACGTTCTCTGGTGTTTTTTATCCGGAATTGACTAATGGGCACTCCCGCAGTATAAAACACTTCCAATGCCCGTAAAACGCGCTGTGGGTTTGCTATTTCAGGCGAAGCGGCGAAGTCTGCGTCGAGCTTGCGTATTTCGTCTTGCAAGGTGGCCAGGCCTTCTACGGTTAATCTTTCAGTAAGCGATTCGCGGAGGCCAGGTAATGGTGCGGGAAGATCGTCGAGACCGTGCGTTACTGCTTTTACGTAAAATCCCGATCCGCCGGTCATGATCACTGCGTCATGGGTGTTAAAAAGATCTTCCAGCAATGCCAGCACATCCCTTTCGAAGTCACCTGCACTATATGTTTCTGAAATCGAATGGGAATTGATAAAATGATGGGGCACTGTTGCAAGCTCTTCCGGTGACGGTTTGGCGGTACCGATATTCAGTTCACGGAAAAACTGGCGGGAGTCGGCGGAAATAATTTCGGTATTTAAATCTTTGGCAAGTCTGATGGATAGCGACGTTTTACCGACTGCGGTAGGGCCTGCGATGGTTACCAGATATTTCTTCGGGCTATTTGGCATTGTGCCGTTTTTATTTGAATTTTAGTCAGCACAAAAATAGAAATATGGATTCCTCCACACTACTTTTTTTAATAATTACACTTGTAGCTGGTGGCATCGCCGGGGCAACGCTGAATACCTATTTTCAGAACAGGAAATCAAGAAAATATGTATCGACGCAGGAAGCAACCGTGCTGATCGAGCGGATTGAAAAGGTTTTTAAAGTGGTGATGGCGGAGGGATATTTTACGGAAATCTATAATTATCAGAACGACAAGAATATCTGGAACCTGATTAATGATAAAAAGAAGGCATTGATTATCGCCAAGGCAAAAGTGCTAGTCGGCTATAACTTTGCTAAAATGAAATTTCACCGTCCTGACGGGGAGCGGAAGCTGGTGATTGATTTTTTCCCTGCACCTGAAATACTGTCCATCGACACCGATTACAAATTCTACGACATCGAGCAAGGCTGGCTAAACCGTTTTCAGAGCGACGACTACACTGCAATATTGAACGAGGCCAAGCAAACCATGAATGAGAAGGCAATGCAAAGCGATTTGCCGAGAATTGCCGGGAATCAGGTTCAACTGATGATTTTCCAGTTGGCGGCTTCCATGAATTGGACCGTAGAGATGAATTTGCCCGACGGGAATGCGGCGATGCTTAAAGATTATACGCATTACCGTACAATAGAAGCCGAAATTGATTCTTTGAACAGCTCGAAGGAATAATAACTTTTTTTGCATAATTTATGCCTTAAACGCCTTCATTCTCGTCACAAGGAGATTTGCCTGCGTATTGGCTCGTATAGTTTCTATTTTATTCACTTTCTAAATTCTAACAGTTATGTTCAAAAAATTATTACTATTTGCCTGCGTAGCATTAATGATTGCCCTGGTGAGTTGCGAGGGAAAGCAAGGTGAAGTCGGTCCGAAGGGTGATACAGGAGCACCAGGCCCTGCCGGACCCGTTGGACCTGCAGGGAAAGATGGCGAGGATGGCACGGGAGGTGGTGGAGGAGCGTTAATAGCCTTTATGGGTGAGCTGGAAACCGATACTTCGGGTAACGCAATTGTAGGTGATACTGCTTTCTTTAAGGACTTTACTGCTGATGAAATTGCGAGCGTCGAGAAAGGGGCTTTTCAGGTTTTTATTAAAGATGATGGCGGATATTTTCCTTTACCAGGATATGTTTTGTTTGAGGATGAGGCGATCAGTTACGGTTACTATTATGTCGTAGACGGCTTAGGATTGTATTTCCCAATTTTCAGAACGTCCGCCGCGAAAGTTAAAAAACGGACTTTTGAAGAAATAAGAGTGTTGGTGATTCCTGCCGCAAACTTAAGGCTTAATTCAAATGTCAATTGGCAAAACTATGAAGAAGCGGTCGCTGCATTGGGGCTGACCGAGTCGAATGTTAAGATTGTCAGGAATTCAAAGCTTCGTAAGACTTTCAAACTTCAATAGGACTAACTACAAAATAAAAGGGTGGAAGATCGCTTGATCTTCCACCCTTTTATTTTGTAAACGACTCTTTCTTAGTATTCCCAAAGACCGTGTTCCAGTTCCATTAGTTCCTGTTCGTAGTTCAGGGACTTGATCAGGGCTTCTTTTTCACCATTGTAGATGTCCAAAAACGCCTTGTCATTAGCATTGGAGAACTTAGTGATCCTTCCGTAGAACAGGCGAAGATCAAATGCATCTGCAAGGTTCTTGTTCTGCGCGGTGTTATGGGTATTATACCAGATATACTTCTTAGGATCGCTTCTGAACAATCTTTCCACATCTTTCCATCTGAATGAGGCAACAGGCAGTTCAAGGCCAGTAGCGGTCTGCTCAGAAGGCAGAATAATAGTGATGGTCTGAATGTCATTGTAAAGACGTGATCTCTTTTTGTCAAAAACCCAGTCTTCCTTTACCTCCAGAATGCTAAGCTGATCCGGGAAATATTCTTCCTCCGTTCCGATCGCTTGCGCAAACGATGTTGTATCAGCTTTTGGCTGTTCAACTACTGGCGGCTCTTCCTTCGCTACGTCAGTTTTAGCTCCTTTTTTGGTGGATTTTTTCTTAGGAGGGCCCCAGCCGTCGTCTTCTGGTGCCGCATCTTTCTTGACATCCTTTTTAGCTGCATTTCCCCATCCGTCGTCAGTAGTGGTAGCTGCTTTTGCCGGGTCTTGTTTAGCCTTCGCGCCCCATCCTTCGTCTGTCTTGGCAGGTTCTCCAAAACCAGCGGCAATTTCTTCTTCTGAAAGGCCGGCAGTTTGGTTAGGTATCAGGATACGTTTATGGATGTCATCGCCTCCAATTTTGGTTGCGCAGGAATCGTTGGTATAGGCATCGATCAGGCCTGCTTTCGCAGCGTCCAAAAGGTAACGTGTGATTTCGTTATTTTTCGAGAACATGGAAATGTTCTGCTTTTCTTTTAAATCAACCCGTCTCCAGAGCGTTCTTTTCATCATCACATCCCCGTCGCTTATCGGGCGCGACGAGAACTGATTGGCAGTCGAATCCTCTTTCTCCTGTGCAAAGGCACCTGTGGCGCCCAGGGATAGAGATAGCAAAGACCATGCAATCGTTTTTCCGTTCATTCTTCTCATATCAAACATAAGGTTGTATTATCCAATCAACGACTAAAAGGCTAGTATTAGTTTAATGGAACGGTCCGGTACTGGTTACCCATTTCCACTTCGTTTACAGCGCCCTTAAAGTTCTGACGTTCTACTTTCAGGACTGTAATCACATAACGGTCGCCTGGCTGTGCTTGTTGTGCAAGAGATGAAATCGATCCTCCTCCGCCATTAAGCGTTACACCAGCGATTCGTCTGGTTCCCCTTGCAAGAGAAATTTCTACTTGTGCAACTCTGAACTTTGCGTCTTCAGGTGAGAAGTTCTTGAAACTTTCGTCCGGAACTGCGATCACGTTAATGCTTCTTGTCGAGCTGGCAGGTGATCCCCTTCTTTCGTCAAATGTCGCGCCGTTAACCCGTACTTCTAACGAAGGCTTAGGCACTTTGTTGACACGGAACGGCTCCGAACCAAGAACGCTTCCTGCATTGCTGACCGTGATATTCAACTGCGCTTTGCTAGGTACGATCGTGAATTTCCCTTTTTGTCCGCTTGGAATAATCTCGCCGCCATCTGTTGAGAAGCTCGGGGCCCAAAGTGGTCCAAGCGCCGGGCTTTGGATGCTCAGCTTGTTGGCACAACCCAGGTACAATGGAGGCAACGTTCCTGTCTCGATCTGGTACGACGGTTTTACCACGAAATACTCCTGGTTCATCGTATAAGTTGTGTCTCTTCCTGATGGGGTAGGGATGGTGATCCTGCCCTGAAGTTCTCTTTTTGCAATACCTTCTGCATTGTAACCGCCACCTTGTGCAGTAAATTCGATGAGACCGACGCCGTTTTCAACTTTCACCGGTGAACCGTTCAGGCTCATGCGGGGTGTGATACCTGACGCAGATGCTGCAATGAACATCTGGCCTTTGAATTTGGTACCTGCGACAACAGTTTTAGCATCGGCGCTTACCATCGCCAGTACGCGGTCAAATTTAATATCGGCAGCACCAACTTTACTTGCAAGGTAGTTCAGTACTTCACCTTCCATCCGGCGGATATCGGTTTGTTTTTGACTTAATACTGCCAATGCAGCTGCAACCGGAGTCGATTCGAAGTTCAGTTCGGCAAAATCTTTATTTCTCTGGTCTCTGTTACCTTTCGCCACAGGATCTTCCCGACCGTCCAATGCGAGCATCTGGAACTGGTTAGGAGAAAATTTGTTCAGCTGGCTGGTATAAGCGTTCAGTGTTTGCTTCAACTTATAAGCTTTACCATTCTTTCTTACGCCGATCATCATCTCACCAACTTTTGCTTCTTCCTGAGGGTTTTTGATACCTCCCTCTTCGTTCAATCCGCCCCCTGCATTGTTAATAATTTCTTGCTTTAATGCATTCAGTTCGTTGCTGATATCCGAAGAAAGTTTGCGCACTTCGTCGGCCTGTTTGATCACAGCCACATCCGCCGCACGGTTTCCCGATTTCTCCACCGCAGCTTTGATTTTAAGTACGGTTTCCTGATTTATTTTGTTAGCTGCTCCGGATGATAGTTCCAAAGAATTGTTCAGAAGAATGAATTTTTCTATAATGGCTGAACTTACCTGCAATGCGAGCATCGCTGTAAGTACCAGATACATCATTCCAATCATCTTTTGACGGGGTGTTTCTTTTCCACCTGCCATATTGTTGTGTAATCAGTTTTCAGTGATCAAATTATTTAACAATAACAATGACTCCGCAATCCGCAGCGAACCAGGGAGTCATCGCCAGAGGGCTTTTAAGCATTTCCACCGCGCATTGCAGTCAGCATATTGCCATAAATGCTGTTCAATGACGAAATATTGGTAGTCAGTTTTGACATTTCATTCTTGAATACCTGCGATTCCTTAGTCGCGTCAGCCATATTTTCCATAGCGGCTGTCAGGTTACCATAAAATGCGTTCATCGCTTTCAGGTGCTTGGTAGTGTCCTGAAGTTCCAGTTCATAAACCGCGTTCAACGCGCCCATGTTCTTGGTAATTTGCTGGAATTGGTCGCGGTATGACTGCGCATCTTTGGTTGCATCAGCCATGGAAGACATTGCATTGATGGCCACACCATAAGACTTGTTCATGTCATTGATAGCAACTGACGCTGATTTAACATTCTTCGCGTAGTCGTTGGTAGCCACAGTAGCATCGGTCAGATCGCTGATTTTACCAACTGTATCAGAAAGGTTTCTGAACCCTTTGCCCAGGCTATCGAAAATCTCAGGAGAGAGTTTTGCATTATCCAGCATGTTATCAAGTTTTGCTGTGATGTTGCTGCTCTGTGTGGTGCCACGGCTAATGGCAGGGCCAGTGTAGTCGTCGGCAAGTTCAGGATAAACGCGTGTCCAGTCCGGATCTTTGTCAGTAGATTGAGTCAGGGTTTGCAATGCGTAAAGCAAGAATATCAGAACTTCGGTTCCAAGACCTGCTGTAAGCAATGGTCCGCCGAATTCCCAGTGTTGAATTTTTGCCAACGCTCCTAAAATTACAACGGCAGCACCCGCACTATATATTGTTGGTACTAGTTTATCCCAAAAAAAATTAGGTCCGCTATTCTTAGCCATACGAATTGAAATCGGTTACAGTGAAAAATTAAAAGTTAGTAAAGTGTTAGATTGATTCGGGTATACCGTAAAAAAGAAGCAGTGTATAGACGCTGCTTCTCTTGGGGTGGAAGTATTTTTAACGGCGACGGGCACGTGCTCCTCCGCGGTCGTTTACATTATCCATTACACAACGGAAGCCGATGAAGGCGCGGGTTTCGGTTTCGTACTCGAAAGTCCGGGTGCCGGTTTGCAGGTAGTAAGCAATATCTTTCCATGATCCGCCTTTCACCACTTTCCGCGGTTCATCCGGATTATCATAGCGTGGGTTCATATCCCATACGATCGCAGTCGCATTGTCTGTGTAAGCATCGGATGTCCATTCTGCCACGTTTCCAGCCATATTATAGAGGCCGAAGTCGTTTGGATTGTAAGCATTTGCAGGTCCGGTGTAAGGATAGCCATCCGCATCGTAATTACCACGTTGTGGTTTGAAGTTGGCCAGGAAGCATCCTTTTGCATTCATCGTATATGGATTTCCCCATGGATATTTCGCTACTGCACGTCCGCCTCTTGCAGCCCATTCCCATTCAGCTTCGGTAGGTAGCCGGAAGCCAGTTGAATTGAACTGTCCTTCTTTGTTCTGGAAATCGTGGAGCAGGTTGGTGCGCCATTTTGAGAAGTATTGGGCAGCGACCCAACTTACGCCTACAACAGGATAAGTGTCGAAGCCAGGGTGTTGATAATAGTATTCTACGAATGGATCACCGTTTGAGTAAGCAAAATCCTTTTTCCAGACAGTTGTATCGGGATAGTATTTCGACATGATCTCCTCTTCGCCCAATACGGACACAGAGTCAACCAGCAATGCATTCACAAACTGGCGATATTCATTATTGGTGATCTCAGTATCGTCCATAAAAAACGAGCTGATTGTCACGCGCCGGTTCATGTTGTTCATGGAGGAAGCAATGTCTTCGTCAGCCTGGCCCATTACAAAAGAACCTGACGGGATTACAACCATCCCGGCCGGGGTGGTTTGCTTGAATCCTTTACGGGCAGTAGCTGTGATTTCTCCGTTTGAGATACCGCTTTCTTCTTTTCCGCCCTTGCCAAACTTGCTCTTGATAAATCCGCAGCTTTGCATGAGCATAAGAGCGGCTACCAAAAGCAGACTTTTGACTCCATCCCGATAGAACACTTTCACATTCATAGTGGTTTTGTAAATTTTTGAATAATAAAATGCTAGCCTAAAAACGTCAACGAATGATATCTAGTATACTTGAAATAAAAACAAAATAGGGCCCCCGGACCGAGGTGACACTTAACCGATTGCTCATCGAAAACATGTACACCGCAGTTGCTAAATCAGTGTTTATCGACTTAACGTAAGAATAGTGCAATTGGTATGAAGCCAGATTATTTTACAAATATAAATCAAAGTTTCGCAAACTGATTCACACGAGTTACCAACAGGCTTGTAAAAAGCGTCGATTTGACAGTGAATTCTTTGATTTTTAATAATTTCGGGATCAAATATTAATATTAATCGAAGAGAATCGGTCAATTATTTAAAAACGGAAGCGCGGGGTCCGGATGATGGTCTTCTTTCCGAATTTAGGAGAAGGCAAAGCGTAGGAAAGCATTACTTCAAAGGAAGAAGGTGACTTCGCCTTGTCTCCGCCCACAACCATATCATAGGCTCCGGAAAGCCTAAGGGACTGATCTGGCAGCAGATAAACGCCTCCCATGATGATAAAGTAAGTGTCCTGTTGCCTGTAAGTACCGCCGATCCAGTAGCGTTTATTGTAGGTTACCGTCGCGCCGCCTTCCACGGAAATGGTGCTGATATCAGATTTTACCAATACTATAGGTTGAATATCCAGCAGATAGCCCAGTTCCACATTTACTCCTGCATTAAAATACAATGTTCTTGGCAGCGGGTTGGTGCCGGTTTCAGAACCGAGCTGATATTTTGGTTTCAGGAAATGGTTCAGCGAAACGCCTGCGTAAAAAGTCTCATTCTCGAATCTTGCACCTACTGAGAAATCAGGGTTCATTTCTGAAATAACACCGGTCTGGATCAGAGGATCATTCGGGTCGCGGGCACGAAGCTTGCCGTAGTCAATGGCCTGGCGAAATAGTCCTGCGCTGGCCCCTACCTGAAACTTACCGCCAGCAAGTGGGATGTGGTAGGCTGCCGAGAGTTTGAAATCCTGGTCGGTACGGGGACCGCTTTTATCATTTAATGCATAAAACCCGATGCCGAAGTTCTTGAACGGCATGCTGAAAGAGAAAAGCTGAGTGGAAAGCGCGCCGCCTGTATCGTCGAGGTTAGTTCCCTGGTAGCCTGCATATTGCGTCCTGTGCGTAAGCTGGAATTTGGTAAGGCCATCCGCACCTGCCGCTGCCGGGTTAAGGTAAAGCTGATTTAACGAAAATAAGCTGAACTGAGCATCTTTCTGGGCAACCGCACAAACCGGGAACAGGAGTAAAAAGGCAAATGGCCGGATATATCTGATACTTCGAAAGGTAAACGTCAAAGTCATGCGTCTGGGTTTGATTTAAGGAACACGCTGATAAGCTTTGGGATTTAATTCATAACGCATATTGCTTAAAAAAATTGATATAAACATAAAAAAGCCCTGGAAATTTTCCAGGGCTTTTTTACTCAAATCCGGGTTAGGCATTGTTCGCTTGCCGGATGTATAAATCGAGTGCTCCGGTCATCGAAGGCGCATTTGGCAGCGGCGCCTGAATGTCAAGGACAAGCCCGGCGTCCTCTACGGCCTTGGCCGTGGTTGGGCCAAATGCGGCGATGCGCGTATAGTTCTGCTTGAAGTCTGGGAAGTTGTCAAAAAGCGATTTAATTCCCGATGGACTGAAGAATGCAATGATATCGTAGTAAACGTCTTCCAGGTCCGACAAATCGGCAGAAGCTGTCTGGTACATCGTTGCCTCCGTGAAGTGAAATTCTTCGGTGTCGGCAAACTCAGGGATGTCGTTTTTCCTTACATCTGAGCAAGGATACAGGAATTTTTCTTTTTTGTGCTTCCTCATCAATTCGATGAGCTCGGCAGCAGTTTTTGTTCCTGTAAAGATTTTCCGTTTCCGGATCACAATGTACTTCTGAAGGTAGTTGGCCGTCTGTTCCGAAATACAGAAATATTTCATAGTTGCAGGCACCTCAACCCTTCCTTCGTTGCAAATGCGGAAGAAGTGATCAATTGCATTACGGCTTGTGAAAATCACCGCCGTATGGTCCAGAATGTTGATTTTTTGTTTGCGAAAGTCTTTGTAAGAAACCCCGTCAATCTGAATGAACGGCCGGAAATCAACTTTGATATTATACTTTCTGGCTAATTCGTAGTACGGTGAATTCTCGTCGGCTGGTCGGGATTGACTTACCAAAAGGCTGGTTACTTTCTTTAGTCTGTCCTGATCAAAATTGATGGTATCACTCATGTATAATCCTCATTAGTTTATTCCCAATTCATCTTCTCTGATTATAAAGCAAACTTCATACTCACAATGAGAGGGATTATTTCAATGACACAAAGGTAAGAAAATAAATAGAGATTAATCAACGAGCCGGTTGGCTTGGCTACAACATAAAGTCCGGCGAACCGCGCCAGATAAAAGAAAAGAAATGGGAATAGAATGTATGGTCTGCTGGCATCCAGCCAGTTAATATGGTTGAAGCTCAACGCGAATATAACCAGGAAAGCAAAGGCGTAAAACAGGTAGGAAGATTGTACTATTTTGATAAATATAATGTCGACTTGTTTGTCAAGATTCAGCATATTGCCGGCCAGTACCATGCATACATATTTTGCATAGATCAGCAGGAAAAAGATGAGTGACAAGATGCAAAAATCGCCCAGGATCTGAAGTGTATTGGCCTTCTCTGATAATATTGTACTGACAGAAAAGAGGTTAACCTTATTAATGGAGAAATAGATCACTACAAAGCTCATCATCATGGCACTGATCACGACAAAGAAAATGACTGTATTGCTGTAAGGCTTGTTGATCTTGGAAAGCTGGTCGCGGGGGTCGTTGTTGAAGAACTCGATTGGATTTATCAAACGTATGAATGATAAAGGATTGAGATTGAAAATCCACACATTCAGAATCAGGATAATCACCAGGGCAATCCCCGCAAAGTTACCGAACGGTGAAAATGAGATGGGTTTAATATTGATAAAACCCGAGCGCGTGTTGGTAACTATGCCACTATCGCTTTGCTTTTTTTTATTACAAAGCAGTACAGTTTTGTCCCCAACCCCCGGACTGCCATAGATTGTCAGCAGTAACTCGTCTTTGCGGTAAACTTTATAAAGGCTGTCGATACTAAGCTCCTGCCATTTGCCCGGGCTAAGTTTGCTCTGCAACGCGCCTTCCAGAAAGAGGTAACCCTCGTTTTCAACCTGGACAAGCAGTGAATATCGCCTGTTTTTGATCAGGTCAATGTAGAGGCTGGCAAACCGTGTTCCTTCATTCACACCTTGCGAAAACGGGACGTAGTTTTTGTACTGATCGTTGTATACCAGCCAGTCGTTGTGATAATCGAAAACAGGAAAGAACTGGCCAGGGACAGCCCTGATGGCGGCGACGGAGCACGTCCCGGATAAGGTAACCGCGATAAAAAAAGCCCAAAAGAAAGGTGAGCGTATGGACTTCATTTGTATAAAAAAGGGCGGGGTTTCCCCAGCCCTCTTATGTCGTTATTTGTTAGCAATGCACTATTTTTTTCCAAGAGCAAGCAACATCGTCTCGCCGATCAATGCAGGTGACTCTGCTACAAAGATGCCTGATTCTTTCATAATTCTGATCTTGGCTTCCGCAGTATCGTCAGCGCCGCCGATAATTGCACCGGCATGGCCCATACGACGGCCTTTTGGAGCAGTTTGTCCCGCGATAAAGCCTACAACCGGCTTTTTATTGCCTGTCGACTTGATATAGTTGGCTGCGTCTGCCTCCATGCTTCCGCCGATCTCACCAATCATGACGATCGCTTCTGTTTCGTCGTCGTTCATCAGCAATTCAACCGCTTCTTTGGTGGTGGTGCCAATGATGGGGTCACCGCCAATACCGATTGCAGTAGTTTGTCCCAGTCCTGCACGTGTGAGCTGGTCAACAGCCTCGTAGGTAAGTGTTCCTGATTTTGAAACCAGACCGATCGTTCCTTTTTTGAAGATAAAGCCTGGCATAATACCCACTTTACATTCTTCTGCGGTGATCACACCAGGGCAGTTAGGCCCGATAAGGCGGCAGTTTTTATTCTTGATATATTCTTTTGCCTGCATCATATCCTTGGTAGGGATACCTTCGGTGATACAGACGATCACGCCGATACCAGCATCAGCAGCTTCCATGATTGCGTCAGCAGCAAAAGCCGGCGGAACAAAGATGATGGCAACGTCTGCTCCGGTAGCACGTACGGCAAGGTCAACAGTATTGAAAACAGGTCTTTCTAAATGAGAAAGCCCACCTTTGCCAGGCGTAACACCACCTACGACATTCGTACCGTATTCAATCATTTGTTGGGCATGGAAAGAGCCCTCCGAACCGGTAAATCCCTGAACTATAATCTTAGAATTTTTATTAACTAAAACGCTCATGTTGGTAAATCAGTTTTTTTGGTAAAAGTAGGACGAAAAGCACGAAGTAGCAAAATGTAGTCAGAATTTGTAAATTGCTTTTTTGACAACATGGCGGCTGTTTATGAATATATTTCTGAATCCACATATATTTTCTAACCTCGTTCTAACCATTGCCAGTTTATTCGTTTTCTTCCGGTACTTCTGGCAGCAACCCGTTTTGATACGATGGCTCTGGGGTATCTTTTTTGGCAGCATAGCATTGGTTGCGCTCAGCGAAATGCTGGTATATGCAGGTGTCGAACGGCTCGATAATGTCAGGGAGTTCGTGGTTTCAGGTGAAATGACGCTCGGTGCCATATGTCTCGTCTCAGCCTCGTGGTGCCTGATTATGCGCTATGAAAGTGGGACGTTCCTGTTCACATCCACAGTGGCACTTGGATTACTGCTGTTTTATTGCATTACCTGGTTTAAAGTAGAATATGTGGGCTTGATTATCAAGTCGTTCTGTATTCTGGTAACACTTCTTATTTCCTGTGTAGGGCTTGCGAGTCGCCAGAAAAGTGCCCTTTGGGTTGTGTTCTCCATGATGCTGCTCGCATTGTCGACCAAGTCGGGCAAGCTGCCGATCCCGATGGACCCGGTGGATATTAACCACTATATGATGGTGTTGTCGGTGCTTTGTGCGGGGCGTGCTGTACGTGACCAGTATAAGGTTCTGTTCTGAAATTTAAGTTTCAAACAATTGTTAATGAATTGTTTTTTTAGAATGTCGTGTCGTAAATTGCGTCGATTAATTTAAAACAAACAAGTTTACTAATACTCTTAATATGAAAAGGACTAAGTATGGCGTAATGCTTCTTGCCTCGGTAATGGCTTTCGGAGCGGTTACAATGAATTCTGTTGCTGCGAAGGTATCACCCGCCAAAGCTGTGACGGCCGATGTGAAACAAGCTAAAACGATCGTAATAAAAGGAAGTGATGCAATGCAGTTCGACCTGAAAGAGATCAAAGTGAAGGCTGGGCAGAAAGTAAAATTGACCTTGACTCACTCAGGTAAATTGGCGAAAGCTGCAATGGGACATAACTGGGTTCTTCTGAAACCAGGTACTGACGTTGCTGCATTCGGCTCGAAAGCTGCTGCTGCGAGAGAAACTGAATACATCCCTAAGACAGAAGCTGCGAGCATCATCGCACATACCAAGCTTGTTGGTGGCGGTGAAAGCGATACAATTGAATTCACAGCTCCTGCAAAAGGAACTTACACATACATTTGCAGCTTCCCAGGGCATTATGCCTTGATGAAAGGTAGCTTCATTGTTGAATAAGCATTTCAATTGAAGATATAGCAGAGGCGCTGATGCAAATCGGCGCCTCTCTTTTTTGTCAGATCTCTGCTAATTGCTTTTCGATCAGGTCAATCACTTCCGGGCGGTCCCATTGTGAAGCGCCGATTTCCTCCGTGAGGATTTTTCCCTTATAAATGATGTAGGTTCGCGGAATAGCATTCCCGTCGAGAGCAGCGGGATAAGGTCCTGCATATTGATAAAATGGCAGGTCATAGCCTTTTCTCGCGATAAAAGGCACGACGGTTTCGGCATCTTCGTCCGAAATAATGTAGAACGCTACTTTTTTGTGCTCCTTATATTTGTTATAAAGCTTTTGAATGCCAGGCATTTCCATATTGCAAGGTCCGCACCAGGTCGCCCAGACATTGACGAACGAAACCTTGTTTTCATCCATTGCGACCGGCTTCCCGTCCAGACTAGTCAGCGATAAATATACAGACTCAGGCGCAGCAGGAGGGGATACGTCGGCGACCGGCTGGTCAACGGGTGATTTGAAAAACGAAAAATAAACGGCAGCTAAGGCTAAGAGGACCAGAAATGCCAGGGCTATTTTCTTTGTTCCAGGTGTCATAATTGATGTGGACTTGGTGAATACTTGTAGATGTGGCGAACCGCCTTCTTTCCAAAAATAGGGCTTTTCTTTTTTTGATGCTGACTCGGAATTTGAATACTTTTATACACTAAATAAAAAACATCGATTTGCGGAAAAGGTTTACATTCATGAGACTTCAATTTATTGGCATTCAATTACTCTTTGCGCTTACCTTATCTTGCCCTATTTTCGCTCAACGATCGGCTGCGGAGTTTTTTGAGGACGGTAATACCAAGGCAGGAACCGGAGATTTTAACGGGGCCATGCAGGCATACACGGCCGTCATCTCGATGAACCCCGACCATGCCCCGAGCTACTTCAACAGGGGATTGGCCAAAGCAAATCTTAAAGACTACCGCGGTGCTATGACGGATTACGACAAAGCCATCGAGATAAATCCGAAAGAGGCACTTTACTATCAGAGCCGCGGCGTCAGCAAAAGCCTTCAGGAGGATTTCCGGTCTGCTATTGAGGATTATACCAAAGCAATAGAGCTGAACCCGGAGGAGCCGAAGGCCTATTATAACCGGGGTGTAAGTTACGCCAAACTCAAAAATCATCGGAACGCATTGATCGACCTCGATCATGCATTATCACTCAATCCGGATGAGCTTGCCGCGCTTTATGCGAGAGGAAATTGCAAGCAGGATCTGCAAGAATATGCGGGTAGTCTGGCGGATTTTACCCGCGTGATCGAGCTCAGTCCCAAGCGGACAGGCGCATACGCAGGGCGTGGCCTTGCAAAACTGGAACTCGGCGACTATCAGGGAGCAGCGGCTGATTTTACGCGAGCGATCGAGCTAAGTCCCAATGACAGTGAATATTACAGCAACCGGGGCTTTGCCAAGAACAAGATAGAAGATTTCCAGGGAGCGATCATCGACTTCGATAAAACGATCCAATTGAATCCTGAAAATTATAATGCCTATTATGGCCGGGGCTTTGCGAAAGGTAAGCTGAATGACCCCCGTGGCGCGATTGCCGACCTTTCAAAAGCTATCGAAATTAAAAACAGCTACACTGGCGATCCCAAAAAGAATGCATATGTCGGCAAAATCAACAAAGAAAAGCTCGATGAACTACGTGACCAGGTGAAGGAAAATGTGAAAATCGAGACCCTAACCAATGAGCGGGCGGAAGCATATTATGTTCGTGGTATTGCCAAGGCCAAAGTGGGTGAAATGAAGGGGGCCATTCAGGACCTTACTACTGCGGTAGAACTGAACCCGACTTATTCCAATGCTTATTTTTCAAGAGCGATGATCCGTTCCGCCAGCGGGGACCAAATGGGCGCCGTTCTGGACTTTACAAGTTCGATCAAGCTCCGGTCCGATTACCCGGAAGCATATTATCTGAGAGGTATCCTAAAAAACAGCCTGGGAGAGATCAACGACGGCTGCCTCGACCTCAGCAAAGCCGGGGAACTGGGTTATCAACAGGCTTATAAGGTTATTGGGGCTTATTGTAATTAGAGGGAGGAAGGAAGGAAAGGGAGGATGGAGTAGGGGATGTAACGTCCTGAAATAGGTTGACCTTAACCCGAGGGAAATTTATGCAGAAAGAACGTCCAGGATTAGTAAAGTATAGTCTTAGTTTTAAGCGGGAGGTAGTCAGGGAGATCGAGCAGGAAGGATTAAGCCATTTGGAGGCCTCTCGCCGTTACGGGATCAAAGGAAGCTCGACAATTAAGAAATGGATTGTTAAATTTGGGAAAGAGCATTTGATCAACAAAGTAATCCGGG
>NZ_JAMOZL010000006.1 GCF_023667495.1 Dyadobacter sp. MSC1_007
GAAGGGAGGAAGGGAGGAAGGGAGGAAGGGAGGAAGGGAGGAAGGGAGGAAGCAAACTGTCTTGCTGAGCGCAGTCGAAGCACTTGCAGTACGTTGAAAATCACCGTATTGACTGTCTTCGGCTGCACTCAGACTGACATCATCCTCCCTTCATCCATCTTCCCTTTCCCCCTTTCCCCATCCTTCCTTCCTCCCTCTTCCCCTCGTCCCTTCCTCCCCTCGTCCCTTCCTCCTTCATCCCAAATTTGTCAGTTATCATTATTATTATACAAATGTACAATTTAAGTTATTTTGATAATGCATAAGTCTGTGGGAAATTTGTATCATCAAATTCAAAACAGAACATGAAAAAGATATTTGTGATTAATGGCGGTCAGCGTTTTGGGCATTCAGGAGGGAAATTCAATCATACGCTTACTGGACTCGATGCTGCTTTTTTTAATGCAGAAAACGGTTTCGAACTAAAAATGACCGACATCAACGAACCTTACGATTTGGACGAGGAAGTACGGAAATTCGTTTGGGCTGATGTGGTTATCTACCATACGCCGGTTTGGTGGTTCTCCATGCCTCATAAACTAAAAGAATACATTGACCTGGTGTTTACAGCCGGGCACCGCAAAGGCATTTACCGCAGCGACGGCCGCAAGAACGAAAACCCGGACCTCAATTATGGCACGGGCGGCATGTTGCACGGCAGACAATACATGCTCACCACCACCTGGAATGCACCTGAAACAGCATTTACATTGCCCGGAGAGTTCTTCCGCGAGCATTCTGTGGACGAGGGCGTCATGTTTGGCTTTCACAGGATGAATGCATTCACAGGTATGGAGCCGTTGAACAGCATTCATTTCCATGACCTGGAAAAGAACGTCACACCCCAAAAAATCAGCGCATATCAGCAGCGTTACCTGGCCCATTTGAAGGCTGTGTTTGCGGAACAGGAAGTTTTAGCTGCTTAATGGATTGGTAAAATCATGAAAAACATACATACAGCCCTGGTAGTGGGCGCGAATGGGGTGATCGGTAAGAACCTCGTTGCATACTTGCAATCGACCGGATCCTGGAAGGTCATAGGCACATCACGAAAACCGGCGGGCGAATCTGCAGGAATAGATATCATAACCGTGGATCTGCTGGACGCTGTCGATACAGCCGAAAAATTCGCCCACCTGAGCGATGTGACGCATATTTTTTACACCGCTTACCAGGATGCGCCCACCTGGGCCGGACTGGTGGCACCTAATATGACGATGTTCCGCAATGTGATCGAAACGATGGAGAAGGTTTCTCCCGTGCTCGAACATATCAGCTTTATGCAGGGCTACAAAGTGTATGGCGCGCACCTCGGGCCTTTCAGAACACCGGCAAGAGAGGACGACCCGCCTATTATGCTGCCTGAATTCATGACAGAACAACAGCGATATATTACTGAGGCGCAGGAAGGCAAATCCTGGACCTGGTCGGCGATCAGGCCATCCGTGGTCGGCGGCTTCGCGCCCGGCAACCCGCTGAACCTTGTTTCGCTGATTGCCGTGTACGCTGCCATTTCCAAAGAGCTCCAAGTACCTTTCCGATTTCCAGGCAAACCCGGAGCCTATCATCATCTGATGGAAATGACTGATTCCGATTTGCTTGCAAAAGCCACCGTATGGGCCGCGACGAATCCCGAAAGTGCCAACCAGGCATTCAATATCAATAACGGGGACCTGTTCCGATGGGAAGATCTCTGGCCCAAGATCGGCCGGTATTTCGGCCTGGAAACCGCTCCGCCCGTGCCGCTCCCGCTTGCGGAGGTAATGCGGGATAAGGCACCTGTGTGGGAGGCATTAGCCGAAAAACATGGGTTGCAATATGATTACCAGACCATGTCGGCCTGGCCGTTCGGCGATTTTGTTTTCTCCTGGGACTACGATTTCCTGGCCGACGGCACCAAAGCTCGGCGACTGGGTTTCCATGAGTTTGCAGACACTGAGCAGATGTTTTACCGGATTTTTGATCAAATGAAGGTGGATAAGATCATTCCGTAAAAAGATCACCTTGCCAGTGATCCCAGGTGCCGGTAGGTATTGAGGAGCACCCCGGTTGGTGTGGTCGCCGTGCTTACAAATTCGAATTTGCGCGCATCAAAGCTCTCTGAAAGAATGCGTTTTCCGCGGCCCAATAATAGCGGGTATACGATCAGGATAACTTCGTCTACCAGTCCTGCATCGAGCAGCACGGACGTTAATGACATACTTCCCGCCACCACCAGATCCGGGCCATTTGTGGCTTTGAGCTGGTGAAGTTCCGCGATGAAATCTTCGCTCAAACCCTTCACCGGGCCCCATTCAAGGCTTTCCGGTCTGTGGGTGACTACGTATTTGGTTGCGGCGTTGATACCGTTCGCCATTGGAAAGTCCCCGGCAGTTGGCCAGTAACCCAAAAACTCGTCGTACGTTTTACGGCCAAGCAGCATGTCAAAGCCTGCACCGTACGTTTCGAGAAGCATGGCCATCCCGGCTGGGGTCCGGTAGGGGGTACTCCATCCGGGATAGTCATAGTCTTTGTCGTGCTGGATCACTCCGTCGAGGGAAATGTGTTCAAAAATCCTGATCTTTCTCATTTTGTTTGTTGCTAGTTTAATAATGGGTCAAAACTAGCGTAGACCAGGTACACGTGCCGGGTGCAATCACGACAATATCAGGGGGTCATTCAACCAACAGCCTCTTTTTCCAGGTATTCTGGCAGACTTTTTCCGATAATCTGGTTCCAGCCAGCGGTAAAACTTGCGACGCCGAAATCGGGATTGTCGCTTGGGAAAGTATGAAGGCCTTTATGGGTAAGTTTGAGCCTTGTTTTATCACCTTCCGGAAAAAGCTCGAAGGTTACTTCGGAATCGCCGGGGTAGTCGGAATAGCGCCACGAGTAGCTGAGCTTTTTGTTAAATTCCGCTTCATTTACTTTGCAAAGGTGCTTGTAGACTTTGCCTTCGTGCTCAACTGTAAATTCAAATTCAAAACCCACTTCCGGCTTAAAGTCAGGGATGTCGAAATACCAGCGCTTCATCTGCCCGGCATCTGTTATCGCTTTCCAGACACGTGGGGCCGGTGCATTCAGTGTTTTTTCAAAAACTAGCGGTTCAAAGGCCATAATTCATTTATTTAAAGTGTAACAATTCTGGTTTAATCCTCAGGTATCATATCCTCATCCAAAAACTTTTCCAGCGCATCCAGCTTTTCGGTCCAGAACTTCTGGTAGCTGTTGGCCCAGTCCGAAACCTGTTTCAATCCGCGGAGGTCGGCCTGGCATAATGTTTCCCGGCCCTGCGTCCGTACGGTTACGAGGCCGCATTCGGTGAGTATCCGGATATGCTTCGCTACGGCCGGACGGCTCATTGTAAAATGGTCGGCGACATTGTTTAGATTGAGGGTTTTAACCGAAAGCAAATCGATGATCTCCCGGCGGGTAGGATCGGAAATGGCTTGAAATACGTCGCGTCTGATCTGGTTCATGGCATTTGGCGCTGGTTTGCAGAGGGATAAAAAAAATGGAAACCGTATGGTTTCCAAATGTAAGTGAAACCATACGGTTTCCAAAAAAAATCGGCAATTTTTTTAGTTGTTTCCTTCCCCTGCCTTTTTATCATCGTTACTGATCCGCTTTTTCTGCCGTGGACTGCCGCCGGTCATCTGCCCGAATTCGTATTTGAGGTTTAATCGCCAGCCCCTGCGGTACATGGCTACATCCTGTGTCTGGACGAAATTAGGGCCTACAAAATCATTCCGCCATTTGATAGTGCGGTTAAATGGATTGTCGTAACCAAAGCCGATCGTCCCTTTCTTTTTGAGGATTTCCTTTTGTAATACAACATTATAAAAACCAAAGCCCCCGTAGCTTCCCTGGATATTGACGCGGGGCGAATTATAGAACCCGAACAACTGTGCTTTAATGCCTTTGCCGAAATCGATACTTGAATTGAGGTTAATGCGGTACATCCAGTCGGCATTGCGCGTTTTCAGCTCCTGGCTTTCCAGTATGTTGTAAAAAAGGTTTAATGAGCCATTCACAGTCCACTTTTTGGTGATCTTGGTATTTGCGCTCAGGTTCACGCCATAAGCGGAATTTTCGGCCACATTCTGAAAGATCTGTCTCAATACGCCGCTGCTATCTACTGAGTTAATACCCTCAATCGCATTGTTGGTCTGGCGGAGAAAGAACGACGCATTAATGCTCGTTTGCTTGATGGAAACGCTGTAATTGGCTTCCAGCGAATGAGTCAGCTCGGGTTTGAGATAAGGATTGCCCCCGTATTGGTTTTTAGAATCGGCCTGGTTGACGTAAGGATTCAGATAAAAGAACTGAGGCCGCTGGATCCGTTGCGAATAGCTGAGCCGTATCTGCTGGTCCTTTTTCAGGCTCCTCGACAGGCTGAGGCTTGGGATGAAGTTGCCATAGTTGTTGGAAAACGGCGCGGTGCCGTTCAGGAAATTGGCCTGGATAAATGTATGCTCATACCGCGCGCCGAGATTGATCCCCCATTTCTTTTTGGGCGTACGGCTGTAAACCACGTAGGCCGACGTCACTTGTTGGGCATAATCGAAGATGTTGGCCAGCTCGGGCATATCGTGAAAATCTTCGGAGCCGTCCACGGCACTGGAAATGCGGTAGTCACTGAGGATTTTTCTGAAAATGGTTTTCGTGCCCATTTCCAGCGTGCTGATGCTGTCGAGCGGATTTGTGAAATCGAACTGGACGGTACCCTCCCTGTTGTTACTGATGTTGTAGCTTCTTTCCCGGTAGTAAACTGCATTGTCGCGGTTTAGGAGGTCGGAGTCGTAATCGCTGTCCTCGCCCTCAAAAGAATACATCATGAGCAGGTTGACCTCCTTCTTGGGTTTTTTGAACAAACGGGTATAGTCCAGGTTCATGGTCGCCCCTGCCCAGTCGTATGTCCGGCTCATATCACGGCTGAAATACTGCCCCAGTTTGCCCTGGGTGCTTTCCTGGAACATAATGTCAAAGCCGTTGGTGTTTTTGCCATTGTAATAATTGACGCCAGCGCCGATCCGGTTCAGTGAATCCACGTCCCAGTCGACGTTCATGGTGCCGTAGAAGTTCTTGCCATTTCCGGTGATCCATTGCGTCTGGTCCTGTTTGGTAACGGTATCGGCATTGGTGAACGACCGCAACAGTTGCATGTAGCGCTTGTTCCGCCAGTTACTGAAACCGCCATTGGCAGCAATTGAAATTCCCTTCATCCGGTGATTGATGCTCGCATTCGGCCAGTTGTTCCATTGCCCGAAATTGGGGCTTATGGAGCCGTTTGTGCCCTGCATTGTGTTCTTTTTGGTGATGATATTGATGATCCCCGCAGTACCTTCCGCGTCGTATTTGGCCGAAGGCGAGGTAATGACCTCCACTTGTTTGATGATATCAGCCGGAATCTGCTTTAAAGCGTCCGACACGCTGCGGGCGACAATGCTGGATGGTTTACCATTGATTAAAACCTTGATGTTAGAGCTGCCGCGCAACTGTACATTACCTTCAATATCGACGGCTACCGATGGGATCTTTTTAAGCACGTCTGTCGCATCCCCGCCTTTGATACTGATGTCCTTTTCGGCATTGTACACCATCCGGTCGGATTTTTCCTCAAACAGCGCTTTTTGTTCCACCACCGTCACTTCGTCCAGTTTCCGCGCAGCAGGAGAAAGGCGGATAATCCCGATTTCAAGGTCTTCGCCTTTTGCTTCGATGAGCTCCGACGATTTCGTGGTATAGCCCATCAGCGAACCTTGTATAATATATTTTCCGGGGGCTACTTTGGAGAAGACAAAACGTCCTTTTGAATCGGCTGTGGCGCCCTCGATGATCTTTCCGCTTTGCATGAGGGCCACGGTGGCGAACTCTACCGGGCGGGAAGTGGCCGAATCCATCAGCATACCCGATATTTTGATGTGCTGGGCGGATAATGAGCTGATAGCTGCTGCAAAAACAGCAATGGAGAGTAGTAGTATTTTCATGAAATGGCTAATAAAAGTGCGTCCGACAGATTTTCGGTTCTCCGGTTTGCAGAGTTATGACAATGACGATTGAAGACCGGAAACGTTGCATCCGGATGGCAGGAAATTTCTTGCGGAAAGGGAAATTATACTTTTTGGCTTTCGAACGGAGCCTGGTCCGAGCGGACGAGATCAGCGAGGCGGGCTACAAAAGGCAGGCCCTCACGTTGGTAGCTCTCAACCTGCTGCTGGTTGAGGCGGAAGATAAATTCATAAATGCCTACTCCGCCGCAAACGACGCTAAGGACATACTGGCCAGTTCCCAGTTCAGAAAAGGTGTAATTCCAGGGCTCTTTCGAGATTTCTTTCATTATGTAGGTCAAGTTGCTCAGGCAAATATACCGGGGCACGGGGTAAGGACAATGCACGTGTGCGTATGCATTGCCCTATTTTTTTGAAGGTTATAGTGGTGTTTCAATATATTTTCCTTTCGGGATTTTGTTCACCACGGCTTCCGAATAGCCGGTCGGAAGTTCTCCGCCGGGAAGCCATAGGTTGTTGGCGCCCATTTCGTTGCCGGAGGGTACCCTCACATTCAGTTCTTTGGGGTTTGGAATTTGGATGATCACCATGGGTTTGCCTTTCCAGCTGTCGGCCGGTATACCCAGCTCTTTTTCGATCTTGCTGATATCCTTGTTCGTTTTTACCAGCATCGCGTCCATTTCGGTCTTAGTCATCACGAATTGCGTGTTGTCCGGGTAACCCAATGTATCTCTCCCATAATCGTCGAGTGCTTTTTTGGTCACCAGATAGGCTGCGCCGCCGGCAAATTTTCCCAAATGATAAGTAATGTATTTTTCATCCAGGTAAACAGACGGGTCGGGACGTTGGCCTTTGGCCATGTCGAGCACCTTCTGCGAGTTCCAACCGGGTTTCCAGGAATCTTCCAGCTTGTAGGAATCGGGTATTTCGTGATCGTCGTTATCACATGACCAGGACACGGCCGTCAGCAAGACGAGCAGCCATAAATGGAGAAGATTTTTCTTCATGGAACTAAGTAATTTGTGGTAAATGATTTGTGCCCGGAAGTTACTGAAAAGTCAACTAATTCTATTTATGTAGAAGTTATTTTTGAATTTATTCTACAAATCGAATCGCGTTCCCGGCCTTTTTTGCATCCGCCTGCATTTTGACTTATTTTGTGTTATCCTATTAAGACAATAGGGTAAACTACCAGTCACTGCATGCAAATCGCGATTAAGAATAAGCTGGATGCCCAGGAGTCGTTCCGGATTAAAAGAATGAAGGAGGTGATTAAAACCACCAATCCGCACGGACATAAAGATTACCTGGAAATCATCTTCCTAACACAAGGCGAAGGTACCCATCAGATCGACCATCACCGGTTTCCGGTGGCACCCTCGAGTTTATATCTCATCATGCCCGGGCAGATCCATAATTGGGAGCTTACAGCTATTCCAAAAGGTTTTGTGGTGATGGTTCAACAAGATTTTCTGCTCGGGCATCCACTCCATGATACATTGTTCCAAACGTTTCCCCAGGCTTTTCCCAGCGGCTATCAGCTTGGGCACATAGCTCACACGATAGCGGGGATTTTCGAAAGCATTGAAACGGAACATGCGTCGAAGGCACCGAATTATCAGGCCGTGATCCAGACTTATCTTTTACTGCTTTTTAATCTGCTCAGACGTGAGGTGAAATCCGATCACACGCAATCATACCCGGCTATTCTCAAAGATTTTTTTGCATTGCTCGACCAGCATTATAAATCTTTTCACGAAGTAGGATGGTACGCCACTGCATTGAACGTGACTCCAAAGACTTTGAATGCCGCGTGCCGGAAGGCGCTGGATTCAACCGCCGGAACGCTGATCGCCGAGCGCCTCACCACGGAATCTAAACGGCTGCTGCTTTACTCGGAGCAAAACCTGGGCGGCGTGGCTTACGAGCTTGGTTTTTCCGATCCGTCCCATTTCAACAAGTTCTTTAAGCGGCAAACGGGCGTTCTGCCCAGTATTTACCGGAAAGGTATTTCCTGAATGTACCAGTTATTGGAGGGAATGTACAAAGTCTACTAGTTTTATAGAGTTATTTTTGCCGCATCGCTCAACGAAGTGAACCGCTTGATAACATCTATGAAATTTTTACTGAACCTGGCATTTATTCTTTCTTTCCTGGCCGTAAAGGCGCAAACCGTGGTGGTCATTACAGGAACCATTACAGACAAGCTTTCCGGGCAAGGGCTTCCTTATGCGTCGGTTGCATTACACCGGAGCGCCGACTCGGTTCTCGTAGGCGGTGCCGTTGCCGACGATAAAGGTGTTTACCGGTTTGAAAAAATTACACCCTCAACCTATTATTTGGAAGCGCAATATATGGGTTACCGCAAGGAGCGCGCCGCCATCAGCGGACCTGCGAGCAGCGGTATATTGAATGTACCCAGCCTCGGGTTGACTGCCGAAGGACAATCGCTGGATGCCGTGGATATTACCGCACAACGCCAGGCGATGGAAAACAGGATCGACCGCCAGGTTTATCGCGCGGGGCAGTTTATCGGCGGCCAGGGAGGCACGGCGATCGATATCCTGAAAAACACTCCCTCCGTAACCGTCAACAGCGAAGGCGACATTACTTTGCGGGGATCGACCGGCTTTCTGGTGCTGATCAATGGTAAACCGGTGCAAACGGACCCTTCGGTCGTGCTTAACCAACTGCCTGCCAACACCATTGAAAATATCGAGATCATCACAAGCCCCTCGGCCCGGTACGACCCGGATGGCAAATCGGGGATTATTAATATTACTACTAAAACGGTTCAGAACGACAGCAGGAGCTTTTCGGTGAATGTGCAGGGTGGATTGCCTTCGGTACGGACTTATCAGAATATCAAAAATCCGGTACGTTTTGGTGCGGATGCCGCGTGGGGTATTAAATCCGGTAAGTGGGAGGTCAATCTCAGTGCAAACTACCTGCGGAATGATATTGCCGGTAGGCGGGTGGGAGATGTGAATACGACGTTGGAGAATATATTTACCAGTTTTCCCTCTCTCGGCGAGAGGAGCTTTAAGCGTTACAATTATACCGGGCGTGCCATGGTTTCCTTCACGCCAAACCCAAACGATGTGATCTCTGCCGGTTTTTATATGGGATACCGATATCAGTCCCGCCGTGCAGACCTCGTTTACAACAATACCAAAACAGATCTTGAAACCGGCGATATGATTGGAAAAATTACCTATTTCAATTCAAACATCGCTAAAAAGACCAATGCTGTGACGGTAGGCAACCTGGATTATACCCACCGTTTTAAAAATAAATCGGATATAACCCTTTCTGCATTGCTGGAAACGGCGGACCTCGATGGACTTACGACCAATATTAACCTGGCTGAGCCCGGGCGCACAACGGTTCTTCAGAGTACCCGGAATCCTGGTGTTAATCCATTGAACGCATTCAGGTTACAAGCAGATTACACGGTCCGGATCGGGACTGGTAAGCTGGAAACCGGTTACCAATACCGAAACCAGGAGCAAAAAGGCAACTTCACTTACCTCGATCAAAACCTGGAAACAGGGGAATTTGTGGCGGTCCCGCAGTTTTCGAGCCGCACGCATTTGACCAACTATATTCACTCTGTTTACGGACAGTATGCAGGCAAAACCGGAAAACTGGAATACAGCGGCGGTCTGCGTTACGAATATGCCACGCGAACGTTCACGGCTGCCGGACAGACGCCGCGGGAGCTCGACTTGTCGAACTTTTTCCCATCGGCACAGCTGCAATACCAGCTTGGCAAGTCGCTGAGGGCGAAGGCAGGATATAGTAGACGCGTGCAGCGTTCGACGAACAACGAATTGAACCCGCTCCCGGAAAGAGAGCATTCAGAAACCATGGAATCGGGTGATCCCGACATTCTACCTGAATATATCGGTCTGACGGAACTGGGCGTGGTAAAAGATTTCGAAAAAGGGAGCGTATTTCTGACGGCCTATAATCAGCGGATCAAGAATGTGGTCAACAGGGTTAACAGCGTATATAACGACAGCATTATCAACCGGATCTACACCAATGCCGGACTGGCCACTTCCTGGGGAGCAGAGGCGGGGAGCAACTTCAACCTGACTTCCTGGTGGCAGTTTTTTGCCGGGGCGAATGTGTACAGCTATCGTATCAAGGGTTCGTTGTTTAAAAATGCAGTAGCCGTTAATTCATCAGGTGTGGTATATTCTGTGAATGCTAATACTACATTTAAGCTTCCACGCGGATTGCAGGTGCAATGGGCGATCAACTACCTGTCAAAAAGAGTCACAGCTCAGGGCGAAGATTCGCGCTTTGTGAATCCGTCCCTTTCAGTCAAAAAATCTTTCCTGAAAGGCAAGCTCGCTGCTACCCTGCAATGGCAAAGCATGGATCTGGGCATTGTAGGATCGAACCAACAACGCATTACGACCCGTGGGAAGGATTTTTTCACGACCACCAACTACATTCAGGAAACGGATATGTTTTTGCTTAACCTGAGCTACAACCTGAACCAGATCGGCCGGAAAGCGAAGTTGCCTTCCAGCGAATTTGGCGAGCGGGAGTTTTAGAAGGCGTTATTTGTCGTTAATGATTTCCAGCGCCTTTTCCAGCACTTCGTCGCGGCCGGCTGCAATGCCTTTGATCGTCGGTTTGATTTCGATATCAGGCACAATGCCAATTTGTTGTGTTTCCCTGCCGTCCGGATAATAAACACCTATGCCGCTGATGCGGGTCCGTATCCCGCCGGGAAGTGCGATTGACGAGACATTACCATCTGCCCCCGCTGTGGTGCTTCCGATTACGGTGGTGTTCGGGCCTGCCGAAAAAGCCATCGTCGTATATTCGGAATTGCTAACTGCCTTTTCATTCACAATCACCACCACTTTTCCTTTATAATAGTCCGGGTTGCGGCCACCTACTTTGACTTCGGGACCAAAGGTGAATAGGCCCGGCGCTTCCAGACTCCCCACCGTGAACTTTGCGAACAGCCTGTTTTCCGGCATGAGCATGCCGCCAAAAGTAAATACCATGAAATCTGACGGATAGCAACGCATATCTACAATGACACCTTTGGTTTTCATCACTTCCGGAGCAATCGTTTTGAGGTAGCTATTTTTGAATTTACCAGGGAATATGTAGGCCACATCAGGAGCGATAAGCTTGAAGCAGGTGTCTTTTTTGTTATAGTTGGCATAAGTGTCGACGCTATTCGGCCCATAGACCTTCACGTTGGCCTTCGCAACTTTCCCTTCTCTTTTGTAGGTGACAGCCACCGTGGAATCATTGCTCCGGATCAGATTCGGCGCCATGTTTTTGAGGCGGGTTGGCTCGTTGGAGGCCGGTGTGTAAGGTGTTTTCTCTTTGATGATCTGTGCAATGGTTTTTCCATTTACCGTTTCGATCACGTCGCCCACTTTCAGGCCCGATGCTTCGCCCAGTTTTGGGTTATAATAATCGATGACTACCGGCTTGCCCTCAATGAATGCAAGCTCCACCGGGGCATATTTATTTCCGAAGTAGTTTTCCAATACATCGTGCTGTCCTTCGATATATGCGTGGGTATCCTGCACGCGTGTTATGATGGCTAGCGTCACAAGCTTATAATCGGTCTCGTTGGATGCCATCAGGAACTTGGGTATAAATTCCTTCAACACCGCGTCCCAATCTTCGCGGATTAGTGCTTTATACGGGAAGAAGTACTCGATCATGTTCCAATACCGGTACAGGCTAAGCAACCGGAAGCCGGCGTCAGGATAATGCATTTGAGAATATGCATTTTCGTTAATGAAATTCGGGTTCCCCGCCGGATATTGGCTGATGTAATAATGCTCGTAGATGCGTTTCGCCGGAACGACCTTTTCCAGGGAACCAGCTAGTGCTTCTTGAAAGCCAGATTTGCGGATCCAATCAAGGTCTGGTTTAAGGATCGCGTCTTTGGGAATTTCAACAGCCTTCACTTCGCTAATCAGACCGAGCTTTTCAATCCAGCTCAACACGATTTTTTGACGTTCGGCAGAGGTCTTGGCCTGTGCAAACGGTGTTAATATACGAAACAGCTCATAGTCCCAATTGTAATCGCCTTTGGCTACCGCCGGATGGTAATATTTCAGGAATCCCCATACTTTGCCAAGATTGGTGAGATCGGTAATAAGCTCCGGCGACAATGCGTGGCCGGGGCCAAGTAGTACTTTGGAGCCGCTGTCAAATTCTTTGTCCAGTTCAGCTGCAAACGGCTTTTTCTCGGGAGCTTCTGTAAATGGCTTCCCGTCGATCAGCAACTCGAAATCGTCGGCCCAGAGTTCGCCCGTACCCGTAAGAATTGCACCGATATGGATCGCCGTTGCAGCGGAAGAGAAGGGGAGTTTGATGCTGAATTGCTTCCATTCCTGCGTGCCATGATTGTTTTCTATCTGCATATTGCTGAATTGCAACGGCCCCGATGGCCCATCGACGCGAAGCATCAATCCGGCCCAACCGGTTTCGACATTGTTGTATTTCAGATATCCGCGTAATTCAATTTCCTTGCCCCTGTAAGCAGCCGGAATGGTGCTTGCCACGCAGCCAAAGGGTATGTTCTCTCTTTTTACCGGCGCTTTGATCAGTACTGAATATGCGCCATTACGTTTTACTGCACTGTCGGCCGCAACGCTGTAACCGCGTCCCCATTCCGCCCATTTGTCAGGCAGCGCTTTTGCCGGAGTTTTCTTGTCAAAATTCAGGTTAAAATCGTTCGCCGTATTGACGTTTTGAGCATGCAATAACGCCGGCCAGAGTAAAAGCAGGAGGAAATAGAGCGGTTTTTTCATGGAGTAAACTGTCGTTTACATTGAAAGGACGGTTCACTGCGATTATAATTGTAACCGGTTAGCTAAAATTGAGGATCAGCTGCTGATCTTCAATGTATTTAACCATGTGTTCGTCGGCGCCGCCGGCTACTGCGATGGCTATCAGGTTCATTTCCCGGTCCCGGATGGTATTGTTCCAGGCGCTGTCGTGTGATTTTTCGGTTAATGCGTCGAAGCTGAGATCCTTATTTTCGAGAATGGATTCGTCCATGCATTTTCTTTCTGAGTCCGACAGGAAATCCATATCGGGCTCGGCAATGCCGGTGATTGAAAACCTGCCATTGGCTGCAAAATAACCTTCGTAGGTTTTCCCACCTTCCCGGACATTTTTATAAATATCATAGGCAATGGACGGCACCGGGCCGTTGTTCATGGCGTGGTAACGATCCTGAGAAACCGCGGTGCCATATCTGACAAGGTGTTTCTGCTCTGCAAAATAAAGTATCTTAAATAGCTTATGGATATCCGTGCTGCCGCCCAGCTTTTGGAGGATGTACAGGAGCAAATGAATCGTTTCTTCGGTCTTTTCTTCCAATGTGTTCATGGCTCAAATTTGTGATGATCAATTATCGAAAATCTATTAGCAGGAACATTTGAGTCGAACAAAAATACGAATTATTAACGGGGACATCACCACCGCAGGAAAACTCTCCCAATCCCTCTTGTAGAACTTTTTAACAAATTAATTTACAGCTTCTACACGTCTTCCGCTATACAATTGGATAGTGGTAACCTCCGGGTAAGCAGTCGATTTCGGGTTCGGTTTCGGGCTAAGTTTGTACTGCCGCCTGGCCCGTGCCGCATGCGGTCGCGACGCTAGACGCGCGGCGTCCGCCCGGGCCTGGTGTGATCTATTCATACCATCAAACAAATGAAATCATGTCGAAGACAACATGGAATGTGGACGTTGCACATTCAGAAGTTCAGTTTAAAGTAAAGCATCTCGTTATTTCGACCGTAACCGGGTTTTTTCGTTCCTTCAATGGCACGGCCGTCACCGAAGGCGACAATTTCGAGGATGCCCAGGTAGAATTTGCGATCGACGTCAATAGCGTCGACACCGGACAGCCGGGCCGTGACGAGCATTTGCGCAATGCGGATTTCTTCGAAGCGGAGAAATATCCCGAGTTCCGTTTTGTTTCCAACTCCCTCAAAAAAGAAAAGGGCGACGTTTACAAGTTGGTCGGCGATCTGACGATCAAGGGAATAACCAAAGAGGTGGAGCTTTTGGCCGAATATGGCGGCACCGAGCGCGATCCCTGGGGTAATACCAAGGTCGGTTTCGAAGTAAGCGGTGTCATCGACCGTAAGGAATACGGCGTTACTTTCAATTCCGTGACGGAAACCGGTGGTCTTGCGCTGGGAGAAAATATCAAAATCCTGGCAAACATCCAGTTGGCAAAGCAGGCATAATAGTCATATTTAGAGTAGCTGATGTGCAAGAAGGTGCCCTGGTTTCGGGGCACCTTCTTTTTTGCTTAAAAACTCTCCCGAATCCCCTCGCAGAACTTCTTAACACTTTCATAATGGCCCATTTGGCCGGGGATCAGTAATTTCGTGGGTGGCCGCTCTTGTATAAACAGTGTGGTTCCGACATTCATTACTAAACCCATTTTCATGGATTCAAGAAGAGAGTTTCTAAAAAAAGCGGCCCTACTCTCCGGAAGCGCCGGTATGATGAGCCTGTTTCCCGAATCGGTACAGCGGGCGATGGCCATTCATCCTGACCCAAATACCACTTATCTCGATGCCGAACATGTGGTGATCCTGATGCAGGAAAACCGGTCGTTCGACCATAGTTACGGGAAAATGCAGGGTGTAAGGGGGTTCAACGACCCAAGGGCCATTTCTTTACCCAACAAAAATAAAGTGTGGCTCCAAACGGACGCCAAAGGCGACACTTACGCGCCTTTTCATCTCGATATCAAAAATACCAAAGCCACCTGGATGCACGATCTGCCGCATTCGCGCGAGTCGCAGGTGGATGCTTATAATGGCGGGAAATATGATAAATGGCTCGCATCCAAACGGTCGGGGCAGAAGGAATATGCCGATATGCCGCTTACCCTGGGATTTTATGACCGGGAAGATATTCCGTTCTATTACGCACTGGCCGACGCTTTTACGATCTGCGACCAGAATTTCTGCTCGTCCATGACACCCACGCACCCTAACCGTTACTATCTATGGTCGGGCACGATCCGCGAGAAACCGGATATCGATTCGCTGGCAGTGGTGCGTAACAGCTATTTTTCCATCAATAAACCAGTAAAATGGAAGACTTTCCCCGAGCGTATGCAGGAAGCCGGCGTCTCATGGAAGTTTTATCAGAACGAAGTAGGAGCGGTGATGCAGTTTCATCCAGGCAAAGGTTCGTGGCTGAGTAATTTCGGCTGTAACCCGCTTGAAAGATATGCGCAATACAATGTTAAGTTCTCCAAGGATTTTATCCATTATGCCAAAATTGAAGTCGAAAAGATTAAGAAAGACCTTCCTGCATTAAAAGAAAAGCTTGCAGCGGCGAGCGGCGCGGAAAAAGACAAGCTCACAAAAACGTTGGACCAGAGGAATGCATTGCTCGAAAAGCTCGAAGCGGACCTGGCCGAATTCAGCGAGGAGAATTTTAAAAAGCTGTCGGTGCTGGAAAGGGGCATTCATGAAAGCGCATTCGTAACCAATCGAAACGACCCGGATTACCTGAAACTGACGACGCTGACATACGAGGAAAAGGGTGAAACACGGAAGCTGGAAATGCCAAAAGGCGACATTTTTTACCAGTTCAGAAAAGATGTGAATGAGGGCAAACTGCCAGCGGTTTCTTATCTGGCCGCCCCTCAAAACTTCTCCGACCATCCGTCCGCACCCTGGTATGGCGCCTGGTACGTGTCCGAAACGCTCGATATCCTTACCAAAAACCCGGAAGTCTGGAAAAAGACGATCTTCATTCTCTGCTATGACGAAAACGACGGGTATTACGACCATATCCCGCCATTTTCGATCCCTAATCCATTTAAACCGAATTCAGGAAAGGTTTCATATGGCATCGACATTAAGTCCGAATACGTAACCTTGGAACAGGATCAGAGCCAGGTGCCGAAAAACAATGCACGGGAAGGCGCCATCGGGCTGGGTTTCCGCGTGCCGCTTGTAGTAGCATCCCCATGGTCGCGGGGTGGAAAGGTATGTTCGCAGGTTTTCGATCATACTTCCATAATTCAATTTCTGGAAGAATTTACCAGTCATAAATCCAAGAAACAGGTACGCGAGACCAATATTACCGAATGGCGCCGAACGATCTGCGGTAATATCAGCACTGTTTTTCAACCTTATGATCCTTCCACTTACAAGAAACCACAACCTGTCAACCGCGAGGAAATACTGACAACCATTCATAAGGCCCAATTCAAAGACGTCCCGGCTAATTTTAAAGCATTAACAGCGGTAGAAATTGGTAAAATCAACTCAGATCCGGTGCAGTCGACATTTTTGCCCAAACAGGAACCGGGTACAAGGCCATCGTGCGCTATTCCGTACGAGTTGTACGTTGATGGCGCTCTGTCGGCTGATAAAACGTCTTTTGAAGTGAGCATGCACGTTGGGAATAAAGTATTTGGTCAAAAATCGGCGGGAGCACCTTTCATCATCTACGCCATGAATCCCTATGAAGGGGAGGTGCTGCGGGTATGGAATTATGCGGTGAAAGCGGGTGACACGCTGACCGAGACTTTCAAACTTGCCGGTTTTGAAGGGGGCGACTACCATCTCCGGGTCTATGGCCCTAATGGCTATTTCCGGGAGTTTGCCGGAAATGCGCAGGAGCCGGAGGTTAAGGTCAGCTGCGGTTATGTTTTGGACAAAAAAGGCAAGCCGACGGGCGATGTGGAACTCATAGCGGACAACCGCGGAAAGAAACCGATGGCGCTCCGGGTGACGGATAATAGTTACCAGCAAAAGGAGATAGTGCTGAACCTGCCTCCTGAGGCAACAGTAAAAACGCTCATCCCGGCGTCGAAAAGCCACCAATGGTATGATTTCAACGTTCATAATGGCGCAAAAGAGGCAATAATGCGTTTTGCGGGACGTGTGGAGACAGGGAAGGAGGGTATCACAGATCCTTTTATGGCACAATGAAATACAGGGAAATGCGGCTATTGCTGCATTTCCCGCACTTCCGCATAGCCGTCAAACTCATAGATAGGGCAACTTGCGGCAATCGCTGTCGCTTCGTCGAGATCGTCGGCTTTGAGCAGGAGAAATCCACCGACGATTTCGGTCCCTACCTGATAAATTCCCTCGGTGGCATGCCCGTTTTTGATAATGCGACCGGTAAGCGTTAGTCCGCTGCCGCCGGCAAGTTTGCCTTTGGCACCCCATTCGGCAAACCATTTTGACCAATTTTCGCGATGTGCGGCTACTTCCTGTTCAGTATGTGCGCCCTGGCGGCCATCCGGCTCGCGGAAAATAGCGATGTAATTTTTCATAGTTTTCAGGTTGAAGAGACAATTCAAAAATAGGAAGTCCTTTCAACCCAAAAGCATTAGAAAAGTCATTTTAATAAACATTTAATTCGATTTTACTGTGCGCGGTTCTGCTCGCTTTCGCTTGTGGATTTGCTGGTAAATGTAATTTTTCCCGACAGCCCGAAACGGTAGTTTACGCTAGCTACTAATCGTTTGATTGATAGTTTGTTGATAGCCTGACGGCGTCACGCCTTTAACCTTTTTGAATGCAGCAAAAAAAGTAGATTTGGAATTGAAACCTACCTCATAACCGATTGCTTCCAGCGTGAGGTGCTGCTCGGTGGCGATCATTTTGCAAGCTTCGGCAATGCGCCATTCATTGAGGTAAGTCGTGAAATTTTTACCTAAATGGTCGTTCAGCAATGCAGAAAGCTGGTGGCCGGATATCTGTATTTCTTTTGAAAGGTCGTGTAATTTAAGATCGGGATTTTTGTAAACTTCTTTTTCACTCATGACCTTTTCCAGCTTGTTCAGCCATAATTCCGCGTCGCTTTCATTGAGCTTTTTGGTGGCGGGTTTGTCAGGCAAAAGCAAAAACAGCTCATCGGTTTTCTTTTTGTAGATCACCAGCGTGATCATCAGATAGAGGATCAACGAAAAAGCAATGGAACCGCTGATATAGGAGGCGAATGGCGCATTGACCATCGAAGAAAAATACAAAAGGAAAATCAGGACATTGCCAATGAAAATCATCGAAATCCACGTTTCCGCGGGTTTCATGGAATAGGACCGGCTGAATAGTTTTCGAAGCAGGCCACGAATGAGTATGCCCGAAGCAAGCAGGAAAGAGAACCATTGGAAATATATAACCCTGGTTATCACCTTCTTCCATAAAACAGGATATTCGGCATAAGGCAGTGTTATACCTACCACCAATGTTACAACGGCCAGCGCGATGAGTGTCCGGAGCCAACTCTTAGGCATTTTTCCGAGTGGCGTGACGGCCGACCGGACGAAATAGTACAAAAATGGTCCGATGAAAAAACAGGCCGAAAGACCGATCTGAAGATATATTTTAGGCAGTTTTCCATCAAAATAAAGGCAAACCGATTTGGCGATCCGGATACTCAATGCAAGCAGCAACGCACCAAGGAAATCGTTGGCCAGGTATTTCTTTTGTGTAAAAAAAAGAAGGAATAAACCGAGCAGCAGCCCGTTGAACGCGCCGAGTGCACTGAAAAAGAACAGAATCTCTTTGCCGATATCCATTTTATGGAACTGATTATGACCCAAATGTAACTGATTGAAAACCGGTTTTCAAGTACAAAACGCACCTTGTCCGCTTATATAGCACGATTGTTCAAAATCGGACATTGATCCGGCAGTATAGATCAGTAAAATACGGCTTTGCGCGACCTGGGACGCACTTTTTAGGACCTGGCACAGCATTTGGGCGACGTTCGGGTACAATTATCCAACAACTATCCGTCCAGCTCAGCCATGATCAGGAATTATTTCAAGATCGCATTCCGTAACCTGCTCAAAAGCAAGACATTTTCTGCCATTAACGTGCTCGGTCTCGCGCTCGGAATGGCCTGCAGCCTGGTCATCATGCTCTGGATCAAAGACGAACTGGCCGTCGATGCTTTTCATGCAAACAAGGACCAGCTTTACCGCATTTATATGCGTGAGTATTTCAGCGGCAAAGTGCAGGGCGTGATCTGGACGCCGGGACCGCTGGCCGACGAACTGAAAAAATCAGTACCGGAAATAGAAATGACCACGCCGTTTTCCTGGACCGCTTCGCAGACATTCTCCGTCGGAAATACGATCCACAAGCAGCAAACCAACTGGGCGAGCGCTGATTTCTTCAAAATGTTCAGCTATAATATATTACAGGGGACTCCGGAAGCCGCATTGCGAGACCGCAACAGCATAGCGATTTCAAGAAGTATGGCCGAGGCATTTTTCCGAACTCCCGAGGCCGCCATGGGTAAGGCCATCAAGTTCGATAACCGCAAAGAAATGACCGTAACCGCCGTTTTTGAAGACGTCGGGGCCAATAGCACATTGAAATTCGACTGTCTCATGACCTGGGACGCATACCTCGACGATAACAGCTGGGCAAAAGATTGGGGGAACACCGATCCGCTCACATTTTTCAAACTCCGGAAGGACGCTGATCCGGCCAAAGTGGAAGCCAAAATGCTCCACTTGCTCGACAAGACCAACCGCGACGCAGGCAAGCCATACAAGACACAGCTCGCCATGCAGCCTTTTCATGACTATTACCTGAACAGTAATATCAAGGATGCCAAAATGGACGGCGGGCGCATTGAATACATCCGGTTGTTCAGTTTCGTGGCGGTTTTTATTCTACTGATTGCCTGCATCAATTTCATGAACCTCGCGACGGCCCGGTCGTCCAAGCGTGCCAAGGAAGTTGGGGTACGCAAGGTGGTTGGCGCTATGCGGTCGATGCTGGCGGGCCAGTTTATGGGCGAGGCGCTGCTGATCACACTTTTGTCGGTCGTGCTGGCGGTGTTGCTGGTGGCATTGCTGCTCCCCGCATTCAACAATCTCACAGCCAAGCAAATGGTTTTGCCGCTTTCGGAGCCGTCTTTCTGGGGCATCATAGCGGGCCTGTTGGTTGCAACCGGCTTGCTTGCAGGCAGCTATCCGGCATTTTTCCTGTCCTCGCTCAATCCCGTTCGCATTCTCAAAGGCGCTTTGAAGTTCGATTCCAGCTCTGCTTGGGTAAGGCAGGGATTGGTCGTTTTTCAGTTCGGATTGTCGGTGATTTTGATCGTCGGTATGATCATTATTTACAGGCAGGTAGGTTTTGTCCAAAATAAAAACCTCGGTTTTGACCGTGATAACCTGATCTATTTCCCTATTGAAGGTGAGTTGTTTAAGAAGTTCGACATTCTGAAAGATGAATTATCGCAGATCTCCGGTGTGCGGAATGTAACCCACATGACCGCCGGACCAGCCTCTAACGGCAATGGAACCGACGGCATTTCGTGGCCGGGTAGCGACGCCAGGACGCCCGTCAGGTTTACGCCGGTGGGGGTGGGTTATGATTTTGTTAAAACTATGAAACTTGAAGTGGTCCAGGGCCGCGATTTTTCGAAGGCTTTTCCAACGGATTCGATGGGTTTTGTGCTGAATGAAAATGCTATTAAAGTGATGGGCATCAAGGATCCGATCGGTAAGCAACTCGGGTGGGGAACCAGTAAGGGCACGATTGTCGGTGTTTTGAAAGACTTCCATTTCCAGTCGCTGCACACGGCGATCCGGCCGCTGATCGCCTATTTGGGCGCCCGCGAGCCGCAGGGAAGCGTTGTAATCCGCATTGAAGCGGGCAAAACGCGCGAAACGCTGGCTGCTATCGGGAATGTCTGTAAAAAGCTGAACCCTAATGTGCCTTTTACGTACGCATTTACCGACCAGGAATATGCCCGACAATATCAGAGTGAGCAGATCGTGGGCAAATTGGCCGGGTACTTCGCTTTTTTGGCCATATTTATTTCCTGTCTTGGGTTGTTCGGTCTGGCAACCTTCACTGCTGAGCAGCGTACCAAAGAAATCGGCGTCCGCAAAGTGCTGGGAGCGTCCGTAGCCGGCATCGTCGGCCTGCTTTCGAAAGATTTCCTGAAACTGGTGCTTATGTCCATTGTACTCGCGTCGCCGGTCGCCTGGTATATCATGAGGCAATGGCTGCAAGGGTTCGCCTATCAAATCGATATCGAATGGTGGATGTTCGCGCTTGCCGGAATCATATCCGTATTGATTGCAGTGTTCACAATCAGCTTCCAGTCGATCAGAACCGCGATGATGAACCCGGTGAAGAGTTTGAGGAGCGAGTAGGCAGTATACTTTTGGATACTGCGTTCCGGGCTGGTTCCGGAATCTATAATTGATGTTGGCGGTTTACCTATTAGTGTATTTTATATGCCACGGAGACACGAATTAGCACGAATTTAGTGCGCAAATGCATTCGTGTTAATTAGTGTCTTCGTGGCAAAGAATACATTAAAGAAAACTTAACAAACATCATGGAAATAGGAATCAGTATGTTCGGGGACTTGGCTTTTGACAATGCCACCCGTTCTTTTCAGTCGCCTCAGGAGCGCTTGCAGGATATGTTGGAAGAAATCAAGCTGGCCGATGAGGTTGGACTGGACGTATTTGGGATCGGAGAGCACCACCGCCCCGATTTTGCAGTTTCAGCCCCGGAAATCATACTTGCGGCTGCGGCTTCGGTTACCAAAAATATCAAACTGACCAGCTCGGTGACTGTATTGAGCTCTGCCGATCCGGTAAGGGTTTATCAGAATTTCTCGACCGTCGACCTGCTATCTAATGGCCGTGCGGAGATCACCGTGGGCCGGGGGAGTTTCATCGAGTCGTTCCCGCTTTTTGGTTATGATCTCAATGACTACAATGGCTTGTTCGTAGAAAAACTGCAATTGCTGAAAGAAATCAATGAAAATGATGTGATCAGCTGGAAAGGAAAGTACCGCGCTGCGCTTGATAAGCAGGAGGTATTACCGCGTGCTGTGAACAATAAGCTGGAAATATGGATCGCCGTGGGCGGCACGCCTCAGTCTGTGGTGCGGGCTGCGCGCCTTGGTCTGCCATTGGTGATTGCGATCATCGGCGGAATGCCAGCGCAATTCAAGCCATTTTTTGAACTATATAAAAAGGAATACCTTGAAGCTGGTCATGATCCTTCTAAAATGCAGCTCGCCACACACTCGCACGGGCTCGTTGGTGAGAACGGCGCCGCGCTGACGGACCGCTATTTCCCTTCCTATGCCGCCCAAATGGACCGAGTAGGCAAAAGCCGCGGATGGGCGCCTTATACACGCGCGCAGTTCGAAGGTGGACAAAGCCGCGACGGCGCATTGTTCGTAGGGGAGCCAAACCGGGTCGTCGATAAGATATTGTACCATCAGGAAATGTTCGGATTGACCCGTTTTCTGTTGCATACGGACGTTGGAGCACCTGCGCACAGCGATCTGATGAAGTCGATTGAACTGCTCGGAACGCATGTTGCACCTGCCGTTCGCAAGGCTTTGGAGCAGAAATAACATTGATTTTAGGGTATTGACGCAATCGCACCTGCTTTTTGTCGTAACCGGCATCGGTTTGTTTACCAGAAACCTGCCAATTTTGTTTCATCAATCATTCATAACAAAACAAACAAATGGAAGCGACTACATCAAAAATCACGGTTGAAACGACGATCAATGCACCTGTTGCAAAAGTATGGGAACAATTTACAGCGCCGGAGCACATTACCCAATGGTGCCAGGCATCGGACGACTGGCACGCGCCTTTTGCTGAAAATGATGTCCGTGAAGGAGGCAGTTTCAAAACCACAATGGCAGCGAAGGACGGTAGTTTCAGTTTCGATTTCGGCGGTATTTATTCGGAAGTAAAAGAAAACGCATTGTTGGACTACAATATGAGCGACGGCAGAAACGTCCGTGTTCTATTCAGCAGCGAGGGCGATTCGACTAAGGTGACAGAGATATTCGACCCTGAAACGACCCATCCGATCGAAATGCAGCGCGGCGGATGGCAGGCGATCCTGGATAACTTCAAAAAGCACGTTGAGTCGCATTAATACGCGTCTGAGCGCATTAAAAACCGGCCAGGATTCACCATTCAGGCCGGTTTTTTGTGTTTGTAGTGGAAGTAGATCAATACTAATGCTGCTTTATATACTTTTGTCCCAAAGAATAATGTTGAATTAAATGCAGTCGAGAACGTCATTTCCGCTTACAAACCGCCAGAAGTGGGAGCTGGGAATGGGGCTTGCTTTCATCTATGTCCCGCTTAGGGTCTATATGAATGTCGTTCAGCTGGACATGCCCGGTTTTTGGCATCGCCTGCCGCTTTGGACGATGGAAATGCTGGTGAGTATCGCATTTTTCATTCTGTGGATCAATGTGATCGAATGGCTGCAATACTTTACTGCGCGTTTTTTAGGCGAGGATTTTCCTGAACGATTTCGGCTGCTCGACCAGATTTTCACATTGCTTCTTGCGATTGCACTGGCGATGGTGTTCAACCATTGGTTTCGCTTTATCTGGCATTGGACGGAAGCGGTATGGATCAGGCAAAGTTTCGACGTCCTGCCTATAACTTTTAACGATTCACCGATCCCGAAAAAGCGTGCTAATAACAGTATAACCGTCATGGCGCTGATGGCTGCCTATTACCTGGCTGCCAATAAGCGCGTATATCAGCGTTTGCAGCAGGTTTTTATTAATGAAGAACGACTTGAAAAAGAGAATGCGAAGGCCCATTTCAACGCATTAAAGAACCAGGTGAGCCCGCATTTTTTGTTCAATAATTTTAGCGTCCTGACGACGCTGGTGGAAACTAACCAGGAGCTTTCGGTGCAGTTTATCAATCAGCTGTCAAGAGCATACCGATACATTCTTGAAAAATCGGAATATGATTCGATTAAGCTGTCTACCGAACTGGAATTCCTGGAAACCTATATGTTCCTGCTTACGATCCGCTTCGAGAATAAATTGCGCCTTGAAACCCATATTTCGGCCACGGAAGCAGACCGGTATTCGATCGTGCCGCTTACTTTACAGCTACTGGTCGAAAATGCAGTGAAACATAATTGTATGTCGGCGAGTAAGCCGTTGGTGATCCGTATCATGCTGGAAGGCGACTATTTGTCGGTATCCAATCCGTTGCAGGTGCGGGAGTTGCCGGAATCTTCTACTCGGCTCGGCCTTCAGAACATCGTGAATCGCTACAAGCTCTTGACCAACAAGCCGGTGCTGGTCGACAAATCCGATGGATATTTTACAGTAAAAGTGCCGCTGATCTCATGAATGTGCTGATTATTGAAGATGAGGCGCTCAGTGCCAATCGATTAGAAAATCTTATTCATAAATATGACCCGACGATACGGGTGCTGGGCAAGCTGTCGTCTGTGAGGGAAAGTGTTCAATGGTTGCGGAATGCGGATAATGCCCATCCGGGACTCCGTCCGGGACCCCGTCCGGACCTTATTTTTATGGATCTTCACCTGGAAGACGATCTTGCATTCAAGATCATCGACCAGTTACAGCTTACTATCCCGATCATTTTCACAACCGCTTACAGCGAATATACCCTCAAAGCATTCAAAGCGAACAGCATTGATTATCTGCTGAAACCTATTGACAAAGAGGAGCTTGGCGCGGCAATCGATAAATTTGTAAGTCTTCATATAAAAACCGCTGTGCCTGCATTGCCCGATTTTGCGGCACTGATGGCTATGTACCAGCCAGCGGCGGAGGAAGGTTATAAAGACCGATTTCTGGCATCCGCCGGTCCCAAACTTTTCAGTATCCGCACAACGGATATCGCCTATTTTACCATTGAACAGAAAGCTACTTTTCTGAAAACATATGATGGTCAGCACCTTGCGATGGATTATAGTCTGGACAAACTCATTCAGCTGCTTGACCCTAAAGAGTTTTTCCGCATCAACCGGTCGCTTATCATCTCCCTGAACAGCATCCGCTCCATTTATACGCTTTCCGCGGGCAGGCTGAAACTGGAACTCTTCCCGCCCGCGTCGCAGGAAGTGTTTGTAAGCGGCGATCGCGTGGCCGACTTCAAGCATTGGCTGGGTAAGTAGGCTCTTCCACTCTTCTCAAAAAAACCGTCATTCAGCTGCCCTATCCGGGCATTTGCGACCTTTTATTTTCCTATTTAACCGGTTGTTTACATATTTGGTCGACTATCCTAACCCCTTAATTTAATTTTAACTACCCTGCTGTTTTGAAAGAGTTCAATATCGATAACAACCTCTTCCTCGTCGGGTGCGAAGCACAGGAGCTGAACGCCGAGGATAAGTATGCCGGGCTATTTGGCATTGCCGTCATTCTCGACGGGGAAGGTGTGTTAACTTCCGGCGAAGAAATGTGGCATTATGGTGAGCAGCGCATCTTTTTACTTTCGCCAGAGTACAATTATTTTTTCAATACCCTCAGCAAAACCCGCATTCTAACCGTCTTCTTCGATCCCTTCCGAATTGCGGATGCCACCGAGACCAGTAATGGCTTCAACAGTGTGTTCAGGCATGTGCAGCAAATTTTTTCCACCCGGTCGGCGCCCCATTATGGTGAGTTTCAAAACGAAATGGACCGCGTTGCAGTTACCCAGCTTGCCCGACTGATGGACCAGGAAATGAGCCGTCAGGATGCAGTGAGCAGAGAAATATTGGCTGATAGTATTTCGCTAATGGTTAGTTTGCTCGTTAGAAACGTCAACCCCAGCCGACAAACGGATGAGGGAATGCGTTACAGTCCGGAGGTTACCCGCGTTTTGGCGCATATCAAACGTCGCCTTTCCGAAAACGATCATTTGACGATCCAGGAGTTCGCGCAGGAGCTCAATATTTCTCAGTACAATCTTAATAAAATGATCATTAAAGGCACCGGTGAAACGTTGAAAGCGATCATTGCCAACTACCGGGCCAATATGTCGCGCCCCGCGCAGCTGCATTGGCAGGAGTAACTTAAACTTCCGTCAGGTGGCTGGATAATGTCTTAATCTTCCCTTTTTAGTTTTTTGATAGAGGCAGATTCCTGCGTAATCAGCACGTCGCCGAGATGCGCCAATGCGCTGATTGCCGGCAATGCCTTAATTCCCCTTTCGGTCAGCGCATATTCAACCCTCGGCGGCTTTTCGCGATAGATGGTACGGGTTACCATTTGCTTTTTTTCGAGATCGCGGAGCTGGGTGTTCAACATTTTGTCGGTGATATGCGGGATCGCGTTTTTGAGGTCGCCATACCGCAACGGGCCGTCGCTGAGAGCGAGTATGACCGGAATTTTCCAGGTCCCGCCAATATACGCCATCGCAAATTCAACCGGACTGTAATACACCCGGTTTTGATGAATAAAATCTTCCATATCCGCAATTAAATCAATTGTCTTTTCCCGACTGAAAATCTTTCCCTTTATCGTCAAAAAAGTATATAAAAGGATCGATAAAAAGTATTCTCCTAAGTTTGCCAGCCAAACCAACAACCACTTTTATGAACAATAACGAATGGGTTACGACCCCTATATTGCCATGCAGCAACATTGGGGATACGCTTGCATTTTGGGAGAATCTGGGCTTTACGGTCACCTATCGGCAAGACCGTCCCTATCAGTACGGCGCAGTGGCCAGGAATGGGCATGAAATACATTTTGTGCGGGTAAAGGGAGCCGATTCCGGTTATACAGGCTGCCTGATAAGGGTCACTGACGTGCAGGATGTGCATGTGCAGTTTTGTAAGAGCCTTAAAACACAGCTGGGAAGAGTGCCCTTCACGGGTGTACCGCGCATCTCGCGCATGAAACCCGGACAGAGCCGGTTCACGATCACGGACGTATCCGGGAACTCGGTGATTTGTGTAGAAATCGGTGAAAAAGACGAGCAGGATTTCGAGCAATTGGAAAAGAAAAGTTGGACTCCCTTACAAAAGACGATCTTCCTGGCTTTGAGATTGCGGGATTTCAAGGAAGATTATGCTGCTGCCGCCAAGGTGCTTGACAATGCATTAAGCCGGGCGGAAGAGGAGGCGCCCGCAGATAAGGCCGAGGGCTGGATCATGCGTTGGGAACTCGCCCGCGTGCTGGAAGAAAGTGAAAAGCAACGGCAGTGTGAAACTAACCTGGCGTCACTCGATCTGGACGCATTGGTGATTGAGGACCTCAAAAGAAAGCACTTGTGGCAGGAATAGCGGAAATAGGCACTTAGGTTAAAATCGGCATAGGATTGATTAAAACCAGAAATGTTTTCACAGGATCTTTCGGTTAATTTTGGTAAAATACAGTTCCGAAAATCCTGAGCCACATGAATTTTATTTACTCCGCGCGCCTCTGGTGCATTGTTTTGTTATTATCCGCCTTGACAGCCTTCCGGGCGCAGTCGCAAGCATCCAAAACTAAATTTAACCTATATGAACAGACCAGCGAGGTTGCCGGGCTGGTTATTCAGTATGCTCAGGACGTCAGGGCGGTCAGGTATTTTTATGGTCCGATGCCGACGGGCGGTCGGGGTGGGCAGAACAATGCTTCAACATTAAACTCGCCTGAACAGCGTAAACGGCTCAGGGATATCGATCAGCAGTATCTCGGCAAGCTTAATAAACTGGATTTCAACTCAATGAGCATTTATGGCAAGGTGGATTGTACTTTGTTAAAAAAGAACATTGAGGATCACTTGTTTACGCTTGACCAGGAAGAAAAGGAATACAATCTAATTACTAAATATATCCCTTTTGCAGACGGAATCTACGAGTTGGAAAAAGGCCGAAGAAGGGGCGCAACCGTCGATGGACAGGCAATAGCCGGGAAGCTGAACGATTTGTTAAAGGAAGTAAAAGCGTCGGAAGAAGCATTCAAAAAGCTTGAATCGATCGATATGCCGCTTTCACGCATGGGCGTGGAGGCTGTGGAGGGACTGGAAGCGCGGTTAAAAAGCACTTTTGAGTTTTATAACGGTTATGATCCGCTGTTTTCGTGGTGGGTGCCCAAGCCCTACAAGACGCTGGACAGCACGCTGCTGGCGTATTCAAAGGTCATCAAAGGCAAGGGTAAGCTGAATACCACGCAAAAACCAGATGCCAGCGGCATTAAGGGCGTACCAATCGGGCGGGAAGAGTTGATCCGTCAGTTAGGGGCGGAGATGATCAGCTACACACCCGACGAACTCATTGAACTCGCCAATAAGGAATTTGCTTGGTGCGATAAGGAGCTTTTGAAGGCCTCGGCAGAAATGGGTTTCGGAAAAGACTGGAAAAAGGCGCAGGAAAAGGTGAAAAACAGCTACGTAGCCGCGGGTACGCAGCCTGAACTGATCATGAAACTTTACAATGATGCCAAAGAATTTATACTCAAAAACAATCTGATCGATTACCCGGAAATTGCCGACGAAACCTGGGGAATGCAGATGATGACGCCGGAAAGGCAGCTTATCAATCCGTTCTTTCTGGGTGGGCGCGACATTATAATCTCTTATCCAACCAATACGATGGCCCAAGAGGACAAGCTGATGAGCATGCGCGGTAACAATCCGTATTTCTCACGCTCCACAGTCCACCACGAACTTGTGCCCGGCCACCACCTGCAATATTATATGAATAGTCGTTACAAATCGTACCGCAGTGACTTCCGAACGCCGTTCTGGACAGAGGGCTGGGCATTGTACTGGGAGCTGTTGCTTTACGACAAAGGTTTCGCCAAAACGCCGGAAGAACGCATTGGTATGCTATTCTGGCGGATGCATCGCTGCGCCCGGATTATTTTCTCATTGAATTACCACCTCGGCAAATGGACGCCGCAGGAATGTATCGATTTCCTGGTGGACCGCGTCGGGCATGAACGAGCTAATGCGGAGGGTGAAGTAAGGCGCTCATTTGAAGGTAATTATAGTCCGCTGTATCAGGTGGCTTATCTTATTGGGGGCCTTCAATTGTTCAGTTTGAAAAACGAGCTGGTCGACAGCGGTAAAATGTCCTACAAACAATTCCACGACGCTGTCATGAAGGAGAACAACATGCCCATCGAAATGGTAAGGGCCACATTGATCAACCAGCCACTAAAACCCGACTTTAAAACGCAATGGAAGTTTTATCAGTTTAAGTAGGCCAACATTTACAATCACTCCTATGAAATTCATAAAAACTCAATGGCTGGCTAGCTTACTTGTGCTTTGCTTCGGAGGTTCTGTGCCTGCGCAGAAAGCGGAACCTATACGCTTCACCGTTTCGATGCCTGACCCGGCTAGCCATACTTTCCACGTAACCATGGATTTCAAGACAGGTGGAGGGGATAGCACATGGCTGAAAATCCCTGATTGGCAGCCCGGGTATTATCAACTGATGGATTATGCGTCGAATATTGATAGGCTTGTTGTAAAGGACGAGGGCGGGAATGTTGTTCCATGGAAGAAATCCGGCAAAAATGGCTGGGTTATCGCTACAAAAGAGGCAAAGCGCCTGCTCCTGGAATATGATGTAAAAACCACCCGCAAGTTTGTCGCCACGAGTTATCTCGACTCTGAACATGGTTACATTACGCCTGTCAGTATGTTTTTGCATGAAGCAGGGAAGATTGCTACGCCTTCCGAAATTACCATTAAACCTTACACTGGCTGGACCCGCGTGGCTACCGGGCTGGATTCCATCGCAGCAAAACCGTTCACCTACGTCGCCCCGGATTTCGACGTATTGTACGATAGTCCATTTCTAGTCGGGAACCTCGAAGAACTGCCTGCATTTAAAGTAAAGGGCATCCCGCACCGGTTTATTGGTTACAAGCTCGGTAGTTTTGATAAGGCCAAGCTAATGTCTGATATTCAGAAAATCGTCGAAAAGGCTTCTTCGCTCATTGGCGACATTCCTTACAAGCATTACACTTTCATCGCTATCGGCCCGGGACAGGGTGGCATCGAGCATTTAAATTCAACAACTATCAGTTTCAGCGGCGACCAGCTCAATTCCCGGGGCTGGAACGGGATGCTGGGTTTCATTACGCACGAATATTTTCACCATTACAACGTCAAACGCATCCGTCCTATCGAGCTCGGACCATTCGACTACGACAATGGGAGCAAAACCAATATGCTGTGGGTATCGGAAGGACTGACCGTTTATTATGAGCCGGTTATCCTGCGCGAGGCCGGTTTAATGGAAGAAAAGGAATTTCTGGATTTTTTCAAAAATCACATCAGTAACGTCGAAACAAAGCCGGGGCGCCTGTTCCAGACACTGGCACAAGCAAGCGCCGAAACCTGGTCCGACGGCCCGTTCGGCCGGACTGGTGAAGCCGTGAACAAAACCATTTCCTATTACCAAAAGGGCCCGGTAGTGGGGATGCTCTTCGATCTGGCCATCCGCCACGAAACCAAAAACAAACGTTCACTGGATGACGTGATGCGGAAACTTTACCAGGATTTTTACATTAAGAAAGGCCGCGGCTTCACCGAAGAAGAATTAAGATCCACGATCGAGACGATCGCCGGAACGAAGCTGGATGAACTGTTCAGCTACATCTACACCACCGCCGAACCGGATTACAGGAAATACCTGGGGTACGCAGGTCTGGAAATCGATGTCACTACCGACAAGCACCTGGGGACGTTTGAGATTAATAAAAAGGCGTCGGCAAGTGATTTGGAGCGGGAGATATTCAGGAGTTGGAGTCGGGGGCACTAGTGGCATAGTCAAACAAGTTCCAATGACATAATCCTTTCAAAATGCCTCTTGTTTAGTGTAGCAAGAGGCATTTTGTTGGAAACAGCGGTAGCCGCGATCAAAAGGTCTGGGAAAGCAATCTGTTTCCTTGCTTGCTTGAGTTTTGCATTAATGCATACGGCTTCATCTACAGAATACTCCGTGACTGGTATGACCTCAATATCCGCAAAAATCGAGTCCCAAAGTTCGAGTTGCAGATCCGTAGCTCCTGAATAAATTTCATACTTTGCTATTACCGATGTTGCGAACTTGAATTTTTGCTCTGCCAGCCTCATCCACTCAGTGCGGTCTCTATTGGTCTTGCGATAATAATCGATTAGAATTGATGTGTCTACGAGCACTTTGGTTACCTCCATTTCAAGAGCAACTTCCTATTGTTTTCGATGGTTTTGATTTGCTCTTTTGTTGCGGTTGGCCCATTACGCAGTAAAGCAGCAAAGTCTGTATTTGACTGTTGCTTTTCCGCCTCGTTTTCAATAACTGCTTTCAATTTTTTTAATTGGGCAGCAGGCAATTTCTTGACAACGTCAACAAGCTGCTCAAAAGTCATATCCATCTTTACTTGCATAAGTTCATTTGTTGAAAGTGAGATTACTACTAACACAAATTTGCAACAAAATACCACCAATAGCTACCCCCGCAACCCCTCCACATCCCTCACACTTTTCGCCAGTTCTTTCCCAAGCACCCTGTTGCCTGTTTCGGTTATCAAAAGGTTATCTTCGATACGGATTCCGGTGAAATCGCGGAATAATTCCAGTTTGTCGTAATCGATGAATTGAGATAGTTTGTTTTCGGCTTTCCAGCGGTCGATGAGGGTGGGGATGAGGTAAAGGCCTGGTTCTACGGTCAATACGAAGCCGGGCTCTAGAGCGCGGCCGAGGCGGAGGGATTTCCAGCCAAATGCGGTGCCTTTCTGGAGATCATCGGTATAACCCACGTATTGTTCGCCCAGATTTTCCATGTCATGGACGTCCAGCCCCATCATGTGGCCCAACCCGCATTGGAAAAAGAGGGTGTGGACATCGTGCGCTACTGCTTCCGCGGGGTCGCCTTTCACGACACCCATTTGCTTCATACCTTCCACGAGCTTGGTCGAAGCAAGTTTGTGGACATCTTTAAATAAAACCCCTGGCTTGCAAGCCGCAATGGCCGCTTCCTGCGCTTGGAGCACGATTTCGTACATTTCCTTTTGTAATGTGGTAAATGTTTTGCCCACGGGAATGGTGCGCGTCAGGTCGCCGCAGTAGCGCATCGCAGTTTCCGCCCCGGCGTCGCAAAGCGCCATTTGACCGTCGCGGATAGGCATATCTCGTACGTGCGGGTGCAGGATTTCGCCGTTGACGGTCAGGATAATAGGGTAGGAGATGTCGCCCCCTTGTGCAATGGCGATGCTTTGGAGTTTGCCTGCAATTTCTTTTTCGGTCATCCCTGTGCGAGTGTTGCGCATGAAATCAAGATGCATGTCAATAGACGTGTTTACCGCCTTTTCGATCTCAGTCACTTCTTCTTCCGACTTGTAGGAGCGCATACCCACAATGGCCTTAATCAGCGGTACAGAGGCTTTTTGACCGGCTTCGGCGGGAAATATATGCAGCCACTCCTGCAATTTCAGATAATGCTCGTCGCGATAGGGAGGCAGGAAATGGACCGTTTGTTTGTTTTCCAAAGCATTCTTCAAAAAGCCTGCAAGGGCGTCAGATGGCCGTACTTTGGCTACGCCGACTTTTTCAGCCTTATCAATGAGAGATTCCTTAGGGCCTGTCCATACAATGTCGTCGATGGTCAGCTCGTCACCGAATATGATTTCAGTGTCATTATCAAGATCGATAACCGCATGCAGCGACGGGGCATCGAGGCCGAAGTAATATAGGAAAGTACTGTCCTGACGGAACGGATATACGTTGTCGCGGTAATTCATACCGGTGTCCTCGTTGCCTAATAAAAGTATCAGACCGCTGCCTACTTTTTGTTTAAGCGCTTGTCTGCGGTTTAAGTATGTTGATCTTGAAAACATTTGATGAAATGGTTTTGGAATGAAAACAAAAAATTTGCCCACCGGGACAAATATATGTTCTCCGGTGAGCAAAACAGAAATTACCTAACCCAAATTAATGTCAAAATCAGTATCCGAGGTTTTGTTTCAGGTTGGGGTTTTTATCAATCTCGTTTTGCGGGATCGGGAATAAAGCCCTTTGTGCTCCCTGCGGACGGTGGTTGAACCACTTTTTGGTTTCATATACCCCAAACCGGATCAAATCCTGGCGACGGTGTGCCTCAGCGGCAAACTCCCAGCCCAGCTCATCAAGAAACCTGCCGAACTGGATGTCGTCTCCGCCCTGACGTTCGATAATGCTGCCGTCCGCGGCCTGATAGCCGTAATTGTATTTGCTGCCTTTTGCCAGATCAGCCGCCGTAACAGTAGCTTTGGCCGGATTAGCTTTGAATGCCCGCTGGCGCACCTCCGTCACGATCGTTGCAGCTTCGGCCGCCTTTCCGGTCCTCAGCAATGCCTCGGCTTTGATCAGCAGCACATCAGCATACCTTAAAAAAGGAAAATCGTTATCGAGACTGCCGGTTGCATTTGGTTTGATCTTGTATTTCCCGATCCGATAACCGTCCGAAGAACTGGTCTTGTCCATACCAGGCACCGTTTTGCTGTAAGTGATCACGACAGCTCCCGTGGCGGCACTTTTTTGCGGTCCCATGATCCAGGTATCGGCCAATCGTCCGTCCTGTGCGTCGTAAGTATCGATAAACTGCGGCACGGCGCAGTTGCCGCCCCATGGCCCGGCATTCATCGGGTATACTGCACGGCTCAATGGATCGAGCGTTTTCATGTGTATCTGGTTTCCAGTCCCATAGATCTCATCGTAAGGGATAGAGAAAATGATCTCCTTCGAGTTGAAATTGGTCCAGGTAAAAACATCCGAATAATTGGCATCCAGCGCATATTTACCGCTTTTGATCACATCATCGGCCTGCTCAATAGCTTTTGCCCACTGCGCTGTGCCGGTATAAACCTGTGCATTGAGATAGATTTTGGCAAGCAGCGTCTTAGCGCCCCATTTGTTCAACTGCCCGTAGGTAGTGGTCGCATTCTCGCTCAGGTTTGGAAGTGCTTCGGTTAATTCTTTTACCACAAAATCATAAACCTCCTTGCGCGAGCTTTGTTTGGGAAGGTTAACATCCTTAAAATCAGTCACGATGGGCACATTGCCGTGATTATCAAGCAAAAGATAATAACCAAATGCGCGCACTGCCCGAAGCTCTGCGATCGTAGCCTCTTTGCCTGTGGCGATGGGAAGATCCCCGTCCTCAATCTGCGAAAGCACACGGTTTACAGTGGTAATGCTGCGGAATGCGCTTTGCCAGGCGTTTTCGGGTTGCCATTGCAGCGACGTCCAGGTGTGCTGGTGCATCCGCCGGTAAGTACCGCCATCGTCCCAGCCATTGGGGCGGACTGGCGTGATAATAGCGTCCGCGGCTTCCTCCTGCAAGTCGAAATAACCCTGCCAGCCGAGCATAAGGCCACGGAGCGAGGCATAAACGGGTGCGATAATGGCAGGCAAGTCCTTTTCGGTAGGCTGATAGCTGCTGCCCAAAACTTCGGAATACACTTCCTCATTCAGATCGGTGCATGAGTAAAGTGGCGCCCCGCTTAGTAATCCTGCGAGGATAATGTATCGGATATTGCTGTTTTTCATTGTTTTCAGAAGAAAAAGTGGATCAGAAAGTTACGCTCAGGCCTGCGGTGAAAGTCCGGGTGGTTGCGTACTTGTCGCGATAGTCGCTGCCCGGTGAGAAGCCGGTGAATGTCATACCCTCGGGATCGATGCCATTATAGCCGGTAATAGTCGCCAGGTTGAGGCCCGAAACGAAAACACGTGCGTTTTTGATGCCCTTGATCAGGTTATTTGGAATAGTATAACCCAATGTAACATTGTCGATCTTCCAGTAATCGCCTTTCTCGATGTAATGTGACACATACACCAGATCGTTGTTTAGCATCTTACCGTCGATCGGATCATAGGCCGATTTGAGCATATTATAGGCCTTGTTCCGGGTGTTACCGTAAAACATACTCTGGAAATTGAGAATATCAAAACCAAACGCACCACGCATATTCACAGCGAGATCGAAATGCTTGTAGCGCACCGAGTTGTTCCAGCCCAGAATGTGTTTCGGGATGCCATTACCATAATATTGGCGGTCCTCAGGGGCAGCGTCGGCGATAGGGATCACTTCGCCGTCTTTGTTCTCGACGAGCCAGCCTCCTTTATCATCAACCCCTACACTTTTCCATACGAAAAACCGGCCGATTGGCTCACCCACTTTCACGCGGTGCGTACTTACCTGGATAGGTTCGCCCGTGTAACCCGCGTCAAAAAAGTCGTTGGCCGCCTGGAACTGGTCGTTGGAAAGGCTTACAAGCTTGTTGGTGTTGGTGGAATAGGTAAAACCGGTGTTCCATTGAAGATCGTTCGTCTGGATCGGTACGATGTTCAGCAACACTTCAACTCCCTTGTTTTCCATTACCCCTGCATTGATAAACATGCTGCCCGTCAGGTAAGGCGGAACTGGTACAGGGAAATTGTAAAGCAGGTCTTTCACCTTACGGCTGTAAAAGTCGATCGACCCATTGATGCGGTTTTTCATGAAACCAAAATCAACCCCGGCATTGTATTCCTCTTTCTTCTCCCAGCGAAGGTCGGGGTTGAAGTTACGAGCGGGAACGAAGCCCGGCACCCACTTGCCACCAATGAACGCGCCTTGTGCACGGGTAAAGTTATAGCTGATCTGCGACATATAAGGGTTGTTGGCAATCGTACCCGTCACACCGACCCCTGCACGCAGCTTGATATCGGAAGATGTACCGAGGCCGCCCATGAAACGCTCCTTGCTGATCCGCCAGCCGATAGAGGCCGCCGGAAAAGTACCCCACTGATTATTCACCCCGAAACGGGAAGAACCCTCACGACGCACACTCGCCATGAAAAGGTATTTGTCATTCAAACTGTATGTTAACCGGCCGAAGAAACCGGCGAGCTGCCATTTGTTCTTCGAACTGCTCATACCAGCCTGTCCTTTTTGCAATGCACCGCCCGCACCGAGGTTGTTCCAGTCGTAGGCGTCGGTGGGGAAGTCCCAGTTGTTAGCAGAGAAAGCTTCATAAGTTGCATCTTGCCAGCTATACCCACCAAGAGCCGAAAAACGGTGTTTGCCGATTGTTTTGGAATAATTTCCGGTGAATTCCAGCAGGTTTTCGTTGTTGGCGTAAGTGTTCCGGAAAGCTGTCGAATTCTGGTTGCTCAGGCGGGTGGCTGTGTGGTTAAATGTGGTTGAACCGCCATCAAGGTTACTATTTTGAACATTTGACACAAGGAGCTTGAAGTTCAGATCGTCGATCGGTGCGTAATCCAGGCTTCCCGACATTCGCATTTCCTTGAATGAACTCTCATAATTCGATTCATTAAGCAATGAAACAGGGTTTTCATAGAAATACCCATCGCGCTCCTGCCATTTGCCGTCTTCCGTTTTCACACGGTCGGTAGGATTGCGGATAATGGCCTGGCGGTAGGCATAGCCATAGGCGGCGTCATCGTTGGCAGGAGAAACAGCGCCATTCGACCGGGTAACGCGGTTGATAATTTGAAGATTGGTTTTGAGTTTGTTTTTGAACATCGAGTGGTTCAAATCGGCGCGGCCGGTGAAACGGTTTTGCCCCGATCTCAGGAAAATACCTTCCCAGTTGCGATAATTGACCGAGCCAGTAAAGTTGGTAGTACTATTTCCGCCAAAGAACGTGAGGTTATGGTTATGGCTGACAGGCTTTTGCATGATCTCCGAAAGCCAGTCGGTATTGCCGCCATAATCGGTATAGTCGACGCCTTCCTTGATCTTCTGACGGTAATCGTCACCTGTAAGCAGCTCAGGGCGGCGGGCGATGTACTGTATATTGACGTAATTGGAATACTCAACCGTTGCGCGTGAGTTGCTACGGTTTTTACGGGTAGTAATCAAAATTACCCCGCCGGTTGCGCGTGTACCGTAAATCGCTGCCGCCGAACCATCTTTCAATACGTCAACAGACTCGATATCTTCCGGCGCAACGGTGTTCAGGCCGCCGGGGATGCCGTCGATCAGGACCAATGGGTTGGATGCCCCTTCAATGGAGTTGATGCCGCGGAGGTTGATTTGCGTATTGGAGGTAGGGGAGCCGCTGGGGGTTGTAATGCGCAAACCAGCCACTTTACCCTGTATGAGCTGGCCTGCGTCACGCACTGTTCCCTGGATGAAGTCCTCGCGCTTGACACTCGCCACGGAGCTCGTCACATCGCCTTTTTTCTGAGTGCCATAACCGATCACCACCACTTCCTGCAATTGCTTCTGGTCGGGTGCAAGCTCGACCTGAATGTCGGTTTGGTTTCCAACAGCAATTTCCTGGCTTTGGTAACCGATGTAGCTCAGGATTAATATGGCTTCGTCCGGCACGGTTAGTTTGAACTTTCCGTCCGAATCGGTAGCGGTGCCGATGGTGTTGTTGGCTTTCACGATGATAGTCACGCCGGGAAGCGGGTTATTGTCCTCCGCGGACACAACTTTTCCGGTAATCTGACGGTCGGCGGCTAGCGCCAGGGCATTTTCAGACAGGAAACAGACTGCCGTGGCTGCGCAAAGCCAAAAGCGGTACAGTTCCCGCACCAGGCAGGATAATGGTTTTTTCATACAAGTTGAATTAGATGGTAGTAAAATTTATAGCTAGTGTGTGTCGGACGTTACTGTACTTTCATAATGCCATTCATGATCCTCCAATGGCCCGGAACGGTGCACAGGAATGGATATTCACCGGGCGTTTCGGGCGCGATAAAGACCAGCGTTGCATTGCCTTCCGGACTTACCAGTTCGGTTGAATGCAGGATTTCGGGTATTTTGGGCACATACTGCATGGCGATCGCATTGGATTCCCTCGCCAGCAGGTCGGCGGCATTGCCTACCTTTTCGAGTGTGCCTGGTTTGATAATGAGTAAGTTATGCTGCATGAAGTCGGGGTTGGTAAACTGGATCGTTACCTTTTGCCCGGGCTTCACCGTAAATGTTTTTTTGTCAAATTTCATCTCATGCTCAATCACTTTTAGCTTCACCGTAACGGGCGTGCCTTTGCCGGTGACCACTTCAAGTGGGGCTTCGGGGTTTTTGGAAGAAACCTTTCTTTCTTCCTTATTATGAACCACTTGGTTCAATTGCAAGGTGCTTTTAATATCGATCCAACCTCTCAATCTTGCATTATCCGCATAATCACCAACCTGGTTACCCTCTCGCAAATCGCGACCAATACGGATGTCGTCAGGCGTAAATGGCTGATGGAACAAACCCATCGCCTGACCAGCGACTGGCGTTTCATCTTCAATTGCCAGTGTCATTTTGCCACCTTCCGATAGCGTTGCATTTGCCGTGAAACGCTCATCAGGCAGTTTTTTAGTGGAGGTTACCTGATAGGATTTTCCGTCCTGACGCACCAGCCAATGCAATTTTCCGTCCTGCATAAACAAACTATACCCATTCTGCTGGTTACCCTGCGAAACCAGCACGCCGGAAAGCTCTTCCTGGGCTTTGGTAATGATCGCCTTGATTTTGAGTTCTTTATGAGCCACATCCGGCGGGTAAATAGGTGGCGACCAGAGGTTAAGCATATAAGTTTCCTCGATCAGCCCTCGCTCGATCCTGGCAGTTAATGTCGAGTCTTTCAGCTTGGCTGCTGCTGCCTTAAAGCCGGTTTCATGCTTGATCACACCGGAAAAAATGGCCTGTGCCAGGTATTCGTCCGCGGCATTCTGCGAATCTTGTCCGGCCAGGTAAAGTATTCTTCCTATCTCTTCGGAAGCTGGCAAGTCGGTCAATGCGTGGATGGTAGCCAGCCTTACTTTCAGGTCGGGATCATTTAAGGAATTGGTCCATTTCAGTGCGGAAAGTGTCTTATCGTTGCGCGGGAGCAGTTTTACTGCTGTTTTCCGCACGCCGGCAGCCGGGTGCCGCATGGCACGTACGAGCGTGTGGTAAGCTTCCTCATTCGATCCATTGAATGCATTCAGGCCGTCGAGCGTCCATAATGCGTGTACTGCGGGGCTGTTCAATCCAATTTCGTCCACTGACTGGTCATTCACCATTTTAATCAGCTCCGGAATCACCGCCGTGTTCTTCGATTCGACGATAATCCTTTGCGCGGTAGTCCGCCAGAACATATTGTCGTTTTTCAAACCGGCGATCAGACTTGCGGCGTCGTTTTCATCCAGTTTCGGATACTCTGCTTTTTTTGCATTCTTGTAAACGACCCTGTATATACGTCCGTGTTGATTATCCCTCAGTGGATTGATATAGGCATTTCCCTTTCCATTTTCAAAACCACGTGGCGTAGGGTTATGCTGGATGATGAAACTGTACCAGTCGGCGACCCAAATGGCGCCGTCCGGACCGACCTCGGCGTGGACGGGGGAGAACCATTCGTCCGAGCTTGCGAGCAGGTTGAAGCCATTCTTTTCTTTATAACCCGCGCCTTTTGGTTTCAGCATGGCCTGGTAAAGTAACCGGCCGGTTGGCTCGCAGACAAATGCGGCGGCGTTCCAGTAAGATTTCGGGAAGTTCCGTGCCGTGTAAAGGTTATGACCTGCGGCGGCAGTAAACCCGCCATGAAAATCCACCTGTCGCAAAGCGGGCGTGAGGTAGTTCATATCATAATGCGAATCCAGTTTGTAAACCGTATTCCCCGAGCCATCCGCCACCGACCGTTTCACATATTCGAGCGGCATGGCGAAATGGCCGCTGTAATTGCCGTTCGCAGTTGAGATAAACACTTCAAATTCCTCTGAAAAGCCCAAACCCCAGGTATTGTTAGAAGTCCGACCAATGTATTCCAGGGTCTTTCCGTCGTTATCAAACCGGTAGATACCCTGACTGAAATTCAGCTGCTTGCCATTGCTCGTTCCACGATAACCGGCATAGCCCAGCACACCCCATATTTTGTTATCGAGACCATATTTGAGGTTCGAAGGACCGGCATGCGTATCGCTTTTGCCCCAGCCCGAAATGATGTTTTCTCTCACATCGGCCTTATCGTCGCCGTTGGTATCTTTCAGGAAAATGAAATGCGGCGCCTGCGCTACGATCACGCCTCCGTTGGCAAATACCAGACTGGTAGGGATATTGAGGTTATCAGCAAAAATCGTAAACTTATCGGCTTTACCGTCGCCATCCGTGTCCTCGCATATCTTAATACGGTCTTTACCACCGCCATCGTCCGATCGGATTTCATTGGGATAGTCCTGTGTTTCAATGACAAACAACCGCCCGCGCTCGTCCCAGGCCATGGCAATTGGCTTAACCACGTCGGGCTCTGAGGCGAACAGTTGCAGTTCAAAATCCACAGGCACCTGAATTAGCTTTTGTGACTCAGCAGGCGATAGAGGCAGCTGAAATTTCGGTGCGGGATCACGTCTTTCATAGTTCGGTACGTCGGCGTCTTTGAAAACGGGAACAGGCAATTTCAGCTGAGCATATTCAGCTTTCGTCTCATCGCTTACGGCCCAGAGAATGCCGTTTGCTACCAATTGATGAAATGCCGCTTGTTTCCATGTACGCTCGTCGTGTCCGTAAGCAGTGTAAAACACACGTCCCTTGCCTTGCGTACGCACCCACGTCCACGGCTCGTGATGATCACCTTCCACGCGTTCCTGCAAAACGACGATATCCGGGTTTAGCTTTGAATGCACGTAGGTTTCATCCCAGGTTTCGAATGTTTTCCAGCCCTGCATTACCGGATGGTCAGCCTTCACGACTGGTGCGGTAAATGTTCCGTATTTGTGCGAAAGAAACTGGCCGCCCACTGCTTTGATATACCAATCCGAATTTTGAAAACAAAAAGAGGCAGCATGAAGCGGTATCAACGCTTTTCCGCCTTCCACGAATGTCTTCAGCGCCGTTTCCTGAGCCGGGGTTATGGTATTATGGTTGGCATAAATCACCACCCCGTCATAGCGGGCCAGGTTTTCTGCATTCAATGCATTGGGATCAGAAGTGTAGGTAAGATTAATGCCTTTCTGAAACAACGGCAATGCGAGCATCGGGAAAAATTTCTCCGAATGATGGTGCTTGCTGTCATGCCCGAGAAAAAGCAGCTCGATGCGCCGGCCTTCAACGCTTTTGGAAGAGGCCGCAGGAAGTTGCACAGGCCCGCGCTTGTGCGCGCAACCATGGAGCAGGAAGCAGGGCAGGAGAAGTATCAGCAGTATTCGTTTCATGGATATGGCTAGATCTGTGGCTCCCTAGCCCCGGTCTTAAGACCGGGGTTAAGGAGTTTGTTTCTGTTTGGGGGCGTTGTGCCGAGCAGTTTTTGTACAAAAAAGTCCCTTTTTTTCCGGCGTCCGTAGGTTCCGCCGTCGCTATGGCCCATACCGGGCACCACGAGCAGTTCAAAATCCTTGTTTGTCTTGATCAGGGCATCCGCCACGCGGTAAGTCGACTCTGGTGGTACATTGGTATCCACTTCGCCCACGATGAGTAGCAAGTCGCCCTGCAATTTGGCCGCATTGGTCACATTCGATTGCTCATCATAATGCTTGCCAACCGGATAACCCATCCATTGCTCGTTCCACCACTGCTTGTCGACGCGGTTATCGTGGCAGCCGCATGCCGAGACGGCCGCATCGTAAAACCCTGGGTGGAAGAGGAGCGCGCCGAGCGAGTTTTGGCCTCCTGCCGACGTTCCGTAGACTCCAACCTTGGTAGAGTCAACCTGCGGGTATTTGGCCGCAAGGGCCTTCATCCAGGCAATGCGATCCGGGAAACCGGCGTCGGCCAGGTTTTTCCAGCACACATCGTGGAACGCTTTTGAGCGGTTATAAGTGCCCATTCCATCCATTTGAACTACAATAAAACCCAGTTCCGCCATGCTCTGCATCTCGCCATAATGCCTGAATGCTTTCGGCACAAAGGAGTCTTGCGGACCAGCATAGATGTTCTCGATAATCGGGTATTTCTTCTTTGGATCAAACTTGCTAGGCCGGTACACGATGCCCCAGATGTCGGTTTTGCCATCACGTCCTTTGGCCTTGAATATTTCGGGTAGCTGGAATCCGAGCGCGAGATATTGCGAAATATCAGCCCCTTCCAGCTCCATTACCAGCGAACCGTCAGCCGTTTTACGAAGCTCCGACACCGGCGGGGAAGTCATTGTTGAGTAAGTATCGACGTAATAAGTGCGGTCGGGCGAGAAGGTTAGCTGGTGGGTGGCTTTCGCATGATCCGTAAGTTTCACCAAGCCAGTTCCGTCGAATTTAATGCGGTAATAATGAATGTGATAAGGGTCTTCTCCGGCGTTCATTCCGCTGGCTTTAAACCAAACTTCCCGCTTTTCAGTATCGACGCTGTCGATGTCGCGTACCACCCATTCGCCCTTCGTGATTTGATTTTTGACCTTTCCAGTTTGCTCATCAACCAGGTACATATGCCGCCAGCCATCTTTTTCCGAAACCCAGATAATCTCGTGTTTTTCAGGCTGGTAATGCGTGTAGATCATATTTTGGTAAATGAATGTATCTGTCTTTTCGTCGATGATATTACGCGTGGCGCCATTGGTAGCGTCGACCTCGATCACCCTGAACCGCTGATGGCCACGGTCTACTTTTTCGTAAGTAAAATGCGCGTCATCACCCTTTCTCCACCGGATTACCGGGGCATTAAAGAAATCGATCACTTCTGACTGCACTTTTACCGCCGCTTTTGTACCCACGTTGATTACATGCATTTCATAGCTTGTAAACTCATCACCCGGCTGTGCATATCCACGCGTTTTTACTTCACCGCGCGTGGTATTCGGCAGGGACGAAAAAATAATGCTGACCTGGCGTTCTTCCTGTGGTGTAATGCGGTAGCAAACCAAGTACTTACCGTCGGGCGACCAGCTTAGTTCGCCATAAGGTTTCAGCGGGTTTCCGTCGTAGGTCAGTTGGAAGGCCTCTTTTTCACCTTTTTTGTTTAAATAAATATTTCCGTTTTTGACAAAAGCCTTCGTTTGCTTGTCCGGCGATAGGCTGTCGGCCCGGAACCTTCCCCACCGGCTGCGCTGCCGGGTCCAGCCTATTTCTTTGGGTTTGGGCAATGTTGGTTTATCGATTTTTTGGGCAGTGTGCGTTTCCGTGTCGTAGGAGAACCATTTGCCCTTCGAATTCAGTATCAAGCTGTGTTTTGCCTCATCAAAATGGATATCCTGGATCCAGAGCTTGCTTGCGGAGAATGTGGAATCATAGGCTTTGGAAAGTGCCGCAGCCACTTTTGCCTGATCGAATGCGATCGTTTTCTTGGCTTCGGCAGGCTTTACCACCATATACTCGGTCAGACTATCCTTTAATACATTGCGGTACCAGAACGTCTGCCCGTCGGCAAGCCAGTTGGGTTGCACGGATGCTTTTTGTACGCTTCCTTTGGTAAGGGAATCCATCAAAGTCATCCGCTGGTAGGAAGCCGCAATTTCGGACGATGTAGGACGGTAAGCGGGTAAAGACGATTTTTGTGCTTCGACGGGGTTGCAAAGGGCAGCCCAGATCAAAACGTTTGTATAAAAAAGATTTTTAAGGTTTAGTTTAAATAATTTCATAGCTGATTGTCTGGGATTTACGGCACCGAAAATGCAATAGGGTTCTCTCTGCCCGATTAAGGCAGTCGGGCGCATACTGGCATGCGACAGTCCGGTTTTAATGTTATCTATTTGTAAAATTAGCAGGAAGCAAAACCAAAAACTTGGTGTGAATTAGCGGCTTTTTTACCGATATTAACTTATTTCTGCCCGGAATTCCGTCAAACTGTGAATTTGAGTGATTTTATTTGGCTAAATATTCGAATTGGAGAATAATGGGTGGTGCTAAGGCGCACTGGGCCCGATAATCTTGGAAAAAGGGAATGGGAAGTTTAAATTGGATTGAAGTGACGGGCTGGCTGGGCGTGCTGTCGTACGTGCTAGCCTATTTGCTGCTCACGATAGGCGTGCTGAAATCGAGCGGTTACCGTTTTCATATACTTAATATGATCGGCGCGGTGAGTCTGATCATCTATTCGCTGGAATATGGTGACAAGCCTAATGTAGCCGTCAACGTCATCTGGCTGATGATCGGTGCTTTGGCGGTGGGACGTAAACTTATTCGTGGGGCGTCAGTCCGCAACCAGTGAAACGGGGCTTTTCAGGTTCAGTATTTTCAGGGCCTGTGCTTTGTATTTTAGCAGGCGTTCTTCGTACTCCGCTTTGTCGGTTACCAGACTTAAATAGAAATAGGCGCCGTCGATGAGTACGAAAATATTGTCGGCGGCAGTTTCGACATCCTCTACATCCAGTATGCCGTCGTTTTTGCACCTTTCTATATAGCTTCCCAGCAGGCTTCTGAGCGAATCGAGCAGCTTTTTATACAGATCCCTCACCTTAGGGTCACGAAACGTCATCGAATAACATCCGTAAAACAGCCCGTCGTCGAACAGCTTGTTCCATTTATTGGAGAAAATATTGTTGATGATTTCTTGCAATGCCTTCCCCGAATCGACGGTTTCTGCGGCGCTTACCTTATAAATGAGCTTGTACTTGTCGAGAATGAAGTCGATCAGCCCGTACACCAGGTCTTCCCGGTTCTGGAAATAATGGATGATGAGACTGGGGTTGATGTCCATCTTCGCCGCGATCTTAGCGATGGACGTGTTTTCAAGACCGTGTTTTTTGGCCAGGCCGTAGAATACTTTAATGATTTCCTTCTTGCGTGCTTCTTTAAGGCTTTTTCTTCCCATCGATAGTTCGGGTGTAACGTCACGGCAATATACAGATTTTTACGGAAACCGGATATCGTGTTATCTGAACAAAAATTAATTGAACATTCATTCAATTTATAATCATAATCAGATAACTATTTTTTAATATTAGCGTAACTTTTGGTTAGGACATTTGCAATCCGCGAATGGCCTCAAATTCATTTAACGTAAATATTAATATGATGAAAAGTTTATCGAACCCTTGCAGGGCCAGGATGCTGAAAACAGTTCAGTTTCTGGCACTTTTTTCAACAATGTTGCTGGCGCAGGCCCGTGCCCAGACGACCGGCGTGTCCGGAAAAGTAACCGACGGGAATGAGTCACTTCCCGGTGTGAATGTACTCATCAAAGGTTCCCAGAAGGGCACCATCACCAACCAGAAAGGCGAGTACAGTCTCGATGGCATTAATGCTGCGGACGTGCTGGTGTTTTCTTACATCGGCTACAAAACGCAGGAAGAAAAAGTGGGCGGAAGGAAAGAAATCTCCGTTTCGCTGCAACCAGACAATGCAAATCTCGACGAAGTGGTCGTAATCGGCTATGGTGTTGAAAAGAAAGTGAACATTACCGGCGCCGTAGACCAGATCGCCGGCAAGCAGTTCGAGGCGAGACCGATGGCGAACGTCATGCAGGGCTTGCAGGGAGCGAGTCCGGGGCTGAATATCACTTACCAAAGCGGGACTCCCGGGACAGTGCCCAATTTCAACATCCGCGGTTTTACCTCGATCAATGGGGGAGAGCCGCTTTTTGTGATCGACGGCATCGCTGCCGCCAGCAGTTCCGATCTCCTACGTTTGAACCCGTCCGATATCGCCAGCTTTTCGGTGTTAAGGGATGCGGCTTCGGCTGCCATTTATGGTGCACGCGCTGCATTTGGGGTGGTGCTGATCACAACCAAGCAAGGTGGCCGTGGCAAACAAGCTATTAGCTATAACAATTTCTTCTCCTGGGGCCGGCCAACCGTACTGCCCAAGCCGGTAACCGATCCCTACATTTTTTCGAGGGTACTGGAAACTTCCACGGACAATACGCCCTGGGACTATGTCAACTATTCCGACGAGCATTATGCCTGGGCGAAGCAGCGCTCCGACGACCCCTCTGTGCCTGACACACGTGTAGACCCGTCCGATCCGACCAAATGGGCCTATATGGGCAACAACAACTGGTATGACTATTTCCTTAACAAGCAGAGTTTTTCGCAAAACCACAGCCTGTCGTTCACGGGAAGTGCCAAAACAGCGAACGAGCGCACGGTAGGCTATTATATTTCGGCAGATTATAACCGCGAAGGTGGACTGAATAAGATCGCGGATGATTACTGGAACCGCTATTCATCCCGCGCCAGGCTGGATTTTTCTCCGCTGAAATGGTTGAAACTGGATAATAACCTGTCGATTTACCGCACAGAGCGAGCGGTACCCAGCGCTAACCTCACGGATATTTACACGCTCAGACCGACCGATGTGGCCAAAAATCCGGATGGAACCTGGGCGAATACCGGTGCCGGTAACCTTGCGGCCAGGCTGACGGACGGCGGCAAGAACAAGGAAGAAATGTTTGGTTTCCAGAATATCTTCCGGGGGATCGTTACGGCGTTGAACGGGGATTTGCAGGTAACAGGTTCGGCCAGTTTCAAACGCGAACAATGGAAATACCATTATGATTACCTCAAATATCAGATCGGCTACGGGCCGGAGGACGTCCGCACCGAGGGCGGTAACGGTTCAGTAGTGGAAAAGAATGGTACACTGGTCAATAATGTGCTTGATCTTTTTGCCAATTATACCAAAACACTTGGCGTGCACCGGCTGAGCCTTCTTGCGGGATACAACCAGGAAAGCTATGGCTATAATACCGTGCAAGCCGAAAAGACCGGGTTGATTTCTTCCACGGTTCCATTTATCACACTTACCAACGGCGACGCCTTTGCAAGTGGTAACGACCAAAGCTATGCGACCCGGAGTTTTTTCGGCAGGATCAACTATAACTTGAAAGAAAAATACATTCTGGAAGCAAACGGGCGTTACGACGGCTCTTCGCGCTTTCCCGCCAGCAATCGCTGGGGCTTTTTCCCGTCGGTATCGGCCGCGTGGATTGCCAGCTCGGAATCTTTCATGAAAGACGCGTTGCATTTTATTCCGACATTTAAACTGAGGGCATCGTATGGCGACCTCGGTAATCAGAATGTCCCTTATTATAGTTTCAGGCAGACATTGCCAGCGGGGCCGTCGGACTATCTGTTCAACGGCAGCAAGCCTACGGTCATTACCAGCGCGCCATCGCTGAGGATCGATCCGGCTAACTACACATGGGAGCGGGTTTCGACGCTTAATTTCGGTGCGGATATGGGCCTGCTCAAAGACCGTCTCACGCTCGGGTTCGACTACTATATCCGCAACACGAAGGATATGCTGACGGGAGGTGAAGAACTTCCAGGTGTTCTCGGTACGAACGTGCCAAGCCAGAATGCGGCCGACTTGCAAACCAAAGGAATGGAGTTGACAATCGGTTTCAATGATTCCTATAATGTGGGCTCCAAGCCTTTGTCGTTCAATGCAAAGCTGATCCTGTCGGATTCGCGCTCGCGCATTACCCGCTTTAAAAATGACCAGGAGCTTTTCTCGTCTTTCCGCAAAGGGCAGGAGCTGGGCGAAATATGGGGCCTGACCAACGATGGTTTGTTCAAAAATGCCGATGAGATCAGCAAACTCGATGAAACGGACATCGTACCCTGGGGAGCATTGGCCATTGTGCCGGGCTGGCCGAAATACAAGGATCTCGATGGCGACGGACGCATTACGCAGGGCCTTTCCAAAAAAGATCCCAAGGACCTTTCGGTGATCGGAAATACGACGCCGCGCTATCGCATTGGCCTCAATTTGAATGCGGATTGGAACGGGTTTGATATTTCCGCTGTGTTCCAGGGTGTTCTGAAAGCGGATTATTACCCACGTCATTACCTGTTCTGGGGGCCTTACCAGCAGCCTTACGCCAACGTTTATCCCTGGAACCTCGATTTCTACCGCGGCGAGGCCGATTCTGACCAGGATAGGGCCAAGCATTCGGCTTCCTACATCGCGGCCGGGCTCGCGGACGCGAACACCGATGCCGATTTTCCTGTGATGCAATCGTGGCTGGCGGATGCCAACTACGGCTCGGGGCTAGACATTCCCCAAACCAAATACCTGCAAAATGCCGCCTACCTGCGTGTAAAGAACCTGACGATCGGTTATTCGCTGCCTTCTGAACTGCTCCGTAAGCACAGTATCAGCCGTTTCCGGGTGTTTGTGACGGGCGAGAACGTATTTGAATTTTCCAAGATCAAAAAATATTTTGATCCGGAAGTCATCACTTCGAGCAACACTTTCGGTAGTTCTAATGGGTTTTCGTACCCTTTCCAGCGCAAGTTTGCAGTGGGTGTTAACGTCGAATTTTGATCAAACATTTTCATCAGTATTGACAATGAAAAAGCATATATTATTACTTGCATTGATGGTGTCGGCCACCGCCTGTCAGGAGGATTTTCTTGAAAAATACCCGCAGACATCGATATCGCCTGAGATATTTTTTAGCACCGAAGAAGACCTGGCCCTGTACGTGAATGGGTTGCTGGATATGCCAGGCAGCAGTTCCTACCTGGGCGACCAGGACACCGACAATGCCGCGACTACTGGCGCCGTAGAGCTTAAAGTGATCATGACCGGTACGCCCAGCTCACAGACGATCACCGGCGGGTGGGACTGGAGCCGCTTGCGGAACGTGAACTACTTTTTGGATAACTACCAGAAAGCCAAGGTATCACCACAAGTTAAAGCACATTATGCCGGATTGGCACGCTACTACCGGGCCCAGTTTTACATCGGCAAAGTAGCCCGCTTTTCGGATGTTCCATGGTTTTCTAAAACACTAAATCCCGGCGACGAAGCGCTGTACAAAACGCAGGACCCGCGTGCCATGGTGATGGACAGCGTCATGGCTGACCTGGCTTATGCGGCTGCAAATGTGAACGAAAGCGTTCCTGCCGGTACACCCGGAAAATGGGCAGTAATGACCGAGTATGCAAGGGCAGCCTTGTATGAAGGTACCTACCGCAAATATCACCCCGAACTGAACTTGTCGGGAACGGCAGCGAAGTTCCTGGAAACAGCTGCAACGGTTTCAGGTGAGATTATCGCTTCCGGCAAATTTGGAATTTATAATACCGGCAAACCTGCGCAGGATTACGCAGCATTGTTTACCTCCCAGGATTTATCCAAAAACACGGAGGTAATCCTGATGAATGCATACGATCGGGAGAAAAAGAAGGATGGAAGTGTAAATAGCACCGTTTTTGGCGACTATGAGCAAGCGCCTGCACGTGACCTCGTGCAGACTTATTTGATGAAAGACGGCTCCCGGTTTACCGATATTCAAGGATATCAGCAGTTCGGATTTGTAAAGGAATTTGAAAACCGTGATCCACGCCTTGCTCAGACGCTCGTGTATCCGGGCTGGGTGCGTGTGCCTGACGCGGCGCCTTATATCCAACGGTTGAACAAAAACTTCACCGGTTACCATCAGCTGAAAGGATATATGAACACGGCCGATAACAATGTGCAGAACGGTGCGGATTTCCCGGTCTACCGATATGCGGAGGTTCTGCTTACTTATGCGGAGGCAAAGGCGGAGCTGGGTACGCTCACCCAGGACGACCTGGACAAATCGGTGAACCTGCTCCGGAAACGTGCGGGGTTACCTGATCTAAAACTGGCGGCTGCCAACGCGACGCCTGATCTGGTCCTTGCCGAAAAATATCCAAATGTAGCAGGCGCAAACCGTGGCGTGATCCTCGAAATCCGTCGTGAAAGAAGGGTGGAATTTGCATTTGAGAACCAGCGTTTTCAAGATATTATGCGTTGGAAGGCCGGAAAGTTGCTGACGAAGATCCCGGAAGGAATGTATTTTTCGGGGTTAGGTAAATTTGATCTGACCGGCGACGGCGTTGAGGACATTAAGCTGATCGATAAAGGGACGTCCATTCCTGCGGAGAAGGATAAGGAAAAGAACAAACTGGGCGTGACGCTCATTTATTACCGGGCTGGCGCTATCGGGGAAGACGCGACGGTTTACCTGAAAAACGGTGCAAACGGCGGGCCGATGATCACCGAAACCGCTGTGCGTACGTTTGATGATCCGAAATATTACTATCGTCCCATCCCGCGTAAGGAAATGCTGCTCAACCCGAAATTAAAACAGGTTTTTGGCTGGCAATAGCCGAAATGCCCGATAGCGTCATTTTATAATTCAGGGAAAATAAAGCCCGGCAAAAGACTTTACGTCGGATTGCCGGGCTTTAATAATATTGGATAAATGCAAATAGATAGCTGGTTTTCCTAATTTTGGCATTCCGGCAATATTTTGCTGTCGGATGCATTGATAATTTATCCAGTCCATGTTTTTTTGCCTAAACCCGCTCCGGCCATTTTTTACTTTCCTGTCCTTTGTCTTAATCGCTTTTCAGCCGGTTTTTGCGCAATCCGTTTCAGTCGCTGATTTTGGCATCAAACCCGACACTTATGGAAATGTTACGGCGCGTGTGCAGTCAGTGATAGACCGCGCAGTCCGTAGCGGAGCGAAAACGTTGGTTTTTCCGAAAGGGCGTTACGATTTCTGGCCCGACGGTGCCACGAAAACCCCGTACTTTATTTCAAATACCTCCACAGAGCAGGAAGATTCGGCGAAGGTCCGGACGATCGGGATGCTGTTCAAAAATGCGCGGAACCTTACCATTGAAGGAAATGGCGCATTGTTCATGTTTCATGGGAAAATGACCACCATTGTCCTTGACCATTGTGAAAATGTCAAACTGCACGACATCCACGTCGATTTTGAAAGGCCGACCATGTCCGAAATGCGCTATACGAACGTTTCAAACGGAAGCGTAGAGCTGGATATTCATCGGGATACGCGTTATGCTATTAACAACCAACAACTTGTGTGGTTCGGGGAAGGCTGGAAAACCAGTCATTTTCACGCAGTGGAATACGATACCACATTAAAAACAATGCGGTACAGCGACTGGAAAACCTTTAATGCAAGCAAAGCAACCGAATTGCGGCCTGGCGTTGTCCGTTTTGAAACACCCCAAAATTTCAAACCAAAATCAGGCAATATCCTGACCGTAAGGGATATCATCCGGGACCAGGTCGGGATGTTGATTTTGGAGAGCCGGAATGTGACGCTCGAAGATGTGGGAATGCATTATATGCACGGTCTAGGGATCGTAAGCCAGTACACCTGGAACGTCACCATGCGGCGCGTTACCTGTGCGCCAAGGCCGGAAACCGGCCGCATTATAGCGTCGTCGGCCGATTTTATGCATTTTTCAGGATGCCGGGGCAAGGTTAGCATTGAGGACAGCAAGTTCTCGGGAGCCCACGACGACCCGATTAATGTACATGGGACAAATCTCCGCATAACGCAAAAACTGGATGCCAACCGGCTGAAATTGAGGTTTATGCACGGACAGAGCTATGGGTTTAATGCGTTTTTTCCGGGCGATACGGTTGCATTCGTGCACGCGGCGACCATGCAGCGTTTTGTGCCGGGCGTAGTAAAAGCGGTAGAGCGCCTCAGCGACCGGGAGGTTGCAGTCACATTTGAAGAAGCCGTCCCGGAAAAGCTGGAAGAGCACGATTGCGTCGAAAACATGACCTGGACGCCGGAAGTGGATATTAGAGGCTGCCACTTCACACGTACCAACACGCGCGGCATGTTGCTTACGACCCCGCGGAAGGTCGTTGTGGAGCATAATGTATTTTTCAGAACGGGTATGAGCGCAGTTTTGATCGAAGCGGATGCGGAAGGCTGGTATGAATCAGGCCCGGTGCGGGATGTGACGATCCGGAACAATGAGTTTATCGACTGCGCTTACCAGGGCGGGCCGGGAAATGCAATTATTGCGATCCATCCGTCCAACAAAGTCGCCGACGTGAAAACGCCTGTCCATTTCAATATTCGCATTGAAAACAACATATTCAAGGCATTCGATTACCCAATTTTGTACGCCAAAAGTACGCAAGGCCTCACTTTCAGCGACAACACGGTGATCCGCACGAAGGAATTGTCGCCACAGACGAGCCATAAAAATATGTTTTATTTCAACGGCTGTTCGAACGTCGCCATAAGCAACCTGAAAATGCAGGGCGACGTGCTGGGCAAAAACATCAAACTCGAAAATATGCCGAAAAGCAATGTGAAGCTGACCGGTACCAGCGGACTGACATTCGAGTAAATACTTTCTTTAATTTTAACCCATTATTTGCCAAAACCTATATGATGAAACCTTTTCTGAGATTGCTTTGCTTGCTGGTTTTTATAGCCTCCTATAATGCATTTAGTCAAAAAAATAGCAAACCGGCACCGCTGGTGCTTTGGTATAATAGTCCTGCGAAAGACTGGATGACCCAGGCGCTGCCGATTGGCAACGGACACGTTGGGGTGATGTTCTTCGGCGATCCGGAGGAAGAGCGGTTGCAATTTTCGGAGGGAAGTCTTTGGGCTGGCGGCAAAGGAGCGAATGCGGAGTATAATTTTGGTCTGAAAAAAGAGGCACATAAACACCTTCCCCAGGTGCGGGAACTGCTGGCAGCGGGTAAAATGAAGGAAGCGCACGAGCTTGCCAACAAAGAACTGACAGGCGTTATCCATGAAAAGAAGGGCAATACACCTTCGAGCGATTTCGGGGCGCAGCAGACTATGGGTGATATTTATGTGAAAGTATCGCACCAGGGCGCCATCGCGGATTATCGTCGCGAGCTTAATATTTCCGACGCGGTGGGCAAAGTGAGTTACAAAGCTGGTAATAGCCGTTTCGAGCGGGTTTTCTTTGGTAATTATCCTTCCAAAGTAATGGTATATCAATTTGCGTCCAGCACGCCGGAAACCTATTCCGTAAAGTTTGTCTCGCCGCACCGAACTCAATACGAGCGTTTTGAAAATAACCTTTATACTTTCGGCGGAAGCCTTAAAGACAATCACCAGGAATTTGAGACCGTTTACCGCATTGATACGGATGGTAAAACGGCTTTCAAAGACGGGATTTTAACCGTAACCAATGCGAAATCGGTAGTATTAGTCCATGCCGTATCGACGGATTATGTGATGAAATTCCCGGATTATAAAGGTAATGATTACAAAAAAGCCAACCGCGCCACCATGGCCAAAGTGGCTGCAAAGCGTTTTGACGCATTGTATGCCGAACAGCAGAAAGACTACCACAGCCTTTTCGACCGGGTTGCATTAAATCTGGTTAGCCAGCCGCAAAGTACTCCGACCGATGAGCGCCAGAAAGCCTATTTCGCAGGAAAAGCGGATACCGGTCTCGAAGAGCTGTATTTCCAATATGGCCGTTACCTGATGATCTCCTCGACACGTCCGGGGACTATGCCGATGAGTTTGCAGGGCAAATGGAACGACAGCACCAATCCGCCGTGGGCGAATGATTATCATACCAATATCAATGTACAAATGCTGTATTGGCCTGCCGAGGTTACCAATCTCGCCGAATGCCATATGCCGCTGATTGATTTCACACAATCCATCGTAGAGCCGGGTAGGCTGGCTGCTAAGGAATTTTTTAATGCAAAAGGCTGGATCGTAAACACCATGCTGAACGCTTACGGCTATACTTCGCCGGGCTGGGACTTTCCCTGGGGCTTTTTCCCTGGCGGGGCAGCGTGGTTATGCCAGCACATGTGGGAGCATTATGCATTTACGCAGAATAAATCATTTTTAAAAAACACCGCTTATCCCGTGATGAAAGAAGCGGCCCTTTTTTGGATGGATTACCTTACCGACGACGGGCAGGGGCATTTGGTATCATCGCCTTCTTATTCGCCGGAACAGGGTGGCATTTCAACCGGTGCAACTATGGACCATGAAATTGCGTGGGATATCCTCAATAACACTGTGGCAGCAGCCAATGAATTGGGTATCGATCCCGATTTTGCTAAAAAAGCTGCACAAACCAGGGATAAGATCCTGCCGTTGCAGATCGGGAAATGGAAGCAGTTGCAGGAGTGGCGGGAAGATGTGGACGACTCCACCAACCACCACCGCCACGTGTCGCATTTGTACGCATTGCATCCGGGCAAGCAGATTTCCATTACCAAAACACCCGCAGAAGCACAGGCCGCCAAGGTGAGCCTCAATGCACGGGGCGACGATGGTACCGGCTGGTCGCTGGCCTGGAAAGTCAATTTTTGGGCGCGTTTGCAGGATGGCAACCGGGCGCATAAACTATTCAAAAGTGTATTAAGGCCTGTTAGTAACCAGGGTACCAACATGGCCAATGGTGGCGGCTCCTATGCCAATCTCCTCTGTGCACACCCGCCGTTCCAGCTCGACGGTAATATGGGTTCCACAGCTGGTGTGGCCGAAATGCTGCTTCAATCGCAAACCGGTGTAATCGAATTGCTTCCCGCATTGCCGGACGCCTGGCCCGCAGGCGCAATAAAAGGCCTTAAAGCGAGAGGTAATGTAACCGTGGACGAAATCTGGGAAAACGGACGATTAAAATCAGTCACCTTGTCATCTACCATTGCCCAAAAGCGCACCGTGAAATACGGAGACAAAACAATAAACGTAGACATCGCATCCGGAAAACCCAAAACACTCAAAACCCAGGATTTCCAATAACACCCTGACAAACCAGACAATACTTGACTTGACCAAACCTGACAACTCCTGACCACACCTGACTATACCTGACCATTTCCCAACGGTAAAACCAACCGCAAACCGCCTTTTAACCACATTACCTTAAAACGCAGTTTGAATGGCAAATGACCACCCGGATGATCAGAAGGACGATATGCACGATCCGGCGCATGAAGACCGGCGGTTTTTTCTGAAACAATCGGTGGCGTTTGCGGGCCTTTCGCTTGCAGCGCCTCACTGGCCGCTTGCAGGCACAGATCCGGACGACGTTCCCATTGGCAATGCCGAAAAAGTTAAACTTTCGCTGACTATAAACGGAGCTAAAAAAAGGCTAACTGTCGATCCCCGCATGACTTTGCTGGATGTGTTACGTGAAAATCTGGGCCTCAATGGCACCAAGAAAGGATGCGATTTTGGTCAATGTGGTGCTTGCACGGTGCATGTGAACGGGCAACGGACGCTTTCCTGTCTCACATTTGCGGTAATGCAACATAGCAGAAAAGTCGAAACGGTTGAAAGCCTTGCGAAGGGGAAGGTGCTGCATCCGTTACAGGAAGCATTTATCAAACATGATGGTTTTCAATGCGGCTATTGCACGCCCGGGCAGCTCATGTCGGCAGTTTCGTGCATACGTGAGGGGCAGGCGGGCTCCGCGCAGGAAGTGCGGGAGTACATGAGCGGGAACCTGTGCAGGTGCGGGGCTTATCCTAACATCGTCGACGCCATTCTGGAAGTTAAAAGTAAAGGGCTTAAAGTATGAAGCCGTTTCAATATTTACGCCCGAAAACGATCAGGGAGGCCATTAGTATGGCCGCCGAAGATCCCGATGCCCGTTACATTGCAGGAGGTACCAACCTGATCGACCTCATGAAACGGGGAATCGTATCGCCATCCAAACTCATTGATATTAATCACCTCCCGTTAAAGAAAATAGAGCACAAAGGCGACCGCATACACATTGGCGCCCTTGCATTGAACAGCGAAGTGGCGCAAAACAAGCTGGTAACAGTCCGGCAACCGCTGCTGGTAAAAGCATTGCTGGCAGGCGCTTCGGGGCAGTTGCGCAATATGGCGACCGTTGGTGGAAACCTCTTGCAGCGGACGCGGTGCTCGTACTTTTACGACACTGCACTGCCTTGCAATAAACGTGAACCGGGCTCAGGTTGCAGTGCAAAAGAGGGGATCAACCGCACGCACGCCATCTTTTTCTATGGAAATGAAACCCCTTCCTGCATTGCCGTGCATCCGAGCGATATGTGCGTGGCGCTTGCGGCGCTGGATACTGCAGTAGTGGTAACCGGCCCAAATGGGGAACGAAGGCTTATGATGAAGGATTTGCACCGGCTATCCACCGCGCAACCCGAGTTGGACACATATCTCGCTCCCGGCGAGCTGATTACATCTATTGAGGTTTTGGATAATGTATTTGATAAACACAATCATTACCTGAAAGTGCGCGATCGCGCTTCCTATGCTTTTGCATTGGTATCCGTGGCGGCGGCCTTGCGGATGGAGGAAGGCAAGATATGGGATGCACGGGTGGCATTGGGTGGAGTGGCACATAAACCATGGCGTTATTGGGCAATAGAATTGATGCTGAAAGGTAAAGAGCCTTCCGAAGCGCTTTTCAGAGAGGTGGCCGACCATGAGTTGAAGTCGGCCACTGCGAGCGGGCAGAATGCATTCAAAATCAAAATGACTTCCAACGCCATCGTCGCAGCACTGAAAACCGCCGCAGGTATTTCCTGAAACCACATATGGAAAAACGCATTTTCGATAACCCCGCAGATCCTTCGCTCGACCGTGTTGACGGCAGGGTGAAAGTGACAGGTAAGGCCACTTATTCCGCGGAATACGCAGTACCTAACCTTGCACATGCCGTGCTGGTGACGAGTACCATCGCAAAAGGGGTTATCACGGGAATCGATGCCGAAAAGGCAAACTCAGCCCCTGGCGTGCTGGCGGTGATCAGCCACCTGAATGCACCCAAAGTTCCCGGCTGGGGAAGTGCGGCACAACCTGCCGAACGGGCGCCGATTGGTACGTCTTTCCGTGTTTTTTATGATCATTTCGTCTATTTCGACGGTCAGCCGGTGGCGATGGTCGTGGCGGATACGCATGAAAGGGCCGTGTATGCCGCTTCTCTTCTGAAAATTACCTATCAATCCGAAAAACACCGCACCCATTTCGAAGCGAATGTGCAGCAGGCCATTGTCCCGCTGAATGTGCAGCGCAATAAAACATCCCCGTTTGCAGATTATGACCGGGGAGAAAAAGGGCAGGTCGAAGCGCATATCGAAGCGGAATACACCATTCCCACGCAGCACCACCAACCCATGGAGCCGCATGCGATCGTGGCGGTGTGGGAAGCGGAGGATAAATTGACGGTTTATGATAAAAATCAAGGGGTGAAATCAGCGCAGGGACAACTGGCGCAGGCATTTAAAATACCCCGTGAAAATGTGCGGGTGATTGCTAAATACATCGGCGGCGCTTTTGGCTCGGGAATCCGCGTCTGGCCGCATACGATAGCCGCCGTGCTCGCGGCGAAGCATGTTGGACGGCCTGTAAAGCTCGTTTTGGGACGCGAGCAAATGTTTACTTCGGTCGGTTACAGACCTTACACTGTTCAAAAACTTACCATTGGAGCGTCGAAAAATGGTAAATTAACTTCAATTACCCATGAAGGCATCGGGCAGACGTCGGCCTATGAGGAACATCTGGAACGGACGATCTTGGCATCGCGCTCACTGTATGCCTGCCCACATGTGTCCACGCGCTACCGCCTGCTCAGCCTGGACGTAAATACACCCACGTGGATGCGCGGGCCGGGGGATGCGACGGGAATGTTTGCGCTGGAATCTGCCATGGACGAAATGGCTTTTGCATTAAACATCGACCCCCTGGATTTTCGGATTAAAAACTACGCTGAATTGGATCAGGAAAGGAATTTGCCATGGTCGGCGAAGTCGTTGAAGGAATGTTATGTATTGGGTGCGGAGAAATTCGGCTGGAAAAACAGGAAGTTAGAGCCAAAATCGATGCAGAAGGACGGAGTGCTCGTCGGTTACGGAATGGCTTCGAGCTTGTATGGTTTTCACCGGCATCCTTCCAAAGCCCGGGCTGTGATGCAGGCGGATGGTTCGGTAATCGTCCAGAGCGCGACAATGGATATCGGGCCGGGGACGGGGACCGCTATGACGCGCATTGCTGCCAAAGTGCTTGGCATTCACGCAAAAATGGTGCGTTTCGATCTCGGAGACTCGGCTTTGCCAGATGCTCCGGGACAAAATGGCTCGTCGACGATACCGAGCGTCGGGTCGGCAGTGCATGACGTTTGCGTCGCATTAAGGGATAGGCTGATCGAAATGGCTTTTGAAATGCCTGGTTTTGCAACTAAGGAAAAAAGCCAGGTGGTGGTTAGGAATGGTCAGGTGCTCGCTTCTATGGCTGATACGAACGGTGTTTCTTTTGGGGATATATTAAAACACCATCACCGTAATGAATTGGAAATCAGCGCCGAGTCTAAATCCGGTCCTGAGCGCGACCAGTATTCGATGTATTCTTTTGGTTGTCATTTTGTAGAAGTGGAAGTGAGCCCGTTCACCGGCGAAGTTCATGTGACGCGCGTGGTTACCTGTGCGGATGTGGGTACGATCATCAATTACAAAACAGCCCGAAGCCAGTCTATCGGCGGCATTGTAGGTGGGATAGGGATGGCTTTGATGGAAGAATCGGCGATGGACCACCGATACGGGCGCTATGTCACCAGCGATTTCAGCAGTTACCACATCCCCGTTCATGCGGATATCCCACCCATTGAAGTATATTACATCGACAAGCCAGATGTACACGTCAATCCCATTGGCTCAAAAGGCCTGGGTGAGATAGCCATTGTGGGTGTTGCAGCGGCGGTTGCCAATGCGGTTTTTCACGCCACGGGCAAGCGCATTCGCCAACTACCCATTACGCCGGATAAACTTATTTGAAATAGCAACGATAAAAGTATGAAAAAGAGCGGGTTACTGGTATTTGTAGGTTTTGTGATGATAGCCGCAGCGGCTTTACTGTTTAGTTTTCGCCAAGATAATCGTGCTGGAACCACAGACGGAGGCCCGGCAGGAGGCCCCGCGGAAGGCCGCCCCGGCGGCAGCCTTAAATGGAAGACTGGGGTTGCGCTTTATTCCTTCAACCGCTTTTCCTTCGAAAAGGCGCTGGATATGGCCGACAGTATCAATGCGAATTATGTCGAAGGCTTCTTCTTTCATAAACTGGGCGAAGGTTTCAACGGGCACTCCATTCCTGCATTGAATGACGAGGAAATTGCGAAAATGAAAGGTATGCTGGATAAAAGGGGCTTGAAAATGAGGTCGCTTTATGCCGATGGGAAAACCGAAGAGGACTGGAAAGCCAATTTTGTATTTGCTAAAAAAATGGGTCTGGAATTCCTGACCGGGGAACCGCAAAAGCAGCATTGGGACGCCATAGAAAAACTGGCCGCCGAATACCGCGTCAAGATTGCTATTCATGAACATGCGAAGGGTTCAAGCTATTTCTGGCACCCGGATTCGGTACTGATGGCGATGAAAGACCGGCCTCATTTCCGCGCTTGCGCCGATCTGGGCCATTGGGTAAGGAGCGGGCTGGATCCGGTGAAATGCCTGAAAATGCTGGAAGGAAAGATCGTTTGTCTCCACGTTAAAGACCTGGATGCTGCCGGTAACCTCAAAGCAAACGACGTGATGGTCGGCACCGGCGTGCTTGATTATCCCGCAATCGTCGCCGAGTTGAAACGCCAACGTTTCGACGGCTACGTGTATATCGAACGCGAAGGCAACTGGGACCGTAACATCCCTGATGTCGACCACGCGTTGAAGTTTCTTGATCGGTTGAATCGGTGATAATGGGCTAACGACGGACCAGCTTGATGGCGATATTGACGACTAATAATAATTGCAAGACACCCAATATGACCAGGATCGCCAACATTCGAAAATTAAGATCTTGCAGCAAGCGGTAATCGCCAATAGACATTGGAATATCGGCCGCCGCTGCATTAGCTGGTGTGCCCATTGCGGTGGTCAGGTACAATGCAATCGCAATCGTTCCCAGAACGTGTAACGTCGTTAGTTGGACAATCCCGGGTCGCATGCGACTAAACCAATATAGCAAGCTGGATATCAGCATAATCATTGCACATAAAGCGGCAAGAAGATAAACCGGAACAATATAGTAGGTGTCGTAATACTGCAAATCGACAATGTAGTCTTTTCGAAGCCATGCAATCAATGCTATGATAAGGCTGGCCGCAGCAAGGGGAATATAGGGTTTTTGCTGAATGAGATTTCTGAGCATTTGTTGATGATTGGATATAGGGGGCAATTTAACAATCCTTTTTTAAAATATATTTTTGAAGAATTGAGATGAAAAATACGATAGCTGCATGGAGCCTGCAAATACTGATGAGTATGCTTTGGACTGTTACGGAAACTAATGGCCAAAACGTTCCTGACAAAATGGATCTCTACCTTCTGATCGGACAGTCAAACATGGCCGGGCGCGGACAGACGGACGAAGCGTCGAATCCAAAATCGCCGCATATCTGGGCGATTAACAGGCAAAATGAATGGAAAATGGCCGCTGATCCCCTGCATTCCGATAAGCCAGCTGTGGTAGGTGTGGGGCCGGGGCTAACATTTGCACAAACCATCCTGGCGAAAAATCCGGATCGTACCATTGGCCTGATTCCCTGCGCGGTAGGAGGTAGCGCCATCGACGACTGGCAACCCGGAGCAAAGCACGGACAAACCGGCATTTACGCCTACGATGAAATGCTCGAAAGGGTGAAGGAAGCGCAAAAACACGGCACAATCAAAGGCATCATCTGGCACCAGGGCGAATCCGATAGTTCACTGGAAAAGAAAGACGCTTACGCGCGCAAATTGGAGGCATTTTTTGAAAGATTAAGAAAAGATACCCATACCAAAAACGTCCCGCTTGTAATCGGTACGATCGGAGATTTTTATGTTGCAGCGCATGCCGATGCTGCAACCATCAACCAGATCATAACCGATTACGCCAAAACCCACAAAAACACAGCCCTCGCATCCGCCTCCGGCCTCACCCACAAAGGCGACGACACCCATTTCGACACCAAATCGGCCAGAGAACTAGGCAAGCGGTACGCGGAAGCGATCTTTTCAATGAGCGAATGAGCCGCCGTGGAACGGGGAATGAGTGAATGAGTGAATGGGGGAGGAAGGGGAAAAAGGAGGAAGGGACGAAGGGAAGGGTTTACTTTCTCCAATAAATCATCCTTTCCTCCTTCCTCCTTTCCTCCAAAATTTATTCACTCATTCACTCATTCAAAATTCACTCATTAAACCACCACCTCCCAACCTTTCGCATACTCCCTCGACCACAATTTTTCTGCTTCCTTGTCTCCAATAATGTGCCCGTTTTTTGCGTCGATTTTCAGGTCGCGGCCTACGCGCCAGGCGATGTTGCCTAGTTGCATTGCTACTACGCTTTTGAAACCCAGTTCTACGTCACAGTTTGGTTTGCGGTTGTTGCGGATGGCGTCCAGGAAATCGGCTACGTGGAGGTTATCCATGCCCAGGCTAGGGCTGGCCAGGTTACGGCCCTGCATGCCAGCCTCTTCGGTGGGTGAGTTAACTTCTTTAATGAGTTTTCCATCAAGATCGTAGACTTTGTAACTATCTCCGCCGGTATCCAGACTGCCATTTTCACCATAGAAAATAATACCTCTGTCCAGACCTTCGATCTTACGGCCATTGGAACTTCTGGACTCCCAAACCAGCGAAATACGGCCGGGATAATCCATAGCAATTACTTGTGTGTCCGGTGTTTCCCAATCATCCTTGAATTCATAACGACCGCCGATGGAGCTTACACGGGTAGGGAAGTCGACCCCAAGGCCCCAGCGCGCTACATCCACTTCATGTGTGCCATTGTTGAGCGCTTCCCCGGTGCCCCAGTGCCAAAACCAATGCCAGTCGTAATGGATAAGTCCCTCTTTGTAGGGCATACGCGGTGCGGGGCCTTGCCATAGTTCGTAATCCAGCCAGGAAGGAACCGTGCCTGGTTTCAGATAAGTGGCTTTTCGCTTGTTGGTATACCAGGTTTTGGCCATGTAAACGCGTCCGATAATGCCCTGGTGCAACTGCGTGATGCCTTCCGTGAGCACGGGAGCGGACCTGCGCTGTGCGCCCATTTGCACCACGCGCTTATGCTTGCGTGCAGCTTCAATGGCCAATTCGCCCTCGCGGGGATTGTGGCTCAATGGCTTTTCGACGTACACATGCTTGCCCGCCTGGCAACCCATGATTGTCAGCGGGGCGTGCCAGTGGTCGGGTGTCGCGATATATATAGCGTCTATGGTTTTATCTTCAAGCACCTTGCGGCAGTCTTTCTCGGATTTCGGTTTTTCTGTCTGTTTGGCGTCCATTACTGCCTGTATCGCCTTCGGGATCGCCCGCTCATCTACGTCGCATACAATACCGACTTCTGCATTCTTCTGCCCTGCAAATGTCCCGCTCATGCTTTTACCACGACTGTTGACACCGATTGTCGCAACGCGGATCAGGTCGTTTGCTCCGATAATGCGGTTATAACTTTTGGCACTGAAACCCGTCGCGGTCCCGCCGATAGCGATTCCTACTGAACCTGCGGCGGCACTTTTTAAAAATTCACGTCTGTTTGGCATGACTTATAATGCTTTGATTTTAATGTTTTTGAATGAAACCTGCGCACCGTGCTCTTGTAACAGGATATGTCCCTTACCGACCGACCCGAATGCAGGAACGGCCTTATTGAATTTACTAAGTGCCACAGCGTCAGTATATACCTTTCCGCTGCGCGTAAATTCAAGGATTTTGATGCCGTTGAGATAATGCTCCACTTTTTGACCTTTGGCGACGATCCGCAGGGTGTTCCATTGTCCGGGTGCATTCACTTTCTTTTTGGATTCATCGGGTTGCATCACGTCGTAAAACGAGCCCGTGAGGTGGTTGGCCTTCTTGTTATCTTCGGCGAGTTTATCGTCGAGAATCTGGTATTCAAATCCCAGGTTGCCGCCTTTTTCATATTTGGTAAAAAAGTATTTCAAGCCACTGTTGCCTTCCGGTTCCAGATTGAAATCGGCCATCAGGTCAAAGTCTGAAAATTCTTTTTCACTGACGATATCGCCCCCCTTACCACCTTTTTTCGCGGTTAATGTGCCGTCTTTGACTTCCCACCCGGCCGGAACGGGTGTTCCTGCGGTTGTTTTCCAACCATTTGAAGTGGTGCCATCAAATAGCAGTACCCAGCCTTCTTTCTTTTCTTCCGGAGTGAGTGTGTTCGCTTTTTGGGCGAAGGCGGCGGCCGGGACCAGCATCCAGGCCAGCAGTCCGCCTGCCAGCACACGTTTCATTTTAATTTGTGTAAACATTAGTAACCTGGGTTTTGCCTGATTTTTTCGGGATTAGATTGGATCACCTGTAACGGGATCGGAAACAGAAGCATGTTATCGCTCCATGTTGTCGGATTAAAGCCATTTTGCTCTTTTTGTTCCTGGCTCATTACGGCCTTCGCGCGTTCCGTGCGCACGAGGTCGAACCAGCGGTGGTTTTCGAATGCGAGTTCCACGCGGCGCTCCTTTTCAATGGCGAGCAGGAAATCTGCGTCGGATGTGAAAGGGGCGTAATCGGGTAGTGCGCCTGCGCCCGCTCCGGCGCTGTTGCGTGCGCGTTGCCGGATTTTATTCAGATAAAGAAGGGCTGTGGATTGCTGTTTGCCCTGTCGCACGAGTGCTTCGCTGTACAGCAGGTAAATGTCGGCCAGGCGCAATTCGATCCAGTTGTTATCATTGTCGGGGGCCACCGAAAACGACACGTCATAATATTTCCTGACATATTTTTCATTGATCTGCTTCCCGCCAGGGTCCGAAACATAGCCATCCGCCATCGAGATCGCCTTCCGCGGGTCACCCTTTTCATAGGCGGCGGACATGGAAGGAGTAGGGGCATTGAAACCCGATTTATCACCAACCGGAATTACTTCTTTATTGGAAAAACGAGGGGCGAAATCATTGCTCCAAGGGCTTCCGGTAATGATCGGAACGGGGCCTCCTTTTTTATACTGCACCTCAAAAAGCGATTCCGCATTGTTTTCATTCTTGACATCAAAAATCGATTTGTAATCCGGTACCAGCGAGTATAGCGGATTATTGATCACTTCCAGGGCTTTTGCTTCTGCCAATGCATAATGCGAAGCGCCTTTTTTGAGCGGGTAACCGGCCATGGTCATGTAAACTTTGGCCAGCATTGCTTTGGCACCGCCCATCGTTACGCGGCCTTTGTCTGCCGTTGCGTAACTGGCAGGGAGATTGTCTTCGGCAAATTTCAGATCTTCCACAATGAAATTGTAAATTTCCTCAGTTGACGTCCGGCCAAGGGTGTAAGCTTCCTGTACGGACAGTTGTTTATCCACTTTTGGAACATCGCCATAAACCCTTACCAACCAGAAATACACCAATGCGCGTAAAAAACGGGCTTCCGCTTTGTATTGCGATTTCACTTTCTCATCCCGGAACGTAACCGCGTCGATTTTGTCGAGGACGATATTGCTTCGAAGAATGGTCACGTAGCTGCGGTTCCAGAGATTGAGGATATTCTGATTGTCCGACAACAACACGTCGCCAAAATTATCAATAGACGTCATATCCTTTGAACTCCCCGGCACCCACGAAAACGTGGTATTGTCGGAGCGGATTTCGCCGGTGTAAATGTAAAGCTGATTATAAAGGTCCCTTAATGACGAATACGGGGACATGACAGCCTGGTTCATATCCTGCTCGGTTTTGTAAAAATTACCGGCATTCATATCGGAAATGGGTTGCAGGTCGATAAAATCTTCCTTGCACGACAGTGACGAGGCGATTAGAAAGGTGGCTAAAATATATCTTTTCATGGGAATGAATTTTAACGGGAATGATCAGAATGTTACGTTCAGGCCTGCAATGACGGTTCTCGCTGCCGGGTAACCGAGGTAATCGCCTCCTCGTGATAGCCCGGTGCCCTCACTGCTGGTTTCGGGGTCGAAACCGGGGTATTTTGTGAAGGTGTACAGGTTTTGTCCGGTAACATACAAGCGCAGCGAGCGTACTTTGATGCGCTGCAACAGCTGGTTGTCGAAAGTATATGCAACCGAAACGTTGCGTACACGCAGAAACGAGCCGTTTTCTACCCAATAACTGGAAGGCTCTTTCTGCAAGCCTTTCGGATCGCGGTTGGCACGCAGGATATCACCTGAACCGGGCTCTTCTTCGGAGCGCCAGCGGTCTTTCAGTTTGGCACGACCGTTGCGGTCACCATGGTAAATGCCGATCATCCGGTTAAAAAAGCTGAAAAGTTTGGCACCTTGCGAGCCGGTCAGCTGAATATTGAGATCGAAGCGTTTGTAAGAAAAATCATTTCCGAAACCATAAATAAACTTAGGCTGGTTGCTTCCCAAAAAGGTTTTGTCAGCAGCACTGATCTGGCCATCCTTGTTCACGTCCACATAGCGCGGATCACCCGGACGGTCGTTTACCAAATGCGGCGCAGCGTCCAGTTCGGCCTGATTTTTAAATACCCCATCATATTGATATCCAAAATAAGAAGCAATAGGCTGGCCGACAGTGGTAATGAATGTATTGTTTGCATTTGCAGCACCTGCGTAAATCGGACGTGAATCCGGCCCAAGGGCAAGCACCTTGTTACGGTTGAACGAAATATTGAAATCGGACGACCATTTGAATGCATTCGTCGTATTACGGGTCCGCACGAGGAATTCCATACCCTTGTTTTGCACTTTGCCAATGTTCTGCAACTGGCTGGCATAGCCGCTGATGGTGGGGACGGGAACGTCCAGGAGCAAATCCACCGACTTACTGTTGTAAAAATCAGCTTCCAGGCGGATACGGTCGCGCAGCAAGCCTATTTCAAGACCCAGGTTCCATTGCATCGTTTTCTCCCAGCCCAGGTAAGGGTTTGGATAATTCAATGGGTTCACGGCATTCACCAAGGTGTTGTTCAAAGGATAATAGTTGATCCCTGTCCGGGCAATAGCGTCGTAATTGCCGATTTTGTTGTTACCCACCAGTCCCCAGCTACCACGGATTTTGAGGTCACTCACCTGGCTTACGTTCTGCATAAAAGGCTCGCTGCTCACACGCCAGCCGGCCGATACAGACGGAAACGTTCCCCATTTGTTCTCCGACCCGAAGCGTGACGAACCGTCGCGGCGGATGCTGGCCGAAAACAGGTATTTATCATCATAGGAATAGGTCAGCCTGCTGAGGTAGGAGATCAGCGAATTGCGGTATTCGGTACTTGTTCCGCCTACGATCTGGCCCGCGCTCAATGTGCGGACGGCGTCGTTCGGGAAGTTCTGGGCACGCAACTGGTTGTATTCGCCGAACGATTTTTGAGCAGTGTAACCCGCCAGCAGGCTGAAACTGTGCTTTTGGGCAATGGTTTTGGAGTAGGTCAACGTGTGCTCGTTCAGCCAGTTACCACCCAGCCAGGTTTCGCTGCGGGCGTTGGCAATGCGTGGTGCGCGGGAGCCATCAGTATCCACGAAAGAAGGCTGATAGTATTTCAGACGCTTGTTTTCCAGCGTTCCGTTGAGACTGATCCGGTATTTCAGGCCTTCGACGATCTCATATTCAGCATAGGCCGAAGCGATGACCGCGTTCTTTTTGGTAAAGTTCGTCACATTCTCTGCAATGCTCACCGGGTTGGCTACATCCCCGGCCCAGATCTCGGGGTTCCTTACCTGCGAGCCATAAGTGCCGTCGGCATTGCGCAATGGGTAAATAGGAGGTAAATACAATGCATATGCCAACGGGCTGTCCTTACCATTCGCGAGATCATTGTTTTCAGCATAATAGGAGCTTACCGCGACGCCCACTTCGAGCTTTTTAGTGACATTCGCGGTCAGGTTTGTCCTGAGATTATATCTTTTAAAATCAGTATTGATCAGGATTCCCTGCTGGTTGGTATAACTTCCAGAAACAGCATACCTTACCTTTTCCGAACCTCCGTTGACAGAAAGCTCATGTTTCTGGGTCGACGCAGTGCGGAATATTTCGTCCTGCCAGTTGATATCCGGGAACTTGGAAGGATCATTGAAGCTTTCGGGAATAATGTAAAAATTGGAATTGGTGTATTTCGACCGCATTTCGTTGCTGTCGTGGATGGTATGCGGCGGGTCGCCGGCCATCGGTGTGCGGTCGAGCCAGGCTTGGTTATGGCCGTCCTTGAAGAATTCGATGTATTCTTTCGTATTCATCATGTCGATCTTGCGGGCGACCTGCTGCATACCAAAGAAAGTGTTAAATGAAACGACAGGTGCGCCTGCGGTTCCTTTTTTGGTTGTGATGATCACCACGCCATTCGCTCCCCTGGACCCATAGATCGCTGTCGATGAAGCATCTTTCAAAACCTGAATGCTTTCGATGTCGGAGCTGTTGACGAGCGAAAACGCGCTGCTGTCGATCGGGTAGCCGTCGATGACGTAAAGCGGTGAACTGCTGGCCGAAATGGAACCGGTTCCCCGGATCCTGATGCTGAGGCCTTCGCCGCCCGGTGCGCCGTTGGTTTGCTGAACCTGCACACCGGCCATCTGGCCCACCAATGCTTCTCCGTACGAAACCGATGCTTTGCCTTTCAGTTTATCGGGTGAAATAGTGGCCACCGCGCCGGTGAGGTCAGCTTTTTTCAATGAACCATAACCCACCACGACGATCTCGTTCAGCGATTTGCTATCCACTTTCATGGAAACATCAACCATACTTTGATTGCCCGCAGTGATTTCCTGAGATACGTACCCGACGAAAGAGAAAACCAATATGGATTCCGCCCCGGATATGTTGATCGTGAATTTGCCGTCGGTGTCGGTTACCGTACCGCGCTGCGTGCCTTTCTCAACCACACTCACGCCCGGCAGTCCGCCGCCGGTTTCATCGGTAACGCGCCCCGTTATCTGCTGTTCCTGCTTTGGGGGCGCTTCCGGCCCCGGTCCGTTTCCCGGTTGCAGCAGTATCTGTCCGCCTACGAGCCGGTAGGAGATATTATGTGGCCGCAAGACCAGATCCAGCACTTCCGACAGCTTTTTGTCTGTTGCCGAAATGCTTACTTTCCGGTCGGCCTGGATGGTGTTGGAGCTATAAACAAAGCGGACCTGTGCAATCTGCTCTATTTTGTTCAAAACCTTCCGGATTTCCATATTGTCGGCCTTCACCGAAACCGAATGGTCGAGCAGGTCTTGCGTACGCACTTCCCGCGCGAACCCGAGCGAAATGCCCACGCCGATCAACAGTGAATGTAGTATAGTTATCCTCATAATCAATCTCAGCAGAGGATGAAGAAGTATCGGTTTTTTCATTAATTTTGGGCGTTTTGTTAAGTTTTCAGGAAAAATTTGACAAACTCCTCTCGTTCATCTTCGCAGATGAGGGCCTGGCCAGGTTCAGAAAGGGAAAACACAAAGAGTCGAAGGTGGTCGCAACACGTTCGGCTCTTTTTTTGTGCATTCTGCTACATCAAGGTTTCGGTTTTAGTATTCAAAAATTTAAGGGTTTAGGAAATAGTTAAAGGTTTAGGGGTGATAGTAAAGCGTTTGTGTAAGGGGTGGAGTAGGAATAGTAATGTTATGGACAGCCTTTGCCATTCAGATATACTTTTGTTCCATGAACTTCATAGCTCGCATTCAAAGCGGCGCTGATCAGGTCCAGTTGAGTGAACATGGGTTCTTTGTTGATATCGGCTGTAAAAAGGCAGTTTTTCAAAGCTTTATTTTCCAGTACAACCTCGATACCGTATGCTTTTTCGAGCATTTTGGTGACCTGCGGCAGACGGGCGTCATCGAATACGAATGCATTTTTGTAGGCGGCCTGAGCAACCGGCTGGTCGACCAGCATCGCGATGAATGTCTTGTTATCGGGCGTATATTTCACCTTCTGGTTACGGCTCAGCACTACGCCGCTCATAATATCGCCGGATTCGGCTTCTTTTTCTTTATCCTTTTGAAAAACAGATACTTTACCTGTCACAACTGACACTTCCACTGCATTTCCGGCCGCTGGCTGGTCTATCCAGAAGCTCGTGCCGAGGACCTTGGTCGTGATCTCGCCAGTATGGACGAGAAACGGCTTCCGCTCGTCCCGAACTACCTCGAAGAATGCCTTTCCTTGCAGTAATATCTCTCTTTTATCAGACTGAAATTCCGCTGGATATTCGATGCTGCTTTGCGGTTGAATGGTCACTTGGGTGCCGTCTGGCAACTTCACAAGCATTGGCGTTGCGGAGGTGTTCATCTGGCTTATCAGCTTCCCTGAAACTCCCGCAATATGCGTACCGTTCTTGCCGGACAAATGCATCATCTGGTATCCAGCCCAGGCCGCCAGTACAAGAATGGCCGCTGCCGCCCAGCGCCAGTTGAAGAGCCAATATTTATTATCGGCCTCAGGTACGGAAACAAGCCTGGTTTTTGACTGTATGGCATGCCAAAGGCGTTCTTCCTTTTCGGCTATGTCCGATTGAGGAGCGTTTAATGTGTCATCGTCAATCAATGCAAACCATTGGTTCACCAGCCTTTCTTCCCGTTCGGTGCATTCCCCGCTGCGGTACCGGCTTAACAATTGATGAAAATGGTGTTTGTTCATAATGCAAGAATGATTTGGATAGAAGACTGAAAAAGCGGCCATGACCGCAAATGCAAAAATAAATTATTCGAATAATTATATCTATTGACAGATTAAAGAGGAATATTCTTTAAAATTTACCAGCGCTAAGTAGTGTAAGAAAAAGGACGATGAAGTCTTTAAGAAGCATTTTCAGGGTGCGCAGTGCCTGGGTAATGTGGTATTCGACGGTCCGTTCGGGAAGATTCAGCTCTGAGGATATTTGCCTGACGGTGTTGCCTTCGAACCGGTTAAGCACGAAAATTTTCCTCGTTTTTTCAGGAAGGCGCTCCACGGCGCTTTGCATTGCGGTTTCCAATTCGTCAAGAAATAGCGGATAATCCGGCGCTGTGGGCGAATCCACGGTGTCGAGTTCGGCGAATACCTTATTCTTGAAATGATCGATCACGCGGTTGCGCACGGCGGTGAACAGATAGCTTTGCAGGTTTTTGACGTGCATCGAATCCCTTTTCTCCCAAACCGTAACAAAAAGGTCCTGGACAATTTCCTCTGCCACATCGGTATCGCGTGTTTTGCTCCATGCGAAATCGTACAGCCGTTTCCAGTATCGACGGTATATTTCCTCAAATGCGGCAGTATCGTGACTTCCAAGCCGGTCTAAAAGTTGTGAATCGTCCGGAAGTAGCGGGTTCATTGAAAATTGAAAATGTTAAAAACTAATAAGCGGCTTTCGGAAAATTCATACTTAATGCAACGGTGAATGCGGGGTGGGACGGTATTTGTATCGTCATGACTGGATATGGGTATTTTAAAAATTTACAGAAATATTTGTATTATCCCAAAATCAAAAAGCTAAATGCATTTATGAAAATTAAACATTTGACGCTCCTCGCAGCATTGGCCTTTGGCGCGCCGGCCCTGGCACAGAAAGGTAAGCCGCTTTTTCCAGGCCAGCCAGGAATGGTATCTTACACATTCAGGTCGAGCCTTTCCAAGGATGCAGCCGCTACGCTGGATACTATTAAGAGCCTTAATATCAAGGATATGGAATTTTCCAGCCTGTTTGGTAAAACTGCGGCGGAGCTTCGCAAACTGCTGGATGAACGCGGCATCAAATGTTCATCATTCGGGGTAGGCTATGCCGATGCGCTGAACAAAACCCAGGAAGTAGGGCAGAACGCTAAAACCTTGGGCGCGAGTTTCGTACGTGTAGCCTGGGTGCCTCACAAAGGGCCGTTTACATTGGAAATGGCCGAGCAGACCGTGGCCGACTTTAATAAAATTGGTAAGCAATTGAAAGATGAATTTGGATTGACTTTCTGTTATCATAATCATGGTTATGAATTTGAAAAACACGGCGACGGCACGCTGATGGATTATATTATCCAGAAAACGGACCCGAAATATGTCAGCTTCGAGCTCGATATGCTCTGGACATTTTTCCCCGGCGCCGATCCCGCCGCACTCATCAGCAAGTACCCCGACCGTTTCAAGCTGATGCATATGAAAGATTTGAAAAAGGGCATAACGGGCAATATGTCGGGCAACACGCCGGTCGAAAACGACGTAGCACTGGGAACAGGCCAGATCGACATTCCTGCTGTGCTGAAAGCTGCACGCAAGTCGGGTATTGAGCACTTTTACATTGAAGATGAAAGTCCCAGTTATGCGAAACAGGTGCCGCAGTCTATCGCATATCTTAAGAGCCTGAAATATTGATTAATTAAGTTACCAACGTTTATAACTATACGCATACACATTTTCCTATGGAAAATGTGTATGCGTTTTTTTATCAGTAAGATGTTTTTGAGATGGTAATTACCGATAAATAAGTGAAACTTGCTTTTTGACAAATCACTCAAAAATATTTCTACATTTGAAACAGGTAATCAACTCCACATCTTAAATACACGATCAGCGTGTCAGGCTATGTTAGACAGCTGCCTAAAGGAAATCGTTACCCGTTTCAACGATTTTGTGATGTTACCCAAAACAGTCCTTAACGGAGGCATTTCAGGTATATCTGAGGTACTTGTACTGGCTGATATCGCACGTCACGAAAAGCAGCAGGAAAGCGATGACCTCATGCTGGATAAGTTGATACTGACCCTCATTAGTCTCGAAGAAGAAAACAGCCTTAAAAATAACTACCCAGTCAGACAGGAACAATCTGTCACCATCTTTCAGAAGCCCGCCCTTTATCTGAACCTGCATTTGCTCTTCTCCTCTAACTTTAAATTGTACACCGAAGCATTAAAGCACCTGAGCCTGGTTTTACAATTTTTTCAGGCCAACCAGAATATCATTTACACGGACGAATTCAGCAATACTTATAAGCTGACTTTTTCCATGCATAACATCGGGTTTGAGAATTTACACAATTTATGGACTGTCCTCGGCGGGCATTCAATGCCTTCTGTGATTTACAAGGCGCGTTTATTGTTTGTGCAGCAGTCGCCGCTTGCCGGAGCTGATGTAATCACCAACATCCATTCAAAGGAATATCTGGATCAGTAGGAAAAAAGATTGCTAATTTCTTATCGTATGCTAAGTATTGAATACCGCAAGCTGTGTTCAATCCTGTTTCAGCACGCTTATTATCAGAATAAGCGCAGCAGCGACTTCACGCTGGTGCCAACTGCTGCCTGTAAAACGGTGTTGGAGCAGAATGGATTGATCCTTAAAAACAGCGGGGACCGTACGTCGGTTTTGCAACAAATGTCAGGGCCAATACCGGAATATCCGTTTGCCGCTCCGGTTTGTCTGTCTTTTTTGGTTTACCTGAATAATCCGCTTTTGTGGAATGTAACCGCCGTGCCGTTATCCGGCGACCCGGGCGCTCCGATGGTGCGGCAGTTCTATCTCACCAATCTTAAAGAAGACGGAACAATGCAGACAACATTGACCAGGCAGGCAAAACTATCATCCGACGATGTTTTGCCCGTTTTGAAACCTTCAAAGTTTACGGTGGAAGTGCCGAAGGGCCAGACGACGGCAATCAAATTCCGGCGGTTGCAGGCGGGCAGTGGTTGGGTGGACGCTAAAAGCATCACGGTAACGGCTGAACAGGAGGTGGTGGAAATAGGACTCGGCCAGCCGGGCCTTTATGAAATGACTAAGGGTTTAGCCGGAGAAATACCCTTAAAAATACTGGTCAGCGACGAGGCTGTGCAAAGCGGCCCTTTCTTTGGAATGCTCGATTTGTGGCTGGATAGTAACATGGCAGCCGGTTCGAACTTAGATACGTATATAGATAATCGTTTGCTCGAATGGGATTATGTTCTGATCGATATCAAAAGCAAGAAAATCCAGTACGGGGATCCCTCCGAAATCACGATTACCTATGCAAGACATACCGGTGACACTGAATCGCCCTCGCCGGTTATCTTTCAAATGCTGGCAGAGGCGGATATGAACGAGAAATTGAAACAAATGGTACAGCAGATCCGTGAAAGCAGTCCTGATTCGGTGGAAAATGTATTTGTATTTAAAAGCAATATACCGGTCCCGCTGATGCAGCACCGCCCGCCCACGGTGAAACTGGGGATCGATGGCGTCAGCAATTTCGCAAGTTTGCCCGTGCCCGACATCAGTACGATCAACATACGGGGAAACACTTCACTTGTTTATTACAACATATAAATCCTGAAACAATTAAACGAATTGACTATGGCTGCATTACCAGATACCCGGATGCCCGGCGTCATCACGCAGGAAATTCCGACGCTTCCACCGTCCATCGGCGCCGTGCCGAGCGCAGTTCCGTGCTTTATAGGCTACACCGAAAAGGCTGAAAAGGAAGGGGAAGACGTTACGCTAAAACCCGTCCGTGTGCGTAATATGCGCGATTATGAAAACTGGTTCGGTACTTCACCCAACCAGCAGATCACGATTGACCTGGACGAGACCGTTGACGAAAGCGACCCGGCCAACCCGAAAACGACCCGCGCGGATGTGAAGGTCGTCTCTATTGCCGATTTCAAATTCCGGATGCATTACGCGATGCAACTGTATTATGCCAATGGCGGAGGCCCGGCTTTCATTATTTCGGCGGGGAAACAGAGCGGCGGAACGGTGGATACCAACAGCCTGGTGGCTGCCATTGAAGCGGCCAAAAAGGCGCGTCAGATCACGATAATGTCGTTTCCGGACGCTGTCAAAAACGTTAACAGTGATAATTATTACGGTGTGATCACTGCCGCGGCATTACAGCATTGCGACAAGATGAAAAACCGTGTGCTGATCCTGGATGTGAATGACGAGGAGAATGACAATGCGAAGGTCACAGCCAATTTCCGCTCAAAAGTACCGCAAAGTATCAACCAGAAATACGCCGCAGCCTATTACCCAATGCTCGCCACCACGCTCGATTACAAATTCGATGATCAGGGAGTGGAAGTACGTTTCCACCGGAAAAACGGCAGATTAAGCGATGCTATCAAGCCTGTCAGCGACGCGCTCGATGCATTCAATGCAGCAAACAACACGGCCAGGGCGTCCGTTAAAAATGAGGCAATGCTTAAACTCACCAAAACAACGGTCGACCAGCTGGTAACCGCAACCCCGGCCATTACCCCGGAAGCATTATCGGACGCGACATTGACGGTTGTAAAAAAAGAATACAAGATCACAGAATGGCCAGATGATATCGCCGGCGCATTTGGCGCTGCGGATGCCGCCGCCGTCAAAACAGCGATTGATACGCTGGTAACTGCGGCTACGGCGAAAGTTACCACGGACCAGCAAGCGGCGGATGCCAAGAAAACAGCCTATACCGGCCTTGTTGATGCTGAAAAGGCTAAACCTGTCGCGAATGCAGATTATTCTTTCAAACAATTAGCGACCGTTAAAACCAATAACAACCTGTTTTACAACAGGATCCGTGAAGCAGTGCAGGATTTGCCGGTGGTTATGCCGCCGAGTCCGGCCATTGCGGGGCTGATGGTGCAGACCGACGCCACACAAGGTGTATGGAAAGCTCCTGCCAATGCAGGTCTGGCGGCTGTCATTTCACCCACCGTGGATGTGGACGACGACTTTCACGCCGACCTGAATGTGGATGCTAGCTCCGGTAAATCGGTGAATGCGATCAGAGCTTACGAAGGAAAGGGAATCCTGGTGTTTGGTGCCCGCACATTGGCCGGCAACGACCTGGAATGGCGCTACATTTCGGTGAGACGCACTTTTTGCTTCATTGAAGACTCGGTGGGACAGGCTATGCAGGACTTTGTTTTTGCGCCTAATACCCGTGATACGTGGATCAAAGTGAAAGCTATGATCGGCAATTTCCTGATTGAAATATGGAAGGCAGGCGGACTGTTTGGCAATACTACTAACGAGGCATTCCAGGTGAACGTCGGCCTCCCCGAAACAATGACGGACGTCGATATTCTGGAAGGCAGGATGATCGTCGAGATCAAGCTGCGGGTGGCGCGTCCGGCTGAGTTTATCATCCTCCGCTATGAACATAAGTTCCAGGCCAACGCGGCGTAGTGTTTTGTTGTATTTAATTTAAAATCAAATGGTTATGGCAGATACTATTTTTTATCCGATACCAAAGTTCCGTTTTAAGGTAAAATGGGAAAACCTGTCCAAGGAAGCCGAAATCGGTTTTACAGAAGTAACCGGCCTGGACTATCAGATAGATCCGATCGAATACCGCGACGGCATGGATATTAATTTATCCAAAAGAAAAATGCCCGGAATACGCAAATTCAGCAATGTTACCCTCAAACGCGGGGTGTTCAAGGGGTTAAGCGATTTTTACGACTGGATCGACGGTGGCGAAAAAGCGAACGACAAAGCCGTCGTAAAACGCAGAACCTACCGCCGCACAGTAACCGTCACCCTCATGGACGAAGCCGCCACTGAAGTGGTTTCCTGGACGTTGCAGAATGCGTTCCCGATCAAAGTGCATTTCAGCGACCTCAAAGCCGATGGCAACGAAGTCGCGATCGATACCATCGAGCTGGTTCATGAAGGTCTGACTGTCAACTACATATAGCAACTGATCATGGCTTTTTATCCTCCAATCGGCTTTTTGTTCAAAGTGAGTATCAAGGGTTTTCCGGATGCCGAAGCGGATTTTCAGGAAGTATCGGGATTAGCCATGACGCTTGAAACCCTTGCGGTGAAAGAAGGCGGACAAAACCGGTTTATCCATCAGTTGCCGGTCAGAACGACCTCTGATAAACTGATTTTGAAAAGAGGGTTAAAAGTGAGCTCATCGCTGCTGACATGGTGCCGCGAGGCGATCGAAGAGTTTTCATTCAGTCCGAAAGACCTGGATATTGCCCTCCTCGACCCCGGCATCGAAGATTCGCTGAACAATCCGCTTGTTTCGTGGCATTTGTCACATGCCTATCCGGTGAAATGGTCATTGTCATCATTCAACGCGATGAATAGCGAGCTGGCCATCGAGAGTATCGAAATCCAATACCGGTATTTCACGAAAACATTTCCGGAATAACGGCGGAAATGGCGGCAATCATGTTGGTTATCAGTTGTTGATGACAACACCAACAACAGCGCAGAACAAAACCAGTGCCGTCAGGCACTTCATGTAGGTAGAACGGAACGGAACGGAACGCAACGCAACGCAATGGTAGAAATCAAAGAATTAGTAATCCGGGCCAGTTTTAATCAGCAGCCGAAAGGCGACGCCACGGGTAGCAAAGACAAATCATCCAAGGAATGCGGCCAATCCGACACGGTCGAGGGCGCGAACGAGGATGTGATCGAAGCCTGCGTGAGGCAGGTCCTGGCCATTTTGGAACGACGAATTGAACGTTGATCATGGAAACACCCTATGTAAACAAGCTCCGCATTGCATCGGTACACCTCGACACCGGCTCTCCGCTGGCGATTGCCAGCTCCGTGCTGCAATCGCTCGCGGGCGGGATATTCGAGTTGCCTATTAACCCTGAAAGTTACCAGCGGACGTTCAAGATCAAGCATATATGTCCGCCGGAGCTCGGTGGCAGCAAGCAAAAGACCGTTTCGCAGTTCAGCCAGATTGAGCCGGAAGTGCTGGACCTCAAATTCACGATCGACGGCACCGGCGTAGTGCCCGTACAGCAGCCTGCTATCGACGCCATTTCGCAGGCATTCATTGCCGCCGGTCCGGACGCCCAACTGGCATTCGTGACGGCAAAACTGGCTCAGTTGCAATTGGTTGTTTATGGTATCCAGGACGAATCCCATCGACCGCCGTTTATCGTCGTCAATTGGGGCAAGCTGGTGTTTATGGGCGTTTTGCAAGATATGACCCAAACTTTCACGCTATTCCACAGATCCGGTTTGCCGCTTCGGGTAGAAGTGAACCTGAAACTGCTGGAATTCAAAATGCCCAATATCGCAGCCGCGGCCATGTCGCTGCTGTCGCCCGATCTGACCAGAAAACGGACCGTCAAAGCGAGTGATAACATCCTGACTTTGTGCCAGGAAGCCTACGAATCGCCGGATTATTACCTCGAAGTTGCCAAGGTCAACGGGCTGACAAATTTCAGGAAACTGAGGGTAGGCAGCGAAATGATATTACCGCCGCTGGAAGGATAGTTTTTATTTTAAATATTTAATACTGAACCCAATGAGTGTTCTGGATACAGTAAAATCGGCCATTGATAAAGCTACGGAGCAGCCCACGCACAACGTGAGCGTTACCTTGAAGATGGATGGAAAGGACGTTACCCAAAAACCGGGGGGCCTTTCGTCGTTGTCCATTTATAATGAGGTGAACCGCATCCCGACCGCCAAGCTGATCGTCGCCGATGGTTCTGTCGAAAAGGGCAGTTTTTCTAAAAGTGGCTCGGCCAACTTTGTGCCGGGCAAAAAAGCAGATATCCTGCTCGGCTATCAGAACAAAACCGAAAGCGTATTCAAAGGCATTGTAATCCGGCATTGCATCAATGCCTATGCCGGAAAACCGTCGGTCATGGAGCTTGAATGCAAGGATGCCGCCGTGGTAATGACTATGGTGCGGCAAAGCAGGTACTATGAGCAAACGAAAGATACGGACGTGTTCCGCCAATTAATCGAAAACTATAAAGACAGCGGCGTAAGCGTGGGCAAGCTCGCAACGACCGACTACAAACATCCGGAGCTCGTCCAGTACAACTGTACCGACTGGGATTTCCTCGTTTTGCGCGCCGAAGCGAACGGGTTGGTTGTGGTAGTGGATAGCGGAAAAGTTAGCGTAATCAAGCCGGAAAAAGGCGCCAAAGCCGATTATTCGGTGTCATGGGGTGATGAGATTATCAATTTCGAAGCCGAAATGGATGTCAGGACGCATTTCCCCGACGTCACCACAGCTACCTGGGACCATACCCAACAAAAAGTGGCGCAGGAGCAGGGCTCCGGCAATTCGGGCGGCGGCGCGGCGGGCGCATCAGGTGGATTGGCTGGTGCCGCAGCCGGGCTGGCATCGGCCGTGGGCGACGCGTTAGGGATCGACTTGGGCCTGGATGATGATAAGCATCATTTTCCTGACGTGTTGTTCAAAAGCCAAAAGCCTGTCCTGTACCATGGAGGCGAAATGGAGACTGCGGAGCTGAGTACGTGGGCGAAGGCGTGCAAAATGCGTGGCGAGCTCTCGCAAGTGCGAGGGAGAGTGCGGGTGCGCGGCAAAAATTTCAAAACAGCACAAACTATCGAACTTAAAAAGACCGCCAGCCGGTTCAACGGTTCGCATTTGATCACCGGTGTGGTGCACCAGGTTTTCAGCGGCACCTGGCAAACCGACATTCAGTTTGGGTTGTCCATCAAGACATTGGGTGACAGCGCACCGCATGTGCAGGCACCACAAGCCAGCGGATTGTTTGCAGCAGTGCCAGGTTTACAGATCGGGACAGTTACGCAGATCGAAGGTGATGAGTCGCCCGGACATGGCCGTGTGAAGGTGCAGATTCCCTGGATTGGCGAGCAGAAGGGAAGCAGCAAGGAAGGCATCTGGGCGAGGATTGCGACGGTAACAGCCGGTAAAGAGCGCGGTTTTGTTTTTCGTCCGGAAGTAAATGACGAGGTCATATTAGGGTTTATCAATAATGATCCCAATGATGCCATTGTCCTCGGTTCGGCGCACAATGCCAAGAATACAGCACCCATTAAATCAACCAAAGACAATTTTGAAAAAGGGATTTTTGCCAAAAACGGCATGAAAATCGTCTTCGACGACGATAAGAAAAGCATTGAACTTTCTACCAAAGAAGGTTATGCCGTCAAGCTAAGTGAAAAAGACAGTAATGTGGAGATACGGCACAAAGACCAGCAGACATTTATCAAACTTACCTCGTCAGGGATTGAGTTCAGCAGCGCAGGTGACATTACCCTCAAAGCGGCCGGGAAAGTGAAGATTAATGGCAGTCAGATAAGGCTCAACGACCCGGTTTAGAAAACCCCAAAAACCTTCAAACCCATGCCAGCAAACCCCGCAGCCAGAATATGCGATATGCACCAGTGTCCCGCGCCGATGGAGTCGGGGACGGGCATCCACGTGGGTGGGAATATGGTGGTTACGGGTATGCGGACCGTGTTTGTGAATGGGCAGCAGGCAATTACAGCGCAGGACCAATGCGTTTGCCCAGGCAGCCCTAATATGGTTGCCAAAGGTTCGGGAACCGTGTTTTTTAATGGAAAACCAGCCGCGCGACAACTGGACACCACCGCACACGGCGGCCAGATCGCTTCGGGTTCGCCTAATGTATTTATCGGAGATTGAATAAACAGTATCGTATGGAAACCAATGCATTATACACCGCGCCGGAGCGCAAGAGCTTCCTGGGAACCGGCTGGTCCTTTCCGCCGCAGTTTTCGAAGCAGGACTGCAATGCCCTGATGGTCTCTGATGAAGAGGATATCTGGCAAAGTCTTCAGATCCTGTTCAGTACGAGCCTCCGCGAGCGGCGCATTACGCCGGATTATGGTTGCAGTCTTGAAAACTATGTATACGCGGCGATCAACACCTCGTTGCTGTCGCTGCTGGAAGAAATGCTGAAAGAAGGCATTCAGGTCCACGAGCCACGGATCAAGCTCGACAGGCTGGATATCAACGCGCTGGAACTCGAAGGGAGGCTCGATATCCTGGTAAGCTACACCATCCGCAGCACCAACACGCGCTTTAACAAAGTGTACCCCTATTATTACCAGGAGGGCACTAATGTCGATATTTAAACCAACGAGCCATGGTTATGAACGATAATTCCATCCATCCGCTCGAACGCAATGGCACTGCGCAGCGGGAGCGGCTATTGAAAGCTCTTATTCCGGGCCAGTTGGTACTGGATAGCCGGAATATGGCCGACTTGCTCGCCTTCGCAGGCACTTACGCAAAGCAGGTCCGGTACTGGAATGAAAACGACCAACCCGACGGCGACTGGGCGTGTTTCTGGAAGAATGACGCAACCCCACTGCTCGCAATCGTTGCTGCCACTGACCTGAACGAATACCGCGTGCGCTACCGGAATGCGGAGCTGGCATTCATCCGGGAATGCAAGGCGGAAAAACGGGCAGAGGAAAAGACAACTTGCGAAAAAGCATCAGGGAAATACCTTCCGTATCTGGTGACAGAGATATTTGGTTTGGCAATGAAGATCCAGGAGATTTGCGAATCGTTGCCCGCTACACACCCGCTGAAAACGGAGGTATGCGCATTGATCCGTGAGAAGCTGGCATTCAATGGCGTGCTCAATTCGGGCACACCTCTTGAAAAATTAATTCAATACCATAAAACAGCCAACGAGGGGACTGTTCCCAAGCCGGCCGATGAGTTGATCGAACGCTACCAGGTTTTCTTCGGGGATTCACCGTGCCGGAAAGCCTGGGGACTTACTCCCGATGATTTTAACTGCATTGATTTCCATCCCGATCTCGATGCCCAGGACCGCGACGCGCTCTGGCAATTGTTCCTGCGGTTTTTCAAGATATTGTCCATCATTGTTGCCAAAGCCCAAAAGGTGTTTCAGCAGGCATTGAATGGCCGCAGCGACCATCCGCCGCATATTGCGCTATTCCTTGCATTTGCATTGCTTTTCCGCCGCTATCATCAGTCGGATATGAATGCGATGACCGACCGGCACCTTACCTTTTACTACCGCGATATTCTGCGTTTGCAGGAACGGGAGGCCATTCCCGACCGTGTGCATATTGTTTTCGAACTGGCCCGGAATGCCGAAGCCCATCGTTTGCAGAAGGATACCTTGCTGTTAGGAGGTAAGGATTCGAAAGGATTGGACCTGCTGTATGCCCTTACCGACGAGTTGGTGGTCAACAAGGCGGCGCTGGTGGAAAAGCAAAGTTTATATTTTTTCAAAACCAAAGGCGGCGTTATCCCGATCGCATTGCTGGCGGCTGACAAGAAAGATGGTTTGGATATTCCCTATGAGAAAGGGCGCAAAGCGTGGCACCCGCTTTCGGGCAAAAACCTGTTTACAAAACTCGCTGTCAAAGAGCGGCTTCTGAGCAGGCTGGTAAAAGGCGAAAGTGCCCGGAAAATGGTGGATGAAACCATCAGGACGTTCGAACGCATTGTCGCCAATCCAGGTCTCATTATATCGACCCCGGAACTCTGGCTGGCGAAGGGTGGCGAGCGGCGGATCATCATTACCATTGGAGGTTGCGATGATCCGGATATCCTTTCGCATTTCTACACCGAAATCAGTACCACCGACGGTCTTTTGAAACTAGAAAATGAACCGGTGCCGCATTTTGATTTTGATATCACTGAAACATCTTCAAGATACCATAGTGAAGCAGGCCAACCCATTGTTTGGCAAATTAGTATTCCCGATTCTGAGGCTGGAATAGCACCGCTTCCCGAGCAGGCCGGTCCGCAGCCCGGGCGACAGCCATTTGTCAGGTTATGTCTCCGGGATCGTGAAGATTATGCCAAACCCTCGGCAGCATCTTTTTCCGGAATTCATATCAAAACATCCAATAATGGCCTCCGCAACGTCGCATTGCAGCTTGGTGCGACACAATACCTGCCATCTTCGGAAATACCGCTGATAGGTTCCACCACCGACCAGGAATATTCATTCTATGCCAGCGTGCCGGAGATTTCACTTAAAACTTTCAAAGATGAAAAGCATTTGTCGCTCAATGGCCCCGGCGGTGTGTCCGATAATGAAGCTGGCGCGCACCGGCGGGAGGTGATTAAGTTTGGGAAGATGGAGTTTTTGCAAAGAAAGACACTAAATACGCCCGAGGAGGCTGGCGACCTGTTCTATTCGCCCGTGTCGCGATTTTCATTCCTGAAATTACCGGTTACCATTCCTGCCTCCGACAATGAGAGAAAGCCTGTTACGATCTATAAGATACCCGGAGAAAGCTTCTCGATATCCTACCGGTCCGAAGGCGTCGATCTCAGGGCAAGGGACTCGAAAATCCACCGCTTGTATCACCATGATTTTTTGGGAGGATATGCGCCTGCACAGCGCAATGTATTTGTAATCGGTCACCCTATGCCCGAACCTGACCCTACCATTGTCACTGACGAGCGGAGGGGCAGCGCAGCGAGGGGAGACAAAAAGCGCAATGCCGATGGCAATCTCCGGCTCGGTTTCGAAAACCTGGAACCGGGGCAGACGTTGTCCATTCTTTTCCATTTCGCCGAAGGTACCGGCAACCCCGATCATATCGCGCCTGAGGAAATTGTGTGGTCGTATCTCCGTGATAATGAATGGATCAGGATCCCTGCCCATTTCATACTTTCTGATGAAACACTTGGGCTGAAACAAACGGGCATTGTGAGGTTGCAGGTACCGTCCGATATTCATAATGGAAATACATTGTCATGGGGCCTCGACAACCGGACTGATCTGTACTGGCTCATGGCATCGGCCAGCGAGGAACCCGCGCAGAATGTCTTTGTAGACGCATTACCGATGCTCGCAGACATTTATGTACAGGCAGCGACAGCAGTTTTCCAGAACAACAGCGGTAACGACCTGGTGCATCTGGAAAAAGGTTTGCCGGAAGAATCGATCACCCAGCTCCGGTTTCGCGACCCGGCGATTTCACTAGTCCAACAGCCATTCAAATCCTTCGATGGCCGGTATTCGGAAGCAGGCGGCCAGGCTTACCGGCGCATCCATGAGCGGTTGCGACATAAGCAGCGGGCGGTGACGGTTTGGGATTATGAACGCATCACACTTGAAAAATTCCCTAAGATAGCCATTGCCAAATGCCTCCCGCATACGCGTGACACGGATATGCGCAGGCCGGGATATGTGACCATGGGCGTGATCCCGTACCCGGAAAATATGATCGGCGACCGGATTTATTACCCAACGTTCAATGCGGGTGAGCTGGAAACCTTTGAAAGGTATGTGAACAGGCATAACACCTTCTTTGTGAGCGGACTAGGCGGTGGCGTAGTGTGTTGCTGCGCTGATGGTGACGACGGCTGCGGATGCCATGGAGATGGTACGCTGCTTGTCCGTAATGCGATTTTCGAACCGGTAAGGCTGCATGTATGCGTGCGGTTCAGGGCGGGTAGGGAGATTGCCTATTACAAAAAGCGGCTCAACGAAGATTTGAAGGCGTTCCTGGCACCCTGGGCGACGGATTCGGAGCGGCCGATACTTTTCGGGGCAAGGATTGAGACCATGGAGTTGCTGCGGTTTCTGGAAAACCTGGATTATGTGGACGCGATCATGGATTTGAAAATCAAACATTTCCCGGGCCGGCAAATCTCTGAAATCGCAGAGGCAACGGTTGATTTTGAGGAAGTTGATATCATCGAACCCTTCACATCGCGGTCCGTACTCACTACTTACCTGGATATGCTCAACGAGAACAATCCCAATGTGACCGACCATGATATTCAGGTCATTGAGGACGGCGCTTGTTGCGCGGGCTGTAATTAAAACGAATCAAAAACATGGCTACTAATTCTCTGACGATACCCCGGAAACTTGTTAATCCGCCTTCCATGGACTATGGCCTGCTCCGGCGGGAAGGGCTGCGACACCTCGAACGGCTCGGTTCTTCGATCTGGACGGACTTTAACAGCCACGACCCGGGCGTAACCATGCTCGAAGTGCTGTGCTATGCCCTTACAGACCTCGGCTATCGCACGCAATTACCGGCCGCAGACTTGTTTGTCCCCGCCGATGCAAAACGCAAACCTTTTTTCACAGCCGCTGAAATCCTGCCGAATGCACCCGTAACCGCATTGGATTTCCGGAAGCTTCTAATCGACATCGATGGCATTAAAAATGCCTGGCTGGAAGCGTTCAAAGGCCGTAACCCGGTTTTTCAATATGACCTGAATAATGCTGCGCCAGTCGACCTGGTGACTGTTCCGGGCTTTGCCGAATATCTATCCGCTTTCACGGATGCTGCGCCTGCAACGATCAATATCGGCTTCTCAGCGAATGCGAAGACACTATGGACGGACATCGAACTGGCTGTAAAGGCAAAGGCGACGAAAAAGGTGATCCGGGAGTTGGCTGATAAATTTTATGCGAATTGTTGTATTGATAATGTCACCGGCAATGCGCCTGGTTCTGCGAGTACTTATGCAAAAGCATTGGTCTTATATTTGATAGAAAACCGCTTCGCAGAGATCAGGGCTGGTCTTTTGTCTGACATGAATAGTGAAGATTCCGACATTCAGCAAAAAGCATTTGCATTGCTCGGTACAATCGGCAGCCTTAGGAAGGCTTTGGCAGCATTTAAAGAAACGGGCGATAAAACAGAGGTCGACGCCATATATGCAGAGCTCGCGACGAACACTGTGCTGATCGATAAAATCATAGCTGAATTTGCAAGTTCGCTCATTTTGCGGGAAAGGTTGGTTATTCAGCCGGTAGGTGAAACAGAGGCGAAATACCCTGTTTTCAAGCCCCAAGGAATTTACAAGATTTATTTGCAGCTCGAAGAAGGCCGTGAAACCGACCGTGATCAGATACAGCGTGAGGCAATGCGTCGTTTGCACGCGAACCGCGCATTGTGTGAGGATTTTGCAGGAATTAAAATCATTGAAAATGTGTCGGTGGGCGTACAAACGACCCTTGACATCGCTACGGACGCCGATGTGATCCAGGTTTTCGCGGAAGTACTTTTTGCGATCGAATCGTTTCTTTCTCCGGCTGTCAGGATGTACAGTTTGCAGGAAATGATGGACCGGTATGCACGCTTCTCATTTAGCACTCAAAATCTCACAGATCTGAGTGAAGCAGGCGTGCCGGATAACCTGATACTGGCCTTGGAGCCGTTGATCGGGCAGGTTTATTGGGGTAAAACTCAATGGGAAAGCGCTGTCAAAGCTGCGATTGGAGCGGAGGCGGCGTCGGATTACGAGTCGTTGCTGTTCCATTATCTCGAAAAAAGATATGAATCGCATGCCGTTTTTCAAGGGCCGTTGCTCGTGCACGGCTTTATCGACGACGCCGAACTCGAAGCCGCAGCATGGCGCAGGACGGTTTACCGGTCCGACCTTTTTCAGGTGATATCCAAAGTGCAGGATGTGCTGAAGGTAAAGGAGTTAAAAGTTAAAAAATGCCCGACCGATGACGAAAACCCAGGCACGGTGGAGGGCGAATGGTGCCTTTCGTTCGACTGTGAATGCCAGCCTACATTAGAGCTGGACTTTCTGACCGGCTCGCGGGATAGTTGTTCTGTTTTTCGGTTTACCAAAGGCGGTAACCCCGTCGTGTTGACAGATTCGATGCAATATGAGGTGTTCGACAGGATCATCCGCTTGCGGGCGATGTATGCGAAAGTCGAGCGGACTGGCAGAAGCGATCTGGCCATCCCTACCGGCACCTTGCGCGACGATCTGGCGGAATATACAAGCATTCAGGAAGAGTTTCCGAGGACTTATCACGTCGGCCGGGAGGGCATAGCGCGAACAGCAACACCTCTCAGAAAGGCCCAGGTTAAGCAAATGAAGGGTTATCTGATGTTTTTTGACCAAATCCTGGCTAATTACCTTCGCCAGCTCGAGCAGGTACGCGAGTTACTCGCATTGGATGGCGATCTGGGACAACCTGCGCTTTACCAGCCGCTTTATGACGTACCCAACGTAAAACCGTTGCTCAATGACATTGGCTTAACCGACGATTGGGAAACTTTCATCAACAATCCCGATAATGCATATATCCAGGCACTGAAAAGTCTGACAGAAGGCAGTGACGTAACACAGAAGCTGCGCAAAAATCAGATTCTTGACCATTTACTGGCCCGTTTTGGAGAACAATTCAATGATTATGTCCTCGAACTTTTCCGGATCGAGCGGCCTGTGGATGACATCACCGACGATACAGGCGAAATCGGCGACTGGACTGAAGATAAGCAGCGTTTCCTGAAAAACCTACCCTTACTGGGCATCCAGCGCGGAAGAGGCTTCAACTATCGCCCGGAGCCGGAGGATGACAACCGGCACTTCTGGGATTCGGACAATGTGGAGGGGTTCAAAAGGCGGGTTATGGCGCAACTAGGCGTTGCCGACTGGTCACGCAGGACGATTTCGAGCTCTCCGCAGTTCAATATCGAGGTCAGGACAGAAATGTTCGAAAAAACGAAACGTTACCGTTTTGGGGTAAGGCCGGAGGAAGGGGAAGTGTTACTTTTCAGTAAGGTAAATTATAATCAGGCCGCCGCGGCGCAAAAAGCGGGCAATGCATTTCTCAATAAATCGGCTTATGCGGAGCTGTACGATATTTTCGATAATGACAGGGGACTTTGGTTTGTCGGTTTCTGGCAGGAAAATGTGGGCGCGGAGCGTAATATGGACAATGCCTGGCTTATTTCTGAACCTTTCAGGGAACATGAGGAAGCGCGGAGGCGACTTGCAGAAATTCTCAAACTTGTAAACCGGGAACGCCAGAATGATAGTTTTCATGTAGTGGAGCACATTTTGCTGCGCCCGGCCGACGAGTTTTACCATGTATTGAAACCCGCACAGGACGCGACGCTGCCTGATGCGGCGGATGCCTATTCTTTCCGCATGACAATATTGGTGCCTTCCTGGGGCGATCGGTTCAATGACGCGGTAAGGTTTCGCCAGTTTGAACAGCTCGTCCGCAGCGAATTGCCTGTGCACACCTCGCCCTGGTTTGTAAGGCTCGACCGCAACCAGATGCTCGATTTTGAAGGTAAATATTACCAATGGCTCTCGGAAATAACGAGGGCCGAACCAGACGCATTCGACCTAAGGAAAGCGGCTAACGACCTGATCGACCTTTTGAACCAATATTAACCATTCGAGCTATGCAAACGCCATCACAATCAGCGGAACAGGTGAATGTGTGTATCCACGGCCACGGCATCGTGTGCGGGCTTACCGCGCAGGTAGGGGAGAACTGCGACGTCATCATCGGTGCAGGAAGCGCGATTGCCGCAGACGGTCGGCTGGTACAGGTCCATTCGCAGCGGTTCCGGTATTACCTCAAACAACCGTCGAAAATCACCCAGCAATATTTTCCGCATCGCGTGGAAACGACCGGACGTATAAACCGCTCCGTTCTCGAACTGAGCGACAGTAGTCAATATGACGTGCGGACAATGGACCCGCTTAAACCACAAAGTCCGAACGACCTGCCGACGCACGATCTCCTTGCCGACAAAATCCTGGTCATTATGGAGTCCCAGGAAGAAAAAAAGCAGTATTTTTTGCTGGTAAGCCCTTCCGAACTTTTGAAAAAAGACCCTGCATTGCTGAAACAAGTGGAGCAGCTAGCCAGGGAGGAGATCACAGAGGAGGTACACGGCATATTCAAAAAGCCAAAGGAATCGGTGCGGTATTCCGAGGAGGTGATCGACGCCGCATTGCGGCCCAGCCTGCAACTCACGGAAGTAATGGTGCCGCGGTTTGGTTATAAAAAACTGGCGATTATCAGCAACGGGCAGCCGTTTGGGACAGATAATTTTCAGAACCCATATTTGCGAATAAATACATTCAGCGATATTTTCTTTGAATACAAAGCTATTCTCGATGACCTGGTCCCTGAGTTTTGCGAAGCATTGGAAAAGCTCCATGCTTTGTTTGGCGCGCGGCTCAGCCACAAAGGATCAGCCTATTGGGAAAAATACCGGAAGATACTTGTCCGTAAATGGCAGGTATTTCTTGAAGAAGGCGAACATTTATACTACATCCAATATTTCTACGACTGGCTGGTGGACTTGGTGAAAGCTTATGAAGAGCTTCGCGTGCATTTGTCCGCATTTGGAGGTGAATGTCATTGTGATGGACAAGTGCTTGAACAAGAGCCGGTTACTATTCTCAAATTGGGGCCAATGCTCGGCGCACAATCGAGCTACTTGCCGGTGCCATTCCGGGATTATTTTAAACCTCCGCTGATCAACGGTCAAAATGAAGAGCGCTGGAACGAGATCCGTTTCTTGCATTGGCGGCTCATGATGATGATCTGGACATTCGACCTGCCATTCCTGAAACTCGACGAAAATGTACTCAGGCGGGAGCGCTATCTGGTACCCGCTCAGGAATTTGAAGATTCGACCAATTATCTCGAAACGGCCGATTTTGAAACAATACCGATCAAATTCATTCCCGGCCAGACACCAGACACCGATCTTGGGCGCCAGGCGATACCCTACTATTATCCGCTCGATGCCGACAGTCCGTTTTCTCTGCACCGTTATTGGAACTACCGGTTCACGCAAATGAAACGGGTGCGGCATTTGCATTCCTACAATGCATTTAAAAACAGTGATTCCTATGTGTTTTTAAATGAAGGAAACTATCATACCGATGCATTGTACCCGCTGGCCTTCCACTTGCGCGAATATCCATTCCTGCGTGTAGAAGGGCACATCGGAAAGCTGTTTGACACCAATGAAACCGTTAAAAACTTTGCAGCCCTCATGCAGCGTGACCACGTGGTATTCCGCGTAATAGCGGTGTCGACGGCGGATGTAAATGATTTTGTGAATAAAAAGCCTGCCAATGCTACGCGACCTCCCGGGCTGGGAATGGAGCACGTGGGCGGTTTGGAACAGGGGCAGACGCTCGTGCTAGTGTATGCCGAGGCAGACGAGCAGATCGAATTGGCTGAATGCAAGAAGGATTCAGTGCCGGAAATAGCGGGACGCACCATTGTGGCGGATTTTACAATTCCATTCATTTCCAGACGATAACCGGCTATGCACGTCATACAACACCTTCGGATCGAGGCCCAAGCCGCTGACCAACCCTCGGCCCGCCGCTTGCAGGATGACCTAAGCCGGTGGTGCCGGTCGGAGGTATTCTGGCAGCGCGTTTCGGACAAGTTGGATGAGTTTGTGCCTGATAACAGGGTCTTGCAGGTCGAAAAGATAGAGATCGACATCGATGCAGCTGACGAAGAATCATTTTTGGAGGCTGTTTTTGAGCAACTGATTGGTGAAGTGGTCCAATCCCTCGGGCTGGGCACTGTTTCGCGAGTCGAGCATGTTCGGCAGCAAGCGCTTTACTTTCTCACACACGGGTATATGCCCACGCAGGCAGCTGACGCGGACGCTACGCATGTAAAGCTGTTTTTGGAAAGCCTCGCTGATGCGGCCGATCCGATTTTTGCAGAAATGTTTGGTGATAGGGTGCCTGAAAATCCGAACATCATCGCGCGTCTAGTTCAGCATTTGGGGATTCTCCGGGCCCGAATGGTGCTTATGAAGCTCTTTTTGGAAGTTCTGCGCATCGCATTGTCGTTATCCGAAATTGAGCGTCTACTTAGTCAGTATCTGCTAGCTAATGAGCTGCAAGCCAGAAGTTCACAAGAATTTAAAATCAGATTTTGGCAGAATCTATTTAAAGAAAATACGTCACGTTCATTAACTAATGAAACAGAACTCACGGAAGCACTAAACCGCATATCGAGTAGTGAAAATGGTTTTGAAAGGAGTCATACGGCAGATAATGAGCCGGTTAATGTCGATAGTCAGGCAGTATTTTATATTAAAAACGCAGGGTTTGTCTTACTAGCGCCATTCCTTCCACAGCTATTCAAGGCATTGCAATGGACTACGAGAAATGACTGGACTGACGATGAAAAGGCGCATCTGGCGGTGAGGCTCATAGGCCATATTTGCAGCGGTACCGACGAGGATTGGGAGTACAATTGGGTTTTGGCCAAAATACTTTGCGGGCTGTCTCCCGAAACGGTGATCAACCAGGAGCAGCCATTGGATAAAGCAGCGATTGATTTGTCGGTGCAAATGGTAGAAGCTGCTATTGATCAATGGAAAGTGCTTAAAACGATGTCCGCGGATGGCCTTCGTGAAATGTTCCTGCTCCGGGACGGCAAACTCAGCCGCGACGGAGAAGGTACGGGCTGGCGCTTGCAGGTCGAGAAAAAAGCGCAAGACGTGTTGCTCGAACGGATTCCCTGGGGCTTCTCAGTGATCAGGCTTCCGTGGATGCGGGATATGTTATTTGTAGAATGGTAAATTAAAGTAAACTGGTGATCAACTAAAAATTAACCGAAACCATGCCAGATAATAACACAGCCACTTACTCCTACCGGAATGGTAAAAAGGTGGCATTGTACAAAAAAAGCGATGAATTTGTAGTCAGGACGCCGGTTGTACCGCAGCTTACGGGCACTGGTGCTATGCCTGCCGAGCGCGTATCGCCCGCTAGCACACGTATGAAGGTGTCCGCTGCTGAGCTGGAAACGGCTATGGCGGCTAGCCGTGCCATTGCGCCCACGCACCATGCCTATTACCAGGCGCAGACGGACCAGTCTTTCGATATTACCGACAGGATCCTGGTTACATTCAAACAAGCGCCTGCCGACGCGCAGTTGGACGCTTTTGTTAACAAATACGCATTGCGGCAGCTGGCGCGGTACAGCGAAACCGATTTCCTTTTTCAGCTGACAAACGACACGGGCATCAATCCGGTGAAGCTGATCGTGCAGCTGAATGAAAACGAGCCAGATATCGCATTCGCGGAGCACGATCTGAATATGAAGATGAGTAAATATGCCCTTACCCTTCCCGTTGACCCCAATTACATTCAGCAGTGGCATTTGCATTCCCATACTGCCACCAGCCCGGATTTTGATCCGCGGAGCTCGTCAAGATGTGAAGAGGCCTGGCAGTTGCTGGACAGTTTCGGGCGTTCGGACGTCGTGGTTGGCCTCTCTGATGATGGCTGCAAGCTGGACCATCCTGATTTTGACTCGCCTGGTAAGTTTGCCGGATGGGGCTATTTTCAGGGTAACCGGCTCGTGAAGGATATTGATGCGGATGCAGACCCGGATTTGATGTACACAACCGGTGCCAACCACGGCACGTCGTGTGCAGGCGTGATTGGCGGGGAGAGTGACGGCGTATTGACAGTCGGTGCAGCGCCGGGCTGCCGGTTATTGCCCATCAAATGGGAGTCTGACGGGCCGTCGCTGTTCATCAGTGATAGCAAGCTGTTTTCTGCGCTGAATTATGTCAAAGATAAAGTCGATGTATTTTCCAATTCATGGGGAATGTCGCCGGAATCCAATCACGCGATACAGGTAGTGAATTTTATAAACCAGTTATCACAAACCGGCGGTCGCCGTGGCAAGGGAATTGTGTTCCTGTGGGCGGCAGGCAACGAAAACTGTCCCATTGTGCATTCAGGCAATGCGGACGTGCCGTTTACCGACGGCTGGAAGTTTATTGCAGGCAGCTGGCAGTGGGTTGGAGTCGAAACGAGCAAGGTATTTGAGCATAATCTCGCGTCGCTCCCCGGCGTCATGTACGTGGCGGCACTGGCCGGTAATGCGCAACGCAGCCACTATTCCAATTATGGCCCGGGCATTGCATTATGTGCTCCCAGCAGCAACAGTCACGCCTATTTCCGGATGCAGGTGCGGGGCAAGGGCATTGTCACCACGGATGGCGAAAACCCTTTCCTGACAATGGATTTCGGAGGGACATCCAGCGCGACACCGTTAACAGCGGGCATTGCGGGGCTTGTTATTTCGGCCAATCCGAACCTTACCGCGGCAGAAGTCATCGCGATTTTGAAACGGACAGCTTCGAAAGACCTCAATTTTACACCCTATGCCAGGACACCGGTGGCCAACTTCGATCCGGACACGAGTTGGGACATTTCGCCAGTCGCCCCTTATCAAAACGGTGCATTTACCAGCGTCAACAGCCCCGATGGAACTTGGAGCCCGTGGTTCGGGCATGGCAAAGTGGACGCATTCCAGGCGGTGCAAACAGCCGTAGGGTCAATTATCAACACATTATCCGTCCGCATCCAGTCCGCATTGATCAATCCTGACGGTGTAGATACGGACAAAGAGGAAGTGACGCTGAAAAACAATAGCGGTCAGGCGATTTCTATCACTGGCTGGGAGCTGATCAATCAGGCTAATAAAAAACAACCGCTCGCGGGAAGTATTCCGGCAGGTGGATTGATGGTGATACACCTGGAAAGCGACGACCTCACGCTAAGGAATACCGGCGGTACTCTCTCGCTGGTGGATGATCACGGAGTTGAAAAACATAAAGTTTCATACACAGGCCAACAGGTCAGGAAAGGAGTGATAACCGTTTTTTGATCAAAGTTTATGCAAAGTTTTGTCCCTCAAAAAGGTAAGGAAAGTGGTTTGGCCCCTTCAAAGGCACCCAAGCCCTTTTTTCAGACCAAACTTCCTGTAAATGCGCCCGGAGACCAGTTCGAACAGGAGGCAGATGCCGCCGCGGACCGGGCCATGCGTATGCAGGAAGGTGAGGGGGCATATAATAAGCCATTGTCAAATCCGGGCATTGCGCGGGTGCAGGCCAAATGCGCAGTGTGCGCGCATGGTGAGCGCGTGGGGGAACGGTGTCTGGCCTGCGAGAAGGAAGAGGAAGCCAGGCGGGTAAGAGGTGAGATTACGTCTAAACTTGTTTCCGATGTGACCCTACACCCGGGCAAGCCGCTTACGTCCGGCGTCCGGCATTGGATGGAAATGCGCCTGATGGATGATTTCGGCGATGTGCTGGTGCATACCGACAGCATGGCCGCTGAAGCCGCGACTTCGATCCAGGCACGTGCCTACACGCTGGGTAATCATGTTGTGTTCAATGCAGGCGAATACCAGCCTGAAACCGCAGGCGGTAAATGGCTGATCGCGCATGAGCTCGCCCACGTTACCCAACAGCGTAAATCTGGAAAAAGCATTCAAAGGCAGCCGCAGAGCGTAGTTGAGAAGATTAGGGACAAAAAAACAATTGAGGAAGCAGGAACGCAGGACACCATTCTCAATGCCCATGCAAATGCAGCCAAAGATAAACCGGAAGTGAAAAAGTTGGCGGCGCGGATCGGGAAAATGAAGCAGGGTATTTCGGATGATGAAAAACAAGCTTTTATCAATGACCTGCTGACGGTCGCGAAAGACCTTAAAGCACCCGAAGAACTGGATTTGATTACCGACGTCCTGAAAAGGGCCGGGCGATATGATGAAGCCGCGACGCTCGCCACAGAAAAGAAGTATAAGCCGTCGCGGACCGCTTTCTATGATCTTGATTTTTATGAGAAAAACCTGAAAGACAACCTCAGTTGGCTTACGCTGGATTACCCGCCCATCAAACGCTTCCTGAACGACTGGCTGGGCACATTTGACCTTTACATTTACGGCCCGCTGATCAAAGTTCAGACTTTGTACAGTGAAAAGGAATTTGATAAACTATACAAAAAGACGGTCGACGAGGCGAATAATCACACCATGCTTAAAGAGAATGAGCGCCTGCTGATCGCCCTCGAAGCTTTTCGCGGACTGGACGCCGGGCGGGTGACCATACTAAAAGGGTTGGCAACAGTCGTTCCGGATAAGTGGGATTTGATCCAGGTGTTTATTAAGGAAGAAAAGAGATCTCTTTTTTTTAAGTGGTTTAAAGAAAATGCTTCGCCCGAGACGTCCTATCTTTTCGAGCTGATCTTCCCAAGACTGGTCGCGATCATGAAAAAGGCTTCGGAATATTGGAAAGGTGTCGATACAGAGTTTAAGGTAGTATTCAAGAACGATTTGCATAACCAGGCCTATCAGAACCTGTTCAGGCAGCATGCGAAGCGTTTTAATATCTATGAAAAAGACCTCTACCGGATTATGGTAGCTGCTATGCGCCTGAACGACAAGGGCGATCTGCCAGACGCGAAAACCTACGGAAGAATGCAGAAAACGGCCGTCGCCGCACTTGCTGAACTCATTAACAAAGTAAGCATTCATTTCAGGCAGCGAAGCCGCGATAAAGGCGATAACCGGGATTTAATGGACTTGTATGGCATATTTTTGAAAGGCCTGCTAAACCTGCATTATCACACCGGAACTAGCCTGGGGACCGATAAGGACAAGATCGCCAACAAACAGATCAAGGAAAGGATTTCGATCGGGAATTCGCTGTTCAACTTTGGCGACCTGACAGGCCTGGCTTCTATCAAACACATCGGCGGCGAGATCCTCTTTCCAAAAGACGGAACGATTTTCGGGGCAAAACAAGCCAGATCGTTTATGACATTCGAAGAGCCGCTGCGGTGGACCCAGGAGCAGTTTACGGTGGCGGACATGGTCGCCAAGTTTGTAGAGGAAACCAAGCAATTAGACGAGTCGAAGGATTTGGCCATTCTTTTTCAATATTACTATAAGTCCGTGCTGTTGCAGGAAGAGGAAACGATTTTGTCACGACTGTTACTCGAACAAGGCGCCACCATCGACCATAAGGCTAACCTGGGAGCCTACGTGCCCATTCTGGCTCAGGAAAAGAAACTGCTTAACGAGGGTATCCTATCCAATATCGCCGAATCCCTCGTGCCGCTGAGGTATGTCGTTAAGGGGGTTGAGTTTTCAGTAATTGAAAAAGATATAAACTCATTCGGTATTACCGTCCAGCAGGATCCGCATTTTCGGACCTCTATTACAGCCAAATTCAAGGATATCAATCCGGATAACATTACGCTGGTGACACCGGATGTTTGGCTGCATATCAGAAACCAAGGCATTGTGGTATGGATGTTCGCCAATCCGGGTGCATTTGAAAAACGGATGCGGCAGCTGCTACCAGATTTGGTCGGGCCTCAGGATACCCCGCTGAAATACATTCATGAGCTTGCCAAGGTCATGCAGACCGGAAAAACAACGAAGGACGTATCGGCGAAACTGGACAAGGCGCAACACGCGATGACCAGCGACCTGGAAAAGCGGGTGAGAAAGTTGCAGCGGCAAGCGTTTTCACATCACCGCCGCGTGGTGGTGCAAAGCGAGATCAGGGAGTTGTGGACAGGATTTGAAGATAACATTTCGACCTGGTCTAATCCGCTGGACGCCATCCGCAGAATGCTCATGCTGGCTACCGGCGCGCCCAGGGCGGATGTCAAGTTACAAATGGCGTGCATCATGCTGGAACTCGGGCCGGATATCAGAAAAGCATTGCTCAACCAGGAAGTGCTTGGAGGTTTGCTATCCCGCGATACCGGCCGAATCGACGTCATCAGCAAGTTGCTGCCCCATATAGTAGGCGCAGCTGCGATGGAAGACGAAGTAAGGATGAACCGCGGCGATCTGATGCTCGAATTTTCGGCCGATGCACATTGGGAGCGCGTGAAAGCATTGCGTGATCTCGAAAAGGGCCTGGTGCCGCGCATCAAGGCCGTGTACAGCAATGAATGGATGGAGGCGAATGTGGCCGATCAGACGCTCCGCCACACGCGGAGCCGACGGCCATTTACGCTCAAAACAACCATTCCATACGAGGGCAAGATGTACCGGATCGAAAAAGTATCCCAGAGCTTCCGGTTCAGTCCGGCCACGCAACTCGACCCGGGAGGCGTGGGCTGGGACGAACAGATGATGAAGGATATTAATCCGAGCACATTCATCCGGATAAACGGCGGGCAGCAAACGCCCGTGCCCTGGCGTGAGCGGAAGGGCGAAGAAGTATTTGTTTACCTCGTCCTGGACCGTTCCGGCAATGTGGAGCGGATTTCGGTGAGAGATACCGATGACGAAAAGATTCATTTGATTCAGAATATCATTGCAATCCATAACAATATGGAGAACCTGCGGCAGTTGGGTGAGATCCTGGAAACCGGTGCCGAATGGATGATGGTGGTGGTGTACCTGATCCCTGGTGCCGGACAAGCGGTAATGGCGGGTGAGCTAGTGGTGGGCGTACTGCAATTTCTCGCCAGTGGTGAATTTGAGGATATTAAAAAATTGCTGGGCGGTGACGGTGCGAAGATGCTCAGGGCCGGATATGACAAGATATCGGGCGCATTTGAGGTGGATAAGTTTTGGGACCTGCTCATCGATGACCAGGTTACGCTGCCGGCAATAAGCCAGGATACGGCACCGGCACTGTCAAGCACCAGCGGCATTCACAAGGAAGGGAAATTAAGGAAGTTTGTAAACAGATTAAAAAAGATCGGAAAGTACTTGTATGGCGGTTTGCAGCGTCTGAAAAGTTCATTCAACTTTTTGCTCAAACGCCTGCGGCTTTTTGTAAACAAGCATCCGGCCCTTCGCGGATTGGTCAGTATGATCGGCCAATATATCGAGATCGTCCGGACGAAGGTAAAGATGACGGCTGACATGCTCGGCGATCAGGAAAAGCCTGAATCGGGCAGCATTACCGATTTTAACGGTCAGGCCAACCAGATGGTAAGCCATTTGCAAACACTCGAAGTGCAGAAAGATATTATCCCGCTTCAGGGCATCGTGGACCTGGTTATAACATTGGCCCTGAACAAAATCGCGAAGGGGCCTAAGAAGTTGATCGTGAAGGGTGTGCGTGAGGTGCTGGTGCAATTGGGCATCTATGATAAGATCACCGGTTACGTCGCTGATCATCTGAAAGGTTCTTTTGTCGATCCAAACAACATTTTGAATGACATCATCGACGACGAAGTGCAACCTGCGGTGCACAAGGCCGGAACCGAGTTTGCGACCACGGCCACTGGTATTCTCAAAGAAGTTCCGGGACTAGAAGGTATGGAAGTAAAACCGCCATCTTCGACGACAATCACCAAAGTGGACATGCCATTGAACCCCGACGAAGAGGAAGAAGAACTGCCCGATATGCAGCCTTACCTTTCAGACGGGGCCGAGCGCCGGGAAAGGAGCGGGGCATCCTATCCGCTGATCCGGTCATCTTCGGGAAGGCGGATGGATCAGGCGGACGAGCAGGACCTTTCAGCACGTTTCGGTCAGGATTTCTCGCATGTACGGGTGCATGCGAGTACACCTATGGATGAGGAAATGAAGTCCATAGGTGCCGAAGCGCTCACTTCGGGTAGCCATATTTATCTCAAATCCAATTTGAGAATCAATAGCGAACCTGGAAAAAGTATTTTTTATCATGAAGTGGCCCACGTGATCCAGCAAACCGGCCCGCGGCCGTCGGCGGGCCAGTATAGCGACCTGCCTGTGAGCGGAAAACCCGAAGGCGGCGTAAGATCCGAGCCGCAGAGCGAACGGGAAGCCGAAGCTTTTGCAAGGGCAGGGAAAGAGGGTAGCAAAGTGCCTTCTGTACAAAGGACGTCCCTGGAAGGCTATCAGCCCAAAATTGGTGATGTGGTGATGTTCAAATTCTTCCGGTCTATATCCGATTATCCCAAACTGACCGACAATAAGATTACGGATGTCGTCAAGCCCAATGTGTTCGTGGCTTCACTGGGTGCAAGATTGAGCCAGCAGGAGCATACATTTGCCGAAAATCTGAACCATCAACTGAAAAGTAAATTCGCATCTCTCGACTTCGCCCCGGGAATGAAAGACGGCGCCGAGGAGATCAAAAGCCTGCTCCAAGGCAAAGATTGGGGTTCATATAAGAATTTGTTCGAGGATATTGTGCGTAGAAGCAAGGTTAAAAAGAAAACTGATAAGAATGACCCAGGTAAAGAAGAGTGGGAAATGAATATGGTCCGCGTGAAGGCTGGCCTGGAAGAAGCGGTGGCAATTCAAACAGGGATTTTGCTTGATATTAACTTCACGAGTCCGGGAGCGACTGCTCAGACGATCGATAAGGTTAAAGTCCGTACGCTGTTTCTGGACCAGATTAGTCTGAATGCAGGTATTTGGGAAAAGATCATTAAAAACACTTTTGTAGTAAATAAGAGCTCGCTTGGATTCAAAACCAAATACACTGACGCGAACTTGAAAGAGTATAAAGACGGCGCCAAATACCTGATCGAAAAGCTGGAACCGGTCCGGATTTTTAAGGGAAAAGGTTTTTGTCTGACGAATTCCCTCGCACGCCACCTCGAAAACCATGTTTATCCTGACATTAAAGAATTAGCCACCGGCAGCAAAGCAGATCCTATTCCTATTTATTGGTATAAAAATATCCGTGACTATCCGCAGAGCATCAAGCTGAACGGCAAGCCTTATTCGATGCATACGCTCACCAAAATACCCTATGGCGGCGAGAGCATTCAGGTGGGTGTGAGTGATAAATACATTATTAAAGCGGCGGGTGGCGTGAATTCCAGGCAAAATGCTACCAAACTGGAACGCGGGACGACATCGGCGAGAGATTCGGCCAAAACCAAAACCTTCCGGCTGGCACTTGCTGACATGAAGTATCCGTGGAAGAATGAGGATGTTGACCATGTAAAAGACCTGGGATTCGGCGGGGACGATGTCTATGAGAATTTCTGGCCACTGAATAGCACCATTAACCGTACCCCTTTTTACCAGCAATGGCTGACCCGCTACAAGGTTGAATACAAGGAAGGAAAAGAGCATAAAGTGGACAGCCTGATGGATTTGAGATGGAAATGGTTCATTATAAAGGGATTCCGGATCCGGCCGGAGTCGCCCGGTGGACGTTGGAAACAGAAATAAACAGAGAACCATGGAAACGCATCAGATCAGTGAAAATCGCATTACGGATATTGCCTGCTCGCCCGACGGGCGGTTTGCTGCTGCAACCGATGACGACGGCGTCTATCTACTGGATGCCAAATCCATGGAAATAATCAGAACGGTGAAGACGAAAGAGCCGGCTGAATGTGTCGCATTTTCGCCAGACAGCCAGTCGGTTTGTGTGGGTATGCATGGCGGAAATGTGCTGATTATTCAAACGAAAAATGCGGAGGAACGGCTAATCAAAACGAAGGCTACCGGTTTCAGCGCAGCTGCGTGGTCACCGGACGGTAAGTTAATTTGCCTCGGTCAATATGAACCGGCATTAACGCTGATTGTTACCGATACCTGGAAAAGCATTGTTTTGGACCCGGATATTTATGACGACAGCGGCCGTACGAAGGTGTTATTCAGTGAAAACAGCGAAGATATCATGAGCACGGCGGGCAATCAGATTTGCATTTGGCAGAAGCCGCGGGGTTCGCGTTATGTCTCCGACGTGTTGCTGACAGCCGATCATGGCGGGCGGTTCACAGATATGCTGCTGGGACCGGACAGAGCGCTGTTTGCCATCGAAGAGTCGGAACAGGAAAGCTACCTTCACAAACTGGCGTCAAGGCCGGGCGAAAAACCCACAACAGTGAAGCTGCCCGATTATTTTTCAAGATTGGCCTGGACCGAAAAACATAAATGCATTGCGGTAGCTGAGTTCCCTGGCAAAAAGCTCATTTACCGGAAACCCGGAGATTTGAGCGAGGAATTTCATGAGCCGGCTGATGTTGGCGAATACCCTATCGCTTGCATTACCGAATGCCCGGAAAGCGGTTTTTTGCTGATAGGGACAAGAAACGGATCTGTTTTACACTAATTTTTTCAGTATGACGACTGCATTGAAAAACCTTCGCAGCTGGCTGGGCGTAAAGGATGAAGACGAGCAGGAACCTGAGCCCGCAGCCGCATTGCCGTCTGCCGAAGAGGACCGGCCGGTGATGACATTCGGCCAGTCGGCCAGTGCGCAATCCAATCTCGCGCTCGGCCTTGCACAGGTGAGGCAGGTGCTGGAAGGGCGGCTGCGCGAGCATTTTGGGAAGGGGGCATTCAGTATGCCCGATATGCAGCTTTATGATGATAATTCGCCGTTATTCAATAAGTTGAGCGAATGGGAGCTGTCGGTGGAGGAGTATCTTACCCTGATGATTGCGCTCGCACCGCACCTGCATCCTAATTTTTTTGATAGTATCATACAACAGTTTGTGCCCAAAGACGGGGAATTTCCCGAGTTCGGCGGAGCGAAGGGTAGTGCTTATCGCGGCATGCTACCGACCGGCGAAACGGTGCTTTTCATGCTTTGCGGCCCCGATCTTCCCACGCGAATGGCCGCGAGACAGGACATTCTGAGCAATGAGAGCATTCTTTTCAGACAGGGTGTGCTTTCCATGGACGAGCCTCCCGAAGGTGAGCCGGACACCAGCGGTAAGCTCCTCGTTTCCCGCGACTATATCGAACTTTTTATGACCGGCCGTAAATGGAGGCCGCGTTTCGGACCGGGATTCCCGGCGCAACTCATTACCACATCCATGGAGTGGCCGGAACTGGTTATATCCGATCCGCTGCGTGGAGAGCTGGACCAGATCCATAACTGGTTGAAATTTAATGATAGATTGATGGAAGACCCGGCACTAAGCGCACGTCTGAAACCGGGTTACCGTGCATTGTTCTACGGACCGCCGGGAACGGGCAAAACCCTGGCGGCAACGTTGCTGGGTAAACGTCTGGACCTGGATGTGTACCGGATCGACCTCTCGCAGGTGGTTTCGAAATACATTGGCGAGACGGAAAAGAACCTGCAAACACTTTTTGAAATAGCCGAAAACAAGCGATGGATCTTATTTTTCGATGAAGCCGACGCATTGTTTGGTAAACGGACTTCCGTCAGTTCTTCCCATGACCGGTATGCCAATCAGGAAGTATCCTATCTGCTGCAACGCATCGAAGACTACAATGGGCTGGTTATCCTGGCGTCGAATTTTCGGAATAATATGGATGCTGCATTTACCAGGCGGTTTCAAGCGATGGTCAATTTTGCTATGCCAACGATGCACGAGCGCATGCTCCTATGGCGACAAACATTGCCTTCCACCATCGATATTTCCCCTGATTTATCCATTGAAGAACTGGCCACGCATTTTGAATTAACCGGCGCTTCCATTTTGAATGTAATCCAACTCGCCACGATCCAGGCATTGTCCGCGGGCCAGCCATTAAGCAAAAACCTGCTCGTGCAGGAAATCAGGAAAGAGTACGCCAAGGAAGGCCGGACGATGTAATTTCCATGGAATTCAGAATGCGAAATGTGCAGATTGTCCAGCCGAACCGGCAGATTGTATAAGTAGAACTGTGACCGGTAGGCTACTTTTGCGATATTATTTAGAACAAGTCTACTTATTGATAAGCCGGATGGCTGGAACCCACCCGGCTTGTTGCGCCAAAGGCGCTACTTGTAAACGCTGAAACATTTAAAAGCAAATGCAAATTAGTAAAATTCTGCATACAGGGCTCCTTTGTGCCTTGTCCTTCATTGCCCATGCCCAAACTTCGCTGGCCAGCCTTTCCGGTCAGGTGAAAACCGAAGACGGAGAGCCGCTGCCGGGCGCTGCCGTTGGATTGAAAGGAACGTCTGTCGGGACATTTGCCAATGCCGATGGCAAGTTTACGCTTGAAAACGTGCGTCCGGGTAGTTATCAGTTGGCTGTGTCGTTTCTAGGTTACCAGTCGCAGTCGAAAGACATTGTTGTGAAAAGCGGGGAAAGCGCCCGGATGAATTTTAAACTGGTTTCGGAAAGCAAGGAGCTGGAATCGGTTTCAGTGATCGGCCGGTCGGAGACGCGTGAAGTGAACCGTCAGGCTTACAATGTGACGGCAATTGATGCCAAAAAGCTTCAAAACTCTACATTGGACCTTTCCCATGCACTCGACCGCGTGTCGGGCGTGCGTGTAAGGGAGAGCGGGGGCGTGGGTTCGAACATGAACTTTTCGCTGAACGGCTTCACAGGCCGTCAGGTGAAATTCTTCCTGGACGGTGTGCCGATGGACAATTTCGGCTCGTCTTTCCAACTTAATAATATCCCTATTAACCTGGCCGAAAGGGTAGAAGTGTACAAAGGTGTGGTGCCGATCTGGCTCGGGTCCGATGCATTAGGAGGTGCGGTCAATATTGTTACCAATACCAAACAGAACAGTTATCTCGATGCTTCATATTCCTACGGCTCTTTCAATACCCACCGGACGGCTATCAATGCGGGTTACACCAGCAAATCAGGCTTTACGGCTCAATTGAATGCATTTCAGAACTATTCGGATAATAATTACTGGATCAATGTCGACGTAGCGGACGTGAATACGGGGCAATATTTCCGAAACCAGCGACTGCGCAGGTTCCATGATACTTATCATAATGAAACCGTGATCGCCAGCGTGGGTGTGGTCGGCAAAAAGTTCGCCGACAGGCTCCTTGTAGGGATCACCTTAGGCAAAAATAAGGCCGAAATCCAGACGGGTGCACGGATGGTGAGCGTTTTCGGACAATGGCACCGGAAGGGGAATATCGTCATGCCGAGTTTGAAATACCAAAAGAAAGATTTGTTTGTAAAAGGACTGAATGTCAATATATCAGCCAATTACAACCTGGGTAACGAACAGAATGTCGACACCGTTTACCGCCGTTACAACTGGTTTCAGCAGTTCAAACAATACGAAGGAAAAGGTAGCGAACGTGAAAGGTCGCTCTACAAATTCCGGAACAATAATGGCCTGGCGACTGCCAATGTGACCTACCAGATCGACAGCAGGCATTCGGTGACGATCAATAATGTGTATAATACTTTCAACCGGAAAGGAAAAGATGAGCTGTTCCCGGATGCGGACAAATACGAGCAGCCGCGGATTAATACAAAAAATGTACTCGGATTGGGTTATAAATTTGATTACAGCGAACAATGGAATACGTCGATTTTCGTCAAACATTTCTCCCAGCATAACAAATATTCAGTGTCCTATAACCCAACTGGAAACTGGGGAGATGAAGCTTTTTTAGTACAAAAAAACAACTTCAAAAAACTCGGATATGGCATTGCTTCTACTTATTTCCTCTTTAAGAATTTTCAGCTAAAAGGTTCATTTGAAAAAAGTTACCGACTGCCGGAGACCGATGAGCTGTTTGGCGACTTGCTGAATCTTGAAGGAAACATCAACCTAAACCCCGAAACGAGTAATAACTATAACCTGGGTTTTAGCTACCAGGGTAATATCAACCGCATTCACCGGTTTAGCGTCGATGCCAATGTGCTTTACCGTGATGCGCAGGGCTTTATCCGTCCCAAGTTAAATGCAAATCAGACGAAGCAGGTCATGGATAACCTGGCGGATGTCACGAATTTCGGCGTCGATGGCGAAGTACGTTACTCATTCCGCCAACTTTTCACAGCCGGTGTGAACCTTACCTACCAGGATCTCAGGAATAATACCCGCTTTGAAGACGGCTACACGACCGAAAGCCCGCTCTACCGCGACCGCATTCCCAACATGCCTTTCATGTTCGGCAATGCCGACGCTGCCGTTTTTCTCAAAAACCTGGGCCGAAAAGGCAACACGCTCACGCTGGGTTACAATCTCCTTTATGTGCATGCTTATTACCTGTACTGGCCAAGTCTGGGCAGCGACAAGCTCGACATCCCGCAGCAATTGAGCCACGACGTCAATGTGGTGTACGCCATGGCGGATGGTCGTTATAATGTATCGGTAGAATGCAAAAATCTGCTCGATGCCAGGCTCTATGATAATTTCAGTCTGCAAAAGCCAAGTCGTGGTTTCTACGTCAAGCTGCGCTATTTCATCAGTAAATAATTCCAATCAATTCAATAATCCAATTAAAATCACAAAAATGAAAAAGTCATATTTGAAATGGTTTTTTGCAATGGGTATGGGCCTTTTTCTAGGCGCGTGCAGCAGCGATGACGACACCGCAACACCCGCGCCTGAACCCGGCACAGGCGGGCAGGGGCGATATGTGGTAGCTTCTACTCCGGTGGGCTCGCAAGGGGTCGCCGATTACCTGCTCACGACAAGCGACCTCACGCAGGGCACGATCAGCACGGTTGGGCAGGGAATTGAGCAGGACGGTTCATACCGCTACTATTTGACCCATAAGGGGAAGTTTTTCAGCCTCTTGTATGGACAGGGTAACCCCGGTGCCGTTACGACCTATGCTTTGGATGAAAAAGGAGGATTGGTTAAAACGTCTGATTTCCAGAGCGAAACTGTCCAGGTTTTTACGCCCGCAGGTGACGATATCCTGACCATTAAAGTGCCTAGAAGCGGCAATGAGAGCGCTTCCTGGTTCCGTATCAATGCGGATCAATCACAAATCGTTTCGGAAGGGCAAGTCAATATCGTCAAGCTTGCGGGCAACGGCGAGCGTGCGCATTTCACCTGGGCTACGCAGGTGGGCGACAAGATTTTTGCTCCTTATATGAGTATTAAAGGCGTAGCACCCGATGCTTTCGGAACCGCTAATCCGGACAGCAGCTGGATTGCTGTGTTTTCTTATCCCAGTATGACGCTCGAAAAGGTGATCAAAGACAACCGCACGAGCTTTATTGGTTCGTATTTCAATAATGGCCTGGCTGTGGACGAAAATGGAGATGTCTATGGCTTCTCGCCGGCGTCGGCCACCAATAGCGGCGTCACTACTTCTACAAAACCATCTGCATTTGTCCGTATCAAAAAAGGGACCACGGAATTCGATAAGAGCTATTTCTTTAATGTGCAGGAGAAATCGGGCGGCTACAAAATCGCGAACCAGACCTACCTCGGCGGCGGCAAATTCCTGCTTTATATGTTTGGGACTGTCAACACAGCAACCGGAGCGAAGAAACTGGCGATCGTGGATGCTTACAATCAGACATTTACCTGGGTGACTGGCGTCCCGGATGCAATTGCTTCATCTTCTGCATCTTATAACAATAACACGATCAGCGACGACAAGAAAAGCATCTTTGTAGGCGTCAATACCGATGCCGGTAGCTGGGTTTACACCGTGGACATTGCTACTGCTGTCGCAAAGCAGGGCCTGAAAGTAGAAGGCGGTGTTATCACCGCGATTGTAAAAGTGAAATAGTCACCGATCCCTTATGTCGACTTTCAAAAAAATCAACAACTGGTTGCACCTCTGGCTGGGCCTGATTTCAGGTATTATCGTTTTCATTGTCTGTATTACCGGTTGTATCTGGGTGTTCAATGAAGAGATAACCGCCATGACGGAGCCTGAAACGCGTGTGGAGCGGCAGAATAAGGCGGTGGTGATGCCCTCACAACTGATGCAGATAGCGCAGAAGCAATATCCCGGAATGAAAGTGTCTTATGCGACTTATCAGCAGGGGAGGGCCATTTACCTGGGTCTCGGAGAGCGTCGCGGACCTAATGCGACAATCAGGGTAAATCCATATACCGGTGTTGTGATCAGCAAGGAAATGCACAAAAAAGGGGAGGCTGATTTCTTCCGCTGGGTGTTGAACGGGCACCGCTTTTTATGGATGCCTGTCGAAATCGGCAGGCCTATTGTAAACTATGGCACGCTGGTATTTGTGATATTGCTCGTCACAGGGCTGATTTGGTGGTATCCCAAAAAATGGACGAAAAGTACGGTCGATAAGAGTTTTAAGATCAAATGGAACGGCTCGTTCAAACGGGTCAACCTGGACCTGCACAATGTGCTGGGCTTTTACTCCCTGCTTTTCCTACTAGCCATCGCCTTGACGGGCATGGTGTATGGCATTAAATGGTACAGCGAAGGACTGTACTGGGTCACTTCCGGCGGCGATTCACTGCCAGGCCGTAACCGCGAAGCCGGCTCGGATTCCCTGATGGTGGGTAAATTCTATTCCCCGCAGCAGGCCATCGACAAAGCCTGGAACACCGTTATCCGCAATCATCCAAAATCAGAAGGGTTCTATTACAGCTTCCCCGACACGGCAAAGGCTTCGTCGCCCATTTTTGTGACCGTGTACCCCAATAGCGGCCAGTTTTACAACAATATCGGTTGTTCCTTTGATCAGCACACCCTGAAAGAGCTGCCGCGGGATAAAGTTTATGGTGCGCGTTATGAAGAGGCGGGCTTCGGCACCAAATTGCGCAAGATGAATTATGACATTCATGTGGGCAGCATCCTCGGTTTTCCGGGCAAAGTCCTCGCATTTCTCGCAAGTCTTATCGGTGCCAGTTTGCCTGTAACGGGTTTTTTGGTGTGGTGGGGACGTAAATGGGGTGGGAAGAAGAACGGTAAAAAGGGCAGTAATGTTAAAAAAGTGGTTAGCAACGGTGCCCATGTCGCACCGAAACCCAGATTTCAACCTTCGACAGTTAAAAAATCGCCGGTGGTGGAACAATAGGGGCGTTTCGTGCGTCGATAAAGGGAGGTGCGTAGTATTAAAACAATATGGATTTCAGTAGCAGCAGGACAAAAGAGGAGCAAAACCATACATTGAAGGCCGGGGATTTTCCTCTGCATGAGCTTGGAGAAGCCTTTTTTGCGATGACTACGATCGAAGATGGCGATGAACATTTTTTTAATGGTGTTCATCGCCATGATTTTTACGAAGTGTTATGGTTTACAGAAATTCCGCCGAACCAGTCGCATCACATTGATTTCACAAGGTATTCCATCTCTACGAACCAGGTTTTTCTCCTTCTGCCCGACCAGGTCCACAGTATGGACCAGCGCGATAAACGCGGCTTTTTGATGGCTATCTCAAAAGATTTCTTCGAGCGCGTCATTGGAAATGACATTTTCAAGCTATTCAAATACTCGACCAGCTTTTCCGTCACTATTCCCGATTGCCACCTTTCGATATTGAACACGCTCATGGACTTGATCCGTACTGAATACGGTGGCGGAATGCGTCCGGCTATCCTGGAATCCTACCTGCGAAGCTGGTTTCTCCATTGCATTGAACTGCAAAAGGAATCAGGCGATGCCTCTTCCGCAGACCCACGCCTGCAAATACTTCTTGAATCCATCGAGACCAACTACCGCCGCCAGCGCAAGGTGGATTTTTATGCCAACGAACTTTCACTTAGCGCCAAACGCCTCAACGAACTGACCCGCGAGTCATTTGGCAAGACCATCAGCCAGATGATCAACGAACGCCTCGTCCTGGAAGCAAAACGCGAAATCGGCTACGTCCGGAAGCCCATTAAGGAGATCAGTTATGAACTAGGCTTCTCCGAGCCAGCCTATTTTACAAGATTTTTTGGGAAACAGACAGGGTATTCGCCAGAGGATTTTCGGAGGAGAATGGAGGAGTTGTATGGGTAGTTGGGGAGCGGGGCCAATAATTAAGTGAGGTGTGACAGGTATTTCTTGAGATTCCTTTGGATTAATTTAATCAATGTGCAACGCCACATCGAATCTTTGGTGCACAATCCTGTCTTGGAATTCCGATATGCCAGCAGTGATACATTGCATGCGTCGCATTCCAGTTAATCGCCTCAAACTTGTTGATGGTTACGGAATGCGGAGTAGAAGCGCGTCCCAAAATTTTGAAGTTCTGTCAAGGTCACAGTAGCGAGGAATTCCAGCGATGTTTGCAGTATGGTTTAAGACAACGGCTTTTCGGCAAAAGCTTGCTCCTGTTACTTGGTGTGCCGATAATTCATTTGCAATGGCCAACAGAACAAAAAATTAACTGTTGATTTCTTGGTTTTCGCCGATTTTCCAATCTTACGATCAGGTTACCGTAAAATTTGGAAAGTAAATGCATAATTCACAATTTAAAGATAGAATTTTCGGACGCGCAGGATTACACTGTCTATTGATAGCATCTTTCGCTTCAATCCTCAGTTGTAACAGGCTGCACCCGGCGGGATTTTGGGTCGAATACGAAAAGGAACATTTAAAAGAGAATAAATGGGATTTCGGGCCATTCGGTGGATTTGTTGCAATGCACTGGCGTGCATCATATGATTCGGCTTTTTCGGAAAACCACATTTTAAATTTTGCCGAAAGTCATGGCTGGGAACAAGTCGATAAGACCTCTTTTAAGTCAGATACTGTTAGGAGTTGGACTTCTTCTGGTAAACCGATATTCTTCGGCACTTACTCTGAGCACACATACCAGGCAAATCTAAGTTTTGATTTTCCTAGGTGGATTGACTCAGATTTGGTCGTGTACAGGTTCAAAACCGGCTGGATCGCCGTCCAACCAGGCAATAAAATGGAGACCAGGGTTAACGGTTATTTGGTCGTAAGCGCCGATAGATGCCAATTTTCAGTTTATCACCTTTGGGGAGAATAGTCTTAGCGCAGCAATGAACAATGACGAACGCAATGTATCAAAGGCCTTAGGAATCTTGATTCTAGCCGGACAAATTGTTTGGAGGGTATATAGAAGAAGCCAAGAATTTTATATCTTACTTAAAACTCGGTTACGTTTAACCCTCGCGAATGTGGGCTCGTCTTCAAACTGCGCTAGGTACGTGCCATCATCGTCAAAATCAATAATTTCTCCATTTTTAACAATTATACTAAGTAGGTTGTCCGAGGCGGAATTAATCTTAATTTCCGCATATCTCGCTGCAAGATTATCGCTATCGCAATGTATTTGGATTTCCATTAACTCACTTTTTTGATAAGCGTCCTCTTGGTTTGCAACTTCAAATTCAAATGCAAAGGAAAGTTCTTTTTTAATTTAAAGAACAGATAATGGAAACGCGTTATACTTTTGAGTGACCGACCACTTACATCATCGCATGGATCCACTCTATATAAACATTCTTCTCGGCGTTAACAGCATCATATTTCTTTCGCTTTCTCTCCTCCATGTATACTGGGCGTCAGGCGGGCAATGGGCGGGCGGGCAAGTGCTCCCACAAATGGAAACCCGAGGCGATAAGGTCTTCATTCCCGGAAAAGGCATGACCTTGTCAGTGGCGGCTGGGCTGCTGTCTTTCAGTATATTGAACGCTGTTAATCTCTATAACCAAAGAAGCCAGCCGCTATTCAGGTATGGACTTCTGGCCCTGGGATTGATCTTCATAGTACGGGTCCTTGGTGATTTTAAATATGTAGGAATTGCCAAATGCGTACGTAACACGGAATTCGCCCAAAATGACGACCGGATTTTCATTCCTTTATGCGCTTACCTTGCATTGTCGAGTGTCGTCGCCTACTTCTTCTAATCTACCGGTTACTCGGATTTTTATAAAAGCCATTAGAGAACAGAGGCCCGGCACCTTTTAACAAAGTCCGGTCTCCGGACATGATTTCATTGTAGTTTTGGCAAAGAGAGGGGCGCGTGTTCCTCTTTTTCTTTTTCAGCCGCCGCTGGCTCATCGCTTTGCTTAGATCCTTTTTTCGTGGTTAACATTGTTGAGAGCTTCGATTGCATTTTTCCAAATGTAGATATATATTTAAGAAAATTAAATATAAAACCGTGAAAAAGCTAGCTATAATTGCCATTATACTGACTTTGGCGGGATGCAGTGCCCGGCAGAACGAATCCGCTCCGGCTGTAGAAGTCGATCTGACTGCAATGCCGCCCGCCCCGCCGCAACAGACCATGGAAGCGATAGCGTCACCAGAACCAGAACCAAGATCAGGGTCAGCAGCAGATGCTTCGGCTGAAAAGGTCGCGCAGAAATTCATTAAAACCGGCCGTATTGAATTCGAAACCGAAGACGTGGATCTGACGCGAGAGACTATTTTAGCGTCAGTGAAGGCGAATGGTGGTTACATTGGAAGGGACGACGAGGAGCGAAGCGGCAGTGCGATCTCCTATACGATTGTTGCGCATGTGCCTGCTGCTCGTTTCGAAACTTTTCTTTCCTCGGCGACAAAGGGCGTGACCGATTTTCGGCACAAATCCATATCCAATGAAGACGTAACCGCTCAGTATGTCGATACGGAATCGAGGCTCAAAACAAAAAAGGAAATTGAAAATCGATATCGGGCATTGCTGATCAAGGCCTCAACGGTTCAGGATATTTTGGAAATAGAAGAGCAATTGGGAGAAATACGAACCGACATCGAGGCGACGGAAGCGCAATTCAAACAACTCAACCGCGATGTAAAATATGCTACGCTCCATATTGTTTTTTTCAGAGACATTCAAACGTCCAGTCCGTTCCTGACTGAAATAGCGGATGCATTAGGCGAGGGGGCCGATAACATCCGGGCATTCGTGATAGTACTGGCCGGCATTTGGCCGTTCGTTTTACTGGCGATTGGATTGGTAATTGCTTTAAGTTGGTTCAAAAAACGGAGAGAGGCCAGCCGCAAAGCGGCTCCCTCGTTAGAAATTCCCTGAAAATTGTCGGCCGGTTTTAAGATCCTTCAACTGCACGGATCGCACGGTGCCAATGCCGGCGAACATGATATCCAGGCCGTAAATATGCCTTAGCGGCTTCTTATAAGTGTTTTTATAAACTTCTTTGCCATTAATGAATAGCGTAGCCTTGCGGTTCACCACTTTCATTTGGACCGTGCCGCCAGCAACGAGGTCGGCGCCCAGGAAGTCGAGGCCGTTAGAGCGCCCGCTTTCGTTGATCTCCGACAATTGCAGCTTGCTCCAATGCACACAACCGGGCTTCATGATATCGACCATATGGCTCGACGAATCGCCGTAAACAGTCAGACGCACCTGTGAGCATCGCACGCCGGGGCGCGGGAGCGATGTTTTGACATCCAGGAAAAGTTCAAAGTTGTCACCGTCGATGCCGGTGAGATGCGTGTTGACGAAATCGACGAAGAACGTGCGGTTGGTATCGACGCCTGCCCGCGCAATTTCGTTGACACTAATGCTGTTGCGGCCATTCTCAAAAAGCGTCGCGCCTTCTATGGGATACACCCTCGTAGTGTCGTGCATCATATTTGCAGTCGCCGTCCAGCCATTGGTATGGAGGAAAACAGGAACGGTGTCTATTGTGATTTCATGCTTCTTAAGCTTCGCGAAAAACCGGCCCGGCGTTTCATAATAATGCGAATACACACTATCCTTTCCGCTAAGCGGTAGCTCGTCGCCGTCGCCGAAATCGATCTCATAACCGTCAGCCAGATCAGACAAATTCCCGAAACCGCGCAAAACAAAAACAGCCGAATGTGGATTATCGCCCTCCGGATTTGTACAAAGAAGACTGACAGGCGCTCCTTCCTTTCGCCAAAACTGAACGCCCCTCCACAATAGCAATAGAGCAGCTACCAGCCCGACAGCAGATAGAATCATCCAACGCGCCGGAAATCGGCGGTGTTGCCGTGCAATTTCCGGCTCATAAGTGGGCTTGGTCGGCTGAATATCGGATAGTCCATGCGGTTGCATCGGCTGCGGAGCAAGCTGCTTGCTCGTAAAAGTATCCCAATCGGAATATCCTACATATCTGACAAGTGCATCGCGGGTTGCCCGCTGAGGATAATATCGCGCATCCGTCTTGATTTTACCGAAAATCCGTTTCAGGGTGTTCGGGCTGATCTGAACGTGCGTCTTTTTGTAAAGGATGCTGCTAAGCTTTATAAAATCGCTGTTTGTCCATTCGGCACTGTCGGATTTGCCGTAGGTATCGGCTACAAGCTGACAACAGTGATCGAGGTGGTCTAAAAAGCTGACTTTGCCTTGTCCATTCTCCATGATATTCATACAATAAACATCTGTATGTCAGACTATTAAGTTGTCCATAATTTTGAATAGCGAACTGGGCAAGTGAATCTAAAAATCACCGGATCGTACAATTTTATATTTGCAAACTCAAATTTTTATTCGGGCTCGCCGCTCCGTCGGTTGGCTCAAAACCCTAAAATATTGAAAAAATATGCGACAAAAAATTCTACTTGGCTGCGTCCTGTTTTTCGGTGCGCTTAGTCCGTTGCTGGCCCAGGTTCGCCAGATCACGGGCAAAGTGACTGATGAGGGCGCCAAAGATTTACCCGGCGTCAGTATCGTGATCAAAGGTACCCAGCGGGGAACCGTCACGGATGCCAATGGCGACTACAAACTGGCCCTTCCGGAGGGCGAAGTTAGCCTGACTTTCTCATTCGTCGGCTACCAGAGCCAGGAAATTACGCCCGGCGCGCAAAGTACACTGAATGTCACCCTGCGGCCGAGTGATAATGCATTATCGGAAGTGGTCGTGGTTGGTTATGGAACACAGAAAAAGAAAGACCTCACCGGAGCCATTTCCACCATTGGCTCGAAGGAGGTAGCCGGGCGGCAGACCTTGCAGGTGTCGGAGGCATTACAGGGAAGCGTCGCAGGCGTATCGGTAACCCGGAGCAGCGGAGCACCGGGAACCGGATCCAGCATTCTCATCCGCGGTATCACGACGATCGGTACGAATAGCCCGCTGGTGATCGTCGACGGTGTGCCGGTGAGCAGTATCGACAATGTGAACCCGGGCGATGTCGAAAGCGTGACGGTTTTGAAGGATGCCGCATCGGCCGCGATTTACGGCTCGCGGGGAGCCGCTGGCGTAATCCTGGTAACCACCAAACGGGCCAAAAGCGGGCAGGGAAGCCTTGAATACACCTACGAATATGGAGTCCAGCGCGCCACCGCCACCCCGGAATATGTGGGCGTGCAGGATTATATGCGCTATTTCAATGAGCAGGCGGTCAATGATGGCGCTACAACCGGCCCGTTTGCGGCGGCGTATATCGCCTCTTATCTGGACAGCAACCGGGTCAGCCCCGACAGGTTTCCCAATACCGACTGGCAAAAAGCATTGCTGACGAGAAAAAATGCGCCCCGACAACGCCATGACGTGGTCTTTACGATGGGTACCGGTAAAATCAAGACCAAAGCATCATTAGGTTATGCAAGTTCTGGTGCGTTTTATGATAACCGTTCGTACGACCGTTATTTGTTCCGGGTCAATAATGATATGCAGGTCAATGATAAAATGAGTGTTAACCTGGATGTTTTTTACAAAAGGACGCAGAACCAGGGGAATGCAAATGAATTGCCCAACAGCACATTCAACCCGATTTACGAAGCACGGATTATGCCGCCTATTTATGATGATGTGTACCAAAATGGCAGGCTTGCCCTCGGCAAAGATGGCCGGAATCCCCTGGCGCAGTTGCGCGACGGCGGCTTTACGCGCCAGCTTTACAATCAGATAGGTGGAAGAATGCAGCTCAATTACAAGCCTGTCGACGGTTTGACGCTTACAGCATTGGTAGCCCCGGTTTTTGATCTTGATAAAAACAAATATTTCTCCAAACAGATCAGGTATACCAATGCCGATGGCACTCCGAGTACGGTTGTAAACCAGGCGCGCACGGTCCTGAATGAAGGTCGTTCGGAAGGAATAAGCATTAATGGGCAGTTTCTGGCTAACTATGCAAAAGAATTCAATTCGGTGCATTCGATTGATGTGCTGGCAGGTTTTGAAGAAAATTACCGGACTATTGAAACCCTGGGGGCTTCCCGAAGCGGTTTTGCATTGACGGGCTTCCCTTACCTCAACTCCGGCTCCACGGAACTGCGCGACAATTCCGGAAGTGCCAATGAATCGGGCCTGCATTCATTTTTCGGAAGATTACAATATAATTTTAAAAGCAAATATTTCATTCAGGGAAACCTGCGGTCTGACTTGTCATCGCGGTTTGCTTCCAAATACAGAAAAGCGGTTTACCCGTCGGTATCGGCCGGATGGACGATTTCGGAAGAAAACTTTCTGAAAAGCAACAAGTGGCTCTCATTCCTGAAACTAAGGGGCTCCTGGGGTGAAGCGGGCAACGAACGACTGCTCGACAAAGATGGCAATCCGGCCTACTACCCTTATATGGCCACCATCGATTTCTCGACTGCATTGTTTTACCAAAATGGAAGTGTGGTCCCGTTAACGGGTGGCGCACAACAGGTATATGCCGTCGAAAATATTACCTGGGAAACCAGCAGAACGACGGATTTCGGGATTGATGCCGCCTTTTTGAACGATAGGCTCACCCTCGCCGCAGATTATTACCAGAAAACGACCACCGACATCCTGCTGCCATTGGACATTCCGCTTTACCTCGGATTCGACAAGCCGAACCAGAATGCAGGAACGTTGAAAGTGAAAGGCTGGGAGCTGGAACTGGCCTGGAAAGACCGCATTAACAAACTGAATTACTCGGTTGCCGCAAACCTTTCGGATGCAAAATCGACGGTTGGCGATTTGAAAGGAACCGAGTTTCGCGGCGATCAGATTATCCGAAATGGCAGCGAATACAATGAATGGTTTGGTTATATATCAAACGGCCTTTTCCAAACCGTGGACGAGATTAAAGGCGCACCCGTTTTGAATGTGACGACAAAGCCAGGAGATGTTCGGTATGTTGACGTTAACAAGGATGGCAAGATCACGACGGACGATAAAGTGCTGCTCGGCGGCGCATTGCCGCGCTATCTGTACGGTGGTAACCTCCGGGCCGATTATGAGGGTTTTGATGTAGGATTGACTTTCCAGGGCGTGGCAAAAAAGCTATCCAGACTAAGCAGCGAGGTTACGCAGCCATTTGCTGAGGCTTTCGGAAGCATGCCTGCGGAAATGGTCGGGAAGTTTTGGAGTGCGAACAATGCGCAGGAGCAAAACCTGAAAGCGACTTATCCGAGACTTTCCCGCACGTCTAACTCGGCCAATTATACGCTTTCGGACTATTGGCTGATCAATGGAGGATATTTCCGAGTCAAGAACGTGGCCCTTGGTTATACACTGAAACAGGGCGTCATCAAGCGGGCAGGAGTGCAATCACTGCGGTTTTATCTTTCCGCGAACGACGTATTCTCACTCAGCAAATTCCCCAAATACCTCGATCCTGAATCCGGAAGCTATTCGTACCCCATCGTGGCGACGTTTATGGCCGGGGCTACGATCCGGTTTTAATGCAGATCTTCTCCAACCCTGATTTTGACAAAATGAAAAAGATCATATCCCTTTTGCTGCTGGCAGGAATCACCAGCTGCCACACCCTCGACCTTAACCCGCTTTCGGAAGCGTCGACAGGGACTTTTTACTCCAATCAAACCGAACTCGAACTCGCCGTAAACGACCTTTACCGCCTTGCGTTCTGGGGCAACGATAACGAGTTGTTCAGCGATAATGAATGGCATCGCGGGCAGCTTACCAATGCGGTAATAGGCGGAACGATGAATGCCGATGATGCAGCCGTTCAGACTTACTGGCTTAACAGTTACAAAGCAATCGCGAGGGCTAACACCTTCCTGGCCAACAAGGAGCGTGCCGCTGCGGCCACGCCGGCTAATATCATGCTGCGCCTCGAAGCCGAAATGCGGCTGATCAGGGCCTATCAGTATGCGAGGCTGATTACCCATTTCGGGGATGTGCCGTTGCTTACAGAGCCCGTGGCGCTTGAAGAATCCTACGGTATTGCCAGGACAGGTCGCGATGAAATCCTGAAATTCGTTTTCGAAGAGCTGGATTTCGCAGCGGCAAACCTGCCGCTTACCTACGGTGCTTCTGAGACAAAGCGGCTTACCCGGGGTGGGGCTTGGGCCATTAAGGCGCGGACTGCATTGTATACGGGCAAATGGGAAGTTGCACGTGACGCGGCCAAGGCTGTGATCGAATCGGGGACTTATGGGTTGCATACTTCCTATTCTCAATTGTTTTTGAAAGCCGGAGAAACAAGCCGCGAGATGATCATCAGCATTCCGCGTGATGAAAAACAGCAGGTATTTAACGGCGCAGGCTTTGTGCAGGATAATATTTCAAGAAATGCAGGCGGGTTTGGCGCGCAGTTGCCTACCCGCGACATGATCGACGCCTACGAGTGTACCGACGGCAAGCCTATCGACGAGTCGGCATTGTATGATCCGAGAGCCCCATTCAAAAACCGTGACCCGCGGCTTACCGCTACGATCGTCGAATTCAACACCCAGTGGCTGGGCTACAATTATACCCCGCATCCCGATTCGCTTACAGTTTTTAGTTTAAAAGAAAATAGGAAAGTGCCCAATAAAGACACCCGGGCGGTGGCTGCTTTTGCAAGCTTTACCGGACTTCTCTGGAAAAAGGGCATCGATCAAACCTGGCCCGACCGGCTCGTGGAGGATAACGACGCCATCATCATTCGTTATGCGGAAATCCTGCTGACGTATGCCGAAGCAAAAGTCGAGCTCGGGGAGGTTGATGAAAGTGTGTTAAGCGCTATCAACCAGGTGAGGGCACGCGCGTATGGTGTGGCGGCGGATCAGGTAAAAGCATATCCGGTGGTGACTACTACCAATGCCGCGGCGCTCAGACAGCTGCTGCGTCGTGAGCGGCGTGTGGAATTTCCGCGCGAGGGATTGCGCTATATGGACTTGATCCGTTGGAAGCTGGCGGAAAAAGCATTAAGCCGCCCCGTTGTAGGCTTGCCAGATCCGGCTGCACAAAATCGCGCCAAATGGCCTTTCCCGGGCGTTACCCCGCTCGATGACGACGGTATCGCCGACTATTCCGGCTTTGGTACGGATGTGAAAGCATTATCCCAACGCAACTTTGATAAAACCAGACAATACCTATGGCCGGTACCTGCGGTGGAGCGGCGCGTCAATCCCAATATCACGCAGAATGCCGGATATTAATTTAGCTTTCCTGAATGGACGCAGGAGAGAAGCAAAAGCTGATTTTCAACCTAATAAGTATATTTAATGAAAAGAAATAGTGTTTTGGCCTTGATAGCCGGGTCGATGATATGGATGGGGCATGCAGCGGCAGGCCAATCGGCAAAGTTTCCCTCGTACAGCGGCATTTACCCACATTTGGCGATGTACAACAATGAAGGAGAGTGCGGGACAGGCGCGGTGGTGCCCTGGGCCGGAAAACTCTGGGCGGTCACATACGGTCCGCATTTACCTTTCGGATCGTCGGATAAACTATATGAGATAAGCGCGGATCTTAAACAGATTGTGCGGCAGGAAAGCATAGGAGGCACGCCGGCAAACCGCATGATACACCCCGAAAGCAAACAACTTTTTATCGGGCCCTATGCGATAGACGACAAGGGGAAAGTGCGTACGATCCCCTACAAAGCAATGCCCGGCCGACATACCGGTAACGCACGCCACCTCACCGATCCTGCGCATAAAATCCTTTATGGGACGATGGAAGAAGGTTTTTATGAGGTTGATGTGAACACGCTTATTCCCAAAATGCTTTATGAAGACGGCAATATCGACCGCAATGAGGAAACCGATAAACCCACCTACCAAACCAAAGGGCTGCTGCCCGGCACACACGGAAAGGGGTTTTACTCGGGGCAGGGCGTGGCGGTTTATTCCAATAACGGTGAACCGGGCGCGAAAGCTGAGAAGCAGTTCGATATTGAATCCGGATCGCTATCGGAATGGGATGGCAAAGGTTGGAAGGTAATACGCAGAAACCAGTTTGTTGAAGTGACTGGCCCGGGTGGCCTGGACGGTAACAAGAACCCGGCGACAGACCCAATCTGGGCGACGGGCTGGGACCATAAATCCGTACTGCTCGGTGTGCGCGATCATGGAAAGTGGACGTTTTTCAGGCTACCGAAAGCGAGCCACAGCTACGACGGTGCACACGGCTGGAATACCGAATGGCCCAGGATACGCGACATTGGTACGCAGCAACAGCCCGATTACCTGATGACCATGCACGGGATGTTCTGGAAATTCCCCGGAAAATTTGGTTCGAAGCAGAGTGCGGGGATTCGCCCGAGATCGGCCTATTTGAAGGTGATTGGTGATTTTACCCGTTGGAACCAGCAGCTCGTATTCGGATGCGACGATTCTGCACAGCGCGAATTTTTGAACAAAAGAAAAGCAAAAGGCGGTATCGAAGGGCCGGGCCAATCCAATTCCAACCTTTGGTTTACATCACTTAACACGCCCGACCAGCTCGGCCCTAACAACGCCGAAGGCTCCGTGTGGCTGAACGAATCAGTAAAGGCTGGTGATACTTCCGAGCCGTTCCTGTTTGCCGGATGGAAACACCGCGCGGCCTGGATCCGTAATGAAGGAGCCGTCTTGGTTAAGTTTGTTTTTGAAATCGATAAAAAAGGAGACGGGCAATGGACGGTCCTGAAAAATGTGACCATCCCCGCAGGCAGTGCGGTAAGAACCGAGTTTAATGCGGCCGAAGCCGGTGAGTGGATCAGGATACGCCCTGAAAATGCAACAAAAGTTACCGCCCACTTTTCCTACGTTTCGGAAGACCGGCGGAGCAAGGCTTCTGATGCCATTTTCAACGGACTAGCGCGCGTGGATGCGGCTAAAACATCGGGTGGGCTGCTTTATGGGTTGGGAGAAAACCGGCGCGTACTTGGAATTTCTGCCGTTCAGTTCGACGATGCCAAATCAACCGAGCTGGGATATTACGAGCTCGATGGTAACATGAAGCTTCAAAAGCATGAAGACTCCAAAACAGATGCATTTATCAAATCAAAATTCGCTATTCCGCAGAAAGTGGTGACCATCGACGAATCCTCGGTGCTGGTGGTGGATGATAAGGGGCGCCGCTGGCGATTGCCGCTAGGCAGCAATGCATTCACTGGCTTAACTGACCAGGCATCCCTTCGCATTTGCCGCGAAGTGGCTACCGAGCGCGACCTTTTCAATTGCCATGGCACATTTTATGAGCTACCGGCTGAGAATGCGGACGGATACGCCAAAATCAGGCCTGTATCATCCCATAATCTCCGCATTCACGACTATGCATCCTATCGTGGCCTGCTTGTGATGACAGGTATCGATCCTAAATCCATGCAAAACAGCGAACACATCATCGTGTCTGAAGACAAAAAAGCAGCCGTTTGGGCCGGAGCGATCGACGACCTGTGGAAATTCGGTAAGCCGACTGGTCATGGCGGGCCGTGGAAAAACAATCAGGTGAAAGCTGGGGAAGTTTCTGATCCTTACCTAATCGGATTTTACGATCGTAAGTCGCTCAAAATCTCGCATAATGCAACGGAAACGGTCACATTTACGCTCGAAGCCGATCCTGTTGGTAACGGGCCATGGATGGAATACAAAACTTTTCGGGTGGAGCCAGGGAAAACGGTTGCATTCGACTTTCCAAAAGATTTCGCGGCGAGGTGGGTGCGTTTCAAAGCGGACAAACCTTGCGCAGCGAGCACATTGTTGGATTACAATTAAGGCATTACCAGTAAGCACGATATATTCCTGAAATTGTAGGGTTTGAAGGGACGGGGCCGGTCGGCGGCCGCGTCCCTTTTTTGTTTTCCGGCTACCCGACGGCGTTTTAGGCTATCATAAGCCGCCCCAATCCTTGAAATTTCGGTCCTGGCTGGATATATTTGTTTTACAGCACCATCATAAACAGCCACCACAAATCAGAATGGATTCACTTGAATACCTGCGCGACGAGATTAAAACTTACTTTCCCGACTCACGGGAACTGCAACTGTCTGCGGCATTTGATGGGCAGCGGAGGTACAATTTTTACTTTGAAATAGCGCCGGAACAACGTCATTTGCTCTACCTGAATTGGGATGGCGATATCGACGGCTTCACCCTGAAATGCCTCGAATTTCCTGACGAAGTTATTTTGAAGGAATTGACAGATGCTTACACCGACAAAGGCTCCAAAGTTTTCAACATGGGACAACCCATTGCCACTCTTTCTTTTGTTTATCAGGAAAAAGACCGCCTTTCGGTCCGAAGCTACAAAGGCAATGCACCCATCGATTCACGGGAAATATCCGCCCGGCAACTGATGTACGGGGTTAATCCTTTTGAATAGATTAGCAATGCGCCGGGCCATCGATGTGTGGCGCGGCTACTGCCTGGCAGGTTTCAATGATTTTGGTTCGGTTGCCTTTTTTAAATTCGTGCTTCGGAATTTCAGGAAGTTGCTAAAATCCTGTTCTTCCTTATCCGTTAAAGGCTTATTGCTAAAAACAACATCCTTTTCTTCCAATTTTTTTAAGTCAATCATAGGTTGAATTGTTTGTCAGAACCAACGACGGATTTGACGCATATCGGAAATTACTTACGATATGCGGGTTATCGAAATCCGAATGCCAACGTGCCGGGACTAATTATCAGGCGGCAATTCAACACGCCGCCACTCACAATTTTCTAAGTAGCAAATAACTCGGCAGGCAGGCCACCGGACGGTCATTCCTGTGCAGGTTATTCCGGGAATTCCATTTCTGTTTCAGAGAAATGGCAGAGGCCGTCGAGGAGTTCGCTTAACTTGGTGCCGGTTTCAGACATGCTGTATTCCACGCGGCTGGGTACTTCGCGGAAATTATCGTTGCGGATGATCAGCTTGTGTTGTTCCAGAAGTCTGAGGCGATCAGCTAAGATGTTGTCGCTGATGTATTTAAGATCTTCTTTCAGGCTCGAAAACCGGTTGTTACCTTCTTCAATGCTGAACATCACTTCGGTCAGCCACCTTTTGCTGACGAGATTGATCAATTCGTTCAACTTGCATTTTTCTTCGAGGAACGTCTGATTATAGTAATTCGTTGAGGTCAGTTTTCTCATAGGATCGGCTCATTTTTATAGGAGTTACTCACAATTTACGCAGATAATATTCGCATGTCAAATGGCAGGTTTTGTCCAGCCACTTTGTTCCCTATGGCGACTCTGTGCATACATGCCCGGTTTTTAAGGCCGATGCATTATTTCAACAAAAAAGATGAAGATAATGGGGTATATATCGACTAATGAAGTCTCATGTAGAAAATGCGATTTCCTGGTCACAGGCAACCCTTAACCGGGCATCGAAATTAATACAGAACCATTTAAAGGCAGACTCGCCTTCACGGACCCATTTGAATGAAAAACCTGAAAAAACGACTGCAACAGGGGGAGACCCTGCACGGCTGCTGGCTCAACACGGGCAGCTCACTAACTGCCGAAATCGTAGGCCTCGCCGGTTTCGATTGGGTGCTCATCGATCTCGAACACGGAGCAGGCTCCGAAAAGGACGTTCTGTACCAGTTGCAGGCGCTCGAACATACCGCTACGGCCGCCATTGTGCGCGTCGAAAGTTCCGAAAGCCAGCGCATTCACCGTGTGCTCGATATGGGAGCCGAGGGCGTCATGTGTCCGAAGATCCTCAATCCGGCAGGCGCGCAAAAACTTGTCCAGGGCTTGCATTACCCGCCATTTGGAGGTCGCGGTGTGGCCAAGATGGTTCGCGCGACGGGTTTCGGGGCACATTTTCAGGATTATTATGAACAGAGCAGGGCCAATATCCTCGGCATTGCGCAGATTGAGACAGTGGAAGTACTGAACCACCTGGACGAAGTGGCCGCTACGGACGGCGTCGACGTGCTGTTCATCGGCCCGGCCGATCTTTCAATGGAGCTGGGCATATTCGGGCAATTCGACCATCCACGGTTCTTGGAAGCGGTGCGCGAGACGGTCAATGCGGCCCAAAAAGCAGGTAAAGCGACGGGTATTCTCTTTTTCAATACCGATGAATACAATGCCTACCATGCGCTGGGTATTCGGTTCATCGCATGCGGGTCGGATGCGACATTCGTAGCGGAAGGTGCGCGAACGATGGCCAAAAAACTCGATCACCTTCGCTCATCCCAAAACTAGCATTTCATGACCCTAACTGTTCAGTTGTTCAGCGACCCGTTGTTCATATTGTTGATCGGTGTGATCATCGTTGTCGGCGGGATCATTTTCCTGCAATTACACCCCTTCCTGGCTTTGATCCTCGCTGCATTTGTCGTGGCATTAATGACCCCCTATACCGCTGTCGAGCAGTTTGCGCTCGCGAAAGGCGTTGCGCCGGCGGCTGCAAAGGCATTAGCCGACAAAAGTATCGGCGAAAGGATCGCGTTTGAGTTTGGCAGCACCTGCGGCAAGATCGGTATTCTCATCGCAATGGCCGCTATTATCGGTAAAAGTATGCTCGAAAGTGGCGCTGCGGAACGGATCGTGCGGTCGATGCTGAATGTGACCGGCGTGCGAAATGCCCCGATCGCATTCCTGATCAGCAGTTTTTTTCTGGGCATTCCGGTATTTTTTGACATTGTAATTTTCCTGATGATCCCGCTGGCAAAGGCAGTCAGCATGAGGATCGGGAAAAACTATCTGCTGCTGGTGCTGGCGATAACGGGCGGTGCTGCGATGGCCAATTCGTTTGTTCCACCGGCGCCAGGGCCACTTTTTTTGGTAGGTGAAATGAATATTCCAATCGGGATGATGATGGCGGGAGGCACATTACTGGGACTGGTCACGATCACCGCCGGGTTTCTCTTTGCCAAATGGGCGAACGGAAAATGGCCGGTCGACCTACGCGATTCGCTTGACGCGAAACTAGAAGACATCAAATCACTGGCAGAACGAAATGACTCGGACCTGCCTTCATTGTGGTTTTCGCTCCTGCCGGTGTTGTTCCCGCTGGTGTTTATCTGCGCGGACAATATCCTTGAATCGATGATCAAATCGGGCACGTTGGTTCCTGAATCGGCTTTCGTGGTCGGCCTCTTCACTCTCATACAGTTATTGGGTGATAAAAACATCGCATTGGTGACCGGCGGACTGATCGCTCTGGTACTTCTGGCAGTGCAAAAGAAGGGGAGCAAGGAAGGAATGTCGTCTTTTGTACAGGCGGCATTGATGAGCGGCGGCGGCATTATTCTGATCACAGCTGCCGGTGGTGCATTTGGCGGTATTTTACAGCAGACGGGCATTAGTGCCCGCATTGCAGCGCTCACGCAGGATTATCAGATGACTTTGATCCCGCTGGCCTTTGTGATCAGTGCCGTGGTGCGAACCGCGCAGGGCTCGGCAACGGTTGCTCTGATTACGGCTTCGGGGATATTGTCGGGGATGGCCACGAGCGCGCATTTGGAATACCACCCTTTGTACCTCGGGCTGGCGATTGGTTGTGGTTCCAAGCTGGTTCCGTGGATGAATGACGCCGGATTCTGGATCATCGTCAAGATCAGTAACCTCACGGAGAAAGAGGCATTGAAAACATTTTCGCCTATGCTGGTCGTCATGGGCTGTGTGGGTCTCGTTGTGCTGATGATCGCTGCTAAGCTTTTGCCTTTGGTTTAAATCATTGAAATACAAAACATTAAAATATAAGTGCATTTAATTATGGAGAAAATAGGTTTTATAGGGCTAGGCATTATGGGAAAGCCAATGGCCCTGAACCTGCTCAAAGCGGGGTTTGCAGTAGGAGTATTGTCAACCAGCAAAGCATCTGCCGAACTGGAAGACGCGGGTGCAAAGACATGGCCAAATGCTTCAAAACTCGCATCTGAACATGATATTGTAATCACCATGCTGCCTGATTCGCCGCAGGTGGAAGATCTGGTGAATGGCCAGCATGGCGTATCGTCGGGGATCAAAGCAGGAGCCCTGTTCATCGATATGTCCACCATCTCTCCGTCGGTGGCGCGCAATCTATATCAGATTTTGCAGCAAAAAGGCGTTGAAGCGCTTGATGCCCCGGTTTCAGGAGGTCAAGTTGGGGCCGAAGGAGGCACGCTCTCAATCATGGTAGGCGGTACGGAAGGTGCATTCCAGCGGGCGTTGCCTGTTTTTCAGGCAATGGGTAAAAACATCGTCCATATTGGTGAACCTGGGGCAGGGCAAACTACGAAAGCTTGCAATCAGATGATCGTCGGTATGACGATCCAGGCCGTCGCTGAGGCATTCACGCTGGCGGGTAATGCAGGAGTTGATCTTGCCAAAATGAGGGAAGTGCTGCTGGGAGGTTTTGCCCAAAGCCGGATTCTCGACCTGCATGGCCAGCGCATTATCGACGGAAATTTCAAACCCGGCTTCAAAATCAAACTACACCAAAAAGACATAAATATCGCTTTGCAAAGCGGAAAAGAACTTAATCTCTCGCTACCCGGCACGGAATGCATGGCTGGCCAAATGAAAGCGGCGATGGATCAAGGCAACGGCGAGCTCGATCACAGCGCGCTTTTCCTGACAATGAAAAAATAAGCGGACGATGTCTCCGAGAATTTGGAATATCAATAATTAAAACAGCTGAAAGCCAAAAAAGGCCGACAGCCGAAATCCATTTAATCCCCATTATCAACTATGTCAGGTCCGAAAATTAAGGAAATCCACATCACACCGATCGCCATTGTCGACCCTCCGTTGCTGAACGCCGCCGGATTGCACGCGCCCTATGCACTGAGAACGGTTCTGGAAATCGTTACCGATGATAATATCTCCGGAATCAGCGAAATTCCAGGTAATAGCAGCATTGACGAAGCCCTTGAAGAAGCAAAAACGTTGCTTATCGGTCAGGACCCATTTCAGCTGAATGCTATCAAACGGATTTTGACAGAGCATTTCGGGACAGAAACTGCCGCTGCCCGGGGTGACGCGCCCTGGGACCAGCGCAAACTGGTGCATATATTCAGTTCGGTGGAGGTAGCTTGTCTCGATATTATCGGAAAGATTACCGACAGACCGGTGGTGGATCTATTGGGAGGCAAAATGCGTGACCGCGTTCCGTTTTCTGCCTATCTGTTTTATAAATACGAAGGCGCCGGCGGCAAACTCGAATTCGGTACTGATCCTCACGCCACGGGCTGGGACGCGGGACGGCAAGCGGCCGCGCTCGACCCTGCGGGCATAGTAGCGCAAGCCAGGGCCATGTGCAAGGAGTTTGGTTTTCAGTCGATAAAATTGAAAGGCGGCGTGTTCGAGCCACGTGTTGAAGTAGATTCTATGCTTGCGCTTTATGAAGCATTTGGTCCAAACGTGCCTTTAAGGGTAGATCCTAATGCAATTTGGGAAGTGGATACAGCCATCCGGTATGGCCGGGAAATGAGGCACATCCTCGAATACCTGGAAGATCCGGTGCGTGGCCAGGAAAATATGGCGAAAGTGCGAAAGGAGCTCGGTATTCCGCTCGCTACCAATATGTGTACGACCTCGTTTGGTGACATTCCGCGCGCCATTGAGGTCGGTTCGGAGGATATTATATTGAGTGACCACCATTTCTGGGGCGGTTTGCGCGCTTCTATGACGTTGTCCGGCATTTGTGATACTTTCGGGAGAGGCCTTTCCATGCATTCAAACAGCCATTTGGGCATTTCCCTGGCAGCTATGGTGCATTTGGGGGCAGCACTGCCCGAGGTTCCGTATGCACTGGATACGCATTATCCGTGGCAGTCGGACGAAGTGATTGTCGGCGGGCGCGTCCGCTTTGAGGAAGGAAGCGTAGCTGTGCCGCAAGGCCCGGGGCTAGGTGTGGAGCTCGACCGCGATGCATTAAAAAAATTACATCAAAACTACCTCGACTGCGGCCTGAAAAAGCGCGACGACGAGGTAGAAATGCAGAAGAAGGTTCCCGGATGGAAATTCAAGGCGGTACGCTGGTAGCCGTGCTGTTATAATGCAGCTACCATTTTATCGAATACGATCCGCTGTTCTTTCATGGATTTGACTTTATCGTCGGGGTTGGTGTGGCATTCTAGCAGCACCCACCCTTTGTAATCCATTTTGGCCAGGTTGGTAAGGAGTTCAGCATAAGGATAATCCGTCCGGTCAAGTTCACGAGTGTGGCAGGTGTCGCCGATATATTTTTTGACAAGATCGAAATTGTATTGGAAACCCTGCCCGTTTAAATCCTGCTTGTTGCAATTCCAGCATATTTTCGCATTGGAATGGTTAGCATAATCCATGATTTTGCGGATGTTGGGTAATTCCTGTGTTTCTTCCCCATGTACTTCCAAGCGCAGCTGCTGGCCGAAATCGGCCGCATAACCCGCCAGTCCCCGAAGCGCAAGGCCGATCTGTTCGAGCGTTTTTTCGGCAGGAACATCTTTATGTAATGCATTCGGTTTCACTTTCACGCCCGTTCCGCCAACATCCGCGCTGAGGCGAATAAATTCTTTTGTCTTTTCAATGGAAGCTTTCAGTTTGTCCTGATCAGGATAATCATATTGCTGATTGGTTCCTAATCCCACTATTTTAACCGGGCTGTCCGCAAACTGTTTTTTGACTTCCTTCCGCTGCGCAGGGGTGAGATCGGGCATAACCTTATGAGCATGTTCCACCCGCAACTCCACACCGGTAATGTTGGTTTCTGTGCAATTTTTGATGATCGTAGGCACATCCCAATCCTTTCCCCACAAATAAGTCACAAAGCCAAGCTTCATTTTGGACTTTTTGAGGAGCTCGATGTCGGCGAAGCTCAGGCCAGGGAGCATTGCGGCACCGGTTACCAGAGAGAGGTTTTGCAGGAATGTCTTTCTATTAATATGCATGAGTAGTGATTTCGATGATTATCGTGAAAACACTACAAGGTTACTTGCGTGACATTCTACCGTTTGGCAGTATTGTTCAACAGGAATTCAAGCGCAGGTTTGTCGGTTAAAGGTGCCGCTTCTGATTGGTCACCAAGCAGCATGATTTTGGGAGCGTTTGTGTCGTAAATTGGCCAGACGGGCAATCCCTTTCCATTCGGGTCACCGGTTTTTACAAAATTGACCCAATAATTGGACATGGTCGTTGCCAGTTTGTCGTCCGTCGCATTCAGCGGACGCAGTTGGTGATCTATAAAGCGCAGATTGTCATATGCATACGCTACTTCGCCGGTGTGAAAAGCGCCATAGTGCGCGTAAGTCCCGGTTGCAGGTAATTTTCTGGTGAAACGATACACAAATGCTTTTTTACCCTGCCGGGAATGCGCTTGCGCCCATGAATAGTTTTGCACACCAAAACTCATATCACGGGATAGCTTGTTTTGCGAGATCGCAGCCTGCTCATCCGTCTGCCCCGGATAGAATTTTAAAAACTCCTGCGCCTGTCCTCCATATTGTGTTTCCGCCTGTGCGCGGTATGCTTCGGCATTTTTCGCGTTGCCACCCGACAGGCCTTCATCCTCGTTCCAGCCGGTAAGCAATGTTACCGGATTTTGTTTTCCCGCATTATAAATCGCCGCCACCGATTCGGGAAGCACATATCCATCGATGATAGGTCCGCGAAATGCCTGGACTTTTTTCAAAATATCTTCTGCCGGAACATTTCTCAATGCGGCAATTGAATTTGCTCCGAGCGATTCGGCTGCTTTTGTACCTCCTTCTTCGGCCTGTTGCAACGAAGGGTAATTTCTGGCAAACCCGGCACCGCTTTCGGCGATGGCTTTATTGAAAAGCCCTTTTGCAAGCGGACTAACAACCAAACAATTGACACTCATCGAACCGGCGGATTGCCCGGCGATCGTAACATTATCCGGGTCGCCGCCAAACTGGGCTATATTCTTTTTGACCCATTGCAATGCTGCTATTTGATCCATTAACCCAAAATTTCCGGAAGCATTCGTGCCCGATTCTTTCGTCAGATCGGGATGCGCGAAAAAGCCGAATGCACCCACGCGATAATTAATACTCACAAAAACAACGCCCTTTCTGGCTGTGGCCTCGCCATCGTAAATTGGGGCACCACTTCCGCCGCTCACAAAGCCGCCGCCATAAATCCAGACAATGACGGGCTTGCGGGCTTTTGTATCTTTTTGCTGTTGCGTCCACACATTCAGATACAGGCAGTCTTCACTGATCGGTGTTTTAGGAATGAGAAATTCAGCACTCCACATACTGAATGGTGCAGGCTCATTTTGCATGGGACTCGCTCCAAATGCATTGCACGAGCGTACGCCATTCCATGCATTGACCGGCTGTGGGGCCTTCCACCGGAGCTCGCCAACCGGCGGCGCAGCGAAGGGGATACCTTTAAAAACACGGACAGCGCCGTCGGCAGTCACGGTGCCTGTTATTTTTCCACCCTCCACTTTGAGGACATCGGATTGTGCATTCACCCATAGCGGTGCACAAATAAAGAGAAACAACAGGGCCCGTATTTTCATATTTCAGGATGGTAATACCAGTTCTATTTTATTTTTAACATATTGATTTTCCTCCTTCCGGATAGCGGGATCATGCGCTATTTCGAACTCTTTTTCTTTTTGCAAAAGCCTGAACCACAGCAACGCTGGGATCAAACCATTGGAATGTAATTCCAGACGAATAATAAACCTGTCCGTAGGGTTTCTATGCCCGTTCAGATACTGGCTGAGCACATAAGGCTTGACGTCCACATCCTGTGCAAACATTTTGTCTTTTTTCCGCTGAATCCGAATGTATTCATTTAGAAAGTAACCAAAATCCAAACTCTCCTCGTACCCGTCGCCCTGAATATAATCTTCCAGCCTGAACCTGAGTTGCAGCAAATCGGTATGGATTCGTTCCTGAACGCTCCGGTTTTCAAACTTTGCCCGCCGTTCTGCCCAAAACTGCTCCTGCTCCTGTTTTTCATATTCGGCCAATGGCTCTGTTGCAGGAAAAACAAGTGCATCGGCAAGTTCTGCATGTGTGTATTTTTGCAGGTCTTCAGCAGTGGTTGTCTTCGGTTTCATAATAGCGTTCTGTTATGGTTAACGAATTCTCCTTTTCAGTGATTAAATACATATTCGTAGCAAGGAAGCCATACTTTTCCTGGTAATGCCGGATCAGGTCCGTCTTCGGTTTCAGGCAAACAAAACCATCATAACCCGATTTAAATGCCTCCCGGCATGCAAAGGCAATCAGACAGCCCGCAATGCCGTCATACACTTTACCATCTCCAATATTTTCCTTCGAATTTGCCAGCAACCTGATCTCAATGGCATAGTCCCTGGGCCTGTTATCCAGTGAAATCAGCCCAAGCACAGCATTACTGCCGTCCGCTTTCAATTGGTACACATGATAAGGTATTTCCCTGTTCCAGTTAAAATGAAACCGCTTGCTCTTGTTGATTGCGGCGATTTCAGTTTTGTTAAGCCTGCTAATGCGCGCATTCACGCTCAGGCCAATCGGCAAGTATTCGATTTTGTACCCCATAAATGTACGAAAAGTTTACCGAATTAGTAAACTTTTTCTTTAAAGTTTTGTCTCCTTTTAGACGTACACTTGGCGGCGTGGTAACGGTTTGTAGAAAAAAAATAAACGCCGGCAATGTCGCTGGCGTTTATTGGCAATGGTGTGCAGTAAAAGAGTCTGAATTTTCAAGGTTTGGGGTCAAAAAGGAGCGGGAAGAACTGTCCCTGGAGTTTTTCTCCTTTTGATATCGCAGGTACGCCGTCAAGGAGCGTGCCGTCGGTGTCAGATCGGGTGCCGTCAGTGAAAACATTAATAACAAATGCCCGTCGCGACCGTTCAGATTTATTTTCGTACGAGCCATGTACGGTCAAAGGATGGTGGAATGTACCGTAGCCCCGCTTCATTTCAATGGGTATTGGGTTGAATTCTGCCTTTTGTTCCTCGGTAAGGTATTCCATTAATCCATCCATGTTTCCAGCGAGTTCGGGCTTGTCGAGCAACCCCCACTTATGGCTTTTCGGAACATAATAAAGGCAGCCATTCTCGATCAGCGAATCGTCAAGACCAGTCCAGCAGGTGAGGTGCTGCATCGGGACGGACCTTGTCCAGTAAGAATAATCCTGATGCCAGGCCACAACGCCGCCGTGACGCGCCGGTTTGCAAAACAGCTGATCGTGCCAGAACCTGACCGCGTGACCGCCCAATAATTGGCTCGCAGCCATTACAAACGCGGGGTTCCAAAGCACATCGTGAAAGCCGGGTGTTACCCTCCACGCACCTAATGCATGCAGCAGCACCGCGTTAGGATCTGCTGATTCGTTTGAATGAAATTCGTAGTACAGGTCGTGCGCCGGATGTTCGGGGTCAGTTGCATCTACCAGTTGCTCATTCAGTACATCTACCTGCCAATCTTCCAGGAGTTTGATATTGGACAGGTAACCATTTTCATGAAAGAACGCCACCTGCTCGTCCGATAGTCTGTATTGGTCCCATTCGGCTGGGGTAGAAGGCATTTTGAAAAGATCGGACACCAGCTCATGGTAGCGGGATAGGTCCCTGGCTTGTACTTGTATCATGTGTTCAGGATTGATTTTAGTGTTACAAATATCCATCACTTCACTGAGTTCGCACTTGCTAATGTTGATCAATAAATAACTTATTTTGCATGATAATTTATAAAATACCTATTATTTGAATTGAAAAAGGTTATAAATAACCAAAAAGCACATGAAAGCACATTATGAGCAGCTCGCTCCCTTGCCGGAAGCCTCGTTCAGGGTCTTTCTTTATGAAGGTGCTGAATTCGATGCGCCGTGGCATTACCATCCGGAATATGAACTGACGATCATTCTGGAAAGTCAGGGCATGCGTTATGTGGGCAACAGCATGGAAAATTTCGAAGCGGGCGACTTGGTATTGCTGGGCGCAAACCTGCCGCATTGCTGGAAGAATACCCCGGAAATGGACGTTAAAGCGAAGTCGATCGTCGTGCAATGGCCGGAACAACTCCTGGGAGAAAAGTGGCTGGAAGCACCTGAATTAAAATCAGTGAAAAAGCTGTTGCAACAAGCCGGACAGGGCATAAGGTTTCCTCAGTCTGTGGCTGCGCGGGTAAAGGAGAATTTGCAGGACATGCTTGAACAATCTCCATTTAAAAGAATGATTAGTTTCCTCGAAATACTGGAATATTTAGCAGGCGTGCCGGACGCAAGCCTGCTGTGCGAGCAGGGTTTTGAATATCCGCTCAATTATGAGGACAACCAGCGGATTAACACCGTGTATAATTTCATCAGGGAAAACTATCAGGAGCGCATCACGCTGGCGCAGGTGGCATCACTCGTACACATGAGCGAGGAGGCCTTTTCAAGGTTTTTCAGCAAGATCATGCGCAAGCCGCTCTTCACATTCCTGAACGAATACCGGATTAATATGGCTTCAAAAATGCTCATAGAAACCGACATGCAGGTAGCCGAAATCAGCTATGCATGCGGTTACGAGAGCCCGCCCTTCTTTTTCCGTCAATTTAAAAAATTCGGGAGTATGACGCCCAGCGCCTATCGCAAGCGGTTCCAGCTTGTGTCGGTCAATTCCGCGACTGCACGTGGCGTATGATAAGCGTCATCTGGCTTTTGTAAAGGTTTTCTTCAAAGCTGCATCGAAAGTAACGTCCACCTTTGGGCCGCCGGAATTGGAATTGTCGATTTTAAGCGTGCCCGCGAGCTTGTCCTTGCCGTCGGCCGTCAATGCAAGCGATTCATTTACAGCTGTTCCAGAATATTGCACAAGCTGATTATTGAGATTAACCCAGTATAACAACCTCGGCGCAGCATCCAGGTCGACCTGCAATCCATCAATATATTGATCCACACAATTCATGGCACCGCAGGATTTGATCTTGTCATCAATATTTTTTGAGGTAAAAATCAATCTCCGGATTTTCTTCGCATCGTCAAACGCATCTGGCCCAATGATGAAATAGGCGAATTTCAGATCGATGTCAAATGACTTGCTGCCTGTCTTGTAAAGCAGTTTACCCTTGGAGCTATCGGCGCGGAATGCAAATAAAATCATGCAGCAGAGCGTGGCATAGCAAGCCCATTGGAAAGCGGAGGAGATGTTGGAGCGGAGGCGAAGATTTGTTTTCATAATAACAGGTGTCCGATAGTTAGAGGTGTGCTCTAATTTAAGCAATCATAGACATGAAGCGAATAAATACCTGGTATTAATATTTCGAGTAAAAAAATAAAAAAAAGTGCTTAGCCAGTAGTAAACTTTGGTAAAGTACCTGTATTGCATATATCCATTTCCTAAATCAAAAACATTTACATGGAAAAAACGAATACCGTTAACGAGAAGCCTTCTGCCTCGCGAAGGGATTTCATTAAAACAGCAGCGGGCGCAGCAGCCGGCTTCATGATCGTTCCCCGCCATGTGCTCGGTAAAGGTTATCTTGCCCCGAGCGACAAGCTGGTCGTTGCAGGCGTAGGAGTAGGTGGTAAAGGCCAATCCGACCTTGCCAATTTCTTTAAAAGCGGTAAGGCAGATATCGGCTATCTGTGCGACGTAGACGACCGTCGGGCTGTTAATTCCATCAAAAATTTCCCGAAAGCCAAGTACTACAAGGACTGGCGCGAGATGTTTGAGAAGGAGTCCAAAAATTTTGACGCAGTTTCAGTGTCGACCCCGGACCATACCCACGCGGTAGTGGCTATGGGCGCCATGCAGCTGGGCAAGCACGTGTACGTACAAAAACCCATGACGCACGACATTTATGAAGCGCGCATGCTTACCGAGGCTGCTGCCAAATACAAAGTAGTAACACAAATGGGTAACCAGGGCTCATCCGGCGACGGTGTGCGCCAATTGCACGAATGGTACGACGACGGTGTGATCGGGAATGTACATACGGTTTACATCTGGACCAACCGGCCGATCTGGCCACAGGGTATTCCCTGGCCAACAGAAAAGCCACCCGTTCCCAAAGAGCTCGACTGGAACCTGTGGCTCGGTACCGCCCCATATAAAGATTATGTCGACAATCTGATCCCAGGCAGCTGGCGTGGCTGGTGGGATTACGGCACAGGCGCATTGGGTGATTTGGGATGTCACCTGATGGAAGCACCGTTCCGTGTGTTGGGGCTCAAATATGCATTGGATATGCAGGCCAGCGTAAGCAGCGTGTTTACAGCATTCGGTAAAAGAGGTATTTTCCCGGATAGCTGCCCGCCGTCAAGCCACGCGACCCTGACATTCCCTAAGACAAAGAAAACAAAAGGACCAGTAACTATGCACTGGATGGACGGCGGTATCAAGCCGGAACGCCCTGAGGAACTGGGGCCTAATGAACTTTTCGGCGATGGAAACAGTGGGATTTTGTTTGTCGGTACCAAAGGCAAGATGATGGCCAGCGAATATGCGGCTAACCCGCGCCTGTTGCCACTCACGCGTATGCAGGAGGTCAAAACGAAACAGAAATTCGCCCGCGTTCCAGGCAGTGCCGAAGGTCATTATGCGCAATGGGTTGAGGGATGTATCGCAGGATATGGTAAAATGGAACTAAGCTCGCCATTCGAGCTTGCTGGGCCGCTTACAGAAGCAATCCTGATGGCTAACCTCGCAATCCGTGGCGCAGACATGCCCAAGCCGAGAGCAACCGGAAATGGTTTCGATTATCCAGGTGCCAATATGAAGATGTTGTGGGATTATAAAAACATGAAGGTTACCAACTTCGACGACGTGAACCAGTATGTTCGCCGCACTTACCGTGAAGGTTGGAGCTTAGGAGTTTAGGTTTAATATAAGATCGAAAAAGCCCTTTGGTATAGCACCGGAGGGCTTTTTTGTGCTATCACAATTATAGTTTAAATAGTTTTTTGGCATTTTCGTACAAGATCTTCCGCTCGATCTGCTTGGAGCCTGCCAGCTTCCTGATCTCGGCAATCGTTTGCGAGCCTTGACATTTCTCTCCCGAACCGATGTGATCGTCGCAATCGCTTCCATAGAGCAACTTATTCTGATGACGGCCCAGAAAATCGCGGGCGTGGTCCTCGTCACGGGTCATAGATAGCAGGCCTGAACCCGCCGAAATGTCGCCGAACATATTCGGGTAGTCGCTGAGGAGCCGGTCGGTGAGGCCACCTGGGGTTACCTTTGTTTTGGGATATAAAATGCTTTGGTCCGTGTGGTTTTTATCGATGTTCGCCCACCAGGTTTGCGCATGCCCGATGAAGTTCACTTTCGGGTATTTTTCAAGCATTTTCGGAAAACGCTCAAAATTGTAATTGAACATCTGGAACTGCCAATGCATCAGCACCGGGACGTGATGCTCTTCCGCCAGTTTGTAAATATGCTGCATTTCCTTCGAATCACAGTCCACTCCAAATTTCAGTTCACCGATCACCTTGGCGCCCAGTTTCAGGTATTTTTCAATTTCTTTAACAGCATCAGGCAAGTCAGGTACCTCATTCGCTCCGAATGTAAATTCATTGGGATATTGTTGGGCTATCGCATAGCAGACATCATTTCCGGAGCATTTGGCCTGCAATCCATTCGTCTTGCCCATATGCGTTGAAGTCCCGAATGCGGGTGTGCCAGCAGGCAGCAGGATCGTTTTGGTAATGCCCATTGCCCTTTGATGCGCTAGTAGAATATCATGCGGGCGTCCGGCATAATCGGTATGCTGGTGTATATCGATGATAGGCTCCTCCGCAAAAGCTCCGGCGGGCGAACTTAATGCGTTACCCAGTAGCAATGCAGTCGTACCCGCCAGAAAATCCCTTCTGGACAAGTTGTTTGCATTATTGGTCTTATGAAAATCGTGGTTAAAGATTTGCTCCGACATAATAGTTGCTAGTTAGACCTGTGGAGCCCAATAAGTACAATGCCCGCCTGGCGATACGGGGCCGGTGAATAGCAGACAACCGCCGCATTCCTCGCCCTCTTTTGCAGGCACCCAAAGTTTGCAATTGTCGCACTGGCTGTCCGGCTGGGGCGATTGGCTGGTGTACCCCAGCGATTTTCGTTTCGCGACATCCGCCGGGTTCACTCCCGTAAGGTCACTGCAAGGTTCCTTGGAAGGCGATGCAGTTTTAGCGGTGACCGTTGCCTTTTGTTTTGCGCAATGCATAAGCAACGCACTCCCCGTGACAGTCAAGGCTGTCTTTAAGCTCTGGCGGAGAAATAACCTCCTGTTCGACGTTCCATTCATATATTCAATGCCTTTTTAACTTCGGCTACTTGCTTGGATACAGCTTCGGAGCCTTGACTTTCCAGTTTTTGCAGATTTTTCGATACTGCCTTTTCAGGCGACGCTCTTTTATTGACCGATTTCTTAATTCCCTTACTAAGACCGGTGAGCCCCGTAACCACCCATTCCTTGTCGTGCGCAATCGCCGGATCGGCCATTAGTTCCAGTAAGTCGGCTATTTCACTTTCGCTGTTCCGTGATCCGGCCACATAAGCATAATCTTCCCAAAACTTAATTTTTCCAGGTGTATTCGATTTGAAAAAACTGCCTTTGCTGAGCAGCCGGGCCATTTCCGGCGACGATCCCGCATTGGAGCTGAGTATTGAAAGCCTGTAAGACGCATTATCAGCGTGCTTTTCAATGCAACCTGCCAATGCAGCCAGAGACTCCTTATCTGCAAACTGGCCCACACTTAGGCTCGCCTGATAAGCGACCTGCGGGGAGGCATCGTTCATTAGCTTAATGAGTTCGGGTAAAAACGCAGGATATTTTTCGGCCAGTATCACAGCATGTTCGCGTACGCCAGAATGCACGTCTCCAAGCGCTTGTTTTACGAGCGGTTCATCCAATGCATTCAGCGCTTCGAGCGTGTAAATGGCGTGCAGGCGAGCGCGTGGGTCTTCATTTGCCGTTAATTTTTTGAGCTCGGGAACGGCCGATGCGTCCTGCTTTTCAACCAGCAACCGCTGCGCATTCAGGCGCCACCACTGGTTGGGATGCGCCAGAAGGGCGACAAGCTCAGATGTAGTTTTACTTTTCAAATCCGGAAATACAGGTTGCCTCGTGGTTCCTTCTTTTGGGAAAATACGCCAGATACGGCCATACTGCTCATCATTGGCAAAATCCATGTCTTTTTTAAGGTCGTCGGGGATCGAAACAGGCGTTTCGATGTGCTGCCGGTACATATCCACCACATATAAATAGCCATCGGGGCCGGAAGTCAGGTTAGCAGGACGAAACCATGGATCGGTGGCGGCCAAAAATTCCCGGTCTTTTTCATCAGTTGCACGGCTGGCTGTGAATGCTGCCTGGCTGCTGGTAATTACGTCGCGATGAATTAGGTTACCCGCTACTTCTCCCGTGAAAATGGATCCCTGGAATGCTTTTGGAAAACCGTCGCCGCCATAGAACGTGCCGCCGGACGCGCCGGTGAAATGATCGCGGGCGTACTCGGTGAAGCCGGTTTTTAAAGAATCGTATTTAGCCTGACGACGGTCGCTGCGTTGTTGCCGCCAATAGGGGGTTGGCGATTTCTGGAACATTTCCAGCTCATGATCGGAAATGTTCACATCGCTTTTGAATGAAGGCAGGAAGTTGTGCCGGTGCAAGTACCGCCATGCAATAGGCGATTGCTGAATGTGGAGTGTGTTTTGTGTGTAAAACCGGTGTCCCCATTCATCCATCGCCAGCCCGAATTGCCCGCTGCCGGACTCTACTTCGAACAGTTTTTTATCCAGCCTGAAACGAAAATTTCCACCCGCGACATTCAAAGGAGGAGCGTCGGGGCGCATGGGAGAGGTGATTGTTCCGGCCTGGCCGCTATTGTTCGCATAAATCCAGTTATCGATTCCATAACGCATGCTGGTGATCTGCGCTTCCGAGTTTTTGGCAAAAAAGCCTGTAAAAAGCACCTCACGGCTATCGGCTTTGAAATCGTCGTTGGTATCTTTCAGCAAAAGGATATCCGGTGCAGCACAAACAATGAGCCCGTCCTTCCACGGCAGCACACTGGTCGCGCTGGGTAATCCTTCGGCGAATACATAGGATTTGTCGGGTCGACCGTCCGCATTGGTGTCTTTCAAAAGCCTTATCCGTCCTTTAAAATGCCCGGGAACAGCGTCATACGGGTAATCACCCATTTCAATCACATAGGCATTGCCGTTCGTATCAAATACCAGATCGACGGGAGAGAGGACGTCCGGTTCGGTGGCAAATGGTTCTATTGAAAATTCTTCCCGGAGCTGGAAGGTCTTCGCGGATTCGGCAGGAGATAATGCTTCCGTGTACCTTTTTTGAGCTTCGGAACAGGCAGAAGATAAAATAAAACCGGCTAATGCAATGGATTTCAGCTGCGTCATTACTCTGGATTTAGGATAGTCAATTCGTGTACGTACCCGAATGTCACCATCAATATAAGAAGCTGCCGGGTTGTGAGCAAATCTATCAGAAAGTTTACGAAAATTTATGATTTTGGTTTACAAAAATAAATATCTCAAAGCTTGCTTTAAAGTAGTATTTCCAGTTACAAAGCCAGTATATTCAATAAACAGCTTCTTATGAAATCATTTCCATTGCTAGTTTTCGTTTGCGTATTCCTGGCGTCCGTTCACCTTGCGTGGACGCCTGCGGAAGAATTCCCGGCAGAAATTGTTCGTTTCCAGCCGTATAAAGGTAATCCGTTGTTCAAAGGAACGGGTGACGTTAAAACATGGGATGAGAAGATCCGGGAGCGCGGCTATATCCTTTTTGAGAATGGCAAATACTATATGTGGTATACCGGCTACACCAAAAGTACCGGTGAGCAGATGAAATACCTTGGCCTCGCCACCTCGGACGATGGTCTGACCTGGACGCGCCACGCTAAAAACCCCATTCACAAATCATTATGGGTGGAAGATATGTGCGTGCTCAAAGATGGCGCTACCTATTATATGTTTGCCGAAAGCAAAGATGACATTGCGCATTTGCTGACGTCGTCGGACCGTATCAGCTGGAAGGATGAGGGACCGATCGACATCAGGCTGAAAAATGGCAGTCCGATTAGCAAAGGGCCGTATGGTACACCTTCTATTTGGAAGGAGAAAGGCATTTGGTACCTGTTTTACGAGCGGAACGACGCAGCTGTCTGGCTTGCAACCAGTAAGGACCTGAAAGTTTTTACCAATGTTCAGGACGAACCCGTGCTCCAATGCGGACCGGAAAAATACGATCAGTTCGCAGTCGCGATGAACAAGATCATTCAATATAAAGGACTTTATTACGCCTATTACCACGCTTCCGCTTTCAAGGATTGGCGCGAATGGTCGATGAACGTGGCGGTTTCGAAAGATTTGGTCCATTGGAAAAAATACCCTGGCAACCCGATCATCGGTGATGACACGTCCAGCGGCTTCCCGGTTTTCGACGGAAAACAATACAGGTTTTACACCATGCACCCCGACGTGAGGTTGTACTTTCCGGAAATAAAAAAGAAATAGCACTATGCTCAGCATTCAAAAACATCGCAGTCGGGTTATGGCTGCGATGTTTTTTTATATAAAAAATGGACCCCATGCCACGCTGAACATGACAGTTAGTGTCTTTGTATTTGAAATGAATCCACAAGCATCAAACTGATCTCCGGCATGAAGAAAATGATCCTGTTGTTTGCGTTGCTTTTGCTCGCCTGGCTGCAATATTCCTGCTCGGAAAAGCACGTCGCGAAGCACGACAAAGTGCCCGTCAAGCTGAATATAGATTCTGTGAAAGCAGCTCTTGCGTACCGTTTCTATGTGTCGGAAGCTTACAGGCACATTGGCAAGGATTCGGTGAACCTGTTCGAAGTGGATACTGTCCTCAGGATATTTCAGCGAGGTGTTTTCTTGCAAATCCGCGTTAGCGAAGGCTATGTCAATTTTTGGAGCGGCAAGCCGATTCCCAACACCGAAATGCCCGGCAATGCGCTCACCTTCGGTCTGAACGTCAGGATAGAGCAGCCCACGGGCCTCGAGGTGCACTGGGATGAACAGAAAGGCACTGTAGTGGTGGAATCCAAGCGTACGGGATACTATCTGCCGATGGTTATCCCAGGGAAAACAGGTTATCTCGATCCGGAAAGTTTCCGCATGTACAGGTCATACCCGGAAGCCCGGGACGCGGTTATTAAGCCCAGCATGAAGTTTATCTACGAAGATCAGGACCCGAAACTGGGTAAGGTCACTTATAAAGTTACCCTCAAACCTGCATACGAATATTACCGCGATCCCAATCAGCAGGTGTACGCTAAATTTGTTGTCTTCTAAATCAAACACTTCATGAAAAAACTTATTCTTTTTGCCAGTCTCGTATTGTTGGCTGCATTGCAATTTGGATGCAGCCAAAAAGAAGTTGGGAAGCAGGATACCGCTGAGCCAGTTAAGCTGAACCGCGATACAGTGTCGATACTGCTTAGAGGCACGTCGTTTTATGTGACGGAGGCCTGGCGAATAGCGGGGAAAGATTCGGTGGACATGTTTAAGGAAGATACTTTACTAAGGGAATATGCCAATGCAGCGTATCTCAACTTCTTTATAAGCAAGGGGAAGGGACATCTGATGTTTCATGGTGGACATCCCATTCCGAATACAGTAATGCCCGGCAATGCGTTGACGTTCAGTCTGAACATCCGAATTTACCTTCCTATGCAAATGGAACTGAAATGGGACGATGAAAAAGGGACGCTCTGGGTAGAGAGCTATGGAATCACCAGCTACTTGCCGATGATCGTGCCAGCCAAAAAAGGCTATCTTGACCCGGCGAGTTTCCTGTTATATTGGAGTATGGACGAAGCGAAAAATGCGGTCATTAAGCCTAGTATAAAGTTTATTTATGAAAATGACGACCCAAAACTTGGCAAGGTCACATATAAAGTCACCCTGAAACCCATGTACGAATATTACAGGGCACCTAATCAGCAAGGCAACGCCAATTTTGTGGTATTTTGATTCCGATTTGAAGTACAGCACCTCTCATGAAAACCCACTCTCTCTTTATCATTCTATCCGCATTCATTTATTCCTGCAACGGGTTGAATGACGAAAGGCCGGTGGACCCGGTGCCCGAAATTCCCGTCGCGACGGTGAACACGGTGAAAACGAAATTCCCGGATGCCGAGGAGCTGGTATTCAAGCCGATACTGGAAAGCAGAATATGGGAGGTAAAGCTGAAATCTGCTCAGCATCGGTACACGTCACTGGTTGATTTCGGGAAAATGTGGGATACGTTCAAAGCCATTCCCGACAGCATGCCAACGGTACTCGACAGGTCGCTTGGTAAGTCTAAGTTTGCAGGAGGTGCACTCAGTTCATATTCGATAGGCACGTCGGCATACGGGAGTAAACTTTACCGGCTGGTTTACGGCTTTCAGGGCAGCAATTATTCACTGGAATGGTCGGATTACAATGTCGCTTCACAACTAGGAAATGTCATACTCGACCCGTCGCTTTACAGGATCACGACTTTCGATATCCGGGATATTCCATTGGTTATCAAGGATTTCATCAATGCGCGTTCACAGTTTACGTTTGTCAGCGCGCAAACCTGGGTTCGGCTGGATTATTCCAAAATGTATTATGTCCAGGTCAAAATCCGAAAATCTGCGGGCAGGGTTGACGATGGCGGGCTGATATTCGATGCAGAGGGAAAGATACGCTGGTTTGGCGATGGCTTTACCCAGCCGGGTGTCCCAACTGTAAGCTCTAATCTGGACCCTATTCCCGAAAAAATACAGCAGCACATCACTAACTCTCCTGAACTAGCCGGATTTGAATACCAGAATAAAATAGTAAATGAGCTCGATGGGCAAAAAAGCTATTACCTGAAAATGCGGTACGAAAACAAGGGCAAGACCGAAATGTGCGAGATGTACTTTGGCCATGACGCTAACTTGCTGAGTAAAAGATATTTTGTGGTATTGCAATAAAAAATGGTCTTAAATTAATAGTGTAGTTCCTGAACCCGTCAACGTTCTGATGAAATTTTTCCTCTCAAAAAAATACAGTAGCGTCGCCAGCCTGGTGAAAGCCTGCCAACAGCAGGACCCTCGGGCGCAGACGGTATTTTATGAGCGGTACAAGTCGAGAATGACGGGAATTTGCAGGCGATATGCCAAAACAGTGGCTGAGGCTGATGATATATTTCAGGATGCTTTTGTAAAGATATTCAACAGCATTGGTGATTTGAAAGACCCCGATGCGGTGGATGGCTGGGTGAAGGTGACTGTAGTCAGGACGGCGATCAATTACTACCACCGGACCACCAGGGAGCAGGAACTGCATGACTCGCTCGATGGTATGGACATTCAGCTGGAATCTGATGACTATGCCAAACTGATGGACCAGATGAATGTACACGACTTGCTGGAAATGATCAACGCGCTGCCCGATAAATACAGGACGGTGATTAACCTTCATTTGATTGATGGCTATACACACACCGAAATTGGGGAAATGCTTTCGATTTCCGATGCTACCTCCCGCTCCCAGTTTATGAGGGGACGGAACCTGCTTTTAAAAAAATTGGAATTAAAAGGAATAGTACATCATGAAAACTTCTGAGGACAATCTGAACGAGGCATTACGCGCCGTCCTCAAACGCAAGTTTGATGACTATGAAGCGCTACCAGACCCGTCGGCTTACGCAAAAATTCGTGCGCGATTGAAACCCGTGAGGCGCTGGCGGTACTTCTGGCTTTCATGGCCGGCATTGATATTAGGCATCATAGCGATTGGTACAAAGGAATATCTTGACGCCAGGAAAGACGGAAAGGGTATTTCTCAAATAAATCAGAGAGCGGTTGAAATCAAAACGGAACGGCTTTCGCGGGCTACCGTCTTGGCACCGCGATCAGGCACGACCAAGGCTACTTCCGTCGAAAAAACGTTTCCTAAGCCGTTAGTAGCAACAGTTGCGGTAAATCAAAAAACCAACAGCTTTGATAATGCAAAAAAATATGCTGTTGTAAATGCGCGAACCGACGAAAAGGCACCTGCTGCTCAATTACCAACAAAAATTCGAGAGCTGTCTGCATTGCCAGGCGAGCGACTGGCAGCTGTCAATGGATATGATAAAGTGCCACCGGCGAGTGACACGGAAGAGGATTTTACTGACGATGCGGGCCGGGAGGTGCCTTTGGAACCACTGGACCACATTATTTTCGAAGAGCTGGATGTGAACATAGTACAACGAACGGTAAGCACGCCACCCAAGCCGGAACTGAAACGCGAGATAACCGTTAATCCATCGAAAATAACGTGGCTGGCAAACGCAGCCGTGCTGCATACGTATCAGATCCTTACTGTCCCTTCATCGGCGGCCAGGGATTTTCAGAATTTTAGCTTTCCATCGGTTTTTGCATTAAAATCAATGGGATATAAATTGAGTGCAGGTATCGAGAAAAAAGGCTTGCAATTGCAACTGCATTACAGCGGTTTCAGACAAACATATTCCTACGAGGTAGCCAACGACAGTTACCTTGTGAAGCCCGACGAGAATGGCAACTACAAAACATACCGCCAGGGCGACAGGATCAATGAGGATACCAAATACAGTCTGTTGGGCATTGGAATCAACAAAACAATGCGGTGGGGACGCTCACCTTACAGCAGGTTCTATGCGACGGCGGGATTGGAATATTCCTACGCACTGACAGGCAACAAAAGCTTAGGCTGGCTGAACCTGGGTATAGGTAAGCAAATAGCGGTAACCCGCAAGAGTGCGCTGCATATCGGGCCATATGCCGAGTTCAGCCCGATGAAAATCTCCGGTATCGGAAACCCGTTCTTCTATCAGCCATACCGGGTGGGAATCTCGATGGGGCTGCGCTTCGTGCGTCCCTGACAGGTAAGTGTATAATCCTCACACGGTAAGTGTCGGATTGGCAAGTCGTTGATTTGCCGGTCCGACACTTTTAATTTGTATCATGCTGTTTTGTTCAAAGTAAAAATTAACTACATTTACGGGCACGTGCCCGTAATCATTAAAAACTGATTCTAAACCCATTCTGAAAATATGAACGATGTTACTTCACGTCGGCAATTTATAGCGACAGGTCTAACCGCTGCGGCGGGATTGGGAATGCTTCCGGCCTGGGCTTCCGGGCGTGCTGCTTCTAATCCGGCTGATAAAATACGGTTGGGCATCATTGGCACAGGCTCACGCGGGGCGGGATTGGCTACGCTGATCCGCGAAATGCCGGATTTTGATCTGGTCGCGTGCTGCGACGTTATTCCGGAAAACCTTCAAAAAGGCCTGAGCCTTGCCCGCAAAGATGCCAAAGGCTATACCGATTACCGCAAGCTGCTCGATGATAAAAGCATCGACGCCGTGGTGATCGCGACGCCTCTTTACCTGCATTATCCGATGGCTGTGGCCGCATTGCAGGCCGGGAAGCACATTTATCTTGAAAAATCGATGACCTATGACATTCCGCAGGCCATTGATCTGGTTAAAAAAGTGAAGGCTTCAGGGCTGATATTCCAGATAGGTTACCAATACCGTTATTATGGCCTTTATCACCGTGTGAAAGAGATCCTGAACCAAAACTGGCTAGGCAAGGTCACGCATTTCGAATGTCAGTATAACCGCAATTCAAACTGGCGCTTTCCCGTGAAGGACCCTAAAATGGAACGTGCGATCAACTGGCGGATGTACCGCGAATATTGCGGAGGGCCACTGTCGGAGCTTTGCGCGCACGAGATCGATGTGGTGAATTATCTGCTCGATAGTCATCCGGTAAAAGTGGTCGGATTGGGCGGCATCAACTATTGGAAAGACGGCCGGGATACCTACGATAACATACGCACGGTTTATGATTATCCCAACGGTGTGAAAGCCAGCGTGACTTCGGTGCTCTCCAATGCTTACAACGGTTACAGTATCAGGATATTGGGTGACAAAGCGACTGCCGAAATCCTTCGTGATAAAGCATTAATTTACCCCGAAACCATCAATAATGCCAAAGGTGTTGTGGATGGTGTCACCGGCGCAACAATAGCCGTTACAACCCAGGGCCAGGGCGTTGAGTTGAAATTTGGCAAACCGGGAGAGGAAAGTCTGGAACCAACCGTGTATGCGTTACAGGATTTTGCAGATTGCGTCCGGACTAAAAAGCAACCCATATCGAACGTCGAAACCGGGCGGGATGGATCTATCGCCATTCACATGGGCAATGCCGCGGTCGACACCGAATCGGTGCAGTATTGGAAACCCGAATATTCAGCCTGATCTGTGAAAAACCTTCCAAAATATTTCCGCAAACGGCTGTCAGTCATCGCACCGGCAGCCGCATTGGTTTTATTTTGTTCCTTCCAAGTGGGCGTTTTGCCTGATATGCAGCTTTTCCGGATAAAAGGATCGGCGCAGGGCACCACTTATTCCATTACCTATTTTTCTCCGAAAGAGAAAGTGAGAAAGGTGCAGATCGACAGCATTTTCAAGCGGCTCGACGAGTCCCTTTCCATCTACAAACCCGGATCGCTGATCAACCGCTTTAATGAATCAGAGAATGAGACGGCCATTGACGGGCATTTTTATGAAGTAGTGAGAAAGGCACTCGAAATTTCGCAAAAGACGGACGGCGCATTTGATATCACCGTTTACCCTCTCGTGCGCGCCTGGGGATTTGGTACGGTTGAAATGAAAGACTTGCCCGATTCAGCACAGATTAAGGCGCTTCTCGATTGTGTCGGGAGCGGGAAGCTTACGCTCACGAAAGCGAAATTATCCAAAGCAAACCCCTGCACAAAAATAGATGTAAATGGGATCGCGCAAGGCTATTCCGTCGATGTGGTGGCCAATTTTCTTGAAGCGAATTCAATCCTTGATTATCTGGTGGAAGTAGGAGGGGAGATTCGTGTAAAAGGCCGAAAATATCCTGAAAAGGAACAAATGGCCATCGGAATCGAGACGCCATCCGAGAATGAATTTGAAAGAGCAGGTATACAAAAGGTGATCGTGATAGGCGACCGCGCCGTCACCACCTCGGGCAGCTACCGGAAATTCAGGGAGGTAGCTACGGGCCGCATTTCCCACATTATCGATCCCCATACCGGCTTTCCGGCACAAACCAATATCATCAGTGCCACCGTTGTGGCCAAAGATGCGCTTACAGCAGACGGTTATGACAATGCGCTGCTGGCGATGGGTCTGAAGAAAGCATTAACATGGCTCGCTAACCGCCCCGACCTGCAAGCCTATTTTATCTACAAAAAGCCAAACGGCGTGGTATCAGACACCGCGACGGCCAATTTCTATCCCTATATCAGGTAAGTTTTAAGTCTTTGCTAAACGGCTGTATTTAGCTGTATTTCACGTTTTTATGTCTAGCCTGATTTTCGAGAACGTTAACGGTAACGTTCTCGCTACTATTTTCTGTGATTGTTGTGGAAGCTGCTCGAATTCCTTGTAACATTGTTATAACTCAAAATTAAATACTGTCAGCTGCCCAAAAGCAGTGCCAATGTTTTCGCAAAACCCTTTTGCGAAGTAGAATCTTGCGTGCCAAAAAATTAAGAACAGAACCCTGAATTCACCCAACCAATCCTATGCATTTAAAATTACTACCCAGAAAATGGTATCATTTTCTTCTCACGATGTTCCTGTTGACAGGCGCACCCGCATTATATGCTCAGGACTTGCGCGAAGTCACTGGAACGGTGTCCGACAGCCTTACCAGCCAGGGATTGCCCGGCGTCACTGTTGTTGTGAAAGGAACGCAGAAAGGTACAACTACCAACGCCGATGGACGCTATGCTGTGCAGGCGGGTGCTAGTGATGTGCTATCGTTTAGTTATGTAGGTTATATACTGAAAGAAATTACAGTAGGCAATCAAACCGTGATCTCCATCGGGTTGCAGCCTAGTATCAATGCGCTCGATGAGCTGGTCGTGGTGGGATATGGCACGATGAAAAAAAGCGATCTCACCGGTGCTGTGATCCGGGTCGATTCAAAGACATTTAAAAACCAGCCCATGACGCAGCTCACCGATATGCTGACGGGCACTGTCGCAGGTTTTAATGCCGACCAGGGCACGACGGCGGCAGGAGGAAGCTCTTTGCAGATCAGAGGCCCGAAATCGCTGACGGCGTCTTCCAATCCGATGGTCGTGATGGACGGCGTAATCTTCAACGGAAGCATTTCGGACATTAACCCGGCTGATATCGAGACAATGGACATTTTGAAAGATGCAAGCTCTGCGGCTGTTTTCGGGGCCAGGGCAGCGGGCGGCGTCATCCTGATTACCACCAAAAAAGGTGTGACAGGCAAGCCGGTGATCAACGTTTCGGCCAGCGTGGGCACCACCGCAACCACCAATGATTTCAAACCGTTTGATGCGCAGGGATACCTCACTTTCAGAAGGGACCTGCTGAGAGCTACCAATCCGGACCGTCCTTCTTTTTATTATGACAATCCGGGCACGCTCCCGGTGGGTGTTTCGCTGGATCAATGGCGTAAAGCGAGCAACAATCCCCAAGCCGACAATACCCAGGAATGGCTCGGCCGACTGCGCTTTTTCCCAATTGAAACCGAGAATTTCCTCGCTGGCAAAACGGTAGACTGGTACAATGAGGTGATCAGAAAGGGAACGCGCCAGAACTACGATGTGAGCATTGGCGGCGGCGCCAAAAATGTTACTTACTACTGGTCGCTGGGTTATCAGAACAATGAAGGTGTGCTCCGGGGCGACAAGTTTTCAACGATCCGGTCGAGATTGAATGTCGATTTCAAGGTTACCGACTGGCTTAACGTGGGTGTCAATACCCAGTTTGGCGACCGGGACGAGAGTAGCGTTACAGCCAATCTGGGCCAAATGTTTATCATGAGCCCATATGGCAATATGTTTGAAGAAAACGGCGACGTGTCCTGGTATCCCAACAGCTTTGCGACCGCCAATCCGCTGATCAACTATTACGGGCAGGACCGGTTTAGAAAAGTGAATACCCTTTTTGCCTCGATGTTTGCCAAAATCAAGCTACCGTTTGGTTTTGATTATAAAATCTCATTTCAACCGCGGTATGAGACATTAAAAGACTACAATTTTTGGTCTTCCAAAACGCTCGACGGCGGCTCCACCAGATCCAACGGCTACGGTGCCCGTGACGACGCTTCCACTTATGAATGGATACTCGACAACCTTTTGCATTGGAACAAACAATTTGGCAAACATCACTTTAACCTGACATTGCTGTACAGTTCCGAAAGAAACCGGCAATGGGCCAGCTCTATCAATAATCAGACATTCGTCCCGAACCAAAACCTCGGTTTTCACGGGCTTCAATATGGTACCAACCCGGCGCTGCAAACTAACGACACGCAGATCACAGGCGACGCGGCCATGGCCCGGCTCAATTACACCCTTGCCGACAAGTATCTTTTTACAGCTTCATTACGCAGGGACGGTTTTTCAGCATTTGGTACCAAGCAGCCCAGGGCAGTATTCCCGGCAGCGGCCGTGGCCTGGAAAATTTCCGAGGAAAAATTCTTCCGAACAGACCTGATCAGCCAGCTTAAACTGCGATTGTCGTGGGGAGTGAACGGAAACCGCGATATCGGGGCTTACTCAGCGCTTGCGCAGCTGCTTTCGACGCAATATTATGACGGTACCAATGTGCAGGTAGGCGTTTACAACAATACGCTGGCCAATCCAGATCTGGTGTGGGAAAAAACGAAGTCGGTGAATGCCGGAGTGGATATCAGTCTTTTGAAAAACAGGCTGGATATGAGCGTGGAATATTACGATATGGTTACGACAGATTTGCTCATGAACAGGCTGCTACCTGAAATCACAGGATTTAAAAACATTACAACCAATCTGGGCGAGCTGGGCAATCGGGGTTTCGAGATGACGATCAATACCGTAAATGTGGAAAAGCAGCATTTCAGCTGGCGGTCGGGACTGGTGTTTTCTTTTAATCGGAACAAAATAAAACAGCTTTTTGGCGACTACAAAGAAGAAGTTGTCGACGGAAAAACCATCCGCACCGAACTTCCCGACTATTCCAACGAATGGTTTCCCGGGCAGGCGCTCGACCGGGTTTGGAACTACGATGTGACCGGCATCTGGCAGCTGAATGAGAAAGATGCCGCGACGGTTTACAAACTCCAGCCCGGTGATTTCAAAGCGACAGATGTCGACGGAAATGGCAAATATGAAGCGCTGGCTGATAAAATGTTCATCGGATACCGCCAGCCCCGTTTCCGGATCGGGTTCAGGAACGAATTTACTTTTTTCAAACATTTTTCGGGCTCGATATTCCTGCGGAGCGAGCTGGGCCATATTGCACCGTTCGCGGAGGGCTTGCGTACGGGCGGCTCCGATACTTACGACAGGCGGAATACCAACGATTTTCCTTATTGGACACCTGAAAATCCAACCAATGAATATGCCCGACTTAACAACAATACCAATGTATTCGGTGGGGGTATTAAGGTGTATAAATCACTGTCGTTTGTCAGGGTTCAGGATGTAAACCTTGCCTATGCATTGCCTTCTATGCTCGCTGAACGACTTAAAGTGAGTTCGTTACGGATATTCGCAGCAGTTCGGAACTTGTACACGATCAGCAAATGGCCCGGTTGGGACCCTGAATCGGTTACGACCCCGATGCCCCGGAATTTCACAGTTGGCCTGAACCTGTCTCTTTAACCATTAGCATTCAACACAATGAAGCATTTCATATTTCTATTTCTGGTCTGTCTGCTGGCTGGCCTCTCGTCCTGCGACAAAGCCTGGCTCAAACCGGAACCACTCTCGTTTTTTAGTCCGGAAAATGTATTTACCGACAAAGCCGGTTTTGAGTCACTGCTGATCACGATGCGGAAGGACCTCAAAACGGAAACCACCGGCACGCTCTCGGAATCGACGATTATGCCGAACCTGACCATGGAGTTTGCCGCTTCCGACCTTGCCGCACCCTGGTCGCAGCTCGACTTCTATAATCTTACCCCAAATACTGACCAGTACTACCGGTATTTGTCGATGTTCACTGTCATTTATTCTTCCATTAAAAATGCCAATGTCCTTATTTCGAGGATCGATAATATCAAATGGGCGTCCGATGCGGAGCGGAATGCGATTTTGGCGGAGGCTTATTGGCACCGCGCCTATTGGTATTACCGGCTGGTGAATTCTTATGGCGATGTTCCTTTCATCAATGCGGAGATCCAGGGGGCGAAGCTGGATTTTCAGACGCACAGTCGCTGGGCAATCCTTGGCAAAATACAATCGGATGTAGAGTTTGCCGCTGAATGGCTGCCGCTTAATGCAAAACCGGGCGTGATTACCAAAGGCGCTGCCAATCATTTACTTACAAAAATATACCTGGCAAACCTGGAATATGACAAGGCCATTGAAGCGGCCAATCGCGTTATTAACGGACCATATGCATTGATGACCCAGCGGTTTGGGATAGATGCGGCGAAGCCTTACCGCAACCTGATTTGGGACCTGCACCGCTCCAAGAATTTCAGTATTGCACAGAACACAGAGACGATTCTTGCTTCCATTGACCGCTATGAAGCACCTCCGGGAGCTCGGTCGGAAGGGCTTTACACGATGCGGATGTACAATTGCCAGTATTTCCAGCCGCAGGTCCTGGACAGCCAGGGCAAGCCGGGCATGGTAAGAAGCGGGCCGATGCTGGATTCGCTCGGGATCGGCAATGCCAATGTGCGTTTGACAGGCTATTACCAGTACGACATCTGGTCATATAAGGGTGATAGCTGGAAAAACACGCCTGATTTGCGAAGAAGCGATATCAATTGGGTGGATAAGCATGAGCTGCGGTACAACAACCCGGCCTCGGTTGATTTTGGGAAGGTGATCAACACCAGTTTTCTCGCCAATCCGATCGATACTTTCAAGCATGTTTATGCCATGCCGCATTATATTATGTACAATCCGATGGACGATCCCAAAGCAAGGACGGTGGGCGGCAATGGTGACTGGTACATTTTCAGGCTTGCGGAAACCTATTTGCTCAGAGCGGAAGCATATCTATGGAAAAACCAGCTGGCACTGGCGGCGGAAGATATTAATAAAGTGAGGCAGCGGGCAAAGGCATTGCCGGTTTCGCCGGGAGAGGTAACCATTAATTTCCTGCTCGACGAACGTGCACGAGAGCTTTTTGCGGAGGAACCGAGGCATTCGGAGCTGGTGAGGGTCTCCTACATTATGGCCAAGGCCGGGATCGGCGGTTATAGTCTGACCAATTTCAGCGAAAAGAACTTCTATTTTGACAGGGTTATGCGGTATAATAATACTTATGAAAAGAAAGTGCAGTTGCTTGGAAATACCGCCAATATGGCCCCATTTCATGTGCTGTGGCCTATTCCGTCCATCGTGATCACCGCCAACACCAAAGGAGTGATCAACCAGAACGTCGGGTATGACGGCGCCGACAGGAACATTCCGCCTTTGACCAAAATTGAATAACAGGGCCTGATTGCAAGTGCAAGCCGTTCCATACAGGAGCGGCTTGTCGTGTTTTAGCCACAAGGGTTAATCGGCCACCACCGGATTTGGGCTGACTTTCGCCGGGTTTAAAGTCAAACCGCCCTCATGTATAGTGTGTTAAATGGCGCCATGATTGATGTATTAGTTTTGAAATGTCAAAGCGACTCAACTTAATTTCTTAACAAGATCAATTCATGAAAACTTTCAGATTATTCGCAATCATTGCCATTCTCGGTACAACAGTATTAAGCTCATGCAGTAAAAAGAACGACGATGTCAATCCCGATCCAAGTGCGTCCGGAACGGTTGGCTTCAAAGTCAAAGTAGACGGCAAGGATTATGCTCCCGATTATGCTTATGCACTGGCGACTTTTCCGGGTAAGGAAGGATATTACGCAGTGTACGGCATGGACAGCAAAACGAGCGATATCGTCGCCATTGCATTGCCATCCGCAGTAAATGAAGGCACAGTTCCCATTAATGCCACAAATTTTGCCATGATGACGCTGAACAAGCAGGATTTTTCAACCATCAATGGAGGCAGTGGGAGTGTCACCATTACCAAAAAGACCGCGAGCAATATCGCAGGTACATTCAGCTTCACAGCCGTGGATGCGACGGGCAAGTTAACGCGTACGCTCACCGAAGGCAGCTTCAACGTCAACGTACGCTGACAAGTTTACGCTCGCAGGCAGCCGTAGCCCTTTTTCACATTTACACATCAGCGTTACACTCAACAATATGAATGCATTTTCACTACCAAATAATCCTGGCAGCGACCAGCGACCATATAATTCACGCCTTCCTCAAATCTCAGTACACCACATGGGCAGGACCATTGCAATAGGTTTTGACAAAATCACGCTGCTAGAAGGCGAAGGAAACTACACATATGTGTACACCCGCATGGGCACGAAATATCTCGTTTGCAGAACACTTAAATCGCTGGCATTTCAGCTGGAAGGCAATTTTCTCCGCGTGCATAAATCTTTCCTGGTCAATTCCGACCTGGTGGTGGGTTGCGCAGTAGATGGCCGGGCGCTTCGGATGATTTGCGGAAATGAAGCCGTCGTGAGCCGGAGAAAAACAAAGGAGATCATCGAGATCTTCGGCCAGCGGATCAGCGCGTAAGCAACTCTTTTTCCTTGATAAGATTGACTAATGCTTCGGAAATACGAGCATGCCCCGTCGCATTAATGTGACCGTCGATAGGATAATAATCTTTTGCCATGAGAATTTGATGGGTGGGGAGGAAGAACAGTTTATCGTCTTCCTCTTTTTTTCCATATCTTTCAAAAGCCCGGATCATTTCGGGACGAGTATAACGGCCATCCAGGTGCATGACGACGATGTTTCCCTTATAAAACTGTCGGATCTTCGCCAGAGACTTGAAGAAATATTCGGCGTGGATCTTGGTTTCTGCGGGTGTCTTAATGTCCTGCGGGGTGTGAACGGGCAACGGAGTGCCATCGATCCAGCTCGAAACGGCCATTGCAATCTCTTTGGCAACCAGTACCGGGCTTGTCCAGACACGTTTCAGCAGGTCTTTTTCCCTGACAAAAAAGTAGGTGTAGCGCATCGGATAGTAACCTTCGTTGATGCGGTTAAAAACAGCAGTGTTACTAAATTTTTCAGGTGTGAGTAATTGGCCTTGCGAGTTTGGTTCGTTGCGGGCCTCATTCTCTTCACGATCATTATCGCAATATTGCAGCACTACAAGTTTACAGGAATCGCGTTTGATTTTGGAAAATAATAGCATTTCGCGGAAGGTGCCATAAGAGGAAATGCCTGCATTTAGTGCTTTTACACCTAGTTTTTGTTCAACCAGATTTGCATAAGTCTGGCCCTGGTCCACGCCCCAACCCATGGTAAATGAATCCCCAAGGAATACGATCCGTGGATTGTTCAGCGATGCATCATCGTCGCGCAGGCCGAAGCTGTTGATCTTGAATTCATTTTCATATTCCAGATCGGTATGCATACCGCTGCTGTTCGGTCGCAGCACATAGCCAAGGTCGGGCGAGTAGCTGGCGAATGCCCGGTTGAATTGCACTACGTCACGGTAATTGACCCATTGATTCATAACCCCAACTTCGTGTCGTGGTGCATTCTGATTAGCTTTAATCGCGTGCTGAATGTACAAATAGGAAGTTGCTTCAAGAGCCAGGGGAAATGCCAGGCAAAGCAAATAAGGTAATTTCAAAAGACGTCCGATGCCCAGAAAGAGGAGAATAAATGCCGCCGGGACCAGTACTTTGAATAAATAAATTGTGAAAATATAGTGTGTAAAGATCTGCCACCTGTAAACGGCTATTGCAAGAAGCAGATAACCGGAAAATATGGTGACCAGTTTGATCTGATTCCTGGTCATAGAGAAAAAATGGTTTACGCTACCAAATTAGTGGTTACAAACAAACCAAAAGCATTAAAATGCGAATATTTTCTTTGTAATATTTTATTTTTTATGGGAATAATTTATAATGAGCTGATTTGCTGATTAATAGGACTGACTATAATCAAAAGCAGGTTACATTTTAAGTAATCTGCTTTTGATTATTATTGGCATTAACTGTTCCCTATTGCATTGCTTGTCTGATAGTCGCGCCAGCTTGAAGGAGTGCAGCCTGAACTGCGGGAACTGCTGCCAGCGGGTTCAGTAAGCCGTAATCGTGGATCAGTCCCTGGTATCTCACCAAAGTGGTTTTAACGCCGGCAGCTTCCAGTTTTCTTGCATATGCCTCGCCTTCGTCGCGGAGAACGTCGTTTTCGGCAGTTTGAACCAGAGCTGGTGGTAAGCCTTGCAATTGCTCGGTGGTAGCCTGCAATGGCGACGCATATATTTCTTTTCTTTTTTCGGGGTCGGTGGTATAGTTATCCCAAAACCATTTCATCATGTTTTTGGTCAGGAACCGACCTTCCGCGAACTGGTTGTAGGAACCTGTTTCAAAATTGGCATCCGTCACCGGCCACAGCAATACCTGCAATTTGATTTCGGGACCTTGTTTGTCTTTGGCCATCAATGCAGTAACCGCCGCCATATCACCGCCTACACTGTTACCTGCAACCGCCAGCCTACTGCCGTCCACATTGATTTCGTCCCCGTGTGTTGCTACCCATTTGGTGGCCGCATATATTTCATTGATCGCCACCGGATATTGCGCTTCGGGCGAAGGAGTGTAGTTTACAAAAACGGCTGCCGCGCCTGAGTAAACAACGAGATCGCGGACAATGCGTTTGTGGGTAGGGAAGTCGCCCAGCACCCAGCCCCCGCCATGGATGAAGATAAATACCGGCAGTTTTTCGGTAGCGCCCGCGGGTTTTACAATATCGAGCTTAACTGTAATGCCGTCCTGGGTGATCGTTTTTTCGCTTGTTTCGATACCCGACAAGTCTACTTCAACAGAATTTTGTGCACCTACGAGCACATTGCGGGCGTCGGCAGGCGAAAGCTGTTCGAGCGGGGTACCGCCGCCAGAGTTCAACGCATTCAGGAATGTTCTAACGTCTTCAAAAATAGCAGGGTCGGTAGCTGGGTCAAGAATGTTCTGAGTTTCCATGATCTTAAAAGGTTTGATATTGAAATGTTGCGTTTTGCTTTGTCTTGTTGTGCTTGATTTGATAGGACAAAACTAGCGTGGGCAGACCGGGGAAACATTAACCTGGGTTAAGAAATGGAGAGATTTTACTGCTTAATTTTCGCTTGCCACAATGCATAGCTTAGTTTAATCATCGCATTTTGCCTTGAAACGCCTCTTTTCGCTAACTGAACACCCGTTTCTGGATTGATAAGTTTAGATTTTGATCGGGCGAAATAATTTTGATAGTGCAGAGACAGTGCCCAGCGACCTCTGCTCGCCCCAAAACCACCAGTTAGTCCGGGATTTACAAATCCGTAGTAGTTTGGCATTGACCTTGTTGAAATAATATGTGCGTGCTGGAACCGGAAGAACAGCAATTTATCTGCATTTACTCCTACATCTATAAAAAGGCGGAAGCCATCTGCAAGCAGTAGATAATACCTGCCGCTCAAACCGAGCGCCAGGGAATGATATGATTCTCTAATTGGGCCCGGAATCGCGGATATGTTTCCTTCATTGACGTTATCATTCACTTTAATGAAATGATAATCGATTTGCGGCATTAGTGAAAACCTATGGGATACAAATTTCTCCAACCAAATACCGCCTCCCAGCGCAATTGTGGATGACTTAGTTTCTTCCCTAATTGTACCGGCTACAAAATCCTCTGCTTTTATCTTAAAAAACTCCTGACCGAAGTTCGCGGCGAGCCCGATTCGCAGCTTCTCAGAGCCCTGTGAAATAGCCGGATCAGAAATACCTAAACCCAGGCAAATAGCTCCGATGATTTGTATTATGGTTGTTTTCATGATTGATGTTTGACCGGCTAATTCAACTTACTCAAGTATAACCCTTATTTTCTCAGCATTCGTTTTCCCTTCCCGTGCGTTGACAGTATGAATATAATATACGCCACGGGAAAGCTCGGAAACATCGACTTTTATGATCTTCTGCCACTATCCCGCTAAACATACCTACACCCCAATCAGGAAACTACTCTCCATACCGAGCAACCAGCGAACGGCTAGCTATGAATTACCATGGGTAGGAAAACTGCATTAAAACACTAAAATACACGGAGATACAGCCCTGTCGGTTTTGTTCTATTTTGCCGAAATGTGCGCGGCTAGTTTTGTCATGAACTTTAAAACAGAACAAGATCATGATAGCCATCACAGGAGCCAGCGGAAACCTTGGGAAAGCCACCCTTTCATTTCTGCTTAATAAAACAGATGCAGCGAATGTCGTAGCCATTGTACGCGATCCGCAGAAACTGGATGCCGGTTTGTATGCCGGTCTAAACGTTCGCATAGCGGATTATGAAGATCCTTCGTCGCTCGAAAGCGCATTGAAGGGAGTGGATACATTATTGCACATTTCAGCGTCCGGAATGGGTGAGGAAGCTTTAAGACAGGAAGCCAATGTTGTAAATGCAGCAATTGCTGCGGGTGTTGGTCGGGTGGTTTATACCAGCACATTATGCCCGGTGGAAGGTGCACATTTTCTCGCAGCGGCGGTTTGTCGCAATACGGAAAACCTTTTGCGCAACAGCGGCATGGATTACGTGATCTTCCGCAACAGCATGTACCTCGAAACGATCCCGCTGTTTATCGGCAGCGCAATGGACGACGGCCAGATCTATTATCCATCCGGAAATGGCAAAGTGAGCTTCGCGTCCCGGCTTGATATTGCCGAAGCACTGGCCAATGTACTAGCAAGTCCCCACTCAGAGAATGCGGTTTACGACATTACCGGCGCCGGAGCGTGGAATTTTGCGGATATCGCGGCTGTATTACGAGAGCTGGTGTATCCCGATGCCGCTCATACCGACATTCCGGCTGAGGATTACCGCAATGCTCTGCAAAATTTTGGAATGGGAGCGGATGAAATTTCGTTTTATGCCAGCATGGCCGACGCCATCCGGGCAGGGGAATTCAAAGGGATAAATCCTGCTTTGGAAAACCTATTAGGCCGGAAACCGTTGACTATGGCTGATTATTTGAAAAGCCTTTTCTGAAAATCGGCAACGGTTTTCCGGTTTTAAGTATAAAATTCAGGATATTTGGTCACAGCAAAAAGCATTGCGAACTGAAAGTGTTGTATTAGCCATGAAATATCACCAGTTTCCGCCACCACCGCATTTGCAGGATTACATCCGCTATTTCTGGGGCCTCGACAGCTCCGAAGACACGGATGCGCCGGTCACTTTTGTAACCGTTGTCGACGGGTCACCAGGCATTGTTTTTCAGCAGTCGTCCGGCGGGCCATCGTTTCAGGAGGGCAAAGCGCTTCCATCGGTGTTCATGTATGGGCAATCGACAGCCCACACGCGCATTTCGTCGCCGGCCCATTTCAGCACGATAGGCGTTTACTTTTACCCGCACGCGCTCAAATCCGTTTTTGGTTTTGACTCCAACGAGCTGACCGACGGTTGCCTCGATCTTGACGAGTTTTTGGCTGGCAGTCGGCTCCTGGAAAGGCTTGGAAACGAGGAAAGCATGGCCGCAAAGGTGAATGTGCTCGCTGAATGCCTCTGGGAGCAGGCTTCCAAACGGGACAACCGGCTGCACGCAGCCACGCAATATGCATTACAACGGCTTATCCAGTCGCAGGGGAGTGTTTCGATGAAAGAGCTTCATCGCGAAATTCAGATTTCGGAACGGACGCTGGAAAGACGGTTCAGGGAAAGTATAGGATTATCGCCCATGCTTTTTGCGCGGATCTGCCGCTTTCAGGCATCTTTGAATCAGCTCCGCAGCAGGTCGTACGACAAGTTATCGGACATTGCATTCGAGCAGGAATACGCCGACCAGTCGCATTTTATCAGAAATTTCAAAGAATTTACCGGATTTACACCCCATAAATTTTACCGGAATACACTGGAAACTGTCGAGAATTTTCCAATCGAAATTCATTCGTAGGCAATCCGGTCCTGCGTCAATTTCCACTCAAACCTCGCAGACACGGGGTGGTGGTCGGACAGTGGCGTCCCTGACGGATCAGAAAATCGTTGCTTTTCTAATGCATATCCCGAAAGTTTCAGTTGAATCGTATTGCTGCTCCGGAACAGTATCTTATCGATAGTTTCGCAGGTGTCGGTAAGGTTAAGGATATTACTGGCAGGAATCGCGCTGCTACTAACCGGCAGCGTGTTTTTGCAATGCAGGCCATGCCAGGCGTCCGCGAGCTGGTTTTCTTCAAGCAGCAATCTGATATTGTCTTCACTGAAACAGTAACGCCCGTTGAGATCGCCCATCACTACTACCGCATTGCCCGGTGAGTGCATCTGAATGTAGGCAGACAGTTGTGCGATGTTTTTGCGACGTGCAAGTGCCGCACGCGGGTGATTGTATGCGTTCGCATGTACATTGTAAAAGTCGATAAAGCGGTTTGCAGCGATTTCAATGCGTGTATAAGTGAAACCTTTGGGCGTGAAACAGTCGGCACCGGTGCAATGCGTCCAGGCGATGCGACGAACTTCTCTAACCGGGAATTTGGATAGTGTATTGAGACCATCGCCTGTCATGACGGCACCTTTTGTGGGCGTGCGGTAGGGGTGGTTGTTCCCGGCACCATAAAGCTCATCATTGTAGTTGAAATCCTCCTGCACATGCGCGATGTCATAGCGGTTGAGCAGCTTTCCGATCGTGGCGATGCTTTCCTTTCTGGGTGTTGCCGCGCTGGAAATGAGCTGTGGCAGACCAGCAATATTATAAGTAATGACTGAAAAGCTGCCGTTCGTCAATGAATCGGAAAAGTGCGCGGTGGTGGCGGGTGATTTTTTATGTAGTTTGAAATGCCGGGCGTACGGGACGCTTTCGGACAGTAAAAATAGGATGAGCAGCCACGCTGTTGCTTTCAGGAACCTGTTTTTATCGTTTAGGAAAATACTCCACATAAAATGCCGGTTGGTACTCCCAAAACTACCAGCAGATTATGGCCCGGATGATTCCTAATTGTTAACATTCCATTATTTTTCGAAAAGATGATGCAGTATGGTTTGTATAAGCCGAGCTTCCTCTTGGCTTGTATGTTTTAAATAATTGTTATCAAAATGATCCCTGAGCCTGTTTGAAGGCATTTCGACGGATATTTGCAGTCAGTGCCCGGCATTCACGTAACAGCAACCCGCCGGTTTTTACTTCATGAAAATCTCTTTCCGACTATCGCTTTCAATTATTGCATTGTTGCCCCTGGCGCTTTCAGCGCAAACCGCCGATCGTACCAATCCGACCTCACGCGCGCATTCGCACAACGATTACCTGCAAGCTGCACCGTTCGTATTGGCATACCAGAACCAGTTCGGCTCCGTAGAGGCGGATGTCCATTTCAAAAATGATACGTTGTTTGTGGCGCACGATGCGAAGGATATGACGGCCGAGCGGACTTTTGAGAAGCTCTATCTGCAACCGATTGTTGCGCAGGTCCGTAAGAATGCGGGTAGTATTTATAAAGACAAAAGTCGTGAGCTTACACTTTTGGTTGATTTAAAAACCAGTTTCACATCCACATTACCGGCGCTTGCAAAGGCATTGGAGCCATATCAGGATATGTTGGTGCCGAAGGGGAGTGTAAAAGTGGTCATAAGCGGTAACACGCCTCCGCCCGCTCAGTTTGATCAATATCCGGCCTATATTTTCTTCGATGGTCGCCCGGAAGTTGCCTATACGGCTCAGCAGGCGAATCGGCTGGGAATGATAAGCCAGGATTTTCACAGGTTTTCACAATGGAACGGGAAAGGTATCCCGGTTGAAAAGGACCGCAAAGCCATTCAGGAAGTGATTGCAAAGGCGCACGCATTAAATAAACCTTTCCGCTTCTGGGCCAGCCCGGACAATATCAATGCATGGAAAATATTAATGAACCTCGGCGTCGATTACATCAATACGGACCACGTAGCCGAGTTGGGTACATTCCTAAACAACCGGAGGAATGCCGAATTCAAGTCCTCGCAGTTTTATCAGCCCTATCAACCTACTTATAAGAACAACGACGCGAAAGGCAAGGTGAAGAATATCATCTTGCTCATTGGCGACGGGATGGGCCTTGCCCAGATCCATTCAGGACAAACTGCAAACAAAGGTCAGCTTAACCTGGGCCGGTTCCTGAATATCGGACTATCTAAAACGGCATCGTCGGACAATTACATTACTGACTCAGCCGCGGGTGCAACAGCATTTGCGACAGGCAATAAAACAAGAAACCGCGCCATCGGAGTGGATTCGAACCTCGTGCCTGTTCCATCGATCATTCGGCAGATTAAGGCTACCGGCCGAAAAACCGCCCTGATCTCCGCCGGTGATATTACGGATGCTACGCCTGCTGCTTTTTACGCACACCAGCCCGAGCGGAGCATGATGGATGAAATTGCATTGGATTACCTGAAAGAACCTGTGGATGTGCTTATTGGTGGTGGATACAGTCATTTTGCCAAAACAAAGGCAGCGGATTCGCTCAAAACCAGGGGATTTGCGGTTTCGAATAATTGGAGCGATCTCGGCACAATGAAAGCGCCATTTGTCCTCCTCGACGATAAACATATCGGCTCTATGCTGAGCGGAAGGGGTGAATTTTTGAAAGATGCGTTTCACAAAACGCTGCAATCATTACAATCCAACCCGAAAGGCTTCTTTATGATGGCCGAGGGCGCGCAAATCGACTACGGCGGCCATGCTAACCAGGTACCCTATGTGGTGACGGAAATGCTGGACTTTGATAAGCTGGTAGGAGAGGCATTGCGCTTTGCCGACTCGAATGGCGAAACACTAGTGATCGTAACCGCAGACCACGAAACCGGCGGGCTTACATTGCTCGACGGAAACGTGGCTGCCGGTTACGTGGATGGGAGTTTCAGTACCAATGATCACACGGGAATTATGGTGCCGGTTTTTGCTTACGGTCCGCATTCATTGGATTTCCGTGGGGTATATGAAAACACTGAGATTTACAACAAGATCAAAAAAGTGGTAGGGAAATAGGGCGCCGCCCCATTTCCCCGCCATTTACTTACCGAGACTTCTGAAAAACGATACTTCGCCGTCGGTTTTGATCATCAATACATTTTCTTCTTTTCCTTTGGAAACGGTCACGAAATAATGGTCGGCGTCGTCGAACTGGGTGCCATATAGCAGCATATTGGTGTCGTTGTTTTCATTGTCTTTGTACTCCACTTCGGCACCGGTTGCATATCCTTTATATTGTTTTTGGATTTCTTTCTGAGCGCGTTCGGGCAGGTCGGCGAATTTTTTATTTTCAGTAGTGCCTACCAGTGTGAACTGATTGTCGTAATAAGCAGTCTGTTTGTGGCCGTCCTTGGTGAAAGTGGCTTCGTCAAATTGGGGGCCGCGCACCCAGCGAACGTCTGCTATCTGGCCGAAATCAGCATAAAAACTATCTTTTGAACGTGAACTGACATTACGTTCGGCTTCGCGACGTGTTTCTTTTCTTTCAGTTTTGTGTTCTTTTTTCAGGTCTTTGGCAAGGGTTTGGGCTTCTGCGTTGATTCCTGTGATGGCCATGGCGGCGATGATTGCGGAAGTGATGAAAGTTTTCATTTCGATGATATGTTTTTTTGTGAATGATCAATTAATGAACCAAAACTAGCAGGCAGGGCAAATGCGGGAAACAGAAAGTAGGCAGAAGGGCAGAACCCGTCGTTGAAAGCCGTAAAAGTGTCTTTGTAATAACTTTTCAGTACATTGGTTTTCGCATTTTTAATCCAACATAGACATCATGAATTGTCTGGTCGTCGACGATAACATCATTGCCCGAACCACATTGAAGCAGCTTGTGAAGCAGGATAAGGACCTGCTCCTGGCCGGGGAATGTGATAATGCGATGGACGCTTACCGCAGGATCATCGAAGAGCCGGTTGACCTGCTGCTGCTCGACATTGAAATGGAAGGCATGACGGGCATCGAACTGGTGAAAAGTCTGGGCGACAGGCACCCGATCATCATTTTTACCACCTCCAAAAAAGAATATGCGGCTGAGGCATTTGAGCTGAACGTGGCCGATTATATCACCAAACCGGTAACGCCAGCACGATTTTTGCAGGCCATAGAAAAGGCCAGGGAAATCCTCCGAAGCAGGAGGCAGGAGTTGAAAGTGGAAGACGATTCATTTCTTTTCATTCGGGATTCCAATATTGTGCGAAGGCTGAAAATGGAAGAAATACTATACGCGGAGGCAATGGGAGATTATGTGAAGCTGTACACCACGGAGAAATTCTATTCGGTGCATTCCTCGTTAAAGGAAGTGGAGGGCAAATTGCCCGAATCAAAATTTCAGCGTGTACACCGGTCGTTTATCGTGCAGGTAGGTAAAATCGACACGATTGAAGGCGGTACGCTGATCATTAACCGCAAAATGGTACCAGTCGCAGACACATACCGGGCAGCATTGAACAAGCGGTTACGGATACTGTAACATCAGCATTTAACGATAGTTGGACCCTCCGCAACGATTGGATTGGCCTTTTTACCGACAATACCTTGACGGAAATCCTGGTATGAGGTAATTTTAATGTAAACCAAAAGCCGGCATTCATGCGCATTCGCACCCTGCTATATTATATCACTATCGGGTTCGCCGCCGCTGTGGCAGCACTGGTCGGAGCGCAGTACATTATGCGTGCCAATATTAAGGAGCTCATCAGAAGTAATGAAGATCTATTAAACGAATATAAACTGGGTAGCGGGCTGCCTCAGGACTTCACTCACGGGATTGACACCACCGCGCAGATCGCGCTTGCCGAAAAGATCAGGTCTGTTGATGAAAGCGGCCAGCGGGTGCTCGACTGGAACCTATATGTGCTGGTGTTGGTCCTTATTGTGTTGGTAGCATTATTTGTAATCATTATAGTGCGCATGAAAAAGCAGGCCGAGCTTATTACCCAGCTCAATATCAGTGAGAAAAAGCTGAAAGAGGCGGTGCTGGTGAAAGAAAACTTCCTGGCCAACATGAGCCACGAGATTCGCACGCCGCTGAATGCGATTTTAGGATACACCAATCTCCTTCAAAAAAAGAAGCTGGACGATGATACCCGCCTGCATATCAGCACAGTACGGCAATCCGGCGAAACACTACTTTCAATCGTCAATGATATTCTTGATCTCTCTAAAATTGAATCAGGAATGATGCGGATTGAAAAAGTACCGTTCAATTTGAAAGCTTTGGTGCATTCGGTGACGACGATGTTCCACCAGCGGGGAGAGGAAAAAAACATTCCGCTGGTCGTTTCATATGGCCCCGACATTCCCGAAATGCTCAGCGGCGACCCGACGAGGCTGACCCAAATATTGGTCAATCTGATCGGTAATGCATTCAAGTTTACCGACCAGGGTGAGATTGCGCTGAAAATTGATGCGAGAGCAGGCGAGGAGGGTATTGTGGCAATGGCGTTCCAGGTAACAGATACTGGCATCGGTATCGACGCAGCCAAGCTCGAAACGATATTCGAACGCTTTCGTCAAGCCGAGGATTCAACTTCGCGGCAATATGGCGGCACCGGACTCGGCCTTTCTATCGTCCGGGACCTGGTGTTTCTGCAAGGCGGCGATATTGATGTAAAAAGTAAAATCGGAGAGGGGACCACGGTTAGTATCAGCATTCCCTACGAGGTCGTGGATAATGTGGTTTCGCAGGAATCAGCGGACGGAATGATGGACGCGCCTATTTCTCCGGCGGGCCTGCGCGTGCTCATTGTCGAAGACCATAGTATTAACCAGGGATTGATGACCCATTTGATGCAGGAGCGGGGGATTGAAAGCCGCATTGCCCATAACGGGCGCGAAGCCATTGATATACTCCAAAAAGAAGCTTTTGATTTAGTTTTAATGGATATCCAGATGCCGGAAATGGATGGTTATGAAGCCGTCCGCGAAATCCGCGAAACGCTGCAATTAACGGTTCCGATTGTTGCCATGACGGCCCATGCGATGGACGGTGAGAAGGAAAAATGCCTGAACCTGGGCATGAACGACCATATCTCTAAGCCGGTGCGCGAGCATGAACTGGACCGGGTTTTGAGCAATTTTTCATTGAATGCAAATGCAGGGGCGCAGGGTTCTGTTTTACAACACAAAAACGGCTTCAAAGTCATCAATCTCAATTATATGAAGGAAATCAGCAATGGCGATACCGCCTATGAAAAGCTGGTTACCGAGCAATTCCTGCATTTAATGCCCCGCGAATTGGAAGCGTTATCATCGGCCGCTGCCAAATACGACCCCGCTGAGATCCGGCGCATTGCGCATGGTATGAAGACCACCATCTCTATAATGGGCTTAAACCGGGTTTTGGATGAAAGCCTGGACGTGCTTGAAAACGAAAATATTACCGCAGAAGTCGCCAGAGAGCACATGCAACATGTGCTGGCGGTATGTAAAGAGGCATTGAGTGAAGCGGGGTTGTTGTATCGGCAGTTTTAAGAATGTCCTATTGGTTAAAATGTTGTAGTTTGTTTGTCGAATTATTTTAAAATATTCGCATATATTGGATGTTTTCCAGACCAAACAGCATTTTATGTTTTCAAGGCTAATACCGTTCCTGATCATTACCCTGCTCCTGACTTTTCCTGTTTTTTCCCAAATCAGGTTTGAAAAGGGGTATTTCATTGATAACGAAAACATCAGGACTGTTTGCAACATCCGCAACGTCGATTGGGACAATAACCCGACCACTTTCCGTTATCAAATGCCTGGAAGTAACGAAACACTGGATGGTGAACTTCGTGACGTGCAGCTATTCGCAATCGATAACGGGCCGACTTATGTGCGGGTAAATGCGAAGATCGATTTCAGTTCGACGGATGTGAACCTGTTGGCGAGGGGCAGGAATCCGGAGTGGCAGGAAAAGGTGGTTTTTCTGAAATTGATTGTAGACGGGGAAGCCAAACTATACCGGTACCGGCAGAGTGGCGTTACCCAATTCTATTACCAAAAGCCCGGATCGGACGTCATGCCATTGGTTTACAAGCGCTATCTCGACGATAATGGGCAAACCGCTACTAATTTTGGATTCAGACAACAATTACTCAATGAATTGCCATGCGAAGGCATTACACAGTTGCAGATTTCGCGCGTAAATTATGTGGAGACTGATCTGACAAGGTTCTTTGAAAAATACAATGCTTGTAAAAACCCATCAGCGAAAAGCGGACCGACGGATCGCGGGCGGCAGTCATTCAACCTGAAAGTAACACCAGGCGCCGACTTTACGATGTTATCTACGTCGCGGTTTACAACAACGCAGAATGATAAAAGAAAGGCACAAAATCTTTCTTTGAGAGGCGGACTGGAAGTGGAGTACATTGCTTCGTTCCACAAAAACAAGTGGGCTGTGTTTATTGAACCTTCGTTCCAATATTATAAGTTGCCCCTCAAAGTAACCGGCCTGAATGTAGACGTCAACTATTGGACTATCGAAGCGCCCATCGGGCTTCGGCATTACTTCTATTTATCGGATCATACCAAACTTTTTGTCAATGCGCTCTACGCCTGGACAGTTGGTGAAAAGCAGTTTGGAAAGGGAGAAAACCATCGGGAAATGGAAGTTATTGCCAGTTCAGGATTTGCGGGGGGCGCTGGTATCGCAAACCGTCGGCTTAGCCTGGAAGCAAGGTATTATATGAAGCGGGACGTTTGGTCCAGCTTCGTCCGAGTTGATGCGGATTACACCAAATTTTCCCTGATCCTGGGTTATAAACTGTTTTCAAAATAAGTATTTAGCTTGAACAGGCAGCCTGATTTCGCATTGGAATGGCCGTCGGAACATTTGCCAGTAAGTATGGTAGATACCGGCGGTTTTTTGGTTTTATATAAAATCACTTCCTGAATCCTGCATGAAATCACAACTGGCGAAAGCGAGATGGTACCGGATCATCCCGGTCGTATTTGTTACATATAGCCTCGCTTATCTCGACAGGGCCAACTTCGGTTTCGCGGTGGCTGGGGGAATGGCGGATGACCTGCACATCACGCCCAATACTTCTACATTACTGAGTTCGCTGTTCTTTCTCGGCTATTTCTTTTTCCAGATCCCGGGTGCGCATTATGCGGCCACGCGAACCGCTAAAAAGCTGATATTCATTTCCTTAATATTGTGGGGCGCATTGGCCGCTGCCACGGGTATGGTGAACGACACCACTACGCTGATCGTGATCCGCTTCATGCTCGGAGTAGTCGAAAGTGCTGTTATGCCTGCCATGCTCATCCTGCTGAGCCAGTGGTTTACTAAGGAAGAACGCTCCCGTGCGAATACATTCCTGATTCTGGGCAATCCGGTTACGGTGCTTTGGATGTCGGTGCTTTCGGGTTATCTGATCGAATCGATGGGCTGGCGTTGGATGTTCATCATTCAGGGTGCGCCAGGCATTATCTGGGCATTCATCTGGTGGAAACTCATCGACGAGCGTCCGATGAATGCAACCTGGCTTTCAGACGAAGAAAAACTTGCCGTGGAGGAGAAACTGAAAGCGGAACAAGCGGGTATCAAGCCGGTCAAAAACTATGCGGAAGCATTCAAATCGCGCAAAGTGGTGCTGCTGTGCCTGCAATACCTGTTTTGGAGTCTGGGCGTTTATGGCTTTGTAATGTGGCTTCCATCGATTATCAAGGCCGCCCCGAATATGGATATGGTGGCTACCGGCTGGCTATCGTCGGTTCCTTATGTTTTTGCTGTGATCGGCATGCTTTCGGCCTCTTATTTTTCGGATAAAACGGGTAACCGGAAGGTGTTCATCTGGCCATTTTTACTGACCGCCGCCATTTGCCTTTACGCTGCGGTATGGGCAGGTACGGACCGCTTTTGGGTCGCCTACGTACTACTGGTGATCGCGGGCGCGGCGCTTTACACACCCTATGGACCCTTTTTTGCTGCTATTGCGGAGATTTTACCTAAAAATGTGGCTGGTGGTGCGATCGGACTGATCAATAGTTTAGGTGCATTGGGTTCGTTTATCGGCTCCTATCTCGTGGGTTACCTGAATACCGAGACAGGGAATTTCAATGCTTCCTATACCTTAATGTCGGCGGCATTGGTGCTTGCAACGGTCATCACTATCGCTGTTATTCCCGCTCCAAAGGTGCTTCATCCCGTTTCAGAGGCGGTATAGCTCGATTTTTGGTCGCCAGGCAGTTAAGTTCGGTGGCTTTGGGTCTTTGTATCCTATTAAATACTCGCCAAACATCTAACCCGAAGTAAATGAGAAGTTTCAGAGTGCCGGCCCCGCCGGTTTGTGTTTTTATATTGTTTTTAGCCCTCATCTACCAGCCCGCCACCGCTCAGAACAAAAGCCCGAACAGCAATGCGGCGTTTTCGCTCAAAGACGGCGACCGTGTGGTTTTCCTTGGAAACTCCATATTCGAAAACGACTTCCAGTACGGCTACCTGGAACTCGCACTGACGACCAGGTTTGCCGACAAGGGCGTTACATTCCGCAACCTCGGCTGGACTGGCGACAATGTTTGGGGAGAAGCACGCAGCACCTATACTAACCCCCCGACGCCCTACGAACATTTGATAGAAGATATCACCAAAGCTGCACCAACCGTAGTTTTCCTCGCGTACGGCGGCGTGGAAGCGCAGGAAGGCCAGGCAGGTGTCGCGCATTTTAAAGACGGTTTGAATAAATTAATAGACAAAATCGACGCGCTAGGAGCAAAAACAGTGCTGCTGTCGACTATTCCCGTTGTCTCCACCGACACAGCCCAGCATATCGACGTCCGCAATGCCGATCTGGAGTTGTATTCCAAAGCTATTTCGCAAGTCGCTTCACAACGTACCAAACTGTACATCGATATTTATAATCCTGTACTGAATACAAGCAAAAAGGCAGATATCATCGAGAATACCGTGCATTTGAACGAAACGGGTTATTACTACCTGGCAACGGAGCTGGAAAAGGCACTAGGCCTGCCTACTGAAAGGGAGACCGTGACCATCACCATGGACAAGCAGGGCGCCAATTCTTCCAATGTGAAGATTCTTTCACCCGAAAAGGAAGATAATGCGATCGTCAGGTTTGTATCGGCGGATAAATTCCTACCGTTGCCGGCTCCGCATGCTACGAGCTGGGTTGGTAACAATTCCAATGTTGTGCGGATTGTGGGTTTGAAAAAGGGCTATTATACATTGATGGCAATGAATAACCAGGTTGTAACGGCTTCCGCAAAGGAATGGGAGAAGGGTGTGGAGATCAAACAAGGGCCACAGTTTGCACAATCAGAGGAAATACGGCAGATGATCCTGAAAAAGAATGAACTGCATTTCTTCCAGTACCGGCCATTGAACCAGACTTACATTGTTGGTTTCCGGAGATACGAGCAAGGTCGCCACGTGAAAGGTCTCGAAGAGCAAAACATCCTGATCAAATGGCTGGAAGGCCAGATCATCCTGAACAGCGAACCGAAGGAAGTAGTGTATGAATTGCGGAAACTGGAATAAAGTAGATTCCTTGTTGTCAGCCTGAGCGCAGTCGAAGGCGGGCGATACCGTATAGCCCGCCTTCGACTGCGCTCAGGCTGACACCTCTCGCCAAATCATTAACGAATATAACTCCGGCCGAAAGCTGATAGCCGAATGCCGATTGCCAAAATATGAAAAAACTATTATACGGAGCATTGCTCCTCCCATTAATCCTCCTGACCTCCTCGACCGAACCCGAGCAGCATCCATTCAACCTCGACCCTGATGTTGAAAAGGAACTGAAGTCTTTTAAAGTAGCCGAAGGCTTCGAGGTAACCCTTTTCGCCGCCGACCCGATGGTCGCTAAACCCATTCAAATGAACTGGGATGCCGAGGGCCGCCTTTGGGTCGTCAGCAGCACGGTATACCCGCATTTGAAAACGGGTGAATCGGCCAACGACAAGATCTTCGTCCTGGAAGACACTGATGGCGACGGTAAGGCCGATAAATCAACCATTTTCGCCGAAGGGTTAATACAGCCGACCGGTATCCTGCCCGGCGACGGCGGATGCTATGTCGCCAACTCGACGGAAATATTGCATTTCTCCGATACCGACGGCGATGGCAAAGCCGACAAAAAGCGCCGGATTCTCAACGGGTTTGGAACAGGGGATACGCATCATTTGATCCATACTTTCCGCTGGGGGCCTGAGGGGAGAATGTATTTCAACCAGTCAATTTACATTTATAGCCACGTGGAGACGCCATTTGGCATTAAACGCCTCGAAGGTGGAGGGGTATGGCAGCTCAACACGCGTAATCTGGATATGGACGTGTACGCAAGAGGACTTGTGAACCCATGGGGCTTGCAGTTCGATCGCTGGGGACAGTCGTTCCTGACGGATGGTGCAGGTGGAGAAGGTATCAATTACGCATTCCCGGGTGCAACATTCGTAACAGCGCCGGGTGCAGCACGCTTGCTGCGCGGCCTGAATCCCGGCCAGCCAAAGCATAGCGGCCTGGATGTGGTATCCGGCAGGCATTTGCCAGACGCATGGCAGGGGCGGATGATCACCAACGATTTCCGTGCCAACCGCATCAACAGTTTTAAACTGGAAGAGCAGGGGAGTGGCTATGTTTCCAAACAGACGGATGACCTGATGTGGTCGGATAATGTCGCTTTCCGTCCGGTGGATATCAATGTAGGGCCGGATGGCGCTATTTACGTTGCCGACTGGTATAACCCCATAATCCAGCACGGTGAAGTAGATTTCCACGACCCACGCCGCGACCAGCAGCACGGCCGGATCTGGCGGATAGTCGCCAAAAACAGGCCACTCGTTAAAAAGCCTGAATTGGTGAAAGCGAGTGTTAATGACCTTTTGGAATCTTTGAAATTACCCGAAGAATGGACCCGCCTGCAAGCTAAGCAGGTTTTGAAAGCAAAAGGAGCAAAGGAGGTAATCCCTGCATTGCAGAAATGGGTTGAAGCGCTCGATAAAAACGATGCAAATTACGAGCATAATCTCCTCGAAGCCCTTTGGGTATATCAGACGATGGAGACCGTTAACCAGCCGATCTTGCAAAATCTGTTGAATGCGAAAAGTCACAATGCCCGCGCGGCCGCCCTACGGGCGCTGGGACTTTGGTATCCAAAATTGACAAATGTACCCGCATTACTCGCCAAGGCGGTAGCCGACAGCCATCCTCAGGTAAGGTTGGAAGCTGTGATCGCATTGCGTAAAACGAAGACCGCGGAAGCCGCAAAATCAGCATTGTCGGTCCTTGATGGGCAAATGGACGAGTTTCTGGATTTTGCATTGTGGCAGACCGTGCGGGAACTGGAACCGGTATGGCTTGCAAAGCTCAAATCCGAGCCTGGTATTTTGGGAGATGCTAAAAAGACTTCCTATGCATTGAAATCGGCTACGAATCCGGAGGCTGCGAGCCTGCTTACTGCATTGTATCAAAAAGGGCAAGTTCCTGATGAATATCAAAAGGACGTATTGGCGTCCATCGCACGCCTCGGTCAGCCCGCCGACTTGAATACGCTGCTCGATCTGGCGGTTCAGAACAAAGATAAAAATGTGGCAGCACAACTGGGAGCGCTGGAAGAGGCGGCCGGTCAACGCAAAGTAGCACCAAATAATAGTCCCGAACGCATTGCGACGCTAATCAGTAACGAGGATGAAGCGGTGAGTTTGAGTGCTATCCGGCTGATCGGATTCTGGAAACTGTCGTCTCTTAACGAACGCCTCACCGGACTGGTGAAAAGCGGAAATGCGCCGACCAAAAAGGCGGCATTGGGGGCGCTCGCCGCCATTGATAAGCCCAAAGCATTGCAATTGGTGACGGAGCTGACAAGCAACAAAAATACACCTGAGGTACGCATTATCGCCGCCGCCCAACTCGCATCACTGGACGCAAAAGAGGGTGCGGCTGTGAGCGCCGACCTCATGCGAACGTTACCGGAAGGCACGGATATGTCGGAATTGTTCCTGGCATTTGTGCCGTCGAACCCGGGTTCGGCCGCATTGGCAGAAGCCATCGCAGCAAAGAAAATCCCGGAAGCTGTGGCAAAGAAAGGGCGTCAATTAGTGCAGCAACGCGCCGGGTGGACGCGGCAAAGCATCGATGAGATAGTAGCATTGAAAAAGGCATTGGAAGCATCGGGAGGCTCATTACCAGCTCCTAAAATGCCTCAGGAACTAGATGAACAGCAGATTGCTGGTTTGGCCAAAATGGCTCGGGAAAGCGGCGATCCTGTGAAAGGTGAACTGATATTCCGAAAAGCGGAATCAAGTTGTACAACTTGCCATGCATTAGGTGGTGCGGGAGGCCTCATTGGGCCTGATCTGAGCAGCCTGGGCACCAGTTCCCCCGCAGAGACCATTATCAAATCGATTCTATCCCCAAGCGAATCCATCAAGGAAGGTTATGATTTGAAACGCGTCGTGAAAAAGGATGGCTCCGAATTGCTGGGTTATCTGGCCTCCGACGGCGCCAATGAAATCGTGATCCGGGATGTAACCGGCAAGGAAGTGTCTATTGCAAAAAGCCAGGTTCAAGTCATGGAAAAAGTCCCGGGCTCGCTAATGCCCCCCGGCCTCACTTCCGGCCTCGATCGTGACCAGTTTGTAAACCTCATCGCATTCCTGACCAAGCTCGGCGAGCCGGGCGACTTCCGCGTGTCCAACACGCGTTACGTACGCAGGTGGGAGAATATAACGCTGAGCAAAGACCTCGCCAGTAAGTTCAATCCGGAGGGTTCAATTATCGCCAGTCGAGGTGCGACACTTACAATCGCCCCGGTTTATAGCAAAGTTTCCGGTGAGCTGCCGATCGACGAACTGGCCGAAATGAAAAACGGTGCCGGTAAACCGTTCAGCATCCTGCGTTTCGATATAGAAGCATTGACCAAGGGCAATGTGTCTTTTGCATTAAGCGAAACGAAGGGAATCACTGCATTCAACGGCACCAAGCCCCTCAAAATCACCAATGGTACCATTACAGCAGATCTCAGCCAGGGAATACAGCCTATCACCCTGGTAATCGATCGCAATATTGTGAGGGATGGTGGATTGAAAGTGGAGTTGAAAGATGTAAATGGCGGTGCGCAGACGCGGTTGAAGGTGGGGAGGTAGTAGGATAGCTCCCTGTTGAAATACTGTTCTAGCAAGCCATACAATAATCAAACTAATACGTAAAATAATCGGTCAACAGGGAAGTAAAGGTCAGGGCTTATTTTACTAAAAATATTCCAAGAAGCATGACTGTACTATCTGAAAATCAAAAAGAAGAGCAAGAGACTTGGCGACAATCATTGAAGAGACTATGGAAGGTCAATAGTCTTGCGATCGAACGTGCTAAGGAAATAGAAGATGAGGGGTATGGAACTTTTACAGTTTTTCAACCTGGAAGTGAGGAGCTAATATTGTCATTAGAAATGTCTATTGGTTTTAGCATGCCTAATTCATTACGAGAGCTTTTGTTAACGCATGGGCCTATTCAAGTTGGAACCAGCGGGGTAGAAACAACTTTTGAAATTTTTTCTGTTCCAGAGCATCAAGGTCAGCCTGTTAAAAAATTTTGGGACCTCATAGATGAAGAACTGACAGGTAGCATCAGAGCTTTTTTTACGTCGTCAGAGATTGATGAATTAAACAAAGGGTACTTTATTTTTGGAAAGATATTTTTGAGCAATGACAATCACGAATATCTGTATTTCACAAATGAGGGGTTATTTGGAACATTAATTTTTTATCATGATGACGACAGCGGGCCAACTGGGCTAAAGCGGATGATAGAAAAGCGTGGGAATTTTTTTGATAGCCTGGATAAGTTGTTTTCATATTGCGTAGATCTAAAAATTGATCGTATTAAAAAGTGGATCGAAGATCATGAATTTCGATAATACAACTGCATCAGTAACCGCGACGATCATGCGGCGGTTGAAGGTGGGGAGGTAGCGATATTGTTATTTTTAAATATGGCCGGCGCTCGGAAAGAGGCGCCGGTTTTTTTATTCGGCCAGTATCCTATACAATTCCAGATTCAAATAGTAGTGATTACCCTGGATTATCCGCCTTTCCAGTACCCCCAGATCGACCAGTTGGGTTAGGTATTTTTTTGCCGTGTTTTCCGCATATAACCTCTGATCCGTCAAGTGTTTAACCCTTGTATATGGCTGGGTAAAAATGGCATTCACCAGCAATTCCGGTCGCGTAATAGCTGTATCATGGATAATGACCTGCCGGATTGCATCTTTGGTATTTAATATGTCGTTGATTTTGTTGTAGGTCAATATAGACGTCGTTTCGACAGCTTTGAGCATGAATTTAAGCCAGGTAAGCCAGTCCCCGCGCTGGCTGACACCCATCAAGCTGCTATAATAGTCCTCGCGATTGTCGAGAATATAGCGGCTGAGGAACAGGATAGGGTAGTCGAGCAATTCTTTATAAGTGAGATAATTAATATTGAAAATCCGGCCTGTTCTGCCATTACCGTCGCGAAATGGGTGGATAGCTTCAAACTGATAATGTCCGATAGCCATCTTGAGTATCGGGTCGATTGGACATTTCTCGTCGTCATTCAGGAAATTGACAAGATTAGACAATTTAGCTTCAATTACGCCGCTTCCTCTTGGCGGTGTGTAAACCGGCTTTCCAGCATTCGGACCGCTGCCGCCCTGCCGGATGTGCGTCTGAACGAAGGGGGGCCTGATACCGTCCGTGGTTTGATAAATCTCCTGATAAACTACCCTAAAATAATCCTCGCTGAACCGATCGCTGTCCTTTAAGAAGCTGTGACCGAACCATAATGCTTCACGGTAGCGCAGAACCTCCTTTGCGGAGCCGCTCAATTCACTCAGTTTTTGTTCACTAAACGCCTTATACAGTTCGTCGTCTGTCGTAAAAATGTTTTCGATCGCACTGGAAGCCTTCGCCTCCTGCAAACTTATGGTATTGATCAATACGGCCTGGTTTGGAATGGCTATGCTGCGCCCTTGGAGCCGCGCCAGAGCGGCCTTTGCGTTTGCGAGGGCTTCATAAACGTCAACGTTTCGATAGAGTTCCTCCGAAATTGGCAGGTCAGGAAGTCCGTTCCAGGGAATGCTTCGGTCGGGGTTAATGGGATAGGGCATAGCAGGTGCTTAAATGACATTAAAAAGTTTGATGTTTTAATGTTAGCTTGATTTCTGGCATTAAAGTTAATGGCTTTTATTGAACTAACATTAAAATGTATGCTATTTTAATGTTAGCTCGAATTTAGGCATTAAACCAGGTACTCGCAGTTAATAATCTTTCAAATCGTCACACGGGCAAACCAGTAAATTTTCAATATCCATTGTTTTAAATATTGTTTACATTAATCCAATTTCATCGAATCCAAATCATCATGCTCAAAAAATTACTGGCCCTGACTCTTGTGATCGGAAGTGCCGTAGCGGCACATGCGCAGCAGTTCAAGGCGTTGCTCTTTACTAAAACAGCTGGTTTTCACCATGTTTCCATTCACGAAGGGGTAGCCGGAGTGAGGAACCTCGCGTCGCGGCACAACTTTTCCGTCGACTGGCAGGAGAATGCCGATGTTTTCAATGACAAAAGTCTGGCTAACTATTCGGTGGTAATCTTTCTAAACACAACCGGCGATATCCTCAACGATGCACAGCAGGCGGCGCTTGAAAAGTACATTAAAAGCGGGAAAGGCTGGGTGGGGATCCACGCGGCGGCGGATACTGAATATGACTGGCCATGGTATGGCAAGCTGGTAGGGGCGTATTTCAAAACCCACCCGGCGCAGCAAACAGCATTTCTGGACGTAAAAGATAGCAACTTCCCAGGCCTCGAACGCTTTCCAAAACGCATGCTATGGACCGATGAGTGGTACGAATACAAAAAACCACTCAACGCCGACGACCTGAAAGTGCTGATCACCATCGACGAAAAAACCTACGATCCCAAAACTGGCCAGGGCACCGGCATGGGCGACCACCCAATGGCCTGGTACCACAATTACGACGGCGGCCGCGCATTTTATACCGGCCTCGGCCATATTGGTCTGGTTTATTCAGACCAATCGTTCCTTGATCACCTTTACGGGGGCATTTATTGGGCAGCGACCGGGAAAGGTTTGAAATAGAACAAACCGCCAGGTAGGGCTCATCGAGGCGACGATTGATCACAATCCGGCCACAGAGTGGCCCCCCGTTTATAGCTCAGGTAGTCCAAAATAACGTTTCAGCTCCGTTAGGAGCTTCCTTTGCCATCGCATCAGGCAGGAAGCTCCTGACGGAGCTGAAACATTTATTACGTTTTTGTTTTTCTATAAACAGGGAACCACTCTGTGGTTTATTTTTTTGAAAATAGCTTTATTGTGTAGTCCAGTAAGGCGGTATCGCCACTTTTTCCGTGCCCGGGTATTACCACTTTCACGTCGGGGTATTGCTGTTTGATTTTGGTCACCGTGCCCGGCCATGCTTCCACATTAGCATCTGCAAGGTTACCTTCCTTCGCGCCGAGCTCTTTGATAAGGCAGCCGCCGAACATCACCTTTTCGTCCGGGAAATAGCCGATGATATTGTCCCGCGTATGCCCTTCACCGTAAAACGCAGCTACGACTTTCTTTTTCCCTACTTTCATATTAAGCTTATCATCGAAGCCTTTCTGCGGAACCGGGAATTTATGTTCTTTGTCGAATGCGATCGTCTTGTTCGTCGCATATGAGGGTATATCCGCGTCATGAAACGCCTTCAACCCACCGACGCAATCCTCATGAAAATGCGTCGCGACTACCGCCTTTACCTTACAATGCAAGCTGTCTTCCACCCAACGGATTACCCGTGCGGACGTCGCATCATCTACCGGCGTATCAAAAATCACAGCCTCGCCACGGTCGAATACGATCATGCCATTGCAAGGCACTTTGCCGAATGTTTCTGATTTGAAATAGGTGATATGGTTGTAGACATGGTCGGTTACTTTTTGTACGATCAGGTCGTCGGTAGTGAAGCTTTTGTCGAGTGTTTGTGCGTGCAGAAATGTACATACGAGTAAGAGCAGGCATGCGAGAAAGTGTTTTTTCATGGGTTAAAAAGTGAATAGTAGTGAATTGGAATGTGTGTGGCAAGATAAAGGAAATTGCTATATTTGGATACATAACCTGTGAAACCATGACGAAACAAGCGATTATAGACAGGACTTTGGAGGCAATTAATCAGCTTCCGGTCGACAAGGCCGAGGAAATATCGGACTTTGCTGATTTTGTTAGGAAGCGTCATGAGGAGCAACAACTCACCGAAGGAGTTCAGTTGCTGATAGAGAACAGCGCGGCATTTGATTTCCTGACAAACGAGGAGGAGATTTACTCGGTTGGTGATTTGAAAGAAGTATACAATGGTTAAAGGAGATATCGTACTTATTCCTTTTCCATTCACGAACCTGACCGGCAGTAAACTACGGCCTGCTGTTGTGCTCGTCGCTAACAAATTTGACGCTACTGTCTGCTTTATCACTAGTCAAATTACCTGGCAGGAGCCCACTGATGTAATAGTTGTGCCTGACATGGCCAATGGTTTGAAAGTGACTTCGCTGATCCGAACGAGCAAAATTGCCACTTTGGATCGAAATTTGGCAAAGGGTCTTCTAGGAAGATTGTCGGCAATAGAACTGACTGATCTCGACACGAAATTGAAGGCCTTACTGCAACTTACGTAACCCTGGTTCAAACTAATGCTTTTCCAATAAACCCGGACCCCATGCAAACACTCTCCACCGTCCTCGTCTCCCTCATCGCCCTCGAACACCTTTACATTATGTATATTGAAATGTTTGCCTGGGAAACTAAGGGGAAGGAAACGTTCAAAGGCTCCCTGGCGCCGGAGCTTTTCAAGCCTACCAAGGTCCTGGCGGCTAATCAAGGTCTTTACAATGGCTTCCTCGCCGCCGGGCTTATATGGTCGCTGTTTGTTGAGAACCACCATTGGCGGTTTCACGTGGCCATTTTCTTTCTTACCTGCATCATTGTCGCGGGGCTTTATGGAGCGGCGACGGCTAGTAAGAAGATATTTTTTGTCCAGGCGTTACCGGCGATTGTGACGCTGGTGTTATTGCATTTGTGAGGAGTGTAACATCGCGGAAGAAGTGATGAACGATCTTGCTTCAAATTTCCTTATCTTCGGGTAAACAGTAGTAGCGCTATGAGGACATTAAATGTTTCGATTTCAGAAAATGAATACAAGAGGTTTGGCTTAAAGGATGAAAGCCTAACCTTTTCAGAGCTTTTCAACCTGGTTAGCGCTGAGTTGATGCGTCAAAATCTCGAACGATCTATTGAGTTAGCAGAAAAATATGGTCTGTCGGATATGACGATGGATGAAATCACCGAAGAGGTGAAAGCTGTACGCACACATGCAAAAAGTAATAATTGATACAAATGTCTTTGTGTCAGCACTTATTCAAAGAAATTACCCTTATCTCATCGTCCGTGATCTTTTCATCGAAGAGAAGATTCAACTTTGTGTCTCCGACGAGCCCTAGCTGAGTATTACGAGGTATTGTCGCGACCAAAGTTTAGCAGATTTGCAGACTTCTTCATCCGCGCAGAAGGGCTATTGGCAGATATCGATAGACGAGCCGTAAAATATTATCCAACAACAAAAATTGACATCATTTCTGATAAGGATGATAATAAGATTTTGGAGTTGGCTGAGGAATGTAATGCCAATTTCATTGTTACTGGAAACACAATTGATTTCACTTTTACGGAATACCGGAAAACGCAGATTCTGACGCCGAAAGAGTATTGGGAAAAAATGAATGGGCGTAATGTAGAATAGATACCCAGTGCTTTCATTCTAATGTCGAGTCCATTCTTTTCATCACTACTCCAACTGCCGGAGACTCACTAACCCCAGCCGCACAATTATCCTCTCCACATTCCATGGAAGCATGGTACAAATTTCCCGTTATAGCGTCCGGCCGCATCCGGACGCTTTTTTTATGTCATCCAACGCCGGATGATGGCCTGGTTTATTTCAAAATCAAATTGAGATATGCATGGCATCATCTATTGTGCACGCTTCGAAAGGGCAAAAAGAGAGAAAAGAAAATGAGGTAATCGCAAGCCTCGATCCGCTGAATGCGGACGGGTTGATCGGCCAAATTCCTGATTTGAATAAAAACAAAGATGTGAATTCGCTGGTGTTTTCAACTAAAAACCTGATGCCTTCGTGGCCCGATCTACAAGAATTTGATTATTACCAAGCCAATGCGGCGATCCGCGATATTGGCATTTTGCTTGGCTCAATTAAGAGGCATGGTGTTGAGCCTTACACGGTTATTCCAGATTTAGAAGCGAAGATGAAGCATCTCGCGACGAAGACGTCAATGCCGCCGAGGGATACTTTGCTGCATTACACGGTTTGGAATCCTGCCGGTGACCGCAAACGGATGTATACCGGCACGGCGGACGAACATTATCTGATCGACAGCGTCGTAACGGCAATCGATCCGCTGGTGTGTGCCATTTATTTGTTGAAGGAGTTGCATTACACGCCTCTGCATTCTGGTGATTTTGAACGGATTTGTGATCAAGTAGTGGGCCATTTTCAAAAAGTGATCGATGGAATGGTGCTGGCGCGGCGTAATGTGTCTTTGTCCTATTTCGCAACGGAACTTCGACTGTATTTTGATCCGATTATGCTGGATGGGCGCGAATACCTCGGTCCGGGTGCGGTTGAGATGCCGATGTTTGTTTTCGATCAGTTGTTATGGAGCTGCGATTGTGATGACGTCGAATACCAGATTTTCAAAAAGACTTACTTGCCGTATGTCCATCCGGAAATGCGGAAAATTTATATTCAATATCAAAACCGGGACAGTCTGCTTGGCAAGTGTTACAAAAACATCGTGAAAAAGAACATTGATTTTGATCCGTCTGTCTACACATCCATGCGTGCGCTTCGCATGTGTTTTCAGCAATTGAAGAGTTTCAGAATGCCGCATAAAAAAGTGGCCGAAGAAGCATATGCGCACACCAGCGGCGAACATCATGGCTGTGACCACGTAAAGAACTCGATCAGCCAGGACTACCGCGCCAATGGCAGCGGAGGATATTCGCCCGACATTCTTTCTAACATAGTGAAATTGACCAACCAAAAAACCGCAAAGCTGGATGCCTGTATTGCGTTTTACGAGCTCAAAGCAGGACGGTCTTTTGTTTATCCTGGGTCTTGAATGAGAACCACCGGATTTTTAATTCAGGAAATAATTTTTAATCCCATTCCATAAACATCCGCCTCGCCGCGAACGATTTTCGAGTGCGTAACCAAAACGACAGCGGTATTAAAAATCAACATCAAAAACATAACGCCCATCATGGCGAATGGATGCAGGATAAAGCGCCCGCTCATCAATCCCAGCATGATGACCAATGCGAATCCATAAGTAAGGATCGACCAGGTGATCTGAAAGTTGAGGATGCGTTTGCCGAGTTCCCTCACGCCCGCGACCTCGTTCCTTTTGGCTATCCAAATGCCGAGTGGGACCAGAATATTGCCCAGCGGGAATAGCCAGAATGTGAGTGCGGAAAGGTTCAGAAGTTTGAGCAAGGCGGTATCTTCGACCAGGGTAGGTGTGAGGCTTTCGACAGGTACGTCGAGCGCCTGTGCCAGTAGCCGGAGCGTTTCGCCGCGCGGGATAGTCGCGCCGGATTCGATGCGTTGCAATGTGCGCAAGTTAATCTGCGCATTTTCGGCCAGGCTTTCCTGTGAAAGGCCCTTCGCCCGGCGCAGGCTTTTGATGTGTTCAGAGATTGTTAGCTTGTTCATATTGAAGTTGTTTTACCCAAATTTAACACTTCGAAAGCTGGATTGATAGCGGCATTTCTACGGCATTTAGGCTAAATACACGGAAAAACGCTCATGTCATCCTGAGCGCAGACGAAGGATGGCGGCGTGATGCCTTGAAGCTTGTTGCTGTACAGCTAGCCTTTTACCATAGGGCTGCCGAACTGTGCTCCGCGCAAACGCATGAGCATTTCGGCAGCCCAATATGGCCATAAGACAATTAAAGTGTTCATTTGTTTCGAGATCTCATTTGGAAGACGAGCAGTATTGAACATGCTTTAAAAGGCATTCCGCAAACCATGCTTCGGCTGCGCTCAGGATGACATGAGCGTCTGTGCTCGGGATGACATGAGCGTGGTGCCGCCTTATTTGAAGAAGAATCGACAAGCCCAGACTGCATCGCCTGTTGCAAATCATTAGATTACACCCACCTCGACCTTTCTTTGATTTAAAAACTAACACACTATATCATGAAATCTTATTACGTCTACATCCTCCGATGCGCCGATGACAGTTACTATACCGGTGTTACAAACGATCTGGAACGGCGTTTGGCAGAACACCACTCTGGCAACAACTCCGGGTCATATACATCCACAAGGCGCCCTGTTGAAATTGTTTTTTGGCACGAATTCAATGACATTCGCCAAGCGATAGCGTTTGAAAAGCAGGTCAAAGGTTGGAGCAGAAAGAAAAAGGAAGCAATCATCGCAGATCGCTGGGAGGATCTGAAAGCACTTGCGAAATGCCAGAACGCAAGTCGCCATGATCGGGATCGTGAATGAGGTTTGTCAACGTCGCAAATGTCATGCAGAGCGCACCGGGCCGCCGGGCGGTCGAAGCATGGCGGCATGATGCTGTTGAAGCATGTTGCCGTATAGCTCGCCTTCGGCTGCGCTCAGGCTGACATTTCTCACATTATCTCTAAATCTCAACGCACAATGTTCATGTCATGCTGAGCGCAGTCGAAGCATGGCGGCATGATGCCGTTGAAGCATGTTACCGTATGGCCCGCCTTCGTTAGCCCCCCTTCGACCGCCGGGCGGCCCCGTGCGCTCAGGCTGATATTTCTCATTAATTCTAAAATCGGAAGGCACAACGCTCATGTCATGCTGAGCGCAGCGAAGCATGAAGGCATGATGCCTTGAAGCCTTGAAGCATGTTACCGTATGGCTTGCCTTCGCCCGCCGGGCGGCCCCGTGCGCTCAGGCTGATATTTCGTCACGTACACATTAAACGTACTAGTGGCACATTATCCGCTAATTTCCGGCATTGTTCCTCATCGTTTACTATATTTAAGCATCACCAATAATCTTTCACTCCGTTCCTATGCGACACCTTTTCAAGCAAACAATCATTCCAATACTATTTTCAGGCCTCGCCGCGATTCCTTCGCAGGCGCAGCAACAGCAGCCGCTTTTGGGCTTCGGTACCGACGCGGCCAAAAAGCAACTCGACCTCGAAGCGACGTTCGACAAGCAGCTCCAAGCCAATAATCTCCGCGACTGGATGAAGCGGATGACAGCTTACCCGCACCAGCTCGGTTCTGCTTATGGCCTTAATAATGCGCTTTTTCTGCGTGATAAACTCGCTTCCTGGGGTTTTGATGCCCGGCTTGATACCGTGCATGTGCTTTTCCCGACGCCCAAAATGCGCATTCTGGAAATGACAGGCCCGACGAAGTTTAAGGCGTCTCTGACAGAAAAACCGTTGAAGGAAGACGCGACTTCTGCGCAAACGAAGGATGTTTTGCCACCTTACCATGCGTTTTCCGCCAATGGGGATGTAACGGCGGAGCTGGTTTTTGTGAATTATGGCGTGCCTGACGATTATGAGGAGCTGGCGAAACTCGGTGTGGATGTGAAGGGGAAGATCGTGATCGCGAAATATGGCGGTTCGTGGCGGGGTATCAAGCCCAAAGTGGCTTACGAGCATGGGGCGATTGGCTGCATTATTTATTCGGATCCGAAAGAGGATGGCTATTTTCAGGGTGACGTATATCCACAAGGGGCATTCAAAAACGAGTGGGGCGTGCAGCGTGGGTCGGTGGTGGATTTGCCGCTGGCGCCGGGTGATCCGCTGACGAACGGTTTCGTGGCCGATGGCGAGCATAAGCGACTGTCGGTAGCAGAGGCGCCGGCGATGATGAAGATTCCCGTGTTGCCGATTTCTTATGGCGATGCATTGCCGCTGCTCAAAGCATTGGGCGGGCAGATCGCGCCGGCGGCGTGGCGGGGCGCATTGCCGATCACGTACCACATCGGCCCCGGCCCGGCGAAGGTGCATTTGAAGCTCGAATTCAACTTCGATATCGTGCCCTGTTATAATGTGATCGCGACACTGAAAGGCAGCGAGTTTCCCGACCAATGGGTGATCCGCGGTAACCACCACGATGCCTGGGTTTTCGGTGCGGCCGATCCCGTGAGCGGGGCTGTGGCGGAGCTGGAAGAGGCGCGGGCATTGGGTGAACTGGTTAAAACAGGTTGGAAACCGAAGCGCACCATTGTCTATTGCTGGTGGGACGGCGAGGAGCCAGGTTTGCTGGGGTCGACGGAATGGGTGGAGAGATATCAGGCTATTTTGAAGGAAAAGGCCGTCGTGTACCTAAATTCCGATGGCAACGGTCGCGGGTACCTGGGTGCAGCTGGCTCGCATACGTTGGAAAAATTTGTAAACCAGGTCGGACGCGACGTTACCGATCCCGAAAAAGGCACAAGCGTGATCGACCGCCTGCGTTCGCGCACGATCCTGAACGGTAGCCCGACCGCCAAGCAGGAGGCCCGCACCCGCGCCGACCTTCGCATTGGCGCACTCGGTTCCGGTTCTGACTATACGCCGTTTATCCAGCACCTGGGCATTGCTTCGCTCAACATCGGTTATGGCGGCGAAGATGCCGGCGGCGATTACCATTCCATTTTCGATTCGTTCGACCATTATACCCGCTTCAAAGACGGCGATTTCGCGTATGGTGTGGCGCTTGCCAAAACCATGGGCCGCTCCGTGCTGCGTTTTGCCAATGCGGATGTGCTGCCATTCGATTTCGGCAACTTCGCCAATACCGTGCAGGTTTATGCTTCCGAAGTAAAAAAGGAGCTCGAAGCCGCCCGCACGAAGGCCGAAGATCACAACAAGGTCCTCGCCGAAGGCCGCTTCGAAGCCGCCGCTGACCCGAAAGAACCATTCACAAAGCCAACCCCCATGTCGGTAGCCCCATACCTCAATTTCGCGCCGTTGGATAACGCATTGGTGGCGTTGGATCAAAGCGCAAAGGCATACGCACAGGCTTCCACGAAATTCTCCGGCCTGTCCGCCGATAAATTGAAGGAATTGAATGAGATTTTATACAAAACCGAAAGAAAGCTGATCCACACCGATGGCTTGCCCCGCCGGCCCTGGTACCGACATCAGATCTATGCGCCGGGCTTTTATACTGGGTATGGTGTGAAGACGTTGCCAATGATCCGCGAGGCCATTGAGCAGAAGAACTGGGCTGAGGCGGAAGCGGGGATTTTGCGGGTAGCTGGGGTTTTGGAGGGGTTTGTTAGGGAGGTTGAGCGGGCGAGTGGGGTGGGGAGGTGAAGTAGATTGTGGAATAGTGGGCCACGTTGGACTGCGAATTCGCTCCTTGGTGTTCAATGTCGCAATTGGAATCGCTTATAATCGAGAAGAAATTTTGTAGTTTATGGTTTATCAAGGCTTATCAAAGGAAATAGTTCTTTTAAACTTGAAGGTCTTTAGTGGTCTTGCCTGTGGTTTATTCATTCTTGCCGAATACTAAATAGTCTACCGGTATCGGGGTAGACTCTAACGGACAAACACTTATTGCGTAAGCATCAGTGCAACTCAAAACCCCTCCCCAGATTTTAAATATGTTGATTAAAAGCATTTACATAAAGAAATTTCGCGGCTTCCTAGAACTGTCGTTCACCTTAGGAAAACACATGACGGTAATTGCTGGGCAAAATGGAACTCAGAAAACTACTTTGTTGGGAATTTTAAGCCAACCATTTACTATTACTGATAAAGACAACCCACTATTTGGAGAAAAGCCACTATGCGGAGGGAACTATAAATCACTTTTCAGCGAAAAATTCAAATTGTCTGACGCATTCGATATCCCTCAAGGGCACGAATGGACGCTTAGACTTGATAATGATCTTGAACCTGAGTTTACAATAGAGAGTATAAGGCGAGACGCGAGTAAACCTGGCATCCGGTTTTGGAAGAAAGGCGATCGGTCAAAAGGCTCAGGTTATATTCAGTTGCCAGTAGTTTATTTAAGCCTTTCGAGATTGTTTCCGATTGGAGAAGATTTGAGTATTGATTCGAGCAATGAGATAATTTTGTCTGAACTTGAGTTCAATTTTTATCAGGAGTGGCATAATAAAATTTTACTCATCCCAGATGTTGAGATGACGGCCGTCGATTATCTTGCTAGTAAACAAAAAAACACTCTTGGAGCTAATACTTCCTTCTACGATTGGAAAATGAATTCGGCCGGGCAGGATAATATAGGCAAAATTCTGTTAGCGATATTGTCGTTTCGCCGCTTGCAAGAGAAGTATAAAGGTGCCTATAAAGGAGGAATACTTGCCATAGATGAACTGGATGCGACTCTATATCCGGCATCCCAAATAAAGCTTATAGAGGCTCTCAGGGTATTTTCACGTTATAGAATCCAGATAATATTTACAACTCACTCTTTACCAATCCTCGAAAAGGCCTGTGGCTTACAAGCAGATGAAAAAATAAAAGGGCAAGTAAGAGTTGTTTATTTGCAAAAAATAGATTCGAAAGTCGCAGTTATTGAGGATGTAGCATATGAGGCAATCAAAAATAGACTTAATGTAGCGTTGTCTTTAAATCCAAGAAGTGCTAAAATTCCTGTGTTTTCTGAGGATGAAGAGACACAAATTTTTTGCCGGGCTTTGATTAAAAGACGTTCAACAGATCTGGCCTATTTGGACTGCACTTTAGGTTGTGAAAATCTTCTTGAACTTGCTAGGAAACAGATCGTTGGGTTTCGATTTCCAGACTCTCTTGTCGTGCTTGATGGTGACGTTAGGGGTTTCGCAGGAAAGATGAGGTCTATTGCTCAACATGAAAATTTCTTAATATTGCCAGGTGAAAAATCTCCTGAGCGACTCATTGCAGATTTTTTACACTCATTATCAGACAATTCCGAGATTTGGAAGACTATTAATCCAGACTATTCGAAGCAGTTTGTATTCAAGGACTACTCATTTCAAGAAATTGGGACAGATAGACAAAAGGCCAAAAATTGGTTTAGGCTGCAAAAGGAACACTGGGGTAAGAATTGCGTAAAGGTCATTAATCCTTGGATGAAGCAAAATTCTGATAGTGTAGACTCTTTCCTAAAAGATTTCGATGAAGCTATTTTAAAATTTCGTAAGACCCTCTTATAGATGACGTTATGGATCAAGAAGTGATTTCAATTGATATAAGTAAGTTAGTATTATGGACTGAAAATCCGCGTGATCCTATTGATGCCGACGCTAAGGATCAGGATATTGTCAATAGAGCTTTGGAAGACAATGCGTTAAAATGGACTTTACCGAAGTTGGCAAAGGAAATGGGGGACTATTTTGATTTTAGTGAATTGCCCACTGTCGTCTACCATGGTGACCGGCCAGTCGTTTATGACGGAAATAGGAGGATCATTCTTGGGAAGATAAAACACGGACTGGTCACCATCCCCAAGGGCACTACTCTCAATATTCCAGATTTTCCAAAAGACATCCCCTGTAATGTCTGTATTGAGAAGATCGCACTAAACAATGTTCTGAGGAAGCATAGTGATTCTGGATCCTGGCAACCGTTAGAACGAGATGTGTTCTTGCACAAGTTTATGGGTAGAGAAAAGACCGCCTTTTTAATTTTGGAGGAGGATACAGGCATTATCAGTGCAAATAAGCACTTGAATCAGCGATTTGTAAAGGAGGAGATTTTTAAGGAAGACGCACTTAAATCCATGGGGTTCGTTATTTCGAATGGGCACCTTCACAGTGTCCATGCCGATAACGAAGGCCAATCTATTCTATCGGACATATCTCGAAAAATAAAAAGTGATACAATCAGCACTCGGAAGAATAGAGGAAAGGTCCTCGAAGTACTTGACTTGGCATCGCAGCAGCTAATCGAACAAAACAAGAGTAAAAAGGCTCATTTGTCTAAGTTTAAATTTTCTCTTGAACCGAAGATGACTGGTTCGAGGTTGACGAAGCGAACAGACGCCAGACCTGCGGAGCTTTTCGGTGGGAAATTATATTTGAAAATTGGTGACGTAAGTAATTTATACAGAGATATATGTGATTTATATTCATTTTATATTTCAAAAAAAAATGAATTGTCCCAGTCATTTCCTAGCTTAATAAGAATGTCGCTTCGTTTATTATGCGAGACTGCTTCGAAAGATAAAAGAAAAAAATTGGAAGACTATATAAAGGAATACGCTGATAATGCAAAAAGCAAATTGGATCAGGATTTAAAAACGACGTTGGCTAATCAAAATGTTAGACCCGAAAGCTTGCTCCAACTGTTGCAAACTGGTGCGCATAACTATCAGTCTAGTGCTAGTATGGATCAAACAATCGCGATGTCTGTCTTGATTGGTTCTATTTTGACCGTAACACATGGAAAGGATGAGTAAGGCTACTATACATTATTCTCCACTAAGATATCCAGGAGGAAAGAATTGTATATTCCCGTTTGTTGCCAAGCTATTTTATGAAAATGATATGGTAGGTGCGAGTTACGCAGAGCCGTATGCTGGTGGAGCTGGCTTGGCTCTTCGTCTACTTTTTGAAGGTTATGTTAACCACGTGTATATTAATGATTTTGATCGATCTATTTATTCTTTTTGGATAAGCATAATTAATAGGCCAATTGAGTTTTGCGAATGGCTTCAAGGTGTTGAAGTTTCCATAGATAATTGGAATAAGTATAAAGAAATTCAAAGAAATTCAGAATCTGCCGACAGTTTTGAGCTCGCGAAATCAACTTTCTTCCTGAATCGGACAAATGTTTCTGGTGTAATTAAGGGCGGAGTTATTGGTGGTCGAGAGCAACAAGGAAAGTATAAAATTAACGCAAGATTCAACAAGGTTGATTTATGCGAGAGGATATTTAGGATTGCTGAGATGCGTGATCATATTACCGTTTCTAATAAAGATGGCTTGGAGTTTATTAATCAAATGAATCGATTGAGAAAGGAAGTATTTATTTATTTAGATCCTCCATATTATCAAAAAGGAGCGGACTTGTATATGAACTTTTACGCTGCGGAGGACCATAGGCGGCTTTCCCAACACGTGCGTAAAATGAGAAAGCGGTGGATGGTCTCATATGATAATCATGACTTCATTTTAAATCTATATAGCAATTTAAATAAGATTTCATACAGCCTCTCACAAGCAGCTTCCAACCGAGTCGGGGAGGAGATTTTGGTATTTTCAGAAGGTCTTCATTATATAGATTCGATAAGGAAGTTAAAAGCGCCAGTAATGCTCTAAACGTAGGAGATCTTTGGAATATGAGCTATCAGCTAAGGATTGGTCAGAGATTTTCCTCGTGTACTATTAATATTTATATAACTGGGCTTCTAAGTTGTGAAAGTGATTGATTTTCACGTTGAGTAGCGAGCTTGCCTGAGTTGGTTCGAGGCTGCCGCCACGGAAAGCGTCTAGAACGGTTTGAGTAAATAGTCGACTGTTTTTCTGAATTTGTAATAAATAATAGCTCGGCCCGGTAGGGCTTAGTTTCTGTCTGGCTTTTTTCTCCTCTTCTTTGATGAGAAAGGCCTCGAAATCAGTATCAGCGGCGTTTTTCAAGGTCTTATATTGATCAATGGAAATCAAATTCAAATTCAATGCGCGGACTAACAATGCAAATGAACTCACTCCGAATGTCCTGGCAACATTGAAAACTTGGGATGCCGATTGATAGATATTGCTTCCCAAGCTGGTTAATGAGCTACTAGGAATCAGCGCATTTGCGGCTACTTCGTTGCAGAACAATTCAACCGGATGTAGCCGGTCCGTTTTTCGGAAGTTTGGCTCAACATCGGCAGAGATGCCCGTAGCCGCAATCCAAATGTGAGCCAATTCGTGCACAAGCGTAAATAGCTGAGGCGCAGCCCAATCTTCGGAATTGACGAAAACAAAGGGCGCATAAGGATCGGCGATAGCAAATCCTTGAAGTTCGTCGCTATCCAGGGTCAGATGCGAGTTTATAAAACTGGTTCTGGAAATGAAAATGCCCTTCGCCTCGGCCTTGTCTATCCATTCCTTAACTGCGTTTCCACCTGTGTATTGGCCCGGAGAAATCGCAAGCATGTTCAGAATGTCTTGTGCAACTTCGGCAGGATTGTCGTTCATTGTAAAGCGACCGACAAATGGAAATTTGGATTCGCTGTTTTCTCTGTTTGTCTCACTGATCCAGGCCTGTTTCTGCTGAATTTCGCGAATAATGAAAACGGAGCCAGTACTTAACGATTTTGAATCGCTTCTGCGGAAGTCTTGCAACGGTTGGAAATCCCGCGGAATGTCGGGAAGAAAGAATAATGCGAATGGTCTTTTGTAAGCTTTGGCCAACGTTTGCGCCTGTTTGATAGTCGGTAGACTGGTTCCTGCTTCCCATTCCAATAATCTTTCTGCCGGGACATTGACTTTTAATGCCGCCGTTTCCGCCGCCATTCTCGCCGATTCGCGGGCCCATTTGAAAACGATAGGTGTGATGTGTGCTTTGTCTGCCATGAAGTTTTGGGAGGTTATTTTAATGTTGTTAAGTCACGGAGACTTAGTGTCTACTCTTTTGTAGAAACCAACAGCTCCCGAATATCAACCTTCAAATACGCCGAAATCTCATATAGCGTCTCCAAAGTTGGCTGCACCTCATTCCTAGCCCAACGCGATACTGTGGTTTCCGTCTTCCCTAAATGTTTGGCTAGATCTTTGCCAGATTTCTCTTTTTCTACGAGAACAAGTTTTATCCTATTAAGGCGCAATTTTGCCACGATATGCTCATTTATAGCTGTTTTGTGTAAATAAAATATAAAAACCGCACAACTCTAAAAGCACTAAATTTGTATTTAAATACTCATTTCGTGTATATTTAATTTGTAAATATTACTATTTATAGTACTATTGTATTCTAAATTTTGAACTATGACACACGAAAAAAAATCTTCCCAACCCGCCGAAAGGCAATTGAAAGTTTACAGCAAATACCTCCCACGCACGTACAGGTACACAATCATGCCCGAGATCAGGCTTTGCGGCAAATGGCTGCATGAGGCAGGATTTGAATGCGGTGATGAGGTGACGGTAAAGTGTTTTGGGAATAAATTGGAGATTACGCTCAATCCGGTAGAGGAGCCCGAACCAGCGCCGGTTTTGAAACGGCGAACTGCGCGTAAGGAAGTTGTTTCTTAAATGTGAGGTGATTTAGAGGCGAATTGTGATTGGGTCGGCGGGGGTAGTTTCCGTATGATCCCATTAAGATTTTATTTTACCTTGCATTCTGGCTTTAAATTCCTCTGGGTCGAACTCTTCAACCCAGCCGCTTTGCTCACCTTCCACTAATGCCTGTCTTAAAAGCTTCAATTTTTCTTCTTCTCTTTCAAGCAAGCGCAAACCAGCCCTTACAACCTCGCTCGTGGAGGCATAACGGCCGGTTTCTATTTGATTTTGAATAAATGTATCAAAGTGATGACCGATGGAAATGGACGTGTTCTTTGTCATGATAAATCTTGCTAACATTCACCGTATGGACTGTCTTCGACCGCCGGGCGGCCCCGTGCGCTCAGACTGACATTCTTCTCATGTCATGCTGAGCGCAGCCGAAGCATCATGCGTAATGTCGGTTGTTCATGGGGCCGCCGGGCAGCCCCGTGCGCTCACATTGACGGCTCTCCGTATGGACTGTCTTCGGCCGCCGGGCGGCCCCGTGCGCTCAGATTGACATTCTTCTTCTGTCACGCTGAGCGCAGCCGAAGCGGCATGCACAACGCTACTTCACAGTATACCAGTCCCTAACCCGCACGTCAATCTTGCTATCCTTCTCATTCACCAGCTTCTTAAACGCCTCCGTATCGCTAAACCCATTCTGGCCGCGATAATGGTAAGGATAAACCACCTTCGGTTTGAATGCCAGCACGGTTGTGGCAGCCTCGTTAATGTCCATCGTATAAGGCAGATTCATGCACACGAATGCCACGTCAATGTTCTTCAACGCCTTGATTTCCGGAATGCCGGAAGTGTCGCCGCTGATGAATACCGATTTGTCGCCCAATTTGAGGACATAACCGTTGCCGCGGCCTTTGGTGTGGCGGGAATCTGCTGTTTCGGGCAGGTTGTACATCGGGATGGCGGTGATGGAAATGCCGAGTTTTTCGGTAGACTGGCCATTGGCGAGGACGGTCGTTTTGGCTTTCAATGCATCGGACATCTTATCGACTACGGCCTGTGGCGCTACGATCACGGTGTTGGCCAGGTCGAGGGCATCAAGCGAAGCCGGGTCGAAATGGTCGCCGTGGATATCGGTGATCAGGATCAGGTCGGGCTTGGCAATGCCTACAAACGTTTTTTGGCCTTGGTAAGGGTCGGCGTAGATAGTTTTGCCGTTCCAGGTCAGTGCCAGCGTGGCGTGGTTGAGCGGCTGAATTTTCAATGGCCCTTTCGAAGTGGCCACCTCATCGGGTTTCGGAAGTTGGGCGAAGCACAGCGCTGTCGCGAACAGGAGTAAAAAGGTGAAAGTCGTTTTCATGATTTGGTTAAGTTAGATTGATCAAATTTAGGGTTTGTTGGCCCCTAAGCAAGCTTTTGGATATTTTTTCATTGCTTTTTAATAGCGAAGTGCAAGAACTCGCTAGCTTGCAAGCGGATCGGTAACAACTTTATCAAATGACTCGATATCGTAAAGTAGCGCCCCGGTTGGCGCGGTTTGCATTCTGTTTTGTTTCAATATTAACAGGCAGTGCGGCACAAGAGGCGCAGGCCCAGGAGTTTGTTGTGGCCCCATTTAATTTCAATATCCAAAACGGCGTATACAAGCCCGCAAGCACGAATGCAAAGGCGCTGGCAGAGGTGAAGACCGAAATCCTGCCGCAAACTTTCATGCAAAAGCCCGACCCGAATTTGTTTCTCCTATATCCGCAGCCGGGCGGTATTTTGCTTTTTAAGTCAAATAGTTTGAAGGACTTAACAAATGTGGCCGGTAAGTTGACCAGCCCGTCGATGGCCATTGTCGACACCATTTTTCACAATCAGGTTTATGTGCAAAAAAGCGCTAATGGCGAAGACTATTCTTTTGACATATGCTATTCTTTACTGATCGACGGCAAGCGTTACTACACCGATTTCCGGCCGCACAATTTCGCTGCGTTCCGTTATTCGCTGGTGCATCATAAACAGCTTTTCATGCTCGCATCACAAGACATGGGCTACGATATGTACGCCGACAAAGGCTATCCCGAGCATTTCCACATTGCGGTTTTCGACATGCAAAATGGCGGGATCAAAACCCGTTTCATAAGCGAGGAATTGCCATTTCGGTACGGCAACGAGTTTCTCGATGAAAGCGATAATGTGATCAAAACGGAATCCAAAGCCGAGGATCAGACTTTTCGCATTGAAATCAAAGGGCTGAACGAGACTTACAAGGGTGTTTGGAATGGGAAGGAATTGAAGCATTTGAATTAATGTTCGCTTCAAAAACCTTTCAAAGTATCCTCACAGACGCCAAAATCCCCAGAACCACGTCCTCGTCCTTACTCTGCCCGTAAATACTGAGTTTTCGGAAATCATCGACTTTAATGTAAATGCCTATCAAGCCCTTTCCGGGTGTTTTGGGCCTCACGGTTAATGTTTTGTAGCCGCTTTGCATGGACTCGGTGCGGTAATGTGTGGCGTCGGCCTCTTTGGTGAAAGAGTAGGAGTACATGCCCATGTCGTATCTCAGGGTATCTTTTCCGTTGGTAATGCCGCCGACCTTTGAATCGTAGCCCTGCGATTCAAATTTCTTCCAGCTGGATGGTGCTACAAAAGAGAAATCATCAAATGACATCGGAGTAGGCCGGTCCTTTTTGCATGCCAGAACAAGGAGGCACACGAGCAGAGTTGCAAAGGTCTTCATAGCTTTGAGTTTGGGAATGTGAGGTAATCCCGAAGACCGAAATATGGGGGATATGGTTGTAAAAACTAATCCTTTATTTGCCTGAAAACGGATTAAAGGCTCCCGTGCTCGGTTGCCTTCAATGCGTTTCCAAGCTATATTTTAACGATATGAATGTAATGCGGACGTTTACACAATCGGCGCCTCCTCTTCCCGTACACTCGGCTGCACAGGCACGCCGGCCAGGCGCTGCAATACGTGCGATACAACAGGCTGGCAACTGAAAAGATATGCGTGGTGCTTCATCAGAAAATCCTTTTCCCAGAAGGTTTTGAGGAGGTTAATGCCGCTATAATCGCCGGTCCTGGCTTTGGCCATTCCTTCGTCGTCGTTATTCAGAAAGCCATAAAACAACGGATCCGGGGTCGGGTCGGTGCTTTCTGTGATGATATCCACCACATTATAGAAATTGAAACCGCTTTCCAGTTTCAAACTGGGGTCATTTTTGAAGATTTCATCGCCATAGGAACCAAGGTTTCGAAAATCGGCAGTAAGGCCGTCGGCGTCGGGACGGGGATCGAAGTTGGCGGTATTTTCATTGAGATTGAACTGCTTGGAGCTCACATACAATAGGTAGTCGCTCGGATCGTAGTAAATATGTACGTGTTTGCCGAGCTGTTTCAGTGGTGTGTAATTATAGTGAAAATGAGGGCCTTTGAACTTCCTACGCATATTTCGCAGCTGTACGCCTCCTTCCTGTACCGCGAGGTGCGTAACGTCGGGAGCCATCAGGAAAATGTTCTCGAAAATGCCCGTCGGGATGGTATGCCCCTCGCCGGGGTTGATCATTCCGTTCAGCAACTGGTGCCCGAATGAATGCACGACAAGGTTCAGCGTTTTGCCTGCTTCTTTCAGCTTTTTCGAAAGCACTTCAAAGTATTCAAATAAACCGTTTTGCGTGAATTTTTCGCCGTAACCGATCGAGCGGTCATCGGCCTTTTTACGCCATCCGTACGACGGCCAGCCCATGAAGAGGACGTTAGCGACGGTATTTTGCGGGTGTTGGAGGTAGCTTTGAGTAAATTGTGGGACGAGGTCCAGCTTTAAACCCGGCTCCCAATCAAAACCGTGGATATATACAAAAACGTGTTTTCTCGATTCCGGCAACCGGCTCACAGCCTGCGTCACACCCGTTGCCCATACTTCCGGAAACAGTTCGGTGACCCTGAATTGAAGATTAGGAGCAGGAGGGAGGTTGGCGAAAGACAGTTTGTCGGGAGCATCGGCCATGTCGATTATCGGGACACCCGCATTACTGGCGCGGTAACAGACGAAAAAGTTGGATCTGTCATGGTCAGACAAGCCCGAATAGCCATCCAGCTCAACTTTATTGCCAATCACCATGATCCCGTCGGCGGTAATGTACCATAATGTGCGGTCATCGTACTTGGCGCTGGTGATCTGCACTTTCGTGCCGCGTGTGAAAAACGGCCTGGAGCCGTTAGGGCCCTGGCGCTGCGTTTGCCGGTCGAGATCGTCGTTGATAATGCCTTCCATGGAGGTGGTTGTTTAAAGGTCAAGGTACTTCTACAAGTTAAAAAGAATTAGGAGCAGCTCCATGTCTTCTTATTAAGCGGTTTGGTTTGGTACGGTTTTGGAAGTAATACACATAGAACCATCCAACACAAAAGATGAAAGCAATAATGTCAATGTTACTCGCAGCGTCCATTCTGACCGCCTGTAACACGCAGTCTGACAAGCAGGAAGCAGCGTTAAAAGCGCAGCAAAGAACCATTGATTCGATGAAAGTAGCCATGGAAAAACAAGCGATTGTCGACTCCATGAACAACATAATAGCTGAACAGCGGGAACACGAAAAGTGGGAAGAAATTTCGAAAAATGAGGCAACAAGCCACAATAGAGCCGTTGCAACAGCCCCGGCACCCGCGCCTGCCAAGAAAAGATGGAGCCACACTGCCAAAGGCGCGCTCGTAGGAGCGGGGACTGGTGCAATCACCGGGGCCATCGTCAATAAGAAGCGCGGAGAAGGTGCATTGATCGGTAGTGTAATTGGCGCCGGTGTAGGTGCCGGTACCGGAGCGATCGTGGACCACACCAAGAAGAAACGCCAGCAACAAGAGCAACAATAATTACAAACACGCTATATAAAAGTGAAATGTCGGTCGAAAGGGCGGCATTTTTTTATTTTTTTAAATGGCTATATGTGAGTTGCTTATGTCGTTTTATGCCCTTGTTTTACCTTGTAATTATAACGCTTAATGTTATAATTACAAGGTAAAATGGCTTGGAGACCACTGGTAATCAAAGACGTGATAGCCATTCCTCAGGCTGAAATAGTAAGCGAATTAAATAGTCTGAAAATTTAAATCGAATGGCCTGGAATCCGGAAGTTTATAATCAATTCAAATCAGAACGCGCTGCGCCGTTCTACGATTTGCTGGCTTTATTGAAAATCAGGCCTGGCCTTGAAGTGATAGATCTCGGTTGTGGGACCGGAGAGCTTACAGCCAAACTGGCCGATAAGTTGCCTAATGCCAGTGTACTAGGTGTCGACTCGTCGGCGGAAATGTTGGACAGATCGTCTCAAACAGGCGGAAGTACCCTGCGTTTTGAATGCATCCCAATTGAAGAACATCTGAGAAAGCCCCAGCAATGGGATGTAGTTTTCTCGAATGCGGCGTTGCAATGGGTTCCCGACCATGAAACGCTATTCCCGCAAATCATATCGCACCTTCGTCCGGGAGGTCAATTGCTGGTGCAAATGCCTGATCAACCACATAATATAACTAATCGCCTGCTTGCAGAACTTGCCGAGCAGCCACGCTATGCGGAAGTGTATCAGGGCTGGAACCGTGCATCGCACGTGCTGAATCTCGATCGATATGCCGAAATTCTATTTGAATGCGGCAGCAAATCGATGCAGGTTTTCGAAAAGGTTTATCCATTGGTACTAAAAGACGTCGATGCGTTGGTAACCTGGGTGTCGGGCACCGCATTGTTGCCTTATCTGGAAAGACTGCCTGAATCTTTGAAAGACCTTTTTCTTGAAGATTACAAGGCATTATTAAGCAAGCATTTTTCAAAAACACCTGTTTTTTATGCTTTTAAAAGGATATTGATGGAAGCGACATTTTGATATAAAATACCAGGATCGATCATTCGCCGATCCTGGTAATATGGCTATTGGGCATACGCAGCTGCAAATCCTTTCGCGAAATCTTCCAGCTTATAATTCCCGGTTGGTTTTGCGCCGATTTCCCGGTAATGCTCCTGCATGGAGCCATTTTGTAACGCCTGGCCCATTTCCATGTATAACTGAGCGAAACTGTCGTTCAATCCTGCACCTTTCATGCCGTTGAATGCATCTTCATCCGAAAAAGTCACCCAGGGAGTTCCTTCTTTGCCAACCGCACTGCCTAACATCGCGGCGATTTCTTGCGGATGCCGCTCGTCGCTTGCAATGTAAGTGATGGTTTGCGGAGCGGTGAATGGCGCGAGAAGCTCTTCCGTTGCAACAGCAGCAATATCGGCTGTGTCGGTTAGTATCAGCTTTTCGTCAGTTCCGCCAAAGTTAGACCCGGCGATGCCCGCATGCTTGATCAGCCCGATCTGGCTGTACAGATTAGTGAAAAAATAGGATGGACGAAGTATTTTAACCTGCAAACCAGGCAGTTCCGCGAGTTTTTCTTCAAGATAACCCAGTGCGTCGATCGGTCCCGCCCCTTTACGCAAGTGCGAGCCTATGCTGCTCAGGAGCACAATTCGGGTGATGTTCGATGCTTTAATTGCCTGCACATATTTGTCGGCGACTTCCAATTGAAATGCGCCGTAGTCGGCCAAAGAAAAGTCGCTTGGGACCATTAAATAGGCGACGTCGCCACCCTGAAATGCGGTTTCCAGAAACGCGTCGTCCTGAACCGAGCCTATCGCCGCCTGCGCGCCCAGACTTTCAATTTGATCCTTTTTAGAAGGATTACTGCTGATGACAACCACTTCATGGCCAGCTTTCAGGAGATTTTGGGTGACTGGCAAACTGATATTTCCAAGCGACCCTGTGATGATATATTTCATGAGAATGGATATGTTTTTAATGGGACAAAGCTATATTTGCACTTACTTTTTGACAAGTACTTACCCGAGAGTATGTATGACACAGATCAAAGAAAATTCGACTTATAATGCCAACAGGGGGATCGTGATGCAGGAATGCCCGGTTACCTACGTGATGAACAAGGTTGGCGGGCATTGGAAGCCCATTATCCTCTTTCATCTTTTAAGCGGAAGCAAGCGGTACAGCGAGATCAAGCGGTTGATGCCGCATATTACCGAAAAAATGCTTATCCAGCATTTAAAACAATTGGAAACTGACCGCCTGCTCATTCGTGAGGCCAGACCAGTCGTGCCGCCTTATGTTACTTACACGCTGACAGAAGCCGGTGCAGAGTTGGAAACGGTGATCAATGCGATGGCTGAATGGGCTTACAAGGACATGGAACGCTCCCGAAATGTGTTGGAAATGGCCTGATTTTTTTAACCTTGCTGACAATAGGCTGTCACACCAGCATCTAGATTTGCTAGAAAAAAGGGAAGACGATGAAAATTCATACAACCAACTACGAAAACGCTTTCATTGAAGTTGCCGAGGATTGTCCTGCGGCGGGAGGGGAAATTCCGCCTGCAAGGGAGGATGGCAAGACGATCGCGCGGATCCAATATGAGATGATCAGTAAAAATCCCTACAAATTCACCTCCGATGATGTGCTGTTCCAGGTTTTTGCTGAGCGTAAGGAACTGACTGAAGGTGAGTTGGAGGATGCCCGCAAGCAATTTTTTTCCAAAGGTCAGGCATGCATGCGCGCCTCCCCGCTCACGAAGCGGTATGGATGGGGTGTCCATAGCGACAAAGATGGCAAAATTGCGCTTGTGCCCAGTGACAGCCCTGAGTACAGGAAATTTTTGGAAGACGAGAAGGTGCCAAAGTTCAAGGCAATGAGATCCAGCCGATAGGGGCACAGGGGTTTTATGTATCTTTACTTAGAACCCTATTCTCTTAGCTATGAGAACATTTCTCTACTCAATTTGCCTTTTTTGCTTCCTCACAAATTCTTGTTTTGCGCAGATCAATCCGGCGATCGAGTCGTTCGTTTCCGGTTTTACAAGACCTGTTAAAGTGACCCATGCGGGTGACGATCGGCTTTTTGTTGCGGAAATCGGCGGTAGAATTAAAATCGTACGGAACGGCGCTATCCTGCCAGCACCATTTCTGGACATTGGCGGCAAGATCAACGATCCGGACTGGGCCGGGATTTTCAGCATTGTTTTCGCTTCCGATTACCAGGCTTCTGGCTCTTTCTATGTAATGTATGTGGTTAAGAGCCTAACGGAAGTTCAAATTTCGCGGTTCAGTCGCTCTGCGGCTAATGCCGATCTTGCCGACCCGAATTCGGAAGTCAAAATTCTGACCATACCCTATGAAAATGTGCTTGGAGGCCACCGTGGCGGCGATATGGCCTTTGGTAAAGACGGTTTCCTATACATTTCGACAGGGGATAATGGCCCTGGATCGAGGGGCGTTGCAGGAGATCCCAATAACAATTCCCAGAACATGGGAAAGCTGTTTGGCAAACTCCTGAAACTGGACACAAGCAGCCCGACGCCAGGTGATAATCCGTTGGAAAAGATATTTGCATTAGGCCTCCGAAACCCATGGCGTTTCAGCTTCGACCGGTCCACCGGCGACCTCTGGCTCGGCGACAATGGGCAGGATGGCTGGGAGGAGATCAATTATCTGACATATCCCTTTGCAGGCGCTGTTTCGAACTTTGGTTGGAACTGTCTGGAAGGACCGCAGACCTACAACATTTCGCATTGCACGCCCGGCACGACCTACATTCCCCCAAAATTGACCTATCCCGGATTTACAAACAACGGCGGCATCGACGTATCCGTCATGGGCGGCTATGTCTATCGCGGTTCGCGTTACCCTTCATTGGTCGGCTATTACTTTTTCGGCGACTATGCTTCCGGAAAGATAGGTTACATTGATCCTGCGGGAACCGCGACTCTGGATATAGGTCTGAACTATTCGTCACTCGTTTCCTTTGGCGAAGACCAATCCGGCGAGTTGTATGTCGTGTCATTTTTGAGTGGGACGTTGTCCAAACTAACCAATCCGGATGATCCTTTGCCTGTTAAGCTTGTCTTTTTTAAGGGAATCGAACGCGAAGGTTCGCAATTTCTGGAATGGCGAACCTTGTTTGAAACCAATTTTCATCGTTTCGAAGTCCAGCGCAGCCGGGACGGACGGAAATTTGAAAGCGTCGATTCCGTAAATTCCCACGGAAATGGTTATACGTATTCGGTTCCTATTTCCAGCCCTGTAATTGAAAACGATTATTACCGGCTCAAAATGGTCGATTTGGACAACAGCTATCAATACAGTTCGATTATTAGTATAAAAACGGCCCGACGTAGCGCTGAACCGTTCGTATTCCCAAATCCGGTGAATGGCCTATTCCGTGTCGGTGGCCTTCGGAAAGGAGATAACATCAGTATGTACTCGGTTTCGGGTGTATTAATGGTTTCAAAAAGCGCAGTTTCAGATCTAGATATCAATTTTATACTAAAAAACCGTCCGGCTGGCATTTATACAATCATAATAGAAAATGAAAATTCAGGATTTTTGAGGAAATTGAAGCTTTCAAAAGATTAAGTCCAAAACCTCAAAAAGTAGCCATGAACAACAACATTAAAATCTCTCAAAATCCGACCTGGGTGATACAGACCCTGATGTTTTTCAAAACGCATTATCTGATTGTTCTCGCTCTTGGAATGGCGGCCGCAATGGGCCGCGTGATCCAGCTGGGCGCATTTGGTCCGATATCTGCTGCATTACATTTAGTCCTCGAAATAATTATTGAGGGCGCACGACTGATGATCTTCGCTTATGCGTTGGGTTTAACCAATGTGCGTAAAGGCTTTGCAAGGATCATGCAAATTTTCACAAAACGTGGCGCCTGGAAGTCAAACTGGAATATCGCAAAAGCGCGAATGAAAAGCGATTGGAAGTCGCTTCTGATGAGTATGGTAATTTACCTGTTAATCGCCTGGGTAATCAATCTGCTGATCGATTATACCGCTTATCAGACTTGTTTGCATTATAAATTGAAAGTCAACCGTATCATTTCGGAGGGCGCATCGGAATGGGTAATCATTCTATTCTTCAAAAACTTGTCGGTAATACCACTTACCTTGATCTTCAATGCGGTATTCCTGCTATGGATCACGGGCAGGGTCAAAAACTGAGCAATTATCCTTATTTATATCAGCTTTTTATGAAAAAAATAGGCCTCGTCGGAGGCATGAGTTGGGTGTCGACTGTCGATTATTATCGCTTTATCAATGAAGAAGTAAATGAGAAACTGGGCGGGTTACATTATGCAGAATGCATTATTTATTCGGTCAATTTCAACCAGTTTGTCAGCAACAACACAGCAGGCAACTGGGACGAATCGTTCAAATTACTGCTGAATGCGTGTAAAAGCCTTGAAAAAGCTGGTGCCGAAGCGATTGTTTTGTGTGCCAATACCGCCCACGCCGTCGCAGACCGGCTTGAAACGCAAATCGCATTGCCTCTCATTCATATTGTTGACGCCACTGCACAAGCAATCCAAAAGCAGGGAATGAGCAAAGTGGGTCTTCTGGGTACGAAGTTTACGATGGGAATGGATTTTTATAAAGACAAACTTCTTAGTTACGGTATCGAGCCGCTGGTTCCGGAAAGTCAGGACGCGCGGGATTTTATACAGGATACATTAAGGGACGAACTCGGTAAAGGTGTCATTCGTGAGGAAACCAAAAGGAGGTATCTGGCGATTATCGACGAACTGATTGCGCAGGGAGCGACAGGGATCATCCTCGGCTGTACGGAAATTCCGATGATTATTAGTCAGGAAGATGTTACAGTGTCGGTTTTCGACACCACACGTATCCATTCGCAGGCGGCTGTTGCTTTTGCATTGGCCGAATAATTTTTTAAGTTTTAATTTTTCAATTTAATCATCAACAAAAAAGAATAGCATGAGAAAGATTATCCTGGACTTAGCAGTGTCTCTCGACGGTTTTATCGAAGGCCCCAATGGCGAAATAGACTGGATTGTAATGGACGACAGCCTTGGCGGCGGCCTGGTCGACTTTCTAAGCGGGATCGACACCATTTTTTACGGACGCGTCAGTTATGATCTCTGGGGCCAGTACCAGGCAGCCGAAAATGCGTCCGAAGGAGAAAAGGCATTGTGGAACGCAGTGCATAGTAAGGAAAAATACGTTTTCTCGCGCAATGCAGTTGGTGATGGCAAGGCTACCTACATTCATTCGAATCTGGAAGAGCAGGTGAATGAGATCCGCCAAAGGCCCGGGAAAGACATCTGGCTTTATGGCGGCGGATCACTGATCACGACTTTCATTAATCTAGACCTGATCGATGTGTACCGGCTGGCGATTTATCCGGTTATTTTGGGTGAAGGAAAGCCGGTGTTTAGTAATGTCAAAAACAGGGTGAACCTGAAATTGGAAGAAGTGAAGAGCAGTGAAATCGGGGTTACTTTGCTGGAATACAGTAAGCGTTAGTGACTGATATTAGATAAAAGCCCGTGCTGGTGGTTACCTGCACGGGCTCTTATGGTTAGTTTTTATTTACAATGCATCCGATGAAGGCACAAGTTTTGCCTTTAAATCGGGCTCCTTCATATCCTTATCCAGCGGGAACATCGGGCGTTTAATGCGCTTATAAGGCAATCGTTCCAGATCCTGATCCACACCACCGGGTGTAAGCGACAATATCCAGTCGGCGCGCATATTGTACAGTTCCGGTTCCAGATAGCCGATTTTTACTACTACAATATCTGATTTGCGTGGATTAAGGCCTAAACGCGTGAAATCAGCCTCCTTATGATAAGGCTTGCGCTTTTTCGTTACGATCACACGCACGCTGCCCACTTTCACTACCACCTCGGTTTCTGCATTGACATCACCCTGATAAATCGCCTCAACCGTACCAACCAAATGCACAGGCGGTGCGAAACGGGCATCTACTTTTGCACCCGCATAAGCATCAATTTTTCCACCTACACCTGCTTTCACGGCCGCTTCTACCAGTTCGGAGCCGGGAATAGAGGCGTAAATGAGTGATGGGCCATTTTCTGATTGAAATTCGGGACGTTTCAATATTTCAGTGATCGTCCAGGTCACATCGCCAGCTCCACCGGCGGTAGGGTTATCGCCTGAATCGCTGATAAAAAACGGATGCTTGTTACTTGCAAGGGCTTTGGCCAATGCGCCTTTCAGATCATCGGTGGGGGCAACGAAATCAAACTCTTTGCGCACATCCCAGAAGCTTTTTGCCAGCATTTCGGCGTTTTTGGTCACTTGTGCCTTATCGTCACCTGTTACCATTACTACGGCATGGTTACGCGGCTCATCGGCCCAGGCATAGCCCACCCACATGGCGGCATCGATCACGCCAGGCTGTACCGAAGCAGGCGCAACTTTGGCATAAAGTGATTTGCCAGGCTCGATGCGGGTACTGGTTTTTTCACCAGGCAACAGGATTGGAATAGGAATCCAGGCCTTGTATGCAGGTTTGCCTTTTCCACTTTCGAGACGGGAAAGCAGGTTAGCCACGGCGCGGCGTTTGGATTGCATCGCATCTTCGTGCGGGGCCATCCGATAGCAGGTAATGAGGTCGGTATGCTGCGCAAGGCGCCATGAAACGTTGCCGTGCAAGTCCATGCAAGTCGAAATAAGGACCTTTTTGCCAATTACCTCGCGAATGCGTGTAATGAGGTCGCCCTCGGGGTCGTCGAGACCTTCCACACTCATCGCGCCGTGAATATCGAAATACAGACCGTCGTACGGGCCATTCTTTTTCAGGAGTTCAAGCGTTTGCTTCACCAGCGATTCATAAGCCTTCCGCGTCACCATCCCGCCTGGCAACGATTTGCCTACCAACGCCGGCAGCCATTCCGCCCGCTTCCGCAAGCTGGAATCCGCAGCCATAAAAGAGTAGGAGGTAAAGATTTGTTCGCCATATTTAGCCTTAAAAGCTGGCTCTTCCGTACGGGCAGGCGAAAACGTGCTCGACTCAATACCAAGCCCGGCAATAGCGATGCGGGGCAAAGCTTTTGATTTTTTTTCTCCATCGGCAAAGCACAGCGTCTGCGCTCCCGCCAGAAAGAAAGAAATGATTAGGGAAAATGTAATTTTCATATATTTTGTTTTAACAAATGGGCTTAGGGCCTCTATTTTGTTTAAACATAATGAAAAACGGCGAAATTGGGATGGATTGCGGCAATTTGTGCAAGCGGCACTTGCACAAATTCGTTCGATTTTTTTCTGATTAAAAGGTCATTTGTGAGTTATTTTGGGCGCTTTTGAGAAAGACGCTTTGTCTGACCTATTTGTTCCTCGATGGTTTTGATAGATGGAAGTGACGCTTTGAGATTTTTAGGAATAGCTTCTACGAGCTGGTACTGCGAAATACCGATCGGCTTGGTAAGGTCCCGTAAGGCATATTCTGCAATCACACCATTCTTATCCTGGCAAATAAGCAAACCGATACTCGGCTGGTCAACTTCTGTTTTCAATTTATCGTCGGCCACAGAAAGATAGAAATTAAGCTTTCCAGCATATTCAGGCATAAATTTCCCTTTTTTTAGCTCTACGACTACGTAGCAATGTAGCTTGACGTGATAAAACAACAAATCGATATAGAAATCCTGGTCCCCAACCTCGATGTGTACCTGCTTCCCAACGAATGCGAAGCCAGCACCTAATTCCAGCAGAAATTTCATGACGTGATCGGTCAATGCCTCTTCCAGTTCTTTTTCCTGACATAAATCTGTCAAATTAAGAAAGTCGAAAATGTAAGGGTCCTTGGTAATCTGCTGTACAAGGTCTGACTGCGGCGAAGGTAATGCTGAACTGAAATTCGAAATCGCTTTGCCCTTTCTTTTGTAGTAGCGGGAATCGATTTGAGTAACCATCAAATCGCGGGACCAGCCGTTTTTGTAGGCTTCCTTGACGTAAAATATCCGTTCATCGTGGCTTTTTACTTTATTGAGAAGAGTGATGTGATGATACCAGGGAATTTGTGCAAGTGTCGCTTGCACAAATTCAGGATCGGGATACACGGCGGCAAACTGCCTCATGTATTTGAGGTTTCTGGCAGACAGTCCCTGCATATCCGGAAATTCCTTACGAAGGTCGTGCGATAACTTCTCGATGACTTTCGCACCCCATTCCGATCGGTTTTGCTGATCAAGGATCCAAGAGCCGATTTGGATTAGCAAAAGGTGTAAACCATCTGAATCTTTGTAATCATTATAAATAACCAATTTGTGCAAGCGGCACTTGCACAAATGTTGTCCTGATTATCAATTAGTTGCGAGGTGGTTTTGCGACACCAAATCCACTCTTTCCATGAAACCATTCAGCCCCTTGCCCCACCAACCACAGATAATAATCCGAGGCCAGTTCCGCTTCAATTCCCACAAACTTTCCATCCGCATTCAATGGCGTGTCGCCCTCTTTACGCGTTTTAAAAATGGCAGTCCCTTCGTCCACTTCGTCGAACATAGCGACATACAACGCTTCTGCACCCGACATTTTCGCGCCAGCGATCTGTTGCCACAGGAACTCGCCTTTGTTGCGTGGGATTTGATTGTAGAGCGATTTGTCATTTTTGAGATTACCCCAGCTGAAACCCGGAAATACGAGTGGAGCATAGTCGATTTTGTTGTTTTTGCACCAAGCGATGTCCGCCGACAGGTTGGTACCCGCCACACTGATATAAGACGACGCATTGTACCGGCCCACGGCCCACGGCATGATAATATCTGCTTGTTTGATCAGCGTATGAAGCAGTGGTGAATTTTCGGTGTCGCGACCGAGCTCGCGCCAGTAGTAGGGTACCCCCAGCATTATAGATGCCTTTTTCGTCGGGCCTTTAATCTTCTCCATCAATTTCTGAATGTCCGCAATGGTGTATTTTCGCCCATCGTTGAAACCGACGCCCCATATCGCAAGCAATGGACGACCATTATGCCGGAGGTAAGTCGGATTTTCCTGTCCGTCGAAAAGGTTGAATAACTGTTGCAGCTCCTCCCAGTCTCTGGCAATAAAATCCATATCCGCGGATGTGGAGCCGCTCAGATCGTACATGATGCTGATCGCCCGGCCGTATTTTTTTGCGGCTTTCAATGCATTGGCGAGTACTTTATTGAAGTGTCGTTTGCCGCTTTCTCCCTTTACCTCCACCACAAACCTTTGCATATATACGCCGTCGATCCCATGCTCCTTCATCCATTTAAAATGCAAGTCCACGCTCTCTTCATCATATGGGCTGTAAACTTTGGCCGCTTCGCCATTGGCATATTTGAATGCGGTGTTGTAGGTTTTAGCATATTCACTCACGTCCGGCCAAAAGTCGATGGAGGCAAATCCCGGCTCGAACTTGCCGCTTTTTTGATAATGATGCCAGCTGCGGCCTGCACCATCGCCTTCGGCTGTAAACCAACCCTGGTATCCGGCCATTACCAGTCCTTTGTAACTTTTGAAAAGTGAATGGCTTTCATCATATTTTACTTCTTCGACCGGTTTGGGAGCTTCGGGCTTTTTGTCATCATCACCGTTGCAGCTCATTGAAATGATCGACAGGCAGAACACAAGTTTAAATAATTTCATAAACAATTTTTTGTTGGCTAAAATGGCCTCAGAGAGGGCCCTGTTTATAGAACTAGCGAATTCGTGTATGTTGAGCCCCGGAGGGGCTTCCTGCGCCTGGCCGTCTCCGCTCACGCAACAGGGGGCACCTACGGAGCCCTACACGCACATATTGATCATTTCTATAAACAGGGAGCCGCTCTGCGGCTTTTATTTACAATGCAACCGGCGCTACAATGTGATCGGAGCTACAATGCAATCCTTACCGCTTTGGCATAATTAAACTTCGATTCCGGTGCGTCGATAATTCCGCCGACGCGGAAGAAATATTGGTTTCCTGTTTTCAAAACGTTGCTGTTCGAAGGCAGATCGAGTTCCAGTTGGTACACCTTATTCGGATCGATTGCTCCGTTGATCTCCTGTTCAACAAGCGCTACACGCATTGGCTCGCCCACGGAAGGTTCTGGATGGGCGTAGAGGCCAATCTTCCTTACATTGTTGAGCACTGTCTGTTGCAATTTGAATTTGGCGATAATTTTGGTGCCCACTTTCGAGATATTGGCTTCTTTTATCCGGATATAGGGCTGCACTTTGAAATCCAGCTGTGTGTCGCCCTTCACCGTAACTTCCTGTGGCGTCATAGGTACAAAATTGCCGCGAACTGGTGTAATGGTGTAGGTATTGGAAAAGATGAGGTTGTTGCGGTACGACCCATCGTTTTTAATGATCATAGTTTGCTTCGTCTGCGACGCATAGCCATGTTCGATAAATTCAATCGTACTGCCGCGGATAATGTCCTGCTCGACAGGCTCATTGGTTTCCGCATCGAGGAATGTGCCATAAAGCTGCGCATTGGGCGCTGGGTAATTATCGACACTGCATGCACCCGCAGCCAGCATCAACAGTAGCGCGGGAATGTAGGTAGTTAATTTTTTCATAGTATTAATATTGTGGGTTTTGAACCAATCCATTGGCTCCGATTCCGGGGATAGAGCGATAATACTGGCGATAATCAAATGTGCTCGGGTTGCTGCGGGGGACGTTGATGCGTACGAAAATGTATTTCGCTGGTGTCACACGCAGGTCGAGAATTGGGAGTAATGCATGGCGCATGGTGTTATTGAACACCGTGTGGTATTCACGTCTCCGTACCAGGTCCCAGAACCTTTTGTTTTCAAATGCAAGCTCAACGCGCCGTTCGCGGATCACATTGTTAATAGTAAGCGCTATCTCCGCTTTGTGACCAGCCCGGCGGCGGATGTCGTTTAACGCCTTCGCGCCTTTGACTTTGTCGCCCGTGCCGCTTTCCGCAATGGCTTCGGCGTAAGTCAGGAGAATTTCAGCATAGCGGAAGTCGGCGAAATCGGTGATGCATTGGTTCCAACCTGGGGCAATGTTGACGCCCTCATTCAGGAACTTCTTGAAACTGGCACCCGTGCGGGTATTATTTCCACCCCAGGTATCAAAACCGGAATATTTCGTCCTGTCGGCTGCACCGTAGGTATAATAGGTCTTGCCGTTAACTGTAAACGGATCGCCCCCCATGATCTGCGTGCTGCCGTCAGGCTTGATAAAACCAGCTTGTATCACGATTTTTTGGCCTTTCCACGAAGTGCCGGGCAGGATCATAGTCGCCCACATCCGAGCATCCTTGCCTTTGAAAATATCGTTTTCCGTATCAAATCTTTTGTATTGTTTGGATGCATTGAAGCCTGTATAATCTGTAACGTCATTGGCTGTCGCTGAGGTTGTGATAGGAGCGCTTTCGCCGGGCTTATCATAGCTTTCGTAAACGTCCATCAGTTCCAATGTCGGGTTCATGCGGCCAGGGTGGGGCCAGCCGTTGGCAGTTTGGTTGGGTTGAAACCAGATGCCGTAGTTGTGGCCGGTGCCAGAGCCCGGTCTTGCGTAACCTTTGATAAAAAGAGCTTCCTCAGGTGCATTGTTTGGATCCTCGAAAAGCAAACGGTAATTATTAGCTGCTTCTTCCGGTGTAGATGGATTTGGTTTAAACAATGCAAACTTTCCTGAGCTGATAATAGCTTCCGAAGCATCAATAGCAGCTTTGTAAAACTCTGCTGCTGCGGATTTATCAAGACCAACCAGTTTCTGGTCTGCGGCGGTTCCGGAAATAGGAGCGCGGTCGCCATATTTCGCAAGTGACGCGGCATGCAATGCTGCCCGTGATTTCAGCGCATAAGCAACCCATTTGGTGGCACGTCTTTCGCCAGCCGGCCATGAATCGCCGAGATTGCCGATCGCAGTGTCACACTCTTTCATGACGAAATCCCAGGTTTCCTTTTCGGTGCTGCGTGGCACTTTCAGTGCCTCCACATTACCTTCATATTTCTGAACAGCCGTGATCAGCGGCACGCCTCCGTAGCGTTTGACCAACGCAAAATAGGTGTATGCCCGGATGAATGCGCTTTCACCAATCAGGGCTTTACGCTCGTCATCAGTAATATCAAGCGTAGGAATAATGTCAATCAAGATATTGACGTCCCGGATCAGTTTGTAACCCTGGTCCCACCATTGGAAATCCCCATCACCGACAAAATCCCCAAACTCCGTGTGCACGGCTTCGTCGGTTACCATGGCCGGCGCGAACCCGCCATTGTTCGGATCGCCTGTATTCCAGTTAAATCCTTGGCGGAAAAACGTAAAATCCTCGATAGGAAGCTGGTAATAGAGGTTTGCCATGTATAGTTTAACGCCTTCGGGATTAGAAAAGAGGTTTTCCCCCTGCAACTTATCCAAGGGCTGTTTATCCAGCACATTGCCGCAACTCATCGCGACAAGGACGGAAAACAGCGATATTATTTTTTTCAATGATCTCATTATCAATGGAAATTAGAATTTGACATTAATACCGAAGTTGTAGCTCCTCGTTACCGGATAGGTGAGTCCGGCGCCGAACAGCCCTTCCACTTTCTCAGGATCGAAAGGCTTCACGAATGAATCTGCCCAGGTGAAAATGTTATGCGCATTCGCATATAGGCGCACATCCTCGATACCAATCTTTTTGAGCCAGCCCAATTTGAGCGTGTAGCCCAGTTGTGCGCTCTTGAAACGCATGTAGGAAGCATCCTTCCGCCACGCTCCGCTTTCGGCATACATGGCGCCTACATTGTAGTTGAACCGGGAAGCAGGCCATTCACCGGGGATCCACTGGCCGTCGGGCGACTGTTGCCATCTGTCATAGAAATATTCGGGTGTGTTGCCGCGGAACGCGAACACTTCTGCATACACCTCGCGGAAACGAACGCTGTACTTGCCCGAACCCTGGAACAATGCCGTGAAATCGAAACCTTTCCAGGAAGCATTCAACGTCACACCATAATACATTTTAGGATCGCCGCCGAAAAACAGCGGAGTTGCATCGTTACCGTCGATCACGCCATTTCCATCCACATCTTTGTATTTGAAATCGCCGGGCAATTCGCGGGTATTGCCCAGATCGCCGTTCTGGATGGGCGCGTAAATGACCTCGTCCTTATTCTGAAACTGGCCTTCGAGTTGGTAAGCCCAAACCACGTCATTCCAGCGATTGGCAGCGCCGCCGCGCCATTTGTCCATGCTGCTCAGGAACTCGCCGCGTTCGACGTAGCGGTTCATGGTGCGGGCGTAATTGAAATTCCCTGAAATGTCATATTTAAAATCCCGGATCTGACCATTATAGGACACCGAGAATTCGATCCCACGTACACGGTCGCTGTTCAGGTTTTCTTCGGGTAATGTGCCGCCGAATGTGTTGGGCAGCGAAACATTGCGCCGTGCAAGTAGCCCTTTGCGGTCGCGCTGATAAATGTCGAATGTCAAATCAATTTTGTTATCCCAAAGACCGACATCGATACCCACATCCTGAATGTTTGATTTGAACCAGGTAAGCTTCTCATTCACGATCGCAGGCGATGCCGCGCCGGTTGTATAATTGCCGTTGGTAAACTCGTAGCCACCTCCACCAGTGAGCGAGAAGCCGGGCACATACTGGAATGGCGCACCTGCATCAGCACCAACCAAGCCATAAGAACCCCTCAGTTTCAGATTTGAAATGATAGGAAAGCGTTTCATAAAAGCTTCCTCGGAAACCCGCCAGCCGGCCGAAATCACGGGAAATAATCCCCAGCGACGATCGGGATGGTAGCGGTATGAACCATCGTAGCGTGCTGCAACTTCGAGCAGATATTTTTCTTTGAAATCATAGTTTAAACGGCCTACGTACGACTGGCTGGCATATTCACTCTCTGAACCGCTGGTCGTCTGGTTGTTCAAGCCTGCCTGATCGATCTGATCGTTGGTAAAGAATGCATATTCACGTCCGAGACCAGCCCAGCGATTGTGCGATTCCTGTTGTTCATACACCAATGTCGCGCCCAGGTTATGGTTTTTCGCAATTACCTTATTGTAAAACAGCTGGCCCTGGAAGGTAATGCGGTTATTGTCGGTGAAATTGTTGCCAATCCGCGACGGGTTACGCTGTGTGTGGGCCGTGTATTTGTCCGTCGCGGCGTCGTAAGTGTACAGGTTGTAAGCCTTCGACACCGATTTGCCGCGGTAATTATTGCTGTCATAAGCGACGAGGCCTTTCACACGCAGCCCGGGCACAAATGGAACCGTATAAGTCAGCGCGAAAGTGGATTGGAAGAACTTGTTCACTTCCTGCGTGTAGCCCGTAAGATCTCTTTCTGCCAAAGCAACCGGATTGTAGCCGCCACTGAGCAACGCCGGATATTTCGGATTGTCGTTTGCATACGGGCGTTCGGTAGGCAGTGCAATGCGGGTTCCTTTATAAATGTTAAAAAAGTTATCACCCGGCTGCTCGCGTTTATCAAACAGTCCCGAGAGGATCAGGTCCGCTTTCAGGTTTTTAGTCAGATCAATGCCGATATTGGAGCGGAAAGTGTATTTCTGGTAGCCCATGTCGCCGCTTTTCAGCAAGCTGTTTTCTTTTTGGTAACCAAAACTTGTAAAGTAGTTGACAACACCTTCACCACCCGAAGCTGAAAGGAAATGCTGCTGTTGCGATGACGATTTGTTCAAAGTTTCCTTGTACCAATCAGTGCTCTGGTAGCCCGGTGCGCCCGACCGAAACTTTTCGATCTCTTCGGGTGAAAATACCGGGTTTTCACCGAGATTCTTCGCAGCATCGTTCCGCATTTCCGCCCATTGTAATGCATTAGTCATTTTAGGCACGTCTGTTGGACTCTGGCGGCCATATACCGCATTGTAGCTAAACTGCGGCTTGCCAGCCTTTCCTTTTTTAGTAGTCACAATAACCACCCCGTTACCCGCACGGATACCGAAAATCGCGGCGGAAGCATCTTTCAAAACTGAAATGCTTTCAATATCATCCGGGTTGATCTTTTGAAACTCATAACCTCCATCCCGGGCCACTCCGTCGACCACGTAAAGCGGTTCCCCAAAGCCGCGTATATTAATGTTCGTGCTGAAAGAACCGGGTTCGCCGGAATTCTGGCGTATTTGCACACCCGCTACTTTTCCCTGTAAACTCTGTGCAAGACTGGTATGGGTAGTAGTTTTGATCTGATCTGAAACAATGTTGGAAATGGCGCCCGTGAGTGTTTGCTTCCTTTGTGTACCATAACCCACCACAACCACTTCCTGTAACTCGTCGGTGCTAAGCTCCATTTGAATATCGAAACTGGTGCGGTTACCGACCGCTATTTCCTGGCGCTTGTAGCCAAGAAAGCTCACGATGATCACCGATCCGGATTTGGGTACTGAAAGCGAGAATTTTCCATTGGCATCAGTCGTGGTACCCTTGGTTGTACCTTGCAATACAATGCTGGCACCTGGAATGGTGCTGCTTTTTTCATCCTTCACTTCACCGCTGATGAGCGTTTCGTCTGTCGGCGTCTGTGCGAATGCGGCCGCATGTATGAGAAGTAAAAGGCATAATGCATGCGAAGCGCGTCGGAGCGCCGTCCTAATCGATTGCTTGCATAAGGGTTTTGATAGAAGTTGTTTGTCCATACCTTAGGGTTAAGTTCCTGTTCGTTTAAATGGATGATCAAAGGCCGGCCGGACCTTGGGATCAAAGTAATCGGGGGTTGATTAAGAAATGGTTAACAAACCATTAATGAGGCGCTTAATCCGGCCAATTTTTACATTATACCGGTAAAATATTGGGGAATTTTGTGGTTGCGTAATAAAAAACGCCCCACGGGTAAAGCAGGGCGTCAGGATTCGAAATGACTTTGACTATGGTTTTGATTCCGCCTTTTCAGGATGGTCTTCGCAATGCTCCCAATGTCTGCCATGCGACGGATCGTCGTGCTGCCAGCGGCCTCGGGAACTACGCATTGCGAAAATATTCATCATGATGAAGGCAAAAATGATCGCTATGGCAGCGATACGTGCGGCGATGGTAAGGCCGCGGCGTTGGGAGAACGGTCCGTAAATGTAGCCGATGATGAACACCACACAGGCTACAAAAAGAATACGAGCGAAAATCAATAATCCGAAAAACATGGTTTTTGAAAGTTTAAGTGAAACAATGATGAAGTGTATTACCTAAGCAGCACTTCGCTTTCCGCTTTGCCCCAATGCGGCATCACGCTGAATGTCGTTCCTGCGAACTTCTGCACTGCTTTCGCGGCAAGTTCTTTGGCGAGGTCCTTGTCGCCGCCCCACAACTTGGGCGTGTAGTATTTCGTCCAGGCGTCGAGATAAAGGGCACGCGGATTTTCGGCATCCAGCTTCTGTGCTTTCTTTAAAAACTGGTCGGAAAGCGGCCCGAATTCCCTCCCCATGGTCATAGGACTGATGAAAACCTTGGTTCGGTAAATCATCGCCCGTACTACATAAATTTCGGCCAGCGCTTTGCTATCACTTTTGGCCAGCGACTCGCTTTTCTTGATCTGCGCCTCGCCACGGACGCTGTAAGGTTCGATCTTTTCACCGTCGTCTTGCAGCAGAAAACCGATTTTGGCATTACAAAAAGCGGCATAGTAATAAGGCAGCCATTCGGTTTTCTGGGTGTTGCCAAGCTGGACGAATGTTTTTTCGAGGCCCTGGAAGTCGCTGACGGATTTAGTCTGGTCCAGTTTCTTCACGGAGGCTTCTAACTGAGAAGCATAATCTCCGTTTTGCGCAAAAGTGAATGCGACGCTGCAAATGAGCAGAATGGTGGTGATGAGACGTTTCATGATGAGTTTATGAGTTTATGAGTGAATGAGTGGATGAGTGAATGAGTGAATGAGTTTAAAGTTTATGAGTTTAGGGTGAATAGCGACGTTGAACTTTAAACTCCTGAACTCATAAACTCTCTCTCAGCTTCCATCCAGCAGGTCTTCGGTGCGGTCTATGCCCAGGCTCATGAAAACGCCGATGAAATAGAAGCGTGTGGCGGGTAATGTGACGGGCGTTCTGAACTGGCCATTGTATGCGTAGTTGTATCCGAACACTTGCCTGGTACCGAGCACGTTGTTGGCCCCGAATGCGAAGCCCGAATAATCCTTGAATTTCGATTTTCTAAAAAAGCTCATCATTTTCGATACGTGCAGGTTGAGCACATTGTAGGGCTGGGTGGTGCCTGAATCGTAAATACGGGTACCGGCGTCGCTGCCAGCACGGATGTCATAATACGGCCGCCCGGCGGCATAGGAGTACGAAACATTGACATTGGTGCTGATTCCCTGGAAAAACCGCTTGATCGCGATGGTGAATGTATGCGGGCTGGTGAACGAAGGGCTGATCTGCTGAGGATAATCCAGGTACTTGCGTTTTGTATCGAGGTAGGTGTAAGTCAGCCAGTAATCCAGATTTCGGACTGTCTTTTTGTCGCGCCAGAAAAGCTCCAACCCCTTTGCGTATCCACCACCTCCGAGGGCAATGCCAGGGAATGTCGTCACCAAGTCCCTGTATTTTTTGTAGTAAACTTCCGTCCTGAAAAACCGGTTATTAGCCTTTTTGGAATAGTTCAGCACATAATGTTCCGACCGCGAAAACCCGAGCTCGCGGTTCTGGAAAAGATACCGGTTTTCAGGCTTTTGGTAGAAAACACCATACGCCAAGTTCAACTGACTACCGATTCCGAGGCGGTAACCCAAACTTGCCCGCGGAGCAATTACCGCTTTGCGCAAAAGGCTCGAATATTCACCCCGTAATCCCGGCCGGAATGCAAGGTGTTCGCCGATGTGGAAGTCGCTTTCAACGAAAACGGCCGATAGCTGGTCCCCGAGCGGCATTACCGTTCCATTGTAATCCTGAACATCGCGAAAGTAGAATGTCTCCCCGCCGAAGCGCAATGCCTGGTTGCGGTCAAAGTTACGTGTGAGCACCGCGCGGCCCTGTGCGAAATGCGAGCGGACGGTTATGTCGTTGTTTTTGGTTGAAAACGGCGCATAAGGTATGGCAACGGTTTCGCTATTCCCGCTCAGCAGGCGGTTATGGATGGTGTTTCTATCAAAAGTGTAGGCAACGCCCGCATCGAGTCGCCAGTCGGTCCCAAGATCCGTCCGGTAGCTTACTGTGCCGTAAATATTAGGGTTTTTCAACCTGAAATCGGAGCGAAGCAACGAGCTATCGACATCGGGATTACGCATGCCGATGTTGCTTTCTGCAAAGGCGGCGTATCCTTTCAGTATTCCGGTTTTCCCGGTTTTTAGGCGGATGTTCACATTGGCGCTGGTGTATTCTGGGCCGCGGTAATAATCGGGGCGTTGCGGCACCACTTTGTTGTATAAACGTTGGTTACTGTAAGCGAGCCCGCCGCCGTAACTGCTCCGGCCGGATTTGGACAAATGCTGGAAACCCGCGCCCAGGTTCGAAGGAAATATGCTGAAATTGGCGGAGCTTTTTTCGGGTAGGTCGATGCTTTCGAGGATCAAGGCGCTGCTCATGGCCTGTCCGTACAATGCCGAATAGCCGCCGGTATTGAACAACACGCCTTTGAAAAGGAACAGATTAATGCGGGCCGGCTGCATAATGCCCGGGACAGAAGCGTAGTTTGGGTTCTTCATCAGCGTGCCGTCCACGAACATCCTGGTTTCTTCGTTGGTACCGCCACGCACAAACAGCCCCTCGCGCTCACCTACCTGCTGCGCGCCGGGGAGCGACCGCAATGCATTAGAAATGTCGCCGCCGTTGCCGGCCACCGTGTAAGCGTCGATGGGCGTCAGCGAAGCACCTTTGGCTTTGTCGCTTGCTTCGAAGCTGCCGGCACTCACCGTAACCGCGTCGAGGGTGTTGGTGGCTTCGTCCAGGGTAATGGAGAGCGTGAGCGTACTGTCGGTGATGGTAACGGTTTGCTGATGCGTTTTGAAACCGAGCGACGAGACGATTAGCGTTTGATTACCGCGCTGGGTAGTGCTGAAATCAAATTTCCCGAGCGAATCTGCCATGGTGCCTGCGCGCGAGCCTTTCATACGGACGTGTGCGCCGGGAACGGCCTCGCCCAATGGCCCCATTACTTCGCCCGTGATGCGCGTCTGCGCCCGGACGGCGAGCGCGAAGAGCAGCCCTGCCGCCGTTACGATGAGTTTGATTGTGAATGCATTGGAAATCATGGCTTTGTTTGTTTTTTTGACCAAAGCTATGACATGCCTGAATGCATTTCAGAGAGAGTAGACCAGGCGGCTAATGCCTGCGACGAAACAGTGAAATCCTGCGACGATCACTCAGGCGTGATGTTCAGGATTTTGCGGAGATTGTCCTTACAATGCTCGCTGACTGGAATTTCGACATCGCCGATCATGACGAAATCCCGCTTGATGGCAGTGATTTTTTGAACAGCTGCCAGGTAAGATTTGTGGGTTCGGACGAATGCAGGTTCAGGGAGTTTTTCTTCGAGCGCCTTGAAAGTCATCCGGGTAATGATGGGTTTGGCGGCCGACGAAAGATAAATTTTGACATAATCCTTTAATCCTTCAACCCAAGCCACATCAGCCGCTACAATTTTTACCAATGAATATTCGACATTCACAAAAAAATCGGGTAGCTCTGTTGGAGCCGTAGATGCAGGTGTCTTCTGTTTGAGTTGAAACAGTTCATAAGCGCGGTTACAGGCTTTCAGAAAACGCTCCATACTCACCGGTTTGAGTAGGTAATCGACCACATTTAGTTCGAAACCTTCCAATGCATATTTATCATAAGCCGTAACCAGGATCACCATGGGAGGGCTAGGGACGCTTTTAAGAAATTGTAAACCGCTGAGCCGCGGCATTTGAATATCCAGAAAAAGTAGGTCGATCTGCTCATTTTGCAGTATTTCAATCGCTTCCATCGCATTGCGCGCGGTTTTTACAAGCGTCAGGTAAGGCACCTGCCGGATATTGTCGACGAGCAGGTCGAGCACAAGTTTTTCGTCATCAACGGCCAGGCATCGCATCATAGTAAACTCAGGTTCAGGGTTACTGTAAACACATTGTTGCGGTCGTCGATACTGAGGCTGTATTTATCGGGGTAAATGAGTTTCAACCTCGTGCGCACGTTTTCGAGGCCTATGCCTGAATGATCGTCTTTCGTTGCGCCAGGATGGGAATCGTAAGGGTTCACGACCTTTAATGTAAGAAGGCCGCCGTCTACTTTGAGGCTGATCAGAATGTACGGTTCTTCCAGCCACGAAGCGCCATGCTTGAAGGCGTTTTCGACAAAAGGGATCAGTATCATCGGTTCTATGGGCAGGCTGGCAGCGTCACTGTCTATTTGAATGTCCAGCTCAATGTGCATAGCATCGGAAAAACGCAGTTTTTGCAGTTCAATATAACTTTTGAGGTAATCCGCCTCTTGTTGCAGGATTACCTGCGTCGCCTGTGTGTCGTACGTCATGTAACGCATGAGGTCGGCCAGGCGGATGAGCGCCCCTTCAAGCTGGTCGGATTTTTGCCTTGCCAGCGCTACCATATTCGTCAGCACATTGAAGAGGAAATGCGGGTTGACCTGCGACCGCAGCAGTTTCAGCTCGGCGGCTATCTGCTGAGCCTCATATTCTTTCCGCGCCCGTTCTTTGCGTATTCCGTCGCTGACACGCCGGTAAACTATGCTCGCTACGAAAACAAGCATCGACGGGCCAAAAACCAATCCGCCCGAATTTCTGAGTATTACCTCCGGAAACAACCGGGCAATGAGCTGATATTTAAGGGCGAAGGAAGCAAAAATAACAGCGATTGCGCAAGGGATATACAGCCACCAATGCCAATCGCGGGCGAGTTTTGGATAGAGATAAAATGCATTGAAATAGAAAATTCCCGCGTGGATGATTCCTGCCAGCGTGAAAAAGGCAGGCGGTAAGCCACCGATTTTGTATGCTGCGTCGGCCGATGACAGCAGGTAGGGCAGAAGCAGAATAGTAGCCCATATGCTGATATGGATCGCAATCTCCCATTTCTGCTGTGTTTTTAAAGTTGTCATTTGAAGTGTAAAAACTCAAATTAATAAAAAATCAGGCGAAGAGAAACTCCCCGCCTGATTGCACTAAACCTAAACAACTCTTCAATTATGGATGCATTGGTGTCTAAGCTTTTTTTAACGGTTAATTAGCACTTTCCGGTTAACGATCTCGCCATTCGAATGGGTAATCGTCAGAATGTACATGCCAACCGCCAGATTTTTAACCGAAACGGTTTTCGATACCGTTTTGCCCGAACGATAAACCGAGGTTCCGATCATGTTGTGGATTTCCACCGATTTAACCTGGTTCCAGTCTGTACTTGTCAGATACAGCACATCGGAAACCGGGTTTGGATGGAATTCGGATTTCAATGTAGTGGCTTCGAAGCTAACATTGACAATCTTGCTGTATGCAAATGTTTTGTCGTAATCTACCATTTTCAGTCGATAGAAGTTATCGCCGCCATTTGGTTTCTTATCTGTGAATGAATAAGCAACCAGCACAGTGCTTTCTCCCTGGGATTTTTTGGTCCCGATCGTAGCCCAGGTTTTACCGTCCGCGCTGCGCTGAATGTCGAACTTATCGCTGTTCGTTTCTTCCGTAGTTGTCCAGTTGAGTGATACCGAGCTTTCTGTTTTTTCAGCTGTAAATTCAACCAGGGTGACAGGTAACGAACAGTTCCTGAAAAAGTGTATGGTGTCCGAACAAGCTCCGGCGGTGGCAGTCAGGATCACCCAGCCGTTTGCAATACCCGTTACTGTGTTACCATTTACTGTACCTTTGTTTGAAGTTACGACAGCGCCAGGGGAGGCGGTGAAAGTTAAGGCGTAAGAAAAGCTGAAATCTTCACATACGGATTCTGTCACGGCAACAGTCGGCAGTTCGTTAATAGTCGCCGTAGCAGTCTGCCCAGCGACCGGAGTAGTTGCACCACCTGCACCGCTGACGTTTGTGAGGGTGTAAATGAATGTACCGGTAGCTGTTGTAGGCGCATTCACCGTAGCTGTCGTATTGATACCGGTAGTGGACACCGTCTGGTCAGTTCCTCCGTTGATCTTATAAGTAAACGTGAACGGAGCAATTCCGTTAACCGCAGTAAACGTGATCACTGGTTGCGTCGCATTCTGGCAAGCGCTTGCTGTACCGGAAATAGTCGCGGTCAGATCGTTGGCCACGGTTATAGAGGCAGTTTGCGCAGGCGACGGCGTCAATGTACAGTTCTGAGCGTCGGTTACGGTTACCAATTCGTAGGTAAACACGCCTACGGTAGCGGTCGACCGGCTAACGGTAGCGGTCGTGTTAACGCCGGTTGTGGTCACGGTCAGGTTCGATCCGTTGTTAATCTTATAAGTAAAGGTGTAAGGTAAAGTACCACCCGTTGCTCCGAAGGTAAGTAACGGCGCAGCTGCTCCCTGATTGACAGTAGTTGTTCCTGTCAAAGAAGAGCCTGTAAGCTGGTTCACGGTCAGAATGGCCGCAGCAGAAGTGCTGTTGTTACAAGGGTTTGTGATGATGCAACGGTATTCCGAAAGGTTATCCGAAGCAGGCACGTTGGTTAGAGTCAGTGTCGCGTCGTCAGCAGTAGGGTTAGATCCAACTGTGATGTTCGCGAATGAGCCGCCGAATGGTTTTTTCTGCCATTGATAAGTTACACCTGCTTGAGAAGTAGCTACGGTGAACGAAGTACCCGATCCAGCACAAATCGTCTGTGCATCAGGTTCGTCCGTGATAGGAGGGGCCGGAGTAGGAGTGACAGTCACCGTGAATGAACACGTAGGAGCAGTTCCTATGCCATTTGAAGCTGTTACAAGCACGGTGGTTGGACCCGCAGGGAATGCATATGGGAATGTGATCGGGTTGCCGCCTACACTGTAAGTAATGGTAGGTGCCGGACATCCATCCGCGGTTGCAGCGAGGGTTTGTGTAGAAGTACAGGTACCCGCGTCAGGCGATACCGTTTGGTTGCCAGGGCAGAATGTGATCACAGGAACTGAGACGACTTGCGTAACGGTCGGGTTGTTGCTTCCGGCTACGTTCGGGTCATCGGTCAGGACGGATGCGAAGTTGCTGCCGCTCACAGTTCCTTGCGTGGAAACCTCGCAATCGGAAACCGGGATATTGGCATCAATGACCACCCTGAATTTGATAATCGTGTTTTTACTAGCAGGCAATAAGAAGCCGCTTCCAGTGCCATTCACCGTTACTGTTTCACCGGACTGAACCGCTTCCGTTCTTGCAGGGCTTGGGACGGCGGTTGCAGCCTGGGCGATTTCATCTTTTGGTTCGGTCAATGCATGTGCCTGGGTAACCGCCTGTTGTACGGGCGCTGTGGGTGTCACCACCGAATCAGCGGAAAGTCTTCCGGCGACAGGTTCCTCGATAGCCGCCATACGCAATCCGGTGAATGAGGGAGTCGCGCACCCTGGGGCGCCGTAGGTGACAGTACCGTTACCGGTTTTGGTTGCCGAGTTAGCCGGAGTATTGTTCCCGGCGTTCCATACAGCTGAGGCGGATGCACCGGCTTGTTGCACCAGAAGTGTGGTGTTTACTGTACCAGCCCTATAAGCACCTGCAAAAGTTGAACCGGGCGATAATGTAACTTTATTGTTGGTAACGCTGGCGCATAGCGTGCCATTGTTGCCCGCGGCGCCCACCGAGTTGACGTATACGCCGTGAGAGAAATTACCTCCCGTTAGCGTAATGGTATTATTGTCGATAATGGCGCTGCTCACCACATTGCTCGTTGCCGACGGCTGGGCACTGATACCAATCCCGTTGAGGGAATTGTTAACCGTATTGCCGTTTATTCTGATGATACCGCGCGCGGTTGATCCCTCAGTAGAGAATGTAATGCCCTGGAAAGAACCTTCCAGGTTGCCGTCATCGCCGTTGTTTGTCAGAACGTTATTGGTGACATTTCCTTCGAGGTATCCCTGAGTGAAAGCGAAGAAGTTCATGCCAGGCCCACCCAGGTAATCCGATGTATTGCCGGCCACGTTGAATTTAAGAGTGGCTGTTCCGGCTGCCGCCACGTCGACGCCTTTACCGACATCATTGCCTGTGCCTATATCAATGGTGCTATTTTCAAGCTCCGCCTCCATGTATGAGCTGTTGTTGGCATAAAACTCAACACCAGACGAACGGCATCTCAGGAATTGGGAGTTTAGGATCTGGACGCTCATATTCGAATTTCCCCTTCCTTCGAAAAGAAGACCTGAGGCGAAGTCGGCATCCTGGAAAGTCGAACCACTCACGTTCAGCCTGGTCATATTCACGTTCTCGTTGCAGAAATAGGCTGCACGGCCACCGGGGTCGGTAAAGGTGGAATTGGTGATCGTGTTGGTTCCTCCTACGTTCTGCGCATAGATACAACCTTCCTCTACCATATTCTGCGAGCCTGATTTACCAATGGAGCCATTGGTGAAACTAAAATTGCTTCCCCCGCGGAGGTTGATCCCCATTTGCACCACGGTTCCGCTTATCTGAATGCGGTCCAGGGTCAAACCGGCCACATTGAGTCCATGGATTGCTGCGTTGGCATTCGTGTTGACCCGGTCGGTCGTGACAGCACCTTCGGCCGTATTGGCATTCACCAGGTTCATATTTTTAATAGTGATATTCGTCACGTCGAGCAGCTCGATGCCGCGGTTGGCAATGTTCTGGATTGTTCCACCAGATCCGGCCGTCGTTCCTGTACCATTAATTTGGAGAGAACCGGTTGTGTTTGACAAAGCCAGACCTCTGTTGCCACCATTGGCCGATACGGAAGTCAAAACCACGGTAAGGGCAATTTTACCCGCCGCGCCTGCTATGTCAATCGCCGGTACGGATGAAGCTGAAATGCTACCGCTCGGTATCGCAAGCGACCCGGTGCTTGATGCGATCTTGATCGGGCTGACACTACCGGTCGCAGAGGTGCTGATCACTTCTGAAAAAGAGGCTGCCAGCACCTTGTTGGACAGGTTCAGAGAGGATCCGCTACCGGACAAGCCAACTTCTGAAATAGTTAATGTCCCTGCGGATGACCCGGATATTTTAGTGCCGGTAGTGTTGCCAATGTTCACCCCCTTGATATTATTGGTGGTTCCGAGGTTAATGGCATTGATCGTTCCGGTCGTGGTAGTGATTGTAGGCCTGCTCGCATTGGTTCCGGTAGTAGTCGGAAGCTGATCACTGCCGCTCGGGACGGCGAAACCGGTGAAACTGAGAATCGACTCAGTTGATCCCTGTCCAAGCAGTTTTTGATCGTTGCGTAGGGTAAGCGGGCCGGTGTAGGACCCGGAATAAAGAAAGACGATATGGCCGTTTTGAGGATGAAACGCTGCTCCGTCGTCGTTGATATCCTCAAAATCAGCTATGTTATTAAATGGCTTAGCGAGTGTCCCGGTACCGCCGGCTGCGCCTGCCGAGTTGATAAACCAGATGACGTTATTGCCGCTTCCGACCGTAATGGTAACAGTGGCAGTCGAAGTCATCCCCGAGCCATTTTGAATTTCGTAAGTGAAAGTGTCGTTGCCGGTGTAGCCTGCCTTGGGTTCGTATTTGAATGCGCCGGTGGCAGCTGTGATGACAGCCGTACCGCCGCCCGCCGTGGTTACATTCGTCGTGCTGTTCAGACTCAGCGCAGTTCCGGCAGGGCTGATGTCGTTTACAAACAGACCAGACCCGGCATCTATATCAATACCCACATTACCGATGGTGGAGTAAGAGTCGTTTTGTGCGATAGGACTCGCTTTGACAGAGCCCGGTACCAAAGTGGTATTGGCGTCTATGGTTTCGGTGAACACCGTCGCAGTTGCGGGATCAGGTCCGCCGTTGGTGATTGTTACGGTGTATTCCAATTCGTCACCAGCTGAGGCTCCGGCTGGTCCTATGTTATTGGTGATCACCGCCGTGTTCGTAGCACTGATACTCGGTGCAAGAAATGCCTTGGTACCGGCTTTTTTGCGCGCGCGGGCGAATGGCACCCGCTCTTTCTTGGTCTTCTCTGACTGGTTGTCCTTTTGCGCAGTCCATTCCTGAGAGGCGGAGGGGCCGTTGGACAGGCTGCCGATAATCTCGACTCCCGACACAAACAGGGCAACGCCCGCCAGATATAGGTAGAAATTTTTCATAATCTTAGTTTGTTAAGCAATGTCGAGTCATAAACGGCTATTTGATATTTGTTTTGAAACTGGGTCTTAGGAAAAAAGCACTTCATAGAGCATTCCTCCGGCATCACGTCCGACAGGGACTGTAAATACGTCCAGAAATTTGCCGCTGGGATGGATAATCCGGTAAATGCCCTGGTTGCGCGGCTGGTGGTCGCCAGTAGTCTGGAGTTCGATCGAAAACGATTTTCTTTCCAGCGGGCTGTACCCGTTCAATTCCGTTACGCCTTTTACAACGGCTTGCACGATAAGGTTTTCTGCGAAATGGATGTATACCGGTTCTTGCAGATAAGATGTAAAATCCGCAGATGTGATCTGACTTAAATCGTATGCTTCCATTCCATTAAATGATAAACGCCATTGGTTTCACTGATTGTTTTAAATCCAAGCCGGGTATACAGATGCTTGGCGGGATTGAAGCTTTCCACATGGATTGTGACCGGGCATTCCTGCTCGGTCGCCTTCCTGATGATGTCTTCAAAAATGCTCCTGCCGACTCCCATGTTGCGGTATTTCGGCAGGATACTGATGTCAATGATCCGCATACCCTGGCCTTGGTAATTGTGATGGAAGTAGAGTCTTCCAATCGTTTTTCCTTCTCTTTCGATGATCCAGAAGTCGGCACCGATATAGTTTTTCTGATAATAATCATGTTGTGCCCGAAACTGGCTGGCGATAAACTCTTTTTTCATGAGATCCGACCAGTGCGGGACTCTCTCCATTTCTTTTTCCCTTGTACTACCATAAATTTCAAGCAGTATATCCATATCCGCGGGTTGAATGGGCCGCAGCCTCAGGCTGGGATCGGTAAGCTCTAACTTCATCAATAATCAGAAAAAATATACACAGTGTTTGTTCAGGATCTTTCCTTAACCTCTTGGCGGGAAAATCCCCTGCAATGCAATACAAAAATTGACCGTGAGGTAAGGCATCATGTTATTGTGAGGCAAAGTTCCTCCCGCGGCAGACAGCGTGGCTTGTGCCATCGTCACCTGCGGCGAGACTGAGGCTGTATAAATATTGCCATTCTGAGAAACGGCAAACGCGTTGCCGCTGGGTGCTTTCACATCGGCAATGGCTCCCACCGCCAGCAGGTTATGGGTGTGTGCCGGTATCTCGGATTGAAGGAGCGTCACCGATTCCGAACCGGATTGTTCACCGAGAAAACGCTCGGAAAGGCCCTGTCCCTGCCCCTGATGCATCGGCGCGGAATCTTGCAGGTTGGGAAGTGCGAAGGTTGATTTACCATCGCCTCCATAGAAAGTTCCCAATAATGAAAACAATGCGGTGTTCTGGGAAATCGGCATGAGTTGGCCGTTGCAAAATGCCCACCCGGTGGGAGGGAAATTGAAAGGGAATATTCTTATCTCTGCTACGAATTGATCTGCCATGTTGATTGATTAGGTTTTGAGGTTTCTACAATTTTGTTGCAGGAGCCTAGGACTGCGAAGGAAAAATACCGAACAGCGAAATGATAAAACTGATACATAGAAACGGCTGCAAATTATCGTGTGGCTGGCTGCCACCAACAGGGCTTAGAGCAGATTTCATCGGCTCCGAAGGAGCTTCGGCCAGGAAAGCGAACGTAGCGCTGGATACCCCGACCACCGAATTGTTTGGACTCGCGGCGTTGGCAATGTCGTTACTGGCAAGAACGTTATGGTTGTGCGAAGGAATCTGCTGAGTCGTCAGGGTAATAGTTTCGGTGCCGCTCATTTCGCCAATTTGGTACGTGGTACCCGAATTCGCTGTTCCCTGATGGAGCGGAAGACGTCCGCGCAAGTCCGGTAGCTGGAAGGTCTCCTGACCATCACCACCATAAGTAGTACCGATCAGTGTAAAAAGTGTATCGTTTTCAGATATGGGAAGCAGCTGGCCGTCACAGAATGCCCACCCGGCAGGCGCGAAGGAGCCAGCGAACATTCTGATTTCTCCAATGAAAGGTTGTGCCATTTATTTCAGAAGTTTTAGATTGATAAAAAATTGACCTGACACTAATTCCGGCTAGGGAATATACCCTGCAATGCAATAATGAAACTCAGCGCCAGGTACGGTTGCATGTTGCTGTGCGGCTGGCTGCCACCCGTATTCGATACGGTAGCCGCGTTCATGAACACCCCGGAACTCGCACTGTTGGAGTAAAGGTTGTTAGGCAACGTGTTGGAAAGGTAATTGCCGATCGGGTTGTTGTTGTTCGCGCTGTTGCTGTCGATAGCTGTCACGAAGTGCGTATGCTGCGGCAATTGCTGAATATTTACCGTGGTGCTCTCAGACCCGGCCCGTTCACCAAGGTTGTGGGATCCGCTGAAATGGATAGGAACGCGGCCACGGAAATCCGGCAACGCGAAATTGGTCTGTCCGTTACCACCATAAGTGGTTCCCAGCAACGCAAACAGCGCCTGATTTTGATTGATAGGGAGGAGTTGCCCGTTGGCAAGTGCCCAGCCTTTCGGAGGGAAATTGAAACTTACCATTCGGATCTCGGATAGAAATGGTTCTGCCATGTAGAGATAGGTTAAAAGATGGACGGATTTAAGTACAGAACCGGTACCCGGCAAGTGATCAGCGGGATCGGCACGCAAAGTGAGTGTGTGATGAATATTGCAGAAGTACCGGCTCAGGACCGGCTATCGGATGCTCAGGAAGAAGCTAAAATGCAATCGCGAAGATGTGTCAGAGCAGTAGAACGTGTAGTCATAGAGGTAAGGATGTTTAGGTCAGGGAAATAACGTAACCCAATATTAGTCATATCCTATAAATAATAGGAGAAAAATTACTTAACGGTAAAATTTATTCTACGCACAATACTATAAAAAATCGTGACATTTTGATATAAATTTTTGATTATTAAGTTGTTATGTGTGAATATTTTTTTTGGACGAAAATTTGAACAGTTTATTACTTGTGTAGTATGTTGAGACGTACATCATCAGCAATAAGTTTATTAATGCAGGTAGATCGGATACTTATGAGCCTGTTTTTTACATTATATAATGTTTGAATGTTAAAATTCGGAGTTAATGCGCTTATATCCTAGCGGAATGCGCTCATAATCAAAACTAACTAGTTGTATGTACCTGATCAGAACTGTCTTTGCGATCGCGATAGTACTTTTTTCCCATATTGCCCCGGCCCAGAACTATACGGTCAGCGCTAACAAGCGATACCTTTTGAAGGAAGGGAAGCCTTTTTTCTGGCTGGGCGATACCGCCTGGGAACTGTTTCACCGGCTCGACCGTGAGGATGCGGATTATTATCTCAAAAAGCGGGCTGCACAAGACTTTACCGTCGTTCAGGCAGTTGCATTGGCAGAGTTCGATGGCCTGGAAGTGCCAAACCCTTACGGCGATAAGCCGTTGATCAATAACGACCCTGCCAAACCCAATGAGGCCTATTTCAAACACGTGGACTACATTATCGACAGGGCGGCGGAATACGGCATAACCATTGCATTCCTTCCGACCTGGGGCGATAAAGTGTTCAAATCGACCTGGGGCAAGGGGCCGGAGGTCTTTAATGAAAGCAATGCGGCAGTGTATGGCAAATGGCTGGCCAATAGATATAAAGACCGAAAGAATATCATCTGGGTACTTGGCGGAGACCGGACTCCGCGGAAGGACAGCCGTGACGTGGAAACATGGCGGGCAATGGCAGCGGGTATCGTTGCAGGCGCGGGCGGGAACGATAAGGTAATGATGACTTTCCACCCGCAACCCAACCGCGAAGGTGCCAGCGAATGGTTTCACAATGACGAATGGTTCGATTTCAATATGTTCCAGACTGGCCATTGCCGCGATTCACCTATTTATGAAAACATCCAGCGGTCCTACAACCGCGAACTGGTGAAACCGGTAGTTGACGGTGAACCTATATACGAGGATCATCCGGTGTGTTTCAACGTAAAAGAGAACGGGACGTCGAGCGCGTATGACGTCAGGAAATCTGCCTACCTCGACCTTTTTGCGGGTGCATTCGGCCATACTTACGGTTGCCATGACATTTGGCAGATGTATGCTCCAAACCGCGAGGCCGTAAATGGTCCGCATGTCTTCTGGCAACAGGCGCTGGAATTGCCAGGCGCAATGGAAATGAAATATGTACGAAGGCTAATGGAATCCCGGCCGATCATTGAGCGCGTACCGGATCAATCCGTAGTCGTCGAGAACGCATTGCCACCCGATGAGCGCGTTCAAGCGACCCGTGGCAGCGATTACCTTTTTGTTTACACAGCCTCAGGGAAACCCTTTTCCGTTAATCCAGGCAAGATTTCCGGAAGTCAACTGGAAGCATTCTGGTACGATCCCAGGAATGGAAAAGTGAAGGATGCGGGCAAATTCGACAACAAAACGACCATGAAGTTTACCCCGCCTACATCGGGTTATGGACATGATTGGGTGTTGGTGGTGGATGACGTCTCGAAAAATTATAAGCGCCCATGATCCAATGTGTTAACCCTTTTTTAGCTTGTTGATTGGTACTATTTTGATTATTTTAGTAAATAAATTGTTAAAAAATGCTTGAATGAAGACGCAGGATGTCTGGTATCCTGTCTTAAAATACATTGCAAATGAATTTTCGGTTTAAATATGGCTTGCTGGTCCCGTGTTTTGCGACGTTGTTCTTTTCTTGTGACAAGAAAGTCGACCTTCCTGACGACGTAGCCGCCGAAATGTCCACGCTGTTAGAGCCGATCGACTATACCTACGATGTAAAACCAATCCTTTCCGACCGGTGCTTTGCCTGCCACGGACCTGACGCCAGCCATCAGAAGGCCGAATTGAGGCTGGATGTGGCCAAGGTAGCTTATAATAAGGAAGGCGAAAATGGCTATAAAGCCATTAAACCGGGCAAACCGGGGAGCAGCGAGCTGGTATACCGCATACTGTCTGCCGACCCTGATGTGGTGATGCCTACTCCCGAGTCGCACTTGTCGCTTACCGCCCGTGAAAAGGCGATTCTTATCCGGTGGATTGAAGAGGGGGCCGAATATAAACCGCATTGGGCATTTACTAAAGTGACCAAACCCGTGCTGCCGGAAGTGCAGAACAAAAAATGGGTCAGGAACGATATAGACCGGTTTATTCTGAAAAAACTGGAAGATAAAAAGCTTTCACCATCGCGTGAGGCTGATAAAACGACGCTGTTAAGACGCGTCCACCTGGACCTTACCGGACTACCGCCAACGCCAGAGGAAGTAAGCGCCTTTTTGACCGACCGCTCGGCGAATGCCTACGAAAAGGTAGTCGACAAGTTGCTTGCATCACCACATTATGGGGAACACATGGCCGTACCCTGGCTCGATGCTGCACGTTATGCGGACACACATGGCTACCAGGACGATGGCTTGCGGACCGCCTGGCCGTTCCGCGATTGGGTGATCAATTCTTTCAATAAAAATCAACCCTACGACCAGTTTGTAATCTGGCAGCTCGCAGGTGACATGCTGCCCAACCCGACCCGCGATCAGATGGTGGCCACTGCATTTAACCGGATGCACCAGCAGAGCCAGGAAGGAGGCATTATTCCAGAAGAATACCGGAGCGCATATGTCTCTGACCGGGTCGATACTTTTGGCAAAACATTCCTTGGAATTACCGTCGAATGCGCGCGTTGCCATGATCACAAGTATGACCCTATCAGCCATAAAGACTATTATTCACTGTATGCGTTCTTCAATAGTAACAATGAAAATGGGCAGATTCCCTACAATGGCGAGGCAAGTCCCGCTATTACCATCCCGACACCGGAGGCCGAAGCCAAGCTCAAATACATTCGCGAGAAGCTAGCGCAGGAAAAATTGGTATTGGCAAGTAATGCGAATGTTTACGAAAGAAATTTCCGGCATTGGCTTACTACCGCACGTGCCCAACCTGAAAAAGCACTGCTACCCGAAAAGACGGACCTGCTGGGTCACTTTACATTCGACGAACCGAAGGGCAAGGAATTCCAAAACCTGGCGAATCCCAAGCATAAAGCCAATGCGGAGGGCGACGACAGTCTTTCAAACGTAGCTTCGAGAAAGGGCAGGGTAGGAAAAGCGCGTTATATTTTTGGTGAGAATGCCGTGACTTTTGGCGATAACTTCGCATTCTTCGAGCGGAACCAGTCTTTTAGCATTAGTATCTGGCTTAATCTGCACGATCCGTCAGTCAGCGGCTCGATCCTGCACAAATCCAATGGGGTAATGAATGGCTATCGCGGCTGGAATGTGTTTCGCGAAAAAGATGGGACGATCCGGCTGACCATTAGCCATGTCTGGCCTGAGAATGCCATTGAAATACAGACTGTTGATAAATTTCCTTTAAACAAATGGACGCAGCTCGGTTTTACCTACGATGGATTAAGCAAAGCAGCGGGGCTCAAACTCTTTATAAATGGCAAGCAGGCGAAAGTGGCAATTCATAATGATCATCTCACCGAGAGTATCCTGTTTGGGAAGAACAAAACCAATTGGTACGTCGACCGGCTGAACATCGGACGCTTATCCGACCAGCGAACCAAGAATTTTGAGGTCGATGAGTTCAAAATATACACGCGCGCCATCAGTCCGCTGGAAATGCAGGGAATGTTTTCGCTTCAAAACGAGCTTCTGAATGCATTGAAAACACCGGAAGCACAATTGAAACCGGAGCAGCTCGCATCATTAAAGGACTATTATCTGACCAATATTGATGCCGGTTACAAAAAGGAGATACAGGTAAGCCGGTCGCTGATCGGAGAGGAAACCGAGGTGATGGACAAGCAGATTGATGTGATGGTGATGAAGGAACGTAAATATCCGCGCAAGACCTTCATTCTCAATCGCGGGGCGTATGACGCACCTGGTAAGCCGGTGAGCAGCGATACACCGGATGCATTCTTTAAAATACCGAAAGAATATCCGAAAAACAGGCTGGGACTTGCTAAATGGCTCTTGCATGAAGATCATCCGCTGTTCACCCGTGTGACCGTGAACCGGTTCTGGATGATGTATTTCGGAAAAGGCCTGGTTGTTTCGAGCGATGACTTTGGTAACCAGGGTGAGCTGCCTACCCATCCCGAATTGCTCGATTACCTGGCAACCCGCTTCCGCGAGTCCGGCTGGAATGTGAAAGCTATGTACAAGCTGATTGTAACTTCCGCAACATACCGGCAATCATCCAATGCAGGACCGGATTCGCCGGATCCTGAGAACCGTTTCTATGCGCGCGGGCCCAGTTACAGGATGAGTGCGGAACAGATAAGGGATAACGCACTGGCATCGAGCGGCTTGCTCACGCGCAGGGTCGGGGGTAAGAGCGCGTATCCCTACCAGCCCGCTGGCCTGTGGGAGGCACTTGCGACACGTAACGAGGTCACTTACAAGCAACAGCATGGCGATAGCCTCTATCGTCGGAGCCTTTACACGATATGAAAAAGGAGCTCGCCGCCGCCCATGATGCTCAACTTCGATGCTGCTGAACGCCATTTCTGCATTACCAAAAGGCAAAAAACGAGTACGCCTTTGCAGGCATTGGTGGTGATGAACGACCCGCAATTTGTGGAAGCGTCGCGCGTATTGGCGCAGCAAATGCTTAAAAATGGCAAGACACCCGACGAGCAGATCAGTTATGCATTCACTGCATTAACCAGCCGCAAGCCTGATCCCAAGGAGAAGCAGATCCTGAGAGAACTCTATGATGGTGAGTTGAAGGATTTCAGCCATAACCCGAAAAGGATGAAGTCGATCCTGGCGGTTGGCGAATATCCGGTTGACAAAACCCTCGACCCGGCGCAGTTGGCCGCGGGTACGATCGTAGCCAGTACGGTGATGAATTTTGACGAATTTTTGATTAAGCGATAAAATCAAAGTCATGAGCTTTTACAGAGAACTTGAAAACCATGTCCATGAGCAGCTGAGCAGGCGTAATTTCCTGTCTAAAACCAGTTTGGGACTTGGTGCTGCGGCGATGGCTTCGCTTTTGAACGCAGATAATTCGATGGCTAAAAAGGTCCTTGCGCCTGGGAACGAAGCCGCTGGTTTGCCGATTGGGCAACCACATTTCGCCCCCAAAGCCAAAAGGATCATCTACCTGTTCCAAAGCGGCGCGCCGTCGCAACTCGAACTGTTTGACTATAAGCCAAAACTGGAAGAAATGTGGGGTAAAGATTTGCCGGAATCGATCCGGAAAGGGCAGCGGCTTACCGGGATGACGGCCGGGCAAAGCAGCTTTCCGCTGGCTGCATCACGTTACAAGTTTCAGAAATATGGTGATAACGATATGATGATCAGCGAACTGTTGCCATATACATCCAGCATTGTCAACGACGTCACCTTCATCCGCTCCATGTTTACGGAGGCCATTAACCACGACCCAGCCGTGACATTTTTCCAGACGGGTAGCCAGCAGGGCGGACGACCTTCGTGGGGTTCGTGGGTGAGTTATGGCCTGGGTTCGGATAACCAGAACATGCCGTCGTTCGTGGTTTTGCTGTCAAAAGGAAGAGGAGGGGACCAGCCATTGTATGCCAAATTATGGAGCAATGGTTTCCTGCCATCCATTCACCAAGGCGTTGTGTTCCGGTCGGGGCCGGATCCTGTTTTCTACCTTAATAATCCCGAGGGAATCGACCGTACGAGCCGCCGACGCATGCTGAATTCGCTGGCAAAATTGCAACAGGGCCAGTTTGAAAAGATCCTTGACCCGGAAATCAATTACCGGATGGCGCAATACGAAATGGCTTACCGCATGCAAACCGCGGTACCCGAAACGATGGATATTTCCAACGAGCCGGACTATATATTCGATTTATACGGCGAGGAATCGCGTAAGCCGGGTACATTTGCCGCGAATTGCCTGCTTGCCCGGAAACTGATCGAAAAAGATGTCAAGTTCGTGCAGCTATATCACCAGGGATGGGATCAGCACGGTAACCTGCCCAACGATATCAAGGTCATGGCTAAGAGTGTCGATCAGGCGTCGGTGGCATTGATCAAGGATTTGAAACAGAGAGGCTTGCTGGATGAGACGCTTGTAGTTTGGGGCGGGGAGTTCGGTCGCGGTTCCTATTCACAGGGCAAACTCACGCGTGATAATTACGGCCGCGACCACCACCCGAGGAGTTTTACGATCTGGATGGCTGGTGCGGGTGTTAAAAAGGGTTTTGTGTATGGACAAACCGATGATTTCGGTTATAATATCATCAAAGATCCAGTGCATGTGCATGATTTTCAGGCCACTGTAATGCATTTGATGGGTATCGATCATGAGCAGCTGATATTCAAGCATCAGGGGCGCCGCTACCGGTTGACCGACGTTCACGGAAAAGTGGTGAAGCCGATACTAGCCTGACACGCGACCGCAATGCTATTAGTTGAAAAACCATTGCCAGATCGCCTTGACGGCCGATGGCACATACCAGATCGAGAATAGCCAAAACACCGCGGCCATTCCGGCGAACACGTACACCAGCAGATAATTGCCTTCCAGGTGTACATTGTCCGGGTTTTTGGGGTCATAATAGATAGTAATTTCTTCGCCGACCTGGTATTCGGGCGGGTTGCGGCCTTCCGAGCTGTGGAAGACATGTTCTCTGCCGTCTTGTGTGAAAAAGCGAACCGAAGGTGCCACCGGATATTGGCGACGCTTTACGCGGTGCATTGCAATGACGGTCCCTTTTGCCTTAACTCCGTTTTCGACCAATTCCGTGTTGGAACGATACATGCTATACGAAATGCCGGCGAAAATCGCTCCCACCGTAAAGAAAAGGAATATGAAGAATTCAAATCCAGGAAATTTCATCAGAATATAAGTTAAAGAACTTATTTGCTTTTAGCCAGCAGGTTGATCAGGAATGCAAAAATCGCCAATGCACCGATCACAATGCCAATCCATTTAAGTACAGGCAAAGCATACGTCTTAAATTTGATAGTGAGGCCGGTGCCGATCAAACCAATGAGCAGTAGCATGATGCCGAGTGCGACCATTAGAACGAATAGGGAGCCCACGCCTGAGTCGCGGGAATCGTTGTAGCGGATCGCGTTGCAAAGCCCGGCGCTCATGACGCAAACGCCGATCAGCCCGGAAATACCGATGCGGAACAACGTCCAGCCTAAACCACTCTGCAACCAAATCAAAGGAAGAAAAGATACGATGATCGCTGCAATAAGGACAAACCAACTAACAGTTTCCAGCCGCATGCTGCCCGACTCGGTGGGCGGCTGATTAGGGGCGATGACAAGAAGCATCACCCCATACATCAGCAGCCAGGATAATTCAGGGCCGGCCAAAAAGGTTGCGACTCTATTGACATTCATCTCAGAATGGCTTGTAATCCTTCACATTCTGTTGTAAATCAGCGAGCAATGCTTTGAGTTTGATATCGAGTTCAGCGGCAGCGGCTTTATTTTCATTTTTTTGGCTAAAAACATCCAACGGAATGGTTCGGACATTGCTCGTTTCGAGGTATTCTACATTGGCAATCGAAGCGCGGTATTTGCGGTTGGCACATTCAATTGAAAGGACATAACGGAACTGATAAACGCCGCCTGACGAATTATCAGATCTCGGAGTAACAATGGTGATACTGCCCTGTGTGGCCAGGTCTCCGGTTTCTTTGTCGGACACCAGCGTTTTACTGTCCGGCGCCGACTGGCTTACCCAAAGCCGGGCGCGTCTGAAAATCTCGGTCAATGTAACGCTGCCGCAATCGACAGTTTCGGAATAGGCAATTTTTTCAGACATAAATGCGAAAATGGTGGTGGAACAGATCATGCATACAAGCACGGTCATCGCGGTCAATTTAAACATATTCAGATGGATTGTAATGGTTCTCAATAATTTGGCGGTGCAAATTTGCGTAGAAGCGTGCTACAACCACAAATAAACTGATCCAGCGGTAAGTACGGGTTACTGCCCTAATTCTCCTTACTGTATTTGTTCCGGTATTCGATTGGCGTAAGGCCGGTCACTTTTTTGAAAACGTCCCGAAATGCTTTGGTATCGGTATAACCCACATCATACATCACTTCCGTTACGTTTTTGCGTGATGCTTCGAAGCTGCGTTTGGCCGCTTCCACGCGTACCCGGCGCACATATTCGTTGATCGTGTTATTGGTCGCCGTCTTGAACCGCCGCTCAAAACTCCTCCGGCTCACACTCGCAATGTCGGCAAGTTCGATAATGGTAAGTTTTTCGGTGTAATTGTTTTCAATGTATTGCTGAGCGGCAAGGATACCGTCGTCGTTGTGGTTTTTCTGGCCTTTGAAAATCGTGAATGCACGCTGGTTATCGCGGTCGATGTCGATAGCGAAATATTTGGCAGACAATATAGCAATGTCGCGGCTGGTGTATTTTTCAAGAATATAGATCAATAAATTCCAGATGGAGTTGGCCCCGCCGCTGGAATAGACCTTGCCTTCGTCCGTAATGATAGTACCATCCACAACCTCTACCTGCGGGTACATTTCCTTGTATTCCTCATAATAGGCCCAGTGTGTCGAGCATTTTTTGCCGTCGAGCAGGCCGGTAGCGCCCAAAAGAAATGCGCCAAGGCACAATGATGCTATTTCGGAGCCATTTCGATGCATTTCCAACATCCACGGGATAGCAGGCCGGTCGAGCTCGACAGAGTCTCTCAGATTGCCGCACAAAGCGGGGATCACTACCAGGTCTGTCTTATCCACTTCGCTGAGCAGCTTGTTGATGCGGATCGTGTATTCACCATCCTGCGCTTTGATATCATGGCTCAGCCCCACGAACTCGACATTGAATTTGGGTTCCTTCCCGGAAGCCCTCAAAAAATCGTTGGCAGTGTTGAAGAGCCGGTAAGCAGGCGATACGGCTTCGATGTAGGAACATTGGGGGACATATACCGAAATATGCTTCATGACTATCAAGGTTTAGAACTGTAAATATAGAAAAATATTCATTTGGCATTTTTACCCCTTGCCATAGGCGTATTTACACCCCAAGAATTTCTCCGTTACCGCACAACTTTGTATCGTCAATTGATCAACAAACTAAAAACCATTCACCTTCAATCTAAAAAAACAATGAGCGATTTAACAACCACCCAGGGCGTTGTCCCATTCCTCTGGTTTGACGACCGTTGCAAGGAAGCCATGAATTTCTATACTTCCGTTTTTCCAAATTCAAAGATCAAAATGATCCGGAGGTGGGGCGAAGGCAGCCCCTTCCCGGCGGATAAAATCATGACCGGCTCAATTGAAATCAATGGGTTGACCATGCACATGTTCGATGCAGGCCCTAATTTCAAATTCAATGAGTCCGTATCCTTTTTTGTCAATTGCAAGAACCAGGAAGAAGTAGATCATTACTGGAATAGCCTCACAGCCGACGGCGGAGAGGAAAGCATGTGCGGCTGGCTGAAAGACAAATTCGGGGTGTCGTGGCAGATCGTCCCGACGATGATCAGCGAACGGCTCAACAATAGCGATCCCGTTCGGTTAGGCCAGATGATGCAGGCTTTGTGGAAGATGCGTAAACTCGACATTGCCGAGCTGGAACGCGCCTACAATCAATAAATTAATATAATGGCAATATACCCCTTCCTTACTTTCAACGGAAATTGCAAAGAGGCTATGCATTTCTACCAGTCTTGCTTCGGCGGCGAGCTGCAATTCACTTGTCTGGGCGACACGCCCGCAGGTAAGCAGTTCCCGATGGAGATCAGGCAGCTGGTTTTACATGCCCGTCTGGAGTCGGAGCACATCCGGCTTTTTGCTTCCGATCTGGGTGGCGAGGAAGGGGTGGCTTCGGGGAACACCATTTCGCTGTGGATCAGCATTGCGGCGCCGGAACAGCTGCGCCTGGTTTTCGGTAGATTATCCAAAAGAGGCAGGGTTACTGCGCCGCTGACGCCCGAAATGCTAGACGGGCAATGGGCCACGCTCACAGACCAGTATGATGTGCAGTGGATTTTTTCCATCGGGGGCGAATCATAGAAAAAAGGTTTTTATTAGGTTTGTGTTTACAGAGGAACGGTTATAGTGCAACCGTTCTTTTTCTATTAGCCAACTTCAAACTATTCTTATGGGTCAGCAAGAGTACATCCGCATTCGTGGTGCCAGGGAAAATAATCTCAAAAATGTTTCGCTCGACATTCCCAAACGCAAAATCACCATCTTCACAGGGGTATCGGGTTCCGGCAAATCTTCCATTGTTTTTGACACGATAGGTGCAGAAGCGCAACGGCAGCTGAACGAAACATTCAGCATGTTCATCCGCAACCGGCTGCCGAGGATCAGCCAGCCCGAAGCCGACGTGATCGAAAATCTTTCAACTTCCATTGTCATCGACCAGAAACGCCTTGGAGGTAATTCCAGGTCCACGATGGGCACTATTACCGACATTTCAGCGGTTTTGCGGTTGTTATTTTCGCGCATTGGAAAGCCATTTGCAGGCTTCTCGAATGCTTTTTCCTTTAACGATCCTGCCGGAATGTGCCCTGAATGCAACGGATTAGGCAAAAAAGTAGAGGTGGACCTGGATAAATTTCTCGATCCGACCAAATCCCTGAACGACGGCGCCATTCTCTTTCCGACGTTCGCCGTGGGAAGCTGGTACTGGAAAAGCTACACGTTTTCGGGCATGCTTGATAACGACAAGAAGCTCGAAGATTATTCCGACGAGGAAATGCATACGCTTCTATATGGAAAAGGCACCTATGAATCCAACTATAATGGAATGGTGTTCGAGACAAAATACGAAGGGTTGATTGACAAGTTCAACCGCTTGTACATTCAGAAAGATAGCAGCGAAATTTCCGAAAAGACCATCAAAAAAGCAGAACGTTTTCTCAGATACGGTGCTTGTCCCGCATGCAAAGGCGCGCGGCTGAACCAAAAGGCGCTGGAATGTAAGATAAATGGCATGAATATCGCTGAAATGTCGGCGATGGAAGTATCTGAATTGGTGAAGATCATTGAGCAGATCGATGATAAGGTGTCGGCACCAATGATCTCGACGCTAACAGAGCGGCTGCAACATCTGGTAGATATCGGCCTGGGTTACCTGAGTCTCGACCGCGAAACCGGTACGCTGTCCGGCGGAGAATCACAGCGCATTAAAATGGTAAAGCATCTCAACAGCAGCCTGATCGACATTACTTACATTTTCGACGAGCCAAGCATAGGCCTGCACCCGCGCGACGTCCACAGGCTCAACGAATTGCTCCAAAAGTTGAGAGATAAAGGCAATACGATCCTGGTGGTCGAGCATGATCCTGACGTGATCCGCATTGCCGATCATATTGTGGATGTGGGCCCCAAAGCAGGTAATCGCGGCGGAGCGATTGTTTATGAAGGCGATTATCGGGGACTTGTAAAGGCGGACACGCTCACAGGCCGCTGCATAAACCGGGACGTGCCCATTAAAACCAAGTTCAGGCAAGCAAGTCGTTTTATGCAGATCAAAAATGCAAAAAAGCACAACCTGAAAAACGTGTCGGTGGCCATTCCGGAGGGCGTGTTCACGGTTGTTACCGGCGTGGCAGGATCAGGCAAGAGCTCGTTGATCAATGGCGTGTTCCTTTCGCAGCATCCCGAGGCAATCGTGATCGATCAGTCGGCGGTAGGGACTTCGATCCGCTCCAACCCGGCGACCTACACGGGCATTATGGACGATATACGCAAGCTTTTTGGTAAAACGAATAAAGTGAGCCCATCTCTTTTTAGCTTCAATTCCAATGGCGCCTGTCCGGAATGCCAGGGGTTGGGGTTCATATTCACAGACCTCGCTTTTCTGGAACCGGTCAAAACGGTTTGCGAAACGTGCGAAGGCAAGCGCTTCAAACCGGAAGTCCTGGAATATAAAGTGCAGGACAAATCGATCACCGACGTGCTGGAAATGACCGTGGAGCAATCGCTTACATTCTTCAAGACGAAAGATGTATTGCACAAATTGAAGGCAATGAACGACGTCGGTCTAAATTATCTTACCCTTGGCCAGCCATTGAGCACCTTATCGGGCGGAGAATGCCAGCGTATTAAACTAGCCGGGGAGCTTCACAAAAACGGTAGTATTTACGTCATGGATGAGCCTACGACTGGTTTGCATATGTCCGATACAGGCCATTTACTCGAAATCATCGATCATTTGGTAGACCAGGGGAATTCCGTGATTGTCATCGAACATAATACCGAAGTAATGAAACATGCCGACTGGATCATCGACCTTGGCCCGGAAGGAGGGCATAAGGGAGGCCAGATTCTGTTTGAAGGCACACCAGCCGACCTGCTGCATGCAGAACATTCATTAACGGGAAGGTATCTCGCAAATGGCGTCTGAAATTGTCTCGTTAAACCCCTCGGATGGCGCGTTTGGCAACTGTTTGTAACCGGGGAGCCGGTTACATTTACAGTCTCAAAAAGCTATTATCCATGGAGAAGATTGAACACATCAACTACATTAATGCGCCGATTGGCAAAGTATACGAAGCGCTGACTACTCAGGCCGGCCTCGGCGGCGTATGGACAACGGAACTGACGGTGCATTCCGGCGTTGGCGTCATCAACGAGTTCGGCTTCGGGTCTGATGATATTGTGAAAATGAAGGTCGTTGAACTGGTTGAAAATAAGCGCATTGAATGGCTCTGCACGGATTCTGACCCTGAATGGGTCGCTACCGGCGTTTCATTCGACCTCACCGAACGCAAAAATGGCGTCACTGCCGTAGTCCTCAAACATTTCGACTGGCGCGAACTCACCGAATTTTACCAATGGTGCAACTACAACTGGGCCATGTTCTTGTTGAGTCTGAAACATTACGTCGAAGACGGCAAGGGCACCCCGTATCAGGAGCGGAAGTTTTAGGCGTTAGGGGGAAGTCTGCACAAACAGTACAACTAATTTTATTTTCATGACTAATAGTTAAAGCACCCGTTTACTTAATTGTCAGACGCCCGAATTCGGCGTTGATGTCGACATTGGCGAGCTGGTTTCTGGAAAAGAATGCTTCTTTGAAGTCGGAAGTATTACGTTTCCATTTGAACCCGTTGGGTAATTTCATAGTGGCGTAAGCACCGTTGATGGTGTAGTCGAAAAGCTGCCAGTTTTTGGCCAGTAATGTTATTTCAGCTTTTTTGGAATGAATACCCAGACTTGTAAGGCCCACGGTCGGATAAATTTCCACGCTTCCATAAACGGCGTCCAGCCGGATGGCGCCCGAAATCTGGTCGAGCCGGATGTTGGTATGGTCGCTTGTGAAAGTAAAAGTACCGGCGAGCTCATTGCCTTTCAGCTCTCCAAATGTGGTGTTTAACGCGCCTTTGCCGCTTAATCCGGTAACATTGGTTGTGCAAAAGTCGGCTTTCAGAGTCAGCTGGTTCGTCAGGCCTCGCAGGTTAATGGTACCAAACGAATTTTTGAGGTCTACCGCACAGGAAGGCGGCAGGTGAATGATGTACCGCGTTTTCAGGTTGGACGCTGGTTTCGCTTCGCCGTCTTTGAGCACAATGTAATTCCGTAGAAAGAAATCCTTTCCATTTCGGTCGGCGATATACTGCAACTTCGAAAGGTCTTGCGTAGCGGTAGCGCGGTCAGGATGGCGGGCTGAGAGCTCCATAACTACTGAAATGTCAGCCTTATCCCAGGTAATCATTTCAATGTCAGCTTTTTCCGCACTGATGTACAATGTACGCACTGCGGGCGCGCCGATCGTCTTTTCGATCTTTTTGGTCGCTACCTGCAATGTGCCCTGGGCGTTGGCCGGGCCGCTGATGAATGTCCAGAAGAGGAGGGCCACTAATGGACTGATGCTATATCGGTTCGGTTTCATTTTGTTTGTGCTAAATCATTTTGGCCATTTCATTCAGAATTTCAGCTTTTTGCTGCTCTACACTAATAAACTGTCGCACCAGTTCGGGCTCAGCATTGTAATCCCCGATCGCTTCCTGTAATTGGTCGGATGCCGAACTCAACTTCTCATATTCTGTCCGCAACCGCCGGTAGTCGTCACTGTTACACACCAGCGTTTCAGCCTCGCAATAGGCTTTCAATTTCTGGTATTGTACGTCAGTTACCAGGTCGGTGCCCGTCTGCAAGCGCGGGTCCGCCTTTTCCTGGGTGTAGGATATGCCGGCGGAAGGGTTGGTCCTTACCAGCAATACGCCGGCCATCAGCACGATGGCAGCTGCGGCTGCATACCACCAGACCATTGCTGTTTTCGAGCCCTTGTTTTTCTTCTCGATCAGCGACCATAGCTTGTCATCCGGCTCATAAAGAGGCATTTGCTGCAATGCTTTTTGCAATGGCTGCTCGTTCAGTTTTTCGCGCAATGCGTCCCATACCTGCTCTCCGGGCTCGTATTTCGGAAACCGGCCGATCGCATCTTGCAAAGTTTTATGATTTCTTTCCATGATAAATTTCAGTTGATCGAAAGCATTGTCCTTAGCTTCCTTTTGGCATGAAACAGCTGCGATTTGGAAGTTCCTTCCGAGATATTCAACATTACTGCAATCTCGCGATGGGTGTAGCCTTCCACTTCCGCAAGCACAAAAATCGTCCTGAAACCCTGGGGCAGGGATAATATCGCCGTTTCGAGATGTGCCGCATTAATGTCCGAATTGCCCCAATCGACTACCTCGCCCGTGTAATCCTCCACATTTTGCCATATCACCGTCTTTTTCTTTTTGGTAGATTTTCGCACAACGATCTGTTTGATCCAGGCGCCCAATGTAGCGTCGCCGCGAAACTGGTCCAGGTGCCGGAACACGTCCAGGAACGCATCCTGCAATACATCATTGGCATCGTCGAAATCACCGGTAATGCGGTATGCGAGCGTGTACATCGCTTTTTTGTAACGGTCGTACAACTGTCGCTGTGCAATCCGGTCGTGCAGCAGGCAGCCTGTGATCAAATCCGCTTCCGAAATCATGCCATTATTTTTTGTGTATCCGGGTTAAAGAGGCTGTAACAATCGCGAATGGTTGTATGAAATGCAAAATAATGTAAGCCGTCACTGTATTATTTTACAGGATTTACTTTTAGGGAGCTGATCAATAAGGTATTAGAACAGATTTCCGCGATTTTTGAAAATACGGATAGAATCAACGCTCAACCTGGCAACCGACGGGCATGGTGGCATGTTTGAGGCGGTACACAAACCAATATCTGGCGACCTTGCCATTACGCTTCTGTGTGATGGTCCCGGCATGCTCGAAGGCTTCAAACTGCCCTGCATATTGTTCTGCCGGGTCTGTAAAATTGTTGGAAGGAGAAATGTAATAGGCGTCTCTTCCCCGCGCGACTTGCCCGTAACGGGCATTGAGCCAGCAGAACTGATGCAGGTCAGCGATGTTGCCCGCTCCGACGACGCGCATTTGCAGCGGGAATGCGACATAATAGTAAATGTGCGAGCCGGGAAACCATTTATGAATGAGCAAAGGCGCATTCGCCGTCATGCGTTCGGACCGTATATCGTCCTTCCTGATTTTTTCAAATGGAGCTCTGAGGGTTTCCCAGCCCGTTACATCCAGCGTGGCATCGCCCGATCCTGTACGGGGATACGTTTTGGGGCTCATGGTGCCGGGGTAGTAACGAATAAGCAGCGGCCCGGCGACAAATACGAATGCAATCAGCACAATGCAGGCATTCAACGACTTCTGATAACTACCTGTGGGACGATCACCAAGCTTCCCGTTCAGGAACGCAGCGGTGATGAGTGTAAAACCGATGAACCCGGGCCCGCTCCAGTGTGGCAACGTATCGCGGAACAGCGATACCAGCGTGGTACTGGCAATAATAGGCAGGCTGCACCACAAAAGTACTGCCATTGCTTCATTATCCATAAATCTACGGCCGCGGACGAAAGCATTGCCGGTCAATATATACAATGCGAACGTGATCGGGTTACAGTAAAGGATCTGGCCGATCGTTGTTCTTAAAAATGATTTCAGGTCAATGCCCTGTTCGCCGATCGTCACCCGCTCGCTATGGAAACGCCAGGTGATGAAGTCGTTTTGAATGTTCCAGAACAGGATGGGGGAGGATAGCAGCGCGGTAATGCCGAGAGAGAGGTATAAATATGGATTTTGAAATAAATCCCGGCGGTGAAAAAGAATGTACCCGCCAAACCCAAACCATAGAAACACACCATGCACCTTGCTCATTACCGCCAGGCCTGTCCAGAAACCGAACAATAACAAGTGCAAGTTAATATGCTTACCCAACCCGGAACCGGCGATCATCAATATGGAATATAATGCTGCCAGCCAAAATACAACCTGAATCGAATCGGGCAGGATGAAAATGCCTGCTATAATGCTGCTATAAATAGAGGTATTGTACAAAATGGCTGCGATGGTGCCGGTCCGTTTGTTGCTGATCAGTTCTCCGCACCGGAAAATAAACCAGGTATTCACCGCTGCACCAATTATGCCCGGCATACGTACCATCAGTTCGTGGTTCCAATGCAGGTTGAATGTAAATAGCCGTATGAATATCCCGACGAGCGGCGGATGGTCGAAATGGTTCCAGTCCGGAAGAATGGCGTAGGTGAAATAGTAGACCTCGTCATTGCCAAGGTTAATCGCACATGCTATAATGCACCGGATGGCAGTAAATGCTACTATGAGCAACAGGAGCGGTCTTTTGCTTATCTCCATATCAACCTGCGTCTGCCAAAGCGTTGCCTGCCGGCCGAAAGAATGCGCCATACGAGGAAGGTCCACAAAAGGAGGACCAGCATACCAAGGCTTCTGAAAAAAGTCGTTTCATTAAAATTCTCATACACCGGCAATGCCTTGTAGCCTTTTTGCGATGTAAAGAAAACAGGGTTTAGAAAAATAGTTGTACCGTTGGCGTAGCGGAATGTCGCCCTGGCGTAATGGTCTTCCGGTCTGAGGCGGAAACGGATGTGGGTATCGTTTTGCGCGGTGGCGAGGATCTTGCCGTTTTGTCCAGTGAGATCGATCTCGCTAGCTGGCTGGCTCATCTCGATATATATAGAATCTGCTTGCACGGTCATTTCGCGGAGAGCCGGAATAGAATCATGGTGCTGGCTTTCGCCAATGATAACGCCATAGCTTCGGCCCGACTTTAATGCACTCACAACCCCCCGCGCTGTGCTGTCTTTTGCATTTACAAATGTACATCGCTGCCCCAGCCGCTTTTTAGCAATCACATTATGAATATCATCGTCTCCGACAATAAAAACGCGTTTTCCGGCTGATAATGCGGCATCCCATTGCGCCGTAGAGGTTACCGACGGGTTGAGTACTTCCATGCAATCATAATGTCCGAGCTGTGCGAGGTCGTCGGCAGTGTAGCCGTTTTTCAATGCAGGATGGTTCAGGATCACGACGGCATCGGGCTCGTCTAGGTGGCTCAGGACGTGTTGTTTATTGTGGGTTGTTTGGGGGAAAAGATAGTCGAGCCATTGTACTTGTCTGCTACCGAGCACTAGCTGATGCGTTTTGCGGATGTTGTACCCGTGCTCGTAGGCAGAGAGATAATTAGCCTCATCGGCATTGGTAGTGTCGATATGATGGTAGTTTGAAACACAATGTATGCCGTAATGCAGTGCTTTATAGGCTTCGTGGATGTCCTGGGCGGTGCCGTGGCCGTTGGTGACACCCTCCCATGCGCGTGCATGAGCGTGGAAGTTGCATTTGAGCCAGTCGGAGGGATTAATGGAATCGTATGGATTAGTGATAACAGACCCTTCAAATGGGATCGGGTCATTGAACTGATATCGCGGACACAGCAGAAACTGCGAAACCAGCAGCCAGAGGACCCAAGTGCAAAATACCAGCAGCGGAATGCGGAGTAGCTTCATGGCAGCAAATATGCCCTTCTACTGTTAACGCAATATTAGCCTAATGATAAGTTTCAGGAGAGTTTACTAAAAGTTAAATATTAATTAACATTCTGGTAAAATACTTTATAGGTGCGTAAATTGTTTAGTATTTATTCACAAAAAATATTTGTTTCAACTGTTTTTTCTACTCTTAACCCAACCATTATGAAAATCAAATTGTTAGCCCTCATCATGCTTGTCGCTGGCCTTAATGCCTTCGCGCAGACAAAGACAAGGAACGTGGTCATGATCTCCGTTGACGGTTATCGCTGGCAGGAGATCTTCCGGGGCGCTGATTCAGCGCTGTTTTTTAATAAGAAATACCATCATCAGGATTCCGCAGCATTGGCTGGGAAGTTTTGGGATAAAACAGCTAGCGCCCGCAGAAGCAAGCTGATGCCTTTTTTCTGGAACACCATCGCTTCGAAGGGGCAACTTTACGGCAATCGCGACCTGGGTAACCTCGTGAATGTGCGGAACAAATATTGGTTTTCGTACCCCGGCCGCAGCGAAACGCTTTGTGGCTTTTACGACGAGAAGATCAACAGCAACGACTATCCGAATAATCCGAACGAGAATGTCCTTGAGTTTTTTAACAAACAAAAGGGAATGGAAGGTAAGGTCGTAACATTTGCCTCCTGGGACGCATTATCGCGCATACTGAACCGCGACCGGAACAAAATGCTGGTGAATATCCCGGGAGAGCGCGTGACTGCCGGTAAACTCACCGATGCACAGGTTTTGGCCAATGAACTGCAAGGTTACCTGCCTCATTATTTTGGAACTTCAGTGCGTTTCGATGCACATACTTATGCGCTCGCGAAGGCGTATGTACTTGCAAATCATCCCCGTGTCCTGCACATCGATTTTTCTGATACCGATGAATTCGGGCATCACGGCGAATATGATTCTTTCCTCGATGGCGCCCATTATGTAGATGCGATGACCGCTTCGCTTTGGAATACAATGCAAAATGACCCTTTTTATAAGGATAACACCACATTCATCATTTACCCCGATCACGGACGCGGTACCGGTGACAAATGGACAAGTCACGGAACGTCGGCGCCCGGTTCCAACGAAACCTGGATGGCGATCATCGGTCCGGACACTCCGGCAACCGGCGAAATGAAGAACAAATCCCAGATCTACCAAGACCAGTTCGCACAATCGGTAGCGCAGCTTATGGGTCTCAAATTCACAGCCAATCACCCGGTAGGGGAGGCGGTTAAGAGTGTGTTTAAATAAATGCAGCAATTAATGCCAAATGAGCAGTGAAAGGCTTTCTCTTGAAAAACTCATAAAAAGTTGAGCGATTTCAATGCCAATTGTGTTATTTTGAGATAATTACTTTTTTGAGCTAAGATCATTATGAAATACACAGGTAATACGATTTCGAAGCCAGTGGTAGGTAAAGAGGCGAAAGCACTCTTAAAAGCACTAAATTCGGGCGGCTATGTGGCCAACGACGAAGCCGTAGCTACCGCCAAACGCATTGCAGAGAGAATACACAAACAACAAAAATGATGTCTCAACCCAGGTTCGAGGGAATAGATTTTTCAGAATTTGATGTAAAAGAAATGAACCCTGACTTAGACGATCTAGGTCAGGGTTTTAAGTGTTTAAGAAATGATTTTGCGACATACATAAAAGGAAAGAAAATCAGGACCGAATGTAAGTCTCTGACGAGTAAATGTTGGGTTATTGAGTGTGAAGGGAAAATTGCGGGATACATCACATTGATGGCTGATAAACTCACTACCGAACTTCAATTACTAAAAAATGAAGGTGTGGGTTACAAGACTTTTCCCGCTGTCAAAATCGGTTGGCTCGCTGCCGACAAAAGGGCACGAGGTGCGGGTAGGCGGTTGCTAGAATGGGCACTCGAATATGTGACAACAGACTTGATTCATCGCCTGGGCATCCGTTTCATCACCGTAGACGCGCTTTATGACCCGGATACCGGTTACGATATCGCCAGATATTACGAACGATTTGGTTTTAAGCATGTTGATCCTTCGGAAACCACACCGCCAAGCGGAAATTTCAGAACTATGTATTTTGATATTAAGGTGGTACTGGAAGAGCTGAATGCGCTAAGAGCAGATAAATAATTAGTCAATTTGGCGCAAACGGCATTATTTAACATTTACTTGACGTTAAGAAATGGCTATTTTTGCTACTTGCCAAGGTCAGCGACATCGCTGTCATATTAATAATACCCCAAAAGGCTGGAAATAGCAGCCAAGCGTAATGAAATCAAATTTGCCTCGTAAATTCAGTAAGCCGGTCTTTAAAAAAGACGTTCCCGACGATACTTTCAAGTTCCAACCTGTTCCAAAAGCATCCGGAAAATACCCCTACCGTTTAAATCTGGAAGATATTCATGCCGTGCCCGACCAGAATAAACTGGCGTTTCACATGCTGGGCGATACCGGTAGCATTCGCACACCCAGCTTTCAAAAACTGGTGGTCGGCGAGATGGTCCGGCAATATATAGCTGCGGACGAGCCAGGGTATGAGCCGCAGTTCTTATACCATCTGGGCGATATCGTCTACAACTTCGGTGAGGCGAGCGAATACCAACGCCAGTTTTTTGAACCCTATGCCAAATATCCCGGACCGATTTTCGCGATCCCCGGCAATCACGACAGCGATATCAACCCCGATAGTCGGAATAAATATCACAGTCTGGATGCATTCAGGGCCGTTTTTTGTGACACGGAACGGCGGACGGTATCATTCAGCGGTAATGCTGAGCGGAAAAGTATGGTCCAGCCGAATGTGTACTGGACGCTCGTTACGCCGCTGGCGCATATCATTGGTATGTATAGTAACGTCACGAAGTTTGGAGTCGTGACAGAGCAACAGCGTAACTGGCTAATTAATGAGCTAAGTAATGCAGATCGGGAGCAACCGGAAAAAGCGGTGATTTTATGTCTGCACCACTCGCCCTATTCTGCGGATATTAACCACGGTGCCAGCATCCCGATGATCGAAATGCTGGAAGGGGTGTTTGCCGAAACCGGCATTTATCCTGATATCGTTTTAAGCGGGCATGTTCATAATTACCAGCGTTTCAGCCGGCATTATCGCGACGGCAGGGTATTGCCTTTTATTGTAGCCGGAAGTGGCGGATACGACGAGCTGCACCCTGTTGCATATACCAGCGATCACCGTTTTACCAGTAATAACCCACTATTCGACGGCGTGAACCTGGAAACCAGCTGCGATACCAAGCACGGTTTTCTGAAAGTACTGCTCGAAAGGCAAACGGATGGACTGTTCCTGACTGTTGAATTTTATACCTTACCCCACGAGCAACGCATCGATGAAGGCATGAAAGCAGTGATGGAAGACAAGCTGGTTCTGAAAATCTGAGGCACTACTAACGTTGCTTATTTGCCCATCCATAGTTTGAAATCACTTACTTTTTCCCTGCTGACGAGTGCTTCCTTATGATGTGCTGGGCGCAATGCCAGCGCCAGACGGTTCCCGAAATAGGGATCAATCTTTTCAACGGATTTATGCGTCACCATCATTCCCCGGTTAATCCTGAAAAAACGGGCGGGATCGAGGACTTCGGCAAGCTCGTCGAGGGTGTAGTCGACCAGCATTTTCTGGTTTGAATCAGTCATGAAGAAGCTGTAACGGTCGTCCGTAAAGAAATAGGCGATTTCGCCTACTTCAATTGAGAGCATTTTTTGCCCTTGTTTGACCAGGAAACGCTGCCGGTATTCAACAGGAGCGGCCTTCTTGAAATCTTCCAACAGTTTGCGAATGCCTTCCAGCGAATCGTTTGACGGCTGTCCTGTCATTTTTTCATACTTCTGAAGGCTCCGCTGCAAATCTTCCCTGTGGACGGGCTTCAACAGATAGTCGATACTATTAAGTTTGAAAGCCTGCAATGCATATTCATCATAACTGGTTGTGAATATAATGGTGCTGGAAAGGTCGACGCGGTTGAAAATCTCAAAGCTCTGGCCGTCGGAAAGTTCTATATCCAGAAAAACGAGGTTGGGATCAGCATTACCTGCCTTCCGGTTTTGTGTTATCCATTCCACCGTCTGTTCGATGCTATCCGTTATCCCCGCGATCACCAATGCCGGAGCGACTTCGTTAAGCATTTTTTTGAGGCGGCGGACCGAGAGGTCTTCGTCTTCCACGATCAGTGCGTTCATATTTTCAAGATATAAGTGGTAATGTTACCGTGAAAAATTCGTGATTACTTTCAATAACAGGCTGGGGGAGGCCCGGCTGGTAAGTGCCAAGCAATTTATATTTCGTAAGGATGTTTTCCAGCCCAACCTGTGTTGATTCAATGTTTTCCGCCCCTGCCGTCAGACTCTTTTTTTGCAGGTTATTTCTGACCATCAGCTGTCCATCCACTGTGCTGAGGATGAAAATACTAAGGGGCCTGCTAGCCCTGATCACATTGTGTTTTACGGCGTTTTCTACGAGCAACTGCAATGTCAGCGGGGGGATCCTGTATTCCAAAAAAATGTCCTCAACGTGCACATAGAGTTTCATCCCGTCGCCGTATCTGGTTTTGAGTAAATGGCCATATGATTGGATAAACGAAAGCTCTTTGCGCAGCGTCGTCAGCTGGCTGAAATCCCCCTCGTCAACCGATGAATGGTTGGTCTGTAGCAGATAGCGGTATACCCGGGCCATTTCATCTACAAACTGCTCCGCTTTTTCCTGATCCTCGCCGATCAGCGCCGACAGAGAATTGAGTGTGTTGAACAGAAAGTGCGGACTAATCTGCGCTTTCAGGCTTTCGAGCTGGCCGTTCACATTTTCCTTCATCAATCGTTCCTTATTCACTTCAAATTGCCGCCAGCGGTTGATCGCATGGAACGTTTCGAGAATACCCGTTGTCAGGAACGCTGCCCCGAGATTTATTATGTAAACTATTAAAACCGTTTGCAGGTCGAGCGTTGAGCGGAACAGGCCGAGCCCTATGTACAGCCAGGAAACCAAAACCAGGGCGAAAGCAGACAGCAGTGCATGTGCCGACAAACAAATGGCTATTCTTTTTAATGTCTGGTCCAGTCCCGCGTATTTCGCTGCGATCCTGGCATTCATGCGCGAATGCACGGCAAAACTGATCGACAGGATAATGCCGTTGAGAAGCGTAGCGCCAATGAAGATCCCGGTTTCGGTAAAGTAATGCGGCCCGACCACAAAATAATTGAAAAGCAGCAGGAATGGCGGCATCGTCAGCGCGAACGACCAGCGGCGCTGCGATGGGGATATTCCTGGAAGTTTTTCAAACAAGCTCTCTTTCATCATAGTGGGCCGACCGTCTCAACCCGCAGTCTGGTTGTGTTCAAAAGTAGGACAATGCCTGGAAAAGAATGACAACAAATTGTACCAATTGCATATTTACCGGCATGAATTGTCATTCTTCCCACCACCGTAAAATAAGATTATTCTGAATGCGTGAGCAACGGAATGGTTACCGTAAAAATGCCTCCCGATTGTTCCACAACCACCTCGCGCGACGTAAGTGTCTCATACTTGGCGGCAAGTCCGCGAAGCCCCACATTAGTGGCCGACAGCGTGCGATGCCTGGCCTGAATGTCGTTGGTAATCCTCAGGCTCCTGTCCTCGGTGAGTTCGATGCGCACGATCAGGGGCTTGGAAGCTGATAATGTATTGTAGTGAATGGCGTTGTCGACCAGTACCTGAAGGGAAAGTGGAGGAAGCAGCAAATCCTGCGGCGCCGACGATGGCTGGATGATCTGGAGGCCATCCTGATACCGGACTTTCAGCAATCTTGCCAAAACGGTCAGGAAAGTAAGCTCAGTCTGGAGCGGGACAAGTTCTGTCTTAGCGGCTTGCAGCATGTAACGATAAATCCTGGCGAGATCTTCGACGAAGTCCTCCGCCTGTTGCTGATCAGCGCCGATCAGTGACGACAATGTATTGAGGCTATTGAACAAAAAATGCGGGTTAACCTGCCCTTTGAGTGCATCAAACTGGTTTTGCAATGCAAGTCTTTCCAGCTTTTCAATTTCCGCCTGGTTTTTTCTCCATTGTTCGAGTGAATAAAAGAGGCCCAGGACGGCACAAATAAATATGTCAACGACAATCCCGGCTATCATCACCGGTATGACCGTTCCAAGATCCATCGTCACGGCCAGTTGCGGTAGAATGCTGTAAGCCCAAACCATGAACCCCGAAAGCAGGCTGATCAGCAGACCGACGAGCAGGAGCATGGCTGTCAACCTCCGGACTGTCTGGTCTACGCGGGGAAAGCGCGCGATGACATCCCTGACGGTAATGGTGATCGCAATCACGTAAATCCAGTAGCACGTAACCCCAAGGACCGTGGTGACGAAAAAGACGTGCGGATCGGTGAAATAGCTTTTTCCTGCGAAGTAAGAATTTATTGCAAGCAGAAAAACCGGCATTACGGCGGTATGGTACCACCACTCATATCTCGAAAAGAAGGTGGGTTTCATGTATTTCAATAGAGAAAAGGGATAACGCCGGCAAAATAAAACAAAAGGCTACTCATTTTTCATTAATCTCAGCAAATATCCGCCTGGACGCACCATATGGAGCTGCCACGGGCTTTGGTTATCTTATAATAAAATGTTGTCGATCCATTCGGCGTCTATTATAATGCGTTCGAAACCAAATCGTTGGCGAAGTTGATATAACTTTTGTCGGTCTGCAAGTCATTGTATTCCGTCGCAATTACCAGTACAGGTCACGGGAACTTGCGCGTGCCTGCTGTACGCGCGAGGTAACCGGCCCGTTTGCTGACATAGCGTGCCTAATACAATTCCTTCGTCTCTGTTTTTCGTGGATAATCGGAAAGCTTAGGAATGGACAAAGTTTCAAAGGTGTCGATCCCTTCATACGGGATAGTGATAAAATGCTGCCGATGGTTAACTCAGACATTATGATATTAATGGTTACTTAGTAACTATTTCTACGCGCCGAAACTTGATGTCAATTGCATTTTAATGCCCGGTATTCTGTATTTATTAACTGTTCCCGTTGGATTTTCAGCACCAATTATTTTCAGATTTGACTTCATGCCAATTGTTATGTTTATTCCAATTGATCGGCGCTAACTTGTAACCGTTCGGAACTTTTTGTCACAGGCGCATTGCAGACGGATGGCGCTCAGATCACTGCGGGGGCTGCAATGTAGTGAATTAGGGTTTCTGGAAAAGGAGTTCAATAATGCAAGTGGCGTTTATTGCTGGTCAAATGCCGGGTAGAGATTTTCGGGTTTTTAATTAAAAAGTAATTGAAAAGAAAGAACAATTTCAAACTGATAAAATTAAGAGTGGGACTAGTCTTTTATTTATTAAAAAAAGTATTTTAATAAAATGTTAAGTTCATTACTTTTGCCACAGTAATAATCCACCAGCAACCCGTTGTTAATTTATGAAAGCAAGAGCGATTAAATTCTTTTCTCCCGAGGAGAATGTTTCGGTAACGAAAAAGCCGCAGGAGAAACAAAAGCCGACAGGCTACATTTCAGGCTCAGGTAAACTAGTCCTTCCTCCAAAAACACTTGAAGAATTAGGTATCGAACCAGAAACCAGCCGATTTAAAATTGGTACGCAACAAGGAAAAAGAACGTTGAAGTACCTTTACCTCATTCCAAGTACAGAAGAAAGTGGAACGTTTTCTCTTACCAGAAGTGGCCGCGGATACTCTATCCCGCTTGAACTTATCCTTCGCAAAGGCGGTATTGATTTCGAAAACACGAAGTACATTTTTGAAATAACCCTTTTCAATTATGACGAAGGAGTTGTAGGTTATGAACTGGAACTTGGATCGGAAGAACCAAAGCCAGCATATACCGGCAAGCCTCGCGGTCGCAAGCCGAAAAGCGCATTAGTAGCTTAATAAAACCCAGGGAGTTCCATTCAGGAACTCCCTTTTTTAATATACAATTCCCATTCTTAATGCCCGCAAGCCGCTCAGGCCTTGAAGATCTTCCAGTTCCAGTTCTTCTACGTCGGGTTTCAATGATCCGCTTTCCTGCAAATACTGAATAAACGGCAGGTAATCCTCGATATCCCGGTGATGAAAATAAATAAGGGCGATGGTATCAGGTTGAGTAAGCCGCTCTTGTGAATTTTTGATCCTCACTTTATCGATCCGCTTTTTGATCATCTGATAGCGGATATTATAAGCCCCCTCCACATCGAACTTACGCTCGTCGGCACGGAAACTGATGTCGATCATGTGATTATGGACAAATATCAGTTGTGTGGTATGCAATTCTTTCGGGATCTCCGTAAGCAGGTTGTTGGTAAGCCTCGCCACTTCAATCATCGACGACAGCTGCCATAACCGCAGGTTTTTTAAGTGAAAATGATTGAATGGCTTATCCGGACTGATCGATTGCCCGATGTAAATATCATATTCGATCCCATCGGTCCTGAACTTCTCAAAATAACATGGATAGGATTGCTGCAACCCGTCTTTTTCACGCTCGAAATAGCCGTTTACTGCTGTATTGATCAGCTCCATCGATTGGTCGAGCGCTTGCCGGTGTTTGTGGACTTCTCCGAGAGCTGGATGGGTAAGCGCAATATAATCGTCGATCAACGCCGTGGTACGTGGATCCTGCGTCGCCAGATGGATGAGGTAGTTTTTAGATTCTTCGTTCAGGAATGTGTTCAGGTTGTTTTCAGAAGTGCTATTAAGCTCGCCTTCCTGAATTGCACGCTGCCATTTGCTGCAATGAAACCGTATTTCCTGCATGAGCGAAGAGCGGTCGAATGGGGCGACAGCGTCCAGTGTCCCATTCAGTAATTCCAGGTATTGCCCCAGGTCGGCCTTGATGGCGATATTGCGTTCCGCGGTCGAATTGCGGATATCGATGGCGCCGTAAAGGGGATAAACGTCAAAGAAGCTGATATTTTCGGTCACCTCAGGCAACGATTTCTTCCTCCGGTGCAGGTAATGCCAGGCCGCTTCATTGAATTTCCATTGCACAGCCGGTTGTATCGAAGTAAACTTTTCCTTGATGATATTTTCCAGTTCCAGGTTAAATTCTTCAATATAAATCTGCAAAAGCTGCGCGACAGGCCCGAACGCCATGTCGAGCTGACCGAGTGTTTTCTCGTCAAACTTTTCGCCTACCCAGGTATGCATACACAGGACGCCCACGGGTTTTTGGTCTACAAAAAGAGGGATAAGGGCCAGCGAGCAGACATTCGCCTGCCGGAATGGAGCCAGCCAACTTAGTTTTTGCTCGTCTTCACCAAAAATATCCGGCGAGAAAAAGGAATTGGGTTTGGAAGCATAGCCCTCCGCCTGCCGACGGAACTCTTCGGGTGTCAACCGGTTTTCACCCCAGATCTGGAACAGGATGCCCGTGCCTGCCTGCTCGTAACCATATACCGCCTGGCCATTCACGCGCACGAACGGGAACAAGTCAAACTCAATGTTGTTGCTTTGAACCAGGGTTTTCAGGGATTGGATTACGCGCTGATATCTTCCAGGCGTATCACCCGGTTTGCGGTTCAGCCTGATCTTTTTAATGTTTTCGACAGCCATTTTGCTCGTCACGTCCGATACCGCGATCACAGCAAAGCCACGGAAGCGGAACATGCTCAGCGGAAGCACTTTTTCGAGCATTAAATGCCCGTTTTCTTCGCTGAAATGTGTGTATATCTCTACAAAATTAAGTGTAGGAAGCGGCTTGGTCGGCGTGATCTCAACAAACTCCGGGCTTACGAGCACTTCATAGTAACGGAGCAAACCAGTTTCAGGATTTGTCCAGGCGTGGATCTGCTGTATTTTGACCGGTACCTGAAAGTTGTACAGCCGGCGCAGGATCATCGTATAGACCATATGCATGCGCTCCCGCTGATAATCTTCCGGCTTTTTCTGAATTTCGAATGGACCCTGCGTTCCCGGCGTTTTCGATCCAAGCATTTCATAAAGCAGATCAGTGCCGTAAAAGACCCTTGGATTAAGCGGAAAGCTCATGCCCCAGGCCAACTTGCTTTCCGAACTCAATGGTGCCGAGAGGCTATTGAATATGTATTCTAAAAAATCTTTGTAGCGGTGTGTCTCCTCAATGGGGATGTCGCCTTCCGGAAGTTTATTATTTTTGAAATGGTCCAGAATGATCTGGTAAAAGGACGATTTCAGGGATTGTTCTTCGCTTACCCGTTTTTCCAGATACCGTATGTATGGCATAAAGGAAATGGCCGCGTCAATTTCGAATGGTAGGGCCCGGTTATCCGAAACATCCAGTACTTCGTTTTTCATGGTTTGATGATGGCATTTGAGACCTAAATATACATGATGTCGCAGGTTCCGTAAAACTGTATCTTATTTCCGGATTTTTGTATAAGTCCGCAGCCATTGCCACCCGGTAAATTTGTATCACTAAACAATTAAACATTTTGAGTGATGACAAAGACTATTTTTATTACCGGTGCATCCAAAGGATTTGGCCGGATATGGACAGAAGCATTTTTGCAAAGAGGGGATAAAGTGGCAGCAACTGCCCGCAATACCGATACATTGAAGGACCTGGCGGCACAATACCCCGACACCCTTCTTACTATCCAGCTCGACGTGAACGACCGCGCCGCGAGTTTTGCAGCAGTTGAAAAAGCAGCCAAGCATTTCGGAAAACTTGATGTGGTGATTAATAATGCCGGTTATGGATTGTTTGGAACGATCGAAGAAACGAGCGAAAAAGAAGCTCGCGATCAGATTGAAACCAATGTATTTGGCTTGCTATGGGTAACCCAGGCCGCGTTGCCGATCATGCGGGCACAAGGTAGCGGGCATATCCTGCAAGTGTCCAGCGTATTGGGTGTTGCTACATTGCCTGTTTTAGGTTTGTACAATGCATCCAAATGGGCAGTCGAGGGGATCAGCGAAACGTTGGCATCAGAGGTGAAAGATTTCGGAATTAAGGTCACAATTGTAGAGCCAAACGGCTTTTCGACGGACTGGGGCGGTGCTTCTGCATTGCATAGCGAGCCGATCAGCGCCTATGACGATGTGAAACAACAGTTTTACGCAGGCTTTACCGAAGACTCTATCGGTAAGCCGGAAGCGACTTCGGATGCGATCCTGCAAGTTGTCGATCAAGAAAACCCGCCATTGCGAATTTTCCTTGGCAAAGTGGGGTTACCATGGTTAAGCCAGGTATACGCCGAACGTTTGGCGACCTGGGAAGAATGGAAAGAAGTTTCAGAAGCTGCACACGGTCACGTAACAGCCTGATAAGTAGCCGTTAATATAGAAATCGAAGATCTGATCTGCGTCCGCCATGGCGCAGATCAATATATTTACAAAAAGATGAACCACTACAAGAGTATCAGCGAACTGCACCGCGCCAACGGGTATCCCGGGCCGGAGAATCCATTGATCAGTTTATTGACTTGTGATGAGCTGAGCGCCTGCACCATCGGCCAGCAGGAGTTCACGACCGACTTTTATATGATCGCATTCAAGAAGATCAAGTCGGGGCATGTAGTGTATGGCCGCACGCGTTTCGACCATGAAAACGGCTCCATGTTGTTTGTAAAGCCCCGCCAGGTGATTGAAATGAACAATATTGAACTGGAAGAAAAAGGGTTTATCATTTACATACACGAAGATTTCCTCAACGGCCATGCGTTGCATTCCGACATCCGCAAATACAGCTATTTCGATTACGAAGCCAATGAAGCGCTGCATTTATCAGAGCGGGAGGAAATGATCATCTGGGATCTTTTTGGAAAAATTCAAACAGAATACCACAACAATGTCGATGAATATAGCCGCGACATTATGCTTACCCACCTGGATTCGATCCTGAAATATTCGCAGCGTTTTTACAAGCGTCAGTTCATTAACCGTACCGAGCTGTCGGGAAAAATGGTATCCCGTTTCAATGAAAGTCTGGAGGCCTATTTTCAAAGCGGGAAGTTTCAGAAAAATGGATTACCATCGGTCAAAAGTATGGCCTCTGCGCTCAACACTTCTCCTCGCTATTTGAGCGACCTTTTGAAGCAGGAAACCGGGAAAACAGCCATGGACCTGATCCATATCTTCCTGATTTCCGAAGCGAAGAACATTCTGATGGGCTCTAATAATACCGTTGCTGAAACCGCATATATGCTTGGTTTTGAGAATCCGCCCTATTTTTCAAGATTATTCAAGAAAGAAACAGGTCTGAGTCCCAATGAGTACAAGCGTAGTTTTGAAAACCCGCACCCGGTGGTCGGGATTGCGTAGTGAATACGGCCCCGAACAATTTATTTTCTGCATCGAAACAGTAAAAATGCTTTCAAAACGTTGTATTAGCTGATTTGTGAATTTAATTCACTTATTTGGTCGGTTTATTTAACGTTACTGCAGAACTACATGATCCAACTGAAGCCGGGTAAATACCGGCGACATATTCTATTAATGTGGCGGACCGTCGCCATTGGCCTGGGCCTCTTCGTTTTCTACATCATTGCTGTGAACTATAATTTCCTGTGGTTATTTGGAGGAATGCCAGACCTGAAAACCCTGGAAAATCCGAAAAGTGAAATCGCTTCCGAGCTAATTTCGGAAGACGGCAAATCGCTTGGAAAATACCTCGTCGAAAACCGTTCGCCGGTTGAGATTTCTGAAATATCACCTAATCTGATCAACGCATTGCTGGCGACGGAGGATACCCGTTTTATCGGTCACTCCGGCATCGACCCGCGAAGCCTTATAAGGGTTGCGAAAGGCGTGGTGACCGCAAATGCCAGTTCGGGCGGAGGCAGTACGCTTACGCAGCAGGTCGCCAAGAACCTCTTTAATACCCGCTCAGAGGAGTATGAAGGGACTTTGGGCAAGATTCCCGTGGTGAGGCTGGTTATCGCTAAAACCAAAGAATGGATCCTTTCCATTATTCTTGAAAGGAAATATACCAAACAGGAGATCATGCAAATGTATCTCAACACGGTATCGTTCGGCAACAATGCATACGGCGTTAAAGTCGCCGCCAAAACGTATTTCGATAAAGACGTTTCCGCCCTGAATATCCCGGAATCTGCATTGCTGGTAGGAATGCTCCAGAACCCGACGATCTACAATCCAATGCGCTTTCCTCAAAATGCGACCAACAGGAGAAATACCGTCCTGGCGCAAATGGCGCGCTACGAGTACATTACGGAGGAGGATTTTAATCAACTGAAAGAAAAGCCGCTCGACCTGCATTTCCGTATGGGCGACCATTCCGATGGGCCTGCGCCGTATTTCTGGCAGTCAATGCGCGGCTACCTGAAAAGCTGGGTGAAGATGTATAACGAAGAGAACGGCACGGACCTGAACCTGTACACCAGCGGATTAAGGATATACACCACCATCGACTCACGGATGCAAGCTTATCAGGAAGAAGCCCTGACCAGGCACATGAAGGAGCAGCAGAAAATATTCTCGGAACACTGGAAAGGCCGCAACCCGTGGATCGACGACAGTGGCAGGGAGATTCCCGGATTTATCAATACAGCAGTGCGCAGGCTGCCTTATTTTACAGTGTTAAAAAATAAATTGGGAGAAGAAGAGGCCTGGAAAGTGATGAAGAAACCTTACAAAATGAAGGTATTCTCCTGGGATGGTGAGAAAGAGGTGGTCATGAGCCCAATCGACTCAATTAAATACTATAAGCGGTTTCTTCGCGCAGGCATGATGGCGATGGACCCGCGTAACGGGCACGTGAAGGCCTGGGTAGGAGGGGTTAATTTCAAATATTTCCAGTACGACCATGTAAAACAGGGCAAGAGACAGCCTGGGTCTACTTTTAAGCCATTTGTATATGTGTCGGGGCTGGACAAGAATTTTATTACGCCTTGCGAGAAAGTAATGGACACGCCGGTGACGTTTCATGCCGGGCAGGACGACGTGAATGAGGATTATACTCCTAAAAACTCCAATGGCGAGTATTCCGAACAGCCGCTTACATTGCGGCAGGCTTTGGGGAAATCGGTGAACTCGGTCAGTGCCTACATCATGAAAATGGTGAAGGCCAACACGGTAGTCGAATATGCGCACAAGCTCGGTATTACGAGCGAGCTACCTGCGACGCCCGCGCTATGCCTGGGGACGGGCGACGTGTCTGTATATGAAATGGTTTCGGCCTATTGTTCTTTTGTGAACGGCGGTTATAAAACCGAACCAATCACCATTCTGCGCATTGAAGATAAGCACGGACAACTTTTGCAGGAATTTCATGAAAAACAAAGCCAGGAACTGAGCGAGAATATGGCCTACAATATGCTCTATCTCATGCGCGGCGCCGTGGAAGATCCGGGCGGCACTGCGGGCAGGCTCCGGCAGTACGGCGTCACGGAAGGCAACGAGATCGCAGCCAAGACGGGCACTTCACAGAATCATTCGGATGGCTGGTTTATGGGTATGACGCACAACCTGGTTACGGGCGTGTGGGTAGGTGGTGAAGATCGCAGCATCCATTACCGTACCCTTGCATTAGGGCAGGGTGGAAGGGTAGCCATGCCGGCCTGGGGCGCATTCATGCAAAAAGTATATAATGACCAAACGCTCGTGCAATACCGCAAGGGGCCGTTCAAAAGGCCGGAGGCATATGTCAACGAATGTACGACCGCGACAGGCGATAGTACGGATGTATACACGCCGCCTGCCAAGTCGGACGATGAAGGGGTATTGTTTTAAATAGCAGGCGGCGTAGTCACTCGCTTAATCAGTCAACGCCCGGTTTTATATTCTGGTTGACACAAAAGAGATTTTGCGGATCATATTTCCTCTTAATGCGTGCCAGGCGTTCATAATTGGCTCCATAAGTCGATTTGACCCGGTCATCGCCTTCTTCCATCATAAAATTAACATATGCACCACCAGCGCCGTGTGGATGCAGGTCGTTCCAGTAGTTTCTGGCAAAATCGGTGATCAACTGCTTATCGGCGGGATCGGGCGCTATGCCCGCAATGACCATCGACCACGTTGCGTTGCGGTAATTCCACGCGGTATCCTCGTTGGGGACGCGGCTTGCAGCCCCGTTAATGGGGTAGAGGTGCATTCCTGAGAAGAAATTAGGAATTTCCATGGCATGTCGCACGTGAATGTCCATTACCTCGTCGCTGAGATCGTTCACAAAATCACCCTTCCAATACCATTGCATGCCGGGCGCAAACAGGTCGTCGAACATGGTTTGCAGGGCAGGAACGGGCAATGGCCCGGTAGCGTCTATCTTCGGCGTGCGGAATGCCCTTACGGCCTCAAATGTTTTCCTGGCATCTTCCTCATTGGTGCAGCACCACACAATCCCGCACATTTTTTCGAGATGAAATGCCTCCGGGAACATAGGGGCAGGCGGTATCTGGTGAAATGCAAAGAAGCCATTGACCGACTCGGGTGCCTGTTTGATAAAGTCCTGGTACCATGCCATGAGGGGCTTGGCTTCGCTCATATCCCAAAACATAGGGCCTCCGAAAACAGTGTGTACCTTGTGTGCCCGGAACAGAAAGGAGATAATGACACCGAAATTACCCCCTCCGCCACGAATAGCCCAGAACAGGTCTTCGTTCTCCGATGCCGACGTATTGATAACCCGGCCGTCGGCCAATACGACGCGGGCTTCCAGCAGGTTGTCGATCGTGAGGCCGCATTGCCTGGTAAGGTGCCCTAGTCCGCCGCCGAGCGTCAGCCCGCCTATACCGGTTGTGGAGTTGATACCGGTAGGCACAGCAAGCCCGAATGGGTGGCTGGCATTATCCAGGTCGCCCAGCAGGCAGCCGCCCTCAGCTAGTACAGTCATATTTTCCGGATCTACTTTCACGTTCCGCATTTGGGAGAGGTCCAGAACTAACCCTCGGTCACATACGCCGAGGCCCGCGCCATTGTGCCCGCCGCCTCTCACTGCGAGCAAAAGCTGGTTCTCGCGGGCATAATTCACCACTTTAACTACATCTTCTTCGTCGGCACATTTGATAATGTAATCGGGAAACTTGTCTATCATGCCGTTGTGGACTTTTCGGGCTACATCGTAATCGGTATCGCTGGCACTTATGACGTTGCCGCGAAAATGGGGCAGGGTACGGGGGGAGATCGTTGTTTCCATAATGAACCGGGGTTTTTTGAAGTGGAAATAATAGAAAGCAGCAATGACTGTGACGCGCGGCAATGCCGCATCAGCAGGTAAGTGAAGAAATAATAAGATGGTGTCAGGAGTGACTTTGCCTTTTGCGGTAGTTGAGCGGTGAGGTTCCGAATCTTTCTTTGAACACGCGGCTGAAATGGGAAGTGTTTTCAAAACCGCTTTCAAAAGTTATCTCGTTGATGTTCTTTCGGGTCTTATAGAGCATCAGCAGGGCATAATCCAGTCGCTTGGCTATCAGCCATTTGCCTGGGGTCGTATCGAACAGGGTCTTAAATTCGCGTTTGAAAGTCGCCAGGCTTCGGTTGGCGATCCGGGCATACTCTTTCAGCGACATGTTATGCAGGTAGTTGTTTTCCATTACGTCCCGCAGAGATGTTTTTTCATGGTCTGCAGTGTGGAACTTGCGATAGTCGTGTCCATTGATCATTGTGTCGTCTGTTAACAGTGTTAGAAAGACGGGAGGGTATTGAAATGATCACTATTAAAATCAAAAATAAGCCTTATTTCAATCCGATTTTTTGCTGTGGAGCTCAAAAAACGCCGACGATCTACACTTTTTACAATTCATGCATACAAAATGACAATTCGCGGGATATAGCGCTGGTACAGGGGTGCTGGCAAACCAACTTTGTGGCGTTGATTCACAATATCATCTATCGCCATGAAGAAAATTTTCCTTTTGCTGTTTTTCAGCGCACAATTGATTTCCTGTACGGAACCATCCGGTCCGGAAGCCGAAAACCCCGGTCCACAGAAGCGGGTGGTTACCGGCAAAGTTACCGATGGCACCGGCCAGCCATTGGCCAATGCCGAAGTGGTGGCTAACAATACCCAATTTTATAACAACAAAGTAGCCAAAACCGACGCTAACGGCCGATACCGTATTGAGCTCGAAAACGGCTCCTGGTACATGCGCGCCTCGGTGAAGGTGTCTTATGCAGGGCAATTGAGCCAATTTGATCTTCTTCCCGACAATCCCGGCGCATTTGCGGGATCGGAGGGAGCCGTTTGTAATTTCAGATGGCAGCTCAGCGGGCCACGTACCGGCGAGTTCGGCGACGGTGGCTATTATGGCGGTTCCGTGGCCGTATTTCGCGGTGGAAACGACTGGGGATTTGACTTGGCAGATGTAGAACTGACCATGACGCCGATTGTGCTGGCAGACGGCACCAAAGGCGAAGTAGTAAGGAAAAGCCTAAGCGGGATTGAAGGCGGAGACGACGGGATCGCTGACATTCCGGTAGGGCGTTACCGGATCACCGCCCGGAACATGCAATCCGGCCGCGCCATGCAGGTACGCGTGCGCAATGCGGGCCAATCCTTCCAATCGTCGGTCACTACCGATTTCAAAGTAGTGGTTATTAGCCGCTACCGGATCGAATTGGAAGTTGGTTTCCCGGACTGACGATCAGACATTTCTCCGCAATCATTTAAAATCTTCAAAATCATGTTGAAAAAAATATTAAAGTGGACGGCACGTACGCTGTTGCTGATCGTCTTGCTTGCCCTGGGTTATTATACCAAAGCCTATATTTCCGTTCAGGGCAGGCTTAAAAAAACATATGCGATCAAGCCGCTGAATCTGAATATTACCTCTGATTCGGCCACTATTGCGCTCGGTAAGCGGTTGATCACCACCAAAGGCTGCACGGATTGCCACGGTAAGGATCTTGGCGGTCAGACGTTTTTCGAACAAAAAGGAATGGGCAGGCTGGTGGCCCGCAACCTTACACGTGGTAAAGGTGGAATACGAGAAGGCTTCACGACAGAGGATTGGGTGAAAGCGATCAGAAATGGTGTGCAGCACGACGGGACGCCGTTGATTTTCATGCCGTCGGGTGACTATAACCAGCTCAGCGATACTGATCTTCGGGCCATTATCGCCTATTGCCAGCAAGCGCCACCCGTAAATCGCGTTCATGAGCCGTGCGACCTTGGCCCCGGAGCGATCGTATTGACGGACCTTGGCCAGCTTGACCTTTTTCAGGCCGAGAAAATCGATCACAATCTAACGCCGCCGTTGGCAGTGAAAGAGGGAGTGACTGTGGATTTTGGAAAATACGTCGCCCAGGTTTGTTCGCATTGCCATCAGCCTAACATGAAAGGAACGACCGGCGACCATGCCACACCTGATATTTCCTCCACCGGGATTAGCAGTAAATGGACAGACGAGCAGTTTTTCAGGACGTTGCGTACTGGTAAGCGACCAGACGGCACAGCGCTGAAAGCACCCATGCCTTGGCAGATGACCGCCGCGTTTTCCGACACCGAGATGCGCGCATTGCGGACTTATCTGAAAAGTATTTGATCCGTTCCCGTTGCACATTTCCGGAATTATGCAGAACTTGAAAGCCTACCCTACTCAAATTGCCTCAGATTTAAAACCGTCCCGGACGGTTATTCCATTGATTTTGAGAACAATTTGAAAGAATATTCTTCTATGGGTAAGATCAAATGCATGATTATCGACGACGCACCTTTTGTCGTGAGCGTTCTGGAGGCATACATCCGCGAGGTGGAAACGCTGGAATTGACCGCTACTTTTTACAATGCTGTCGACGGGCTGATGTATCTTCAGCAAAACAAAATCGATCTCCTTTTTCTGGATGCCGACCTTCCGAAGATCACCGGCGAGGGCTTCATGAGGCTGGTACCAAGCCGTCCGAAAGTCGTTTTCCTGGGCCCACCGCGTAATTCCAAAATGCGGCCGCTGGATGACTATGTGCTCGATTATCTGGTAGAGCCGGTGGCGTTTGAACATTTTGTGGCCTGTATCACAAAATACTATGCGACCGTGCCGGTGGGAACGCCCTGGCCGACGGTCCTGGAACCCGACCAGGACCTAAGAGGCGACGAGCCGTTCCTGTACCTGAAATCTGAGAAAAATATGATCAAGGTATATTTAAGGGAAATTTTGTATGCCGAAGGGATTAGGGATTTCGTCAAGATCAAGACGACGGGGCACGATGTGATCATCTACCAGCGGATGGGATACATTCAGGCGAGGTTGCCGAAAAAGCATTTCATCCGCATCCACCGCTCGTTTATCGTCGCCCGGAATAAGATTACGTCTTTCAATGACATGATGATCCAGGTTAATATGCATATTCTGCCTGTCAGCAGGCAATACCGGGCGAAAGTGATGAAGGCGCTGAGGACATTGTAACAGGCGGTGGTATGGAAATTGCATTGCGTATATACATCGTAAACGTTTCCACATGGAGCCCGACTTCAACAACCGTATTCGTCAGATCTTTTTTCTTCTGATAATCATAGCGTTAGCATTGATTGTTTTCAGACAGCTTTATATTTTTTTCCCGGGCTTCCTGGGCGCAGTGACTTTGTATATTCTTTGCAGGAAATACTTTTTTCATCTCACCGAGCAAAAAAAGTGGAACAAAAGCATCACCGCGATACTTTTTATGACCATTTTCCTCGCCTGCATCGTCGCTCCGGTGTACTTTTCGCTTCAAATGGCTTTTAGCAAGATTGAAGCCATCCTGAAACAGCCTGAACAGCTGAACGGGGTCATCGGCGCGATTTCTAAACAGCTGAAAGAGTGGACCGGCCAGGACCTGCTGACCAAGGAAGCCACTGCCGACATGCGCAAAAAAGCGACCGGACTTATCCCCGGCATACTCAACAGTTCCGCGACATTGCTGGGTAATCTGCTCATGATCCTTTTCCTGGCCTATTTCATGTTTAAAAACGGCCGGAATATGGAGAAGCAGATTGACCACTTCATTCCATTAAGGCACAAAAATATCACGCTGATTGCCGATGAGACCGTCGGGATGGTGCGTGCCAATGCATTGGGTATCCCGCTTATTTCGCTTATTCAGGGCGTAGTTGCGCTGTTGGGATATTGGGTTTTCGGCATTAAAGACTTCGTATTGCTTGGACTGATCACCGGGATTTTTGCCTTTTTACCAATCATTGGCACTGCTATGATCTGGCTACCGCTCGTCATCTACCTGTTTTCGTCGGGAGAGAACGGGAAGGCGATCGGTTTGTTGATTTACAGCATGACTATTATCGGCAACATCGACTATGTGGCGCGGATCAGCTTCCTTCAAAAGGTTGGCAACGTGCATCCGGTAATCACGATCCTGGGACTTATTGCTGGTTTACAGCTGTTTGGCTTCCTCGGCTTCGTCTTTGGACCATTGTTGATCAGCTACCTGATACTGCTTGTGAAAATTTACAAAAGCGAATTCAGCGAGGCACGCAGGGCTCCGCAACAGGCTGAGAAAGGTTAGATCTCGGTGTCGTTTTTGGAGCTGATCGGATAGTCGGCAAATCCGTTTTGCTGATCTGACCATTTGTAGATTACCTTCTTAAACCGCAGGTCGTTGACAATGCCGTAGATATTTTTCATAAAGTCTTTCTGCACCTTCTCGGGGGCGAACATTTCGCCTTCGAAGGTGAGCACGTCCTTATTTTCACCGGTTACGGCAATATCGATATGCTGCTGGCCGAGCACTTCTTTTTTTGAATCCACATAGGCGGCCCTAAGCTCCGGGAACTCGCGCTGCTGGATCTGGACCATCTTCTTTTTAAGCACCTCACGCTGTCCCTTTACGACCTTGTCGTTGTTGGTTTTAGCTTCATCATAAAGTGCAGAATTAGATTTAAGCGTCGAAAGGCGTGTTGCGAGGTCGGTACCTTCGTTACCGTTTTTTAGTTTCAGGTCGATGTCGCTGATCGCGTTTTGAAGGAATAAGGCCATATTCTTGTTGGCCGCCTTGTTGACGGGTTTGGGAGAATAGAAATAAAAGCTGATTCCGGCTGCTATCGCGGCCAGCACCAGATAAACAATATATCTGTACGATCTTGTTTTCGGTTGATGATGCACTTCCATGTCTGTGGGGTTTTTTAGAACTTTTTATTGAATCGGGTTCAAAAAACATGCCACTCCGGGTGGAACGGATTTTTTCCTTTCGAGCTATTTTTTCAGACAATGCATTCGAAAATCATGAAAATCGAGCAGTTTTATAACAAAGCTTACACGTGGATATTGCAAACCGGCCCCTCCGTATTGCTGGGGATCGGTGTATTAATTGCCGGGTTCTGGCTCATCCGTATACTCTCGCGCTACCTCACTGCGCGCATGTACAAGAGAAACATTGATCCTTCGCTTGCACCTTTCCTGCTAAGCCTGGCCGTCACCACTTTACGGATCCTGCTGATTGTGTCGGTAATGCAGATCATAGGCATTCAAATGACTGTTTTTGCTGCATTGATAGGTGCAATTGGTGTGGCTGCCGGTCTGGCACTTTCAGGTACATTGCAGAACTTCACCAGCGGGGTTCTGATCCTCATCCTCAAACCCTTTCATGTGGGTGATAATATAGTGGCACAGGGGCAGGAAGGCACAGTAACAGCCATTAAAATCTTCTACACCATCGTTACCACCTACGATAACCGGACGGTTGTTATCCCAAACAGTAAATTGTCGAATGAAGTGATCCTGAACGTGAGTGCATCCGGCAACAGACGGCTGGATGTGGAGCTTAAATTTACCAATGCCATTGAATTCGCTACGGTTAAGCAAATCGTCAATGATGTCCTGGATCGTGCCCAAAATGCCCTCAAAGTCCCCGCAAGGCGCATAGGCATTTCCTCTATTGAGCCTGATGGCTATAAAGTGATGGTCAACGTGTGGCTCGATGCCCACGGGTTTGTAGATACCAAAATGGAAATCCAGGAGAAGATCATGGAAGCCCTGAAAACGTCCGGCCTCAAACTTCCCGGCATGGGATAGCATCTTTTTTTGCATCGAATGCAGCGATTTTGTTGGAAACGGTGTCTTCCTGTTATCGAAGCACCAATTTCACGATGATCAAACGATTTACGCCTGTACTGATAATGCTTGTTGGATGCTGCACCTGCTGGATGGCAGGATGTGCGAACGTCAAGGATTTGCAGCCACCCGACGGTGATCAGTTACCGGATTCGGTCGTCAGGATCTTCAATGACGCCGTTCCCGGAGCTCAGCAGATCGTTTTTAAGACATTGGAAAAAGATTGGTTGTATGAGGTGAATTATATTCTCAACGACCGAAAAGGCTATGCCGGATTGGATACAAAGCAAATACTGCGAAACTCCCGGATGGTTAGCGCCCAACTGCCCGATTCGCTGAAACAATTTATTTCCGCACTGTCATTAGACAATGTGACGATATCCGAACTGTGGGAGGTTGAAATGCCCGGACAATCAAAGGAATACTATTCTAAATGTACCTGGGGTACCAGGGATTACATGCTTCGCTATATATTTCAAAACACAGGCAGCGGCAAAGTTTACCAGGCTTTGCTCTTGCCATATTCAAAATTTTACGCCGGGTTGGGGCGTGGTGACCTGTTCAGGCTGCCAACAAAAACGCAACAGATTTTAGCTGGGAAAAAATATGGATTAGGAGGCGGTGGCGTATGGGTAAGCGGAGGAGATGATGATATTTATTCGCTGAATGTGGGGCCCGCGCCCGATTCATTGACCTCTTATTCCATGACATTCTATAAAACAGGGGATATTCTGAATGCTTTTCCCAGGGACAGACAGATTTATAAAACAATTGACGAATGTCCGGAAGGACTGCGAAATTATCTCAGGTATAACCCTCCTTTTTCAGCATTTATATTGAATAACGGGTATAAGTTCGTGGACTCGGGAGCGAGCGGCTATTTTTTGTCGCTGCAATCTTCCCTGTCTTCTGAAACAACTTCGCTATTTTTTGATGGGGATTTTAATGTAATTTTCAGAACTTATAACGGATCAGTAAAAATGTAAGATAAGGATCAGGACAACGGGCAATATTCTCAACAAACTCAACCTCCCTTAACACTTAATGACCCTTTTTCGCAGTAAAAAATTCAGTTCGCTGAGCGATCTGGTACGGGCTTGTCAAGCTAACGATACCAGGGCGCAGACTGCTTTTTACGAGCGCTATCAATCCAAATTACTGGGGCTTTGTCTTCGGTATGCCAAAACAAAAGCGGAGGCCGAAGATATTTTTCAGGAAGGTTTTATAAAGGTTTTCAAGAATATAAATGAATTAAAAAACGTCGAGGTGGTAGACAGCTGGGTCAAATCGGTCATTATCCGGACGGCTATCAATTACTACCACAGGACTACCAAAGAACAGCAATTGCACTCTTCACTGGACGATTTTCAGCGTGAAGTTGATTCCGGGGATTATGGCAAAATTATCAGCCAGCTGGATATGGAAGTGCTGCTCGAAGTGGTGAATGGCCTGCCCGATGGTTACCGGATGATCATTAACCTGCATTTGATAGATGGTTACACACATACCGAGATTGCGGAAATGCTGTCGATTGCAGACAGTACTTCCAGGTCGCAATATTTGAGAGGAAGAACATTATTGATGAAAAAATTACAGGATAAAGGAATCACGCAATATGAAATCTCCTGACGATCGTATCGATGAGGAATTGCGGAAAGCCCTCAAAAGTCGTTTTGACAACTTTGAGAGTCTTCCGGACGCTTCATTGTCCGAAAGGATATTCAAGGCAATTTCCGGCGGCAGCAAACCATGGCGGAGGGGACTGATAGGAGGGCTTTTGCTGCTGATCACGGGATCAGCTGCATTGTTCTTCGGATCGTTGTATGTGGAAAAAGGAAATAAGACAGTTAGCGAACCGAAAGCGGCTGCAAGCGGACCCGGCGTGGCCCTTGTTGTCAAAAAACAGGAGCACATCGCCGATAATGTGCCTGAAAGTAAGTCCACGGCAATGCAGCCGGGGGCGGGCCAGGTAAAGAAAAACAGAGTCCGTAGTGAGAAAGATGTTCGCGGTCAGAAAGGCGTTCGCAGACAGATGACACACGCGGAGGTCGTCAAGCTGATTGAAACCGTTAAGTCCAATCCATCGTTTGGTTCTATATGGTTCAGAGATGGCGACTTGTCCGAATCGGATAAAGTGTATGTCCAGAACCAAATGCAGGCATTAAGCCGGGACGTTCCAACGGCTACCGATAGTTCCGGACAAGAAGTAACAAAGGCGCTGGAAGGGCGATCAGTGGTCGATCAAGACATCGGGGTGCTGGATCACAGACCACTGGCCCTTCCACAATTTGCCTGGCCGCCGGATAGCCTGATAACGCCCGGCAAGCTGAAAAAGCGCTACGATCTCAAATCGGAACATCGATGGGGCATTATTGTGGGTATTACTCCATTACGGACTTACCAGCTCCTGACCGTGAGGTCGGGAAATGGCGTTACTTACCAGAATTTTGCCCTTCCTACCAAAATATCTGCGGAAACACTGGGCTTCAAATTCTCGGCGGGTGTGGAGAAAAAAGGGTTTCAGGTTATGTTGAACTACGGTCAGTTCCGGCAGTCGTACAGGTATGAGATTGCCACCGATGAATATCTGGTCGGCAAAGATCCGTCAGGCAACTATAATGTGGTCCGGCAAGGCATTTCCCAGGAAGAAAATAGCACCGTCCGGCTGCTGGGCGTGAGCATTAAAAAGCACACAGTCCGGAGGTCGCCATTTCTACGTAACTATTACGGCGACGTGGGAGGGGAATTCAGCCGCGATCTTTCATCCGGCAAAAACATGATTTGGCTGAATGCCGGTTTCGGAAAGGAGCTATTTGCGGGGCGTAATACCACGCTCACTGTCGGCCCGTATGTGGAGTATAGTTTGATGAAACTCAACAATCCGGACAATCCGTTCCGGATACAGCCGTATCAGATCGGCCTTTCGGTTGGTCTGCGTTTTATGAAGAAATAAACTTACATCGTATCCTCGTCGCGGATATAGAGCAGATAGCGCGGCTCTACGACAGCCTCCCGTTTATGCTGATCGAGAAAACCGTATTTCAATCTTGTGACGTGAAAGTGTTTAGGCGACGCCTGAATCTCCGCATCTACACCCGAGCGGATGAGACTGTCGGCAACGGCGGCAGTCGTGTACAGATAGCAGGGCGCGGCATCGATGAAGTCGTCAAGGTACTCGCCATTCCTAAGCAGCTGGACTTCTCCGGGCGAGTAAAATTCAAAACTATAAGAAAATGAGCCGTACGCTGCCACCGGCAAGTGGCTGTTTTGCTCCGGAATCACCCTCGCTGCCTGCATGCCCGACTGGTACTGCAATAGGAAAGGATAAAAGAACTGGAAAAGGAAAATATACAGCATCGCGGCCATCGCATAACCTTTGAACAGAATCTGCTGCATCGCATTTTGATAGTTGATCACGCTCGCAAAGAAGACGATCGCCAGGGCTGTCACTGCTGCTATGATGCCATTTTTGATCCCCGTAATGTAAAGCAATGCAGCAATGCAGATCAGCGTGGCGATCATCAGTACGGTTTGGACCGTTACCAGGTGTTCGAGCCTTGAACGTCGTGCGAGTTCGCAGAAGAAGTAGGCGGTAATGATAGAGAAATAGGGGAACTCAATAACCAGGTAATGCGGGAGCTGGAACTTCGAAAGAGAGAAAAGTAGAAAAGTGACCAATGTGCTTCCATAAATCACCCAGCGGATGGAATCGCGGTTTTTCTCGAATTTGATCAGGTAAACTATGGCGCCGACAAGTCCGACCGACCAGGGTAAGAACGCCCACAAGGTTGTATGCAGGAAGAAAGTGACATCGCCCTTGCCCTTAATAGGCCCCGTATTGAAGAACCGCCCGAACTGACTGTCCCAGAAGAAGAAACGCAGACCCGAGACGTTCGTTTTCCCGAATACCACCTTTTCGGGGTGCAAATCAAATTGTACGTAAAGACTGTAAAGCTCCGGCAAGATGAAAATGAAGCACAATGCGATCATAATCCACCAGCGGTAGTTGAAAAACTGACGGAATTGTTTGGTAATCAGCCAGTAGATGACCCATCCGCCTGCGAGGGTAATGAGGATGAAAATACCTTTGGTCATGATAGCGCAGGCCGCAAACAGCGCAGCAAGCACCAAATGCCGCCAGTGCTTTCCTGCATTGACGCAAAGCATATGCCAGGTAGCGGCTACAATGCAGGCAGTAAGATACGGTTCGGCCCGTACGTCGAAGTTGGCCAGCGTGCTATGCAATGCCACAGTGTAAATCAGCACCGAAACCTTCGCGACGTCCTCACTGAAAAGGTCGCGGGCGATCAGATACGTGTAACGCAGGCTTAAAAGCCAGAAAAGGAATGCGGGAAGTTTATAAGCGAACCCGGTGATCCCGAATATCTTGTAACTGATGGCAGCCATCCAGAACGGGAAATGCGGCTTGTCGAGCCAGTCGGCGCCATTGCCATACAGGTTGATCCAGTCGTTGTGCAGGACCATATGCTTGGCGATGGTGGCGTAAAGCGCACCGTCGGGTTCGATGATGTCCAGCCATAGGCCTGGAATGTTGAGCAATATGCCGACTAGGAGCAACCACGGGAAGTAGTGGTGCAGAAATGGGTCACGGTTGTTCATAACGTTGCGTAAATTATCGGGGTAACGGCTGTTAAAATTGTGCCTGGCCGAAATTCTTTACGCACGAAGGTTTGCACTTGTGACGATTATCAACTTAAAATCGCTGTTATTTTATTGTTAATATATTGTTTTCAATATTTGCCTTATTCTAAAATGCCCCAGCCATTGGAAAATGAATCAGAATTATTCAGGATGATCCTGGACCATGTTCTTCGCCGTATTGATCTCACAGAAGCAGAGCAGGCGCATTTTGTCTCGGTCCTGAAAATCCGTCGGCTGCTTCCGCGGCAATATCTTGTTCAGCAAGGAGAGGTCTGCAAATATGAAAGTTATGTATGCAAAGGTTTCCTTCGTTCATTTTATGTCGATGAAAAAGGCAATGAGCATACCCTGCATTTTGCGATGGAAGACTGGTGGATATCCGATTCTATGAGCCTGCATTTGCAGGTACCGGCAACCCGGAACATCGTCGCCCTGGAAGCTTCAACTTTAATCCAGATTGAAAAAACTGCACTGGAACAACTCTATCTCGATGTACCTGCATTTGAACGGTTCTGGCGCATTATGGAGCAGAAAGCAGCTATTGCACAAGATCAGCGCATTTTGAACGCGATATCGATGACCGGAGCGGAGCGCTATGAAGCATTGATAGCCAAATATCCCACACTTGAACAGCGGCTTCCGCAACGGCACATTGCGTCCTACCTGGGAATTACGCCCGTTTTTTTAAGTCAAATCAGGAAAAACAGGAGCGGTATTAAAGAAGTTTAAGCTGTTTTATTAAAATAGTTATACGAGGCCACCCTCGGGCCGATCCTACTTTTGTATCTCAAAAAAGAAGTATGGAAACGATAACAAAAAGTATTCTTGACCCCGTCACCATCCACGGCCGCTCCCTGGCCAACCGGCTGGTGGTGGCTCCCATGACAAGATGGAGCGCAACGGACGCAGGTGTTCCCACAGATGAAATGGCGGATTATTACGCTGCATTTGCCCGCGGCGGATTCGGGATGATCATTACTGAAGGGACTTATACAGACGATTTGTTCAGCCGGTCAGACGGCAATCAGCCGGGGATGGTCACTGACGAGCATTTAGAGGGTTGGAAGCAAGTGGTAAGCAGAGTTCACGAGTCGGGCGCGCTGATCATAAGCCAACTGATGCACGGAGGCGCACTTTCACAGTTCAGTGACGACACGATCGCGCCATCGGCAGTGCAACCTTTGGGCGTGCGGACGCCGGAAAGGAACGGGCCAACCGGTCCATTTCCGATGCCCCGAGAAATGACTGCCAACGATTTTGAAGGAGTGAAGCAAGGATACGTTCAAGCGGCATTGCTGGCTGTGAAAGCTGGTTTCGATGGCGTCGAGATCCATGCGGCCAATGGTTACCTCTTCGATCAGTTCATTACCCCGCACACAAATCTACGTACCGACGCTTACGGCGGGAATGCGCGCAATCGGCTGCGGTTCCTGATGGAAGTTTACGCTGCATTGAAAGCCGTGGTACCCTCTACTTTTATCGTCGGGATCCGCGTTTCGGAAAGCAAGGTAAACGATCTTACTTACCGCTGGCCGGGCGGACCGGATACTGCACGTGAGATTTTTAGTGTGCTTGCCGAAATTTCGCCTGATTATCTGCATATCGCGGCCGAAGGTGGCCGATGGGACCGTGAAGCACTTTATCCGGACGGTTCTTCTTCTACCGGCATTGCCAAAAGTCTGTTAACATCGCCCGTGATCGCGAATGGCGGAATGCACGATGTCCAGTTGGCAAAATCGCTGCTGAATAGCGGTCAGGCTGACCTTGTTTCGATAGGCCGGGCCGCAATAGCCAATCCCGACTGGCCACGCCGGATCGCGGAGGGAAAGCCTGTTGTCCCGTTTTTCAAGGAGCTGATCAAGCCCAGCCTTACTTTGGCACACACCAAACGGGTGCTGACCAAATATCAAGCGCCGTGCGAAGTAGTCTGATATCATTTCACTGCGAAATCGGGCCGTTCGAAGACTTCTTTGACCGGCCGGGTTTCGATCCACAAGATCTTATCCAGCGACGGGTCATAATAGCGTGCGAGCATTCCTTTCAATAATACCACTGTTTTGACTTCCTCTTTCAGCGGGATAAGGTTGCTGCTGGCGCCGTAAACTTGCCTGAAACCGTCCAGTAAATAAGGCTCGTTTTTCAATCTCGTTAAGTCGAATGCGCTTGCATCGATAAACTCTATGTTGCCTTTTACCAGGGCCGGTGGCGGGGTATCGCGGTGTAGCGGAAATGTGAGGTAAACGATTTCCGAGCAAATGCTATTCGTTTGAAGCAGGCGGCGTTCCTGGGCTTGGCTCAAAATGTAAGGGTAACCTCTGAAAGCTTCATTAATATCCTTGTGCGTTGCCTCTTTTCCGTCGAGGTACAACTTTGTTTCCCCAACATAACCTACCAGGTCCTTTTTCCGGTCGAAGTAGCCGGTTTTGTACAAAGTAAGGACATCCTTAGGAAAGCGATGGGTTTCACGGAACTCGACTTTTAGCCGGTTTTCGGCTACGAATGGCGGAAGTTCTTTAAGTAAATAGGTTTTTAATTCCGCCCTGGTACGAGCAGGTTTGTAATGGCCATAAAATGCATTGGACGGAATGTAATAGTGGCCAAATCTCTCACTCGGCTGACCTTCTTTGTTTAGAAAATTAATACCAAATCCATCGCCAAATGCATAGTCGCTCTGGTACGATTTCCCCGTCACGAATGGAACGAATTTCCCGCCATCGTAACTCAAACTGTAAGTGTGCATTACACCTTTTTCTCCTTTCGAGGCAACTTCCTGGAAATAGAATCCGTCGGCATCGGTCTGGATTGTACGTATGTAACGCTCGTCGTGCGATAGTTTTAGTGGAAGGTTGGCTATGGGCTTGCCCGTTTGTGCATCCAGGAGAAGTCCGGCGATATGTAAAATTCCCTTCGGCGCTTTTTTGCTCCCTTCGGCGCTGTTCATGTAGACCATGCGCGGCTTCTTGCTAACCACTTGAGGAAGCTCATTCCGGAATGCGGCCAGCAGCAATGCCAGCAACGGCAGCGAGAACCAGAAGCAGGCGAGCAATATCCTCGGGCTCCTCGTCTTGTTCATCATTACGATCCTTTTTTTCAATGAAAGGTAGCCAAACTGATGTGCGAGCCGGAATTCTGGTCCCATTGCCGTTTTGAGGAGCAGGTATTGATATGCCTTCGTGTCGGCATGGTTTTCAAGAACTTTCTCGTCGGCGATATATTCCAGGTTTTGGCGGATTGCGTGGCTGAGCTTCCAGGCGAAAGGGTTGTACCAGTTCAAAATGCAAACGAGCTCGGCCCACAGCACGTCAACGGTGTGGCGCTGGGTAACGTGGATATATTCATGTAAAATAATATCCTGCAATTCCACAACATCGTGCATCGCAGGGTTGTAGAATATGGATTTGCCGAATGAGAACGGCGTAAGTTGCTGATCGAAATGATAAATCCTGACATCGCCTTCGTCGGAAACTAGGCGCGATTGCCTCTTAATTTTGATCAGGGAGAGAATATGGAAACCAAATCTTAGCAACATCACTGCCATCCCGGTTATCAGAACAATGAAAATCCAGTCGACCGAAGCGGTCGGTTCCATCGGAGCGTCGCCAGGGGCTATATATGCAGGTGCGGCAGGCGCGGCGCTTAGAGTTGGTATTTTTTGAATGACGACATATGAGATAGCTTCTTTATTTGTTTCGACGAGATTACCAATGTCGACCAGCGGAACCACGAAGCATAGTGCGGAGTAAAAAAAGAGGTACCAGCGGTTCCGTTGGTAAAATGTAAGCCGTCGGAGGACGAGCTCATAGAAAAGGGTTACGACAGCAAGGCTGATGGACAATTTGAGCAGATAATCCGGTAATGGCGCCATGGTAATGCTGGTTTATTCTTGATTTTTACCTTCAATCAATCCAATAATTTCTTTGAGCTCTTCGGCCGATATTTTATTCTTTTGGGCAAAAAAGCTGACCAGCTCTTTGTAGGAATTTTCAAAATAGTCTTTGACGACATTTCCCATAAACTTTTGTTTGTAAGCTTCTTCGGAAATCGCCGGTGCATACAAATAGGCGTTTCCAATCAGCCTGCTGGTCAGGTATCCTTTCTTTTCGAGGTTTTTGACGGTCGAAGCGAGCGTAGTATAAGGTGGGACGGGAGGTGACATGGCGGCCATAAACGACTTGACGATGCCTTCACCCGTTTTCCAGATCGCCAGCATGGCTTCTTCTTCCTGAGGCGTTAATTTCTCCATTAATACGATGTTTTCGTAAGTCTACGAATATTTCGTAATTAAGCAAAATGTTTTGCTTAAAATTTAAAAGAGAGAAAAAACGGATGTCAAATCCCGGGGTTCTGGCTTTTGTAGAATTGCACTTTTTTGAACATTTCAATGAGCGTTGTCACTTTCAATTTTTCAAAAATGCGTGCTTTGTAGGTGCTTACCGAGCTTTCGGTCAGATTGAGTTTGATCGCTATTTCTTTGGTCCAATAACCTTCGATCAGCATATCCATTACTTCGAGTTCGCGTTGGGAAAGATGTTCCAGCGGATTTTCACCATTTGGCTTGTTGTCGAGGGTGTTTCGCAGCAGTTGCTGCTGGACCGCCAGGCTGATGTAGTTACCAGCGTCGAGCATGGATAGGATTGCTTTGCGGATCTCGTCCTGGGAAGCATTTTTAGAAAGGAAACCATTGGCACCTGCCTTGATGTAATGCAGTGCATAAATCTCTTCTTCCAGGCTGGAAAAAATCATGATCAGTACCCTGGGCTGTACTTCGCGGATTTTCGGGATCATATTGAAACCTTCACCGTCGGGAATATTGATGTCCAGGATGACCAGATCTACCGGTTGGCGGGCAAGTTGTGACAAGGTTTCGGTGAATGACCCGGCCTCATGGACAGTCACTGGCTTTAATAAATCCAGAATTAAGAATCGGGTGGCTAGCCTGACAATCGCATGGTCTTCAACCAGTAAGATTTGTTTCATTTGATTAGGAGGACTTTTACCTGGGAACCGCTAGTAATATCTGAATGTAATTGGTCATCAAATTAATTACAACAAATATTAGCCAAGTCTCCTGATATATGACATACAATTTATTTAACGACCTGTACAAGTTTACGGCTTATTGGTGTGTTCGACAAAAAATCAGGATAACAATTCCATAAATAAATAACGTGCTTCAGGAAAATGCGCCAACGTATGAGAGATTCAACGAAAATCATTGCAAAAACCATTATTCTGCCGGTAAACGACACTAAAAGTTAGTGAATCAAATTTATTCTAGCATAAATCAATTTACTTTGCGGTATAACGTAGTTGTAATATTACATTCCGCTTGCCCAACTCACTCTTATGAAAATATTGATCATTGAAGATGAACCTTTGACCGTATTAGGGTTGAAACAGAAAATCGGTGAGATCAATCCAATAGCATTAATAGAAGCGACTCCAACAGTCGAAACAGCTCTGACCTTGATGGACCAGAATGCATTTCAGCTGATTATACTGGACATCGACATTAAAGGCCGGGCTGGTGCGAGTTCCGTTGAACGATTGAAGGCCCGTCAGCCCCAGACCGCTGTTCTGATCATTACAGACCTTGATGAGGAAGTCTACGGACTGCATTACATCAATGCCGGCGCCGACGGTTTTATGTCGAAACTTGCTCCGTCCGCCAGATTTGACGAAGCGATCCGCGCGATGATGGTAATGGGTAAGTATGTCAGCAGCAATTTGCAGCAGATGATTATTCAGGAATTCCAGGAGCAACGTTCATCCAGGTACGTGAATCCGCTGATGAACATTTCCGACCGCGAAAAACAGGTGATGACCTTTCTGATCGACGGCAAATCGACGAGCGAGATCGCTTCAATGCTCAACATTAACAGGACCACGGTAGGCACCCACAAAATGCGGATCCTCAAAAAAATGCAGGTAAGCAGTTTGATTAAGCTGATTGAGAAGGTTACGATGCTTAGTTGAGGGACTAAGGAGGAGGGAGCAAGGGAGGAGGGAAAAAAAATAGCGTTGCTGTTGACAACGCTATTGGCTATGGTTCGTATAACGACTATTTGGTTGGCTTTTTGAAAATAGCGGCGTCTACCGGCGCATTTACTGATATTTTATTGGTAATGAATGACATAGTGCCCATTTGAGGATTGCTGATCTCCATCGTGTTCGCAAACTTGACGCCATCTACTTCTTTGTAATCGGACAGGTCAATCTCCCCGTCCTGACCGTTCATGGATACCTTTATTTTGGAGAGCAGGTATGTGTTTGCGTCTACAAACTGGTCAGTTACCTGTCCGTCTTTCGACGTAACCTTCATGTGGAAAACGTCTGTTTTATTGGCTGTTTCCTTACCCACAAGCTCAACTTTGTTTCCTTTTTCCTTATAGCCGACCATTCCTCCGAACGGATCCAGCGAGCTGAGCTGCTGTTTCAGTTGGTCATCGGGCATATCTTCCGGCTCACCGGTGCCGCCCATCATCGTCGGCCGGATCATCCAGCCTTTGGAATCGTCGACGACCTGGATCATCGTGTTGCCCATTACAGTAGATTCATTGCGGACGGATTTTCCAACCACGAGCGTGGTTTTATTTGGAATTTCCATTCCTTGCACAGCCAGCGACCGCTCTACAACCAGCGTGTTAACTGCTTTTATTTTGTCCATTCCGCCTATTGCGGCAACATGTTTGTCTACAATTTCATCAACAGTCTGAGCGTAACTGGCGACCGACATCACTGCCGCTGCCATTGTCCAAATTAGTTTGTTTGTTTTCATACGGAGTTTTATTTGAGTTAATAAGGTGTATCCACTTAAAGCATGCATTGACGATTTACTACCGGGGAGCATTACCGCCACCCTGGCCACCCGACTGCTGCTGCCCGCCGCCTTCGCTTTTCACGTCATCGTTGTTGACGGATTTGGCCTTTCTTTTGGGGGCATCCATTGTCATTTTACCAATTTTGTAGGTAAATGTAAGGCGGAAGCCGCGGTTGTACATATACACATCGCTCACCTGATTGAACTGCAAAGAGGTCAGCTCTGTGTGCATTTTGAAACGTTTGCTCAGGAAGTTTTCGGCAGCAAGTCCGAGGCTGGCCTTTTTATTGGCAAATTCTTTTTTCACACCCACTGTATAAAACCCGAAACCGCCTTGCTTACCCTGTAATTGGATCTGCGTGCCCTGCATGAACCCGAAGGCCTGCGCTCCCCATCCGTTTCCAAATGTTGCCTGTGAGAATATACCACCGCTCACATTCACACCGTCGTTGTCGATTTCCTGCGCAAGTCCATTCTGGCCGATTGTCTGGCCGGTAAGTGTCGTATAGAACACGTTTGCAAACACCCCGAAATTAATTTTGGAAGTCGCTGCGATATTGGCAAAGATATTGGTCCCATAAGCGTGCTGCTTGCCGATGTTCTTGTAGGTAGTCACAATTGCACCTGCGAGGGTATCCGAAGGCTGGCGTACCTGCGAAATCGCATTGTTGGTCACCCTGCCAAAGAACGTCGCATTCACATAGGTTTTTTTGATATTCTTGCTCAATCCTACTTCGAAGTTATTGGTCAGTTCAGGACGCAGCTCGGGATTACCGATCGTGATGTTCTGCGGGTTGGCCGAGTTGAAGTTCGGGTTCAGTTGTTGTAAGCCCGGACGTTGGATCCGGCGGTTATAACCCAGCTTCACGGTCGTTCCTTTGAACGTTTTCGACGCATTAACACTCGGCACGAGCACCCCGTAATTTCCTACACCCACTGTGCCTTCATTGGTGCTTGCATCGATAAATGTATGCTCGTACCGCAAACCGCCCTTAATAGTGTACCGTTTCTTGGTTGTATAAGTATAAGAAGAATAGGCAGCAGCAATGTTCTGATGGTAAGTAAGGTCACCGGCAGGCTGATCGGTTTCCGGTTTGAAATCACCAGTCGGCTCGGCGATCAGGAAACTGTATTTACTGGTTACTTCCCTGAAAATACCTTTTCCTCCGAATTCGAGCATCTGGTTTTTCTTAATGGGCGTCTGATAATCACTTTGGAAAGTGAATTCCTGATTAATGCTTTTGTTAAGGTTACGCTGTCTGTTCGTGAGATCCTTTTCCTTGAATATATCAGCGTCGAAATCGTTGGTGAGGTCATTGCGGCTGTATAGGGTCGAAACGCTCCATTCTTGCTGAGGCTTGAAAGTATGAAGGTAATCAACGTTCACATCCACTGTTCCCGAAAGGTTTTTCGCATCTACATTCCGGGCTGAAAGCGCGTCGGGCGTTCCTGTCTTCATAAGCCGGGTTATCAGGTCCTGCTGATTGGAGAAGTTACGTACCCCGTATTTTACGCCGGCTGTAAGACTTTGGTTCTTGGCAATATCGTAGTCAAAGCCAAGATTATAATTTCCAAAGAGGCCGTGGCTCGATCCATCGCCAGTCTGGCGGGTGGTAGTAGTAACCCCTTCCACGGTGCTGGTTTGTTCCAGGCTGGTTTTCGTAACCGTATTGTACATTCCCCGACCGAATCCGCCGATCGTAAAACCTGCTTTTCCTTTACGGTAGCCGCCATTCAATGCCAGCATGGATCCGCGGTTACCTACGCCGGCGTCTACGTTCAGGTTAAGTCCTTGCAACGAGTTCTTTTTAGTAATGATATTAATGATACCACCTGATCCTTCCGCATCGTATTTGGCTGACGGGCTGGTAATCACTTCCACACTTTTAATCTGATCGGCCGGAATTTGCTTTAATGCATCGGCCACGCTGTTCGCGATGATGGTACTGGGCTTGTTGTTGATCAGCACGCGGATATTCTGGCTGCCGCGCAGGGAAACGTTGCCGTCCAGGTCCACCGTCAGTAAAGGAACCTTACGCAGGATATCGGTAGCGTCACCGCCTTTTGCCGTAATGTCTTTTTCGGCATTATAAACGAGCCTGTCCACTTTTTCTTCGATCAATGCGCCCTGGCCGGTAACGGTTACCTCGTTGAGCGTTTTGGTGTTGGACGCCAGGCTTATCATCCCAAGGTCTACTTCCTGGCCTTTGGCCAACTTGATGTTATCGATCGTTTTGTTGCCATAGCCGATGAAAGAGAGCATCACTTTATAATCGCCTGCGGCTATTTTAGTAATCGCGAATTTTCCCTTTTCATCCGCCACAGTGCCGTCCACAGCCTGGCCGTTGCCTTTGCTGTACAATGCGATGCTGACGAATTCTATCGGTTTCGAAGAAGCGGAGTCGACGATGGAGCCTGAGATTTTCGATGATCCTTTGGGTGTCTGGTCGCCGGCGGTACCCGGTAGGGCTTTGGGCTTACTGCTGCCGCCTGACACCGGAAATTGTGCGAACACCGGGGATAGGAGGGAGCATGTAACAATAGCAGTGATTAGGAGAAGTTTGCTCATTTTCATGGTTTCGTAATTAACGCAACAAAAATGCCGTGCAAACAGCTAACCGGAAAGTAAATTATGACAAAGGCTGAAATAAGCCGGATGGACGAATGGTATCTGCCGATAGACGATTTCACCATGGCACCCGGAACAGCCAGCGGGACATCTATCTGATTGCGATGATAATGGCACCAAATACTAAGAAAAACCGTCAACTTACTGAACGGTTTGAGTATTAACTTCTTAAATTGTAGAATTTGCGGCCGGTCAAAAGTATCCTTATCCTCATTGATTCAAGTGCGTTTGTTGTCGAACCTGTGCGTTGGTTTCCTGCTTTCGCTGCTCCCGGCAGCCGGGGCATGTTACGGCCAGCTTCCCGATTTCAATGTTCAGGTGCTGGACGACAATAATGGCATTCAGACGGCCAACGCGTCGCGGATTATCCGTGATAGGCAAGGTTTCCTCTGGATCCTGTCTCCCCGGCATATGCAGCGGTTCGACGGGCAGAATGTGACACGCATCGAAACGGAAGGGGAAGATTTGCTCGATGTCGCCTCCGACAGCTCCGGTTCTGTTTGGACGGTATCAGACACCGGTATTAGAAAATACAGCGAGGCGCATCGTCGCTTTCAAAATGTAAAGACGGTTGGGCCGCGAATTGAGCCGCTTAATAAATTGTATAAGTTACAGATCACCCCGGATAACCGTGTGTGGGCCAACGCCGGAAAAGGCGTGTACCGCCTCGATCCAAAGACCGGCGCATTCCACTTTCAATCACTTCCCGGCTTGGAAGGGCAATACTACTATCGCCGGATTTTCAACATGCTGGGATACAAGCTTTTCCTGGCAGATGTTCACACGCTTTTTTGCTATGATACCCGCTCACAAAAGGTGCGAAGTCTGCTGTTTTCATCGGTAAGGGCATTAATTCCTGTTACGGCTGATGTGGCCTGGGTTAACAATACCCTCTTGCAGACGTTTGAAGTCAATTTTTCGACTGGTAAGGTTACGCGGATACAGACAAAGGATGCCGCGCACCCGCTTGGCATTCCGCTTGCCGAACTCATCAGCATTACCTCCCTGGGAAAGCATACGCGGCTTGTCAACACCACAAAAGGCTGTTATTTGTACGACATTAACGCCCATACATTCACCAAAGCAGTCATTTTCGATTCGGGGAAGGCATTGCCGAATGAAGAGAATTATTCCGATTTCCGGGACCGCGATGGAACGCAATGGATACTCTGCCAGGAAGGAATCCTGTTTTTCAGCCCCCAGGCGCATACAATAGGATGGCTTAATGGCTTTCCCGGAGCCGAGAAGGGCCATGGAAACAATATTAAGGCGATCGCCGAAGATAACAATGGAAACGTCTGGCTTGCGGGCACCCAAGGCGTTTCGATGCTTAATCTCCGGACTGGGAAAATGGCCCCGCTGCGCATCACTCGTCCAGAGGTATCCGCATTACCAGAGGTTCGCGCTATGATTTTTGATGGGCAGAACCTGATCATTGCACCCAACCGCTCGCTGCCGGCAATCGTGAATCCGACGACGAAGGCTTTTACCGAGATAACCTATCCGCCCGGCAAGGAAGGGCGTGAACTCCGTGCAAAATTGCAGGGCGATCTCATTGCAACCCTATTCCGAATGCAGGACGGCAATTTCCTGATCGTCGGGGAGAGTTCTTGCTATGTGATTGAAAAAGACACTTACCGCATTAGCGAAAGGAATTTTAAAGGTTCTGAACAAGTTATTCAAGCCGTCACCCAGGATAGCAGAGGCAATTTCTGGATGGGCACCTATCAGGGCCTGTTGGTGACCGACGTCAATTTCCAGCACACGCTTACCGACAATGCATTCTTGCCTGGTAACCTCGTCAGTGCGGTGCTATTGCGGAACGATTCAACCGCCTGGTGCGGCTCGGTGGGACTTTATGAAGTGATAAAAAAAGGTAACAGGTTGACAAAGAAGCTGATATTTCCGGAACTACGTAATCAGCGCATTTCGATCATCCACAGGGATAAGTGTGGGCGGACCTGGATAGGAGGGGACGATGGCCTTTATCTCTTCGACGAGAATACCGGGAAGCTTCAATGGTTTGATTTCCGGGATAATATCCAGAACAAGCGGTTCAATTACAACAGCATCATGGAAGCGGCTAACGGGCACATTTACCTGGGCGGATTTAACGGTCTTAACTATTTTGACCCGGAAAAACTGAGGCATCGTGAGGAGAAGCTGAACGTGACCATATCATCTGTGAGGATCAATGAGGATGATTCGCTGTTCGTTGAAAATGCTCTGCCATTATCGCTTGACTGGAAACAAAATTCAGTCGAGATCAGGTTTATCACGCCCTATTTCCGGAATCCGCAGAAGCTGATGTATCGGTACAGGCTCGCAGGACTCGATCAAAACTGGGTAGAGAACGGACGCAACAATACCGTACGTTTTTCGTCGCTATCCCCCGGATCATACACTTTTTCGGTTGCGGCGAGCATTGATGGGATTGCCTGGTCCGAGACGTCTTTTCCATTCTCGTTCATCATTCTGACACCGTGGTGGCAGAAGACCTGGTTCATCGCGTTGGTGGTTCTGTTCCTGGTCATTGTTGCTTATTGGCTTTTCAAGAAGCGCGTTGCAGTGATCCGACGGCAGACCGCATTGCGCGAACACATGGCCGAGCTGGAAATGCGTGCACTGCGCGCGCAAATGAACCCGCACTTTATCTTCAATTGTCTGAATTCGATCAATCGCTACATCGTCAAGAGCGACAATGCGACGGCTTCACTGTATCTCACGCGTTTCGCCAAGCTGATCAGGCTTATCCTGGATAACTCCAATAGCAAGAACGTGTTACTTTCAAGCGAGCTCGAAGCATTAAAACTCTACATTGAAATGGAGCGTATCCGGTTCGATAACAAGTTCGATTATCAGGTTATTGTCGACGAAGACGTGAATGCTGATTCGATCGAAGTGCCTTCGCTGATCATACAGCCCTATGTGGAAAATGCAATCTGGCACGGTTTGCTGCATAAGGAAACGAGCGGCAGCCTGTTTGTGAAAATCCGGATGATCGACGAGGGAATGCTCGAATGCGTCGTGGAGGATGATGGTATAGGCAGGGAAAAGGCGCTTGAATTCAAAAGCAAAACGGCGACCGGGAAAAAGTCATTGGGAATGAAACTGACTGAGGACCGCATTGCCGTACTGAATCAATATGCAAAAACCAACGCCAGTGTCGACATCATGGACCTGGAAGACAGCCTGGGCCATGCCTCGGGGACACGGGTAACTATCAACATTCCGGTATGAGTAATTCATCCGGGCTTAACAAACTGAAAAAATGATTAAATGTGTTATGATCGACGACGAGAACAACTGTCTCGAAATGCTCGAATGGCTGCTCAAAACCTACGCGCCGTCCGTTACGATCGCTGCCATGTGCAATTCCGCCGAAAAAGGTATCGAAGCGATTAAAATGCACCGGCCCGATGTGGTTTTCCTCGATATTGAAATGCCCAGAATGAACGGGTTTGATATGCTCGAAAAGTTTGACAAACTCAATTTCGACGTCGTTTTTACGACTGCTTACGACAAATTCGCAATCAAAGCATTCAAGTACAGTGCATTGAATTATTTATTAAAACCTGTGGATCCGGACGATTTGAAGGAAACCATCCGCCGCATTGAAGAGAAGAGGAGCACACCTTCCAAAGAGCAGATTGATCTGTTATTTCAGAGCGTTCGCCAGATGAAGCCGACGCCCTCGCGCATTGCGCTTACGACCGGCGACGGGATGATCTTCGTCACGACTCAGGATATACTCTACTGTGAGGCGGAGAGCAACTATACCAGTGTAATGCTGTCAAACGGGAAGAAAATACTGGTGTCCAAGGTACTCAAAGACATCGATGAAGCATTGAGCGGCCCGGACTTTTACAGGGTCCATAATTCATATCTGATCAATCTTAACCACATCAAAAAATTTGTAAGAGGTGAAGGCGGCTATGTGGTAATGGACAACGACGTGGCGATCAGTATTTCACGGTCGCGGAGACAGGAATTTATGGATATGTTCGCGCGATTCTGATGCTTTTTTATTTAACGGTTTGGTTGCTATTGATTAATAATCAATGGGTTATGTGTAGATATTTGCTCTGAATGCCTTGCAATTTGCAAGGCATTTTTCATTTCCGCCAGTATGCTCAATAAAACCGTCAACTACTCAACAGCCCGTTTACGGGGGACGCTTCCATGATAATTTTGTCCCGTCAAAGCAGCCAGGCAATATGTCGCTGGTTATCAAACAGTTCAAACAACACAAATATTTATTAGTCATGAAAAATTTTTTGAAAAACGTTCGTCCCGGTATCATTGCTTCATTGTTAATCATTGCTGTTTCTTTCTCGTGTAAGGAAGACAAAGCGCCCGTACCACAGGGAAACCTCATCTTTTATACTAATTACAATCCGGAAAAATATGACCGGATCGATGTGATAGTAGATGGAAAAGTACTAGGATCGCTTTCGGCAACAGCCGCGGCCAGGCCGGAATGCAATGCGCCTGGCAGCGCATCGGTCGTGAGTCTTATGTTGCCTGTCGGGACCTATGCTGTAACTGGTAAAAGATACAAGGGAGGCGAGCAGGTAGGTAACTGGAAAGCAAGTTCCGCCACCGTTACTGCTGAGGAGTGTAAACGGATCAGGTTAGTAGAATAGTTTAGATTAGCGAAAGGCGGGCCGGTGAAAATCCGGCCTTAGATTGGCAAAGTTCCGTGGCACTGCCGCGGGACTTTTTTGTTTTTTAGTATATAATTCTACAAAATACGGTCAATTATAGTAATTATTTCTACAAAATAGCCGTACTTAGCGCTTTCTACACGCACCCGCTAGTTTACAATTCTCCCGTTAGGCATTTTTTTGAATTCAATACGACGTCGATCTATGGCTTTACAATGGATCTATGCGGTGATTTTTACCACCATCCTGCTGGCTGGCGCTTTGGTCTGGCAGCGGCTGACCTTCTTACGTCTGGCCCGGAGTAATAACGATCTTAGGGACCATGTGGGACACCTTAAAAGGCAGTTGGAATACGACAGCCGGGTCAAAGCGAAGATGACGATGATGATCGCACATGATCTGCAATCGCCGTTGCATTTTCTGGCGGTCCTGTCAGATCACGTCTCCCGTTTTGCGGACAATGCACAATTCGCAGAAGTAAAGGCGGGGACCGAGGAAATTAAAAGGGCAACCGGGAATATCCACGCATTCGTTAAAGAGATCAATCTGTGGACGCGCTCGCAGCACGAGCATTTCCATGTTTCAAAGCATGCTTTTCCTTTTGAAGTAATCGCCTCTGAACTGGAACAGTTTTTCGGGGAAATGCTGCTTTTGAACCATAACCTGCTCGTGGTGCGCTATCCGGAAAATGCCTGGATTTTCACGAACCGCGATATTCTGAAAGCAATTCTCCGTAACCTCCTGGACAACGCAAATAAGCACACCCGCGGAGGTCAGATCTCTCTAATACTCGAAGACGATGGGGTTGGAAGTTTTACAGCATCCGTCAGCGATAACGGAAACGGTATGTTAACGTCTGATCTGCAAAGGATCACACGAAGGATAGCACACCCGGAGGCCAGTACTTCGGTGGAACCTAATTGCAAACTCGGATATCAAATTATTATCGATTTTGCCCACACGCTGGGGTATATACTGGATGTAGCCAGCAGCCGTGGCAACGGAAGCCGCAACAGTGGGACCACAGTGCGGATTTCCGGCATCGTTCGGGCCGAAGCGCAGGTGTATAGGGAACAGTCAGCCGAGGTTATAAGCATCGGCGAGCTGGATTAAACCTTTGCTGTCATCCACATTAAGTTTTTCAAATATCCTGCGCTTGAAGGTGTTGACCGATGTGTATTGAACTTGCAGCATTTCGCTGATCTGCGTAACGGAATGCCCCTGCACCATATACATTGCCACCTGGAACTCCCTGGGTGTCAACTCGTCGAACGGATTTGCCGTTTTACCTTTCAAAGTATCGTTAATGAGGATATCGGAAAGATTGGCGCTCAAATATTTCTTTCCTGACAGGATCACGTCCACTGCCTTTACGAGTTCTACCGGAGGCGAGTCTTTTTCAAGGTAACCATGCACACCAAGTTGCAGCGATCGTTTTCCAAAAACACTTTCATTGTTCATGGAAACGATCAGGATCCTGGTGTCGGGGTGGAAATCCCGGATCCAGCGGATCAGCACGGTGGAATCGGTTTCCGGCATATTCAGGTCCAGTAGCACGAGATCATAGGCAATGCTTTTGAGCTGCTGCATCACCGACGCGCCGTCCCAGCTTTCGTCGATATGGCATTCGGTGAAGTGCCTGCTTAATGCCAGTTTCAAGCCGTAACGGACCAGCGAGTGGTCGTCGGCAATGAGGATTTTTATCATATCGAAACGTTGAGGCCACAAAACTGCAATATTATCCCAACATATAAAATGCTTTTGCGAAGCTGTGGGCGCAATTTTGGGATATAAAAGTGGTTTAAAACAGCATTCCCGAGTAACTGGTCAGTTTGCCGGGCAGGCTTTCCTCTTCGAGCATCTCTTTCAGGTCAATCTCGATGTTACGAATAATGGTTCCGATGGGAATGTCGTTCACCAGGCCCTCGAAAGGGTTTTCGCTGATATCGCCCACGTATTCCATAAACATAAAGACCCACGAAACGATCATATTGAACGGTATGAGCAACAGCATGTACTTTTCACCCAGATCCAAAAACTGGGGTAGTAGCCCAAAAGGAAGCAACGTCATGAAAATGAAGATAAAAAGCGTCGAAGTGGTGGCATATTGACGCGGAAAAGGCGTGTTTTTGATCCTCTCGCTCTTTCCTTGTTCATCGTAAAGGTTGGAAATGAGATCCTGTAAACTAACGTGCTGGTAGGCGTCTACCCAGCCCTTGGCGCGCAGATCACGAATGTGCTGCGATTGGAGATCGAGCAGCTGCGTTGCCATGTTTTTCTTATGACTAATGATCGCCAGCTCGCTATCAGACAGGTATTTAGCGATTTCGACGTCACAAGGAGTTTGCGCGTTTTTCAATGCTTTTCGCTGGCGTTCGCTGGCCCGGTCGGTGTGTTCCCAGTTGGTGCGTTGTGCCATGGCATTCTTTAATGCGTAAAGCCACGCGAGATGCCGGTAGATAATTGTTTTGACCTCTTGCTTCGCGGCTGCATGATCGCCGTCCGGATCACAGGTCGTGAATGCACGGACAGCCGCGCTGAATGACCTGCTATGGTTGGTTATCGCTCCCCAAACTTTGCGCGCTTCCCAGCTCCGATCGTATGACTGATTATTTTTAAAACCTACAAAAAATGCAGTAGCCGTACCGATAAGCGACACAGGAAGCCACGGGATCGCTACCCATTTCCAATCGAGGTAATCGTACACAAAAATGGCCACTGATCCGGTGAAAAGCGAAAAAAGGACCATTCGCCAGGAGTAGTAATAGACGATAAGCGGGGAAAGGTAGCGGTTAATGTACATCGTATTGGCAAGTAATGAGAGTGAGTAGTTCTGAGCAGCTAAAATGCAAACAAAAAATTACTTTCCCGCTCGTTAATGCTGTTTTGAATACATGATAATGCTTCAACGCCTGTTGTAATGTCACCTGAGGCAGCGGTAAATTGCGGCATTTACCACCTTTTACCGCCAGTATTGCCTGGCCTAAGCTCAGAAAGTCCTTGCAGGAATAGAAGCGGGGAGGCTATATTTACCCAAAAACAGGCCCCTGAATGGAAAAAGAGAATGCATTGTTTGGAGTGAAGGAAATTGCAAGGCGTGCCAAAGTCTCCACAGCCACGGTTGACCGTGTGCTCCATAACAGGACCGGTGTTTCCGAAAAGACTAAGCAAAGGATCAATGAGATCATCAAGGAGATGGATTATCAGCCCAATATCCTCGCCAGTCGTCTCGCTTCCAGGAAGGTCATCAATCTCGCCGCATTAATCCCTGACGTGTCGGAGGAAACGGATTTCTGGTTGGCCCCGCTGAGCGGTATACGCAGGGCTGAGTCGGAAATGAAGCAATATGGCGTTCAAGTGCAGGTGTTTTTCTTTGATTTGAATGATAAAGACTCATTTGCAGAGAAGGCCAGGGAAATGATCGACGCCGGTGTGCATGGGATACTCGTGTCGCCTTCCTTTATAGAGGAAACCAAAAAGCTTGCTGCCGAATGCAGCCGTAGGAAAATTCCTTTCGTGTTCATCGATTCAAACATTCCGGATCTTCAAAGCTTGTCCTATATCGGTCCGCATTTGAGAAAAAGCGGTTACGTCGGTGCGAAGCTGCTCACTTACCGGTTGGAGAGTGATAAGAAGGTGTTGATCATTAATATTTCCAAAGAAGTCGACAACTTCAATTACCATGAAATTGAAGAAGGTTTCAGATCCTATTTCAATGACCATAATCAGCCTAATGAAATCGTGCGGATCGACATTCGTGAAACAGATTATCAGTCGGTGGCGCGACATCTTACCTATGTGTTCCATTTAAATAAAGATATCGGTGCTGCATTTGTGACCAATTCGCGGGTGCATACTGTTGCTTCATTTCTTAAAAACAGCCATCGCACGCATGTGTCGCTGATCGGATATGATTTTGTAAAAGAGAATGTGGGTTATCTGGAAAACAATGTGATCGACTTCCTGATCTGCCATCGTCCGGATGACCAGGGTTATCGGGGAATGATGGCGCTGTATCAAACACTGGTGATCAATGCGCCCGTCACGAAACAGAATTTTATGCCGATCGATATCGTCACCAAAGAGAATTACGAGTTTTATCAAAATTAGCTTTCATGCAGTTTAATTTGAATTGTAAAAATCTTTTTTACCTTTACGGGCACGTGCCCGTAAACTCAATCAAAACACAAATCACTTAAACCTCAAACCCTTATAGATTTGAAAAATACGCAAAACAGTTTAATGAAGTGGTTGCGATCGCTCGGCCCCGGCATGATCACCGCCGCGCTCGTTTTTGGCCCCAGCAAGTTGACCATTACTTCCAAAATGGGAGCGATCTATGGCTACTCGCTGCTATGGCTGGTCGCTGTGGCTATTTTCTTTATGGCCATTTTTACGGGTATGGCAACGCGGATCGGCGTGGCTACCGAGCAGTCGCTGCTCGCCACGGTGCGTGAAAAATGGGGGAAAACTGCGGCGGTCGCAATGGGCATCGGGGTGTTCCTGGTTGCCACCTCGTTTCAGGCTGGCAACTCGGTGGGTGTCGGTATTGCGGCGGGAGAGCTTTTTCATACCTCGCCGGTGCCGTGGATCATCTTTTTTAATGCATTGGCGATCAGCTTGCTGTTTTTCAGGAGTTTTTATCCGGTTTTGGAAAAGACAATGATCTTTCTGATCGTGGTAATGCTGTTTTCGTTTATCACCACCTTCTTCTGGGCTAAGCCTGATGGCGCCGAAATGGCAAAAGGGCTGGTAACTCCCCAGGTTCCCGAGGGCTCGCTCGGGCTGATCATCGCATTTACAGCGTCGTGCTTCTCGATCGTGGGCGCATTGTACCAGGCATACCTCATTCAGGAGCGGATCAGGATCAACCCGGAAGTGCGGCATGGCCGAAATGACAGTAATACGGGGATTATATTGCTCGGCGTAATGTGCTTCATCGTCATTGTCTGCGCGGCAGCGATCCTGAAACCAAAGGGGATAGCCGTTAACTCGGCATCTGATATGGCTAAGGCCTTGGAGCCGCTCTTTGGCGCCAATGCATCCGCATTCTTTTTGATCGGACTTTTCGGGGCTGCATTTTCTTCTGTGATTGGAAATGCATCGGTCGGCGGCACGCTACTGGGCGATGCGTTGGGATTGGGAAGTAATTTTTCGTCGAAACAGGTGCGCTACCTGGTGGCGCTAGTGATGGTGATCGGCGCTTTTGTGGCGATACGTTTCGGGAAATTGCCGCTCGAACTGATCGTCTTCGCGCAGAGCGTGACCATTTTTGTGGTGCCATTTATCGGCACGGCCATGTACCTCGTAGCCAATGATGCCCGCATTATGGGAGAAAAAGTCAATAAACCGTTTGTGAAAATCTTCGCAGGCCTGGGGTTACTGATCATTTTCGCATTGGCGCTGGTCAATGTTAAGGAGTTATTTTTCAACAATCCGCTTTTTAAATAAGATGAACAATATTGAATCATTGGAAGAACAATGGCTAGCGCCGTCTACGGCGTTGATCGAAGACATGAAAAGCATTCAGGGCAATATTATGATCCTGGGTGCGGGAGGAAAAATCGGCCCCAGCATTGCCCGGTTGGCTATACAAGCCATTGAGAAGGCCGGATTGACCAAGCGCGTGATCGCCGTTTCGCGGTTTAGCGAGGAGGGACTGAGGGAGGAATTGAATAGCGAAGGTATCGAAACGATCGCCGCTAATATTCTGGACGACCATCAGTTGCAAAACCTGTCGGAGGTGGAAAACGTCCTTTACCTTGCCGGTACGAAGTTTGGCACATCCAACAATGAACCTTACACCTGGGCAATGAACACTTACCTGCCTGGGCGCGTGGCCGAAAAGTTTCGCAACTCCCGCATTGTGGTGTATTCGACAGGAAATGTCTATCCATTTACTCCGGTAGCATCCGGCGGTGCAACTGAGGAACTTCGTGCAGACCCGGTTGGTGAATACGGGCAGTCGTGCCTGGGTCGTGAACGGTTGTTCCAATACTTTTCATCGGTCTACGGCACGCCGTTACTCATTTACCGTTTGAATTATGCTATTGATTTTAAATATGGTGTACTGCTTGAAGTGGCGAAATCGGTGCTGGCTGGCAAGCCGATCGATCTTAGCACAGGTCATGTGAATGTGATATGGCAGGGAGATGCCAATGAGATGGCGATCCGTTCGCTGTTGCATTGCGAGTCACCTTCGAAAATCCTGAACATTACCGGGCCTGAAACCTTGCCGCTCCGCTGGCTGGCAGGAGAGTTTGGACGTATATTCAATATCGAACCTAAATTCGTGAATGAAGAACAACCGACGGCTTTACTGAGCAATGCTGCCGAATCATTCCGGCTGTTCGGCTATCCCCGCACTACATTGAAGGAAATGATCGGCATTACTGCGCAGTGGTTACAACAAGGCGGCAGGACCATTAATAAGCCGACGCATTTTCAGGAGCGAAAAGGGCAATTTTAAAGTAACGGACGGTTAGAAGAGGTTTAATAAAAATATTGAAAGCAATGCTTAAAGAAGATATAAAGAAGCTACTGTTTGAAGGGACAGTCATTCCGGCGCACCCGTTGGTATTGAACAGCGACCTGCAACTTGACGAGCACCGGCAGCGCCGACTGACACGTTATTATATGGCGAGTGGTGCAGGCGGTGTGGCCATTGGCGTCCATACCACGCAATTCGAAATTCGCGATCCGGAAGTAAACCTGTTTGAAAAAGTCCTGGCCATTACTGCGGACGAGATTGAGAAAGCTGCATTGGACAGGCCGTTCATCAAGGTTGCAGGAATTTGCGGATTGACAGCACAGGCAACAAAAGAGGCTGAAATAGCGGTTAGATATGGTTATGATCTTGGACTCGTCAGTATGGCCGCGTTTCGCGATGAACCTGAATCCGAAATTATTGAACACATTAAAACCATCGCGGGCATTATTCCGGTGTTCGGGTTTTACTTGCAGGCTGCTATCGGCGGGCGTGTATACAGCTACGATTTCTGGCGGCAGTTTGCCAACATTCCGGGGGTGTATGCGATCAAAGTGGCTGCATTCAACCGCTATCAGACATTGGACGTGGCACGCGCAGTGTGCCATTCGCACCGGCGCGACGATATTGCATTGTATACCGGCAACGACGATAACATTGTAGCCGATCTGCTGACTCCTTATCGTTTTGATATTGGAGAAAAAACCGTTGAAAAGCGCTTTGTTGGCGGATTGTTAGGGCATTGGGCGGTGTGGACGGAAAAGGCGGTTCACTTGCTGGCTTCAATCAAGGAATCGGTTGAGGGCGGCTATGTTAATGCAGAGGAAATGCTGCGGACCAATATCGCTGTAACGGACATGAATGCCGCCATTTTTGACCCCGCACACAACTTTCACGGCTGCATCACCGGCGTACACGAGGTGCTGAGGCGACAAGGCTTGATGGAAGGCATTTGGACGCTGAACCCGAACGAGAACCTTTCGCCGGGACAGGCAGAAGAGATTACGCGGGTGAGGCAGGCCTATCCGCATTTGATAGATGACGAATTCGTTACAAGTTTTTTGGAAAATTCAGGAAAGGGTCAGGGTAGTAGCGCACAGAAGAGTCTTATGCATTAAATGCAAACTACTAACTATGTCTTCTGAACAACTTTCCAATTTGTCGCGACGGGATTTCCTGAACCGTGCTGGTATGATGGCTGGCGCTGGTGTATTCGCAGCGAACAATGATTTCTTTAACGCTATTCCTGCTAAACCTGTGAAAAAAATCACGATCAAAAATGTGAGTTCCAATTTCGAAAGGGAACCGCTCAATCCCTATCGTTTCAAAGGAAGTGCCATCACCGATAGCTGGCAGGCCGTTGCCATGCTGGAATCAGAGTCAGGTATCCGGAAGGTTGGATTGGGAACGCAAGGCGTTTTATGGTCGGATTCAAAAGTATTTGCGGCGCATTCCGAAAGTGCGGGCAATGCGTTGATGTACGCAATGAGCGAGCGGGCATTGCAAATGATCAAAGGGACGTCTTTCACCGATCCGGTGCAACTGTTGGACGACATTTTGCCGGAAGTACTGGCGTATGGAAAGAAAATAACCGGCAATCCGGATCTCAGGAAGACTTTTGCGTTGAACTCGCTTGTCTGCGTGGACAACGCGGCCTGGCTTCTGTATGCGCAGGAGAATAATATGAAGCAGTTTGACGAAATGGTTCCTGCCGCGTATCGGCCGGGATTGTCATATCGGCATGAGAAAGTGGCCAGCATTCCTTCGTTCAGCGTCGGGACTTCTGCCGAAAAGATCAAGCAGGCTGCCGATGAAGGGTATTTTATTCTGAAACTGAAAACCGGGGCAGCTGGTACGCAGCAGGAGATGATCGAAAAGGACATCGCGTTCCTGACGGCCGTACACAAGGCGATCGGGCATTATGAGACTCCCTATACCAAAAACGGCAAGATACCCTACTATTTTGACGCCAATGGACGGTACGAGAAGAAGGAAACACTGCTCCGGTTTCTGGACCATGCCAAAAAGATCGGCGCATTTGATCAGATAGCCGTGATTGAAGAGCCATTTGAAGAGAGTAACGAGACTTTCGTGGGTGATTTGGGTGTGCGGGTAGCTGCGGACGAGAGCGCACACACAGTGGAAGACGCCGCGCATCGCATTGAATTAGGTTACTCTGCCATTGCGGTGAAGGCCATTGCCAAGACATTGAGCATGACCATGAAAATTACTCAGCACGCGTATGAAAAGAAAGTGCCCTGCTTCTGCGCCGACCTCACCGTTAACCCAATTCTGGTAGACTGGAACAAGAACGTCGCCGCACGTTTACAACCGTTTCCGGGCATGTCCGTGGGATTACAGGAGACCAATGGCCATCAATATTATAAGAATTGGGACAAATTAGTAACGTTCCATCCGATGGCAAACGGCAGTTGGACCAAAACACAGAAAGGAGTGTATTTGACCGATAAATCATTTTACTCTGAGAGTGGGGGTATCCTGGCGTCGTCTGCTCATTACGACGAAATGTTTAAGAGTTAACCGCCTATTTTAGCGGTATGCGTAGGAAAAACGACATACTGCTGAAGGGCGCACTCGAAGAGGCATTCCCAGATTTGCTGCGGTTCTTTTTTGCCGAAGCGGACCTGATATTTGATTTGGACCGCGGATTCGAGTTTATGGACAAAGAGTTGCTGGAACTCTTTCCGGAGCTGCAAGCGAAAGGTGGGAGCCGGTTCGTGGACATGCTTGTCAAGACTCATCTGCTTGATGGTCTGGAAAAGTGGATGTTGGTCCATATCGAAGTCCAGGCGCAAAATGATGTGAATTTTGGCAGGAGGATGTTTCAATACTTTTACCGGATTTTCGACCGGTATGATGTCCCTGTTTCCGCATTGGCCGTTTTTACGGGAGGAAAGAACCAAACTGGTTGCTCAGATTTCGAATATCAGTTTCTCGGAACTTCTGTAAAGTACCGGTTCAATGTTTACCAGATCTTCGACCAGTCAGAGACTGAGCTACTGGAAATGAACAACCCCTTTGCTTTGATTGTGCTGGCTGCTCAAAAGGCTCATAGTGCCCACAAAATGTCGGATCTTCAACTGGGAGAGCAACGTTTAAAGATTGCCAGGGCTTTTATAAAGCACAACCAGTATGATCTGGAACGGACAAGGCGTTTTCTCTTCTTTTTGAAAACCTTCCTTTACATTGAAAACTCTGAAATAAATTGTAAATTCGATAACGAGGTCAGTAACCTAACCGGAGATAAACAGGTCATGGGAATTATAGAAGCAATCAAATTGGTAGCGAGGGAAGAGGCCTTAGAGGAAGGACTTGAGAAAGGTATTGAGAAGGGACTTGAAAAAGGACTAGAAAAAGGTATTGAAGAGGGAATACAAAAAAGCAGGCAGACATTTGTTACCAACCTGCTTTTGAATACTAAAATGGACATCATTGAAATTGCCTCCCTCGCGGATGTGAAAGTGAGTTATGTGAAGGAGATTATGAAGGAAGTTAAAAGGCCGGAGTAGATCAGCTTTTTAAATCTGCTTCAAAGCTTTGAATATTTCCGCATGAGGCTGCTCACCCTCAAAGGTCCTGACGAGATTGCCCTTTTTGTCATAAATGGCGATATAGGGAAATGAGCGGATCTGGTAATAACGCTGCACCAGATAAGATGTACCCTCCGTACCTACTTTAAAATTCGGATAGGTGCCAAGGCTGTATTGACTTACAAACGGTTTGAGCATTTCCATGGACTGAAAAGTGACCATTACCACCTGCTTATTAGCCACAACATTATAATTTTTCAAAAGATCTTTGGTGAAATCCTGGCAATGATCACAATCGGGCGAGAAATAAATTAACACAACGGGCCCTGCCGCAAGCTGACTGGATGTATACTGCTGGCCATTCGTGAGCCGGATCTGAAAAGGGGCGATTTTCTTCGCGCCGGACACCGATTGTGAAAAGCCGGAAGTGGCCGTGAAAAACAAAAGAAGGATTACTAAGCAACGGAACATTGATTTGATCAATTTGATACTAACATGAACCCGCAAGTTATCAATCTTTGATACACTATTTCTCGATCTCCACACTAACTTTTTCAAAAATGTTGCGCAACTGGTGTGCGTGCCTCTTGGAATGACATAATACAAATTGAAGCCATTCCCAACGCGTCAGTTCACCTACTTGTGGGAATGCAAAATCAGTACAGGTTACGCTCAGGTCTTCGTTCGCGGCAATTTTCCTTATGTTGACGCGCTGCTCCCTGAATGTCTTCAGCATTGCCAGCTGGTCGTGAGGCCCGGAGGACGGGATAATAAATTCAGGGGATTTGTATTTGGCTTTGAAATCCAGAAATATGGATTCGATCACCGGTACAAGTTCATCCACAGCCCGTTCGGTTGCTGACGTAGAACCGAGCAGCGTTTCGGGTATTCCCTGCTCGGCCAGCATAATATGTTCCGTAACCTGACCTGCTGTCCAGCTGCCTTCAAACGGTGCGATATTGAACTGCTCCGGTTCAAACGCTGAGAGGATCTCACAAAAATCGATTTCGTTCTGATCGAGGTCCAAAAGAAGTTGACGCCTATCCATATTGTCGGTGGTTTTTGTTTCTGCCATTGATTTGATCATGTCCAATGCCTGGTCCCATGCCTCTGAAATTACTTCGAGATATTTGTTAGTAACGTCACAGGCAATGTTCAGTTTTATCGCCCCGTTCTGTTCTGAGAGCCGGTACGACTCGAAAAAGCCAGCCATTTCTACTGCTTCATCGCTCTCGTAGTCCTCGGCACCGTCGGTAATAATCCCTTTGTATTCGAGCGAGAGTTCGTGATACGGCTCATTTACCATGACGATTCCTGCCAAACCGCTTCGGCTATCGTCCAGAAAAAGCGCCTTACTTCCGGTTTTCCAATCTGTGATGGCATGTGTACCCGGACTGAATGCGGCATACCATTGTCGTGTATAAAAATCGTCTATCAACACCCGCCAAACGTTTTCCCGCGGGGCGTGAATAGTAACTGTTTTTTGAAGTCTGATTTTTGACATGGCTCTGTTTGTTTAATTGGTGAAGTGGCTTGCCGCCGGTCCGGCAATCGCGTAGTCTGTTTCCCGTTGCAATTTGTGATAGTAGATATAGGACACCGCGATTAAGACAAAGCCGATAGGAAACCCGGCCCACATGTCGGGACCATCGCCGAAAGCAATATGGGAGTAAAAAGCGCCTATGAGGTCATATGTGATCCCTGCGTAAGCCCATTCTTTAAGTCTGGGGTACTTCGGCACAAGAATGGCGATAATGCCGAGTATTTTCGCAACACCCAAAAACGGCACAATGTAGGCGGGATAGCCAATGCGGGTGACGTGATCTACCGCTTCTTTGGCAGAAATAGCATCATAAACGGCACCGATACCAAGCATTGCCGATAACAGTCCTGTGGTAACCCAAAAGATGATTTTTGTCTTTTTCATTGGAATAGGTGATTAGGTTGATTGTTAGTGTTTGTTGTAAAACTGAATGCAACAGCGGGTGGAACGAGAACAGGTATACGTTCCTCAATACCTTCATCCATCACTTCGGCATGATATCCGAAATCTTCCAGCAGCCGGATTACACTCGTGCAGCAGATCTCTGGTTGCCGTGAAACCACGCGCAAAACTTTGTCACAATCTTCCAGATCAAAACTTGCCCGGTAGTCTATAAATGCCAGGCTGATCAGGTCGATCAGTAAATCAGCCTGACTTTCTTTTTGTACGTTGGTTTTGAAAACTTCTATCATGTTGCTACAAGTTGATAAAAGGAATAGATCAATAAGCCATTTGTTTGCCTTCCCAAATGGCCTGTTTGGATGATACAAACTAAGCGGGATTAAATCAGAAAAACGCATGTGATTTGCGCCATAATCAGGGGGTGATTGTGACAATCTATCCGCACGTCCCAAACCGGTTGGTAAGCCTTAATACCCACTGGATCATTACCAAACCGTTAAGTTCCTGAATGCGGTATCTTGTCAATATCAAAATTTTGTCTGGCCGGAATCAAAATGCATTTATGTTAATGAACGATGTGGAAATGATTAATCAGGTGTTGGAAGCGGTGCATTTCGGTCAGCTGGTTTCACCGGAGGGCGATGAAGTCAGTTACAGAAGTATCCTCAAAATCATTCATCCGGACAAATCCTCGCATCCCTCGGCGGCGGACGCTACGGTCAAGGTACTCAGGCTCTACGAACAATTCAAAAATGGCTGGATCCTATCCGACGATTCAGGAAATTTCAGAACAAATGATTTTTGGCTTTGCTACTACGGGGAGAAGAACGTCATCGATTTTGGACGAACCCAGCAACAGTTGATTTACAACATCGCATCACCCCATCTCAAAAAGTACATGCCTTACGCGTGGGAGGGGGATCAGAAATTGGTATTCCAGCATCGAGCGTTATCGCTTGTGGGTATGACGTTAGCGCAGGAGCATGTGAACTGGGTGGTCAGCCGGCTTCTTGAATTTTGCATGCAACTGCACCGGCAAACCGGACAGGCCCATATGGGGCTAGTCCCTGGTCATCTATTTTTACTTCCCGAGACCCACGGGATTTGTGTTACAGGTTTTTATCACGTGACGCCGTTGGGTAAGCGAGTAAATACCGTCTCCGCGGCGTGGCGACATTGGTATCCCGACGATATCTTCCGGACAAAGACAGCCACGGAACATGCCGATCTTGAAATGGTGAAGCGGGTAGGAGCCTACCTCCTGGGCGACGGGTCCGGACTTGGGACAGCCCTCATCAAAACGCACAATAAGGACTTTGTCAATTTTCTATTGAGTAGCGATCACGATTCTCTGGACTGCTACGAAAAATACCGGGCGATGCTCGACAAAAACTTTCCAAAACAATTCATACACTTAAATATTTGAAATAATGGGGTATTCAACATGGAGTAAAGATGCATATGACGGCGTGAGCAAGATTCGCAGCATGCGATCGATGGATGACAATTTTACTCAAAATAAGGAGGGCATTATCCACCCGGACCTGTCGCCTTTGAATGTGGATGTTCGCGAGTCCCGGGATTCGGCACTGCATCCCGATACAGTCCCTGTCATCGTAGCGCTGGACGTTACTGGTTCAATGGGTATTATTCCTGAAAACCTGATCAAAAATAAACTCGGCGCGCTGATGAATACACTCATCAGTAACGGTATTCTTGATCCGCAGATCATGTTCATGGCTATCGGCGATCATGTTTCGGATGATTATCCCTTGCAGGTAGGGCAGTTTGAATCCGGAACAGCCGAGCTGGACGATTGTTTATCCAAAATTTTTATAGAGCGCGGAGGCGGCGGTCAGAACAAGGAAAGCTATCCGCTGGCTTGGTACTTCGCTGCGCGGCATACCTCAACGGATTCGTTTGAGAAGCGGCAAAAGAAAGGGTTTTTGTTCACGATAGGAGATGAAGGTTTTCATGAGGAGATGGCCAACGACACGCTGAATGCAAAAGTTGGCTTCCGTGGTGGCGAGGATCTCACGGCATCCTCGCTTTTGGGCGAAGCGCGGCGGGCTTACGAAGTCTTTCATATTCATGCCAATGAGGGAAGTTATCACAATGATTACAGTGTGTTTTCTCAGTGGAAAACGTTGCTGGGCGAGCGGTTTCTGATTTTACAGGATCAAAATAATATCGCGGAACTGATCGCGACCACGGTATCGCTTGTAAAAGGTGTGCATCTGGACGCGGCGATGAACGGTTTTGATTCTAAAACTAAAAAGTCTGTTGCCAATGCGCTGGTGGCAGTCAAGGATTCATTGGTTGTAAGAGACCACGGGCGGACGGGTATTATTGCGCTCTGATGGCCTGCAACCATATTGTTACAGGGCTCGGCTATGGGGACGAAGGGAAGGGGGTCTTTACAGATTATCTTTGCTCGACATTGGACAAGCCCGTCGTGATCCGGTATAACGGCGGGCACCAGTGCGGACACACAGTGAGGCTGCGTGACGGGACGTCTCATGTATTCTCCAATTTCGGCTCCGGCACGCTCCGGAATGTCCCGACTTTCTTTTCCAGATTTTGTACTGTCGATCCGACGGGGATTGTCAGGGAGCATCAGGCGCTTATGGACCTGGGCTATTCGCCACACCTTTTTGTTGATCCAGTGGCAATGGTGGTGACGCCGTTTGACAAGTTTTACAATACCAACGACGCCGGAAATCTGCTCCATGGGACCGTTGGAGTCGGATTTGGTGCCTGCATGGAACGTAACCAGGGGCCTTGTAAGCTATTTGCGCAAGATCTTTTCTATCCGTCAATCGCAACTCAGAAACTGGAAGCGATCAGGAATTATTACCGTGAGAAATTTAAAAACGAGGGGATAAACAGTTGCCTCAAAGCGCTGGAATTCGAAACAATCGGCATCGAAAAGTTCCTGGAAGATATTGAGACTTCGCGCTCTATTGTGCATTTGCTAACAGAATCCGAATTGTTCGCTTCCGGCTATCAAAATATGATTTTCGAGGGCGGACAAGGAGTATTGCTCGACATGGATTTCGGCGTTTTTCCAAACATGACCCGATCCAATACCACCAGCAAAAATGCATTTGCGATCATTAACCGCAACACCCCGGATGGCAATGCAAACGTTTATTACCTCACGCGTTGTTATCAGACCAGACATGGGAACGGCTGGATGTCAGCTGAGCAATACCCGATTCAACTGACCAATAACGAGTTGGAAACTAACGTTGGCGGAGGCTATCAGGGAGAATTCAGGACGGGCCTTCTGGATCTGGACATGATCCGTTATGCACTTCGATGCGATTTCAATTTCTCTTGTGGGGCAAAAAAAGCAATGGTAATATCTTGCCTGGATCAGCTGAAATCTTACCAATATCTTTCAAATGGCTTAGTAAATGAGTGCGGGCATCGCGACACTTTCCTGAATGATATCGCCTTGTGCGAATCCGTTTTCATCAATGAGAGCCCCTATTCGGACACTTTGAGACAGTGGAGCTAGTCGCCTGATATTCGCAAATGGCCGATACTTATAATATGTCTTCTACTTTTAATAATATAGACGACGCTTTGTTAAATATCACAAGAAGCGTTAACTAAGAGCCCCACGCTGTTATCACGAGGCTTCTGGAACCGCCCTGATCCCGGTGTTCGCAAAGGTAAATGCCTTGCCAGGTGCCGAGGGCAAGCTTGCCGTTGCGGATAGGCACCGTAACGGAACTTCCGAGAATGGATGCTTTCAAATGAGCCGGCATATCGTCGGATCCTTCGTAATCGTGCTGATAGTCGGGGTCGTTTTCGGGGACATTTTTATTGAAATACATTTCAAAATCCTTCCTGACTGTCGGATCGGCATTTTCATTAATGGTTAGCGAGGCGGAAGTATGCTGAATGAAAACCTGGCAAATGCCGGCGCGGATTTCACCCATTTCCGGGAGCGAGTGTATAATCTCGCCCGTGATCAGGTGGAATCCGCGCCGGCGTTCTTTCAGATGTATGGTTTGCTGGAATATCTTCATTTTGTCATTGATGCTTCCCGCCCGGCCCGCTTACATATAGCGCATACCCGGATATCCAAGCAGGCGTCTCCACAGGGCTATCTGGCCGATGATGTTGGCTTCGCGATAGCTCACAAAAGTAATCAATTCAAACAACGACATAGAAAAATCGGGTCCCATTTCGATCTTTTGTTCCAGCTGGTCGTCGTCAAGATTGTCAAGAAGGTCCCGTAGGATCGGCGTAATGGTTTCCCAGTCCTCGCGGAAAACATCCAGCGAAGGGTACGTTACACCGTCCTGAACGCCTTTGTTATCGCGGAAAAGTTCGTTGGCTTGTTGCTGCACATCAGCGCCCAGCCTGCGCGCCATATCATAACGCTGCTCTACCAAACTGCCGGTCAGCCAGGCAATGTGGTTCGCTTTGGTATCCAGTCTGTTATGGATGTCATCGTCGGAAATGTTTTCCAGCACGAAGCGGAAATAGGTCGTCTGCATGTCGTACAGCGCGATGACGCTGTATAGTTTCTGGCTTTTTGCTGTGATCATGATTTTGTCAAGTTGAAGGTTAAAGGTTAATCGAAATGTTATTTTTGAATGACTGAGAGGATGTTCCCGGCAGGATCGGTGAACCATGCGATGGTGGGGCCATTACCTCTTAGAATATTGTCATCGTCGGTCTTTAACCCGGGGAAGTCGTAACTTTCGAACTGTACTCCTTTGGATTTAAGATCTTTAACTGCCTGCTCTACGTCTTGTACCGGAAAATTCAGCACAGTGAATGTAGCAGGCTGATGGTTAGGTTTTTCGTAAAGAATAACCTCATAACCTCCGTAAATGTGCAGTTTCAGGACAGGCATCTCGTCTTCCTGCGATACTTCCAGTCCCAGGGTTTCCCCATAAAACTGTTTTGCCTTTTGCAGATCATCTACCGAAAATCCACTGAATGTTTTGGTTTGTCCAAACATGATTAATGCATTTAGATTGCTGAATGAAAAAAACTTGCTGAAAAGCTAACGACTAGGCCTGTGTAGGCTGGCCTATCGCGTCTTCATCGTATTCGGGCTGTGGTTTTTTGTAAACCAGCGACAGCTTCTGATAGGCATCAGACTGCATGGCTATCAGCGTGACGATCAGGCCGATAATGCCGGTTACTATAAACAAAAGTGCTAACCCGCGGTCTGTGCCGGTCCCAAACCAGGAACCGATCCATTGCGCACCTGCCCCGGTGGTCATGAAGGGTATAAATATAAATTTGGCAATGGGTCCGATCATAAACGCCGTGAGCGGTGAAGCGGCTTGCTCGATACTTTGTGCGAAACCAAAAACCCGTCCCTGACGCTCAGGAGGAATCACTTTTTGAAGAATGGTCTGTTCCGTAGCTTCTACAACTGGGATCAGGCACAGATATCCGAACATACCCGTGCCAAGCAGCACGATGGATGCCTGCATGGGAAATATGATACAGATTACCCACATGATGATATTGGAAACAAATAGGGTTTTGAGAGGCATTTTTCCCAAACCTTTTTTAGCAACCACCAACCCGCCCACTATAAAACCCAGACTTAACACACCCCACAAAATTCCCCACGCCTGAACAGAAACAAGCGAAAGACCGTAAGCGTCCATGAGCGACATGAATACGCCTCCCAGGAAATTGTTGAATGTATTAAAGAAGATCAGTCCGAAAAGGCCAGGCACCACGCTCACCGCGGCTATTGTTCCCTTCACGTCAATATGCTGCGAACCGGATTCGGCAGTGTGCACGATTTCTTTTTCCGGAATTGAGATGGTGAGTAAATGCAGGATAACAAGCACGGTCAATGCGATTGCGAGCACGAGCATCCACAATACCCCCATATACCCGATTACCAGACCACTAAAAATCGACGCGACGAGAAACGACACGCCGTTTGCTGTTCCCACCATTCCATTGGCCTTGTCCCGGTTATCCTCTTCGATCAGAATGGTGACGACGGTTGACAATGCGATCGTCCGGATGTTGCCGGTGATCGCGCCGAAAAGGCACACGGTGATAAACAGCCAAAGATTGATGCTCGAATCGTCTTTGAAAACTTCTGTCGGCGTGCTGAGGTAAATGACCAGCGCTATGACATAAAGTATCAATGTGACCACTCCTGAAATCATCATGGAGGTTTTCTTCCGGTAGCGGTCAACAAGGGAGCCGAGGAAAAGGCCCGAAATCGCTACGGTGGCCAGGTAGACACCGGCCATAATAGAGGTGGCCATAACAGACTTGGTTTCAAGATAAACCCAGAATGTTACGGCAAACCAGACAAATGTGTTGGTGAGTGCCGCCGCCAGTGAATTGGCTAGCACGGCATAAAAGGTTTTCATATGACCCGTTTTTCTGACCGGTATGTCACCGGACTATGAAGTGTTGTTACAAATGTACGGCGGTCTTCCCGCTTTTTGGGAGGGAGTATAGGACAATTTACGGGTGTGATTGTGCCAAAGCCGGATTTGCTTTTACTGCCTTGGCTCTACACGTTTGCTACCCGAAGGTGTGGTACTCTGATATTGTTGAGCCTGTGGCGTTGCAGTTCCTGTTTGTGTTTTGGAAGTACCGGTAGCGCTTTGTCCCCCTGGTGTTCTCTGCGACTGTTGAGAAGTTCCGGACGTTGGTGTTGCCGGCGATGCATTGCCATTCGGTGGAGGCAATGTTTCCCATTTTTCGATAACCTGGTCCATTTGCTCTTTCGAAATGGTCTGTTGCTGATTGGTGCTGGCTGGCTGGTAACGTTCAGGCATCGTGCGCGGGTCCTGCGTTGTATTCACTTTGGGAACCATGCCCTGCTGGGTAACTGGTCTGGAATTCACTTCAAATCCTAAATCCTGCACGGGAGCCTTCGGTATTTGTCCTGTCGGTGCCGGTTGCGCAATGGTACCAAGCGGTTGTCCGGGTACTTCTGGCGCTATCTGTCCGGTTGGTTTGGGCTGAAAAGAGGCGTTAGGATTCGCCTGTTGGCCCGTATATGCCTTAGGAACCTGGCCGGTAGGAACGGGTTGTGTTCTGGATTGGGCGCTGGCGTGGCTATTAACGACGGCTGTGCTTATTGAAACAAATACTAAAAGATGCTGGAATTTCATGTGCGGCATAGAGATTAAAAACAGTGGGAACCATGGTGTTCAGACTCGCTAAGTTATGCACTAAAACCATTCCAAAAAAATCTCTCCCTGATACAGAAATATCCCCGCCCGGGAAATAACCGCCTGCATTCAGCGGATATTCTTCCAGGACGGGGATATTGATTTTGCGTAATAACGGATATTAATTCACTTTCTTAATATCTGTCCCAGAAGAACGGTGGCTCGATACCCAGTGCCCGCAGGTACACATATCCCTGCGCACGGTGGTGTATCTCGTTGTCGATCAGGTAAAGAATGGTGCCGATGATCGTATTTTCATATTGTCCGAATGCAGCCTCAGTTTCCTGAAAACGTTGCGCCGGTATCTGTGGCCACAAATGATCGATGTACTCGGTTACCAGGTCCCAAAGGTTGAGGACTTCGGCCTTAGTAGCCGGTGCCGGTGTAGACGAATCGAGGACAGGCTCAGTGAAAGTCCAGTCGCCGAATACGACGCCGCGGATACCTGGTGCTGCCAGGCCGATCATCTCCATTGTCAACTGGGCGAAAGTGCGCATACCACCAATCGAATAAGTATAAAACTGATCCTCAGGAAATGCCTCAATAACCTTGCGGCTAAGCTTGCGATGTCCCTGCCAGTGTGCCAATAGCGCTTCAGAAGAGATAACGGATGTGGTTGTGGCGATTTCGTTTGCGATGTTGTTAGTTTCCATGTCAAAGGTTTTTATGTTTTTGTTTGATTGCATTACAAACTAAACACCGCCCAGTGACAGCAGTATGTCAGCAGGATTTTCGGCATCGCATAAAAACTAAAAATTTATTTCAACAGCACCAGATTGCCATCAAAGCGATAGGTTTTACCTTTCGTAGTAGGCACCGAAATGGTCTTACTTCCATATCTGATCTTGCACACATTACCAGCTTTGGAGAGGATATTTAGCCCGGTAAGCCGTTCTTGCTTCCATTCCATGGATATTTCGAAGCCGCCCCTTGCGCAAAGTCCCTTTAAATGACCATCGGGCAAAGCTTTGGGCAATGCGGGCAAAATATCAAGTTCGTTCAAATGGCTTTGTACCAGCGTCTCTAATATACCGGCGGCGCCGCCGAAGTTACCGTCGATCTGGAACGGCGGGTGTGCATCGAAGAGGTTAGGGTAGGAGCCGCCTCCGCTCATTTTCTGCCCTGCATCATAAACCGGAGTGAACAATTTGCGGATCATCGTGTACGCATGCTCGCCATCCAGGAACCGCGCCCAGTAGTTAATTTTCCAGGCCAGACTCCAACCCGTGCCGTCATCGCCCCGGTATTGCAGTGATTTCATCGCCGCTTTGGTAAGGTCCGGCGTAGCGCGGGGCGTGATCTCTTCGCCTGGGTATACGCCCCACAAATGCGACACGTGGCGGTGATGACTGGTGGTGTCATCAATGTCCGTCATCCATTCCTGTAACTGTCCATGTTTGCCGATGTGGTTTGGAGCGATCTGGGCAGAAGTATTTTTAAGTTTTTCGGCGAAATCCTTATCTGTATTTAAAATGGCAGCACTTTCAGCACAAGCCTTGAACAATGCGCGGATGATCTGATGGTCCATCGTAGGGCCAGCCACCAGGCCACCGTTTTCCGGCGAATTAGACGGAGAACTTATCAGGAAGCCTGATTTAGGATCTTTGACAAGAAAATCCAGGAAGAACGTTGCCGCACCTTTCATGAGCGGATAGGCCGTATTTTTCAAAAACTCCTTATCCTGGGTAAACCGATAATGCTCCCACAAATGCAGGCTCAGCCAGGCGCCGCCAGTAACCCATATTCCATGGTTTGACGCATTAATAGGAGCAGCGCCGCGCCAAACGTCGGTATTGTGGTGTACGAGCCAGCCATTGGCATTGTAGTGCTCTTTTGCCACTTCGGCACCCGTTTTGGAAAGGTCTTTGAGCATCGCAAAAAGCGGCTCATGGCATTCGCTCAGATTGGTCATTTCCGCAGGCCAGTAGTTCATCTCCGTATTGATGTTAACGGTGTATTTACTGTCCCAGGAGGGGTTCAACTTATGGTTCCACTTGCCTTGCAGGTTAGCCGGATGCGTGCCGGGGCGGCTGCTCGCGATGAGCAGGTAGCGTGCATATTGTACATATAATGCAAGCAGCGCAGGATCGTCCGGGTTGGTTTTGAAGCTTGACAGCCGCTCGTCGGTTGGTAATGCGGCGTTGGCCTTTTGTGGTAAATCCAAATAGAAACGATTGAACAGCTGCTGATAGTCGGCCAGATACTCCTTCCTCGCTGGCTCAAATGCGGGTGCGTTCCTGAGAATTTCGGCCGTTTTGGCCGCGGGATTGCCATTTACATGCTGGTAGTCGACGTAGGTCGTAGCGGCGGAGAGCATTAATGTGGCGCTCGTCGCATTTGCAACCGTCAGCTTGCCGTCCGAAGATTTCAGTTGACCGTCGGTCGTCACCTTCACACGGGCAATGCCGCTCAGTACACCGTTTTCGACATAGACTTCAAGCATTAATTCATTTTCAGTTGTATTAATTTCCTTTTTCGCATGAATGGCGTCCACGCGTACGGAAAAATTTAGCTTACCTTTTTGGTTTGCATTCAATCGGTAGTAGATCGTTTTGGCTGGAAAACTGGCAAACGCCTCACGAGAATAGCCGACGCCATTGGCCTCGTAGCTCACTTTTGCAGTTGCAGTAGCAAGGTCCAATTCTCTTTTATAGTTAGAGAATTTTGCATGACCGGGCATATCGATATAAATGTCCCCAAATGCCTGATAAGCCATTTGCCGCATCGGCTGACTCATAAACTCCGCGTTGGCAAGCGCTTCGGCTTCCTTCTGTTTTCCTTCGTCGAGTAACTTGCGGATCGTGGCTAAATGCGCCGAAGCGCCCTTATGTGCGTAGCTTCTCGGTTCGCCGGTCCATAAAGTCTCTTCATTGAACTGGATTTGCTCGGTTGCGACGCCTCCGTAAATCATCGCAGCCAGGGCGCCATTGCCGATCGGCAATGCTTCTTCCCATTGTGTTGCCGGTTTTTTATACCAAAGTTTAAGAGGCTGGCTTTGCTGTGCATCAGCCGTGCCAAACGAAATTAATAGCAGAAAAAAAGTAAAGGGAATGATAAACCTCATAATGGTTTGGGATCAGTGAAAAGGTTATTTGGGTCAACATATCTTGTTACCCTGACGTGTTTTTCACAATGTGCCCCGTACAATCCTGGCTGCAAATATTGGTACTTAATTCCTGTCGCAGATTAGTTTTTCTGACCTGATTACACTACTTTATGTCACCATTTGAATCACACTATGCAACTGACCATTACCAAAACCGGCCTGGAAAAAATAGGGGCATTCCGCACAATGTTCCTGCATGAAAACAATTTTCAGTTCGTATGTAACAAGTGCCACGATTACGGTTGGGCCGATACCTGGCTTTTCGAACTGGATGATGTTGCCATCGGCTACGGGTCGGTGTGGGGAACCGACAGGCGACAGGACCGGGATACCATCTTTGAATTTTACCTCACACTGCCTTACCGGAAATATGCGAGCACGGTGTTCGATCAGTTCAGGCAGGTAACCAAGGCAATTTGGATAGAAAGCCAGAGTAACGACGTGCTTCTCACTACCATGATGTACCGGTTTTGCGAAACCTCGCTTGCTGAGGCGATCCTTTTCGAAGATCATTTTCAAACCAATTTTTCGTTGACGGGCGCCGTATTCCGCAAAAGAAGCAATGATGATCCGATGGAGGGGGACGAAAGCGACTATGTGATAGAGGCAAACGGAGAGGTCGTGGCAAGTGGCGGGATCATGCTTAACTATAATATCCCTTATGCGGACCTTTACATGCAAACAAGGGAAGAATTCAGGCAGCAAGGGTACGCTACGCTGATTGTCCAGGAGCTTAAAAAGATTGCATATGAAATGGGCCGGGTACCTGCTGCCCGTTGTAATATCCATAACCGCATTTCGCAAGCTACTCTGGAGAAGGCAGGATTTCGGGTCTGTGGTTTTCGTTTGAAAGGCGCATTGCAGAAGTCAGCTGATTAATCTTTGATGATTTTCAAAATAAATACACACAATTGAAATGCGTGTTGAGGCACACTTTTTGAAGATAGTCGTGATAAATTAAACAACTGAAACCATGGCTACTACAAAAAGCAATACCAAGGAAGCACCGGCCAAAAAGAAGGCGACCAGCGCTTCTGATTCCAAAACCACCAGCAAAGCCAAGTCGGAGTCAACGACTAAAAAGCCCGTAACCTCAACCAGGTCCCAAACGTCGACCAAGTCAAAGACTTCTACGAAATCCCAAACATCAGGTAAGTCGCAGGCATCAAGCAAATCGCAAACCTCAACCCGGGACCATGACACGATCCGTTCATGGGTCGAAAAGCGGGGCGGTGTACCTGCCATGGTGGAAGGCACCAGCAGTAAAGGTGGTGATGCAGGGATTTTACGAATAGATTTCCCTGGTTATTCAGGCGAAGGTTCACTGAAGCAAATTTCCTGGGAAGCGTTCTTCGCTAAATTCGATGAAAGCAAACTGGAATTTTTATACCAGGAAAAAACCGCCGACGGTAAAGAAAGCAGATTTAATAAATTCGTTTCAAGTAATTGATAATTAGATTGTTTTATTGTTCTCGTTAACGGGAGGCTGCATTTGCGGCCTCCCGTTTTTTTCGAATGCAGCGCCTATAAGGTCCAGAGGCTATCGGTAAAATAATTTTTACAATCCATAAAATGCTCCACCACATTGAAACCGTTTGCCGTTGCGACGTCTTCAATTTCTGCCAGAGTATATTTTTTGGATAATTCAGTCCATATCAGCTCGTGACGATCGAAGTCGTAGCATTTGTCGGTGTGCTGTACATGAACTTTCTGTGGGACCAGGCTTACCAGATAGCTCCGTACTTCTCCATTGACGGGATTGTAATGGGAATAGAAGTCAAATTGATTGGTTTTGAAATTGCCGCCCAATTCTCGGTTAATGCGATGTAATAGATTAATATTAAATGCCTTGGTGATGCCGCGCGGATCGTCGTAGGCACAGCGGATCGTCGCCGGGTTCTTTTGAAGGTCGAAGCCGGTAAGCAGGTAGTCGCCCGGGTTCATACATTTCCGGAAATCGGCGAGCAAGTGGGCAACCTCGTGTTGCTCGTAATTCCCGATATTACCTCCAAGAAACAGAAGCAGGCTCGGTACTTTTGAAGCCGCCAGTTCTTCCATCATCAAAAAGTAGTTGCCGATCATCGGCTTGATGTGCAATCCGGGCAAATGCCGTAACATATTGGATTCCAGCTCTTCAATGGCCTTGGAAGAAATATCGATCGGGACATAAGTGAAATCCACCTGCCGCTCGACCAGCTTTTTCAGTAGCTGCCGCGTTTTGATGCCGTCCCCCGCCCCAAATTCGACGATCTGGAACGGACGGTCAAAGTTTAGTTTTCCAATGATATTATCCCCTTGCAGCGACAGGATTTCAAATTCGCAGGGTGTGGGATAGTATTCGGGCATCTTCATGATGTCCTGAAAAATACCGCTGCCGATATCGTCGTAAAAGTACTTACTCGAAATGTGTTTCAACGGCGCGGATAGCCCCTTATGGATATCTCTTGCAAATGTTTGTGTATCAGTCATATCGCTATGGTTACTTCACCAGCCGGATGCCGGTGTATTGCCAACGTTCATGTGTGTGAAAGAAATTACGGTAGGTTTTGCGACTGTGCTTGGGCGAAGTGGCAACCGAAGCGCCACGCAGCACCATCTGGTTTATCATAAACTTGCCATTATACTCGCCCACGGCCCCAGGTGCCTTGCTGAAACCGGGGTAAGGCAGATAAGCGCTGTTGGTCCATTCCCACCGCTGGCCCCAATCCAGGTTTACGGAGGCTATTTCCCATTCAAATTCGGTTGGCAGTCGCATTCCTTTCCACTGAGCAAATGCGGTGGCCTCAAAAAAACTGACATGGCTTAAAATGGCGTCAGGATCAACTTTTTTTAGTCCGGCTAATGTGTAGTAATGCCACTCGCCATCAATCTGGTGCCAGTACATCGGAGAAGTCACAGCATTCGCATTCACCCACGACCAGCCTTCGTCAAGCCAAAGATTGAAGTCGCGGTAACCGCCAGCTTCCATAAATTCCAGGTATTCGCCATTGGTCACCAGCGCTTTACTGACCTCAAATTCATGCAAATAGACCTTATGCCTGCCTAGTTCATTGTCGAAGCAAAAACCTTCACCCTGAAAACCGGTGTCGTAAACGCCCTCAGGAATAGTCAAAAAACCTGTTTCAGTGTTTTTGCCTGCCACCAGATTACTTTCCGGCCGGTAAACGGGAAATAAGGGGTTATGTCCGAGAATGTATTTGATATCCGTTACCAGCAGTTCCTGATGCTGCTGTTCGTGGTGCAAACCCAGTTCTACGAGTGCCAACACCTCCGGATCGGTCATCCCGTCGAGGAATTCGTTCATTTTGGCGTCTACATATTGGCGGTACGCGTACACAGCTTTCGTGGTCGGCCGTGTAACATTTCCCCTGTCGGTGCGCAGGGTGCGCTCCCCGACATTGTTATAGTAGCTGTTAAAAAGGTAGTTGAAATCAGGGTCGTAAACGGTGTATCTCGGCTGGAATGCTTTCAGTATAAATGTTTCAAAAAACCAGGTCGAATGTGCGAGATGCCATTTGGGAGGGCTTACAAACGCGACTGGCTGTGGCACAAAATCTTCCGTTTCAAGCGGTTCGCAAATATGTTCGGAATATTTTCTGACACTGTTATACGCTTCGCTAATGCCGGTGGTTTCCATTAGTTGCATAGTTTTTCAGATCTGTGATGGTTTGAATGTTCAAGGATTGTGCCTGCGTACGGCGCATCATAAGCGCATAGGCATTGTTAAAGCCGATGGGTTTGAGCCATTGGAGATTGTATTGTTTTGCGAATTCAGTTTTGACATATTCATAAACTTTTTCCCGGTTCCCGCCGAGCTCGGCCAGCTTCTTATTATCCGCTTTCAGGATAGCGAGCAGGCCGGTGCCGGTGTATTCCGGATACATATCGATCTCATTATTAGCCAGTGCGTCAAAACAGATTTTAGTGCCGCCCAGGCCGGTTTTCGTAACCACTTTCAGGTCCGTATTCCCTTCAATAAGCTCTTTATACATCTGAATGAGAATATACTGTTCCGCGAAAATCTTGGAGCCAAGCCGGATAGTGCCTGCATTTCCGTTCAACGGACTTTTATAAAGCCCTTTTCGGATCAGAAATTCATGCGCAACTTTTTCGGGTGTTTGTTTAAGATAGTCTACGCGATAGTTCAGATCCGTCATCAGGGAGTCATTGATAAATCCAGAAAGTTGTTCAAGCACCGCTTGAAGCTCCGGATATCGGCGCAAAGTTTCCACACGGATCAGCGGCGCGGCATAATAGGGAGGGAAAATATGGCGGTCGTCTTCCAGGGTAATGAGGTCGAATGCTTTCAGGCGACCGTCGGTGCTATAACCACTGATCACGTCCAGTTTTTTCTCAAATGCGGCCTTATACATCACCGCATCGCTGATCACCACAGTAGGTATATCCAGCTTATATTTCGATTTAAGCCCTAAATAACCATCTTCACGGCCCATGAACTCCGGAGTAAAACCTCCCAGCAGTTTACCGCCAGATATTGGTATCAGGTAAAATGAAGAAAGTGCCAGTAGCAGCACCGGCAATATCACAGACACTTTTCGCATTCTTTTCAAACCCGTTTTTTGAAGCAAGGACAAGAGAAAATCAAGCAGAATAGCCAACAAAGCCGAAGGAATTGCGCCTGCAAGGATCATTTGTGTATTATTAAGGGCGATTCCTCCGAAAATAAACTCACCCAATCCGCCAGCCGCAATGTAAGCCGCCAAAGTAGCCACACCGACATTGATCACCGTGGCGGTCCTGATCCCGGCCAGTATGACCGGCATTGCCAGCGGCAACTCAACACTAACCAGGACCTGGCGGGCTGTCATTCCCATACCCCGTGCCGATTCAGTTACCGAAGGGTCGACGCCAGTGATCCCGGTGTAGGTGTTCCGGATAATCGGCAGCAATGCGTAGAGAAACAATGCAGTAATCGCTGGTAATGCTCCGATTCCGAGCAGCGGGATCATAAAGCCCAGCAATGCAATGCTCGGGATCGTCTGCAATACGCCTGCAATGCCCAACACCAGCCAGGCCGCCTTGCTTTGCCGCGCTATCCAGATGCCCAAAGGCAGCCCGATAACCACCGCAATGAGCAGGGAAATGCAGGTAAGCCCAATGTGCGCCATTGTCTGCTCCCACAGCTTGCCCGACTGCTGTGCCATAAAAACCCATAAGCTCTGCTGTTCCTGCATTAGCTGTTTTGTCTGGTCCGGCCATACCCTTGATGGATAGCCGCAATGTTGATCGTTTTTATTTCATCCCCGTTTTGCACTGTCAATTCATCTAATTCATTCATAGACAGTATTTCCAGCGCGTCCAGGAGATTGTTTTCCGGGGCCAGGTTATATTTAGACGTAGTTTTTGAATTTGGTAACGCATTCCATACGTCACGAAGCAAAATATTTTTCAGTTCGAGAAAAAATCGTTGCTCGTCGAAGAATGAGCGCACAAAATCATTTGCCGGATTGAATAGCAAGTCTTTCGCACTGCCTTGCTGTACGATCTCGCCTTTATCCATGAGACATATCCGATCGCCCAGTTCCAATGCTTCCTGAACGTCGTGCGTAACCAGCACCACCGTCTTTTTCTTCAATTCGGGAAGTTGAGCAAATTCTTTGCGTACACCAGCCCGTGTTACAGGATCCAGCGCGCCGAACGGCTCGTCCATTAACAGCACTGGCGGATCGGCAATGAGCGCCCGCGCGACAGCAACACGCTGTTTCTGGCCGCCGCTTAACTCGTCGGGATATTTTTTCAGGAATTCGGAAGGTGGAAGTTTGAGCCTGTTGAGTAGCTTCTCTGTCTGGTCTGCTACATTTTGGGCGCTCCATCCCAGCAGTTTCGGAACGACAGCAATATTCTCTGCGACTGTGAAATGCGGGAACAACCCGTTATTTTGGGAAACGTAGCCAATAGTACGTCTCAGCAATTCAGGGTTTTCTTCAAATATACTTTTCCCGTTGATATAAATGCTTCCGGAAGTTGCTTCTATCAGCCGGTTGAGCATTTTGAGAGTGGTAGTCTTGCCGCAACCGCTGGTACCAAGCAGGACCATCGTCTCACCTTCTTTTACTTCGAAGGAAATGTTTTTAACTGCCTGTACACCATTAAAATGCTTACTGATTTGGTCGGCAACGATCATGATACTCGGTTACAGTTGGGTGGTTCAGGAGCTGCAAACTGTCTTTGCGCGTTCTTTTTGTACATAAATTAGAAGGAAAACGATCCATTTACGTACAAAAAAGCGAAAGCGATCATCCTTCCAGGGTCATAAACAGGTTGTTCAGGGATTCAGCATAAGTAGGGTGCGCAAATACGCCATTCATAAGCCTGTCATAAGTAATGCCGCCCATCATGGCCATCTGGAGAATGGTTGCAATTTCGCCGCCCTGCTCTGCAAGCACTGCCGCGCCCAGGATTTTGCCGGTTTTTGCATCGACAACCGCTTTCATCATGCCACGTTCGTCTCCTGTTTCGATCGAGCGGGCAACACTATCATTTTTCAGGACGGCCACTTTAACATCCAGGCCCTGTTTTTTCGCTTCCTGTTCCGTAATGCCAATGCGGCCGAGCTGCGGATCGATGAACATACAATAGGGGACCAGCCGGTCGCGAATGCTTTCGGCTTTTTTCTTTTCGATCAAGTTGTTCACGATAATCCGGTAATCGTCATACGAAATATGCGTAAATGCAGGGCCGCCTTTCACATCGCCCAATGCGTAAATGCCTTTGACAGAGGTTTCAAGATAATCGTCCACCTGAATGTAACCTTTCTCGTCTAATGCAATACCCGCCGATTCCGGGCTAAGGTGTGCAAGTTGCGGTCGCCTGCCCGTCGCTATGAGCATATGCGTACACGTGATCTGCCTTTTGTCTTTTCCTGATTCAATCCATGCAGTAATTTGACTACCCGTGAACTCCACCTTTTTGGCCTTACTGTCCGTCAATATTTCAATGTCTTCTTCTGCCAGGATCTTCATTACTTCGGCGGCAATATCTTCATCCTCGCGCTTCATGATCCTCGCGGAGGGCTCGATAATGGTGATTTTGCTGCCAAATCTCCGAAACATCTGCCCGAATTCGAGCGCAATGTAGCCGCTGCCCATAATGAGCAAGTGCTCCGGGATTTTGTCAAGTTCGAGAATCGTCGTCGAGGTCAGGTAAGGCACACTTTCAATACCCTCGATCTTGGGTATGACGGGTTGTAATCCGGTATTGATAAAAAACTGATTGGCGCTGAGGGTTTCCTCGCCGCCGTCGGAAAGTGTGACAATGATTTCCTTTGGGCCGGAAAAGCGTGCGGTCCCGTAGATCAGATCAAGGTTTTTTGTGTCTAGAATGCGTTTTTCCGAATTTCCGCGCATAGTATGGACAATGTCGTCCTTGTGTTTCATGACCTTCTTGAAATCAATCGAAATAGCCCCCGCCGAAACGCCCAGCGTTTCATTATGCTTCGCCGACCACACGGCCTTGGCAGAAGCGACCATAGCTTTGGTAGGAGAGCAGCCGTCGTTAACACAGGTGCCTCCAACCCATCTTTTTTCAATTATTGCAGTTTTTAATCCCGAAGAGGCCAGTTTTCTGCACAAAGGCGTACCTGCCTGGCCCGCACCGATTACAATTGCGTCGTAGTGTTTCATAGTGAGTTTGTTGTTGCTGCGCTGAGATATCAGCCAAAGGGTGGCGCATGCCTGTTCTACGTATATCCCTTAAACAATAAAAGCGTGCCGGATAAAGGCACGCTTCAATAATATGGGTATCGAAACCTAAAAATGGATCTTCTTAACCGAAATAGACGAGCGAGTTTTCCTTATCGATATTAATCTGCTTCACAAGCATGTCCAGCCCTTCGAACTTCCGTTCCGGGCGGAGGTAATGCAGCAGTTCCAGGTTCAGATCTTCGCCGTAAATCTCTTTGTCGAAATCAAATAAATGCGCTTCAATGGTCCGGATGGTGCCATCTACGGTTGGACGCACGCCGATGTTGAGCATGCCTTGGTAGCGTTGTTCACCATAAATTGCATTAATAACGTAAACGCCATTCATCGGGATCAGCTTGTACGACTCGTGCACGTGCAGGTTCGCAGTCGGAAAGCCGATCGTGCGGCCCAGTTGTTTCCCTTTCACCACAGTACCTGAAAGTGAATAGGGCCTGCCGAGTAATTCATTGGCCTCATGCACGTGGCCGGTCACCAGTGCTTTGCGGATGCGCGATGAGCTGATAGCGGTATGTTCGATATCCTCCCTGGGAATTTCTTCCACTTCGAAACCATAAGTTGCACAGTTCTTTTGCAGGAATTCAAAACTGCCTTCGCGGTTGCGGCCAAAGCGGTGGTCATAGCCGATCACCAGCTTTTTAGTGCCAATTTTATCAACCAGGACCTGCTTGATGAATTCGTCAGAAGAAAGCTCCGAAAATGATCTCGTGAAAGGAATGATTGCCAGGTGGTGAATGCCAAGCTGAGCAAATAGCTCTATCTTCTCGTCGATCGTCGATAGCAGCTGTAATCCCTGGCTATCCTCCGAAACAACCATTCGCGGGTGCGGCCAGAATGTAATAACCACCGATTCCCCGCCCGATTGTGCGCTGATCTCTTTCAGCCGCGAAAGTATTTTTTTATGTCCTAGATGCACGCCGTCAAACGTGCCGCTGGTTACGACGCCATATTCCAGTTTATGAAAGGAATCCAGGCTGTGATATATGTTCATTCGTCAACTTCCAAATTCAAAGCTACTCTTTTCTGATGAATGAAGGCCGTGAGCTCCCATGCATCTTTCAGTTCAAAATTTCCGATCCTGGTCCTGCACAACGCGCTCATGTAAGCGCCGCTGCCCGCCAGTTGACCGAAATCCCGAACAATACTGCGAATATAAGTACCTTTTGAACAAATGATCCTAAAACTGATCGTTGGAAAATGCGTCGCATCTATTTCGAAGAGACTGATCTCGACCTGGCGTTTTTTGATCTCTGCGACTTCACCCCGCCGTGCTTTTTTGTAAAGCCGCTCACCGTCAACCTTTACCGCGGAATAAATAGGCGGTACCTGCTCTATTTTACCCATCAATTGTCTGCGAGCTGCGTCGAGTATTTCGGGAGTAATGTGGTCGGTAGGGAACTCGGCATCGAACTCTGTTTCAAGATCGACGGAAGGGGTCGTTTTACCGAGCACCAGTGTGCCGGTGTATTCTTTTTCCTGAGCCTGAAAAGTATCGATCTGCTTGGTTTTTTTGCCGGTGCAAAGAATCAGTAATCCGGTTGCAAGAGGGTCGAGAGTTCCGGCGTGGCCGATTTTCTTGAATTTACAAGCCCTTTTGAGCTTGTTGGCAACGTCAAATGAAGTCCACGTCAAAGGTTTGTCAATCAAAATGACTTCGCCTTCATCGGGTATGTTTTCCTGAATATCCAAAATAGGGGGAGGTAAGTTAAAAGCTGGACGTTGTGATTATACAACGTCCAGCTTGTATCCCGAAGCGAGCAATCCAAGCAGGATCAGGCCAAGGATAATGCGGTAATAGCCAAATACCTTGAAGCCATATTTGGTCAAAAAACTAATAAAAAACTTAATCGCGAGCATCGCCACGACAAATGCGACCAGGTTTCCGATCAAAAGCGTCTGAATATCCTCTGCCTTGATCGTATCGTATGTTTTGAGCAGTTTATACCCCCCTGCGGCGGCCATTGTCGGCACGGCGAGGAAGAATGAAAACTCAGCTGCCTGCTTTCTGGAAAGGCCTTGCAACATACCTCCGATGATCGTCGATGCCGAACGGGATACGCCGGGGATCATCGCAATGCATTGAAAAAAACCGATTTTAAGCGCGGTGAAATAGGTGATCTCTTTTTCGCGGGTATCGTTGGCGATTTTATCGATGAAAATCAAAATAATACCACCTACCAGCAGCGATACTGCCACTACAACCACGTTTTCGAGCAATGCATCAATAAAATCATTGAGCAAAAAACCAATAATGGCCGCAGGAAGAAACGCTACAAAAAGTTTGAAATAGAAATCGGCAGTCTGGAAAAAACGCTTCCAATACAATACCAATACGGAAAGAATAGCCCCAAACTGGATATTGACGGTGAACATCTTGGTGAATTCCAGGTGGCTGATCCCCATAAAAGAGGAGGCGATAATCATGTGTCCCGTAGAAGAGACAGGCAAAAACTCGGTAATTCCTTCAACAATTGCTAAAATAATCGCTTGCCAGATACTCATGAATTAGCGGGTTTACGTAAGATAGCCCAGAACTCGATGATAAAGCCGGCGACGGTGATGACAGGACCGAGCGTCAGGCCGAGGAACCCAAACCCGAACTCAGCTGTATCAAAGGTCATAATCAGGAAACCGGCGAGGATCACCGCAATGCCGATCAGCATCATCACATAGTTGGATGACGAAAATGGAAGTTCATTTTTTGAAGTACTCATGACGTTGTTTATCAGTTATTGTTCTTAAATGGTCAGAAGAGGGGATTCAACAATCAATACAGATCGTCGAGGGTCATGCGCAGGTAACGCGACAGTGACTGGTATGTACTAGCCACGCCAATCAGAAGGCCTAATGCAAGCACTGTGACCACAAGCATGACGATCTTGTCATATTCCTGAAGTAATGCCAGGCCTTCTACATTGCGGATAGCTACTTGCTGTAATGTGATGAGTAAAATGCCCGCAATTACGCCTCCTACAAGCCCTTGAACGGCCCCACGCACCACATAAGGGCGTTGGATGAATCCGTTGGTAGCACCTACAAGCTGCATGCTGCGGATCAGGAACCGCTGCGAATAAATGGCAAGCTTAATGGTATTGTTCACCAGTAATACGATGATAATCAGCATAATCAGCGCAAAGCTGGCGAGGACTACGTAGATTTTAGTGACATTGCGATTGATATTATCGGCAAGATCTTCCTGGTACACCACTTCATAAACGCCTTTAATCGTTTCCAGCTCTTTCTTGATCTGCTGCAACTTCGCTTCCTCGAAGTAATCTTCCTGAATTTTGACACGGTAACTGTCACGAAGCGGGTTTTCGGCTAGAAATGAACCGAAATCTTCTTTGGTGCCTTCAATAAATTCCTTGGCAGCTTCTTCTTTGGAGACAAATGTGATGGGTTTCGCCTCGCTGGCGCTCAATACAAATGGTTTCGGCTGGATAATGCGCAGAATCGAATCCTGTCCCGTTTTGGTAACTTCCTTGTTCAGGAACACCCTTACTTCAATATTCTGACGGATAATGGAAACCAGTTTTTTCGATTGGATTACCAGAAGCCCGCAAAAACCGATCAGGAATAAGGCAGCCGTGAGGCTCATGACGATCATTGCATTCGGATAACTTCCGATCTTCTTTTTTTTCGGCATAGCAGCGTAGGATTTCGCTTGTCGTTGGTTCGGTTTGGGGAAAACGACTTGGGCAAAAATAAGGATTAATATTTCAAAAGAACCCTTTTGAAGCCATTCCTTAACTATTTTTAACTATAATGATATTTTTAGTTGCGCCTTCCCATTTCATCGCGGATCTTGGCAGCCTTCTCGTAGTCTTCTTTGGCAAGCGCATCATCGAGCATTCTCTGAAGTTCGTCGAAGCTCAGGTCTCGCAGCTGATCCTTGGCGCCTGACGGGCGGACAGTCTCACGTACAGCATCCTCATCTTCGTCTTCTTCCTCCTCCGTCATCGAGCTCGACACAATGCCGGCTTCTGACAAGATGGTTTCGTAGGTGTAAATAGGAATGTCAAAACGCAGCCCGATCGCGATCGCATCCGATGGTCTGGCGTCGATCTCTACTTCACGCAGGCTGTCGGTACAAACGATCTTGGCGTAAAAAATACCTTCTTTGAGGTCGGAAATGACGATTTCCTTCAATGTATAATTCATCCCGTCGGCAAATGACTTAAAGAGGTCATGGGTCATCGGGCGGTTGGGGACTATATTTTCAATCTGTACTGCAATGGCCTGGGCTTCAAACACACCGATAATAATAGGCAGGCGACGGTTGCCTAATTCTTCTCCAAGAACCAGTGCAAATGAACCGGCTTGTGATTGGCTTGGCGAAAGCCCAAGAATTTCTAACTTAATTTTTTTCACGTTTGAATGAATGCGCAAATGGTTAACAGTTGTGGTGAATATGCATCGACTGGTTGAACAGTGAATGCGGCAAGTTAGTTTAAATGTTAAAATTCAGGTTGATTTTCAACGCATTAACAAGTAAAGCTTTCAAAGTGTTCCTATCTCATAAACGCCATCGCGTGGATCGAAGGTGCAAAAATAATTAACCCGTACTGCATAAAAAAATGCGGTACGGGTTAAGAATCGGCCGATTGGAACGTCCTTCCAGACAAAACGAGGTAACCGGCTGATTGTTAGCTCTTTTTTTATTGGGAGGTATTCTGATTAATTTCAAAAAATAGCCTCTGCGGGATCATTTGAGGCTTTTCGCCGCCGCGGTGAGTTTGGGCAAAACTTCGAAGACATCGCCTACAATACCATAGTCCGCCGCCTTGAAAAACGGAGCCTCAGGGTCTTTATTGATCACTACAATGCATTTCGAACCATTAACACCCGCCAAATGCTGGATCGCGCCCGAAATACCGCAAGCTATATAAAGGTTAGGCGCCACTTTGATGCCCGTTTGCCCGATATGCTCATGGTGCGGGCGCCAGTCGAGGTCGGATACAGGCTTGGAACAGCCTGTTGCTGCGCCAAGAGCCTTAGCCAGGTCAACCAGCGGCTGCCAATGCTCAGGCCCTTTCATACCGCGACCACCTGAAACGATGATTTCGGCTTCGGTCAGTGACAGTTCCGAATCGGCCTTCTCCACACTTACGACCGTGGCCTGGAAATCACTGTCACGCAACGATGGATTGAATGGCTCGATCGTCGCACTGGTTGAAATGAGCGAGGATTCATCGATTTCAACTGCATTTTTACGCACAACCAGAACCTTGATGTCCGATGTGATTTCGGTAACGGCAAATGCTTTTCCTGTGAAAATGCTTCTGGTTACTTTGAATGTACTGCTGGTGTCGGGCAATGCCGTGACACCGGAAACAATGCCGGCTTTAAGCTTGGCAGCCGCACGTGCAGCCACCGCATCGCCCAAGCCCGACTTGGGAAGGATGATTATCTTGCTGCCTTCGAGCTGCGCGGCCTGCACGAGCGCATCGGCATATGCGAGGTTGTTTTCGTGATCGAGCTTGCCATCGGCGGCGTGCAATACTTTCGCAGCTCCGTAATGTCCGGCTTTTTCGAGTTCCGTGCTTTCTGCACTGCCTAATGCAAGGACAACAGCAGTAGTGCTTGTCAATTCAGCGACTTTCGCACCATAAGCAACAGTTTCAAGGGATGTTTTTTTGATTGAACCGTTATCCAGTTCTATATATATCAGGACTGACATTGTTGAATTCTTTTATAGTTTAATCGAATCTAAAAACCTTAAAGCACCTTCGCTTCGGTCTGCAATAGCCGGATCAGCGTTTCCGCTTCACTGGCAGGGATCATTTTGCACGCGCCTTTTGGTGGGGGCGACATGTACTTCTCCGGGGCCGTCAATGTAGCCTGACCAACCGGCTCCACCACATTAAGCGGTTTGGTGCGGGCCGTCATAATTCCCCTCATATTCGGGATTTTCCACTCCGAAATAGGCTCCTGACAACCCAGGACCAATGGCAACGGCGCTTTCAGTATTTCCTTACCACCGTCGATCTCGCGGGTAATGGTGGCTGTATTGCCTTCGATATCGAGCTTCATGACCGGTGAATAGGAAGCAATGCCAAGCATTTCACCTACCAATCCATGCACAACCCCGCTGTTATAGTCGATGGATTCGCGGCCCATTAATATAAGGTCATATTGGTTTTGGCTAGCAATGTGGGCGATCTGCGCTGCGGTGAAATAGGAATCGATAGGGGCCGCATTCACACGGATGGCATCGTCGGCTCCGATGGCCAGGGCTTTCCGGATCTGTGGATCTGCGTCGGCTTCACCTACGTGCAGGACGGTCAGCGAACCGCCTGTTGCTTCCCTCAACTCAACGCCCCGTGCCAATGCATAATCGTCATAAGGACCGATAATGTATTGTACACCATTTTTATTAAACTTGGTGTCATTGTCGGTGAAGGTTATCTTGGCCGTTGTATCTGGGACATTGGTTATACAAACGAGTATTTTCATGATGGTATGGTTGCGTATCTTTACGTTTGATGAGAATAACTTTACCCGGGCAAATTAAAGGAAAAGTAAATAGTATGCAAGCATAATAATATACAATGAATAACACGTTACTGTCTAATTTACTCGCTTTTTACGAAGAGGATCCGGCAGATCCGTTCAATGTTTATGCGCTTGCAATCGAATATTCGAAGTCGGACCCGGCAAGGGCGGAGCGTTTTTTTAATATTCTTTTAGACCAACACCCTGATTACCTGCCTACCTACTACCACGCTGGCGCATTTTTTGCTGCGATGGAAAAAGTTGAGAAAGCTGAGGAAATTTATCAAAAGGGTGTGGAACTGGCGCTCACCCAAGGTAATTCTAAGGCACATCGCGAGCTTCTTTCTGCTTTTAACAACTTTTTAGATGAACTCGACGATTAAATCTGCATCTTTGCAGTTTGTTAGTTTCCGGAATGTTGAGTAACTTACAATAAGCACAATCTATCCTGTCTTCTTACCCGGGAGCATTCCTCTGCTCAGTCTAGATTGATTTTTTTATGTGGTGTCCCGAAAAAAACGGGACAAAAATTATTTCAAGGTTATTATGGAAAAAGAATCATTCATCCCGCTGGTGGTTAAGTGGGCGCAATCGCACGGGTTTAAGGATATCCAGGCCAACATGGAGGGATATGAAACGCCGAAATCCTATGAAAGGGCCGCAGACAACGCCAAGTTTACTCCGGACGTGACTGGTGTTAACATGTTTAACAGGCACTACCTGGAAGTTTGCATCAAATCGGATCAAATGCGGGGCAATATTTCCAAATGGAAATTATTGAGTGAACTGGCTGGTATGAAAGGGGCTAAATTGTACCTGATGGCACCCCGCGGGCATGTGAGGTTCACACGTGAAGTAGTGGATCAATATAACATCCCTGCCGAAGTTGTGAAAATCGACTAAAGGATTTCGGGTCAGGGGTACACCCCTGACCCTGATAATCTTTTTTAAGCTTTCGGGTATTTCCATTCGCCCCGATAGTCCCTGCTTAGAAGCTTGTTGGCTTCATCATCACCGGGGATCACTTCCTTTTCACCATCCCACACAATGCTCCTGCCAAGCTTGTAGGAGAGCATGCCGAGCAATGCAACATTCGTAGAGCGTTGCCCCACTTCTATTTCACAGATCGGTGGCTTATTGGTTTTAATTGATTCAAGGAAATTGGCCCAAAGCTGCTGGATATTCTGGTCGTCGGGCTTATTGAGCTGCGCGTCCTGATGGATCACAGGCTTGTTCGGATTGGTTGGATAAAAAGTCCAGCCGTCTAGCCAGCCCATATGGAAAGTGCCTTCCGTGCCATAGAAGTACACCCCGACAGCCTGATTAGGATGCGTTTTTTCTGCATTGTTAGCAGCAAAATTCCGGTGTTCCCATTCTAGTGTAAAACCATCGAAATCGTATACCGCTACCTGATGATCCGGTGCGTCGGTATTATCCTGACGGATCGCTCGACCACCTGTCGAGTAAATTTTCTTCGGATATTTCTGCTCCGACCACCAGAGTACCTGGTCGAGCCAGTGAATACCCCAGTCGCCCAGCGTGCCGTTTGCAAAGTTGAGATATCCTCTGAATCCGCGTGGATGGATCGTTTTGTTATAGGGTATCAATGGGGCCGGGCCGCAGTAAAAATCCCAATCCATGCCTTGTGGCGGCTCCGAATCCGGCGTTTTCTGTCCAGGACCGCCGCCGTAATGCACAAATGCACGCGCCATACCGATCTTCCCGGCTTTACCGGATTTCAGAAACTCCATACCCGATACGTTATGCGGGGATACACGCCTGTGCGTGCCTACCTGTACGATCTTACCATGCTTCCGCGTCGCATTCACCATTGCGCGACCTTCTTTGATCGTATGCGAAATAGGCTTTTCCACATACACATGCGCACCCGACTCGATAGCGGCAATGCAACACAGCGCATGCCAGTGATCGGGTGTCGCCACGATGACGATCTCAGGTTTTTCCTTCAAAAGCATTTCGCGGTAGTCACTGTAAAGTTTTGGTTTGTCGGGAGTCAGTTGAGCGAAAATGTCCGAGCATGTTTTGAGCTGGTTTTGATCCACATCACACAATGCAACCAGCTTGGATTCGCCGGCCTGTATCGCACAGCGAAGGATATTGGTTCCCCACCACCCCGCACCAACAAGGGCGGTGCGATAGGGAGCTGCACGCTTCAATGCAGAAAGTAAGGGTAGGGAAGAAAATGCCGCGCCGGCGAGCGCCGACTTTTCAATGAATGCTCTACGATCCATGTCAAAAGGTTTAGGTTTTAAATGGGTTATTTGCCTTTCAGTTTGTCAACCAGCCAATTGTTCATCAAGTCACGCTCTTCGGCGTAGGTCCAGTGGCCGGTATCCAGGTATAATTTGAGTTCTTTGGGCGCAGTAGTCACATTGTAAGCAGAGTACATAGAAGTAGGAGGGCAGGTTTCATCATTAAAACCCCACATATAAAATCCGGGAACCTTCACTCGTCTTGCAAAATTGACTACATCATAATAGCCGACGGTGTTCAGTTTTTCTTTGGTATTATTGGTTTTTACACCGTTTTTGTCAAAATAATGCGGCCATCCTCCGGCGCGTCCGTGCAGATACCCGGTGACATCGCTCAAAGCTGGATAGAAAGCGCCCAACCACTTCACGCGCGGATCAAGGCCTGCTGTGACGATGGATAATGCACCGCCCTGGCTTCCGCCTGTAACCGCCAAATTCTTGCCATCATATTGCGGAAGGCTTGTCAGGAAATCGTTCGCACGTACGCAACCCAGGTAAACACGCTTGTAATAGAACTTATCTTTGTCGTCCAGGTTGTAAGCAGGGTACCCATTCAGCACGCCCTGGCCCATATCCAGGTACACCGACGGGTCCATTGTAACAGGAATGCCATGTATTCCGATTTCCAATGTGATAATCTCCTTGTCGGCAGTAGCAACGTCGCCGCCATAAGCCCTCACGCCAGCTCCCGGAACGCGCAGCAATGCAGGATACTTGCCTTCCTTCTTTGGAACACTTAATATACCATACACCCGCACGCCCGGCCTGGTGTTTTGAAGGCTCAAATGATACACATTGGTTTTTTCGGTACACTTTTCGGGCAGCAGCGTCATTTTGGCATCCATAGGAACGGCTGCAAGCTCTTTTTTTGCATTATCCCAAAAAGCATCGAAATCCTCAGGATTAGCGACCGTCGGCTGGATTTTCAAAGGATCGAAACCCGCGGTGGCCAGTCCGCGAAACTCACCGCCATCCACATTGGCCCAGGCGACACATCTCAGGAAGCCGGGGGTTTTCAGGGTGCCGCCGTCAATGGTGAGGGTGCCATTGGCAGCAGTTTTTGTCTCTTTAATGGTAGGTTCAAGCTTTTCCAATCCGATCTCGTAACGGACTGATGCATTTTTTACCGGACTGCCGTTTCTTAGCACTGTGACGGTGAACTGCACTTTGTCCCCGGTTTTATAGGTCCAGTCATCACGATCAGTGGTGACGATGACTTCTACGGGACGCCTGGCTGGCTGGGCGTGCACGGCCAAAATTGTTATCCAAAATAAGAGCTGACTCAGTAAAAAGCGATTTTTCATAGACCGGCAATTTGTTCTATTTTATGGTTGAAAAGATTTAAGAATTGAAGGGTAAAGGGAGAAAATGCGCGAATCTTTTACAATACCAGCAGATTTTTTGCGATTTGCATTAATTTGCCCTTTGTTTAAACATATAAAGAAGCGGCTCTGACCGACGGCAACAAGCGTGGAAGCAATCAGGATTAATAAGTTTATTAGTGAAACAGGCTTCTGCTCACGGCGTGAGGCCGATAAACTGGTGGAGCAGGGCAAGGTAACGCTGAATGGCAGGACCGCGGTTTTGGGCGACAAAGCGGCCCCTGGCGACGACGTCCGGGTGAATGGGAAACCGTTGAAAGCAAAAAAGGCGGGCGTATATATCGCATTCAATAAACCGGTTGGCATTACCTGCACGACCGAGCGGCAGATCAAAGGCAATATTATCGATTACATCAAGCATAAGGAACGCATTTTCCCGATTGGCCGGCTCGACAAGCCCTCCGAGGGACTGATATTTCTGACCAGCGATGGCGATATTGTCAATAAGATACTACGGGCCGGAAACAATCATGAAAAAGAATATGTCGTGACTGTTAACAAACCTATCACGGGGGACTTCATTCAAAAAATGGCTTCCGGTGTGCCGATTTTAGGAGTAGTTACCAAAAAATGTTTTGTCCGAAAGGATAGCAGTTTCGTTTTTACCATTATTCTGACACAAGGACTTAACCGGCAAATACGGCGGATGTGCGAATTCCTGGGATATGAAGTGACCAGGCTGAAACGCGTCCGGATCATGAATGTGACACTTGAAAACCTGCCGACGGGAAAATGGCGTGACCTAACCCCGGCGGAAATGGAGGAGATCAACAAAGCCGTGGCCAATTCAGTGAAGACGGAGGAGGGGTCGCAGTTTGACGAGTGGGATGAATAGAGGGAGGAAGGGAATAGGGAGGAAGGGAGGAAGGGATCAGGGAGGAAGGGATTAGGGAGGAAGGGATTAAGAGAGGAAGGGATTAAGGACGAAGGGAGGATGGGAAAATTTAAATGGGAGGGTTGTAAATATGGCTAAATTTCTGCTTTTGGTTCTTTTGGTTGGTCATACGGTGCTGGGGCAGGATCGGGATACGGTTTTGCTTGAAAAATTGATGCGAGGCCGGCCTGAATTGTTCGGTAAAATCCTAAGTCACCCGCAGAAAAACCAGGTTCAGATACTCTATACGCAAATTGACCGGGACCAGAACAATGTACCGCATTTCAAAAGTTACAGCTATAATCTCGACGATCTGCATTACTTTTTCCCGGCCAGCACGGTAAAACTACCGACCGTGATTTTTGCATTGGAAAAGCTGAATGAACTTAGCATCCCCGGCCTGACGCGGACGAGTACGATGATCACTGGAGCAGATTTTACCAAGCAAACGAGCGTCGAGAAAGACAGCAGTTCTGCCAGTGGCTTACCATCTTTAGAACATTATATCAAAAAAATACTGCTTGTAAGCGACAACGATGCCTACAACCGGCTTTACGAGTGGATCGGCAGGGCGGAGATCAATCGGCGTCTGAGTCGGCACGGACTCACAACGAGCCGTATCGTGAACCGTTATGCGGTGAAGGACACCGACGAGACAGCGAGGCACACCAATCCAATCCGTTTTTATGATGGTCAAAAGCTGTTGTACAGCCAGCCAGGACAATTTGATCCGCAAAATTACCCATTAGATCTGACCAACACCTCAATGGGACGGGCCTATATGGATAGCTCCGACAGGCTGGTAAATAAGCCGTTTAACATGGCGAACAAAAACGCTTTCAGTCTTACCGACCAGCAAAAGGTGATGAAAAAGCTGCTTTTTCCTGAGGTTTTTACAAACGAAGAACGGTTTAATCTGACTCCGGACGATTACAGGCTGATTTATGCCTATATGAGCAAGCTGCCGACGGAGAGCGATTATCCGCATTATGACGCCGTTGAGTATTGGCCGCTTTATACCAAGTTCCTTTTCTACGGTGCGGACAAAGAAGCAGAGTCACGCCCGGAAATTCGCATTTTCAATAAATACGGTGATTCTTACGGATTCATTATTGATAACGCCTATATCGTTGATTTTGAACGCAAAGTAGAATTTATGCTCAGCGCCGTCGTCCAGTCAAACGAGGATGGTATTTATAACGACGACCGCTATGAATACAAGGAAGTTTGCTACCCGTTTATGAAAAATCTCGGGCAGCTGATCTATGAATTCGAATTGGGCAGAGCAAAGAAGCATCTACCCGACCTTTCCAAATTTCGCTTGCCATACTAAACCAATAACCCACCATAATGAAATTGAAACGATTTGTGTTCGCTCTGAGCCTGTTTGCGACTACATCAAATGCACAGAAATTACCGGTCTGGAAAACAGGCCCCGATCCAAAAGCCAGCGCCGATTGGCTGATCCATCCTGTGACCGAGAAGGCCGGGGTCTACCAATCTGCCGATGGGAAGGATATCATATTATATAATGGGTTGCTCAAACGGGTACTCCGCATTGTGCCCGATGCGGCGACTACCAGTTTTAAAAATCTGTCGAACGGACAGGAACTGATTCGTGCGGTGAAGCCCGAGGCAAGGCTTGTGATTAATGGCCGCAATTATCCTGTGGGCGGTTTGAATGGACAAAAGGAGAACGGTTATCTTTTGCCAGAATGGGTCGAAGGTTTTACCAGATCGGATAGCGCATTTCATTATTCGGGCTATGAAATAACCGATATAAAGCCTTACCTGAAATGGCAGACCTCCATGTGGTCGGGCAACAAGCAGCACGCAACCGGCAAGACGATCATCATGCGCTATCAGTCGTCGCTGGCGGGCTTGCAGGGACTGGAAGTACGCGTACATTACTCGATTTATGACGGCATTCCATTGCTGAGCAAATGGGTTACACTCCAAAACGGAACTGGAAAGGCCATTCGTGTAGACCAGGTTGTGAATGAAGTGCTGGGCGTTGTTGAGGAGGAAAGCGCAGTAGAAGGCAGACTGGAGAAAATGGCGACGCCCAACGGCATTTACATTGAAAACAATTTTGCCTTCAATAATGCCATGCGCTATGAACTGAGCGATCAGGCGACGCATTGGAAGGCCGACCCAAGCTACACTTCGCAGGTGCATTATCCTTATCAAACACCTTGTTTGCTCGAAATACACCCCGGGAAAGAAATGGGCGTGGCGTTGAAAAATGGCGAAACGCTGGAATCCATCCGTACCTATGAGCTTTTGCAAGACAGTTACGACCGGGAACGAAAAGGGTTGGCTGTGCGAAAAATGTACCGCACAATAGCACCCTGGACGACCAGCAACCCGATTTTTATGCATTTGGTGAGTAAAAATGATGAAGAGGTCCGGACAGCGATCGATCAATGCGCGGCTACGGGTTATGAGGCGTTGATACTTTCCTTTGGAAGCCATTGCAACATGGAAGATGTAGCCGATGCAAACCTTCAAAAATGGAAGCAGCTGGCGGATTATGCGCATAGCAAAAATGTCAAAATCGGAAGTTACTCCCTTTTTAGCTCGCGAAGGATTAGCGATGAGGATGACGTGATTGACCCTAAAACAGGAAAACCGGGCGGCGCATTCTTTGGTGGTCACGCGCCATGCCTGGGCAGCAAATGGGGGTTGGCCTATCTTGAAAAATTAAAAAAATTCATCTCGCACACAGGTTTTGACATTTTTGAAAACGATGGCCCTTATCCCGGCGACGTATGTGCGTCGATGACACACCCCGGCCACGAGGGCCTGCACGACTCGCAATGGCGCCAGATGGAGTTACAAAAAAGCCTTTACCGCTGGTGCAACGAGCATGATGTATACGTAAACGCGCCGGATTGGTATTTTTTGGATGGTACGAATAAAATAGCATTGGGTTACCGGGAAGTCAATTTTTCGCTTTCGCGTGACCAGCAAAAGATCCTGAACCGTCAGAATATCTACGATGCCCTATGGGTTGAAATACCGGCAATGGTTTGGGGTTTTGTGCCGCTTACGAAGTACCAGGGCGGCGGGGATGATGCTATTCTCGAACCGCTGTCGCAGCATTTGGACTCCTATGAACAACTGATGATGCAGTATTATGGTGCGGGTATTCAGGCATGTTACCGTGGGCCGAGGCTTTATGACACCGACGAGACGAAGCAAACGGTTATCAATGTCATCCAATGGTACAAAAAGTACCGTAACATTCTCAATTCCGACATCGTACACCTGCGCCGCGCCGATGGCCGCGATTGGGACGGCATCATGCATGTGAATCCGGGCTTGAAAGAAAAGGGCCTGGTAATGCTCTATAATCCTCTCAATGAAACGGTAACCCGTTCGATCGAACTCCCCGTTTATTATACCGGCCAGCACAAAACGGTAAATATCCGCGAAAAAGAGGGTCCGGCAAAAACGTATCAGGCTAACCGTAATTATCAGGTTAAAGTGAATGTAAAACTGCCTGCGAAGGGATATACCTGGCTGGTTTTGGAGTGAGGGATTTTTTATTTTTTGAATTTCGAGATGTTATATAGCTCCTCGGTGGTTATGAACTTATCCCATTGTTTTTTCGATAGACCTTTGATAAGTTCTTTGTCTCCGCTCCAGAGTCGGCCGCGGCAATGGTCTGTCAGTGCGACAAATTCGGTATCATCGATATCTACATCCTTAGCGAGGGCTTCACATTTGAGGAATGTTTCTTTGGGAATAAGATGAATATTTATGAACCTTATTTTGCTGGTTATCAAATGAATAATTCGATCAAGTTCGGTATCTGAATATTTTGATAACTGCTGAATTTTGTTTTTGTGCTCATGTATTTCGGCGAGCAGCTGATCTGTGGAGTAGAAGTTGAGGCGGGTTTTTGGGCGAAGAATGATTTGAGCAATCCGACTGTTTGTGTTCAGAATTGCACTAAACGCTATATTAGTGTCGACAACTATCCTCACAAGCCGAGTTTAGATTTGGTCTTTTCCCATCGGCCTTTTTTAATGGTTTTAACAAAATCGTCTACCTCAGTTTGATCTGCTTTTGATTTTTTTGCCAGTTCTGTGAATTCCAGCATGTCACTAATGTCCTGTAAGTCATCGACATTAATGTTACCCTTGACGCGAAAAACTGTCTCGTTTTTTAGTCTCTCAATGATCATAAGCTATAAGAGTTGATGTTCAACTTGGCCAGGGCACTTCCCGAAACAAGGTATCTAATTTAAATCAAATAGTCCTGAATTCAAAACGTGGATTCTTGGCCGTCGCGACGCCCAACCGTTAGATAATTGATCTTCTGCTCTTAGATAACGACCAATAAATATGTAAGCGAAACGTTTGATTTTGATTAACAGCATTCTAATTTAAACAAAGATGATAGGAGCCAATCTTTGAATTTTCACTCCAAAAGACTTTGCAAACTGCGTAACCAACAATCATCCCCTGGATTAGTGCCGGGGGATGATTTTATTGTTTTGGAAGGGTTAATACAAGATTCGTCGGCGCGTCCCTGACGAAAATCGCTTATATTAGGACTTCCTAAATCTACTCTTTTTGATGACTAAGTTAAGTTCCCCCTCGCTACGCCTGGACTCGATCGATGTTTTTCGGGCTGTTACCATGTTTTTGATGATTTTCGTGAACGACCTATGGACACTCGAAGATGTGCCCAACTGGCTGAAACATAGTAAGGCGGCCGAGGACGCGATGGGTCTTTCAGACGTCGTTTTTCCGGGATTTCTATTTATTGTCGGCCTTTCGATCCCCTTTGCAATTGCCAACCGTAAGCAAAAGGGCGATTCAGACTGGACGGTCCTCAGACACATTGCCGAGCGGACGTTCGCATTGCTATTAATGGGTATTTTCATCGTCAATTATGAAAACATCGCAGGGCTGGCGATGGCGATTAGTAAATATGTGTGGGAGATCGGCATGGTGATTGCGTTTTTCCTGATATGGAATGTATATCCTCAGAATCCTGATAAAAAGTCTTTGTATACCGGCCTAAAAGTGTTGGGTTATCTGTTACTGATCGGTTTGGCTGTCGTTTACAAAGGTGGCGAGGCGGATAATCCTTCGTGGATGAAAACGCATTGGTATGGGATCCTTGGACTGATCGGCTGGTCTTATTTATGGGGTGCGGTAACCTATTTGCTCACAAAGGACCGGCTGACGTGGGCGGTAACCGGGTGGTTGTTTTTCGTATTATTCAACTTCGCCGACTTTGGAGGAATGCTCGGCTTTCTTGATCCAATCAAAAAATACGTATGGATCGTCGGCAGCGGTTCGATGCCTGGCTTTGTGATGGCGGGGGTAGTAGCTTCGGTAATTTACCGGAATCAGATTGCAAAAGGCGCGGCGAACAATGGTTACCTATTAATGTTGATAGTATTGGGTGTGGTCTGCCTGACATATGGTTTTGGCACGCGGCCATTTTGGGGTATATCCAAGATCAGGGCGACACCGGCATGGGTAGGTGTTTGCAGCGGGATCAGCTTTTTTACATTTGGATTCCTTTTTTGGTTGGTTGATCTTAAAAAAATAAAAAACTGGGCGAATATCCTCAAACCGGCAGGTACCGCAACGCTCACGTGCTACCTGATCCCATATATATGGTACGCAGTGATCACTTTGCTCGGAATTAGTTTGCCGATGTACCTGCGGACCGGGCTGATCGGCCTGGTCAAGTCGTTGATTTTTTCACTTCTGGTCATATTACTGACGGGGCTGATCAACAGATTTGGCATTAAACTTAAGATTTAGGCAGATAGGTGGTAAATCCCGGACTCTTCGTCTTTATATGAGTAGCAATCAATTTCAATTTATATAAAATGAATTCGAGAAGAACATTTGTCAAGAAGGGCATTGCCGGCCTGATGGCAGGCAGTATGATCTCACTGCCCGAAAAAAGCATTGCCGGGCAGCCGCCGCAGAAAAAGGAGGATACGTTCAAACTTGGGATCGCCGGTTACAGTTTTGTCAATTTTAAACTGGACGAGTCCCTTGCAATGATGCAAAAGACGGATGTTCATTATTTGTGTATCAAAGATTTTCACCTTCCCTATAAAAGTACCGCAGAGGAGATCGCAGCATTTCATCAAAAACTGAAAGATGCAGGTGTGACGGGTTATGCCGTAGGGCCTATTTATACCAAAACCCATCAGGATATCGATAATGCATTTGATTATGCCAAAAGGGTAGGCGTGGACCTGATCGTGGGTATCCCCAATCACGAAGATCTGAAATATGTGGAGCAAAAAGTGAAGGAATACAACATCCGTTACGCGATCCACAATCACGGGCCGGAGGATAAACTGTACCCCAATGCAATTTCTGTTTACAATCTGATCAAGGACCTGGACGCGCGCGTAGGCCTTTGTTTTGATATGGGACACAATAAAAGGGACAATCAGGACTCTGTCGCTGATCTGGGTAAGTACGGCAAACGGATTTTTGATATACACCTCAAAAACGTGACCGCCGCAACCAAGGAAGGCAAAACCTGCGAACTGGGACGAGGAATTATTGATATTCCTGCATTCGTGAAAATGTTACGCAAAATCAAATATCCCGGTTCTTGCAGCCTTGAATATGAGAAAGATATGAAAGATCCACTGGCGGGAATCGCCGAATCCGTAGGGTATTTCAGGGGAGTGTGTCAGGCGAGTTGATGAAGAAAAGACGCATAAACTGCTGTAAAGTCATATTTTTGCAGGATCAAGCTTGATTTTTTACTATAACGTCCAAAGAAATGCTCCAAAACGTTCCCTTTGATAAGTTGGCGGCTTACAAAAAGCTGAAAACACATCACAAAACCATTTCACAAAAGCATTTAAAGACTCTTTTCGAGGAAGACACCGATCGTCATAAAAAATTCTCGATTCGTTTCGGGGACATATTACTGGATTATTCCAAAAACCGCATTACGTCGCGTACGCGGTCGTACCTGGTGCAACTGGCTGAGGAAGCCGGGCTAGCCGGTGCTATCGAGCAAATGTTTACAGGAGGCAAGATCAATGTCACCGAGGGACGCTCGGTATTGCACACGGCGCTTCGCAACCGTTCCAATGAGCCTGTGCTGGTGGATGGTAAAGATGTGATGCCGGACGTAAATGAAGTGCTTGCCAAAATGAAGGACTTTTCCGGTCGTGTAAGATCAGGCGCGTGGAAAGGATATACCGGCAAGGAGATCACCGACATCGTGAATATCGGTATCGGCGGCAGCGACCTTGGCCCGGTGATGGTAACTGAGGCTCTTAAGGCTTACGCCAAGAATGGTTTGAATGTGCATTTCGTTTCAAACGTCGATGGAACGCATATCGCCGAAACGGTGAAGTCACTCAATCCTGAGACGACGCTTTTCATGATCGCCTCCAAAACTTTCACTACTCAGGAAACGATGGCGAATGCGCACAGCGCGCGGACGTGGTTCCTGGAAAAGGCGGTGGACGATAATCACGTTAAAAAGCATTTCGTTGCAATTTCGACGAACCGCTCCGAAGTTGAAAAATTCGGGATCGATCCTGAGAATATGTTTGGTTTCTGGGATTGGGTAGGAGGGCGCTATTCGCTGTGGTCGGCTATCGGCCTTTCGATCGCCTGCTACGTCGGCTTCCAAAATTTCGAGCAGCTGCTTTCCGGCGCGCATGAAATGGACAAACATTTCCGCACTACCAAGCTGGAACGTAACATTCCGGTGATCCTGGCACTGCTCGGAATCTGGTACAACGATTTCTTTGATGCGCAAACTCAGGCAATTCTTCCTTATGATCAATATATGCACCGTTTTGCTGCCTATTTCCAACAGGGAGATATGGAAAGTAACGGAAAAAGCACTGGTCGGGATGGTAACCCTGTTGGCTATCAAACGGGTCCGGTGATTTGGGGAGAGCCGGGAACGAATGGTCAACATGCATTTTATCAGTTGATCCACCAGGGAACGAAGCTGATCCCTTGCGATTTTATCGCGCCGGCTGTCAGTCATAATCCACTGGGCGATCACCACAAAATGTTGCTATCCAACTTCTTTGCTCAAACGGAAGCACTGATGAATGGCAAAACTGATGAAGAGGTTCGGGCTGAACTGAAAGCTGCCGGTAAGAGTAAAGAGGAGATCGAGCAGATCGCGCCTTTCAAAGTATTCTCTGGTAACCGGCCTACCAACTCTATTTTAGTTAAAAAAATCACCCCGAAAGTATTGGGCAGCCTGATCGCCATGTACGAACATAAGATTTTCGTGCAAGGGATAATCTGGAACATTTATAGCTTCGACCAATGGGGCGTGGAGCTGGGCAAACAGCTCGCCAATAAAATTTATCCTGAATTGCAGAACGACTGGCCGGTTACCAATCACGACAGCTCGACCAACGGTCTGATCAATCAGTACAAACGCTGGAGATAATTTTTCAGGAATACGTTTGTAACAGAATACCCGATTACCACACCAACAGCGTCTGCCACGGCATCCCACCAGTCAAAAGTGCGGTCAAATGGCAGAAGCTGTTGGTAAAATTCCAACCCCAGCCCGTAAGCCATTCCAAGTCCTACTATTAACCGGCTTTTTTCAGGGTAAATAATCAGCGCGAGAATTGTCCATACGGTAAAGAGTCCGGTATGAACGATTTTATCAAAACCTGCGACGGGTGCGCCAGGCATATCTTTGCCCGGCCAAGTGCACGCAACCAAGATCAAAAAACTCCATAGCCAGATAATCCACTGACGTTGAGCGATAAACCTGACGGTGGTTTGTAACAAATTTGAGATCATATGTTTCAATAAGTATGCTGCAAGTTACGTCTCATTTTTTTCATTTTTGGCCAAATTTGACGGAAAATGCTTCTGGCTGATCGCGTAAGAGCATATTACCGTTCAATTTTCATTTTCCTGAATATACGGGCAGTAGTTATTAAGTTTTTTTATTAAGTTTAGTTTTAATCGGATCACTAAACCATTTTCAATGAAAAGGACTTTTGCATTACTTACGTTTCTTATTTTCTTCATCGACGTTCAAGGACAAAGCATTTATCACTTCGAGGAAGGGCTCGGTGTTGGCCCCTGTCATCAATACGGGCGGGAGGCACTTTATACGGATCAGCTGGCCTATCAATTGTATAAAGGTATTTTGATAAAACCGCAGGAAGGCGGAGTGTTGCTGAAAGGCTCCAAAGGGGAAGACATTAAATGGAAGAAAGTAAAAGCCGATTCTACCCACCGTTTCCGTGGCGATGCTTTTTCCAATGGATATGTATACCTGACCTATGAATCCAAAAAGGAACAGGCGGCGGTGCTCACTGTGACGGGCCAGGATATGATCTATTTCAATGGCGTGCCCCGGGGTGGGGATATGTACCGGTATGGCTGGATGCATTTGCCGGTATTGCTAAAAAAAGGCAAAAACGAAATTTATGCGCGGGTTGCCCGCTTTGGCCGTTTCGGAGGAATTACAGCCAATCTGAATTTTCCGGAAAAACCAGTTTCCCTTAATACGGAGGATCTCACAGTTTCTGATATTGTGCCTGGTCTGAAAAACGACTCGCTCTGGACGGGCGTTGTGATTTCCAACATTACCCAAAGAGCGGTAAGCGGCTTGCAGATCAAATCTTCCATTCTTGGCAAAGAGGCGGTTACTGCTATTCCATCCATTCCAGCAATGAGCGTAAGAAAAGTAGGAATTGTAGTGAATGGGACTGGCGTGACAAATGCTGGGAAAAATAATGTGTCGTTAAGTCTGATGCAGAATGGAAAGTTGATCGATCAATCTAAATTCGACATTCAACTAACTGAAGAGGGAAAGCAATACAGCCGGACGTTTGTGAGCGAGCTGGATGGAAGTGTTCAATATTACGCGGTTTCCCCGCAGATAAATCCTGGTACTTCTGAGAAACCAGCATTGTTTTTGTCGGTGCATGGCGCTGAGGTACAGGCTATTAGCCAGGCGCGGGCTTACAAGCCGAAAGATTGGGGGGTACTGGTAGCACCGACGAACCGCAGGCCTCGCGGCTTCAACTGGGAAGATTGGGGGAGAATGGATGCACTTGAAGTTTTGGAAATCGCTAAAAGGCAGTACAACCCCGATCCTGCACGTATATATCTTACCGGTCATTCGATGGGTGGACACGGCACCTGGTTTTTGGGAGCTACATATCCTGAGAAATGGGCAGCGATCGCGCCATCGGCCGGATACCCGACATTGTCATCCTATGGCTCGCACGACGGCGTGATCCCTGATAGTGCACGGTCGCCGATGGAAGCTATATTGCTGAGAGCCAGCAATGCCAGCAATGTATTAGCGCTGACTTCCAATTATAAAAGTCTGGGCGTGTATGTCGCCCACGGCGATGCCGACCGGACAGTTTCAGTGAACTATGCCCGACAGATGCGGGATATTCTCGGAAAATTCCACCGCGATTTTAGTTATTATGAGCACATTGGCGGTGAGCATTGGTATGGTGATATCAGTGTGGATTGGCCACCAATTTTTAACTTTTTCAGTTGGCACAGCATTCCAAAGGACACGGCTGTAGCGTCCATTGATTTTATGACGGCCAACCCCGGTATTTCGTCCAAAATGCGCTGGGCCAGCATTCACCAGCAGGTTAATGCATTGAAATACAGCAGGATCAAGTTGAATATGAACAAAAAGAATATGCAGATCGACGGTACGACTACTAATGTAGCGCTATTGTCGCTTGATCTTGGCGCATTTACGTCTGGAAGCAGAATCAAAATTGCATTGGATAGTCTTGCACCGATTGAGTATGAGGTGAAGAAGGATAACGAAACGGTTTATCTTAAAAATGAAGGCGGTTGGAAAATTGCCGCTAATCCGGCTGGCTCTGAAAAGAACGCATCGCGAAATGGTACATTGAAAGACGCATTCCGGAACCGGATGGTTTATGTGTATGCGACCGGTGGAAGCGCTGATGAAAAAGCGTGGGCATTCGAGAAGGCCCGCTATGATGCCGAAACCTGGTATTATCGTGGGAATGGTGCAGTTGACCTGGTTTCAGATAAAGACTTTGATCCACAGTTATTTAAGGACAGGGGCGTTATCCTCTATGGAAATAAAAGCACCAATGCGGCATGGGATAAGCTATTGAAGGATTGTCCGGTTATTGTGACAACGGGAAAAGTACAGGTAGGAGATAAGCAAATCACTGGTAATGACCTGGCGGTTTACTTTATCAGACCGAGAGCAGATAGTAAAACAGCATCGGTAACCGTAATTTCCGGAACCGGGAAAATGGGTTTCCTGGCTGCGAATGCAAACCAGTATTTCAGCGGCGGAAGCGGTTTTCCGGATTTGATGATCTTCTCAGCAGAAATGCTGAAAACCGGAATCAGCGAAGTAAAAATGTCAGGATTCTTCGGAAACGACTGGTCAGTTAAAATAGGCGAGTTCGTAACTCAATAATACAGAATATGATACAAGAAAAACGTCAGGTTTCGGCCTGACGTTTTTTGTTTTCCATTCTCCCTTATCCTTCCTCCTTTTTTCACCCATTATCGGCGAACTCAGGATATAGCGTCATACCTCCGTCAATATACAGCGTTTCGCCGTTCACATAATCGGAGTCGTCCGAGGCCAGCCAGGCGACAGCCTTTGCTACATCCTGCGGAGTACCAATCCTTTTATAGGGGATTAATTCCAGAAGTCCCTGATATTTAGTCGGATCCGACCATACTTCCTTATTGATCGGTGTTTTGATCGCTCCCGGACTTACCGAGTTGACCCGGATCTTGTAGGGGGCCAATTCCTGAGATATCGATTTCATGAACATCATGATCCCACCTTTGGAGGCCGCGTAGTTAACATGGCCGGCCCATGGAATCACATCATGCACCGAGCTCATCAATACGATTTTGCCGATCGCCAGTTCGCTGTGCGAGGTTTCTTTGGTCGCCTCTTGCTGCGCTACAAATTGCTGTGCGGCAGCCCGGCAACATAGAAATTGTCCCGTCAGGTTTACGTCGATCACTTTTTGCCACTGTTCCAGCGTCATTTCCAGAAATGAAGAATCTTGCTGCAAACCAGCATTGCTGATCAGCACGTCCAGTTTGCCGAACCGGTTCACCGCTTCGCTGAACATGGCCTTCACCTCGTCCTCCTTACTGACGTCCGCTTTGACAAGAATGCCGCTGCCTCCATTCGACAGGATTTCGTTCAGGACTTTCTGGCCTGCCTCGGCATTGGAACTATAATTAACGACAACGTGCGCGCCGTTGTTGGCAAAATGCAATGCGCAAGCTCTGCCAATTCCCGAGCTGGACCCGGTCACGATTACAACCTGGTCCTTGAATTTTAATTCCGGACCGATCATATCATTTCTTTTTCAACGGCTTTTAATTTTTTCCAAACGTTACGGTTCACATTTTTAACCGCCCAGTTTTTTGCAATCAGAATAGCCTTTGAGACGGCTTCGCGCGGGGAGATGTTAGTCGATCTCAAAAGTTCCTGCGCGATAGCCACCGCTTTTTCGCGGGTGGTAGGGGACAAATACATTAACTCTGGTAAGGCGATTCTTGCGTCCATAGGAGATGAATTTAGAAAGTGGTTTGATTGGATTGATGAAGATTTGTTTTTTGTAATAAAAATTAGTGCCAGTATTCCGGGCGCCGCATTTCTATTTTTATATACGTGCATACACCCCAAAATGTAACACTGCGTGTAAAAAAAATCCCCATCTTGTTTAAGGACGGGGATTTTTTCAGATTTCAGTCTTATTTGACTTCTTCGAAATTAACGTCCGTCACGTCGTCGGTTGCACCGTTGCTTCCGGCATCTGCACCAGGGTTACCGGTTGGGCCACCCGCACCCGGCTGACCTTCGCCGCCTTGTGCATACATTTCCTGAGCGGACGCCTGCCATGCAGCATTCAGTTTTTCCATTGCAGAATCAATTCCGGTCAGATCCTGAGACTGATGAGCAGTTTTCAACTCAGCCAATGCGCCTTCGATCGCTGACTTGTTATTTGGGGAAAGCTTGTCGCCATATTCTTTCAACTGTTTCTCAGTTGAGAAGATCAGGCTGTCAGCTCCGTTGATTTTTTCTATTTTTTCACGTTCTGCTTTGTCCGCAGCCTCATTGGCTTTGGCTTCTTCGCGCATACGTGCAATTTCAGCATCAGTCAATCCGCTGGAAGCCTCAATCCTGATTTTTTGCTCTTTGCCTGTACCTTTATCTTTCGCAGATACGTGCAAAATACCGTTTGCATCGACATCGAATGTCACCTCGATCTGAGGGATACCGCGTTGTGCCGGTGGAATGTCGGACAAATGGAACCTTCCCAAAGTACGGTTCTGGGTAGCCATCGGCCGTTCTCCTTGCAATACGTGGATTTCCACAGAAGGCTGGTTGTCGGCAGCTGTCGAGAATACTTCTGTTTTCTTGGAAGGAATCGTTGTGTTCGCTTCAATCAATTTGGTGAACACACCTCCCAAAGTTTCGATACCCAATGAAAGTGGGATAACGTCAAGCAGAAGTACATCTTTTACTTCACCTGTCAATACACCACCCTGAATAGCAGCACCAACGGCCACAGCTTCATCCGGGTTAACGTTTTTAGAAGGTTTTCTTCCGAAGAACTTCTCGACTTCTTCCTGTACGCGAGGGATACGTGTAGATCCACCTACAAGGATAACCTCGTCGATATCGCTGTTAGAATAACCCGCATTCTTCATCGCTCTTTTGCACGGTTCCATCATACGTTGGAACAATGTATCAGCCAGTTGCTCAAATTTTGCACGGGCCAAAGTGCGAACAAGGTGCTTAGGAATTCCGTCAACAGGGAAGATGTAAGGCAGGTTGATTTCAGTCTGCGTTGAGCTGGATAGTTCTACTTTCGCTTTTTCCGCAGCTTCTTTCAGACGTTGCAATGCCATAGCATCTTTTCTAAGGTCTACGCCCTCGTCTTTCTGGAATTCGTCAGCCAACCAGTTGATAATCACCTGGTCGAAGTCGTCACCACCAAGGTGTGTATCACCGTCGGTAGATTTTACTTCAAATACGCCGTCACCCAATTCGAGAATGGATACGTCGAAAGTACCACCGCCCAAGTCGAATACAGCAATTTTCATGTCCTTGTGCTGTTTGTCAAGGCCGTAAGCCAGGGCAGCAGCAGTAGGTTCGTTGATGATACGTTTTACATCCAGACCGGCGATCTGACCAGCTTCTTTCGTAGCCTGACGTTCCGCGTCGTTGAAGTAAGCAGGAACGGTGATTACCGCTTCTGTAACTTCCTGACCCAGATAGTCTTCCGCAGTTTGCCTCATTTTCTGAAGAATGAATGCTGAAACTTCCTGCGGGGTATATAAGCGATCTCCGATGGGGATACGTGGTGTATTGTTGGGGCCTTTCTCTACGCTGTACGCAACCGTCTTCATTTCAGAGGTTGTGTCATCGTATTTTTTTCCCATAAATCTTTTGATGGAGCTAATGGTATGCTTGGGATTCGTAATCGCCTGACGTTTGGCCGGTGCTCCGATTTTGCGTTCACCATTATCCATGAAAGCAACCACAGAAGGAGTTGTGCGGGCACCTTCGCTGTTTGCAATTACAACCGGCTCGTTACCCTCCATGACAGCCACGCAGGAGTTCGTTGTTCCTAAGTCTATGCCAATAATTTTTCCCATTGTTCTATATTAAAAGTTAAGTATAATTTGATTCTGTACTAAGGGCCATGCGTTTTCGTCCGGCCACTGCGGTTTCCTTAAAAACCTCGTACCAGAAACTTTCACTTAAAATGGGAGTGACAAAGTGTCAGGCCGGAGAGCCGGCCTGACGAGGGCAGGAGCTAGCTCAGCATTTGTCCCATATAAGGGTCGCTCTGGCTTGCGGCGCCGGTTTCTACGTGGCCGGCATACCGTGCTAATGCGTTGGGAAGACCTTCCGCGCTTACCGTGAAATCATACCAGTTGAAGCTTTTTTGCAAGTTGAGCACAATGGTTTTGCGTGATTTGCTTTCCGATGCCCGGCTTTCCAGTGTAACGCTTTGACTGGCAGTACCGTATGCATTATCGGCAATCGTAACCGTCTGTTTTTTAGAAGGATGAAGGTTGCTGATTGTCAGTTGTATATGTCCTGTTGGCTTCTTGCTGCGGTCCAGCTGATATTGACATTCGATCCGGATGTGGCTGTTTTCTTTGTTGCCGCTATATTCCCTGAAAAAGCCATTCGGGCCGTAGACACGCAAATGGTAAAGCCCATTCTCGAAATCGACGGGGCTCCATGATCCAATCAGTGCGTCGCCAGCTTTGACAGCGTAATTCCAGACTTTGACCTGCTCATTTTTATATTTTCCCGGCGCGTAAACCATAAATGGCGAACCGGCAGATTTGTCTCGGAATATGCCATTTCTGGCTTCCAGCTTAATTTCAAATGCATTTTTGGCAGAGTTGAATGCGCCGTCCGCATGCAGTTCGTACGGGATAGGGCATGAGGGCCGTATCCCTTTTTCCTGCCGCGGCATAATCGGCGAAGTCAACGGGCTGCGGTTCACTTCTTCTATTTGTACCTTACTCAACGCTTTGTAACCATTCGGCAGTTTTTTGAACTTGGCGTTGAATATGCTTTCCATAAACTCATTCCTTTCAAGAAATGTAGGAAGCGGGGTCTCCTGCCCTTCGTAAGGGGTGAAGGTAGAGGTAAGGTCGCCGCAGATTGTCCGCCGCCAATCACTGATATTGGTTTCCTTAATTTGTTTGCCTGATTTATGACTGGTAAACTTTTCTAGAAACTGTAAAATAGAGGTATGGTCAAAAACTTCGGAACAAACGTTACCGCCGCGGTTCCAGGGCGATGCAACGATCAGGGGCACGCGGTATCCCAAACCAATGGGACTTTCACGGCATTCCTCCTTCTTCTTTTTGGTCATATCCTGCTCCAACGTTACGAATTCGGTTTTGCAATCGATCCCCTGGGACACGGCACCTGTGTCGGATTTGTAAGGATTTGGGACAGAAAATGGTGGCACGTGGTCGAAATAGCCGTCATTTTCATCATAACAAAGAATGAAAATGGTTTTTTTCCACACTTCGGGATCCGCTGTCAGGATGTCGAGCACTTCGGAAACATACCATGCGCCGTACCACGGCGCGCCGGGATGATCGGAGAAGTTTTCCGGGGCAACAAGCCACGATACTGTCGGCAGTTTTGCATTCTTGACGTCGGCCCGGAATTGGTGTAAAACGTCGCCCATCGGCGCTTTCGCTTCATGCTCAATGTCGCCATCCTGGTATTTGACCGTCGTAATGCTCCGGTAGTCGGGGTCGTTACTGTTGATCGTAAATGCCTTCTGATGGATATTTTTGGCGCGTTGCGATAGTTTTTCAAACTTATCAGGGCTCCATCGGATGAGCTCTTCGTTGGCCAGTTTGAGCAATGCCTGCTTTTCCCTAATGACTTTTTCCAGATCGTTGGCTTCCTTGCCCGAAAGCGTTTTCAACTTCGCACGGGCTTCTTCCAATTCGGCAGGCAGCATTTGCTGACGCTCTTTGAGGTATTTCTGATAACCTGTGTGGAACCGGATATTATATTGGGTGAACCATTCAATCGGGTTATCGGTGAAGTTGGCCAGCCAGGCATCTTCTTCGCCGGTAAAGCCGGTGTTGATGCTCAGTTCGTTCTGATATATCTTCCATGAGACATTATTGTCTTCCAGCCGTTCTGGGAAAGTTGGCCACGAAGCTTCACGGTCGTCGGTGACGTTTTCGTTGCGAATATTGGCATAATGCGTAGGCTCCGGCTTTTCACGTACTGTCCCGGTCCAGAGATAAAGCCGGTTCGGAGTGGTACCCGTCAGCGACGAGCAGAAATTCTGGTCGCAAACCGTGAATGCATCGGCCATAGCATAGTAGAAGGGAATATCTTCCCGGTTGTAAAAACCCTGGGTAAGTGGCATTCTGGCGTATTCCTTATTTCCAGGCTGCTTGGCAACCAGCCATTTGTCATATTTTCCTTCGTTCCTCGCATCAACCTGGTCACGCCAGGAATGCGGTAAAGAGCCCATCCACGTTGCTTTTGATTCCTTGATATTAAGGCGGAATGGCACGTAGGTTTCATTAAATGCATTGGTTTGCAGCCAAACCAGATTTTTGTTGGGCAAAGTAATGGCCCTCGGGTCATTGAAACCACGTACTCCCCGAAGTGCACCATAAGAATGGTCGAACGACCGGTTTTCCTGCATCAATATCACCACGTGTTCCGCGTCGAGGTAGGTGCTTCCTTTTTGGGGATTAATGGCTAGGGCTTTCTGAATGGAGGCAGGCAACGCACTGAACATGCCCGCGGCGCCTGTCAGCATGGTTGCCTTTTTGATAAATTCTCTTCTGGAATCCATGGTTGTATTTAAAAAGAAAAAGGGCTTTACGATAGTACATCTTTTTGCGCAAATGTACTATCGTTTTGAAGCCCTGGTTTTATCCTGGTGTTATTCTTTATTGTTATTTGTTGCCAAAAAGGCCGCCAAGCATACCCCCCAGATCGAGACCAGCGCCTTGTGAGGGCTGGTTGGGTTGGGAGCTGCCGCCACCCATCATGCTTCCGCCCATGCGGACGAGGTCGCTCATATCGAGTTTGCCGTCTGCCATGGCGTAGCCGATCTGATTGAAATCGAAGCCTGAACTTTGTGAGGGCGCCTGGGCTGTACTTTTGCCCGTGAGGTTGCCAAGAATATCGTTGAAGTCAATGCTGGAATCTCCCGGGTTGCTCACCTTGCTGATCAGCCCGCCGAGTACGCCCGGAAGAACTGACGCCACAATGCCGCCTGCCGTCTGGCTATTCATGCCAAATTTCTCCATAATAGCACTGATCGCTTTGCCGGCAATGGCCGATACGATAGGGTTATTCATTAAGGAAGAGGAGGAGGTACCGCTGTTTCCGGAAAGAAGGCCCATCAGGCCTGAGAGGTTTCCGGTTTGCGCCTGTTCCTGCAAACCGCCTGTTATGGAACCCATCAGGGTCTGCATAACATCTTCGTTATTTTCGTTGGGAACGGCCGGATTTTGAACGATGGCCTCCTGTGAATTTTGTTTAACCAGGTCGAAGAGTTGTTCCAGCATGTCTATTTGGTTTTGAAGTACGATGGTTGATTGTCGCCTGCAATATCCAAATTTTATGCAAAAAAAATCCCGCCGGAGAGGCGGGATGCTGTTTTATTTTACCTGATCAACGATCGCTTTGAATGCGTCCGGGTGGTTCATCGCGAGATCCGCGAGAACTTTCCTGTTCAGCTCTATGCCTTTTGCACTAAGTTTGCCGATAAATGCAGAATAAGACAATCCGTGGATGCGAGCTCCTGCGTTGATACGCTGGATCCACAATGCGCGGAAATTACGTTTCTTCTGTTTACGACCTTCGTATGCGTAAGCCAAAGCGCGATCTACCGCGTTCTTGGCAACGGTCCATACATTTTTACGACGGCCGAAATAGCCTTTCGCGAGTTTTAAAACTTTTTTACGTCTTGCACGTGACGCTACGTGATTTACTGAACGTGGCATAATTTAACTGTTTTTGATAATCGGCGCTCTGCTGAGTCTTGAAATGCCTTTTATCGGGTTGAACAAAAAACCAGATTTTTAATTTCTGATTGGCTTTTAACGGATTACTTCCGAAGCATTGCCAATACCTGCTTGTGATTAGACTCATCGATCAGACCAGTTTTTACCAAACCACGCTTACGCTTGTTTGATTTCTTGGTCAGGATGTGGCTGTGGAAAGCATGCTTGCGCTTAATTTTTCCAGTACCAGTCAGCGCGAAACGCTTTTTAGCACCAGAAACGGTTTTCATTTTAGGCATAATTCAAAAAAATAATAGTTGATAAAATATAAAACAGCGCGCAAAATTAGCTAAAATGTTTATAAAATGAAAATCGTGCTTCTGACATATTCGTCAAAAGCACGATCTGCATATCAAATATGCTTCCGGAAAGGAAGCTTTTATTTTTTCGCCGGGGCTGGGGCCAGGATGATTGTCATCCTTTTTCCTTCCAGTTTAGGCTCCATTTCGAGTTTACCGTAGTCAGAAAGGGCTTCCGAAAATTTGTTCAAAAGATTCACACCTCTTTCTTTGAACACAATCGTCCGTCCAACGAAGTGCACATAAGCCTTCACCTTCGAACCTTCTTTCAGGAAGTTAATGGCATGCTTCAATTTGAAGTCGAAATCGTGGTCGTCCGTGTTAGGGCCGAAACGGATCTCTTTGATGACCACTTTCTGTGCTTTTGCCTTGATCTCCTTTTGTTTCTTTTTCTGCTCGTACTTGAACTTGGAGTAGTCCACCACTTTGCAAACAGGAGGCACCGCAGTAGGTGCAATTTCAACAAGGTCAAGGCTTTGTGCCTTCGCTAATGCTCGGGCTGTATTGATATCTACAATTCCCGGTTCGATGTTTTCACCGACCAGTCGTACTTCTTTAGCTGTAATTCGTTCGTTTATTTTATAAGGTTCTTCGGGAACTCTTAACCGTCCACTAGGGGGTCTTAATGCCATATAATTTGTATTGGTGTTTTTTTGTTTTTTTGGTGAAAATCGAAAATGTTAACACTACGCTCACAAAAATAGTGCCTTGTTGCTGGAATTATACTAAAAAGTTAGAAAAACATCAAGCAATACTCGCTTCCTTTTTGAAAAAGCTCGCAAACTCTTCCACAGTCATGGTTCCAAGGTCACCTTCTCCTTTACGTCGTACCGACAGTTTCCCCTCGGCCATTTCCTTTTCACCGACAATCAGCATAAAAGGCACTTTGGTAACTTCCGCATCGCGGATCTTCCGTCCTATTTTCTCGTCACGGTGGTCCACGAAACCACGGATATCATGATCCTGCAACTGGAAGAAAACTTCCTCGGCATAATCCGAGAACCGCTCTGAGATCGGCAAGATGGCGATCTGGTCCGGCGAAAGCCACAGCGGGAATTGTCCGGCAGTGTTTTCGATCAAAATCGCAATAAACCTTTCCATCGAGCCAAACGGCGCGCGGTGGATCATTACCGGCTGGTGTTTCTGGTTATCCGACCCTGTGTATTCCAGCCCGAAACGCTTCGGCATTTGGTAGTCCACCTGGATGGTTCCCAACTGCCATTTGCGGCCCAATGCGTCACGAACCATAAAATCGAGCTTTGGCCCGTAGAATGCGGCCTCGCCCAATTCTGTTACAGTCGACAATCCACGCTCGGAAGCTGCTTCAATGATCGCATTTTCGGCACGTTCCCAATCTTCGTCTTTTCCAATATATTTTACCTTGTCGTTAGGGTCACGCAACGAGATCTGCGCACTGTAATCGTCGAAACCAAGGGATTTAAATACATATAATACCAGGTCAATCACCCGTACAAACTCCTCCTTCACCTGGTCGGGGCGGCAGAATATGTGCGCATCATCCTGCGTAAAACCGCGAACGCGGGTCAGGCCGTGCAACTCGCCACTTTGCTCATAACGGTAAACGGTACCAAACTCCGAGAACCGCAATGGCAGATCCTTGTAGGAGCGGGGAGAGGTTTTGTAAATCTCGCAGTGGTGCGGGCAGTTCATCGGTTTCAAGAGATATTCCTCACCGACATTAGGCGTTTTAATAGGTTGGAACGAATCCTTACCATATTTATCCCAGTGGCCGGAAGTCACATAAAGTTCTTTGCTTCCGATATTAGGCGTCACCACGGGAGTGTACCCGGCTCTCGCCTGTGCTTTGCTCAAAAATGCCTGCAAGCGTTCACGAAGCATGGCGCCTTTGGGTAGCCACAACGGCAAGCCTTGTCCTACTTTTTCCGAGAATGCAAACAGTTCGAGCTCCTTGCCCAGTTTTCTGTGGTCACGCTTTTTTGCTTCTTCCATCATGGTCACATACTCTTCCAGCTCTTTTTGCTTTGGAAAAGTGATCCCATAAATGCGGGTAAGCATTTTATTTTCTTGCTTATTGCGCCAGTAGGCACCGGCAATGTTGGTCAATTTAACAGCCTTGATAAAGCCGGTGTTGGGGATGTGTGGTCCGCGGCAAAGGTCGGTGAACCCGCCTTGCTCGTAAAGGGTAATGGAGCCATCTTCCAGTCCGTCGATGAGTTCCAGTTTGTATTCATCGCCTTTTTGGGTAAAATATTCAAGCGCCTCGGCCTTGCTGATCGGCTTGCGGACATATTCATTTTTCTGGCGGGCCAGTTCAAGCATTTTGGCCTCGATTTTCGGGAAGTCTTCCTGAGAAATGGCCTGTCCGCCCAGATCGACGTCATAGTAAAAACCCTTTTCAATAGAAGGTCCCGTACCGAATTTCACACCCGGATAAAGCGCTTCCAATGCCTCGGCCAGCAAGTGGGCGGAGGAGTGCCAGAACGTGGATTTACCATCCTCGTCGTTCCACGTTAACAGTTTCACAAGAGAATCCTCCGTGATCTGGCGCGTAGGGTCCCATACTTCGCTGTTTACTTTGGCGGCTATGACATTGCGCGCAAGTCCTTCACTGATACTGAGTGCAATTTCGAGGGCAGTTACGCCTTTCGGGTAGTAACGTTCGCTCCCATCGGGCAGGGTAATTTTTACTTGAGACTCGTCTTTCATTCAAAAAAATATTCTGTGACTATGGTTCAAAGGCTTTGCGGGGTACCGCAAAGTACAAATCTATTCAATTTTAGCTTTTCGCGATGAGTCCACACGGATATTTGTCGTTCCGCGTGGTTGTATGACATTGATCTTGACACGGGTGGTATCCAGCAGTTTGTAACCGGCATTGGAATTTTCATTGGGATAATAAGAAGGATAGTAGCCCTCCGATTCTATTTTCCGGATCCTGTACAGGCCATATCGAGCGTCCTGATCACCCGGACTGAGCGTCAGCGCTGTCGTATAATATTCTTTCGCACGCTCAAACTCACCGGTCTTTTCATAACAAAACCCAAGCATATTATTAAGTTCCTTAGACTGTGGTTTCTTTCTGATCAGCGGCACCAGCGCAGAAATGGCCTTTCCATATTCTTTTAACTGAATACCCACAGCTGCTACCCGGTTCAGGGCTTCGTCGTAGTCGGGACGGAGGGAAACCGCTTTCTGATAGTTGATCAACGCGGTGTCGGGCTTGTTTAAAGCAAGGAGAATTTCAGCCCTGCCGAAGAAAAGAGACGCCTCGTTAGGAAACCTTGCGATGGCTTTTTGGTTAACCGCCAATGCCTGATCGATATTTTTCAGCTTCAAATTGATCATCGTGCTTTGCTCATAGGCACGAAGCAGCCGCGGATTTACATTCAATGCATAATTAAAACTCGACAAACTGGCCAACGAATCGCCCTGGCGCGCTTGCAGCATTCCTTTGACATAATATGCCGAACCGTCGTAAGGGGCCATTTTTAGGGCCTGATTAAGGTAACCTGCCGCTTCACCGAAACGGTTTTTTGCTTGCAGGATATCCGCTAACAATACGTAAAGTTCCGGGCTGCTTTGCTGCAATGCTTCCGCACGCTGGGCGTCTTCCAATGCATTGTCTATTTTTCCTAACTCGCGGTTGATCTTGCCGCGCAGGAGAAAATAATCGCTGAGATTATCTTGTTCATAAATCGACTCGTTGATGTCATCCAGCGCCTCGGAATATTGTTCGCGGTCAAAATAAATGCGGGCACGTTTGAAATAATTAATGTCCGAATCGATGCCGCGATTGATTAGTTCAGTAAGGGATAACAAGGCGTCGTTCTGCCATTGTGCCCGCGACTTTTTGACAACGGGTGGAATCCTTGTGGCAGTCCTGGCATCGCTCTGGCAAGACTGATTGAGACCAGCGATAACCAGCAGAAGCAAAAAAGATAAATATTTGAGATTTTCCGACTTCATGTGCATTAAAACGGTAATGCCATTTGTATGGCCCGCTTATTACAACACAAAATTGAACAATCTAATCCGATTTTAAACATTCTGATCAGAAAATCGGGAAAATACGCCCAGTGGGAGCTTTTTATCGAAAGAATCGGAAATGTACAACTCGCCGAACTCGTGGTTGATCTGCGTACCGAAATGCGCCTTGATCAGGTTTTCGACGATCAATGCCGAAAAGCCCAGAGAATACAAGTTAATTATAAAAAAGAAGTTTTTCTCCTTCAAAAGTTGGGCACAAAGGCGGAGCAAATCGTTCAGATTTTCCTCCAAAAGCCATTTCTCACCTTCGGGGCCGCGTCCATATGCAGGAGGATCGAGGATGAGGCCGTTGTATTTGTTGCCTCTCCGCACTTCCCGCTGTACAAATTTCAATGCATCTTCCACCACCCAGCGGATATTGTTCAGGCCGCTAAGCTCCATATTCTCCCTCGACCAGTTGATCACCTGCTTCACAGAGTCCACGTGCGTGACGTCCGCACCCGCCGTCTTGGCCGCGAGCGACGCAATACCCGTGTAGGCGAAGAGATTCAGCACGTTCGGCTTCTCCTCCGGCATTTGTTTTAATGTACGCGCAATGAAATCCCAGTTGGTAGCCTGCTCCGGAAACACGCCGACGTGCTTAAATGACGTCAATGCAAGCTTTGAACGCAGGTGCAGTTCTTTGGTGCGATATTGAAAGATCCATTTTTCAGGCATGTCCCCCTTGGTGACCCACTGGCCTTTTTCCTGCGAGTTCTTATCCTTTTTAAAGACCGCATTGGAACGCTCGTCCCATTCATCTTCCGAAAGGGATTTGTCCCATATTGCCTGAGGCTCGGGGCGCGACAGAATGTAGGGTCCGAATCTTTCCAGTTTTTCAAAACCGCCGCTATCAATTAATTGGTAGTCAGTATGTTGCTCAGGTGTAAGTAGTATCAAGTTAGTGGATCGGCATCCGGCGTTCAGCCGTCAGCCTTTTTAAGTTATTGAAAAATATTAAATGGCCCCGATAGGAGCCCCCTGTTTCTAGAAAAAATGCCATAACCCCATTTTTTGGCTCCGGTAGGAGCCTCCTTTGTAAGGCAAATTCGTGTTAATCACCATACCAAGGTAACTCCTTTGAAGTTTAATCGATTTCGGAACAATCCTATAAACAGGATGCCCTGTTGGGGCATTAGTATGCTATTTTATTCAAATAAAACACATTGCGCCTTCCACGTGTCTGCGGATCGCCGGCTGCATTGACGATGCGCTGCTCGCCCCAGGCGAGGTAAAAGTTGCCGTACCAGTAGTCGATATCATCCGTACTGGTTTTGCGCACTTTATCGCCTTCTACATAAGTTTCATTCGGGATCACGCGGTCGCTGTCGATTACCTGGCTGCCTTTGATAATTTTGCTGCGGATGGCTCCATTATGGCTGTAAACGAGCCTTGTATTGCCATTCGAAAAGGTCTGGACGCGGATCTTCTCGCGCAGCTCCATACTTTTTACATTGTCGAAACTGATGCTGTTATCCCACAACAGGTTACCGCTCTGATCCACACCCGCCATAATAGCGTGGGTGTAACTGAAACCGTCGAACACCTGCTGATTATATCCACGACCACCATACATCGGGTTCCACAAATAAGGATTGTAAAGTCCTGTTCCAATTGGATAACCTAAGTAGCCATAACCATACCCGCCCATCATGCTCGGATTTTGATACCTGTACTCGGGGTGGAACACCTCTGCTACCAGAAGGAAATTGTTGGTTTTGGGAACAATATCGTGTACCAGCAAGCCATAATTAAGCTTTACATCGGCGCCACTTTCCTTCTTTTTCCGAATGCGCTTTTCCATCTTTTCCTGCTGGCGTTCGGTCATGAAATTGAAGAAGTTCTTGAAATCGGTGAAACTGTGGTATTTGGTAAAAACGGTCGCATTACCGACGATCTTGCTGATATACAGTCCCTGTGCGGCCGCATTGGCAGCGCTTTGCATGTTGCGGTAGCCATAAGTGCCGATAATCACCCTCACAGAGTCGTTCAGCACTTGCAACCTGCCGCTTAGCAATGAATAGTCGGCTTCCGGCTCCACCGCAACCTGTGTATACAGCTCGCCTGTCTCTTCGTACGAGCGCGCGACGATCTTTGTCTGCCTACCTTTTTTCACCGCAAAAGACACGTTGACCAAATGGTGCGCCGTATCCACTTCCACCGTCTGGATCGCGCTCGAACCTTTGATAGCCGATGGCAGTACCTTGGTTTGTGAAGTAGTAAGCAGGGTATGGATCAAAACAGGCTCGTTCCGGACCATTCCGGCCATGAAAACCGAGTATCCAAGCGTTTTGAAATCGGTGATATCGAAACGGTCGAGCGTATTGATCGTAAAAGTCTCTACAAAACCCGGCCCGACATTCACTTTCACAATCTGGTAAAGTGAGCTGCGGTACTTGCTGAACAAAAGAAAAACGGCCTGACCGTCATAGGACGAGCTAATGTAATCCAGGTTCGATTCAATAGGCCCGTCTATCGACCAGACCCTCTCCAGGTTGTGATCGAATTTTTGGACATTGAATGTCGCCTTATCGGGTTTTGAGATCAGCAAAACACCCTGCTCACCGAGCGGCACCGTTTGATAGGCGGTGTTGCCGGGCAATGGAAGCTCTATTCTCTTGACGCCCTGCGCGCCGGCCTGGCTGTATAGGGAAGAGAAGAAAAGTACAAGCAACACCAAATGTGGCGCGGATAGCTTATTTTTTGTCATGTGCGAGAGCAACGATATGGTCGAATTCTTCGCGTTTTACAGGTACAACAGATAATCTCGACAAACGGACCAGATCCATTTGTTTCAGACGCTCATCTTTTTTAATCTCAGCCAGGGTCACCGTGTTAGGGAATTTTTCAACCGGGACAAGGTTCACAACTACCCATCCTGCTTCGTCCGTGGTCGGGTCGGGATAATGCTCCTTCGAGACTTTGGCAAGGCCTACCACTTCTTTTCCTTCGTTGCTGTGATAAAAAAGCACCGGATCGCCGACTTTCATGGCCATCAGGTTATTGCGTGCAGCGTAATTACGAACGCCATCCCACATTCCTTCACCCTCCTTTACGAGATGGTCCCAGGAATATTTGAAGGGTTCGGATTTTACAAGCCAGTGGTTCATGGTTCAATGTTTGTATTTGAAGGATTTAAAATGTTAATCTTTCCCGATTTAATCAAGGGAATTTGGGGAATTTACTGAAATCAGGCGTTCTTTTTTCAAGGAACGAACGTTGGCCTTCCTTCGCTTCTTCGCTCAGGTAATAAAGCAATGTTGCATTTCCTGCAAGTTCCTGAATGCCGGCCTGTCCGTCGAGCTCCGCATTGAATGCGCTTTTGAGCATGCGGATAGATAGCGGGCTTTTTTCCTGGATTTTTTTCGCCCATTCCAATGTCACGGTTTCAAGCTGTTCCAATGGTACTACTTTATTCACCAGCCCCATTTGCAATGCTTCGCCGGCATCGTATTGGTCGCAGAGAAACCATATTTCGCGTGCTTTTTTCTGGCCTACCACACGGGCAAGGTAAGATGCTCCGAAGCCGCCGTCGAAACTGCCTACTTTCGGGCCGGTTTGTCCAAAACGTGCGTTTTCAGCGGCAATGGTAATATCGCAGATCACATGCAGCACGTGGCCACCGCCGATCGCCCAGCCTGCAACCATCGCAATTACTGCCTTCGGGATCGAACGTATCATTCTTTGCAGATCAAGCACATTGAGGCGCGGAACATGGTCATCGCCAATATAGCCGCCATGGCCGCGAACCGACTGGTCGCCGCCCGAACAGAATGCTTTTCCACCTTCTCCGGTTAGGATTATCACATCGATTCGGGGATCTTCGCGACAAATATGCATGGCATCGATCATCTCTGTTACGGTGAGCGGAGTGAATGCATTATGCTTATGCGGACGGTTGATGCTTATTTTGGCAATTCCTTCGTGAAGTGTAAAGAGAATTTCCTCGTATTCTTTAATGGTCTCCCACTGAGCGTTACTGGACATAAAATCAGGATGATAAATTAAAAATGGGTGCAACAGCGCGATTGTAGAAACACTTCCCGCATTGCATCAATGGGCGAAATTACTGATTGTTTGGATTACCTTCAAAAACAAATGAATAACTTTCAGGCTCTTTAACGCCCTATTTTTGAAAGCGCAAAAGCCACGGAGAATACAAAGGCCCATGATCTGGAAGACAAGCAAAACCCTTTTGAAAACGCAGGAAAGGCCAATAGTTGCCTATTTTGCCAAAGCCTATGACTTTATGAAGGCGTGGCAGGAAGGACAGAGTGCCTTTGTGCTCCATACGTCCGGTTCCACAGGTACACCTAAGCCGATCAGTTTGAGTAGGGAACAACTGGCCACCAGCGCCGCGATGACCGGAAAGGCACTTTCGCTGGGACAAGGGACCCGCGCGCTGGTGTGTTTGAATGCGTCCTACATTGCAGGTTTGATGATGCTGGTACGGGGCATGGAGCTTGATTGGGAGCTGACGATTATTGAACCTATATCGAACCCGCTCAGCATATTGGATAGAGCGGCATTTGATTTTGTAGCCCTTGTTCCCATGCAATTGCAGGAGATTTTAGATCATGCCGATACACGTGACGCAGTTGATAATCTTGGGAAAATACTTTTAGGCGGTGCGCCGGTCAACGCAGCACTTCAAAGAAAAATAGCCAAAGTTCGCATTCCCGTTTATGCGAGCTATGGGATGACTGAAACGGTGTCTCACGTCGCATTGCGGCAACTGAATGGGACGTCAGCTTCTAATGCATTCACTTTTCTGCCAGGAATTAGCTATGGGGTCGATGAGCGCGGTTGTCTGTTTATCTCCGGGCCGGTCACCAATGGGGAAGTGGTGCAGACGAATGATCTGGTCGAAATTGCGGGCGATACATTTACATGGATAGGTCGGGCAGATAATGTGATCAATTCGGGCGGGGTCAAGATCGTGCTGGACAAGGTGGATGCGGCCGTCGCCGAAGTTTTTGATGCATTGCATTTTAACAATGCCTTTTTCAGCTGGTCTGAACCTGACGAAAAACTTGGTCAGAAACTGATACTTATCGTGGAAGGACAGCCGGAGGATTTCGGGCTGCTCAACCTATTGGAACAAATTAGAACGAAGGTTTCCGCGTACGAAACGCCGAAACGTATTTACTTTGCAAAACGGTTTGCGAGAACTGCAACCGATAAATTGGATAAACGAACAACAGTTCAACAGCTTTTCAACTCTTCGAATGGATAAAAATCTTCAGATACCCGGTCTATACACAATTCGTTTTCAAACAGCGCCCGTTGTGCCTGCGCCTTTTTCGCACTTCTACACGCTGGAAATGGATATTGCTTCGGAAACAAGTGTGGACGTCGATTTCAGCATTACTTATAACGATCGGGAAGAGCTGAGCGAAGATGATTTGCTGGACGAAGGATTTTCTCCGGACGATGACTATGAATGGAAAGGAAATGTGCCGGGAGTGTGGATCGATGAATTCCGTGAAATTCTTGGATCGTCTAAAATTATCCGTAAAAGAGAGGAAAGCGAATTCGAAGATTTTATCGAAATCGAGCTGGACGAGCAGGAAAAGCGTGTAACGATCTATCCGGTTGATAAGGAACGCTGGTCGTATTTCTTGCAGGAATTTATGCAGGCGATATTCGAAACTGCCGGTCGTGAAAAGCCTTTTGAACTGACTTATGTTGATATAGATGCTGACCACAAAACAGTGATCGATCTTAAAGCTTCTTTTGCGAAAAAGGAATTTACCCTTATTAAAAACAGCGGAACTGCCCGTAAGTTGGATTGGAACCAGCTGCAAAAGATCATGGATACTGTGTACAAAGCAGAATTCGTGCCCGACAATGCGTCGGAAAGCAAGCCTACCAAGCGTGGCAAGTACATTACCGCCGGTGACGGGCTGTGGTACCAGCTGGGCGTGGCCGTATTGGAATCTACATCAAAAAGTAAGGATCTGCCTAAAATTGAGGCATTGTTTAACGCCTTATCCAAATAGCGCGGGAAGTTGCTATTGCCGGTACTGGCTTAGTTCGAGCTGTAATTCGTCCACCAGTTGACTTACCCTTTCGAGGGATGGTTGCGGTGCGGGCATTTGCAGGCTTACGAACGCCTTAATCTCCCAAACTTCCAATACATCCTGCAAAGGCACATCCAGTTCTTCAATTTCCGGATTATCGGAGGTAAGTACCAGCACACCGGCTGTTTTGACCTGGTTGAATGCATTACGAAAGACGAGCCCCTGGCTTTTCAGCAGGAAAACATATTGCATACCGTCCTTAATATCATACCAGTTGCGGATAAACGTCCCGACCAGAATGGAGCCTGGATAAGCAAAATCGTACCCACTTTCGAATGCTCGGTAATAGCCCGAAGGCAGATTCGGCAATTGAAACGAAGGAAGCCGGGTGAGATACCCGGGGTTTTGAAAGTTGGCAATGTATTCCTCTTGCTGGCTGCTTGCCACCCATTGGATAGTCGGATAGCTGGAAGGCCGCTCTTCCAGACCTGCATTGAACTGGCTTGTCTGATAATTATTATTGAAAACCGGAAGCTGGTCGGACGGTTGTTGCATAGGAGGTTGTTGGCGCATGGTTGGCTGCGGTGCCGCATAAGCTGCCGGTGCGGCTTGGGGTGGCATTTCACCGCTGATCGGTTTCAGGTTGATCTGCCTTGAAACCTGCCTGATCGGTGGCTCGGGCTGCTGGTAATTTTCAATGATTCTCGAAAGCGGCTGAGGCTCCGTGTAGCCGGGCGTCCGCATAGGAGCGGGCTGCTGTATAGGGCCAGAATGCGAGACCGTCATCGGACGCGACGCCGTAGCAAGCGGCAATGACATCTCTGGCGTTTCCCTTAGTTTTCTGAGATCGTTTTTTAGCAAATTGTCAACGCTAACCCCGAAGGCGGTGGCCATGTTTTTGAGATTAGTAAGGTTAGGATTGGCACGGGCTTCTTCGTAAGCCCCAAGCAGGGACCGCTTGATAGCGATTTTTCTCGCAAACTGCTCCTGGGTCAGACCATTAAGTCTTCGGAGGTATTTGATGTTATTGCTGACGATGCTCATAGGATAGCCTTTCCGTGAAAGTACATACTAATTGACAAATCTTTTAGTAAAAAACGAATTGAGCAACTTTCTCTATGTCTTTTTTGATTTTTTTAAATAAAAAACCGGATCGTCTGATTCGCATTCGCGAGCAGACGATCCGGTTGAATAGTTTGTGGGGCAAGCCCAGCTATATTTTTTAAGAATAAATTTCTCTTTTTGCAGCCTTCAAAGTATTGGTAAGCAAACCGCAAATCGTCATCAATCCCACACCGCCGGGTACGGGGGTAATGTAGCTGCTTTTTGGTGCCACGTCGTTGAAATTAACGTCGCCCCTGATAGAGAAACCACTTTTCTTGGTAGCGTCCGCAACACGTGTAATGCCCACGTCAACAACCACCGCGCCTTCTTTAACATATTCTGCCGTCACAAACTCTGGTCGGCCCAATGCCACTATCAGGATATCGGCAGACTGGCAGATCTCTTTCAGGTTCTGTGTTTTGCTGTGGGTAATGGTCACCGTGCAATTGCCGGGATATGCGTTGCGCTGCATCAGAATGCTCATGGGTAAGCCCACGATCTGGCTGCGGCCGATTACGACACAGTGCTTTCCACTTGTTTCAATACCCGCGCGGATCAGCATTTCGAGAATACCGAACGGTGTTGCGGAAATATATGCAGGAAGTCCTTTACACATTCTTCCCACATTGACGGGATGGAAGCCATCCACATCTTTTGCAGGGTTAACGGCCTCCATTACTTTGTTTTCCGAGATGTGAGCGGGCAGCGGAAGCTGCACGATGAAACCGTCCACGTCCGGATCGTTGTTCAATGATTCAACCGCTTCCAGCAATGTAGCTTCGGTTGTGTTGGCATCGAAGCGCAGTAGGGTAGAAGTGAAGCCTATTTCTTCACAGCTGCGGATTTTAGAGGCAACGTAGGTTTCGCTGGCGCCGTCCTGGCCTACCAATATGGCTGCTAAATGCGGCTTTTTGCCGCCTGCTGCCATCCATTGTTCCACTTCTGCCTTAATTTCTGATTTTATTTGGGATGAAATTGCCTTCCCGTCGAGTAGTTGCATTATTTATCAGGTAGTAAATATTTCTGAATCAAAGTCTCCATTCCGGTCGTAGCCTTATCCTGAATGAATGTCATATTAGGTTTGAGATTGATCTCCGGTTTGGCTGGATCTACAATGTAAATAGGCTTCCCTCGACCTACGTAATTAACCAGTCCGGCCGCAGGATATACCGCGAGCGATGTTCCGATCACCAGGAAAATGTCCGCCGCTTCTGCTACATCCACGGCCACTTCCATCATGGGTACTTCTTCCCCAAACCACACGATATGCGGACGGAGTTGACTGCCCAACTCGCATAAATCACCCGTTTTGAGTTCCCACGACGTCATGTCATACACCAGCTTGGGATCCTTGGTACTACGCGATTTGAACAGCTCGCCATGCAAATGGATCACATTCGAGGAACCGGCGATTTCATGCAGATTGTCGACATTCTGGGTGACGATCGTTACATCAAAGTCCTTTTCCAGCTCAGCGAGGGCATAATGTGCGGCGTTGGGCTTCACATCGGCCGCCTGTTTCCTTCTTTGGTTGTAGAAATCCAGCACCAGCTCCTGGTTACGGATCCAGGCCTCGGGAGTAGCCACGTCTTCAATCCGGTAGTTATCCCACAAGCCCCCATTATCACGAAAAGTACTGATCCCGCTTTCAGCGCTGATTCCTGCTCCGGAAAGGACTACAAGTTTTTTCATGATCGGTTGGCTGTTTTGTTTTAACTTTTCTTAACTGCTTTTTTAGCCGCTGGTTTCTTAGCTGCCGGCGCTTTGGCTGCCGGTTTTTTCGCGCCCCGTCCTGCTGGTTTGTCCGGCGTTTCCGCTGCGAGCTTCACAACTTCTTCATAGGTCAGCGAGGCTGGCTCAGTACCTTTCGGGATTTTGACATTCTTTTTGCCAAAAGCGATATATGGTCCGTATTTGCCATTCAAAACTTTCGCTTCCGGATCTTCCGCAAATTCTTTGATCGTCCGGTTACTGTCCTGCTGGCGCTTTTCAGCGATGATTTCTACCAGTCTGTCCTCGGTTACGGTCATCGGGTCGTCGGTTTTGGCCAGCGAGAAATATTTCCCGTCGTGTTTCACATAAGGGCCAAACTTGCCGACATTCACGATCATCTCCTTGTCTTCGAAAACCCCAACTTGACGCGGCAGTTTGAACAGTTCGAATGCCTCGTCAATCGTGATCGTTTCCATCAGCTGACCTCTTTGCAAACTTGCAAACTTGGGCTTTTCTTCATCTTCCACGTCTCCGATCTGCACATAGGGCCCATATTTACCTATTCTTACTGAAACTTTCTTGCCTGTCGCCGGATCTTCACCCAGGTCACGCGAGGTAAGGCTCTTGTCAATCGCCTCTTCTCTTGCTTCTGCTACTTTTTTCTGGAACGGTGTGTAGAAGTTTTTGATCATCTGCTGCCAGCCAAGCTGACCTTCCGCAATGTGGTCAAAGTCCTTTTCAACGCTCGCAGTGAACGAATAGTCGATAATGTCATTAAAATGGCTTACCAAAAAATCATTCACCACCATTCCGGTGCTGGTTGGGAACAGTTTTGCCTTTTCCGAACCGTATATCTCTTTATTAACCTTGCTTTTGATCTGATCGCCCGCAAGAATCATTTCTTTAAATTCCCTTTCAAAACCTGGGCGGTCTTCTTTCACGATATATTCCCTTTTCAGGATCGTAGAGATCGTAGGCGCATAGGTTGACGGTCGCCCGATCCCCATTTCTTCCAGCTTTTTTACAAGGCTCGCCTCCGTATAACGGGGAGGGTTCCTGGTGAAGCGCTCCGTAGCTTTCATATCAGCCAGTTTAAGTATCTGGTTGATATTCAATGGAGGAAGCATGCCTTTTTGTTCTTCATCATTTTCATCATCGCTGGATTCCATATATACTTTCAGGAACCCTTCGAATTTGATCACTTCACCTTGTGCTACCAGCTCTTCGGACGTGGTTGAAATGCCTATCGTTGCCGTTGTGCGTTCCAGTTGCGCGTCCGACATCTGTGATGCAATGGCGCGTTTCCAGATTAGTTCGTACAGGCGCTGTTCGTTGCGGTCGCTGCTTCCTACCAGGGTCGAAAAATCCGTAGGACGGATGGCTTCGTGAGCTTCCTGTGCCGACTCCGATTTCGTTTTGAATATACGGCGGTTATAGAAATCATCCCCATATTCTTTTGTGATCTGCTGCTTTGCTTTATCTAACGCTTCTTCCGACAGGTTAGTCGAGTCAGTACGCATGTAGGAAATCTTTCCTGCTTCGTACAGCCGTTGCGCGACCGTCATCGTTTGGGCTACTGAAAAGCTGAGCTTGCGGGAAGCTTCCTGTTGTAATGTAGAAGTTGTAAATGGTGGTGCAGGTGTTTTTTTAGCCGGTTTTACTTCAAGATTTTTGATGGAGAACTGAGCTCCGATGCATTTCTCGAGAAACTTCATCGCTTCTTCTTCGGTCGCGAAGTTTTTGGCAAGTTCCGCATTCAGCACTTTGCCATTGCCGAGATCGAAATGAGCGGTTATTTTGAAGCTGCTTTTGCTTCTGAATGCATCAATCTCCCTTTCGCGCTCCACGATGATCCTTACCGCAACGGACTGCACACGGCCGGCCGAAAGGTTAGATTTACCGATCCTTATTTTTTTCCAAAGTACAGGTGAGAGCTCATAGCCCACGAGCCGGTCGAGGATGCGGCGGGCCTGCTGTGCATCCACGAGGTCTGCATCGATCACCCTTGGCTTGGCGATAGCATTCAGCAGGGCTGTTTTTGTAATCTCCCGAAATACGATCCGCTTGGTATCATCAGGCAGGCCCAGGGCCTCCTTTAAATGCCAGGAAATAGCTTCTCCCTCGCGGTCATCATCGGTCGCTAGCCATACTTCTGCATCTTTTGCCAGTTTTTTAAGCTCTGAAATGACTTTGACTTTGTCGGAGGAGATTTCGTAGGAGGGTTGGAATCCATGCTCGACATCGACGCCCATATCATGTTCCGGGAGGTCACGCACATGTCCGAAACTGGACTTGACAGTGAAATCCTGCCCTAGGTAACTTTCAATGGTTTTGGCCTTCGCCGGTGACTCTACGATCACCAGATTTTTTGACATAACTTTCGATTTAAGGGACCTGCTAGCACTTTGAATGTCCAAATATAGGGCACAATCCGAGAAAAAATCAAAGCGCAAATAAAAGCTGACTTAAAAACGGAGACTGCCGGAGAGGTTCCCGAAGGGGAGGTTTCAAATAATTCCCTCAATATACAGGTTGTCAGAACAAAAAAAATTTCGGGGTGGTTATCTAAATATACGTCTAGAATATACTGGTTTTAAATAGTAGCTAAAATCGCCCGAAATGCCTCCGTATATTCTGTAATTTCGTACTTTCGCGCGTTTTATTGACAACAGATGATCCCTTTAACATTGAAAAGTTTTTCATCATGAATATTTATAAGGACTACATTAACGAGATTGAAGAAAGAAAAACCCAGGGGCTTCATCCAAAGCCGATCGATGGTGCTGAATTGCTGGGAGAAATCATTGCACAGATTAAAGATGTAGAAAACGAGCATCGGGAAGATTCTCTTAAATTTTTCATTTACAACACTTTACCAGGAACCACAAGTGCTGCCGGTGCGAAAGCCAGGTTTTTGAAAGAGATCATTCTGGGAGAATCGGTAGTAGAAGAAATAACACCTGCTTTTGCATTTGAGTTGTTATCTCACATGAAAGGCGGCCCTTCCATTGGTGTATTGCTTGATCTTGCCCTTGGTGAGGATGTCTCCGTTGCAAAACAAGCTGCCGAGGTTCTTAAAACACAGGTTTTCCTTTATGATGCGGACACAGACCGTCTGAAAGACGCATTCAAAAGCGGTAACGAAATCGCCAGGGAGATCCTTGAAAGCTACGCAAAAGCAGAGTTCTTCACCAAGTTGCCGGATATACCTGAGGAAATCAATATAGTTACTTATGTGGCCGGTGAAGGCGATATTTCGACTGACTTACTCTCTCCGGGTAACCAGGCGCATTCCCGTTCGGACCGTGAGTTACATGGTCTTTGTATGATTACCCCTAAGGCACAGCAGGAAATCAAGGCTTTGCAGGCCGAACATCCTGACAAAAGCGTAATGCTGATTGCCGAGAAGGGTACCATGGGCGTAGGTTCATCCAGGATGTCGGGTGTGAACAACGTGGCGCTTTGGACGGGTAAGCAGGCAAGCCCCTATATTCCATTTGTAAATATTGCTCCGATCGTAGGAGGTACAAATGGCATTTCCCCGATCTTCCTTACAACTGTCGATGTTACCGGCGGTATTGGTATTGACCTGAAAAACTGGGTTAAAAAGGTTGATGAAAACGGTAATGTAGTTCGTAATGAAAGTGGTGACCCTGTTCTTGAAGAGGTTTACTCTGTCGCCACCGGCACTGTTCTTACTATTAATACAAAAACAAAAAAGCTTTACAGCGGCGATCAGGAGCTGATCGATATTTCGAAGGCCCTTACGCCTCAGAAAAAGGAATTTATAAGAGCTGGCGGATCATATGCCATTGTATTTGGTAAAAAAATCCAGACGGTCGCAGCGAAAATTTTAGGTATTGAGCCTACTCCTGTATTCGCTCCGTCCAAAGAGATTTCTAATGAAGGACAGGGGCTTACAGCAGTTGAGAAGATATTTAACAGAAACGCGGTTGGTATTACGCCGGGTAAAGTTCTGCACGCCGGCTCAGATGTTCGGGTAGAGGTTAATATCGTGGGTTCACAAGATACAACGGGCCTTATGACTGCTCAGGAACTTGAATCGATGGCTGCGACGACGATTTCACCAATCGTTGACGGTGCCTATCAGTCGGGTTGTCATACGGCATCGGTTTGGGATAAAAAGGCGCAGGCTAACATTCCAAAACTGATGAAGTTTATGAACGACTTCGGTTTGATCACCGCGCGTGACCCGAAAGGGGAATATCACTCGATGACAGATGTGATCCACAAAGTACTCAACGATATTACTATCGACGAGTGGGCGATCATCATCGGTGGCGACTCGCATACCAGAATGTCGAAAGGTGTTGCTTTTGGTGCCGACTCCGGAACCGTTGCGATTGCATTGGCTACAGGTGAAGTATCCATGCCGATTCCTGAATCCGTGAAAGTAACGTTCAAAGGTGACATGAAGGATCACATGGATTTCCGTGATGTGGTTCATGCTACCCAAGCTCAGATGTTGCAACAGTTTGGTGGCGAGAATGTATTTCAGGGCCGGATCATTGAGGTTCACCTAGGAACGCTACCTGCCGACCAGGCATTCACTTTTACAGACTGGACTGCGGAAATGAAGGCGAAAGCTTCTATCTGTATTTCTGAGGACGATACGCTGATCGAATCACTGGAAATTGCGAAAAACAGGATCCAGATCATGATCGATAAAGGAATGGAGAACCACAAGCAGGTTTTGCAGGGATTGATTAATAAGGCAGATAAAAGAATTGCTGAAATTAAATCAGGAGAGAAACCAGCCCTGACTCCCGATGCGAATGCGAAATATTATGCAGAGGTTGTGATCGACCTTGATGTGATCGTTGAGCCAATGATCGCCGATCCCGATGTCAACAATAAAGATGTTTCCAAAAGATATACCCACGATACAATTCGTCCTATTTCTTTTTATGGAGATGATAAAAAGGTAGATCTGGGTTTTGTCGGCTCCTGCATGGTTCATAAGGGAGACCTTAAAATTGTTTCCCAAATGCTTAAAAATTTGGAGGAACAACAAGGTAAGGTCGAGTTTCACGCTCCGCTTGTGGTGGCAGCACCTACCTATAACATCATTGAAGAACTGAAAAAAGAAGGCGACTGGGACGTATTGCAAAAGTACTCCGGTTTCGAATTCGATGATAATGCTCCGAAAGTGGCGGCACGTACCGAGTACGAAAATATGATGTATCTTGAACGTCCCGGCTGTAACCTTTGCATGGGTAACCAGGAAAAAGCGGCCAAAGGCGATACTGTGTTGGCAACTTCAACCCGTCTTTTCCAGGGAAGGGTAGTGGAAGACTCAGACCGTAAAAAGGGAGAATCACTGCTCGCATCTACGCCGGTCGTTGTGCTCTCTGCAATCCTTGGACGAATCCCCAATATGGAGGAGTACAAAGCTGCGGTGGTGGGCATTGACCTGACCAAGTTCGCACCTCCTACCAAGCAATTGAGCAGGTAGTTACTGGTGGTACAGTTGTTGATAAACGTGAATGTGTAATCATTAATTTGAGAGATATGGCGTTTGACTTAGATATGATCAAGGGCGTTTACGCCCGCATGCAAGAAAGAGTAGAAGCCGCCCGTAATGTAGTAGGGCGACCTTTGACCCTGGCAGAGAAGATTTTATACTCCCACTTATGGGAAGGTAACCCGACCCAGAGTTACGAACGCGGCAAGTCATATGTAGATTTCGCTCCTGACCGCGTTGCGATGCAGGATGCGACCGCTCAGATGGCGCTTTTGCAATTTATGCAGGCTGGCCGCCCGAAAGTGGCAGTTCCTTCCACGGTCCACTGCGACCACCTTATCCAGGCCGAAGTGGGCGCTGTGCAGGATTTAAAGAATGCCGTAGATAAAAATAAAGAAGTATACGATTTCCTTTCATCCGTATCCAATAAATATGGTCTGGGCTTCTGGAGGGCCGGTGCGGGTATCATTCACCAGGTTGTGCTTGAAAATTACGCATTCCCGGGTGGTATGATGATCGGTACCGATTCACACACGCCTAATGCGGGTGGTTTGGGTATGATCGCGATCGGCGTTGGCGGTGCAGATGCTTCCGACGTAATGTCGGGCCTTGCCTGGGAATTGAAAATGCCCCGTTTGATAGGAGTGAAATTGACCGGTAAACTGAGCGGATGGACTGCTGCGAAAGACGTCATCCTTTGGGTTGCGGGCCAGCTCACTGTAAAAGGCGGAACAGGATATGTAGTCGAGTACTTCGGCGAAGGTGCCGAGAACATTTCTGCAACCGGTAAAGCGACCATCTGTAATATGGGTGCTGAAATTGGTGCTACAACTTCTATTTTCGCCTATGATGAGAAAAGCGCCGCTTACCTGAGAGGAACAGAGCGCGCTGACGTTGCCGATGCAGCTGATGCCGTTAAGCACCTGTTGCGTTCCGATGATGAAGTTTACGCGGATCCTGCTACCTATTATGATCAACTGATCGAGCTCGATCTTTCGACGCTTGAACCGCATATTAACGGACCATTTACACCGGATCTGGCCTGGCCGTTGTCGAAATTCGCGACAGCGGTGAAGGAAAACGGCTGGCCTGAGGTTCTTTCGGTGGGTCTGATCGGCTCTTGTACCAACTCTTCCTATGAAGATGTAAGCCGCGCGGCGTCACTTGCGCAGCAGGCGGTTGACAAAAAACTGAAAGTAAGTTCAGAATATACGATTACGCCAGGTTCCGAGCTGGTACGCTACACGGTAGAACGTGACGGCTTCCTGGACACATTCGCGCAGATCGGCGGCGTAGTGCTTGCCAATGCATGCGGACCTTGTATCGGACAATGGGCGCGTCACGGGGCTGAAAAAGGGGAGAAGAATTCGATCATCACCTCATTCAACCGTAACTTCTCAAAACGTGCCGATGGTAATCCCAACACGCACTCTTTTGTAGCATCCCCCGAGATAGTAACCGCGATGGCTATCGCCGGACGCCTCACTTTCGACCCTCGTGTTGACAAACTTATCAATACAGAAGGGGTGGAAGTAGTGCTCGACGAACCAAGCGGCCTCGAATTGCCAACCAAAGGTTTTGCGGTGGAAGATGCAGGATACCAGGCACCAGCAGAAGATGGAAGTCAGGTGCAGGTTTTGGTAAGCCCAACTTCCAGCCGTCTGCAACTCCTCGAACCATTCCCTGAATGGGAAGGTACGGACTTGACAGGTTTGAAGCTGCTGATCAAAGCGAAAGGCAAGTGTACGACCGACCACATTTCGATGGCCGGCCCTTGGTTGAAATACCGCGGACATCTTGACAATATCTCCAATAATATGCTGATCGGTGCGGTTAACTTCTACAACGAGAAAACCAACACCATCAAAAACCAGTTGACCAACCAATACGCGGAAGTTCCAGCCGTACAGCGTGATTACAAAGCGCACGGAATCGGAACGATCGTGGTTGGGGACGAAAACTATGGGGAAGGTTCATCGCGTGAGCATGCGGCGATGGAGCCTCGCTTCCTGGGCGTACGCGCGATCCTGACGAAGTCATTCGCCCGTATCCACGAAACGAACCTCAAAAAGCAAGGTATGCTCGCGCTTACATTTGCCAATACGGCAGATTATGACAAGATCCAGGAAGATGATACCATCGATATCCTTGGTCTGGAAACATTTGCAGAAGGACAGCCTCTGACGATCGTGTTGCATCACAACGACGGCACAACAGAAGAGTTCCCTGTAAACCATACCTACAATGCGCAACAGATTGAATGGTTCAAAGCAGGTTCTGCATTGAATATTATTCGTAGATCGGTAGGAGCGTAATCGCTCTTTTCTGGCCGCATTAAAACGAAAACTCCCGCTTGCGGGAGTTTTCGTTTTAATGTAAAATCATTAGTCGCATCGTGTAAAATTAACGGGATCCGTTTGCTCCGAAGGAGTGTCCTGTTTCTAGAAAAATTACCACGTGGCCTATTCGTATTGGCTCCGTAGGTGCCTCCTTGCCCACGTTTTAGGAGGCACCTACGGAGCCCTACATCCTTCTTCGCATTGTTTTTGCTAAAAACAGGGGGCTCCGCAGGAGCCTTTCTTCGTTGTTCGTATTGTTTTTGCTAGAAACAGGGGCTCCTGCGGGGCCGGACTGGCGATATGTACTAATTTCCGGCAAACCGGGGCCGCTGGCGGCTGTATGATTGGTATAGAAAAATAAACATGCCGGTCATGATGGACACGTCGGCCATGTTGAAGATGCCGGTTTGGAATAACCCGAAATTGATATGCATAAAATCGGTAACTGAGCCGTGCATCAATCGGTCGTAGATGTTCCCGATGCCGCCGCCAATGGCAAAACTCAGCGCCAGTGCGCTTAGCCAGGTCAGGTTCTTTTTGACCAGAATGTATATTATTCCGAACAGCAACGCAATCAATGGGATTACTGAGAGTATGATCACTTTCGCGGTGTCTGGTAATGTACTTCCCAGACTGAGAAATGCACCCGTATTCTCGACGTAGGTAATCGTCACGTAGTCCTGAACGACGTGGATCGTTTCATAAAACCCGACATTCCGCCGGATTACATTCTTGGAAATCTGGTCACAACCGATGTTAGCGACCAGAATGACTATAATGGCAATATTCCTGACGAGGCGGCTGGTCTTTTGTTTCATTATTTAGATAACGATTTAATCGGCGTCACTTTCACTTCCTTAAACTCCACTTCGGAGCCTTCCGATTGTAATGCGATCTGTCCTTTTTCAGCGGTGGCATTATAACCGTAATTGACCATCACGCCATTGAGCCAAACTTTGATCGAATTCTTAACACATTCTATCACCATTGAATTCCATTCGCCAAGTGGCTTCTCTGTGCCGTCGGTGAGGTTTGGAATGCGGCGGAGTTTATCGCCATTGACGCCCCATTTTTCCTTCGGTCCGCGGCGTTTTTCCATATCGGGCACGGTAATGTCTTCCTGAATGCACCAAAAATCTCCTGCATTCTGGTTCATCATCTGTATCTCGATGGATTTCGGAAACATTTCATATAAGGCTCTTGGCGTCGAAACGAAAACCAACGCACCGCAATTGCCCGGTTTGCCCACGAAACGGTAATTGAATGTGAGCCTGAAATTTTCATACTGATCGTCGGTGATCAAATGCCCGCCCGGCTTCCCCAGACTGACCAACAGCCCGTCGCGGACCAGAAAGGGGCTTTTCACATTGGCATCCTTGTCCATTTCAGGAACATCCACATGCCAACCTTTCAAGTCCTTACCATTGAAGAGCATTTTTGACTGGCTCCTCGCCTGATACGAAACGGTTACTAGCAAAAGGGTTAAGGAAAGCAGGAGTTTTTTCATCGGGTATTAATGCTATTTAAAGTTTTAATAGTATTTGAAACGGAAAAATTAAGCAATAATAACCTTACTAGCTCATGCATTGCATCAAATGTTGGAGATAACACTTAAATTCAGCACTGCACAGACACAAAAAATGAATCAGGTCATGAAAAAACTGCTCGGGCTCGTCGCAGCGCAGCTGGTATGCTGCTATGTTAGCGGTCAGAAAATCCATTACGACGTATCTTTTCCCAATATCGTGCACCACGAAGCCCGCATTGCCGTAAGCGTTTTCGACGCGCCGCAAAAGGAGCTGTTTTTCAGAATGTCGCGCTCGTCCCCGGGCAGATACGCCACGCACGAGTACGGGAAGAACATTTACGATGTGGTGGCCTTTGACAAATCGGGCAAATCCATGGCGGTGCAGCGAGTGGATGGCGATGTATATAAAATTGCCGGGATCAATGGCTTTGTGAAGGTCGAATACACTTTATATGCCAATCATGCGGACGGTACCTACGCCGGAATCGATGCGAGCAGCGTGCATTTGAATATGCCTGCTGCATTCATGTGGGTTAAAGAACTGGAAAAAGCGCCGATCACGGTCGCATTCAAACTGCCGAAGCCCAATTCCTGGACCACTGCCACCCAGCTCAAAACAACTGGAGAAGCGAACGTCTTTACTGCTCCCGACTTGCAGTACTTCATGGATTCGCCCACGAAAATCGGGAAACTCACTGTGAAAGAATGGAGCGTACCGAATGCTGATAACAAACCCTCGCAATTCAGCCTCGCACTGGAAGCGAACGGCAGCGATTCCCTGGCAACGGCATTTGCCGGTAAAATCAAGCGCATTACCGAAGAGGCGCGTATGGTTTTCGGCGAATTTCCAGTATTCGATAATGGTAGCTACACTTTTCTCGCCAGCATTAATCCCTACGTAAAAGGCGATGGTATGGAGCACCGGAACAGTACGATGATCGCCCTGCCGGTTGCATTCGACGGTTCTGATAATCTGCTGGGCGTATTTTCACACGAGTTTTTCCATACCTGGAACGTCGAGCGCATTCGCCCGAAAACGCTGGAACCTTTCAATTTTGAAAAGAGCAATATGAGTTTTGAGCTCTGGTTCGCCGAAGGTTTTACCCAATATTATGGTGAATTACTGCTCGAAAGGGCTGGTTTCCATTCATTGGAAGAGTACTGCCAGACCTTGACATTCCTAGTGAACACCAAAGAAAACACCGCAGGCGCAAAGCGCATTTCGCCGGTCCAGGCGAGTTGCCAGGCAGTATTTGTAGATGCCGGTGTAGCCGTGGACAAGACAAATTACCCGAATACCTACACTTCATATTATCCATACGGCGCCTCGGTGGCGCTTGCATTGGACTTGGATCTGCGCGCAAAAGGGTTGAATCTGGATGATTTTATGAAAGCGGTGTGGCAGAAGCACGGCAAGCCCGAGGTGCCCTACCAGGTCGCCGACTTACAGAATGTGTTGGCGGATTATAGCAAAGACAAATCTTTCGCCAAGTTGTATTTTGATAAATATATTCACGGGCACGAGTCATTTAACTATACCCCTTTATTTGCAAAAGCCGGTCTCGTTCTAAAAAAGCAGTCTGAGGGACAGGCCTGGATCGGTGATGTGCGGTACAATGAAGGTACCGGGCTGACAATTTCTTCCAATACGATCATTGGATCGCCTTTATACGGAGCGGGACTGGATATCGATGACGAAATCATAAAGATTGACGGACAAGCAGTCGGCAATACCGGCGGCCTAAATACCATCCTGAAAGCCCATAAACCGGGTGATCATATTACTGTCGACTATAAGCATCGCGGGGAAGTAAAATCCGGCATGCTCGAACTGAAAGAAAACCCAAGAATGGTTGTCGTAACTTACGAAAATGACGGACGGTCGGTTACGCCGGAAATGCAGACTTTCAGAAAGGCCTGGCTGAGTAGCAAAGTGAAATGATACGCGCCAAGTGTTCTGTCAACCCTGTTTTTCCGAAAGATATTTCCAATATCGCCGGGGCACGTGGCGGATATGTAGTTTCATATTCTTGCGGGCCGGAATGCCTGTACTCTTGAAATAGTCTTGCCATAACAGGGTGTACAGTTCCTCCTGCGGATCAAGAACTTGTTTCGGTAATGCGTTTAGGTTTGAAGACATTTCTTCCCCAAAATCGATGGTAATCTCGGTAACCTGATGAAGATCATAGTAAAGGCCATACTTCCTTTTTAAGTCATAAATGATCCAGCGCTGGTCGGCATAACGGTCACGAAAATGGGTCGTTAAGATCGGTAGTACATTAAAATCCGGTTCGATATGGGCATAAAATATCCCTTCGCCCGTTTTCTGGAATCGAACAAATGCCTCCATGCGGTGCTTCTCGCGGTGAACTTTGCGGCTCATTTGCGAAACATAAAGAACGGATGGCTCGGCGAAATTGGCCTCAGCTCCTTGCGGATTGTCGATAATGTATCTGATGAATGAAAATAGCTGCTGAAATGCTTCAGGCTGTTCAGAAAGGAAGGTTTTATAACAATTCAACTGCCACTCTTTTCCCAGTTTTTTGCAGAGAGCCTGCCATACCCTTTTCCCTTTTTCACGGTCACTTGTGACGTGGAGTGCAGTGGTGAATGCGTCCGGAAGATAATGTTCTGCGCTCACTAGCTTAACTGACACAGATTTGCGCCGGTATGCATCGAAAACGGCCGTGAGCATGCCTTCCAACGAGCCGTCGAAAACGTACAATTCCATTAAAAAAGGGATAACTGATTGCTTGCCTGTTTGCGATATTTGCTCTGCCCCTCAGACAAAATAACGCCTTTGAGATGACCGGCTTCATAATCGCGTAGCTGCATTGGACTGTCGGCGTACCGTATGAAATGCCGGGCTTTATTGAACGCAATGCCTATTTTTTTCAAGTGGTCCTGATGAAGCCGTGCAAATTTGCGGGCTTGTATAATCTTAATCGCTGAGGCTACACCAATGCCGGGCACGCGCAGGATCATGTGGTAGTCGCCCGTGTTGACGTCGACGGGGAACTGATCCAAATTCCGTAGCGCCCAGCTAAGCTTTGGATCCACGTCCACGTCGAGATTAGGATGCGCGTCGCTGAGTATTTCCTGCACATTAAAACCGTAAAAACGCACGAGCCAGTCGGCCTGGTAGAGACGGTTTTCCCGGACGAGCGGAGGTTGTGAGCCAATTACAGGCAGGCGGTTATCGTGGCTGATCGGAATATATCCTGAATAGTAGACCCTTTTAAGCGAAAAATCCTGGTAATACCGGTTCGCGGTGTACATAATATCCCGGTCAGTCTCGGGTGTTGCGCCGATCACTATTTGGGTACTCTGGCCTGCCGGGACAAACTTCGGGACACTCTTAATGACGGCTTTCTCACTTTCCAATTGCACAATGTTGCGTTGGATATAGCCCAGCGGCTTTTTGACCTCTTCATGCGATTTCTCAGGAGCGAGCAGGCGTAGTCCGGCTTCGGTAGGCATTTCCAGATTAATGCTCATCCGGTCGGCGTACATGCCGGCTTCTTTCAGCAACTCTTCGCTGGCCCCGGGAATGGTTTTCAAATGAATATAACCATTGAAACGCTCCTCGTTCCGCAATTTTTTGACAATGCGGACCAATCGTTCCATCGTGTAATCCGCATTCTTGAAAATACCTGAACTTAAAAAAAGGCCTTCGATATAATTACGCCGGTAAAAATTGATCGTCAATTCTACGACCTCCTCGACCGTAAATGCCGTCCGTTTAATGTCATTGCTCCTTCTCGACACACAAAAAGCGCAGTCGAAAATGCAGTGATTGGTCAGCAAAATTTTCAGGAGCGACACACACCGGCCGTCCTCGGTATAGGTGTGGCAAATGCCAGTACCTTCCGCGTCCCCCAGTCCCTTATTTTCGTTCTTCCGGTTACTGCCACTCGACGAGCACGACACATCATACTTGGCGGCGTCGGCCAGTATCCCCAACTTCTCACGGATCCGCTCGTACATATTAAAATTTCAATAAGTTAATTCTCCTTAAAATATCAAGGCAGGAATCTCAGTTATTACAACGTTGCATTGATCTTGATTTGTGCATGAAAGTATCAAAAATTTGATACTAATACAATCTTCATTTACTCAAATGTTTCTTATTGCATTGCGAAGAATTACTGCTTTAACATTACTGACAGGGTTATGCGTCAGATTTTCAGCCTATTGCCAACCTCAGGAGCCCAAAGTAACCCGGTATAATGGCAAGGTCAGCCAGCAATTCGTAATGAACCGGGAAACGCCGATTATTGACCACGCTTCGGGGAAACGGATCAGCTACGAGACGTATGAAAACATGTTGAAACGTAGCCCCGGCCAATACTGGACGCAGCCATTATTCGACAAATACGGCAAGCCTTCGTCTTTTGAAGTGATCAAAAAGAGCCAGTTGAATATCCGTGAAAACGGCGCCGTGATGCAAAATCCTGACCTGATGCCGGAAGTGGGGGAGCCCATACCGCCCTTCGTGATGAGAGGGCTCGATGGTAAGGAATACGATTCGGAAAGGCTGAAAGGTAAATACGTGCTGCTCGGGTTTTGGGTGCGGTACGAAAAGCCACTTTATACGCTTGCCAGCACGAAGATCATCTCTGATTTCGTGGATGAAAACCGTAAGAAAGGAGTTGAAATCGTTTCACTGGGCACAACACTCAATACCGAGGAGGAATGTCTGGAAGCGATCCCGAAACGAAACTGTGGCTTCATTCCCGTTCCGGAATCGTACGGTTTCAATCACCGTTACAAAATCAGTGAAACGCCGTATTTTATTCTAGTCGACCGCAAAGGCATCATCAAAGCAATGGCCCCGCATACGGAATTTTCCAAAATCAGTGATTTGGTATTGAGATAGTTATCCCAACGCCCCACTGATCCGGTTATAAAGTCGAACGGGTTGCCAGGTCCTGCGCGCGCCGAGGACCATCCGGCGCGAGGTTTTGTACATATTATATCCGTTCTCCTGAAGAAATTTTAAACCCGCTGCATTGTCGAGCGGCAAAATGGCAACCGGCCTTTCAGCGGCGCGCAATTGCATCAATGTCACTCCGGCATTATCATCGGCTGCAATAACGAGGCCGTCGCTCCACGAACGGAAGTAAACGCCCTGCAGTTGACCCTGCGAGTCGATGTACACGCTTGCATCAGCCAAGAACTCGGCCATCACGCCGTGCCTGTCTTCACCCGACACAAATCGATCGAGCGCATAAGCTTGCTCGCGATATTTTTCTTCAAATGGTTGTATATAAATTGATTGCGGTATTTCCGGTGCGTCACCTTCACGCCTTAAATGTGCATATTGGCCTTCCACTTCGAAACCCTGTTTCAGGTACACGGGATAACCAAATTCCGTAGCGTCAAGGGAAATGGTGCGATAGCGGTTGCTGTCGACGCTCTCGATCAGGCTGCGGGTGATCGCGCTTCCCAAACCTCTGTTCCGGTGTTCGCTGTGGGTGATAATGCATGCCAGCCAGGCAGAATCGGCATGGAAAATAGTAGTCCCGACGGCTATTGGCCGACCGTTCTCTTCGATCTTGATCGGTTTGCAAAAATCGGATCTTAAAAAGTATTCAAACCGGGGGCGGATATCGCCCCAACCCTCGGGTTCGAGGGCGGGGAGATGGACAATGTCTTCTTTTGTGAATTCCTTACAAATCATGGCATGGATCGTTAACCATGCTAAAATCTTAAAAATCTGCTTCTAACTGGCTGAAATGCCCTATTTTTCTTTTCCAGCTAATCCAGGAATAATAGAACATCAGGATGAAACCAACTATTAAAGCACTCATAATGATGTATTTGCGTTGCGTAAAAGCGATTTGGTAAGTCAGAAAAAGAAGTAATGCTGTTGCATACACGGCCGACGACATGAGTGAGAGGGTGGCCATCCTTTTTAAAGTGCTGCCCTGGCGCGACAACGATTCACGGATATTACCGGATATCGAAGGGTTTTGTATTTGAAAATAACCAATTGCATTATTAATAATATAGAGACAAATACTGACAATGAGCAGCGCATTGACATACAAAGGCTTTTCGGAGCCATCGAACGCATCGTAATACAGAAATAAAAGCGCGGTTAATGCCACCATTTCCGTCACGAATTTGATCCGTAATTTCCGGAGGGCCGGATGGTTGCGGACGCGGGTCATCATTGCGAGTTCCTTTTCAGAATGCGGTTCCTGACCAGCCTGCTGCCAGTCCGATTTCAAGTCGTCGATATTCATAAGTTTTTTGGGATTAAAATTGTTTTGAGTTTTTCCTTAATGCGATTGAGTTTAACACCCACATAGTTTTCAGAGATGCCTGTTATGGAGGCAATTTCGGCATAGGAATAGTCTTCGAGGTAGAGCGAAGTAAGCGCTCGTTCCGACTCGCTTAATGTGCGCAATGCGCGGAACAGCCATTCTTCACGCTCGGAAACTGGTTCTTCCACTTCCGCGAGGTCGGGGGGATGTTCAGCCAATGCAATGGAAAGTTTTTGCTTGCGATAGGACGCCATGGCGGTGTTGAGGGCGATCCTGTAAATCCAGGTGCTTACTTTGGCTTCCTGCCGGAATTGGGGGAATGCGCGCCACAATTGGTACACGATTTCCTGAAAAAGGTCCTGCTGGTCTTCCCGCGTGTTGCGGTACATCCGGCTCACCTTATGAATGATCCGCTGATGTTCCCCGATCGTTTCAAGAAAAATTTTCTCCATAAAAAATCAAATCTTTCCCAATAGGTTGCAGGGATTGGGAAAAACTTACAGTTAACCTGATTTTTTTGGATCAATGGGAATGCTGCACATCCGATAACTTCCGGACGTGCGCTATTTCGCCCCTGGTAATTGGACGGATTTGATTTGGAAGAAGCGTTTCAACTGCGACGTTTTCACCGTCCAGCGTACTGAATTCTACCTCAAAGGCTTCACCCGCCCCGTGCACCAGCACAATGGTTCCGATGTCACCAGCTTGGAGGTCCAACTCCGGCAAATCTTGGGTCAGAATCACTATATCAAGTTCTTTCATTTTGCAGGGATCACAGTAATTAATCGCGGAATATTTTCAGCATCGTTAATATCAAAAAACCAGCCAATCCGTATTGCGGGATTCCGCGAGTCTGGCGTGCGCAAAAATCCTTCCGTGGTTATTCTGATACCGAACGGAAGCTTTTCTTCGATCTCCACTACAAGACTTTCACAAGCAAGATCCCGAAGCGCCTCATAAAGTTGCCAACTATTTGAAAGCGAGTAACCAAATTTACTAAAAAACATCGCTTTTGATTTACCTTCCCGATGCGCGAAGTTCAGCAGGTAGTTTTCTATTTTGTTCCAGGAAATAATCGCTTGCGAGCAATTGGGTAGTTTGTTCATCAAAAGTAGCGCGTGAATTCGTTCTGTTTTGATTGTTTAGACGCTACATTTCATCAAAAGTCACTTTATTTACCAAAACTTTTTTCGAAAGGCATCATGAATATCATTACGACAGACCAACTTAAAACTTTGCTTGAAAATGAAGATCCGATCGTGATCGATGCAAGGGGAGGAACGGACGCTTTGGAGCGCTATAATAAAGCGCATTTGAAGAATGCCCAATTTGTGGACCTGGAAACGGATCTCTCTGATAAAAATGACAACCCTGCATTTGGTGGACGCCATCCGTTACCGCAACCACAGGATTTCAGCCGATTCCTCGGTATTCTGGGCATTAGTCCGTCTTCAACAGTTGTTGTGTATGACGATAAAAAAGGCGCAAATGCAGCGGCCCGTTTCTGGTGGATGCTAAAATCTGCCGGGCACGAAAAAGTATATGTAGTAAGCGGAGGGCTGGATTCTATTCTCGAAGCAGGCATTGAACTTACTCAGAAAACAGCTGATCTGCATTCGCTTGAAGATTATCCGATCACCTCATGGCAGATGCCGCTGGTAGACGCCGACGACGTGGCCCTGGCCGCGGCCGACCCCGAGGCAATGGTAATCGATGTGCGTGAAAATTACCGTTTCAGGGGCGAGAGCGAACCTATCGACCTCGTTGCCGGACATATTCCCGGGGCTATCAATATCCCATATACTACCAACATGGACGAAAAAGGCGAATTTATGTCGCCGGAAGAGTTGGCAGCCAAATATAAAGAAGCGCTAGCCCACCGTGATCCCCGCAAAGTAATCGTGCACTGCGGATCCGGAGTAACGGCCTGCCACACGTTGCTGGCACTTGCAGAAGCCGGATTGTCGGGAGCGAGCCTTTATGTAGGTTCATGGAGCGAGTGGTCGAGGAACGACCGGCCCATTGAAACAGATGCAGAATGATCAATATGGAGGCAGTCTGATCGCGACGAACGGCATTTGCCGATAAATCAGACCGTTCACAAACTACTGTTCGCTTACTTTCAGACGCGGGAGCTATTTTCGAGGCAGAACTCAGTGGTATTACAAAATGCTGCCACGATCATCCTCACCGCATTAATTGACAATGAGAAAGTATTTAACAGTGATAACCGCGCTGGTAGCGGCCTCGTTTACAGGGATAATGCTGCAAGATTGGAAGATAGGCAGCGGGTACACGATCCGGTTCGATGGTAAATACGCCCATGGAAGTTTCAGTAATCTGGCCGGTTCCATTTCATTCGACCCGGAGCATTTAGGCGAGGCCAAATTCGATGTGACGGTCGATGTCGCCTCGATCGACACAGGTATCGAACTAAAAAACAAGCATGCTCGCAGCGACAAGTGGTTTGATGCGGAGAAATACCCGGCCATTCGATTTACCTCGTCTCAGGTAAGCCGCACAGATACCGGTTTTGTCGTGCGCGGAGATCTCGAACTTAAAGGAATCAAAAAGGAGATCCGGATACCTTTCGGTTTTCGCCAAATGCCGGAACGGTCTGTATTTTATGGCAGGTTTAAGGTCAATCGCGCTGATTTCGGTATCGGGAAGACAAACGGCAAAGAATCCGACTCCACATCGGTGGAGGTAATGGTGCCCGTAATGCCGAACTAATAAGGCATTATTTGCGATTCAGGTTGTTTAATTCCTTCAATAACGTTTTTAGCTGTTTCTCAGCCGCCTGTAACGACTTCATTTCATCCTTTTCAACCACGCTGTCGGCGGGATCGTCATAGTTTTTGGTTTCCTCCATGACATCCGGGTTTTCCCGGTTTTCGGGTGAAAGATTAGCTGTTTCTTCGAGGTCTTTCTGTTCAAAATCGATCTGTTGTCTTTTCGAAAGGATCTTCTCTTCAAGTTCTTTCCGCTGCTCGTTGTTTTCCGTCATAATGGTTGTGCAATGGTGTTTAAAACGGACGTCAATAATCGCGCCAGCAGGGACACGGGCTGGCGGTACATTTTGTGTTTTAAATTACTTTTTGAATCTTTATGACATAGGACAAGCTCATTTAAACTGAATACTATGGATTATGCACACGCTTCTTCTGATTATCTGAATGCTAACCCGAGTTGGCATATCGAAGATTCTCCGTGGAAGGCTACTCAAATCATCAAAATGCTTAAAAAGAATAGCCTGAGGCCAAAATCGATCGTCGAAATCGGTTGCGGTGCAGGTGAAATCCTGAACCAGCTTTATGAGCGCTGGGACGACAAGTCGGTCGAGCTATATGGCTACGATATTTCTCCGGACGCGTACGAATTCTGTAAACCAAGGGAAAAAGACCGCTTAAAATTCTTCAACGAGGATCTGTTGCAAACCAACGAAAAGTTTGACCTAATGCTCATGATCGACGTTTTTGAGCATGTAGAGGACTATTTTGGCTTTATACGCAAGAGCGCGCAGCATGCAGAATACAAGATCTACCATATTCCGCTTGACTTTTCTGCATTGGCCGCATTTACCGGACATCTGATGAAACTACGCAAATCGGTGGGCCATATTCACCACTTTACGAGGGAAATGGCTATCAATACCTTAAAGGATTGCGGGCTTGAAGTAATCGACTGGTTCTACACGCTTTCGGAGCTGGAATTGAATTATGGGAAGCATAACTTTAATGGAAAAGTTGTCAATTCGGTCAGAAAAGCACTTTATACAGTAAATCCGGAGTGGGCTGTAAAATCGGTAGGAGGGTTTTCACTACTGGTGCTTGCCCGCTGACGTTTTTGGATTACATAAAAAAGCGCAGTGGAAACTCTCTTCCGTTGCGCTTTTTCTATGTCGCCAGCGCTGCCGTTTGCTCATTCTCTCTACCGTTAGTTTATTGCTCGTCAGTTGGTAGAAAGCGGCTGGATGCCTACTTCATATTCAACGCCCTTTTTAGGAATGCACCAACGAAACTCGCGGCGAAGGTCAGAATCATCGACCCGTAAAGACTGAAATTTTCGAGTTCTTGTCGCGCCCCACTGTCCGGAACCGAGGTGAAAATGAAATAGCCGGAAACGATCAACGCGCTTTGCAAAATCGCAAGCAGCCAGCCTTTATAAGGCTCAATAAAACCAATGCAAACCGCCGAGAGGACTGCAAGCAAATAAGGGAGATGGATACTTTCGGCTTGTTTGATGACGTATACCAGCAGGGCGCTTGTTATCAGGACGATCAGCACATTGATAATCATCCGTTTATTCAGAAATTCCATGGAGCTAATTTTGACGATGAGGAGCCAGTTATGGCGGCCCGCAAAATTCGCTACGGAGGTCGAGAATCGAAAGAAGAATTGAAAAAAGATCAGATCAGCACCGCCATGTCCGGTTCAGTGCCGTTTTCGAGCGACGGTATGGAGTAGGCCAATGCAATGCGCTTGCCTGTGTGCTCTGCCAATTCAAGCAATTGAAATACCTTTTCCTCTCCCTCAATATGAAGTGCTTGGTACAGGATGTTCCCATAATGAAATTCTGTGGAACCCAATCCGTTTTTCAGAGCAGCCAACTGATACCGGTCGAATATTTCCTTTCCTGACATGAAGTGCAACATTTGGTTGTGATATTGCATGTGAATTTGCCCGAAAGATGCTCAAACCGGTATCAAGGTTGCATGCGGCTAACTTAAATGCTGAGGAAGTGTAATATTTATACTTGTTGAGTCGGCCAATGGCGCGCCTCTTAGCGTTTGCAATGGGATAAGTCCCGACCAGATCGGCAAGTCGAGATCTTCCGGCTCGTCGTTTGGCATGCCGTCCCGTGTTTTGGCCGAAGCTTCGTCAAATGAGAAGGCCAATGCGGTCGTTTTCCTTACCTCACTGTCGGTCATCGGGCGCAGGTAATCCCAGCTGTCAGGGACTATTTTGTTAGTCAGCCATTCAAATGCGGCCTTTTTGGTCTCGATATCCTCTACTTTTTCTGCTTTGGAGAAAATGATAACAGACCGGTAATTCACCGAATGGCTGAAAGCCGACTTCGCCACCACCAGCGCATCCGTAAGCATCACTGAAATGCACACCGGAATACCTTTTTCGATTTCCCTGATAAAATGGCTTCCCACCGACCCGTGAATGTAAATTTTATCTTCATAGCGGACAAAAGCCGTCGGAATTGAGAACGGCTTGTTGTCCACGGCATAGCTAATAGTGCAAAACAGTGCTTCATCCAGGATCGAGCAAATCTTTTCCTGCTCATAATAAGTTCTTTTTGCCAGGCGGCTCGGAACGAGATAGGGTGGTGGCGTTGCCATATTTTAGTTTTGGTTTTGTTCAAAATTATGAGGTAATTGGTATCATTTATTGATCCAATATTTTAATTTGTAATGGTCCAATTATGATGAATGTCCTTTCGACGCTGCTGGCGCCGGACAAATCAGGCAAATTGCCGGTATACATCCAGATCGCCAACGACCTGATGGGGCTGATCAGGAGCGGTACATTGCAACCCGGATACCGGCTATTGAGTACCAGGCAATTGGCATTGATCCTGAAAGTACACAGACGTACGGTCGTTCAGGCATATGATGAACTGCTTGCGCAGGGCTGGCTGGAAAGTCATACCGGCAACGGAACATTCGTAGCGAAGCATTTGCCCGAGGTAAGGCCAGTTCCCATTAAGCAAGAGGGGAATAAATTAACAAATCCGCTGAAAAAAGCCGGATTTGCATTCGACAAGCCAGCGCATCTGGACCGTCCGGTCTTAAAAACCACCACTCGTCTGCACCTCGACGACGGCTTCCCCGACCCACGGCTTGCACCGTTAGAAGAGCTTTCACGCGCATATCGCAGCCAATTGTTGCATGGCAACCCTTATGTAAGGCTTGGCTACGGCGATACCGGAGGCGCTAATTGGCTCAGACGTGAGCTGTCGACCTATCTCAACGAGACGCGAGGGCTTAAAACGGCGCCTGAGAACATATTGATTGTACGCGGTGTGATCATGGCCATTTACCTGGCGTCCAGCAGCTTTCTTAAACCGGGAGATTACGTCGCACTAGATTCGCCTGGTTGGTTTGGGGCGGCGATGAACTTTCAGCAAGCGGGCGCTCGGTTGTGTGAGGTACCTGTGGACGCGCACGGAATGGATGTGGATTTTTTGGAAGAATTATGCGAAAAACAGCCCATCCGGATGGTGTATGTCACTTCCCATCATCATTACCCTACTACCGTTGCATTGCGGCCTGATCGCCGTATCAAATTGCTGAAACTGGCCGAAAAATATGGGTTTATCATATTTGAGGATGACTATGACTATGATTTCCATTACCTGAGCAAGCCATTACTGCCCCTCGCCGGTGCGGATCAGGCCGGGATGGTGCTTTATTGCGGATCTTTTACCAAAACCATGTCGCCCGCTTTCCGCATCGGATACATGGTTGGGCCCGAGGATGCCATTCAACACCTTGCCAGCCTGCGCAGGATTATCGACCGCCAGGGCGACCGGATGCTCGAAAACGCTATTGCAGAATTGCTGCAAACCGGGGTCATTCAGCGGCATTTGAGGAAGTCGGTACGTGCGTACAAGCAGCGCAGGGACCATTTTTGTGAACTTTTGAAGAACGAATTACCTGGGAAAGTGCGTTTCCAGGTACCGGACGGTGGTATGGCTGTGTGGACGGAGTTCGATGAGTCGGTGAACCTACAAACGCTTGCGGCCAATGCGTCACGGCGGGAACTGTATCTTTCCAACGGCTCGGTTGCGGCCTATCCGTCCCCTTATGCCAATTACGTCCGGCTTGGGTTCGCGTCGTCCGATTTAAATGAACTCGAAGAAAGTGTAAAGATTATCAGGGATTTGTTGTAACCTTTGCCTTCACCGGGCTTTATTTTTTTCAAGATGATTCAAAAAATCATTCAGACTTACCGTGTCTCGTTCAGCGGGTTGAGCAGGGAAACCTGGCTTCTGAGCCTCGTCATATTGGTGAACCGTTGTGGCTATATGGCGGTGCCCTTTATGAGTATGTACATTACCCAAAGCCTTCACCGGAGCATTGAAGACGCTGGTGTGGTGATCACGCTTTTCGGCGCGGGATCGGTACTGGGCGCTATGGCAGGCGGTTATCTCACCGACAAACTTGGTTTTCAGCCGGTCCAGATCGGCAGTCTGATATTAAGTGGCTTCTTTTTTATTCTTTTTGGCTTCGTGAGCAATTTCTTCGCGCTGTGTGTGCTGATTGTCGTGCTCGCTTTTTTCGTGGAAGCATTCAAACCGGCTAACCAGACCGCCATTGCGGCTTATTCTACTCCGGACAGGCTGATCAGGTCGTATGCACTCAACAGGCTTGCTACCAATATCGGCTTCGGTTTCGGCACAGGTGTAGGCGGCATACTTGCAGCTATTAACTACCATTTGCTTTTCTGGGTAGACGGCATCGTCTATATTTTGGCCGGTGCGATGATCATTATGCTATTGCCCAAGCGGCAAATGAAGCGCAAACAACTGGAAGAGGCGGACGTTCCCGCTGCGGGATCACCCTGGCGCGACGCTTTCTTTGTGCGGTTCCTTTTGATGGTAACGATGTACATGATATGTTTTGTCCTGCTATTCCGGTTCGTGCCCGTCTATTGGAAAGAAGAAATGGGCATTGGTGAATCGACCATCGGTATATTGCTGGGCATGAACGGCATAGTCATCGCTCTTTTTGAGATGGTATTGCTCCAAAACCTGGCCAACCGTCGTCCCGATCATTTTTACATGCTATCGGGGCCGTTTTTCTGTGGGCTCGCCTTTCTGGCGCTGCTCATGCCTTTCATCTTGCCCGTCGTGCTTGCCGCAGCCACAGTGATCTTGTTCACCACGGGTGAAATGCTGGCGCTGCCTTATATCAGTACGTTTGTAATGAACCGCGCCAGCGATACCAACCGTGGCAAATATTCTGCTGCCTATTCGGTATCACAATCTGTTGCCCAGATCATCGGGCCGGTATTGGGGGGGTATGTTGCCGGCCACTGGGGCTACGGTACTTTGTGGATCGTGCTGGTCATTCTCAGTATGGTGTGCGCAATGGGTTTCAGGTTGCTGTTTCAGCGGGATGTGGCATTAAGATAATGCTGCTTCGTCGTCTCCCGGTTTTTTGGCCTGTTCCAGTTGTTCTTTTAATTCATTGATCCGTTCTTCTTCCAATTCCAGGGCCTTGCGCTGCAAGTCTATCAGATCGTCTTTTCGAATCATAATGTAATTCTCGCGGGGCTCCTCGAATATGGGCATTTCGCCTACGAGCTGCGCTACGGATGTCTGTAATATTTCGGCCATTTTTCTGAGTTCGGCCAGCGAGGGTTCGTTCCTGCCTGTTTCCCAGTTGGAGATCACAGCCTTACTGGATTTCTTCAATTCCGCAGCCAGCTGATCCTGGTTCAAACCAGCTAATTCACGGTATTTTTTAATTCTTTCGCCTACAATTGACATTAATTCAAATTTAATTATAAAAATACTTGACTAAAATACAATAACTTTGTACTTTTGTATGACTAGTAATTAATGTTATTAGTATTACGCAAATTACAATTTTTACACACACAATCTACAAACCTATGAGGGAGCTACAAGCCCGAGTCTCTGAGTTTGGTGGTCTGTCCATCAAAGAGCGCCTGTTATTCAGGTTCATTAAATCAAGAAACATTGTGGGAAAAAATTGGCGTGGCGTGCTTGCACAAAGCGACCCGTTTTTCAACACAAAACTGGGTGGCGACTATCTGACGTCGGTTGCCCAGGCAGTTTCGGACAGCAGTCGCGGCAACGTCGACCGCATTGAGAGGGTTACCATCGCCCTGGAAAAGGTGGCAGGCATTACTCCCGTTCCAATCGTTTAGGCAATTACCGTTAGGCAGGTTTCACTTATCAATCGGAGCTTTTAGAAGGCTCTGAAATGGGTGCGCTATCTGTATCGCGGACACAAGCCGCTGAAAAGATCCCAGTATCGAGGCCATCGGTACTGGTGATGTTTTCAGCGCCCGGTAGTTCTGGGTGCCTAGATTTTCTTTCCGAGAATCCGGTAGGCATTCAGGATAGCAAGCAGTGCTACGCCGACATCTGCAAAAACCGCCTCCCATAGGGTTGCAATACCGCCGGCACCAAGGGCCATGACGGCAATTTTAACACCAATGGCGAGAGTAATGTTTTGATAAACAACTGATCGCGTGATGTTTCCGATCCTTACGGCCGCAGCGATGCGCGACGGCTGGTCATTTTGGATCACAATGTCAGCTGTTTCGATCGTGGCATCGGAGCCCAATGCACCCATGGCTATTCCCACGTCGGCCAAGGCGATCACAGGTGCGTCGTTTACGCCGTCACCTACGAATGCAATGCGTTTTCCCTGATCTTTAAGTTGTTGCACCAGATTGACCTTATCCTCAGGCAAAAGTCCGCCATAGCTTTGGCTGATGCCTAGTTCGGCAGCTACTTTGCTGACAACCGCTTCTTTGTCGCCGGAGAGCATTATGGTTGAGATACCCAGTTTTTTGAGGTTCGATATGGCCGAGGCAGCGTCTTCTTTTACTTCATCGGCGATCAGGAAATGGCCTGCATAACTGCCATTAATGGCCACAACCACTATTGTTTCTACAATTGCGTCGAGCTGTTGGGGATAAGCAATGCCTTGTTTTTGAAGTAATTTGGTATTCCCTGCCGCGACAGTCCGTTCATTTACAATGCCCGTCAGCCCGTGGCCGGAGATTTCCTGGACATCAGCTGGGCGTGAGAGGCCGATATTCCCGGCATACGCAACGACCGCTTTGGCAACCGGGTGGGTTGAATAGCTTTCCAGTGAAGCGGCAATGTGAACAAGTTCTGCTTCATCTGCCAATGCTTCCACTTTCTGAACTTTGAAAACACCTTTCGTAAGCGTGCCGGTTTTGTCGGAAACGACGGTATCAATTTTAGTGATAGTATCCAGGAAATTGGCGCCTTTAACCAGAATGCCGTTCCTCGAAGCAAGCCCGATTCCACCGAAATACCCTAGGGGAATGGAGATCGTCAGTGCGCAGGGACAAGCAATCACCAGAAATACCATACCCCGGTAGAGCCATTGTTCAAAATTATATTCCTGTACAAAAAAGAATGGGACGAAAATGATCAGGACAGCCAGCAGGAAGACAATAGGCGTGTAAATTTTCGCCAGCCGACTGATCAGCAGCTGGGTAGGGGCTTTTCTTGCATTCGCCTCTTGCACCATTTCCAGGATACGGGAGAGTTTCGAATCCCTGAAAAGCGCTGTAACGCCTATTTCCACGGACGATTCGATGGCAATCATGCCTGCCAGCACTTTTTCGCCCTCCCGAATTACTTGCGGCTTAGGTTCGCCTGTCAATGCTGCTGTGTTAAATGTGCCTGATATAGACTGCATTATGCCGTCCAGCGCCACTTTTTCGCCGGCTTTAACCAACATTTTCTCGCCAATCTGAACTTCGTCCGGAGCAACCTGAAAAGAGTTTTGATCACGTAGCATGGTCACAATGTCGGGGCGGATGTCGAGCAGCGCTTTGATCGACCGCTTCGATCTGCTTACCGCAATGTCCTGGAAAAGCTCCCCGATTTCATAGAATATCATCACCGCCACACCTTCACTGAACTCGCCGATGTAGAATGCACCGAATGTAGCGATGGTCATCAATGTAAACTCATTAAAAAAATCACCACGCGAAGCCTTGCGGAAAGCGAGGAGGATCGTTTTGTTTCCGGCAAGCAAATAGGCTGTCAACATCAACAGAAACTCAACCAGCCGGGTTACTTTTATCTGAAAAACAAATGTGGCGATCAGGAACAGGGCCAGAATGGCAAGGCTGGCCCATAACATCCAGCGACTTTTAAGGATACTCTCTCCGGCATCGTTACCGTGACTGTGATCGCCATGATCATGATCGTGGTCATCACTGTGCTGATGGGCATGGTTATGTTTAATCGCTGGCGCAGCATCTGCTCCGCAGCAATGATCTGTATCAGAATGTGCTATTGCTTTATCGTCGGGTTTCATGCGGTTGATCGGCTTCGTTGTCGTTGTGTCAGATGCTGCTATGATCGCATCATGTTATTGCAAAGGTAGCCGACAATGCCGTGCAACAGGGTTACAAGTGCTGAAAATCAGCTAATTGCAATATCGTTGCAGGCGTTTTTTCTTTCAAAATATCCTCAACCAAAGCGCCGAGTTTTTTCAAACCAGTGTCAATCAAATCATTATAGGGAGCGCCAAAGCTGATGCGTATGTAATGGCTGAAACGTCCGTCGGTGTTAAATATCTGCCCCGGACCAATGCTGATCCCTTCCAGGATGGCCCGCTCGAACAGCTCGAATGCATTTACTTCCTTATTCAATTCTATCCATAATACATATCCGCCCTGCGGCCTGCTTACCTTGGTATCCGCCGGAAAATATTCCGAAATCGCCTGCATATAGCGCAGACACTGCGTATGCAAAGTCTTGCGCAGGTTACGTACATGAAGGTCGTACCGGCCGGTTTCGAAGAAATGTGCAATCGCAGCCTGCGTAGGGGTGGCCGATGAGACCGTGTGCATGAGCTTATTGCTGATGATCTTGTCCTTAAACCGGCCAGGAATGCACCAGCCTACACGGTAACCCGGCGCGAGGGTTTTGGAAACCGATGAGCAGAGCATTACGAGCCCTTTTTTATCATAACTTTTACAAGTCCTCGGCCGCGTTTTCCCGAAATACATCTCTCCATAAATGTCGTCTTCGATCAAAGGGATATCCCGGGCCGCCAGCATTTCTACCAGTTGCTTTTTACGGTGATCGGGCATCAGCGCGCCGACAGGGTTCGAAAAGTTCGGCACAAAAAGACAGGCGCTGATGTCGTGCGTTTCCAATGCAGATTCCAGGAATTCGAGGTCGACGCCCTCGCCAGGGTGGCAGGGGACTTCCAGCACTTCCAGACCGAGACTTTTCATGACATTGAATATCCCAAAATAAATAGGGCTTTCAATTGCGACGGTATCGCCGGGGCGGGTGACGGCTTTGAGGCAGAATACGAGCGCTTCCATGCAGCCCTGCGTCGTGATTACATCGTCTTCCGTGATGTTGCCATTCCAGTTGAAAGCATATTTGGCGATCTGTTTGCGCAAATCGAGGTTACCTTGTATTTCCTCGTAGCCGGTGCAACTGGACGGGCTTTTGCGGATAGCCTCCATCATGGCCTTGTTCAGTTTGGCTTCCGGAATGAGCTCGGCAGACGGTACTGATACCGAAAAGCGGATCACCCCTTCTTTATTCATGGTTTTGTAAACCGTCCGGATCATCTCGTCCACATTGGCCTTTTCGATCACCGGCCCTTGCAGCGACGGGCTGATCCTACCCGAGAAATTGACGGGAGTAAAACGAACGAAATAGCCAGATTTGGGCCTGGCTTCCACAACGCCCCTGTTTTCCAGTTCCACATAAGCTTTGTAAGCAGTGCTCAGACTGATGCCCTGCTCCCTGCTAAGCGCACGCAGCGACATGAGTTTGTCGCCCGCTTTGAGCGTTTTGTTTTCAATCTGGTTCATGAGGCGCTCTGCAATCTGTGTGTACAGAAAGTCTTCCTTTTCGTCCTGTTCCTTAATAGAGATCATGGCAATGCAAATCTGTTATGCTTCAAAATAACAAAAGTGAATCTGTTTTATAAAATTTAAACAGATGAATTTTGTGCCGTATTTAATTAGAACCGATTATGAATGGCCAAACGAAAGCATATGTAGCGCTGGGGCTGGTTTGTTTTTTCTGGGGAACGACTTTTCTCGCGGCGCGGATCGGCGTTTCGGGGTTTCCTGCTTTGTTTTTCATGGGTACGCGTAACGTCGTAGCCGGATTGCTGCTTTTAGCTTTTTTAACGGCCAAAGATCGGTCTGCTCGTCGCAGCTGGAACGATGTCAAATTGCAAATCATACCGGGGCTAGGGATGATCACTTTCGGGACCGGGATCGTGGGTTGGTGTGTGCAATATATTCCGAGCGGTTTGGCCGCATTGATCTACACCAGCATTCCATTGTTTACCATTTTGGTCAATTTGGCGGCGAAGAGCGAGGAGCGGATAAACAAGCACATTGCATCCGGTGTATTGCTTGGACTGGCTGGTATTATGTTGGTTTTTAAAGATAATCTCGAATATCTTGCTGATCCACAGTCGTCTATGGGGATATGGGTGGCGCTGGGTTCCTGTGTGTCGTGGTGTTTGGCTGGATTGTATGTAAAAAAGCATCCAGGCCGGACCGATCCGTTTTTCAACGCGGCGATCCAGATGACGGTCGGCGGCCTGGGGTTATTTACATTGAGCGCCATGGCGGAAGATTGGGGTAATCTGCCTCCTGTAAGCCTGAAATCGTTGTTGGCATTGATATACCTGATCCTTTTTGGCTCCATTCTTACTTTCGGGGCTTATTTATACGCAATGTCGAAGCTTCCTGCTGGTCTTGTGTCCATTTATGCTTATGTTAACCCGCTGGTAGCGCTAATTTTGGGAGCTTTGGTGCTAAATGAGCAAGTAACCTGGCTGACGGCCCTGGCATTTATGGTGACGATGGGCGGTGTATTTATGGTCAACTTTGGGTACCAATTACAAAAGAAAAAACAACGGGCATTAAATACATACGGAATTCATGAATAAGGTCATTTTTGCTCAGCTTTTCGGGAGGGATCTCGAAAGGCTGTATATTGAAATAGAGAAATATCCATCCGAAGTGGCTTTATGGGCACAATTACCAGGTACGACCAATAGCGGTGGCAACTTGTGCCAGCATCTGATCGGCAATCTTCGTACGTTCGTGTGTCGCACGCTTGGCGGCTTCGATTACGTGCGCGACCGTGATGCGGAGTTCAATCAACGCGTCTTTTCACAAAAGGAATTACTGGAACAATTGCGTGTCCTGACCGATATGGTTTCGAAGACAGTGGAAAAGCTCGACGACGACGAATTAGAGGCCGATTACCCGCGTGAAGTTGTCGATTTGTTCCCTGAGCAATCGGTAAGGCTTATATTAACACATTTGGCATTGCATTTGTCTTATCATTTGGGCCAAATTAACTACCACCGACGCTGGATTACCCAGGTCCAGTCAGCACAACAATAAAATAACATGCATTTAACGGAACAAGCGGCGCAATCCTTTGCCAGACAATGGATTGATGCCTGGAATAGTCATGACCTGACGGCGATTATGTCGCTTTACGCCAGCGATATACAGTTTTTTTCTCCCTACATTATCAAACTTGGGATGAACGAGCAGGGAATGATCACTGACAAAGGTGATCTTGAAAAGTATTTCGAAAGGGCGCTGGGCGTCTACACGGATTTGCGTTTTGAACTTCATGAAGTTTTAGTGGGGGCCGATTCGTTGATTTTGTACTATACAAGCGTCAACGACCGTATGGCGGCAGAAATGACCGAACTGGATGAGGAAGGTAAAATCAGTTTAGTGAAGGCGCATTACAATCGGTAGTTATGTTCGAATTATTTGAAAATGAGTTGAATAACCTGGATAATATCCTGGATCAGGTCAAGAGAAATAGTCTGGATTTTCTTGAAAATATTGGAGACAAACCGACTTCTATTGCCGATCAGGCCATTGTTCCTATTTCACTCACAGATGAAGGTGCCGGGACTTTGGCGGGCCTCGACCTATTCAGCCGGCATTATGAGAAATTGATGGTTGCCAGTCCGGGGCCGCGATATTGGGGTTTTGTCACGGGTGGAACAACTCCAGCAGCAATCGCGGGTGACTGGCTGACGGCCGTTTACGATCAGAATACGCAGGCCATTCAAGGTGAGGGCGACGTTTCAGGGGTCATTGAACAAGAGACGATCAGAATGTTTTGCGACCTGTTAGGCTTGCCGCACGATTTTATGGGTGGTTTCGTAACTGGTGCAACCATGGCTAATTTTACCGGACTGGCCGTCGCACGCCAATGGGCGGGTAAGCAAACGAGCCACGACGTATCGAGGGAAGGAGTGAATGGTAATGTTGCTTTGATGGCAGCTACACCGCATTCGTCGGTGATCAAGTCGCTTTCGATGCTCGGTATCGGCAGCAGTAATCTCATCCGGATCGATACACTTAAAGATAGAGAAGCTATCGATGTAAACGCGCTTGAAGAGAAGCTGAAAGAACATATAGAAAGGCCGGTAATCTTGAATTGCAGCGCCGGGACTGTCAATACGGTCGATTTCGACGATATCCAGGCGATTGTTGAATTGAAAAAGAAATACAATTTCTGGTTGCATATCGATGCGGCATTTGGCGGCTTCGTTGCCTGTTCGCCTGAATACAGATATCTGCTTAATGGCTGGGAATGGGCAGACAGCATCACGATCGACTGCCACAAATGGTTGAATGTGCCTTATGACAGCGCCGTTTCGCTGGTACGGAAGGAGCATAGCCGGTTGCAGGTCAGCACTTTCCAGAATTCGAATGCACCTTATCTGGGCGATCCGTCGGAAAATTTCTCCTACCTCAATTTTTTGCCCGAAAACTCACGCCGGTTTCGTGCATTGCCGGTTTGGCTTAGTTTGGTGGCTTACGGAAGAACTGGCTTTGAATCGATCGTTTCGAACAGTATTGCGATGGCACGCCGCTTTGGTGAATGCATTCAAAATAGGGATTACCTTGAGCTATCGGCCCCCATTCGGCTAAATGTTGTCTGTTTCCGGCTAAAAAAGTCTCCTGAGAAAACCGCGGAATTTCTGAAAATGGTTAACCGAAGAGGAAAAATTTTTATGACGCCAACTTTGCTATCGGGTAACGTGAGCATACGAGCTGCGTTTGTGAATTACCGAACGGTCGAAAACGATATTGACATCGCATTTCGGGAGATGGACGAAGTGTTTGCCACCCTGTGATATTCCGCATTTATGCTGTACTTTTAAAGGAAACAAAGTTAGTTTGCTTTCGTACATGCCAAGGTTTTCTAATGCAATCGTCATAGCCGTTCTGGCTGTTCTGCTAGTGGGCTGCGGCCCGGGCCGATCCACTTTGACGATCTCTAAGGTGCCCAACTACGATAAGTCAGTCAGTGATCACATCTTTTTCCTGGATTTTCGTGTCACTGCTGAAAACCAGGGCGATCGCGAGAAAGTGGAATTGGTAAAAGCCATATCAGGAAGCGGCCGGATGAAAAACATCTTGCGGCCTGTGCATTATCCTTATCAGATCAAGGCCATTCCCCGTTACGCGGCGAGCGCTTTGGAGAAGGAACTCATTTTTGAACATCCGCTTTTCAATGCGCGCGAGGTAAGCGAGCCGGGCGGAACAATTACGAAGGTTGCTGTCACCAACACCGAGGGCATCATTTCGATGCGTTTGCAGGAAGCGCCAGGCCTTGACCGATTGGAATTGTACAGTGTTACGCCTGAGAAAGGCACCGTTAAGATTTATACCCTTCGCTTCAAACCATGAAAAAACTTTTTACCATACTGTTTGCGGTTTGCCTGTCCTGCGCCGCATTCGCTCAAAAATTTCAGGTTGATACACTCTACAAATCCGGAAGCATCGACAACCGGATCAACGTTGTCATTCTTGGCGATGGTTTTACTGCTGACGAGATGCCGAAATTTGCCAGGGAAGCCAGGGAGTTTGCCGATTATTTTTTGGCTTATCAGCCTTACACGCGTTATCGCAATTACTTCAATTTCTTTGCCATACAGACTCCATCGAATGAAAGCGGCGTAACAAATCCCGGAACATCGCCGGATGCATATCCGGACCAGCCTGTCGGAAAGAAAGATACATTTTATGGTGCCTCTTTCGGATCGTACATCCATAGGCTAGTGACTATCACTAAATATGAAGTAAAGGACGAAGTGCTTGCCGTCAATTTCCCGTCGTTTGATCTTGTAGTTGTTTTGGTAAACACCACTTTTTATGGCGGGTCAGGCGGCTCGATAGCTGTTCATACGCTACATGATCAGGCCAATGGAATCGGTGTTCACGAAATTGGTCATACCTTTTCGCACCTAAACGATGAGTATTGGGCGGGACCGGGCTACGGATGGGAGGCCCCGAATATGACTTTAAACAACAACCCTGCAACCATCAAATGGAAGAATTGGCTAAACGAACCGGACATTGGCATTTATCAACACGGTTTTAGCGGCGAAGCCGCACTTTGGCATAAGCCCGCGAGCGGTAAATGCCTAATGGAATATCTTATTCAGGAGCTTTGCGCAGTGTGTCGCGAGCAAACGACCGAAAGGATTTTGCAATACATTAATCCCGTAGAAGGCATTGAGCCCGATACAGCTGGAATCGTGGATATCGAGGGTGGGAAAACGTTCAGTTTAGGTCTTTTGAAACCCAATCCAAATACATTACGGGTTAAATGGAGTCTGGATGGCAAAATATTGGAAAACACCGGCGATCATATTTCCCTTACACCTGCCCAAGTGACGGAATCATCCATTCTAATTGCCATGGTCTTTGATTCAACTACAATGAGCAGAAAAGATTCCATTGAAAAATTGCGTACCCGGACGGTAAAATGGTCGTTAAAATCGAACCAAAGCAATATTTTTCAATTAGCGGTCTCGATAGACACGTTGTGTGCGGGTGGCGAATCGACGCTTACAACCACAGGCTGTCGTGGTACAGTCACCTGGTCGGGCGGCGAAAGTGCAAAATCAATTACAGTCCGGCCCGACAAGACTACCGCCTATTCCGCCTATTGCGCAGTGGAGGGTGTCCCAACCCTTAAACTGGATGCATTGATTACTGTTCATCCGCTACCCGCAGCGACCGCTTCGAATAGCGGTCCCTATTTTGAAGGATCAACAATCGAGCTTACTGCCGGCGGAGGCGTTACATACGCATGGGCAGGCCCGCTTACCTATTCTGCGAACACAGCGTCCGCTTCTATTCCGGATGCGAAAGTGGCGAATTCGGGCATTTACGAAGTTAAAGTGACGGATGTAAATGGATGTTCCAAAACTGTACAAACCGAAGTGAAAGTGGACCCTGTTCTGGCGGTCGGCAACCAGAATGAAGAGTGGGTAAAAGTGTCTCCCAATCCTGCGGAAGACCATATTTCGGTTGAAACGGCCCTGCCCGGGGAGTCGATCTTGGTTTTGTACGATCAATCTGGCAGGAAGCTATTAACCAGGCTTTTCACTTTGAAAACGGAAATTACTTTACGGATTCCCGCAGGGCTATATGCCTATCATTTTTCAAACGGGACTCGGGAAACATCGGGGAAAATAGCAATCCGGTAAAAATCAGATGAAATATTTTTTCAAGACTACTAATTCTCGTTCGGTTAAAACAAGTTATCTATCGGCATATCTGAATTATCGTTCGCAAGTGAATATGTCTCTAATTGTTTGATTTTAAGACAATTATAATATTAATGTTCCTGTGATTACAAGGATAATGCCTTATATTTCGGGCAAATCATTCAGTCATGAAGAGCATTTTTTACACACTATGTGCATTTTGCTGGTGTACAGTAGCATTTGGACAGGAGTATAAAGTCGATACGCTTTACAAGGCAGGGCCTCTGAATAACCGGATCAATGTTATCATTTTGGGCGATGGATTCACGAAACAGGAAATGCCCAAGTTTTCGGAAGAGGCCAGGAAGTTCGCGGATTTCTTTCGTGGCTTTGAACCCTTTAACCGCTACCGCAACTACTTCAACTTTTTCGCTATCGGCACGCCTTCAAAAGAGAGCGGTATAACCAATCCGGGAACGGCCACTGACGCCTATCCGGATCAGCCGGTTGGCGCCAAAGACACTTTTTTAGGTGTATCTTTTGGTGCGTATATCCACAAGTTACTACTGATGACCAAGTATGATGCTTTTGGGGAGTTGATGGCAACGCATTTTCCTATGTACGATCTGATAGTGGTACTTGCAAATACAACTTACGTGGGCGGATCGGGCGGTAACATGGCGATCTACACTCTGCAAGCGCAGTCCAACCGCGTTGGGATACATGAGGTCGGGCATACATTAGGTAAATTGAGCGACGAATATTGGTTCGTGGCGAGGGAATCGGCGAATATGACCACTAATGACAATCCAGCTACCATTAAATGGAAGAACTGGCTTGACTACCCACCCATTGGGATTTACAAATACGGGAGCGGTGATGGTGGAGATTACTGGCATAAGCCGTCGCCTGGAGAATGCATCATGGAGTTCGTTGAGAAAGAATTTTGTGCGGTATGCCGGGAAGAAATGATAGAAAGGATCCTGGAACTTGTGAACCCGATCGACCAAGTGGAGCCAGAGAATGCCGGTATAATACGTGTGGATGGCGAAACCCATTTCAAATTAACATTAGTAAAACCGGATCCCAGTACATTGCAGATTGAATGGAGACTCAACGGAAATCTTATTGCCAACGGAGTTGACGTAGTAACGCTCGATAAGGCGAAAACACCTGATTTGTCAACGCTTACCGCAACCGTTTTTGACTCGACAAAGAGTAGCCGAAGAAATAGTATCAGACATTTACGCACGAAAACGGTCAGTTGGTCGCTTCGGTCACAGACACCCGCTTTGTTTAAAGTTGTGATGTCCAGGGACAAAATTTGTGCCGGTGACAGCGTAACTATCGACGCATATGGTTGCGCTGGTGCATTGAGTTGGTCCACCGGTGAAACAAGTCCCACAATTTCCGTGATGCCTGCCGAAAGCCACACATCTTATGCTTATTGTAAAGTGGACGGACAGCCAACCGTCACCATCGCGACTCCAATTACCGTATTACCTTTACCCGCGGCTGTGGCATCAAACGACGGCCCGTATTTGGTGGGAGCGACAGTGAAACTATCAGCGCAGGGCGGCGATAGATATGAGTGGTCCGGACCACGCAATTTTTCTGCTAATACTGCAAATGCTTCTATTCCCGACGCTGGCTTCAACAACGCGGGTATTTACAAAGTTAAAGTCACCGGGGAGAATGGCTGTTCGAAAACGGCACAGACAGAAGTTAAGGTAGATCCAATTTTGTCAACATCAACTAACCCGGAAGAATGGCTACGTGTTTCGCCCAATCCGGCGGAGGATTGTGTTTTTGTTGAAACAGTGCTTCCCGGGAAATCGCTAGTGGTTATATACGATCAATCGGGCCGGAAAGTGATTTCGAAATCTTTCACTTCTAAAACAAATATTCCGTTTCGGTTGCCTGCTGGTTTGTATCTCTACCGGTTTACAAATGGCTCGCGTGCGAGTTCGGGCAGGATATTAGTTCGCTAAATACACAAAAAAGCCTCCAAGATGCGTTAGCTTCCTGGAGGCGGTGCAATGAGAGACTTTTTTGTTAATCCATAAGAGATTTAGGCTTGCGGCCGACTTTCGTCCTGTTGCGGATCTTGTCGGGGCGTGGCCGGATTTCTTTATCTTGAAAATACAGCTTTAAGGATTCCAAAATGATATCTTTTTGCGTGAGGCCTTCCCAATAGCCGTAATCCTTCATGTTTTCCATCAGCACATAATCACAATCGAAAGTGACTTTGGTAGGGGCGCCATCCGCCACCTCACCGGGTTTCACGATTTCAGCTTCTTCCTGTATGTCGGCTACCAGGGGTAGGGGTGCAAAATCAAATTTCCTTTCCTTTGCCATAGTCTCAGTTATTTATTCGTTCCAGTATTTCTTTTGTTAACTTATAATAATCTTCCGCTCCATTACTGTTCGGCGCATAATCAAAGATGGTTGTTCCGTTGGCCTGCGCTTCGGACAATGCAATGTTATCGCGGATATATGCTTCCATAAAAACTTCGCCAAGCTGCTCCCGCGTTGCCATGATCAGTTCGTGGCTGATCTTCTTCCGGATCTTCGGGTTATAGCGTGTTGCGAATACACCGCCGAGATTCGTGCTCGGGCTGATCTTTTTGATCTCCGCCGAGTACACCAGGAAGTTCCGGAGACCTTCATAACTCAAAAACTCAGCCTGCAACGGAACATAATACTGGTGGCACGAAACCAGCGCCAGCCTCGTATTTCCGTAGAGGGCAGGAGGGCAGTCGATGATCACAAAGTCGTAACGGTCCCTTACTTTTTCCAGTGCAATTTTCAGGTTGAAAGGAAAAACCGGTGCCGACTTGATCGTGTCCTCCCGGTGAATCATTTCAGCTGATCCTGGCAAAACATCAATATCCCCAACTCGCTTGACGATCTCATCAAATTCGTATTCGCCGGTGATGAACGAGCCGCTGTCTTTTTTAAGACCGGCATGGTGAATGCCGAAACTTTTTGTAAGACTGGCCTGTGCATCCAGGTCAATAACCAACACTCTTGCATTGGCAAATTTGCTGAGACCGGCAGCAATACTTTGGGCGGATGTAGTCTTTCCCACACCACCTTTGTTGTTGACAATACTGATGATTTTCATTTAAAAGTATTATAAGTATAAAAAGTTAATAGTTTATTTCACGTCAGATATGTAAATAAACGTAAAATATTTTTAACCCTAATCCTTATAAATAGAAAGTCGGAAAAGTTTTTGTCGTGGTAAATGTATATATCTTTTGAAAAGAATAATAAGTATTAAAAGAATTTATTTTTGGAGTTTCCGTAAATAATTTATTATCAATGTTTTAGAAATGAAAATTCTTTGAATGAAAACGGCTGTCACCCTGAGCGCAGTCGAAGGGTATCGTGCATGATGCCCTTCGACCGCCCGGCGGCCCGGTGCACTCAGGGTGACAAAAACAGTTTGATTGCCTATCGTCCCAGTAAGCTCAGGACGAAAAAATAGGAAGACCAGAAACCTCATACGGCGGGATTCTGCGCATTTGCGGGCGCCACCGCCGCCACCTTTGCAGTCACATACTTATGAATACGGTACATCAGCAGGGCGGTTACGATCACTGCGAATACCACGACGTCGCCAAGCAGCGGGTAGTTTTCAATGAATCCGGTACTCGTTTCGGAAACGATAAATCCGGCCAAAAGTGAGGCGAGGCCGCCGGCAATTTGCTGGATCGATGAGTTGATTCCCATATATGCGCCCCTGTCTTGTGGGTCGGGAACGGCGGTCATCAATGCAGATGCGGAGATCATTCTGCCGGTGATTCCAACGAAAAGGAGGACGTTCAAGCCGATGATTATCCAGAGTGGTGTTACGCTGAGATTACAATAAATGAGCGTCATGATACAGGTAATCGCGGAGCCCATCAGAAACACTTTGTACTTCCCGACCTTGTCGCTCAGCTTGCCAATGAGAGGGCTAAATACGAGCATGGACAAGCCTGTCACCATGTACAATGTAGGAAGTGATGCCTCGGCGATACCCAGGTTGTGTACACCGTATGCGGTACCGAACGGCATCAGCATGAACCCGCCTGTGGCTAGTAATGTGGTCGCGGCAAAGCCTTGAAGATATTCAGGCCGTGCGATCGTTTTGCCTAAATGCTGAAATGCGTTTCCGCGGGATTGCATTCTCAAATGGGCATCAATCGGTTTCATGTAGGCGACGATCAGGATTCCAACGATCACGCTGAGCCCAACGATCATAAGAAACGGCGCATGCCAGCTGAATTCTTTGGCCAGATACAACCCGATTGGAATACCTAAAACCTGGCTGCTGGCGAATGCCATTTGCACAAATCCCATCACTCGGCCACGCACATTGATAGCGAACAAATCGGTGATAATTGCAAAACTGATCGATCCGATGACACCACCGAAAATACCAGTGAAGACACGCGCCGCCAGCAACAAATGGTAGGAGGGGGCTATTCCGCAAAAAAATGTACCGATCACGAAGCCTGTGTAGAAGAATAACAGGAGCTTTTTACGGTCAAATTTATCAGCAAATCCTGCCGTGAGCAAGCCTGACGCGCCCGCGCTGAATGCATACGCGGAAACCACCAATCCAAACTGACTGGTACTGATCGAAAGTTCGTCGAGCAAAATATAGCCTAGCGGAGACAAGACCATGAAATCCAGTACAACTGTAAACTGTAAAGTGGCCAGAATGGCTATGATAAACTTTTCGTAGCCAGTAAATGTGTTGGTTTTTGGTTCTGACATTGTGTTTTGTTGAGTTTTTAGTCTGTTAATTCTTCACAAGCGTATCCAGCGCGTGTCACCAGCTCGATCACCGGTCGGCAATCGGGATGGGTCGCTTCGACGCGCAGTACATTGTCGACGTCTGAGGTATCTACGCTCCATTTCAATATTTGCGTACAGCCATCCAGTACTGGCGAGAGCGAAACGATGGCCTTCCGGTTGCTGATACTGGTCTTAAAAACCAGCACATGCTCGTTGCTTAGGTGGTTATCATGCATAGCCAAACAATTTGTGTTCGCGGGTGGTTTCAATTCCCTTAGGGCTTCAGGGCTTTGAGCACCAGACCGAGCGTTAAGTTAATTTTCTCTTCATCCAGGATGAACGGTGGCCTTCCGGGCATCCCGGTTTTGGCAATATGGAACTTAACAAGCTGATAGAGCGGTGCAAATGCAACCGACCAATAAATCTCAATAGGTAGTGGGATCAGTTCCTGGCGTTCGATTGCCTTGTGTACGAACCGTCCCATTGCCTGCAAAAACCGCGTATCCATCGTCGACCGGTCGATAAGTGGAGAATGCCTTACCTGCTCCATAAAAGTCATGCTATAAGGGTTTTCCAGGCAGTAATTCATCCGGTTTATCCACTGTACTTTTAATCCTTCGTCAAAATGTGCTTCTGGGTCGAAGTTTTTCAATGTGGCGTCGGCCATTTTCTGAGTCTCCTCAGTATACAATTGTTGTATAAGGTGCTCGCGATCTTTGTAATAAATGTAAATTGTTGCTACCGAAACACGCGCTGCCTTCGCCAGTTTGTGCATACTGAGCCCGTCAAAACCATGGTTGACGATCATCTCAATCGCTTTTTCCCGGATCAGCGCTTCCTTATTAGAATCCCTTGTTCTCAATGTTCTTTTTTAATTCGAGACGTCAAATATAAATGAACGTTCGTTTATTTATGGATAACTTATGCACTTATTTTCATAGGGCATAAGCAGGAAAAGATCATTTTAGTAAACCACTATCTGCCGCAGATGGTGCTCCATATGCTCCACATAGTCATCGATATACCATTTCAGCGTATGCTTTTGGCCATCTCTGCCTGACCCATTTTTACTTAGGTTTTCAGGCGGAATAACTTCGGCAAGTGATGCCAAATGCAGGTTATACCATTTCCAAAGCTGAATAACCTGGTCGGATTCAGTCTCATTATAGTGGCTTAGCGTGTTCCATTGATCCTGATCGTAGAATATGACCGGTTCATTTTCCGCCTGGATCCGTATGAATCGCTGATGGTTATTGGCTGCGCTGTCTATGAGGTGGCCTAATATTTCTTTTTTGCTCCATTTGCCCGGGGCGGGTTTGCTGGTGAAGTCGCTTTCCGGAATAGCTTTAATTAGCGTCGGGATGATTTCACAAAGCCAGCGGAGCCGTTGAGCGGAGTTTTGAATGTCCATATTAGTCAGATGCGATCGGTACAATAAAATTTTCTATAACTTTCTTGTTGTAACCTTTGTAGCCTCCCTGGAAATCCCGGCCCGCAATGGCGACGAAATCAGCCATTCGCTGAGAGTTGAGCTCTTTGAGAAGCAATTGATAATCACCATCATATTTAATAAAATATCCTGAATAAACCGTTACATCGGGATTCTCATACAGGATAAAGTTAGGCTCGCGGTTCATAGGCGAGAATATGATTTTTTTGCCAAATGCATTGTCCAGCCCCTGCGCCCGTCCAAATGCATACCATGCCACAGCATTAGGCTTCCCATTATCACGACGATCAAGCTCGGGTTTTACTTTAAGCAAATAGGAATAAGTTTGAGGATATTGTGTTTTCAATGTGTCCTCGGGGATAATGCGCTGTTTTTCAGCGGCATCTTTTTGATACGGAAACAGGATATATTCGGTGACAGGATCTTCGGAAGTTTTTAATTTGGACCCTTTAATGATAGGTTTCAGCAGGTCTTTTTCAAGATGGGTGAAAAAACCGTTCTTATTTTTTGCATAAACGACCCCATTTTTCTCATTGACAATACTGAAAAGGTAACAGCCATCAGCCAACGTCGTGAGTCCCACAGAAATCCTGCAAATGTCTCCAAGCCGCACACCGGTTTCGGCTTGTTGCGACTGTACAGAAAGCTGCCAAGGCCGATTGGGGTTGATTTCTGCATAATCAATATCGCGGCCTGCATATTCGAAATCGTTGTTCAGACATTGTTCAAACCGAAAAGCATTGCCCTCATTTTTGCCAAATACTGTGATCGCTGCATAGGTAGACGCTGCACCAAAAACAGATATTGCACCATAGTTGGTGACGTGCAGTAGGTTTTGACTTTCCCGGAAAAAGCTTCGCAAAGGCCCGCCCGATTCTGAGATAAGGTAAGAATTCGGGGTAATGAATCCGCAAATGCCGTTTTGCGCGAGCAATTTGCTAGCCAGCTGAAAAAATGCAATGTAAGCGTCGGTGGATCCAATGTTGCAAAAAGAATATTGCTTTTGAACGTATTTTCGCTGTTGTTCTGGCAAATGCTGTATCCGGATATAGGGAGGGTTCCCAACAATAAAGTCGAATTTTTGCTTCGATCTGTGCTGCTTAAGAGCATCGCACTTCCGCAATTGCCAGTTCACTTCGATGTTCAGCGGCTTGATCAATACATCAAGATTTTCGCGGCACTTGTCCAGCGCATTCTGGTCGATATCCCAACCGTGTAGCCGTTGTAATCTGTCAATAAGCTGGTCGGGAGCCGTATTTCGAATTATATATTCAGCTATTGGCACCAGAAAACGGCCATCTCCACAAGCAGGATCGAGGATCATTTTGTCAGTCAGATCCGCTTCATAAAAGCCGCAGTGCCTTAATATTTTATCAACGATATGTAAGGGAGTATAAACCTGGCCCAGTAATTTTTTGCGTGCATAAGTGCGCGTTTGTGAAGCCATTGGTTTAAAAATCGACGCCTTTTTGCTTTTGGAGGACGGTAGTTAGGAAATTGTGTGGCGAAGTTATTGTGATGTTCCTATTGTCCACGCAACGGTAGTCGGTGAGGTTGGTTGTAAGCAAGAAATTGCAATTGGACTTTAAGGCAGAAAAATACTGAAAGGAATCTTCAATATCGGCGAAATTGGATTGCAGCCCATCGGTAAAGCATTGGCTGTCAAGATGAGAAATGTTCAAAACTTCAAGATAGGAGGACAGTTGCTTCTTTAACGCTTCTTTCCGAATTCCGTTTTTATGCAAAAGATAAACAAATGTATAAATGCAGCCTGCCGAGACAAACATTGGAATTTCATTGATTGCAGCCCAGTCCATTATAAAATTAGCTTCAAATGGCTGACCAGTTCCCCGTATTAATGCATGATCAATGAGCACATTCGTGTCTAAAAATAATCTCATATGCCATACTTGTCTTTGATCATCATATCCTTGATTTCTCGATCGGTCATATTCCGCATCGGACTGTCTTTCAAGCAACCAAAAAGGCTGTTGATTATTCCGGCTTTGCGCACGCCGTCGGATTTTGTTTCGTGAAACTGATCAAGATATTCTTCTACCAAAAACGACAACGAAATGTGGCGCTTGCCGGCGAATTTCCGGGCACTTTCGATGGCAGATTTTCTGACACTCAGCGTCAATTTTATTTTCGGATCTTTGGCAGCTTTCATGGTTTTCAGCAAAAGATTGAGTGGTGTTCAAATTTACGCAGAAACGTACTCATTTCAACCCGCATACCCGGAATCCCTTTATCCTGCGGAGTGAATCAGTTATCACAGGAGGCGAAATATCCGAAAATAGCACTTCGTAAGTAGATTCATTGAATGTAAAAGCACTGCCATCCGCCCGAATTCGCCGCGTGCCTGAACGATAAAGAGTTCCTGTTTCACCTTTTTCCAAAGCCTGCTTGTCGATAAACCCGAGCAGCGAGGCAATCGTGCCGTCACTTTCGTGCTGGTGGAATGAAAGGCAGAAGTAATGGGTCGTTTTGGAGCCAGGTTTGTGAAGTTGAGATGATGGTATGTTCAGGACGTAGTCGGAGGCCAGCATACCCGACTTCCTTTTCATGGACTTAATATCGACGGCAAAATCTTCACTTTCTGACTTAATCAGGAAATCTTGTCCCCAGTCCTGACCATCGGTCGCGCCGAAAGAACGGCCAGGTCGGGGAAGGTGGTAGCAGTCCGCAAAAACGACTTCGCCCAATGTGCCTGTGAAGCGCATCATGCGCGTCTGCGTGAGACGGTCTTCATTCTTGTCCCAAATGTTGGAGACGTGGTGGTGACGGAGAGAGTGGTCCACCAGTTGACGGGCAAAAAGCTTCTGCTCGTCGCTGACGGAGATTTGAATGTACGTGCCCTGTGTCAGAACAATTTGCTCCATGCGAACCTGATTGCCAGTAATGTGAGTACAAAGCCGACCAGAATGACCGTGAACGGAACGTAAGTGAATGCTACTAAGTGGATTCTGTCAAAAAACCACATCACTCCGATGAGTGCAGCAATGAGGGTGAGGAAACCAGAAATTTTACCAAATCCAGGGATAAGCGAGAATGGGATCTTGCTTTTGATCAGCATTAGCGTAATAGCCATCGAAATGATGGGTAAAAACTGCAATACAACATTCGCCTGCCAGATACTCTGACGTTCGAAAAGAAAAAGATAAATATTCAGTGTCACAGCAAAAATGCCTGGAATGCAAACGGCATACACGAGGATTGCATAAACGAAAGTCCAAAATTTAACATCCCGACTGCCGTCAGCCGCCATTCCAACTACCCACGCCGTAAATGGCAGTATAAGAAAGTAAACAACCGTCGGCCACGGATTTGAAGAAATGGAGGCGAAGAATTGTTGTAGCGTCATTTAAAAAAAGGGGGAAAAAGGGGGAAAGGGACGAGGGGACGAGGGGACAAGGGAGTAAGGATAAGAGGAGAGGGACAAAAGTGGAAAGGGATGAGGAAGGAAGGGACCAGCGGACATACTCCATTTTCCCTTTCGTCCCTTCCTCCCTTTTTCCCCTTTCTCCATTTCCTCCCCTTCGTCCTTCCTCCTTTCCTCCCTTCTTCTACAATCCTAACAAAAAGCCGATTGTGAAATTGGCGTCCCAGTCGAATACGAACTGTTGGCAGCCGGTTGCGTCGGTGACGGCTTTATAAATGTTAACCCCGGCTTTGGATTTAGCATTGGTTAGTTTGGAATAGGCGAGAGGGGGGCTCAATGTTGTGTAGCGTTCCTTGCCTTTGCGCACTTCCTTGGCCATTTCAAAAGGTACTCCGCCGATGATAAAGCAGGTTTTACGCAGGTCGGCGGGTATTTGTTTGGCTTTTGCGCTTACTTCCTGATACACTTTTGAGTCGTCCGTACCGTCCTGAAAGTACTTCGCGCCGTAGGATTCCAATGCAGAAACCTTGCCGCCGCTGATCCAGGAAATCTTGGTATTACCTGAACCAATATCCACTACAAACGCCTTATTCGCATATTCTGCTGGCAATACCGACTTCAATGCAAGCTGCCCTTCCTGCTCTGGAGTTACCTGGTTCACGACATATCCAAGCGATTTAAGAACACGTGTGATTTTCGTGGTTACTTCCGCTTTGGCCGCACCTGAACTCACCACGAAATGGATGTCCTTGCTGCCCACACCGTAATCCAGCATGGTACCAATGTACTTTTTCAAGCCGATGCGTACGTCTTCGTCGGTTGCCATATTCTCGGTCACAAGGCTGTTTCCAAACTCCGATTTTTCGAGGCTCCACCGTTTTTCCTTATCCACTTTGATAACGAAAGAGTTGAACCCGCTTGCCCCAAGCTCCACCACGCCACGGAGCTTGCCGTCGACAGGAGCTGGCGGCGTGTAGTTGAATGCGGATGCTTCGGAACTGGTCGCTTCTGAGTTGCTGGAAGCATTTTCCTCCGATGGTGTCGCTTCGGCCTCTTCGGTCGTGGCCTCGGTTTGGGGGCTCTGAGCCTGGTCTTCGGCCATCTGATTCAATGCTTTCTGGCCTCCCAGGTATTTATAGCCAACAAATATGGCCCCTAAAATCAGTGCGGTGATCATCAACCGGCCTGCAACTGTTAGTCTTTTCATGGATTTTTAATATGTAAAATGAGAAATATGAAGCGAATAAATGAAAAATTATCAATCCAAAAGGCCTTTATAGCTCGAATCTTTCGGAGTTTCTATGGAACGGTTCGGCTGAGGCGAGTCTAGCTGAATAAGCTTAAACTGTCCTGAGTTGTAAGCTTCCAGCATCGCCTGGCCCTTGTCGGAAAGCAAGCCGTTCTGCACATCCACACCATTGATAAAGTCCAGCGACAAATCCATCGCACGTTTCATTTCTCCCAGTTTCTGGCTCATATCGTCCTGGATGTACTCCATGGATTCGTCGAAATAGAATTTCTTGTCGGGATTGCCCTTAAAAATGCTGATCGCAGTGCGCAATGCGTTGGAGCTTTCCTTTACAATTCTATATTCTGCTTCTTTTAGTTTAACTTTAATTTCTGTCTCTTTAATAATGTAATCTGCGCTCTTGTTTACTTTTTCCATAAACTCCAGAACGGTTTTCATGTTTCGCTGAAGCGGTAGCAGCTTTTCGTTCATTTCCTGTAAACCAGCCCCTTCGATAGTGGCAAGCGAAGCAGTTTCCTTCATTCCAGGACGATCAAGCATTGTGCTCGCTTTATTGGCTTCGGCGAACTTCTGTTTGATCTGCTCATTATTCTCGTTGATATTCTTATTCAGTTTTACGAGCTGACCAGCCAGGGTATTGATTTGCCCTTGCATTTTCTCACGCTTCTCTTTGAGATCGTCGATATAGATTTTCATGATCGCAATCGGATCTAGCTTGATAATCAGTCCTGTAATGTTGCGCATAAGCGTTTTGAACAAGAAGAATACCGCTGTACGGACATCTTTGCTCGTAAACAGAAAGATCACCAACGCAAGGATAGCCATCAGAAATCCCAGATATAAGGTGTTTTTCGTCACCTCAATCAGGAAGGCGGCTATTTTATTCCAGAAATACAGCGCAGCAGCCCCAGCCGCGCCCAGGAAGAGAAGGGAAGTGACTCCTTCCGGTTTACTCCAATACGATCGCTTGGAATTATCTTCCTGCGAACCGCCTATTTGAGTGAAATCTGGTGTTGCCATTTGTGTCGAAATGTTAGGTTTATTGTAAGTATTGATTGATTTTCGATAAATCGGACTTAATCTGGTCAACAAAGCTGACATAGGTCACCTCGAAGCTGTCACGGTTGGCGTTGATCTTTGCGGTTTGCTCTGAAACCTCACCCGCAATTTGTCCCAGACGGTTCTTATTGTCGTCTATTTTCTTTTGCAGGTCAAGGATTTGCTGCGCATAGGCGGCATTGCTGTCTTCCAGCTTCTTATGCTCATCCTGTAACGCCCCGACGCGGTCTTTCACAGCCTTTTCGACGTCTTTCAGGAACGAGTCGCGATCCTTGTTCAAAATACCAAGATATTGATCGGCGGAAGTTTTCAGAACAGTGGTATCCTTTGCGCCACCCATGGCTTTAAAGCTCGCCCACGCCGCCTGAAACTGCTTTTCTTCACCCAATCCAAGCCCTTCCATACTCTGAAGCGCCTGTTTGTATTCGAAGTAGTCCGGACCGGGCAGGTTTGCTTTCTCAAGAAGGTTTACGAAATGCTCTACAAACTTTCTGTCGACCTGGCCCGTGCCTGCCGCGTTACTGACAGTAGCAGGAGGGGTCGGTTTGGATGGTTGCGGTGCGGAGCTGGCGACGGCTGGCTTGGAGGCCACTTCGTCGGCGTCGTTGATAAAAAAGCTGAGTATCTTTTTACCAATACCCGGTTCAGAGTCTGCCATAAGTGTATAAAGTGTTAAGTTTCATTGATTTTATCGGATCAATATTACTAAAATTAAAAGGATTTCATAGGGGGCGATAGTTACCAATGGTGCCCTGCATTGATGAAGCCGCGGAAATTTTGGATGGAATTTCCGGTAAATCTTGAAAGCGGCTCGTTTTTTCGTCATGTTTGCTTCAAAAACTAGATCCTTATGCTCAAATTAGGTTTTAACAGTGCAATACTGGCCGATTTCGGTTTCGAACACGTCGTTCAATTTGCCGGTAATAATGGTTTTTCGTGCGTAGAAATGATGTGCTGGCCCGCTGATAATGCGGACAGCCGCAGGTATGCGGGCGTGACACACATCGATGTCAATGACCTGACAGACGTCAAAGTGTCGACAATTAAACACCAATTAAAAGAAGCGGGCATTTTTATTTCCGCCCTTGGTTACTATCCCAATCCGCTGGTTCCGGACGCAGGCCGGTCAGAATATTACATTGAACACATCAAACAGGTAATCCGTGGGGCGGCTAAACTGGGCGTTCCGGTAGTGACAACGTTCATCGGACGCGATCCTTCCAAAAGTATTAAAGATAACCTGGCCCGTTTTGCGGACGTTTGGCCGACGATTGTGAAGGTTGCGGAAGAGAATGATATTAAGATAGGCATTGAGAACTGCCCGATGTTCTTCACTGATGATGAGTGGCCGGGAGGGAAGAACCTGGCGATCAGTCCGGCAGTCTGGGATAGAATGTTCGAGATCATTCCAAGCCCGATATTCGGACTGAACTACGATCCATCACACATGATATGGCAGATGATGGATGAATTATTGCCAATTTATAATTATAAATCGCGATTGCATCATATACATTTGAAGGATGCAAAAATTTATAAAAATAAATTGAATAACGTGGGAATTATGGCAAACCCACTGGAATACCACTCTCCAAAACTGCCAGGCTTAGGAGATGTGAACTGGCGCGGATTCTTCGCTGCCCTGACGGATGTGCGCTATCGCGGTCCTGTGGTGATCGAAGTAGAGGACAAAGCTTATGAAGGAAGCGTAACAGATGTGCACAGCGCCATTTTGACGAGCCGAAACTACGTAAGCCAGTTTCTTGGATAGTAGCAGTATAATACCCTTAAAAGCAATGCCTGGCATTCCGAAATGTGGAGTGCCAGGCGTTCTAGTGAGTTTACAAATGTTATTTTGAAATGCACTATTACTTTGAGATAAACCTTAACAACGGCTCTGAAAAGCGCTTAAAATCCTCAATATGTGGTAAGTGCCCAATGTTATCAAGCTCAACCAGCTCACTGTTTCTAATCTTCGCCTTCGTTTGCCGTCCCAGCTCGGGATAATTCCCTAGTGTTTTCCGGAGTTCCTCGGAAGCCAGGTTCTTGCCTACCGCACTTCGGTCGCGCTGACCGATTATTAACAGCGTTGGGACGGTTATTTTATCAAATTCGTAGCACACAGGTTGCGTGTAGATCATTTCATAAGTAAGCGCGCTGTTCCAGGCAATTCGCGGATAGTCCTTCCCCAATGTCCATCCGGCCAGCAGATTGACCCATTTTGTGTAGCTGTCCTTCCATTTGCCATCATAGTAACTATTCAGCTGGTAATTTTTAATAGAATTGAAGTCACTTTTAAGCTCGCTCATGTACCATTTATCGACAGACTGGTAGGGCACTTTGAGCTTGTAATCTTCCAGCCCGATCGGATTTTCAAGGATCAGTTTTTCGACTGTTTCCGGATACATTAATGTAAAACGGGTCGCCGCCATACCGCCCATTGAATGCCCCAGGACAATCGTTTTGCTTATACCTAGCCTGTCCAGCACCTTTTTTGTATTAGCGGCCAGGTCATGAAATGAATACTGAAAACGAGCTGGTTTACTCGATTTGCCAAAGCCGATCTGATCGGGGATAATAACGCGATAGCCCTTACTGGTCAGCAATTTGGCGGTCTCCTCCCAATAGGCCCCATTAAAATTTTTACCATGCATTAACATGATCGTCTTACCATTAGCCTGTACCGGTTTTACATCCATATAGGCCATTCGCAGCTTCTCACTCTGCGATTCGAAGTCGAGGTAGGAGACGGTGAAAGGATAGGTGTAATTGTCGAGATTGGCGTCCAGCGGGCGCAGGGAGTCGTTTTGTGCCCGTAGTGCCCCAGTATGGACGAACAGCATGAAAACGACAATGCCGAGTTTTTTCATAGGTCGATATATCTTTAAAAACAAAAAGAGGATAACGTTGCCGCTATCCTCTCTGCATTAAAAATTATGTACCAGTACCTTAGTTGATGAGGCGGGCTTTGGTAGACAAGTAGGCTGTCAACGAAGCCAGGACGCCTACGATTGCGAATGACCAGCGCAAGTCAGCGAACTGCGCAACGATACCGATCAAAGGAGGTCCAATCAGAAATCCTATAAAACTAATGGATGAAACCGCAGCAAGGGCCATGCCGGCCGACATGCTGGTAGATTTTCCGGCAGCGCTGTAAACCAACGGTACCACAGAGGAAACGCCGAATCCAACCAATAGAAAGCCAAACGTGGCAGGAACCAAATAGGGTAGGCCTACTGCTATCGCAATGCCGGAACCCATCAGGATACCGCTTATCTGCAACATTTTTTTACGTCCAAGGCGATTGGCTAGCCAGTCACCAGCAAAACGTCCGCCGGTCATGGTGCCCATAAAGGCAACGTAACCCAATGTTGTCATCGAAGCAGGCACGTGCACTGCCTCCTGGAAGTAAACGCCGCTCCAATCGAACATAGCACCTTCGCAGACCATCGCACAGAAGCCGATGAGACCAAGCGTGAGCAAGTCACGGTCGGGCTTTACGAACATCGGTTGCGACTCTTCTGCCTTATCGTTGTCAGGCATCGTATGCTTGTAAGCCGTAAAAATAACGGCGAATGCAAGTACAGCAATTACGCTAAAATGAATTTGAGGAGGGATTTGAGCCGAAATGAATAACGAACCGATCATGGCGCTCACGAAACCGGCGAGGCTCCACAACCCGTGAAAGGAAGCCATGATGGATTTGCCGTAGACCTGCTCAACTTGCACCGCCTGCGTGTTTACCGCAATATTGGTAAGGTTACCCCATAAACCGAATGCAAAGAGGGCTATAACAAGGTGTTCTGTGCGGCTTACAAAACCGATGAATGTAAGGGTCACCGCGTACAATAGGGCGCCGATGAGCACCATTTTCTTGCTTCCGTAATGTGTTACCATCCAACCCGAAATCGGCAAGCTTGCCATCAAACCGAGCGGCAGTGCCAGAAGAACTGTTCCCAGGCCGCCTTCGGTGAGGTGAAGCATATTTTTAATATCCGGTATCCGGCTGGCCCATGCTGCGAAACTCAGGCCTTGCACGAAAAAGAAGGCAGCTACTGCCCATCTTAAATATTTTCTGGAATCGGAAGGGGCGAAAATTGAATAATTCATAGGATTGAAATTTTGGCCAGGCTACGTGCCTGCCGGGTGAGTTGTGTGTAGTTATATAATTTTTTTAATTTTTTCTGGTTCAGGTTATTAGTGAAGTAATTGCACTTTGATTAGGTCAATGCTCTTACAGATGCAAAAATAACGGTATTATGGAGAATAAGATTCACATCAATTGTACTTTTTAAATAAAATTAAAAAGTACTTGTTGCATAAAACCAAGAAGTCGGATTATTGGCGGATTTAATTGCAGGCCATCAGCGGGTTATGACAAAAATAGTAGCGAAAATGGTCAGCCTTCTTTAACTTCACGGATCACCATTCGGCATTAACATTATCGGCTATGCGGTTTATTTTTACTTCACTCCTTTGTTTGTCTGCATTCAATATCTGGTCACAAACGGTTGCGCAGGACCGTATCGCGAAGATCAGGGCTACATTACCGGTTATTGAGAAGTTGTATCAGGATTATGCTGAGAAAAATCATTTTCCGGGCCTTGCATTCGGTCTTGTGGTGGACGACCAACTTTTGCTGTCCGGAGCAAATGGTTTTTCAGAGATCGCGACTTCGACGAAAGCCAGTCCTAAATCGCTGTTCCGCATTGCTTCGATGTCCAAAAGCGTGACCGCGATGGGCATTCTTGCTTTGAGAAAGGAAGGAAAGCTCAAACTCGACGATCCTGCCTACCTATATATACCGGAGCTGAAATCCATGCCTTCGCTTACGAAAGACGCTCCGGCGATTACGATCCGGCATTTGCTGACCCATATGGCGGGTTTTCCCGAAGATAATCCCTGGGGCGATAGGCAACTCGATACCCGGGACGAACAACTGATCGCATTGATCTCCAAAGGCATTTCCTTTTCCAACGTGCCAGGCGTTACTTATGAATACAGCAACCTGGGTTTCGCGATGCTCGGCAGAATCATTACCAACGTGTCGGGTAAACCTTATCAGCGATACATCGATGAAGTGATTTTCAAGCCGTTGGGCATGAACAATACGATCTGGGAATATACGCTTGCTGCTAAAAACCTGCTTGCGCATGGTTATCGGTACGAAGACGATGTTTGGAAAGAAGAAGAACTGGAACACGACGGTACTTATGGAGCGATGGGAGGGCTCATCACTTCCATCGACGATTTCAGTAAGTATGTGGCATTCCATTTGTCGGCCTGGCCGCCTTCGTCCAACTCAGAAACGGGCCCTGTGCAGCGTAGCGATGTCCGCGAAATGCAAATGCCCTGGAATTTCAATAACCTCAATGCAACATATAAGTACCCCAGTGGCCGTACTTGTCCGATGGTAGCTGCCTATGGCTACGGTTTGCGGTGGAGCCGTGATTGCGAGGGAAGGACCGGAATAGGGCATACGGGCGGGCTGCCGGGATTTGGAAGCCAGTGGCAGATCCTGCCAGAATATGGCATTGGGATCATCGCACATGCAAACCGCACGTACGCGGGCATGGCGACCATTAATACAGCCGTTTTAGATACGATAATTACATTGGCCGGACTAAAACCGCTTCCCATACCCGTTTCAAATATCCTCAAACAACGAAAAGAACAGATTGTAAAACTGCTTCCTACGTGGCAGAATGCAGAAAATAGCGGGATTTTTGCGGAAAACTTTTTCCCGGACCGGTCCGTCGCCCACCGTAAAAAGGAACTGGACTTACTTCTTGCCAAGGCGGGTGAAATAAAGGGATCGACCGAAATGATCGCTGAAAACCAACTCCGTGGCACTTTTTTACTGAATGGAAGCAAGGGTAATATCAAGGTTTATTTCACGCTTTCCCCTGAAAATCCCGCATTGATCCAACAGCTTGATTTTTCGATTGCTAAATAGTTTTTATAAAAAATGAACAGGGAATAGGGGGACTAAGGGGGCCGGTTGTCTGTGAAGAAACAACTTAGCAACTATGAAAAAGACCATTCTATCATTCACCTTCATCTTTTGTTTTGTCGCATTGACAAAGACTTTTGCGCAGGACAATCAGACGATCTTTCAAAATCGCGGCATTTACAGGTCGGGCGGCTATGCGGCCATTTCCAATAAGTTTACCAAAATCAACGGCGATTATGCGAACATGGCCGAGATTTACGGTGGTTGGTTTATTAATCAGCGGTTTATGCTGGGCATTGGCGCCGCTGCCACGACCAATCATATTCCGGTGCCGTTAAACAAGCAAAATTTTCCCGGCCGTAAAATGACTTATCAATACGGACAATTTGGGTTAATGACAGAATATGTGTTTGCTTCCACGCGCAAGGTGCATTTTACAGCCAACCTGCTTACCGGTGCAGGCTTCACAATGCAATACGATCGTCGCGATGTTGAGGATTGGGATTGGGACGACTTTGACGATCGGTATGACGACGACGATGCCAAATGCTTCTTTGTGATGGAACCGGGTGTTCAGGCTGAGTTCAACTTGCTGAAATGGATGCGGTTCAGTCCGGGGGTTTCTTACCGGAAAGCGTTTAATGCAAAAGGGAACGGCCTTACCGATGGCGATTTAAGTAACATTTCCTACAATCTGACCCTAAAATTCGGCAGATTTTGATCTAAATGGGGATTGGGTGCCGTTCACTGGATAGTGGTGCATTCAGTCCCTTTTCCTGTTTCTTCTTGCCGTTTTTCGTGAAATTATCACTAGCTTGATGGTTCGATAATCTTCATCAACCTGCAATAGCACGAAAATTTTAGAGTTATAGTGATACACACTATTAGGACTTTAAATTACAGGAAGATGCGTGTACCAGGATTTGTAATATTCGGATTGTCCGTGCTGATGATGACGGCGGCCAGAGGCCAGAATGTCTACGATGTGATCGTTGCCGGGCGCACGATTGGGTCGTTGAAGGTATTCGAGGAAAAGGGTAAGGATAATATCGAAACCCACCGCATTGAATCTGCATTCAAAATCATGTTCTATAAGGGGACATATTCTACTCAAACGAGCTATGTGCAGGGAAAACTCGTTTCCGCGAGTTGCTCACATCACGTGAATGGCGACCTAAAAGAAAAAACACTTACAAAAAGCAGCACGAAATCGCTTTATGAAGTCCTGTTCTCCGGTGAGGACAGTGAGGACAAGCCTAGTATTGTACTGAATTCGCCCATTAACAGCACCATTACCGGGTTATATTACAAAGAGCCGGTCAATATCAACGAAGTATATTCGGAGCGATATGGTAAAATGTGCAGTATTAAAAAGCTTTCGGAAGGTAAATATGGTGTACTGTTACCGGATGGCAAGCAGGGTATTTATTCCTACAAAAACGGCCTTTGCCGTGAGGTAAAGACCGATCTTGCAGGTTTTAAACTTAGAATCGTATTGAATGAGGGAAAAAATGCGCTGCGTTGATGTGATTACAGCGCCGCTTCCTTCACATTTTTAAGATCCGAGTTATCCCGGATTTCTTCATTGGCTAGTTTCACGAGAACATCTCCTTCTTTTACATCACCAAAGACCTCCATTTTGTCATCACTGGCGGCTCCCGTCTTGATTGGTACCCACACGGCTTTCTGATTTTGGACCTTAATGAGGTAAGTGCCTTGTGTTGAGTTTAATACAGCCGATTTCGGAACCGCAAAGGTGCTGGCACTACCCGATAATGGGATCGAAACCTCTGTAATCATACCAGGGAGAAGTTTTCTATCACTGTTAACCACATCCATTTCGGTGCGTTGCGAGCGCAAACGCGTGTCGAGCGCGCCCGCCAGACGCGTTACTTTGGCCGTAAAATTTTCGCTGGGAAGTGACTTTACTTTGAATGTTACCGCGCTCTGATTTTTGAGATAGCTGGTGTAAGCCTCCGGCACGCTCACCACCAGGCGGAGCTTACGTTGTTCCACCAATGTAAAAAGGGGGAATTCCGATCCTTTACCCGATGGTCCCACATAGGCGCCTGTACTTACATTACGCGAGGTAATCACACCGCTGAATGGCGCCCGGATTTCCAGATAATTCCGGGTATCCGTGATTTCACGGCTGGCCGAACGTGCCGCATCAAGCTGGGCCAGATCCGACTTTTGCTTCGCTAATGCTACGTCCAGGTCGTTTTGAGAAACTGTACCCGGCGTTTTGCTGGTTTCAAGGAGGCGTTCGTAGTTGGCTTTGCTGGCCTGATAGATTGCTTCAAACGATTTCAGCCGCGATTCGCTCGTAACCAGCTGAGAAGTCAGTTCAGGTGCTTCCATAGTTGCAAGCAATTGTCCTTCGCGGACTTCGGTGCCCACATCGACGTAGAGCTTTTTTACGAAACTGCTCACTTTGGCATAAATGTCGACTTGCTGGAATGCGACCAGTTCGCCGGGAATCTGAATGCTGGATGCGAGCTGCCCCTTCTTTAATGGAAATACCTCAATAGTATGTACTTCGGCGGGCGCCTTTTTTTTGGCTTCTTCCTCTTCTGCTTTGGACGAACCGCAGCTCTGAACCATCGTTGCAGAGGCCGCAACAAGTATTGTGATGGCGATTTGATGAATATGTTTCATTGTCGGATAAGTTCGGTTGTTATAATTAACGGGTCATAGGAACGTAAAACTTGCTTTCTTCATCCTCGGGATCAAGCGAGACGCTTTGCGTGCTGGCCTTACCCTGTCCCCAGGCGAATACGAGCGGAAGGATAAACAGGGCCGCAAATGTAGAAGCCACCAGTCCGCCGATCACAGCGCGTCCCAGCGGAGAGGACTGATCACCGGCTTCCCCAAGCCCGCTGGCCATCGGGACCATACCCACCACCATCGCCACGGCTGTCATCACAATGGGACGCAGCCGGAGTCCTGCCGATTCTTGCGCTGCGGCAATGGCGTCTCCACTGTGTTTGCGCAGCTGTTCAGCATTGGTGATGAGCAGTACCGCATTGGAAATCGATACACCTACGGACATGATAATGCCCATATACGATTGGAGGTTCAATGTGGAGCCGGTTAACATCAATAATGTCAGCGAACCTAAAATTACCGCCGGGACTGTGGTCAATACGATCGCTGAAACCTTGAATGACTGAAAGTTGGCCGCCAACATCAGGAATATCACCACGATGGCCACAACCAGGCCGTTCTGAAGGCTGTCGAGCGTATCGGTCAAGGTCTGGCTCAGGCCCACGAGCTCAACGGTCAGGCCGCGGGGAAGCTCACCGAGCGTGGCCAATGCCGCTTTTACATCTGCCTGCGCAACGCCAAGATCTTTATTGTTCAGATTGGCGGTGACGGACAATACGGGCATTGCTCCCAGGTTGTCGTTTTCACCATAGGTCGTGTCCGGCATAATGGTTGCCACGTCGCTCAATATCGGCCTGTTTGCGTTTTTCAGTAAAGGTATTTCACCGATATCATTGACACTATTCATTTTACTTTCAGGAACTTGAACCTGTACCGCGTAGCTGAATCCTCCTTTTTCATCAACCCAGATATTTTTGTCGGTATAACGCGAAGACGAAGTCGAAGCGATCAGCGATTTGGAAATATCATTCATATCCACGCCCAATTGCGCAGCCCGGATACGGTCTATCTCGATTTTAATGGCCGGATATTTAGTGGATTGCCCTAGCTGAATGTCACGCAGGTAGCTGATATGTTTCAGTTTTTCGATGACCTTTTGCGCATATTGCTCATTAACCTTCTTGTCACGGCCCGACATCCTGACTTCAATGGGGGTAGGTGACCCCTGGCTCAGGATTTTGTCTGTCAATTCAATCGGTTCGAATGACATCGTCAGGTCCGGGATGGCGTGTTCTACTTTCTGGCGGATCTTTTCTTTCAGCTCGTCGAGATTGGTATGAAAGCCTTCTTTCAAACCGACCTGCAAAACTGCCTCATGCGGTCCGGGCATGAAGAGGTAAATAGGGCTAACCGAAAACAATCCAGGATGAAGACCCACGTAAGAGGACGTCACCGATACGTTTTCAGGTCCGACGATATCTTTGATCACCTGAATAGTCTTCAAGGTTTTTTCTTCCGTACGCTCGATACGCGTGCCCTCGGGCGCACGAAGCCGCACCTGGAACTGGCCGCCGTTTACCTTTGGCAAAACATCCTTGCCAATGCTATTTAAGAGAAATACAGCCAGGGCGGTCGTCGCGATCAGATACGTAACCACAATAGGTTTCCGGAACGGGATCATCCTGTTGATGAAACGCATAAAACGGGCGCGGACCCTTTCAAATTTGCTGACTTTGTCGTTCTGGTCGCCATCGGCTCGATGTAGCAATGCTTCTTTTTGCGCATCCTTGTCGCGGCTCATGCCGGAGGCAGCGAACTCTTCGGCGTCGGTCATATCGGTGCCATCGGCCTTCTTATGGTGCTTCACCTTCATGATCCAGTTGGCCATGATAGGCACAAAAGTCTGCGCCAGGAAGTAAGAAACGATCATACTGAACCCAATAGCCAATGCAAGCGGCAGGAACAAGGATCCGGGAATGCCGCCCATCGTGAATGCAGGAGCAAACACCGCCAGAATACAGAAAAGGATCAGCAGTTTCGGAAAGGCGATTTCCTGGCATGCATCCCAGATGGCGAGCGCCTTGGGTTTGCCCATATCAAAATGCTGGTGGATATTCTCGATCGTCACCGTGCTTTCATCGACCAAAATACCGATAGCCAGTGCCAAACCACTCAACGTCATGATATTGATGGTTTGGTCAAACAAATTGAGGAACAAAACGCCGGAAATGATCGAGGTAGGGATAGTCAAGATCACGATTAATGCGCCTCTCGGATCACCGAGGAAAAGCAATACCATTAACCCCGTCAGGATCGCACCGATAACGCCCTCAGTCATAAGGCTTTTTACAGAATTCATCACATAAGTACTCTGGTCGAACTCGTAGCTCACTTTCACGTCTTCCGGAAGCGTGTTCTGAATGCTCGGCATGGCCTTTTTGAGGTTCTGTACTACTTCCCAGGTGGAAGCGTCGGCACTTTTGGCAATACTCAGGTAAACAGACCTTTTTCCATTGACCAACCCATAACCGGAAGTAATATCGGCACCGTCTTCCACGGTTGCCACATCGCGCAGATAGAGGTTTTGTACCGAACCTTTGAACAGCGGAATATTCTCAAAGTCCTTGACCGAGCGAACTGTCGTGTTGGTAGGAGTAATGTAATTTTTATCACCTATGCGCACATTGCCGGATGGCGTCGTCTGATTATTAACGCGCAGTGCTTCCACAAGCTGATCCGGTGTAAGATTGTGCGAACGCAGCAGATCAGGATCGGCTTTCACAACGATTGTGCGGATGTTACCACCGAATGGCGGAGCAGAAACAAGACCGGGGATCGAGGTAAATGTCGAGCGCACATATACATTCGCCAGGTCGAGCAGCTCGTTATTGCTTCTTTTTTCACTACTTAATACCAATTGTCCAACCGGTAATGTCGAGGCGTCGAACCGGATAATAAACGGCGGATTGGACCCTGGTGGGAAAATAGCCTGCGCGCGGTTCGTAAATGCGCTCAATTCCGCGGAAGCCTGGGCCATATTGGTGCCTGGGTAGAAATTGACCTTCATCAGGGTCAGTCCCTGGATATTCTTCGTTTCAATACTTTTAATTCCATTGACGTACAACAGGATATTAATGTATTGTTTGGCAAAGAAAGTCTCCATCTGCGTTGGCGTGTAGCCGCCAAACGGGTGCGCAATGTACATGACGGGCAAGTCGAGCTTTGGAAAAATATCGACTTTAATGGTCCGCACCGCATTGATACCGAAAAAGAACAAACCAGCCACCACCACCATGATGGTTATGGGTTTACGTAGTGCAAAGCGTATTAAATCCATATTACTGATTCAGAAAAATGTTGAAATCCCCAGCTGCTGCTGCTTTCAGCAAAAGCGCCTGCCAGAGGTTGTTAAGAGCAATGTCGCGGTTGGTTTCGGCCCGGTTAAGGATATAAAGCGACTGGGTAACGTCCACGATATTCGAGAGGCCATTCTTATACAGCACGCTTTTTTGCAAATAGGCATCCGAGGCGGACTGCACCTGTACCGGCGCTTCCCGGAAATTGGCTACCGCGTTGGTTATTTTGGTTTCGGAAAGGATCAGCTGGTTTTTGATCTGCTGATCAGCCAGATTATATTCTTCTTTTAAAGCATTTGAAACAAACTTCTGGGACAAGACCTGCTGGCGTGTCCGCAGGATATTGGTCATATTCCACGTTGCGCCAACACCGAGCAGATAGTTGGCCCTCACTGGTTTGATACCTTCGAAATAGTTTTTCGTGTAAGCGTGCTGGTTGCTCGCATAGGAAGATGAGAAACCTGCACCGCGCCCCTGAAACACCCCGAATAGCGAAAATACAGGCATACCGAGCGTCTGATAATATTTGGCCTGCTGCTCGCTGACGGCAATGCGGCTGGCGTAGAATTTCAGGACAGGGTGGTTTTCCTGTTTGACTGCAGTATCGGAAAGTGAGCGGGGCATTTTAGCGATAAACATGGTATCCAGCTGAAATTGCTGACCGGTAATGCCCATTAGTCTTGCCAGCGTGTTGGCCTGTTCCTGTTCGAAGTCCCTGGCCTGGGTAATGCTGATCTTCGCATTGGAAACCTCTGCATTGGCAAGGGAGGAATCGACACCAGGTATCAGGCCATTTTTGGCGCGGGTCACGACCACAGTTTTTAGGGCGGATGCCCTGGTCAGGTTGTTTTCCCATGATTTGGTGAGACGCTGGGCGGCAAGCAAATTTAAATAGGCGGCTGCTACCCGGATGCTGTGCTGGAACTGCTCCTGAGCAAGGTCGTTCTCATCACGCGCAACGACCGAATGGGATACATTAATGCGTTCACGCGCACGCCCAAATGCGAAGAAATCCCAGTTGATATTCGTAAGGTAAAGCGCACCGAATGCTGCATTCCAGTTTTGCTGCGGCAACGGCAGGCCCGAAGACGCAACAGACAGTCCCAACCCGTATAAAGGGCCGTTTTGTCCGTTTACAGTGCCATAATCCTGCTGTGCGGAAAGGTTGAGGTTGGGTAGATATTCCTTTTTGCTCTGGAGTACCGTCGCTTTGGATGCGTCGATATAGCTGCTTTTTGCTTTGAGGCTTCCGTAATTGGAAAGCGCGGTTTCAACGGCGTTCTGGAGGGTTAGGACCTGGGCATTCGATTCGCCGGCGCCAGCCAGGATAACAGCCAGAAGCAGAGCGGGAAAGTACTTGTTCGGTTTCATTGCATTCAGAATTAGCTTGCAACCGAACAGGACTTAGGAGCAGCGCCGCCGGTTTGCTATGCAAAGGTAACTCTGCTGCCAGCGGCAATATTTATTACTTTCAAACAATATCTTATAAAATTCAAACCCAAAAAAAACGCCGGCCTGTAACAGACCGGCGTTTGAGATATTAACACCTCATTTAATCTTTGGTAGGATAGGCACTGTCTGGCGTACTGTAAAAATCAGCCATCTGTGCCGTGTCTTTTGTTACACTGATAGTGGGGGTTTTGTAGTTTCTGGGCGATGTGAGTGGGTTGATATTAACCCCTTCCGGCTTATACTCCCTTGTTATTACCAGCGCAACTGGTCTTGGCGCGTATCTCGGCGTGGTGCTCACAAACGCTTTCTGGTGCTTGCTGTATTTTTCGATCGAATTTAAACTCGAAACCCGTACCGTATTCTTGTTGGCACCCTTCGCCTTCGCTTCCGCGGCCTTATTGGGGTGCTTATAATTAAATGTTGAAATTCCCGGGTCCACGATCGATTGTGCGTTGGCTGTGAAACCGATCACTCCGGCAAAATATATGGCAATGATGAATGCTATTTTTTTCATGTTGGTAATCGTTTTTAACTAAAAATGACCATTCCCTATTACGGGACACATGAAAATTAACACGCAGATAATCTATAATCAAATGGCTCTCATAAGTCCAAAAATGGCAGTTCTTAGTAAACTAGGCACCTTTTTTAGCAGATTTTTGCAAAAAAATAGCTGAGATCGGAAAATTGGGTTTTTCCGGAAAGGAGATTATCTTCAAAAAACAACTTGTCCTGAAAAACATCTGAAAATAGAATGCGGCAAGATTTGTTAAAATATTTTCAATTTTAATGATTTTCTAATCAGTTTCTAATTTTTAGAGCCTGATACTTAGCTTAACAGCGCTTCGGCGGACGTTTGCACGCCTTTGCAAATGCGTTCGATCGGAAGATCATTACTATCTTCTCCAAACGGGTCCTCGATCTCTTCTGCAATCACTTCAAGACTCGCCAGGATATAGAAAATAAACATCACAAATGGGATCACCAGAAAATGCAGGCTGAATACATAGCCGATAGGCAGGGTAATGCAATAGGTAAAGATGAATTTTTTAATGAAAGAGCTGTAAGACAGAGGAATAGGGGTGTTCTTAATCCGCTCGCAGGCCCCGCAAATATTCGTGAAGGATTCGAGCTCATTATTGAGCAATATTGTGTGTTCGGGAAGCAGGATGCCTTTTCGTTGTAATTCGATGGTTTTAGCAAAAATAGCGGCCGCTATCTGGTTTGGAATATGGTCGTTTGTTTTAAGCAAGGCTTTCGCAAACAATGCCGAATCTTCGAACTCGTCCGGCTTGTAGCGGTTGCGCAGGTGGTTTTTGAGTGAGAACGCATAATTAGGGATCATCTTTCTGAAAAATTCCCGCTCCGCTGCATGTTCAGGGCCGATCAACCCATTTACTTTTAATGCAAGATTGCGGCTGCTGTTCATCAGCGAGCCCCACTGCTTGCGGCCTTCCCACCAGCGGTCATAGGCAGTATTGGTCCGGAACACCAGCAACATCGATATCACAAAGCCGAGCAGCGAGTGCATCAGCGATATGTTTTTGAGATCGTTGTTGGCCCCTATCTTGAAATATATAATGATTACGTATGCAACGACGGCCGAATAGACTGCCATCAATACGATCATAGGTGCGAGCTTGCGAACGGTATCTGCTTTTTGGAAATAGAAAATATAGCGGAACCACTCCTTGGGATTGTAATCGATCATACCAATTTAACCTGGTCAATGAGCTTGAAAAATTCTTTAAAACATTTTGCCGTCAAACGGGCGTCTTCCAGCGCATTATGGGTTTCCTCTTCACGTTCGAAGCCAAAATAACTCGCCACCGAGCCCAGGCTGAGCGACCGCGGCACAGTCTTACCGTTCTTTTCGAGGATCTGAAAAAAGAGATATGATACGGTATGAAGATCGATCATCTTGTTGGAAAACGACCATTTCAGTTTTTCACTGCGATAAGCAAACCGCAGGAAGTTGATATCGTTGATCACGCTCTGGCCACAAATGATCACATTGGACAGCCCTGGTTTTCCCACATTCAGCTTTTTGATCCATTTCTCGAACTCCGGCAAAACGTCGTAAATCATCGGCGCATCTTCCAGGTCGTCCAGCGAAAGCCCGTGGACTTCCTCGGATTTAACTGAAAAAGCCTCTTCATTCTCCGGATACACATTTTGTAAATAAGTCCCCAGCGACCGCCAGTTGTCATCGAAAAACTCGGCGCCGATCTGGATAATTTCGTTCCAGCCCGGCTCCGGACCGGTCATTTCAATATCTAAAACCAGGAAGGACATAAGGGCGTTGATGGGGTCAATGGAAAAATGGTCATGATTTGGAAACTCAAACTTATACTTTTGTGTACAAAATTATGCAATCATTGCAGTAACAAGAACCGGTCAACACTCATTTATATCAAATGCCCATCGATTTCAATCAAATTCCATCGCCCTGTTTTGTCCTCGAAGAAGAACTGCTTCGTAAAAACCTTGAACTGATCGACTCCGTACAGAAGGCGGCGGGATGCAAGATCATCCTCGCGCTGAAAGGGTTTTCTATGTACAGCGCATTCCCGATTGTGAAGGAATACCTGAGCGGGGCCACGGCAAGTTCGCTGAACGAGGTAAAACTGATCAACGATTTCATGGGCTACCCGTCGCATACCTATATGCCTGCCTATCTCGACAGTGAGTTTCAGGAGATTTTGGAGCGTAGCAGTCATATTACCTTCAATTCGCTGAGCCAGTGGGAACGGTTCAAAAGCAGGGTAGAAGCCTACAAGGCAGCCAATCCTGAGAAGGAGCTTTCATGCGGTATCCGTGTCAATCCGCAGTATTCGGAAGTAGAGACTGACATGTATAATCCATGCGTACCGGGTTCGCGCCTGGGCGTCACGCGCGACAAGCTACCCCACGAGCTTCCCGCAGGCGTGGAAGGGATTCACTTTCATACGCTGTGCGAAAATGGCTCGGACACTTTGGAGCGGACATTAGAAGCGGTGGAAGCCAAATTCGGCGATCTGCTGCATCAGGCCAAGTGGCTGAATATGGGTGGAGGTCATTTGATGACAAGACATGGATATGATATCGGAAAACTAATAAAATTAGTTAGCAATATAAGAACTAAATATAACCTGGAAGTAATACTGGAACCAGGTTCAGCCATCGCCTGGCGGACGGGTGTACTGTCTACCACAGTGCTCGATGTGATGGACAGTCAGGGTATCGATGTAGCGATCCTTGATACCTCGTTCGCGGCGCATATGCCCGACACTTTGGAGATGCCATACAAGCCGGTAATCAGAGGCGCTGAGCATGAGCCCGTCGTCGGCAAACCTACCTATCGGATGGGTGGGATGACTTGTCTGGCAGGAGATTACATCGGCGATTATTCGTTTGAGAAACCGCTCGAAATTGGCGATAAAATCATATTTGAAGATATGATCCACTACACCATGGTGAAGACCACGACATTTAACGGTGTTAACTTACCTTCCATTGGCATTTGGAAAGCCAGCCAGGAATTTCAATTGGTAAGATCTTATGGCTACGAAAGTTTCAAAGACAGGTTATCGTAGTAAGAGTAAACAAATTGGTAAGAAACGGTTACATGTAGATGGTGAATAATTCCCGGAGAAGTCCTAATGAATGAATGTGCGAATGAGTGAATGAGTGAATAGTTTCCGGGTGCAAATTATTCACTCATTCACTTATTGACACATTCACTCATTGCTTAGGCAGCATCGGAAAAAGCCTCCTAATATCCTCGGTCGAGGGCTGCTTTCCGTACTCGCAGATTTCGAAAACTTCTACATATTTTATCTTCGCTGCTTTGTCCGGGCCGTACCATTTTTCCAGGGAAACTTTGATTTCCGGGTTCACAGATGAGCGCCTTTCCATGGATGCGAGTAGCCATTTTTTCCGCTCCGTTACATCCTTGGGAACGTTAGCAAGATCCCCATTTGTCCATGGTAGCCACTCATAGAATTGGGAGACGTGTGCATCCAGTCCATCCACCTTTTTAGCAAGCGCGTCTGTAATATCGATCGCTATGTCCGGACGGAAAGGATTGGGGCGTTGAAAGCGGTCGCGAAAGTATAGGAAAACAGGATTTTTGGTGAGTGGGGGCACACTGCTAAGGATATTGGGTACGATTACGAGGTATGCCGCGTCTTGCACAACGACACCTGTATTGCGGTGATCGGGGTGATAATCGTTTGTACGCGGGGCGATAACCATGTCCGCATTCCACTCGCGGATCTTACGGATCACGGCCATGCGGTTTTCCAGAGTAGGGAGCAGTTCGCCGTCGTGGTTATCAAGCACGTCGTATTGGATCCCCCATCTGCGTGCAGCTTCCTTCGCTTCTTTGAGCCGGCGGCTAGCCAATTCTCCGCCGCCTATTTCCTGGTGTCCCATGTCGCCGTTGGTGAGCGACACAAATTTGACTTTATGTCCCATCGAAGCATAAATGGAGGCAATGCCGCCTGCGCCGAGATCACAGTCGTCGGGGTGGGCGCCGAAGACAATAACGTTCACTGGCTTTCCTGAATCCGGGGCGGGCTGCGCCAAAGTAAACACACCGCATAGCAGGAGGGCGGGGAGTAATAGTATTTTTTTCATCTTTTTTTGAGGTTATAAAGGTTTGGAGAATGTGCAAAATAGAAATTTAAATTTTGTCAAAGGTTTACCACACCTTATTTTCTATATGAGTAATGCAGAACAGCGATATGCACCTGGTAAGACTGGGGCTTAAAAAGTATTAATTTTTTAATGTGCTTTTTTAGTTCAGGATTTTCTCCATTTTATGAAGGTATGAAGTGGGGGACTTTCGCTAAAAAAGGCTGATTCCAGCGCTCTGGGCAAGAAAAAATTATATTTGTTAATATCGCAGACTTACAGGCGCTTACTGTTTTTCAACCAAATATTTAAATAGCCCTCGCTTAGATTCTTCTAATAATCCTGTATCTTTGTATCCCGTAATCATAGAAAAACAGCAAAGTCTTATGGCTTCCAAAGCACGAAAGACCGCTAAGTACATTTTCGTTACGGGCGGTGTTACATCTTCACTTGGCAAGGGAATAATTGCCTCATCACTAGCTAAACTACTGCAAGCCAGAGGGCTCTCTGTCACCATTCAAAAATTCGATCCTTATTTGAATATTGACCCTGGTACCATGAATCCTTACGAGCATGGAGAATGCTACGTGACGGACGACGGCGCCGAAACGGATCTTGACCTTGGCCACTACGAACGTTTCCTAAACGTGCGTACCTCGCAGGCCAATAATGTTACAACAGGTCGTGTTTACCACAACGTTATTACTGCCGAACGCCGGGGCGACTTCCTCGGAAAGACCGTGCAGGTGGTACCTCATATTACCGACGAGCTTAAAAGAAATATACTCCTCCTTGGCCAGACCGGCGATTACGACATTGTGATTACCGAAATCGGCGGCTGTGTGGGTGATATCGAATCGCTGCCGTTCCTGGAAGCCGTGCGGCAGGTTAAGTTTGAAATGGAAAGTCAGGATACCCTGGTTATCCACCTCACACTAATCCCTTACCTCAATTCCGCAGGTGAGCTCAAGACAAAACCAACCCAGCACTCAGTGCGGATGTTGCAAGAGTCGGGTATCCAGCCTGATATTCTCGTTTGCCGTTCCGAACATCCGCTGCCCTACGATATCCGTAAGAAGATCGCATTGTTCTGCAATGTTCAGGTGAACTCGGTGATCGAGGCCATGGATGCCGACACGATCTACGCAGTGCCTTTGCTGATGCTGAAAGAAAGACTCGATCAGCGTGCATTGTATATGCTCGATATTTACAATGATAAAGATGTCGACCTCGATTCGTGGAAGACCTTCCTTTCAAGACTGAAAAACCCGGTGGATTCTGTGCGCATTGGTCTTGTAGGGAAGTACGTGGAGCTGCATGACGCTTATAAATCGATCGTGGAATCGTTTATCCATGCCGGCGCAGCTAATGAATGCAAAGTGAATATCGAGTGGATCCATTCAGAAAGCCTTACAGCTGAGAATGCGGTTGAAAAACTCGAAAATCTTGATGGTGTGTTGGTAGCACCAGGTTTCGGAGAGCGTGGTATCGAAGGAAAGATCGCCGCGATCCAATATGTCCGTGAAAACAATATTCCATTCTTCGGGATCTGTCTGGGAATGCAAATGGCCGTGATCGAATATGCACGTAACGTCATAGGATGGGAGAATGCGCATTCGGTTGAAATGGACACTACTACCGATCATCCGGTAATCCACCTGATGAAAGATCAGAAAGATGTTTCCAATAAAGGAGGAACGATGCGTTTGGGAGCATACCCATGCCGCATTAAAAAGGACTCTCTGGCGCATAAGATCTACGGCAAGACCAACATCAGCGAACGCCACCGTCACCGCTACGAATTCAACAATAAGTATCTCAAAGAATTTGAAGAAAAAGGGCTGGTTGCCACGGGTATCAATCCGGATAACAACCTCGTAGAGATGGTCGAGCTTCCTGGACATCCATTTTATATTGGTGTACAGTTCCACCCCGAACTGAAAAGTACGGTGATGAACCCGCACCCGATTTTCGTCAATTTCGTGAGTGCCGCATTGGCTTATTCGCTCGAAAAAAGGTCGGTGGAGTCGCTGAACCCGGTTTCCCACTGATCACAAATTAAGGTCGATAAGCGAAAAATCTTGCTACCTTTACCGGCCCAAAGCGGTATACTATTTCAATAATTTTAAAGTAAATAATGGATAAAAATTTTGTAATCGGCCTGGTATTGATCATGCTGATGCTCATAGGTTACCAGATACTGGTCCCGAAACCTGTGGAACCAACACCGGTAACAGAAGTGAAGAAAGAGACAGCAAAGGCAGCGGTTTCTTCGTCAGTCGCTTCGGATACAACCCTAAAATCTTCTCTGTCAAGTGATTCTGCTGCAATAGTTCCTCCTAAGGACCTGGTGATCGAAACGAAAGATGCGCGTATCGTATTTACCAATAAGGGTGGTGTGATGAAAGAGGTAATGTTGAAAAACTACAAAACCTACGACCAGAAGCCGCTTTACCTGATTGCTGAAAACCACAACCGGTTTAAGATTGATTTTCCAACCCCAACCGGCGATGTAAGGCTTACAAACGAGTTTTTTACAACCGAAGCACAGGATCAGAAGCTCGCTGAAAAGGACTCTGCGGTTGTTACTTATCGTCTAAATCTAAAAAACAACCAGTTCGTCGAGCAGACTTACGTCGTGCACGGAACCGGTTATGTGATCGATTATGGCATTAAGTCCAACGGTGTTGGGCTGGCTGATAAATCAGTACAGTTTGACTGGGACAACGACCTGCTGCAACTGGAAAACGATATGCAGAAGAACCGTGAGGTAGTAACAGTTAACTACTACACGGACGAATTGCAAAGTCTGCCTACCAGCCCTGCTTCGAACGAAGAAGCGAAGACCGCTGATCCTGTTAAATGGTTTACCATCAAGCATAAATACTTCCTGGCCGGTCTGATCGCTGAAAAGCATCCGTTGACAAATGCAGAGATGCGGGCCAACGTCAATCCGGATGATTCGACGATCGTGAAGACTATGAATGTCTCAGCAGGGATCCCGATGTCGGCCATTCAAAAAGGCGAAGCGAACTACCAGTTTTATCTCGGACCTAACGAATACCATATTGTAGACAAAGTAAAGGCGGAGAATTTCGACCAGAATGTTTACCTCGGTTATGCATTCCTCAAACCGATCAACAAATTCTTCCTGGTACCGCTTTTCAACCTGCTTGAAAAATTTGTAAGCAACTACGGGCTGCTGATTATTTTGCTCGTGTTGTTCGTAAAAACATTGCTGACGCCATTGACCTACAAGTCATACATCAGCATGGCGAAAATGAAGCTGCTGGCCCCGGAACTGGAACAGATCCGTCAGCAGAACCCGGACGATATGGCGAAGCAGCAACAAGATCAGATGAAGCTGTACCAGCAGGTAGGAGTGAGCCCGTTAAGCGGCTGTATTCCGGTACTCGCGACGATGCCGATCCTGTTCTCGCTCTTCTTCCTTTTCCCCAACCTGATCGAGCTGCGACAGCAATCGTTCCTGTGGGCGAGCGATCTTTCGACTTATGACTCGTTCATCAAATTGCCGTTTACGGTGCCTTTCGGTGTCGGTAACCACGTCAGCTTGTTCACGATCCTGATGACGATTTCAAGCATCGGTTATGCTTATTATAACAATCAGAACACGCCAACGCAGCCCGGACCAGTGAATATGAAGGCACTCGGTTATATTATGCCGCTGATGTTCATGTTTATTTTGAACTCATTCCCTGCTGGTCTTACATTCTACTACTTCGTTTCCAACGTGGTGACGATCGCTCAGCAGTTGTTGATCAAACGGTTTGTAAATGAGGACAAAATCAGAAACATTCTTGAAGAAAATCGGAAGAAAAATGCCACCGGCGAAAAGAAACAAACGAAATTCCAGAAGTATCTTGAAAAGTCGTTGCAGGCAGCGGATGAGGCGAAAAAGAAACAGGCTGATCTAGAGAAACGGTCTAAAAAGAAATAAAAGGTTTTTTGCATCGTAATATAAAGGGCAATGTTCCGGTTGGGATATTGCCCGTTTTTTTCCATTTTGGGCTGTTTTTTACAGTTATCTGATCAAAATCATTTTGACCCGGAATTCTGATGAGAGTTATCTTTTTGTTGATTTTAATGATCCAGGTTGGTTTTTACGGCACTTCTGTCGGGCAAAATACCCAGCAGGCAGAGGCAAAGTACAAAACGGCGCTGGGCGACTATAAACAAAGCCGCTATGCAGCGGCCATGGAGAAATTCTACCCGCTGACTAGCGTGAATGTCAAGACGGCTTATTCTCCTTATGCACATTATTATTACGCATTGTCGGCTTACCAGCTGAAACGTTACCGTGAAAGTCGGCAGATGCTGCTGCAGTTGCAAAGCCGTTACCCCGGCTGGAATAAGATCAATGACGTGTATTATCTGCTTGGTGCGGTGAACCTTGCAAGCGGGCAAGTGAATGATGGGTTGGATTATCTTGCCAAAATCAAAGATTCTTCGCTCAACAAAGACGTGCAGGCTTTGAAACAACACCATTTGGGAGGCATCCATGATCTTGTTAAATTAAAAGACCTGCAAAAACGGTATGATTCCGACCGGGATATTGCGTTGATGCTTTACCAGACGATTCAATCGTCACCATCGGTTGCTCAGGGAGATCTTAAATACGCCGAGCAGCTGGATAAAGAATTTAGATTCAACAAAAAAGAAAAAATTGCGGACGAGGCGCCCAAGCGCAGTGCACCGAGATCGGACACCCAATGGACAAAAGGATACCTGGACGTGGCCGTTTTGCTTCCATTCAGGCTTGACGAGTTCAGTACTTCGAAACGACGCTCAAACCAGTTTGCATACGATTATTACCTCGGACTGACGATCGCGAAAGAACAATTGCAAACCGAAGGCATTAATGTAAACCTGTGGGCTTATGACGTGGTCAACGACGCCAACGGCATGAAAACGATCGTCGATAACAAGAATTTCCAGCTTTCGGACATGGTGATCGGGCCATTGTACGCGGGGAGTTTTGAGGTTACGGCCGATTTTGTTTCTAACAGCAATGCCATCATGCTCAATCCGCTTTCAACGGACGCCAACCTTCTGAAATCTGGGCGGAACATTTACCTCGGACATCCTTCCATCAATTTCCAAACCCAAAAGGCGGCGCAATGGATGCGGACGCTTTCGCCTGGGCTGTCGGCGGTGATCTATTATGGCAATACATCCAAAGACTCCGCAATGGCCGCATCTTATGCCAGTGAGTGGAAAAACAAAGGAGGAAAAGTCACGATCATGTCAAAGATCCAGTCCGACAGAGAATGGCTGGAAGGTAATATCCCCTCATTTGAAACCAACAAACCGGCTCATATCGCATTGTTCTCATCTGATGGTGAATCGGGCGGAAATCTGATGGAAGTGCTGAATGGCCGCAAGTTGAATACATTGCCAGTATTGGCTACTTCCACAAGTTTTAATAACCAGCAATCGAGGGTTTCAAGATATGGCGCCAGGCTCTCACTGATAGATCCCGATTATGTGGACCGTGAAAAGGAGAACATCCGCCAGTTCCAGAAAAGCTATTATAACAAAACAAGTACATTCCCATCGGTATACTCTTACCAGGGTTACGACCAGCTTTTGTTTTTTGCAAGAATGCTTTCGAAATACAAGGACAAGCTTCCCGACGGGCTGCAAGCCAGAAAATATGGTAGCGAAGAATACCTGCTCTCAGGTTTCGATTATACCAAAGCCAACGAAAACCAGATTACGCCTGTTTTAAAATACAGCGGCTCCAAGTGGGTGCCGGTTGACAGGTAATATTTCAGATTAACAGTATGAATACTTCAACGAGCCAAAGTCTTTTCGAAAAAGCGCAACAATACATTCCCGGCGGTGTCAACTCTCCTGTGCGCGCATTCAGGGCCGTGGGCGGGTCGCCGCTTTTTATCAAATCTGCCAAAGGGCCTTATATCTATGATGAGGACGGCAATGAATACATTGAGCTGATCAATTCCTGGGGCCCGATGATCCTCGGTCATGGACATGAGTTAATCCAAAAAGCGGTTTCCGATGCCATTCAGCATTCATTTTCTTTCGGCGCACCTACGCGCAGAGAGGTGGAAATCGCTGAGCTTATCGTGTCGATGGTGCCATCGATCGAAAAGGTGCGTATGGTGAATTCCGGCACAGAAGCGACGATGTCGGCCATACGGGTGGCCCGCGGCTTCACCGGCAGGGACAAGATCATCAAGTTTGAAGGATGCTACCACGGTCACGGCGACAGTTTCCTGATCGCAGCCGGTAGCGGAGCAGTAACTTTCGGTACACCGGATAGCCCGGGCGTGACCAAGGGTGTGGCAAATGACACGTTGACCGCCCCTTTCAACAACCTGGAAGCCGTGCAGCAACTGGTAGACGCCAACAAAGGCAAGATTGCGGCATTGATATTGGAACCGGTTGTGGGCAATATGGGCTGTGTGCTTCCGAAAGAAGGCTTTTTGGAAGGGCTACGCAGGATTTGTGATGAAGAAGGCATTGTATTAATACTCGACGAAGTGATGACCGGATTCCGTTTATCGAAGGGCGGGGCGCAGGAAAGATTCAATATTAAACCGGATCTAACAACGTTAGGAAAAATAATAGGTGGAGGAATGCCCGTTGGAGCATATGGAGGCAGGGCGGAGATCATGAACTGGGTATCGCCCGCGGGCCCCGTATATCAGGCGGGAACGCTTTCAGGTAACCCTATTGCCATGGCTGCCGGTATGACAATGCTCACTTACCTGAACGAGCATCCGGAGGTGTACACCCAATTGGAGCAATCAGGCAACAAGCTGACAACCGGTTTTAAGAGCTCAATGCAAAAACTCGGTCTCAACTATACATTGAACCACATTGGCTCTATGTATACGCTGTTTTTCACGTCCAATGCGGTAACCGATTTCGCTTCCGCCAAATCCTCTGACTTGCCATTATTCGGAAAATACTTCCATGCCATGCTCAACCGAGGCATTTACATGGGCCCAAGCCAGTTTGAAGCCATGTTCCTGTCCACAGCGTTAACCGACGAGCACCTTGATCGGATTATTGTTGCAAATGAGGAGGCGCTTGGTTCAATTTTGAATGACTAGATGAGCCTCGTTGTCACCCTGAGCGCAGTCGAAGGGCATGTACAATGTTCGCCGTACAGACTGTCTTCGACTGCGCTCAGACTGACAATGCAGGACATAATTCACTCATTCACTCATTAAATATGCGTCGCTACTCGATCATCATCCCCGTTTACAACCGCCCCGATGAATTGGAGGAGTTGCTTGCGTGCCTGGCGGTACAGACTTTCAGGGATTTTGAAGTTGTGGTTGTGGAAGATGGCTCGAAAGTAAAAGCGGATGAGGTAGTAAGGTCTTTCGAAAGCAAACTCGATATTAAATATTTCTTCAAGGAAAACGGTGGCCAGGGATTTGCGAGGAACCATGGTTTTGAGCGGGCTTTGGGTGATTATTTCATCTTGCTGGATTCCGATGCGTTGATCGAGCCGGATTATTTATCAATAGTTGATGATCGCTTGAATACGGATTATGTGGACCTATATGGTGGGCCGGATACGGATCATCCTTCATTTTCGCCTATCCAGAAAGCTATCAGCTACTCAATGACATCGGTGTTTACGACCGGAGGCATTCGGGGGAAGAAAACCAATATGGGAGGTACTTTCCATCCCAGGAGCTTCAATATGGGCCTTTCGCGGAAGGTGTGGGAGAAAACCGGCGGCTTCCTGACGAGCCGGATGGGAGAGGATATCCTGTTCAGCATCGCGGCAATGCGGCTGGGCTTCCGGTCTGCGTTAATACCCGAGGCATTTATTTACCACAAGCGCAGGACCCAGTTCGGGGCGTTTTTTAGACAATTGAAGTTCTTCGGACGTGCACGCATTAACATTGCCCGCTATTACCCCGACGAGCTCAAACTCGTGCATACCTTTCCGTTACTTTTCACGCTGGGCGTGTGCAGTATCCCGTTCTGGTACTTCATTTTTGAGCCTTTCTTTTATCTGGGACTGATCGGCCTGGCTACTTATGTTGCATTGCTATTTATCGATGCATTTAGGAAGACCAACAGTGCAGAAGTGGCCTTTCTGAGCGTGGGAGCCGCATTTGTGCAGCTTTTCGGCTATGGTACCGGATTCTTGCAGGAAGGATGGAAAAGGCTTTGGGAGAACAAATCGCACCGGGAAACAGGCGCGGCGATTGAGTATCCTTCGTAAGGTGAGTGCAGAGTTTAAAGTTTAGAGTTTAGAGTTCAAAGTCTAGAATGTAAGAGGCAGTCTTGATGGAAGCTATCTCTTTTATTCTAGACTGAACCTTGAACTTTAAACTCTAAACTCTAAACTCTAAAACTACTTCTGACAGAAATAAACAATCTCCTCTCCGGGAAGTGAATAGCGCTGCACGTCGGCTTCACTCAATTCATTCATTACAAAACGATCTTCGGTTACTTTGAAGCCGCCTTTTTCGAGCTCGCGACCGTAATTTCTACCGAAAAGGCGCAAATGGTCGTTTTGGAGGAAATGCTTTTCGCGTTCTTTGGGATCTGTGATGGTAGGGTCTTCATAAGTCACTTCGTATTTCATATCCTGCGGCGACTGGATCAACGCCCAGCCTCCTGGCTTCAAAACACGGTGTAATTCACTCATTGCCAGAATGTAATCATCCACATGCTCCATAACGTGATTACATATTGCGACGTCAAACGTATTCTCCGGGAAAGGGATCTGGTGGATATCCATTTTCACTTTTGCCAGCGGCGATTCGATGTCGGCAGTAATGTAATCCAGGTTTTTCATCTGCTCAAAGCGGTCGATGAAACAGTATTCCGGCGCTACATGTAATACTTTGAGGTTTGCGGTGTAGAAATTGGTCTTTCTTTTCATGTAAAGCGCCATCAGCCGGTGGCGTTCGAGCGAAAGGCAGCTCGGGCAAAGTGCATTCTCACGGCTCGACGTATTACGGCCATAGGGGAGGAACTTCCGGTATTTGCTGTTACAAACCGGGCATTCAACCTGGTTACCGATGTAAAATATGCTGAGAAACCTTGCAGCCCAGTGGCCGACCAGTTGAAGGTACGGCCGGGGAATGTAGCGCAGAACTAAACTAATGACTGATTTCATTGAGTCAATTAACTAAAAATTGATAATTTTAGGATCATAACATCGAACAGTTTAATTAATGATCCCTTCGATTGACCCGAAACCACCTGGCAAGAGGCTGATAAAAAGAATGTCGACCCGCACGAAATGGATGATCCTTGCACCATTCGGCTTGTTGTTGTTCAGTTTTGGCCTGACTGTCCTGAGTGAAGCCGCCCACCAGCGGCGAATCGGAGAACCCACGCAGGTGTGGGTCGTGTTGGGATTATACAGTCTGGCGCTGATTAATGGCGGCCTGGTCATGTTCGGCGAAGCATTGCGTTTCAGGATTTTGCTGGATGTGCGTCGCGAAACGAGGCGGAGCATGCGTCAGCTGATCCGGAAAGTGAATATCAAAACTTCGCCGAAAAGCAAATCGGGTAAAAAAGCAAAAAGCCCTACCAAAACAGATTGACAGGACTAGTTGAATAACTTTCCGAAGAGGCCGAATTATTTTTTATTTGCTTCAAATTGGGCCTTAATAGCCTCAACATCAACATTGCGCACTTCTGGTTTGCGTAGAAGATCTTTAATTTTAGCAGTACGGTTATTAGCAACTGCTTTATTTCTGCGACCCTTACGTTTCAATTCCGTAACTCCCATTGTAAAAATTTGTTTTGTGAAAGAGCCGCAAAATTAAGCATTTTGGTGTAAATAATGCAGACAATAGTCATAAATATTGCATAACCTGCCCTAACTTTACGGTTCCATTGGCCATTTTAGGTCAACTTTTCAATTCTGACACCGAAATATCAACGCCTTCCTGCCGGTAAAAAGGCAGGAAGGCCTGATTGAAACGGGTCGGATCAAGGCTTAATTGACAGAATCATTCTAATGAGTAAACCATCTCTTGCCCGCGGAACCCGCGACTTCGGTCCGGAACAAATGGCAAAGCGTACCTTCATTTTCGATACTATCCGACGCTCTTTCCAACGATACGGCTTTCTTCCTCTCGAAACACCCGCTTTTGAAAACCTGTCTGTATTAATGGGCAAATATGGGGACGAAGGCGACCAGCTGCTTTTTAAATTGCTGAACTCGGGTGATTTCAGCGGTAAGCTGACGGAGGATGACTGGAAGGAAGGATATAAGCCGCTTACCACTAAAATCTCTGAAAAAGGGCTTCGCTATGATCTGACGGTGCCATTTGCACGCTATGTCGTGATGAACCGAGGTACTTTGGCTATGCCTTTCAAAAGATACCAGATCCAACCTGTTTGGAGGGCAGACCGTCCGCAAAAAGGCCGCTACCGCGAATTTTACCAATGTGATGCCGATGTAGTGGGCACTGATTCGCTGCTTTGTGAGGCGGAGATCGTGATGCTTTTGCATGATATCCTGCCTGCGTTGGGCATTACTGATTTTACAGTAAAGATCAATAACCGCAAAATCCTGACGGGAATCGCGGACATGATCGGGGCGCACGGCATGGAGGGGCCGCTTTGTGTGGCGATCGATAAGTTGGATAAAATAGGTAAGGATAAGGTTGTAGAGGAATTGTTGGAACGCGGTTTTGCGGCCGACAGCATCAGTAAACTGGAACCGGTTTTCAGTCTTTCCGATGAAAGTGAGCCTTTCACTGAATTGAAAAGCTGGCTTGCGGATTCTGAAATTGCATTAAAGGGAATCCATGAACTGGAAGAGGTTTGGGCAATGGTGAAAATCCTGGGACTTGAAAATCCGAAGATCGCGTTCGATGTAACCCTGGCGCGCGGGCTTTCCTATTATACCGGTGCTATTTTCGAAGTAAAAGCGAATAATGTACAAATCGGAAGCATTTCCGGCGGCGGCAGGTACGACAACCTCACAGGGACATTCGGCGTGCCGGGCATTTCCGGTGTCGGTATTTCGCTCGGTGTCGACCGCATTTATGATGTGATGGAGGAGCTGAACCTTTTTCCGGAAAGCCAGAGGACAAGCACAAAAGTGATGATCTCTAATTTCGACGAGGAAGCATTTACATTTGGCCTTTCTATTTTACCCAAATTCAGGAGTGCAGGTATCAATTCAGAGATTTATCCCGATTCTGTCAAGCTGAAAAAACAGCTCGATTATGCTGATCGTAAGAACATAGCGTTCGTGATTCTGATCGGTTCCGACGAAATCCAGTCGGGCCTTTTGACATTGAAAAACATGAAAACCGGCGAGCAGCAGAAGCTGAAAACGGAAGATATCATAACTTTACTAACCCGGGACGACCAATAAACCCGAATAATACCGACAAACGGCTGCGCAGGCATCCTATAACTATATGAATGAGAATATTTTAAGAATTGCCATCCAGAAATCGGGCAGGCTCAGTGAAGATTCTTTAAAACTGATCAAAGAATGCGGCATCAGGTTTGACAATGGCGCCGGAAAGCTGAAAACTGACGCGACGAACTTTCCTGCCGAGATCCTTTTTTTACGTGACGATGATATTCCCGGCTACGTGGAAGATGGCGTGGCGCATTTGGGTATTGTTGGGGAAAATGTTTCGGAGGAATCCTGTAAAAATGTAGATACGGTACATCGATTGGGCTTTTCAAAGTGCCGGTTGTCGATTGGCGTCCTGCGTGAGCATGAGTACCGTGGCGTACAGGACCTGGAAGGTAAAAGCATCGCAACCACTTACCCACGTTTGCTGGGACAATATCTGAAATCCAACAATGTAACAGCGCAGATCCACGAGATTAGCGGTTCGGTGGAGATAGCGCCGAGCATCGGCCTGGCCGACGCAGTATGCGATATCGTGAGCTCGGGCAGTACGCTGCTAAGCAATGGATTGAAGGAAGTAGAGACTATATTCCGCTCCGAGGCGGTTATGATTGCCAGCAAGCAGCTTTCCGATGTGCAGAAAGATTTGCTGGAACAGCTTTTGTTCCGTATCAAATCGGTGCAGGTGGCGAAGAATAACAAATACATTTTGCTGAACTGCCCGACGAGTGCGGTCGAAAATATCACCAAGTTCCTGCCGGGGATGCGCTCTCCGACGATCCTGCCGCTGGCGACAGAAGGCTGGTGCTCACTGCATTCGGTAATCAATGAAAATGAGTTCTGGGAGAATATCGAAAAGATTCGCCAGGCCGGAGCAGAGGGGATTCTGGTTATCCCGATCGAAAAAATGATTGTTTAATGGTCCGGTAGTGCCGGATGCTTTATTTTGATGGTATGAATATTATTCCATTTCCGGAAAGAGAGCAGTGGCCTGCATTGCTGGCGCGGCCCGTTCTGGAAGCGCAGGATATAGAAGGAAGGGTGCTACCCATTCTGGAACAAGTGAAACAGGAAGGGGATGCGGGTATTAGAGCCTTGGCCCTGAAATTTGACAAAACAGAACTGACTGATCTCGCTTTTTCGGAAGCAGCAATTGCCGGAGCCGCCGACCAGCTCGACGAGGCATTGAAAAGTGCGATCAGGCAGGCTTACCAAAATATTTACAAGTTCCACAAGGGACAATTGCAACCTGCCGAGAAGATTGAAACCATGCCCGGCGTCACCTGCTGGCGTAAGAGCGTGGGGATCGAAAAAGTCGGGATTTACATTCCCGGCGGTTCGGCCCCGCTGTTCAGCACGGTGCTGATGTTGGGTATCCCGGCGCAGATTGCTGGCTGTAAGGAAGTTGTACTATGTACACCATCCGATCACCCCGCTATTTTATATGCAGCCCAACTAGTGGGCGTCACGAAGGCATTCCGCATCGGTGGGGCTCAGGCGATTGCCGCCATGGCCTATGGAACGGAAAGCGTACCCAAAGTTTACAAAATATTTGGTCCTGGTAACCAATATGTTACTACTGCAAAAATGCTTGTCAGCAAGGAAGGTGTAGCAATTGATATGCCTGCCGGGCCGTCCGAAGTGGCCATTTATGCAGATGATACCGCTAACCCGTCGTTCGTGGCAGCGGATTTGTTATCGCAGGCCGAGCACGGCGCCGATAGCCAGGTATTGCTGGTATCGACCAGTAAAAAGTTGCTTTGCTCGGTGAACCTTACATTGACCAGCCAACTGGAAGAACTTCCACGACGCGACCTTGCCGGGAAAGCGATGAATAACAGCAAGGCGATTTTGCTCGAAACGGAAGAGGAAGCAATTGAAATGCTGAATCAATATGCGGCGGAACACCTTATCCTTAGCGTAGCCAATGCGGAGGAAGTGACCGAAAAGATATTCAATGCGGGCTCTATATTTTTGGGTAACTACACCCCTGAATCCTGTGGGGATTATGCATCGGGAACAAATCATACCCTGCCTACCAATGGCTATGCCAGGGCTTACAGTGGTGTTTCGGTAGATAGTTTTGTCAAGAAAATCACCGTACAGCATATAACCGAGGAAGGGATCCGCAACATCGGGCCGGTGGTGGAAGCCATGGCCAAAGCCGAGTCACTGGAAGCACATAAAAAAGCCGTAACCATTCGATTGCAAAGTCTTTTGTGAAAAAATTTAGAAACCGGGAAATTTGTCTTAAATTTAAGGACAAATTTCAACGCTCTAAAATTGAAAAAAGATGACAGTACGAATGGTCAATGAACGCCTGGGAGGATACAATGTTCTCAAACAGCCCGTCAAAAGCGACTTCGACCTGGCCCAGCTGGCTGAGCACGGAGTTCCGAAGGCCTCTATACAGCACCTTGCTGATTCTATAGGCATGGATATAAAAGACGTGATAGCGCTGTTGCCGGTAACATCCCGGAACCTGCAACGGTACAATGATATTGATCTGCTTAGCAATGTAGTTTCCGATCATCTGATTTCCCTCGCCGATCTTTTCACAGTAGGGAACCGGGTTTTGGGCAAAGAATACTTCCTGGATTGGTTGAACAACGAAGTACCTGCGCTGGGAAGCGAGAAGCCGGTTAGCTTTTTACGGACTCATGCGGGTATAGAGCTGGTCAAAACCGAATTAGGGCGCATGGAACACGGTATTTTTGCTTAATGGAGCTATTCAGGATAACACGATCGGAATACCAGGATGATTTGAGTGGAATAGGGGCTTTCTATAATGGGGGACGATGGAACTCGCCCAGGAACGCCATGCTTTATACTTCTTCACACAGATCGCTGGCTATGCTCGAAGTGTTGGTCCATTGGCACAAAACGGTGACGCCTCCAAATTACGTGATCGTATGCCTGGAAATACCCGACAACCTTGTAACCGTAACCGCTCCCTACCTTTTGCCAGAATGGCCGGAAGACCAGCAATCAACCAAAGACATTGGCGATAACTGGCTGAAAACAGGCAATAGCCTGCTACTGCGCGTGCCATCAGTGGTAGTCAAAGCCGAACAGAATTACCTGGTTAACCCCATGCATGCCGATGCAGTCTCCATTCAAATTACCGATATTGAGCCGTTGAATTTTGATAAAAGGCTTTTTGCATTGAAATAGAATACCTTGCACGGCACCTGCCGTAATCCATTAATAGTATGAATAATAGTTTCGATTTAAACAAAGTCCTTCGGCCGCACATTCTCACGCTGGCCCCGTATTCATCTGCAAGAGACGAATATACCGGCCATGTGGGTATATTCCTGGATGCAAATGAAAACCCTTACGGCTCGGTGACGGGCGAAAATTATAACCGCTATCCGGACCCTTACCAGGCCGAAATCAAGCAAAAGCTAAGCCCGATCAAGCATGTTGCGCCCGATCGTATTTTCCTCGGTAACGGTAGCGATGAGCCTATCGACCTGCTCACACGGGCAACCTGCACGCCCGGTCAGGACCGCGTGATCATCTTGCCACCGACCTATGGCATGTACCAGGTAAGCGCATCTATTCACGATGTGAAAATCGACCAGGTATCCCTTACTTCGGACTACCATATCGATACAGAAGCAGTTTTGAATGCGGTAACGCCGCAAACCAAGATCATCTGGATTTGCTCGCCAAACAACCCGACGGGCAATGTAATGCAACACGATGCCATTCAGTCTATTCTGGAAAATTTCAGCGGACTGGTTGTGGTGGACGAGGCGTACATCGACTTTACGGACGAACCTTCGTGGATACAGCATCTTGACAAATACCCTAATTTGGTGGTATTGCAGACATTCTCGAAAGCGTGGGGTCTTGCTGGCCTTCGCGTCGGCATGTGTTTTGCTTCTGTGGAACTGATCCGTATTCTAAATAAAATCAAGCCTCCCTATAACATCAGCTTACCGGCGCAGCAAGCATTGCTGGAAGGATTGAACGGGACCGACAGGAAGGACGCCATGGTAGCCGACATCCTCCGTGAACGTCAAAACCTCGTCAGCATGCTGGAAAAGCTGCCTATTGTGATCAAAATCCACCCGACGGATGCTAATTTCGTCCTCGTGCAATTTGAAGATGCGAAAGGTGTGATGGATTATCTGATCCACGAAACGATCATCGTACGCGACCGTTCACGTGTACATCTGTGCGAAGGCTGCCTCAGGATTACGGTAGGTACAAAAGAAGAAAATGAAGTTTTGATCGAATCATTAAAGAAATACCAGTCAAAAAGCGTTATTGTGTAGCTGTGGTTTCAGCGTTCCAGGAACATTTCCCCGATTTAATTAATTATGAAGAAATTAGCCTTAACATTTATCTGTACACTTTGCTTTGGAATGGCACAAGCCCAATACGACAACTGGGCAGTGGGTTTTAAACTCGGTGAACCCACGGGTGTCAACATCCGAAAGTACTTCAACAACATTCACGCTCTTGACGTAACAGTCGGTACTTATGGAGGGATTCTTTCCAACGACCGCAAATACCGGGGCGATAACGGAATTTACAAGAATACGGGTTTATCGCTCCAAGTGCATTATTTGTGGCATACACCACTGTTCAATTCCGAAGCCGTTCACGTTTACTACGGACTGGGCGGGCAGATCAACAACCGTCGTTCGTACCCGCAGCGTCTGAACGGTGACTACGAGAAAAGCGTGACGCTGGGAGGATCTGTCTTGGGTGGTTTTGAATACTATATCCCTGATAACCGCATTTCCGTGTTCCTGGAAGCGGGGACTTATGTTGAGCTGATCAGAAAGCCGTTTTACCTGAGCCCCAACATTTCGGCGGGCCTCCGTTTCAATCTCTAAGAAATACTTCATTTGAATGCATACGAAAAGCAGGTTAGCGCCTGCTTTTTTTGTTTAATTTGATCTGCGGTTTTCTTTCACATACCATCATCAGCGCACAGTGTTCAAAGTTTACAGTTCATCGGCAGGCTCGGGGAAGACTTATACCCTTACCAAAGAGTACCTCAAACTGGCCCTGCATTCCAATGTGGAAACGTATTTCAGGCATATTCTGGCTGTTACATTCACCAATGCGGCTGCCAACGAAATGAAGGACCGCATTCTGCTGATGCTGCGGACGTTTTCGACATTCGAAACCGGCGGTCAGCCGCACCCGATGATGCGGGATGTGGTGATTGAAATGTACCCTGAAACGGAACACGATACCGAACTTTTTGCCGGAGCGTGCCAGCTCATAGCCGCAAGGGCGCAGATGGTTTTCGGACAAATCCTGCACCGGTATTCGGACTTCTCGGTGATGACGATCGATAAGTTTACCCAGCGTCTGATCAGCAGCTTTACCGACGAACTGGGCATTCCATTCGTTTTCGAAACACAGCTTGACGGCGACTTGCTCGACGAAGCCGTAGACAGGTTGCTGGCGCGGATAGGGCAGGAAGGTGAGGAAGTATTGACTGATATTGTCGAGAAATATTACCGCGAAAATGCCGAAGAGGGCAAAAGTTGGGGAGCATTACCCATGCAGATACGCGACACTGCCGGCACGCTCCTGAGCGAGCAAAGCTACATGCAGATGAAGCGCGTCGAAGACCTTAAAATGGAAGACTGGATCGCTGTCCGCAAACAAATGCGCGATTTTGTGCGCGAGCGGGAGGAGTTAATGGCGAAACATGCTAAAAATGCATTTAGCCTTATCCAATCCACGTTTCTGGTCGAAAAGGATTTTCACCAGAGCGGGCGGGGCATTTATGGCTTTTTCCGTGATCGCGCCGAGGAAAAGAAACTTTGGGCCGAACCCAATTCCTATGTCTACAAAACCATCGGCGAGGGAGTGTGGTATGGTGCTAAAACGGCTGGCCTGGTGAAGGACGAGATCGAGCACATCCGCGTTGATCTTGAAAATTACTTCCACCAGATCGAGAATATGCGGACGGCGGAGACAGAGAAAATAACACTCTACAACCAGCTGGACAGGCATATTTATAATCTATCGCTGTTAGGCGAGATCAGAAAGGAGTTTGACGCATTGTTGAAACAGAATAACCAGGTACACATTTCGGATTTCAACCGCAAGATCGTCGATATCGTCGCACGAGAACCGGTACCGTTCATTTTTGAGCGGCTAGGGGATAAATACAACCACATTTTGGTCGATGAGTTCCAGGATACGTCCAAACTGCAATTTGCCAACCTGCTGCCGCTGATCGAGAATGCATTGTCGGGTGGCTATTTCAATCTGATCGTGGGGGACGCTAAGCAGTCCATTTACCGTTTTCGCGGCGGGGATATGGACCTGATCCTGCATTTGGCCCAGAACCAAGTCATGAAGCTCGGCAGCATTCTTGGTAACAGCCCTTTCAACGAAGAGCGGTTATTTAGTTTGGACAACTATTTACATATCAATCACTTAAAAATAAACCGGCGGAGTTACCGGGAAGTTACTGATTTCAACAACAAGTTTTTTGCATTCGTTGCGGACTCGCTCGGTGACGAATATCCGTTGATACGGGAGGTGTACGACGAGCATTTCAGTCAGGAAATACCGGAGGGCGTGAGCGAGGGAGGCCATGTGGAGATCGAATTCCTTGAAATGAACGAAGAAAGCGAGGAGGCTGCCGAAGAATCGTCGGGGGACAACATTACCAAACGGGCGCTGGAATTGGTAAATGAGCTCAGGCTCGAAGGTTACGATTGGCGTGACATTGCCCTTTTATGCAGGAAAAAGAAAGAGGCAACGGCCCTGGCGAATGCTATGAAGGAGGCCGGATATCCGCTTATTTCGGATGATGCACTTTCGTTGGCCTATTCGAGGTCGTTGCACTTCATTATTTCGTTTATGAAAGTGCTCCACAGTTCGGATCACCGTCTGGCGCGTTATGAAGCGGCATATCTGTTTCACCAGGTTATCAGGCAGGAAAACCCGGCCCCGAACGAATATGAGGAGATCAGGTTGCTTTGCGAGGAGCGGGGACTGGATACTTTTCTGGAATATTTCAAGAAATGGGACATTACTATTACTTCGTTCAAAATGCGGCAGGTGTCGGTATTTGAACTTACCGAGCTGCTGATGCAGCAATTCGGGCTATTTAAAAATCAACTTGAAAACGAATACCTGTTCCGTTTTCTGGATGTGGTACTGGAATTTGGTAACCGGAAAAGCAACCACCTGGGCGATTTCCTGAATTATTGGGAGTCGGCGAAGCATAAGTTTTCTATTACTGTTCCCGAAGGCACCGACGCGATCCGCATTACAACCATCCACAAATCCAAAGGCCTGGAATATCCCGTCGTGATCATACCTTATGCCCAATGGAAAGTGACACCTAATGCAAGGCTCGACCGGCTTTGGATTGATCTGGATGCGGTGGATTATGAAGAAATACAAATCCAGGACCGCCCCGAATATGCTCATACAAAGCTCAGAAGTTCGATGGTATCGGTCGTGAAAGACCTTGAAAATACTGTTGTAGCAGAGCAATACCGCGATGAACGGACACGGACGCTGATTGAAAACCTGAATCTGTTGTACGTGGCTTTCACGAGGCCTGTCCAACGCCTGTATGTGCTTGCGAAGCGGGAGCGCAGGTGGGAATCGGGCCAGCAGGTCAACCACTGGCTGCGCGATTACCTTAACCAACACGATTTTATACCTGCCTGGGATGAAACCATTTCTAAATACACGATTTCGGAAGGTAGCGGAGGCGTAAAGCATGTACATATAAGTTCTGGTGCCCAGCCGTTTGTGATCCGCGAAATATTGAGCAACGACCGCACTGGATCGCTGCGACTTCGCCGAATGGCCGACCGCATTTTCGATGTGCAGACCTTCGAACCACGCCACGACCGGTTGCAAAAAATGCGCTATCTGCTCACAAGGCTTAAAACAACTTCCGATCTGCGCGATGCACTGGAAAAACTGGTCGGCGAGGGGATATTCACCCGAAAAGAAACCGGCGAGATCGAGAAACTTACCATCGCATTGTTGCAGGACCCATCATTGCAGATCTTATATCAGGATGAAAACCATATTCAGATCAATAAGGAACTGCTGATCCCGGGCGGGAAACTATTACATATAGACAGGGTCGTGCAGCGGCCGGACGGGGAGTACATTTTCATGGCATTTGTCGGTGGAAATAGTGCTGACGAACCGCGCCGACATTTGCGGAAACTGATCCGGGCGTTTGTTGACACCGGTAGGAAATCCCGGGGAGTGTTAATAACGCTGGAAGATGAGCTGGTGGAATGGGTAGAAAAGTAGGGCGGTTTTGATCAAAATACCGTCAGAATGCATTATTTTTCCGGATATTCGCTGAAACTAAGTTTCAGGGCCACTTCTATTTGCTATCTTCAATTTTATGCGATTGACTTTCCAGCGCCAGGTTTTAACAGGCATTTCGTTTTCAATTCTTTTGGTGCTGGCAATGGGGTACGTCGCCTATCACGCACTGCTTGTTCAGCAGGAGAATGCCGGCTGGGTTGCCCACACCCGTGAAGTGATGCGTGTTTCCACTTCGGTTAAGAATCGCCTGCTTGCCGCCGAATCCAATGTCCGCGGATTTGCCATCACGAGCAATGGTTCTTTTGAAACCAGTTATTTGCAAGCCAACAACGAAATATGGTCGGAGCTCGACGTCATGCGAAAACTGGTAAAAGATAACCCGGTCCAGTCGGTACGTATTGACTCACTTTCAAACCTGCTGGAAACCCGCCTACATTTGATGGGCAGGCAATATCAGGTAATCAAAAACGGGAACTATGACCAGGAAGTAGTTCGCGACATCGTATTGAAAGGAAAAGAGCTGTCATCGCAGATTGAATTCAGTTTTAAAAAGATTGAGAATACCGAGGAGGGGCTTTTAACGGAACGCGAGGAAAGGGCGAGCGTTAGTACTTCCAAAGCGAAATTGTACATTCTGCTGGGCTCTTCTGGCTTTTTGCTGGTGATTTTCCTGTTGTATTATTTTATCCGAAAAACTTATAATGCACAAGTAACCTCGGAACAGGAGACACGGCTCGCTAACAACCAGTTGGCTGAGCTTTCCAGGCAAGACCAGCAGAAAAACTGGATTTTGAATGCGGCGATAGAGTTATCGGTTGCGATACGCGGGGAACCAACCCTTAATGAGCTTTCTGAGAGGTTGATACGTAAAGTCGCTGAACTTACGGGCGCGCACGTAGCAGTGATGTACCTGATTGCACGGACGGGGAATGTCCTTGAAAAATCAGCGTCCTATGGTACTGGCAGTGGCGTGCCGGACGTCGTTCGTTTTGGCGAGGGAATGCTCGGCCAGATCGCTGCAGATAAGACGGACCTCAAACAACTGGATGTAGCACCAGCATACTTAGGCGTAAAAAGTGCCACCGGGAGTGCCGATCCGGCTGTGGTTTTGGTTAAAAGCGTTGTTTTTGAAGAAAACATCACCGCGCTGATCGAAATAGGGTATCTGAACGACCCGGGAGAGAAGGTTGTAAAGCTGCTCGAAACGGTCTCGGACAATGTTGCAGTGGCTATTATGGCTTCCAAGGCAAGACAAACGGCCAACGAGCTCCTCGAAAAAACACAGTTGCAGGCCGAAGAGCTGGAAAGCCAGCAGGAGGAACTGCGCGTGACGAACGAAGTGCTTACACATCAGACGTCATTGCTGCAAGTCTCGGAAGAGTAATTACGTGTGCAGCAGGAAGAATTGAAGCAGATCAATACGGAACTGGAAGAAAAGGCATTTATGCTCGAAGAGCAGAAGCGTACGATAGAAGAAGCCCGAGATCAGATCCAGGTCAAGGCCGACGAGCTGGAAAGGAGCGGACGTTTCAAAAGTGAGTTTTTAGCCAATATGAGCCACGAACTGCGTACCCCGCTGAACAGTATCCTCATTCTTTCCCGCATTTTGGGTGAAAACAAGGGTGCAAGGCTCAGCGAAGAAGAACAACGATACGCATCCGTGATTTACAATTCGGGAAATGACCTGTTAACGTTAATCAACGATATACTTGACCTGGCAAAAGTAGAGGCCGGCAAAATAGAGCTGGTACAGGAGCAGGTAAACACCGGACTGATTTTGTCCGAAATTAAAAACACCTTCCAGAAAATTGCCGAAAACAAAGGGCTTTCATTAGAGATCGGCAAGGCGGAATCCTGTCCTGAAACGCTTTTTACTGACCATATCAGGCTGCTTCAAACCCTTCGCAACCTGATTTCCAATGCAGTCAAATTTACGTCGGCTCCGGGTAAGGTGTCGCTTACGGTCAAAAGGGAAGATGGGCAGTTGCATTTTGAAGTGGCCGACACCGGAATTGGCATCCCATTTGAAAAGCAGGCCACGATTTTTGAGGCATTCCAGCAAGCCGACGGTTCGACAAGCAGGAAATACGGCGGTACCGGACTGGGATTATCAATCAGCCGTGAACTGGCTGGTCTTTTCAAAGGTTCAATATCGCTGAAAAGCGTACCAGGTGAGGGCTCAGTTTTTACTTTGAAAATCCCCTTCCTGACAGAGTCTGGCGAGCAAACCGAGGCATTTAATGGCGGGCCTGTCGACCTGGAAGCTCCCGAGATGATTCTCCAACCGACTGACGACGGAAAAGCAAGGAGGCTACTTTTGATCGAGGACGACGATGTATTTGCGTCGGATATGGCCTCCAAAGCGCGTGCGAGTGGTTTTGAGGTGAGGATTGCCACTGACGGCCGCACCGGGCTTGGCCTGGTCGAAACGTTCAGTCCGACCGCTATTATCCTGGATATGCATTTGCCTGATATATCCGGGGAAGAGGTGTTGAGGACTTTAAAAACCGATACACGGACAAGGCTCATACCGGTTCACACGGTGTCATCAGGGGAGTATTTCAATGATGATATGCTTAAAAACGGTGCGATCGGATTTATGCAGAAGCCTGTGGACGCAAAATCGGCTCAGCATATCTTCAATGCGTTAAAACTTGAAGGGAAGGATCTCGACAAACAGCGGATATTGCTGATCGAGGATGATGCCCATCAGAGCAAATACCTCGGTGATTTTTTGACTACCAACAACATTTTTGTGCTGTATGCCTATTCCGCCGAGGAAGCATTGGGCATGTTGCAAAGGGAACCGGTAGACGGGATCATCCTCGATGTGAGACTGGCGGATATGAACGGCCTGGACCTGCTCGACAAAATCAAGCAAAATCAGGAATGGAATGCTTTGCCGGTGGTGGTGAATACAGCGGAAGATCTTAGTCAGTCGGATTTGAGCCGGGTGATGAAGTATTCGCATCCGGTGGTGATCAAAACAAAAAAATCAAACGAACGCCTGCTCGACGAGGTGAAACTTTTCCTGCAAAAGATCCAGCCAAGAGTGAAGGCGACGGTGTTGAAGAATGAGTCGTTCAGTAACCCGGTGGTGAACGCAGAACAGGTTTTTAAAGGTAAAAAACTGCTGCTGGCTGACGATGACATGCGAAACATATTTGCCCTGAGTGCCGTGCTGGAAGATGCCGGTTTTAGCATTGAGATTGCGGCCAATGGCAAAGAGGCCATTCAAAAGATGGAAGAGATACCCGAAATAGAGCTTGTGCTAATGGATGTGATGATGCCGGAAATGGACGGTATAGAAGCTACGCGTAGGATCAGACAGCAAAGCAAATGGACGAACGTGCCCATCATTGCAGTTACGGCCAAAGCCATGCAGGGCGACCGGGAGCTATGTCTCGAAGCGGGTGCCAATGATTATATTTCCAAACCCGTCGACGTTGATAAGCTGCTTTCGCTGATCAAAGTCTGGCTACATTCTGCCTGATCATGGTTTTGTTGGAACACCCTCAACTGGAAATACTTATCGATAGGATCAGGGAAGTTTCCGGATTCGATTTCTCGGGTTATGCAAGGCCTTCGCTGCTGCGACGGGCGGGCAGATACCTGACGAACCATAAGATGACCCTGGATGAGCTGCTTGTACACATCGGGCCGGGCGGAAGCGTCGTATATGACCTTATACAGGAGCTTACCGTCAACTATTCAGAAATGTTTCGCGATCCCGACTTTTTCTTCAGGGTCAGGACGGAAGTTTTCGGTTACCTGGAATCTTACCCGACGCTGCGTTTCTGGGTGGCCGGTTGTGCTTCGGGCGAAGAGGCGTATTCGATGGCTATATTGCTTGAAGAAGCCGGTTTTCTCGAACGGTCGCTGATCTATGCAACCGACCTGAGCAACAAGGTGCTTACCGCGGCAAGGGAGGGGATATTTACTTTGGCAAATGCTCGGACGTTCTCGGAAAATTATATGCAGGCAGGGGGAAAGCGCTCATTGTCAGACTACTATCATGTGGCTTATGATCAAGCTGCCATATTACCAGAGCTGAGGAAGAATATCGTGTTTTCGATACACGACCTTAGCGGAGACGGTGTTTTTAACGAATTCCAATTTATCAGCTGCCGGAATGTGATGATCTATTTTACGCTCGAACTACGGCAAAAGGTATTCAGGCTTTTGTATGACAGCCTCAGTATGCTGGGCTTTCTGTGCCTCGGAAAGCGGGAAACATTGCGCTATTCCGGACTGGAAGACCATTTTAAAGTGATTGACTCGGGACTGAACATTTACCAGAAGATCAGCTGAACGATCGAAACGATAAGGATATATTACACTAGTGACGCTAAGAATAACCCATGAAAAACACCAAGATATTACTGCTCGATGACCGGGAGGAAAACCTGATTTCATTGAAGGCAGTCCTGGACCGGGAAGACATTGAAATTTACTCCACCACTTCACCGAACGAGGCGCTCAGAATTGCATGGGACAACGACATCGCCGTAGCGCTGGTGGACGTCCAGATGCCGGGAATGGACGGATTTGAGTTTGCAGAAACACTTTTTTCAAATCCCAAAACACGTGAGATCCTGATCGTCTTCGTCACAGCAATTTCGAAAGAGACAACCTATGCGGTACGGGGCTTGAAGACGGGCGCCATCGATTATCTCTATAAGCCGCTTGACCCTTATATTACAAATGCAAAGGTCGACTCGCTGATAAAGCTGGCACGCAGCCAGAAAGAAATCAGGGATAAAAATAAACTGCTCGAAAACTACGCGACGATCGTGATTAATTCACCGGACATCATCGCGACGGTAGAGCCGGAAACAGGAACGATATTATCCATTAATCCGTCGGTAGAGACAATTTTGGGTATAAAACCCGATAGTTTACTAAAAACCCCTATCCTTGACTTGCTGGTAGACCCGCAACATTCCGGATTGCGCGAGGTGCTGCTGAAAAGGACTTATTCGGGCGGTGAAACGATCGTGGTGGAGGATCAGTTTTACGGCAAGCTCAGGCAACCCGTCTGGCTGGAATTGCGGATCATGTCCAAAAACAGGCTGCTTTTTGTAAACCTGCACGACGTTGAAAAGCGTAAGGCGCACGAACTGGCGCTTGTCGACGCCCAGACTCAGGCTGAAAAAGCTCGTAAAACGAAGGAATCGTTCCTGGCCAATATGAGCCATGAGATACGCACGCCGTTGAACGGCATCATCGGACTGGGCAATCTGCTGGCAGCTACGCAATTGGCCGGACCCCAGGAAGAGCTCGTGGCAATGCTCCGGCAATCGTCGGGCTCGTTGCTGAACATTCTCAACGACATTCTCGACATCTCCAAAATAGACGAAGGTAAATTCTCAGTTATTCCGACGTCTACTGACATCCGGGTGCTGTTGAAGGGCATTATCGACCTGATGCAGTTTAAGGCTGACGAGAAAAAACTCCACCTGCATCTGGAAATGGAAGAGCAGATACCTGAATGCGTTATGGTGGACGGGATGCGGCTAAACCAGATTTTGCTCAACCTGGTTGGAAATGCATTAAAATTTACCGAAAAAGGCTCTGTACTACTGAAAATGGAACGCGTGTCCCAAACGACGGCCGGGCATAAGATCAGGTTCAGTGTGGAGGATACCGGCATTGGAATGTCAGAGGAGCATATGGCCAACATTTTCTCGGAATACGGCCAGGCGTCTGAAAATACATCTCACCAGTACGGAGGCACCGGTTTGGGTCTTACGATTTCACAGAAATTAGTGCGGCTGATGGGGAGCGAACTGGAAGTCAACAGCCGGTACAATCACGGCAGCCAGTTCTTTTTTACATTGATGCTGAAGGACGCAAACGAAAAGGCTGAGGATACCAAAGTGACGGTCGCATTCCAGGATCTTCCGCCATTTGACCGAAAAAAAGTACTCGTGGCCGAAGACAATCCGATTAATGCATTACTTCTCAAAAAATACCTCAAAGCCTGGCAGCTCGACGCTACGGTCGTAGGGAATGGTCGGGAGGCAGTGGACCGGCTCCGGCAGGAGTTTTATGACCTGATCATTATGGATACACGCATGCCCGAAATGGATGGTTTTCAAGCAGCAAAATTCGCACGCGATACGCTTCGTGTCCTGACGCCGATATTGTCACTTTCCGCAACTGTATTGCCTGAGGAAGTCGCGCAAGCGTTGGAAGCCGGTATGAACGACACCCTTTCCAAACCCTTTGAACCCGAAAAACTACATCAAAAAATAGGATTACTGCTTTCATCGGTCATTCCTGGCTAATCTGCAACGATTTGTTTTAGTTTATCGTAATGATTAATTGCAGGATTTCGTTTAAAGTAAGAGTAATTCTAATTGATATAGCAACAAAATGAAAACTATCAAAAACAGTTGGTCTTTGCTACTGTTAATGGCCCTCGGCGGATGCAGCTCCTCCAAAACAATGACTTACGAGTCAAAATGGAATGCACCGTTTTCTTATGTGGATGAAGTGAAACCCGATCAACAGGACCAGAAGTCGAGATTGAAATACGGTATCATCAACGACGACCAGTACGTGTACATTACCTTGAAAACAAAGGATCCGACCACGATCCAGAACATCCTCAGCAGCGGGCTTAAAATTGCTTTTAGTCCCGAAGGACAGAAAAAAGAGTCGTATTCGCTACTGTTCCCTGTGGTGATGAAAGAGGACAGAAAGGCCCTGAAAAGGATCGATACAGACCTGCCGAACAGCCTTGGCCTCGACTTATTGCTGGATTCCTACAACAAAGAAGCAGTTTGGAAAGACAGGGAAGGAGAGCATTTTATCAATCTTGTGGCACCCGACGGCAGTCTTAAGTCGCACATTTCGATGGACAGAAATGGCGAACTGACCGAGCAGATAGCGATTCCTTTCGCGTTGATGGGCGTGAATGCAAAAGAAACAGCTATGATGGGCATGAGTATCAAAGTCGACGGACAATCGTCTAATTCCGGGTTCAGCCCGCGAATAGGTATCGGCCTTGGAGGTGGCATTGGTATGGGTGGCGGAATGGGTGTGGGAATCGGTACCGGTGGGTACAATTCGCGCTACAATGGCAACGACCGCAATGTAGATATCAGGCTTGAAGTGCAGTTGGCAAGAGCTAATTAAACCAGCCTTTACCAGAAGTCCGGCCCGTTGTGCAAACAACGGGCTTTTCTTTTTTATTTTCGAGGAAAAACAGGAACATAAATTGCTATGATTAATTGTGAATAAAAGCAGCATCAAAAAGTTTTATAATTTCCTCCGGTTCCGAAGGGACTTTACGCGTTACAGCCTGCAAAAGGCCAGAAGCTACGAAATCATCGTTTTCTGGCTGAAAAGCATCCTCACCCGCACACAGTTTTTGATCCTGTCGGGTGTGCTGGTAGGTATTACTTGCGGGCTTGCAGGCGTGGTGCTCAAATCACTCGTCCATTACATTCACTACGTTATCACTTACAAAGTCTATTTTGAGGAGCAGGTACTTTTCTACATTCTGTTTCCCTTTTTGGGCATTGTGCTGACCACTTTTGTTGTTCTGTTTTTCTTCAAAGGTCAAGACAGAAAAGGCATTCCGGCTATTTTGTACGAGATCGCGCAAAATTCCAGTATAGTATCTTCCGTCAAAATGTATTCGCAGATCGTGCAGAGCGCCATTACCGTGGGGCTGGGAGGGTCCGCCGGGTTGGAGAGCCCTATTGCCGTTACCGGGGCCGCGATAGGCTCTAATTTCGCACAAACCTACAAGCTGGACTACCGTGAAAGGACATTACTGCTGGCGGCGGGGGCCACTGCCGGGATCGCCTCGGCATTCAACGCGCCCATCGCCGGAATGATGTTCGCATTTGAAATATTGCTGACCGGCGTCGTCTTCTCCGACTTTCTTCCATTGGTTGTAGCAGCGGTTTGCGGAAGTCTTGTCTCCAAAGTGCTCTTAAAGGAATCTGTTCTTTTCCAGTTCAAGACACGCAATCCATTTGATTACCATAACATCCCGTATTACCTGCTGTTGGGCATTCTCTGCGGCTTATATGCCCGTTACTATGTCCTGATAGCGAAATACATCGAGCAGGCATTCCATCATTTCAAACTGACGAGAATGCAGAAAGCCATGGCAGGCGGGGCGATACTGTCAGTGCTGTGCGTGCTTTATCCGCCTTTGTTTGGAGAAGGTTACGATACCATCAAAGCGATCACGAACGGTCAGATGCAAGAGGTGATCCAGAATAGCTTTTTCCGGTTCATCAGCTACCGCGAATGGGTGGTCGTCGTATTTGTAGTTGTGATCTGTTTGTTGAAAGCATTCTCCGCATCGATCACGATTTTCAGTGGTGGCAACGGTGGGAATTTCGCGCCGTCGCTCTTCGCCGGCGGACTGGTGGGTTATGCATTCGCGCTCTTTTGTGTGCAGCTCGGCATGACCGAAGTGCCGGTCAATAACCTTGTCATCGTTGGTATGGCGGGTGTCATGAGCGGCGTACTTTATGCACCCCTCACAGCCATTTTTCTGATCGCTGAATCGACATCCGGCTATGATCTTTTCATCCCGTTGATGATGGTTTCGGTGATCTCTTTTTCGATGGCTAAATGGTTTTCTGCCGTCTCGCCGGACCTGGCCAATCTCACAAGTCAGGGAAAGATTTTCACCCGCGAGCACGACCGTAATTTACTTTCATTACTGCACATTCCCGACCTGATCGACAAGGACATTCAGATCATAAATGTGAACGCGTCACGGGAGGAATTGGCCGAGCTTGTACGCACCGGCAGGCGGAATATCATATCGGTTTTGGATAGTGACAGAAAGCTTGTCGGGATCATTTCCATGGACGACATACGGCCGTTGCTTTTCAATCCCGACGCATACGAGCTGCTCAGCATTTCCCACCTCGCAAAACCACCCGTTGCGACCGTTAATGAGTTCGAGAATGTGATGAGCGTCGTCAAGAAATTCGACGAAACAGGGGCCTGGAATTTACCCGTCATCAAGGCCGACGGAGAGTTCGTCGGCTTCATCTCAAAGTCCGGCGTCCTCAATAGCTACCGGCAATTGCTACGGTCACATTCCGGCTAATCGCCTCCCAAGCCATCAACAGGTCATGACAACGAACACACGTAAACGCCACAATTCCGTCAGGCATTAAATCCCGGCAGATTACATGTTCCCCCACGCGCCGCCCATTGAGCGACAGCGCATATCAAAGCACAATGCCGTCAGGCATTAAATCTCGGTAGATTACGAGGGTCCCGTGCGTTGAGCGTGCCGTAGATACGCAATGGTTTGGCGTATCTGTTTGAAAATGAATTCAAATCGAATCAGTATTTAAAATATCAAATGTATTGTTTTGCAATGTGTTAACCATCTTATATATTTGCATAATACTTGATTATGCAAGTATATATCAACTATAAATCAAATACTTTTCAAATTTATGTCAACTATATCACCGGGACTGAAACTGTTTTTAAACCTTACAATGATCCAGACTTTGGCCGCTAAGCGCTTCGATGCGCGCCTTAGCAGCCACGGGATAAGCCTCAATGAATTCATGATTTTACACCATCTGGCAGCAGCCGAGGATGAGAAACTAAGGCGCACAGACCTGGCGGAAAAGATCGGTTTGACGGCCTCGGGCATTACCAGAATGCTCACTCCGTTAGAGAAATTAGGCCTTGTCAAACGCGAGGCAAACAGCCGCGATGCGCGTGTCTCTTATGTGAAACTGGCGAATGCAGGCAAGAAGATTTACCTCGAAGCGATGGCTACGGCGGAGAGTACAGCGGACCAAATGATGGCTTCGGTGAAGACGAAAAAGTTAGATGAGTTGCTAAAAATGCTTGCTGAGATGGGCGCGACAATTGAGTAGCGGTACAGCGGAGAAAAAACTTTTGAAATACACCAAACAAAAACACCACCGGAAGCCTGATGCTGCCGGTGGTGTGGTGGAAAAAGCGGGTGAATTACTTCGCTTTTCTCACATAAATATTGCCGTTCATGTTCTTCATCATAATCTCGCTGCCGCCTCCGTTGACCTTGCCTTTTACCCAATCTTCAACGGAAACTTTGTACATCCCATCCTTGGCTGTGCGGGTAGCTTGCGGAACAGTTTTATCGACGTCCACATCGAAGTCGCTGTAAATTTCGCCGCGATCCGATTTCAGTTTCACATCGAATTTTGCGGTAGCAGGGAGCGTCACATCCACATTCCCATTCAGGGTTGAGAAGGCCATCGGGGACTTGGCGTCAACGGTTTTGAAATTGGCTTTCAACAAACCATTCACCGTGTTGGCCACAGCCGATCCCGAAATGTTCGTCAGGCGGATATCGCCGTTCACATTAGTGATCTCCATTTCGCCATCCACATTCTCGATCGTAATGTCGCCATCGTTGATGGTGCTTACTTTGAGCGTGAACTTTTGCGGTACTTTGATATGGAGCTCCATCGCCTTGTGGAATAGCTTGGAGCTGACATGGACGACATTCTTTTCCTCGGTAGCGGTGATGTCCATGGCGCCGTTTTTGGAAATGCGTTTCATCCCTTCAACATTCTCTTCCTTCTTGTCGGGTTTGTCCTGTTTGCTGATGGCGTCGATCACCACTTGATTTCCGGCAGCACCGGTAACCCGGATCGAGCCGCGGATGAGACTTACATTCAGGGTACCGGGCTTGCCGGGGTCACTAAGCGGCACTGTAAGCGTTTCCTTCATGTCATTTTGCGCCAGGAGCGTTCCGGACAAAGTACTGAATGCTACCAGTGCAACGAGGGCTAAAATTCGCGGGGTCTTCATTTTGTTATGATTGTTTTTTAAGATAGATGTTTCCATTGAAAGTCTCGAATTTGTAAGTCGGGCCGCCATTACCGATCCGAATAAACGTTTCGGTACTAAGCTTGTAAATGGTTTTGTTTTCATGGTTTTCAGCGTTTTTGACAACCTTTACGGGAAGTCGCTCCACGTTCGGGAAATCGGTGTAAAAATCGCCGTTAAATGTCTTGAACTGACAGTCGACGGAAAGAGAGGAGGGGTAACTGATCTTGATATCGCCGTTCAGGGTTTTGAAATCCGATTCGCCGGGGGGAAGGGTAAGGTAATTGACCTCCACATTGCCATTGATAGTGCGGACATTCGCCGGGCCTTTCGCATTCACTATTTTGATGGCGCCATTTACATTATGGACTCCGAGCGAGCCGGTTACATCATTGACGGTCACATCGCCGCCATTGACAGTTGATACATGCAGGTTTAGCGAATAGGGTACTTTGACTGTAAAATTGAGCTCAAAATGATAATCGATCCTTGGCCCATCCCAGCCGCGCCTGTTTCGGTTGGGGCGTGAATCGTAGGGGTTGGCGATATAGGCGATAACACTGTCGGCATGCTCTTCGAATTCCAGCTTGAACTCTGCTTTGCCCTGATCGAGCACTTCCTGGGTCTTGGCGGTGATCTTTTTATCGATTTCCACCACTACTTTATCACCGTTATAACCTTCCACTTTGATAAACCCGTTGATATTATAGATCGCCAGCGTGTTCTTGGAGGCATTGCCGTTCATGGCAAATTCTTTGCTCACATGTTCCTTGAATTCAAGCTTCTGGGCCGGGGCCTGGGTACAGCAGAGCACCGCTCCCGCCAGTAAGGGGATTGCAAAATACTTCATGGCTAATAGTTGATTATGGTTTTATGATAGGTCTTTGATCGTCTGTTCGATTTTAACTTTGACGAGGTCGTTCAGGTCTTCCTTTTTGAGAAGTGTTTTCAATGCCTTTACCGAACCTTTTTCCTGTAACTTCACCATCACGTCGGCCAGTGCTACCTGCACCATCGGCGAATCCTGCGTGGTAAGTGACCTGACAAGCCCTTGGCGCACGTCCGCATTATCCGCGTATTGCGTGAGTGCTTCGAGTGTGACGAGCCTCACATTTACGTTAGGATCGTTGTTTAAGGTGGTAAACAGCGCTTCCATGATGCGTTCGTCGGCATGCGTGATCTCACTGGTGTACCCAACTGCCCGAAGCCGCTCAGTGGCCGAAGGGTTTTCAAGGAGCGAGAGCATCATAGTGCTTTTCATATCCTGCACCTGGCTCGCCAGCGCTTCAATCTGTTGCTGGTACGCGGTGGCAGAAGTATTGCCGCGGCTGGTCTTGTTTCCGATGACCCACCCGAGCCCTACCAGCAGCAGACTGAATGCCACTTGAACTGCCCATTGTGGCATCACAAAGTCGCGGATGCTTTCCATCATGCTTTGTAGCGAGAAGCGCTCGGCTGCTTTTTCAGCTTCTTTAAATTCGTCGAGCATTGTGTAGAAATTCGCCCGCATTGCCTCCCGCGGCTCTGGTATTTTGATTTTGGCGATACCGTCCCACAATTGTTTGTCGGCTGCGAACTCTTCCTGGCAGCAGTTGCAAGTGGCCAGGTGCTTATTGACCTCCATTTGCTCAGCCTTGCTCAGGTTGTTGTTCAGCCATTCATTAATGCGCTCTTTGGTATATTCACAGCTCATGGCTCTATCGTCTTTCATTTGTAAAAAACCTCTTTTTCAACTCACCGAGTGCCCTGTGCACCCTTACTTTCACCAATCCTTCATTAATATTCAGTACCTTGGCGATTTCGTCATATTTCATTTCCTGAAACCGGCTCAGGATCAGTACCTCGCGGTATTCAGGACTGAGCTCGCCCATGGCCTGGTGCAGAAAATCCTTGTCCTGCTGTCGTTCCAGCTGTTCGTCCGCCAGTGTGCCACCTCCAACATAATCCGCCACTTCACTGACATCGTAAAAGTTAAACGACCTGTTCTTTTTCACCCAATCGTTCAAAGCATTCCGGCCAAGGTGATACATCCAGGTCCTAAACTCACCGTCGCCCGTAAACGTATGCTTGTATTTGAGCATCCTGTAAAACACATTCTGGACCAGGTCTTCACTCGCATCCGGTTTATGGGTCATATGGTAAAAAAACGCAAACAACGGCCGGTTGTACCGCTCAAAGAGCAAGCCCATCTTATCCAGATCCCCGTCCTTAACCCGGAGCATTAGCGAATTATCTGTAAGCGTGTTCAAAAGGCAGCTCTTTGGTGGTGATTTCGACGTGATAACCTTGGAAGATTGGAAAGGTTACAGGAAGTTAGAAAAAAAGTGTGATTTTTTCTGAGGCTTTTCTGGTAGGATGTCATGCTGTGGCTATCGTGTGTGGTCTGGCTGTGATCCGAATGCGATCTGGGATGGTCTGACCGGGATCTGGATGCGATCTGGAGATGGTCTGACTAGGATCCGGCTGTGATCTGGAGATGGTCTGACCATGGTCTGGGATGGTAGGGCTCTGATCTGGGTCTGTGGTGGGGCTGTGGTGGGCCGCCCAAGGCTGAAGCCTTGGGTTGGTAGGGCTTGCTTCGGCCGTGCGCACGGTGGCTTCGTGCCCTCGGCACTGATCATGAGTCGATCTCGCGAACCCAGGGCTTCAGCCCTGGGACGCAGAGAATCACTTCCCCCGGGCTTCAGCCCGGGGACAAGGAACTTCGAATTAAGTAGTCAAAGGATATTTCGATACATCCCGCTGCCGGTCGCGTTCCAGTTTAATGGAATCGTGTGCGGCGAGAATGGCCGTCTGCTGACTCAGGATCAATTGCCGGACATCTGCCGACAGATCGTCGGAGCGCAGCGCTTCTTCATAAGCTTTCTTGGCGGCATCTTCGCCCATTTCGGCGTTTTCAAGAACTGCCCGCCTGTTATCTGAAGTGAAAGTAGCGCGAACATCCATCCACACCCTGTATAGTTTGCCGGACAGCATCGTACCTGTGGCCGGTTCACCTCCGAGCCGACTTACATGCGCTTTGAGGTCGAGCACATGCTGCCGACTTTCGTCTGCAAGCTTGTTGAACAACGAGCGCAGGTCGTTTTCAAGCTCGTTGGCTTCGTCGCGGGCCTTCTCGTATCCCGCAATCCGGTCATTGTTGATCAGGATGAGGTCGTTAAGGATTTCTATGGTTTCTGAATTTTGTGCCATGATTGAAGTGTTTTTAGTCATGGCACCTTATCATCAATAATTATTCCAAAGCACTAAGAGCGGAGTATGCTGATGGAGTTGGCGTAAATTTTATACTTACCACCGGGCGCCTCGTCGCGGATCACCTGATTGCACAGGAAAGTCAGGATTTCGTCCCTTCTCGACAGCGGGGTGCTTGTTTGGGCTTCCCAAAATTCAACTTCCGGGATGTAAATGACCACTATCGCGTTACCACCGCCAAATTCCCAGTCGAAGCCGATTTTAATGTCTTTCTCTTTGTAATAAATAATGCCTCCACGGCCACTCTGAGTATATTCGAGTACCGGGACGAATTGTTTTAATAAGTCCCTTTTGAATGCTTCCCGATCAATACCGGAATCCATTTCCACACCATTGGAATCAAAAAGACGGTATTCGTAGTCGTTCTGGATCATTTGGACATTGCCTGGCGGATGTTGGTAACCAGGATCCGGTTTGCGTCTGATCGTTGGCGTTTTCGGCCTGGGTTCCTCTTTTGAGGGCGGGAGCAAATGTACTTCCTCGCCTTTGATCGCCTGGCGGACATTCGTAGGGGCATTCTCATATCCGGTGTTGGGAAAGCCTTCTGTGAATTTGATGAACTGGACCCGGTGCGTCCAGCCGCCGGGCCAGTCGGCTTCGATGACGTAGAAGCCCGGAGGATAGGGGAGTGTATTTACGAGCAGCATCGTGCTGCCATTCAGCCTGCTACTTACGGGCTTTTCTTCAAGAATTTCCTCTGAACACGCATTAACAATCCTGAAATTTCCGGCATCGTAGGCATATTTTGGCATATGAAACACAAGCTGCTGGCAGTCTGGGTAATGGATAATGCGGACATTCTCCGGCTTGACGATCCCGATTTCCGCAGTAGCGGTTTGTTCGTCTCCGGGTTTGTCTTTATAGAAATTGGATACGCGGGTCAGCAGGCATTTGCCGTAATAAGCCTCCTCGATATCGAAACTATCCCGTAGAGCCTCAACAGCGCCAAAAGGGATCACACCGGGAGATCCATCGCCGGTATCCGGCACAAAATAACTCGTCACCGGCTGAGTTTCGGATTTTTCCAAAACACGGTTTCTCAGCTCGATGATATTACCGACCTGAAAAACGTGGCTGTGGCGGGTTACTTTGCAGCGGATGGTCGGATGCATTTGCTTTTCGTTTCAATGCGTTTAGCATTGAAAATAACTGCTTTTAATGGTTTTACAAGCCATCCGGCAAGGCCAGTGATTTAACGGCACATCCGTTATTCCGACCGGAGCGACTTCACAGGGTTCATCAATGCGGCTTTCACAGACTGGTAGGAGATCGTGCACAGCGCCACGACTATGGACAGCAAACCAGCCACGGCGAACATCCACCATGAGACATCGATCTTGTAGGCAAATTCCTGCAACCAGCGGTCCATCAGCCACCACGCGGCCGGTGTGGCAACGATCATCGCGACGCCGATCAGTTTCAGGAAGTCTTTGGAAAGTAATGCGACAATGCCTGCAACAGAAGCCCCCAATACTTTCCTGACGCCGATTTCTTTGGTCCGTTGCTCGGCAGTGAACGTGGCCAGACCAAACAATCCGAGACAAGCTACGAAGATGGTAAGCCCTGCAAATGTGCCCAGGATCTGACCGGTTTTTTGCTCAGCCTTGAAAGTTTCATTGAAGCGCTCGTCCAGGAAAGTGTAACTGAATGGCATATCAGGCCTAAACCCGTCCCAGTTCTGCTTCATCGAGGCCAGTAGACCGGATACTTCTTTGCTTCGTGTTTTGATCAATATCCAACCCCATCCATTGGTTAAAGTCATGACCAGGGGACCTATTTTTTCGTGCATAGACCTGAAATGGAAGTCCTTGACCACGCCAATTACCTGGAAAGTGGCTTTTTTTCCTTCGTTATCATTGCGGGTAATCGTTCTGGTCAATGCATTTTCGGGAGTCCAGCCGAAGGTTTTGGCGGCTGTTTCGTTGATGATAATGCCGGTTGAATCGGTGCCGTAATCTTTGGAGAAATTGCGGCCATATGCGATCTGCATTCCCAGAGTAGGAATGTAGTTATAGTCAACCTCGTATCGCAATGTTTTTACCAATTGTGAGGGATTGCCGTCGGGACTAACGGTATAATTATTGTTGTCTGAAGGCCCGGCTGGCACATAACCCGAAAGGCTGATCTTATCCACCCGCGAATCGCGCAAAAGTTCGTCGCGGAATGCGGCCTCATTCTTGCCCAGCGACCACGACGGCACTACGATCACCTGGTCCTTGCTGTAACCCAGGTTTTTGTTCCGGATAAATTTAAGTTGCTGATAAACAACTGTGGTGCCTACCATCAGAGTAATAGACATAAAGAACTGGAAAACGACCAGACCACTTCGCAGATTAAGATTTCTTCCCGAAGCTGAAAGCCTGATCGCCGACGAGCCACCTTTTAGTACAGAAATCGGCTTGAATGAAGAAAGGAAAAACGCAGGGTAACTGCCCGCGGCAATGCCCACAAAAAGGCCGAATGCGATCAAAGCTGGAATCAATCCGGGAATCGCATCCCATTGCAGTGACAGATTTTTGCCTGATAAATTATTGAACAGTGGTAAGGCGAGAATACAGATCAGTACGGCCAGCAACATGGCAAGGGACGTAAGCATGATCGATTCGGTCAGAAACTGCCATACGAGCTCAATTTTCTCAGAACCCATTACTTTTCTTACCCCCACCTCGCGCGCACGTTTGGACGAGCCAGCTGTGGATAGGTTCATGAAATTAATGCAGGCAATAAGCAGCATAATGATGGCAACAGCACCGAAAATGTAAACATAACTCACGTCGCCCTTCACGCCCAGGTCGTACTGAAAGTCGTTGGAGCGAAGATGGATGTCGGTCAACGGTTGCAGGGATAGAGTGAGATCATTACCCTTTTTACGGAATTCAGCCAGCGTCACGCCCATCGCCTGTTTCAATTGCGGACTAAGGTATTTGTCCATCGTCTTTGGCAATTTCCCTTCGAGTTTTTTGTAATCATAGCCGTCGGGGAGAAGCAGGTAGGTAAAGAACTCGGAAACCATCCAGGAAGTGGACTTAGCCTCTTCAATCTCACCCATTGAGCCAAGCATATCAAACTGGAAATGCGAATTTTTCGGAATATCCCGCATTACACCGGCGACGCGATAAGTCTGTTTCGAGTCCTTAAATGTGATGGTTTTGCCGATCACATCGGTTTTACCAAAGTATTTTTCGGCTGTGGTCTGCGAAAGGACAAGGGTGTAAGGTTCCAGAAGCGCAGTTTTAGACGATCCTTCGACAAAAGGCAGAGTGAAAACACTGAAAAAGTTGGAGTCTACGTAGGCAAGCCGCTCGTCGTTGTAAATTTTATTATTAATAAGCACAAATGGCTTCCCGCCCTGGCGTAGGCGGGTGGCCTCCAAAACCTCTGGATAATCAGCCTTTAAAACGCCAGCGGTTGGCGGCATCACGTGGGATTCGTTGATTTTACCGCCTTGCATGTTGGCTTTGAACACAACGCGAACAATGCGGTCAGCCTTGTCATTAAACCGGTCAAAGCTCAGCTCGTCGATGACGTACAAACTGATAAGCATGCAGGAAGCCAGCCCGATGGCCAGCCCTGCAATATTAATAACTGAAAACACGCGGTTGCGGACAAGGTTGCGCCAGGCGATTTTGAAATAGTTTTTTAACATTGGAATAGGGCGGACTGGATGCGGTTCAAGAATTTTATTTTCATGGCTAATAAATGGTACATTGCATTGCATAGTACATTGTATAAAATACATGCCAGTAAGGTAAAAAGCTCATTTGCAGCGTCCCAGGCCATATTGACATTCGGGCTATGTCCATAATCGGACAGTTTTTGTACGGAAACGGCCGTGAATTTGCTTTTGCAACCGGTAATGGACGGTTTGTTAACTTTGCCTTCACAAATATCCGTTATGACCGAACTCGAAGAATACCTGCATTCCTATTTTGACTTTGACCGCACCGATCTGGCAACGGTAGCTTCGTTTTTCAAGCCTGAAATCGTTAGAAAAGGAGAGTTTTATCTCAAAACAGGAAAACCCTGTAACAAGCTGAGCTTTATCCAGTCGGGAATGCTGCGGATTTTTGTGGATCTGGAAGACCGGGAGGTGACGCAATGGATTTCAACCAAAGGCTATTTTATTACCGATCTGTCGAGCCTTGTTTTTGAAAAGCCGTCGCGCTGGAATATCCAGGCACTGGCTGATACCGCATTATATACGATTGATAAAAGGGATTACGACAGGCTTGGCGACTTTATTCCCAAATGGCCTGTCACTGAAAAGCTCTTTATCGCACATTGCTTCGTGACGCTCGAAGACCGGGTGTTTTCTTTCCTTTCCATGACCGCCGAACAGCGTTACAATCTGCTGTTTGAAAGTTACCGCGATTTGTTCAATCAAGTGCCCCTGCAATACATCGCCTCCATGCTCGGAATGACCCCCGAAACGATCAGCCGCATTCGCCGTAAGCAGCTGAGTTGATTTCTTGATCTAGGTCAAGTAGGTTGAGAAATGGCCCGGATACCTTTGTAGGGTCATTAATCAACCAATTGTCGTATGTTTTTAGGTCACTATGGATTAGCATTCGGAGCCAAAAAAGTTGCTCCCCAGGTTTCGCTCCTCACACTTTTTGTCGCGGTAGAATTTGTGGATATTCTCTGGCCATTTATGCTGCTGCTGGATATCGAGAAAGTGAAAATCCAGCCCGGCTTCACTGAGGTTACACCTTTTGAATTTGTACATTATCCCTACACGCACAGCCTGGTCATGGGCGTTGTGTGGGGCGTGCTGCTCGGGATAGGGTATTGGCTGTTCAGGAAGGACACGCGAGGCGCTATTGTTGTCGCATTAGCGGTGCTTAGTCACTGGTTTCTCGATCTGGTCGTACATATTCCTGACCTTCCACTGACACCTTTCGGAACGGAAAAGGTAGGTTTTGGTATGTGGAACTCGCTGCCACTGACTGTCTTGACCGAAACGATCATCTTTGTCGCTGGTGTATTTATTTACATTAAAAATACCCACGCTATTAATGCGAAGGGCAAATGGGGGCTGTGGGCGCTGATAATCTTCTTCGTAGTTGCCGAAGTGTTCAATATGTTCGGCCCGCCGCCAGAGAATTCCATTCCCGCGTTGGTAGGATCGTTCGTCGTTTTGCAAGCAATTGTGTTAGGGTTAGCTCATTTAACAGACCGGAACCGGGCGGTGAAATAACCGGTGACGGTCGATAATTGAGTATCGACCGTTACTTTACCTTATTTTCTTTGAAAACCCTTGTAATGAGTAATGATATCCTTATCCGAAAATTGATGGTTGGGATCTTTTTTACCAAGAAAATAAACCCCGCTGGCCGTATCTACATTGAATGAATCAGAAACGAGGTGGTCGAAAAGGCGGACCCAACTGAATGCCATGGCCACGGCGATGGCCACTTTTTTGCTCCGTGTGAGCCCCCAGACGGCGTAACGTACATTCCAGAGTAGCACGGTGCCAATACCGGTCAGAAATCCCGAGTCAAGCAGCTTAAAATCCTTGAACAGCAGCCGGTGACCGCTTTCTGTAAATCTTGTAAAATCATAAGGCCCCTCGTGGACGTGCTGCTGAAAGGGCGTTTCAGCGTAGACAACACCGCCGGGTTTCAAAACACGATGGATTTCAGCTACAACGCGTTGCGGATACATGACATGTTCCAATACAGCCTGTATCCAGATGCCATCGATACTATTATCAGCGATGGGCAGCGAATGGCCGTCGGCGATGAAATCGGTGTTGGAAGAAGCGTAAATATCGAAGGAAAGCACATCGATGTCCTTTGCGGCGTACATGCCAGCCGCTCCGTTACCCACGGCGCCACCGCCGATGATCAATACAGTGGCTTTTTTGTTGTCATATTTCGGGACACTGGTCAGAAATTGCGCCAGGTTTTTCCGGGTTTTGCTGTCGCCGCCCCAGAATATCTTTTTGATCCCGTCATATTTGTTGCCGCTCCGTGGAATGAGGCTCTCGCCGCCCGTTGCCAGGAGCGCTTCTTTGCTTAATATGGTTTCATTGAAATTGACCAGAATAGGTATCTTCTTCTGGATCAATGGAATTTCGGTGGTCGAATGAGGACAAGTGCCGCCCGAGCAGAATATGCTCTCGTCAACGATTTTTAAGGGGGATAAACATAAAGGACAAACCAGTGTACCGTTTTGGAGGTGCTCGGTGAGCAGTGGACTTAAGGATTTCATTTAAGTGAATGAAAATGGTGTGTGAATAGATTCCGGTTTCGAGGCCTGGATTAAAGTTCTAATTTAGATAAAAGTTGCGTTTTACAAATCAATGGCTGAAATTTAAATAAGTCCTATTTGAATTTCGTAAGTTTGTATTATGGCAAAGACAGAAACACTCGAAGAGTTCTACCAGCACAAGTTCAACTGGTTACCAGATAACGTGAAAGCGGATATCGGTCATTTCAATGTATTCTCGATGGGAGAGAACTATCTGGCAAACCCGATTACGTTTAAGTACAGCAGGAGGGATTTTTACAAAATTGCCCTCATACGCGGAAAGAATATTTATCACTATGCCGATAAAAGCCTTGAACTGAATGGCACAGCACTCATTTTCTTCAATCCGAAAGTGCCCTACACCTGGGAGGCCGCGTGTTCGGAGGTGGGTGGCTATTTCTGTATTTTCAAGGAAGCGTTTTTCCAGGAAGCGCTGAGGGGCAGTTTGGCCGAATTGCCGATGTTCACGCTCGGAGGTAAGCCCGCCTACATACTTACCAGCGAGCAGGACGCACAGGTGAGCCAGATTTTTGGGAAAATGCTCGATGAAATTGGTTCGGAATATCAATTTAAATATGACCTGCTTCGCAACTATGTTACCGAGTTGATCCATTGTGCGCTGAAAATGGAGCCTATTGAGTCGCTTTACCAGCATCCAAACGCGAATACCCGCATTACCGCAATATTTACTGAACTTCTGGAACGCCAATTTCCGATCGAAACCCCCATGCAGCGATTTGCATTACGCTCAGCCAATGATTTTGCTCAGGAATTATCAGTTCATGTCAACCATCTTAACCGCGCTATCAGGGAAACAACTGGCAAAACTACGACCGCCCATATTGCAGAGCGCATCACTACCGAAGCAAAGGCGTTGCTGAGGCACACAAGCTGGAATATCTCCGAGATCAGCTACAGCCTCGGATTCGAAGAGCCATCGCATTTCAACAATTTTTTCAAGAAACAGACCAGTCAAACACCATCCGCATTTCGGATTGTTTGAATTTCGCAAGTATCTGTTTGAACGGCGCAATGTCCCAGCGAGTTTCCCGCTTTAATTTTGTTGTGTTAAATCAATCAACAAAAAATGGAAACAAAAAAAGTTTGGTTTGTTACCGGAGCTTCCAAAGGACTCGGACTTACCCTTGTACAAAAATTGCTGGCATCAGGCACTCCCGTTGCAGCTACGTCCAGAACTATCAATGAACTAAAACAGGCCGTAGGCTATGAAGGCCCGCTTTTTCTGCCACTGGCAGTGGACCTCAAAACTGAATCGAGTGTAGGAGAAGCGGTGACCAAGACGGTTGAAACGTTTGGGCGTATCGATGTGGTTGTAAACAATGCCGGCTATGGCATGGCTGGTAGCTTGGAAGAACTATCGGATGCGGAAGCGAGAGAGAATTTCGATGTGAACGTATTTGGCGCATTGAATGTGATCCGCACTGCAATGCCCGTTCTCCGCAAGCAGCGGTCGGGACATATCCTCAACATTGCCTCGATTGGGGGCTTTACAGGCGCATTTCCGGGCTTTGGGATTTATTGCGCGACCAAGTTCGCGATGGTAGGGTTTTCTGAATCGCTGGCTGCAGAAGTCGCTGCCTTCGGTGTCAAAGTAACGGTGGTGGAACCGGGGTATTTCCGTACACAGTTCCTCACAGCCGGCTCACTGGCCGTTCCTAAGAATGAAATCGCTGAGTATGAGGAAGTAAGGAAAGTCCAATCACTGCACCAAAACGATTTGAACGGGCAGCAGACTGGTGATCCGGAAAAAGCGGCAGATGTGATGATCCGTGTTGCCAACGATGAGAATCCTCCGATGCATTTGTTCCTCGGTCAGGATTCCTACGACCTGGCTTATGCCAAAATTGATCAGGTGAAAAAGGACCTTGAAGCGTGGGAAGAGCTGGCAACATCGACAGCTTTTGAAAGCGAAAAAGCCTGATTAGGTTACTGAATAGGGGCAGGGGCGTTGAAAAGGCGGTTCCTGCCTCTTTTTCATGGTCCGGAAATCAACCGGATTATGAATATCTTGCAGTATCAAGGTTTTAAATGATAATCCAAACTAACACGCTTATGGCTGTTCAGGGAAAAATAAAAGCAATAATTACCGGGACAACCGGCATGGTCGGTGAGGGCGTTTTGCACGAATGTCTCCATAGCCCGGATGTGGAATCGGTATTGATCATTAACAGGAAGCCGTTGGGCATGAGCCATCCCAAGCTCAAAGAAATCATCCATGCGGATTTTTTTAATCTTGCTCCGATCGAGGGCCAGTTGGCAGGCTACAATGCATGTTACTTTTGCCTTGGTGTGTCTTCCATAGGGATGAAAGAACCGGAATACACACGCATTACTTACGACTTGACAATGCATGTGGCCGAAACTTTAAGCCGACATAACGCTGATATGACCTTTTGTTACGTTTCAGGCGCCGGTACCGACAGCACTGAAAAAGGACGCATCATGTGGGCGAGAGTAAAAGGTAAAACCGAAAATGAGTTGATGGAACTACCTTTCGGTCAGGTGTTTGCGTTCCGGCCGGGTTATATGCATGCCACACCGGGATTGAAGAATACGCTATCGTTTTACAAGTATATAAGCTGGCTGTATCCGATCCTGAAAGCCGTCGCTCCAAATACCGTTTCTCGCCTAAGTCAGCTTGGCCAGGCGATGATCAATGTGACGAAATACGGTTTTGACAAACAAATTCTTGAAGTGAAGGATATTAATGCAGTTGGCGACAGGCAGTACGTCTGACCGTCAGCGCATTTTTTCGTACGAGAATGCGTCGCCTTTCAGCAGCGGATGCTCGCCCGTGAGCCCGGTTTCACTTAGTTTTAAAGTGATATTTTCTACGAATATCTCGACAATCCAGGGTTCGATCCTGAATTCGAAGTAATTATCGTCTGTTGTAACTGGAAAAGACGAATATCTTTCAGGGGCCAGGGTAAAGAACAAATCGATGCCGCTGGTTTTCGTTTTTGGGATTTGATAAATGCCTTCCTGGTTCATTTTGCCATATTTCTCGCCGGCTGGCGTTTTGATCAATGCTTCAAAGAATGGAAGGATCTGTTGATTGCTGTCGACAATTTTGACGGTTGTAAAATCGTCCCCGGACACTTTGCTCGAGACAAGCGCGAAGTCAAGCTCAGGCTTTGGCCTGCTGTTCAGCACCACTTTCCCATTATCCAGGCGCCATTTGCCGTGACCCTGCCTATCCATCACACCATAGGAAAAATATAGTTCAAAAGTGCTGTCAGGTTTCAGCAGGATCGCTGAGGCCGTCTCCATGACGCCCTGCAAATGATACTCACCGGCGATCGAATCAGGACTAATCTGGGCGGTCGCAGCAGAAGTTGTCATCAATAGTAGCAAGAGGAGGTGTTTGTTCATCAGTAAATAGTTTTAAAGTGTATAGCCTTGTGTATGGCATCCGTTGAGGACTGAACACTTAGGAAATTTAACTAAAAACCGCCTATTTACCGTCTGATTGTTATTATAAGGATTAAATAATGAGTGTATTAACGCAACAAAGCCGGACCAATTAGGCCCGGCTCTATTTTTCTATCGGTAATGTGGAATTAGCAAGTGGCGGTCCGTTGCTCTACCCATTGGATGATTTCATCAGCACGGGTCAATCCGAGTTTCGCTATCTCAGAATCGGTATTGCCGTCGTAGCTCATTGCCAGGTGTAGGAGATCATATGCACTGATGAAGTCTTTTAGCGCCCTTTTGTCTTTCGTCGCCAATTGCTCTTTATACCAATGCACATCTTTCCTGCCCTTTCCTTTTACTCCAAAAAATAAGTCGAGCGCAACCAAAATCCCGGTGTAAGCTGTGTGGCCAGCCATTTTTACGTATTTCGGATCTTGATAATAACGGTCTTCCTTGACGGCTTTTTCTCTCAAAATAGTCCGTGCATTGTCTACATACCGTTTCGCTTCGAGGACTGGGTTTTTCTCTTTCATAGTGCGGTGTTTTAGTTGGTTTGAAACAAATTTAGCACTTTCTGAGTCTATTACAATTCCAAAACTTCCTGAGGCTTCTCTGGTTTTTTCCGTTTTTCAGCCCATAAATAAAGTGGCGGGAGCAAGACAGGAGCGAAGAGCAGCGTGCTGGTAAGCCCACCGATAATGACCGTCGCAAGTGGCCGCTGCACGTCCGAGCCGATACCCGACGAAATCGCTGCGGGCACCAGACCAATAATGGCGACGACCAGGATCGAAAGTAATGCACGCAGCTGCTCAGACGAAGCTTCCAGTACGCTGTGTGCCAGATCATTGTCGGAATTTTGAGTAGCCCGGTTTAATGCAGACACAAGAAGCACACCGGCCATGACCGAGATCCCGAAAATGCTAACAAACCCAACTCCGGCCGAGACATTGAAATAGTATCCCCGTAATAACAGCGCGGCAATGCCACCTCCGAGTGCAAACAGAATGCAACTCATCGTCACCATGGTGTGAGGGAGGTTTTTGAACAACATAAACAGAAAGAGGAACACCATCACAATGGTAAGAGGAATTGTGAATGCAAGCTGTTTGCCGGCCCGTTCCAGGTTTTCATATTGTCCTCCGTAAATGATACTGTAACCTTTCGGAACATGCACGCCCGCATCCAGTTTTTTCTGCAATTCCTTGACAAATCCGCCCTGGTCGCGGCCGCGGATGTTGGTGCGGACGGTTACCATTCTTTTGCTTCCATAGCGATAGATGTTGGTTTGTCCTTCCATGAAATGAATGTCGGCAAGCTGGCTCATCGGTATCAAAGCACCAGTCAATGAAGGAACCTGCACATGCTTGATAGCGTCGATCGAGTTGCGGTATTTGGGCAGGAAGCGGATGACGATATCGTACCGTTTGGTGCCGTCATAAAGTGTAGAGATGGTTTTTCCACCAATAGCCGCTTCGATCATGTTCTGAATATCGGCGACGTTGATCCCGAAACGTGCGGCGGCTTCGCGATTGATATTGATTGCCAACTGTTCCTGAGGTCCTTCCTGTTCGATGTTGACATTATCCGCACCAGGCGTTGCTTTCACAATTTTGGCAATGGCTTCGGCTTTTTTCCGCATCATATTCAGGTCGTCGCCCACCACTGAAACGGCCAGGTCGGCGGCGCTACCCGTTACGATTTCCATGACCTGGTCAATGATAGGTTGCCCTGAGGAAAACGATACCGCCGGGAGCTGTGTTTGCAGATCCTTCTTGATTTTCTCAACCAGTTCCTTCTTGGTGATGGTTTTACTCCAAAGTTCATAATCTTTCAACCCGATCAGAATCTCATTCCGGTTAGCCGGGAATGGATCGGTACCATCGTCATTACGACCGGTTTGGGTGATTACAAATGCGATCTGCGGGTATTTGGCGATGATTTTCCGGATTTTGGGCGCATAGGTCGCATTTTCCTGGATAGTGATGCCGGAGGGAAAGTTACCACGCAAGAATATCGAGCCCTCATCCAGCGTAGGCAAAAACTCAGTCCCCAGTTTTACCCCGAATAAAACCAGCACAATAACGATACCGAAACCGGCCAGAACCGTGGTTTTATAGTTTTTCAAGAAGCCCGCGAGCGACTTGGTATAGGACCGCGTCATGAAATCCAGTATGAAATTCTTGTGCTCCTTCATCGGCTTCTTAGGGTCTGAGAGCGCTTTTTTGTAGGCAAATGAGATCAGCACAGGAATAAATGTCAACGCCGCCAGCATCGAACCAATCACCGCAAATGCCAGGGTAAGGGCCATCGGGGAGAACAACTTACCTTCAACGCGCGTCATGAGCAGGATGGGCATGTAGGCCAGGATGATAATGGTCACCGAAAAGAAGATTTCCCGTCCTACTTCCTGGGCCGAAAGCAATGTGATCTTGACGATACCCTGCTGTTTTTCCTCGACGGTGGCCGTCCGGTATTTCCGGATCAAATGTTCGGCCATTACGCAAGCGCCATCCACGATAATACCGAAGTCGATTGCGCCCAGGGAGAGCAAATTGGCAGGTATGCCGGTCAAACGCATTAATATAAACGCAAACAATAGCGAGAAGGGAATCGTGAGCGCTACGACCAATGCACTGCGAATGCTGCCCAGAAAAAATATCAGCAGGATCACGACAATAGATATACCCTCAAAAAGCGTGTGTGCAACGGTCTCCAGCGAATGATCAATCAGGAAGCTACGGTCGTAGAGCGGTTTCAAATGCACACCCTCGGGCAGTTCGCTGGATTCCAGGTCGGCGATCTTCTCTTTTAACACCTTCAATACTTCGCTCGGGTTCTCATATCTTCTCAAAAGAATAATCCCCTCTACGCCACTGCTCACGTCGACCTTATCCGCGGTGATAGTATAACCCATCACGCCGCTCGGCGGGGGCGGAGTGATTTCCACCGTCGCGACGTCACGCACAAATACAGGCACGCCGTTATCGGATTTCAACACGATATTCTGAATGTCCTGCTCATTTTTGATCGCGCCCAGCCCACGGACTGCGAATCCCTGGCCACCGCGTGCGATTACATTACCGCCCGTGTTCTGGTTATTGACGTTGATTGCATCGATCACATTTTGCATCGACAGGCCATATTTCACCAGCTTTTCGGGAGATGTAATGATGTGGAATTGTTTCAAAGGTCCGCCAAAAGTGGTAACATCTGCAATGCCAGGTACTTGCAGCAATGCAGGCTTGATTACCCAATCCTGCAAATCGCGCAGCTGCGTTGGGCTGTAACTGGCCGGAGCTTCCACCACATAACGCAGAATTTCACCCACGGCCGTAGACAGCGGTGCCAGTTCCGGCGCAACACCGTCCGGCAAGCTGGCGGACGCCAACCGTTCGGTCACTTGCTGACGGGCAAAATAGTCGTCGGTACCATCCTTGAATGTAAGCTGGACGACCGACAGCCCGAAAATGGTGCGACTACGGCGGTCGAGCACATTAGGTGTGTTTTGAAGAGCGCGTTCAATGGGCACAGTTACCTGTTGCTCCACTTCTTCGGCAGCGCGGCCGGGATATTGTGCGATGACAATCACATTGGTATCGGCGATATCGGGATAGGCTTCGATCTTCAATTGTGTGAAGCACCAGTAGCCGACACCCATCAGCACAACGCTGACAGCAATCACAACCCACCGGTTGCGAAGGCTAAAAAATAGCAGGTTCTTGATCATTTTAGTAGCCGAACGAAAGTCCTTTTAATTGCATGACGCCCTTGGTCACCACATTATCACCGTTTTTCAGGCCATTATAGGCGATGATCCGGTCACCGATCTGGTCGCCTGTGTTTACCTCTCGCCGTTCGAAATCCTTCGAACCTATTTTGACGAACACATAATTCTTACCCTGAATGGTGATCAATGCGTCCTTATTGATACTCAGGTTCCTGCCTTCGCTCAACCCGAATGCGACGGTGCCAAACATGCCCGCTTTCAGTTTACCGGCAGAGTTGTTAATGCTCACCCGGAGTTTGATCATCCGCGTGGTCTGGTCCACCATATCAGCAATGTCGTCGATTGTGCCGTTGAAGTTCTCATTCGGAAAAGCGGTGAACTGGATCATGCATTTACTTCCTTTTTTTACTTTATTGATCTCACTTTCAGGTACATCACAAATAATGTATGCCGTTCCCGGACGTGCGCTGCGCAACTGCCGTGGCTCAAAACCGCCCGCTTTCAGCTTGGTTTCATGCTCGATGATCGCGGAGCGCTCGTTGATCAGGTTGGTTTCTTCCATAGCAAGGGCTGTCTGCGATTCCAGCAGGTCTTTGCCTGTCGCAGCGCCGTGTTCCTGCAAATCTTTAATTCGGGAAAGCTCGGTTTTGCGCTGGCGGATATTGATATTTTGTATTTGGTTGATCATCGTCAGATGTTGCAGCAACTGAGTGTAATTGCCCGAAAGTTCTGGGTTGTCAAACAGTACGATGTTGCCTGAAGCACCCTCGCCCGATCGTACAACCGTGGCTGAAACCTTGGCCGGGGCGGTAATGTCAGCCATCAGCGAAGTGGTGGATATCTTTTCTGTCTGGAAAAAACGGCCGCTTTCCGCTTCGGGAAATGTGATTTTGGTGCCGGCAGCATTCACTGTCGGAGTGGAATTGTCAACGACCGCCTTTTGGCTTTCCTTGTTTTTGCAGCCTGCGAGCAATAGCAACGCCACGGAGCTGCAAACGATTAAATTCTTCATGGTCATTGTGCGATTTGATTGATCAGTCCGGATGCGTAAAGAAGGTCGATGTAGCTCTGGCGATATTGGCCGAGTACATCATAATATTGCTGCTGGGTATCGAGCCAGCTGCGTTGCGCTTCCAGGAAGTCGATAATGGTGGTCCCGCCGCGGAGGTAGGAGTATTTTACACTGTTCAAGATTGTCTGGGATTGAGTTAGTAACTGATTGAAATTCTGTACATTCTGTTTTTGAGTCGTATAGGTCTTGTAAGCCGTGCGTATTTCGGTTTCCAGTTGGGTCCCGGTGGCGAGCAGATCCTGTTCCGCCTGTTGTTTGATCACCTGTGACTTCCTGATCTCGCCCTGGTTTCTTGAAAAAATGGGTATCTCGATCGTGCCATAGACGCCCATATATTGAGCCTTGTTCTGAGGGTTATAGATCAGCCCAAGTTCCGGGGTAGGCAATGCAGTTGATTTTTGTAGTTTAATATTGGCATCGGCAACGTCCATGGTCAACTTGATGGTTTGAATGTCGCTTCTGTTTTGTAAAGCCTGTTGCACGATGGCATCCATCTGGTCAGGAAATGCGAATGCAAACTGGTCGGCGGTATCGATCGCGACGGAGTCCTGTACGCCCATGAGGAATTTCAGGTTAGAGATCTCATTCAGATAATCCTGGCGTGCCGATTTGAGCTGGATTTCATATTGATTGGCGAGCAGTTCGGTGCGTGAGAGGTCGGTGCTCGTAATGACCTGGTTTTTCAGCCTGAGACGGTTAATTGTCGCCAGCGAATCGATATTGTTGCGGGCGGTTGTCAGCAGGTCCAGCTGCTTACGTGCGGACCAAACATCGAGCCATTTCTGCGCTACGGACTGAAAAAGGTGCCTTTCGGTGTCTGCATATTGCTTTTCGGTCAGCCTGACGTTTTGCTCAGCGAAATTTATTTTATTCCTCCGTTGTACAGGCAGCTGAAATGGCTTGGTAAGCTGCCACCAAACCTGCCGGTTCGTGCCATTATACCACGATGAATGCTCGGGGAATCGGGAGGGTTGCACGAGTTGCAGCGACTGATTGTTCAATATCGGGTTGGGACGCAGCTGGGCTGTGGTGATGTCACTTTGGGAAATACCGATGTCAAACTGCCGGGTTTTCAGGACCGGGTTATTAGACTTTGCTGCTTGTAAGGCTTCCTGTAAAGTGTATGCCTTCTGGGCCTTTACCGGTGCCATTCTCATTGTGATCACAATGAGAATGGCCGTCGCAATTTTATAGCACATGTTCGTTTCGTTTTGATTACCTGCGACAAAGGTTCTCAGCTGTGCTAAAAATGGTATTAAAACTGTTTTATAATTAGATTAAAAAACAGTTAGAAATAAATTAGAGGAACAGAAATTCCCAGTTTTAAGCCCTTAAATGATTAATTGAGGGAAAATAGTTACTTTGGTGATTGAATGGGCGTAGTAATCAAACCGACGTCCATATTATAATATTTCCGCATGGATTATTTTCTCGTTTCCTTTTTCCTGATCCAGTACGTCCGGACTTCTCTGCAAACTGCGGAGCAAATGCCGCGTTGGGATACCCTTCTGAAATATGCCCGTATCTTTTCCATCGTCCTGATTGCCACATTTTATGCGGCCGACCAACCTGACTGGATTCAATGGATATGGCACGTATTTCTGATCGGAATTATGGTCGTGCTGTATCGTAACGACGAGTTCAAACCGATCAGGTCGATGATCCAGGCGGTTATTCCATTCATTGTCGTGTCGGTGATCAATGATTTTCTGGAAGCTGTTTTCCCGAAATTTTATAACCGTTATGACCAGATATTAAGTATTGCCACCATATTCGCGTTTATACTTTGCTTTGTGATCTGGTTTTACGCCCGTAAACAGCAAAAAGTACTCATCAAAGAACGTGAAGACAGGTTGCGTGAGGAAAAGGAAAGCAAAGCGCAAAAGGAATCACTGGAATACCTTGTCGCGGAACGCACCTGGGAGCTGACCCAGCAGAAGGAAGAACTTCAAAAGGCGATCGAAGAACTAAAAGCAACACAGAATCAGCTGATACAGAGCGAAAAAATGGCTTCACTCGGTGAACTGACTGCCGGGATCGCCCACGAAATTCAGAACCCGCTAAACTTCGTCAACAACTTTTCGGAAGTATCCGTGGAGCTTTGTCAGGAATTGGAAGAAGAGATCGATAAAACGGCCATTCAGGACTCTGAGAAGGAGTATATTAAGGAAATTATCGGCGACCTGAGCCAGAACCAGCAAAAGATCACGCACCACGGTAAACGTGCCGACTCGATCGTAAAAGGAATGCTGCAACATTCCCGGACATCTTCGGGCGAAAAAGAGCCGGTGGACATTAATACGCTGGCCGACGAATACATGCGCCTCGCATACCATGGATTGCGTGCAAAGGACAAAGAGTTCAATGCCGCGTTAGTGACAGATTTCGATAGCACGATTGGCACCGTCAAAGTGCTTCCGCAAGACCTGGGAAGGGTATTTTTGAATTTATTTACCAATGCATTCTATGCAGTAGCCGATAAAAAGAGGAAACTCAGCGAAGCAGGCAACCTGAACGACTACAAGCCGGAAGTGAAAATCTCGACCAAAAAATTCAATAACAAACTTTATATCAGGGTGTCAGATAACGGTACCGGTATGCCAGACCATGTGAAAGCCAAGATATTTCAGCCCTTTTTTACTACCAAACCAACCGGCCAAGGCACCGGCCTGGGGCTATCGATGAGCTACGACATTATCACGAACGGGCATGGCGGCGCGCTTGAAGTGGATACCGTGGAGGGTGAAAAAACAGAGTTCCGCATCACAATCCCGATTATTTAAGTCAAAATAAATATAGTAATGAAGATATTGGTAGTTGATGACGAAGAGGACGTCAAGTCGCTTTTTGAACAGAAATTCAGGAGGGAGATCCGTGCCGGGCAATTTGAATTTTCGTTCGCTTTTTCAGGGGAAGAAGCCCTGGCGTTCCTGGCGCAGCACCCTTCGGAAGTCGTGATGATCCTTTCTGATATCAATATGCCCGGCATGAGTGGTATCGAATTGTTGCGATCGATCCGCAGGGAACATCCGTCGGCCCCGCCGCAGGTCATGATGATCACCGCGTATGGCGACAGCGCCAATCACGATCAGGCCATGGAACTCGGTGCCGACGATTTTCTGACCAAGCCGGTGAATTTTATAGAATTGAAAGAGAAACTGCTCAATACAATATGAAAGCCAAGATTTTGGTAGTGGATGACGAGGCGGACCTTCAACTTTTGATCAAACAGAAGTTCAGAAGGCAGATCCGGGAACAGGAATATGAGTTCATCTTCGCGGAAAACGGCGTGAAAGCGCTGGAAATGCTTGCCGAAAATCCCGACGTTGATATGGTGCTGAGCGATATCAATATGCCCGAAATGGATGGCCTGACGCTCCTGATCAGGCTCGGCGAGATCAGCCCGATCCTTAAATCGGTGATCGTCTCGGCCTACGGGGATATGGACAATATCCGCACCGCCATGAATCGGGGCGCATTCGATTTTCTGACCAAGCCTATCGACTTCAAGGACCTGGAAGTAACCATGGAAAAGACGCTGCAATATGTGGCGCAATTGAAAGAAACCCTCAAAGCGGTGCGCGAGAATGATATTCTGCGCATGTATGTCGACTCTTCTGTCCTGCAATTCATGACGCAGGAGACCTTTGAAAAGTCATTGATGAAGAATGAAAACATCGAAGGAACGGTCGTTTTCATGGATATGTGCGGCTTTACTTCTATTTCTGAAAAGGAGCCGGCAGACCGCGTCGTCAAACTCATTAATAAGTATTTCGATGTGATGGTCAAAGAGATCATTGCGCAGGGCGGGTATGTCGATAAGTTTATGGGCGACGCCGTAATGGCCGTTTTTCGTGGTGATTACCACCTCGACCGCGCCGTAGAATCCTCACTGGCCGTGCGAAACCACATTAATAACTTCCACGAAGAACTTTCCGACCAGTCGGGTTACCATCCAAAGGTTTCCATTGGCATTAACTCGGGCGAAATGGTGTCGGGTAACATTGGCTCAGCGGCTTTGAAAAGGCTGGATTACACTGTAATTGGCGACGTAGTGAATGTGGCGCAACGCCTGCAATCGGTGGCAAAGCCGGGACAGGTCGTGGTTCCTGAGTCGGCTTATGAAAAGTTAAAGGAGGCATTTCAATGCACTCTGGTGGGCGAAATGAATCTAAAAAACAAGGCAAATGCATTGTTGATTTACGAAGTGGTCGAATAGTGATGGATATTGAAAAGGCAGAAGCATATATCGTTGCCGAGCTGCAAATGCGGCTGGACCCCACACTGTATTATCACGGATTGCATCACGTCCTGGATGTGGTGCGGGCGTCAGCAGAGATAGCCGCGTTGGAGCAAGTGCAGGACGAAGAATCGCTGATCTTGCTCAAAACAGCCGCATTATACCATGACTGCGGCTTTATTAGTGTTTATCAGGGACATGAGGAGGCAGGTTGCCGTATTGCCCGCCGGGTATTGCCGGATTTTGGCTACACGCCTGGTCAAATCGACAAAGTATGCGGGATGATTATGGCTACCATGATTCCACAAAATCCTCAAAACCAGCTTGAAATGATCCTTTGCGATGCTGACCTGGATTACCTCGGTCGCGATGATTTTGACACCATTTCCGCGACTTTGTTTGAAGAACTCAAAACCAGGGACCTGATTGACGATATTCCGGCCTGGGATACGGTTCAGGTGCGTTTTATTTCGGCCCACCGTTACTGGACGGCTTCGGAAATCGAGCGTCGCGAAGCAGCCAAACAGCGTCACCTCCAACAACTGAAATCACGTCTGGGAGCCTTATAATAGCCGCATTTTCTCGTTCTGAACGCGGATGCGCTGGCACAGGATGCGGAGGACATTCCGCAGGATTTCGTCGCGTTCTTCCATCAGTTCAAAGAAATCTTCCTGATCGATCCGGAATACCAGAATATCGGTTTCTGCAATGGTTGTTGCTGAGCGGGGCTCCGTGTCGAGCAGGGCCAGTTCACCGAAAATCTCGCCTTTATCAAAGAGAGCGAGCTGCTTTTTGCCATCATAAATACCCACCTGGCCGGTATATATAATGTACATTGAATCGCCCAGGTCGCCTTTTGCGAATATCTGCTGGCCGTCACTGTATGTCATCTCCTTCATAATCGGAGCGATGGAGCTCAGCACGTTTTCGGGGGTTTGTGCAAAAAGCTGTGTGTTTTTCAGGACAATAACCCGCTCCATTTCGGAGATCTGCTGGGTAGGTTCGGCGTGTTTCATGGGTATTTTGAACGAGAATTGAAGGTCTGAGCGCTGGGCTAGTGCAGCATATTTTTCAAAAATAGCATCGCGTATGAGACGTGACGGGTGAGAGGCCAGTTTTTCGAGGTGTACCAGATCAGATTCCGTCACAGCGCAGTTTTTAATGGCCAATGCAACGGTCCAGGTGGTGAAGGAGCGTTCCTCCTGTGACAGAATGCAGGTGACCAGCGACAGCCCGGGATCCGAATTGCCCATGTATTGCCGCAGGGCGTCCCTCTTTTTTTGAATGGGTATATTTTCAAACAACGCATGAAGGGATGGATACAGCATACGGGGTAAAAGGCTTTCAATCAGTTCAAGCGAATTCGCGCGTTTTTCCTTGCTCGCATGCCTGATCCCTTTCCATGCGCTCTGCACACTGTCTTTGTCATACTGCATCATAAAGAGGTAAAACAACCGCTGAGCAGTAAGATCCAATTCGTATTCCAGGGCGTCGTTCCATGTTTTGTCAGCTTCGGTAGCATCCATTCCGTTCAGGAGCTGCCCTGCGTGAATGAGTTCTTTTTCGACAAATTCCGGTATAAGTTGCTTGTAATCAGTGATGATTGTGTAGTGGCTCAGGGCTTTGAGGGCTGCAATATGGGTGTAACTATCAATATGAATTATATGATCTAAACTTTTTTGACTTATAGTAAGATCATTATGTTTATTATGTATTAAAAGTTTATGATGGTAAATATTTTTAATTAGTTTAAAAAGTATTTGAAGTATAAATTCATGCCGTGTTTTTTCTGCTACTTTGATGAACGTGCGGAGGCGCTCACCGGTCTCGTCCTTTTGCAGCCACTCTTCCACGATCCGTATTCCCAGGTCACCAGAATGTATCAGCGCCGTGACGGTCGGGCGTGATAACGTACCGGTGAGAACTGTCCTCAAATCCCTGAGCAGGGCAGGCGAGCCTACTGTCGCCGCAACTTCGAGGGCGCGGTTACGGACGCGTTGTGTACCATTTGTAATGCAGCTCTTCAGTACATTTTCATAGGAATTGATGCCGGTAACGCTCAGGCACGCGAGCGCTGTGAGTTGGTATTCCTCTTGCTCGGAGCCAAACAGCTTTTGAAGCGTGCCATGGATCATCGGTAAAGCCTTACCCGCCTCCCAGCAACCGATAATCGTGCCTTTCACAATGTCGAGGTCATAATGAGCGAGAAAGCGTGCGAGTTGCTCGTCGGACAGATATCCGTTTGCGCAGGCAATGCGCACGGCCAGGACCTGGCAAGCTGTGTCGGGTTCGTCTTCGATGTACTTGACAAAAGTGCCTGGAAGCTCCGGTTTTTCCAGCGTCGATAAAGTTTGCAACGTTTTCAAACGCACCTGCACAAACGGATTTTGCAGGAGCATATCGACATGCTTGCGAAAAAGCGACATTTTGTTCCTGGATAACCAATCAATCGCATTCAGAACTTCTTCCTTACGGTCGCTTCGTAGATTTTCTGTGATAATGGGTAAGGCTTCGGCGGGGGAGGCCATTTCGCCGCTCCGGATGAACCGTTTGCTGATCGCCGTTTTGAGCTCCTGCATATAATGTCCGTACGATTTCCGGAAAACGACCAGTGCGATGACTGCGAAAAGCAGCGACAAGTCGAATGTGAGGCTGATGTTGCTCAACTGCTGCGAATAGGCTACCCAGAGCAAGAGGCCTGCTATGAGCATACCCAGCGGCTCGAAAAGGCCTTTGGCGAGGGTGTGGCCTTTTAAACGCGTTTTGGTGGAAAGTGGTTGGAACAATACCAGGAAAACCGGGTCGAAAATCGTCCTTCTTACCAGCTCGAACAACAGGTACGAAACGCAATAATAGACCAGTAGCGATGGTTCATCTTTCCTGAAATAGGAAGAAACCAGCAGGCCGAGCGAAATGGCGATCGTGGTGAGTGGCAGAAGATATAAGGTCAGTTTTACGCCGAAACGCTCTACTGTTTTGGCCGAAAATAGTATTTTAACAAACGTCGAAATTACATAAGTGCCTGTCAGCAGGGAACCTACGAAGAATATGACATCGTGCTGGCTGTGGAATTTGTATTTGACATTGACAAAAAAGTGGTACTCAATCCACGTCGCAGTGGCAGCGATCGCGACCATGCCGATGCACAAAGAGGTAAGAAGTTTATTACCACCGAAATACTTTTGAATAATCCGCGAATCAGACTCGGAAGAATGCCGCGGGCGGGCGTGATGCGGATTGGGGATTTCGGTAAAACGGAATGTCAGTATCTGCGTGTAAAAGGCTAATGCAAAGAAAACCAGTGAAATAGCGAGCAAAATCATCAACACTGCCGGCGAATGGATCAGCACGGCCAGCACAGCTCCCAGGGCTTTGGCAGGCATGTCGCCCGAGCCGATGACGCTGAATAGCCGTTTGCTTTGACGTACATCAAAAACCAACGCCGAAAGCCCCCAGAATTCGAGGTTGATAAGCAGATATATGATCCGGTAACCGACCATGACGGCAATGGCCGTGGCGATGCCGTGTCCCAGCCAAAGCAGCCCCATTACCACGACCACCATAAAAAGCGACGACAGCATTGTGCCCAGGCTCAGCCGTTTGAGCAGTAAATGGTGTTCAAAATATTCGTAGATTTTTCCTGCCGCCATTACCGCCAATGCGGCCGAAATGTAGGCAATGGGAAGTGAGTATTCCGGATGGTTTTCAAGCAAAAGAACGTTGGCGGAAACATACACGAGCGTAGTGCCGACGTTGATGAAAAAGTTATGGAAAAAGAAAAGGGTTGTCTGGGGATTGATGGAATGTGAAATTCTGCTATTCTTAAAGAAAGAGATCATAGAGTTGGAATGCTAGCGTCGCTTATGTAAAATAAACACATATTATCCCTTTTAAAAACTGCGGGAAGAGACTTTTGCGTTTGAGCCACGCTGTTCCGGGACTTAACCCCGGATGATCAGCACGGAAGGAGAATGCGATAGCCACACACTGTGTGACTCGACGGCCTTTTTCCAGCTGGCCAGACTGATCACCATCAGGTCTTTTTCCTGCAAGAAGTCTTTTTCAAGCGCATTTTCATAATACAACGTAACCTGCTCAGGGAAAGCTTCTTGAATGCTTGCCAGCGCATCACGTATTCCGGCTTCCTGGCTGACTGTATGGGATGGGTCCATAATGCTGACCTGGATGGAGCCGGTGGCAACCAATTTTTTGGCAAATTCGAGCAGAAACTTGTCCTCAGCCGAAAACAGCGGTATAAAAACGTTTGTCACCTTGCCCAGATTTTTCTCAATGAGAATGCCTACGGGCACTTTCACCGACTTGATAATATGCGTCGTACGCTCGTCGAACACGTCAGCGTGGAAGAGCCTCTCTTTGCCGGTAATGGTGTCGAAAAGCCTTTCCCGACTGATAATGCGAGAGGTGAAGCCCAGGATCTTGCCCAAAAAGGTCCCTTCGAAAACCGACCGCCCAATGCCGATCATCAGCATATCATAGTCGCCGGCATTAGCCGTTTCGATGATGTCGTGCTCGATATTCTGGGATGGTTTGAAGAGCGAATGGAAGGAAGTATCCAGGCTCTGCGCCTCCTCGGTGATCGGACGGAACGTTTCAAACTGATATTCTTCGGTATTCACCTGGTTGAGGTAGCTACTTGGGGAGAGGTGCAATGCGGTAATGTGCTGCTCGTCAGTTTGTTTCGTTACCAGTTTTTCGGCAAGTCGGAGCATTTTGCGGCCACCCTGAGGGCTGGCAAATGCAATGAGCACCGAAAACCTGGATGGCTCTGCGATAGCGTGCATTTCGTCCGATTTGCGGGGCGGCATGAACCTGTCGATCAGGTCGAGGGCAGGTCCGGTCATACACGTGGTTGCCAATGCCATGATCACCATCATCGCGAAAATTTCAGGAGAAAGTACCCCGATATCATAGCCGATGTTCAGCACGACCAGCTCCATCAGACCGCGCGTATTCATCAGCGAGCCGATAATGAGGCTGTCACGCCACGATTGCCGGACAAAACGGGCCGCCACAGCGCTTCCAATAAACTTGCCGGTAACCGCTGCCGCTATAATGAGACCGGTGACGTACCAGAGATGCGGATCGTTTAAGAGCCCTATTTGTGTCCGCAAACCTGTGAATACGAAGAAAAGCGGCAGCAATAGCACCAGGGAAACGTCTTCAACCTTCTCAATAAAAATGTTCCGGAAGCTCGTGTTCGCCGGCATGATCACGCCCGCCATAAATGCACCGAAAAGCGCGTGAATGCCGATCACTTCCGTGGCGTAAGAGGAAAGCATCAGGATTACGAAGAACAATGCAACCACGGGCTTGGTAAGGCCTTCCCGGTAGGAATAATAGTCGCCTATCCGCTTTAAAACGGGTTTTACCACTTGCAACATCACCAACACGTAACCCGCTGCAAGCAAAATCGTGTAAAGGGAACTGACGAATGAGCCGGCTTTAACAATCGCGATCACCGCAGCGAGGATACACCAGGCGGTAATATCGTCGGTGGCGGCACAGGTGATCACCATCATGCCCAGCTTCGTGCGCGAAAGCCCGCGTTCCTGCACAATGCGCGCCAGCACGGGAAATGCCGTAATACTGAGCGCAATACCAATAAAAAGGGAGAACGAAAGGAAGCTGATGCCATCGGGCGCGAATTGCGTGTACATATAAAGCGCAAGCCCGACACCGAGCGCGAACGGCAGTATAATGCTGGCGTGACTAATCACTATGGCTTCCTGTGCCTTGGTTTTGAGCACTTTCAAGTCCAGCTCCATCCCGATAATGAACATGAAGAGGATGAGCCCGATCTGGCTGAGAAATTGCAGGTTGCTGAGTGACTTCGTGGGAAACAAAAAAGTCGATATTTCCGGAAAAAACATGCCTAACAGCGACGGGCCGAGGAAAATTCCGGCGGCGATTTCGCCGATGACGGTAGGTTGCCCGATGGACTTGCAGATGAGACCGAATATGCGGGCGACGATGATAATGGTGATGATCTGCAGCAGCAGCGTCGCGAGCGGGTGTGTGAGGTTATGGCCGAAAGTGTCTATAAACTGTTCCCACGATGAAGTGCCATTCTGGGGGTTTGGGACAACTTTATCACCGCTTTCGAGTAAGGTTCCCTGCCGGATGAAAAAGTAAAGCAGTGCCGAAAAAACTCCAATGGTAATGGCGTAAAAAAGTACGTTGCGTAAGTTCTTCATCGGGAGATTGTGGGAGTGAAGTTCGCAAAATACGGAAATACGGCAGACGGGACAAGGATAACGTTTCGCACGGGAAACAAAAAAACTGCCTTTTCAGGGGCAGCTTTTTTGTTTGGTCTTAGCTCCACAACCTGTCGTGAGAGCGTTTTTCGTTCCAATCCGGGGTAGGAGCGAAGAAGCTCTTGTCTTTCGGATGCAGATGTTTTTTCATTTCTTCTTCGTTCAATTCAATGCCTAATCCCGGTGCTTCGAGTGGTACGGGGGCATATCCTTTGTCGATCAGTTTGCGGCCATCGGTGGTTTTAACGAGGCTTTCCCACCATGTAACATCTACGGAGTGATGTTCTAGCGCGAGGAAATTCTGCGTTGCCGCAGCGCAATGCACATTAGCCATAAAACTTACCGGTGTACCTGCAAAGTGCATGGCCATCGCAATGCCGTGATCTTCTGCAAAATCGCCGATGCGCTTGGTTTCGAGCAGTCCGCCGGAAGAAGCAAGGTCTGGATGCACAATGTCGACAGCGCGCTGCTCGATCAGTGCTTTAAACCCTTCTTTGAGATAAATATCCTCGCCTGTCAGAGTTGGCGTTTCCAATGCATCGGAAATGGTCTTCCACTGGTCGGTGTATTCCCAGGGCACCATGTCCTCAAACCAGGCCAGGCGGTATTTGTCCAGTGCTTTTCCGAGTCGGATGCCGTTGTTAAGGTCAAAATGGCCATAATGGTCTGACGAAAGCGGTATTTCGTACCCTACAACGCCACGTACTTCTTCCACGACCTTCGCCATTTCGTCCAGACCCTTGGGTGTAATCTGAATCGCTGTGAACGGGTGTTTGGTGTTGGCATAGGAGTGATAATCGCCCGCCCATTGCGAAAAGCCGCCGCCCCACACCTTGTTGTTCACCACGCTGCCCTCATTGTTGCGCAGCATACCGATGGAAATATCCATTTTCAGCCAGGTATAACCCTGGTCCTGCGTGCGGAATTTGATCTTTTGCTTGAACTCATTGATATCGTTCGATTCCGGTGTATCAGCATACAGTCTTACTTTATCACGGTAACGGCCGCCCAGTAACTGCCAGCAAGGCACGCCATAGGCTTTACCGCAGAGGTCCCAAAGCGCCATTTCTACGCCGCACACACCACCCGCCTGGCGTCCGTGGTAACCAAACTGTTTGATGGATTTGAACAATTGCTCCACATTGCAGGGATTCTGGCCCAGCAAATGGCTTTTCAGGAACAAGGCATAGCGCTCGTCGGCACCGTCGCGCACTTCACCCAAACCGTAAATTCCCTGATTGGTATCAATCCGGATAATAGGCGTGCGGCCTACATTTTGGATGATACAATACCGCAAGTCTGTGATTTTCAGCTCGGAAGGTTTCGAAGCGCGGCTAACTTTGGAGGTCGCCTGCGCAATGGTATCCTCGCTGGTCATACCCATAAATCCGCCCAGCGCAATGCCACCCACAGCCGTTTTGCGCAGGAAATTACGGCGACTATCTTTGGTTATAGGGTTATTGATCTCAGCAACAGCGGCCGCTTTTTCGGCCCGCTCTACTTGCTTATTTGATGCTATGATTTCTTTTAGGATGTTTTTCATGTTGTTTAAAGTTAATGAGTAAGAATTTAGGTGTTGGGCCTGTCATCCTGAGCGCAGCCGTTAATGTCATCCTGAGCACAGCCGAAGGATGGTGGCGATACCGCATGCACTTCGACTGCGCTCAGTGTGACACGCCTGTAATTTATCCGCTCAGTGTAACAAGGCATGCGGCCAATTGCCGACAGCCGCCTTAGTAATTTCTCTCTTTCAAATAATCGTCGAGTTCTTTTTTGGTCATGGGGAGCTTGCCGGGGTAGTTGTTTACCCAGTTCAGAAAGTCCTTTTGAATGGTGTCCGACCATTTGGTATCGATTTCCCCGGGCGTGTATTTGCCCTCACGGAGGCGCAGGTGCCCGAATTCATCGCGCAGGGCCGTTACTTCCGACGTGATCACGAGCTCTTCCACCAAATGTGCCGGAATGAATATCGTACCGTACTTTTTGGCCAGCACCACATCCCCGGGCAACACAGTAGCCCTGCCGATCCGGATGGGCGTATTGATGTTCGAGAGCATCATTTGCTGGATATAGGAAGGGTCCTGACCTTTGATCCACGCATTGAAACCCTTGATCTCGCTTAGCCCTTCCACGTCTCTTACCGAGCCGTAAAAGATGACTCCCCGCTTGGATTTGGCATAAATTGAATTGCCCAGGTTGTCGCCGATGAGCGTGCCATCGGCGATTTTTCCATAACCGTCGGCCACGTACACGTCACCTTCTTTCAGGACGTCGATGGGCCATGAGTTGGTGCCGCCGGTTTGTACACGTCCTTCTTTCTTGCCAATTTCTTTGACAAGATCCTGAAAATCAGGTCTGGCAGGTACATATTGGGCGGTCACGACGCGGCCGGTCATCGTGCTATCGTTGTGGATCAGCTGCCATTCGCCTTCAAACTGGTTATGATAACCTTTGTTTCGCAGCACACCCCAGGCTTCTTCCATGGAGATGTTTTTCAGGCGCGCCAGGATCGCGTCGGAAACGCGCGGCCGCCCATCCGGCGACCGTTCGCCTTTCCAGGCCGATGTGTACGCTTTGATCTGATCAGGAGTCGGGGAGATCGATTGCGCATGGGCCGACAGGCCTCCCAGCACAAGCGCGCCCGCAAGCAACGTTTGTTTAAGCATAAAAGAAAAATTAAGGGTTAGTAAATGCTTTTATTTATCCCAAAAAACAGGCGTTCCCAGCTCGTCGGGGCCCATTCTGGCTACTGCTTCCTTGTAATTCGCTTCATTGACAGATTTTTCCCTTACCGGATATACCAGCCTTTTGATGAAGTCTTTCACCGATGGATCTTTGCCCGGATACGTGTTCACAGGTAAGATTGGGAAGCCGCTTCTACGGAAGTTGGCCCAGGCCTCGGATCCATTTAAAAAGGATGATACCCAGTATTGATTGTTAATTTGTTCCAATGCTTTTGCCGGAACAAATGGATTGGCAATGAGATACTCGTCCTGGGCTGCTGCCGGAATGGTAGCCAACACGTCGTAGGTCGCCATTTGGGCCATATGCGCTTTCACGCCCGCTTCATAAAGCGCCTTTACATCACCTGTTGCCCAACCTCTTTGAACGGCTTCTGCCAGTAAAAGGGAAGTTTGGGAATAAGTGATGAAGAACTCAGGAGCATCGATTTTTCCAGCCGTCCTGCGGTTGATCTGCGAATATTTGAATGCGGAGCCAATCTTGCCAGGAAAATCAGGTGCCGTGGCAACGGTGGACTCATTGTATCCATAAGGCATTCCCTGCTGGTTAGCCGGATTGGTATCTTCGGCGCCCGCTGTCGCAATCGGGTTGCTGGGCGTTTCATATTTGACAGCGATTACTTTCAGACGGGGATCTTTGCTCGTTTTAAGAAAGTCTACGAAAGCTTTGCCCAAGTATACATTAGCTCGTTCTGTTCCCTGAAAATAGCCGGCCAACGGATGATTGAATGTACTGTTGAAAGCGATCAGCGCATTGTCAGCATTGGAACTTTGCAGTCCGCCCGCTGCCGGGTCAATCGCTTTGGCCACATACTGCTTTGCTTTGGCGACATCGATTTTGGAATAACGCATAGCCGCACGGAGTAGTAAAGAGTTGCCCAATTTTTTCCATTGGGCAATGTTGCCTTTGAAAAACAAATCACCGCCTTCAATAGGCTTTGCTGCGTCGAGTGCCTTGGTACCTTCTTCCAGTTCTTTCAGAATGTCATCGTAAATGAGCTTCTGATCATCGTATTTGGGTAAATTAATACCTTCCAGAAATGCCTTACCAGCTTCAAAATAGGGCACATCTCCGTAGGTATCTACCAAAACCATAAACACATAGGCCTTCCAGATCCGGGACATATTGTACAGGTTGGCCCGCGCAGGATTGTCTTTGGTTTGGGCAATAACCGTCGTAAGCAGGTTCACGGGGCCGTTTTGCAGGTATAGTGAGTTGAAATTGGCATTGGAATTCGGATCGTAGACGGTATTATGATTGCCGCCTTCCATAACACCGGTATACGGTGAGTTAATCTGCTGGACGATCTGCATCTGATAAAACTGAGTAGCAATAGCGGACCCGAATTCAGCATTGGAAAACAGATAAATCGGGTCAACGCTCGTGGCCAGAACAGGATTTTTGTTCACGTCCTCAAAGCCGCTGTCGCAGGAACTGGCGCCAACGAGCAGTGCCAGCGCGGTTGCATATATGAATGTTTTTTTCATGTTCAATTTTGAATGAGTGAATGAGTGAATGAGTGAATGAGTGAATTGTGAATGAGCCGCCGTGGAACGGGGAATGAGTGAATTGCGAATGAGTGAATGAGTGAATATTTTTTCCTTCCGCACTTTCCTCCTCCTTCTTCCCTTTCCTACTTCCTCCCTTCCTATAATTTTATATTCAAATTAACCCCGTAGCTTCTGGTCGTTGGAAGGGTGTGGGTTTCGATGCCCTGTAAATTGTCGGATGCGGATACTTGTGCTTCGGGATCGAGGTTATCAATGTATTTTTTGATCATGAGCACATTGTTACACATTGCCGAGATGGTCAGGCCTTTGATAAATGTCTTGTCTCTCAGGAAGCGTGAAAGGTCGTAGCCCACCGTAATGCTCCTCCACCGCACGAATGCGCCGTTATAAACAAAAGGGGTAGCAAGACCTGTGCTGCGGTATGCTGTGTAAAATTGTTCAGCTTCTACACGCGTTGCATTGGGTGTACCATCGTTGGCAACGCCTTCAAGCAGCACGCCGCCTTCTCTGCCCACCAATGACGGTTTTGACAGCCCTTCACGCAGGAAATTCAGATTCGAGTTCGAAAGGATCTTGTTTCCCGCTTTAAAGTCGATCTGCGTTCCGATCCGGACACCTTTCACATTGACCGAATTGACCCACGCGCCGACCCATTTCGGGATAGCGCTGCCAAAAGTCATCAGATTTCCTTGCTGTGGAAGGCCGCCGGAAGTGATAATGCGTCCCTGAGCATCTCTTTTGTAATCAAATCCGCGGAGAGAGGCCAGCGGTTTGCCGACTTCGTGCGATACAATTCCGAAAAACTCACCGGTACCGACATCGAATCTTTGCTGACCGGCTGCTAGTTCAAGCACCTCACTGATGTTGTAGCTCCCATTGAAGCTTGTTTCCCAGGTGATACCGTCGGTTCTTACCGGCACGATCGTTAACAGGAATTCGACCCCCTGATTGCGCAGTTTGCCCACATTCACTTTGGTTTGGCTAAATCCGGAGGTATTGGAAATATCCACGTTCAGGATCTCATCGACGGTATTTTTCCGGTATAATGAAAGGTCCAGGTTAAGCCGGCTGTCGAACGTTTTTAGTTCAATACCAACCTCCGTTTCTTTCACTTTCAATGGTCTCAGATTGGCATTTGGGCTGACGGCCGAAGGCAGGTTCCCCAGAGCCGTTCCGTTGAAAGGATTCGCATTGATCCCATAATAAAGGTTATTGGAATACGGATCTGTATCACCACCCACTTCTGCATAGGCAGCACGTAACTTACCATAAGTCAGCCAGTCGGGCGCAGTCGCAAATGCCTGACTGAACACAAAACTTGCGCTTACGGAAGGATAGAGGTAGCTATTGGATGCAGGATTAAGCGTTGAAAACCAGTCGTTTCTGCCGGTAACATTCACAAAGAAAAAGTTTTTGTAAGAAAACTCTGCCGCCCCGTAAATCGAGTTAACCTTTTTCTTGCTGTAACTGTAATTCGGAGTCTTCACCTGGCCATTGGCAATGGTATAGAGATCGCGTACGTAGAAGTTGGTCACTGCGGTGGACACATTGTCGCTGACCTGCAACATCTGGTTGCCTCCCAATGTAATATCGATCCCGAAATCGCCAAAGGTGCGGTTGGCGCCGATGAGGATATCCATATTGCGTTCGCGGAACGTCGATACATCCTGGTAATAATACCCGTTGAAGCCGGTAGCCACTGCGCCGATCGATCTCGTTCCCGTCGGGCGGTTGTAGTTGTAAGGGCGGGTGTAATAATCCTGCCCGATGCGGCCCTGAACGAACAGCCAATCGGTGAAGTCATAGCGAACAGAGGCATTTCCGAAAATCCTGTCGCGGCGCACATTTTCGAAACGGTCATAAGCGACCCAGTACGGGTTATTGCGGTTCGTGAAACGCGCCAGCGGCATTTCGTTTCCATTGGCGTCCTTGCGATTTTTGAGCCAGTCGGTGTCGATGCTTGTTGCCAGTGTATAAATGGTTGTATTCGCATTCATATCCTGGATACCGATCTGCGGCGGGTTCTTGTTGTACTCGTTGGAGTAGTTTGCATTCAGCTGGGCCGAAAGCTTTTTGGAGAACTTATAATTGAGGCCCAGATTGAAAATCCGTTTGTGATAAGCCGAATTGGGCATAATGGCATTGGCATCGGTATTAGCGAATGAAAGCCTGAAATTTCCTTTGTCATTACCGCCCGATAGTGCTACGGAGTTGGTGAAACTGGTACCTGTGCGGTAAAACTTCTTGATGCGGTCTTTGTGCGCCACATATGGCTGGGTACTTCCGTCGAACTGCGGGGTAGGTTTGCCGTCCAGCTTTTCACCGAATGCAAATACACCCGAGCCCTGCGCTTCAGCAGTGTTGGTAGGTCGTTTTCCAAATTCCCCCTGACCATATTCATATTGGAAATCCGTGTAATCCAGTGCTTCCTGAGCCTGGAAATTGGAGTTTACCTCTACGCCGATCCCAGCCGCTTTACTGCCGCTTTTGGTCGTAATGATAATGGCGCCGTCTTTGGCACGAAAACCATACAACGCGGCTGCGGCTGCACCTTTCAGGACGGTCATAGACTCGATATCGTCCTGGTTAATGCTTTGCAGGCCATCACCTGCATCGGATGAGCCGCCGGTAGGGTTACCTGTTCCATTACCGTTGGATCCACCCGCCGAAACGCTGCTGTTGTTGATCGGAATGCCGTTCACGATGATCAGAGGCGAGTTATTACCTCCGAAAGACGACTGGCCCCTGATGCGGATTTTTGTGGATCCACCCGGGCCGCTCGCAGGCGGCGTCACATTCAGGCCGGCTACTTTCCCCTGTAAGCTGTTACCAAGATTGGTCGTGCGGTTCGTTGTCAGTTCTTCGGTATTTACCGTGGCTGTGGAGTAACCCAGTTTTTTGGCATCTCTTTTAATACCCAGGGCAGTTACGATCACCATTTCCAGGTTACGCACGTCGGGTTTCATCGAAATATCATAGACCGACTGGCTGCCGATCGGGATCTCCTGCGATGTGTAGCCCACAAAGGAGAATATCAGGACGCCCGCGTCGGGAACACTCAGCTGAAAGGAGCCTTCGGTGTCCGTAGCCGTTCCGGATTTAGTACCTTTTACGACAATGCTCACACCGGGGAGAGGTATTCCCTGCTCGTCGGTGACCTTACCTGTGATATTGCGGTCAATGTTGCTTTTGTCCTGAATAATCTCCGGCAGTGCGCTTCCCGGTTCCGGGTTGGTTTTGACCAATACCACCTGCTTTCCGTCGATTTTGTAAGTAATGCTGACGGGTTTGAAAAGATCGTCGAGAATATCGCCAAGAGGACGGTCGACAGCATTAATGGATACTTTTCTCTGCGATTTGATCAGTGACGAGCTGTATGTGAACCGTAACTGCGTAAGCCTGTTTAGTTTGTGCAGTACAGTCTTCATTTCCAGGTTGTTAACCTGTATCGTAATCTTCTGGTTCAGAATATCCTGTGCCCCAACTGTACCGGCTGTTGCAACCGTGGCGCAAATTAAAGCAATAATAAGTTGGTAAAGTGATATTCTCATAGCCCTGTAAAGTAGCCGGGATAAGTGTCGGTGTTTTTTCATACTTTTGATTGTTTTGTTCAGTATTGAAATGGTGGGCAAAATGCTCCTGTATCGTAACAGAATATGTTCGATCCGTTGGAGGCGCAGGGTCAGTGATGGCGCAATCATCACTGGCTCTTTATGATTTACAGGTTAGGCAGAGTGTCTATCTCATAGGCAGATTACTTGAATTTTAGGGGTCGTTATTAATTGCATCCTTTGGCAAGTACGATCACCCGGCCGTGCTCCATATTATAGGTGGCACCAATAGCCTGGCAAATCGCATTAAGTCTTTGTTTCAGGTTCTCGTCGCTGAACTCGGCGCTGATCATGCAGCTGGCAAGTGTTTCAGCGTTGTATTCGATCACGATCCCGTAAGCTTTTCCAAGGGCGTCGAAGGCGTTAGCCACTGGCATATCATCGAACACCTGCTCCTTATGTCCGGCAGATTCGGCGAGGAGGCCAGGATTGGAAACCTTACTTTTTTCAAGCTTTTTATCTTTTCTGCGAAAAACAGCCTGCTGGTTCGGGTCCAGGATCACACCGGCGACAGGTTTCTTTGAATTGCTCACGGCTGTTTCATATAAATGCTTCGGATAAACCGAAACACGGCCTGTTTTGACGGCCACCATTATCGTATTTTCTGTATCGATCGCTTTTACACGGAAGCTCGTTCCAAGTACTTTCGTTACCGTTTCGCTGGTGTAGACCAGGAAAGGCCGCTGCGGATCTTTGGCAACATCAAAAAAAGCCTCGCCGGTAAGCTGCACTTTACGCTCATTCAGGGCAAACTGGGCAGGATAGGAGATAGAACTTCCCTCTTTGAGGGTAGCAACGCTGTTATCGCTTAATAAAACGGTCATTTCTTTTCCGGAGCGATTGGTAGTTGTGATCATTTCCACGGTCGCCATTGCATTGGTATCGCCTTGTCCCGGCATGGGGCGGCCGGGATGCGTCGTGTAGTATAGCCAGCTCAACCCTGCAACCAGTACGAGCACCGCCGCTGCCCGCCAGATCGCCGGCCAGTAAAAACGGTTGCTTTCCTGGTCCTTCCGCAGCTCGGCAAGCCGTACAATCTCGTCAATTTCGTGTTTCATTAAGTCCTCCGAAAGATTGTCACGGTAGGCGTCATGTATTGAAATGACCATTTCTCTGGCAACAGCTACAATATTTGCCCGGTCGGGGTTATCGGCGAGCCATTGTTCCCAGAAGTGGATCGTGGCGGCATCAGGCTCAGTTACCCACCGCCGGAACAGCTCGTCCATTGCCAGGTCTTCCACGCCATAAGATCGGTAGTCGGTCATTTTCAAAGCATTGTACAAATCAGGATCCCATTACGACGGTCTCTGAGTATGTATGTCAGGTTTGAAAGGTTTTATAACCAAAAAAATGAAAATATTTTCAGGAAAAGTGATAGAGTAGAGAAGATGGTACGAAGGTATACCTTCGTACTTTCTATTCGCAGGCCTCCGGCCGGTCATCCCAGCTAGGACGTAAGAGGTCATTCCAACGAAGACGTAACCGGTCAATCCCAGCTAAGACGGAATTACGATAAAAGCAGGTGTATTGTGAATCGTTTCTACTGAATGAACCGGCCGGAGGCCTGCAAATAAGAGTCACGAAGGTATACCTTCGCGCTATTTTTTTATAATAACATCACGAACAGCAACCAAACGAACTCTGCGGGGACCCAGATTTCTTTGATTTCTTTCAGCGTCCGGTAGAGGAGGTTGGAGACACTCTGGCGGCCGAGGCCCATGACGCTGGCGATGTCCTCGTTGTCGAGGTTTTGGTAGAAACGCAGGTAAATGATTTCCTGCTGACGTTTGGAAAGCAGCGAAATGACCCGTTTGAGCCTCGTATTCCGAAAACGCGCGTGTTCTTCTTCGATGATATCCGCCTCGATGGAACGATCAGATGATTCGGGGTCGAAAATACCCTGGCCTGGTTCGTGGAAACGTTTCAGGCGGGCACTCTCTTTAATGAGTTTGTGGCGGAGCGCTTTGAGCAGATAAGATTTGACAAAGGAAGTTTCGGAAAGATAATTACGGCGCTCCCAAAGGTCCAGATACAGTTCCTGGATGGCGTCGCGGATGAAATCTGAATCGGAAGAGAACCTGGTCGCATAGTTGTAAAGCGCCCGGTAATGCACCTGTGCGAGCTGCCCAAGAGCGTCGGAATCACCGGCTTTGAACCGTTGCCATAGCCTTACGTTGATGTCGGCTGCATTCAATATGTGCTCTTCTTCGTTCAAGTCTAATGCAACGTTTAGTTTTATTAAATCAACGAATTATACCAATCAAAAGCGGCCGATCCCTGCATTCTCCTTGTGATCCAAGGCAATTATCGGTAAAAAATGGGCCGGAGAAATGCACTCCGGCCCACTGGATATTCAGGTGTTATTTGACAATTTTCAGCTTGCCCTGCATCAGCGTGTAGTGTCCGGGAAACGTACATACATACTGGTACGTGCCGGCTTGCTTAGGCGCAACGAAATAGATGGATTCGGTTTTTTCCGGCTCCACGATGTTGGTATGGAAGAGAACGTCATTTGTTTTAGGCACATAATTAAGCTCTGTCCCTTTCAAACCGAGGTTGAGCCCGGCCTCGCCAACCGCATTGGCAGTGCCCGGCTTGGTGATCACGAGGTTATGCAGCATATCGTCGTTGTTATTGAAAACGATTTTGATCTTGCTACCTGCTTTAACCTCGATTTCCGAGATATCGAACTTCAATCCCGGAACAGTGCCGATCGTCACTACCTGGTCTGGGCCGTTAGTCCAGCTGGCTGGCATGTCTGTCACACGTTTCGCAGATGGCGCTGAATTATCCGCGCCGGAACTGGCCATTGCATGCGCACTGTGATCAACCGTAGCCGCTTTCACGGTCGTAGTGAATTGCGAAGCATTGGCCGCTGTGCCGCTGGCGATTTCGTTCAGTGTATAGTAACCGGTATTGTGAAGCAATGCATTTCCGTCAGGGGATTTCACGCCATCCGCTTTGATCTCATGAATGTAGCCCTTCCGCAATGTCGCCGGATCTACAACCAGTCGCACCCGCATGCCGTCCTCCGACACGATAATACCTTTCAAAGGCACTTCCTGCGTATTGATGATCGGGCTGCCATAAGTACGGTGGTATTTGTAGGTAAAGCTGTTCATTTTGTAAGCGTCCTGGTCGGCAGCTGCCTTCTTATCGACCGGGCTGGTGAAAGTAATCTCGAAACCGTCGGGCATAGAACGTACTGTCTTCATTTCAAATGGCATTTTGCCCGTCCACACTAGTCGTTGAATACCAAATTCCTCTTTGCCTGTCGCCGCCCAACCGCGACTGGTCTGTCCTACGAAAAGCGAGCCGTCCAAGCCCCATTCGAGGCGGAGGATACCCGACATGAAGCCTTCACGGAAAGGGAAAATCGTTCCCTGCCACACGCCATTCACTTTTTCAAGGTCGACACGGGTGATAATGCTGTGTCCCTGGTCACCCACGAACATCTGCCCGGTGAAAGGCCCGAATGCGCCATTGGTTACGTCTTCTTTAAAATCCGAAGTAGAAATACCAACCAGGGTATGTGGGAACCAGATCGCAGGAGGCTTAATGCCCGGTACACGTTTGGCGACATCGTAAAGTGGCTCACCGGTATTTGGAATGTCCTCGGGGCTCAGTTTCACAGGAGACCCTTCTTCTTTGCTCCACCGCAATCCGGCCGGGTTACCTGCGAAATCACCTTTTTCAAGATGGGTCATACGTCCCGAACCAACCCAGTCGCCCTGGTTTTCAGTATAAAAAATATCACCCTTGTAAGACCCGAAGCCGGAAGGGGAGCGCAGACCGGTCGCATAAGGCGTAAGCTTGCCGTCTTCACCGAGTTTGAGCATCCAGCCACGCCATTTCGACTGGCTTGCACCGCGTCCAACCCAGTCGAGGTTAAGAGTTACGAGCATTTCGCCATTGGGCATTGCAACCGGTCCATATGAATACTGGTGATAATTGCCTGACAGGGGCCATTTTGTAAAGGAATCGTACACATCTGCGACGCCGTCGTTGTCCGTATCCTGCAAGCGCGTCACTTCGCCGCGCTGCGAAATCAGAAAGTCTTTGCCACGGTACAGCAAGCCTAGTGGCTCGTGAAGTCCGGAGGCAAAACGTTGAAACGACGGTTTGCCATCGCCCTTCAGATAGGGATTGCCAATCATCCACACCTCACCACGACGGGTAGAAGCAGCCAGACGGCCATCCGGCAGGACCGACATGCCGCCAACTTCCATTTTGATATTATCGGGAATGGGTATCGTGATGATCCGGTAATAATCATCGGCTTTGCTAGGTTTCGACTGTGCAAATGCACTCACACAGCCAACGGAAATCAGGGTAGTTAAGAGAATATTTTTCATTGATTGAAATCAGATAATGGTTCGTTTGGAAGGAAAACCGGGATTCTGCCGGATTGGCATTTTATCCTACCAAAACATGGAATAACTCGTCATATTCGATACAGGCAGGATCAGTTCCTTCATGTCGCCTGCCGGACGGACAATCGCCTTCGCTTTTTTGTCGATCTGAACATAATACCGGTCATCAACCTGATAAAGTCCTTTCTCGATTTCCACGATGTCTTTTCCACTCGCCAGCAATGAAAACAATGATCCTGCGGGTGAACCTTCAACCTTGAATGTCCTGGAAAGCGTGTTACCACCGGAAACAAGTGCATCGCTTACAGTAGCAGATCCGATTGCATAGCGAAATACCGGGTAACCTTTCGAATCGATTTTGTAGCCCAGAAAATTGATATTGGAAGAGTCGGGCCAGGCTGCGTTTCCATTGTCGAGTACTGCGATGCTGCTTCTGCCTGAAACGTGCACTTTAAGTCCTGCGGGAAACAACAATTGTGGTTCGCCGCGTTCGTACCACATTTCGGTTACGTCCGCAAATTGTCCGCGCCATGCGTGCACGAGTGCGCCGCGGTTGAGGTCGACGGTGTAATTCCAGCCGTCTGGGCTTCCTACTGAAATGCAATGTGTACGCTTGTACTTCTCGCCCGGCACCAGAATGAACGAGCGCACCATTTCAGGCTGCATTTCCGGTGTTACGCTGATATAAGGCTTGGGTTCCGGCTCAGGAAGAGATGAAAGGCTGTGAAGGTCATAAGGACGCACACCTGACTTCTCCACCCGTAATCCAAGTGCGGATGGGCGCCATGGAAAGCGTGAATAGTATATTTTGAACTTGTGTTTACCTTGTGTCAAAGCAGCCGTACCCATATGCGTTTCCTGGGAAGTGCTTTCGCCTGCTGCGAGTACATTTTTGCCGTCGATGTCAAGGGAAAGGACCGGACCTGAGTAAATGGCTGTGAAAATGTAGTCACCTGCCTGTGTCACATCCATATCGCCTTCATAAACCAGGTGGAACTCACGCATGCCGTTGGTAACCTCCTGCGTAAGGGCGGGTGCTTTGCCTTCATGGTCGAGGGCGCTGTATTCTTTGGCATCCCATTTATCGGAATATACTTTGTAGTTGAGATTGCTTATTGACAAAGGTTTGAGGTTTGCCAGAAGCTGGTAGCCCACATTACGGAATGCGATGCTGCCCTTTGTCACCTCAAACGAAAGCGGCTGGCCTTCGGTAGCGGTTTTGGAATTGGGCAAATACACTGTTTCCAACACCGTTACGCCATTGAGGGAAAGCTGGTTGAGCCTGGCGGAGTTAGGAACATGCGCTACTGATGCATCATAAGACAGTTCGAGCGTCTGCCAGAGACCAGGAGACTTGGCCGCATTCTGCGTCGGGAATTGTCCGATATAGCCTGATGTCGAGGCGTCTGCTATCTTTTGTTTGCTGCTGTCGGAAATCTTCACCTTTTGTCCACCCGGCAGCACGATATTACCTTCTGCACCCGGCGAAACATTGAACTCCACGTATAAACGAAGGTCACTCGCTTTCAGTTTGGTGGTAAGCGCCGTACCCGGATTTCCAATCAGGATGCCTTGGCCGGGGCTGGTTTTGACTTTTGTCACGCCGCCCGGATGAATGGAAATGCCTCCCTGTACCGACCAGTTGGCTGCGCTGCTTTCGAAAGAACTGAGGTCTTTAAGGGGTAGGGGTGAGTAATTCCCCTTCGCTGTCTGGCCCAGTACCATTGCCGGGCACGCCAGGAAAAGGAGGGAGACTTTCTGAAACAAATGATGCATTGGATATATTAAGTGTATTGTTTACAATTAAAAAGCTAAGATCGTAATTTTTTCTACTAATATATCCCGAAATATTAGGATTTATTTTTAACTGATTGAAGCAATAAACTGCACGGATAATCATGAAAAGTACCGCTGTTTGCAAATCTCGGTTGACCGGATATAAGAACGTGACGTTCCCGCTATGTGCTGTTCAAGCGGCCGGCTTGCTTTGGCTCGATGTTTAGTTATATTGAAAAGACCCGACAATGCGTATATGGAATTTGGTTCAGGCAGTGATCCCGGCTTAATGCAGGAAATATGCTTCTACCGGGGAATGATAGAAATATTTTCGTGTTTGTAAGCGTCCACTTGGAGGGTAAAGGAGTAATACACGATGAGAGACCGGTAATGTGACCAGAAATCGTATTTTTTGTGGATCAATTTATTTAAATTTAGACGACCGCGTCATTGCCTGCCCATTAGGAATATAGTTTAAACGGAATGCGCCGATGCAGCCGGACAGGGTTTTAGAATGTGGCCAAATATCTCCATTGCATGCTTTCGGGCTTAGAATCAAGCCCTCATTTGTTTATATTAAGTTAATAAATACTTAACACAACAAACTGGATTAAAGCGGACTTTTGCGTTTTCCGGGCTAAGTGCGCCCATTCTAATTTCTCACCTAAATAACTAGTGCTCATGATCAAACATTTTTACTTATGCTTTCGGCTAAGTATTTTCAGACGAAGTGCTTACACTGGTCTGATGCTCACCGGCTTGCTGGTCTCGCATGCGGGCCTGGCGCAAACTACGCTCTCAGGGCAGGTCACTTCGGATGACGACAAGCTTCCCCTTGCGGGCGTAAGCGTGATCGAAAAGGGTACGACTAATGGGACGGTTACCGACTCTAACGGAAAGTATCAACTGAATGTCAGGGGCAATAACTCGGTGCTGACGTTCTCCTTCCTTGGATATGTTTCCGAAGAAGTGGTTGTGAATGGCCGCTCCATCGCTGATGTCGTATTGACTGTGGACCAGAAACAGTTGCAGGAAGTGGTTGTGACCGCTCTGGGTATCAAAAAGGATGTCCGGAAGCTGGGTTACGCCGTTCAGGAGCTGAAAGGGGAAAGTCTGGTGACAGCGCGTGAAACCAATATCGTGAACCAGCTGGCCGGGAAAGTGGCCGGGGTGACGGTGGTAGGAAGTCCGTCCGGAATCGGTGGGTCTGCAAGAGTTACCATCCGGGGCGAAAGGTCGGTTGACCTCAACAAAAACCAGCCGCTTTATGTGATCGATGGGGTGCCCGTGAGCAACTCCATCACTGGAGGTTCCGGCCAGGGCAACCTAGAAGTGGATTTCGGAAACGGAGCCAGCTTCATTAACCCCGACGACGTGGAAACAATGAGCGTTTTGAAAGGCCCTGCGGCCTCGGCGCTTTATGGATCAAAAGCGGCCAACGGTGTGATTCTCATTACTACAAAATCAGGCAAAGGAAATAAGGGTATTGGTGTTGAAGTAAACAGCAATACGACTTTTGAGCGGGCATTGAAATTACCTGAATACCAGAACAAATATGGCCAGGGTAACGGAAACGGAGGCGATTTCGCATTCGTGAATGGAGCAGGCGGCGGACTTACGGACGGTACCGACGAGGGCTGGGGCCCAGCATTTAATGGACAGAGCTATCCGCAATATAACTCACCAAGAACGCTGAACGGTCAGGTGATACCCTACCTGGGCGGCGACCTGAATGCGCCAGCGGGAAGTGTGATCACTGCAACGCCATGGGTGGCGGACGTCGATGGTCTGAAAAACTTTTTGCAGACCGGGAAGACATTCACCAACAACATTGCACTGATCGGGAATAACGATAACGGAAATTTCCGCCTGTCGTACACGAATCTCGACCAAACGGGTATTGTGCCGAATACAGATTTGAAAAGGCATACCGTTTCGGTCAGTGCGGGCTATAACCTGACGAAGAAATTTTCGGCCAAAACGTTCGTGAGCTACATTAAAAGCGCCAGCGGCAACCGCCCGTCGATCAGCTATGGAACGGAGAGCATTATGTACCTGTTCAACTGCTGGCTGCCACGCTCGGTGGATGTGGGTGATATGAAGCGGTTGTGGATGAATGGGTTGGAAGACCGTCGTCAGTTCAGCTGGAATTATAACTACCACGACAACCCATATCTTACGGTATTTGAAAACACCAACGGACAGGACGTAAACCGCATTATAGGGAACATTATCCTGAAATATGATTTTACAGACTGGCTTAGCTTGCAAGTACGTACTGCTACCGACTGGGGTAACGAAAGAAGGGAATATCGCCGGGGGTTCAGCACCCAGCGCTTCCCATTCGGGCAGTATCGCGAGGTGAAAATCAACACGGAAGAACGGAACTCGGATTTCCTTTTGTCATTTAATAAGGACATTACCAAGGATTTCAATATTTCTGCTTCGGTGGGTGGAAACCAGAATCGTCAGACTTCTATTTATGATGAGGAAAATGCAGGCCAGCTCAACTTGCCGGGCATTTACAACCTGACCAACTCCCGGATTGCCCTGGTTGCTTCGCAAAGCAAAGTCGGCAAGCGGATCAATAGTTTGTACGGAACAGCGTCGGTGTCATTCCGCAACTACCTGTTCCTGGATGTTACGGCCAGAAACGATTGGAGCAGCGCATTAACCTTGCCTAAGAATCTCAAACCATTTGGAACGGAAAATAACTCTTATTTCTATCCATCGGTAGCATTGAGCGCGGTGGTGAGTGATATGGTGAAGTTGCCGGAGGCGTTTTCGTTTGCGAAACTACGCGCCAGCGTAGCTCAGGTGGGTAACGATACTGATCCATTTACATTCACGCAGGCCTACAACCCGAGCACGCCATTCGGAAGTTCGCAGATCTACGGAGAAACGGACCGCCTGGCGAACCTGAACCTGAAACCAGAGATCAGCACTGCCCTGGAACTGGGTGCCGACCTGCGTTTCTTCAAAAACCGGGTTGGATTGGATTTTACGTACTATCAGAGCACGACTAAAAACCAGATCCTGCAAATCCCCCTTTCACTGACTACCGGTTATAATGGCAGGTATTTCAATGCAGGGGAAATTAAAAACTGGGGTTTTGAAACGATGCTGAATGTAACTCCCGTTGAAATCAATGATTTCAAATGGAATGTAGGCATTAACTTTTCGGCCAACAGGAGCAAAGTGCTCGAACTTTCGGACGGGCTCAACAACTTCGTGATGGCCAGCAAAGGTGTGAGTATCGAGGCGCGGGTAGGCGAGCGCATGGGTGATATGTACGGCATCGCATTCGCACGCGTGCAAAACACCAATGCCAGTCAGCCTTATTATGATGCCACTGGTAAGGATGTAGGCAAGATCGTTTATAAAGACGGTCGTCCCGTTCCGACAACCAACGTTCAGAAAATGGGTAACTACAATCCTGATTGGCTTGCAGGTATTTCCAACACGCTTTCCTACAAGAATGTGCGTTTGAGCATCCTGTTCGATATGCGACATGGTGGCAAGCTGTATTCGCATACGCAAACAGTTGGTCGTGAAGGGGGTATCATCAAGGAAACACTCGAAGGCCGTGCAGATGGTTACGACCTGAGCAAGCCAGGCAACGGCGTAATTGGTGACGGTGTGGTGCAAAATGCAGACGGTACTTTCAGTGAGAATGCAGTGAAACTCACATCGCGTGCATGGCATACAGCATTTACAGGCGGCCGTAACATCGCAGAAGGCGTGATGTACGATGCATCGTTTGTAAAACTTCGCGAGGCACAGCTGGGCTACACCATCCCGAATAGGGTGCTGGGGAAATTGCCTTTCCGCAATATAACAGTCTCTTTTGTAGGTCGTAACCTGTTCCTGTGGTCGGATGTACCGCACGTGGATCCTGAAACGATGGCCTATAACGGTGGTACCGCACTACCCGGCATCGAATACATGTCGATCCCTTCGAGCAGAAGCTACGGGTTCAACATTAGTTTCAAACTATAACATACTGATTGAGAGCAATGAAAAAGCTACTTCCGATATATATATTGCTGTTGGTAATCGTCTCCGGTGGGGGATGTACCAATGATTTTGAAGACGTCAATACCAATAAGAATGTTCCCAATGGCGTCACGCCGGACCTTTTGCTGGCCGGGGTGATCCGGAATATGATCAACAGCCAAGTAGGTGATGCCTGGGGGATCGGGAATATCGTGGTACAACATCACGCGAAGATCCAGTTCGTGAACGAGGACCGCTACCTGTGGGGCCAGCAAAACGGCGTGTGGGATAACGTGTACGGCAATATGCGTAATGTCAAAAATATCCTCGACCAGGTTGGTACCGATGATACCGACGGCTACAAAGGCGTTGCATTGATATTGAAGTCGTGGATGTTCGCATTGGCGACCGACGCTTATGGCGATATTCCCTACACGGATGCGACAAAAGGCAAGACCGACGGGATATATCTTACCAAATATGACCCGCAGGAAGCCGTTTACAATGGCATTCTTGCTGATCTGAAAGCTGCGAATGATATCCTCGCAGTAAGTACTACCAGCATTTCCGGGGACATACTGTTCGGTGGCGGCTCGGGTGCACTGATCAAGTGGAGAAAACTGGCTAATTCGCTTCGTTTGCGTTATCTGATGCGTATTTCCAAGAGAAAAGATGTGAAGGCCGATATGCAGGCTATTGTTGCTGACCCTGCAAAGAACCCGATTTTTGAAGGAATCCAGGATAATGCGGAGTTGAAATATCTCGCCTCGGCGCCCAACCAATGGGCATTGTATGGTTCACGCGTCGGTTCGTTTGATGAATTCCGTGTAAGCAAAACCATGAGCGACCGCCTTACTGCATTGAAAGACCCAAGATTGACGGTTTTTGGCCGTCCTACGCAGTCTTCGGTGGCGGCGGGCAAGCCTGTAATCCAGGGCGTGCCAAACGGTCTGGGAGACGTTCCTGCACTCAATTACAATGGTGGTCCGCAAGGCGTTTCGCGCGTGGGTTACACGTTTGCGTGTCTGGTATGTAACGATCCTGGCCAGGCGCCGCCAGATCCGGCAGCACCGCGCGGAATCCTCATGAACTACTCAGAATTACAATTTATCCTCGCAGAAGCACGTGAAAAAGGTTTGATCACCACCGGAACAGCGGAGGATTATTACATGAAGGGGGTAAAAAGCAACTTCGATTACTGGAAAGCTGTAGTGCCGTCGTCTTACGGCATCAATGTAACACCCGAAGCGTCGTACTACACGCAGGACGCTGTTGCATACACAGGCACCAGCGCCGAGAAACTCTCCAAAATTGCTTTGCAAAAATGGGTGGCGTTCTATTTCAATGGACTGGAAGCCTGGTTCGACTGGCGCCGGACAGGCCTACCTGAAATCAAGCCAGGCCCCGACAACCTCAACCAGGGCCGCGTGCCAGTGCGTTTTGTATACCCACTTTCAGAACAATCCCTCAACGGTGCCGCAAGGCAGGAAGCCGTAACCCGGCAAGGAGTAGATGATCTGAATACTAGGACTTGGGTAGCTAAGTAGGTTTTTAGGGGAAAGAAGAGAGGAAGGAGGAGGGACTAAGGGAGGAAGGACGAAGGGACGAGGGAGAAAAGTTAGAAGGGGATAAAAGGGAAGAATTTACTTTCGACCCTTTCATCCCCTTTCTTTTTCTTTTTCTTTTCCTTTCCCCCCTTTCCTCCTTCCTCTCTTGTCCTTTTTTCTCCCTTCCTCCCTTCGTCCTTCCTCCCTTCTTCCTAAAAAACCCTCAATGCGCCTCCAACCAATTCCCACCAACTCCGATCCCTGTTTCCATTCGCACCGCCATTGGGATCGCATTGCGCATCAGTTCGTCTACTTTTTCTTTTAGTAAATCAATTTCATCACGGTGCGCGTCGAATACCAATTCATCGTGCACTTGCAGGATCATCCGTGATTTAAGCTTCTCTTTGGCCATGAAATCGTGGATGTTGATCATCGCTACCTTGATCATATCTGCCGCAGAACCCTGAATAGGAGCATTGATCGCATTTCGCTCGGCATAACCGCGGTTGGTCTGGTTGCGCGAATTGATGTCCGGCAAATAGCGGCGGCGACCCAGGATCGTTTCTACATATTCTTTTTCCCTGGCGTCGTTGATAACCTGGTCCATATAGCCTTTCACGGCCGGAAATTCTTCGAAATAGGCACGGATGATCTCGCCGGCTTCGCCACGTGGTATGCCCAGGCGTTGCGCCAACCCGAATGCAGAAATGCCGTAAATGATCCCGAAATTGACCATTTTAGACTTGCGACGCATATCCGAAGTAACCTCTTCCAACGCTACCTTGAAAACCTTGCTCGCCGTCGTGGCGTGGATGTCGCGGCCCTGGTTGAATGCCTCCGTCATACTTGCATCACCACTGAATGCGGCCATAATGCGAAGCTCAATCTGCGAGTAATCCGCAGAAAGGATCTGGAAATCATCGCTATCAGGCACAAATGCCTTACGGATCTCGCGTCCGCGTGGTGTGCGGATAGGAATATTTTGCAGGTTAGGATTGGTAGAACTCAACCGGCCCGTTGCCGCAACTGCCTGATTGTAAGAAGTATGGATCCGGCCCGTCCGGCTGCTCACCATCGTCGGCAATGCATCTACGTAGGTCGATTTTAGTTTTTGCAACTCCCTGTAATCCAATATTTTGCGCGCAATAAGGTGTTCCGCTTCCAGGTAGGATAGGATTTCTTCGCCAGTCGCATATTGCCCGGTTTTGGTCTTTTTAGGCTTGTCGATCAGCTTCATTTTATCAAACAACACTTCTCCCAACTGCTTGGGCGAGCTGATATTGAACGATTGGCCTGCCGCTTCATAGATCTCCGATTCCGTTTGCCTTAAATCCAGTTCCAGTACAGCCGACATTTCCTTCAATGCATTGGTGTCCAGTCGCACCCCGGTACTTTCCATATTTGCCAGCACTTTCAAAAGCGGCATTTCGACCTGATGAAATAACTTTGACGCATTGACCTTCGGAAGCTCTTTGGAGAAAATCGCATTAAGCTGAAAGGTAATATCGGCATCCTCACCGGCATATTGGGTAATCTCGGGGATAGCCACATCACGCATCGTGCCTTGTTTTACACCTTTTTTCCCGATAAGCTCCGTGATCGACACGGGTTCATAATTCAGATAGGATGCCGCCAGAATGTCCATTCCATGGCGTTTATCCGGTTCGAGCAGATAATGGGCCAGCATGGTATCACTCAGCTTTCCATGCACCTCAATCCCGTAGTTTTTAAGGACGAGCAGGTCATACTTGATGTTTTGGCCTATTTTCTCAATATTTTCATTCTCAAATACAGACCGAAAATGCTCAACGATCTCCTGCGCTTTTTCGCGGTCAGCGGGAACGGGAATGTAAAATGCTTCGCCTGCGAGGTAAGAAAAGGATAACCCTACGAGCTCGGCATCGATGGTGTCCAGGGATGTGGTCTCGGTGTCAAAGCAAAACGCCTCCTGCAAGCCGAGGTAATATGCCAGACTTTTCATCAGTTCGGGCGTGTCGACCGTGTGGTAACGGTGAAAGGTATTGGCAATCGTCCTTTTTGTCGTAGGTATCCTCAGGTCCTCAAATGCCTGTTCCGGCGCGTCATCGTCGGCGATGCTCTCACTGAGAATAGCTGGTTGGCTGCCGACTTCTTCCGTAGGATTGCCAAACAAGTCGAGTTGACCTTTCTGGCTTTTCGCAGCCGGTCTTGGCGCCGCGGTTGCACCGGAGGATATGGCGCCGCCCAAGATCCTTGTTTTTAATGTTTTGAATTCAAGTTCATCGAAAAGCTCGATGATCATTTCGGAATTGGGTGCGCAGATCGTCAGGTCTTCCGCATCAAAAGGTACCGGAACCTTGCAATCGATCGTCGCAAGTTGCTTGCTCAGGATCGCCTTGTCGAAGTTTTCGCGGATCTTTTCGCCTAGCTTTCCTTTAATTTCGTCAGCATGGGTGATCAGGTTCTCGATCGTGTCGTACTCGGCGATCAGCTTCTGGGCTGTTTTTTCACCAACACCCGGAATACCCGGAATATTATCTACCGCATCGCCCATAAGGCCCAGGATATCGATCACCTGGTCGATGCGCTTGATCTGCCAGCGTTCCAGAATTTCGTTCACCCCCAGCACTTCGGCACCTTTGCCCAGGAATGCAGGCTTGTATATATGGACATATTGTTCTACCAGTTGACCATAATCTTTGTCCGGCGTCATCATGAAAACCTCGAAACCGGCCGTCGATGCCTCCTTGGCAATGGTACCAATGATGTCGTCGGCCTCATAACCATCCAGTTCAAGGATTGGAATACACATGCCTTTGAGGAGGCGTTTCACAAGCGGTATAGCCACTGTAATATCCTCAGGCTGTGCCTCGCGCTGTGCCTTATACGCTTCAAACTGGACATGGCGGAAGGTAGGTGCGGCGGTATCGAATGCGACCCCGATATGCGTCGGCTTTTCCTTCTGCAATACTTCCAGGAGGGTGTTGGTAAAACCAAAAACGGCGCTGGTATTCAGTCCTTTTGAGGTAATTCGGGGTGCTTTGATGAATGCAAAATGCGCCCGGTATATCAACGCCATCGCGTCAAGAAGGAACAGCTTGTGAACGGGTTTTTCCATGAGGTAGTTTTTGATCGAAACTCAAATATAATGTAACTACCGGGACTGAGACGGATCGAAAGCGGATTTTTGTCGATTAACTCGGGCAAGTATTCGCCTGTTAATCTGTTTAATATGTATTAAAAGTATAATTAGGTTTAAATTAATTATTAATATTAAATATAAAAAAATATTAATATAAAACTAAAAGTAATAAATGTATTTAAAATACTATACAATTAATAGAATATAAAATGTATTTAATGATTAGTACTGTATTATAA